>CBDBLZ010000001.1:0-37008 GCA_965207385.1 Rhodothermales bacterium
CACGGCACAGGAACGATGCCCCGGCGCTCTCTTCGCCTGCAAGACCCACACTGCCAGCCAATAGACCGTCCACGAACCACTTGAAACCCACGGGAACCTCCCACAGCCGCCGGCCCATCCCGTGCACTACCCGGTCTATCATGGCGCTCGAAACCAGCGTTTTCGCGATCGAAACATCGCCGTCCCAGGCACTCCGGTGGCCCAGCAGATACGAAGCGGCGACGGCCAGAAAATGGTTCGGATTGAGAAGTCCGCCGCCCCTGGTTACAATGCCGTGCCTGTCTGCGTCGGGATCATTGCCGAACGCAACATCGAACCTGTCCCGGAGACCCACCAGGGGAGCCATGGCAAAGGGCGAAGAACAGTCCATCCTGATCTTGCCATCGTGATCCAGTGTCATGAAGGCAAACCGGGGATCCACTTCGGTATTTACCACGTCCAGATCGAGGCCGTAGTATTCGGCAATCACGCCCCAATAATCCACGGCGGCGCCGCCCATGGGATCCACGCCCAGCTTGAGGCCAGAACCCCTGATCGCTTCCATGTCCAGGCACCGGTGCAGGTCGCGCACGTATGGCTCGACCAGGTCGCGCTCGTGCGTGGTCGATGCCCGCCGCGCCCTGGCGAACGGAATGCGCCGAACGTCGCGCAGGCCGGTGCCGAGCAGCTCGTTTGCGCGTTGGGCAATGGCCGTTGTTGCCTGGGAAGAGGCCGGACCTCCCGTGTCGGCATTGTACTTGAAGCCCCCGTCTGTAGGCGGATTGTGAGACGGAGTAATAATGATGGCGTCCGCGCGGCCGGAGTCTCCGCCTGCGTTGTGCACCAGCACAGACCGCGATATCACAGGAGTCGGCGTATACGTGTCTCCGCGCTGCACAATAACGTCCACGGCATTGCCCGCCAGGACTTCCAGCGCACTGACGAAGGCCGGCTCCGACAGGGCATGCGTGTCCATGCCCATGAACAGGGGGCCGTCCATGCCTTGCTCAATCCTGAAATCACACACGGCCTGCGTGATGGCCAGAATGTGCTCCTCGTTGAAGGTGCCGGCAGCGGCAGAGCCCCTGTGCCCCGAAGTGCCAAAGGACACGCGCCTGCGCGCCCCCGTTGTGTAGTACGCAGACACAAGGCGCGCAATGTTCGCAAGGCTCTCCTGCGGGGCCGGCTTGCCTGCAAGCGGATGCGGCATAGTGGCGTCCGTTTACGCGCGGGGGCAGTGGGCCAAATCAGTCGAAGCCCCCGGCAACGACCGATTCGTGCAGTCTGCTGCGCAATTGATCACGTGGGCGGCGCGTCCTACAGAAGATGTGCGGAACAGGTTTCCGGCGCCCGCCTGGCCTTCCCGGCCCGCGCGGCACTTGCGGAGACACGCATCCACGAGCAGGGACGCTTCAGGGCTCTTATCGCTGCATCAGTTCGCGCGCGCTCTCAAGCGTAGTGGTAGTAAGGGCTGTGCCCGCAAATAGCGCCGCTACGTGCTCGGCGCGCTCTGCCTGCTCCAGCCGGCGGATGCTTGTCGCCGTACGGTGCCCGCTGACCTGCTTCTCCACCAGGAAATGCGCCTCGGCCTGTGCCGCAATCTGGGGAAGATGGGTAATCGCAATTACCTGGTGGTAGCGCGCAAGGGCTCGCAGGCTCCCCGCCACCTTCGCGGCCACAACGCCGGAAATCCCGCTGTCAATCTCGTCGAAAACGAGTACGGGAAGCCGGTCAGACCGGGCCAGGATGGTCTTGAGTGCCAGCATGATGCGGCTGATCTCACCGCCGGAGACCACCCTGGCGAGCGGCTTGGGCATCTCACCCACATTGGTGGAAATATAAAAGGAGACCTGGTCCATTCCGTTTGCATACGCGGTGAAACACGCATCGGGCTGGCCTGCGACGGCAAGCCGTATCCAACCCGAAGTATCGGACTTGCGCTCGAAGCGCACCTCCAGTCGGCCGTCTGCAATGCCCAGCTTGGCCAGCTCCGCCGCGATATCACCTTCAATGCGTTCTGCTACCTCGTGCCGCTTCTCAGAGAGCCGAAGTGCCGCGCTTGAGAGCACCTCCTGCGCCTGCCGAATCTCTTCGTCTATCCGCTGCAGGGCGGCATCGTAATTCTCCGCCAGGTCCAGCCGCTCGCCCAAGTGTGCCCGATGAAGTGCAACAGAGGCAAGCGTACCCCCATACTTTCTCTTCAGCCGGTCCAGATCACCGAGCCGCGCCCGTATGCGCTCCAGCCTGTCCGGGCTGAATTCGACATGCGCGTTGTATTCCTGCAGAAACGACGCCGCCTCCTCCACCGCGATGTGGGCGGACCGGATCTCCTCCAGTACGGTGGCAAAGCTGTGGTCAATGCGCGCCAGGGCCTGCAGCTCATTGCGGGCAATGACAAGCTGGTCGCTTGTCGAAGACTCGCGCGCATAGAGCATCTCGTAGAGCGAGGCCGTGCTGCTGAAGAGGCGCTCGGCATGCTCGAGCCTCCGGCACTGCTCTTCCAGCTTTTCCTCTTCGGCCGGCTGCGGACCCACCTCGTCTATTTCATCGATTTCGAATGCCAGGCGCTCTTTCTGCGCCTGCAATCCCTCCTGCTCTCCCGTGATCTGCCGCCGCTGCTCAAGGAGGTCGGCAACCGCCGAATAGGCCTTGCGGTAGCGGGACTGCAGGCCGCCCAGTCGCCCGAAGTTGTCCAGCAGCTGAATGTGCGTTTCGGTCCTCAGCAGCGACTGGTGCTCGTGCTGTCCGTGCAAATCAATCAGGTGCGCCGCCACCTGGCGAAGCAGCGGCAACGTGGCCGGAGTGTCGTTTATGAAGGCGCGGCTGTGCGTTCTTCCGATCTCTCTCCGCAGGATCAGCCCTGGCATGGACTCGATGTCGTGCGCCTCGAGAAGAGCACTCAGAGAGGCCGTGTTCGCGTCCTCGAACATGGCCTCGATCCATGCCTTTCGCGCGCCCGTGCGCACCTTGTCGGTCGATGCCCGCTCACCGAGGACCATCTTGAGCGCGCCGACGATAATGGACTTGCCCGCGCCGGTCTCGCCGGTCAGGATATTGAGTCCCCGGCCAAACTCGATCTCCAGCCGCTCGATGAGCGCGTAATCCCGGATGGCAAGCGTGCTGAGCATGTGTCGGGGAGCTCGTCAGTGCCGCCCGGCATTCTGCGTCTCCGGATCGTTACGACCTGCCATGGCAGTGCTTGAATTTCCTGCCGCTGCCACAGGGACAGGGAGAATTGCGCCCGGTCCGCTCCCCCACGGTCACCGGCTGGCGCCCCGCCGTCGGGTCGCGGTCCGCAGAACGCTGTCCGTTTCCCGAAACGCCGTAGGAGGGTTCCATGGAGTCATGCCTCATCCGGGCCCTTTGTCGGTCCAGGCGGCTGCGCTGTCTGCCGGCCGCCGGGGCTTCCGGCCGCTTTGAAACCACCGGTCCGGCCCTGTAGACGAAGGACACCACGTCGCGGCCGATCTGCTCGATTACTTCCTTGAAGAGCCTGAAGGCCTCCATCTTGTACTCGATAAGCGGATCCCGCTGCCCGTACGCTCGCAGTCCGATGCCCTCCTTTACCTCGTCCAGGGACCGCAGGTGCTCCGTCCAGCGCTCGTCGATGAGCCGTAGCATGGCCGTGCGTTCTAGCCCGTGATTTATTTCGTGGCCTGACGACTCGATGACATCCTCCACCTTGACCACGCAGCGCAGCCCCCTGTGTCCGTCCGAGAAATCCACAAAGATCCTCTCCGGCTTGTTTTCCAGCTCACTCTGAACCAGCCGCTGGATGCTCTCGAAGAAAGGCCTCGCGAGAGCCTGGCGCTTGTTTCGGTACTGCTGGACGGCAAACTCGAAGACGTCGTCACGTACGCCATCTTCGCCGAGGGCGAAGAACCGGTCTCGGTCGATGCCATAGTCCAGCGCCAGCACGCGACGGAGCTCCTCGCGCATCTCGTCAACATCGCCTTCGCCGTGGTACTTGAACACGATCTCCTCGATTAGCGTGTGCAGCATGTCAAGCACTTCGCCATGGAAGCGCTCTCCCTTCAGCGCATGCATGCGGCGGTCATAGATCACCTCGCGCTGGGCATTCAGCACGTCATCGTACTCAAGCTGGCGCTTCCGGATGGCAAAGTTGTTCTGCTCGACTTTCTTCTGGGCGCGCTCAATGCTCTTGGTTACCCAGGGATGCGTAATGACAGCCCCTTCCTCGAGATTCAGCCGGTCCATCACGCGCGCTACCCGGTCCGGGCCGAATAGCCGCATGAGATCATCCTCCAGCGAAATGTAGAACTGGCTCTCACCCGGATCACCCTGCCTGCCGGCGCGTCCGCGCAGCTGCAGGTCAATGCGGCGGCTCTCGTGCCGCTCGGTACCAATGATGGCGAGCCCTCCCCTGCCCACCACGCCCGGTGCAAGCTTGATGTCGGTACCCCGGCCTGCCATGTTGGTAGCGATGGTAACGGCACCCTTGCGACCCGCCTCGGCCACGATCAGGGATTCCTGCTTGGCCCGGTCGCGCTTTGCATTGAGGACGTTGTGCCGAATGCCGGCGCGCTTGAGCATACGGCTGACCGTTTCCGAGACATCCACGGACGTGGTCCCGACCAGGACCGGCTGGCCAGCCTTGTGATAGGACTCGATCTGGTCGATGACCGCACGATATTTTTCCCGCCTGGACCGGTACACCAGGTCTTCCATGTCGCTCCTGGCGATCGGACGGTTGGTGGGCACGACCACGACATCCATGCCGTAGATCTTGTGGAACTCTTCCGCCTCCGTTTCCGCCGTCCCGGTCATCCCGGCCAGCTTTGCATACATCCGGAAGTAGTTCTGCAGCGTGATGGTGGCATACGTCTGCGTTGCCGCCTGCACCTTGACGCCTTCCTTGGCCTCAATGGCCTGGTGCAGTCCGTCGCTGTAGCGCCGGCCCGGCAGCACGCGTCCCGTGTGCGTATCCACGATCTGCACCTTGCCCTCCTGCACGATGTACTCGGTGTCGCGCTCGTACAGCGTGTAGGCCTTCAGCAGCTGCTCGATGGCATGCAGCCGCTCGGCGCGGTCCGAGTACGTGGCATAGAGATCTCGGACCCGCTCGTCGTATTCATTATTCAGCAAGCGCAGGTCATTCTGCAACTTGTTGTCGCGCTTCTCCTCGCTGAGGTCTTCGCGGTCGCGAAGCGAGTCGTAGAGACTCTGGCGCTTCTCTTCCAGTTCGTGCTTGTAGCGTGCAGTCTCCTCGCCGATATCGGGCAGGATGAATAGGCTGACGTCCGTCCCCGCGGCCCGCGCGATATACTCGCGACCCTGTTCCGTAGGCTCCAGCGCGTGCTGCTTTTCGTCGAGTGCATAGTGCAGCGCCTCGTCGACAAAAGGCATCTCCTTCGCATTATCCTGCAGGTAGAAGAACTCCGTCTTGCGTCTGAGCTGTTCGACGCCGGGCTCCTGGAGCAGCTTCATGAGCCGCTTGTTTCGAGGAAATCCGCGCGTAGCCCTCAGGAGTGCCAGCCCCGCCTCCGCGTCCAATTCCTTGGCCCGCTTTGCATCTTCCGCCTCGTGGGCCGCATCTCGCTCGCGCAGCAGCCGCGATGATTCAGCCACGAAAGTCGACACCAGCTTCTTCTGGGCCGCAACCAGTCGCTCGACGGTAGGCTTCAGTTCGTCGAACCGGCTCTGGTTGGACTGCGGCACAGGCCCCGATATTATGAGCGGCGTCCTGGCCTCGTCGATCAGCACCGAGTCCACCTCGTCCACGATGGCAAAGTAGTGCTGCCGCTGCACCAGCTGTTCGGGATCAGTCACAAACGAATTGTCCCGCAGGTAATCGAATCCAAACTCGTTGTTGGTACCGTACGTGATGTCGGCGCGGTAGGCACCACGGCGTCCCGGCGAATGGGACTGGTGCATATCTATCACGTCCACCGTCAGGCCCAGGAACTGGAATATGGGCCCCATCCACTCGGCGTCGCGCTGCGCCAGGTACGGGTTAACCGTCACCAGGTGGACGCCTCGTCCCACCAGTGCATTCAGATAGACTGGCGCCACGGCAACAAGGGTCTTGCCTTCGCCTGTCTTCATTTCTGCTATGTTGCCCCGGTGCAGGACCAGGCCACCAATCAGCTGCACGTCGTAGGGAATCATCTCCCACGTGATGTCCGTGCCGCCGGCCTGCCATGAATTGGTCCAGATAGCCGAGTTGCCCTCGATCCGGGGATAGCCACTTCGCGCATTCAGCGCACGATCATGATCCGTGGCAGGAACGCGCAACCTCCGGTGACTGGTCAGCCGACGGCACACTTCCTTGACCACGGCAAACGCTTCCGGAAGGATCTCATCCAGCGTTTCCGCCGTCACCTCGAGCCATTCGTCCTCCAGCTCATCCAACTCGTCGAACAAGTCCCGGCGTTCGGACAGGGAGAGCTCCTTTCGGCTTTCGCCGTTCGTGTCCGGGCCGGACTCCGGCGCCTGCCCGACATCCCGCAGCATCGAGAAGATCTCGGCCTGGCGTTCTTCCAATTCGGCGACGGCTGCGCGGAGCCGCTGCCTGTACTCTCCTGTCTTGTCCCGCAGCCCTTGGTCCGTGAGATTCCTTACCGTATGCTCCTGCGCGTGTACTAGCTCTACAATGCCCTGGTAATCCTTTTCCAGAAGGCGCTTGTTCTTGTCTCCAAACAGCTTTGTAAAGAAATCGATCATGATTACGAGATGGCAACAGCGAACTGAGGCTGCAGAACCCCTGTGAATACCCTTCCCCGCAGCCTCCAAACCCGATTTATTTTCACGCGATTTCAGGGGATCCGTTCCCCCGGACTGCCGGTTCAGAGATGGCACCATCGCATGTTGAATCGCTCCATGAGCCGCGCAATTCTGCCCTTGCTGGTTGCATGCGCCCTGGCATCGGCTCGTCCGGTTTCAGGCCAGGAATCCGTCTTCGGGCTGCTGCAGATCGAGTCTTCCGCCCGGTCGGCGGCGCTTGGCGGCAGCCTTGTCGCCGTAAGCGAGGATATCAATGCCTTTCTGTATAATCCCGCGCTGATTGGCAGCACGGAACACGGTCACGTGTCCCTTTCCTACACTAACCATCTCGCGGACGTCAGCGCCGGCTTCGCGGCCTATGCCCGCGACGTGCCCGTGCTCGGCACAGCAGCCGCTGCCCTGCGCATGCTAAGCTGGGGCCGGATCGAGCGCACGGACGCAAGCGGCGCGGTGCTCGGTACGTTTACGGCTTCGGAGATTGTCGCTACGATCGGCATCTCGCGCGCCTACTCGGAGAGGATTCGCTACGGCGCCAACCTCCACTTTGCGTACAGCGGCGTGGATGTGTACCGGGCATCTGCGCTGGCTCTTGACGTGGGCGCAGTATACCGGATTGCAGAGCAGCAGCTGACCGTCAGCGCGGCCGCCAGCCACCTGGGGATGGTGCTGCAATCGCTGGGCAGCGAATCGGATGCGCTTCCCTTCGACCTGCGGTTGGGCGTGGCCAAGAAACTCCGCCACCTTCCGCTGCTGGTCTCCTTGACGGCCTACGAACTGTCAGACCTGGACAGGCTTGGCGGCGCCGCCGACATTGCGCAGCACCTTATCCTGGGCAGCGAATTCCAGTTCACGCGCACCTTTCACATTCGATTCGGCTACAACCATCGCAGGCACGAAGCACTCAAGACCAGCAGCAGGCTCGACCTGGCAGGTCTCGGAATGGGGTTCGGCCTCGCGATTTCGCGCGTGCGGCTCGACTACGCGTTCAGTTCGTGGTCATTTGCCGGGCTGCACCAGTTCACGCTTCAGACCAGGCTTTGAACCTGCCGACACCCGGGTCGCCTCGTTCCTTGATTGCAGGCGTTCCTGCTTTCGCACGGATATGCGCGTCGTGGCAGTCGAGCCGTGCCGCATTCGCCGGCTAACCTCGTCTTCTTCCACGCCTTCGTTCAGCCAGATGACCGGGGCCGTATGCGTCAGGCTGTGCGGAGTGACGCCTTCGCGGGCAATGCCAGCTGCCGCCAGATGCATGGAAATCCGGCTTCGGATACTGCGCGTACTCAGCCGTTCGCCCGCGTTGCGACGCCCGTGCACGATGAACATGGGATCCGTCGGCCTGCGCGTCGGCCGTGTCTGCAAGTAGCTGTTGAGCCTGGCCGTAACGCGCTCCTCGAGCGGAACGGACTGGTCCTTTGACCTGCGGCCCTTGCCCTGGACGCGCAGATGAGGCCCGTAGAGCGTGTGCTCAAGATCCGAAATGTTGGCCCGCACAATCTCAATCTCGCTGAGTCCCGCATACAGCATCAAATGAACGATGGCCAGATCGCGCTTGCCCAGCTGATCGGAGCCGTCCATGGCCCGAATCAGCGCCGCAATCTCCTCTTCCTCCAGGGTCTGGCGGGAATGGTCACCGGGGCGCTTGTTGCCCCTGACAGCCTTGGCCGGATTCTCCGCCAGCACGCCGGCAGTTTGCAAATATTGGCACAGACTTCGCAGCGCCGTCAGGTACGTAGAGACGGAAACGCCGCTGAGGCACCTTTCACCGGAGAGATAGTCCCGGTACCGCTCGATTTCCTCGCGCACCAATTGGCAAGTGCCACCCTGCAGCAGCATCCATTCACGGAATGCGCGGAGGCTGCGGGTATACGTCCCTACCGTCTCTGTGCTCTTGTCCCGAAGATAGTCCGCAGCAAACCGGCTGAGGTGGCGGTCAAGATCACTGACAGCGAAAAGCGTCTTCTTTCGAGCTGCCGTTGAGAACTGCATTCTGTCCAGCCGTATCGAAAAACCGAAAGGCTAATGCGAGGCCGGGCCGGAAGCCACCCGGGACCACGCTCCCTCCGGCATCCAAAATAGGAATAACGGCAATAACGGACGTGGATCAGACCAGAACAGACGAGTCCATGCCCTCCAGGACCGACATGAACTTCTTCAGAAATGAAATCCCCATGGCACCATCCACAATGCGGTGGTCATAGGACAGGGAGACATACATCATGCTGCGCACCGCTATCACATCGCCCAGCTCCGGATCCTCGAGCACTACAGGCCGCTTTCTGATGGCACCCGTGGCCAGGATGCCGACCTGAGGCTGCAAAATGATGGGCGTGCCCATTATGGATCCCAGAGAGCCAATGTTGGTGACGGTAAAGGTGCCACCCTGCAGGTCGTCAGGCTGCAGATCGTTGCCGCGCGCGCGCTGCGCCACGTCATGGGCGGCGTGGGCAAGTCCGCCGATATTCTGGCGCCCGGCATGCCGAATGACAGGAACAATCAGTCCGGTCTTGCCGATGGCAACTGCCACCCCGATGTGGAAATCCTTCTTCAAGAGAATCCGCGTGCCATCCACAGAGGCATTCAGCAGCGGATGCTCGCGAAGTGCTTCTACGGCTGCATAAACAAAGAAAGGCGTGTACGTCAGCGGGATGCCCTCTTGCTGGAAAAAACGCTCCTTGTTCGAATCCCGGATCCGAACAAGCCCCGTAACATCCACTTCGGCAAACGAGGTAACGTGCGCAGCCGTGTCCTTGGAATGGCGCATGTGCTGGGCTATCAGCTGCCTCATGCGATCCATTTCCACTATCTCAACGCGGTCGTCCTCCTGGGCAGGCCTGACTCCCTCCTCAAGGTAATCCAGTACGTCCTGTTTGGTCAGGCGGCCTTCCCGTCCCGAGCCGTCGATGGCTTCGAGCTCCTGTGCAGACAGTCCTTCCGTGTTGGCGATGGATCTTACGAGAGGAGACAGGAATCGCCCGTCGCCGAGCCTGCGCCCCACGCCTTGAGGCGCTTGCACAGGCGGCGGCTCCACAGCTGGAGCAGGCCCCGCGTCGTCCGCCGGCTCCGGCGGCTCCGGCGCCACCTGAACGGCTTCCGAAGCCAATATGGCGATGCACGTGCCGACCGGCACTGTTTCGCCCTCGGGAACACGAATCTCCTTCAAGAAGCCGCTGGCCGGAGACGGCACGTCCGTGTCCACCTTGTCCGTGCCTATCTCAAGCAGCGTCTCGTCCAGTTCGACGGCGTCACCCACGTTCTTGTGCCAGCTTACTACGGTTCCTTCCGTGATGCTCTCGCCCATCTTGGGCATGACCACCTGGACCTCTGCCGCGACGGCCTGCGGCGCTGCCACAGCGGGCGGGGGCGCGGGAGCCGGAGCTGGCGGCGATTCAACCGAAGTGGCCAGGCGCGCGATAACGGTTCCCACATCGACCGTTTCCCCTTCCGGGACGAGGATTTCGTGTACCGTGCCGGCTGCGGGCGAAGGCACGTCCGTATCCACCTTGTCCGTGCCTATCTCCAGAAGGTTTTCGTCGAGCTCAATCGGGTCACCGGCTTTCTTGTACCAGGTGACCACGGTCCCTTCGGTGATACTCTCGCCCATCTTGGGCATGCGGACATCTACCGTTGCCATGGAAACGACGAGCCTGTGTCTGAAGTGCGGGAGTCCAAAAATACCGCGTTGGCCGGACCTGTGCACACGGCAAATGGCCGACTGGCCCGCGTCACTCACAAGGAGGGTCTAAGCAGGCGGGTTTTGTTCGGGATCACGCCGGTGCGTCATGCCCAGGCCCCATCGTAGCTTGTCGGCAACCGAGAAGGCACCCTTTGCCCGAATGAGCTCAATGGCAGGCGCGAAGAGCCAATCCCGGCCGCCCGGCGCCGGCGAACGGGTTGTTCGAGCATGCGGGATTGGCCGCAAAGCTGCTTTTGCAGCCCATTCGCACGGCTGTGCTTCAAATCACATCCGTACCTCCGCGCTGCGCCTTGGCTGCTGCCGACCTGATCGAACGTCTGTGGGCTGAATTCGCGCCGGCTGGATAGTTATGCCATTTTGCGGCACCCGTTAAGAATGGGTGGCGGCCAGGTGTGTCAGACATTCAGCGTCTTGGCGTGTACGGATCGCCCCTGCTTCGCGCTGGAAAGCCACGGCACTTCGTGCATAGCTGCAAAGCTGGTTTCGTAGCTTCACTCAAGCCATATCCACCTCTTCGGAACTGCAGTATATATGGAGGTGTACTTCAGAATTACATGAATTTTTGAATTGTATGCTCGAAAGATCTCTGGTATTGCCACCCTCGGGGACGGAGTCGTTCTTCCTCTGGGGACCGCGCCAGTGTGGCAAGACAACGCTGCTGAAACGCGCATATCCAGACGGATACTGGATAGACCTGCTGAACAGTGATGCCTACCGCCGTTACCTCGCCAGACCGGAATTGCTCCGCCTGGAAATCGAGGCCACTCCATTCGACAGGTCGCGCCAGGTAGTAATTGACGAAATTCAAAAAGTCCCTCAACTGTTGAACGAGGTTCACTGGCTCATTGAGAACCGAGGACTCAGCTTCGCACTTTGTGGCTCAAGCGCGAGAAAGGTAAGGCGCGGAGCCGCCAATCTGCTCGGGGGCAGAGCGGCACGGCTTGAGTTGCGCGGTCTGACGGCGGCCGAGCTTGGAACTGACTTCGACCTTGAAAGGCTCTTGAACACGGGATATCTGCCTCGAATCCATGCTGCCCGCCAACCGGCCCGACTTCTGCGATCCTACGTGTCCGATTACTTGAAAGAAGAAATCGCGGCGGAAGGGCTCGTGCGCAACTTGCCCGAGTTTTCCAATTTCCTGGATGCAGCCGCTCTCAGTGACGGGTCTACCTTGAATTATTCGAATATCGCTCGGGACTGTGGCGTTTCCAGCAAGACCGTCAAGAGTTACTTCGACATCCTGGAAGACACTTTGCTGGGACACCGTTTGCCAGCCTGGCGAAAGCGGGCCAAGCGGCGCCTTGCAATTGCTCCCAAATTCTATTTCTTCGACGTGGGTGTCGTAAACCACCTAAGCCATCAGCACCGTGTGGAAAAGGGGTCTCGGAGCTTTGGCCGGGCGTTTGAGAACTGGGTCTGCCACGAGCTGTCCTGCTTCGTCGAATACAGCGGCAGCCTTGATCAGCTGTCCTTTTGGAGGCTGAGCACGCAGCAGGAAGTAGACTTCATTCTCGGCAACATGCGCCTGGCGGTCGAAGCCAAGGCATCATCCAGGATCCACGATGGACATCTCAAGGGCCTTCGTCTTCTGGCAGACGAGCATCCGCAGGTCAATCGACGCATTGTGGTTTGCCTGGAACCACGCAGGTGGCGCACCAAAGACGGCATCGATATTCTGCCCGCCGCTGACTTCGTACGCCTGCTCATGACATACTCAAGGAAATGAGTGAGGATAACGAACGGCACCTGGGCCGATTCGGCGCAACCGCGCTTGGCGTGGGCGCCATTGTCGGGGGCGGCATTCTCGCGCTTGGCGGCGTTGCCTTCGCCTCTGCAGGCGCGGCCGCCATTGTTGCCTTCGCGCTCAATGGCGGCATTGCATTCCTTACGGCGGCCAGTTTCGTGCGACTGGCGTCCCGCTATCCCGAGTCCGGTGGCACGTACGCCTACGCGAAGCGGGTGGTCTCGATCGAGGTTGCGTTCATCGTGGGGTGGGTAGTCTGGTTTGCCTCAATCGTAGCCGGCGTGCTCTATGCAATCGGATTCGCTGTCTTCACGGTTGAGGGCGCAAGCCGGGTCTTTCCAGCTCTTGCGGTACAGTATAGCTGGGTTGGAGACGGGCGGGGAGAGCTCTTGCTTGCCCTCGCTGCGATCGCGGTCTACTCCTGGATTCTGGTAAGGCATTCGGCAGGGGGTGGCAATGCGGTCACGGTTGGCAAGGTAATCGTGTTCGGGCTGCTCGTTGCCGGAGGCGTGTGGGCGTGGCTAAGCGGAAGTCCGGGCGAAGCAGCCGGGCGCATGCGTCCTTTTGCACCTGCCGGCATGCTGGGAATTGTGCAGGCGATGGGCTATACCTTCATCGCGCTCCAGGGATTTGACCTGATAGCCGCCGTTGGGGGCGAAGTGAAGGACCCGAAACGCACCGTGCCGTTCGCGATGTACGCGGCCCTCGGCATTACACTTGTGATCTACCTGCCGCTTCTTGCCATAATTGCGACGGTCGGGGCCCCGGAGGGAGGAATACTCGCAGCGGCGCAAAGCCATCCCGAGGGGCTCGTAGCTGAGGCTGTGGACCGTTTCCTGGGAACGCCCGGCTATTGGTTAGTAATCGGCGCGGGCATTCTGTCGATGCTGTCCGCCCTGCATGCCAATCTGTACGGTGCCTCGCGGGTGGCGTTTTCCATGGCTCGTGACCGCACACTTCCGCGTCAGATCGGACAGATTCGCGGACGGACCGGAACGCCTGCCATAGCAGTGGTCATGACCGGAGCGATGATGGTGGTAATTGTGCTCGCGGTGGACAACGTGGCAGCGGCAGGTGCCGCCGCAAGCCTGATATTTCTCGTTTCATTCGCCATGGTACACTGTACGGCGATCCTTGCCCTCCGGCGCTCCGGAGAAGTCCGCTTTCCGCTGCTTCCTGTCCTGGGGGTGATTTTCTGCCTGGGTCTGGCAATTTTTCAGGCTGTCGTTGTGCCCGAAGCGGGCCGCGTGGCGGCCCTGTGGCTTGGGGTTGGCGTGGTCTTATACCTCATGGCGCTTGCACCCGGCGCCAGGGTGGCCGACGCGAGCGCCGAAGCCAGAGATCCGGAGCTGGCCCGCTCCAGGGGGCGGAACCCGCTTGTTCTTGCGCCCATCGCAAATCCGGCAAGCGCCGCAAGCCTGTCCAACGTAGCTGCAACCGTGCGGACGCCGAACGCGGGGAAGGTGCTTCTTCTTTCCGTGCTTCGGCCCGAACAGTTCCCGACAGATGCAATAATCCGCGACGCCAGGGACATTCTCACCGAGTCTGTCGGCCAGAACCTTGACGGCACTTTGAGTCCTGAAACGCTGTTTACAGTAGCTACCGACGTATGGGGTGAAATCGCACGCGTAGCAAACGAGCACCGCTGTGAAACCGTGCTCGTCGGCCTGCCCCGTATTGAGGAGCCCGGAGTGGAGGTCCGGCTGGAGGGACTGATCTCGGCCATCGATTCAGACGTCGTCATCTTGCGCGCCCCGCCGCGGTGGCAAATCTCCGAAGCGACGCGAATCCTTGTCCCCGTCAGAGGCCAGCGCGTACATAGTCCCTTGCGTGCGCGTTTCCTGGCCAGCCTGTCTCGCACAGCGCCTCCGGAACTGACGTTCGTGCAGGCGTTACCTTCCGCCACGAGAGCGGATGCCCAGCGACGACACCGCCAGACAATCCAGCGTCTTGCCAGGGACGAGGCTGCGGGACCGTATCAGGTGGAAATCGACCTGGCGGACGATCCGGTCGCCAGTATTGTGGCCAGGGCCTCAGCGAGTGAACTCCTCGTGATGGGGATGGAAAGCCGCCGCCGGCACAAGCCTTCTATCGGTCCGTTTGCGCTAGAGGTCGCAAGAAGGACAACTGTGCCCCTAATTCTCCTCGGGTGCCGTTACTACGCTGCCTCCTTCGCGGCGCGTGGGTTCGTGCAGGTGGCGTCCACCATCAACAAACCCGTCCGTTGAGAGCGAAGCACTGACTGTTGGCACCTGATTCGTCCTCGTAAAACTGGTAGGTACAGTCGCCCTGTTTCCGACCACCTGGACGCAACAGGACAGCTTTGCGCCCACTGCGCTGCCGCGCCGGCACCTTGTCGCAATAGCCTTGCGCGTGCGCCATCAAGCGAGTTGCGCTGGTGCCCGGATAATGAGGCCTGCCTGCACGTCCAGTGTGCGCGGCACGGCATGGCGCGCATCAAGCCGCTCTTTCACCGAATGAGAAGCGCGGGCAGCACAGGGGTGCGCCACAAGGCGGCACGGTTAGCGGCGTCATACAGCACCCCATTGCTTCAAGGGGCGCATTCAGCCACGCGACAATTGGAAATTGACCTGCCAGTTGACGCCAAAGCGGTCTGTCAGCGCGCCGAAATAGGCACCCCAAAAGGTTTCCTGCAGCGGCATCGTAACGGCTCCACCGTCCGACAACTTCTGAAAGATGGCATCCGCCTCCTCCCTGTTGTCCGGCTGAACGGACAGCGAGAAATTGTTGCCGATGGCCAGGTTCGGACCGAAACCAGGCACATAGTCACTGCCCATCAGCACGCCGGATCCGATTGGCAGCGATACGTGCATGATCAGGTGCCCGTACGCTTCATCAATACCCATGTCGTCAGGACCCTCGGAGAATGTACTCAGACTCATGAACTCTCCGCCGAAGCAGCTGCGGTAGAATTCGAATGCCTCCCTACAATTGTCCCGGAAGGTGAGGTACGTGTTGATTATCATGGCTAGACGTGAGATGGTTTTGTGGCCGGTATACGATGCCAGGCAATCTCAGGATTCTGCGCCGTATCCGCCGGGTGCCGCGGAAGAGTAGGCCACTCACGGATACTGGTTGAGCGTCCTCCTTGCCTGCACACGGCCACTTCGACGGAGCATCTCCCGTGGCAGGGCAGGCGCCGAGCAGCACGCTCGTTTTCCCGGGGCACCACAAGCCGACGCTGTTTGAATTGCGCAGCAGCCAGGCGCCGAGCACCCCGGATCGATAAGACCAGTCGCTTGCGGCCTTGCTGTATATCCTGCGCCCGTCTTCGCGGCCGAAACCGCCACTACCCGTGCTTCAGCAGACAGATACCAACCATGGGCGGGATATGCCGCCCCTTCCGACCCGGGGCAGACTGGTGCCAGGCGTGTTATGGCATCGGCCTGCCGACCCTAATGGCCTTCCCGCTTCGATCGGTGCGCTGCTAACAGGCGCACGGTGGATTAGGCTATGAGTGGTGCGATTACGAGTGCCACTACTGCGATGAGCTTGATCAGGATATTAAGGCTGGGGCCCGACGTGTCCTTGAAGGGGTCTCCCACGGTGTCCCCCACTACCGCGGCCCGGTGCGCCTCGGTACCCTTGCCCAGCTGAACGCCCTCGATCTTGAGTCCGCTCTCGATGCGCTTCTTGGCGTTATCCCATGCACCTCCCGCATTGGATTGGAATATGGCGAACAGAACACCCGAGACAGTCACGCCGACCAACAGCCCACCGAGCATATCCTTGTCGATGAACCCAATTGCCACAGGTGCCGCGAGCGCCAACAGCCCGGGCGCAATCATTTCCCGAATGGCCGCAGCCGTGGAGATGTCCACGCATTTTTCGTACTCCGCCGTTGCGGTCCCCTCCCGCAGCCCGGGGATTTCGGCAAATTGCCGTCCGACCTCCCGAATCATGTCCGCTGATGCACGTCCGACAGCTCCCATAGCCATGGCGCTGAACACGTAAGGCAGCACCGCGCCGATCAGCAGTCCGGCCAGGATTGTCGGATCGGCCACATTGATGGTCTCCACCCTGGCCTGCTGCATAAATGCCGCGAACAGGGCCAGCGCTGTCAGCGCGGCAGAACCGATGGCAAACCCTTTTCCGATGGCGGCCGTGGTGTTGCCTACCGCGTCAAGCGCATCGGTCCGCTCGCGGACCTCTGCCGGAAGATGGGCCATCTCTGCGATGCCTCCGGCGTTGTCGGAAATGGGCCCGTACGCATCCACAGCAAGCTGAATGCCTGTCACGGACAGCATGCCAACCGCCGCTATCGCAATTCCGTAGAGTCCGGCAAACCAGTACGCCCCCACTATGGCCAGCGCGATAACGAGTGCGGGAATGGCCGTCGAATACATGCCTATACCCAGACCGGAAATGATGTTGGTGGCCGCTCCCGTCATGCTCTGCTTCGCAATGCCAAGGGTCGGCTTGGTGGTCGTGGACGTGAAGTACTCGGTTGCCAGACCGATGATAACCCCCGCCGCAAGCCCGATGACAACGGCGTAGAACACGCCCAGCGAGGTGTACTCGAAGGTGCCTACAATGGGCGTAGTGGCCGTCCAGCTCTCCGGAAGCATCCACCGGATGAACACGAAGGAAACGAGCACCATTATGGCGCTGGCCCCGAATTCGCCCGCGTTGAGCGCCATCTGAGGATTGCCGCCTTCCCGTACGCGGACAAAGAAAGAGCCCAAAATGGCTACCAGAATGCCGGCACCGGCAAGAACGAGCGGCAGCAGCACTGCGGCGAGGCTGCCCGAGGCAAGGTCCATGGTACCGAAGACGCCAAGGAAGCCTGTGCCCAGAACCATGGTACCGATGATGGATCCGACATAGCTCTCGAACAGGTCCGCGCCCATGCCGGCCACGTCCCCGACGTTGTCACCCACGTTGTCCGCAATGGTCGCCGGATTGCGGGGATCGTCTTCCGGGATGCCTTCGTACACCTTGCCCGCCAGATCTGCGCCGACATCCGCCGCCTTTGTGTATATGCCACCACCCACGCGCGCAAACAGCGCAATGGAGGAGGCCCCGAGAGAAAAACCGGCAATCACGTTGACAACGCGCAGGTCCGTCCAGGCAGTTGCGTTGTCGTAGGTCAGAAACAGCAGTCCCAGACCCAGCACGCCCAGGCCCACCACGCTCAGTCCCATAACGAGCCCTCCGGAGAAGGCAACCTGCAGGGCAGGGGTCAATCCTCGCCGCGCGGCATTGGTGGTCCTCACATTTGCCTTCGTGGCTACCGTCATGCCTATAAAGCCGGCAAGACCGGAGCAAAGGGCCCCAATCAGAAACGAAACGGCCACGAGCGGCGAGTTGATTACCTCGCCGTCCAGTGCGCGCTCACTCGCATTGGCCAAAGCAAGGATGACGGCCATGGACGCCACAAAAATGAAAAGCACACGGTATTCACGCCGCAGGAAGGCCCGCGCCCCGCTGGCGATATACGACGCTATATCCTGCATGGCGTCCGTGCCCGAGTCCTGGCGGACAACCCAGCGTGCGCGCATCAACGCAACGGCCAGCGCCACGACTCCGGTTACGGGAACAAGGATGGAAATCAATTGAACCGACATATTGATCAGTCTTGAATTATGAATTAATAGGTAGGTCCGCCGCGTCCGGACTGCTGCCACGATTAAACCTGTTCATGGCAGGCACTATACCCTCCGTAACGAAGACGCTCGCCGCTTCTGCCGCACGCTCCAGCAGCCGGTCCACCACGGGCTTCTCCTCATCCGAAAACGGAGACAACACGTAGTCGGACTGCCGGCCGCGACCGAAGCCGCTGCCGATTCCCAGCCGAAGCCGCGGAAAAGCGGTCGTGCCAAGTCGGTCTGCTATGTCCTGTATGCCGTTGTGGCCGCCCGCACCACCGGATGCCCGAAGGCGAAGCACACCCACCGGGAGGTATATATCGTCCACGACAATCAGGATCTCCTGCGGCGCCAGCGCATGCCGGCGCACCAGGGTCTTCACCGCCACGCCGCTTCTGTTCATGTACGTCTGCGGCTTGGCTAGCACCGCCCTGCGACCCCTGATTCGGGCCTGGGCAACCAGTGCCTGAGCACGGCCGTCCTGTTTGAATGGTGCACGGCAGCGCTCCGCGATTGCATCCACTACCAAATATCCTACGTTATGCCGCGTAGTTGCATATTCCCGGTCAGGATTGCCAAGCCCAACGATGAGCCGTCGACCTTGCGCCATGGTATCCGTCCCGATCCGCTCTGAGCGACGTGCGGCGTCCGGTTACTCCTCCAGGATCTCGACAGTCTCCTCCTCCTCTTCTTCCGCCGTCTCTTCTTCTATCATGCGCGGGCGAACGATTGTATAGAGTATCTGATCATCCGGGGCCAAGAAGTCCAGGTGCTCAAAATCGAGATCCCGGACATGCACCGCCTGGCCAATGTCCATGTCAGTTACGTCCACTTCGACCTGCGACGGAATATGGCGGGGAAGGCAAGACACCACCAGCTCGTTGAGCACGGCACGGACATTGCCGCCCCGCGTCTGGCCCACCGGCGTCCCCCTGTATCGAATGGGAACGGTGAGCGTTACGCGGCTTCCTTCATGCAGTACCTGGAAATCCGCGTGCATGGGACGGTCTGTAACAGGGTGAAATGCAATGTCCTTGACAATGCAGCGCCAGGTATCATCGCCCATGCTTACGTCCACCAAGTGCGTCTGATTGGTGTATATGAGAAGACCCAGGCTCTTCTCTGACACCTTGAAGACTACCGGATCCGTGCTCACTCCGTACAACACGCACGGCACGTCCCCGTCCCGCCGAGCGGCCCGAGCCCCCTTCTTTCCAGGTACCCGACTCCGGGCATTAAGTGATATTACGTCCATGACTTGACTGGTTACGGCCTAAATAGCGTGGATACCGAGGCATCCGTCGATATGCGGCTGATGGCATCGGCAAACATGGGCGCAACGCCTACCACCTCGATCTTGTCCGAGTTGCGCCTGAGGGGGATACTGTCCGTGACAATCAGCCGATCCAAAGCAGATGATTCTACTCGCTCGTAGGCGGGACCGGAAAGCAGGGCATGCGTGCATGCTGCCGTTATTCTGCGGGCGCCGGCCTCCCTAAGCGCATTCGCGGCACTAGTAAGGGTGCCTGCAGTATCGATCATGTCGTCAATCAACAACACGTTCCGCCCCTCGATATTACCGATAATGTTGACTACTTCCGCCTCGTTCTGGATGGGCCGCCGTTTGTCGATGACCGCCAGATTAGAGTGCAAACGGTTCGCGTAGGCCCTTGCCATCTTGATGGCCCCTACATCCGGAGCGACAACCACGACGTTGGTCTCACGCAAACCGCCCAAATAGTCGGTGAAAACACCGGATGCATACAGGTGATCCACCGGAACGTCGAAGAACCCTTGAATCTGGGAAGCATGCAAATCCATGGTCAGGACGCGGTCAATGCCCGCCACGGCAAGCATATCCGCCATGAGCTTGGCGGCAATCGCGACGCGCGGCTGATCCTTGCGTTCTTGCCGCGCATAGCCGAAATAAGGCACCACGGCATTTATCCGCGCTGCGGAGGCACGCTTGGCCGCATCCACCAGGAGCAGCAGCTCCATCCAGTGGTCGGCATTGGGATACGTGCTCTGCACGATGAAAATATCGCGCCCTCTAATCGACTCTTCGTAGCGCACATAGATCTCGCCGTCGGCAAACGTCTTGCGGGTAAGCAGGCCCAGTTCCTGGCCATAGGACTCGGCTATGCGCGCCGCGAGGGCGGGGTTGCTGCTACCCGCAAAGATTCCGATCGGCAGGTCAGTGGAGACCATCGTCACAAGGAAAGCTGTGTTGCCCGGGGAGGATTCGAACCTCCACCGACGGCTCCAAAGGCCGCTGTCCTGCCATTAGACGACCGGGCAAGGTTGACAGGGTTTTTGCCGGCTCGGGAGAACCTGATCCTTTTGTTGGCATAAGCCTGCGAATATAGCCAAGTACACCGTCAAAATAAAGTTCGGTAAAGACATCCACGCCGTCCAATTCCGGCACCCACGCGCAGCCATCAGCGTCATGCAACAGGAACCCATAATCGGCGTCGTGGGCGGCATGGGGCCCTATGCGGGCATCGACCTCGTCCAGAAAATCTTCGACGAGACGCTTGCCGAATCCGACCAGGAGCACCTGCCTGTGACCCTGGTTTCGTATGCACACCGGATTCGAGACAGAAGCTCCTTTATCCTGGGCCAGGACCGGGTCAATCCTGCGCCCGGTATAGCAGAAGCGCTGGAGGACCTCGGCCGAATCGGTGCAACCGTGGCCGGCATGCCCTGCAACAGTGCCCATGCACCCATCATCTTCGAGGCCGTGCTCCAGGCGCTTGATAGCCGCGGCACCAGGCTCCGCCTTCTGAACCTGATCACCGAGGCCCTGACGCTTGCACAAGAGTCCGTGCCGGGCATTCAGCGAATCGGTCCCCTCTCCACGTTTGGCCTGCACACCGCGGGGCTGTACCGAAGCCGAATCGCTGCGGCCGGCCTGACGCCCGTAATGCCTGCGGAGGACGTGGCGGAGAATGTGGTACATCGCGCGATCTTCGATCCTGTCTTCGGCATCAAGGCACATTCCAATCCGGTCCCGGGAAAAGCCCGAGACCTCGTGCTCAAGGCCGTGCGGCATCTGAAGGAAAGAGGGGCCGAGGCCGTGATCCTGGGCTGCACGGAGCTTCCGCTCGCGGTCGGCGAAGCACGATACGAAGGCATTCCTCTCATTGACTCCACGCGGGCCCTTGCGCGCGGCCTCATCAGGGAGACATATCCGGAGAAGCTTCGGCCGCTTGCCATAGCGGGCTGAATCGCAGGCAGGCACCTAGCACACCTAGTATCGTAGAAGTTGGATGCCGCGTACGGTGATTACCGGAGGTGCCGGTTTCCTGGGCTCACACCTCTGTGACCGGTTTCTGGCCGATGGACATACAGTTGTATGCGTGGACAATTTCCTTACGGGATCACGCAAGAACGTAGCCCACCTGGACGATCATCCGCGCTTCGAGCTGGTCCGCCACGATGTCACGGAGTTCATCGATATACCGGGCGCCGTAGACTACGTGCTGCATTTTGCCAGCCCCGCCTCTCCGATTGACTACCTTCGGCTGCCGATCCAGACCCTGAAAGTAGGAGCACTCGGCACGCACAATGCATTGGGATTGACAAAGGTCAAGAAGGCGTGCTTTCTCCTTGCTTCAACCAGCGAAGTGTACGGCGATCCGCTTGAGCACCCGCAGAGAGAAGACTACTGGGGCAACGTCAACCCCGTGGGCCTCCGGGGCGTCTATGACGAGGCCAAGCGCTTTGCCGAAGCGATTACGATGGCGTATCATCGCTACCACGGAATCGACACCCGGATAGCGAGGATTTTTAACAGTTTCGGCCCCCGCATGCGCATGTACGATGGCCGTGCCCTGCCAAATTTCATGCGGCAGGCCCTCAGGAGAGAGCCTCTGACGGTATACGGCACCGGCAAGCAGAGCCGCTCCTTCACGTACGTCGACGATACGGTGGAGGGAATTGTCCGGCTTCTGTTCAGCGAAGTGACGGATCCCGTCAACATCGGCAGCAGCGACGAGGTCAGCGTGCTGGAGTTTGCCCGAGAGATCCTGGCCATAACCGGTAGCAGTAGCTCCCTTTCGTTTGCCCCTCTTCCCGCAGACGATCCCAAGAGCCGGCAGCCGGATACGACGCTGGCAAATCAGACTCTGGGGTGGCATGCCACGGTACCAAGGCTTGAAGGGCTGCGGCGCACGCTCGACTACGTCAAATTGCGCCTGGCCAACGAAGGGCCCTGACCATGCACCTCAGCTCAAAGACAGCGCGCATATATGTGGCCGGCCACCGGGGTCTCTTGGGCTCTGCCATTGTCCGGCGCCTTGACGGGGCTGGCTACCGGTCCATCGTGAAGGCGACCTCGACGGAACTTGACCTTCGATGCCAAGGCGCAGTCGACCGGTTCTTCGCCGATCAGCGGCCCGAGTACGTCGTCCTGGCAGCTGCCCGCGTGGGAGGCATACTGGCCAATGACCGCCATCCGGCCGATTTCATCGGCGACAACCTTGCCATACAGGGCAACGTAATACGGGCGGCCCATCGAACGGGCGTGCGGCGTCTGCTATTTCTGGGCAGTACATGCATCTATCCCAAGCACGCGCCGCAGCCCCTGCGCGAAGAATACCTGCTAAGCGGCCCGCTTGAGCCAACCAACCAGTGGTATGCCGTTGCCAAGATCGCAGGAGTCAAGCTTTGCCAGGCATTGCGACTGCAACACGGATGCGATTTCGTTTCGTTGATGTCTACCAACCTTTACGGCCCGGGCGATCATTTTGACCTGGAGACCAGTCACGTATTGCCAGCCCTATTGCGCAAATTTCACGAGGCAAAGCTTCGTGGCAATGGCCCCGTTACGCTTTGGGGCACCGGCACGCCGCGGCGCGAGTTTCTCTACAGCGAGGACCTGGCAGAAGCCTGCCTCTTCATCCTTAAGCAGCCGGAAGAGGATCTGCATGCGGCAGCGCCGGATACGCTGCTCAACGTGGGCGTAGGCGAAGATCTGAGCATCAACGCGCTTGCAGACCTGGTGCAGGAAGCCGTTGGCAGCAAGTGTGCAGTAGTGCATGACCGCTCGAAACCGGACGGCACGCCGCGCAAGCTCGTCGATGTATCGCGACTAAAGAGCCTTGGATGGACCGCGCCCACGCCCCTCAGCGAAGGACTGAGCAAGACCTATGCCTGGTACCTCCAACAGAACGCGTGAGATATTGCCACGAAAGGCACTCATAACGGGAGTTACGGGACAGGACGGCGCCTACCTGGCGGAACTGCTCCTGGAGAAAGGGTACCAGGTCCACGGTATCAAGCGAAGGTCCAGCCTCTTTAATACCAACCGCATTGACCACCTGTATCAGGATCCGCACGCCAGGGACGTTCGATTCTTCCTTCACTACGGAGACCTTACAGACTCGACCAACCTTATTCGGCTCGTCCAGGAGGTGCAGCCGGACGAAATCTACAATCTGGGGGCCCAGAGTCACGTCCAGGTCAGTTTCGAGACGCCGGAATACACGGCCAACGCAGACGCGGTCGGCGTGCTAAGGCTTCTGGAAGCCATTCGGATTCTGGGCCTGCAGCACCGCGTCCGGTTCTACCAGGCTTCGACGAGCGAGCTGTTTGGCAAGGTGCGCGAAGTGCCGCAAAAGGAATCGACGCCGTTTCATCCGCGCAGCCCTTACGGGGTCGCCAAGCTCTATGCATACTGGATTACCGTCAACTACCGGGAAGCATACGGCTACTTTGCCTGCAACGGCATCCTGTTCAATCACGAAAGCCCCGTCAGGGGAGAAACATTCGTAACGCGCAAGATTACGCGCGGCGCTGCTCGCATCAGAATGGGATTGGAAGAGCGCCTGTATCTGGGCAATCTGGACGCCTCCAGGGACTGGGGCCACGCCCGAGACTACGTCGAGGGCATGTGGCTCATGCTGCAGCAGGAGGCCCCGGACGACTACATCCTCGCCACGGGCAAGACCTCCACGGTGAGGGAGTTCTGCACGAAAGCGTTCGCCGCGGCCGGCCTAGATCTTGCGTGGCACGGCAGAGGATCCGACGAGGAGGGCCGGTGCGCCCGGACGGGAAAGGTGCTCGTCGCCATTGATCCACGCTACTACCGGCCGGCCGAAGTGGATAACCTTGTCGGCGATGCGACCAAGGCCAAAAAGCAGCTCGGATGGTCGCCGCGCCGCTCGCTGGACTTGTTGATCCAGGAAATGGTAGAGGCCGATCTGGCGCAGGCTTCGCTGGAAGCGGCCCGCTAGTTCAAACCACGAATTGCGCATGCAGTTACCGAAGGGCATCGTTCTGGCAGGCGGGACCGGCAGTCGCCTGTACCCGCTGACCAAGGTAACCAACAAGCACCTGCTGCCTGTCGGACGCTATCCCATGATCTACCACGCACTGCTGCGGCTAAGGGAGGCCGGCGTGGTCCAGATTGCGGTGGTGACCAGTCCCGAGCACATGGGAGACGTGGTGAACCTGCTTGGTAGCGGCTACGAGATGGGGCTCGACCTTACATACCGCGTGCAGGACCAGCCCGGCGGCATCGCGCAGGCTATAGGCCTTTGCGAGAATTTTTCCGGTGGCAGCCCCATGGTCGTCATGCTGGGCGACAATATCGTCGCTGACAGCCTGGCTCCGGAAGTAGAAGCCTTTCGCGCGCAGGACCGAGGCGCCCGGATCCTGCTCAAGGAAGTGCCCGATCCTGAGCACTACGGCGTCGCCGCCTTTGACGGCGAAACCATCGTGGATATCATTGAAAAGCCGGAGAGACCTCCCAGTTCATACGCCGTCACGGGTATCTATTTCTACGATGCACAGGTTTTCGACATCATTCGCGGCCTTTCTCCGAGCCGTCGCGGCGAATTCGAGGTAAGCGACGTGAATGCCGAGTACGTAAGGCGAAGCCAGCTTACGCACGGTATCCTGGGAGGCTGGTGGGGAGATGCGGGCACCATGGAAGGATGGCACAAGGCCAACAGGCTCGCCCGCGACGTAGTCTACCCTGATGCCTGAGCCGGTGCGCTGGACCGACGCTCCCATACCGGACTGTGCAATTGCGCCGCTTGAGCGCTACGTGGATAGTCGCGGATGGCTCTCAGAGATCTATCGGCAGGACTGTCTTGCGGAGGCCCTTCATCCCGTCATGGGATATGTGTCGCTTACCCATGCGGGCGTTACGCGCGGGCCGCACGAGCACCGCGATCAGACCGATCTCTTCGTCTTCTTCAGCGGGATCTTCCGACTGTTCCTGTGGGACTACAGGAGGGACTCGCCAACGTATGGCCACCGACAAGTCGAGGACCTGGGGGCAGATCGTCCTGCGACGGTCATCGTTCCGCCTGGCGTCATTCACGCCTACCGCAATATCGGCGCAGGTGATGCCATCATAATCAATTGTCCAAACCGCCTGTATGCCGGCCGCGGCAAGGCAGATCCGGTGGATGAAATCCGCCACGAAGAGGACTCTCGCCTTGTCCTCACGATGGAATAATCGCATGAAGCTGATCATCCCCATGGCAGGCCGCGGCAAACGCCTGCGGCCCCAGTCGAATGTCACGCCCAAGCCGCTTCTCAGCGTAGCCGGCAAGACCGTAGTGGAGCGCATCGTGGAAGGGTTTGCGGACATCCTGCCGAGGCCGGTCACCGAGGCAGTCTTCATCCTGGGACCAGGCTTCGGCCACAGCGTGCGCGATGCGCTGGCAGACATTTGCCAGCGCCACGGCATCGAGCCACACTACGTGGTGCAGCAGAGTCCGCTTGGCACGGCGCATGCCGTGTCTGTGGCACGGGACCACCTGAACGGTGAGGGCATAGTGATCTATGCCGACACGGTCTTCGTGATGGGCGATCCTGTCACGCTTGAGGGCGCCGATGTCGTGGCCTGGGTCAAACAGGTGGACGACCCGAGCCGTTTTGGCGTGGCTGTTCGCGAAGGCGAGCGTATTGTCGCATTCGTTGAAAAGCCGCAATCGCTGATATCTCGCGAAGCCCTAATCGGGATCTACTATGTGCGTGACCTCGGCAGCCTGCAGCGCGCCATTCAGCACCTTTTCGACAACGGCATCAAGGGCAAGGGCGGAGAATACTACCTGACGGATGCCTTTGATCTGCTTCTGAAGCGAGGCCAGGTGTTTCACACGGCGACGGTCAAGGAGTGGCTGGATTGCGGAACGCTCGAAGCGCTGTTTCACACAACCTGCCGACTGCTCGGCGGCACGGACCATGCCGGGGCCAGAGTTGAAAACAGCGCGATCATTGAGCCCGTTTATCTGGGGCCAGGAGCGGAGATCAAGAACTCCGTCGTAGGCCCTAATGTGTCCATCGAAAGGAATGCCCGAATCGATAGCGCCGTTGTCCGGGACAGCATCGTGTTTGAAGGTGCCTGCGTACGGAGCGCGGTACTTGCTGGCGCCTTCGTAGGAGCCCACGCCACGGTAGAAGGCGTACCGCGCGCCGTAAACGTCGGGGACCATTCATCGGTAAAGTAGATGCCGCGCGCTTTCCTGCGCATCCATCCGGCCGATAATGCCTGCGTCGCGCTGGTGAACTTGCCTCGCGACAGGCCCGTGGCCCCGGACAGCGAGGCCTTTGCCCTGCGCTCGGATATTCCGGCCAAGCACAAGTTTGCGTCGAGACCCCTGGAGGCCGGAGACGCCATCGTGATGTACGGCTCCGTGGTTGGCCGTGCTACCGAGCCCATCTGCCGTGGAGAGCTACTGACGACCCTGAACGTAGCTCACGACACCACCCGCTATTCAGTTGGCGAGTCCGGATACCGCTGGAGCCCGCCGGAAGTGTCGCGCTGGCGGGGGCGGTCCTTCAACGGGTATCACCGCTCCGATGGCCAGGTGGGCACCAGCAACCGGTGGCTGGTCATTCCGCTCGTTTTCTGCGAAAACCGCAACGTGCACGTGTTGCGTTCGGCGTTCGAGGAAGAACTGGGCTATGCCGCGTCTTCCGCGTATCGAAGCCAGGTGGCGCAGCTTGCGAGGCTCTACCGGGCAGGCGCTTCCCCGGATGAATTGCGCCGGCATCTTCCGACGGGCATCAGCGAAGGCGACCGTCGACGACTGTTCGAGAACGTCGATGGCATCCACTTCCTGACACATGAGGGCGGGTGCGGCGGCACGCGCGAAGATGCGCAGAGCCTTTGCGGGCTCTTTGCCGGATATCTGCACCACCCGAACGTGGCAGGCGCCACCGTGCTTAGCCTTGGCTGCGAAAATGCCCAGCTGGAGCTGCTGGAGCAGGAAATCCAGCGTCGAAGTCCGCATTTTGACAAGCCGCTCCTGACCTACAGGCAGCAGGACTACGCCAGCGTGCACACGCTACTCTCCGAGGCCGTTGCCGAGACATTCGCTTCGCTGGCTGAGGTCAATAGCATCCAGCGTGAACCGGCGCCGCTGAGCCGTCTAACGCTGGGTCTCGAGTGTGGCGGCTCGGATGGCTTTTCAGGGCTGTCTGCGAATCCGGCCATGGGACACGCGGCGGACATGCTCGTAGCGCTGGGAGGACGGGCCATTCTAGCGGAGTTTCCGGAGCTCTGCGGCGTCGAGCAGGCTCTGATTGACCGATGCACCTCGCCTGCGGCAGCAGAGCGGTTTGTCGGCCTGATGCAGCGCTACGCAAGCCTTGCCGAGGCCGTGGGCTCCGGATTCGACATGAACCCCTCGCCCGGCAACATCCGGGACGGTCTCCTTACGGATGCCATGAAATCGGCGGGTGCAGCACGCAAGGGCGGGATGTCTCCAGTCAGGGATGTGCTGGACTATCCCGAATACGCCACGGAGCCCGGGCTGAACCTGCTCTGCACGCCCGGCGGAGACGTCGAATCCACAACGGCTATTGCGGGTGCCGGCGCGCAGGTCATTCTTTTCTCGACCGGACTCGGCACTCCGACGGGCAATCCCGTTGCCTCGGTCATCAAGATCTCCTCCAATTCTGCGCTGCGGATGCGCATGCCGGATATCATTGACCTGGACGCGGGCGGTATCGTAACAGGCGCGGAAACGATTCAGGAAGTGGGCGAGAGAATTCTTGACATGGTTGTTTCGGTAGCGGGCGGAATTGAACCGACCAAAGCGGACTTGCTATGCCAATTCGATTTCATTCCATGGAAGAGAGGCGTTTCGCTGTAGGCCACAGGCCCAAGATTCCCCTCGACGCTGGGCACTGCAATTGAATTGCACCAATCGAAAGGTATCTCATTTGCTCAGTGTACTGGATGCCCTATTGGAATTCTGGGCCATTGCCCGAGAAGAATTCGAGGTTTCGACAGGTTAAAAGGTGCCCGATTTGCGTCCGGGGCCTTTGGAGCGTGATGCCGTCCGGAAGATAGATCCATCCATGGCTATTCCTTGCGATTGGTGGCTAAAACCATCGCTGGACAAGGGTCACCCATGCCTAGTGGGCGTCTATTGCTTGGGATACAGAATCGGCAGCGGCCGTGACGATCCCTGGACGGCCAGGATCAATGACTTCAAGTCCGGCAGCGTTCGCGCATTGAGACAGGCCGAAGCGACAATGCAATCGGCGGCTCCAAGCCTGTTTTCCTGCATTGGCATCAATCCCGAAGATACAGTGCTCATTCCGATACTCGGATCAAGTGAAGAAACCGCGGATCTCCAGTCCAGGAATTCGCGCCTGGCCAAAGCGATCGCAGACGCCGCGGGAGCTTCTTTTGAAGCTAGCTGCCTTGCGAAACGGGTTCATGCGCCTCTTCACCAGCAACCTGACGCGGGCGCACGAGACGCAGTCTTGAAGCGCGCAAAGTATCGAGCCGGGAAGCTGGAGCACTCACTCGTACTTCTAGTAGATGATATTGTCACGCGCGGAGCTACCATGGCGAAAGTTGCTGCAGCGATTTGCCTCCGCAACCCGACTGCGACAATATTTGGCTTTGCCTTGGGCCGACACCAAAGTCCTGGCAGGCTGCACGCGAGCATTGAGTCGGCAAACAAAGGCATTCCGCAAGAGTTGGCTATAATCTGGGACCAGTCGTAGCCACTTAGGGCTTGCCAGCCGCCAGATGGATGCAATTGGACTAATAGCCCTGCAGCGACTCCGTGGGATCGGGGCAAAGAAGACGCTGTCCGTTTATCCTGATGTGCCGACTGGCTTTCAGGAATTTGAGCGATTTGTTGCCCGCCGCTTTCCGAGGCAGACGCAGCAGGATTGTGCGCGTGCCTGGACGGAGGCTCTCCAGATCCAGGAAAGATGCGACGATCTGGGCGTTCGCGCTATCCCCATTTCAGACTCCTGCAATTACCCCAGGCGCTTCGATGTCCTTGACGGCGACAAGCCATGCGTCATTTACTTGAGAGGGTCGTTGAATGCCATGCATGACCAGCCCAGGGTTGTCGCTATTGTAGGCACGCGGCACCCGACCGAGGACGGCATCCAGACAGCCAGGAGCTATGGCGGCTTCGCGGCCCGGCAAGGAATCCCGGTCGTGAGTGGCCTCGCGTTCGGCTGTGATTACAATGGCCACATGGGATGTATCAAGGAGAAAGGCACGGCCCTAGCCGTTCTGGCCCACGGTCTTGATACAGTTTATCCACCTCAACATCATGACTTGGCCGAAGAGATTGTGCGACAAGGAGGGTGTTTGGTAAGCGAATACCCACCAGGTACACGACCTTCCAGATGGAGTTTTGTCCGTCGAGACCGGCTGCAGAGTGCACTGTCGGATTTGGTTATCGTGATTCAGACGGGAGAAGGAGGTGGCACGCTGCACACCGTAAGGGCCGCTATAAAGCAGAAAAGGCAAGTCGTTTGCGTGCACCCCAAGGAATACGACAGGGGTGAACCGAACGTGAAGGGCAATTTCGAGATCGTCAATGATGGACGAGCCAACTGGATAGAAGAACCGCCTGAAATGCTGTCACTGTTGGAGCACCCTGCAAAAGGCTCGCACGTTCCGCGCGTGAAGGGTACGCCGGGAGGCCTTTTCTCCAAGCAGGAAGAAGTCCTTGCGTAAATTCAAGATGGCAAGGATTGGTTTTGATCAAGTCGTGGTGGCCACGCCCGGTCATTTAGTTTCGTGATTCCGACAAGCGGGGTGAGTACAGGAGTTTCTTCACAAACTTCATCCTATTGCCGGCATCGACGCTCTTCTTCGCACGGCTACAAGTCGCGAAATAGCCCTCGCAGATTTGACTCAGAGCCCGAGTTTCGAACCAACATTATTCGTCGCGAAGGCAAACTGACCATACTGTTGGTAAGCATGATTTCAGGCGGCGCCAACCAGATCCGCTTTGCCTCCTTGTGGCGCTGAACCGGGCGCAAGTAGATGCCCCTTCTTCCTGCTACGTCGGAGACCTTTATTCGGACGTCGAGTCGGTAGAGCACGCCCGCGTGCTTTCGACTTCACCCGGGTGGGCTGTGACAGACAGGAGCGCGCTACACTCATCTGGACCAGGCCATAACTCCGACGCGATGAACCTAATACAAGACTTCATTGAATGTCTGCAGTGATAGTGCAGGTCCGTATTCCGCTTGGGCACAAGGCTCGGTTGACCCGGTCAAGAATCGGCGGGCCAGTAGCGCTGGTCGGCCGCCACGCATTCGAACCGTGGAATTGCCTCGCTGACGAGATTCCCAGGCCGGTTTGCTCGCCGTCATTCAGAATGCAGTCGGTCTAGCAAGCTGGAGGGCCGAAGGGATTCCAGGGGCGCTCTTCGGACGGCTGCAGGACATTGATACGCGTAACGGGATCGCTCGGCTGGCGTGCGAAGCTTCCAGGTCTAGACCAGGATTTCAGGCCGTTCCCGGCACGGCTTTACATAGGAAGTTGACATCCGCAATTAAATCCCGTCCGGCGACCTTCCCGTTCAGCTTCTGCGCACCCAAGCTGGCTGCTTCTACCGAAATGAACCGGAACCTTGCTCTACCTACGCCTTGACTGCCCGTCGCGGTCGGAAGCCTCTTTCGGCCTGTAAATGACCACATGTGGAAACGGGCGATTGATAGCCGAAAACCCATAGCCGGCGTCATAACCGGATAGATTGGGAGCGGTGCCGAGGTACGTACCCACACCCGTCAGGGCATCAATCTTGAATAGCGGCCCGCGGTTTGATCTGTTATCCTGGTATTCCCCATCCAGAATTGTGTACTGCACATAGAAGTCGCCTGCCGGATCAGTAAACATGCGATCATACCGGCGCTGACCAATTTCGAGGGGAGGCGAGCTACCCACACTGCCATCTTCATACTCGGGATAATAGTTGATGTCAATTTCGGCAATCTTCACATGCCATGCGACCTCGCCATTGCCCCGGTATCCCGTGATGAATGGAGCAAATAGCCTGTTCAGGGCGGCGATTCCATGCGTTTCGCTGCAGGCCAAGTCTCCGTAGAATGACAGCCTCGCCGACGCTCGCTCGCTGGTTGCATTGTAGCGCTGCGCGAATGTGGCAATGTGGTCGCCGCCATAGTTAAACTTGTGAAGTACGCCCTCCTTGGCCGGATCGTGCCCGTAGACCCAGTAATGCCCGTTCATCGCGCAGCCACTGAACGAAAGTACGCCTGGAGTGGAATGCTCCTTCGGTGCAAGGGTGGCCAGATCAAGGCGATCAAACACTGCAGCCGTCCTCCCGAATTGTTCCAGCACAAAGACTGATTTCCCCTGATCGGCGATGGAAATTCGGATCGGGTCTTCGCGGAACTCTCCCGGACCGCCTCCCGGCCGGCCAACGATCGTGATGAGGGTACCGCCGTAGTCAAAGACCCGGACTTCGCTGTTGATGTGATCGAGGACAAGCACCGTTCCATCACCGGGCAAAGCCAGATCAATGACCATTCCGAACATCTCATGGTACTCTCCATCTTCCAGGCCAATCGTGATCTTGTCATGACTTTGATCGTCAATGAAGGAAAGCCCAGGTTCCTCGAGCAAGATGAATCGCGGATCGGTCACCTCCGGGAGGTTCTCGGGTGTTGGATGCCACGCTACTATCTCTCCTGACTGCGTGCCGAATGCGTCATCCGGAAGCAGATATGAAGGCAATAGGCACGCCAGGACCATCATGTTGCAGACCAGGCGCTTCATGAGACGAAATCTTGATCTTGCCGATATTGGAGGCCAGGTAGATAGAGCAACTACTGTTGGCCGCCGTGGTTCAACCAGCCCATGCCGTGCCTCTTACTTGCAGCTTGTTGCCGTACCCATTCGGGACGCTAACGAGCCCCAGGGCTTGCCAGCAGGACCAGACAACAAGGCTAGATTCTAACTGAGCTTCCCTCGCCAGGGCCTCATGCCCTCGGCTGCCTGGAACACATTTCAAGGTTTCAATCCCGCTCCCGGCTCGTACTGTATTTCGCTGTCGGGACCCTTGCCTTACCAGGATATACCGGACAGCGAATTGCGCGATGCAAGGTGACATTCACCCCTACAGAACGCCGTTCAAGCCGTGCAACTCAGATCCCGGCGTCAGGACCGGTGCAACTCCGCCCGAATCGACAAGGCGTCGCACTGCTGATAGTCGTAGTTCTCCACAAACTCCAGGGTCCCGTTTTCAAAAAAGTTGATGGATTCGCTGAAGCCTGTAACGGCCCCACACTCCGGATCATCGTAGGACCCCGAGTAACCGCCGCCGGTCGGAGTAAAGAACCCCGTGTTATTGACCGTACCCGTAATGGCAGCGAGACGTTGGCTCTGACCCAGTAGCTGGATGGTGCCGCTCAAGGTTACTTGGCTTCCTGACTGCTCTACTGTTACCGTCATGGATCCGCTCAAGCTGGCTCCCACGGAAGAGACGGTGAGCTCTCCCGTGTACCTTCCCGCCAAACTGAGGTACCATGGATCGTCTTCCGCTGAGTCACAGGAGGCCAGAATCCCGGCCAACAGTATCAGGCCGCCGCACTTAAAGAGCGACACAACCGTGATAATATTGCAGTTCTTGGTCATGGCAAGGGGTCCCATACGTTTTGTTCGAAGGCCTCGCTGTACCAGGATCAGTTGACCGGGTTTCAGGCGTGGCTGAGAATGCACTGTGCAACTATCACTCCAGACAAGCCAGCGACCGTTAACCGCTAAGTACCGCACCGTCAAGCGACGCCCCGCTATTCGGGACAGCCACGTCAAACCCGAAATACTGCCGTGCATTGTTAAAGCAGATGTCCTCCACGACCTGCCCAAGCCATTCCATGTCCGCAGGCAAGCCGCCCCTTTCCACTTCAGCACCGATCATGTTGCAGAGTGTGCGACGGAAGTACTCGTGGCGCGGAAAGGACAGGAAGCTCCGCGAATCCGTGAGCATGCCGACAAACCTGCTCAGGAGTCCCATGTTGGCCAGCGCCGTCAGCTGACGCCGCATTCCGTCCTCCTGATCCAGGAACCACCAAGCCGTCCCGAACTGGACCTTGCCGGGCTTGCTGCCGCGGCAGAAATTGCCGGGCCATAGTCGCCAGAACCTCGTTTGTGTGCGGGGTTGACGCTGTAAAGGATCGTGGGCGCGAGGCTGTCAGCTTGGTCAAGACGGTCCAGAAAGCGGGCAAGATCCGAGGCAATGGCAAAGTCACCTATCGAATCAAACCCTGCATCCCGCCCGATCTCGCGCTCCGCCCATGTGCTGGCGTTCCGCAAGGCCCCGAGGTGGAATTGCTGCACCCATCCCCTGGCGTGATCCAGGAGCGCCAGCTCGTGCAGGATCCACGACTTGAATACGGCAACGTCGCGCGCGGAAGGGACACGTCCCCTTTCGTACGGCAGAAAATATGTCCTCAATCTCGCGCTCGCTGTACGGCTCGGCGTAGAGCACGTCTTCTCCGTGATCCGAGACGCAGCAGCCACGCTCGTCAAAGTACGCGTGGCGGCGCTCCAGAGCCTCCAATAGCGCAGACGGACCGCCAATGTCCACGCCAGCCGCGTCAGCAAGCCTGTCGAGGTAAGCGTTGTAGGACTCCGGATGTCCTGATCGCGGACGCACGGTCAGCCCTGAATCCTGGCAGTACGCGGATGTCGAAATCCCGGAGCTGGTCGTGCTCCCACAGCGTATCGCACGGATCATTGGTCGTACAAACCAGGCGCACGTCCATCTGCCGCAGGATTCCGCGAACCGAGAAATCGTCCTCCTGCAAGAGGTCATTGCAACGGTCGTACACGCTGCGTGCCGTGCCAGGGGCCAGAATGGTTTCAAATACTGAAAGGCCGGCGCAGCTCCATGTGGGTCCAGTGATACAGCGGATTGAGGACCGTATACGGCACGGTCTGGGCCCAACTTCTCGAATTTCTCCCAGTCGGTTGCGGCGCCCGTGCAATAGTGCTCCGGGACGCCGTTGATGCGCATGGCTCGCCACTTGTAATGATCTCCCTCCAGCCAGGCGGCCGTAATGGTATCGAACCTGCGGTCGCGCGCGATGTCTTGTGCCGGCAGGTGGCAGTGATAGTCGATAATCGGCATCCGCGAAGCGTGGTCGTAGTACAGCTGCCGGGCCGGCGCACTCTCAAGCAGAAAATCTTCGTACAGAAACGCGGTCATGGCGCCAGGATCATCGCCCGGCAAGATACGTCTGCCGGCCTTGACAATCGCCCGGCCCCTGCAGTACGTTCACGGCAAAAGATCTTGTCATGGTACCGCCCCGCATTATCGGCCCGTTTGTATCCACGCCTCCCAAATCGGCAGCGGCCCGCGCGATCAAGGGCCATGCGGTCGTACCGGGCGCTGACCAGCTGCGGGAGGTAGAGCTGTTTGATGCGCGCCCTGCGCTCAACCAACGCGCGGAGATCGTCACGGAGGAAAACTCCAGCTTGCGGTTCCTCCGCCAGGCCCGCATAGCCCTGGACGCCGGAGCCTCCGGCTACGCGCCCGTGCTCGTGCAGGTGGGCGGAGCAGAGGAAGCCCTCTTTTACGTCAATCGCGGCAGCGCCACCATCGACACCCGATCCGGCACGTACTCACTCGGGATGGGAGACGTGCTATATGTCGGGCTTGGGGAGACGGTGACAATTGCGTGCGACGACGGATTGTGCGACGTAAGCGAATTTCGGGCGGTGGACTGCCACACCAGGTACCCGATTGCGCTGGTTAGGCACAGCGACATCGAAGGCACGGAACTGGCCGCCAATGTCGGCACGAAGCGACCCATGTCGCGGCGCACGGTGTACAAGCTCGTCGACCAGAATATCGGAGCCTGCCGGCTGCTGTTTGGCGACACGTTCATGGCCAGCGTGGGCGGCGTGGGAAGCTACCCTCCGCATTTTCACGGGCCTGGGGGACCCTCCGGGCTGGGACCCGATGCCAAGGAGGAGATCTATCATTTCCGCTGCGCCAGCGTAATTCCTGGAGATGTACCGTACGTCCTGCAGAACTGCGCCAGGCCAGGCGAGCCGGTCAATACCTATGTGCACCTGTTTGACGAACAGGCGATCAACGTCACCCCCAATTTTCATGATACGATTGCCCCGGCCACCGTAGACTTCATGTTCGTATGGTGCCTCGGCGCCTACACGGAAAACGCGCGCGACTGGTCCAGGATCATAACGAGGCCGGGCTACGAGAATGAATGGTAAGCTTGGCATTGCCGCTGCGCTGATCCTGCTCGGCTGCGGTCGCGCGGAAGATGCCCGCGTCATTAGGCTCGGCCACGGCCTGGATACGAATCATCCCGTACACGAGGCCATGGTGTACTTGCAGCAGCGGGTCGAGGAGAAATCAGCCGGCTCCCTGCGGATCATGATCTATCCCAGCCAGCAGCTTGGAACGGAGAGGCAGCTTCTGGAATTGCTTCAGTTGGGCAGCCTCGGCATGACCAAGGTTGCTTCGGCTGTGCTGGAGGGCTTTGCCCCCCAATACAAGGTGCTCAGCCTGCCCTACATCTTCCGTGACGAGGCCCACCGGTTTGCTGTACTGGAAGGAGAAATCGGCCGGGAACTCCTCGTATCGAGCGAAGCCTTCTGGCTGCGCGGTTTAACCTATTACGATGCTGGCACACGGAGCTTCTATACGAAAGAGCATCCGATCGCCTCGCCGGATGACCTTGCGGGCCTCAAGATTCGCACGCTCGAGAGTACGACTCAGGTCCAGATGGTCAACGCCCTTGGTGGATCCGCCACGCCCATCTCCTGGGGAGAATTGTACACGGCCTTGCAACAGGGAGTGGTGGACGGCGCCGAGAACAATCCCCCTTCCTTCTATACTTCCCGGCACTACGAAGTCTGCAAATTCTATTCCCTGGATGAGCACAGTGGGATGCCAGACGTTCTGCTCATTAGCACCATTGTCTGGAATGCGCTTACGGATCAGGAACAAATCTGGCTGATGGAAGCGGCATGGGAATCATCAGCCTACCAGAAGGAGCTATGGAAGGCTGCCACCGCCGAAGCCCTGGATGCCGTAAGGGCGGCCGGTGTACAGATACTGCGTCCTGACAAGGCGCCGTTTGCCGCACGCGTCGACCCCATTTACGAAAGCTACCGGGGCGATGCAGTCCTCTATCCTCTCATCGAGCGCATCCGAAATCTGGACACGCCCTAGTCCTCGCGCATGATCAGACTTCGCGGCTATGTGGACCGGATTCTTTTCGGCACACTCGCCATCATCATGGCGGTGCTGGTGCTGGCCGTTCTGTGGCAGGTCTTCACCCGCTTTGTCTTGCGGGATCCGAGTTCCTACACGGAGGAGCTTGCCCGGTACCTGATGATATGGCTGGGACTGTTGGGGGCCGGCTATGCGGCGGGTCAGCGCCTTCACCTGAGCATCGACCTCTTCAGGCGAAGTCGCAAAGCCGAGATTGCGATCGAGGCGTGCACGCTCTGTTTTGCTATCCTTGCCCTAATCATCGGCGGCAGCCGGCTGGTATGGACCATGCTTTACCTGGGCCAGACGTCTGCGGCTCTTCAGATCCCGCTCGGCTTCGTGTATTTGGCGGTACCTATAAGCGGCGTGCTCATAGCATTCTACGCGAGCGCACACATCCTGCAGGTGCTAGATGGAAGCGATTGACGCCGTAATCCTCGCGCTTGCGTTTGTAACGCTGCTGATGCTCGGCGTGCCAATCGCCTACAGTATCGGTCTGGCCACGCTGGCTACCATGGTGCTCAGCATGCAGACAATGCCGGCTCTCACCACTGAGGCGCAGCGCATTGCTACGGGCCTGGACAGCTTTGCACTCCTTGCCATTCCGTTTTTCATCCTCGCCGGCCAGATCATGAATAGGGGCGGCATGGCAAGGCGACTCATAGACTTTGCCAAATCCCTTCTGGGAATGCTGCCTGGTGGCCTCGCCCATGTCAACATCATGGCTTCCATGCTATTCGGTGC
>CBDBLZ010000002.1:0-24053 GCA_965207385.1 Rhodothermales bacterium
TAGTGGCCGGCATTCGCGCGCCAACGCTAGTGCCGGTCGCTCCAGCTCATAGGAGCCAGCTCCCGAATCGCCAATAGCCCCGATTTTACTTCGCGCATAGTCAAGAGCAATTCGGCGGCTCCAATCGACTATCGGGCACGCTTACGCGGACTGACCAGCGGGCTACGGCCATCCCCCGAACGTTCCCGAATAGAGCCCGTCCATCTCGGTCGGCAACAGCCAGCGTCCTTTGACAAGGTCTGCCAATGACCCTTGGCGGGCGGTCTTTATGCCAACGCCGCCGCAAGTTGCGCGAAGCCGCATTTTCGCGTACGCCCGGGATTGGCAAATCGCATCGCGGGCGGCTGGGAATTGGAAGAGGCACGAGGCATGAAAGGCAGTGCGCTTAAGGTGAAAGCACGATTGTGCCTGCGTAAGACCAACCAGGTGGCGACCCGGATGGCCACGAGCCGGTTAGGCATGAGGCCGCATGGTCACTACCCTGCCTCGCTGGTCTCGCTGGAATTCACAGCAGTCAAGTAGCCTGCGCTTCAGTTCAGCACGCGCCCGCTGCACGCGAGACTTCATACCCGAGTCACTTAGCCCTAGCCGGCGTGCCGCCTCTTCTGGCTAAGCCCCTCAAATGACGTTAGGACCAGGGCTTCGGAGTAGTCGGGCGGCAGCCCCAGGACGAATGGCTTCAGGCACGAAGCGATCGCCCGCCGGGCTGCTTCCGGATCCTCCGCTTCCGTAACCGACGGGGCTGTCGTGACCTCAGAGCCCACTTGCTCCAGCGCCCTCGACTCAACTCCTCGGCGCCGGTGGTGGTCGGCAATCGCGTTTGCTGCGACCCGGTAAACCCAGGCAAGCGGATTGCGCGCCTGACTGAATTGGTCCTGATTCTGTAGCAGCTTGAGCAGGATGTCGCTCGTAACGTCATCCGTCCATTGCGAGTCGACGCGGCTGGCTACAAACCGGCGCAGCCGGGACTGGAGCTCTGACCAGCGTATGTCTTCGGCGGCTGCCCGAGAGTAGGGCGGGTCGAGACGCTGACCGTCCGGCGCGAGAAAAGTAGGCTTACTGTTAGTCGTCACAGCAAGCGGGAGTATCATCCGTGATCACGTACCACTCCCAGCGCAGCCCCTGCGGCTCATCGGACCAGATCTTGGTCTGCTCGGCGTGACAGCATACGACTCTCTCCTCGGTTTCGCTGAGGATGTCGGCGGCTTTCAGGCGGCTGCCCGCCTTGCTCACTTCTTCGACGTCGAATACCTCAACCCCCAAGTGGTTCAGCCGCTCCTGCGCGTGCGGATTCTCAAAGAGCACGAGCTTGAGCGGCGGTTTGTCAAGCGCAAAGTTGGCGTATCCGGCGCGTCGCTTATGCGGCTCCGAATTGAACAGCTTGCTGTAGTAATGCACAGCTTCGTCGATGTCGCGCACGTTCAGGGCGAGCTGCAATCGCATGTCGATTCTCCTTTTGAGTGAATACGATGCCGGTGTCCATGCATCCTGTTAGACGGGCGAGGCTCGGAAAGGACGCATCCTGCAAGCTACCGCGTAACCGAGTCCCGGGGGCGCCTGACTCGGTGGTGCCGTGTATGAACGGATCGCGGACGGAAGCCGGGGACGTCCTGGCCGACACGGAAATCGGCGGCCGAAACGGGCTTAGCCATCACCAGGAAAACCATGGGCTAATGTCAATAGCTGAGCCAATCCCGGGGTTCGGTGCGATCCGGGAGGGCCACGGCTTGAAGACCTGCGACAAACAGAGGAGGCGTCCCCTCACGAGCGAACTGACCGGGTAAAGAACTCCAGTGAGCGTGAACAAGGGATTGCTACCGTCCAAGACTCGGCTCTATGTCCCACCAAATGTGCACCTAGCGGGACAGCCTCTTTGTATCCCGGACTCATACAATAGCCGCTGTATTCTCGGGGAATCCTACATGCGGCGGCCGGTCGGCAGCGATTCCTGCTGAATACGTCTTCCGATGCGGGCTGCGGCGTCAGGGCCGGCCACCTATTGATTCCAGTTCAGTTGTCAGGTCGATGCAATCAGAGTTGCGAATTCTTCCGGCGTAACGACCGTCACGCGGGGAAACACAGTATTTCGGAGAACATCGAAGTGCTTGTCGTTGGTGAAGAGGCTATCGGCCCCGCCAACAATCGCGCAGTACACGAATTTGTTGTCATCGGGCTCCGCCTCAATCAGGTTCCAGCGGTAGTGACGATGCACTTGCAATACAGATGGATAGCGCTCACGCGCCCGGCATACATCACTCGCAACGTCCTTTCCCATCTCCCGCCCGATGACCTCCTCGTATTCAAGGGCGATGTCTGTGCTCACCAACAAAGTAAACAGACCCTCGCGAATACTCCTGCAAATCCAGTGCCAAGGCGAACGATCAGAAACCGCTACGAGGAAAATGTTGGTGTCGATGACAGCCTTTAGGGCCAAAGGCTCAGAATCAATAAGACGTCCGCATGTGCGAATGAGCCATGCGATGAAAATCCTCGTCCGTCCAGCCCTTTTCCTCCGCAACCTTGTTGGCCCGCTCGGTTGCTCGTTCAGCAAAGAAATCCGCGATCAGGAGACGCAATTCGGCCCATGTCTGATCGGAGGCATTCAGGTTTTGGAGCATCGTGAGGCATTCCAACATATCTTTGCTGACTTTTCCAGATTCCTGAACTGTCATGGTTATTCTCCGTGCAGGGTTTTCTGGCCCACCCGACTCCACTGGGTTTCAGGCCCGGCGGGCTGAAAGGTTCCAGATTGTTGCTTTCGTCGTGCCCGACTCCCTCACAAGTTGCGGCGGTTCTACTGAGTTCGAGCTACTTGCACACTCGTGAAAGTGCACTTGCACGCTGCCGCCGCTTGCTAGAGGGCAATCCAGCCACCACGCCAATGACGCGAATACCTGGGAAGACGAGGAAGCGTGGGTGAAATCACCTGTTTTACTTGCCGGAGGGGAGGCCGTACTACTCTGAGCGGCATAGCAGCGCAGAGTTGTCCCAGGCGTGGCCGACGAATGGAAATACCTTCGGAGCGCGGTTCCGTCCGAATTGACCGTACGAATCTATAGACCCGTCGCACTTGGTTGATTGATCCCTCCAAGTATTTGGAAAGCCAGGCGCTTTGGCGTGCGCGAGGATCCCGTGGGCACGGTATGGTCCGTAAGCGTTCGTGGCGCGTAACCAAAGGGCCAAAAAGGGGCGGCTTCGTCATACGCGGCCCACACGCCAAATCGGCAATCCACGCATCAGTCGTCTCTCTCGCCAAACCCGCGTTATTGCGCGAATCCTGACCGCGCTGACCCCTCATTTTCTCCGCAAGACGCATGGAATCTTTCTCGCTAGCGCCCACGCGCCGCTGCGTACAATTCAGGAGCTGCCGGGCGCAGCAGCAATCGGATCGCCATTTGAATCCGCGACGATGTTGCAAGGCAATCCATGAGAATGCGCATCCGGCGTTCGGTTGGTGACGGTGAACGGGGCATTCCTTTGCACAACCGCCCTCCGCATTCCAATTCAGATTGAGCCTGCAAGCCTAGAAGGGATCCGTCTATCCGAGACCTACTTCATTCTCCCAAATCGAAGAAATCGCTGAATTCGAATGAGGTCACCTGGCATGCAAGCGAGGCGAGTTTCTGTACCGGGAGCGGGACTCGAACCCGCACGGCCAACCAGGCCAACGGATTTTAAGTCCGTTGCGTCTACCAATTCCGCCATCCCGGCCGGAAACCGGAAAACGCTTCTGCTGTTTTGCCCGTTCCGCCTACGCATTCTGGCAGCCGTTCATGCATCAGGCTCTTGCCAAGCTCACCCTCAAGGCGCAAGCAGCAGCGGAGCGCTCCCGTATCCCGTTTTCGGGCAGGCCCCGGGGCGCCGCCCTGCTGCTCTCCGATGGCCAATGGGTACCGGGCTGCAGGATTGAAAGTGCCGCACTCCCGCTTTCCATTACTGCGCTGCAGTCGGCTGTGGCGGGCGCCGTCGCAAGCGGGAATAGCAGCGTAGTCGCCGCAGCGCTCAGCAGCAACGCCGACGAAGAAAGCGAAGGATTCTTGTTCGGCGGACCGTTTTCGCAGCTTCGGCGGGTTGCTCCCAACGCCTATGCTGCGGCTGCGGACTTGCCTTTGCCAGGGGATGCTTGCCCCCCTACCCCAAAGGCGGGCGTTGGCGGCATCGAAGCGGCACGGAGCGTCGCCGAACGGGCCTACGTTCCGGTATCCGGCTTCGCGGTCGGATGCGTGGCAAGACTGCGCGGGGAATCTCTCATCGCAGGCTGCAACGTCGAGCACCGGGATTGGCACCGCATGCTGTGCGCGGAGCGGAGCGTGCTCGCCATAAGGCGGAGCTTCGGCCTGCCGGAGATCGAGGATCTCTACGTATCGTGCATTAGCGGGGACGTCAGCGCTCCGTGCGGCGCCTGCCGTCAGCTACTAGTGGAACAGGCACCGCGTGCGAGAATCTGGATGGACGCGCGTTCGCAGAGACCGAAGCGCTCCACACCCGGACGATTGCTGCCCAACGCATTTCGATGGACCCTGTAAATATCGTTACCTTGCGAAATAATTCTGCAATAGCATCGCCATGACCAGGACTGCCTTTCTTCTACTGCCTCTACTATTGGCCGCAAGCGCGGCCTTCGCGCAGCAATCGCCCAAGTACTGGGTCTTCTTTGCCGACAAGCTGGATGCAGCCGGCAAGACCACCGTAGCGGAAGCCGGCTACGTATCGGAGCGCGCGCTTGAGAGACGGGCGCGCCGGGGAAGCTCGGTGCCACCCTCCATTGACGCGCCGGTATCGCCGCATTATTTGCAGCTGCTGAGGGAGCTGGAGGTCGAGCCTGTATTCGAGAGCCGGTGGCTCAATGCCGTTTCGGCGCGGCTCGATGCAGACCAGTTCGCCGCGGTGCGCGCCCTGCCGTTTGTGCGTGAGGTCCGCGGCGTTGCCCCGCTCTCGGCGGCAGAATGGTACCCGGCACCGCTGGTGTTTGCGACACCGGCACCGGGCCCGGTCAACTCCCGGCTGGACTATGGGCCCTCCCAGGTGCAGCTCGAACTGGTGAATGCTATCGCGCCGCTGGAGCGGGGCATAAACGGCGATGGTGTGATACTGGGCTTTCTGGATACACGCTTTGACCTCACCAACGGGAATCATTTTGATCACCGTGCGCTTCGCCACATTGCAGACAGTGGGCGGATCACGGCAAGGGATTTTACGGAAGGTGATCAGCAGCATTATGGAAATAACCAGTCCAACTTGCATGGCATGTCCGTCGCCTCCGTGGCTGCGGGATTCGAGGAAGGCCAGCTCATTGGGCCGGGTTACGGCGCCACCATCTATGCGGCAACCACCGAGTTCGCGCCGCACGAGCGCAACTCGGAAGAAGACAACTACGTGGCGGGCCTGGAGTGGATGGAAGCAGAGGGCGTCGACGTGGTCAACAGCTCGCTCGGGTATACGACGTTCGACCTGGGGCAGCACAGCTACGGCCATGAGGATCTGGATGGTGATACCGGCATCACCACCCGGGCCGTTGACCGCGCCGCCCAGCTTGGTGTAATAACCGTGACAAGCGCCGGCAACTCCGGCGCTTCCCTTTGGAGACTCATTTCCACGCCGGCGGATGCGGACTCGGTGATTTCCGTTGGAGGCGTGCGAAGCGACAGGTCTTACTGGCCTGCCAGCAGCCAGGGACCCACCGCAGACGGGCGAACCAAGCCCGAAGTCGCCGCCCAGGGCAGCGGCGTGTACTTTGCCTCATCCAGTGGAGCCTACGGATATGGCGGAGGAACCTCGTTTTCCAGCCCCATGGTGGCCGGCATCGTCTGCCAGATGCTGCAGGTAAATCCGGGACTCACGCCGATAGAGGCCCGGGAAATCCTGAAGTCGACGGCAAGCCGGTCGGAAATGCCGGACAACTTCCTGGGCTGGGGCATAGTGGATGCAGACAGGGCAATCATGGAGGCCGAGCGCTGCGCGGACCCAAGCGTTGCGTGCATATCAACGGAAAGAACAAACGTGGAGGAGGATCATCGTCTGGCGGACGGCCTGTCACTGGATGCGGTGTATCCCAACCCCTTTGCCAGCTCCACCACCTTCACAATTCGGTCCCGCAGGTTTATCGAGCATGCAACGCTGGCGGTCTATGATCTCCTGGGAAGGCGCGTTGCCCTGCCGCATTCGGGACCGCTGCAGGCCGGGACCCGGGAAATCACGTTCGACGCCGAGACCCTGGCTCCGGGGCCCTATGTCTACCGGATGGAGACGGACGGCCAGGTAGCGTCCGGGCAGATCGTCCTGGTGCGGTAAGGCTGCTGGGATGATTTCGTTTGGACCCAGTCCCTGGCTTCTGATCCCCTGCGCCCTCGTTGCAGGCGGCTTCGCTTACCTCGCGTATCGCCGGGCATCGTCTGAGCTTGCGCGTACCCAGTGGTTTATCCTCGCGGGACTTCGCTTTGCCGCGCTCTTCTCCATCCTGTTGCTGCTTCTTCGGCCGACCTGGCGCCAGACTCGCACGGAGGTCATACGGCCGATTCTTGGCGTACTCGTGGACGACAGCCAAAGCATGCAGCTGGAGCCCGAGGACGGCGCTGGCAGCGCTGCGCAAGAGACAGTCCAGGCGCTGGCAAGCTTGCCGGACCATCCGGGCACGACAAGGCTCTTTGCATTCGAAGCCCTGGGGCGCGAACTGAGCGCGGCGGAATCGCTGAAGTTTGCGGGCGATGCGACGGACATTTCCCGGGCCCTTGCCGACATGCGCCGTGCGCTGCAGGACGGCCACCTGCGCGCTGCACTGCTTATCACCGATGGCCGCTATAACATCGGGCGTAATCCCGTGCATGCGGCCTCCGAGTTCGGTGTCCCGATACACACGCTGGTCGTGGGAGACACGCTGGAGCGACGTGACCTGCAGATTCGCCGCATTCTGACCAACGACGTCGGATACGTGGACCGGGACCAGCCCGTGCAGGTGCTGGTGCGCTCCCAGGGACTTCCGGCACAGAACGTCGAAGTGCGCCTCATGCACGCCGACACGCTGCTGGGATCCGCTGCGCTTCGACTGCAGGAGGGATCGTCCAGCGGCTCGGCCGAATTTGTATTCAGGCCCGCAGCGGCGGGCCTGCAGCAGCTCTCGGCGACCGTCACGCAGCAACAAGGCGAAATCACCTACCGCAACAACGCGGCAGCGGTGGCCGTCCGGGTACTCGAGAGCCGGCCACGCGTCCTGCTGCTCGCGGCCGGACCCGGCCCGGACCTTTCAGCCGTGCGCCTGTTTCTCGAAGAGGGAGACCGGGCCGAAGTGGACACGTACGTGCAGAAAGAGCCCGGCCTGTTCTATGAAGGAGCATTCTCTGCTCCGGCCGCCAGCTACGACCTGATTGTCCTGGCAGGATTTCCTGGAGCAACTGCCCCGCCGCTGGCCCTTGATTATGTGCGGACAGCCGCCGAGAGCGGGACGCCGCTATTTTTCCTGGCCTCGCAGCAAACGGATTTGACGCTACTGGGGACCACACTCGGCCCCTCCCTACCCGCTTTTCCTGTCGGCCCAAGTCCCGTGCAGGGAGAGGCCATGTTTGTTGCCACCGCCGCCGGTCTTCAGCACCCCGCCATGGATTTTGCAGATGCGGGCGCCTTCAGCCGGCTGCCTCCGCTAACCAGGAACCCGGTGCAGTGGGAGCTCAGCGCGGATGCCCGGGTGCTGGCAGTTACCAGACGCGAGCAGGCCGCAGCCGAAGAGCCGTTTCTAGTCATACGCAACCGGGCCGGCAGCAGGACAGCCGCTCTACTCGGCGCGCGCACCTGGCGCTGGACCAATCTTCCACGCGACCTCGAAGCATACAATGACTACTGGTCAGCGCTGTTTGACGCTCTTACGCAGTGGCTTACGGCACCGGATGACAGGCGCCTTGTGCGAATAGATCCGGCTGAGGCGACCTTTCCGGGGGGAGTTCCCGTCCAGCTGCTCGGTCAGGCATACGACGAGAGCCTCAATCCCCAGGACGATGCCATCATCGATGTCGAAATCACGGCACCGGACGGGAGCCGACTTCCCTACCGGATGGAGCCTGTCGGCAACGGCAGATTTGCACTGGATCTGGGAGCGCTGCCGGAAGGAACGTACGGATACGAGGCAGAAGCAACACGGCAGGACCTGCCGCTGGGCCGGGATACGGGCATCTTTACCGTAGGAGCACTCCAATTGGAATACCGGGAGACGCATGCGGACGCAGCTCTGCTGCGCCAGCTGGCTACCCGGTCAGGCGGCACGTTCCTGCGCCCGGCCTCCTTGGAGTCGCTGCCAGAGGTGCTTGGTGCCGACAGCAGCTTCGTGCCTGAATTGCGCACCACCGCACGCGAGCGAAATCTGTGGCACTGGTTTCCCGTATTCTGGCTCGTCGTCGTGCTGCTTGCTGCCGAGTGGATCCTCCGTAAGCGGGCCGGACTAGTTTAGGAGCCTCGGGGCCTGGCTCGTTTCCAAGCGTTCGGCAATAGCGCGAGCCTGCTTGCGGATGGCTTCCAGGAGGAGACACACGGGCTGGTTGGGATTATCGGTCATCGAATGGCAACAGGCTCTGTCTGAGAATCCGCTTCGCTGCCGGGCTGAGTCCTTCGCAATCGGGACGCAAGGACATGCAAGAGCGGAAGCCAGCCCGGAGTGGGATCGGAAACGTTGCCTGGTCATAAAGCTACATCGAACGTGCCGAGCCCTCCGTAAATGCCGGCGGATGCCGGAGCCTCCCGAGCAAACACCGGTCGCAGAGTGCGCAAGGGGCAGTCTGGGTCAGCGGGGCCAATCCCTCGTACGGATCCCCCTCGACGCACGCTTTGTCCGCAAATGCGACCCTGGTGGCCGTAGCGTCGGGCGTGCACATGCTCGGGCTTCTGCTGATCAAAAAGGAATGGCGGCGACACCAGGGCCCCGCGCAACCTTGTATTCACGACGATTCTTCGGGACAGGCCAGGTACGCCTTGATCTCCTTTCCCCAAATGAGACCCAACACGGACTGGTTGCTTTTACCCTGCACGCTCCGGCAGAGACTTGCGGCAGAATTTGCTTGCATTACCTGCAGGCTCGCACTGCTTTGAGCGGCATTGTGGCGCAGTGTCTCCCCAAGCCTTGCCAGCTGCTTCAGTGTGAGTTCCCAAGACTCAACTCATTAAAGCGGGAGACTCCGTCCATCGGGCGCAGGCAGCGGTGGCCGTAAAAGTTGTGCCTCTGGCGCTGAAGCGTAATCCTGGCGTTGAGCATAGTCACGCGCCAAGATCGGGTAGTGAGGTGCCGTCGGTGCCTTGGCGCAGCAAGTCCGAATTGCTACCGCCAAAGTAGGAACTGTTTGGAGCTTTCCGCGCCCAATCGAGTAGATCGGATACAAGCAGTTAACCACTGCCGGTCCTGAAGTTTGCTGCCAAATCCATCGAGAATATGGCATTGGCCGTAATGGGTCAGTCTGAGGTCTAACTATCGGCTCACGCTGCACGAGGAGACCTCGCTCCGTCCCGAATCCCACTTTCCGAATCTAACCGGTATGACAAGGCGCTCTTCCGCTACTAGGACTGCGTTGGCAGTCTTCGTCGTGGGCCTTTGCGTTTCGCACAGCAATGCCCAGCAGTATCTCAACTATCAGCTGCGCCTGGAGCCGGTATGGGCTCGGGTTGCCGATGCCCTGGGCGAACCGGGCTCTGTCGAGAGTGTCGAGTTTTCGGCGGATGGCAAATACCTAGTCAGTGGTTCGAAGTATGATAATTCCGTCATCATGTGGCGAACCTCGGACGGTGCTGAGCTCTGGCGCAAATATGCCGCTCAGGAAGTTGAGCGTGTCGGATGGTCGTCAGATGGCAAGTATGTGGCTGCGGCCAGCGAAGACTTTCTTGTAACCGTCTATGAGGCCAATTCCGGAGAGGTATTCAGAGTCCTTGAGCACTCGCAGGGCATCGACGGATTGACCTGGTCGCATCAGGGAAATCTGCTTGCCACCGGCCAAGAGCGAACTGTGCTGGACGATGGCCAGACGCAAGGCTGGATACGCGTGGTCGATGTCTCGGAGGACGCAGAAGTTGCCACGTTCGATTTCGGTGATACGGTCAACGAGCTGTTCTTCAGTAATGATGATCAGTATCTCCTAGCAGTAGGCCACGGGGCCGTAAGGGTTTACAGCACGGCAGACTGGTCTTTACTGCAAACGCTTACACCGGAATACCGAGTTGCCTTCACCAGCGGTGTGTTCTCTCCGGATGGCCGCTATGTGATCGCGGTCGGCCAAGGCGGCAATGCGAGAGGCACGGCCTATTTGTGGGAATGGGAAAGCGGAGAATTGCGTAAGAGCTTCAATCATACTGGAAAGAAGATCGAGTCGATCTCCTGGCACCCCAACGGCCAGTACATTGCCCATGCCGGTCATGATCCATACATCTATGTTTACCGCCTCTCTGATATTCTTGAGTATGCGAACGACAACATACCGGTGGCGCACAAATCCTGGGCGGGCGACAATGCGGAGTATATAGACTTCAATTACGACGGGAGCTTCCTTTCGAGTGCTCACCAGAACGGCTTGATCAAGCTTTGGGTGTGGATGGGCGAAGATTCCGACCTCAATGCCAGGCGTCACGAGTGGATCCAGACACAACAGCGAGACGCACAGAATTGAGCTGCTGGTCCTGATAAGCCTCGCGCCGCCTGATCCAGTACCAGCATCTCCGGCTGGAACAGCAAATCCAATACTGGGCCCTTCGAGGCTAATCTTGCGGCGTACACCAGACCGAGGGCACCGTACACAAGTCCTCCAACATCCTGCCGGGCCGACCTCATTTGGTTCGCAAGCCCCCGCTTGGAACGTGAATTAGAGGCGCATGGCTCTCCTCCCTACGCGCCGCTTTCTGCGGCGATAGTGTTGACAATCGATCGCAGAGCAGTGACTATAGATTTCTTGCAGAATTGCCCGCCCGATATGTGGCACCATGGCTACAAGCCGTGCCGCCGGCCTCGCATTGCCTTGTAGGCAAATACTCCCAGGAAGCCGTATACCGCACCTAGTCCAATTGTACCGATATTCCAAATCCCGGCTTCAGAGGCGCGGACTATAACATATCCCAGGCAGCCAGCCACCGATGCGTAATAGAAGAAGGCAGGCAGCGTCTTGCGGATTACGGCACCCTCCTTTCCAACAAGTCCAGCGACGGCGGAGGCCGCTACCACATTGTGAACACAAATGATATTGCCAGCCGCACCCCCGACTGCCTGCAACGCAACCATCCAGGATGGGTCCACACCTATTCGCGTGCCGACGCCGAACTGGAAAAGGGAGAACATCATGTTGCTGACCGTATTGCTTCCGGCAACGAACGCGCCAAATCCACCAATAAACGGAGCAAACAGCGGGTACGAGGTTCCGGCAAGCTGCGCTACGCCTTCGGCCAGCACGATGGGCATCTTCTCAAAACCTGCAAGGCCGCCGGTGGAATTGATGAACACTTGTACCATGGGCACAGTGAATACCAGCGCAACGGACGCCGGCACCATGGTTCTGGACGAACGCGTCCAGGCGCGGAGGTATGCTCGCGGCTTAATGCGATGCATGGCGAACGTAAGGATCGACACCACAACAAAAATCGTACCCGGCAAGTAGAGAGGCTGCACGGTTGATGTGATGTCAGTACCAAGTAGATTGGGCAGGGAAAGCGTAACCTGCGGCGCCTGCAACAGCGTCCTGAGGCCAATAGCAGGAATACGGGATGCGACAAGGAGCGCAGCGATTAGCAAGTAAGGGACCCAGGCTGCTAACAATTGCATGCCCCTGTCTTCTTTCTCGGATTCCGAAAAATCCAGGGTTCCTATCCACTCACTCTCCCACGTGGACCTGGGCCCGAAATCCCAAGCGCGACCGTCTTTGGGTACAAAGAGGCCCGCTCTGGCCGCCGGGACGACGATGGCCATTCCAACCAGACCTCCAATGAGGGAAGGAAACTCTGGACCCAGCACTTGTGCGACCACCAGATACGGGATCGTCATGGCAAACGCCGCAAACAGGGCGAATTTCCATGCCCGCAGGCCTGCTACGAAAGAGCGTTCGGCTCCGAAAAAGCGCGTCATAAGCGCGACTACAAAGAGCGGAATGAGCGCTCCGGCTACAAAATGCAGTACCGCAACATGGCCACCGATCATGGCCAGATACTCAAGCCACGCCGTACTTTCTGGCCCCAGTCCAGCCGTGCCCGCAACAGCCGCGACAGCTGAATCACCCGATATGCCCGTGTTGACTCCTACGAGTATTGGCGTACCCAGAGCACCGAACGAAACGGGCGTACTCTGGATAACCATTCCAGCTACCACGGCAGCCATGGCGGGGAATCCAAGGCCTACCAAGAGCGGAACTGCGACGGCCGCCGGCGTGCCGAATCCAGCGGAGCCTTCGATGAAGGAACCAAACAGCCACGCGATGATGATGACCTGCACCCGCCGGTCCGGAGACACGCTGGTAAGTCCCTGGCGAATGGCAGAAAGAGCACCGCTCTCCTGAAGGGTGTTGAGCAGTAGAATGGCCCCGAATATGATGTACAGCAGGGTTGCGGCGACAATGAGGCCGTGAAAGGTGGCCGCCGTGATCTGCCGAGCCGAAACCTGCCACACAAAGGCTGCCAACGCCACAGCCGTTATATAGGAAAGCGGCATGGCCCGGCTGGCCGGCCAGCGCAGCACTACCAGAAACACGCCCACGACCGCGATGGGCAAGAAGGCAAGAAGCGCAAGGATGGCAGAACTCATCGCACTGCAGGCGAAAGCCGGGAAAGTGGGCGACTACCGCTGACTGTACCTTGCCACCCTGCCGCGGCTTCGGTCGTCCGGGCAACGGCATCTGTGACGGCACGGGAAGGTGGAGAGCTTCCGGACAGACCGGCAGTCATTTTGTCAATGAATCCGCAAGGATACAAAGGTCTATGCCAAGGGCTCAAATCATGAACCTGCCGCGGATGCAGCGCGCGACCTCGTCCGCGCACGGCAAAGCCGAGCGTCGCAGCAGCAGGTGCCGCTGCGAAGAACCGTGCGTGTCCGTATTCAATGGACCCTCTATCGAGCCGCGCCCAAAGCTGGTTCGTCATCAAGCTTCACCACGATCTCCCGTCCCTCAAGCAGAAGTTCGGCACCGCTCTCTCCACCAAGCTCTGCCAGTTGCCGATACATACTGTGACCGTCTCCTGACGTTGGATCAAGCAGGACCGGGTCATTATCCGCATTCCGCCTAAGCGGAACGCCTGCCACGCGCGTAACCTTCCCTTCCTGTACTGCCAGGCGCACAAGCAGTCCATCTGGCTTGTCCCGCATCTTCCACCAGTCAAAGACAAAGTTGGCCACGCTGTAGAATATCGGACTGCCTTTCCAAACTTCGATAGGCTGCAAAACATGAGGTCCGTGTCCCAGAATCACATCCGCTCCGGAATCTATCGCCGCCCTGGCGATGGTTCGCTGAAACTCGACCATCTCGGTGCTGCTGGAGACGCCCCAGTGATAGGACACCACAATGACATCGGCTTGCTGTGCAAGGGCCTCGATGGCCTCTTGCATTGCGGCAAGCGAGGATGGATCCACAGTCGTAATGATCAGGGGAGGTTGTCCAGGCTTGTCCAGTACCTGTGGCGGGGGCTTGTAGTACGTTTCCACCTTGACGGTCGCCGCTCCCGGAGCTTCGGGACCGGCAGCATGCTGAAACGGCCAATACGTGGCCGTAAACTGCAAGAAGGCAAAGCGTACACCGGCCTTTTCCATGACCACACCTTCTTGGGCCTCTTCCAGAGTTGCACCGCCACCCGTGTGAAGGATGCCGTGGGCATCAAGCACATCTAAGGCTCCGCAACATGGCCTGCCAAGGAAAGGTCACGTTGTTGGCGACGCCCACTACTTCGATTCCGGCATCCAGAATTCCCTGCACCATCTCGGGTTCGGAGTGTGTCCAGCCGGCCTTGTGGGGGATATCCGGGCGGAGAGGATCCCTGGAGGTTCCGGCAAACGGCCCTTCCAAATTCGCAAACCGCAAGTCAGCTGCCAGAAGCGTTGGCAATACGTGCTGATAGGCACTGCCGGGATTCTCACGGCTCTGGATATTGGTGTCGCCCATTAGCAATACCGTCACGGGAGCATCTCCTGCGGGATCGATCCAGGGCCACGCACCATCCTCCTGGGCTACGAGATCGAACGCGCAAACCAGAAGCAGTGGAATCATGGTCAATTGTCTCCAGTACATGGTCCCGAAAGGTCTTGGTGTTATTGATCAAAGGGCGCATGTCGGACCTGGGCGTACTCCAAGCGCGCCGCGGCGCACAATCCGGGGCAGGTCGGGTCTGCCGCCACGCCTGAGCCCAACATGAATCGCAACGCTGCCCCTATACTGATACCTGGCAACTGACGTCGGGCAGACTGGCATCGACCTATGGATGCTGCAGTGCTATTCTCAGGTGAGATTCATCCATTGAGCCGCCGTGGAAGGCGCCGGCGGAATGCAAGGCCTTGTAGGCTCGCGAAAGTGCCCGGGCATACTGACTCTGGGAGGCTGCTGCAGAAACAGCTGCATGTAGGTCGATGGGAATTTCCGTAATCCCCTGGTGCAGGCTTCGGGCAAGCTTGAGAAGCGGATCAGAAGCGTCGTAGAAGTTGGGCTCCTCTACATACTTCGCCATGAGGGCCGCGTCCGGCTCAAGATAGACGCTTGCGAACTGCTTCGAGAGGTTTTCAAGCTCCTCGTTTCGCCTAACCACACGTAGAATCCAGCCCTCAGGATCGTCGAAATCGGGGTCAATGGTGTGCATGCGCACATAGGTGCGCAGGTGCATCATCTGAATCAAATGTGCCAGCTGTGACACGGATGCATCTCCAGCACTCTTCGTTGGCTCGCTTTCGCGCAAGGCATGCAGCAGCGCGACGTCCTGGTACAGCGTTTTCTCATCCAGGCCGGGATCCGTACCTCCGTAGAGCTCGAACAGTGCAGCGCTACGCGTCATCCATCCGGCTGCAAATGCCAGCTTGGGCTCGTACATGTCGCCGCTTGCCGTGTGATTCTCTACCTTGAGCCTATCCCGGGTCGACCACCCGTCCCGCAGCTCTTTAATCAGTTCCAGGACATTCCCCTCCGGACCGCGATAGGCTCCGCACGACTGCAAAAACGCCTTGTGCTTGATAAGTACCGCCTTGAATTCTCCGCCCATGGAAGGATCCAGAAGGGCCAGGCGAAGCGCATCCTCTGTAAGGAGCAAAGGGGCCAATTGCGTACCCGCATACAGCGCGCGGGCCGTTAATGCGACAGCCGAGAGCCTTGGAAGGCCGAGGCTGAGGCCTATGCCGGCTGCCGTTGAGCGGGCAATGAAGTCACGCCGGTTATACATGGATTCGGATCAACTGGTATCTGCGAAGCTGCAGATGGGTGACATTAGGTCAGCACCACATCTGGGTGCCGCAAGTTGTGGATATCGTCCAAAGTCCGGGCGTCGATGCGGCCTTCGTAGTAATCCACGCACGCTTCCGTAAATCGCAAGCTCAGCCACAGACACTTGGCATACTGGCTCCCGTCGCTGCGAGCCGCCTTCATGGCAGCGGCCAAATCAAATTCCTCTTGGGGCTTTCCCCGTTGCACGGACCGTGCCTGGGCAATGAGCCCATCCCGCCGGTCATAGAAATTTGGATCCAGTACGAAGCGACGCACTGCGTCAAAGTCCGATTCGTGGTAATAGCGCGCGTAGCGGTGGATGTCCACATACATGGGCTCCAGCCGCTCAAAGTATTTGGTGAGCCACACATCGAAGTCAACTTCCGCACCGGTGAACGAATGCAGGTCCAAAAGCGAACGCTGAAGGTGCTGCGCAAACAGCTCCTCCGAAAGCGCACAGCTCACGGCGCCCGAGCCGGGGTGGCCTTCCAGATACAGATCAAATAGCCCGGGAGCTTCCGGGTCCGCACGGCCGTGGTCCATTATTTCCTGATAAAGGATGATGTCGTGGTATATTCGGATGGGAACCGGCTTCGGGAGCACTTCTTCATCGTAATCCGAATTGAGCTCCGCATAAATCGGCTTGAACCACCGGTCAGCGGCCCTGTGGGCCGTCCAGCCCAGAGTAAAGGCGAGAATGGCGTGGTCGTCCTCCGTGCGAGGGCCATCGGGCGCGCGCGCGCGCAGCGCCGTCAGCATTTGCTCAATGTGGTCGCCCCCCTTTCGGGTGCCGCTACCCAAGCGGCCCGCGCGGAAGTGGCCACGGTAGACGGACTTGAAGCTGGCGCTGATGTTCGGCGAGAACTGCGCCAGGCGCGCCGTATCGTCGTAAACTAGGGTATGGGTCAGGAATTCCGACATGGTGGTGTTTCAAGGGGTAGGCTTGGGTGCTGCCTGGCAGCTACAGTACTGGAGCTGGTGATCACGGTGCCCATTTGCACGGCGTGATTCACGCCGCCCGATCCAGGGTCGATTTAAAGCTGGGGTGCGCTTAGGTACAATGCGTCCGGCCGCCTGATCCGGATCCTGGCTTGCATGTTGCGGACGTGCATGAGAATTGACCGTCTATCGCGTAGCGGTGCTGTGCATTGGGAGCCGGGACGATAACATGCCAAGAGTATCATTCGTCCCGGCTCCCCGGCCCCTACTTCAGGAGCATCATTTTCCCCGTTCTCACTATCCGGCCGTTAGGCGTTTCGGCACGCACCTGGTATAGGTACAGGCCCGACGCAAGCCTTCCGCCGTCAACACTGACTTGCCGGTTGGATCCGGCCTCCATTGCCGCTGCAGGCACCGTATATACGGCGCGACCAAGTACATCGAAGACGACCAAGCCAACGGTTGCCTCGAACGGCAAGTCGAAAATGATGGTCGTACTCGGGTTGAACGGGTTGGGATAGTTGCCGTGCACCGTGAAGGCATCGGGCACCTCTCGTGCATCTTCAGCGGCCGTACTGATCACGGCAAACATGTCATCACCGCCAACGTAGCCCTCTGCCATGCCGAACCAGTTCAGGTCTCCAACCGGCATGCCGTCGGTCCCGGCCATGTAGGCTAGCGCGCTGCTTGGATATGCAAAATCCAGCATGCCTTCACCGCCCGCTGTTCGAGAATCGCGGTTGAAGAGAAGCGCTTGTCGTTCACGTGCCCCCGTAGCAAAGTCCCAGTAATCCATAACGAATTGGGGATCCGCAACTGGAGCGTCATTCAGCGACACGCTCTCTATCAAGTTGGTCTGCACCGTCTGGCCTGCTGCAAGGAATAGGTCCAGCGTGGGGTCCGTGAGCTCGTCAGGCGTATACAGCCGGATCGTGTCGGGATAGGCCGACGCAATCGACACGTCAAACGAAACCACGTTGTTGCGAATATCCACGCCCATGGGCGGATTCATCGTAAAGGTAACCGAATCCACTTCTACCAGAGCCGAGTCAATGTCGAGAATGAAGCGCGGAATGAATGCGTCATTGGCCTCTGTTCCAACCATGCCAACATTCACCAGGAGGTTGTTGCGGAATACAGCGTAGTCGCTCTGTGCCAGATCGATTACGCCTTCGTCCTGCTCTCCAGGCTCTTCTGCCCGCAGCGTATCGAGCCGCCCGTCAGCCGCAAACACGCCGGCCACGTTGACAAACGTGTTGTGGTCGAATTTGTAGTAGTTGATCTTCGCAGCATTTGCGTTGCGCGTGATCGTATTGCCGTGATTCCAGATGGTGTTGTTCACGAACACTAGACTGTCGAGCTGATTCCCGCGCGTGTCCATAATGAAGCTCTGGTCCGGCCGCAACACATTGTAGTTGTTGCTGAATTCGCTATTCGTAACGAAGAAGCTGGTATGCGCATTGTCGCTGCGCATCGTGGATTGCCGATTGCGATCGAAGCGCACGCCGTCTATCACGACGCGTGCCGAATCGGCCCCGACGCGCACGGTGGCGTTGTCGCTCGGACGGCCGGGTTCCGGAAGGCTAGTGTCGTAGGAATCCAGATGCAGGTTACGCAAATGGAGCGTCGTGTTGGCGAACAAATGAAAATGCCTCGGTGACTCTTCACCGCCGGGCAGTGCTGCCGGCTTGATGAGCGGACGTGCGCCCGTGCCGTCCTCGGCCTCGAATATCCACTCGCAGTCCGCCCGCAAGGTGATCCTGGCGTTGTAGATATATACCGCGTCGCGCCTAAGGACATAGTGACACGAGTTGCGCTCACCTGTCGCGGTAGTGTCGCCGTGAACCATGTCGTTAATGGTCCCGGGAGGTCCGGGTTCGATTATGGTCTGGCCCGCCACTACTGGAGCAAGCAAAAGTGACAGTACAATGCATAGTGCGCTAACCGATGATCTGGTGGCAGATTGCGTCATTGCGATAGAAGGTCTGGTTGTTGGGGTAGTGAGATTCCGGCCAAGCCGAATCAATTGAATTCGTACCTGACACCCAGGCTCAACGTAGAGCCGTAGTCTTCTTCATCCTCGATGTAGATGGACCGGCCTCCTTGCAGCGACCGTTCTGTCAGTCCCGTGATATTGGAACCATGGACGAATACGGTCGTGTTTCGGAAAACGCGTTGGGTCAGCGTGGCGTCAAACCGCGTAAAATCGTCAAAATAGGAGTCCAGCTCTTCCGTCGGCCCTACATCGTTCAGGAAAGTGGACTGGTACACGACGGACACGCGCCCGCTGAAGCCACCAATCTCGTATCCGAGCGATGCCTTGGCAATATGATCGGATTGACCCGGAAGAGGGCCCACCCGCTCGGAGGGAATGAACTCCTGTCGATAAAACGGGGGAGGCCCGGTAACGATTTCCAGGAAGGGGAAAACCGTCTCGCCGTACGTGCGCGTATAGTTGGCATTAATAATGATACCGTCCAGCGGCCTGGGCAAGAACCGCAAGTTGGACTGAATTTCCGCCTCGATGCCGTAAACGGACGTTGTGCCTTCCGCGTTACGCGGCGCATCCAGGTCAAAGCCGACGTACGGCGATTCCGGATCCGTTATCACGAGAGCGGCCGTATAATCGATGTTGGTGAGCTGCTTGTAGAATCCGCTCACACTGACCAACCCTATGCGTCCGGTGTAAAAGGCGAGGGTCGCGTCATAATTCCACGCCGTAGTGTGCTTGAGGTCCGGATTCCCCCGGGTGATGGAGCCTCTGAAGCCGCCGAAATTGATGCGTCCACCCGGGCTCAGATTCCGGTACAACGGCCGGGCCAGCGTGCGCGTGGTAGCCAACCGCAAACTGAGGTGGCGAGTCAGGTCCAGCTTGAGGTGAACCATGGGCAGCCATTCTCCGTAGATCTGGCCGCCCGTCGTGTCTACGACCTCTCCCCGTTCACCGAATTGCCCGCTGATATTGTTCGTGAACCGGGCTTCGTAGTCGTTTTCCGTCCGCTCGTGCCGGATGCCGCCAAGTAGCATGATCCGCTGTCCAAGGTCAACGCGCGCCATCGCATATCCGGCGGTGAGCGTTTCGCCTGCGTCATAGTCATTTAGCTGGGCTACTCTCGTCGGCAACGCAAGCGAGTCGGCATACGTGTCGTAAATCTGTCGTGCGGCATCTGCGCGAAGCAGAGCGTTAAACGGGAATCTCCCGTCCATGAATTCGCCTGGTTCGAACGAGTTATCCATGAAGTTCTCTACCGTCGGCGAGCCATTGAATAGCGTATACACGCCAGGATTGTCGCGGACGAGCAGAAAGGCCGTACTGTTGGGCCGAATAAAGCGCTTCGCCCTGAATTTGCGCAGCTTACTCGAATACTTGCCGCCAACCTTGAAATAGCCTCCAAGATATCGACCTGCGCTAAAGCGCATTCTGAGATCCAGGGACCCTCCTACATCGCTTTCGACAGCGCGATTGATGTTGTTGTTGCCGCCGCCAATCAGAAAGGTCTCCTCCAGGTTGTTCTTAGCGGCATCAGGGAGGGGAAACGGACCCTTGTCCGTGATCAAATCCCCCGTGAAGGGGGCACGCTCTTCGAAGCTAAGTCCCGTATCGAAGGGCTTACGATTCAGTGTCGATGCGTGCGAGACAACCCACTCTGCCTCCAACGAGCCCAGGAAGTGGGAGCCTCGCACCATGTTTGACCACAGAACAGTCTCGCGCTCTTCGTCGTTGAGATGGTATTGAACCTGACCGAACGACGGAGAATAATCCTTCTGCCGTCCCAGGATGTCACGAGTCGTACGGCTGAAGAAGCTGTTTGTCCTGATATCCGAGTGATCTCCAACCGCGTAGTCCAGTGCAAGACTTGCCGTGTACCTATCACGCGTCTCCGTTTGGTCGAGTAGGGCAAGATTTATGACTTCCAGGATCAGCTCCTCGGTCTCGGAATCGATTCCTTCCGGCCTATAGTTCACGTCGAACATGTCCCGTCCGCGGTCGGCGCGATGCACGGTGCCCGTGCCCAGGACTCCAACACGGCTTCCGAAAAACCGGTTGCTTGCGCTCAGGCTTGTCTTGTAGTTTCGCAGGCTCTGGGACAGGTCATTGTATCCGCCTTGAAGTTCGACCCGGCTCCGGAAGCCCTCCGGAGCCCTTCTGATAACAAAATTGACGCTGCCTCCGGTAGCGTCCGCATCCTGATCCGGCGTTATGGCCTTGTAGAGTTCTATGCTCTCCAGCACGTCCTGGGAAATCATGGACAAGTCTACGGACCGGTCATCACCGGTCGCAGGAATCTTCTGGCCATTGACCGTGATGTTAGTGAAGCGAGGCGAGAGGCCGCGTATGTTTACTTTCGATCCTTCACCCGCATTGCGCTCGATGGCCACGCCAGGAAGCCTGCCGACGGACTCGGCAGCATTGGCGTCGGGAAGCTCCCGGATCCGGTCGGAGCTCACGACATTGACTATCTGTTCGGAATTGATCTGCTGGTTGATGGCCCGGGCCTGACCCTCGAATTGTGCCGTCACCACGATCTCCTGGCCCTCGATGACACCTGCCTGCAACGTGATGTCCTGCGTGATGGACTCTCCGGCAATCACTTCAAGCGGGATACGTTGCTCCAGGTAACCAACAAAGGATACGACAAGGACCTGCGCACCAGCCGGCACGCCGGGTATCCTGTAACGCCCTTCCGTGCTCGAAGCACTACCAAGCGTTGTGCCTTCAATTCGGAGGGAGGCACCCGGCACGGTATCGCCCGTGTCAGCATCGTAGACTGTCCCGAGTACGGTACCGGATTGCGCTGCGGTCCCCGCAGGAAGCGCTGCCGCGATCAGGATGTATGCAAGAAACCGGGCCTTCATCGTGTTTCAAACTGAGATCACTGCTGCTTCCAGGTGAACCAGGTAGCCGAGTCCCGGCGCAATTATGGCCGCCGGCCCGAGAAGGTCCCACAAGTTCCGCTGCATTCAGGCGGACAGCCGATCCCAGGACCTGCGCGACAGTCGAAATTCACGACCAGACCGGCAGTCATGTAATTGGCCGTAGCTAGATTTTGCCGGGATCGTAGGCGGACATTAATGAAGAATATAATAAAACTAGGTCTACCGTATGCATTACATCCGAGATGGATCAGTAGGAGTTTTAAGGCACTACTTTCGGGACCGATAGTGCATTGTGCTGGCGTAGGCGGTGCTGAGAGAGGAACCGCAACAGCCGCTGGATTCCTTATTCTCACGCGGGGGGACGGGGACGCGACCGACTTGTTGCAGAACGTACTGCCGCACGGACATACCCCTTCCTGCCATGTTGCGTGCGTCTGTTCCATCTTGCACCTGGGGCGATGAACAGCGGTAGGAAAGACGGACTGATCGGCATCGCAAGGGAAGCATGGTCCCGCTGAGTAGGCCGTAATGGCGCCATAACCACTGCCGGGCCTCTGGTGCACTGGCGGCTATACCAATGGATACCTGGCGCGCATGACCTTCGAACCGGGGCCCGACCTCGAGCACCTGTTCCCAAATGGTGTCCACGCTCATGTGGTTGGGCTTCTGCATTAGGCGGCGTCCCACGTGCAGGAGCTGGTATACGCCACTAGATATGCAGCGTGGACTCGTTTTTGGCCCGGATTGAACCTTCCTGCACCGGTTTAGCAGGCTGCCGTGCCACAGACCGGCTCAGGTAGCGCGCATTCGGGCGGACTACCGAAGACAGCGCAGGGAGCATACCACTTTGAGAGCACCGAAGCGCCTCTTCGCCTTTCCTTCGCTCTGACACCGCTTCACGAGTTGCTCCACGGTGCAGGTTGTCTCACTCCTCTTCGGCAAGCAAGTAGAAATGCCTGGAAAGCTAGAAGGCCCGGCAATCGGATCTAGTTCAAGGGCACCGCGTGGAGGCGCTTGCCGCCGCCGCGCTAAAGCATGTGCTCCATAGCCATAGGGTATTCGCATAGCGGCTCAGTTTCCAAAAGTTCTTCCGCACGGCCGACATGCTCACCAGGCTGACATGCTTGGCTGCGAAGCCGTAGTCCTGTCGCCCTGCATCGCCTGGACGCCCCTGTTCGAAGAGGGGAACACCAGCATGGCCCGGTCATCTGCGAAGTCTGTACGCATCCGTTCGGGAACCGGCAACTCTTGCGGATTCGCTGAACAGGTACCTGAACAGAAAGCCGCCCGACGAATCTTGCGTCGAGCTCGCTTCAGAGTGGACGTGTACACTGGCAATCCGTCGCTGCACGGCGAATTCGAGTCCTCGATAATCTCCTAATAATCAACTACTTGAACGGAACTATCTGGCCATTTCTCACCAGTACTGTATATTCTCATGAATAGGGCGGGCTAAACTGTAATTCCAGGCAACGCGCATCGACCAGACCCCGCTGGCAATACTCTTACGGGAGGCGGACCCGTTCGCGGTGCGAGGTACGCTATACCGCCTTGCCCGCGATTACCTCTTTCACCGACCAATAGACAGCGTAGGTCAATGACAGCAACAATCCGCACTCCGCCTGTCTTACTCGCTTGTATTTGCGTTTCAATTGTCCTGTTCACGGTGCCGAGTTGTACGACAGAGCGACAGGAGGCGGAGGACAATGTACTTGTCGACGACGGTGAAACGCAGTCCCGGCTGCGAGTCACGGATATGGTCAGTGACTTGCTGGCGGCACGTGATAATCTGGAGCCAATATCGCCGCTGACCGCGTCATATGGTGACTTTTCCATCGAGGAGGCCTATCACGTGCAGGAGGCCCTGATCGACTCGCTGGAGGATCGGCATGGCAGGCTCGTGGGATACAAAGTAGGATTTGCTGCGCCGTCAGATTTCGAGCAATACGGTATTGACCATCCCGCTTATGGCCCTCTATTCGAAGATTACCGCGTCGCCGAGGGCGGCGCCGTCGACAGTGACGACTTCTATGTCTTCCACATAGAGAACGAGGTGGCCTTTACAGTGGACAAGCGTATCGATGAGCCTGTAGACGATGTCGAAGCGTTAAGGCCGTACATTCGCTCGGTACACGCCGGTTTCGACATGGCAGATACCGTCTATGACCCGCCTTCAGGGCAGACCATACCCGACTTCGTAGCCACCGGCGCCGGAGCCAAGAGATTTGTACTGGGCCCGCCAGCCGATCCTGACGATGTAGATCTCGATAGGCTCAGGCTGTCCCTGGAGCACAACGGCGCAAAGGTCTATGAGGGACCGGCGACCGAAGTGATGGGGAGCCCATGGAACGTAATGATCTTCCTGGCGAATGATCTGTTGCGCCGAGGGAGACCGCTCGAGGCGGGGGACATTGTACTAACCGGCAAGGTGGCACCAGCCGTGAGGCTGCAAGGTGAGGCGGCCCACGGTACATTCAGCGGCATGGCCGAACCTCTCGGAGCACTCTCCGTCCAGGTAAACTGAATAGATAGGATTGCTCTCCGCGAGCATGCCGCTGCAGGCACCGCTGCGGGTGTACCCGGCCTAAACGGCGCGGATGCCACCGGCCACTGAATCCCAACAAATCGCTCTTGTGAACATGAGCTCGTCGAACGGTGTCGCAATCACCCGAGATCATCCGGCCCTCAAACGGGTGTTAACCCCTGAGGCTGTTGCATTTCTCATCAAACTCCACCGAAGATTCAACTCCACACGCAATGCTCTTCTAGCGCAGCGTGAACGGCGCCAGGCTGAACTAGATGCCGGTGCCAGGCTCGAATTCCCGGATGAGACCGAAGGTG
>CBDBLZ010000003.1:0-25594 GCA_965207385.1 Rhodothermales bacterium
ATGAGCTCTCGTGCGATCATTTAAGTGGGCAATCCGCATAGTGGCATTGCCTCCTTGCGCGGCCCAAAGGTCAACTGCGGCCGGTTCTTCCTTCAGGATTCCCAACCGGCTCAGCAGTAAACCTCCCTTTGTGCGCCGGGATGCGCATGCGGTTTGAGTTACATGGCGCATGCGCCCCCTCCCTCGCCGCGCATGCACAATACGGCGACCATGAAGTATACCCGCCTGCGCAAATGGCATTCAATGGCCACAAACGCAGAAACAAGGCCTGATGTCGGGAAAGGGCTGCGCGAATTCAGCCAGCTACGCCCCTTGCCTCAAGAAATCAGGGGTAAAAGCCCGAGCCGATAACGGACGGCTGTCCGCCATTGAGATTCGAAGCCGTAAACAGCTCGGCGTAACCGACCTTCGGCGACCCAGATTCCTCGTCTCCCTCTATTGCAGGATTGTCGAACAGGTACTCCACGTATCCACCGCCCTGGTCAGCCGCCGCAATCAGGTCCCGCGTATACAACACGCCGTTAGCGTCTGCAAGGTCATAGAGGTTTCGGCCTTCGTTGGCCTTGTTTCCCGCGTGAAATAGTATGGTCCCCTTGCGGTCGAGGACATAGATGTAGATGTCCCCGCTCTTCCAATAGCCTCCTTCCTCCCGGAACATCCGATCCACCTCAGCCTCCGGATGATCCCGAAGTGCCTGCACGTAGAAACGTGCTGCCTCCTGAACGAAGGTCTTGAGCGTCGCCCGGTCCACAACTTCGTCGGCTGTGACAGCAGGCTCCCCGTCTTCCCTGTCATCGGCGCTGTCGCACCCGGCAGCAGTGGCCATCCAGATCAGGAGCAGCCCGAGAATTCGAACGTGGTACATGTTCCTGGACGCGAGTTGTAATTCGGGTGCTTAACCCCATGCCAACCTAGCGGTTTCGGCGCTGCAAGCCCAACGCCGGCCACTGGCGCCGGCGAGGGCGTGCGGAGCGCTCCCGCTGGCTTGTAGCGGAATTGTGCAAGGCGCACTAGCAAGTAAATGATTGCCAAGAGAGACATCCCTGCAGTTGCACTGCGGTGCCGCTCCCGTCCGATCGGAGCACCTGTGGATTCACAAAGCGGAGTTTTCGTCCAGATGCCAATCGTGGAAGCCGGCTCAACCGTCGCACGTGCCTGTTGCCGTGCATCTCGCGTCAATCGCTTCGAGCCGCTGGGGCTCACGGTTGCCGCGAACCCCGCCTTATCTGCCCATGTATGCCTACGCTGGCACTGGCCGGGAGCAGCACCCAGGGATCTGGTCAAGGGCCGCCGAATCCCATGCACGGAAGCGCCGACCGTAGCACTCCGCCATGAGACTTACGGCGAAAGCCTGCCCAGCGTGCGGGGAAACGGTATGGTCTCCCTTATGTGCTCCAAGCCGCAGATCCAGGAAACGGTGCGCTCAAGCCCCAGCCCGAAGCCACTATGCGGCACGGAGCCATATCGACGAAGGTCGAAATACCATTCGAAGGCCTCGCGCGGAAGCTTGTGAAGCTCCACCTGCCGCTTCAGAAACTCGAGATCTGTCGCCCGCTCGCCGCCACCGATAACCTCTCCGTATCCTTCCGGCGCAAGCACGTCCATGCCGAGAGCAATCCGGTCGTCTTCCGGATCCCGCTTCATGTAAAAGGCCTTGACGGCCGCGGGATAGCGGTGAATGATTATGGGGCGATCAAAGTGCCAGGTCAGCAGCGTTTCGTCGCTGCCGCCAAAGTCGCCACCCCATACAAAGTCCCGGGCTGACTCCCGCCATTGAGGAAAGTTGCGGAGTTCTTCCTCAATTGCACCGAGCTGCTTGTTCACGTCAATGGCTCGCGCCTGCATCTTCCGCCTCTTCCATTCTTTCGCCTGCCCGGTCGTGCGCTGCAGCTCCTTCCTCTCTGCACAAAGCGCTGCGCGGTCCTTTTCGAGCCCTTCCTGTCTCTTATCCAGCAGTCGCTGCGTTTCACCGCTGCGAAGCAGCTCTACCGCCTCCGAATAGGAAATTCGCGGAAACGGCTTCCTCACGGCCTCGAGCTGCGCCGTATCCCTGTTCAGCATCTCCAGCTCGGCCTTGCAGTCGCGCAGAGCATCGCCCACCAGCCGGACCACAAAATCCTCTGCCAGGTCCATGTTCATGTCCAGATCGTAGAAGGCCATCTCCGGCTCGATCATCCAGAATTCGGTCAGGTGCCGGCGTGTCTTCGACTTTTCTGCCCGGAAGGTGGGACCAAAGGTGTAGATCTTGCCAAATGCCATCGCCATGGCCTCGCCGTGCAACTGGCCGCTCTGCGTCAGGTAGGCCGGGTCGCCAAAGTAGTCGATGGCGAATAGCGTACTCGTTCCCTCCACGGCACTGCCCGTCAGAATCGGCGCATCCATCTGGAGGAACCCCTGCTCCTGGTAGAATTCGTGGATCGACATTATGACGCGGTTGCGCACGCGCAACACGGCCCACTGCCTCTTGCTTCGCAGCCAGAGATGCCGCCGCTCCATCAGGAAATCCACGCCGTGATCTTTTGGACGGATGGGATACGGCTCGGCCACCGAGATTATTTCGACTGCGCGAACATGGAGTTCCACGCCGCCGATTTGCCGATCGTCCTGCACCACAGACCCGCCTATTCTCAGGGCGCTTTCCTGGGTTGCGGCCGACGCTCGCTCCCAATCCCCGCTTCCAACATCGCTGCGGCTAACCACGCACTGCACAATGCCGCTGCCATCGCGCACCTCCAGGAACTGCAGGCGCTTTGACCCACGCTTGTTGTAGAGCCACCCTTCTAGTACGACCTCAGAGCCCACGCGTCCGCCAAGGGACGCTATGGCGGCACGTTCACCAGTCATGCGATCTCAGAAACTCGCCCGGAGTTCCTGCTGCCAGTTGGGCAGCTTCCGCTCTCCTGCCACCGTCGAATGAATCATCTCGAATTCTCCAAAGCCATCCAGATCCGCAAAGATGAAAATACCCTGACCTTCTCCGGGAATGCTGTTGTACGTCCATATTTCATAGGGCCTCACGTCGCGCTCGTACAAGTGAGGCTCGATGTTTGATGGCACGCCGTACTTGATCAAAGTCCTGCCCCGGTCCGTTTCCCAGCCAGCAATCGTCCTCACGGAATAGCGCTCGTTGGCATAGGACATAAGGGAAAAGAATTCCTGCCGCACTTCATTTTCGGCCGTGCCTGGCGTGGGATCCCTGACCTCCCAGAAGTTCATCAGGAATCGTCTCTTTTCATCCAGGTCTTCGATCCGCCTAATGCGCCTCTCTTCCTGTTCGGTCGCTATGATGCGGATGTACTGAAACGCTTCGTCCACTTCCTCCTCCGGCATGGACGCATACTCGCTGGTTTCAAACGAAACCTCCAGAGGCTCGGGCGCCGCGACGACAATGGACGGATTGTAAACGAAGAACTTCTGTGTCTGCTCGCCTACCGCCGCGTTTCCCTCGTCCAGCAGGACAACATGCACGAAATACGTGCCCGTGGGCAGCGCCTGCAAATCAAAGGCGCCAACGAGCACATCCGGCATCCGCGCCGCCCGCACAAGCCGTTTCTGCAATCCTGCCAGCGGGGCCGCACTGTTGGCAGCGGCGACATATACCAGCGCCGTGTACTGACCGGCAGCAGTCGCCACCAGGTCTGCGTGGTACACCTCCGCGTAGTAGAACAGCTGCGAGACGCCTTCTCCGTACAGCTGATTGGGATTGGGCGTGATGCTGAGTCCGTTCTTGTAGAAGGGATCTTCGCGGTCGCTGGACTGCACGATTCCGGTCGAAATCGTGATATCCGAAATCTTGGCCGATGTGGCATCCAGAAAGTCCGGGACAATGACGTCGCGCCGAATCTCTACTACTGGTGCACCTGCGGTGTCCACAGCGGCAACTGCCAACTCGAACTCTCCGGGAGGCGAAGTAAGCCTTGCCTGCCTCAGGTAGTACTGCCCTTCCACAATGCCGGCCGTGTCCGCCACCACGAACTCCACGGTCTGCTCATCCTGCCACGTCACAGGCGCCACAAAATCCTCCATGCCAGCGTCCGATGCCCGAGCGAGACTGAAGGACATAGGAACCCTGGCAACGAATCGGCCCTCTTCCTCTGCATAGTCGAGCGTTTCCGCCTGGAAGGCCAGGTAAACCTCAATGGCGGCATTTTCCGCATCGAAGGCAAAAGTGGCGAGATCCACATCGATAACCGGTACGCTCTGGGCATGAGCGAATCCAAATCCTGCCAGCATGACTGGCACGAGGATGCCTATGAGCCGAAAGCGCAGTGACTGAATTGCCCGGTACAACATCGCACATACTAGATCTGACCACTTTCACGCTCACGATTCTGCCCGAATTCAGTTCCCTTTCAAACACGACTCCACGGCTCTTCTCCTGCTGGCAATTACCCGCCTAGATGACTGGGAGCTCTGACGGGAAATGTGCCACGGCTTTCGAACGCAGCGCGAGCGGCCTTCTTTCTCAATTGTGCCCACTATTTGCCGTCGCCGCATTCGCTCCAAGCCTTCCTTCCACAGACAAATCCAGCAGCAGCGCCCACATCTTTTGATTCCCAAATGGAACTCGCCAGAAACACGCGCGCCCCGGCGCCAACTAAGGCACCGGGGCGCGCTTCCCTCACCCTGATTGATTCAGGGCTCCTGCTCTACTTGATCAACATCATCCGGCCCGAATCGATGTTCGTACCGCTGGCCGATGTCGCAATGACACGGTAGAGATACGCTCCCGAGGCAAGGCTCGCCGCGTTGATCTCAACCGCACGCTTCGCGCCGGCCTCGATCTCGCGCGCAGGCACCGTCATCACATGCCGTCCCAGCATGTCGATGATCTGAATCGTCACCTGGGCCTTCTCCGGAAGATCAATCTGGATGTTCGTCGACGGATTGAACGGGTTCGGATAGTTGCCCTTCAGAGCAAACTCTGTCGGAAGCTCCTCCTCCGTCTCCGCCGCCGTGATCACCGACGGGAAGAACGTGCCGCCGTCCTGCTCAACTCCGAGCATGCTCACGCCTTCTGCCGAAGACTTGCCGCTGCCCGACAGGTTCAGCACGAACGCCTGCTGACGGAACTGCTGAAGCTCAAGACGGAAGACGTCAATCTGACGATCGTTGTTGGCCGTCGTCACCTCGAAGTTGTATCCGCCGGGCGCCAACGAAATGTAGGCTCCGACATCATCCCACGAGATGTTGTTGGCCAGCAGATCCAGCACCTCCGTATTGTCAATCGGATTGATGATGCGGATGTCGACTTCGCCAAGCTCGCGCGCTCCGTGGACCACGTAGAACTCAACCATGTCCTCAGCCATCGCACCCAGGCGGACATCCTCCACCACCTTGATGCTGACTTCGGAGCCGTCTCCGTGCAGGATCACGTTGTACGCACCTTCGTGCACAAAGCGCTGCGTGAGGGTGGCAAGCGGATTCGTGTTGTCCGCGTCACCCGCAGCAACCACGTCCAGCGTATGCTCGCCGCCTACCACGTTGGCAAACTGCGTCGCGCTCTGGAAGGCCCAGTCGTTGCCCACCCGGTTGCCATTCATGTAGAGGTCAACCGGCGTATTTGCAACGTTCTGGATGTACTGCACCTTGGCGAACCCACCGCTGACCGGCGGCATGTTGATCGGGTTCTGCAGGAAGTTGGACGCAATGCCGATGATGTTGCAATTGCCGACCTCGACGCCTTCCTGCGTCAGGTTCAGGATGCCGTTGATCCGGTCGTTGACGGCGAACGACTTGTCGTCCGTCGGACCTTCTTCCAGATCGTACACACCAGCCAGCCTGGGATTGCTCGGCGGAGCCAGGATATTGCTCAGGTCGCAGTCCCACTGCACCAGGCGCAGGCCCTTGGCGTCGAATACGTTCGGCAGTCCCTCGGCCGCAACCCGGAGGTTCGGATCCTGCGCCGGAATCTGATCGAAGGACACGAGCCAGAACTGGTTGCCCAGCGCATCCAGGGTCAGCGTGCCGCCGCCTTTGGCGTCCACCACCAACCCGTCGTCGGGCCACTCAACTACGGCCGCGCCGATGCCTTCCAGCTGCTGCACGTAGTCTACCGTCGCAGCGCTGGCAGCGCCCAGGTCATTGGCGAACTGCAGCGTCAGCGGACGGAAGTTGTCCACCTGGCGCGAAGCCGTAGTGTCGTCGTTCGCACTGCCGACCGGGAACAGGTAGCCTCCCGTGACGACGCCGCCACCGGCAGCGCCCTGCGCTACAGCCCGCGTTACCGGGCCATTGACGTAGCTGTCGCGCGATCCGAGCATGACGCCGCCCATCGTCGCCGTGTTGCTGCCCACAAGGTCCTCCTCACTCATCGTATTGTGCATCGTCCATGCAAACAGCTCATTGACCGTATCAATGATGCCCCGCTTGAGCGTCAGCGTTCCGTGCATGTTCTGCGTAGCCGGCGCGCCAAGCACGATGCCGCCTGCGCCTTCCATACTCATGGAAGCCACCGTGACGGAACCGAAGGAAGCGTCCGCATTCTGACGATGCGCAATCATCTGCGCGGACATACCATTGAAGGTGACGCTGCCGGACAGACCCTGCATGCCAGCGGAATACTGGTCATCGTCGTAGCACTCGCCGGTGCCAGCGAAGGAGTAGTTGCCGCCGACCGTCGTGTTGCCTGCCATTTCCTCGTCCCGCATCGCACCGCAACCCGCGCCATGTGCGTACACATTTAGCTTGTCATCGGCTTTATCAAAGCTGACGTGGAAATTGCCGGTCACCATGTGATTGCCACCGCCCAGATTGACGGTTGCCTGAGAGCTGTCGGGTATCACTGCACCCGTCGTGTCCATCATCACCTCGCCGCCCTGCACGTAATGGCCGTACACGCTGATCGTGCCGCCCATGCCATTCAAGGAACCACCCGAAACCATATGCAGGCCCTCGGATCCGTGTCCTCCGATAGCAAGACGCTGCGCAATCGGCCGATCCATTGTGTTTAGATTAGCGGCATCACTAGCCAGCGACATATTGCCACTGAGCTGAACCACGCCCGTGGCGACATGCACCATGTCGAGCGAAGAAGCGACAGCCACGTTGCCGTGCTCATGCCTGAGACCTACCAGGCCTGCGGTGTCGATATTCTCCTTCGTGTTCGCTCCGGTGCCGGCAGCCTTCGGCGAATTGCTCATGAGCGTTACCGTTCCTGGCGTCTTGCCTGGGCTCCGGTCCAGGAAGTGCTTCACAATGATCGCCGGAGCGTCTTTGCGCTTGCCGTCCGTCCCGAGACTGAGCGACGTATTGCCGTTGCCCGCAAAGTGGACTGCTCCCGATGTGCTGGAAGACTTGCTCGCATCGGCCCAGGAGGCTTTAAGCGTAGCAAGATTGTCCTGCAGCGCGCGCCGCACTTCGGGATCCTTCGTCGTCCGCATCGCAAAGATGCCTTCCTCGATTTCATCAAGGAGCTCCGTGCGACTTTGCGAGCCGCTGGATGCCATACAGGCAACGCCTGCGCCGCTGTCACAGAGATATCCCTTGTTCGCCGCCATCACAGAGTTGCTGCCAGTCACATTCAATACCACCAGATGTTGTCCGGCGATATCCAGCGCACCCTGCGTGATGGTGATGTTGCCGTGGACGGCCGAGAAACCGGCATTCAAAGAGATTACCGAATGCGCAGTCCTTCCGCAGCCAGATGCGTCCACCGTGACGTTTGTGACTTCCGCCGGCATTAGATCAGTCGTCATGCCGGACTGCCAGGCATGGCCTACAGTGCGGGCCCCGGTCCCCTTGTAGAAGAGGTTGAGTCCGTGCGCTGCTGGGTTGTACGGGGAATTCCGTACCACTTGCTGGCTCGGCCACTTGACGCTTCCACCTGTGCCAACAACGAGCTCGCCACTTCCATGATGCACGTTGGCGTTGCGGTTCAGTGTCACCGTATTATCGGTCGTGTTGAGCATGCCACTCGCCAGGAACAGGTGACCACCATCGGACCCCGCGATCTGGACCGGCCGGGTCAAAGTGACCGTTCCGTCGACCGCAATCTCCAGGTTGTTGAATGACGTCGCCACGCCATCAGCGTTCGGCGCAGCGATTTCGTCGCCTGTCCTCAGGTCACCGCCGCCCGTATAGTGCAGGCTGGCCAGTGCGCCCGTGTACCCGGCGTCTCCTCTACCTCGGCTGAGCTCACCTCCACTGATCCGGAGAACAGCGCCCCCAAGGCCTAGCTCTCCGTCGGATACCAGCATGCCGGATTCCAGCTCCAGGAGGCCTGTTACCGCAAGGCTTCCACGGTCAATCAGGACTTCGCCATCGCCGCCCTTGTCTACTCTGGCAGCGGCTAGGCTGAGAGTCCCGCCTCCGGTAGTACGAATATCCTGGTCCGCGTCACCGGCAAATACGACGGCATTGCCGGTCGCAGAGCTGGTGTTGACGGAGCACAGATTGGCAGGCTTTACGGCATAGCTCGCCGCCTTACCGTAGCCTATGTCGAGGTCTCCATCCGAAATCACGTCGTCCTCGAAGGCAACATTGTGGATTCTGTCAAAATCTCCAAACGCGCCTGCGCCAAGGTTGATGTGGGAGCTCCCGCTTGATTCCAGTGCGCCCAGAACAGACGACGTTATCTCTATGTAGCGCCGTGAACTGCTCACCGGAGCCATGAGATACAGACCCTCCTTGCATGCCGTCACGCCTTGCGTTCCATCTTCATCTCCGTCGGCATCATTTGTCGGGTTCGTGTCCGTAAGGATTACGTCTCCCACTATGGTCGTGGCTCCGCGGACGAAGACGCCGGGCGAACGGTAATGAACGTCTGCGGGCGTAGTAGTACCGTCCGGATTCATCACACCACAGTCTGTCATGCGAACCATGCTCGAGCCGATAACGCCGACGCGATTCGCCGTAGTGGGATCATTGGGATCTATGGCTGTGCCGGCGACTGCCTCGACTTCGCCATCAATCTCAAGATCTTCAGAAATCTGGCCGACATTGCGGAGTTCAGTCCGGGCATTGCCATGATTGCGGATCCGCCCGTCGAATTCGCTGACGCCGCTGAGGATAAGCGCGCCCCCGCTGACGGTGGACGTGCCCCCGTCACCAACGTTATCAACCGAAATACAGGCGCCTCCCTGTCCCATCTTGTTGATGTCAAGCTGCAGCTCGCCATCGCCCGAGATGTTGTAGCAGTCGCCCGATGTTACGTCGAAGCCTGCCGTCTGGACAAAAAGCAAAATCCTTAGCCGCGACTGCACCGCGGGTACGACCGGCGGACCAGTCTGCTCTGCAGCACCTTCACGGAAGTCCAGCACGGTGCCAATATCGTTCGCACCGGGATCCACACCGTCCCCTGGCACAGTATTTGACGGGAAATAATTCCCCGCAGTGAAGGTCGTACTGGTAATATCAACGCCAAACTCAGCCAGACCTGCTATGGATTGCGTTCCATCGGCCATCCCAAGGAGTACAAGCGTGTCCGGCTTTGCATCATCTCCCGTGACCGGCCCGCCTGCCGGTACCTCCGGATTCAGCATGAGATGCTCGCTCCCGGAAATCATCGCTCCGGCCGCTATGGACGTTCTGCCGTCCGCAACCTTAGGATCGGTCGAGGCGATCGGATCCAGGGACAGCACTACGCTACCCATGTCAAGATTGCCGTCCTTGACATGCAGGGAATTCGAAATCGTGATCTCGTTATCCGTTGCAGTCCCACAGGTGCCTTCCACCTCGACATCGTCGTTGACGCCGAGTTTCGCAATCGTGAAGCCTCCAGTGGGACAAGTAGTCCCAAGCGTAAGCATCAGATCTCCCGAGCCGCCAATCTGCAGATCACCTGTTACAAGCGCCGCTGTCGAGCTATTGAGCGTGACGTCCCCTTCCAGATAGAGAGTGGTTCCATCGAGGATTGTGATAGCGTCTGTTAGCGTTGCATCGCCCTCAACGGCGATCATGCCCATGGTGACGTCGTCTTCGTCCTCAACATAGATACCGATGGTCCTGGCGCCCGTCGAGATATCCTCGTCGATCCGCGTCATGGCACCGCTTTCCCGCACACGTACGAACACTGTGTCCGTGGCAGACGTGGCAGCACCTAGCGCAGCGGCGAGATCGCACGGAGCTGTGATCTCGCACGGGGTCGCGCCGATACCGTTACGCTCAGCGTACCGGTTCTGCGCGAGCGCGGTTGACGCGCCGACCATGACGAAAAACAGAAGCACCGTCATGGAGCGCATAAGTGTGGTAAGGTTATTCATGTTTGGAGTCCCCTCCAGGTAGGTTGGTGAATATGTCGCGCGGCCTCTCTTGGGCCCGCGCAGGTCATGGCGCATAGCTGCGCCTTACTGTGAACATCCTGTTATACACAGACAACGAAAAGTATACGTAACGTCCGCGCCGTTGTCAATCTCTTTTCAGGCAGCAAAACTAGGCCGCAGACCCTCCTCCTCTCGCCCGCTGCGAATTAATACCAGCGAATGCTAGGAGGTACTTAAGAAATTGACCCGGCAGGCGCGACAGCCCGCAACGGTTCGCGCAGTTAAGCCTGCATCGAATTCGGGCCTAACTGCCCGGTCCGGCGGCGGATCTACTGCCAGAGCCTGCTAACGCTCTGGCCGCTTGCGCTGCGCCGCTAGGCGAATTCGCGCACCGGGCCGGAGACAAAGGCCCGCGCAGCGGCGGCGTAGCGGCGCTCCTCTATCGAAAATGTGCCCGCGCCCACCTGCACCACGTGGTAGGAATTCAGCCCTTCCTGCGGAGCGCGCCGCCGGTTTGATGCCGCCGTACCCGCATGCGCCAGAACAAGGCGCTCTCCCGCTGCCTCCACCTCCCCCACGTACGACACATGCCAGTGGCCGGAGAGCACAACCCTTACGCCCGCCTCCGCGGCGGACTCAAGTAGCCCTTGTCCGCGGAGCGCCGCCTCGCCCGCGCCGTCGGCCGCCAGGCGCACGGGCGGGTGATGCACCACGAGCACCTTGAAGGCGCTCTCTTCCCGCCCCCTGAAAATACTCCCGCACTCTCGCCGCAGCACTTCGCCGTACGAAGCCGCGCTTTATCGTAAAGCCCGTCGCGGACGAGATGCCAAGCACGGCGAGGCCCTCTTTCTCGAACGAAGGATACCTTTCCGCCGAAACCCAACGGTCGAAGCGGCGCCGGGGCACACTCAGGCGATGCACCGGATGCCACCACGGGTACACGTCGTGGTTTCCGGGAACCGCAAGGACGGGGGCCTCAAGCTGCTCAATAAACTCCGCAGCCTGCCGGTATTCGCGCGGGCGCGCCCGCTGCGTAAGATCGCCGCTCAGTGCGACGAGATCCGCGCCGAGGCCGTTGACATCGCGCAAAAGCGCCTGGACGATGTGCGGATTCGCGATCCTGCCAAAGTGCAGATCGGCGAGGTGCGCAATTTTCACTGCCGCTAGAAGAGCAGCGTAAGGGGCTCTTCCAGGTGCTTCTGGAGCGCACTCAGAAACCTGGCCCCGGTCGCACCGTCCACCGCGCGGTGATCGCACGACAGCGAAAGCTTCATGCGCTTGCCGGCCGTCACGGCGCCCTGCGAAACCACCGGCACGTCCCGGATGGCGCCAATCGCCAGAATGGCCGCACTGGGCGGATTGATAATCGCGGTAAACTCCTCTATGCCGAACATGCCCAGGTTGCTGGTCGTGAACGTCGAGCCCTCCATTTCCTCGGGCTGCAGCTTGCGCTCCCGCGCGCGACCGGCCAGCTCGCGTGTTTCCTGCGCAACCTCGACAAGCCCCTTCCGGTCCACATCCCGGAGTACGGGCGTTACCAAGCCATCGTCGATGGCTACCGCAATGCCTATATCTATATAGTCATAACGGCGGATTTCGCGGGCGTCTTCGTGGTACGAGCTGTTGACATCCGGGTGCGCGGCAAGCGCCGCGGCCGCAGCTTTCGTCACCAGGTCGTTGTACGAGATCTTGACCGGCGCCACCTCATTCAGGTGCCTGTGCGCCTCGACTACCCGCTCCATCGCCACGTCCACCGTGAGATAGAAATGCGGAGCGGTGAACTTGCTCTCGGAGAGCCTGCGCGCAATGGTCCGGCGCATGCTGCTGAGGCGCACGGTTTCGAAGCCGCGCGTGCCACTGAGGCGCCGGATCGCGCGCGGAGCGGGCACCGGCTTTTTCCTTTTCTCTCTGCCGCGCTCCAGGGCTTCTTCCACGTCCCGCTTGATGATGCGGCCTTCCGGGCCCGAGCCCAAGAGCGCTGCCATGTCCAGGCCGTGCTCCGACGCCATGCGGCGGGCAAGCGGCGAAGCCTTGACGCTGCGCGCGTCGGATTCCGCGCGTGCCTCCGGCGCTTCCTCCTTCTTTTCCTCCTCTGATTCCGGCGCAGCGCCGTCTGCGCCCTTTGCATATTGGCCGAGGATTTCTTCGGCGCTCTCGCCCGCTTCACCAAGAACCGCAATGAGGCCGCCAATAGGCAGGCTGTCCCCCTCGGCCGCCACGCGCCTAAGCAGGACGCCGTCGTCGTAGGCTTCCACGTCCATGGTCGCCTTGTCCGTTTCCACCTGCGCGATGATGTCGCCCGCGGCAACCTTCGCGCCTTCTTCCACCAGCCACTCCACCAGAACGCCCTCCTCCATGGTGTCCGTCATCTTGGGCATTTCTACCGCTATCGGCATGGCATCCGGAGCTTGGTGTGAGTAGATGGAATAAACCTTCAGTCCAGGTACAGCGCCTCGCGGCAGGCCCGGTATACCCGCTCCGCATCCGGCAGGTAGTCCTCCATGAGATTCTTCGCATACGGCGCGGGCGTATCGCGCGCGGTAACGCGCCGTATGGGCGCATCCAGGTAGTCAAAGCAGCGAAGCTGCAGCTGAAATGCTATTTCGGCGGAGACGCTGGCGAACGGATTGCTCTCATCCACGATGACGCACCGGTTAGTCTTCCTAACGGACGTTACCGCGGCATCCCAATCGAAGGGTCGGATCGTGCGCGGATCGATGACCTCCGCCGCGTAGCCGTCGGCCTCCAGACGCTCGGCCGCCTCCATGGCGCGCCAGTAGCTCTTGTTGTGTCCGATGATGGTGACGGCGTCGCCTTCCCTCGCAATGCGCGCCTTGCCGATGGGTATGGTGTAGTCCGCCTCGTCCGAGACCTCGCCCCGCATGCCGTACATGAATTCGCTTTCCAGGAACACGACGGGGTCGTCGTCGCGAATGGCACTCTTCAGCAGACCCTTCGCATCATCCGGATTCGAGACGGAAATCACCTTCAGCCCGGGAAAAGTGCTGTAGATGGACTCCACGGTGGTGTTGTGCGTCGCGGCCAGCTGTCCCGCCGCGCCGTTCGGCCCACGAAACACAATGGGCAGCGAAAACTGCCCCCCTGACATGTACCTGATCTTGGCCGTGTTGTTGACGATCTGGTCAAAGGCAACGAACGCAAAATTCCACGTCATGAACTCGATAATGGGACGCAACCCGCTCATCGCCGCCCCGATGCCGAGACCGGCAAAGCCGTTTTCGCTGATCGGCGTATCAATGACGCGGCGCGGGCCGAAGCGCTCAAGCATGCCCTCGCTCACCTTGTAGGCTCCGTTGTATTCGGCCACCTCCTCTCCCATGAGGAAGATGTCCGAATCCGCCTCCATTTCCTCTACCATCGCGTCGCGGATGGCCTCGCGCAGTTGCAATTGAGCCATAGCCTAATTCTTCGGTCGCCGCTTCAGCCTACTACTCTTGCAAAAATGGAAAATCCTTTTGCGTGTACACGTGATCATAAATGGCCTCCGGCTCCGGAAACGGGCTGTTGTCCGCAAATTCGACCGAAGCCAGCACCTCATCCTTCACTTGCTTGTCAATGGCATCCAGCTGATCGATATCCGCCAGACCGGCCTCAAGGACATAGCTCTTGAGCCTGAGGATAGGATCCTGGTCCTTCTTGGCCTGCATCTCTTCCTTCGTGCGGTATTTGCCGGGGTCGCTCATGGAGTGGCCGCGGTACCGGTAGGTCCGGATTTCCAGGAGCGAGGGGATGTTGTTCCTCGCGAGACCAATATGGTGCTGCATGGCGGCCGCCACGCCGAATACATCCATGCCGTCGACCAGAGCCCCTGGCATGGCATATCCAACGCTTTGTTTGTACAGGTCGGTCTCGGCAGCAGAGCGCTCCACGGAAGTCCCCATGGCGTAGTGGTTGTTCTCAATTACCATGATGACCGGCAGCTCGTAGAGGCTCACCAGATTGAGCGACTCGTGAAAGGCTCCCTGCCACACGGCGCCGTCTCCGAAGAAGCCGATGCAAACGCCGCCGTCCTCCTTGTACTTGTGTGCAAAGGCGATGCCTGCAGCCAGGGGAATATGCGCGCCCACGATGCCATGCCCGCCGAAGAGGCCTTTTTCCCGGCTGAAGAAATGCATCGAGCCGCCCTTGCCCTTCGAACAACCGTCTGTGCGGCCGAAGAGCTCTGCCATGCAGCTGTCCGCGCTCATGCCGAGTGCGAGCGCTATGCCGTGGTCACGATAAGCCGTGATGCAGGTATCCAGTCCCACGTCCATGGCCCAGGCCGTCCCGCTGGAAATCGCTTCCTGGCCTATATATAAATGGAGAAACCCTCCAATCTTCTGCTTTCCGTACATCTGCGCCGAGCGCTCCTCGAAGCGGCGCTGCAGCAGCATGTTTTCGTATATGGCAAGCACGTCCTCCCGGGACATCCCCAGATCCTCGTGCGTAAACCGGTCGCCCGAAAAGACGCCGAAAGAAGCCTCCATGTAGGTCTCTTCCGGCGCCTGCCCGTTCGAGCCGATCACCGCCGCAGAGGACTCCATCGCCGCAGCTTTCTGGCTTGCCGTTGACATGACGCCTGGTTGTAGCCGTGCATTTCTGAACCGTCGCAGGGTAACGGATAAGCACCCCAATGGATCCGACGCAAAGGGCGGCGCCTGGCACGTGGCGGCCGGCCCCACTTGGATTTCGCTTGCCGGTCTTCGATCTTTCGGGCAGTTATCGCATAGTGCCGGATAAGCGTGCGCGCCCTCGTCATCATACCGACCTACAACGAAGTCGAGAACATAGCCTCGGCGCTGGAGCGTGTGATTGCGCAGCCGCACGCGCTCAGTGTGCTGGTCATCGATGACGGCTCTCCCGACGGCACGGCGGCCGAGGTGCGCCGGCTCGCAACGACCCATCCCGGGCGCATCGAGCTCCTGGAGCGAGAAGGAAAACAGGGCCTCGGCACGGCCTATATCCTGGGCTTCAACTACGCGCTGGAGCGGGACTTCGATCTCATACTCGAAATGGACGCCGATTTGTCGCACAACCCGGACGATCTGCCGAGGCTCGTGGCGCCGGTCTTGGCCGGCGAAGCAGACATGGCCATAGGCTCCCGCTACGTGGACGGCGTTCGCGTGATCGACTGGCCCCTGCCACGCCTCATTCTTTCCTACGGCGCGGGCATGTACACGCGCCTGGTGACGCGCCTTCCCGTTCGGGACGTCACGGCCGGCTTCGTCTGCTACCACCGCCGCGTGCTCAAGCGCCTCGACCTGTCGCGCGTGCGCTCGAACGGCTACTCATTCCAGGTCGAAATGAAATACCGTGCATGGAAGAGCGGCTTCAGGCTCCGCGAGGTGCCCATCGTCTTTACGGAGCGCACGGAGGGCCACTCCAAGATGAGCCGGGCCATAGTGCGCGAGGCAGCCTTCAAGGTCTGGGAGCTCAGGCTGCGCGCGATATTCGGGAAACTTTGATTGGACTTTGGGGCGGCCAAACCGGATTTTGGGGCCCGAACAGCAATTGACGGAATTCATGGCCCGCACACCGCAGAGGATCACGGCAACAGGCGGCAAGCTCTCCGTGCCGGATTGTCCCATCATTCCATTCATCGAGGGCGATGGCATCGGGCCGGACATCTGGCGGGCCGCCAGCTACGTTCTGGAATGCGCCGTAGAGCATGCCTATGCAGGCGAGCGCCGCCTCCACTGGCACGAGGTATATGCCGGAGACAAGGCCATGCGGGAAAGCGGCGAGTACCTGCCCGAGGCCACGCTGGATGCCATCCGCGCATACCGCGTTGCCATCAAGGGACCGCTTACGACGCCAGTGGGCGGCGGCATTCGGAGCCTGAACGTGGCATTGCGCCAAAAGCTGGACCTCTACGCGTGCGTACGTCCGACCCGGCATTTTCGCGGCGTACCGTCGCCGGTCAAGCACCCCGAGCGCGTGGACATGATCATCTTCCGGGAGAACTCAGAGGACATTTACGCCGGGATCGAATTCCAGGACGGGGAAGCGGACACGGAGCGCGTGAAGCAGCTCCTGAAGGAGGCATTCCCCGAGCGCTTCGCCAAGATTCGCTTTCCGGATTCCTCCGGCATCGGCATCAAGCCCGTATCGCGCGAAGGCACCGGCCGGATTGTGCGGGCAGCGATCGATTATGCCATTGCGGAGCGCAAGAAGAGCGTTACGCTGGTCCACAAGGGCAACATCATGAAATTTACGGAAGGCAGCTTCCGGGACTGGGGCTACGACGTGGCAGCGGAGCACTACGGCGCAGACCCGCTGGACGGGGGCCCGTGGCACGTCCTCGCGCTGCCGGACGGGCACCGCATTACCGTCAAGGACGTCATCGCGGATGCCTTCCTGCAGCAGATTCTCACGCGGCCCCTCGATTACGACGTCATTGCCACCATGAACCTGAACGGCGACTATATCTCGGATGCGCTTGCCGCGCAGGTAGGTGGCATCGGGATAGCGCCCGGAGCCAACATCAACTACGACAGTGGCCTTGCGCTGTTTGAAGCCACGCACGGCACCGCTCCCAAGTATGCCGGCCTGGACAAGGTCAATCCCAGCTCGCTGCTTCTGAGCGGCGAAATGATGCTGCGCCACCTGGGCTGGACGGAGGCCGCAGACGCCGTCGTCGCCGCCGTGGAAAAGACCATCGGCGAAGGGCGCGTGACCTACGACTTTCACCGCCTGATGGAGGGTGCCACGCTGCTGTCCTGCAGCGCATTCGCGCGCTCCGTGGCAGATAATTTGGCTGCGGCCTGACCGGGTCCGGATTCCGACTGGTTGCAGTAACTGACCCCGTTGCAACCGTCCGACTCTTTTCACGTGCCAAGCCGATAGGCTTTGCAATTATCCGGCCTGGTCCGGAACAAAGAGAGACGTGAACGGGGTGGAGCGTGGCGTGCGCAATGTCTGCAGGTGGCCTGGGCCGGGAGCCCGCAGAAGTATCGGATTAAGGCAGCGGGAAACCGCCGGTCCGCAAGTGTCCCCGGTTGGCAGGTCTCTGCGGCCTTTCGCACATGGAAATAGCTGTTACCGCGCGTGAATGGATCAGCCGCTACGCAAATCGCCCCTAGGAGCGCGCCCGCCAAGGTGGCGGCAGGCTGCCGAGACCAGATCCTCGTGCCCTTGAAATCCCCGGCCGGACTGAGTGCTAGATTGCGCCGGAATCAGGCATCTTGTAGCCGACGCCGTGCACATTATATATATAGGCGGGTCTGGCGGGATCATCTCCAAGCTTGCGCCTGAGCTTCATCACGGCACTTCGCACAAGTCCCGGGTGAGAATTGTCCTGATCTTCCCATACCGTGCTGATGAGGTGACCATATGTAACCAGGCTGCCCGCGTTGTGCGAGAGCACGCGCAATAGCTCGAATTCCGTCGACGTCAAATGCAATTCCTTCCCCGATACGGTGACTTCCCGCTTGTCAAAGTCAATTTCCAGGTCTTTTAGCGTAAACCGCTTTGGCAGGCCACCCAATCGCAGTGCCGACCGGATCCTGGCCGCGAGCTCTGTGCGCGAAAGCGGCTTTACGACATAGTCGAGGGCTCCCGCATCCAACGCTCTCGCGATCGTCTCATCCTTGTCGTAGCCGGATACGATAATGACGGGGATTTCCGCCACTTCAGGGATTTGCTCCATAAGCTCAATCCCGTCCGGGCCCGGCAGCATAAGATCCAGCAGGATCAGCTGCGGCTGCTCGATTGCGATCAGGCCGGGAACGTCCGCCGGATTGCCCGTCGCAATTGGTGCAAAGCCTTCCGCCTTTAGCATGTCCCTGATAGAGCGGAGCGCAAACGGATCATCGTCCACAACGAGAATGCGGGGAGACGGGAAGTCATGCCGGGCAGACTTCCGGCGCTGGCCATCACGAAAAGCACCCCGTCGGGCGACATCTTGGGCAACGGCCGGAAGCGTGAATGAAAAGACCGCTCCTTGCCCCGTGCCTTTGCTCTCTCCCCGGATCTGTCCTCCGTGAGCGTCTACGATTCCCTTGCATATGGCTAGCCCGAGACCCGTGCCCTCTATGCCGTGACTCTTGTCGCCACTAAGTCTCGTACGCTTTTCGAACAGCCGGGGCAACAGCTCCGGCGGCAAACCGCGGCCTTCATCCGCAACCGAAATGGCCACAAAATCACCTTCACGCCTCGCCAGAACCCGGATCGGTGCATCCTCCGGCGAATGTCGCGCGGCGTTGTCGAATAGATTGCAGAGCACCTGGGCAATGCGCTGCTTGTCTGCCATGATTCGCGGAAGGTTCGAAGCCAGATTGAACTGGAGCGGATTCCCGGACCGGTTGCCCAAGAAGGTACTCCGTGCCTGCTCCGCTACGTCCGCAACCTCCACAGGCTCGGCGTGAACCGACAGCGTGCCCGACTCAATGCGACCCGCATCCAACAGGTCACTGATCAAGCCACTCATGTGATCCGCTTGTGTATCGATTATGCGCAGGAACTGGAGCGCATCTGCATGATCCAGGCTCCTCGCGCTCTGGAGCGCCGTTGCTGTCGAACCCTTAATCGAGGTTAGCGGGGCGCGGAGCTCGTGACTAACCAGCTCGATATACTGATCCTCCACTCTGGCGGACTCACGAAGCGGCTTCAGATCCTGCAGGGTTACGATTACTGACTCGATAACACCATCGGGTGCAGTTATCGGTCTGGCATTTGCCACTGCCGTTACAGTTGGACCCTCCAGGATGGTCAGTTCGATCTTCTCTCCCCGCACGGGCTCAACGCAGGAAAGCAAGTGTGCCAGCACAGCCTCGCTGAGCAGAACCTCCTTCCCGTCCGAACGGCGAATCCTCAATTCCGACACACGGTGTCCGGGCGAACCAGCCGCAGCGCCCAGGTAATCGACAAGCCGCTTTGCCTCCTGATTGACCAGTATGGGACTGCCCGTCTTGGCATCCAGCACCAGAACGCCAACCGGTGACATTTCTACAAGGGCCTCAAGCCCGGCTCGTGCCCGCTGCTCATTGTGATACGTGCGGGCATTGGCAATTGTCGTAGCGGCCAGTGAGGCAAACAGCCGCAATGTCTCCTCGTCTTCCGAGGTGAAGAGCGAATCGTCCTCCTTGCCCATCAGGTAGAAGTTGCCGACGTGCTTGTCGAGATGGTGAAGGGGCGTCCCCAGGAAGGTCCTTGATCGATCCAGACCTTGGGACTCAACCCACCTTCGCGTGCCAATCGGCAGATTCTCAACTTCAAACACTCCTCGAACCTTTCGAAAGAACTCGAATGCTTGCTCTCCCTCTGGCCAAGTCATAATGGCCTCGTACTCCGCGGCCGTAAAGCCGGCCGTGACACACTCTGCAGGCTCCCCGTTCTCGTCAACGGTTACTATGAGTCCATACGGGGCACCGGATAGTGCGCATGCGTTCTCCACGATACTACGCAGCACTGTTTCTACATCGAGACTGGCGTTGACCTGCACGACGGCCGCGCACAAGCGCGAAATGCGCCCGCGCAGTATGTCTGTCTCTCGAAGCTGCGATCCGTCCCGCTTCATAGTACCGTCCGGTTCACGTTCGACGCCAAAAGCACTCCGGCGTTTCGAGGAAGCACCCGCACCACGGCATATCGTGACACACCGACTTCTTGTTGGTTAAGTCTGCCGACGCCGTGCTCATTATATGTATAGGCGGATCTGGCGGGATCATCTCCAAGCTTGTGCCTGAGCTTCATCACGGCACTTCGCCCAACCGCGCTAACGAACATTACACACTCTACCCACCCGGCAGCAAGTCATGGCGTCTGTCCTTATTCCAATGGCTACTGACAAAGGCAGCGAATCCGCGCTCGACGTTCGTCTGGCGATGTCGTCACGGATCCGCGCCCGTTACACGCGGACTGAGGGCTTGCGTGAACGCCGGACAGAGCCAGGCCCAAGCGGTCACGACTGGCAAGTGCCATCCTTGAGCAAAATGCCAGGATTCCTGGCAAGGTTCGAGGTGCCCGCGCAGTAGAACCAAGCCGACGTACTCTACCGCAGCTTCCGTCAGGATTCTTCCACCATCCAGTGCAGTGGGCGCGTCCGGCTAGCGCCGCCTCAACTGCCAGGCCTGTGATCGCGCACGGCGCAATTCTCACGGCCAGGGGGAAGGAGGTACTGAGCGACGCGCCATCGGTTCTGTGAGGACGCACCATGACCGTTGCAGTCTGTCGCCGAACGGTGTTCTGCCGCGCGCCTGGCACGCGCATTCCGAAGCTATGCCGAGACCGTCCCACCTGTGTTTCTCCGCCCTGGATACACAATACAAGATAATGCCTGCCAGAAAATGCGCATACTGGACGGAAATAGCCGCTGTGACAGGGCATGGTGGACTTGCTTGCAGGCAGACATAAGTGCTGCATTGACAGGCATTTAGAAAGTGGAGGCACGTCCTGTGTCAAACAAATCGCGTCCGGTGATTCCGTGCATGCATTGCAAACAATCTGCAAGGACATTGCAAATGGCGGGCTCGCCATCTGGCTTCATCGGTAGCGCCTTTCCCTCGCCGGAGTATCCCGGTCGGTCCGCCGTTGCCGCGTGGGCCGAACCGACCCGAATTTCTTGCCATGTGCCTCGGTAGCGGTCCCGGCCAGACTAGAACGGAGCGCCTGTTCATCGAATCCGGACTTCCACCGCGGGGGACCGTCTCGCCCGCGGCCGTACCGCTGCGCCATCAAGGGCGTCACCCTACCTCGATAGGCGCCCCCACCCGGCACGTGCAGCCGGGCATCGCATCTCCAGCACGTAACAAGGGCGCCTGGGCGTTGGACTCGTTCGATCCCGCAACGGGCTTGCGCCCCAAAGCCCCATTGGCACGGAGTGCCGAAGCCCCGGCACAGGCAGCGCCTTGCCAATTCACACGCCGCTTACGGGAGCCGCGATCGGTAAGGCCACAAGCGCGCCGACAAAGGGCCCAAGCGGCAGGCGCCTTCCGGAAAAGTGCACGACCAGAAACGCCTCGCCCTAAGCAAGCGAAGATTTCGCCGATCAATGCTTCCGCCGCGCGGGAAACTATCGCGCATACTTGGCCCCCTTACGAATGCCCAGGCGGCGGCGCCTCTCCACAGTATCTTTCCTTGCCTTCGGCCCGTTCCCAGCCCCGGTGCTGTACACCAGAGCTGCTTCCTCTTCCACTGGCATGTATCCGTACCGCGGCACAGTCCAACGCCGGGCTGATCGTACCTTACCGGATAAGCATCATCCTCCCGGTTCTTGTTTCCGCGTGGCCGTCCACCCTGGCTGTAATCCTGTACAAGTAAATACCGGAGGAAAGTCCCGTGCCGTCCAATTCCAGGGAGCGATGGCCACCGGCTTCCATCTCCTTCCACGGCACCTGCTTTACCGTCCGTCCGAGCACATCGATCACCTCAACCGCAACGCGTGCCCTGGCCGGCAAATCAAATAGGATTCGCGTGGACGGATTGAACGGGTTGGGGTAGTTGCCAAGAAGCGCAAACACCTGCGGCAAGCCCTCAGCGCCACCTGTTTCGGTCACCACACCAGGGAACTGCACTTCGCCATCTGGAAGCACACCCATGATCGTAAGGCCGTCCGAGGCCCGCGCTCCCGCGCCGGAGAGCCCCAGCACAATTGATTCTCCCGCTACGGCGCCAAAGTCGAAGGCAAACACGTCGACGACGCTTCCGTCGCCGGGCATGGCGACCTCTATGTTGAGTGAACGCGCATCCACCGCGTGAAAGCTGCCGGCTGCGCCAAACGCCAAGCTGTCCTCCAGTGCCGCAATCCGGCGGTTGCTGTCCGCGGGATCCAGAAGATGCAGAGCCACCGGCCCAACATCCAGGGCCCCTTGAGCAACGTAAAAGCGTGCCATTCCAGCGCCGGCATCTTCGGCGCGCACGTCCTGCGCCGAAACCAGCGAAAGCACCTCACGGCTTCCAACGAGCATGATCTGGTTGTGCGTCGATTCCGCGTAGTCAAAGTCCAGCGTGCCGAGCGGATTCGCGTTGTCCGATGCCGACGCCTCCACAACCTCCAGATGGTGGGGCCCCGCTGCCACGTCCCTGTACGGTGTCGCGCGTTGGAAAGTCCAGTCGTCCACCAGCAGGCGACCGTCCAGATAAACGTCGGCGTCCAGTTCAACCGCATTGTGTATGAGCTGGAGGCTGGCCGTAGCCCGTTCGATCGCGGTCGAAACCAGCACCTCGCCGCCCGGACGCACGCCGATCATCCCAAGCCCTTCGGCGGAACTTGCACCGGCTCCCGAGATGCTGACTAAGAGCGCCTCCCCTGCGGCCGCCTCAAATCCAAGGCTATGCCACTGTGGCACAACGGGGCCTGTCGGCTCTGCCAGCTCCAGTGTCAGCGCTCGGGCAGGCAGCGCCACGTAGCTGCCTAACTCTCCGTAGTTCAGGCTGTCTGCCAGCACGGCTAATTCCGCATTGTCGACTGCGGGATCCAGTACGCGGACGATTGCCGGTCCGAGATCCCGCGCCCCGTGAGCAATGTAGACGTATACGGAGTCAGTACCTGACGCCTCGGTCAGTACTTCCTCCGATACTGCGAAGAGCACCTCGTCTGCGCTGCCGTACACAATTATCTGGTTGCTGCTGCCCGCCGCAAACTCGAATTCTAGTGACGCCAAGGGACTGGTGTCATCAGCGTCCATGGCATCCACCACGGCCACAAGGTGGCTGCCTGCATCAACGCGCGAGAATTCCGTGGCACTTCGAAATGCCCAGTCGTCCAGAACGAGGCTGCCATCCACATAGACATCGAGGTCGACTCCCGCCGCGTTGTGGACAAGCTGGAGCCTGGACGCGTTCCCCGCTGTGGGGTCAAGCACTGTGTCCCACAGCTGCTGCGCGGCATCAGCATTGGCGAGCATGTCCGCGTGGCTGCTTCCGGCCAGCAGCGCGAAAGCCACGACCACGTCTTCGCCGGGGCCCAGCACGTAGGGACCCGTCCCCACCACGTGGCTGAAGTCCCCCTGGCCGCTGGCGGCCGGCTGGACGCCGCCGGTCAGAAAATCCCACTTGGTTTCGTCGTCAAAGGGCTCGCCTGCGAGGTCACGGGTAAGATCCGCTGACAGATAGTGAAACGGCGCATCCGACGAGAGCACCTTTATGCCGGCAAGGAGACCCGGATTCGAGGCTCGTTCGGCCTGAAAGCCCAGGCGGCGGCCGGCATCGACGCCTGCCGCGTCCTGACTGGCGTTCTGCTGATTGACATCCCAGTCCGCAAACAGGCCCACATGGACATTATCGAAGGACTGATCCGACGCATTGCGCACCGTGTACTTGAAGGTGGCGAAGTCCTCGTGATTCTCGGTCGCGTCGACGAACGTCTCCTGCAGCACCTCCAGGCCGAGCGTGCCCTCGGATCCCTCGTCCGCGAGTTCCATCCGCCCCTCCTCGGTAACCTGCGCGCCGGGAGACGCAAGGGAGAGCGTGGTTCCCTTCTTCGGGACAAAGTCCTGGTCCTGCATCCCGGGTTCCGCCCGCGCCGCATCCCGGACGCGCTGAGGACCGGCCCCGATCATCAGCCCTGCCTCGAAGAGCAGGTTCTCCGGCGTGCCGTCTGCGCGCCGTACGACAAAGCCGTCACCGATGGAGTTGAGCGCGTGATCCAGGAATCCGATGTTGCCCTCCGTTGTGATGGATACGGCGATAGCCTCCGTGCTGTGTGTGGCCACGCGGCCTGGGTTGCCCAAAAGGCGCAAGATGTCGGGCGCATCGTCGTACGAAGCGGCCGTGGCACGCATATGCAGAATATGCCTGGAGCGGTACGGCGCATCCTCCGCCTGCACAAGTGTGAAGCGGGCCGCATGGCTCTGGTCCGTGCCCAGCGAGCCTACGCTTTCCACGCCCCGGGTAATCGTGATCCAGGGCGAATCGCTGACCAGGGACAGCTCCAGACCATCGGCCGCCGCCAGGTAGTTGGTAAAGGTGAGTTCGATGGTGGCTTCCACACCATCGGCCACAGGCACGGTGGAGACCAGTTCCTCTGACACAAGGCGGATTGCGGGACTGTCGGTCTCTGTCAGCGCCTGGTAAGCGTCTACTTTGCCACGTCCCAATTGGCCCGCCAGCGACGCTTCATTGGCGGCGTCGATGCTTTGCGCGGTAATGCGCACCTGCTCGCGTACCTGGTCGGCGGTGTACTGCGGGAATCGCGTCCTGACCAGCGCGGCAATGCCGGATACGAGTGCGGTGGAAGCCGACGAGCCCACAACGAATGCGAGCTGCTCACGATTCAGGATCGCCAGTATCCGCTCGGCCCGGAGCATATACATTGACGCTCCGGCCGTAGTTGGAAAGAATCCCGTCGCCGCCTTCCTGTGTGCCCCCGACGCTTAGCGTGCGGCGGTGCGACGCAGGAAAATACGGGAGCACATCATTGTTGGTCCCGAAATTGCCGGCCGCAGCCACGATCAAGACATCCAGATCGGTCGCAAGGTCCCAGATCATGCGGGCCGTCTGCGTGGCGTTCAAACGCCCGTAGGAGGCATTGATCACATCGGCGCCGCTGACTGTGGCATAGGCTATGCCATTTAGCCCGAAGCAAGTTCTCCCTCCGGCCGCGCCACACGATACGTTTACCGGCATGATGGCGGCATTCCAGCTGCTGCCGGCCATTCCCAAACCGTTGTCCGTCACAGCGCCGGCAATCGAGGCCATGAAGGTGCCATGCGAGCCCCTTTCAACGCTGCCTGATCCGGGATCGGGACTGTCTGTTCCAGAAGCTCCATCCCCGCTTACATCGTCCACGAGCCCGTTGTTGTCGTCGTCTACGCCGTTGCCCGGGATTTCCCCGGGATTGGTCCAGATATTGTCGGCTAGATCCGGATGGCGCCAGTCCACTTGCGTATCGACTATCGCGATCACGACGTCGCCGTCTTCCCCTTTTGCCACATCCCAGGCCTCCGGCAGCCGCAAGCGCTCTAGGTATGGCATGCGGTCCACGAAAGGATCGTTGGGGATCACGGAGGGTACGATGGCAGACGTCGAGAATCCCCACGTAACGTCCGGGACGGGCATCGAGTACTGCGGCTCCGCGTAGACAACGCCCGGATCCTTCTGCAGCGCCGCGGCGACACGCATCGGATCAAGCGACGCATCAAAACGCACAGCGTAGACGCGCATGAGCTCGTAAGCAGAAGGCGGGAGCGCACGCTTGGCGGCCGCAGCTGCAACAAACGGAAATGCGGGGCGGACATCGTGCACGCCCACTGCGTCGGCCGCCTTGCCAAACAATGCCAGACGCGTCGCCCCTGCGGCATCCGAAGGGGCGACGCCTTCTTCAAATTGCAACCACACTACGCCGGGTATCATATCTGACGGGCGCGGATCATCCGGCGCCAGGACCTGGGCGGAGACTGCCGTCAGATTGGGCGCAGCAAGCGCCACTGCCACCGCCAGGGCCCAAGTGGGCA
>CBDBLZ010000004.1:0-20417 GCA_965207385.1 Rhodothermales bacterium
TGACGGAGCCAAACTGGGCGTCAGCGTTCTGATTGTGCCCGATGGTCTGCGCAGACATGCCGTTGAAGGTGACGCTGCCTGACAGACCCTGCATGCCGGCTCCATACTGGTCATCTTCATAGCACTCGCCCGAGCCACCAAAGAAATAGTTACCGCCAACCGTCGTGCTGCCGGCATCTGCATCAACCCTCGCTGCTCCGCAACCTGCGCCATGTGAGTACACATTTCGCTTTCCATCGCCCTCATCATAGCTGACATGGAAGTTGCCGGTCACCATGTGATTGCCACCGCCAACATTGAAGGTGGCTTGTGAGCTGTCGGGTATCACGGCACCCGTCGAGTCCATCATCATCTCGTCGCCCTGCACGTAGTTGCCATACACGCTGATCGTGCCACCGTTGGCATTTACGGTACCACCCGAAACCATGTGGAGTCCTTCGGATCCTTCTCCACCGATAGCGAGCTTTTGCGCAATCGGTCGGTCTTCCGTGTTTAGATTGGCAGCATCACTAGCCAGCGACACACTGCCGCTGAGTTGAACCACGCCCGTGGCGACATGCACCATGTCGAGCGAAGAAGCAACGGCCACGTTGCCGCGCTCTACCCTGAGACCGACGAGACCTGCGGTGTCGATATTCTGCTTCGTATTCGCGCCGGTCCCTGCGGCTTTCGGCGAATTGCTCATCAGCGTTACGGTACCCGAGACTTTGCCGTCGCCGCTCATTTGCTTGACGATTACTGCCGGCGCGTCCTTGCGCTTGCCGTCCGTTCCGAGACTCAGCGTCGTATTGCCAGCGGTCTTCGTGGCGCCGGATGCAAAGTGAACAGCCCCCGCTTCACGGGAAGACTTGTTCGCATCGGCCCAAGAGGCTTTCAGCGCAGCAAGGTTGTCCTGCAGTGCACGCCGCACTTCGGGATCCTTCGTGGTCCGCATCGCAAAGATGCCTTCCTCGATATCGTCAAGGAGCTCCGTGCGACTCTGCGAGCCGCTGGATGCCATACAGGCAACGCCTGCGCCGCTGTCACAGAGATAGCCCTTGTTCGCCGCCATTACCGAGTTGTTACCGGCCGCGTTGATGACTACCAGATGTTGTCCGGCAATATCCAGCGCACCCTGCGTGATGGTTATGTCGCCGTGCACGGCCGAGAACCCGGCATTCAGAGAGATAACCGGGCTCGCCTCGCAGGCAGACCCGTCCACCGTGACGCTTGTGACTTGCGCCGGCATATCAGCCGTCGTCATGCCGGACTGCCAGGCGTAGCCTGCCGTGCGGTCATTGGCGCCTTTGTAGTAGATATCTAGCCCATGCGCCGCTGCACTGTACGGGGAGTTGCGTACCACGATTTGGCTCGGCCACACGACGCTGCCACCCTCACCGACCGCGATGTCGCCACCTCCATGGTGGACCTTCGTATTCCGGTTCAGGGTTAGCGATTTCCCGCCTGTGTTCAGGTTGCCGCTTGCCAGGAACAGATGTTGTCCTCCGGCAATTTGAATGGGTTGGCTCAGCGTAACCGTACCGTCGACCGCAACCTCCAGGTTGTTGAATGACGCAGGCACGTCGACATTGTTAACCTTAGTTGGTGCCTTGATTTCGTCTCCGGTCGTCACGTCACCGCCGCCAGTGTAGTGCAGGCTGGCAAGAGCACCGGAATACGCGTTGTCTGCACTGCCCTTGTCGAGCATGCCTCCACTGCTGATCCGGAGCACAGCACCTCCCAAATCGAGATTTCCGTCGGTTTCAAGCGTCCCGGACTCCAATTCCAGGAGACCCATCGCCGGTATATCCACGGATCCACGATCAATCAGGACTTCGCCATCGCCGCTCTTGGCAATTCTGGCAGCCATAAGAGAAAGTGTCCCTCCCTCTCCGGTCGTACGAATGTCCTGGTTGAGGCCACCGGCAAACACGACGGTGTTGCCACTCGCGGAACTCGTGTTGACAGAGCAGAGATTGGCAGCCGACACACTATAACTTGCCGCTGAACCGTAGTTGATATCGAGGTCTCCGTCTGAAATCACATCATCCTCGAAGGCGATGTTGTGAAATCTGCTTGGATTGGCGTCAGCAGCTTTTGCCTTAGCCGCTCCAAGGCTGATATAGGAGTCTCCGGTTGACTCCAATGCACCCAAAACGGACGACATGGCCGTTCCCGCCGCCGGGGGCATGAAATACAGGCCCTCCTTACACGCCGTCATCTGATTGCCGTCCGTGTTGGGGTCCGTATCGGCCGGGTTGGTATCCGCAAGAATGACATCGCCCACTATGGTGGTTGCACCGTAGACAAATACGCCCGGCGAGCGGCCGTGAGAGGTAGCTCCGTCCATGCAATCCTCTTGGCGAATCATCGTTGAACCGATTAAACCAGAGACATTCGTACCAACGAGGCCGTCGATCTCAAGATCTTCAGAGATCTGGCCGACTCCGCTGAGCACCGTCCGGGCGTTGCCATGATTCCGGATCCGCCCGTCGAATTCAGAGACACCTATCAGGAAGAGGGCACCGCCACTGACAGTGGACGTTCCCCCGTCACCGGCTTGCGGAACCCTAATGCACGCTCCTCCCTGCCCGGTCTTCATGATGTCCAGCTGCAGGTCGCCGCCGCCCGAAATGTTGTAGCAGTCGCCGGACGTGACGTTAAAGCCGCCCGTCTGGACGAAAAGCAACACCCTTACACGCGCCCGGACTGCAGGCGAAGCCTCAACGTCGTTATCCGGATCTGCTTCCACCGCGGCCGTCCCAGCCCTATAGTCCAGCACGGTGCCGATATCATTGGCACCTGCGTCACCGGTAGTTGGACCATCGGATGGGAAATAGTTGCCCGCAGTTGGAGTAGCGGTTACCGCAAGGCCAAAATCAGCTAGGCCCGGTATTTCACTATCAGTACCATCCGCTGTCCCAAGGAGTACTAAGGTATCCGGCTTCGCAGTGCCCGTCACGGGCCCGCCTGCCGCCGTCTCCGGATTCAGCATAAGATGCTCGCTTCCAGAGATCATCGCGCCTGCCGCAATAGTGGTGCGGCCATCCGCTACCTTGGCATCTCGTGAGGCCGTCGGAGTCAGGCTCAGCGTGGCCCCTCCCATGTCCAGTTCGCCTTCCTTGACATTCAGGGAATGGAGGATCCTGATTACGTCGTCTCCATCTGTCGTGCACTCGGCCTCCACCTCGATATCGCCATTTATCCCGAGAGACACAACTTGGAAGCCTGCAGCGGAGGCCGGACAGCTCGTCCCGAGCGTAAGCATGCTGGTTCCCGAGCCGCCAAGCTGTACATCGCCGGTAAGGAGCGTGTCGGTGGGGGTCGCACTGAACGTGACATCCCCTTCCAGGTAGAGCGTGGTGCCCCCAAGGACCGTGATCCTGTCGGTCAACGTGACGTCGCCCTCAACGGCAATCATGCCCTTGGTGACCTTGTCGTCGTCGTCAACGTAGATGCCGATGGTCCTTGCACCCGTTGAAATGGTGCCTTCGTCTATCCGCGTCATGGCCCCGCTTTCCCGCACACGTACGAACACTGTGTCCGTAATACTCGCCGCGGCAGTAAGCGCAGCATCGAGATCGCACGGAGCCGTTGCCTCGCACGGCGCAGCACCGATGCCGTTACGCTCTGCGTAGCGATTCTGCGCGAGGGCGGTTGACGCGCCCACCATGACGAAAAACAGAAGCACCGTCATGGAGCGCATAAGTGTGGTAAGGTTTTTCATGTTTGGAGTCCTCCTCCAGGTTGGTTGGTGAGTATGTCTAGCGGCCTGTCCTGGGCCCGCACAGGTCATGGCGCGTGCCTGCGCCTTACTGTGAACATCCAAAGATACACGATTGACGAGCCGCATAAGTAACAAATGCCACGACTAATATCTCTTTTCAGATGGAAAAACAAGAGTATGGCTACCAGTTGTGATCCTGTTATGAAATATCTATAACAAATGACACTAAATATAAATAATTCACTGTTGCACGCCTGGCATGCTGCGACCGCAGCCATCCTGCGTCGTCCGGAATTGCTGTAAGCGACGCAGATGCCGATCAGATAGCCGCTAGACAAGGCTCTCCGGACTCCACCTTATTACCACGCCAGGCAGCGTTTAGGAGATACACCGACGGCCTGCATAGCCACGCATACCGGCCTCTATTGCCGCCTCGGTTCGGACGTGGTCAGTTCGCCGCCCGCAGCGACAGCTTTCTGCACCTTGTGACCTCCCTAGCTTCAGCGCCGCCCCTTTTGCCTAGCGCTGTGCGTCGCAGGCCGCAAGTATACCAGAGCAGCCCGCTACGTGATCGCCTGCACGCCGGGCCTGTCCAGCTTCAGGCCCGTGCGACAGACGAGGTTCTCCAGATCTTTTCTCGAGCGCGAGTCGAGTCGCATGCCAGGTGAGCGGATAAAGGCGCTGTCAATGACTCCCCGGCGCAGGAAGACCTCCTTGCGGAATGCGAGCCCGATCCTGGGCTGGAATTCGTAGCGGATAAGCGGTACGAACCGGTCGAATATGGTAGCGGCCTCGCCGCTACCCCCCTCCGTAAAGGCGCGATAGATGGCAACGAGCACCTCAGGAAAGGCAAAGCCCGTCATGATGCCCCGCGAGCCGCGCTGCAATTCCTCCAGGAAGTACTCGCCGCCCAGGCCGCCAAAGATGCCAATGCTGCCTGCCGCCAGCTCCAGGATGCGGCTCAGCTTGACCAGCACAGGCTGCTCTTCCAGCTTGATGTACTGGACGCCCGCGATTCCGAGCGACATCCTGGCAATCAGATCAGGCGAGAGCGTCGTGACAAAAGACTCCGGAAAGTCATGAATCACGACGGGGATCTCCAGGGCTTCGGCCACTTCCTGATAGAATGCAAATAGCACGGCATCACTCTGCACGCCGATCGGGGCAACGAACACCGCCGCTGCGCCCAGCTCCTGCGCCTCCCGGGCCTGCTCGATGGCACCCGCCGCCCCAAAGGCCCGCACGCCTGCCCATACAGGCACGCTCCCGGCTGCCTGGCCCACTACCGTCGAGATCACCTGGCGCCTCTCATCGAGCGCCAGCTTGTGGGCCTCGCCCATGAAGCCCAGAATGGAAAGGCCGTGCACGCCTGCCGTCAGCTCGAAGTCGATCAGCCGCCGGAGACTGGCTTCGTCTACTGCGCCGCTCTCCGTAAACGGGGTAGGCAGGATGGGAAAAACGCCGTGTGCACTCATGGTAGTCATGATTCCGTGATGGGAAAGAATTCGGCGCGTGGCTTGACCGGACGCAGAAAGCGGCCGGTGCCCGGCGAGGCTAGAACGCGGCCGTCACGGCATATGCAGCTCCCGCGAAGATAGGTGGCCTCCACCCTTCCCCGAACCAGGCGGCCGTGGTATGGACTCCAGCCGCACCGCTGATGCAGCGTGCGCTCATCCAGCACATGCGAATGATCCGGGTCAAACACCACGAAATCCGCATCCCGGCCGACCTCGAGCCGGCCCTTGTCCTGCAGCCCGAAAATACTGGCAGGCTTCTCCGCCACTGCCTCCACAAACCTGCCGAGCGTCATCCGGCCTTCCGCTACACCCTCGCTGAACAGCAGCGTGCCGAGTGTCTCCACACCCGGCAAACCGGCATAGGCATCGAAAATGCTGGCCGTTTCCTTTCGGGCAAGCGGATACGGCGAATGGTCGCTCGTTACGATGTCGATGTCACCTGATCCGAGCCTCTCCCACAGGGCATCCGCGTCCTCTTGCGTTCGCAGAGGGGGATTGCACTTGGCCCGGCCGCCGAGTGTGCGCAGCGCTTCTTCGGTCAATACAAGGTACTGCACACACGTTTCGCCGGTCGCGGCCACACCCTGGCTCCGGTGCCATTTTATAAGGTCAAACGTGCGCGGGATCGTGCCGTGCACCATGTGCAGCCGCGCACCGGTCCAGTAGGCAAGCTCAAGGAGACGCCCCGCCGCCTCTGCCTCCGCCACGGGCGGCCGGCTGCGCGCGTGACACCGGGCGTCGGCTTCTGCCGCCGGCAGCAACCTGGCTGTAAGCTGATCGATGATTTCCTGGTTCTCCTGGTGGGCTGCAACCGGCAAGCCATGCCTGGCAATCTCCTGAAAGCCCTCGTACAGCTGTCCGTCCGGCACCCTGGGAAACCGATCCGTGTCTACGTGGAACGTGGAGACCTTGAATCCGCAGGCACCGGCTCCGGCAAGGCCGGCGATGGCATCCAGAGGCCCGGTAGGCGCGAATGTGGCATACAGGGCCACGTCGACCACGGCCTCGGCCGAAATATCCAGGATCTTGCGCTCCAGGGCATCCACGTGGCGCACGGGCCGCGCCTGACGGTCGAATGGCATGTCTACCACCGTTGTCGTGCCCCCGGCCGCCGCGGCCAGTGTGGCGGCCGTAATCCCTTCCTCCGGATCGGAGCGCGTGTGCACGTGCGCATCCACGAATCCGGGAAGCACGAGCTTGCCGCTGGCATCCACGTGGGCTCTACCCACCAGCGCGACCGCCGATATGGCCGCAATCTTGCCGCGGCGCATCCCCATCCAACCTTCCTTGAGAAGCACGCCGCCCGGGCGCACGACGTCTCCCTGTACCGTGAGATCAAACAGCTCTTGCTCGCGCATGCTCAGGCAGATTCCCCGGCCGGGATGCTAAGTAGGGACGCCAACGCATTTGCCGCCAGAAGCCCGAGATCCAGCACAGGTAATTGAACGATGCACCTCATGCTCTCTACCACTTCGAAAGGATATCCCACATAATCGATGACGATCGCCGACACGTCTCCTTCTCGTCTTGCCTGCTCCTGGAGCCAGTCGGGCAGCGGTGCCGTTCGGCGGTCGATAGGCCAGACGGCCGGAGCAAATCCCGCGCCCTTCCACTTGCGAAGTGCGGCATCCGTCTGCGCGCTTGTCGGCACAATGACGCCCAAGTTACGAAGCTTCATCGAAGCCAGAAGGCCTGCGCCAAGCTGAAACGGCCGCACCAGCGGGCGCCGAGACGCAAGTCCCGCGAACCTTCCGGCACAAAGGAGAATCGTTGCCACTACGCCTTCCTCATCCAGCTCGTCCAGCGCCTGCTGCAGCAGCGGTGTGAGAAAAGACTCTTCCACCGTTATCGATGCTCCGTTGCGAAGGCGGGTCATGAGCGGATACCTTCTTGCCGGAGGCAGCCCGCTCGCATCCACGCCGTCCAACGCACCGCGGCATACTATATTATAATGGCATTCGACCAGTGACAGCAGCTCCGTCAGGTCACTTCGCGGAGTCTGGCCGATTACCAGCGCGCCTACGCTCCCCAGTGCCATGGTCAATTGAATGTCAGGCGCCCTTCCGGCGCAACCGCCCAGCCCTCTAGGCCCTGCCGCACGCCGATTCGGCGCATGGGGCTGTAGAGAAAAATCCAGGGCGCGTCGCGGCTCAATTCGGCATACGCCGAGCGGTAGAGCTTCTGCCGCGCCCGGAAATCCACGGTTCTCCTTGCCTCGTCCACGAGGCTGTCCACGCGGGCATTCTCGTACCCAAGCCACCAGGGACCGCGGACCTTCGAATGAAATTTCTCGCGAAAGATGCGGAAAGTGCTGAGCGGACTCGAATCAAAGCACGCCGCATCGTGGATTTCCCCTGACCTTACGCTCTCGGCATACGCCGGCCGATCGGCATGCCGGACGATCTCCGTCTCCACGCCAATGTCGCCGTAATACTCTGCCATGGCGTCAGCCACCGGTAGGGCCTCATCCGGCAGCACCTCAGGCACATCCAGCGTAATGGTCAGCCAGCTGTCGTAGCCTGCCGAGCGAAGCAGCTCCATCGCCAGCGTGGGATCGTAAAAGTAGCCCGGAACCGCCGGATTGAATCCCATGTGAAGAGGCGTAAGCGGTCCCGTTAGCGGCTCCGCGGCCCTGTGCATCACTGAATCGATGATCCCGTGGAGGTCCAGTGCGAAGTTAAGCGCCTCACGCACCCTGCGGTCCGCGCATGGCCCGTATCGCAAATTGCACATGAACGCGGTGCAGACGCTCGTTGCCGCGCGCACGAGGGCTGTGCCCGGCATGGCCTGCAGCGCATCCTGCGCTGGCGGCGCAAGATCCGTCGCGATATCCGCGTGGCCCCAAATCATACGGAGCAGCCGGGCTTCCGGATCGGGCTCGGCCTTCCAGATGAGCTTTCCCTGCTGAACTTCCTTTCCCCAGTAGCCTTCGTGCCTTCTCAGCTCCACGCGCTGGTCAGAACGCGCGGCCACGAGGTAGGGACCTGTCCCGACCAGCGTGTCGGGAAGCGCCGCGATGCCCTCGGGTGACAGGACCGGGATGTCCACCAGGAGGTCCAGAAGATCGGCCGTTGGCTCCGGCGTCCTCAGCACAATGCGCCCCGCAGCTTCCTCTCGGATGCTGCTTCCTGCAAGATAGGACTGGAATACGCCGGCCGTACCGAGCTCGCCGCCCGTTTCGCCGGACTGCACGCGGCGCAGCGTCGCAATCGCGTCCGAGGCCTCCAGCGGCTTCCCGTCGTGAAAACGCACGTCCCCTCTCAGCTCGAATCGCCACGTTCGCGCATCCGGCGACAGCTCCCACCGCTTTGCCAGGCAGGGACCGTACATGCCGTCCGGCTTGCGTCTTATCTAGCGGCTCAAAGACCGCTCCAAGGATGCTCAGCCGCTCTGCGTCGTCGCTTGTCGTGTGCGGATCGCCGATCCGCACGTGTTTCTGGAAAATGCGCATCAGGGCTCCGGAAGGCGATGCGCTGCGTCCGGACCAGGCGGAGGCGGCAAGCCCAGCAGCCGCCCCGGGTTAGTGCTGGTCATGGTGCGGATGTCTGCGGCTTCGATCCCCAGATCCAGCATGCACGCCATGAAGGCCCGCAGCCCTTCGACGGGTGTCGGAAGCGTGTACACACCAAAATCCGTGGCGAGAATGCAGTGTTCGGCGCCCAGCTCCCGGATTTGGTCTGCCACCTGCCGCACACCGCCCGCCGGTGCCTCATCCATGCCTTCGTCTATGGACATGTACTGGCGCTCGACGTAGTAGTGCGTCTTGGGAATCGGAGTCGTGTGCGTATAGGCGGCCAGCGTGAACTCGATGAAGACGCCAGAGGCAGCCATGCGGCGCAGTTGCTGCATGGTCGCAATCTTCGTTACGGAGCTTGCGATCAGCACTTTCTCAATCCCGTACTCAGCCGCCAGCTCGACCAGCCGAAGCGCTTCCGGCACGGAGACGTGCCCGGTATTGAGGTATACCTGTGGATGCGCCGCAATCAAACGAAGGATCTCGTCGAGCTCGGCGCCCGGTGGCCCGTCGACAGGTATGCGAATGCACCGATCCAGCTCCTCGCGCTTGAAGGCCGGATACAGTTCGGAGAGCGGCACGAAGCGGCCGTCTACGGTGTGACCTTCGCGTGCAGCCTGGAAGTATGTGGAATGGGCTCCAAAACTGATGAATCTGGCTCCGGCCCCGTACTGCAGGGCCGTCTTCACGGCACGCGGGTTCATGCCGCCGTAGACCGTGTTGAGGATGAGACCCCCAAAGGTCACAAAGTCGGGCACGACGCGGTTGACGATCCAGGCCGTGCCGTTGCTCATTTCAAAGACATCCATGAATACCAGCGCCCGCATGCCCGCATCGCGCGCCTCGATGGCCGCCTCGACAGGATCCACGCGCCGCGGACTGCTGAAGATGTGCGGCCCCGCGTGTACGTGGATATCGATGGCCCCCTCAAGAAGCGAGCGGGTCAGTTCCATGGTGCGCCCTTCGGGCAGCAATCCGCCGCCTGCTGCGTGTACTTCTTCTGCGCCGCCTTCGCGGTCAGCCTCGGGCATCACAGCACCCCCAGCCACAGCAGGAAGGCATCCTTCTTGACCGGCATGCCCACGTTCATGTTCATGACTTTTGCGGCCGCCGGCGCCTCGACCAATTGAAGGACCTTGCCGAAGTAGTCGCGGACTACGCCCAGCCGGTCGCCCTTCCGGACATCCTGGCAGATGGCAACCTCGGGGAAAAAGACGCCCTGCGCGGATGCCGTCAGCCAGTACCGGTCCCCAATCACGCGCGGCTCGGGCATCTCGCGCGGCGCTTCGCGCAAAAAGTCCAGACCCCGCAGCACGTTCACGATGCCGTCAAACATCGGGCCGTCGGCGCGGCTTCCTCGTTCGCCGAATTCGGGCGTGATTTCCGGGATGGACAGTTCGTCTCCCAGGCTCTTCTTCGGCCAGAGCCACCACGCTGGCCGCTCGCCGCCGGGGCTCGGCGGAGGCTCGCCCCGGTACTTTGAGACGCTGACGATGCCGAGACCGAACATCCTTGCCATGCGCATCGAGGCGGCCTCCGCACTGGCGTCACCAATCAGGCGGCAGATCACGTACGGACACATGGCTTCCGTGAATTCGCCGCCGTGGCAGTTGATAAGGTAGTTGCTTCCGCGCGCGCACTCCATCATCATGTCCTTGATTTCGGGCGTCGTGGGGGCAAACTGGGTCCAGTTCAGGAAGGAGTCCTCGTTGGCAGCCAGGCTGATGACAATTCTGCCGCGCACGGCCGCCGGATCAAGCGTCCGGTACAGCCGCTGAACCGCCTCCAGTCCGGCGTATTCCGTGCCGTGCTGCCCCCCTATTACCGTGATCTGCTCGCCCGTGCGGGCCCCGTGGATGATGCCCACGGGCATGCGCACCTCGCGTCCGTCTGCCGCCGTTCGGCTCAGGAATTGGGCTTCCTTGCTGCCTGCCATATGACCTGATGAAGTTGATTGTTGAGCAGTCGTACCGGCGCTAGTCCGGGACCAGGTCCCGCACGGCTCCAAGGTAGATGCGCTGACCGTCCAGGCACCGGTAGAGCCCGATTTCGGGATCAATGAGGTCACCCCGCTCATCGAATGCTATGGGGCCGATGGCGCCGGCAAAGTGCCGTGTTTTCTGCATCTGGTCCAGCACGCCTTCGCGGCTCGCCTCCGGCGCGCGCCTGAGCGCCTCCAGGAGCAGGGAGGCGCAGTCGTAGGCCTCGGCCGCATACTGCGGTGCCGCCAGCATGACGGGATACTTCCGCGCAAAGGCCTCCAGGAACGCGCGTGCGGACGGCTTTATCCTCATATCGACTCCCGCCAGCGTATGATAAGGCGGCTCGGCGTCCAGGCCCGGCACCTCAAGAAAGGCATACGGCTTGAGCGCATCGCTTCCCAGAAAGACGGCCTTCAAACCGCGGTCACGCAGCCTGTGCGCAATAATGTGAGCCTTGTTCCAGTAGACGGCATAGTAAACGAGGTCGGGCTCCGCTGCCAGCGTGGCATCCACAAGGGCGTCAAAGTCCAGCCGGTGCTCGCGCTCCGAGAATCCGTAGGTCAATACCGGAGCGCTCCCGAGGCGGCGGCACTCCTGCCCCATGATTTCGGCGATGGGCCTTCCCCAGGCGGAATTGTCGTGCAGGATCGCAATGCGCTTTGCCTTCAGATAGCGCGCCGCCACGCGCCCGAGCGCACGCCCCTGGAAGTGATCGTTTGCCACGAGGCGAAAGAAATTGCGGTAGCCCTTCTCGACCAGCATCGGGCTCGAGGCCTCAGAGCTGAGCTGGGCCAGTCCCGCCTCGTTATAGATGTCCTGGGTTGCTACCGCGAGGGCACTGTTTAGCGGGCCCAGAATGGCCAAGGCATCAGATCGGGCCGCAAAGCGCGCCGCCGCCTGCCGCGCAGCGGCCTCATCCCGCTCGTCCAGCACAGGCACCAGCTCGATGCGCCGGGGCAGCGTGCCGCCGGCATTGGCCTCATCGATGGCCATCTCGGCCGCGCAATAGCCCGTGACGGTATGCACCGCGTCGGTGGAGACCTGGAAGCCGATCTTGAGGGAAGACTGCATGGCGGTTGCGCTTTCGGAAAAGGTACTAGTCCATGAGCCGGGGATCAAAGTGGTCCCTCAGCCAGTCGCCGATCACGTTGACGCTGTAGACGGTCAGCATGAGGGCAATGCCCGGCAACGTGGCCACCCACCATGCCAGACGCAGATAGTTTCGGCCCTCACCCAGCATGCCGCCCCACGTGGGCGTTGTTGGAGGCACGCCCACTCCCAGAAAGCTCAGCGAGGCTTCATTGATGATGTTGGTAGCCAGCGCGAAGCTCGCAATGACAATTAGCGGACTGAGAATGTTGGGCACGACGTAGCGCAGGATGACGTGGGCGTTCCGGGCTCCCAGGGCGTGTGCTGCCGTGACGTAGTCCTGGCTGCATACGCTCAGCGTCTGTGCCCGAGCCACCCGGCAAAAGGGCGCCCAGGTAGAGAGGCTCAACACCAGGATCACGTTGCGCACGCTTGGGCCCAGGATGGCCATCAGCGCCACCGCCAGAAGGATGGACGGGAATGCGAGCTGTATGTCGACCAGGCGCATGATGATGGTCTCGACAATGCCCCTGAAATACCCCGCCAGCACGCCCAGGATCATGCCCAACAGGCCCCCAATAAGCACGGTTGACAGCCCTACAAAAAGCGAGACGCGCGCGCCGTAAATGACGCGGCTGGCCAGGTCCCGGCCCACATTGTCCGTGCCCAGTATGTGCGCGGACGTTCCTCCTTCCAGCATGGCAGGAGGCTGAAGGCGGTTCCGTACGTCCACCTGCTCCGGATCGTGCGGCGCGACAGCAGGCGCCAGTACCGCCATGGCCACCATTGCTGCCAGAATGATGGCACCGAAGAAGGCAAGTCGGGAGCGGAAGACGCTGCCGAAAAGGCTGCGCAGCCCGGCCGGGGCTGCCCCGGCGGGCCATTCCTGGAGCTCAGGCTTCCTGCTCATGGCGAATGCGGGGATCAAGCACGCTGTAGCTCAGATCTACAGCCAGATTGACGAGCACGAATATCAGGGCACCGAAGGTGATCACGCCCTGCACGAGCGGCAGGTCGCGCGCAGCGATGGCCTGTATGGTGAGTCGGCCGATGCCGGGATAGGCAAATACGGTTTCCGTGACCAGGGCCCCGCCCAACAGGCTGCCCACTTCGATGCCCAGTAGCGTGATTACGGGGATTAGCGCATTGCGCAGGGCATGGCGAAAGTGGACGGCCCTCGGGGCAAGGCCCTTGGCATGAGCGGTCTGGATATAGTCCTCGCCCAGCACGTCCAGCATGCTGGAGCGCACCAGCCGGGCGATCCGTGCCGTCGAAAAGGTGGCCAGCGTCACGGCCGGCAGCACCAGGTGAAGCGGGCTGCCGCTGCCGGAGACGGGAAGCCACCGCAGCACGACGCCGAAGACCAGGATCAGCATGATACCCAGCCAGAAAGTCGGCACCGACTGCGCCAGCAGCGCTCCGCTCATGGCCAGCCTATCCGCCGCCGAATTCCGCCGCACGGCCGATACGACGCCTACCGGAATAGCTACGACCACTATGATGACAAGCGCCAGACCCGCAAGCTGCAGCGTCGCGGGAAAGCGCTCCATGATCAGGCGGGTCACCGGAATCTGCTGGCGTACAGAGACGCCAAAGTCGCCGCGAACGACGCGCCCGAGATACTCGCCGTACTGCACCAGAAGAGGCCGGTCGTATCCCATGTACTCCCGAAAACTGGCGATCTGCTCGGCAGTCCAGTGATCGCCGATCATCAGCGTGGCCGGATCTCCGGACAGGAACGTAAGGCCAAAGGCGATGGTGGCCACGGCCCACAGGATGAAAACGCCCTGTATCAGCCGGCGAACAATGTAGCCTAGCATGGCGGGCTGCCGCGGTCGGCGACGCGCCCGGCGAAATGCAGTCGCAGTGAACACATGCCGTGCCCTACGGTCCCGTCCAGTCTACGTCCCATACATGGATCAGCTCATCCACGCGCGGCCTCCAGTCAACGGCATCACTTACGCCGTAGGTGTCGGGTTGTATCAGCAGGAAGATCCACGGCGCCTCCTCGCGCACGATTTCCTGCATCTGGATCCCTATGGCGTGGCGCCGCCCGATGTCCAGCTCGCCCTGCAGCGCTTCCCACAGCGCCTCGTACGGCGGAAATTCCCACCGATAGAAATTGCTCGGGCTCGTAATGGTCAGATCTGCGGCCTCAAGCGAAAGCTCGAATTCGCCACCGCTTGCCTGCATGAACAGGCCGGGCAGATCGTAGCTCAGCAGCTTTTGGCGGTAGTTGCCCCACTCATAGCTGCGAACGCCCTCTTCCAGGCGTACGCCGACCGCCTCCAGCTGCGCCGCAATCACCTGCGCCATCTCGTAGTCATGGATCCATTTGCCTATGGGTGTATCCAGCGACCCGAGCATGAACCCGTCCGGATAGCCAGCTTCCGTGAGCAGCGCCCTGGCCCGGTCCGGATCGTAGTCGTAGGCCTCGACGACGCCGTGTTCGAAAGGAGGATTGAAGACATGCGACATGCGCCGTGCCCGTCCCAGGAAGAATCCCTCGTTGATGGCATCGAAGTCGATCGCATGATTGAGCGCCTGTCGCACGCGCTTGTCCGCAAGCGGGGCCGGACCCCCCGCTGTCGTTATCCCAATCATCATGCGGCGGCCTCCCTCGATCGTCTGAACCTCTATTCCCGGCGCACCCTGGAGCACCTGGGCCTGGTCCAGCGGCAGCGCCGGCACGATATGCACGCCGCCGGTCTCGAGCTCCGCTATCTGCGTCGAAATCTCCGGTATGACCCGGAACGTCACGCGCTCGATGGCCGGTAGAGGACCCCAGTAGCCGGCATGGCGGACGAGCGTCAGGTGGCTGTCCCTCACACGCTCGATGACGGTATAGGGCCCCGTTCCTACCAGAGTCTCCGCTCGCACGGCATCCGGCGCCTGTTCGTAGAAGCCGGGCGCCAGCATGGGGATCTGCGAGAGGTAGAAGGGAAGCAGGGCCTTGGGACTGGATGTCTCGATCACCACGGTGTGCGCATCCCGAACGTCGACGGACGTGATCTCCGCCGCGGGTACGGCCACCGTGGCGCCCCCGAGCGTCATGCCTTCGCTGTTGCGCCGGTTGGCCTCCGCAATGCTATACCGGACCGCCTCGGCATCGAAGGGCTCGCCGTTGTGAAAGAGCACTCCCTCACGCAACTGGAACTGCCAATGCAGGTCCCCTTCTAGCCGCTCCCACGACGTGGCAAGCATGGGCACGATCTCCATGTCGCGGTCCCTGAATGTCAGCGTCTCCAGCACATGATCGGCCATGCCAGTCTCCATCCGGCTGAACATGGCAAAGGGATCAAGCGTGGAAATATCGGTAGTGGTGGCCACCACGAGCGCCGTCTGCCGCTCGCATCCCGCCAGCGAGGAAAAAGCGGCCAGAATGAAGGCCAGGTGTAGTCTGAATCTCATGCGTCCGGGAGCAGGTGGACACCACAGCGATTATAGGGAATCGCTGACAAACGGTGTCGGTATCTTGTCTTTGTGCGAGGCCTGCGTCCCATGGCAAATGGCAAGAAACTCCTCGATGTGCGGGAGCTCCGTACGTATTTCGAGACGGATGCCGGGACGGTCAGGGCTGTCGACGGGCTGAGCTTTCATATTGACCGAGGCGAAACGCTCGGCGTGGTGGGGGAATCCGGCTCGGGCAAGTCCGTAACCAGCCTTTCCATAATGGGCCTTGTGCCGGCGCCGGCAGGCCGCATTGCCGGCGGAGAGATCCTGTTCGATGGCGAGGATCTGGTAGCGATGCCGGAGTCCGGGCTGCGCAGGCTGCGCGGGAAGAAGCTCTCCATGATCTTTCAGGATGCGCGCAGCGGCCTGAATCCCGTCTTTTCCGTCGGGCGCCAGGTCGCCGAGGCCATCGTGCTGCACGAGCGGATTCCCTACGCCGTAGCCCTGCGCCGGGCCACCGACCTCCTGGATCTCGTCGGGATCCCGGAGCCCGGAAGACGCGCCCGGGACTATCCGCATCAGCTCTCGGGTGGCATGTGCCAGCGCGTAATGATCGCCATGGCGCTTGCCTGCACGCCGAGTCTGCTCATCGCGGATGAGCCCACCACGGCGCTCGACGTGACCATCCAGGCACAGATCCTGGAGCTGCTAAAGGCGCTGCGATCGCAGTTCGACATGAGCATTCTGTTTATCACGCACGATCTTGGCGTCATAGCGGAGATCGCGGACAGAGTCCTCGTGCTCTATGCGGGCCGCTGCGTGGAGGAGGCGCCTGTGCGCGACCTCTTCACGGTCCCGCTCATGCCGTATACCGCGGGCCTGCTACAATCCGTCCCAAGGCCGGGCCACAAGAGGCGTCTGCAGCCCATCGCGGGGGCGCCCGCGCATCCGGCCCGCCTGCCGGCAGGGTGCGCCTTTCATCCGCGCTGCGCGCACGCGGCAGATGCATGCAGCCTGACCCTGCCGCCGCTGGAAGGCGCAGGCAATGGCCGACGCGTGCGCTGCCTGCGCTGGCGGGAACTCGAACTCTCGGCCGGGGAAATCGCATGACAGACCCGAAAGCGCCGGATGAAGGCCTGATCGAGGCCCGAGGGCTTACCAAGCGGTATGCTGTTCGCAGGGGCGCCCTTGGCGGCGTATCGGGACATGTGCATGCCCTTGAGGACGTGAGCCTGTCCATCGGGCCTGCCGAGGTGGTCGGTCTTGTGGGAGAATCGGGCTCGGGCAAGACCACATTCGGGCGGGCTCTGCTGAGGCTCATCGAGCCCACGTCCGGCCGGGTGCGGTTCCGGGGAAGGGATTTCACGCATGTACCTGCCAGGGAACTGCGCGGCTTGCGCCGGCGCCTCCAGATGATATTCCAGGACCCGTACGCGAGCCTGAACCCTCGCATGAAAGTGGGCGCCATCCTGAAGGATGCGCTCCGCTTGCATGGCCTGTATCGTCCGGGGGCCGTGGCCGAACTCCTGGAGCTGGTGGGACTATCGCCGGACTACGCGCGCCGGTATCCGCACGAGTTCTCCGGAGGACAGCGTCAGCGCATAGGCATTGCGCGGGCGCTTGCCGTAAGGCCCGAGTTCGTAGTCGCTGACGAGCCTGTTTCCGCGCTAGACGTTTCCATTCAGGCCCAGATCGTCAACCTGCTGCAGGATCTCAACAAGCGTCTGGGGCTTGCCATGCTCTTCATCGCCCATGACCTTGCCGTCGTGGAGCATGTCAGTGACCGCGTGGCGGTGTTCTATCTCGGGCGCGTCATGGAAGTGGCACCTGCGCGTGAGCTCTATGCCAATCCCGTGCATCCGTATACGGAGGCTCTCCTTTCTTCGGTGCCCCTGCCTGATCCCGATTGCAGTCAAGAAAAGATGGTGCTGAAAGGCGACATTCCCAGCCCGGTCAGCCCGCCTTCCGGCTGCGTCTTCCACACGCGCTGCCCGATTGCCGTCGCCGAGTGCCGGGCCGTGGTGCCACCGCTTCGCGAAACCAGTCCGGGACACCTGGCGGCCTGCATATTGCGCTCGTAGGCAACGCGAGAGACCGTACCGCACGAAACCCTTGCGGCGCGGATGGGGTATGGCTGAAATCCGGGCAAAGGGTGCGCTCGCCTGGCCCGGCTTGCCTGCAAAGACTTCGTATTTGTGAAGCGCTCTCACTCACGCACTTCCAGCTGGCTGGCGGGCTGGCTGCGCAGACCCATTGCCGTACTTTCCTGGGCCGCAGCCCTGCTCATGGCCGGGGCCTGGGCCGCATTCAATCTGCCCGTCGAGTGGGTGCCGCAGGTCGAGCTCCCCGAAGTAAGGGTAGACGCCATTTGGGGCGGCGCCTCACCGCGACAGATGGAGCGGTACGTGACCGCTCCCATCGAGCGTGCTCTCCAGACCATACCAGGCACGGCAAGCATCGAGAGCTTCTCGGAAGAGAGCAGCGCCTGGATCAGCCTGGGCGTAACCGAGGACGCGGACCTGGGAGTGTACGTGGCGCAGGTGAACGAGCGCCTGATGCAGCTGCGGGGCGTTTTGCCCGACAGGGTCTATCCCAAGCTCACCAAGCGTGTGCCGGAGGCCCTGCGCGATGAACAAGGATTCATTACGCTGCAGCTGGTCGGACCCCTCACGCCGGATGAATTGCGCACGCTGGCCGAGGAACGGCTGGTGCCGAGATTCCAGAGCCTGAACGGAATGGGCGAGGTCGCGGTCCAGGGAGGCACCGTGAGGGAGCTGCTCATCGCCCTGGATCAGGATCTGCTTGCCACGCACAACATTGAGCCCAGCGAGGTACGCTCAAGGCTACTGCAAGCGCTGAGAGACGGCGTCTACGGCAGCCTGCGCGCCCAGGGCCGGTCCGTGCTCCTTGTCAGCCCTGCGGAAAGCAGAAGACGGGCTCTCGGCCGCCTCGTGGTAAGCGAGCCCCGCACGAACCTGCCGCCCGTGCACCTGGATGACGTGGCATCGATTTCGCTTGGGCCGGCGCCGCGGCGCTCCATCAGCCGCATTGACGGCAATCCCGTGGTTACCCTTCGGCTGGACCGGGCCCGCGGCAGCCACATGATTGCGCTGGCAGACGCGGTGTATGCGCGCATTGACGACCTTCGCGCTGAGCTGCCAGACGGCATTCGCATCCTGGTCGCAGACGATCGCACGGAAGACGTTCGCGAACAGCTTCGCGATTTGGTCTGGCGCGGCGGCCTGGGGCTTATGCTCGTCATCCTGGTGCTGCTCTTCATGCTCAAGAGCGTCCGGGCTACGCTGATCGTCCTTTTCAGCGTCGCGGTAGCGCTGGCGCTTTCCCTGGCGCTGCTGGATCCGCTGGGGCTGACGCTGAACCTGGTAACGTTTGCCGGCCTGGTGCTGGTTTTCGGGCTCCTGGTGGACAACAGCGTGGTGATAGTCGAACAGCTGGTGCTTCAGCGATCCCTGCATGTGCAGTCCGGTCTCAAGGGGATCGAGCTGGAGGTGTCGATCGCCCGCGCCGCGCTGAACGCGGTCTGGCTGCCGCTGCTTGGAGGCACGCTTAGCACCATTGCCGTCATGCTGCCGCTGGTGTATCTCAGCGGCGAACTCAGAGCGCTGTTTCTGCCCTTTGCAGCCCTGGTCAGTCTGGCGCTGCTAATCTCGCTGGCCACCGCCGCCCTCGTAGTGCCCGTGGCCGGCCGGTTCCTGCCTCCGGGCACGGAGCCTGTGCGCCGCCGCTGGCTCCGGCGGCTGGTGGCGGTGCCTTACCGGTGGGCTGCGCGCTTCCCGAAGACCACGCTTGCCGGCCTGTTCCTGGTGCTCGGGATTCCGGTCTGGCTGCTTCCACGCGAAATACAGGAACCCCGCGACGCGGAATGGCCGCAGCCCGTCACCCGGCTGGCAGGGCTCTACAACACGACTGTGGGCAGCGATGCCGTCAAGGAGGTGCGCGACACGGCAGAGCCGTACGTCGGAGGCGTCCTGCGCCGATTCTCGCGCAACGTCAACTTTGGCTCCGGCTGGAATTACAACTACAGGCCCACGGTCCGGGTCTCCCTCCGGTTTCCGCCGGGCAACCCCATCGAGCGCGCGGATTCGCTGATCCAGCGCTATGAGCAGATTGCGCTGGCAAGCGCTTCTGTTTCGCGAACCATCGTGCGCGCCTCGGAGCTGTCTGCCGGCTTGACGGTCCAGTTCGTGGATGGCACGCTGATGACGAGCGAGCCGTACATGGTCAGGGAGCGCCTCATCAGACAGGCGATTCTGCAGGGCGGTATTTCCGTTTCCGTTTATGGCTTGCTCCCCCAGGGCTATTACAGCGGATCTGGGGGCTTCGGCGGGGGAGGCGAACGCCTCCTGGCCATGGGACCCAATTACGAAGACCTGGAAGCGCTGAGCGAGAGCTTCGCTGCACATGCGCGCAAGGGCAGCCGGCGCGTCATGGGCGTGGACACCAACGCGGGCCGGTACGGCCGTGGTTACGGCCCGACCCGGCAAGTACTCCAGTTCCGATGGGATGCGGACGCGCAGGCCCGGACGGGAGTCTCTGCGAGTTGGATATCCGGCAGACTGTACCCGGTATTTCGTACAAACGCCAATTTGCGTTACGCCCACATTGAGGGCCAGACCGAAATCCCGGTGCGGCTTATCGTCAAGGGTGCCGAAAGAATCGACGTGGACCGTGTGGCGGACCGGCCCATGCCCGTGGGAGACAGCCTGAATATTCGCCTGGCGGGCCTGTCAGACTACACCGTAGTCGAAACCCCGGCCGGGTATAGAGCGCAAGGATCAGCAGTATCTGCGGCACATCAGCGTGGACTTTCGGGGCCCGTACGCCATGGCACGCGAATTCGTGGAGAATGCCGTGGAGACTTTCGCGGTGCCGGCCGGCTATTCCATCGAGCGTAGCCGGTACAGCTTTTTCACGGAAGAAGTGGCCAGGTCTTTTGGCTGGGTTATCCTGGCAACCATCGTGATGGTGTTTCTGATTACAGCCGCGATCTTCGAGTCCTGGCGCCTGCCCCTGGTGGTGATGCTCAGCCTTCCGCTTGCGCTGATCGGAGTCAGCGCGGGCTTTTTGTGGACGGAGGCCAACTTCGCCGAGGGCGCCTTCATTGGAACTGTTCTATTGATTGGCATCGCCGTAAATGACAGTATTTTGCTGACGGACCGCTATCGCCAGCTGAAAATTCTTCGTCCCTCGTCTCC
>CBDBLZ010000005.1:0-143593 GCA_965207385.1 Rhodothermales bacterium
TGGGATCTTGTCGGATTCGGGGCTGACTACCTGGATGCCCGCAAACGATCCAACGGGCTGGGCGCACGGTATGGGCTGCCAGCCCCAGTACGTGGAACCGTCCGGTGAAATCTCGCCTCCGTTGGAGACCAGTCCTTCGGACACTATGCGCATGACGTAGACCTGCTCGCCGCCTGCATCCAGGACCGGATTGCCGGAGTCATCGATCAGGGACACGCTTTGCGGGTCTCTGGGCCTGCCGTCCTCCCGGTAGGTGTCCACGACTTCGGCTGCCACAAAGGGACCGAATTCGTACCCGTAGCCGAGCCCGTTCCAAACGATATCCGTGATCGTGTTGCCCGGCGCGGAGATCGACCCGAAATTGAAGATCTGGGTAGTAATCCGATTGCCGTTCAGGATGGCATCCCGGCGGTTCGTGAAGTCCGCCTGGCAGTCCTGCGCGGCAGCAACATGCGGCACGGCCGCCATGCGCTCAATCCACTGTCCAAGTTCTGCGGCGGACCACGAGCGAACCCGCATGTCCTGGGCGCCGACTGGAAGAGGCAGGAAGCAGAAAGCTAGAAGCGCTGCTGCAAGATGACGCAAGCGCATGGCTAGAATGAAAGTGTAAGGCCTACGCGGACCTGGCGGGGGCTGCCGTAGTAATGCGGGCGCGTGTCGTATTCCTGAAGCGTATGGATGCCCGGCAGTCCGTAACGAGGCTCCCAAGTTGCGTGGACATTGCGCTGCGCCGACAGTGAATACGTGGCTCGACCCGTATCGTCAAAGACGAAATTCTCGTTCAGCCGATCCAGGAGATTGAAGACCTTGACGAAGGCGCGCAGCCGGAATCGGCGCAGAGAGAATTCCCGGTATGCATGCACATCGAGCGTGAGCTTCGCCGGCTTGCGGCCGCTTCTTGTGGGCAGATCTACGTTTTGCTCGATGAGCAGGGGAGAGTACGGGTAGCCCGTGGCAAACTGGCCGTTGAAGGAGACGCTCCAGGCGCTGCTTCGGGAAATGGTGACGGTGGAAGAGAGAATGTGGCGCTGATCGAATGTTAGCGGGACCACCTCCAGCTCGTTCTCCCGGCCCGACAGGCGGTTGAAGAAGAACCGGTTGGCATCGTCGTCGCTGCCTTCCGCGATCTGGAAAGTGTAGTCCACCGTGGCCCACAAGAAGCCGCCGGGAGCCCGCCGCTTGGTGACTGCCACGGTGATGCCGGTTACGTTGGCGTAAGCCTTGTTCAGGTAGATGTTGTACAGATCCTCGCCCGCGATCGTGCTGTGACGCACGAGCTGCAGCGCCATGTAGTCGCGTATATTCTTGAAATAGCCGGTGAGGTCAAAAGCCAGGACATCCGTCAACTGCTGCTGGAGCCCAATCTCGTACTGGACCGTGCGCTCGGGCCTCAGATTGGTGTTGCCGAACGTGGGAGCCGCTCCCTTGGGAAATTCAAATTCCGGATTGATGTACAGGTTACGCAGCGAGGGCATCTGCGCAAAATGGCCGTATGAAAAATGTATGATGCCGCGCTCGGTGATGGGGAAGGAAACGCCGATGCGGGGAAGAAGAAGATTCTTGGTCTCTGCTTCGGCCAGCTCGCCGGTGGGATTGAAGAGATCCGGAATATAGCTGCCGTTGGGGTCGAAGCGCTCGTAGCGCAGACCCGCATTAATGATAAAGTTGTCGTATTCAATCTTGTCCTGCACGTATGCGCTCAGTTCCAGGACGCGCTGGTTCTCGTACAGGTCATGGGAGGGATTGTCGACCGGTTCGACGGTCGGCTCCAGGTACCGATTGCCGTCGAAGAGCACGACGAAGTTCTGCCGGCTGAGCCCGTGGCTCTGCAATTCCGCTCCGATCTTTACCTCGTGCGTAAATCCGAATTGCCGCGTGAGATCAAACTTGCCGCGCAGCGACTCGGAATCTTCATAGACGTGCCCCTTCTGGTTGCCGCCCACCAGGAAGTTGTTGCCGGGAAAGCCCACGACGTTGCCGCGCCCGATGCCCCCGAAATCCTTGACGTAGCGCGCATCGGAAGGGTCCTCGTACAGGAAGCTCTTGTATCCGCTAAGGGCATACGACAGCTTCAGCGTATAGAACGCCTGCTCACCCAGCGTATGGGTCCAGTGCAGGCTGTGGTTCTGGCTGCGTCTGCGCTGCTTGCCGGTGCCGTCCGGGTTATACCTGTAGCCGAAACTGAAGGACTTGCGGTCGCTGTTGTCGATCAGGTACGAATACTCGATGCGGGTCTGCCGGGTCGGATGTACAGACAGCTTGGCGAGAATGTTGGTCCTCGAGTTGGGATTCATGGGGACCAGCTCGGACGGAATGGCGAGGCCGCCGCCTTCGACAACGGTTCCATCCGGCAGCACTACCGTGCTGTCCGCGTAGTCCCACCAGGGCCTCCCGTGCATTTCGTAGTACCAAGGCGTGGCATTGAAATTGGCCGAGTCGCTTGGCAAGTGCTGCCTGACGCCATACAGGTGGCCGTCATTGTCATCGCGCCTGCCGGAGACCAGAAAGCGCAGACGGCGCCCCAGGGGCACGGGGCCGCTCAGGGAAGCCTCAATAGTTCTGGTATTGAGATCGATGCTCTCGGGGAGGAAGAAGATGTCGTCATTGCGCGTGAGATAATCGCCTCCGTACACGCTGACAGAGCCTTCATAGCTGTCCCCGCCTTCCTTGGTCACCAGGTTGACAATGGCGCTCATCGCCTTGCCATATTCGGCGTTGAAGGCACCGGATATGACGGTCATCTCGTCGATGGCATCTATGGCTACGCGAGTATTGATGCCATTGGTGTTGAACGGATTGCTGACAGCCAGGCCGTCCACCAGGTAGGAAATTTCGTTGCTACGTCCGCCCCGGACGTGAAGCTCTCCGCTCGCACCCGTCGAAACGCCGGCCTGGGTGGCCAGAACGCCAAACAGGCTCTCTACCGGCAGGGCGTCGATCTCCTCGGCGATAACGGTCTTCTTGGAAGCCGTGAGATCCTTTTGCACGAGCGGTCTCTCCGCCCGCACGACAATCTCCTCTCCCTCGAATACCTCCTCGTCCAGCTCCGTGTCCACGCGGGTAGTCTGCCCGGTGGATACGACAACGTCCGTTATGAACTTGGTCTTGAATCCGATAAAGGAAAAGACCAGCGTGTACGATCCGGGACGGACATTGAGAATCACGTAATTGCCATCCTCATTGGTCGGGGCGCCCTGCAGCGTCCCTTCAATGACCACGTTTACGCCAGTGAGCGGCTCACCGCCGGATTCGTCCGTTACGCTGCCGGCAATCTTTCCTTGCCCGTAGGAGGGAAGGCCCAACAAGGCCGACAAGAGAAGCAGCAGAGCGGGCCTGTGGGCGCGAGGGGCAGCCATGGGGAATCGCATAGGAAGAAACTGCCGCGGAACCGGGGTTCCGCGGCAGTTAATCCACATCGTCAAGATTCAAACAGCGATGTATCCATGCGATACTACTTGACCAGCAGCATGGTCCGAGACTGCCTGAAGTTGCCGTACTCGAGCGTATAGAGATACGTGCCGCTGGCTACGGGGCTGCCGCTGTCTGCATGGCCGTCCCACGTGGCCTGGTGCGTGCCGGCAGCATACCACTCGCCATCTATCAGCGTTCGCACCATGCGCCCGGTTACGTCATAGATCCGCACGCTGATCTCCTTGTCAATCGGCAATGTGAAGGAAAACGTGGTTGACGGGTTGAACGGGTTCGGATAGTTGCCGTGCAGCACGTAGTCGCTGGGCACAATGACGCGTTCGTCCACGATGTTCACGCTCAGACCGTCCCCCGAGAGCACGCGCAGAAACACCCGATTCGAGTTTGCCGATGCTTCCCGAACCGTGCGAGTATACGTCGAGTCAGCAGGATTGAAAACTTCGTCGTAGACGTACAGGCTGTCATCCACTCCCTGCATGGAGAACGCGACCTCGGTGTGGCCGTCGCCGTCCGGATCACCCAGGAAAGCAAACTTGGCGGCAAACTCGGGGCCGGCGGCTCCCGCCTCCATGTACTCGGACATGACGCCTGCAGAGTCTACGACAACCTGATCGAACTGGCCTTCCATGTCATTCGGGAAGGCTACCGAGCGAATGGAATAGTTGGCCGGGTCCTCGACATCGCCTGAGATGTAGTCGGCTATGCGTACCCAGGCCGGCGGGTTTCCGGCGGCAAAGGAACCTGGCGTGTAAGACGGGCCGCTGCCAATCAGCTCCACCTGGCCGTCGTTGTCAATGTCGCCAGCCGCGATTCCGAGCGCGGAAAAACTGGGAAGCAGATCCAGTACCACGTTCTCAGACGTTACCGACAGGGCATCCTCGCCGTCCTCGTAATTCAAAATGGCCGTGTTTCCGGTCTGAAGGTTCGGGCAGTACACCTCGTCATCGCCGTTGCCGTCCATATCTACGGCCGCGCAGCCGAACAGGGCGACATGATCCGACGCAGATGCCTGCAGGAAGACGTCGCCTTCCGTAAGCGCCTCGTATGTATCCGGACCCGTCGCACGGGCATTCGTGAAATTGAAATTATTCCAGGACTGCATGGCAATTTCCATTTCACTGCCTCCGTCCAGGTTGGCGGCGATCATGCCGTAGGGGCTTCCGCCACCACGGTTAACCGGGTCGTAGTCCTGGGAGGCCCGGCTGCTCCAGCGTGCCTCCTGATTGAAGGTCACAAAGGCGTCCTGGAAATCGCCTGTTACGGAGAAAACGTACCAGCTGTCGTAATCGCTGGCCGCTCCATTATTGCCGAACAGCAGTTCCTGCACGCCGTCGCCGTCGACGTCAACGGCCGTCAGCTGCTCCGTGCGCCACCGGTCGGGCAAATCGCCATCGAATTCGTAGAGAGTTGCGCCCAACGCATTGAATTCGTTGTCTCCTACCGCCTCAATGACAAACAGCGCAGGTCTGATGAGTGCGGCAAACGGATTCGTATCGCTGAGGCCGTAGCCCGCAAACGCTATAATCTCACCCATGCCGTCGCCATCGAGGTCCCCTCCCGCCACGGTGCGAAGGTTGTTGGTTGTTCCTGTTGTCGGCTCAAGCACCGGCGAGCTGTAGACAACTTCCCACGTGTCAATCCCCGTGGATTCTATCACATGGACGCGGCCCCCGCCGCTGTAGTCTGCCACGAGTATGTCCGTCTTGCCGTCGGCGTCCAGGTCGTAGGGGCCCGCCACCTGTCGGGCACCGGACTGCAATCCGGGCAGATAGGGCGGTGCCGGTGTTCCCGGCAAATAGGGAGGCGGAGGATCGTCCATGGATGGATTCCAGGCGAAATCCACGTTTTGCCCGAAGGCATCGGCAGTCCCAAGGAGCAGCGCAAGGGCTGCAAGAACGGTAACCGTACGCATAGCTAAAGAGAGTTTGCTTGGTGTTCGGGTTAAGACGTGCTATATACAACACTGCGTCTGAAACTGCAACCTTCCCGGGTCGCCGTCGGTGAATTCTGCGCACGGAGAGGTGGCGCCGGAAGGCCCTCCTATTCATGTCAGGATGTGAACGCAATCGCGCGCCTGAGCCGCCTACTTGTCCCGGCGCAAGGCGCCTTGCTATCTTGGCCGGCACCGTATGTCCCAGGCGGGCAGGTGACGGCGGAATTTGAACCATACTCCAATTGCAACGCAACATGGCCGACATACTTCAGACCAGCGTCATTGGAAGCTACGCCTGGCCTTCGTGGTTCATTACGGCGGTCGAAGCTATCGGGCGGGGACAATTCGGCGAGAAGGATATCGAGGAGACGCTTGACGACGCGGTAGACCTGGCTATCCGCGATCAGGAGGAGGCAGGTCTGGACGTTATAAGTGACGGCGAAATGCGCCGCTTTGGCTTCTTTACCGCCAACTTCTACGGACGGCTCACGGGTCTTGCCGAGCGTCCGCCAAAGCGCAGGCTGGGCCCGGGAGGCCACGACCAGCGCGAGCGCTACGCCGCCGTCGAGCCCTTCGCAGCACCCGAGGGCCTGGGACTGGTAGCGGAGTATGAATACGCACGCTCCCGCACTTCCCTGCCCCTGAAGGTGCCCTGCCCGGGACCGTATACCCTGGCAGGACGCATCGAGACCGGCTCGCTGTATCCGGATCGCATGGCTGTGGCCGTCCGGTTTGCCGAGATCATCAACGAGGAGCTCCGCGCGCTCGATGCCGCCGGGGCGGCCTTCATTCAGCTGGACGAGCCGTCCTATGCCGTGCACAAGCACTCTCCCGGCAAGTTCGTGGAGCTCTTCAATCGAACCCTCGAAGGCGTGCACAGCCGCATAGGACTGCACCTGTGCTTCGGCAACTACATTGGTCGTCCGGTGGCCCAGCGGACGTATGCGCCGCTCTTTCCGCACATCCTGGAGGTAAATGCCCACGAAATACACCTGGAATTTGCCAATCGCGAGATGTCGGAGGTCCACCTGGCCAGGAGCGTAGCCGACGCAGGCAAGGTCCTGGCAGCAGGAGTAGTTGATGTCAAGAACTACTTTATCGAGACACCGGACATCGTTGCGGATCGCATTCGCCGGCTGTTGGAGCACGTGCCCGCCGATTGCCTGGTTGTGGCGCCGGACTGTGGCCTCAGCGAGACGGCGCGCTGGGCGGCGCGCGCCAAACTCAACGCACTGGTGGAAGGAGCCCGGATGGTGCGCGCGGAACTCGTCTAAAACGCACGCCTTGCCTGCCATGACCGGCCGCCCAGGACTGAAGGCATTCCTGATACGGGACAGCACGGTGGTTACCGTGGTCCTGATCAATTCCGTGGCGCTGTTTCTTGATGCGTTCCCGGAGTTTCCGGCGCGTACGCTGGCGTTCTGGATCGACTACGCGTGCCTCATTTACTTCATCGTCGAGGCGACGCTCAAGATTCGCCAGCCCGGAGGATTCCGCGCGTATTGGAGCGATCTCTGGAACAGGGGGGATTTCCTGATAGTGGCCTTCAGCCTGCCGCTGCTGGTGAGCCCGTTTCTGCCAGGGCATCTTGAGCACGCCGCACTGCTTATGCTGCTGCGCCTGGGACGCCTGCTCCGTTTTGCGCGCATCATGCGCCTGGTGCCGGACGCCGCAAAGATCTGGTCGGGCGTGCTGCGTGCGCTGCGCGCCTCGGTCTACATCTTTCTCATGCTGGCCGTTTTGAACCTGATTCTGGCCATGGGAGCCAATCTGCTTTTTGGCTCCCTTCCCGAAGCTTCTGACTACTTTGGAGATCCGGTAAAGTCGCTCTATTCCCTGTTCAAGGTATTTACGATCGAAGGCTGGTACGAAATCCCCGATCAACTGGCCAGTCGCGGGCTCTCGCCGGGCTACATCCTGTTGCTGCGCATCTATTTTACGGTCGCCGTGATTTCGGGAGGCCTTCTGGGGCTTTCCATCGCCAATGCCGTCTTCGTCGACACCATGGTGGCGGACAATACCGACGAAGTCGAGCGGATGGTGACGGAGCTGCGCGCGGAATTGCAGGAGTTTCGCGAGGAAATGGCGCAAGACCGCGGCGCCTGACGACGGGCCGGGCAAGACGGCTTCGGCCATCCTGATGGCGGTCCGGACGGGACTCGAACCCGCGACCTCTGGCGTGACAGGCCAGCGTTCTAACCAAACTGAACTACCGGACCGGACGGGCTGCAATAATACGGCAGCAGCTATTCCGGAGCAAGCCCTTTCAGGCTTTGTCGTTGCATGTGGTCAGGGAGGGATTTGAACCCCCGACACACGGATTTTCAGTCCGTTGCTCTACCACCTGAGCTACCTGACCATAGCTCCGGATGTACTTTCGTGGCGCTTGCCTGTTTCCGATGCGTGAGCCGCAATCGGCTCCCTATTCGATCTGCATCCTTCGCCTTTCGGTTCTTACCTTTTAGCCCTCTCGGGACAAGCACCAGATTTTCCGCTGTAGAGCCAAGACCATGAGCAACCAGATAACAGATGCCTATTCCGGAGCTGCAGGAGCCTATGCAATACCGGAGGTGTTCCGACGGCGCGCCCACGTCAAGTCCATGGAAGACTACCGGGATTGCTACCAGCGCTCGGTGGCGGACCCGGAGGGATTCTGGGCCGAAGAGGCCGGACGGATTGACTGGATTGAGCCATTCAGTGCCGTGCGAAGCGCTTCGTTTGCCTCCGACAATGTCTCGATCCGCTGGTTCACCGGCGGCAAGACGAACGCCTCCCTTAACTGCCTGGATCGCCACCTCGCCGAGCGGGGAGACCAGGTCGCGCTCATCTGGGAGCCGGACGATCCGTCCCTGGACGCCAGGCCGATTACTTACCGGGAGCTGCATGGCGAAGTATGTCGCCTTGCCAACGTACTGAAGGCGAACGGCGTGCAAAAGGGGGACCGGGTAACACTGTACTTGCCCATGATTCCCGAAGCCGCAGCATCCATGCTCGCCTGCAGCCGTATCGGGGCCATTCACTCTGTCGTCTTTGCAGGCTTTTCGCCGGATGCGCTCGCCGACCGCATACTTGACTGCGACTCCACTTTCGTTATTACGGCCGACGAAGGCGTGCGCGGCGCGCGGAGAGTGCCGCTCAAGGCAAACACGGACAAGGCGCTGGAGCGCTGCCCTGACGTGCGCAACGTCCTGGTGGTGCAGCGAACGGGCGATTCGGTAGGATGGCAGCCCGGAAGGGACCTGTGGTACCACCAGGAGATGGAGGAAGCAAGCGCCGAGTGCCGGCCGGAAGCCATGGATTCGGAGGCCCCGCTCTTCATACTCTATACGTCCGGCTCAACCGGGCGGCCCAAGGGCGTGCTGCATACCACGGGTGGCTACCTCGTGTACACGGCGCTTACCCACCAGTACGTTTTTGACTACCACGAGGGCGACGTTTTCTGGTGCACGGCCGACGTGGGGTGGATTACAGGCCACTCGTACATTGTGTACGGCCCCCTCCTGAACGGGGCCACGCAGGTTTTTTTCGAGGGCGTCCCCACGTATCCCGATGCCTCGCGCTTCTGGCGCGTGGTGGATCGGCACAAGGTTACACAGTTTTACACCGCCCCGACCGCCATTAGGGCGTTAATGCGATACGGCGACGACTTTGTTGAGAGAACGAGCCGGAGCTCGCTTCGCCTTCTCGGCACGGTGGGAGAGCCCATCAATCCGGCAGCCTGGCGCTGGTACCATGACGTGGTAGGGCAGGGGCGATGCCCCATCGTGGACACGTGGTGGCAGACGGAAACCGGTGGCATCATGATTGCGCCGCTGCCGGGTGCTGTGCCTGCAAAGCCGGGTTCGGCCACGCTGCCGTTCTTCGGGATTCAGCCGGAAATACTCGACGAGCAGGGCAACGTCCTTGAGGGAGAGGCCGAAGGACTGCTCGCCATTTGCGACTCGTGGCCAAGCCAGGCGCGGACGGTCTACCGGGACCACGAGCGATTTGTGGACACGTACTTCAAGGCCTTCGAAGGAAAGTACTTTACCGGGGACGGCTGCCGTCGGGACGCCGACGGATACTACTGGATCACGGGCAGGGTGGATGACGTGCTCAATGTATCCGGGCATCGAATGGGAACCGCCGAAGTCGAAAGTGCGCTTGTCTCGCATGACCTCGTGACAGAGGCGGCAGTCGTGGGCTTTCCGCATCCCATCAAGGGGCAGGGCATCTATGCCTATGTGACGCTGGCGACAGGCGCCGCATCCGACCAGACCAGAAGAGCGGAACTGGTACAGCACGTGCGCCAGCGCATCGGTCCGATAGCCAAGCCGGACTTCATCCAGTTTGCTGCGGCTCTGCCCAAGACGCGTTCCGGCAAGATCATGCGGCGCATCCTGCGCAAGATCGCCGGGAATGACTACAAAGACCTGGGAGACACGTCAACGCTGGCTGATCCTTCGGTCGTGGCACTCCTGATAGAAGAGCGTCAGAACCGGTAGGGCCTACGGCGCCGAACGAAGGCGTTCGGCCATGGCTATGGCGCCTTCGAGCGCATCCGCTGCGGGCTTGCACAGCTTCCACCCCGGCAGTACGTGCTGAAGCGCAGCCGCGAAGGCGTCTGCATAGTGGCTGGAATTGGCCAGGCCGCCGCACAAGGCAAGCTTCGGCTCTACCGGCGGCGAGCGCTCGACCAGGCGCGCCGCCTGGCGCGTCAGTGCATCCGCTTCCTGGTCCACGATGTGCCGCGCCACGGGGTCTCCGTTTTCCGAGGCCTCCAGCACCAGACGCGCCATGTGTTGCACAGGCCACTTTTCCTGGTAGACGCGGTGCAGCAGGTCGCTGCCTCGCCCGATTCCGTGTCGTTCGGCTGCCAGCGCCGAAAGCGCGGTCTCCGCGCCTTCGTCGAAGGCCTGTGCGACGGCATGCAATCCCCGGACTCCAATGGCATGGCCGCTGCCTTCGTCGCCGATAAGGTAGCCCCATCCGCCGGCGCGCAGCATGGATCCGTCGCTCGCCCGGCCGTAGACGACCGATCCTGTGCCCGCGATAACGAGCAGTCCGCTATGGCCGCCAAAGGCGCCCTCAAGGGCCGTGGCGCCGTCGTGTACGATCTTGACTGGCAAACTCGACAGGACGGGAAGCAGCAGGCCGAGGCGCTGGCGCAGGGCCCGTTGCGCCCGGCGAGTACCGGCGCCGGCCATGCCTACACATACGGCGCCCAGCGTGTGGCCGGGTCTCAGCGGCAGCGCTTTGCGAATGAGGGAAACAAGGACGGAGCCGGCACGGTCGGCTCCAGCGCGGAGCAAATTGGCGGCAGGCCCCTCAAGCCGGACATCCGTATCGCAAACCGGACTGCGAGCGGCAAGCCGGGTCCGGGTTCCTCCGGCGTCTATGCCGATGATGAGATCAGGGCTCAAGGTAGGTGGTATGGCGGATTTCTGACAGGAGCTCGCCCGGCGTGAGCAATTCGGGCACCCGGTGGATGCCGAGAAACGCATGCGGGTCGATGCTGCGCTTGCGTACCGTAACGGATCCCCAGGAGTCCGATTGGTGCCAGGCTTCCCAGGCAGCGCTCGGAACGGGCGCAATCGCATGCGGTGCCGGATGCCATACAAGACTGGTCCTGTGACCGTGGCCAGGCCATTCCATGGCGTCCAGCCAAGGGCTTCCGCTGCCTGAACCGTACGGGAACCGGCGCCGGTCGACATGAAGTTGCTCCCAGCGCCACTGGCTTTGGTCCGGCCCGAACTGACTTTCAAGGCTTTGCACGGCACGCGCCAGGGCCAGGCGCACGGCGGCAGTGTCTGTCAGCGCCGCGCGCAGTGCTGCATCCGGAAGCAATGACCTCATTTCGTCACCGGGCAGGTGACGGATCCACGCTTCAAGAATGGAGGGGGCTATGCTCGCTCCGGCATACGTATAATCCCAATTCTGGAGATAGGTTATAGCACTCTGCAGGCCGGGTGAATAGTCGCCGTCGAATGCCACGGTCTGCAGCAATTGCGGCGCAATGCGGGCAGCCCAACTGCTGTAAGCCGCGCCTAGCCAGGACTCCAGGTCAATTTCCTCCTGCTCCGTCAGAAACTCGGCTACGTAGGCCGATTCCGGCGACAGGCCAACTAGTACTCCATCGCCTGGAAGGCGCATCATATTGGGAGCGCCCAGTACGGTCCATTCGCCGCCGCGGGCCATACGGAGTCCGCTCCCGTCCAGGAGGCGGAAGCTGCGAGCTTCTCCGCTCTGCAAGCCCCGCCAGGCTGCCACGTCCGAGGTGGCTGTAAAGCCTGGCCAGTACAGCGTCCACCGCGGGTCCTCGCCGTCTTCCGGCACCACTATTCGGGTGCCGCTTGCATCCGTGGGCTGGATGTATTCCCGGCCGCTTGCCGATATGATTCTGTCATGGGAGTATCCGCCGCCTCTTGCCGTATCCGGGGCGGTTTCGAATGAGACCTGTGCGCTTGGAAAGAGGGCCCAGGCACCTTCGTTCGTGATGCCGAACGGCAGAAACGGCGTGCCCGGGATGGAGGCCCCCCGCACGAAGCGGCCGTGACCCGCGATTATTTCCAATTCTTGCATGGGATTTAGCGCCGTATTGCCGTAGACGAACCGCCAGTAGAGCGTTCTTTGGTCGCCGCTTCCGTGTATCCAGGCCAGGCTGTGCTCGAAACCGTGCACATGGAGCCAGGCGCGAAGCTGGCTGTCGGCCTCTGCTACGAAGGCAGGCGCTGCAGCCCCAAGCCTCTCCTCCGGCACTGCAAGCCAGGCGAGAAGCCGCTCAACGGCGAGCGTGTGCCAGGCTTGCCACGGATCCGGGACTATCCCGAAGCGGAGAAAGTCGTGGCGCAGGGCCAGCTTCGGATCCACCAGGGCGGCATTGAGCCCCGCGGCGTATGCCTTCAGATATGCCATGTCATCTGGCGGCAGGGCCTGGGCCGCGGATTTGGATCGGGGCTCCAGACCCAACAGCCGCGTGAGTCGGTCGATGGCTACGGCATCGTCGCCGAATACCTCCGCCAGTCGCCCCAGGGCGGCCCGCCGCCAGAGGACCACGGTCCACGCGTGGTTCCATCCGTGCGCGTAGCCGAGCGCGAGCACGGCATCCTGGTCGTTAGCCGCCCTTATTTGAACGTCGCCATCTTCGCCCCAGTCCAGGGTTACGGATTCCCTCAGTCCCGCAATCTGGACGGTGCCGGCAGGACGTGGGTTACGGTGATAGGAAAGGTACCAGACGGGGAGAGCCGCGCATACTATGGCGCCTGCGAAGAGCGTAAGGATAATTCTTGTTCGCAAAGACCTGAGCACTTTGGCAGTGAAGGCTGGGCTCCGCCGGCTTTCCAGTCAGGCCGGGCGCAGTCTGACAGATGGATCCTGCGCCGGCTGGCGTTTGTAACAATACAGTTTAGGTACAAGACCTGTCTGTTGCATGCCGAAGGGAAAGACTGTTAGCGGTGCACTGATTCTGCTTCTTGCCGGGTTGCTGTTGGGGCTCGGACTGGATTCTTCCTCAAGCGCGGACGCGCTGCGGAAGCTGGAAAGGGCTTTTCGGCTGATCGAGAACAACTATGTCGAGGAGCTGGACGCAGAAGAGCTGGCCGAGAGTGCACTCAGAGGGATGCTGGAAAAGCTTGATCCCCATTCGGTATATATCAGCGCGGACCAGATGCGCAGGGTGCGCGAGGATTTCAGCGGTGGTTTTGAGGGCATAGGCATCTCGTATGAATTCATCACGGTGCCGGAAGGTAAGGACACGCTCGCGGTTTTGAGTGTCATTCCTGGAGGTCCCAGCGAGGAGGTCGGACTGATGTCGGGTGACCGGATCGTGGAAGTGGATGGTGAAAGTGTCCTGGGGTTCGAGAGTGCGGACGTGCAGCGCACGCTCAAGGGACCGCGCGGCACGAGGGTAACGCTGGGCGTGGTCCGGCCGGGCTATGAGGCACCGCTGACATTTGACATTACGCGTGACCGCATCCCGCTGCATTCGGTAAGCGCTGCGTACATGATAGATGATGTGACCGGCTACGTAAAGGTCGGCCGATTTTCCCGCACGACACACGACGAATTCAGGGAGGCGCTTAGGACGCTTAAGCAGCAGGGCATGCAGCGCCTCATGCTGGATCTGAGGGGCAACCCCGGGGGCTACATGGAAATGGCGGTCCGCATGGCCGATGAGTTCCTGGGCGGTGACAGGCTGATTGTGTCCCAGCGGGGCCGGGGCACAGGTTCCGGCCGCGATTTTCGCGCGCGCCGTCGCGGAGAATTTGAAGATCCGCCCGTGATAGTGCTGGTAAACAGCGCGTCAGCCTCCGCCAGCGAAATCGTTTCCGGTGCGCTGCAGGATCACGATCGCGGTCTGATTGTAGGCCGGCAGACGTTCGGAAAGGGCCTGGTGCAACAGCAGTACCCGTTGCCGGACAGCAGCGCCATCCGCGTTACCATTGCGCACTTCTATACGCCTTCGGGGCGCCTCATCCAGACGCCGTATACGAAGGGGCAGGACGCAGCGTATTACGAATTCAAGCAGGAACTGCAGCTGGAAGCCGTGCTGCGGAGCACGGAAGAGATCGTAGGCAAGGTCCCTGACTCATTGAAGTACAAGACCGCTGCGGGTCGCACAGTCATAGGCGGGGGCGGCATCCTGCCTGACTACGTGGTGCCGGCAGATTCGGCCTCGCCGTTTGTCGCCCACGTATTCTCGCGCAATCTGCCCAATATCTATGCACGCAACTGGTATGACGCACACAGCGCAAGCCTGCGGCAGACCTGGGGCCAGGACCGTCAGGCGTATTTCCGCGAATTCCTGGTGAGCGATGACATGCTGCGCGAGTTTCTGGCAATGGCAGAGCAGCAGGGCATAGACCTGGATTCGCTGGAGAATTCTTCTGGCGAGGAAACGTCACCGTCGTCTTCTGTGGCGGAGGAGAGGACGGAGACCGGATTGGAGGAGGCAGAACGTACTGATTTGGCCAGGATTGCAGGCGACCGCGCGTTCCTGCAAGCCTACATCAAGTCGCGCATCGCAGTGCGCCTCTTTGACCTTGAAGCGGGATATCCCGTCATGAACAGCGTCGATCCCGTATTCCAGAAAGCGATGGCATTGTGGCCGGAGGCCGAGGCGCTGGTCTTGCCCGGAAACTAGGGCCTCGCCCCTTGACTCGCGACAGCTTGAATCCGCCTCCGCGCTTGACATTTCCAGCCTTATTAAATAACGTTAGCCCGTTCGGATCAACGGCAACATAACGCATTGCATGCGCAGGGATGGTTATATTCCTCCCTGTACTCTTCTAGTCACCTGACATCACTTATCTGGAGGATCTGTCCATGAAGCTCTTAGGCACACTTATGATGCTGCCGCAGGAGGCCGGCGAAGAAGGCGTAATCAACCTTCTGGTACGTTACTTTAACGAAGGCGGCGACTTCATGTGGCCGGTTCTCATTATCCTGATAGTTGGTCTTGCCATTGCGTTTGAAAGGGTTATCTCGCTCAACAGGGCGGACGTCAATACGCGCAAATTCATCGTAGGCGTTAAGAAAGCCCTTGACGAAGGCGGAGTGGCAGCTGCGGAGGAGGTTTGCGCCAATACGCGGGGGCCCGTTGCTTCCGTTTTTCAGGCCGGGCTCTTGCGCGTTGATGAAGGCATTGACGCGGTAGAAAAGGCTGTAGTGGCTTACGGCTCCATCGAGATGAGCTTTCTTGAGCGCGGTCTCGTGTGGCTTTCGCTATTTATCGCGCTTGCTCCCATGTTCGGCTTCCTCGGCACGGTAATCGGGATGGTTGCCGCCTTTGATGCCATTGAGGCTGCTGGCGACATTTCTCCGAGCCTGGTTGCCCGCGGTATCAAGATTGCCTTGCTTACGACCGTGTTCGGCCTAATCGTGGCCATCATCCTACAGTTCTTCTACAACTATGCCGTCTCCAAGATTGACCGCATCGTGGTCGAGATGGAGGAGGCTTCGATTGAGCTGATCGACTCGCTCGTGCTGATGAAGGGCGGACAGTCGGCAAGCTGAGCCTGGCAGAATCCAACGACCCAGTTTAGCGGATGACGTATAGTCTTCTGTTCAAATCAGGTACCTGAACATGGTTATTCTTGCAATCTACATCGTGCTCGGCCTCATGGGCCTTGGTCTGCTGGCAATGGTGGCCTTCGGCCTCAGAAGCGTGGCCTCCGGCAAGGTCAACGTAATGACCATGGGCATCGTCGTGCTGCCCATGGTTCTGCTTCTGATCCTGGGCCTTGTGATGCCGACCTGGGCGCAGGCCGGCATTTATACCATTGCCATCACACTGGCTGGCGCCTTACTGGCGCTTCTGGTCACGGGCCTGCGAGGCCTCTTCTCCTAGAATACCAACGCCTTGAATCATGGGTGTACTTGCAAAGAGAAAGCAGCGGCGCGAAGCGGAGATACCGACGTCGTCCATGGCCGACATCGCGTTTCTTCTGCTCATCTTCTTTCTGGTTACCACGACCATTGACGTGGACACGGGCATCGGGATGACACTGCCGCCGGAGCTGGATCTGGAGGTGGAGCCACCGCCTGTCCGGGAACGTGATATGCTTACCATACTGATCAACGCGCAGGGACAGGTGCTGCTGGAGGACTTGCCGTCGAGCGTGGCGCAGATTCGGAGTGAGGTGCGCACGCACGTCACCAATTATGGTCAGGATCCCCGGTACGCCACGAGTCCCGGCAAGGCTGTCGTCTCCATCAAGACGGACCGCCAGACTCCGTACAGCCTGTACATCGCCACAATGGACGAGGTATGGATGGCCTACTTCGAAATTTGGGACACGGAAGCCCGTTCCTTGGGCTTTGTCGACTACCAGGATTACAGGAGTTCGCTGGAAGAGGACGAGGTAAACGTGATCCGGGATGAGTGGCCCGCCCAGATTTCGCTCGCCGAGCCCGATCCGGGCGATGCGTAGCCCGTCTCAGTCCAATCGCATAACCGCCTGAACGGAACTATGGGGCATTTCACCAAGAAGAGCAAGGCGAAGCCGGAGATTTCGACTGCTTCGCTGCCCGACATCATCTTCATGCTGCTCATCTTTTTCATGGTCACGACGGTGCTCCGTGAACAGGAAGTGCAGGTCAGGACCATCTTGCCCTCTGCAGAGGCCCTGACGAAGATTGAGCAAAAGCGATACGTATCGTATATCTGGGCCGGCCCGGAAAGGCTTCCCGGCAACAGGTTCGGAGAAACCAAGGTACAGATAGACGACGCCGTGATTGAGGACATGACCAACATCCGGAGCATCATGTACCGCAAGCTTACCCAGGAGCCGCGCCTGATTGTGTCTCTGCGGGTGGACGAGGAATCGGAGATGGGCGTGGTCACCGATGTGCAGCAGGAGCTGCGAAAGGGCGGCACGCTGCGCATCAACTACTCCTCCAAGCGCGACATATCGAACCTCTAGGGCGTCCTCCGGCGATGATGCCCGGCCAAAGGCTCCGCTTGCATTGAGCGGAGCCTTTGGTGTTTTTTCAGCCAGCCTGCATCGTGGCCCATACAGTTGCGCTCCTTCCGGGTGACGGCATTGGTCCCGAGATTGTGGACGCCGTGCTGCATGTTGTGGAGGCAACCGGCGTGCAAATCACGTGGGACCGCCACGAGGCCGTGGGCCAGGCGGGCGTTGATGCGTGCGGAGAACCGCTTCCCGCAGCTGTCGTCGCGTCCATTCGCCGCCACGGCGTGGCGCTCAAGGGACCCGTTACCACGCCACTTCGGAAAGGATTCAGGAGCGTCAACGTCACGCTGCGGCGCCAGCTGGACCTGTTTGCCAACGTGCGGCCCTGCAGGACGTTGCAAGGGGTCCAAAGCCCTTTTTCGGACGTGGATCTCATCATTTTCCGGGAGAACACGGAGGGACTGTACTCGGGAATCGAGAACTATGATGCCCGCCTTGAGATTGCGGACTCCATAGCGCGCATTACCAGGCACGGGTCGCGGCGCATCATTCGCTTTGCGTTCGAGTACGCCCGCAAACACGGCAGACGAGCGCTTACCCTGGTGCACAAGGCCAACGTTCTGAAGGCGACCACGGGCATGTTCCTGGAGGAAGGCCAGGCCATGGCCGCGGCCTATCCGGACATAGCATTCAATCATCGCATCATTGACAACATGGCGATGCAACTGGTCATGGCGCCGCAAGCGTACGACTGCATAGTGACCACGAACCTCTTTGGTGACATACTCAGCGACTTGTGCGCGGGACTTGTCGGTGGACTGGGCGTGGTGCCCGGCGCAAACCTGGGTGACGGCTGCGCGGTGTTCGAAGCCGTGCACGGAAGTGCGCCGGACATAGCGGGCGGGGGCGTCGCCAATCCTACGGCGCTCTTGCGTTCGGCTGCCATGATGTTGCGCTACCTGGGAGAGGGCCGCGCTGCAGCGGCTGTAGAACGCGGCGTCAGGGACCTTTATGCAGAGGGCAAGCATCTGACACCCGACGTAGGCGGCACCTGCACGACCTCGCAAGTCGCCCGGCGGCTTGCCGGCTGCGTGCGTCAAAATATGGAAGCAGCATGATTCAGCGAATTCAGACGGGACACCTGTTGGCGGGAGCGTCGTTCCTGGCGGTGTTTTTGTCGTTGCCAGAGGCGCGCGCACTCGGCGCGGGCACGCTCGGTTCGGCCGCCATAGTGGCATTGGGCCTTGCCGCCCTGATCGCTTCACTGGTATCCGTCGCTCTGTTTAGGAGACGGCGCCTCCAGCGCAAGCTCATTGTTGTGGCACAGGTCCTGACCGTAGGACTCCTCGCCGTTCTCTACGGCTCCTTCTACGTGCAGGGCGGGGCCGTGCGCACGGCCGAGGGGATGAACACCGGGCTTCTGGTGGCCTTGGGCTTGCCACTGCTAGCTTACGTGGCCCTGTTTTTCGCCCGCAGGGCGGTTACGCGGGATATCAGGCTGGTCCGCTCCATGGACCGCCTGCGGTAGCGGGCTTCGGAAACGGCGCGACGGGAGACGGACAAACGAACGTCGGCCAAACAGGTACCGGTCTGCGAGGATGCTGCCGGCGTAGGAGGGCAGGGCGCCTCCCCGGTGCTCGTAGTGCCGGGCCATGCGGTGCGCATCGCGGTAGGCACGCAGAACGGCCAGGGCGTGGCGTGGCTTGCCTAGACACAGCTGTAGGAGCATGGCGGACGCATCAAGCGCGATGCGTTGCGGCAATACCCGGCGCCAGCGGCTTGCTGGGAGATTCTTGTATAGCATGACGAGGTTGTTGCGGAAGTTGTAGTACAGCTTCTGGAAGCTGTCCGCATCCAGCGAGCCGCCGCCGATGTGGAAGACGCGGCTTGCCGGCTGCGCCAGGATCCGGTACCCCGCGCTGCGAAGGCGCCAGCACAGGTCAACCTCCTCCATGTGCATCTCGAAGCGCGCGTCCAGCAGTCCGACTTCTTCCGCAGCTGTGCGGCGAAGCAGCAGGGCTGCGCCGGTTGCCCAGTCCAGCTCGCATACGCCATCATACTGGCCGGCATCCGTTTCCACAGAACTCACTATGCGTCCCCGGGCAAACGGATACCCCAGCCGGTCCAGGAAACCGCCGGCTGCGCCGGCGTACTCAAACCGGCCCCGTTCCGCGAAATCCAGGACCTTGGGCTGCACGGCCGCCACCGAGGGGTCTGATTCCGCCAGGGCAACCAGCGGATCCAGCCACCCCGGCGGCGTTTCCACGTCGTTGTTCAGCAGCACCACGTACTTTCCGGAGCAATGCCTCCAGGCCGTGTTGTTGCCACCGGCAAACAGGAGGTTGGTCGGCAGCCGGAGAACCTTTACGCGGGGGAAATTCGACGCCACCCAGTCCGCCGAACCGTCCTCGGAAGCATTGTCTGCCAGGATGATCTCCAGATTGGGATATGCCGTCTGCGCCACCGAAGGAAGGCACTGCCTCAGAAGCGGGAGCGCATTCCAGGTTACGACAATGACGGAGACCGTGGGGAAGCTCATGCCTGGATCGGGGCCGGCGCCCGAGGACGTTTCGCCGGCAGGGTAGCATCGTGACGCGAATACTATCTTGAAATCGCCATTTGGGTCCCGATCTGCCTTCCCTGAGCATGCGGCAACCATCCTGTGACAGGTTCTGCACGCACGCAGCCGCACGCCTCCTCCAGGTCCTTGCGGTATGCGCGAGAGAGCACCGCGTACGACGTCCGTGAAGACTGCCACTCTTGACGATGCACGGACGCTGCTGTGGTTCCATTGGGGACACGCAGGTTTTCGTCCTGGTCAGTCCGAGGCGATCGAGGCGGCACTCGCGCATCGAGATGTGCTGGCCGTGCTTCCCACCGGCGCGGGCAAGTCCGTATGCTACCAGGTGCCGGCCCTTCTCCTTGGCGGGACGACCCTCGTAATATCTCCGCTGGTGGCCCTGATGCAGGACCAGGTGAACGCGCTCCGCGCGCGAGGAATATCCGCCACCTGCATCACGGCCGGCCTCCCGGCCAGGGAAGTGGATCAGCGGTGGACGGACGCCGAATTTGGTCGCTACAGCCTTTTGTACGTTTCGCCTGAGCGGTTGGGATCCGAGATGTTCCAGGCCCGCGCCGAGCGGTTCAGGATTTCTCTCCTGGCCATTGACGAGGCCCACTGCATCAGTACGTGGGGGCACCAGTTCAGGCCCGCATACCGGCAGATTCGGACGGTCTATCCGCTTATTGGCCGTCCGCCGGTCATGGCCGTTACTGCCACGGCCACGCCGGAGGTGCGCCGTGATATCGAATCGAGCCTGGAACTGCGTCGGCCGAGCGTGATCGTCAGGGGATTCGACAGGCCGAACATCCATTGGGCCGCAACCGAAACCGCCGAAACCCGGAAGGCGGTAATTGAGGCGGCCGGCGGCATAGAGAGCAGCGGCATCGTATACGCGATGACCCGGCAGAAAGCGGAGGCCATGGCCGGCTGGATCGGGCAGGGGGGCCAATCGACGCAAGTATACCACGCGGGTCTGGCGCCCGGGGCGCGCAAGATTGCGCAGGAAAGATGGCTCTCCGGCCAGGCCCGGATCATGGTTGCCACCAGTGCCTTCGGCATGGGCATCGACAAGCCGGATGTCCGCCTTGTCGTGCACGCGGGCCTGCCGCCGTCACTGGAAGCCTACTACCAGGAAGCGGGCAGGGCCGGCCGCGACGGCCAGCCTGCCCGGGCGCTTATTCTCAGGGGTCCGGGCGACGAATCGCGCAGGCGGTTAATGACCGATAACAGTTACCCGGACAGGCGCCAGATCAGGATCGTGTACGAGGCCGCCTGCAATATGGCACAGGTCGCCGTCGGGGATAATCCGGCGGGTCCCCTTCTCCTGGATGTCCACGCGGTCTCTGCCGCCACGGGGCAGCCGCGATCCATCGTGCAAGAGGCGGCCGATCTGTTGGCGGCGCAGCACGTATGGCATGTATCGAGTCCCGGCCCGGGAGCGGCGCTGCTGCGCTTTACGGCGGAAGCCGGCGCACTGCGGTCCTGGGCCCGCAAGGTCAGTAACCGGTCACTGGAGAGCTTCGTGCACTCACTACTGCGCCGGATTCCGGCAGAAGCGTTCCGGAGCTGGCGAGCCATAGACCTTGAGCGTCTCGCAAGAGGACTAGGAATTCAGCGCAAAAGGCTGGAAGCGGGCCTTGAATTCCTGGCACAACGGGGTCTGCTGCAGTGGAAGAAGGAGGAGGGGGCGCTCCAATTGCAACTGTGCTTTCCCCGGACAGATCGCCTTGCGGTTGACGACAAAGCCGTTCGCGAGGGCCTGTTCAGGGCCCGTCAGCGCTTCGACCAGGTGGCGCAGTACCTGCGTACCAGGGAGTGCCGCCGCCGCTTCCTGCTTCAATACCTGGGCGAACGCTCTGCCAAATCCTGCAATCAGTGTGACCGGTGTCAGCGGGATGCACGGGGCGCCGCATAGCGCCGCGCGCGCCGACGCCTGCACGAATTACTCAATGGCCGCACCCGGAGGGACGTAGTCCGGAATCTCTCCCTGCCTGTGGCGCTCTTCGGAAAGGCGGTCCATTACCTCCTCGTATACCTCAACCAGGGCTTCCGGGTGAGCGACGTAGTAGTCCTCGAGCCGGGCGTACGTAGAAGAATCGAGGCCGTAGCGGGCTAGAACGGAATCCTGGGCGTTAGGGAGCGCCGCGAATTCCAGTCCCCGGCGCGCCTGCGAAAGGTGTAGTTCCACCAGGACATCGACCATCAGGTCGCGCTCGGGATCGCTTCCCTGTGAGCATCCCGCAAGGGTCGCTGCAGTCACCAGCGGGAGGACAAGGGCACAGTAGCGCGCGATCACGTTGCCTCAGAGCGGGCAACATCCTCCCGCGTCCGGAACGTATAGGCAATGACCTCCAGCTGGCGCAGGAATTCCCGTTTCGGGAAGTTGGGCGCGAAGACCATGCCGTCCACCACGTACAGCCTGCGTGTGGGCTCGTCGTAGAAGGCATACGTCAGAAACGGACCGCCCATGCCATAGGGCACGATTCTGCCGCCCTGTTCGCCAACCATGTGCCAAAGGCCGCGTACCTCGTAGGCAAAGCGGTCCTTGAAGCTGATTTCCTCGGATTCGATCAGTTGCCGGCGGTCGATTTCGACCCAGCCTCCCAGGCTTCCCTGCAGGTGCATTTCAGAGAGCGAGTCCCGCGTATCAACCACCCATTCGGGCGTCAGCAGGCCGGGATCCGCATTCTCCTTGTAGTAGACGAACAGGCTTCTCCACGTGTCCGACAGCGTGCGACGCAGCCAGACGAACCGATTGGTGTCGACCGCCACCACGTAGTCGTGCTGGCCGTGCACGGCAAAGCCGTGGTTGTCCATCAGATATTCTTCGATGTTGCGCTGGCGTCCGATGTCGAACATTTCCCGGTGCAGCCGCAGCCGCGTGGCCAGATTCAGCTGGTATACGATATCCTCCGCGTTCGCATCGACAGTTTCAATCAGGGCGCTGTCTGTGGGCGCCATGACGTAGAACACCTGTTGCCGCTGCCGCCACACATTCTCCCTGGACACAACGGCGCCATCGCCCTCCATAATGGCCTGGACGGCTTCAGCGCTCAGGATGCTGCGCACAAATCGGGACTCCGTGCTGGCGGTGTCCTCGATGGCTGCCACGAACAGAACGCTCTTGCGTGCCTTGGCGATATCGAATGCCATTTGCGACTGGAGATTGATCACGTCTATTTCGAACCGGGGCTCCCTCGAGGGAAGAGTCCCGATGGGCGCCGCGATGGTTTCGCGGATCTTGTCGCCGACGGCTCCTCCCCAAAGCGAGGAATCGATTACGAGGGCAAGGCGTCCTTCCTCGCCCACGGCCTCAGGTCTGAAGTCCGTTCCCGAGAGGAAGCGGTCCGAGCAGCCGGACAGGAATATCGTGGCGGCGGCCAGCCCGTATAGCGGCAGCCCGATCTGGCGTGGTTTCATGGTTTCGGCCGTTGTTGGAGATTCTGACAATTCTGGCGCACGGGAAAAGATGCCGCGCAGCCTACCCCGATAGCGAGGCAGCTGTTTCGGGCGGCGGTCGCCCGCCGGCACGCTTGTGGAAGTAGCAAGGCGATGTTTCTGGGGCCGAGGCCATGCACCGGCACCCTTTGCACTCGGTACGGTCCTGGGACGCAGTCCTACATTCATGATCCGTATTTCAGTTCGGCAGCAAATTCGCGCAGTTTCTGGCAGCGCCCCTGCAGGGTGAGCGATTCGTCGTGCCACAACTGCTCTATTCGCGTAACAAGGGCGGAGCCCACGATGAAGCCGTCCGCGTGGCGGCACACGCGTGCGGCGTCTGCGTGGGTCTTGATGCCAAAGCCCACCATAAGAGGGTTCCTGCGTACAAGGCTGCGCGCATGGCGAAGGTAGCGCTCTACCTGTTCCATCCGGTTCGTCAGCCTGATCCCGGTCACTCCTGTAACGGATACGGCATAAACAAAGCCGGAGGAGCGTGCATCGATCTCGCGGATGCGGTCCGGCGGAGTATTGGGCGCCAGGAGGTAAACGATGCCCAGGCCGGCCTCGGCTGCGTGTCCGGCCAGCACGCCGTCTTCCTCTGGAGGAAGATCCGGAATGATCAGGCCTGCCACGCCGGCGTGGCAGGCCGCCATGCAGAATTGCCGGGGCCCGTAGCTCAGGATGGGATTGATGTACCCCATGAGCAACAGCGGCGCAGCATGACGCTGCGTGAACGCGTGCGCGAACCGGAAAGTGTCTTGCATGCGGACTCCGCCGGATAGTGCGCGCGCGCTCGAGCGCTGAATGGGCGGGCCTTCCGCAAGGGGGTCGCTAAAGGGCATGCCGAGCTCGACAAAGTCGGCGACCTCGCCCAGCGCATCCAGTACAGGCGGCGTGTCGGCCATGCTGGGGAAGCCGCTGGTAAGAAACAGCCCCATGGACTTTTCTCCACGCGCGCAAGCCGCCCGAATCCTTTGCGACAGTCTAGACACCTATGTTCCCGACTCAGTGATAGACGCCATGTCCTTGTCTCCACGGCCTGAACAGTTCAGCACCACTACACCGCTTAGCCGGCCCGACAGCTTGGCCAGGGCCGCAACGGCATGGGCGGTTTCGAGCGCGGGGATAATGCCCTCCGTGGCTGCCAGGAGTCTGACCGCATCAAGCGCATCGGCGTCCGTTACGGCGTGGTACTCAACGCGGCCAAGATCCTTCAGGTAAGCGTGCTCGGGGCCCACGCCCGGATAATCCAGTCCAGCGGAGATAGAATGCGCCAGCTTGACCTGGCCGTCGCCGTCTTGTAGCAGGTAACTCATCGCTCCATGGAGGACGCCGGGTGAACCGCGGCTGAGCGTAGCCGCGTGCCGCCCCGAAAGACCCTCTCCCGCGGCTTCCACGCCGATCAGGGCAACCCGGCCATCATCCATGTACGGAAAGAAAATCCCCATGGCATTCGAGCCGCCTCCCACGCAGGCTATGATAGCCTCGGGAGAAGGTTGTCCCTCGCAGTCCTGCAGCTGGCGCCGGGTCTCTTCGCCGATGACGCACTGGAAGGTGCGAACCAGTTCAGGGTAGGGATGCGGGCCGACAACAGAGCCGATGATGTAGAAAGTATCAGCGGGATTGGAAACCCAGTCCCGGATGGCTTCGCTGGTGGCGTCCTTGAGCGTCCGGCTGCCGCTGGAAACCGGGTTGACGGTCGCTCCCAGGAGCTGCATCCGCTCCACATTGAGGCGCTGGCGCCGGGTGTCCTCCTCGCCCATGTAGACGACACACTTCAGCCCGAATTTGGCAGCTACAGTCGCCGTGGCCACGCCGTGCTGGCCGGCGCCTGTTTCCGCGATGATGCGCGATTTTCCCATTCGCCGCGCCAGCAGAATCTGGCCGACCGTGTTGTTGATCTTGTGCGCGCCCGTGTGACACAGATCTTCGCGTTTCAGGTAGATCCTGGGTCCGCCCAGCCTTGCCGTCAACCGGTCCGCAAACGTAAGCGGGGTCGGGCGTCCAACATACTGTGTCAGGATGTCATGGTACTCGGCCTGAAAGTCCTCCCGGGGCCAGTACTCCCTGAAGGCAGCATCAAGCCTGGACAGTTCCGGGATCAGAATCTCCGGGACGTAGGCCCCGCCGTAGGGACCGAAGCGACCGCTCTTGTCAGGAGCCCGGTATGCCATGCGTCAACCGCTGGAGCTGCTCTGAAAGACTGCCTCGACCAGGGCATAATCCTTCCTCCCAGGCGCGGTCTCCACCCCGCTGGACATGTCCAGGGCCCAGGGGCGCACCTGTCGCAGGGCATCCGAAATGTTGTGGGGACCAAGTCCGCCCGCGAGGAACACCGGGAATTCGCGGCAGATGGCGCCGGCCATCGACCACTCAAAGGTCTTGCCCGTCCCGCCGTGCAGCACCGGGTGATAGGTATCCAGAAGGAAGAAGTCTGCAACCTCGGCGAAAGCCTCCATTTGCGTGCGCAGCAGCACTTCCGTGCTGGTTTCCGCGACGCGGAAGGCCTTGATGACGGGCGCACTTATTTCGGCGCAGTAAGGGGGCGGTTCCGCACCGTGCAGCTGAACCAGATCAAAGGATGCGACTTCCGCGGCGCGGTTGACGCTGTCTGCATCTTCGTCGACAAAAACGCCCACGGTCTTTGCGCCGTGGAGCCAGGAGCGTATTTCACCCGCGAGCTCGGCAGGCACGAACCGCGGACTTCGCGGATACTGGATGAAGCCGAGATAGTCTGCCCCGGCGGCTGCACAGAAGCGAGCGTCCGCCAGATTGGTGATTCCGCAAATCTTGATCCTGTGGGCCATCCCTATGCTGCCAGAGAGCGTGCCAGCTGGTTGCGCAGCTGTCGCAGGGCCGCGCCGCTGTCCCTTGCCACCATGAATGATTCTCCAATGAGCACGGCGTCAATGCCGCCGCGGTGGAGGTGTGCCAGTTCCGCGGCCGATCCCAGACCGCTCTCGGACACGCGGAGAATGCCGCGGGGCACATGGGAGAATACCCGAAGCGAATGATTGATGTCGACGGAGAAGGTCCTGAGATCGCGGTTGTTTACGCCGAGGATGGAGGTCATCGTGAAGTCCAGCTTGGCCAGCTCCTCCTGCGCATACACTTCCACCAGGCACTCCAGTCCGAGCTCGGAGGCTGCAATCTGCAGCTCGGCCAGCTGCGTGCTTTCAAGTGCGGTCGCTATCAGCAGCACCGCGTCAGCACCATAGGCTCGCGCCTCCAGGAGCTGGTAGGGATCCACTATGAAGTCCTTTCGGAGCAGGGGCAGGGAGGTGCTCTCGCGGGCCGCCGCAAGATCATCAAGGGAGCCCTCGAAATGACGCTCCTCCGTAAGAACACTTATAGCGGATGCGCCGGCCTCTTCGTAGGCAGCGGCAACGGCGACCGGGTCCGCGTCCGCGCGCAGCGGACCCTTTGACGGCGATGCCCGCTTGAATTCGGCAATGATGGACAGCCCTTCGGCGGCCAGCGCGAGGGCCAGCGACCGGGTGCGGCCGCGCTGCTGCGCCAGCTCAAGCAGAACCGCAGGACTCACTGCCTGCCTGCGCTGCTGAAGGCGCCGGCGCGTATCGCCAAGGATCTGCTGCAGGATGTTCATGCGTTCGAGCCTTCGCGCAGCCGCTCAAGACTGTCCCGCGCTGCTCCGGAATCGATGCTCTCCCTGGCAGCGGCAAAGCAGGCATCCAGGTCTGCGAAGCGCCCGCTGACGCTGAGTCCGAAGGCACTGTTGAGCAGCACAACGTCCCGGCTGGGACCCGGTTTGCCATCGAGGATATCCCTGATAATGTCCGCGTTGGTGGCCGCGTCGCCTCCTTGCAGTGCCTTCAGGTTGCATCGCGAAAAACCGTATTCCTCCGGTCGAATGGTGAAGCGGTGGATCCCCGGCCTTCCGTCCACATGCTCGAAGGCTTCCGTGGCTTCGCACAGCGAAACCTCGTCCAGTCCGTCCCGGGCTGCCACGGCAATGACGTGTTTGGCCCCCAGGCGACCGAGGATGGTGGCCATGGTAGCGGCAGCGCGCGGACTGAAGGCCCCCACAAGCTGGCGCTTGATCTGTGCAGGATTGCACATCGGACCGAGAATATTGAAGCACGTCCGAACACGAAGAATGCGCCTGACGGGCGCGATGTGCCGCACCGCCGGGTGATACCGCACGGCAAACATGAAGCCGACACCCGCCGTCTCAAGACAATGCTGCACTTGTTCCGGTCCCAGGTCAATGGCCACGCCAAGTGCGTCCAGCACATCGGCCGATCCGCACTGGGAAGACACGCTGCGGTTGCCGTGCTTGGTGACCGTTACTCCGGCGCCTGCGCAGACGAGCGCCGTGGCCGTGGAAATATTGAATGTGCCGAGACCATCTCCGCCCGTGCCGCACAGGTCTATGGCGTGAGCGTCGCTGCACTGCACCCTGACAGCATGCTCGCGCATCGCTACGGTCAGGCCGGTGAGTTCGTCAACGGTTTCTCCCCGCGCACGAATGGCCATCAGGAAGCCGGCCACCTCGCATGGATCGGCCTCGCCTTGCATCATGAGATGCATGGCCTCCTCTGCCTGGTCCGTGGTAAGCGTTTCCTGTCGTGACAGGATGGTCAGAAAAGCATTCATGAGGCGCTTACCGGTTCGGGGTTCCACTTGTCGACGAGAGCCACCCAGTTGGCTATGATCCGGGGTCCGGCGACCGTCAGTACGCTTTCCGGGTGGAATTGTACGCCTTCGAGTGGCCACCGGCGGTGCCGGAGGCCCATTACCGTACCGTCCGGCGTTTCCGCGGAAACCTGGAGCATGGCCGGGACCGTGCCACGGTCTACGACCAGGGAGTGGTACCGGGTGGCCGTGAATTCCTGGTCAACGCCTTCGAAGATGGTATTGCCGTCGTGGCGAACCGCGCTCGTCTTGCCGTGCATCAGGCTGGGGGCATATGTGATGGTGGCGCCGCTGGCCTCAGCGATTGCCTGGTGGCCGAGGCAGATGCCAAGCATCGGAGTCGCAGGGCCGAGATGCGCAATGACATCCTTGCAGATTCCGGCATCATTCGGTCTTCCGGGCCCCGGAGATATAAGTATGCCATCCGGCCTCATGGCTTCGATATCGCGAAGGGAGAGCGCGTCGTTTCGACAGACCGTGACCTCGGAGTGGTATTGCCCGACGAGATGCACGAGGTTGTACGTAAAGGAGTCGTAGTTGTCCAGAACCAGTATCATGACGGTATGCTGGTAAGCAGCCCGGTGGCTTCGCGCACTTTCTCCATGCAGGCTTCTGCCCGGGTTCGCGCCGCCAGGGCGCCCTGGCGGAGCACGTCCCATACATAATCCGGTCGCTGCTCCAGCTTGCGCCGCCGCTCGCGTGCCTCGGCGAAGTAGGCCAGCACCAGTTGCTCAAGCTTCTTTTTTGCGTGGCCGTAGCCGTAGCCGCCGGCCAGATATGCCGAACGGAGTTCCGCCAGCGTTTCCGGATCCGCAAAGAGCTTCAGGAGCGCGAAGACATTATCCGTGTCCGGATTCTTGGGTGCTTCAAGCGGCGTTGAATCCGTAACAATGGCCCGGATGCGGCGCCTCAGCTGCTTGCCTTCGTCGAATATGCCGATCGTGTTGCGATAACTCTTGGACATCTTGCGACCGTCAATGCCGGGCACAATCGCAACATCTTCGACGATATACGGCTCCGGCACGGGAAAAATGGGAGGATCGGCCGGATAGGCGGCATTGAAGCGCTGCGCGATGTCGCGCGTGATTTCGAGGTGCTGCTTCTGGTCCGCCCCGACAGGGACGAGGGTTCCGCCGTAAATGAGAATGTCGGAGGCCTGCAGAACCGGATAATTGAGCAGCCCCGCGTTTGCACTGAGTCCCTGTGCAACCTTGTCCTTGTAGGATACCCCCTTTTCAAGCTGCGAGACCGGAGTGAGGCAGAAAAAGATCCAGGTCAGCTCCTGGAGCTGCGGCACGTCGCTCTGCAGAAACAGGTTGGCCTTGTCCGGGTCGAGGCCCAGTGCAAGGTACGTGACGGCCGCATCCAGGGTATGCCGCCTCAGCGTATCCGCATCGCGCATGGTAGTCATCGCGTGGTAGTTCACGATGAAATAGAAGGACTGCTGCCGTCCCTGCATGGAGATATGCTGGCGGATGGCGCCAAAGTAGTTGCCTATGTGCAGGGCTCCAGAGGACTGGATGCCCGAAACGACAACGGTGGGCGAATTCATGGCTGGTATCCCCTATGATTGGCGGCGAAGCCGCAATTCTCTCACCGCGCCCCGTGCATGTTCGAGTCGAGCTTCCGCATTCTCTTCCAGCCTGGCCAGCACGGCTCGGGTGCGCATCTGGTGCTCGAATTGCCGCTCGCGTCTGAGCGCCTCCGCGTAGGCGCTTTCCAGATCCACTACGTCCAGCAGCGGAGCCGGACCCGTTGGCAGCGGATCGCGTGCCACGCCTGCATGGGCTGCAGCCCCGCAGCTGAGGATGGTCTCCGAGAGCTTGTCCGCATCCATGCGGGCCGTCTTGAGCAGCGCGGCCGATGACGCAGCCAGATCCGGGTCCTCGCATTTCTCGATGGCCAGATCCCAGGCGCGATTCAGTGCAATAAGCTGCTTGAGAAGCGGGTTGAGCCGGTCCGCTGTATCGGCTCGGGAGAGCGTGCGACCGGCCCATCCCTTCTTGAGAACGGCAGCCTTGATTTCCTTCAGAGGCATCATAACGTAGGGGTCAAAGGGTCCAAGAGGCGCTACAGGAGCCCCTCGGCTGCCATGAGCAGCGCCATTTTCAGGGCGCGCGCCTTGTTTTCCGTTTCCTCAAATTCGCGCGAGGGCTGGCTGTCTGCCACAATCCCCGCACCAGCCTGGATGAAAATATCATTGCCGCGCACGACCATCGTGCGAATGGCAATGCAGGTGTCCATATTGCCGGAGAAATCCACGTAGCCTACGGCGCCTGCATAGACGCCCCGCTTTGCAGGCTCCAGATCATCAATGATCTCCATGGCGCGCACCTTGGGAGCGCCGGAGACCGTTCCGGCAGGGAAGCAGGCCTTCAGCACGTCCATGGCGCCCAGATCGGAGCAAAGCGTGCCGGAGACTGCGCTGACTATGTGCATGACGTGGGAGTAGCGTTCGATATAGGCGTAGCGGTCGACTTGCACGGACCCGGTCTTGCACACCCGGCCCAGATCATTGCGGCCAAGATCAACAAGCATGAGATGTTCCGCCCGTTCCTTGTGATCCTGCAGCAATTCCTGTGCCAACGCTTCGTCCTCCTCCGGACTGGCCCCTCGTGCTCGCGTTCCGGCAATCGGCAGCAGCTCTGCCTTGCCGTCTTCGACACGCACCAGCACCTCGGGTGAGGAGCCGATCAGCGTTACCCTGCCAAAATCGAGATAGAACAGGTAGGGCGACGGGTTTATCTGCCGGAGAGCACGGTAGAGATTGAAGGGATCACCTCCAAACGAGAGCGTGAAGCGCTGTGACAGGACGACCTGGAATATGTCTCCCTCGAAGATGTGGCGCTTGGCCCGACGCACGGCGTCCTCGAAGTCCTCCCGCCTGAAGTTGGATGCCATCCTGTCGCCGGAAAGTGTTACGGGGGCGGGTGCATTTATGGAGGCTCGCAATTCCCGCTCCAGAAGGGACAAGCGCCGCGAGGCGTCCTGGTACGCCTCTTCCACCTGCGTGTCGGCACTAAGGAACGCACTGGACATCAGCACAAGCTGGTGCCGCACCTGATCGAACGCCACGACGGTATCGTAGAAGCACCATACGGCATCCGGCAGATCCAGGTCATCCTGCGGCATATCCGGCAGCCGCTCGATCAGGCGGACATTGTCATAGCCAAAAAACCCTACAGCGCCGCAGGTGAACCTTGGCAGCCCCGGCAGGCGCACTTCCCTGTACGCATCCAGGTAGTGCTGCAGTACCTCGAAAATGTCGCCGGCCGGCGCATTCTCGTCGCGTGCGCCGCGAACGCAAATGCCGTCCTCCGTTGCCTCCAGTATGCGATAGGGATTCTTGCCGAGGAAGGAGAATCGACCCAGCTTGTCTCCTCCCTCGACGCTTTCAAGAAGAAAGGCAAACGATCCCCTCTCCCGGAGCAGCAGGAACGCGCTCACCGGCGTCAGCAGATCGGCGCTGAGCCGCTTGGTGACAGGCACCAGGAAGCGTACGCTGCCGCGCGCGCGCTCCTTTTTCACCAGCTTGCTGAATTCGCGAAACGTCATTCCAAAGAAAAAGCCCACTGCTATTGTGAAGCAGCGGGCTCGTCATCCTGTGCAATCGATATCTTATGCCGCGCCCGCCGCCGGTGTGCGGAAAGGCCACCAATTCCGATATGCGCTCAATTTGCAAGTCACGCGCGCAATATACAGCGCCAAATGCCGGGAGGCAATGCCATTGCAAATAATGAGGAATGGTTTTCCCGCGTAGCGTACCTTACGCACGTGCTTGCCCTGGAGGCAAGGCTGAGCCGGCCGGGCGAGCTTGCTGAATTGACCAGCGCACAGCGCAGTTCTCATGCCGCATAGCACGGTTCCGGACCTGGGAGTTGTCCCGTTCTCTTCGGGAATGCCGGTGCAATTCCCGGGTGCGATGCGCGCTCCCGGCAAGAATGGCCTGGCTGTCGGCATAGCTTGCGGCAAGCGCGCCCGGCCGGGCTCAGCGGGTCGATTCCATACTGAATGGCGTGTGTCACCTGCTCACGCCAATCCACCCGCCAGCGAGATCAATTCCAGTTATACGTTCTTCCTGCTAAAGCTCAACAGAAGGCAAGACATGGCAAGACAAGTGCACGCCCGCTCAGGGGCACTATTTCGTCCATCCGTTGAACGGCTGCTGTTCATACTGGCGCTTCTGGGTATTCTTCTGACGGTACATCTCGCCTTTTGGTATGGCGGCAGAACCGCGGCCTCGGACCCGGTTTGCGGCGCGGGGTTCGACTGCCAGGCGGTTCTGGCGAGTGATCCGGCGCTCCTGGGCGTCTCCAGCACCTACTGGGGAATGCTCTTCTATGTGGCGGTTGCGGGCATGGGACTTGGAATTCTGATGCTGGGCGGAAAGGCCGTCAGCCTACTGTACACGTTGCGGCGCCTGGCTATTGGAGCAGGGTTTTTGTACTCCGCCTTCCTAACGGCACTGCAGTACATGGTCTTGTCGGACCGCTGCCTGCTCTGCCTGATATCGGCTGCCATAGTTGCGTGCATGACGGCCGTGCTGGTGCTGGAAAAGCGCATTGGCAGCATGGCAGTTCCGGCGATAGCACGCGAATTGCGCTTCCGCGGGGTGCTGGCAGTGGCGGCCCTGGTAGTTGCCTTCGCGGACTTTGCCTACTCGGGATCCAGTGCGGGCGAGGCCGAAATGGCGGTGCTCGGCCCGGTCGAGGCTGCAGATGCCTCGCAGTGCATATACGATCCGGACAGGCCGTACTTCGCCAATTTCGAAAGGCTGGTCGAAGACTACGATCCGATCGTCGGCAGGCCGGATGCGCCGGTTACCATCGTCGAGTTTCTGGATCCCAACTGCAATCACTGCAGGGACCTGCATCCGGTGATGCAGCGCCTTCTCAGTCTGCACAGGGACAACGCGCGCATCGTCTACAAGCCGGTCACGCTTGTCGGAGGCCCGTCCCATTCCCTCGACGAGGTCATGGCCCTGTGGCTGGCCGAAGAAAGCGGCCGCTTTGAGGAAATGATGGAGCTGCAGTTTCGTCACCAGAACGGTTCGACGGGCCTCAGCGTGGACCGCCTGACGCAGTTCGCGGACGATATCGGCATGAACGCCGACAGGTTTCGGCAGGATTTGCTGGATGGCCGCCTCGCAAGCCGGGCGCGGCGCGTCATGCAGATCTTCAGCGGCCTGGGCCTGACGGGAGTACCGGCCGTCATTATCAACGGGCGCCTGATCCATAATTCGTCCCGTTCCATCGGATGCCTGAATTATTTTGTCGAGCAGGCAGTGGCTGCGGCAAATCAGCCTGGGCCAAATGAATAACAGAACAGGAGTGGATGGCGCGGCTGCCGCCGGCGACAGGCTGGAAGCCGCCTGTATCAATACCATTCGATTTCTGGCCGCTGACAGCGTTCAGAAAGCACTCAGCGGGCATCCGGGTATGCCGATGGGAGCGGCGTCCATGGCATACGTCCTATGGACGCGGTTTCTGCGGCACAATCCTGGGGACCCCGGCTGGGCCAACCGGGACCGCTTTGTGCTTTCGGCCGGGCATGGCTCCATGCTTTTGTATGCGCTGCTGCACCTCACGGGGTATGACCTCCCGATGGAGGAGCTCGAATCCTTCCGGCAGTGGGGCAGCAAGACACCGGGTCACCCCGAATCCGGCCTGACGCCGGGGGTAGAGACGACGACCGGGCCGCTTGGCCAGGGCTTCGCCAATGCCGTGGGCATGGCCCTGGCGGAGAGCATCCTGGCCGATACGTTCAACAGGCCGGGCCATGCCATCGTTGACCACCGGACTTTTGCCGTCCTCTCGGACGGTGACATGATGGAAGGCATCTCTCACGAGGCGGCATCGCTGGCCGGACATCTGGCGCTGGGCAAGCTGCTCTGTCTCTGGGACGACAACCAGATTACCATTGACGGCAGCACCGCGCTGGCGGTAAGCGACGACGTGGAAGCCCGCTTCAGGGCGTACGGCTGGCACGTTTCAAGCGTCGAAGACGGCAATGACCCGGAAGCCGTGGAAGCTGCCATAGCGAAGGCCTTGGAGAAGACCCGCCAGCCGTCGCTGATCCGCGTGCGGACCATCATCGGATTCGGCTGCCCGGTCAAGGCGGGCTCCGAGAGTGTGCACGGGGCCCCGCTCGGCGAGGAGGAATTAAGGGCGGCCAAGCGCAATCTGGACTGGCCTGAAGACAGGCCGTTCCATGTGCCCGGCGAGGTTCGCATCGCTATGGACGCGGCCGATCGTGGCGGGCGCCTGCAGCAGCAATGGGACCTGGCGTTTGAACGCTACCGGGCGGCATACCCGGATGAAGCGGCCACGCTTGAATCCTGGCTGCGCGGAGAGCTGCCTGAGAACTGGCAGGGTTTGCTGCCGTCCTTTGAAGCCGGACTGCCGATGGCTACCAGGGCCGCAAGCGGCAAGGTGGTGGACCCCCTGGTCAAGGCCATGGGAAACCTGGTGGGAGGATCAGCCGACCTGACGGGCTCGAACAAGACACGCGGCACCACTCAGGTCGATTTCCAGAAGGACGCTCCGCACGGACGGTACCTGCGGTTTGGAGTCCGCGAGCACGCCATGGCGGCAATCTGCAACGGCCTGGCCCTGCACGGCGGGATTCGCCCCTATTGTGGTACGTTTCTGGTCTTCAGCGACTATCTGAGACCGGCGCTCAGACTGAGCGCCCTGATGCACCAGCCCGTGGTGTACGTGTTCACCCACGACTCCATTGGAGTGGGCGAAGACGGCCCTACGCACCAGCCTGTCGAGCACCTGATGGCGCTTCGCGCCATTCCCAACCTTGTACTGATCCGGCCTGCTGACGCAAACGAGACCGTATACGCCTGGCGTGCAGCCCTCATGCGCAGAGAGGGTCCCACCGCGCTGATACTCACGCGGCAGAAGCTGCCGCCCGTTTGCACGGCCCGTCAGGCGCAAGGCTTGATGCGGGGGGCGTACGTGCTGAGTGGCGCGGAGGGACCGGCTGATATCATTCTGATCGCGTCCGGCAGTGAGGTCCACCTGGTGGCGGAGGCTGCTGAAGTCCTGCGCGAGGAGGACGCCGTGCGGGTCAGCGTTGTAAGTATGCCTTCCTGGGAACTCTTTTCGGCCCAGCCTGCTTCCTATAAGGACCGCGTCTTGCCACCGCACATCACTCGCCGCGTCGTGGTTGAGGCCGGTGTTACACTGGGATGGGAGCGCTATGCAGGATCCGGGGGCGTCATTGTCGGCATCGACCGCTTCGGGGCGTCGGCACCCGGCAACGTGTTATTCTCGCAATTCGGCTTTACCGTGGACAGGATTGTGGAGACGGCCCGCGGTGTACTGGCTCACGCGCACGCGTAGCTGCCTGAGCCTCTTCCTGTGGATAGCAGTGGTTGTGGCGGGCCACGGCCGCGGAGCCGCAGCTCAGGAGCTTGCCGCAGAGCGGGCCTTCAAGCCCATTGTGGAAAAGGGCGGCCTGTCGGTCAAGTACGTGCTGTATCAGAAGGCCGACGGCGCAAGAAACGGCGTAGTCATTTTCCTGCGCAATACGAATGACTTTGCCATCTCGTACCGCTTCTCGGCAGTCTTCCGCAGTGAGGACGAGGAGAAGACGGGATTCGCCGAAGGGCACCTGGGCCCGTGTGAGGCCAAGACGGGCGATAGAGACGGGCTTTTCTGGATCCCGTTTGACGATGACAGGCCCATAGTCGAGATTGGCGTCCGGGGACTTGTCGTGGAATCCAGGGAGTAGTCCGGGCCACAGCCCACCAGCCATGCTTGATCGTCGCAGGTTTTTGTCCACGTGCTCCTCGCACGCGCTGGCGGGAACGTTGCTTCCGGGCGCGCTATACGCGCTGCTTGAGCAGGGCAAGCCGGTAACGGCGGAAACCATCGCATGCGCTGAAGAGATTGCGGGTCTCTCCTTCACCGACGAGGAGCGGAGGCTGCTTGTTGATGACCTTAACGGCCAGGTTGAGGACTATGCAGAACTGCGCAGCCTGAAGATCTCCAACAGCGTAGCGCCGTCGCTGGCTTTTGATCCGGGACTCGGCGATGCGCTGCGTCCCGCGGAGCAGGGCGCGCTGCGCTTTGAGCCCGTCGCACTCCGGCGTCCGCCGGATCCGGACTCCCTGGCTTTCATGGGAGTGGCGCAGCTGGCCCATCTGCTCAGGTCCCGGCAGGTTACGTCGGTAGAGTTGACGGAATTGTACCTGTCCAGACTCCGGCAGCATGATGCATTGCTGCAGGCCGTAGTCACATTCACCGAGGAGACAGCGCTTGAGGAGGCGGCCAGGGCGGATGTAGAACTGGATGCCGGAATCTGGCGCGGACCGCTGCACGGAGTGCCGTACGGGGCCAAGGACCTGCTGTCGGTCAGGGGATATCCCACCACGTGGGGAGCGGAGCCGTACCGGGACCAGGTTATTGAGGAGGACGCGGCTGTCGTAGAACGCTTGCGCGCGGCGGGCGCCGTGCTGGTTGCCAAGCTGACGCTGGGAGCGCTGGCCTGGGGCGATGTCTGGTTTGGCGGCAAGACGCGCAATCCGTGGAATCCGGACGAAGGCTCCAGCGGGTCGTCAGCCGGACCGGGTGCGGCCGTCGCAGCCGGGCTCGTGGGCTTTGCCATAGGCTCCGAAACGCTGGGATCCATCGTGTCTCCTTCCACGCGCTGCGGCGTGACGGGGCACCGGCCTACGTTCGGCCTTGTAAGCCGTCACGGTGCCATGACGCTGGCTTGGTCGATGGACAAGCTTGGCCCCATGGCCCGGTCGGCGCTGGATTGTGCGCTCATCTTCGACGTAATCCGGGGGCGGGATCCGCGCGATGCCGCCACGACAGCGGCGGCGTTTCCGTTCGATGCCTCCATGGACGTGGCATCGCAGCGCGTTGGCTACCTGGCAGAGGACTTTGACAGGGAGTACGCCAACAGGGACGCGGACAGGCAGGCGCTGGAGGTTCTCCGCGGCCTGGGGATCGAGCCTGTTCCGATTGCGCTGCCGGATGGCTTGCCGCTCGATGCCATGCTGCTGACACTGGGGGTGGAAGCGGCTGCTGCCTTCGATTCGCTTACCCTGGAGAGGGGCGTGGATACGATGGTACGGCAGGGGCCGGACACATGGCCGCACGAGTTTCGGCGCTCGCGATTCGTTCCGGCAGTCGAGTTTGTGCAGGCGGCGCGGGCAAGGACGCTGCTCATGCGGCGCATGCACGAGCTCATGCGTGACCTGGACTGCTTTGTTTCGCCCACCTTCGGCGGTTCCACGCTAAGAATAACAAACCTGACAGGGCATCCGGCGGTCTGCGTTCCCAACGCATTTCACGCGGTGGAGGACAGCCCCGGACGGCGGAGGCCGGGAAGCATCACCTTTGTGGGAGGCCTCTACAAGGATGCGCAGGCGCTGGCGCTGGCGTGGGCATTTCAGCAGGCGACGGACTTCCACCTCAGACGTCCGCCCATCGATTAGCGAGCTTGTCCGCCAGGGTTCGACTTCTGCGAACTATTCTCCGCGAAGGCGTGTATACCCGGACTGGCAACTGGTGCGGGGCAACTGGCCCATCAAGCCCGGCATGACCTGTTGGCCCAATGTACAGGCAAATTCGCCCATGGCATGAAACTGTCCGAATTCCGTTACGAGTTTCCCGATTCGCTGGTCGCGAAATACCCCGCCGAGCCGCGCGACACCTCCCGCCTGATGGTGCTCAACCGTGCGGAAGGCACCATAGAACACCGGCGTTTCAGCGAAATCGTGGACTACTTCGGCGCAGGGGACGTACTCGTGTACAACAATACCAAGGTCTTTCCTGCTCGGCTGAACGGAGAAAAGGAAAAGACCGGAGCCCACATTGAGGTATTCCTGCTTCGCGAGCTCAATCCGGAGAGTAGGCTCTGGGACGTAATAGTCGATCCTGCCCGCAAGATCAGAATCGGTAACAAGCTATTCTTTGAAAACGGACTGGTGGCCGAGGTCATAGACAACACGACCTCGCGCGGTCGCACCATTCGCTTTGTATTTGCGGGCAGCAACCAGGATCTGTATGCGAAGATCGACGAAATCGGCCAGACGCCGCTGCCTCCCTATATCAAGCGGTTACCCGAGCCGGAGGATCGCGATCGCTACCAGACCATATTTGCTGCACATCGCGGCGCGGTCGCGGCTCCGACGGCGGGCCTGCACTTTACGCCGCAGCTTCGGGACCGCCTGGCAGACAAGGGTGTCCTCCTTGCTCCGGTGACGCTGCACGTGGGCCTGGGAACGTTTCGGCCCGTGGACGTGGAGGATTTGACCAAGCATCGCATGGACTCCGAAAGCTATGCGATTTCGGATTACACGGCCAATGCGGTCAACGGGGCCCTGAGATCACCGGATTGCTCGGTTACAGCACTCGGCACGACGGTTGTGCGGGCCATCGAAACAAGCCTGTCGGTGGACAACATGCTGAAGGGCCGCAGCGGCTGGACGGACAAGTTCATTTATCCGCCCTACGAGTTCAGGATCACAGAGCGGCTGATCACCAATTTCCACCGGCCCAAGAGCACGCTGCTGATGCTGGTGTCGGCATTTGCCGGATATGATTTTGTGAAGCACGCATACAGGGAGGCGATGGAGGAGGAGTATCGCCTCTTTTCGTTCGGAGACGCCATGCTCATCGTCTGAGGTCGCCCATGACAAGGCGTGGGCGCGTGGCCGCCGTTGTGCCGGCTGCAGGGCGCGGCAGCCGTCTCGGCGGCGACAGGAAGCAGTTCAGGATGCTGGGCGATGCCCCGCTCCTGGTGCAGACGCTGCGCATGCTCGAGCGACACGCCGAGATTGATCATTACTGCGTGGCCCTGCCGGCGTCCGCCGCCGGTATCCCGTGCCGGGACGAGCTCCACAAGCTCCGGGCCGTCGTAAAGGGAGGTGCCACGCGCAGCATCTCGGTGGCCAAAGCCCTTGCAGGCACGGATGCCGACCTCATTCTCGTGCACGATGCCGTGCGGCCGTTTGTGGAGCCGGCGCTTGTGTCGAGCGTCATAGCCCTAGCGCGCAGGTTCGGCGCCGCGGCTCTTGCCCTGCCGGTTGCCGATACGGTCCGGTATGGCGACAGCGGCTGCTTTGCCCGCGCAGTTTCCAGAGAGGATCTGTTCCGGATGCAGACGCCCCAGGGCTTCAGGAGGCCCCTCCTGGAAGCCGCCCTTGGAGCAGGCGGCGAGGCCACCGACGAGGTAGAGCCGGTGATGAATATGGGGCATGCCGTGCACATCGTGCACGGAAGCGCCTGGAATTTCAAGATCACTACGCCCGAGGACTGGGCGCTGGCAAGGGCGCTCTGGCCGAGATGGCAGGAGGAACATCCATGCGCATAGGACTGGGATACGACGTGCATCGCCTTGTGCCGGATCGGCCGCTCATGCTGGGTGGCGTCCGGGTCCCGCACAAGCTGGGTCTTGAGGGGCATTCCGATGCGGACGTGCTGCTGCACGCCGTTTGCGACGCGATGCTGGGCGCCGCCGCCCTCGGAGATATCGGATCGCATTTTCCGGACACGGACGGCACCTGGCGCGGGGCGGACAGCCGCAGTTTGCTGCGCGCCGTTTCGGGCATGGTTGCCAGGAAGGGATTCAAGGTCAGCAACCTGGACGTTACCATTGCACTGGAGCGCCCGCGGCTGCGGCCCCTGATTGACGACATGCGGCTTTCGATTGCGACGCTGCTGGGAATCGATGTCGACCGTGTCTCGGTCAAGGCGACCACGAGCGAAGGCATGGGCTTTGTAGGTCGGCGCCAGGGCGTCGCGGCCTGGGCCGTGTGTTTGCTGGAGGAGGCTGGGTGATGGAAGTCCAGGTGAGCGAAATGGTCACGCGCCTGGCCGAGCTGCCGCCGATTTCCGTGTATCTGGTCGTGGCCCTGATATCGTTTCTGGAATACCTGCTGCCGCCGGTGCCAGGGGACGCCGTTGTAGTCTTTGCCGGCGCCATGGCCGGGCTGGGACTGGTGAACGGGCCGTTGGTGGTGCTGCTTGGCGCCACAAGCGGCGCCTGCGGATTCATGACCGTGTACTGGCTGGGCAGCCGGCTGGGAAATATGGCCGAGAGCCGGCGATCCGTGCTCTTCTTTTCCGCTGATGACATTGAGCGGGGCCGGCGATGGATTACCCGGTGGGGATCGTGGCTCGTGGTAACCAATCGCCTCTTTAGCGGCATCCGGTCCGTAATTGCACTGGTGGCGGGCATGGGCGCCATGCCGAGGCGTCTGACTGCGACGCTGAGCTTTGTGGGTGCGCTTGCATGGGCGGCGCTGCTCGTGGCAGCGGGCTACCTGGTCGGAGATCGTTGGGAAGAAGTCTCAGGCTACCTTGCCAGGTACGGCCTGGCGGTGATGGCTTTCGTGCTGGGCTATTTCGTGCTGCAGATGTGGCGCCGCCATCGCAGAATCCGCGGGGAGCCTTGACAGGATATCAGTTTAGATCGTATACTTTAAGGCTATACTTTAGCTGATGCTACTGTGCTGGCGTAGCTCAACCGGTAGAGCAGCTGATTTGTAATCAGCAGGTTGGGGGTTCGAGTCCCTTCGCCAGCTCTTCACGTTAAATTCGCTGGCCCTGTTGGCACTGCACCCCTGATGGCCCATATAACCATGCTGCGATGACGGGCAGGTACCCAAGCGGTCAACGGGGGCAGACTGTAAATCTGCTGGCTAAGCCTTCGGAGGTTCGAATCCTTCCCTGCCCACCCATACGAACTGGAACACTTGCCCCAAGCATCCGGGCGATGCGGGAGTAGCTCAGTTGGTAGAGCATCAGCCTTCCAAGCTGAGGGTCGCGAGTTCGAATCTCGTCTCCCGCTCCTTTGATGCCGGTTCCCCGGAGCCGCACATAGGGTTTCGATCCTGCCGCCTTAGCTCAGGGGTAGAGCACTTCCATGGTAAGGAAGGGGTCCTCGGTTCGATCCCGAGAGGCGGCTCCAGAACATTCTTGTACAATAGGCGAGCATAGGACATGGCAAAACAGCATTTTCAGCGTACGAAGCCTCACGTGAACGTGGGGACGATCGGTCATGTGGATCACGGCAAGACGACGTTGACGGCGGCGATCACGAAGGTGCTGAACGAGCGTTTTGGCGGTACGGAGGTTCGCTCGTTTGATTCGATAGACAATGCTCCGGAGGAGCGTGAGCGGGGCATTACGATCGCGACGGCGCACGTGGAGTACGAGACGGCCGAGCGGCACTATGCGCACGTGGACTGTCCCGGACACGCGGACTACGTCAAGAACATGGTTACGGGAGCGGCGCAGATGGACGGTGCGATCCTGGTGGTGGATGCTTCGGACGGTCCGATGCCGCAGACGCGGGAGCACATTTTGTTGGCGCGTCAGGTGGGTGTGCCCTACATCGTGGTGTTCATGAACAAGGTGGACCTGGTCGATGACGAGGAGCTTTTGGAGCTGGTGGAGATGGAGGTGCGAGAGCTTCTGGAGCAGTACGAGTTTCCGGGGGACGACATACCGGTGATCATGGGATCGGCGCTGGGCGCCTTGAATGCCGAGCCGGAGTGGGAGGAGAAGCTGATGGAGTTGATGTCGGCGGTGGATTCGTACGTACCGACGCCGGAGCGTGAGCGGGACAAGCCGTTTTTGATGCCGGTGGAGGATGTGTTTTCGATCACGGGTCGGGGCACGGTGGCCACGGGTCGCGTGGAGCGCGGAATGGTGCGTACGGGGGAGAAGGTGGAGATCGTGGGTATCCGCGAGCAGAAGACGAGCACGACGGTAACGGGCGTGGAGATGTTTCGCAAGATTCTGGACGAGGGTCAGGCGGGCGACAACGTGGGGCTGTTGCTTCGGGGCATAGCGAAGGACGGTGTGGAGCGTGGTCAGGTGATCGTGCATCCGGATTCGATCACGCCGCACCGGGAGTTTGAGTGCGAGGTGTATGTGCTGAGCAAGGAGGAGGGAGGCCGTCACACGCCGTTTTTCAAGGGGTACCGGCCGCAGTTTTATTTTCGGACGACGGACGTGACGGGGGACATCGAGCTTCCGGAGAACGTGGAGATGGTCATGCCGGGCGACAACACGCAGTTCCGGGTGCGTCTGATCCAGCCGGTGGCGATGGAGCAGGGCCTGCGCTTTGCCATCCGCGAGGGCGGACGGACCGTCGGAGCCGGCGTCGTGGCCAATATTCTCGATTGACAGCCGAAAAACGGGCGTAGCTCAACTGGCAGAGCGGCGGTCTCCAAAACCGCAGGTTGTGGGTTCAAGTCCTACCGCCCGTGCCAATCCCAGGCTCTCCGCCATATTCTGACGAAAGACGGACAATGACGAAGATACCAGCCAAGATCAGCGGCTATCTCAGTGACGTGACGACTGAGATGCGCAAGGTTACCTGGCCCAAGCGGAAGGAGCTTGTCAACAACACCGTTGTTACGCTCCTGGCAAGCGTGGCACTGGCGCTGTTCATTTTCGGGGCGGACCGGGTAATAAGTTTCATACTGGATATCATTTATCCGGGGTAGCGGGTTATGGAAAGCAACGCCGACGCTAGGTGGTACGTGCTCAGGACGTTTTCCGGGCACGAGAAGAAGGTCAAGAAATTTCTCGAAAGCGAGATCGAGCGGCTTCATCTAGAGAGCCGGCTGACCGATATCCTGATACCGACGGAAACGGTATTCGAGATGCGCAGCGGCAAGAAGCGCACGCGCGAAAAGCGGTTCTTCCCCGGCTACATACTGATACAGGCCCTTATGGACAACGAGCTTCAGCACGTGGTCTCCGGCCTGCCCTCCGTGATCGGATTCCTGGGTGGGCGAGACCAGGCCACCCCCCTTCGGCCGGAAGAGGTGGCGCGCATCATGGGGCGCGTGGAAGATGCCCGCGATTCCGGCGAAAAGCCTGCCATGCCCTTTGCGAGCGGAGACGCGGTCAAAGTGGTGGATGGGCCGTTCAACAACTTCACGGGCTTTGTGGACGAGGTATTCCCGGACAAGATGAAGGTCCGCGTAATGGTATCAATATTCGGCCGCAAAACGCCCTTGGAGCTGGATTATCTGCAGATTGAACTGGAGCAGTAAATTCCCCGAGGGGATTGGAACCATCCACTTTCTGGAGCATTCCACAAGGCTGCAACGTTCCGGCTCGGTCGCACACACCCCAAGATCGACTGTATGGCAAAGCCTGTTGATAGCCTGATCAAGCTGCAAATCAAGGCCGGGCAGGCAAATCCGGCTCCGCCCATTGGTCCCGCCCTGGGACAGCACGGAGTCAACATCATGGAATTCTGCAAGCAGTTCAATGCTGCCACGCAGGATCGGCAGGGACTGGTGCTGCCGGTGGTCATTTCCGTCTACGCGGACAAGACCTTCAGCTTTGTTGTCAAGAGTCCTCCGGCAGCCGTGCTGCTATTGAAGGCCGCCGGAATCGAGAGCGGAGCCCGGGACTCCCTGAGGGAGCGCGTGGGCTCCGTTACCTGGGATGCCTGCAGGGACATAGCCCAGCAGAAAATGAATGACCTCAATGCCTTCGACCTGGATCGCGCTGCCAGCATGATTGCCGGAACGGCCCGCTCCATGGGCATTCGCGTGGAGGGCCGCCCAAGCTAACAGCAAATAGCCATGCCAGGGAGAGGCAAGCGTTACGATCGTGCGAAGCAGGCGCTCCAGGAGTTGGGACCCGGTCCCTATACGCTGGAGGAGGCGACTGACGCGGTCAAGTCCGTTGGACTTGCCAAATTCGATGAATCCGTAGACATGGACCTCAGGCTGGGCGTCGACCCGCGACACGCTGATCAGATGGTGCGGGGCAGCGTAGCCCTGCCGCACGGCACGGGCAGGCAGGTACGCGTGCTTGTATTGGCCAATGAAGCCAAGCAGCAGGAAGCGGTTGCCGCCGGCGCCGACCACGTGGGGCTCGACGACTATATCCAGCGCATCCAGGAGGGCTGGACGGACATTGATGTCGTGGTGGCTACGCCGGACGTGATGGCCAAGGTAGGGCGGCTGGGGCGCATTCTTGGACCGCGCGGGCTCATGCCCAATCCCAAGAGCGGCACGGTGACCATGGACGTAAGCGAAGCGGTTCGCCAAGTCAAGGCGGGCAAGATTGATTTTCGCGTGGATAAGCAGGGTAACCTCCACACCGGTATTGGCCGCGTTTCGTTCACGTCATCGCAGCTTCGGGACAATGCCCGGGCCTTTTTGCTGGAGGTACTGCGCCTCAGGCCGGCCTCGGCCAAGGGCACATACGTGCGCTCCATTACGCTCTCTACCACGATGGGGCCCGCGATCGAGATATCCCGCGCCGAGGTTCTCAACATTGCGCGCTAGAGACATGCCGTTGACGAAAGCAGAGAAAGCCTCCCAAATCGCCGAAGTTGCCGAGCAGCTGGACGAGGCGGCGGCCGTTTACCTTACCGAATACAAGGGACTCAAGGTTGACCAGGTGGAGGACCTGCGCGGCCGCTTTCGCGCCTCGGGAGTGCGCTACCGCGTGGTCAAGAACACGCTCCTGAGGAGGGCCATGGAGCAGGCCGGCGGTTACGACAGCCTCTTCGAATACCTTCACGGGCCGACTGCGGCCGCCTTCAGCGTCGAGCCAGCCTCGGCCGCCCGTGTGATCAAGGAGTACGTAAAAGCCAATCGCAATTCTCCGCTCGCGCTGAAGGCCGCGTTTGTGGACGGCGCCGTGTACTCCGGCCAGGAGATTGACACCCTGGCTTCGCTCAAGTCCCGGGATGAATTGCTGGGCGATATCATCGGACTTCTCCTGTCGCCGATCAGAAACGTGGTCGGCGCTGTGCAGAGTCCGGGCGGAACTCTGGCCTCCATGCTGGCGGCCTTTCAGAAATAGTACATCCTATCACCAACCTTAAAGTGCGGCGCAGCCCGATGCGGGGCCAAGACCGTCGCCGGAGGACACATTCACCATGGCAAAAGTAAAGGAACTCGCAGAACAACTCGTTTCCCTGACCATCAAAGAGGCCAGCGAGCTGGCCCAGGTCCTGGAAGCGGACTACGGTATTCGGCCTGCGGCCGCGGCCGTGGCAGCCGTGCCCGCGGGCGCCGGAGGCGAAGCGGCCCAGGAGGAGGAAGAGCAGACCGAATTCACGGTCATCCTCACGGGCTTCGGAAGCCAGAAGATCGCGGTTATCAAGGAAGTGCGGGCCATTACGGGGCTCGGACTGAAGGACGCGAAAGCGCTGGTGGACGGCGTTCCGAAGGAGGTCAAGGAAGCTGTCTCCAAGGAAGAAGCCGAGGAACTCCGCACCCGCCTGGAAGGCGTGGGGGCGGAAGTGGAGATAAAGTAGGCAGGCCGCCATGCATGCCGCCGACCGCGCGCGTGCCTTCGCTGCTGTGTTTCAACAACCTGTGTGATTCCGTCTATGTCATCGCAGAACGGCCAGATTTCAGGGCGCACTACTTATGCCAAGACGCGTCCTGTAATCGACTACCCCGATTTTCTTGATGTCCAGCTAAAATCCTATAACGACTTTCTTCAGGCGGATACGCAGCCGGAGGAGAGACGTCCGGTGGGACTTCAGGCCGTATTTCACGACCATTTTCCCATTTCGGACAGCCGCGAGCGCTATCTGCTCGAGTTCATCGAGTACTTCCTGGATGCGCCCAAGCATTCCATCGAGGAATGCATCGCGCAGGGCCTGAGCTTCTCGGTGCCGCTGAAGGCGAAGTTTCGTCTTTCCGCCCAGGACGACGATGACGATGATGAAGCGGAAGAGGCCGTAGAGCAGCAGGTATACCTCGGCGATTTGCCCGCAATGACAGAGCGGGGCACCTTCGTTATCAACGGAGCGGAGCGGGTTGTCGTATCGCAGCTGCACCGCAGCCCGGGTGTGTTTTTTGGGCAAAGTGTGCACCCCAACGGCACACAGCTGTATTCCGCGAGGATCATCCCGTTCAGGGGTTCCTGGATCGAATTCTCCACGGACGTGCAAAACGTCATGTGGGCCTATATCGATCGCAAGAAGAAGCTGCCGGTAACGACACTGCTGAGGGCTCTCGGGTACTCGGAAACGGACGAGGTAATCCGCATTTTCGACCTGGCAGACATCGTCGCCACCAATACGAAGCGCTCCTTCCGGAAGGCCATAGGCCGGACACTCGCCATTTCGGTGACCATCGAGAAGATCACGGAGATCGTTGACGAGGATACTGGCGAAATCATAGAGGAGCAGAAGTCGAGGGACATCCTTCTTCCTGCGGACAGGGTTGTCCAGGAAGAGGATTACGAGGTGCTCAAGGAGGCGGAAATCTCGCAGGTCTTCGTCTTGCGCGACGAAGAGGCAGAGGAAGCACAGGACAGGAGCACGCTTATTCGGACACTGAAGAAGGATCCGACGCACGGGCAGGCGGAGGCGCTGGAATACCTCTATCTCCAGTTGCGCGGCAGCGAGGCGCCCGACATAGAAACGGCAAAGGGCGTACTGGACCGGCTGTTCTTCAGCGAAAAGCGGTATGACCTGGGAGAGGTGGGCCGCTACCGCATCAACAAGCGCCTGGGCGTGGGCGTGGCGCCCGATACCCTTACGCTTACCCGGGAAGACATCGTTGCCATAATCAAGAAGCTGGTCACGCTTCGCGCCGGACAGAGCGGCGTGGACGATATCGATCACCTCGGCAATCGCCGCGTGAGGACGGTTGGGGAGCAGCTGGCGTCCCAGTTCTCGCTGGGGCTGGCCCGGATGGCGCGCACCATCAAGGAGCGCATGAACCTTCGGGACGCAGACAGCTTCGCCCCCACGGACCTTGTCAATGCCCGGACCGTCAGCAGCGTCATAAACACGTTTTTCGGCACCAACCAGCTGAGCCAGTTCATGGATCAGACGAATCCGCTGTCGGAGCTGACTCACATGCGCCGCATGTCGGCGCTCGGTCCGGGAGGACTGACGCGCGAACGCGCCGGATTCGAGGTGCGTGATGTGCATTACACGCACTACGGACGGCTTTGCCCGATTGAAACGCCGGAAGGTCCCAATATCGGGCTCATTTCCTCTCTGTGCGTGCACGCAAGGATAAACTCCTTCGGCTTCATCGAGACACCATACCGCAAGGTTGTTGACAGTCTGGTGACCAATTCCATCGCCTATTTGTCGGCGGAAGAGGAAGACGAGGCCATAATTGCCCAGGCGAATGCTCGCGTGGACCGCGAAGGTAATTTCCTGGATTCATGGGTGCGATGCCGCCACAGGGGGGATTTCCCGCTGGAAAAGCCCGAGCGAATCCAGTTCATGGATATCGCTCCCAACCAGATTGTGTCGCCGTCGGCTTCCATTATTCCGTTTCTGGAACACGACGATGCAAACCGGGCGCTTATGGGCTCGAACATGCAGCGTCAAGCGCTGCCGCTGCTTAGAGCCGAGGCCCCCATCGTGGGCACGGGACTTGAGCACCGCGTGGCCAGGGACTCCCGCGCCGTGGTCGTGGCCGAAGGACCGGGAACAGTAAGTTTTGTGGATGCGACTCGCATTGTCGTCGAGTATGACCAGGGCGAGGACGAAGCGCAGGTTGCATTTGAAGCGCCTGTTAGGGAATACCGGCTTACGAAGTTTCGCCGCACGAACCAGGACACGTGCATAAACCAGAAGCCCATTGTCCGGGTCGGCCAGCGCATTGATGCCGGCACGGTACTTACCGACGGGTATGCCACCGACGGCGGCGAACTGGCCCTGGGCAAGAACGTGCTCGTGGCTTTCATGCCCTGGCGCGGATACAACTTCGAGGACGCCATCATTCTGTCGGAGCGCCTGGTAAGCGGCGACGTCTACACGTCCGTCCACATTGAGGAATTCGAGCTGCAGGTTCGGGATACCAAGCGCGGAGAGGAGGAGCTCACGAGGGAGATCCCGAATGTGTCCGAGGAGGCGACCAAGGACCTCGATGAGCGCGGCATCATTCGCATCGGCGCGGAAGTCGGGGCCGGAGACATCATCGTTGGCAAGATTACTCCCAAGGGGGCCACGGATCCCACACCGGAGGAAAAGCTGCTTCGCGCCATTTTCGGAGACAAGGCTGGCGACGTAAAGGATGCTTCGCTGAAGGCACCGCCGGGCATGAAGGGCGTCGTCATTGATACCAAGCTGTTCAGTCGGCGAAAGCGTGATCCGGCCTCAAAGAAGCGGGAGCATAAGGCACTGGCCGAAATCGAACAGGATCACGAGCGTGCCCTTGCGGAGCTCGACGTGGCGCTGGCCGACAAGTTCTTCGAACTGGTCGAAGGTGCAGAGTCTGCCGGTCCGCAGACACGTGACGGGCACGTCGCAATTATTCCGGGGGCCGTCATAAACCGAAATAGTCTGGGCAGCCTGTCTCCCCGCGAGCTTGATCCCAAGGTGGCTGTCACCACGGATGAAGCCGTCAACGAAGCGGTGCGCCGGCTCTTCGACAACTACCGCCGCTTTCGCCACAGTATAGACGGCGAGGCGAGCCGCCGCAGGCACAGGGTAGAGATGGGAGACGAGCTTCCGCCTGGAATCGTGCAGCTTGCCAAGGTCTATATCGCCAAGAAGCGCAAGATTCAGGTCGGCGACAAGATGGCGGGGCGCCATGGCAACAAGGGAGTGGTAGCCCGGATCGTGCCGATGGAGGATATGCCCTTCCTTGACGACGGAACTCCGGTCGATATCGTGCTGAACCCGCTGGGCGTGCCGAGCCGCATGAATCTGGGCCAGATCTTCGAAACCATGCTCGGGTGGGCCGGGCAGAAGCTCGGCCGGCGCTTTGCTACCCCCGTATTTGATGGGGCCAAGCTCCAGGACATCGTTGCGGCGATGGAAGAGGCCGGCCTGCCGGTGGACGGACGGGCGCAGCTGTATGATGGCCGTACCGGGCAGGCGTTTGACCAGAAAACCACGGTAGGCCAGATCTACATGCTCAAGCTCAGCCACCTGGTGGAGGACAAGATCCATGCCCGGTCCATTGGTCCGTACAGCCTGATAACGCAGCAGCCCCTGGGCGGCAAGGCGCAATTTGGCGGGCAGCGCCTCGGCGAGATGGAGGTATGGGCCATGTACGCCTACGGCGCGGCTAACGTGCTGCAGGAAATGCTGACATACAAGAGTGATGACGTGCAGGGCCGGTCCAAGGCCTACGAATGCGTTGTCAAGGGCGACAACATGCCGGAGGCCGGCGTGCCGGAGAGTTTCAACGTGCTGGTGCGCGAATTGCAGGGCCTGGGCCTGGAAATTCGCCTTGACTGAGCTGTTTGCCGCCAGATAGCTCGCTTCTCTTCCTTCCAAACAGGTTCGCTTGATTATGCCTTACGGACAGTCTCCGAGTACCAACAAGTCGTTTAACGGCATAACCATCAGTCTGGCAAGTCCGGAAACCGTTCTGGAACGGAGTTTCGGCGAAGTGCTGAAGCCGGAGACCATCAATTACCGCAGCTTCAAGCCGGAAAAGGACGGGCTCTTCTGCGAGAAGATATTTGGACCGGTCAAGGACTGGGAATGCCACTGTGGCAAGTACAAGCGCATCCGCTACAAGGGCATCATCTGTGACCGCTGTGGAGTGGAGGTTACGCAGAAGAGCGTACGCCGTGAGCGCATGGGGCATATTTCCCTGTCGGTGCCCGTCATACATATCTGGTACTTTAAGACGCTTCCGAACAAGATCGGCCACTTGCTGGGCCTCAAGTCAAAGGACCTGGAAAAGGTCATTTATTACGAAAGCTACATCGTGGTGCAGGCGGGCTGCGCCGAGGAAGTCGGCGTAGAGGAAAAGCAGCTGCTGACGGAAGAGGAGTATTTCGAGATCCTGTACAAGATCCGGGAGGATAATAACCGGCTTTCCAACGACGATCCGGAGAAGTTCATCGCCATGATCGGCGGCGATGCCGTGGAGACCATGCTGAAGCGTCTGGATCTCGAGCTGCTGTCGCACGAGCTGCGCTTCCAGATCAAGACGGAAACGAGCCAGCAGCGCAAGGCCGAAGCACTGAAGCGTCTCACGGTGGTCGAGGCGTTCCGCGACGCCAACAGGCGCATGGACAACTATCCGGAATGGATGGTGCTGCGCGTCATTCCGGTGATACCTCCGGAATTGAGGCCGCTGGTGCCGCTGGAGGGCGGGCGGTTTGCGACGAGCGACCTGAATGATCTGTACCGCCGCGTCATCATACGCAATAACCGGCTGAAGCGGCTGATAGACATCAAGGCGCCGGAAGTCATCCTGCGCAACGAAAAGCGCATGCTCCAGGAGGCCGTCGACAGCCTGTTCGACAACTCCCGAAAGGCCAATGCGGTGCGCAGCGACTCCAATCGGGCGCTGAAGAGTCTGTCTGACATGCTCAAGGGCAAGCAGGGCAGATTCCGCCAGAATCTTCTCGGCAAGAGGGTGGACTATTCCGGACGATCCGTCATTGTCGTGGGACCTGAATTGGAGCTGCACCAGTGCGGCATCCCCAAGGAGATGGCCGTGGAGCTGTTCAAGCCTTTCATCATCCGAAAGCTGATCGAGCGCGGTATCGTCAAGACGGTCAAGAGTGCCAAGAAGGTGGTGGACCGCCGCACGGCCGACGTTTGGGACATACTGGAAAAAGTGATACAGGGCCGGCCCGTAATGCTTAACCGCGCCCCCACGCTGCACCGGCTCGGCTTTCAGGCCTTTCAGCCCGTACTGACGGAAGGCAAGGCCATCCAGCTTCACCCGCTGGTATGTACGGCATTCAATGCTGACTTCGACGGCGACCAGATGGCCGTCCATGTTCCGTTGGGACATGACGCGTGCCTGGAGGCCATGGTTCTGATGCTGTCAAGCCACAATATCCTCAGTCCGGCACATGGCGGGCCGATAACCGTCCCGACACAGGACATGGTACTGGGCCTCTACTACCTGACCAAGTCCCGTAGCGGAATGAAAGGGGAGGGCATGCGGTTTTCCAGTACCGTGGAGGTGCGACAGGCCTACGACCAGGATGTGGTGCAAATACACGCCAAGGTCAAGGTGCGACTGGATAGTGGAGAGGTCCTGGACACGTCCGTCGGCCGCGTGCTGTTCAACGAATTCGTGCCCGAAGGGGTAGGATTCATTAACGAGGTCCTTACCAAGAAAAACCTGCGCGGCATTATCGCTCGCGTGCTGAGTGCCACCAATTTCTCTCAGACCGCGCGTTTCCTTGATGCTATCAAGCAGGCCGGCTTTGAACATGCCACTACGGCCGGTCTCACGTTTTCGTTGGCCGACATCGTAATTCCCGGCGAAAAGACTGACTATATAAATGAGGCGCAGACTTCCGTAGCTGCGGCCGGCAGTAACTACGAGCTGGGCTTCATCACGGACAACGAGCGGTACAACCAGGTTATTGACATCTGGACGCGTACCAACAACCGCGTTGCCGAAGTGCTCTTCGAGACCCTCAAGAATGATCTCGACGGCTTCAATGCCATCTACATGATGGCTGATTCAGGCGCGCGGGGTTCGAAGGAGCAGATCAGGCAGCTGGGGGGCATGCGCGGGCTGATGGCCAAGCCGCAGAAGAGCTTGGTGGGGTCCGCGGGCGAAATAATCGAAAACCCGATCGTCTCGAACTTCAAGGAAGGCCTGTCCGTCCTGGAGTACTTCATCTCGACGCACGGCGCCAGGAAGGGCCTGGCCGATACGGCGCTCAAGACGGCGGACGCCGGCTACCTGACTCGCCGCCTGGTGGATGTATCCCAGGACGTCACGATCACGGTAATCGACTGCGGCACGCTCAGAGGCATAGCCATCGCCGCGCTGAAGGACAACGAGACCATCGTTGAGCCGCTTGCAGACAGGATTCTGGGCAGGGTTTCGCTGCACGACGTATTCGATCCGCTAACCGACCGGCTGATCGTTTCGGCCAACGAGCTGATCGACGAAGGCAAGTCCCGCCAGATTGCGGAGACCAGCATCGAAGTGGTGGAAATTCGCTCCGTGCTGGCATGCGAGGCAAAGCGGGGCGCCTGCGCGCTGTGCTACGGACGGAATCTGGGCACGGGGCGTATGGTGGAAATCGGAGAGGCGGTCGGAGTGGTCGCAGCCCAATCAATTGGAGAGCCCGGGACGCAGCTTACGCTCCGTACCTTCCATGTCGGGGGCACGGCCAGTCGCATCGAGGCCGAGAGCACGATCCAGAGCAAGTACGCCGGAGTAGTGGAGTATTCGAACCTGCGTACCGTGACATTCGAGGGTGACGAAGGTCCGAAGCAGGTAGTGCTCACCCGTCAGGGTGAGATCCGCGTGGTGGATCCGGAGCGGGACCGGCGCCAGCTTATCTCCTATATCATCCCCTACGGAGCGGAAGTACTGGTGCCGGAGCATGCGACCGTGGACAAGGGCCACGTACTCGCCAGCTGGGATCCGTACAACAGCGTCATCCTGTCCGAGGTCGCCGGTGAGGTCCGTTTCCAGGACATCATGGAGGGTACGACGTACCGCGAGGAATCGGACGAGCAAACCGGTTTCAAGGAAAAGGTCGTCACGGAGAGCAGGGAGCGGACGCTTACGCCGGCGGTACTCATTCAGGCGGGGGACTCAGGCATCACGCGCACCTCGCGCGAGTATCCGCTGCCTGTCAGGGCCCGCATCCAGGTCGACGAAGGAGATGTGGTGCAGGCGGGAGAGGTCATCGCCAAGATACCAAGGCAGTCAGCAAAGACGAGGGACATTACCGGTGGTCTGCCGCGCGTCACGGAGCTGTTCGAAGCTCGAACGCCGAGCGATCCGGCTGTCGTCAGCGAAATTGACGGTGTTGTCAGCTTCGGAAGTCGCAAGCGCGGAGCACAGGAAGTAATCGTCACCAGCCGGGACGGGATGGAAACCCGCACCTATCTGGTTTCCCTGCAGAAACACCTGTTTGTTCACGAGAACGACTTCGTCCGGGCGGGCGAGCCCTTGTCGGATGGCCAGGTCTCTCCCCAGGATATCCTCAGTATCCGCGGCCCGCGAGCGGTTCAGGAGTACCTTGTGAATGAGATCCAGGAAGTGTACCGGTTGCAGGGGGTAACCATAAGCGACAAGCACATTGAGGTGATCGTTCGTCAAATGATGCAGAAGGTGCGTGTGAGCGATCCCGGGGATACGCCGCTTCTCGAGGCGGACAACATTGCACGCTTTCAGCTTGAGGAGCTCAATGATGACCTGTATGACAAGTTCGTGATAGTCAGCCCCGGAGATTCGGGGCTCAGGATGGGCAGCCTTATCGATCGCCGTCGGCTTCGGGAGGTCAATTCCGAAATGAAGCGCCACGATCTGAAGCCCGTCAGCGTACGGGATACGCAGCCGGCCGTCGCCGAGCCCATTCTGCTGGGCATTACGCAGGCTGCGCTGGCGACAGACTCGTTCGTGTCGGCCGCATCATTCCAGGAAACCACGAAGGTTCTCACGGAGGCCTCCATCGCAGGATCGGTTGACCCGCTTTACGGCCTGAAGGAAAATGTGATTGTGGGGCACCTCATTCCGGCCGGAACGGGGCAGCGGAAGTTCCGCGACATCGTAGTTGGATCCAGGAAGGAGTTGGAAGAGCTCCAAGCCGCTATCGCCGACGATCTGGCGCAGCGGGCATCGGCGACCTCCGAGGAGGAACCGGCTCCGGTACTGTAGGCCGCAGAGGTATTCTCCCGCTGCCAGTCCTGCTTCGGCTGGGTACGTACAGGGTGGGGCACTCCCGAAGTGTCGCATGACGTGCGGGCTGACTCGGAGCATCGGTGCCATAATCGTGTCTGTGCGGCTCAGATGAATCGGCCCTTGGCCGCCGGAGCTCTGGCCACGCGGATTCAGCTGGGGGAGCATCGACTTGGCCAAAACGGTAATGAATTTGCTTCCTGCCGCTGCTGCTGCGCTGCCCGCCTCCAGGGATCAGGGAAACCAACGCACAGCAAGGCAGCAGTTGCGTGATTGCCGGTCCGTTCGGCGAGTATCCCGTGGTGCACCTGTGCTCAGCCGGTCAAGCCAGTCACGCTGCAGACACCTACTGTTTAGGCTCTATCACACGGCGATCTCAATTGCCGGACTCACGGATCTGGACCGTCAGGACCTGCACGTCGTGATAGCGCTCATGGCGAACGGATGAAGCGAGGTGGCGCAGCATTCTGAGGGAGAGCTCTTTCTCTTCGGGAGTGACGTTGGCATGGTCGGCTAAAAGGGCAATGCGGTCCTGAATGTTCTCCGAACTCACGCACCCGATGAATTCAAGCACGGCCCCGGTATCCGTCTTGCGAGCCGTCAGCACCAGCTTGTTCAGCCTCGGACTGTCGGCTTCCGCCTCATCCTGCATCAGGATCAGAATCACTTCTTCCGCCGCGCCCTCCATGCGAAGGACCATCTCCTGTTCCCATCGATACCTGCTGGAAAACTCTCGCAGAAAGGCCATTACTTCGGGTAGCGTCTGCGGGCCCAGAACGGTTTCGAGGCTGCGGGCGCGAGGCCGCAGCAGGTCAACGGCAAGTGTCATGACAATGGCGGCCAGACCACCTGCCGTCATGCCGTTGGCCAGGAGGCCACCGGCAAACTCTTCGAAGAACCCGGGGAATATGCGACTTTGTTCGAAGCCTGCTCCGAGCCAGAATGAGACGCCTGCAATGATTCCCGTGCGGTGGCCCAAACCAGCCGCGACCACGACTCTCATGCCGAGAACAAAGAGCATGGCAACCAGAACTGCGAGATAGGCGCCCACGACGGGACCAGGTATGGCGAGGACCACGGCAAGCGCCTTGGGCACGAAGGCCAGCAAGACGAAAAGCGCGCCTACAGCCACGCCGACACTCCGGGCCGCTACTCCCGTAAGCTCCGTCATCGAAATGGAAGACGAATATGTGGTATTGGGGACGGTCCCCAGGAGGCCGGACAGCAAGTTGCCGGTTCCGTCCGCAGCAATGGCGCCCTGGACGGACTGAAAGTCCACGGCGCGCGGTCGTCTCCAGGAAACGCGTTGAATGGCCACCGTATCTCCCAGCGTCTCTATCGCTCCGATGAGCGTCAGGAATAGGAACGTCGGCAAGAGCGTCCAGAATACCCGGTCGAATCTGAAGTCGATGCCCGGCCAGCCGCCACTTGGAAGACCTAGCCACGCCGCGGCATGCAGTCCGTCGGTATCATATACCCCGTAAAGGCCTGCAGCGACAGAGCCGCATACAACACCGGCAACAGGAGACCACAGCCGCAGGATGCCCTTTGCCTTGATGGCCATGCAGGCAATAACCAGCACCGTGACGGCTGCGCAAACTGGCGCGGCTGAATCGGGCGCCGAATCTGGCACATCATCGAGCACCTCAAAGATCACCGGCATCACGGTTACGGAAATGAGCATGATTACCGTGCCCGAAACCGTAGGCGTAAGGATCCGCCTGAACAGCGGCAGCCGACTGGCCAGGAAGAACTGAAACAGAGCAGAAATGACGATGAGCGTCGCGAGCAGCTGCGGCCCCCCGCTCGACAATGCGGCAATGCATGCCGCAATGAAGGCTCCGGAGCTACCCATTAGGAGAACGTATCCTGCTCCCACGCGCCAGACCCGGACGGCCTGGACAATGGTCGTCGTGCCGCTTACAATTACGGCCGAAAACACGGCCCACTGCAGAAACTGCTCGCCGGCTCCTGCCGATCGAACTACGATAGCGGGAGTAAGCACAATGCCGGCAATCGACAGCAGCGCGAGCTGAAGTCCCAGGCCGACTGAAAGCAAAGGCGGGGGATTCTCGTCCGGCTGGAAGCGAATATCAGCTGTGCGCGAATCCTCTAGCATTGGCCACAAGCGCCGCATTCGGGCACTCCGAAGTGCAGCAACGCGTTACTTGGACTAGTCGTTTGCCAATAAACTACAAAGTTTGCCCGCGTATTCCAGCCGGGACGGAGCGGCCCTTGTGCAACTGCATAGCATTTACATTTATCCTCTGAAGGCGGCCCGGCGCGTGGCTCTGGCCAGCGCCCGCGTGGAGGAGCGCGGACTTCAGCAAGACCGAAGGTGGATGGCGGTAGATGCAGGTGGCCGTTTTCTGAGTCAGCGGGAAGTACCAAACCTTGCGCTTGTGCGCGTCCGGCTCGACTCGGGTGGCCTGATGCTGGAGGCACCGGGCATGCGGGGCGTTGCTGTTCAGGTGCCTTCCGCGGATGCGCCTACGGCGCGGGTGAAGATCTGGAATGATTCGGTGCAGGCCTCGCTGGCAGCCCCGGAGGCCGAGGCCTGGATGACCGCCTACCTTGGAAGGCCCTGCCGGATTGCGTATATGCCCGAAAACTCATTCCGGCAACTGAATCCGGACGTTGCTTCCGGTATCGTCAGCTTTGCGGACGGATACCCGCTACTCCTGACAACACTGGCGTCCCTGCAGAATCTGAATTCCCGCATGGGAGCGCCCGTCGAAATGACCCGCTTTCGGCCGAACGTCGTGATTGCCGGCAGCAGACCCTATGAAGAGGACAGTTGGAAGAGGATTCGCGTGGGCAACGTGCGTCTCCGGGTGGTGAAGCCGTGCGATCGATGTGTTGTCACCACTATCGACCAGGAAACGGGAGAGCAGGGGAAGGAGCCATTGAAAACCCTCGGCCGGTATCGCAAGCGAGGCTCAGGCGTCTACTTCGGGCAAAACCTGGTACCGGAGACCCGAGGAGAGATCCGTCTCGGCGACAGGGTCGAGATTCTGGAATAGGCGCCTGATGCGGCTTGCCGCTCCCCGAAAGGCATGTTTCGGATAAATCTGCCATGCCTTAAATTTGGGCCAACCCAGACGGATTGCAGACTTCCCACAGCGTTTCTTCCACATAGGGGATCAGTTTCACCGGCACATTTCGCGGCTATGAATGCGTATGTGCTGGTTCTGAATCAGGACTTCAGTGCCCTTACCGTCTGCAGTGTGCAAAGGGCGGTTGTGCTTGTGCATCTGCACAAGGCGGACGTGGTAGCCTCGTTGCCCAGCCGTCGCATGCGTTCCACCAGTGTTTCTCTGCCGTGGCCGAGCATAGTCCGGCTCCGCTATTACGTCCGCGTGCCTTATCGGGGCATCATGCTTTCACGAAAGAATATCCTGCGACGAGACGCACACTGTTGCCAATACTGCGGCACGCGGGAGCGGTTGACCGTGGATCATGTTCTGCCGAAATCGCGCGGAGGAAAGCATGCCTGGAAGAATCTCGTGGCAGCCTGCATCCGGTGCAACAACAAGAAGGGCAATCGTACTCCGGATGAGGCTGGCATGGCGCTTTCGCGTTCCCCCTTTCGGCCAAGCCACGTCATGTTTATCCGGGACTATGTCGGCACCCTGGAGGATACGTGGAAGCCATACCTGTTCATGAACTGACGCGGGTATGTCAGGCCGTGTTATTCGCCTGTCTTGGCTGATTCCCGTGGTGCTGGCCGGACTGGCTGCAAACCAGGCCAAGGTAGCCTGGGATCTGAACAGCACCTGGCGAAACGGAGTGAGCGCAAGGGCGCAGCTGGTGGCCTACGAGCGCTCGAATCGGGCCGATGTCACCTACGGTTACGTCGGCCTCGTGGTACCGCTAGCCGATGGCGCGCGGCTGGAAGAGGAGAAGTTGTCCCTGCCGCACAGTCTGCTTCCGCGTCTCGAAGGCGTCGACTCCGTGGATGTGAAGGTTCGGCCGGGAGCTGCCCAGGAGGTGGTCATTGCCTCCATCATGCCGGCCCATTTCTGGATTGCGCTTTCAAACGCGGGCATGAGCCTGGCCGGCATCTTGCTGTTTCTCGGCGTAGCGTTTGTGCTGGCAAGAAGACGCCAGGACCGGATCGCTGACTGACACGTTCCGCAGATACTACCGTATGACGGGACCCGTCGGCTCGCGCGGCTCGTCCGGATACAGGCTGCCTACCCATTTATCGTAGCCATTGAACAGCTGTGTAGGCAGGCGCTCTTCTACGCCTTCCCTCGGCAGAAACCGTTCCGTAGCCTGGCTCCAGCGCGGATGGGGCACATTGGGATTGACATTCGACAGAAAGCCGTATTCGTTGGGTTGCAGCTCATTCCAGAAGGTCTTGGGCTGCCGCCTGACGAATTCCATTCGTACAATGGCCTTGGGTCCCTTGTAGCCGTACTTCCACGGAAGCACAAGTCTGAGAGGTGAGCCGTTTTGCTTGGGCAGGGGCTCGCCATACATACCCGTGGCCACAAAGGCCAGCTCGTTCATGGCCTCCTCCATACGCAGGCCTTCGAAATAGGGCCAGGGATACCATGGTGAAGTGGCCTGGCCCGGGAGTTGGTTTTTCCTTTCCACGCAAACGAAGCGAACATGCGTGGCCTCACTCCGGGGCTTGCAGCGCTCTATCAGCTTTGCGAGCGGGAATCCGGTCCAGGGTACTGTGAGTGACCAGGCTTCCACGCACCGGAACCTGTAGAGCCGCTCTTCGAGGCCTATGGATCGGATCAGGTCCGGCACGTCAAGCTCCAGTCGCCGGTCCTCGACCAGGCCGCGTACCTGAATCGACCACGGAAAGGGCTCGTAGGCCTCTGTCAGCGGCCAGACCCGCTTCAGGTCACCCTGGTTTATGAACTCATAAAAATTGTTGTAGGAGGACGCAATTAGCCGATCGCTTACCGGACGCTCGGGTACCGTATAGGCATCGGAGCGCGGCGCGGGAAGCCCGTCACGCGGCGCATTCGCGGGTATCGTGTCCAGAGGACCGTCGGGGCCACCGTGTGCACCGGAGCTGCGGCAGCCGAGCAGCGACGCGGCAAGTCCAATGCTACCAAGTCCCAGGGACTTGACAAATGCTCGCCGATTCTTGTATGCGCCCTGGCTTGAAGCATGGCATTCGCGAAGTTGCCAGGCTGCGGGAATGATTATATTGGCCATCGTAAGTTGCTATAGCGGCGGATAATTATTGTACGGACTCTGGCCACGATTCGTTCACTGCGCCCGGGTTCAGAAAGATGTCGTGCGAATCGAATCGGGTGGCCTTTCCCGCCGAGGATGCCATGATCGACACAAGTGCATTTGACTTTGACGCCGACTACGGGCGCGACTATGACGAGCTGGTGGTACGGGTCATACCCGGCTATTCGCAACTCTTCCAGGCGACGCTGGCCGTGCTGCGGAGTGTGCTGGGGCGCAAAGCCGAACTCCTGGTGGTAGGGTGCGGCACGGGCAGGGAAATCGAGACATTTGCTCCACCTGAGCCGGGATGGACCGTAACAGGTGTGGACCCCAGCATCCGGATGATCGAAGCCTCCGCATCGCTTGTAAAGTCCCTGGACCTCGAGAGCCGCGCGAGACTCGTGCACGGCACTGTAGATGACCTGGCAGCACGGCCCGCCTACGACGCCGCAACCATTATCAATGTGATGCACTTCCTGCCGGACGATGGCGCCAAGGAGAACCTGATTCGCAGTGTGGCTTCCCGCCTAAAGGAAGGAGGCTACCTGGTACTGTTCGATCTTCATGGTGAACAAGGCGCGTTGCGCTTTGAGCTTCTCTGCGGTGCGTGGAGGGATTTCGTTCGGCAGCGCGGAGTAACCGGCGCGGCGCACGACAGGTTTTTCAGTCGAATCAACGCAGGCATTGCATTTGTATCTGAATCGCGGATAGTCGAAATTTGCTCTCGTGCCCGACTGGGACTTGTTTGCCGATATTTTGCGGGGCTTTGCTACGGGGGGTGGCTCTTCCGGCTCTGTTCCGGTGATGCTGCCGATCTCGGTGTGGACACGTAGCAGCGCGTGTCACTGGCTGGATTGCCGCCTGCCGGATTCGCACGCACCGGCCTGGCTGATTCATCCGGGAGGTCGCTTCTCGTGCAACCAGTTGCTTTGTTTTGACAACGGACGGCAAAGCAACGGCAGAGCGGGAACACTTCCTGAGAAACTACATTAACTAGAATGCACTTTCGCTATGGAATTTAGCAAAATGCGTACTTCGGGAGCGGGATGTCGAGGACTGCTCAAGGGTACGGTATGGGGTTGTTCGACATTCGCGGTACTTGCCTTGCTACTGCCGGTTGCGGCACTGGCCCAGACTGCCACAGTATCGCAGCGGGTATTGCCGGTGGCGGAGCTGAAGGACCTGGACTTTATTCGCCAATTCCTGGAAGACCAGTTGATCAACCCACGGTACCCCGACTTCGCATCGGCAGCATTTCTGGACGTAACGCGTGATGGGTTTGGCACGAACGATCTTCTCATCCTGTATCCGAGCCAGGAGCATTTCCTGTTGAGCGGGTATTTGCCTGAGCGGATGACCGACGTCCTTAGCGCTCAGAATCTGGCAACAGACTACAATCTCACAACTGTGAGAGACCTCAGCAGGGTAATTGCCGATGAGGCCGAGGATGAAGAGGATCCCAAGAAAGCGTTGGCGGGGGCCGTGCTTCGCTCTCTGCTCGTATATTACCCGGCAGGCAATTTTCAAGGCTATATCGACCAAGTAGGAGAAGCCGTGCGGATCAGTTTCTGGGGCTACGAAGACGCTCTGTGGCAATTCGAACCCGAGGCAACCCGGTGTATTCAGCCGGACGAAGATCCGCTTATACTTGTTGTTCACAAACAGCCGCAGATTCAGTCGTTCCTGGACGTGGATGGTTGCGTGGTTATACAGGCATCCACTACGGGCGCCGAGGTTTCATCCCGTGTTTGCGAGTGAGGCCCCATGAAGGAGGACCGGTCAGACTTGATGCTTTTCATAGACCTCGGATTCATTCTCCTTGTCGGGTTTCTTGTGCTGTCGGATACCACGCCCAAGGAGAATGTGCCTTTGCCAGCCGGGGAAGAGGAGGAGCAGCCAGAGATTCCGGAAGAGGATAGGCAGGTTTTTGAAGTGCTCTTTACCGCCGATTTGCAGTTTCTGGTATTGGCCGTTCGTGAGCAGTCGCAGGTTTGTGCACCGGTTGGACTGGATGCGTTCGTATCGTGCCTTGCTACTGTCGCGTCTTCCAACGCGATCTTCGTGTTCGCCCCTCAGGGTCTTGCCACGGTGCAGCAGCTGGTATCACTCCTTGATCTATGCCATCGCAACCAGTGGCGATGCACGGTGAACAGCTAGGCGAGGGCTGGGAATGACTACGGCGTTTTCCGAGTATGAAGACAAGGGGGGGCGGCGAACCTCCGTATCGATATTCCTTGTGCTGACGGCCTTGCTGGTTACGGCCTTCAGTGTCATCCCCCTTCCCAGCCGGGACTATGCGGAGCGGACGGTGGCGGTGATCATGATGGAGCAGATGGAATTCCAATCGCTCGCTGATGTGGTGTCGGACGATGAGGAATCGGAGGAGGATTCAGAGCCGCCTGAATCGGAAGAGATGGAGACGGTAGAAGAACAGCCAGAGGTCGTAGACCTTTCAGAGTACATGGAGGTTTTCGAGGCGTTTTCGCTCACGGAACCGGATTTCGATGAGGCTGAGTTGCTGGAGAATTCTGCAACGGAGGCTCCCTCCGTATTGGCCCAAGGGGATCTGGACATTGAGGCGGGTGACATCTTGGGAGAATTCACTGGTCGCGACCTTGATCTGACGTCCAATTTGGTGACGCGGGACAGCGATGTCCGAAGCACGCGGACATTGCGCTCAGGCCTGTTCACCGACAGGGTTTCGGGGCAAGGGCGCCCCGGCTTTCGGCGCAGATCGGGATCCGATGATGTCGGCGGTATCGAATTCAGGGAGCAGAGTCGGGATGGCCCGGATCTGCTTGGATCATCCAGGGAAGAGGTGCAGCCCGAACAGCGTGAAATCGATTTTACCGTCCCGACCAATGCGCTGGCTGAATGGATGAAGCTTAACCAGGGGCCGCTTGATCCCACCATTCGTGCACTGTTCCGGTATGCCGCCAATGATATCACGGCAAAGACGGTGATAACGGTGGACGGAAAGCCCTACGGGTTACAGTTGTTGCATTCGCCAGGAAGCGGGGCCACGCACATCGCCCTTCTGGACGGCAATGTCCTTTTCTACTTTATAAACTCCGGCTCGCAGGATCGAGCCAATTACTTCCAAAAGGGTAAAGTCAGGCGAGACGATCAAGCGCTCGTGAATCTCGTAGAATCGGAAGATCTCTCGCCGCGAGGCCCTGAAGCGGTGAGATTCTTCGAGATCTTCCTTACCTGGTGGGAAGAGGAAGAGCGCAAGAGTCAGTGAAATGGACGAATCTCTCGTAGACATTGTGCTCATTCTTTTGGCCGCGCTAGTGGCGGTAGCCGTCATTCCCGCCTTTGACGTGGAGCCGCCCACGAGCCTGGAGATCGAGGCCAGCGAAATGCAGCTGAATCCGTTGCAAATCGCCATTTCCAATACGGGCCAGTTCCTTTACGCGCAAACAACGGCGGACCACGCCGTAGTCAGCCTGTCTGCACAGGATCTCTACGATCTGGTAGCAGACACGCATCCTGACCGGACGGTGGAATTCACAGCCGACAGACTGGCGCCCGCCAACATTCTGATTGAGGCGAATCGTGTGGTCCAGGAAGCAGGACGCAATGCGGTATTCCTGGTAATTGTTGGATCATAGCAGCTGGGCAAATTCCATGGCATGCCAGACAATAAGCGCAGAGGATTTTCCGTGGTTCCGGGTCGCGGTCGCGGGGATCTCGGTGTTCGTGCTATTCGGATGTGCGAGTAGCGAGCCGGTTGTGGTGGCTCCTCCGCCGGAGCCGACCGGGTTCGTGGAAGGACCGCTGCCTGGCGTAGACCAGAGCGTAATCGAGGACGTCACGAATACATTTGACAGTACGTTTGTCATTGCCGATGCCGAAATCCAGGCGCAGAAGGATTATCTAGAGGGTGCCCTGCTGTTCGAGCGGGTGGACAGCCTTCTGACGGGCCTGGTCGGACCTTCTGCCTTGCCGGACTCCGACGCGGATAGCGAGGCTGGCAGTTCGGCGGAATTCGACGAAGTTAGAAATGAGGCGCGCGAGGTGCTCATGCGTGCGGCGGAGGCTCAGCAGTCGGAGGACAGTCTACTTGCTTTTTCGCTTCTGGGACAGGTGCAGGGGCTGTTCGAGCGTGTCTTAACGATGAATCCGTTGCACGAGGAATCGCGATACGAGTTGGCCCAGGTGTATGGGATCCGGGCCAGGAGTTTTAGGGAAACCGGTGCCTGGGAGCAATACCTGGCGGTTTTGCGGGAACTGGTCAAGTTGCGCGCGGACGCGCACGCGCTGTGGGCGGAGATGGCTATAGCCCTGGACAGCCTGGAGCGGCCTGCCGCCTCTGCGCTAGTGTGGCGCCAGGCGGCGCAGGTTGTACTGGACGATTCGCGCCTGGCATTCGAAGCAAGCCCGCCGCCCGTGGACAGTGCATATATGTTCAACTACAACCATCAGGCCTACCGGGCCTTTGCCCTCAGCCGTGACAGCGATGGCGTCAGGCGATCCCTGGCGGATGCATGGGAATTTGCGAGGACAGCGGAAGAAAGCGAGTTCGCAGAGCGTGAATTGATATGGGCCCAGTGGGACTACCACAATTTCGAAAGCAGGCTGGCCTTTGACAGTTTGCGAGCGGCGGCCCAGCACGATCCGCTCGGTGCGCGCGACGGGTTGGGCGTGCTCATCGGGGCACTTGCCCGGCCCAGTGCACGCCTCGAGGCGAGCTACAATCATGCCGTGCTGTCGTATGACAACGGCTTCGAGGATCCTGCCCTGGATACGCTACAGGCCCTTTGGCATGCCGTTACGGCCCTGGAAGAGCCGGGCGATGCCAGGGCAGTGCCAGGACGGCAGCGCAGCTTTGCAACAGCGGCTGACAGTCTGGCGTTGGACCCGTTGCCATACGCAGAATTTCGTGAGGACCTGCGTGCGGCATATGCCACGTTTCTTCTTGAAAGGGCGTATGCCCATATTCAGTCAGGGGCCTCGGCCCTTGCGGTTACCTACCTGCTTCAGGTAGCAGAGACCGGCAGCGAGTATACAGGCAGGGCCTACGTGGAGGCGCTGAGGTTGTCTCGGTACAATCCCGAGCAGGCGCTGAAGCTTGAACCACGCATTGAAGCGATCTTTTCCGGACTGGAGACCCAGGATCAACTCGATTACCTGATGCAAATGGGAAATTTATACCGCAGACTCGGGCTAAACGACAAAGTAGCTTCGTTCCTGGAGCGCTACAGGGCGCTGCGGAACTCCGTACCGGACTAGCTTGCGGGGAATGAAACAAGGGCGGCGGCAGCGTGCAACCGGCAATATTGCCGCCAAAGAGTGGCAATACCGTTGACAAGCATGTATTCTTAGCTACCAGAGAATTGGAGCGAAGCTAGGTGCTAGGGCCCGGGACTAACTGCAGACAGACTTCGATCGTCTTTCCTGGCTTTAGGGCCGGGCTGTGGCTGGTTCTCGCAGGGGCCGTAGCCTGCCTTGCATCTCCTTCGCTTGGACAGGAAGCGCCTGAGCGTGAGCGGCCGATTCGGGTCATGCAGGAGACGCCGTGGACCATCAGCGTTATGTCCGGAGTCGTGCCTTCCCTGCGCCCCGTGCAAGCCTACTGGGATCAGCGAACGGCCACGTACTTCCTGGATCTGGTGACGTTCTTTCAGACGCTCGATCTCGCGGTGGAGATTGAGGGGCGGACCGTACGGGCTCGGGATGATGCCGGAGCGTACGTCGTTGATTTCGAGGAAGGAACGATGCAGTATGTTGTTAGAGGGCAGGTTCGGCGCCAGGAGCAGATGCTGGAGGGAGGCTTCCTTCACAACGGCGAGGATTTCTTGCTAACTCCTCCGAATGTCCAAAAGGTATTTGCTCCCGGTGCCCTGGAATATGACAACGCGACGCTGAGTATCCGCCTGTCGAGCTCGGTCTTTCCGCGCGACCCTTCGCCTTTCCGGCTAAGGTCTGTTTCTCCGACCCACGCTCGCGGCCCGCTTCTTTATGGTCGCACACGAAAGTTTCTGGGTGGCACCCAGATGAGTTACAGGGTGACGCGCTCCCAGCGCCAGGAGCGCGTCATCAATTACAACGGATTCATGCAGCTTCGGGCGAGTGCGTTCGGAGGACGCATTAGTGCTGACGGGACGCTTTCTCGCAGTGCATCGGGCACTGTCAATACCGGGATCCGCGCCATGAGCTACATGCTGGACTTTCCCGAGTCTTCGACCGTGACCAGGGTCGAAATCGGGCGTAACAGCCTGTACCAGTGGCCCGTGCGCCGGTCATTCGACGGGGTGCGGCTCAGCAACCTGCCTCTGTCCACGCGCAACCTGCAGCACGAAGCTGAGATCAAGGGCGCAGCAGAGCCCAATGCCCTCGTATCGGCAAGCGTTGGCGGAGTGGTTGTGGACCGAGTACAGGCGGACGGGCAGGGGCGCTACGTCCTTCGCATTCCGGCTTACTACGGAACGTCACGGGCAGACGTGGAAATAGTGCCTGCAGGAGGCGGGGTGCCGACGGTCGAGACCCGCTACCTGTTCATCACGGAAGAGCTGGCCCCTCCCGGCACCTTCTACTGGGATTTGCAGGCAGGAAGGGATCGCTTCGACCAGTCGAGGTTCGGGTTTGCGCAAGTGCGCTACGGGCTTTCGCAGAGCCTTTCGGCCAATAGCAGCTTTGTGTTCGCGGATACCCTTCATACCGCGACGCTTGGCGTCACCAAGAATCTATGGGGCGTCGTCACATCCGGCGCCGAAATGTCTTATCCCGAATTGGCGGGACGGGGCACCCTGCGGCTCTATTACGGCAATGTGCGCCTTCAGGGGGAAGTTGAGATCGCGGACAAACCGGGCTTTTCGTACTACCGCCGCAGGCTGCAGGGACAGTTCGGTGCCAGCTTTTCGCGGCTAAGCATTTTCTTCAATGCCAGCGACCTTGAGTCTTTCGGAGGCAGCGAATTCACGAGTCTGAATGGTTCCACCACCCTGCGAATTTCGCGAAGACTGAACTTGCTTCTTTCCGGTGGCCGGACTATGACGAGGTCCCCGCTGGGCATCCAGCTTGAGCCCCGCCCACAGTGGAAGAGTGTTCTTACACGGTACCTCGCCCTCGGCCGATTGCGTGGCCGGATTGGCGTGCAGGGTGACGGAGGACGGTACGAAGACATCGACTTTGCAGGCTTGACCGTATACTCGGCCTATCGATCCGTCACCTTCGGGACGCGCGTAGGCTACGATTTTCCTGCCGAGACGATTGCCGCGACGTTTACGCTCCGCATGGATGCTCCCTGGGTGAGCTTCAACGGCCATTCTTCTCTTGATCCCGTAAATCCGTACCACTTGCAAAGCATGTACGGCTCCATGGAGTTGAGTCGGGGGGTACGGTTTTCGAGGCAATCAAGGGCCTACAGCAGCGCTCTGCTGCGAGCCTATGTAGATCTGGATCGCGATGGACGCAAGGACGAAAACGAGCCGCCGTTGCCGCAATTGGACATAGACGTCGTAAAGGCGCGCGTTGAACACGCACAGGATGGCGGAGTAAGAGCGGATTTTCTTGTTCCGAGCACGCAATACCAGGTGGTTATCGATCCGCGTTCCATCAGGGGGCCGGACCTTGATCTGCCCACCGGAACCACGTTCAGCTTCATGTCCGATCCTGGCGAGACCAAGCAAATCGACATTCCAGTATACAAGAACACCATCATTGAGGGAGCCGTGGAAGATTTGCCGTTGAGTTCCCCTACGCTGGCCGTGGTCATATTTTATCAGGGTCGGGAAGAGGTAGTCAGGGCCGCCGTTTCCCAAGAGGGCCGGTTTACTGCCTTACTGGCGCCCGGATCTTACAGGGTCGAGGTATTGGACCTCCTGGGCCAGGAAGGACTGGATGAGTTCACCTCTACCGTAAATGTGCAGGCGGTCGATAGTCAGTTCCTTCCAGTTCAACCAAATTAGTGTCGAACATGCCCATTCCCGTAGTATGGTCTGGAACCGCGGACGCAGTACAAGCGGTAGCAGATACTGTCGAGGTTGTCTCGCCGGCTGCGCTTTCGGTAGAGCCCGGAGCGCAGGAGGCAGCAGAGTCCGTAGGGGGCAGTTTCCTGCCCGGATCGCTTTGGGACCTGATCGGATATGCGCAGGGATTCGAATGGCCCCTCGGCTTCGTGTTCCTGCTGGGGCTTTTCCTTTTGACGTCCGCCTACGTCCGCTACTTCAGGCAGTGGCGCGGTAGCCGCGACTTGCTGCAGCTGGACCCCCAGACGATAACGACACGAGACTTCGCAGCCGCCATCGGCAGCACTGAGCCGCGTAATCCGTACCGCCTATCCGGTGCAAGGCTATTGGAGGAGCTGGGAAGGGGAGGATCAGCGCACTCCATGATAGACTATGCCACGCGGTACATTGATTTTGATCACGACAACTACAAGGAAATAGACAGGTACATTACGGCGGCCGTCTACATTGCGCTCAGCCTGGGACTGCTCGGAACGCTGCTCGGCATATTTGTCCTGTTCATGTCCGGCAGCCGGCATGAAGCGTCGGACCTGGTAGGATTGGGCATTGCCGTCGTATCCACGATGCTGGCGCTGGTGGTCCGTCTAATTCTCTGGCCCGTCAACATATTCTTGCAGGCATCGGTGCGCGGCAAGTACAAGATGCTTAAGCAGTGGACTGTCGCTTTTGCGTATGCCCTGGCGCCGCTGGGCAGCGAGCAGCAGGACGGATAGTCTTGAGGCAAGTATTCGCTGAACGGGCTCGTACAAACGCCAGTCGCAGCGCTGAGGCAGTCAGCCAGGTACTGCGTGAATGCAAGCGGGCTCACCTGATGGATTTCTGGGCCGCCGGGGCTTCCGTGCTGAATTAAGAGCTTGAGCACGGTTGGGGAGCGCCGTGCTACGAGCCCGGATACCTCCAGGGGGCACGGTAGGGACGGCGCATGAGGGCCGTGGCGGCCGCGTCGTCCAGGATGGTCTGGGCATCGCTATCCCACCGAAGGCTTCGGCCGAGCTTCAGCGATATCATGCCAAGAAGGCACATGTTGGTTGCGCGGTAACCGTGCTCGATGTCGCAGACGGGAAGCCGGTCCTCTTCAATGCTTGCAATCAGATCGTCCCACAGACCAGCGATATTCTGGTCGTCCGGCTTGTCGAGCCTGGGCTCTTCGTGCACTTGGGACTCGGAGTTGCTGCTAGGATAAAACGTCCAGCCATCTCTCCATCCCAAATGCAGCGTACCCCTCGTGCCGTAGAAGTAACAGCCAATGTTCGACTTCTCCGCATTGTTTGCGGCATACAGGCGGTGCTCCCACGTCGCCGTAAAATTCTCAAACGCGAACGTCGCGACCTGCGTGTCGGGAGCATCCGTGCCGTCCCGCTTGATATGCCGGTCCCCCGTGGAATAAACGGTATGCGGAAATGGCTCCTCGGTCCACCACAGGATCTGATCCAGCCAGTGGATGCCCCAGTCGCCAAGCTGGCCGTTGGCAAAGTCCAGGTATTGACGGAATCCGCGGGGGTGGATGCGCGGGTTGTACGCCCGCAGCGGCGCGGGGCCGCACCAGGCATCCCAATCGAGGCCATCCGGAATGTCCGCATCGGGCGTAGGCGTGCCAGGACCACCGCCGTAGTGCACGAAGGCCCTGACCATGCCTATGTCGCCGGCTCCGCCGGACTTCAGAAACTGCATCGCGGAGACATTGTGCGCAGATACGCGCCGGTGTGTCCCTACCTGTACCTTGCGTCCCGCAGCGCGCGCAGCAGCAAGAATGGCCTTGCCTTCGTCAATCGTGTGAGATATCGGCTTCTCGAGATACAGATGTGCGCCGGCTCCCATGGCTTCAATGGCAGGCAGCGCGTGCCAGTGGTCGGGCGTGGCTATAATGGCGATCTCCGGACGCTCCAGCTGCAGTAGTTCGCGATAGTCCGTATAACGGCCAGGCACCGTCCCGGTCAGCTCCACTACTTCGTTTGAAGCCGCGTCGAGCTGCCGCGCGTCCACGTCGCACAGTCCAACCACCTGTGCGGTACCGGACGCCAGCGCGGTGCGCAGTATGTTCATACCCCACCATCCGGAACCTACAAGGACGGTGCGGTAGGGTCTGCCTCTTGTTCGGGTAGACGGAACTATAGCACCCGCGCCTAGCGCAAGCGCTCCACCGGTTGCCGCCAAGAATTCCCGCCTGTGCACGCGTTGACTGGCCGTTCGCGGTTGCTGTTAGTCGTCCCAGACCTGGACACTGGAAATGTCGGGCTGGCCCCAAGTCTCGCCGTTCCAGCCGTTAAACCCATCCATGCGGAAGGTCCAGAACCCCGTAGTCATGTCAGATATCGCAATGAGTCCGTCGGCATTTCGCACATCCACGCCGAAGGCTCCATTGATGACGGATATCCATTCATCCGTATCCGGGCCCACGTAGGTATCGTAATAGGCCACGGTTCGCGGGTTGAGGGGATCGTCCAGCGTGAAAACCTGCAGCCCGTCCAGATAGCCGGACACGAAGACGAACGGCCACCGGACTTCGTGGTTGTGCACCAGGTTTTTCCAGTCCGCCGTCCAGGCCGAGATAGGCCGGCGGATATTGGTGCGCTCACCGCGCAGTGCGGGCTCAAGGTCAAATATGCGAAGCGGCGCATACTGGTACTCCGCCTCTGCCACCACGTAGCGCCCGTCGGGGCTCGGAGTAAAGGTATGGCCCCAGTCCACGCCGGACACGTTTGTGAGGGTAATGCGCAGCTGCGGATCGGCAAGGTCCGAAATATCGTAGATATAGTAGCCTCCCGTGCCGCCGCCGTAGAAGCGGTCCTCGCCCGTGGACGGGTGGAAGGCGGCATACATGTCGTGGTAGGACGTGTAGCGGTTGCTGCGACCGGGAACCTCGGGCAGGGGAATGGTAGCCACGAGCGCGTTTTCGACCTCACCCTCCGCCACCATGCCCAGGTCGTACACGTTGGCCCTTCCCGTCCGGACCGTCGTCAGGAGCAGAGGGCGGCCGTTGGAATGCTTGTATATGAATATGTTGTGGAAGCCCCCGGGGAATTCGGGGATCAGAATACGGGCAACCTCTTCCACGGCCTCGGGGTCGGGCAGCCCGGTCACGTCAAAGACCACGGCGCCCAGGTCGCTTCCCGGCCCCTGCGAGAATTCGAACGACTGCACCACATAGTAGCGGCCTGCCCACTTGAAATACTTGACATCCATTCCGCCGCGATTCATGTACAGATCCTGGTCCTGGAGTCGCCACTGCAACAGAACCCGAGGACTCGAGGGGTCGCTGATGTCAATAATGTCCATGCCTTTGGGGCCTTCCTCCAGGATGGAGGCGCGACCCACATAGGCGTAGGGCCGCTCAAGCTCCTGTTCCATCTCCATATCCGTGACGGTCATGCGCCCCCCCAGGGGCTCGTGCCCGAGGACCGTTATGTTGTCAGAGCCGGGATTCTGGGGCGTCCACTGTGCCTGAACTGTAGCAGCAGACACCAGGACTGCAGAAAGAAGGAGAAAGAGCAGCTTCATCGTGGGGCGGATGGTTACAGGCGCAGCCGCATGCGCGCATAATAGAACACTCCGTTCATGCCGAATTGCGTGACGCGACGGCTGTACGGAAATCGTCCCGAACTATAATTTGCACACGCATTCTGCGGCCCAGCCATATTGTGGCAGTGCTTGTCCGGGAAGGTATTTAGCAGATTGTTGGCGCCAAGTGCAAGCGTAATCTGCTCGCTGATGGCATACGCGGCGCTGACATCAATAAGGGTCTTGGCACCAAATGTTTCGTCGTTGTCCGCATTGGTCGGTTTGTAGTCGACACCGCCAAAGTAATTGGCGCGCGCCGTGAAGGAAACCTGCCCCCTTTCGTACCGGATAGCCAGGTTGCCCTTCCGCCTGGGCAAGGCGTCTTCCAGCCGGTTTCGCTCCTCACGATTAAAGAGGGTGTTGCTTACCGCGTCCAGGTCTCCGCCCGTAAAGATGGCAGCCATCTGCGGCGGGATCTTGGTATCCGTTACGGTGGTCGATGTGGCATTGGCAGCGATGGTAATCGTCAGGCGCCCGACTCCTACCGGGGCGGTGTACGCCGCAACCACGTCCACGCCGTTGGTAGCGGTATTGACCGCGTTCGCGAAAAACTGTGCCTGACCGACACCTTCGCTCTCGAAGGGGGCCAGAATACGGGCCACGATCGGGTCGCTGTTGCTGAAGCGGCTGGTAAGTGCGATGCGGTCTTCGATTGTAATGCGGTAATAGTCTGCCGTGATGGAGAGATTGCCGAGTGGCCGCGCCACAAAGCCGGCACTGAAGTTAACGGAGGTCTCTTCTTTCAGCTCGGGAACGCCGAACGCCCTGGTCACCGGCGAATTGTTCTCTCCTGTCAAGACTCGGGCAGGTTCCAGGATGCCCCGCTCGTTGAGCACGAATTGGATGCTGACGTTGTTGAACCACAGCTGGTGCAAGGACGGAGCACGAAGTCCTGTGCTCAGGGCGCCGCGCACCGCCAGGGCATCGCTTACCTTGAATCGCGCGGCCGCCTTGCCCGTGAGTGCCGAGCCGAAGTCACTGTAATTCTCGAATCGCAGGGCTCCGGTGGCAAGCACCTCGTCCGATATGTCTGCCTCGAGCTCTGCGTACCCGCTTACGCTGTAACGGTAGCGGTCCACCTCGTTGGAGGGCTGGAAGCCCGGAAAGACCTGCGATCCCGGATTCTTCGGGGAGCCGCCGGGTTGCAGCGCAAAGTCTACACCCGGTATTGGTCCCCCGTTGCCCAGCGAATAGGATTCAAATTGACCTGCTTCAATGGAGTAGTTCTCCACCCGGAATTCCGATCCGACAGCCAGCGCGAGTGCATTCATCCCTGCGGCGGGCAGCGCCCGGAAGGCGTCCAGGTTGCCGGTAGTCTGCCGGAAGCCCAGCGTTCCTGCATCGAACGAAGTCGGGCTGGCGCTGCCTACGATAGAGGCATTGATCGAGTTCTCGATATTGAACTGGAACGAATTGCCGCCTGTGGTTGCGCTCATGTCCGCGATCCATCCTCCGAGCGATCCCTTCAGTCCGGCAGTCAGGCTTCTGTCTCCGATAACACTGTGAATCTGCGGCAGAAACCCGTTCGGGTACACCTCGAGGTTGTTGCGGTCATGCTGGTTGGGACGCCGCACGAAGCCCGTGGCCTCGCCCTTGCGGTGTGACGCACCTCCGCTGGCGTAAAACTGGGCGCCGCGTCCCAGCGGAACGCGGCTGTTGAAGAATACCGCGCCCATGGTGGCATGACCCTGGCCAGTCTTCATCTGGATATCCTGCCGCGTGAGTCCGCGACGCGTCAGCTCGGCATCCGTGGCTGCATCTCCGCTAATGCCCGGAAAGTAGTCCCCAATGTAGGGGTCGCTGCGATTGGTCCGGCTTCGGTCCAGGAATTCACCCGTCACGTTGAAGAATCCTCCCGTACCGACAGGCACTCCGTAATTGGCGGAGATCTGGACCTGCTCGCCGTCCCCTTCGCCTGTCTGACCCACGCCGGCATCCAGCAACAGTGCGTCGGTCTGATCCTGCAATTCCACGTTAATTACGCCCGCAATAGCATCGGAGCCATACTGGGCAGCAGCCCCGTCCCGCAGGACCTCAATGCGCTTTACGGCTCCCTTGGGAATGGAGTTCAGGTCAACGCCCACCGTGCCGCGCCCGAAGGTGCCGTTGACATGTACAATGGCCGATGTATGCCTCCGCTTTCCGTTGACCAGTGTCAGCACCTGGTCGGGTCCGAGGCCGCGCAGGCTTGCCGGGTTGACGTGGTCGGTGCCATCGGCAATGGTCTGGTGCGAGGCGTTAAAGGAAGGAGCCAGGTAATGAAGCGATTGGTTGATTTCCTGCACGCCGAGCTGGCCAAGTGCCTCGGCTCCAATAACGTCCACCGGTACAGGCGTATCGGTGGCCGTTCGCTCCGTGCGTGAGCCCAGAACCACCACTTCCTCGCCGAATTCGGAGATTGTTTCCTCCAGCATAAACGATTGATTCGTGGTCTGACCGGCGACAACCGTTATCAGGGCCTCCTCGGTGGTAAAGCCGACAAAGCTGGCACGCAGGACGTAAGCGCCGGCCGGAACGGACAGGGAGAAATAGCCGGCTTCTATGTTTGTTGCTGTACCGATTAGCGTATTTACTATGGACACGGATGCTCCTGGAAGCGGACCGCCGCTGCTGGTCACCGTCCCGGTTATTGTACCGCTTTCCTGGGCACGGGCGGCGAACGGAATTGTAACGCAAACGGCCAATGCCGGCAGCAGAAACGTGCCACGAATTCGCGCAAAAGGAGGCAGATACCGCATTGGCAGATCCGGATGGATTGGGCTTTGAATGTCTCCTGCGTGAGGTTGTCTACGGGACAATCCCGTTGCCGCTTTCGTCGAAGCCTGCCTGACGGCATGGCGAACACGGCTCGCGCGGCTGGGAGTGCAGCCGCGGGATGCTACGAAAGACCGTCCCGGCCGCTGTCGGAAACTACAGGTTTTCGGGCTTCCCTGCGAATAGCGGGAAATGGCGTAGCGCGCGTCTCGCGGACCCGCAAGGCCAAGACCCGCGCGGCTATCCGTGACTTGGGTAATAACGGGAGAGGATATGCGGGTCGGTGCCGAGCCAGTAACCCGTCCAAAGCAGCACGTTTCTTATCTGTTGGCGTAGCGCTCCCTGCCGAACGAACCTGCGCGCTGCCGTCGTGACGGCGACAGGCACGAAGCGAAACCCGCCGCGACGATTCAGAAGCCGGACGAACTGAAGATCTTCGAAAATGGGCATTTCGGGTATTCCGCCCATGGCTTCGAGTACCCAGCGACGCACAAACAGACCGCGGTCACCGAAACAGATGCAGGGCCATTCAAGCGCCGTACACCTTGCATAGAAATTCAGCAGAAACCCGGGCGTATCGAACTTGAGCCGAAACGCACCCCCTTCCGCCGAGGAGTCCTCCAGCACCTGGCGAATCCGGTCAAAGGCGTCACGGGGCAATACCGTATCGGCGTGGAGGAACAATACTGCGTCGCCGCGAGCTGCCTGCCATCCACGGTTCATCTGCGGCGCCCTGCCTCGATCCGCCTGGAGCACTATGGCACGCGGGCGGGCTTGTGCAATGGTTTCATCCGTAGAGCCTCCGTCAACAACGAGGACCTCCCATGGCGGCGTCTGGACCGCCACGGATGCCAGAGTGGCTTCAATGAGTGACGCCTCATTGAGCGTGGGAATAACTACGGAAATCGTCACCCGTGCAGGTGGCCTTCAGGGTCGATCAGTGAGGGCAGCCAGCGCCGGGAGCGTCTTGCCTTCAAGGCAGGCGAGCATGGCGCCTCCGCCAGTGGATACGTGCGTGACCTTGTCGGCGTACCCCGCCTGCACAATGGCGGCGACCGAATCGCCTCCGCCGACAATCGTTGTGGCATCGCGGCTTGTGGCATCGCCAAGAGCCTCTGCCATGGCCCGCGTGCCACCGGCAAAATCCGGGTTTTCGAAGATGCCCATGGGGCCGTTCCACACGATGGTCTTGGCCTTGAGTATCTCCGCGCGGAACAGGGCGCACGTGTCCGGCCCGATGTCGACGCCCATGCGGCCCGGTTCCACGGCGGCACTCACGCGTCCCGTGCGAGCAACCGTACCCATGGCGTCGCTCGTGATGTGGTCCACGGGCAGGCGGATCTTGCCGAATTCATACATATTGCGCGCCTCATCAAGCCAGTCGTCCTCCACCAGGGACTGGCCGACGGGCTGCCCAAGCGCCTTGAGAAACGTGTAGCTCATGGCTCCTCCCACGAGGATAGTATCCACTACGCCGGCGAGATTGCGGATTACCCCGATCTTGTCCGATACCTTGGCCCCGCCCAGGAGCGCTACAAACGGATGTTCCGGCTTCTCGATCACCCGGGACAGGTGGGCAAGTTCGCGCGCGAGCAGGTAGCCTGCTGCTGCCTCTTTGACATAATTCGCCACGCCAACACTCGAGGCATGAGCGCGGTGTGCGGTGCCGAAGGCATCGTTTACGAATACGTCTCCCAGTTCCGCCAGCTGTCGGGCAAAAGAAGGATCATTCTCCGTCTCTGCGCTGAAAAACCGCGTGTTCTCAAGCAGAACTACGCTTCCGGCGGGCATCGAGCGGATCACCTTCTCAACTGCGGGGCCGAGCGTATCGTTTACAAAGCGCACCCGCCGATCCAACAGACCTGAAAGACGGTCGGCAACCGGCGCCAGACTGAACTTGGGATCGGGCTTACCCTTTGGCCTTCCGAGGTGGCTCAGGAGGATAGCCTTTGCCCCCGCACCGGTAATGGCCCGAATGGTGGGTAGCGCAGCCCGAATGCGCGTATCATCCGTGACGACGAAGGACGGCTGCGCATGCCCTTCGGGATCCGTGCCTAGCGGCACATTGAAGTCAACCCGAACCAGAACACGACGGCCCGCGAGGCTCAGGTCATCCAGCGTGAGCTTCTCCATCCATACGCCCGGTTCCTGATCAGGCAACTGCGCTGCGGTAACGCTGCCGCTATCCTGCCAGCTCCATCAATCGTTCCGCAACGTCCACCGTGCGGTTTGCGTAGCCCCATTCATTGTCGTACCACCCCAGTATCTTGACAGTCTTTCCCTGCGCCATCGTGGCAAGACTGTCGAATATGACCGAGTGCGGATTGTGTACAATGTCTATGGACACGATGGGCTCATCGCAGTAGTCGATCACGCCCTCTAGAGGGCCCTGCGCGGCGGTCGCGAAGAGGTTGTTTACCTCTTCAGCCGTAGTTTGCTGACCCACTTCTACCGTCAGGTCCGTCAGCGAACCGTCGGGGATGGGAACGCGAAGCGCCATACCGTCCAGCTTGCCCTTCAGATGCGGCAGCACAAGCCCTACGGCGCGGGCGGCTCCCGTTGTAGTGGGGACGATGGAGTAGGCGGCAGCCCGGGCGCGCCGAAGGTCGCGGTGAGGCGCGTCCTGGATGCGCTGATCCGCAGTGTACGCATGAATCGTCGTCATCAGGCCGCTGCGCACTCCCAGCGCATCATCCAGCACCTTGACCATCGGAGCAAGGCAGTTGGTCGTGCAGCTGGCATTGGAGATGATCTCCTCGCTGCCCGTCAATACATCGTCGTTTACACCCAGAACGACCGTGGCATCCACCTTGTCCTTTGCCGGTGCCGAAATCACGACCTTGCGTGCTCCTGCAGCCAGATGCGCCGCGGCCGCAGCGCGCGAGCGGAAGAAACCGGTGGACTCAATGACTATTTCGCATCCAAGCTTTTCCCACGGCAACCGGGCAGGGTCGCGCTCGGACAGCACGCGAATCTTGCGGCCGCCGATATGGAGATAATCTCCATCTGTTGTCACGTCACCGGCAAAGGAACCGTGAACCGAGTCATATTTGAACAGGTGCGCCAGCGTAGCGGAGTCTGTAAGGTCGTTGACGGCGACTATGTCGAACGCACCCGTATCCCGCTCGATGATGGCCCGTGCCACAAGACGGCCGATGCGGCCGAAACCGTTGATGCCAAGTTTGATGGACATGTCTTCCTTCTGGATTTGAAATGAGTACTGGCCTGGTTGCCAGGCCGCCCGGAAAATACGGCAAACCGCGCATCAGGATGCCTCGAAGAAATAATTGGTAGGTGAAGACATCTCCAAAACCGGTCCGGCACCCGAAGCACGGACGGTTTTCGGAAACGAACGTATCACATAGTGATTACAGCAAGCCCACGAGCGAGGACCAAGCACATGGCAACACTAAGGGCCCCAAAGTCGATATCAAAACGTGGTGAGCTTCGCAAGGATGCCGCCACGACGCTGTTTGCCCGCCTGCAGGTGGCCTATTCACAATACCGGCGACAGATAAACGGAGGGGCCGTGGCGGTTGCCGTTCTGGTGTGCGCCGTCTTCGGATACCGCTATTTGCAAGGCGTGAGGGCTTCACAGGCTGGTGAGGCACTGGGGGCCACAATCCTGGTGTACGAGTCCGGGGATTATCGCGCGGCACTGGATGGAAGCGGAAGCGCCACGGGCCTGCTCGATATCATCGACCGGTATGGGGGCACGCCCTCGGGAAAGCTGGCCCGCTTCTATGCGGGCGATGCGCTATTCCGGCTTGGCAATTACGATGAGGCAGCGGAGCTTTTTGAGGGCGTCGGGGGCATGGACAACATGATCGGTGCGAGTGCTCTGGCAGGCGAGGCGGCCCATGCCGAGGGCGACGGAGACTATGTCCGCGCAGCGGACCTGTACCGCCGGGCCGCGCTGGTGGGTGAAAACCCGATCTGGTCACCCGGTTACCTTTATGCAGCCGCACGCGCTCTGGAACAGGCCGGCGAACTGGAAGAGGCCGAGGAGGTCCTGCTCCTGATCGGAGATCGCTTTCCGACGCCCGACGGCGAGGAAGAGCTCGAGTTTTTGCTGGCAAGGGTGCGTGCAAAGATGCGCGTGCTTCAGGCCGCATCGTAGGCCAGGCGATAATGGCAGGCACGTCGGTCCTGATAGTCGACGACGAGGCGAGTATCCGCCGCACGCTGCGGGAAATACTCGAGTATGAAGGCCTGACCGTGGAAGAGGCGGAAGACGGCGAGCAGGCCATCTCCTGCGTCCGGTCGCGCACGTACGACGTGGCGCTGCTGGATATCAAGATGCCGCGGAAGGACGGCATGGAAGTGCTGTCTGTCCTCTCGGAGGAGGCGCCGGAGCTGCCGGTAATCATGATTTCGGGTCATGCGGACATCCGCACGGCTGTGGAGGCTACCCACATGGGGGCATTCCACTTCATTGAAAAGCCGCCGGACCTGCACCAGCTGCTGGTGACCATCCGGGCTGCACTGGAGCGGGGAAAACTGGTGCTTGACAACAGGCGGCTTCGCCAGTCGATCGCCGAGCAGCGTGCCAGCGAGCTGGTCCCCATACTGGGAACCAGCGACGCCATAAGGGAGGTCAAGCAGACGATTTCGCGCGTGGCACCCACGTCAGCACGCGTGCTCATAACCGGAGAGCCTGGAACGGGCAAGGAGCTCGTGGCGAAATGGATCCACGATGGCAGCGCGCGCCGAAGTGGCCCGTTTGTGGCGGTGAACTGTGCGGCAATTCCCGGTGAATTGATCGAAAGCGAGCTATTCGGTCACGAGAAGGGCTCGTTCACGGGCGCAGCAAAGCAGCGAATCGGCAAGTTCGAGCAGGCCAGTGGCGGCACTCTTTTCCTGGACGAGATCGGAGACATGAGTCTCGCGGCGCAGGCCAAGGTGCTGCGCGCGCTTCAGGAAAACAAGGTAATGCGCGTAGGAGGGGACCGACCCATTGAAGTGGATGTTCGTGTGCTGGCCGCCACCAACAAGGATCTGCTCGCGAGTATCGAGGAGGGTACGTTTCGCGAGGACCTGTATCACCGCCTGAGCGTAATCCTGGTCCATGTTCCCCCGGTAAGGGATCGGCGGGGAGACTTGCCCATTCTCCTGACCCATTTCGCAAAGCGGCTGGCACGTGCCAATGGACTGCCGCAAAAGTCATTTTCGGAGGAGGCGGTCGCACGGCTCGGAAACATGCCATGGCGCGGCAATGTGCGCGAGATCATCAATGTCGTCGAGCGGCTCCTTATTCTGGGACAATCCGACGAAATCTCGGTCGGAGACATCGAGCGCTTTGTGGAACCAGGCGGAGCCGGGGGCGACCCGGTAACTTCGCTGCTTTCCCGATTTGACGATTTTGCGGCCTATCGCGAGGAGGCGGAAAGAATTTTTCTTCAGAGCAAGCTGGCAGAAAACGAATGGAACGTGAGCAGAACCGCCTCGCGCATTGGCATGCAGCGGTCCCACCTGTACACCAAGATGCAGCGGCTGTCCATCAGCCGCGCTTCCTGATCGCTGCGAGCGGTTAATGAGCAACCAGGTAGCATTCGACTCAGGTACCGCCAAGGGCTTAACAAGGAGGCTTGGCGGAGCCGGATACCCCGTGCGCGAATCCCGCGGCGGCGAACCAGGGCAAAACGCACAGCCAGGCATCCGTACAGGAATACCGGCCGCCCTTTGCCGCAGACCCGTAGCAGAGCCGAAATGAAGACAATGACCAGGCACTATAGGCGGCCTCGCGAGGCACAAGCCAGTTCGGCGGTGCTCCGGCAGGCGGCGCATCGTCTTGCAGCGTTCACGATGCGCTCGTGGCATCATGCACATCGCCCGGCATTATGGACGCTTGTGGCCTTCGTGCACTTCGCGGCCCCGTCAGCCCTGTTGGGGCAGCAGGCCGTTGACAACGGGGTACCCGTGCGGGTCTATATCGACTGCCAGTGGTGCGACTTTGACTACATTCGCAGCGAGATCAGGTTCGTGGACTACGTGCGAGATCCCGACCAGGCCGATGTGCATGTGTTCATTACCTCTGTGCGCACCGGGCTGCAGGAGCGCCAGTACGAGATCTCGTTTCTGGGCCACGGCGAGTATGCCAGTATCGAGTATACGTTTGAGCGTCCGATCGACCGGAATGCGACCAGGGACGAATGGCGATCGGTCATTACCGAGGCCATTCGACTGGGCATGGCACCCTACGTGGCCCAGAGCGCCAGCGGCGCGGATTTCTCGCTGGCCTACAGCGGCGTCGATCTCGGAGCAGGAGGCCTCGAGGCAATGGCGCGGGATCCGTGGAAGCACTGGGTGTTTACGCTCTACGGAGGTGATTTCGAACTGGAGCAGGAGACAAACCGGACCGTGTTCGATTCCCGGTGGGGCCTGTTTGCGGACCACGTAAGCGAGAAGTGGAAGTTTCGCATCCGTCCCTATTTCAACTATGATCTGGTCATCATTCGGCGCGAAGACAGAGATGATGTCCGCAGCAGCATCACTAGGCACGGCCTGGACAGCTATGCCATAGTCAGCTTGGGACCACACTGGTCGGCAGGCGTTTTTGGTGACTACATCACGTACAATGCCAGAAACCTGCGGCACTGGGCGCGACTGATGCCGGCCGTCGAATACAGCCTTCTGCCGTACGAGCTGGCCACCCGAAGGGCCATTACACTGGTCTACCGAGCGGGATACACGTACGTGGACTACTTCGAAGAGACCATTTTCGGAAAGCTTGCGGAACGTCTTGGCAGGCATGAACTTCGCGCATCCGTCGCGATCCGGCGCCCGTGGGGCGACGTATTTGGTGGCCTCGAAGGCGGTCAGTACTTTCACGATTTGAGCAAGCGCCGCGCGGAATTGTTCGGCAGCGTGTCGGTGAGACTTCTCGAGGGCCTCTCGGTTAGCCTGGAAGGGCAATTCGAAATGATTCAGGACCAGCTGTCGCTTCCGGCAGGCGAATCCAGCCTTACGGAAATCCTCCTGCAGCAGCGCCAGCTGGCCACGGATTACGACCTGTCCCTCGCCGTTGCGTTTACCTATACGATGGGTTCGGAATTTGCCAACGTGGTGAACACGCGGTTCTGATGCCGCCTGGATCCCGGAAACCAGTGTCGGAGTCCGGCGGTGTGCTGCTTTCGGTCCGGGAGGTTCGCAAGGGGTATCCTACGGGCCGCGGCGAATATCTGCCCGTGCTGAGCGGTGTAACCTTCGACGTGTCAGCGGGGGAGGTGGTTGCCATAGTCGGCGAAAGCGGAACGGGCAAGAGTACGCTTCTGCATCTGATAGGCACGCTTGACAGGCCGGACGCAGGCCGAATCGTTATTGGAGGACGTGACATCTTTGCCCAGCGTGATGCACGTTTGGCAGCATTTCGAAATGCTTCGATCGGCTTCGTCTTCCAGTTTCATCATCTGCTTCCGGAGTTTACGGCGGCGGAGAACGTAGCCATGCCCGCTCTCATCGGCGGAATGGCCATGGCCCTTGCCCGAAAGCGGGCCCTGGAACTGCTCGATCAGGTGGGCCTTGCCGAGAGAGCCGATCATCGCCCGGCCGAACTCTCGGGCGGTGAACAGCAACGCGTAGCCGTGGCGCGCGCGCTGGTCAACAGGCCCGGCCTTGTGCTGGCGGATGAACCCACGGGCAATCTGGATACCAGGACCGCTGACAGGCTCCACCACGAAATCCTCCGGCTCAGCCGGGCATTTGGCCAGACCTTTCTGCTGGTAACGCACAATCCCGCCCTGGCATCCCTGTGCGACCGCGTGCTGCGCCTGGAAGGCGGTGTGGTCCATGGCTGACGTGGAACAACGCCGTGCCATAGCATTAACAGGCTATCCGGAGAAAGCTTGAGGGTAGGGCGCGTGGAACTGCCCATTTTGGATACGGAGATCGGCTTCGTAGAGGAAGAGATTGACCCGAGTGTCGACGTCTACGAAGAGATCCAGCGGCTGAAGGAGGAGAAGAACGCCGTGCTCCTGGCGCACTACTATCAGGAGCCGGGCATCCAGGACCTGGCCGATTACATAGGGGACTCCCTCGGCCTGTCGCGCCAGGCTGCCGAAACGAATGCGGACATCATCGTATTTGCCGGCGTCCACTTCATGGCCGAAACCGCCAAGATCCTCAACCCGGCCAAAAAGGTGCTGCTTCCCGACCTGAACGCCGGCTGCTCACTGGCCGATTCCTGCCCGGCCGACGCTTTTGCCGCCTTCCGCGCACGCCATCCGGATCATGTCGTTGTCAGCTACATCAATTGCACGGCGGCCGTAAAGGCGCTAAGCGACATCATCTGCACGTCTTCCAATGCAGAGCATCTGATCAGGCAGATACCGGAGCGGCACCCCATAATCTTTGCGCCGGATCGCAATCTCGGCCGGTTCCTGATCAAGGCAACGGGGCGTCCAATGACGCTGTGGGAGGGCGTCTGCATCGTGCACGAGGTGTTCAGCGAAAGAAAGCTGCTGCAGCTCAAGGTCAGGCACCCTGACGCGAAGGTGCTGGCGCACCCCGAATGCGAGGAGGTAGTGCTGCGGCATGCGGACTTCGTAGGTTCAACGAGCGGCATTCGCCGCTTCGCCAGAGAGAGCGACCACGAACTGTTTATCGTTGCCACCGAGGAGGGCATTCTGCACCAGATGCGCAAGGACAGCCCCCAGAAGACCTACATTGCCGCGCCGCCCGAGAGCGGTTGCAGCTGCAGCCAGTGCCCGCACATGCGCCTGAACACGGTCGAGAAGGTTTACCTTTGCTTGCGGCATGAGCAGCCCGAAGTCAAGCTGGGCGAAAAGCTTCGCCTTCAGGCACTGCGTCCCATCGAGCGGATGATGGAAATGAGCGCGGGCGTGGCCTAGAAACGCAGCCGCAGTCCGGTCATGGGCTCGAACCGGCGCTGCACCAGGTAGCGCGCCTCATCCAGGACGTCGAGCCGCTCAAAAGAATACCGGGCGGTGGCATGAACGTACAGCGGACCGGCCAGCCGGTAGTGCGTACCGAAGACGAGCGCACTCAGGTCCCCGAAATCCCCAAGGACCGTGAGGAGGTTTCCGAGGCCGCCGCGGTCGATACCCAGTTCGATGCGCAGGCCATCCGAGGCGTGCAGAAACAGGCGCAGGTGGAACTCGCCCAGCCGCTGTGATCCAAAGTGGCGGCGAAAGTAGTACCAAAGGGAGAAATCGCGATAGAATGCCAGCCTGAACTCCACGAGTAGGTCCGTAGCACCCGCGCTCTCGACCAGGGACGTGCCCGCCGGCTCGGCGGTATCGGACGACTGCGCTATTCGTGCAACCGTGTTGCTGACCTGGTAGAAGGAGCCGAAGTACCCCGGAATAAACTGCCGGCCATTGTAGAATGCAGCAACGCGGAAATCGAAGTGCAGAAGATCCAGAAATCCGTCGCTGTATATGTCTGCGCCCACAGCCAGGCCGTTGCCGTAGCCCCTGTATCGGGCGTAGCTCGCGAAAGGCGAGAAGAAGATGTTGCCGGATTCGAACAGATCAATTCGAATATCCGCGCTATAGCTATCCAGCCCGTGCTCCCGGTCCGTGACGTAGTTTGCACCGATGGTGACGGACGGCAATGCACGGCCTGAAGAGCGGCCAGGAGGTGTCAGGGCCAGGCGGCCGCCCGCGACGCCGTCGAGGAAGACGTTGTCGGCAAAGGCCACCGCGTCAAGCACGGAACCGGACCAGCGGAGTTCCGTGCCCACGGTGCGCTCATCCCAGGCAACGGACGAGCTGAAGAAGTTGACCACGTGGCCCGGCCCCAGCCTCAGTGCATCCAGCAACCCGACGCGTACGAAGAGTGGATCTTCCTCCCGGGTGTTAAGGCGCACAAACTCGACGAGTCGGACGAGGTCGTACCATTCATCGACATCGGGACCATAGTCTCCCAGCGGACCGGCCCTCAGCGTGCCGCCGATGCGGGCGGACGCCCGGCGCGTGACGGCTTCCAGGGTCAGCGAGCCCGCGCCGCGCCATTGAGCACCTATCAGGGACAGTCCGCCAACGGCCATCACCGTCTGGTCGCGGCGCCACCAGTCCCTCTGGAGCCTCTCCCGCAAGTCCATCACGTGGCCAAAGGGTGCACCCTGCTGCGCAAAGGCGGTCGGGGCAAGAGTCAGGAAGAGTAGCAGGACGATATTGTGGCGAGGCCGCAGCATGGGTGCGGGTAAGTTGTACCTGAAAAGTACGTTGGGTCCGAACTCTGTGCCAGCCGAGCGCCTGACAGGGACACTTGCGGCAGCCACCACATTGCCCAAAAATCCGAATAGCGACACCCAAGTAATCCGGCCCCTATTTCGCTGGCCTGCCAAACCATGCACGGCAAAGGCGGTTACAGTATCGCTTTGGCCGGGGCCGCAGGCAAGAGTTGAGGCTGCCGGTCAGGCTGCCTCGCAGCCGCACTGAAAATCAGTCAGCCGGGACAGGACCGCATGTGCAAGGTTGGACTATTCGCGCTCCATGCCATCGAGACGGGGCATCTTCGGCTGGACGGTGGTGCCATGTTCGGCATCGTGCCGAGGGCACTATGGCAGCGGCGGCTGGCACCAGACGAGCGCGGACGAATTCGGCTGGCCATGCGCTGTCTTCTGCTGGAGGGTGCCGGCCGCCTGATTCTGATCGACAACGGCGTCGGAGACAAGTTCGATGCCCGGTTCAGGGACTGGTTTGCCATTGAAGACTTGAGCCTGGACCGAGCCTTGGCCTCTGCAGGCTTTGCACCCTCCGATGTTACCGACGTGGTGCTTACGCACCTTCATTTCGACCATGCGGGCGGTAGCACTTTGCGAACGTCTTCGGGGCTGGTTCCGCGCTTCGCAAACGCGGTATACCATGTTCAGCGTCGCCAGCTGGCATCCGCGCAGCACCCCAACGAGCGCGAGGCCGCTTCCTTTCTGCCGGAGAATTTCGAACCGCTGGCAGCCGCAGGCCAGCTCCGCTGCATAGATGGCGCGGGCCCGCTCTTCACGGGAGTGGACCTTCTGGTGGTCGACGGCCACACGGATGCGCAGCAACTTGTTCGAATACGCGGTGAAGATTCTACGCTGGTGTTCGTTGCCGACCTCTTGCCGACCGTACACCATGTACGCCTTCCCTGGATAATGGCCTATGACGTGCGGCCTCTCGTTACGCTGCAGGAAAAGAAATCCTTCCTGGCCGAAGCATCGCTTAACCGGTATCAACTTTTCTTCGAGCACGATCCCGACGTGGCCGTGGCTTCGGTGGCCGAAACAGAAAAGGGCTGGATGGCCACAGACACCCGGCCGCTCCTGGAGCTTTAGTCAGGCTGCGGGAAACCTCGCCAAACCTGCATTCGTTCAGCTGGACAAGCTGACAGACAAGCATACCCAACAACCGTCGATCGCATAGCTTTAAGAGCTACCAATTCTTAACCTGCACCTTCTGTGTCGGTGATTCGACGGCGTAGCCTATCAGCATACGGCGCCACGGTGTGCGCCCTGTTTCTGGTTGCGAGCGCGGCAAATGCCCAAAGCGTGACACTTCGGCTAGTGGAAGAAATCGAAGGGCGAAGTATTTACGAGCTCGAGGCGTTCTGGCCCAGGCCGCTTGGTAAGGTGCTGGATTCACTGGGGGCCCGGGCCCTCGACGATGACGCCATACTGACAGTAACGGGAGGCCTGACCCTGCAGAGCGCCTCCCTTGAACTGCGTTCGCTCGCCGGACCGCAAGTGAGCGTGCTTTCCTCCGCGTACGATGAGTACGCTGTTTCGGCAGACACGGGCAGCACGCTTCTGGCAGACGCCTCCGGCCCGATCGCCTCTATCGTCGGCCTGGGCTGGGAGCGGAAGCGACCGGCTGCCACGCTCCTGGTGCGCACGGTAACCTACGACGCATCAGCCGGCGTGCTTAAGCGATATCGCCGCGCGAGGGTGGCGGTCGGTCCGGGCCCGCAGCCGCTAGCCGGCAAGGCGCAGCATCGGGCGCCGGCGCGCATAGAAAGCGTGCTTGCCTCCGGCATCATTTACAAGATTGCCGTGCGCGAGGAGGGTATTTACCAGATTGACAGGGCCTTTTTCGAGGCGCTGCCCGGCTTCAGCGGCAATTTGTCAAGTATTGATCCGGAGGAGGTACGTGTATTCGGTAACGGTGGTGCTCCGCTTCCCGCACTCAATGGAGCTCCTCGTCCCGTCGACCTAGTGGAAAACCAGGTCATCGTACGTGGAGGGGGCGATGGCTCCTTTGACGAAGGCGATGCCGTGTGGTTTTATGGGGCTCCGCCGTGGGGCTGGAAGGCCGTGCAGCAACGGGACCGGTCGGGGCGCCCGGTAACGGGCGAAGACGGGCGGGACGTCTACGCATGGGAGCACTACGTGAACCCGTTCTCGAGTGAAAACTATTATTTCATAAAGATTGGAAGCGGCACCAGTGCAGCCCTTGAGCAGGAGTCGTTTCCGGACCTTGCGGGGGCCCTCCGGCTTGACCAGATAATAGGAAGGCATGTCCAGGACATGGATGACTACCTGTGGAGCCGCGAAGCTGCAACGGGTCACACGTGGGTCAGCAACACCATTACCACGGGCGGAGCGGAGCTGCCCGTGCTGGAAAGTGTCCGGCTGCCGGGGCTGGCCACCGGCCGGGTCCGCTACAGTGCCAGGGCGGCCGTGCAATCCAATCCGGCAACGGACCTTTTTTTTCTCTCCGGAAGCACAACGCTGTCAACGGCTAACCTCGGCGCGGTGGTATCGAGCTCCACGACAACGGTTGCCCGTTCCGGTATCGTGGAATTCGAACAGGACGTGTCGGACGGCCAGACGCTGAGCCTGGCCATGAGGCTGGGATCGCAGGACAACAATGCCATGGCGGCGCTGGACTGGCTGCGCGTGTTCTATCCGAAGGCGCTTCGAGCGGTGGAGGGGCCGCTCCGGTTCCACACGCCGGTTCAAGGCGAAGGGGCCTTCGAAGCAGTGCTGAGCGGCTACAGCGGCGAGCCCTGGGTGCTGGACGTTACGGAGCCGGGCAACTTCAAGTGGCTTGCTGCGCAGCCTTTTGGCGGCGGCCACAGGGTCCAGGTTGAAGTCAGTGACCGCGGGCAGCCCCGTGAGCTGGTGGCGTTTGCCGCATCGGATGTGCGCACGATCGACGTGGAGGAAGCCTGCGGCGAATCCTGCCGCGTGGCGCCCCAGAACCTCCACGGCATCGAAATCTGGCCTGATCTTGTCATTGTTGCGCCCGCCGTGTTCCTTCCGCAGGCCAGTGAGCTGGCAGCATTGCGGCGCGAGGAGGGCCTGACGGTCGAGGTTGTGGACGTAGAGCAGATCTTCAATGAATTCGCGGGCGGACTCCGGGATATCCGGGGCATGCGGGACTATTTCAAGTTTCTCTACGACCGGGCATCAACCGAAGATCAGCTCCTCCGGTACGTGCTCTTCTACGGAGACGGCCATTTCAACTACCGGAATCTCGGCACACCCGAGCCCGAAATCCCCAACCTCATTCCGCCGTTCGAAACGGAAGAGTCCTGGTTTCCGGAAGAGTCCTTTACCTCGGACGATTACTTCGGTCTGCTGGATGACAATGAAGGACTGTGGCCCTTCACGCGCCAGACCTTCATCGGCTCCAATGAGCATCTGAATGAGCGCATGGATATCGGTATCGGACGCTTCACGGTCTATACGGAGGACCAGGCGCAGACCGTACTCGACAAGATGAGGCACTACGGATCAAGCGACTCATTCGGCCCGTGGCGCCAGCGCTACCTGTTCATCGCCGACGACGGACCGACAGGCACGGCGGGCACGCAGAACGACCGGGACCTCCATACGCAGAATACCGATGTCGTCGCGGAAACCGTGGCGCGCCGTGCCCCGGAAATCAACCAGGAAAAGGTTTATGCCTTGTCATACACAAGAGAATTTCGAAACGCGTGGCGCGTGCCGGGCGCGCGGCAGGACGTCCTGTCCGCCATTCGCAGCGGAGTGCTTGTCGTCAACTATAGCGGCCACGGAGCCGAGCAGGGCCTGGCGCAGGAGGATCTGTTCAACATCGAGGATGCGCGCACGCTGACAAACTATGATGCACTGCCTGTATTCATTACGGCAACGTGCTCTTTTGGCAGGTGGGATCTGGCGGGCGAGCAAAGCGGGGCCGAGGAATTGCTGACCAATCCGGACGGCGGAGCCATAGCGCTGCTGACGACGGTCCGGAGTGTATATACCTCGGGCAACGCGCAGTCGCTGAATGTCGGATTGAATGTCGCGCTCAATGACCAGCTTTTCCGCAAGGATGAAGAGGGTCTGCCGCGCCGCCTTGGCGATGCCCTGCGGCTTACCAAGAATACGCGCGTCGGCTTCGAGGGCAACAACCGCAAATTCAATCTGCTGGGTGACCCCTCCATGCGCCTCGGCGTGCCGGACCGCAGCGTGGTGGTCACTTCCATCAATGACGAGCCTCTTACAGGCCGCGCGCCGCAGCTCCGGGCCCTGGAGCGCGTGACGGTGGCCGGAGAAGTGCGCCAGATTAACGGTACGCCGGATGCGGCCTTCAACGGCACGGTCAGCCTGACGGTATTCGACGCGGAGCGCCGCATTGTTATTCCGCCGGAGATGTATCAGTACATGCCCAGGGCCTTTTACACGGTGCGGGAAGATCTCATCTGGAGAGGCAGAACCGGTGTAACAGACGGCAGATTCGAGGCCACATTCGTGGTGCCCAAAGACATCTCGTACAGCGACCGTCCGGGAAGGATATCCGCGTACGGCTCATCGGACCAGGCGCACGCGCTGGGGTTCACGGAGAACTTCGTGGTGGGTGGCACGGCATCGGACGTGCCCGACGATGCGGACGGGCCGGAGATTGAACTGTTTCTGGGCGACGAGACGTTTGTCAGCGGACAGCTCACATCGCCGCGTCCAGAGCTCCTGGTCAAACTGTTTGACGAAAGCGGCATCAATACGGTTGGAGCCGGCGTTGGCCACGAGATGCTGCTGGTCATAAACGGCGACGAGCAGAACGCCATCGAAATCGGCGGACTGTACGAGAGCGAGGAGGATTCGTACCAGCGCGGTCGCGTCAGGTATTCCTTTGCCGAGCCGCTGGACGCGGGCGACCATACAGTATCCGTCCGGGCGTGGGATGTACTGAACAATTCGGGTAGGCAATCCCTGGAATTTGTGGTGGCAGAATCCGAAGCGCTGCAAATACGTAACATATTCAATTACCCGAATCCGACCACCGGCCCCACACGCTTCGTATTTGAACACAACCAGCCTGTAGGCACGCCTGTACGGGTGCGGATACGCATCTACAGCCTTGCGGGTCGCCCGATCAGGACGGTGGAATCCGACGAGGTATTCCCTGGAGGCGCGATGCAGGTGATGTGGGACGGAACAGACGATGAGTACTCAATGCTGTCTCCCGGAGTGTACTTGTACAAGGTCCGCGTTGAAGTGGACGGTATAGACGGAGACAGGCAGGTTTCGGAAGCCATCGAGCGGCTTGCCATCGTCCGATAACGCAGTCTTCAACACGATTTTGCATTGCCATCATGCCTCGCTGCACGTTAGCCCCTTCTAGTCTGAGCCGCATTGGGCCGCTCGCGCTCCTTTGCGGCCTGCTCCTGGCCTCGGTCGGCGGCCGCACTGCGCACGCGCAGATCGGCGGCGCCGCCGTGGTATTTCTCATGATCGAGCCGGACAGCCGGTCCGCCGGCATGGGCAATGCCGGCGTTGCCCTGGCCGACAATGCGAATGCCATATTCTGGAATCCCGCCGGACTCGCGGAACAGGTCGGTACGGAGGCGGCCCTGACGCATTCAAACTGGCTGCCGGAGTTCAATGCCGATATTTTCTACGAGTATCTCGTGGCCAAACAGCACATCAAGGGGTGGGGCACGGTTGGCGCGCACCTCACGTACCTGTTTCTTGGCACACACGAGTATCGCGATGCGCAGAACACGGATCTGGGTGAGTTTCGCTCGTACGACCTGGCCGCTGGCCTGTCATACGGGTTAAAGCTCAGCCGCGGCCTGTCCGTCGGAACCGGCGTGCGGCTGATTTACTCCAGCCTGGCCAATGTGACCGTGGGGACGCAGCAAACGAACCCGGGCGTTTCCGTGGGACTGGATCTCGGAATGCTTTACCGCACCCGGACCTTCGGCATAGGACTTGCGGATGCGCAGTATTCCCTTGGATTCAACCTGGCCAACATGGGGCCCAAGATCCAGTACTCTGACAGCGAGCAGGCGGACCCAATTCCCACGACCATTCGCATGGGACACGCCTTCACCTACCAGTTTGACGAGTACAACAAGATCACGTTTGCCAACGACTACTCCAAGATCCTGGTCCGGCAGCGTGCAACCGAAACGTGCCTTGATCCTCAGGACGCGGAATCTTGCTCCTTCCAGTATTCGACCGATCCATTTTACAGGGCCATCTTCACGTCGTGGACCAGTATTGATGTGCTGCGAAGCGCCCTGAGCGATGAAGAGGAGGAATACGAGACGCTTTCCGTAATCGACCAGCTGTTGATTTCGAGCGGATTCGAGTACTGGTACAACAATCTTTTCGCCATACGGTCCGGGTATTTCTACGAAAATCCGTACAACGGCAACCGGCAGTTTCTCACTTTCGGCGCAGGTATCAGATATAACATCGTGGGGGTCGATTTCTCCTACATTTACGCCCTCGAAGAGAATCACCCGCTGGCCAACACCATGCGGTTCTCGCTGCTGCTGAACTTTGTCAAATAGCGCGCTCGGCTGAAGTACGGGAGAGTGTATGGGCTCGGGTGCCGGGGCACCGCTGCTTGGCTGTAGCCGCTGGCTGCCGGCCTGGATTGTCTGGATCGCCTTGCTGCTGCCATGCACGGGCAGCGCCCAGCAAGCTGCGCCCTGGTATGACGTGGTGGCGCTGCGCGTCGAGTTTCAGCCCGATACGACGCGCTTTACCACAGGCACGGGGACGTTTTCGGACAGTCTGTTCCTGGCAGCGCTGGAGCCCTCTGTCGATCCGCTTCCGCACGATGCCGACTACTTTCGGGCACACCTGGCATTCCTGGAGCACTACGTCGAAAAGGTCTCGGATGGGCGGACCCGGCTGCGAACCCACCTTCTGCCCGAAGTGGTGCGCCTTGGCAGGCAAATGGGGCACTACAGTCCGACCGGCCCGGAGGCAAACTCCGATCCAGAGCGCCGCAAGCTGGTGATGCTGCTGGAGGAGGCCTGGAGCGAAGCCTCCGCCAGCATCGCGTTTGACGCGACGGGGCTTGACCCGAGCCGAACGGCATTCATCATCTTTCACGCCGGAGTCGGACGGGACGTCGAACTGCTCGGGACCATCCTGGACAAGACGCCGCTGGATCTGCCTTCGGTCTTCTTTTCGGCCCGGGAACTGGATCGCCTGGGCGCAAAGGACATTCAGTTCAAAGGCATATCCATTGGTGCAGCCTCCCTCATCCCCAGAACGGAGTCCCGGCAGGGAATCAATCCGATCAGCGACGAGCCCATACTGCTGGAGCTCTCCATCAACGGGCTGTTGGCGGCCAGCTTTCTCAACTTTCTGGGTGCTCCGGACCTCTTCAATACCAAAACCGGCGAATCGGCCATAGGACCCTACGGGCTCATGGACCCTGTGGGCATTTTTGCATACGCGGGCTTGTTTCCTCCCGAACCGAGCGCCTGGACCCGCGCGTCGCTGGGCTGGCTTGACACAGAGGTGCTGCGCGGCGGAGCTGAGCGCACGCTGGAGCTTACAGCAGCTGGATTGCCCGGCTCCAATGCTGCCCGGGTGGAAATCTCCGATGCCGAGTATTTCCTGGTCGAGAATCGCAACCGCGATCCGGAAGACGACGGCCTGGTGATGCAGATTTGGCGCCATGGAGGCTTGGTTGAGCAGCGTATTGAAGGCGTTGCCGATGATTTCGGGCCCTTCAACGTGGATGCCTTCACCGGAGGCGTGGTTACGGCCGTAGACAACTACGACTTCGCCCTGCCCGGCAGGGATGCCGACGGCAGGCAGTTCAATGGAGGCATCCTGGTGTGGCACATTGACGAGCGCCGCGCGGCCGATGGCTCATTCAACAGTGATCCGGCTCGCCGCGCCGTGGATCTCGAAGAAGCGGATGCGGCGCAGGAACTGGGTACGGAAGACTACTTTGGCTCGCCCTTCGATTTCTTTTTCGAAGGCAATGACACAGAGGTGCAGCTTCCAAGCGGTACGTTTATTCGTTTGTACGAAAACCGGTTTGCTTCAGATACAACGCCGAGCAGCCGCACCAACGCGGGCGGACCGAGCTTCATAGTGCTGGAGCAGTTCTCCGCTCCGGCTCCCGTAATGACGGTTTCGGTCCGCGGCGAAGACGTGGAAGGCCTGCAGTCGAAGGAAGTATATGATCTGGAGCATGCGACAACGGGCGCGGGAAGCGCCGTTTTTGCGGGCCCTCACGGGACGTATGCGTATGCAGATGGCGCCCAGCGAGTATTCCTGCTCTCCGGCGAAGGCCTGGTATCCCACGCTCCGGTATCCGGCAAGCCGATAGCAACAGAGGCGGGCATCACCGCCATTCAGCGCAATCCGGCGGGATATGCGCTTGTACGGTACGGCATTGAGCGCGGCGTCCTGACTCTGCAGTCGACCCTGGATCTGCCTGTCGCGGACCTGGAATTTCACGGGCCACTGGTTCGCGCAGGCGGCAGCTATCATGCCTTGTTCTCAGGCAGCGGCGAGTCAGTGGTGGTCTCGGCCGATCAATCGGCATCGGTCAGGCGGGTATCTGGCGTCGGAGAGGGGATAAGCCTTGCCGGAGAAGCGGAATTGATCGTGGTTGGGCGAAGAGGAAGCCAATCCCTTTCCGGCGACGCCATCTGGAGCTATGAGCTGGATGACCTGGCGAAGCCCGGACAGCCTGTATTCGGACGAGACGGGCGAGGACTATGGGGAGTGCTGCCCGTGCCGAACCGCCGGACGTTAATGGTACTGGGGCCGGACGGGACCGTATCTGAGCATGATGTCAGTGCCTATGCCGATGCGCGCCGAACGCTTGAAGCGTATCCCGTGCTTGCGGACATAACCGGCAACGGTCTTCTCGAGATCGTGGTCATGGTGGGAGAGGAGCTGATGGCATTTCACGATTCCGGCGCGCTCGTGGAGGGCTATCCCGTGCACGTCGGAACGAAGGTCCTTGCCCAGCCGCTGGTTCTTGAGCACGCGGGCGCGGGCCGGCCGGGAATTGTCGTCGCCGGGCACAACGGGGAAGTGTATGCCTTCGACGGCGGCCGGCTGCTCGACGGGTTTCCCCTGCAGGCTGGAGCCTCCATTGAAGCGACCCCCCACCTTGGCGAGGGCAGGCTCGCGGTGCTCTCCACCACAGGCCGGCTCCGCTTGTATGCGACCGATGACTTTGGGACCGCGCTGTGGGGCGAGCTCTTTGGAGGCCCCGCCAACGGCAGCGTTGCCGCAGCGACGGACGCGCCGGCCCCCCTTCCGCCGGGGCTCATTGTAGACTCCGAGACCTACAACTGGCCCAATCCGATACGCGAGGGTCAATCCTTCATCAGGTGCATGACCAGCGAGGATGCGGAAGTTCGAGTAATCATTGTCGATGCGGCTGGCACGCTCCTTGATGAGCTGGAGCTGTCGCTCAAGGCAGGACTGCCAGGCGAGGTGCTTTGGCAGACCCGTGCCGCCAGCGGCTTGTACTTCGCGCGCGTAAGGGCACGAGCGCCAAGCGGTCGCACTGAAACCAACCTCATCAAAATGGCGGTGATTCGATGATCTGGAGATCACTGCCGGCTTATGCTATGGCGGCGCTTGCCGCCGTGCAGCTGCACGGACAGACGTTGCCGTCGCTGTTCGACTTTGCGCGCCCGTCTCTGAAGTGGCAGGTAATCGATACAGAGCACTTCCAGGTGATATTTCATGCCGATTCGGATGGCGGGGGAGCAGCCAGAACGGCACGGGAGGTCGCGCGGATTGCGGAAGAGATTTACGGTCCCGTCACGGAGCTCTACGGGCACACGCCGGATTCCAGGGTGAGCATCGTCATCAAGGACTACGAAGATTATTCCAATGGAGCGGCCTATTTCTTCGACAACAAGATCGAAATATGGGCACCGGCCCTGGATTCACGTCTTCGGGGAGATCACGACTGGCTGCAGAACGTGATCACCCACGAATTCACGCACATTGTCCAGGTGCAGGCATCAATGGCCATGTCAAGGCACCTGCCTCTGGCATATCTGCAGGTGCTGGATTACGAGAACGTGCGCCGGCCGGACGTCCTCGCGGGATACCTAAACGTGATTGCCAGCTATCCCCTGTCCAGCCTTAACAACCCCGCCTGGTTTGCGGAGGGTACTGCCCAGTACCAGCGCCGATTCCTGGATTACGACCGGTGGGATACGCACCGGGACATGATGCTGCGCACTCGCGTCCTGGCTGATGGCGCGCTCTCCCTGACAGAAATGGGGGGCTTCTACTCCAAGTCCAGCCTGATGCGAGAAGCCGTGTACAACCACGGCTATGCCTTTACCCGCTATTTGGCCGGCACATATGGAGAAGACGTGCTGCGCCGCATAACACTTGCACTCGGCAAGTGGCGGAACTGGAACGTGGAGCGCGCCATGGACCAGGTGCTTGGCCAGAGTTCGTCTGCCGTGTACGCTGCCTGGATGGACAGCTTGCGCACGGGCTACGCCCAGGGTACGCGCTCCGTGCGTGCCCGTCTGGCCGAAGGCGAAGTGATCGAAGCCGGGGGATTCGCGAACTACGGCCCTGAGTTTTCGCCGGACGGTACAAGTCTGGCCTATGTGTCGAACCAGGGACAACACCTGGGCAGGACAAGTCTCTATATACACGACATGGCGGCGGATTCGGCCTGGACTCTGGATCTGGGCGGGCCGCTTCAGCTTAGCCACACGTGCGCATTTGGGCACCAGATCCGCAGGGGCGTGCGTGGATCCGTCACCTGGCGGCCAGACGGCAAGGCGATCATATACGTTCGCCGGCGGCCCACGTCCGAGGGCTATCTCTATGATGACCTCTTCGAAATGGAATTGGCCGGCCGCAAGGAGCGCCGGATTACGCACAGTGCCCGGGCCTCGCAGCCCGCGTACGCTCCGGACGGCACGGCGATTGCCTTCGTGGCCCAGGATGACGGCACGACCAATCTGCACGTGCTGGACACGAAAACGGGCCGGATCCGGCCTCTGACGGAATTCGAAGATGGCCGGCAGGTCAGCGAACCGGCCTGGCATCCCTCCGGCACGTGGCTGTACTTCGGCTTGCGGCCATCAGGGGGGCATGACCGCGACCTGTGGCGGGTCCATGCAAAAAGCGGCGCATTGGAGCCGGTGCTGAGCACGCAGGCCGATGAACGCTCGCCGGCCTTCGCCAGTACGGACAGCGTGCTGCACTTTGCCTCTGATCGCAGCGGCATATTCAACCTGTATCGCCTGGAGGATCATGATCCAGTAGCGCTGACTAACGTGGTGGGCGGCGCGTTCATGCCGGCCGTCTCGCCTGATGGAGCCATTGCATACGCGCACTACCGATGGGACGGCTACAAGATTGCGCTGCTGCGGGGGCCCGTGCCCGTCGAGGCCGCTCCCTACGCCGTGCCGCGTGCCCTGTTCAAAAAGGAGCCCGGGGCCTACGAGTCCCAGGCCGAGCAGCCGCCGACCGCCATGGCGGCCGGGGCCGCCGCGTCGACAGACACGCGGCGCTATGGGATGACCACAACCGGCTTCACCCTTTTTCCGGTTGTCCGGCTTGATCAGTACGTTTCCCGTCGCCGGCGCGTGGGCCGGCAGCATCTTCCGGACCGCACGCGCGCGCAGGTGTGGGCCAGGAATCTCATGCTGGGCACCTATGCGGGCTCCCGCGAGGTCCTGGAAGGCATTTCACTGACGGGTGCGTTGTTGGTGGCACCTGGTAGCCGCGAAGCGTCGTCCGTTTCGGATTTTCTTGCGCCGTCGCGACTGCTGTCTCTTGAGCGGCAGGCCTTTCTGCTGTTCGATTACAAGAAGGGATTCGGATTGTTGCCCGGAAGGTGGTCGCCGCAGCTGTCGGTGGAATTGTTCAACGTGCGGCGAAACGTGGACAGCGGACTGGCCATTGAGGAGTTCCCGTGCACGGCATGTTTTCCGGACACGACATATGCGGACCTGGCGTATGCGTTGTGGGAGGCCAATGTGTATTCGCGCAGTAAGGTAAGCGACGCCCTGCTGCTGGAGGTGGGGTATCGGTACAGTCCGTACCGCGTGATTACGGAGGGTTTCTATTCGCGAGAAGCGAGGCTGTCCATTCCCTCATCGTCCTCCCGGTATTTCATTGGTCGCTCGCTGGGCGCCAAGGCCTACGTGGAATTACTGAGTGCCTACCGCGAGACCGACATCCTTGCAAAGGGGCTTCAGCTTGAGGCGGCAGTAGAAACTGAAAGCGGCAGATTGCTGGAGAGATTTGATCTGAGCGAGGGCGTGCTCTCGCCCATCTACCAGAGGGACAGGTTCGTGCGCCTGATGATGCGCGGCACCCTCGGCATGCCGCTGCCCGGCCAATTGCGTGGTGCCCAGCACGGCGCTCAGCTTCGGTGGCATGCTTCCGGAATACTTGGCAAGAGCGTGGACGGATTCTATGACGACTATGTAGGCGGACTCTCGGCAGCTAGAGGCTATCCGTTCTATGCGCTGGGAGGAGGCAGGGTACTTTGGGCACAGGCATCCTACTTTGCGCCGCTGTTTCCCGACATCAAGCGGCAATTCCTCTGGTTCTACCTCGACAAGGCCTTTTTGCGTGTTTATGCGGACGCCGCCGCCGCATGGAGCGGTAAGTGGCCGGGCGCACGCGGCATCCGCAAGGACGTGGGAATGGAACTGCGCCTGAAGCTGGGTTCGTACTATCTGTTCCCGACGGCCGTGTTTCTGAGCGCCACGTACGGCATGGATTCCTTCGACCTCGAACTGGACGAAGGCTTTGTGACGCCGACAGGCAGCCGCTTCGTGCACTACGGCTCGGAAGTCCGTTGGCACTTCGGCATGCTCTTCGGGTTTGACGCCCTGTGACGATGAGTTTCCCTGTCCTCATATCGGCAAGCATAGTCATGATGCTGGCAGGCATCGGAGGCGTCTTAGCCGTTCTTCGCGATGGCGATGGCCCGGTGCCCAGGGGGGGAGTGGCCTGGGTGGCAGCGCTCTGTTCCACGCTGCTCATCATTGTCTCCGGCAGCCTCCTGGCCCTGACGCTGGCCAACCGGCCACAGCTGGGACGCGCCGACGATGGCATGAACGTACCTGCGGCAAACTTCCGCTTCACGCTCATCGAGGACGGTAGCACCAGCCAGATTGATGATTTCCGTGGGCGGGTTGTGCTGATCAATTTCTGGGCCACGTGGTGCCAGCCGTGCATAACCGAACTGCCCGAACTGGACCAACTCCAGCGTGACTACAAGGAGGAGGGACTTGTTGTGGTCACGGTCTCTGACGAGTCTCCGGAAGAGCTGACGCGCTACGCGGACCTGCTGCCAAAGCAGACCGTTTCGGGCTACTTCGATCCGGCTTCCCTCCCAGAGCCGTACCGGGGAGCCCTGGACGGAGGGCGTCCCATATCCTATATCGTGGACAGGGAGGGCATACTGCGAAGACTGGTCGTGGGAGCGGGGGACTATGCTTCCTTCGAGCGCATGCTGATGCCTTACCTTGCCGCCGGTGGCGGCGCGCTGTGAGCAGGACGCGCAGGTGGAGAAGGCTGCTTCTCATCGTGGTGCTTGGCTGCGCGGGCCCTTTTGCAGCTCATGGCCAGCCTGCCGACTTGTCCTCGCGGCAAGAGCTGCGCTCCGCATTGCTTTATGCCGGGCCTAGGTCGGATCCGCCTGCGGGCGCAAGAAGCGTCCCGCTCGCATTCGGGCTCTCCGCCGTGGTCCCAGGACTAGGCCAGGCGTACAACCGGCAGTGGGCTCGGGGAGCCGCCGCGCTGGGCCTGGAATTGGCGGTGGCTGTCGCATACGGGACATGGAGAAGCCAGGGCAGGCAAGGCAGGGACGAGTACCAGGCCATGGCCCACGAATTCTGGAGCCCGCTACGATACGCGCAATGGCTCAATGAATACGTGGACTACTTGAATGACTTGCCCGATGGCAGACTTGTGGACGCGGCGCCCATCAGTACGGGCGCCGCCGTTTCGGGTGTGGATTTCAGCAATCCCGGTGCTTGGTCCGAAACGGAACAATTGCTGGTGCGTCGCCTCATTCTTGACATTCAGGCGGTGGAACGCCGCGTGTACCATCCGGAAACAGGCGCGGCGTTCTCGCATCAGCTGCCCTTTTTTGGCGAACAGCAGTACTACGAACTCGTGGGAAAGTACTTTCAGTTCGCGCCCGGATGGAACGACTACGCCTTCGAAGTGACAGGCGGTGTGCCTACGTGGAAAGATGCCGACGGAAACTACCTGGTATCCATTGATCCGGAGCTTACCGGGCCTGGCGGTACGAAGCCGAACGTCTCGCCGAGCTTTTATCTATATGCGGACCGGCACGGGTCCGCCAATGCCCTGCTTCGGCGGGCCTCCCGCATCTCGATTCTGTTTTTTGTCAATCATTTGCTGGCAGCGGCCGAAGCAGCGATCTCGGCCCGCTTGCACAACAGGCGGCTGGAGACTAGCGTCGTCCTGCTTCCAGGAGGAACTGCAGTTGCCAAAGCAGGCATCGTGATCAGGCTGCGGTCGTAGAAGGCCTGCGCCGCCGATGCTGCCAGTCCTGCAATTTCATTGATCTCAGGAATTGTGAAAACGCAAACCGGTACGCACGGTTTGCCCTGATACAAGCAGCTGCATTGGATAGCAGTCCCGGAGCTTGTGTAGGGCGTTTTTGCCGCCCTGGGATGGGGAGAGGTCACTTCAGTCTGGATCGGGTCGTTTGGCGACATCTTCCTGCGGTCGCTCTACCTGATTGTGGTTCCTATGATTCTCGCGTCGCTGATCACGAGTGTGGCTTCACTTGCCGATAGGCGGAAGCCTTTGCGCATTGGGAGCAAGACCATCGTGACATAAACAGGGACCACTGTCGTTGTGCTTGTCATTGGCCCGGTCGCCACAAACGTCTTGCAGCCCGGGGCAAACGTGCCGGAGGGGGCCATGGAGCGTGTTTCCCTTCAGCCGTGGGTAGACTTGCTGCCGAATGATTGCCTGTGCTCGTTATCGGAGAATTGCAACATGCTCCAGGTGGTGTCCATGGCGCTTCTCTTCGTCATTGCCTTGTGCCTGATCCCGTCGGAGCAGGCTCGCCCGCTGCTGGCCTTTTCCGTGTCCGAGAGTTGAGCCGCGCTTACCGAGACCGTGAAGGTCGAAGAAAGAAAGACTGGGTGTTTCAGAGGAAGCCTCCTCCTTTTCACTGCCTCCGGGTGCGACCATCAACAAAGATGGTACGGCCCTCTATCGTGGTGCGGCCGCTGCAATCATCGCGCAGTCACCGGGCGTGCCGCTGGACCTGGTTTACCAACTGGAGATCAATCTCCTGGCAATACCGGCGTCCATCGGCACGGCTGCCGTACCAAGCGCCGGCACTATCATGCTTGTGATCATTTCGCAGTCCGCGGGAGTGCCTGCCGCCGGTATTGCGCTTATCTTGGGACTAAACAGGATACTCGACATGCGCCGGACAGTCTGCAACGTGGCGAGAGATGCGACGGTGGCATCCCTCGTTACAGCCCCGGAGAACCAGATTCGGCCAGCCAGCCCGGATGCGCCGTCAGTGGCCTTACAGCACCGGACGCAATTGGCACCGACGGCTGTACGCCCGAGAGGATTCGAACCTCTGACCTTCTGCTCCGGAGGCAGACGCTCTATCCGGCTGAGCTACGGGCGCATGCCGTCGTTAACGGAAGAGCCCCTTGGAGGTTCACGGATGATCGCCCGAGGACTAAGGCCGGTATGACATGCAGCAGGCAAGCTTGATGCCTTCCGAGAGGGCCATCCTCGATGATTCCTTCGAGCCTGGAGTCCCGATTCCCCTGGACGGTTTCGCCGCGCGCTTCGGGCCGGTCTGGACGGCATCGGCCGCATTGCTGGCAGCGCTGGCAGGCTACATGCTTATCGGCAACATCGCGGCACTGTTGTTCATGATGATGCGCGGCGTGTCGTTCGAGACGATGCTTGCGGATATGCCGGGCGCAATCGAGCGACACGGCGATGCGCTGCTCGGGGGCAATGCCGTGGGCCTGATATTGGGGCTGGGTGTATTGTCGCTGGTGCTGGCGCGCCTTCATACGTCCCGGCCGCTGGCCTATTTGCGGCTGCGGAGCCCAGACCTTCGGGGCGCGCTGCTGGCTACCGCTGGGCTCGTTGCCATCCTGCCCTTTGTGTTGTGGACGGCTTCGCTCAATGAATTGGTGCCCTTGCCGCGCATGCTGCGCGAACTGGAGCGCGAACAGATGGCACTGCTCGAGCAGGTGCTGTCGGGCGAAGGCAGCCTGGCATGGCACCTGTTGGTGATTGCCGCCGTGCCGGCGTTATGCGAAGAGGTGTTTTTTCGCGGCTTTGTGCAGCGCAACATGGAGAGAGGGCTTGGAATTGCGTCCGGTATTGTGATCACCGGAGTGATATTTGGCTTTTTTCACCTGCGCTTTTCCCAGGCCGTGCCGCTGGCGCTGATCGGCATTTACCTGGCGTATCTTGCCTGGCAGACCGGAAGCGTGTGGATACCCGTGGTGATTCATTTTGTCAACAACGGTGCCATGGTATTCCTCGCTGGAAGGACCGGGGGCGATGACATGTTGAGCAAGGTCGAAGGTGGCGCCGTGCCGTGGTATCTTGTAGTCAGTGGCTTGATCATATTCGCGGCCTGCGTGTTGGCCCTGCGACGGCGGTGCCGCGAGATTTTGAGGAATCCGGTATTCGGCGAAGGCTACATGAAGGACTGGCGGGTCGTGCTAACATCCGGTACCGACTATGAGGCGGACCTGGTTTCAAGTCGCCTGAAAGACCAGGGGATTGCCGCGGTTGTCCTGAGCCAGCGGGACCGTGCCTGGAATCTCAATCTTGGATACCTGGCCAAGGTGCGCGTTTTTGTGCCGGCCGACCAGTGGGAGAGGGCGATGGAGATCCTTGAGGAGGCTGTGTCGGAAGATGAGGTTCTGCGGTCAGCAGTTGCGGGCTCTGGTGGAGATCAAGCTGGAGATGACAGCATCCCGTAGTCCGGCACGCATGCCCAATCTGGCACGCCGCATTGCCACGGGCGCCGTTGGTGGAGCCCTGCTGGTGTACTTGGCCTACGTGGGAAGCTGGCCCTTCGTGCTGGTCGTACTCGCCCTCGGTCTTGCGGCGCAGTATGAGGTCTATCGGTTGCTTGAGCGGCAGGGAGTCACTGCCTGGCGCCTGGCGGGACTTGTGCTCGGAGCCCTCCTTGCACTGCGCGCATTGCATCCCGGCACGGTCGTTGCGGCTGCGGTCTGGACTCTGGTGCTTGTCGCAAGCTGCTCGTTTGTGACCTCCGGCAAGGCGCTGCACGAGCTGGCCGCAACTATTTTGGGGGCGATTTATCCAGCGGCGCTGCTTGCGTTTCTCGCGGACCTGAGGCTGGCAGGCGGACCGGCATTCGAGCTGACGCTTACGGTCCTGCTGCTGATCTGGGCGACAGACACGTTTGCGTTCGCCACGGGCAAAGCAGTGGGCCGGCATCTTCTTGCACCTGCCGTCTCTCCGTCAAAGACCTGGGAAGGATTCTGCGGCGGGATCCTGGGAGCGCTAATGGCGGTGGCGCTTCTGCGCCTTACGCTGATCGGTTTTCTGGCCTGGCACCACGCTTTGGTGCTGGCACTGCTGTGCAGTCTGGCCACGCACGTGGGAGATTTGGCCGCGAGCCGCTTCAAGCGCGACGCAAATGTCAAGGACTCCGGCGCGCTGCTGCCGGGACATGGCGGCCTGCTGGACCGATTCGATGGAGCGCTGGTGGCTGTCCCGGTTTCCTATTTCTACCTGGTATACGCGGCCGGCGCACTTGCGAAATAGGCACGGGCCGCCGGAACGACATGGCGGACGTGCCAGTTACCCTGATTCTGGCGCGGAAGAACAAGCGGTGACGGATGGGGCTTTTTTCTCCCAACAGAAAGGTCAGGCCGCGGGCATTCAGCTACGAGCCCAGGCACTACGATCCCAGGCGTGACGAGAGCCTGAGGCGCCGGCTCCGGATCAAGACCCGCGCGCGCAGGCGGCGAAGCCCTTTGGCGCTGATTTACTTTGCGATCCTGCTTTTCTTCGCCATATATATCTATGGCGCTCTGGGTTGAGCGTACTATACTGACTGCATGGCAGAGAAAGAAGCCGGGCTCGATAACGGCCAGGAGCAATTGATCCGCGTAATGCCGGAGATGCTGGCCAACAAGATTGCGGCCGGCGAAGTGGTACAGCGGCCTGCCGCCGTCGTCAAGGAGCTCGTCGAAAACGCGATCGATTCCGGCGCCGACGAGATTGAGGTTGCACTTCTAGAATCAGGCCGCTCTCTGGTTCATGTAACGGACAACGGCTGCGGCATGAGCTCGGCCGATGCCCTGCGTTGCTTTAGCCGGCATGCTACCAGCAAGATCCGAACTGTCCAGGACCTGGACCGAATTGAAACACTCGGATTCCGGGGTGAGGCCCTGGCGTCCATTGCTGCGGTGTCCCAGGTGACCATGCGAACCCGGCGGCGCTCGGATGATGCGGGTTTCGTGGTGCGCATTCACGGTGGGGAGACCAAACTAAGCGAGCCGTGCGCGGCGCGCCCCGGCACTTCTATTGAAGTTCGGAACCTGTTCTACAACGTACCGGCCCGGCGCAACTTCCTCAAGACGCCGGCGACAGAGTTCAAGCATGCGTCGGACGTATTTCAGAGCCTGGCCATTGGCAATCCGCACATTGCCTTCGCGTTGCGGCACGCGGACGCAGAGGTCTTTCGGTTGGCGAGGCCCCGTTCATCAGACTTCGAGGAGAGTCTCCAGGAACGATTGCAGGCGCTATTTGGCGCCAGGGTCACGGATAATCTGGTCACCGTGTCGGAAGAGACCAGCTATGTTTCTGCTGGTGGATTCCTGGGCAAGCCCGAGCTTGGCCGCAAGTCCAGAGGCGAGCAGTTTCTGTTTGTCAACGGCCGAAGCGTTAGAAGCCGCGCGCTGAATCACGCCATATCGTCAGCATTTGAGGGGCTCCTGGCCGATCGGGCCTTTCCGTTCTTCGTCCTGTTCCTGAGCATTGATCCCGGTCACGTCGATGTCAACGTGCATCCCACAAAGACGGAGGTCAAGTTTGACGACGAACGGGGCATTTACGGATTCCTGAAGACGGTGTCCCGCAAGGCCCTGGCTACGGCCAACCTGCTGCCGCGCATGGATGATGCCGGCTTCCGGATCGCTATTCCACTTCGGGACAGGCCGCCAGTCCGGCTTGGCCCCACAGGCGAAAAATCAGCTCGCGAAAGCGCGACGCCGTCGAATCTGACGGTAGTACCGCGTTCGACGCAGATGCAGCGATTGTCCGACCTTCTCTACAGCCCGACCGGCGGCAATGTACAGGCGGCACGAACCGACGAAGGGGAGCAGGTAGAGCAGCCCGCCGTCGAGACGCTGCTGTGGCAACTGCACAACCGGTTTATTCTGGCCCAGCTGCGCACAGGGCTTCTGATTGTGGACCAGCGTGCGGCTCAGGAAAGGATCCTGTACGAGCGCGCTCTGGAGAGCATGAACAACGGTCTCGGGATGTCGCAGCAGCTGCTATTTCCCCGTACCATCGAGTTCGGCCCGGCAGATCTGGCACTGGTAAAGGAGCTTATGCCCGAACTCGTGGCTCTGGGCTTCAGCCTGGAGGCATTCGGAGGAAGAACGATCGTCGTGCGCGGCGTGCCGGCGGATGTACGCGCGGGCAGCGAGATGGACATTCTCGAAGACCTTTTGCATCAATACAAGGAGAACGAGGCCGTGCTCAAGATCACGGGACGGGACAATGTGGCAAAGAGCATGGCCAGGCATGCATCGGTAAGGGCAGGGGAGGCTTTGTCGTCCGAAGAGATGCGGACCCTCATAGACCGGCTCTTTCTATGCAAGAAGCCGTACACATCTCCGTACGGCAGGCCGACCATGGTTCAGATACCAATGGAGGAACTGGACAGGCGCTTCGCCAGACGGCTGTCCTGAACGGCTGAACGGTCCGTGGCGCCTTTGCCATTCCGGCCACTGGCCGGAGACCGAGCTTATGGAAGGATTCGCCGCCCATACTTGCACGCCCCGGAGACCGTGGATGCGCCGCTAGTCAGGCACTCGCGCGAATACGCTGCCCGGCATGCACTTATCGCGCCGAATTCGCCCGTACTTGTGGGTCTCAGCGGAGGAGTCGATTCGGTAGTGCTGCTCCACGTTCTGGCACGGCTGGGCCACCCCGTCCAGGCGGCACACATGAACTTCGGCTTGCGCGGCTCGGAATCGAACGATGACGAGACATGGGTTCGAGACCATTGCAAGGAGCAGGGTATCCCCTTGCATGTGGCCAAGGCCGATATGGCCACCCGGGCCTGCACCGATGAATCCGTGCAGATGACGGCACGGAGGCTGCGTTATGCGTTTCTGCTTCGCACGGCCTCCGCCGAGGGAATTGTCCACGTTGCTGTCGGACATCATCAGGACGACCAGGCGGAGACCGTTCTCCTGAACCTCGTCCGGGGCACGGGACCCGACGGTCTGGCAGGCATGCCAGCCAAGCGCCCCATCGAAGCCGGCTCAAACATTATGTTGGTGCGGCCGCTTCTCCACGCAAGGCGCGAGGCCATCATTGACTATTCCCGTTCCGAGGGCCTTGCCTGGCGTGAGGATGCTACCAATTCCGACCCGCGATACGCGCGCAGCAGGATGCGCAGCGTGGTACTTCCGGCTATTAAGGATGCCTTTGGCAGTGCGGCGACGGAACGCATTGCACGTTCTTCCTCGACGGTGCGTGCGTATGTCGAAGAAACCGTTGCGCCGGTGGCCCTTGCCCTGTTTGAACGTGCGGCAGACCTCCGAGAGCAGAGCCTGGACTTGGGAGTCCTTTTTCAGCCGGCCGCCGTGTGGCGAAGGCGCCTGATCCTGCAAGCTATTCGGCAGTGGCTGCCGGCGGTAAGCGGAACCAGTGAGGCGGTCCGCCAGATTGAGCATCTTCTGCATGCGCAACCCGGCCGCCGGATCGCCTTCGGCAATGCGCTTGTTTGGCGTGGCCGCGGACGGCTCGTATTCGGTACCGATGCCGGGACGCCCGGACGCGTACGACTGGCGGCGGGCCGCGCCGTACTTGTCCCCACTGGCGCATTCGAAATGGAGATTCTGGCATCGCGGCCACCCGATGCGTTGAATGACGATCCGTTTGTCGAGCTCGTAGATGCGGACCGGCTCGGCTCCAGTCTGACAGCACGACCGTGGCAGCCCGGTGACAGGCTCCGGCCGCTTGGTATGGACGGCACCAAGAAGGTGAGTGATTTGCTGACGGACGCCAAGGTGCCTGTGGCACGCAGAAAACAGACCTGGGTCCTAACTTCCGGGTCGGAAGTGGTCTGGGTGGTTGGGATCAGGCTTTCGGCCGATTTCTGCGTGCTGCCATCCACGAAGAGCTTTGTCCGTCTGACCTACCGTCCGTATTGAGACCGCCGCCAGCATGAAAGATTCGATGGTTGCCGCTGAGGTGGCACGCAGCGAAGAGCATCGTCTCCGGCTTGTCATCGAAGAGGAGGCTATTCTGACGCGTGTGCGAGAGATCGGCAGGGCGCTCTCGGAGCGGCACGCCGGTCGCTCTCCCGTGGTTGTTGGCGTGCTGGACGGCGCTTTCATGCTTACGGCCGATCTGGTGCGCTCAATCAGTCTTCCTTGCCAGGTAACCTTCTGGAAGTTGTCTTCATACGGAGCAGGGCGGGTATCGTCTGGTGTCGTGCGTGAATTGGTCCGGCCGGAAGTCAGCCTGACCGACCGCCATGTCATTGTGGTCGAAGACATTATCGATTCGGGCCGGACACTGGAATACCTTAAGAAGGCCATTCGAGAAGCAGAGCCAGCCTCGGTGACGATTGTGACCCTGCTGCACAAGCCGGCAACAGCGCCCGCCTCAATTTGCCCCGACTACGTGGGCTTTTCCGTGGGCAGCGATTTCCTGGTGGGGTACGGTCTGGACTATCGCGGGCAATGGCGTCACTTGCGCTCTCTTTACGCCCTGGATTAGAAGCCCGGAGCCTGTAGCCCGCGGCATACCCAGGAATGTGCATCGGTGCGCCGGTCAGTCTAAGCAGGTGCCGTCAGGTCGGTGCAACGGAGGAGAGACTATTGCGGATGCGAGCTTTTGCAAGCCGTGGCTGTCGCTTGCTCCGGTAGGCGACATGTGCTGGCAATGCAGTCAGCGTTTCCGATGTCGATTGCAGCAGGTTTCCCCGGTGCCAATTCGGAGCCCATGCGGCAAGGTGCCAGGCTGGGAGCCACTTTGGAAGGATTGGTCTGGCCGGGTCGCGGGCAAAGGGCGCTTGACGGGGTTCAGATCCATGGCGGACAACAGGAGGCAGTCTGGTGTCTTGGGGAACCCGGATTCAACGCTCTTGCGCCGCGCCAACTTGATGGATTCGAGGTTCAGGCCAGCGCAGGTGCACGTGCGCGGGCACGGGCGGGCAGCGCGAGTCCAGCACAAGAAGCCGCATGAAGCGTGCAGGCAGCGGCAATAAGCGGGAATTGGAACGCTGGCAAGGTTGGACTCGCGCAGGAGAGCTTAACCGGATATAGTGAACCGCACCCGCGGTATCTCCGACTATACAGGTAGTCTGTGGAACGGTGAATCGGCTTTGCTCGGCCATTATCGGATCAAGAGCATGCGGCCAGCCAGGACATGCGAGTTGTCCGGCTCCTCAAGCAGTACCCGGAAGAAGTACACGCCTGACGGCAGCCCTTTTGAACGAACGGGAATCAACTGGCGGCCCGGCTTCATTTCCAGCACCGGCGTATCCATGACACGGCGACCGGTTACGTCCAGCACCTCAACGTGGGTTCGGGCCGGTACAGACAGCTCAATCACAATTGCCGTCGTTGATCGGAATGGATTGGGGTAGTTTCCCAGAAGGGCGAACCTGGTAACAGGGACGGGGTCAGGCGATTTGATCGAAACGCTGGTGCAGTTTGGGCCAATTGCATCCGCAATGCCGGCAAGCCATTGCTGAAAGGCGTCATCCCGCGGTGCACACACGGACTGGCCTGACTCGCCGAAAAACCAGAATGTAGCCAAGTCACCCAGGGCAGTCAGGGTGGATGGGGCATTGCCTGTCAACTGATTCTCGTGGAGCGACAGGTGGCGCAGGCTTGTCAGGTTGCCCAGCTCTGCAGGGATGGTGCCCGTCAGTACGTTTTGCCCCAGCCGCAGAGTTTCCAGCATACTCAATTGCCCCAGCTGTGGCGGAATCGAGCCGACAAGCTCGTTCTGCTCAAGATTGAGCGCTGTCAGACGCGCCAGATCGGCCAGCTCCACCGGGATATTGCCGTCGAGGCTGTTGTCACCCACACTCAGCACCTCCAGGTGACTCAGGCTTCCTAGACATACCGGGATCTGACCGGTCAGTTGGTTTCTGCGTACGCTGACCTCTGCCAGTCGGTCAAGCGAGCACAGCGCTTCGGGGATCGTGCCGGTCAGATTGTTCTCATAAAGGTACAATTCCATGAGCCCGCCCAACGTGCCCAGCGTCTCGGGAATCGGGCCTTCCAGCCGATTCTGGCTCAGACTCAGTACCGCGAGGTGTGTCAGGTTTCCGAATTCGGCAGGGATAATCCCGGACAAGTCATTGTCGTACAGGAACAGTCTGGTCAGCGCCGATAGCTCGCCAAGCTCCGCCGGAATGGATCCGGTAAGCAGGTTTTGGCTCACGCTCAGTTCGATGAGGGCACCCAGATTGGCAAGCTCAGCCGGGATATCGCCCGTGAGCTGATTATCGAACAGGTACAGACGCAAGAGCTTGGCCAAATTGCCCAGCTCAGCAGGAATGGGGCCGCCCAGGACGTTTTCCTCGAGGCGAAGCAGCTCGAGCTCCGCAAGACCGCCGAGCTCCGATGGAATGGGTCCGGTCAGGAAGTTGTTGGACAGGTTCAGCGAAGACAGTTGGGTCAACTGGCCTAATTCCGGCGGGATCGGCCCCTCCAGAGCATTGTTGTTCAGAAGCAGCTCCGAGAGCTGGGCCGCCTCGCCAAGGGACGACGGAATGGCGCCGCCGAGGCTGTTCCAGCTTAGGCTGAGCCTTGAAAGCGCCGGCAAGGTGCCCAATTCAGGCGGAATAGGCCCCGTGAGGTTGTTGCGGTAGGCAATCAGTTCCGTTAGTGCTGCCAGGTTGCCCAGGGAAGCCGGGAGCGATCCCTCCAGCCGGTTTTGCTGAAGGCTGATTGCGCCAAGCTCCGCAATGCTGCCTATCTCGTCCGGTATGGGCCCGGACAAGTCGTTGTGATTGAGGCGCAATTCGGTAAGCGCGGCCAGACTGCCAATGCCGGCCGGTATCTCACCGGAGAATTGGTTGCGGCTCAGCCGCAATGTCGTCAGTTCAGTCAGGTTGCCGATTGCCGTTGGAATGGTGCCGGTCAGCGCGTTCGAGTACAGGCTCAGCTCCTGCAGCGCCGTCAGCTTGCCAATCTCGGGCGGAATTGGTCCGCTGAGCTGATTTTCCGGGAGACTCAGTTGTCTCACGCGTCCCTCGGAAACGGTAACGCCATACCAGCCCTCGATATCGATTTCAGTTATCGGGAAAGCCAGCGAGTCGGCGGACCAACCGGTATTGGCGGTCCAGTCATCACCGCCGGTGGCATTGTATAGTGCGACAAGAGCTTCCCAGTCGGCATAAAGCAGGCTGGCAGGATCCAGGCCGGAAGGGTCGCAATTCGGTCCCATGACATCCGGAACCTGCGCCAACCATTGCTGAAAGGCGTTGTCCAATGGAGCGCATACCTGTTGCACGGTACCGTGGAACCAGAGGGTGCTCAGTCCCTGTATGGAGGTCAGACTCACGGGCAACGTCCCGGTCAACTGATTCTCGTGAACCGATAGTACCTGCAGGGCAGATAGATTACCCAGTTCCGGCGGTACCGATCCGGTGAGCCCGTTGAGGCCCAATCGCAAGGCGGAAAGGCTCGCAAGATTGCCCAGCTCCGGCGGGATTGGGCCCGTCAAATCGTTCTGCTGCAGTCTCAGCGAGGTCAGCTGCGTAAGGTCACCCAGCCGGGAGGGGATATTGCCCGCCAATGCGTTGTCACCCAGATTGAGCACGGTCAGCAACCTCAGTGCACCCAGGCAACTCGGAACCTGTCCGGTCAAGCCATTGTCACGCAAATTCAACTCCGTAAGCTGGGTCGATGCGCACAGTGTGGGGGGAATCGAGCCCGACAACTGATTCTGACTGACATTAAGTCTGGAGAGGGCGCGCAGGTTACCCAACTGCGACGGAAGCGTGCCGTTTAGCTGGTTTGCCTGGGCGTACATCTCCTCAAGTGCGGTCAGGTTGCCAAGAGACGCAGGAAGCGGTCCGGATAGCGTGTTCTCCTGTAGCGCGAGTGCTGTAAGCAGGCCCAGATTGCCCAGTTCGCCTGGAATGCCCCCGGACAGCTGATTGTGGTTAAGACGCAATTCGTTCAGGGCCGAAAGACTTCCGATTTCTGCTGGAATGGGCCCTTCAAGCTGATTGCGGCTGAGCCTCAGCCCGTTGAGGTTGGCGAGGTTGCTAATTTCCGGCGGGATCGTACCGGTGAGCGCGTTGGTGTAAAGGCTCAATTCCCGCAGCGCTATCATCTGTCCAATCTCGGCCGGTATGGGCCCCGTAAGGCTATTGTTGGACAGTTTGAAGATGGTCACCGCCGTGAGATTGGAGATTTCCTCCGGGAGCGAACCGCTGAGATTGTTTCCGTCCAGACTGATCTGAGTTACTCTGCCGTTGAACGTGCTCACCCCGAACCAATCCTCCAGATCACTTTCTTCGATCGGGAAAGGCAAGAGGGCCGTGGACCAGCCGGTGTTATTGTTCCAGTTGTCCCCGTCCAGCGCCCGGTACAGCTCGACCAGGGTTTCCCAATCCGCGTATAATAGCTGGTCGGGCGTCTGAGCCCTGAGCGGGACACAAACGAGAAATGCCAGGAGAGGGAGTGCAAGCCTTTTCATGGTACCTCGCAAAATGGGCCGTTTTATGTAATCGTGAGTTCATCGTAGGTTCATTTTGGTAATCCGGCAGCAATCGGCGGAGCGCACACGTTCGTTAATCCCTGGAGCAAAGCTGGGCAAGGGATGTCCCGATTCCATTCAGGGAGAACGCCTGTCAAATGGGCTTCCTGGCAGCTATATTGTTATGAGGCCCCTATAGATGGAACAAGACAACGGGTCCGGCGGCATGAAGCGCATTCTAGTCTTTGCGTTTACGGTGCTAGTATTTGGCGCTACTGCCTGCGACTCCGGAGAGTATGGAGAAGAGGAGTACATAACAGATCTTTCACTTGTCCCGGAAGTGGTATTGGCGGCCGCGCGTGACGCAGTGCCAGGGCTTGTGATCTGGCGCGTCGAACGTGAAGTATATCGCCGGGGAACCATCTACGAGGTATATGGAAGGGCAAACGGCAGGCAGTACGAAATCGAAATCAGATCAGACGGCACAGTATTGGAAATTGAAATAGAGGATGATGACGACTAGGGCAACCCGCCTCTTGCCGGCAGCGGTACCTCCCTGATTCAGCCGGTGCTGCGCCCGCTCGTATGAGCCCGAACAGGCCTCCTCATTCCTCCGCCTCTTGTTCCGTGGCGGAATCCTCTGCCGGCAGCGCCTATCCGAAACACGCGCCGCAGCTGGCCATCCTGGCCAGCCCTTCTTCGATCCGATGGACCTCGGATCTTCAGGCTCCCGGGTTTATTTCAACTGAGGAATCTCCACTTCCTTCGGCAGGCACAGATAGGGCTTTTTCGCAAACCGTGTCAGTGCGCGTATTGAACGCATGTCGGCCGCTTCGGACAATTCGCAAACCTGACCTCCGGCATGCAGAATGTGGATGGTGCCGCCCACACGTTCGTACGCGGCGTGATTTGCGTTGCCGACCGTGAAATAGTAGTCCGCGTCTCGGTCCGCGCGGGACGGAGCGGTCAGGCCTTGACGCACGAGCGATTCCGCCACGCGTGCCTGCCATAGGCCGCGCTGGTCCGAATCAGGCATCCTGTCCAGAAACACGCACCGAAACAGGTCGCGCTCGATGAATCTCCGGGAAAGGTCGGCCAGAATCGGGTCCGCGCTGTGTATCCAGCGCTTGAGGCTGTAAAGTACATCGTCATCGTCCAGCCGGATAAAGGCGTCCAGCACTTCGGGCTGATTCCAGCATTTCGGATCGGGCGGCGTATCCAGGAAATACCGCAGGGCGGGAGAGATGCCTTCGGTGACGCTTGCGTTGCCTTCTGCCAGCTGGGCGCGAGCACGCTGCATGGCAGCAAGAAGAACACGGTCGCCGGACACCACGGTCTTGTGAAGGTAGACCTGCCAGTACATGAGCCGTCTGGCCAGGAGCACGTTCTCCACGGCGTAGATGCCTTTCTCCATGACCACGACCCGGGAGCCGGAACCGCCCTCGCGCGGATGAACCCGCATGGTCTTCACGATACGGTCCGCGCCAATGCGGCCTTCCACGACGCCCGTAAAGTGAGAATCGCGCCGTAGATAGTCCAGCCTGTCCAGATCCAGTTGCCCCTCTATCAGATCATGAAAGAAGGTCCGCTCGTATTTACCCTGCATCATCCGGAGTGTCAGACCCAACGGCTCACCCATACGATCCATCAGCCGCCGCACCAGGGCGATTCCGACGCTTTCGTGACTTATCCCCGGTATCAGGCGAAATTCCAGTGTATGAGAAAACGGACCGTGACCAATATCATGCAGCAGCGCAGCCGCAAGGGCCGCCTCGTATTCTTCTTCCGAAATAGGCGTGCCGTGGTCACGGAAGTTCTGCAGCACGTCTTGCATAAGTGCAAGCGTCCCCAGTGCATGCGTAAACCGCGAATGTTCCGCGCACGGAAAAACCAGGAATCCGACGCCAAGCTGGCGAATCCTGCGAAGCCTCTGCACCTCGGGAGTCAGTACAAGCGGCAGCAGTACCTTGCGTGGTACGCCAATAAAGCCATGAATGATATCCGAGAAGTGCTTCTGTATATCAGACACGCCCGGGATGGCAATGGCAAGTCGGGCGCCAGTATCTTCTGGCGACCGGGACTTTTTTCGGTATGAATTTCAGGCTTCCGTGCTGCATTGAGGCGCCGCCCGCGTATGTGCCCAAGGCCCGATACGCGCTTGACATGCTACTGTCACCCCTGGGAATCGATCCTTGGTGGGTGGATCGAACAGCCTTGACCGGACAGGGAATCTACTATGGTGACGCGTCCATAGAGCTGCCAGGATCGGTGCTGCGCATGGAGCGTTCGGAGCGGGCGCTGGCGTATTTTGACAGCGTTCGGCCCTATCCGGCGGAGGACGCCGCGTGGCGCACCTGGTGGCAGGAGCCCTGGCCCGTACTCTTTGGTAACGATCTGATTGCCTCGGCTTTCTTCTGGCTATCCGGTTGGCAGGAAGGCGCCGTCGCATCGCGCGATCGCCATGGGCGGATCCGTCACGCAGACAGCCTGCAGGCCGCGCTGCGGGTCACGAGGAAGCCCGTCGTGGATGCCTATCGCGAGCGCCTGGCCGGCATGCTTGAAGAGACGGGAATAATTCTGAGCCGCCGCTCGTGGGCAGGCAGGGACTGGGCTCTGTGCCCGACCTTTGACATTGACTACCTTCGCAAGTGGCGCAAGGGGATGCTCTTCCGGGAATCGATAGAGTACCTTGTGCTCAACCACCGGAGGGTGCCCGCGTGGGACCGCGTAGTGCGGTTCTCCCGGTTTCTGCTGGACTGGCTGGGGCCCGGCGACGTTTACAAAAAGTCATTTGAGCGGCTGCATTCGGAATGTGCCCGGTTCGGCACGGGAACGTTCCTGCTCAAGGCAGGCGCGCATGGCCCACACGATGTGGCGTACAGGTTGGACGATCCGTTTCTGAAGCGCGCCATCGGCCTTCTTGAGCGCGATAGCTTTGAGATTGGTGTACATGGAAGCTATTATGCCCATGCGCATCCGGAATACCTGGCCAGGGAACGAAGAGCCGTCGAGTGTGCCGCGAGCTCCGACGTGGTTTCCGTGCGCCACCACTTTCTACGCTATGAAGTCCCCTCCACGCCTCGCCTGCAGCAGCGGCTCGGGTTTCGGATCGATTCGACGCTCGGCTTCTGCGAAACAGACGGATTCAGGCGCGCCACCTGCCTGCCCTTCAGGAGTATTCGACATCCACGCCAATGCGGGCACGCAAGTGTGGGAGATGCCGTTGGCCGTAATGGAGTCTGCCCTCTTTAATCGGCGGGGACTTTCCGTGGAGGAGGGCATTCGCGCCACGGAGCAAATCCTGGCTACGTGCCGCCGTTTTCGCGGGGTCGCTGTCCTTCTCTGGCACAACATTCTGTGGGACGACCTTGATCATCCGGGCTGGTCGGAGCACTTTGTTCGCACGCTGCGCCATGCGGCGCAGAATGGCGCCAGCGTGATGTCTCTACAGAAAGCGCTTGATACCTGGCTCGCGCCTTCTTCCGCATCGTCCTCCTTCAGCGGGGTGTAGCCGAGCTCTCATGCCCTCCAACCTGCCAAGGTCAGGACACTGGCAGCACCATACGCTGCTGCTCCTGTTTACGGGAATGTGGGGTGCAAACTTCATCCTGGCTGAAGTTGCCCTGCGCGAAATGAGCCCTGTTTCGTTCAGCGTGGCTCGCTTCGCCACCGGTGCGTGCGCCCTGTTCCTGTTGTTGTGTACACGAAGGTGCACGAATTCCTCTGTTTCGCGTCTTTTTCCGAGACTGGACCGGCGCGACCTCGCGCTGCTGATTGCCGTCGCGCTTCTGGGGGCCCTGGCGGCTCCCTGGCTGGGAATTGAGGGACTGGCGCGTTCGAGCGGTGCCCGTGCGTCACTGTGGCTGGCACTGGGCCCGGTCATGAGCGTGGCCATTGGGGTTGTGTTGCGCTCGGAGCGCATTGGAGCCATGGGCCATGTCGGCGTAGGCCTGGCCGGGGCGGGCGGGTTGGCACTTGCGCTCGACGGGTTTCGCGGCACGGGCCACTACGTTTCCGGCGACATACTGCTCTTCCTTGCCCTTACCGCTGCTGTGGCCGAGCTGCACATGATCAAGCCCCTTGCGCTCCGCCACGGACCGACTCCTACGGTAACGGCTCGCACGGCCATAGGCGTCGTGGCCTATGCTGCGGTTGCGTCACCCTCGCTTGCGGCACAACCCTGGGCCGGTTTCGGGCTCTGGACATGGATTGCCATCCTGGCAGGAGGAGCCATCGGGATAGGAATGGGGCAGTGGGTCAAGGTTCGGGCACTGAAGGCCATTGGGCCGACACGAGTAGTTCTGTACGGCAATCTCGTTCCGGTGGCCGCCCTGCTTATCGCCTGGCTGGCCCTTAGCGCGGTGCCATCGCTGCTGGAATGTCTCGCAGCGGCGCTGATTCTTTGCGGGGCGGTGTGCCTGGAAGTTCTGGACACCTTCAAGCACGAGGCTCCGGCGACAACCGAAATGTCCATGTAAGAGCAAGGCCAGGCTCGGTGCCTTATTTTCGGAGGAACATCTTCTGCAGGCGCACTCCAGCGCAGCGGTCAGGATATTCGCACTAGATGTCAGATTCGGTGGCGGTCAAGCGGCCCGGTAGCACGCCGCTGATGCAGCAGTATTATAGTATCAAGGAGCAGCACCCGGGTACGCTGTTGCTCTTTCGGATGGGCGATTTCTACGAAACGTTCGACGAGGATGCCATCGAAGCGAGTCGGATCCTCGAAATCGTTCTGACTCGGCGCTCGAACGGTTCTGCCAAGGAGGTGCCCCTCGCCGGGTTTCCCCACCACGCCCTGCAGACATATCTGCCCAGGCTCATTAAGGCCGGCAAGCGCGTAGCAGTATGTGAGCAGTTGGAAGAGACGCCGACAAGGGGCAAGCTCGTACGGCGTGGCGTGGTGGAGATCGTGACGCCCGGAGTGTCCTTGCACGAAGAGCTGCTGAGTCCAAAGCGATCGCGGTACCTGGCGGCCCTGCACTGGCAGCGGGAGAAAGTCGGACTGGCCTACGTCGACGCATCCACGGGAGAGTTCCTTGTCAGCGAGGTAGGCGATGCGGATCTGGCCGATGTACTGGGGTCGATTCAGCCGGCCGAAATCCTGATGGATAAGGTATGCCGCGACCGGATTTCGCCTGCGGACGCGGAAGGAGCCATCCTGACGTTCCTCGATGACTGGGTTTTCTCGTTCGACTATGGCTACGAAACGCTGCGGTCGCATTTTCAGACTCATTCGCTGCGCGGATTCGGTGTGGAGGAATTGAAGGCGGGGATCATTGCCGCTGGCGCTGCCCTGCACTACCTGTCAGAAACGCAGAAGGGAAGTCTGCTGCACATTCGGCGCCTGGCGCGCGCCTCCGCGTCGGACGGAATGACGCTTGATCCCCAGACCAGGCGCAACCTGGAATTGGTAACGTCGCTGCAGGCAGGCCGCGCGGACGGCACACTGGTCGAAATCATGGACCGGACGCTGACGGCCATGGGTGCTCGCTTGCTGCGCAGGTGGCTGACGCGTCCACTGTGTGATGCGGGACGCATCAACGGGAGGCTTCAAGCGGTCGATGCGCTGGTATCGCGAAGGCGTATGCGGGAATCGGTGCGCGCGCTCCTCAAAATGGTAGGAGACCTTGAAAGGCTTGCAGGTAGGATTTGTACCGGCCGCGCAACGCCTCGGGAATTGGTTGCCCTTGGCACGTCACTTGCTCAGGTCCCGCAATTACAGGTCTTGCTGAAGGATGAAGACGGCCAGGTGCTCGGAAAGCTGGCGGCGGACTTGCGACCGTGCCCCGACGTCGTCGAGCGCATCTCGCAGGCTCTGAACGAAGAGCCCCCCGCAAACTGGAAGGACGGAGGCATCTTTCGCGACGGCTACCACGAAGAGTTGGATGAGCTGCGTCTCATGGCACGATCAGGCAAGGAGTACCTGGTGGGTCTGCAGACCACGGAATGCGAGCGTACGGGCATACCGTCGCTGAAGGTAGGTTTCAACAAGGTTTTCGGATACTATCTGGAGATCACCAACGCGCACAAGGACAAGGTCCCGGAGCACTACATCCGCAAGCAGACGCTGGTCAATGCGGAGCGCTATATCACACCTGAACTGAAGGAATACGAGGAGAGCATTCTCGGCGCGGAGGAGAGCTTGGCCAGACTCGAAGGGGAGCTGTTCGGTGAGCTGCGGCGATACGTGGCGGAGTTCACTGCCGAAATCCAGGACACGGCTCGGCTGCTTTCTGTGCTGGACTGCCTGGCAAGCTTTGCCCAGGTGGCCGAACACAACGGCTACTGCCGGCCGGTGGTCGACGACTCGCTGCTGATCCAAATCGCGGATGGGCGACATCCGGTGGTCGAGCGCTCGCTTCCCACCGGCGAGGATTTTATCCCCAACAGCATTGATCTCGACCCGGCATCGGGTCAGATTTACATAATTACCGGCCCCAACATGGCCGGCAAGAGTGTCGTACTGCGACAGGTCGGCCTTGTTGTGCTCCTGGCCCAGGCCGGGTCCTTTGTGCCTGCCACCAGCGCCCGGATCGGTGTCGTGGACCGCATCTTTACGCGCGTGGGAGCCTCGGACAGTCTCGCCAAGGGGGAAAGCACTTTCCTGGTGGAGATGAACGAGACGGCCAATATTCTGAATAACGCCACTCGGCGCTCGCTCGTGCTCCTCGACGAGGTGGGGCGGGGCACGAGTACGTTTGACGGCATGTCGATTGCCTGGGCGCTGGTTGAGCACCTTCACAGCGTGGCCTCCGTCGCCGCGCGCACGCTATTTGCCACCCATTACCACGAGCTCAACGAGCTGGCGAAGGGTCTGCGCCGCGTCCGCAATTTCCGGATCCAGGTCAGGGAGCATGAAGGGCGCATCCTGTTCCTTCGCCGCCTGATACCGGGCGGCGCCGATCATTCCTACGGCATAGAAGTGGCGCGTATGGCAGGGTTGCCACAGTCCATCATTGACCGGGCCCGGGAGATACTCTTCCAGCTCGAGAGCCAGCACCGCGGAGTGGATGTGGCAGCCGAGAAAGAGGAACCGGCCGACATGCAGCTGACACTCTTTCCAAAGGAAAACCCTTACGCGGCCGTAGCAGAGCGGCTCAGAAAACTGGATCCCGATCACTTGACTCCAATGGAAGCACTGTTTGCGCTGGCTGAGATCAAGCGCCTGGTGGACGGTGCAGGCTAGACTGAATTGACTATGACCATTCTAGTAGTAGGCGGCGGTGGCAGAGAGCACGCGCTGGCGCATTGCCTCACGCAGAGTGACGAAAAGGCAAATATCATGATTGCCCCGGGCAATGCCGGGACGCTGCAGGTCGGAAAGAACGTGCCCGTCAGGGCAGACGACATTCCGGGGCTCCTTGCCCTGGTTCGCCGGGAGAATGTCGGCCTTACCGTTGTTGGACCCGAAGTGCCCCTCGTGGCCGGCGTCGCGGATGCTTTCTCGGCATGCCACATGCCCGTGGTGGGACCATCGGCTGCGGCGGCGGAGATCGAGGGAAGCAAGGCCTTTGCCAAGGACTTCATGGCGCGCCACGGCATTCCGACTGCGGCATACGCTACGTTCCGCGACTACGGCGCTGCAGCTTCCTATCTCCGCACCATACCGGCGCCTATCGTAGTCAAGGCCAGTGGACTGGCTGCCGGAAAGGGAGCCCTGATTTGCACCGACGAGGGAGAAGCCCAGCTGGCGCTGAAGCGCCTCATGAATGGCCGCGATTTTGGCGACGCCGGTGACGAAGTGGTCATCGAAGAGTTCATGGAGGGCGAGGAAGCGAGCATTTTTGTCCTTACCGATGGAGACTCGTATGTGACGCTGGCACCCGCGCAGGACCACAAGCGCGTAGGTGATTCGGACACGGGACCCAATACCGGTGGCATGGGTGCGTATGCGCCCGCGCCGATAGCGGACGAGGGGGTGCTGTCCCGTGTTTGCCGCGAAATTGTGGAACCTACGCTCGAAGGTCTGGCGTCGGAGGACAGGCCCTACCGTGGCTGCCTGTACGTGGGCATAATGCTGACGCAGGAGGGCCCCAAGGTAGTAGAATTCAATTGCCGCTTCGGTGACCCTGAGGCTCAGGCCGTGCTGCCACTGATAGACGGGGATCTGGTGGAGGCATTTGCCGCCCTGGCTGATGGTCGGCTGGCCTCCGTCCGCCTGGGAACCCGCACGGCCGCAGCGGCCTGTGTCGTGATGGCCTCCGGCGGATATCCCGGAGCGTACCGCAGCGGCATGCCCATAACCGGCCTTCAGGAAGTGGCCACTATGCCGGATGTCACGGTCTATCACGCCGGGACCAAGGTAAATGACCAGGGACGAATCGTTACGGCGGGCGGGCGAGTGCTCGGTGTGACGGGTATGGGCGAGAATCTGGGCCAGGCGCTCGATCGCAGCTACAACGCCGTCAAGCGGCTGGATTTTGCCGATGCCCACTACCGCAGGGATATCGGGAGAAAGGGTCTGAGGAACTAGGCTATGCGGGGTCCCCTCTGGCTGAGCCTGGCACTCTGGCTGGGCTGCGGCGGTGCGGCGGCGCGGGCGCAAGTGCCGGACACCGTCCTGAGCGCTCACGAGAATCTTGCGCAATTCCGGGATGCACGCGCGCTTGCCATTGACACGCGCGGCTTTCTCTACGTGGCGGATGCCGGACGGGATGTGGTAGACAAGCTGGCTCCGGACGGCGCAATCCTGGCGAGCATCGGCGGCCCGGGATCCGACCATGGCCAGTTTGACGGCCCTTCGGATGTGGATCCCACCAACGGGCTCGTCGTGGTAGTCGCCGACATGGGCAACGGACGCTTGCAGCGCTTTTCCGGGGCCTCCCTGCACATGGAAACGCTGCCCGTCCTGCGCTCGGAAGCATTTCTGGCGGCAGGGGAGCAGGACGGGGGCGAAGGCCAACCCATGGCCGTCGCGACGAGTCCGTCCAGCGAGATCTTTGCCCTCGAGCGTTTCGACGGCGTAGTGCTAAAATGGGATGCTTGGCGCAGGCCCGAGAGGATTATCGGCGCCTACGGCAATGCCGGGGCATCGCTGCGGGAGCCGGTAGCTCTTGCCGTGGATGAAAGCCGGTTGTTTGTGGCCGATGCGGTAAGGGATGCAGTCCTGGTATATGATCATTTTGGAGGCTTCTCCGGTATGCTGGCAGAGGGGCTCGCACGCCTCACGCGCGCCATGGCAGTGCTGGATGGACACTTGTGGCTCGTGCTTTCAGATGCGGTGGTGGTCCATTCGCCAGGCGGCGGCACCGTCCGGACGTTGCGTGTGGACATCGACGAGGAGCTGGTTGACGCAAGGCCCTACGGCGGATTCCTATACCTGCTGACGCCATCCAGACTGCTGCGGGTGGCTATCTAGCGCGACTAATCACCCGGACTCATGGTGAACTTACCGTGAAAGGCGCGTGCGGCAGCATTAGTCCCGTGCTGCGCATCGCGATTGCGCGGGTGCCGAAACCGCTTGATTCTGTGCCTGGCAAGACACCCGCAGAACACCGAGAAGGGCGGAGTCTCGGGCCGTGCGGCGCCAGATGGCAGTGAATTGATCGCCGGTCAGAATATTTGTTTATTTTATGTGACAGGGTAAGATAAAGCCATGGATGGCAGCCAGGCAGGTCCCAGGGCATGTTGCCCATTGTCGGAACGGGAGCCTGCGAGAGGTGTCCCGCCCTGAGCCGTGCCTCGCATTTGTATGAGAATGTGCGCGCACGTTCGTTTCAGCTGCCGTTTCTGACGGAATTCGTGTAACCGCCAACCGGGATTGACGCAACGTCTGCCAAGTCGGGCACCGTAGTCGAACCATTTCGTATATGCACGTTTACGTGCGCATGCCATGCATTCGTTGCAGACCACTGCACCTGACGAGTCAGCCAAAGCAATAGAGCCATGACCACGCTTTATGACACTCATACCAAGGTCCACTCTTTGGACGTGGTCAGTGACTCGCTTCCGGATCCCGCGGTGGAGGCGGAGGAGCTGCTTCGCCCCATGTCGGGTGCGGAGATCTTCCTGCGCTCTCTGGAGGCAGAGGATGTCAAGATCGTATTTGGTCATCCCGGCGGGGCGGTCATCAAGATTTACGACGAGATGGCGCGCATCAAGCCCGGATTTGAGCATGTGCTGGTTCGACACGAGCAAGGTGGGGCACACGCCGCAGAAGGATACGCAAAGGCCACCGGCAAGGTGGGAACCGTTCTTGTTACCAGCGGCCCCGGTGCCACCAACACGGTTACGGGCATCGCCGATGCGTACATGGACTCCGTTCCAATTGTTGTATTCACCGGTCAGGTACCAACGGGGCTGATCGGCAACGACGCCTTCCAGGAATGCGATGCCGTTGGTATAACCCGGTCGATAACCAAGCACAGTTACCTGGTTCGCGACGTCAAGGACCTTTCACGCACGGTCAAGGAAGCTTACCACATTGCCCGTACGGGCAGGCCAGGACCCGTCCTGGTGGATCTTCCTAAGGATGTTCTGCTGGCCGAGACGACGTTCCGTTACCCTCGTATGGTATCCATGCGCGGATACGCCGTGTCAACCGAGGGGCGTCCGGAGAAAGTAGAGCGTGCGGCACGGATGATCGCACAGGCAAAGCGCCCCGTTCTCTATGTGGGAGGAGGTGCGATCGGCAGCAACGCGGCGGATCTGCTGGCAGGTATTGCGCGGCGTGCAGGAATTCCCGTAACGACGACACTGCACGGCCTCGGAGCGTTTCCCGAAAACGATCCGCTGTCACTCGGCATGCTGGGCATGCACGGCACGTGGTGGGCAAACCAGGCCATCCAGCACTGCGACCTGATAATTGCTGTCGGTGCCCGATTTGATGATCGCGTCACGGGCAAGCTGGACTCCTGGGCCCCGCATGCCAAGGTCATTCATATAGAAATTGACCAATCCTGCATTTCCAAGAATGTATTTGCCGACTGTGCTGTTCTGGGCGATGTGAAGGCGGTGCTGGCCGAATTGCAGCACAGCATTGAACCGAAGGACACGGGCGACTGGCTGGCAGAAATCGAGGAATGGCGCCGCGAGTGCCCTCTGGGCTACGAGCATGACGAGGAGCTCCGCGCACAATTCGTGATAGAAGAGATCCGCAGGCAAACACAAGGCGATGCGGTTGTGGTCACGGACGTCGGACAGCACCAGATGTGGACGGCCCAGTACTTCCGGTTTCTCCATCCGCGCACGCACATTACCTCCGGCGGACTGGGCACGATGGGCTTTGGCATGCCTGCCGCCATGGGTGCGGCCTTTGGCATGCGCGAAATGGGCCTGGACAGGCCCGTGGTCTGCATCAGCGGAGACGGAGGATTCGTGATGAATGCGCAGGAAATGAGCGTTGCCGCCGCCCACAGGCTCCCGCTCAAGCTCGTCGTGATCAACAATCGCTTCCTTGGCATGGTTCGCCAGTGGCAGGAGCTTTTCCACGAAGAGCGGTACAGCCACACGGACCTTTCCGATACCAATCCGGACTTTGTCAAGCTGGCCGAGGCAAATCACTGTGTCGGTTTGCGCGCGGATACGCCCGAAGAAGCCCGTGCCATCATCGATGAAGCGTGGCGGGTGACGGACAGGCCGGCGCTCATGGAATTTAGGGTGGCCAAGGAGGAGATGGTGTTCCCCATGGTGCCCGCAGGCGCCGCCACCGGTGACATGATCACCAAGCGATTGACTCCCAACTCGTTCGTCTAGGCGTAAGTTATGGAAGAGACGCTGGTTCTTACCCCGCAGCAGATTATTCGCAAGCGCGCTGCGGGAGAGCCCATTGAGCCGCAGGACAGCGAGCTCGTGCGCAGGCACACTATCAAGGTCCTGGTCGAGAATTCAATCGGTGCCTTCATTCGTGTGGTCAACATGTTTTCCGCCCGCGGATTCAACATTGAGAGCATTGCCGTTGGGGAAACGGAAGACAAGACGATCTCCCGCATGAACATCGTGACCACGGGCAATGACCGCATCATTTCCCAGATTCTTCGGCAGCTGAGCAGGCTTGTCGACACGATCGAGGTGGAAAACCTGACCGGGAAGGACTATGTGGAGCGCGAATTGTGTTTGATCAAGGTCGGATACAAGCCCGAGACGCGTGCTGAAATCATGGACGTGAGCACGGTCTTCCGCGGCAAGGTCGTGGACATTACGCGCAGTGCTTTGACATTCGAGCTTACCGGCCCGACCAGCAAGATTGACGCTTTCATCCACATGATGCGCCCGCACCGGATTCTGGAAGTAGCGCGCAGCGGCCGCGTGGCGATGAAGCGTGACAGTTCGTACAACTGAATATTCTCTGAGCGGCAACAATCCCATGAACGTTCATTATAGCGCGGATCCCGCGATCATCCGAAACAGGAGGGTGGCCGTGATAGGCTACGGCAGTCAGGGGCACGCACATGCTCTGAACCTTGCAGACAGCGGCGTAGAGGTCGCTGTAGGCCTGCGCCCTGGCTCTTCGTCCACGGCAAAGGCTCGGGCCAAAGGGCTGATTACCATGGGGATCGGGGAAGCCGCCGACTGGGCAGACGTGATAATGATCCTTATCCCGGACCAGGATCAAAGGCGTGTCTACGAGGCGGAGATCGCCGGCTGCATGAGAGCTGGCAAGGCGCTTGGCTTTGGGCACGGATTCAACATCCACTACGACCAGATCGCCGCTCCGCCAGGTGTGGACGTATTTATGGTCGCGCCCAAGTCTCCGGGGCACCTTGTGCGACGCACCTTTGAAAGCGGCACCGGCACGCCGTGCCTGGTGGCGGTGGCCCAGGACGCCTCCGGCGATGCACTTGCGCTGGCCATCAGCTACGCCGATGCCATCGGCGGTACGCGGGCAGGCGTGATCGAAACCACGTTCAAGGACGAAACCGAGACGGATCTCTTCGGCGAGCAGGCTGTGCTCTGCGGCGGCTCTCAGGGGCTCATCCAGGCCGGCTTCGAAACGCTGGTCGAGGCCGGATACCCCGAGGAGCTCGCCTACTTCGAGGTCCTGCATGAACTCAAGCTCATCGTCGACCTCTACTACGAAGGAGGGCTGGAGTACATGAATTACAGCATCAGCGATACGGCCGAGTACGGCAATTACACGCGTGGGCCCCGCGTGATAAATGCCGCGGTAAAGGCCGAGATGCGGCGCATCCTGTCCGAGATACAGTCCGGGTCCTTTGCCAAGGAGTGGATTGCGGAATGTGAAGCAGGATACGAGAATTTCAATCAGCGGCGCGCGCGAACCCGGCACCATCCGATCGAAGCGGTAGGCAAACGGCTTCGCAAGATGATGAGCTGGCTGCGCCGCTCGGAAGCACCCGTCGAGGAGCCGGCGCTGGCTTAGGGCCAATGGCGCGTACCCATCGTGTGGTCGTACTCCCCGGAGACGGGATAGGACCGGAGGTCACGGCGCAGTCCGTACGCCTGCTGAAGGCAGTCGGACACGCGTACGGATTCGCTGCAAGGGTGCAGACGCACCCTGCAGGCGGGCATGCGCTTGATGTGCACGACGACCCCATGCCGGAGCCGACCCGAAAGGCCTGCGTCTCTTCCGATGCCGTGCTGCTTGGCGCGCTCGGGGGCCCGAAGTGGGACCACGAGACCGGGGACCGTCGCTGTGAATCCGGACTGCTGGCCCTTCGCCGGCTGTTGGGAGTCTTCGCCAACCTTCGGCCGGTGCTTGTTCCCCGTGCGCTTGCTACTGCCTCGCCCGTGCAGGCTGCCGCAGGGACCGACCTGGTAATCGTTCGCGAGCTTACCGGCGGCATCTATTTCGGGGAACCGCGAGGCAGCAAGGAAGAGGAGAGCGGGTGGACTGCCCGCAACACCATGCGCTACAGCGAGCCTGAAATCCGGCGCATAGCCCGCGTGGCTTTCCGCCTGGCCGAACAGCGAAGAGGGCGCGTAACGTCCGTAGACAAGGCCAACGTCCTGGAAGTCTCCCAGCTCTGGCGAAACGTGGTCACAAGCCTTCACCGTGAAGAGTTTTCCCACCTGGCCCTGGACCATCTGTACGTGGACAATGCGGCCATGCAGCTCGTGCTGGATCCGGGACGCTTAGACGTCGTGCTCACGGCCAACCTGTTCGGAGACATCCTTTCGGACCTTGCCGCCACGCTGCCGGGATCGTTGGGTATGCTGCCCTCCGCCAGTGTCGGGGGAACGACCGGACTCTTTGAGCCTGTTCACGGCAGTGCTCCGGACATTGCCGGCCAAGGCGTGGCCAATCCTGTCGGAGCCATACTCAGCATGGCCATGATGCTGGATCACCTGGGCGAAAGCCTCGCGGCTGCTGCCGTAAGGGATGGCGTGCGACGGGCACTGGAATCAGGTATCCGGACCAGGGATCTCGGAGGAGATGCGTCTACGCTGCAGGTGGCTGATTGCATTCTGGAGCATAGCCTAGCCCTGGAAGCCGACGGCGTGATGCCGTAGGTTTGTCCTGCCCATCCAACCCAACATTGCCATGCCCCGAAACCGGGTACTGATTTTCGACACGACGCTGCGCGACGGTGAACAGGCACCGGGCGCGGCCATGACGCTGGGGGAGAAGCTTCGCATCGCCAAGCAGCTCGCCGCATTGCGCGTGGACATCATCGAGGCCGGGTTCCCGATTTCGTCTCCGACCCAGTTCGAAGCTGTCCAGCGCATTGCCCAGGAGGTGGAGGGACCCGTCATATGCGCGCTTGCGCGCACCGTGGAAGCGGACATCGAGGCTGCAGGAGAAGCGTTGCGCACCGGCACCAATAAGCGCGTACACACATTCGTGGCCACGAGCGACATCCATTTGATGGCCAAGTTCGCGGACACGCGCTACGGTCGCGACCTTCCGGAAAAGCGGGCTACTATCCTGAAAATGACAGACCAGGCCGTACGCCAAGCCTGTACCTTCACGCCGAATGTAGAGTTCAGCGCGGAGGATGCAGGGCGCACGGATGTGGGCTATCTCTGTGAAGTGATTACAGCGGCGCTTGAAGCAGGCGCCACTACGATCAACATTCCCGACACAACGGGATACTGCCTGCCGCACGAATATGCCGAACTGTTTCGCGTAGTACGAGAGCGCTGTCACCTGGCAGACGACGTGGTGCTGTCCACGCACTGCCACGATGACCTCGGACTTGCGGTTGCCAATTCACTGGCCGGTGTGCTGGCCGGCGCACGGCAGGTGGAATGCACGATCAACGGCATCGGTGAGCGGGCCGGCAATGCCTCTCTCGAAGAGATTGTCATGGCACTCAAGGTGCGCAGCCAGCGGTTCGGAGTCGAAACGGGCGTGAGCACACGCTTGCTTACCGGCACCAGCAAAATGGTCTCCATTGCCACCGGCTTTGCGGTGCCGCCCAACAAGGCCGTCGTGGGGGGCAATGCTTTCAGCCACGAGGCCGGCATACACCAGCACGGCGTGCTGCAGAGCCGCGAGACGTATGAAATCATGCGCGCCGAGGACGTGGGCCAGGACGCCGAAGCCATCCGCCTGGGACGGCACTCGGGACGCAGGGGACTGTTCAGCCGCCTGGAAAAGATGGGCATCGTGGTACCCGAAGAGAACCGGGAGGACATCTACGACCGGTTCGTGGAGCTGGCCGATCGCAAGAAGGAGATTTTCGACGAGGACCTCGTCCACATGGTAAAGAGGGCCCTCGGCAAGCCGACACGGACCTTTTACCGGCTGGACCAGATGCACGTGGCCTGCGGCACGGCCCGTGAGCCTCGTGCAGAAGTGCTGGTCCACCATTTCGGCACGGGTACGACCTGCAAGGAAATAGCCGACGGAGACGGGCCCGTCAATGCCATCTACAAGGCCATCGACCAGGCCACCGGAAGTCACCACGACCTGGTCAGCTACGGCATCCGCAGCGTGTCCGAGGGCAAGGATGCCATGGGCGAGGTCACCGTGCTGATAGGAGAAAGCGGAGCCTATTTCCGGGGCGTTGCGCGCAGCACCGACGTGCTGAAGGCCTCGGCAAATGCCTACATAAAGGCGCTGAACCAGCTCGAATCATTCCGCTCGGATCGCAAGAACGTCGAATTCGTGGGGGGCGGCATCATGCAGTCCTTCGAAGGCGGCATGGACTGACGAAGGAGGTAGCTGCATGACCATTACAGAGAAGATCCTTGCCGCGCATTCCGGTCGCGCGCGCGTCTCTGCCGGCGAGAGCATCTGGGTGGACGTCGACATACTGATGACGCACGACGTGTGCGGGCCGCCCACCATAGACATTTTCCGGCGGGAGTTTGGACAGGACGCCCGCGTGTGGGACCGGGACAAGGTGGTGATCCTTCCCGACCACTACATTTTCACCGCAAATCACCACGCCAATCGCAATGTCCGGCTGCTGAGGGAATTTGCACAGGACCAGGACCTGCCGCATTTCTACGATGTCGGAACCCCGCGTTACAAGGGGGTCTGCCATATTGCGCTGGCAGAAGAGGGGTTCAACAGGCCGGGATCCCTGCTGATCGGCACCGACAGCCACACCTGCACCTCGGGTGCCTTCGGCATGTTCTCGACGGGGGTGGGCAACACGGACGCGGCCCTGATCATGGGCACGGGCAAGATATGGCTCAAGGTCCCCGAGACCATGCGGTTCGTCTTCGAGGGCAGTCTGCCGCCCTATCTGATGGCGAAGGACATGATCCTTGCCGTTATCGGCGACATAGGCTGCGACGGTGCCACGTACCGTGCCATGGAATTTGACGGCGAAGCCGTTTACGGACTCAGCATGCAGGAACGCATGACGCTAACCAACATGGCCATCGAGGCCGGTGGCAAGAATGGCATCATCGCTCCGGACGACACTACGCTGGACTACGTGCGGAGCCGTACGGATGCCCCCTTTGAGGTAGTCTTTGGCGATGCCGATGCCCGCTATCACTCCGTTTACACGTATGACGTATCAGCTATGGAGCCGGTAGTCGCCAAGCCGCACAGGCCGGACAATCGGGCCGGCGTCTCGGAAGTGGCCGGCACGCGACTGGACCGGGCCTATGTCGGCAGCTGCACCGGTGGCAAGCTGGAAGACTTTGAAGCAGCGGCCCGTATCCTGAAGGGGCAGGAGGTGGCCATAGACACCTTTATAGTCCCTGCAACCACGGAGATCGGGCGTGCGCTGCACACCACCACGGTCGATGGCACCTCGCTCCACGACATATTCGAGCAAGCCGGGTGCAAGCTGGGACGGGCCAGCTGCGCGGCCTGCCTCGGTGGACCTCCGGATACATTTGGGCGCAATAATGCGGCCGAGGTGGTTATTTCGACGACCAACAGGAATTTTCCAGGGCGAATGGGTTCAAAGCAGGCGTCCGTATACCTTGCCTCTCCTCTGACCGTAGCCGCCTCCGCACTCTCGGGCGTCATTACCGACCCGAGAACCGTGCTGGCGTAAGCCGCAAATCCTCCGACTTCATGGAAACCATCATCCGGGGCGCCGCCTACGTTGTAGGCGATGCCATAGATACCGACCAGATCATTCCGGCAGAGCACCTGGTGTACAGCCTGCGAAAACCGGACGAGCGCAGGATGTACGGCAGGTTTGCCATGAGCGGAATACCTGAGGAGAATCAGGGACTACCCTTTGGGGGGCTGCCGTTCACGGAGCCGGACGCCTATACCTCGAAGTACGGCGTCATCATTGCGGGAAGCAATTTCGGGTGCGGCTCCAGCCGGGAGCATGCGCCGTTTGCGCTCACGGAAGCGGGTGCCAGCGTGGTAGTAGCCGAGAGCTATGCCCGCATCTTTTACCGCAACGCCGTCGACGGGGGGTTCGTGATTCCATTCGAGTCGCGCACCAGGCTCATTGACCGAATACGAACAGGAGACGAAGTAGCAATCGATACAAAGCTGGGAACACTCACAAATCTTACGACCGGCGAGGAGCACTTGCTCAACCCGCTTGGCGACGTGGCAGACATTTTGCAGGCCGGAAATGTCTTCGAGTATGCCCGTCAGGCTGGACTAATGCCTGCCTAGACCAAAGCTGCAATGACCCCGACATCCATCGAACTCTTCGATACCACGCTGCGGGACGGCACCCAGGGCGAACACGTTACCCTTTCCGTGCGTGACAAGATGCGCATCGCGCAGCGGCTGGACGCCTTCGGCATCAATGTCATTGAAGGAGGCTGGCCGGGGTCCAATCCCAAGGATCACGCCTTCTTCGAGGAGGCACGCCTGCACACCTGGCGGAACGCGCATATCTGTGCGTTTGGATCAACCAGGCGCCCGGATCGGACCGTCGAAGACGATCCGAACCTTCGCGCCATGCTTGCCGCCCGCACGGACACGGTCTCTCTGTTCGGAAAGAGTTGGACGCTGCACGTCAAGACTGCCCTGCGCACCGGACTTGACGAAAACCTGGACATGATCTCGGGCAGTATTGCGTATCTCAAGTCCAAGGGCAGGCGCGTCATCTATGACGCGGAGCACTTCTTCGACGGATACAGGGCAGACCGGGAATACGCCCTGGCCACGCTGGCGGCTGCCGCCGAAGCCGGCGCAGATGTTCTGGTGCTGTGCGACACCAACGGCGGAACGCTCCCGGGAGAACTGAAGGACTACGTGTCCGAGGTTTGCGAGGCGCACGAGTGTGTGGTTGGAATTCATGCACACAACGACAGCGGGTGTGGCGTAGCCAATACTCTGTCCGCAGTAGAGGCCGGGGCTCGTCACGTGCAGGGCACGATCAACGGCATCGGCGAGCGAACGGGAAACGCGGACTTGTGCGCAGCCATCGCGTGTCTGCAGCTGAAGATGGGGTACAGGTGCGTGGAGCCCAAGGCCCTCGCCACTCTCGTCGAGCTTTCGCACTATGTCAACGAAGTGGCCAACCTGGTGCCGCTCGACCGCGCTCCGTTTGTAGGACGCAGCGCCTTTGCTCACAAGGGCGGCATCCACGTATCGGCCGTCATGAAGGAGCCGCGAGCATACGAGCACCTTGCTCCCGAACTCATCGGCAACAAGCGGCGCGTGCTTGTCTCCGACCTTTCGGGACAATCCAACGTCCGCTACAAGGCGCGAGAAATGGGCATCGGGCTGGGCTCACGGGAAGAGGCACGCCGTGCCGTGGACCGCATAAAGGAACTGGAGAACCAGGGCTACGAATTTCAGGGAGCAGAGGCGTCGTTCGAACTGCTGCTTCGCCGCATTCAGGGAGAGGATACGGAGCTCTTTTCACTCGACCGCGTCCATGTCCACAGTGAGCAGGTACGTGACGGCATAGAATGGTCCCAGGCGACGGTCGCCGTCCTCGTGGGCGGTGAGCGCGATCTGGCAGTGGCAGAAGGCGTGGGCCCGGTAGATGCGCTTTCCAAGGCACTCCACAAGGCCCTGTGCCATTCCTTCCCGGATCTGGAAGAGATTCGACTGGTCGACTACAAGGTGCGCGTCCTCAGTCCCCAGGATGCCACAGAAGCGGTGGTGCGGGTCCTGATCGAACACAGCGACTCGCAAGGCGAAAGCACATGGAATACCGTCGGAGTCTCGGCCAATATCCTGGAGGCCAGCTGGCAGGCGCTCTCGGACGGGATACGCTATTTTCTGCTGCAACGGCAGCTCGCGGCGAGAAAGGCCGCAATCGCTGCAGCAGGATAGCACCAGAATTGGGGGCGCTGCCGTGGCTGCGAAGCCGCCCGTCTGTGCTTTTGCCTGTGCTCAGGCGCCATCCTCTCCGGATGAAGCTGCGCGGCAAGGCTAACCGGAGGCCATGCGAAAATATGCCCGAATAATGCGCTTGTAGGCGCTGACGGCATCTTCGAGCGCGGCAATGGCGATGCACTCCCCGGCTGTATGCGAAAGCTCGCTGCTGCCCGGCCCAATCTTGACTGTCGGCACATCCGCCAGGTACAGCCAGTCACTTGCTGTAGGAGATCCCTGGAGAGTCGCCTCCGGGATTGCCTCGAGGCAAGCCTGCACAATGCCCTCGTCCGCAGGGGTACTCAGCGGCAGAATGCGCGCGCTGCGCACTTTGACGCTGGATTCGAGCCGCTCTCGCACCATTGCCGTGATCTCGTCGTGCGTGTAGGCCGGCGTTGTGCGGATATCTATGTCGACCGTGCACGTGTCTGGTATGACGTTACGAGCCGTGCCGCCCCGGATCATGGTAATGGCCAGCGAAGTCCTGCCCAGCACGGGATGCTCGCGCTCGAAGTCCAGTTCATTCAGTTGCCGGATATCGCGCATGGCTTTCAGGATGGCATTCTCGCCCCGCTCGGCGCGCGCCGCGTGGGCGCTGCGGCCGCGTGCTGTGGATTTGAGCACCAGTAGCCCTTTCTGTGCTACGACCGGCTGCATTTCTGTCGGCTCGCCGACCAGCGCCGCGTGAATCTCGGGCAGCTGCGGTCGCAGGTGGCGGAGCCCGTTGTGTTCCGGGTGCACTTCCTCGCATGCCGTCAGTGCCGTAAGCACGCAGCCGTCCTCCGGCTGGAATCCCTCTTCGGCAAGCTCCAGTACCGCCGCAGTCATGGCCGCCACGCTGGCCTTCGCATCTACTGCTCCGCGTCCATAAACGCATCCCCCCGCAACGACCGGCTCAAAGGGTTCATACGGATGATCGCTGGAAGGGGGCACCACGTCCAGGTGCGAATTGAGCAGAAGCCGGCGCGGACCGTCACCCAACCGAAACCATACATTGTTTTCGGTGCGCTCAACCTGCAAGCCACGGCCACCGGCATAGGCCTGCAGGAAAGAGGCGATGGCATCTTCCTCCAGGCTAAGCGACGGGAAGCGGATGAGATCCCGCAAGAGCTCCACTACGCCGGACATGGTCATGGCACAATACGCGTTGCCCGGCGCCGCAGGACCAGATCCTCCGGGCCCAGGATGAAGACGGTTTCGACGCCCGCCGCCACCGCCTCCATGGCAGCGGTCAGCTTTACCCGCATACCGCCCGCAATCCAGCCTTCGGACAGTCCCGCCGCACACTCACCTGCCGTGCAGACGGAAAGCAGTGAATCGGGCTCGTCAAGTCTCCGGCGCAGGCCGCTGGATGGTGTTACCAGAAGCAGCTCGCGCGCGCCGGCGGCTGTAGCCAGGGCGGCGGCCACCGTGTCGGCATTGACATTGAGAACCTGCCCGCTGTCGTCTGCGCCAAGCGAGGCAACAATCGGGAGAAAGCCCGCATCCAGCAGCGCATCCAGAATGTCCGGGCGAGTTCCCAATGATGTCTCCCACCCAGCCGAAATCGACCTCCGCACCGTCAATGGTCCACGGAGGCCGGCGCCGAAGGCGCAGCAACCCGCCGTCCACTCCGGAGATTCCGACCGCATTCAGCCCGTGCTGCGCCGCCTGGGCTACAAGGTCCAGATTAACGGTGCCCCGCGTTATCCACCGCGCGATGTCGATGTCGAGGTCCGCGGTAATGCGCCGGCCATGAATGAAACGGGGGCTATGCCCGAGACGCTGCGCCATCTCGGTGCACTGCACACCGGCTCCGTGTACGATAGTAACGCGAAGGTCCCGGCCGAGCTCGGCAACCTGCCGCCAGAATCCGGATCCGACCTGCACTGCCCCGCCCACCTTGATCACGCACGACGGCTTAAGTCTACTTCCAGACGGCATGGAGAATGGCCTTTTGGGCATGAAGGCGAAACTCCGCCTGTAGCAGGTGGCGGGCCTGGGGACCATCCAGAACGGCATCATCGACCACCACGCCTCGCCGGGCCGGCAGGCAGTGCATGAAGATGCCTGAGCGCGTGCTGTGCATCAGTTGCTGGCTGATGCGCCAGTGGCGATAGCCTGAGCGGCGCGCTGCCTCCGCAGCCGGATCCGTGTAGCGGAGCGTGCCGCCCCACGCCTTCGCGTAAATCACATCGGCGCCTCGTGCCGCCGACTCAAGATCAGTCAATTCACGAATGCGCATGCCGTGCGCGGCCGCGTACGAGCGGGCCTCCTCCATAACGCCGGCATCAAGGTCGTAGCCCTCCGGCCGGGCCACGGTCACGTCCATGCCCAGCCTCGCCGCCATAAGAAGCGCCGAGTGGGGTACTGCCAGTGGCAAGGCCTTGGGGTGGTAGCACCAGGCCAGCACAAATCTCTTGCCGCTCGCCTGCCCTCCGAAGTGTTCCTGAAGCATCGACGCGTCGGCAAGCGCCTGGCACGGGTGGTAAAAGGCGGATTCCAGATTGATAACGGGCACCGTGGCAGCAGAGAGAATCGTGCGAAACAGGGTCTCGTCCCTGTCGAGGGCATAGTCGGTGCCGGAGGCAAAGAGTCGCACGCCCAAAGCGTCGTAGTAGCGGGAAAGCACGCCGATGGCCTCGCTGATATGCTCGGCCTTGTCGCCGTCCATGACCTGGCCGTGCCGCCATTCGAACTGCCACGTGCCGCTGCCGGGAATGAGCGTAGTGGCGTGCGCGCCCAGGTGCGCGGCGGCCACCTCCATGGACGTGCGCGTACGCAGGGAAGGGTTGAAGAATATCAGCGCCAGGGTGCGGCGAAGCTGCATGCGCTCGCTCTTGGCGCCAAAGTGGCGCCGCGCACTGTCGATACACTGCTGCCAGTAATCGTCGCTGTGGTCCCGCCAGGTCAGAAGATGCCGCAGAGTCGGGTCCATCACGAAAGGATTGAGCCAAGGGCGGTGAGAAAAAACTCCACGTCCCGGGACGTAGCGGTAAGCGGCGGCAAGACGCGGATGACATGGGGATCCTGGGACGAGCCGGCGAGCACGCCGCGCTCGCGCAGTGCGGCCAGTACGCCCGCCGCCGGCTCACTGATTTCTATTCCCATGAGGCACCCCCGTCCGCGCACGGAAGCCGCGGCCGGAGACAATTCGCGGGCAATCGCATCGTATATCGCGGCGGCCCGCTGCATCAAGCTCTCCTCCTCGATGGTGGCCAGTGTCGCCTCCAGGGCGGCCATGGCCATCATGCCACCGCCAAAGGTCGAGCCGTGGTCCCCGTACTCGACCGTTGCTGCAACTTCGGCCGTTGTAAGCACGGCCCCGACAGGAACGCCCGAGCCCAGGCTCTTGGCCAGCGTTATGATGTCCGGACGCATGCCGTACTGTTCGCTAACGGAAAAGGTGCCTGTCCGGCCCACTCCCGTCTGGACTTCGTCGAAGATGAGCATGCAACCTTGGTCCCGAGCAAGGTCGCGGAGGGCCCGGTAGTACGCCGGATCTGCCTCGACCATCCCTGCGATGCTCTGGATGGGCTCCAGTATGACCGCTGCCACCGAATCATCCACGGCGTGCCTGGCGGCGTCCAGATCACCGAACGGCACAAATTGCGTACCGGCAAGCAGCGGCTGATAGGGCTCCCTATAGGCAGGATTCCAGGTAGTGGCAAGGCTGCCCAGCGTACGGCCGTGAAAATCGCCTTGCATGGACAGGACGCGAATGCGTCCGGTGGCCTTGCGCGCGAGCTTCAAGGCGGTCTCGACCGCCTCCGTACCCGAATTGCAAAAGAATACCCGGTCCAGGCCGGGCGGAGACATGCGCGCAAGCCGGCTGGCAGCCCTGGAGCGCGTGTCGTTGTAGACGACGTTTGAATAGAAGAGCATCGTGTCCGCCTGGCGCTTCAGGGCTTGCGTCACACGCGCCGGACAGTGTCCCAGGAGCGTCACGCAGTGGCCGCCGTAGAAATCCAGAAAACGGCGGCCGTCCGCGTCCCAGACGTAACTGCCTTCTCCTCGTACCAGCGCCAGCGGCATCTTTCGGTACGTTGGGACAAGGCAGGCCTCTTCCTGTGCGATGATGTCTGCTGTCTTCACGCCGACGCCGGTTTGGGGATCAGGCCGGCCATCTCCGGCCAGCCCATTACCAGGTTGAGGTTTTGCACCGCCTGCGATGCTGCACCCTTGAGCAGGTTGTCGAGTGCGAATCCGACCACGAGTGCCTGCCGGCGCACGACCCATCCTATGTCGCAGTACGGCGTGCCCACCGCGAAGCGGAGCTCCGGAAGCCTTGACGGCCATAGCCGAATGGCCCTTCCTTCGCCATAGGATTCTGCAAACCACTCCGATACACTCTCCTGTGTGACGCCGGCCGGCAGCGTGACGTGCGCCGTTCCCCAGATGCCCCGGGTCCACGGTCCGGACACGGGCACAAACGCTACGGTGCTACCCGGCCCCAGCAGTTGCAAGGCTTCCGGCAGATGCTGGTGATTGAGCGTGCGATAGGCCCGAAGATTTCCATCCCGCGTCGGGAAGTGCGTGGTTGCCTTCGGACGCGTTCCGGCGCCCGAGGCTCCTGTCAGGGCCGTGACACTGGCGTGCAGAGGGCCCAGCGCACGGACAACAGGCCAAAGCGCCAGCGCAATGCCTGTCGCGAAACAGCCGGGATTCGCAATCAACCGGCTGCGGTAGGGAGCGCACACCTCGGCCAGGCCGTACGTGAACCGTCCAAGCAGTTCGGGCGCAGGATGCGCCGCACCGAAGCGGGCTTCATACTGGGCCGCCGACTTGAACCGAAAGTCGGCGCTGAGATCGATGATGGGGCCGTCGTAGCCGCCCGCGAGGATGTCCTGCACGGTACGTGCCGCGGCGCCGTGCTCCGCGGCGAGAAGGACCGCGTCCATACCCGCGAGGTTTCCGTCGGCCGGGTCCGAGAACCGCAGGTCCGTGAGCCCTCGCAGCATCGGATGTGCCGCCTCGAGCGTCTTGCCGGCGTAGGTGCGGCTGGTGGCCAAGGCCAGGCGCGCATTAGGATGGCCGGCCAGAAGCGTGACGAGCTCCCGGCCTGCATAGCCTGCTGCGTGCAGCAGGGCTACGGCCTTTCTGGATTGTACTTCCGCCATGTTACGGATGCCGGGCCTTTCGGGCCAGATAAGCCTGCATGCCTGCCAGACGGCAGAATCCGCGCGCGTCCCGTCCGTCCCACAGCGCGGCCTGCTCCCCGTAGGTGGCTACATCCGTACTGAACATGGAATTGGGGCTTTCGCACCCTTGCACGAGGATATTGCCCTTGAAGAGCTTGACGGTCACCGTACCGTCGACCCCGTCTTGCGAGGACCGGAAAAAGGCTTCAATGTCGCGCATAACCGGGTCGTAGTGCTGTCCTTCGTGCAGCAGCATGCCATAAAAATCCGCAAGCTGGTCCTTTTGGTAGCGCTGCCACTTGGTGAGCACAATCTTTTCGAGCTCCCTGTGCGCCGTCAGCAGGATCATGGGACCGGGTGCCTCGAATGCTATGCGTCCCTTGACGCCCAGCACGGTGTCTCCGACGTGGATGCCGCGGCCCACGCCGTGGCGGGAGCCCGCGGCAGCAAGCCTGAGAATGAGGCTTACGCCGTCCAGATCCTCGCCGTCTATCGATTCGGGAAGGCCCGCGCGAAACGCCAGGCGGATGATCTGCGCACGATCAGGAGCCTGCGCCACCGGCACGGAGGCCGGATAGGCGCTTTCCGGAAGCGGATCCGTGGTAGTGAGCGTTTCGGCGCCTCCGATGGTTGTGCCCCACAGTCCGGCATTGATGGAGTAGGATGTCGTGCTGCGCGGCACATCAAATCCTCGCTCCTCCAGAAAGGCGGTGGCGAAGGGCCGCGTGACGCCTTCATCACGGATGGGTGTTACGATTTCCAGGTCGTCCGCCAGTAGCCGGATCACGCTGTCGAAGCGCAGCTGATCATTGCCGGCGCCCGTGGAGCCGTGCGCTATGGCCCGTGCTTCGAGTCGCCTTGCCAGTTCGACCAGCTTGCGGGCCTGCACCACGCGTTCTGCCCCTACGCAAAGCGGGTATACGCCCCCTCTCAGGACATTACCCATGATGAGGTACCGGAGATGGTCCCTGTAAAGTGCGTGCCGGCCTTCAATCAGGAAATGCTCCGCGGCGCCGAGCTCGCGCGACTTGTGCTCAAGAGCCCGTGCTTCGTTTTCCGTAAGGCCACCGGTATTGACCGTGGCCGTATACACCGTCTCACCGTAGGACTCCTTCAGGTAGGGAACGCAAAACGAGGTGTCCAGGCCACCGCTGAAGGCCAGTACAATTGCCATGGCATGCCACTTGACAAGTCGCGATTCAACATCGGGAGCTGCCTAAAGGTTGCTCGGGGTGCGTTCCGTATATTGGTGCATGCAGGATATGGCATCAGGTGGCGCCTCAGCCGATCTGTCTTGCAAGGTGGCACGCGCGCCGGTGGTCCGCTTCGAAAGAGCAGGGGCTTCCAGGTTTGTGGACAAGGTTGCCGTAGAATCTGCCCTGGAAATGCGTCTCGCCGGCCCGGATCAGGATCCGGAGGTTGTCGCCGTGACCATGCGCACGCCTGGCGATGATGTGGCTCTGGTGCTGGGCTTCCTCCTGGCCGAAGGCATAATCGAAGGACTGGGCGATGTGCTCCATGTTCGCACGGACATGCGCGTAGGCGACGTGGTGACGGCTACGCTGCGCGAGGGCCTTGCACGGGCCCGCGACTCCCTGGCCCGTCGTTTTCCCGTTTCCTCCAGTTGCGGAGCGTGCGGCAAGCCGTCGCTGCAAGCGCTGCGCATGCCTGCGGGCATCGCCGCGGTCCCCGGGGGTGCCCCGGTCGACCGGTCCCTCATCCATGCGCTGCCGCACCTTCTCAGATCTGCCCAGTCGGTATTCAGCCAGACCGGAGGCGTGCATGCGGCGGCGCTCGTTTCCTTTGCCGGCGAACCTGAAGCGGTTCGGGAAGACGTTGGACGCCACAATGCCGTGGACAAGGTTATCGGCTGCCAGATTATGGAGGAGCGCCCTAGGCCCATGAACTCCATCCTGGTAGTCAGCGGGCGCGTTAGTTTCGAGATCGTCCAGAAAGCCGTGATGGCCGGTTTGCCGGTCATTGTGGCCGTCGGCGCACCCACCAGCCTGGCTGTGGAACTCGCAGAGCGGTACTCGGTCTCGCTCGTAGGCTTTGCAGGCCCGGACCGGTTTAACGCATACGCAGAGGTGGACAGGCTGCGATGAAGCTCCGTATTACCCGAAATGCGGTAAGGCTTCGGCTATCCGAGGGCGAGGTATCCGCGCTGGTGCACGGCGGCAGCGTTGCCGAGAGCGTGCAGTTTCCGGGAAACAGCCTGCTCTCGTACGCGGTCGAAGCGGCTGGCGACAGTGTCGGTGTCCGGTTTGCGGAGGGACAGATCCGGATTGAGGTCCCTGCGGCCCACGTAATCAGGTGGGCGGAGCCGGGGAATGTGGTCCTGTGTAACAGTCGCCTGGACGGCATAAGGGTTGTGGTGGAGAAAGACCTGCCTTGCAGGCACTGAACAATGAGGGCATGAAGAGCACAGACAGCAAAAAGAAGCTGCGCGTTTCCGCACCGGAGACCGCTGCCGCGGGACCTGCATCCGTTGTCAGCTCGGCCCGGCACGCCGTGCGTGAAGCGGGACTGGCGCGCAGCGTGCGCGCTCTTCGTCGGGTAAACCAGAAAGGCGGATTCGACTGCCCGGGCTGTGCATGGCCCGAGCCTGAAAAGGCGTCACCGGCGGAGTTCTGCGAAAATGGAGTCAAGGCCGTCGCGGCAGCTGCCACGACGCGCCGCATTACGGCTCCCTTCTTTAGCACCTGGAGCATCGACGATCTGCAGAAGAAGTCCGACTACTGGCTCGGGCAGCAGGGAAGGCTTACGGCACCCATGCTGCTGCCCGAGGGCAAGAGACACTACGAACCCGTCTCGTGGGACCAGGCCATGGCCCGACTGGCTGCGCGCCTGCGCACGCTGCCATCCCCGGATGAGGCGGTATTCTACACCTCTGGTCGCACAAGCAATGAGGCTGCGTTTCTGTTTCAGCTGCTGGTGCGCAGATTCGGTACCAACAATCTGCCGGACTGCTCGAACATGTGCCACGAATCCAGCGGGATGGGCCTGAAAGAAGTCATTGGGGTCGGCAAGGGTACCGTTACGCTGCAGGATTTCGAGCTTGCGGACCTGATCTTTGTGATCGGCCAGAATCCGGGTACCAATCATCCCCGGATGCTCTCCACGCTGGAGCGTGCCGTGCAGGCCGGGGCCCGCATCGTGCACGTCAATCCGCTGCCGGAGGCGGGCCTTATCCGATTCCGGCATCCGCAAAAGCTTGCCGGAATCGCCGGGCGGGGTACGCCGCTCGCCAGTGTTTTTGCGCAGGTTCGCATAGGTGGCGACATTGCGTTCCTGAACGCCGTAATGAAGCGGCTCTTCGAAGAGGAGCAGCACCAACCCGGCACCGCTTTTGATCACGCCTTCATCGAGCAGCACACGGAGGGCTTTGAGCATTTCCGCGCTAGCCTCGAGAATGTATCCCTGGAGGAGCTGGCCGAATCTGCGGGAGTCAGCACGGAAACCGTGCGCAAGGTGGCGCAGTGCGTCATGGATTCAAAGCGCATCATCGTGTGCTGGGCCATGGGGCTGACCCAGCACGAGCATGCCATTGCCAACGTGCAGAGCATCGTGAATCTCCTGCTGCTCAAGGGCAGCATTGGCAAACCGGGAGCCGGCGTCTGCCCGGTGCGGGGCCATTCCAACGTACAGGGCGACCGGACAGTCGGCATCACGCCCAGGGCGTCGGAGGAATTCCTCGATCGGCTCGGGAAGCGCTTTGGCTTCGAGGCGCCGCGCACTACCGGCTACGACACGGTAAATGCCATCCGTGCCATGCATGCGGGCAACGTGCGGGTATTCGTTGCCATGGGCGGCAATTTCCTGTCGGCCGCGCCGGATACCGCCTACACGGCAGAGGCACTGGGCCGATGCGAAATGACGGTGCATGTTTCCACGAAGCTGAACAGAAGTCACCTGACGCCGGGGCGCGAAGCGCTGATTCTGCCGTGCCTGGCGCGCACCGAAAGGGACCGGCAGCAGAGCGGAGAGCAGTTTGTTTCCGTCGAGAATTCGATGGGCATTGTGCATTCCTCGCGTGGACACATGGAACCGGCCGCTGACGGGCTTCGAAGTGAGGTAGCGATCGTTGCATCCCTGGCCAGGCAGACGCTCCTGGAGCGCGAACCCTGGCAGAGTTTTGCACGCGACTATGACGCCATTCGCGACGCAATAGCCGACGTAATTGGGGGATTCGAAGACTACAATGAGCGCATTCGCCTCCGGGGCGGGTTTGCGCTCCCCAATCCAGCCCGCAGCGGACGCTTTGAAACCGGCTCCGGCAAGGCGCACTTTACTGTACACGACGTGCCGGAGTTTGCAGCGGCAAAGAACGAGTACGTAATGATGACTATTCGGAGCCACGACCAGTTCAATACCACCGTCTATGGCCTGGACGACCGCTACCGGGGTATCAGGGGCGGTCGCCGCGTCATCATGCTGCATCCGCAAGACGTTGCAGATGCGGGACTGGAGGCAGGCCAGTGCGTTACACTTGTCAGCTGCTACCATGGCAAGGAGCGCCGCGCAGAAGGATTCGCCGTCGTGCCGTACCCGCTACCCAGACAATGCGCCGCAACGTACTTTCCGGAGGCCAATGTCCTGGTACCCGTCGATCATACAGCCCGAGGCAGCAATACGCCGGCATCGAAATCCGTGACCATCCGTCTGGAGCCATGCGAAAAAGCAGCGTAACGGGACTGGTGCTGGCCGGAGGGCGTAGCACGCGATTCGGCTCGGACAAGGCGCGCCATGCCTGGCGCGGGAGGCCGCTGATTGAGCATGCGGTCTCGGCACTGCAAGACGTGGCGGATTCAGTGCTGATAGGCGCGGGATCCCATGCGCGGCCCTACGAAGTGGCAGGAGCACGTACCATCCGCGACCGGTTTGCGCACTGTGGTCCGCTTGGCGGCCTGCATGCCGGTCTGTCGCATTCCTCCTCGCCATGGGTTCTGGTCGTGGCCTGCGACATGCCAGCCGTGACGGCCCCTTTGCTTCGCGGCATTCTCTCCGAGATTCACGGCGGCCTGTCTTGTGTGGTCAGTCGCACACCCGGCGGGCGCCTTCACCCGCTTTGCGCGGCGTATCATGTAAACCTCCTGCCACTCGTGGAATTACATCTCCGCACAGGCCAGCTAGCCATGCACGCGCTCATCCGTGCGGCAAACGGTGTCCGCTACCGCGTTGTGGCGCCGGAGCTGGTCTTGAACGTCAACAGCACGCGAGATCTCGTCAAGCTGGAGCAGGCGCAATGCTACTTGAACTGAACCTGCTGACGGATGCGCCAGGCTCCGGCGACAGCGCCGGCGCCCTGGTACCGGAGGACTTTGCCCTGTCGTTTGAGGCCGAAAAGGGCCGGCGTCATGTGCTGGACGACGGCTTTGGCCGGCGCCACACGTATCTGCGGATTTCGCTGGTCGAAAACTGCAATCTGCGCTGTCACTACTGTATGCCGGAGGAAGGGCTGGCCTGGACTCCGGATGCGCAGCTTTTGACGGATCTCGAGGTGATCCGGCTTGCGAGGCTGTTTGTAGGGGAGGGAGTAACCAAGATTCGCCTAACCGGTGGCGAGCCGCTGCTGAGACCCGGCATAGAATCCATTGCCGAGGCCTTGGGCGCGATGGACGGGCTCGAAACCCTAGCCCTAACGACCAACGGCCTGCTCTTGCCAAAGAAGTTCGACCGCTTGCACCGTGCGGGGCTGGGCCAGATCAACATTAGCCTCGACACCCTGAAGCCCGAGCGCTTTGAAGCCATTACGCGGCGCCGGGGACTGGAGCTCGTCGTGCGTGCCATTTCCGAGGCCATCGAGCGCGGCTACGATCCTGTCAAGGTCAACTGCGTCGTCATGCGCGGCCTCAACGAAGATGAGCTGTGCGACTTTGTGGACTGGACCCGGGAGGTGCCGCTGGAGGTCCGGTTCATAGAATTCATGCCTTTCGATGGCAACCAATGGGATTCCCGGCGCCTTTACTCCTATGCGGAGATGGTGCGGGACATTCGGCAGAAATATCCGCTGAAACGCGTTACGGGCTCGCGGCACGATACATCGAAGACCTTCCGTGTGCCCGGCTTCAGGGGCACCGTCGGATTCATTACGTCGATGACGGAGAATTTCTGCGAAGGCTGCAACAGGCTTCGCATAACGGCCGACGGCAATCTGAAGGTATGCCTCTTTGGCGCAGCGGAGACAAGTCTTCGCGACGCCATGCGCGGTGGTGCCGAAGACGACGAATTGCTGGAGACCATCAGCCGGGCCGTAGCCCGAAAGCATGCCCGCCACGCAGGCATGCACAATCTGGCCGTCATGCAAAACCGGCCGATGATAACCATCGGAGGATAGGCCATGCTCTGGATTCTTCCGCTTCTGTTCTTTGCTGCCGGATCCGACACGACGCTGAAGGTCATGTCATTCAACATCCGCTACGACAACCCGGCAGACGGGGAGCATAACTGGCAGTACCGCAGGGAGGAAGTGGCTGGCATCGTAAGCATGGCGGATATTGCCGGCGTGCAGGAGGCACTGCACACGCAGATGCAAGCGCTCGTTGAACTATTGCCTGACTACGAATACGTGGGCGTCGGGCGCGACGACGGCAAGCAAGCGGGTGAATACGCTCCCATCTTCTATCGAAGCGACCGCTTTGCCTCGGTGCGACACGGTACGTTCTGGCTTTCGGAAGAGCCTGATGTGCCGGGGAGCAAGAGCTGGGACGCTGCCATAACCCGGATTGCAACCTGGAGCGAATTTGCGGACCTGGCCAGCAGGGACACCTTCTTCGTATTCAATACGCATTTTGATCACCGCGGCAGAGAAGCAAGGGAGAAGAGCGCAGCCTTGCTCTTGGCCAGAATCGAGGAGATTGCCGGTGCAGCACCTGTCATTGTTCTGGGCGACTTCAACGCCGTACCCGAATCGGAGGTCTACCGCACGATGACTGCCACGCGGCTGGTTGACGCGCGCCCAGCCGCCCTGACGCCTCCTGAAGGGCCAGCCGGGACGTTCAGCGGATTCACGACGGAGCCGAGAGGTCGGATCGACTATGTATTCGTCGACCGTGCCGTGCAGGTGAAGGCATTCACCACCCTTGCCCGCTTCACGGCATCGGATCATCTGGCCGTGCTCGCCCGAATCGACGTGGCCGCCGGGGGGCGCTAGCCCGTGCTCTGCATCGCTGCAGCGATGCCGTTAATGCTCAGAAACAGAGCCCGGGAAACGCGCTCACGACGCTCCGCAGGGCCATGCCGGTAGCGTTTGATGAGTTCAACCTGAAGGAGGTTGAGAATGTCCGTGTATGGATTGCGCAGGGCTATGGACTTTCGAATCACGGGGTTGTGGCCAAGTAGTTCAGTCTGTCCCGTGATCCGTAGAATCGCCTGCCGGGCAAGGTCAAACTCGGCAGCAAGCTGCTCGTGGAAGCACGCGGATTCTGCCAGCTGCGCATACTCCCTCGCGATACTGGGGCGCGCCCTGGCCATTTCGCGCTCGGCATTGCCGATGATGGCCCGGAAAAACGGCCAAGACCGGTACATTTCCCTGAGTTCATCCAGCGCCCCCTCCCTGATAGCGGCCTCCAGTCCCGCGCCGATGCCGTACCATCCGGGCACGATATAGCGTGTCTGCGTCCACGCAAAGACCCACGGAATGGCTCTCAGCCCCTCGAAGTCTACCTCGCTCGCAGACTTGCGAGATACCGGTCGCGAAGCGATCGGAATCCTGCTAATGAGCTCGATGGGAGTAACCGAAGCATACCACTGCCACAGCCGCGGATCCTGCACCAGCGCCCGATACGCCTGCATGCTGCGGGCCGCTATGCGCTCCATGATCTCGGCATGGGCAGCCTCCTCGGCCCCGGCAGTCGCCCGGGTATGCGACAGCAGTGTAGCACCCGTGATTTGTTCGAGATGCCGATGGGCAATAGCTGGCAGCGCGTAGCGGTAGGATATCACTTCGCCCTGTTCAGTGAACCGGATCCGCCCGTTGAGCGCGACGCCCGGCATGGCCATGATGGCCTGGCCCGCGCGTCCGCCGCCACGTCCCACGGTACCTCCACGCCCGTGGAATAGCCGGACACTCACCCCGTGGTCGCTGCACGTGCGCGCGATACGCTCTTGCGCCTTGTGCAGCGCCCAGTTGGCCATCCAGTATCCACCATCCTTGTTGCTGTCCGAGTATCCAAGCATGATCTCCTGAAATTGGCCCCTGGCTGCAAGGTGCCGGCGGTAGATCGGCAGAGCAAAGAGCTTGACCAGAAGGTCTTCGGACCTGTCGAGATCTTCAATCGTCTCGAAGAGGGGCACAACATCGAGGCACGATTCGACCTGGCCATCGCGGTCGCGCCAGATGCCTACCTCCTTTCCGAGTAGCAGGACTTCCAGGAGGTCGCTGACCTCGTGCGTCATGCTTACCACGTAGCTCCCCAGCGCGGCCGGCTCAAGCTTCACCATTTCCCTTATCACCTCGAAGGTAGCCAGCACTTCCGCTGCAGCGGCGGGGGTTTCGTGCGACTGGGAAACAAGGGGGCGCGGATTGGCGAGCTCCGAGACCAGGAGAGCCACCTTTTGTGATTCTGGCAGGTCCCCGTAGCCGGATGTCATGCCGGCAAGACCCAGCAGACAGCTCACAGCTACCTCGTGCTGCAGGCTGTGCTGTCGAATGTCCAGGGCCGCGAGGTGGAATCCGAAAGTCTGAACACGGATCAGGATGCGTCCCAGTCTTCCTTCGTCTATAAGGAAGCCAAATCCCGTATGTCGCAGCGCCGAAGCCAGTAGCGCCAGGTCGTTCTTGAATTGGTCTACGCCGTAATCGGCTGGTGCCTCCGGATTAAGCAGGGCCTCCAGGCGCACGATCATGAAGCTCAGCTTGTACCGCAGTGGTTCATGCTGAAAGAGGCGCTGGACATGAGGTGGCAGGGTCAGGGCCTTCGCGTCTTCTGCGATGGAGGCATAGAACTCATCCGGAAACTCAACCTTTCGGTCCGAGATGCTGAGCTCCCGCCGCAGGGCTTCCAGGTCATGGATGTAGCGCCGCAGGGCCTTGCGACGCTGCTTGGCAAGGGTCTTGCGCGTTACCTCGGCCGTGACATTGGGGTTGCCGTCTCGATCACTGCCTATCCAGGAACGGTACTTCAGAAAGGGGGGGAGACCGCGGCAGTCGCCGAAATGTCGCAGCAGGGCCCGCCGTACATCCTGGTGTATGCGGGGCACGGTCTCCCAGATGGCGTTGCGGAGGAAGTAGAGGCCGTATTCCACTTCGTCAATCACGGTTGGCCGACTCGAGTGAATCTGGTCCGTGGCCAGCAGAATGGAAATCTGGTCGCGAATGCTCTGAAGCAGATCGATACGCTCGTACGGGGTGGGGCGCATATTGCGCCACCTGCCTATTTGCTCGGCCAGGTCCTGTTGCTTGTAGAGGATGGTGCGCCGACGCGCTTCCGTAGGATGTGCCGTCAGTGTGGGCTGTATGTCCAGGCCCCCCAGGGCCGCCAGGATGTCATCAAAGGTATATCCGCGCCTTTTCAGTTCGCCGACGGATTCGTCTATGGATTCCGGCCGGGGCCTCTCGTCTGCGTCCTTCGCCCGATCGCGGTTGATGCGGATGATCTCCTGCTGTTCGCTCTGGTTGACCAGGTGAAAGAAGGCTGTATAGGCGCGCAGCAGCCACTCTATGTCCGCAAGGCCGAGTTCGGCAATGAGCGCGGCCGCTTGTTTTCTCTTGGCGGGATTACCCTCGTGCATGGCCTGCTTTGCCAGCAATCGAAGGTGCTCGACCAGGAGCACGATGCGCTCCCCGGCCTGCTCATGGATGGCACGTCCGAGCAGCGAACCGAGAAGGTTAACGAGCCTGCTGAGCGGAAGGGAAATTCCCGTACCCTTCGCCTCAATCCGGATTCTTTCGAGCGGCTCCGCCAGGACCTCACGCAAGTCGGTGGCAACGTCAGGGCGCATCATCAAGCGGCGTTAGCGTCACGTTTTCTGTCAGGATTTCGGAAAGAAGGGAAACGGCACTCTGTTCGAACAAGGCATCGAAGCGTTCAATGGGATCCTCGGGACTCGAAAGAGAATCCGAAACGTAATTGTGGTAATCGGCAAACCGCACCCCCGAGATTGTCCGAACGTTGAATGCTTCACGAAATCGGGTGCCGCCATCACCCGTATGGAATGTATAGGCCAAGTAATCCATCGTGTAGCGGTCACGGTGAAACCAGTACACGTAGCGGTCTTCGAAGTCACGCCCGCCGCCTTCTTCAAAGAAAGTTACCTCGATCTTGTCGTACGGCTCTCCCCGGATGGTGCCCTGTCCCAGATAG
>CBDBLZ010000006.1:0-39298 GCA_965207385.1 Rhodothermales bacterium
CAAAAGGCATGTACCGTCACGGTACGTTGTCCCACGCCGAAAATCCAAAGCCGGCACCACTCAGTAATTGCGCAGGCGCAGCCGCCAGCGCGGCCTCAGGCCCGGACATACAGCTTGGCTGGAGACTTGAGGCTTCCGGTTGAGACAACGGTCCAGGAATGCTCTTGTAGAATTCGGGCGGCAAGGGGTACATTTCGAGATGCAATCGGTACGAGCCTAGCAACGGTCCATCGCTTCCGCCTACCGGAATCTCTTCCGGAATCCACGGCACTTTGGCCTCCGCAAGTCTTGCACTAGAATGACTCAGGATACAAGACATGACATACACGTGAAGGGCGACTTCATCCGCCCCGGGATCGCCACGGCCTTCTTCTTTTCGCTCTTTGCTGTTCTTTTGTTCGCGGCCTGCGTGGCCGGAGAGCGAAATGAGGCGGGTGACCCTTCTACGTCCGGACCAACACTCAGCGAACTATTCCGTATTGGTGATGAGTCCACGGGCGACACAGTCCTCTTTGGAGGCATCGGAGAATTGGTTACCGTCGACCAGTCCGGGCGCATCTTTGTCGGAGATGAGCAGGACTCCAGGATCTATGCTTTCGCGGAGCACGGGAGTCTTATCCAGACCATTGGCCGGCGAGGTCGTGGTCCCGGAGAATTCGAGAGGCTAGAGTCCATTCTATCAGGCCCCGGCGATACGCTCTACGTGTTCGACTCCAGACTTGAGCGCATTTCCGCCTACGACCCAGACGATCTCAGACTGGCTTATGACTTCGGGTCTCGGGTGATTCTCTCGGCTTGCCCTACTGGCTGGTCGGCGCTCTGGATACCGGTTTCCTGGTCTCGTACGCCTGGCCCGTCTCGCCGGGCGACGACCTGCACGCTCGCCAAATGCACGTTTTGCGTGTTGGCTGGGCGGGAGAGGTACAGCCCCCTCCCATTTACAGCCTGCCGGCTTCCGAGTGGCTTATGTCGGGAGAAGGGCCGGACCGCTTCGCCACGAGCATGCCCTTTGGGCGCGATCCGATCTTCCGCATGGGCCCGGGCTCCACGCTCTTCGCGGGCTGGACCGAATCCGTGGACATAGCCGTCAACGCACCGGACGGCACGGATCGCCACACAGTCACGCATGCCCTTGCTTCTATTCCACTGACACGCGATGAGATCGGACGATTTGTCGAAGGCAGTGCGGACTGGTACCGCAAAGCGATTCTGGCCTCCGAGCTGCCGGACACCAAACCCGCCTTCGAAACCTTCGTCGTGGACGATCACTCCCGCACGTGGGTAAAGGTCACACCACCATCCATGGCGGACACTTTGGCCCAATGGCTCATTCTCGATGCCGAAAGCAGGCTGCAGGGACAGGTAGAGCTCCCCGTGAGTACAGACCTGCGCGTAATTCAGGGTGGCCGGGCCTATGCCGTGACGCACGACGAGAAAGTCGCGGTCATTGTTTACGAGCTCCGGAAATGAGGCCCTATTGTAGGCCCAGATGACTCCGGGTACGACGTGTGCCGCTGCCGTGAAGACCGCTATCCCCATGAGCGTGCCAATGCCGTCCCGCAGGGCACAGCAACGATTGAGCCAATGGCCGCCCCGCTGCCGCATACTGTGGCGACACCCGTAGCTCCGGGTTCCGTCCGCACCCTGCATCCATGTACCTTGGGCCGGCATAACGGCGCCTCGCGCGATGACGCTCACGATCCGGCGGCTTCGCTTCGGCTTCCGCCCCTCTTATCCCCATAACATGCAATGGCAACCGTAATGCGCGCGCGTGCAGTCTACCTGGTCCTGGGGTTGATGCTCATCATTCCCTCCGCCGGGCAGGATCTTCCGCATAGGGATCCTGCCCAGTTTCCCGGGGCAGAATCTGTCACGCTCCCGGAAATCCTGACTGTAGGCGAGCTAGTCGTGTCAGACGGGAGATTCTACGTACTCGATTCGAGGGCTTACAGTGTCAACGTCTTCTCGGCGTCAGGGAGGCCCATCCGAAAATTCGGGCGGCAGGGCGACGGCCCCGGTGAATTCTCAAGCCCTGCGGAGCTGTCGGTGGATGGCAACCGGGTGGTGGTCGGAGAGTCAAGCCGGCGCATCAGCATTTTCGATACGACGGGGACGTATCAGCGCCTTTTTGCCGCGCAATTCGTCACGCTGGTCGCAGGTGATGTCGAAGTGCTGGACGAGGGCCACGTGCAGGTTGCAGGTACGCGGATGGAATCACGCTACAAGGGAACGACTCTTCACATCTTTTCCGATGACGGAAGCCTCGTGCGCGATTTCATGCCCATTTCTCCCAACGCAGAGACTTTTGAAGTGCAGCTGGTGCCCGGTGCCGAGTGCACTCGCGTATACAAGCGGGCGATCTGGTGCGTGCAGGCCCTGGAGTACGTGCTGCGCAAGTTTGATCTGGCGGGAGATCAGCTGGAAGCGATCACGGTGGAGTCCCCGCATTACCGCCCGCTTAGACAGAAGAGTATCAACCGGCCGGGCTCACCTGGCTTCATCGACTGGTTTTCTTCATGGGATATGGTACGCAACCTCTACGTGGCCAATGACACGCTGCTCGTTGGGCAGGCCGGTCGGGGTGCGGACTTTATTGATGCCCGAACGGGTGAAGTGCTTGTCACGTACGACTTTGCCGCAATCCTGCGAGATGTAGACACGGACAGGCAGGTCCTTGTATTCGAGCGCCCGGCAACAGAAGAGCCTGTGACCATACTGGACCTGGTGCCTATATCAGCTGTAGTCGGCGCCATTCGGTAACGGGATAGCCCAACGTCGTGCTGTTGTAAAGAACCGCACCACGAGCCCAAGGCTCTGGCGTCGGGAATTAAAGGGCTTGCGGTGATGGGTCGGCGTGCCCGACTGCCCTTCATCGCCACATTCAACTCACGTTGGCCAATGAATCGCTTCAGGGATGCTATCTACCTACACCGGTAGCGGACTCGCTTCCCGCTTTCAATGCCAACTCGTGTCCTGCAGCCCTTAGGAGACGCGCGGCGTTCTCTGGATCACGCAAAAAGACATAGTCCGTTTCGTACGTGGCTATGGCCAGCACCGAAATGCCTCCCTGTGCCAGTGGCCGCAGAATAGAATCCAGCACGCCGGTCAACGTGTGAGCAAGCGGTCCCTCCACCTCGAGTCCGTGCCACCCGCCGCTTTTCTCTACGCCGTCCGGGACGCTGCCTGCCGCGCAAAGTACCGACAATTCCGTTGCAGTGCGCGTAATGGAGTGGAATCCGGCCTCCACAGCCCATGCCGGAATCTCGGCATCCGGGGCAAGCCGGCATAGGGCAAACTCGCCCGCCAGCTGTCTCAGCCTGAAGCCTGCCATGGTCTATGTGCCCATGGCAGCCAGCGCATGCTCAAGGCGCCGGATGCAGGTCTCCCTTCCCAGGACTTCGAGCATGGCAAACAGGCTCGGACCGACTGTAGTGCCGGTAACGGCCAGCCGAACGGGGTGGATGAGGCGACCCGCTCCGACTTCCTGCTGAGCGGTGATCGCCCTGAGCGCCGTCTCCAGCTCCGCCTCCACGAAAGGCTCAACCGCCGCCAGCGACCGGGCATATGCTGCCACAAGGCCCGGCGAGTCGGCTTTCCAGCGTTTGCGCACTCCTTTCTCGTTGTAGGATTCCGGATCCGCGAATAAGTACCCGTACGTTGTCGCCACTTCTTCCGCCAGGTTGACTCGCTCTCCAACAAGTGAAGCGACACGCAGGATATACTCGTCGCCGGCGGCCAGACCGTGCCGCTCAAGCACCGGTCGCAGCCTCAGAAGCAATTCCTGGGGCCGCTTGCGCCGCAGGTGTTGCTGATTGAACCATTTGAGCTTGTCCAGACTGAAGCGCGCGCCGCTCGTGCCCACACGCTCCAGCGTGAACACTTGAACGAGCTCCTCCACGGACATCACCTCCTGCTCCGATCCCGGATTCCATCCCAACAAGGCCAGGAAATTGACCAGCGCCTCAGGCTCGTAGCCTGCGCTCCGATACTGCCGAACCGATACGGGAATCCCCTGGCGCTCGGCGTGCCTCTTGGACAGCTTTCCTCCGCCGGAGCTCAGTATCAGCGGCAGATGAGCCATCGCGGGTGGTGTCCAGTCCAGGGCCCCGTACAGTAAAATGTGCTTCGGCGTCGACGATAGCCACTCCTCCCCACGGATGACGTGCGTAATGCGCATCAGATGATCGTCGACGACATTCGCAAGATGATAAGTCGGCATCCCATCCGACTTGACTAGCACCTGGTCGTCAATGCTGGATGTTGGTATAGTGACCCTGCCCCGGATCGAATCCGAAAAGCTCACGGTTCCCTCTGCAGGCGTCTTGAAGCGAATCACGTGCGCGTCCCCCCTCGCAAGCCGGGTTTGCACGTCCGCGGACGGGAGCGTTAGCGAGTTAATCATGTGCATCCGCTGCGCGCGGTCATAGCCCGCGCTGGCGCCCATTCCGCTTCGCATTGCTTCAAGCTCCTCGGGAGTGTCGAAAGCGTAGTAGGCATGCCCTGAAGCAAGTAGCCGGCCAGCGTACTCCGCGTAGAGTCCCTTGCGCTCCGACTGTCGGTACGGCCCGGCATCTCCCCCAACATCCGGGCCCTCGTCCGCATCAAGGCCAGCCCAGGTCAGGCATTCGGCGATGTCCCGCTCAGCACCGCTTACGTAGCGTGACTGGTCCGTATCCTCGATTCTCAATATGAATTGTCCGCCGTGCGACCGGGCAACGAGATAGCAGTACAAAGCGGTCCGCAATCCTCCGATGTGCAAATAGCCGGTGGGACTCGGTGCAAACCGGACGCGAACGCTCTTTTCCATCTTTTCTGCTGGGGGTTCTGGCAATTGGCCCCCGTGTCCGTATTGGCACCGACATGCAACCGGCGCCTAACTCTATGTCAGCCTTACCTGCGGTTTCCTGAGTGAATGCGAAAGATATGGCAGCCCACAATAAGGCTGCATTGGCCGTAGTCACTGCGGCTGGGAGCGTTTTCCCAGCCATAATTCTCCGCAATTGGCACGGTGCTGCTTTCGAAGTACTTAATCTGTGCGGCAGCCCATCAAACTATTCGTATCGCGGACCAATTGATTTGCACTTGCAGACCCTCCATACTAGCCAGGTTTCATGGACATGCTCCACCTGAGCCAGCATCCAGCACGGCGTTCATCGGAGCAGCGCCGGCTGCCAATCGAAGAATCTGCCCCTGGCTAGAAATTTCGTACTCTCACGGAGCCATCAGACGCCACTGCCTGAAGCCGCATCCCTCCCCCGTTCAATGTGCCCTCGGCATGATGCCCTTCCCACGACCACGTGCCCACAAACGACTCACAGCAATTCATCATCAGAATATCGGTTGCCGTTAGATCCAGGGTAGCGGCCAGGCTGGAGGAGAATTCGATGTCGATGTCCCCATCCGTGGTCTTGAGTGTTACGGTGCCCGGGTTCTCGAGCCTCGCCTCTATATTGCCATCGGAAGTACGGGCGGCCAGCCCGCCGTCCACGCTACCGCAAAGGATGTCTCCGTCTGAAGTTCTGATCTGGCTCGAATCCGAGATAAGCCTGCCAATCATGACGCTTCCGTCCGAGGTGTGGATGTCGGAAGTAGCTGATAGCTCCCCGATGTGAATGTCTCCGTCTGACGTGCTTACGGTTACTTCCTCCGCAGAGGCAGAGCCTAATTCAATGTCGCCATCCGAAGACCGCACCAGGACATCCTTGTACTTCACCGCCGCTACGGCGACATCTCCGTCCGAGGTTCGGGCTTCAAACGAGGTACCGGTCAGGACCCCGGCCGCAATGTCTCCATCTGACGTCCTAACCATGACGTCTCCGTCGACATTACCAACCACGACATCACCGTCGGATGTGCGCAGCCGCATATCCGTGGATCGCGGCGCTTCAATCTGAATCTGAACCTCTATCGGGCGCCGAAGCGGGTTTTGCCAGCCGTCATTGGGCTCGGTCAATACATGGACTTGGCCATCGCGCAAGGCCACATCAAAGCGTTGGGCTTCAAAATAACGCTTGGCCAGATCCTCGCTCGGTGCAACGACAAGAACCGTTACGCGAATTCCGGATTCCGCGTCCGTGTCAACGTGTATGTCTGCATCGCCAACGGCAACCTGCAGCGAGGCCTTATCTCCGGACGGGAAGGTCTCATCCAATAGGGTATACTGCTGCTGAGCGCTTGCGGTGAAAGCCAAACAAGCTGTCGCAACGAGGACGGGAAGGAGGGATCGAATAGGCATAACCACGTGGGAAAAGGCGACACTACGACCACTATTGGAATACGGCAGATTGATGCCGGTTGTTGCGTTTACGGTTCCTTCCTGCTTCAGACTGATCCGCGTTTTCCCGCACGAGTCCCCACCAGTGCCACTGCGCTGATTCCGGGCGGCAAAATCCACAAGACCGCCATATTAAGTCCATTCATTTTCAACCATTAAGTGTAGGGTGTCTCCTGGTCGGTGAAAGGGAGAGCTTGACTTGAGACAGCGAATATTTATCGCGGCCGGCATACGAACGCCTCTTCCCGGATCTGCCAATTTGGCAGGCCAGCATCCACGCCTGGAGGGACGTATCCTGACAACCTTTGCTGTTCGCTCAAGCCAGGGTACTGGTAACAATCGGGAAGCATCCGTTCGTTTGCTCAATCGAAAAACAAATCACGGCAGGATCACAGACGAACGCGAATCGCACCGGGCTGGATCTCCATTCGACTCCCATGATGTGACTCCTGGAGTCTGATCAGGCAAACTACATTCTAAGGGATTCGTTACCGAGCCAGGTTATACGTTGGCGCTGCCACGGGCGACCGGCTTACATCAGGTAAGTGTTGTTAGCCAATGCGAGGATAGGTCTCCACGATTTCAGTGCGGCTGACAGCCGCTTCTCGTGCAGGCAATTGACATGCGGCAAGCACAGCAAATTGATCAGCCGGCGCGGATCGGCCTATTCTTCGAACCGATTTTCGCCGCCGCGTTGCAAGCAGGCCTGGTTGTCCAGCTCCGTTCGACGCGGGCAATGTTCTGGTTAGCAGTGGCGAGACCGGCCCTTCGCTAGTGGGCTCTCACTCGCACGGTCCCGCTGGATGAATGTGCCTGCAGCCTCGATCCGCCCCCGTTGATCTCTCCTTTGGCGCGTCCCTCCTCACGGGTCCCCTCGAACGACTCGCAACAGTCCGCCATCTGAATCTCGGAAGCAGAGAAATCCAGCGAGGCGCCCAGTTTTGCGGGAATATTGAGGCTGATGTCCCCATCCGACGTGCGGAGCTCTACCGCACCCGGCTGCACAAGCCTTGCGACAATGTCACCGTCAGACGAGCGCGCCGTGAGGTCACCTTCAACGCTGCCAAAGGAAATGTCGCCATCCGAGGTCTTGAATTGGCTTGAACTGGAGACGAGCGAGCCCACACGAATATCTCCGTCGGATGTCTGTATGTCAGAAATGCCCGCCAGACCCTCAATATGAATGTCTCCGTCAGACGTGCGAGCTGTAGTCTCCTCCGCAGTAACGGCGCCCAGGGCGATGTCCCCGTCCGATGAACGCACGACGATATTCTTGAAATCAGCCGACGGTACGTAAACGTCGCCATCCGAGGTTCGGGCATCGAACATGGTACCGTTCAGGTCTCCCGTTGCAAGGTCTCCATCGGAGGTGGCAAGCATGACGTCGCCATCGATATCCCCAATCTGGATATCCCCGTCAGATGTGCGCAGTCTGATGTCCATAGAGCGCGGAGCAGTCACGCTGATCTGAACTTCCAATTCACGCAATTCACGCCGCAGGTCAGAGAATGCACCTTCTTCGGGATCAGTCAATACCTGGACTTCCCCGTCGCGCTGGGCCACGTCAAACCGCTGCGCCTCGAAATAGCGCCGTGCACGATCTTCATTGCGGGCCTCTACAAGGATCGTGACCCGAATCCCTGATTTGCGATCCGTATCAACCTGCACGTCTGCGTCACCGACATCGAGCTTCAGCGCGGCTCTGTCCTTGGTCGAAAAAGTCTCATCCAACAGGGTGAATTGCTGCTGGGCGCTGCCTGTGCAAGCCAAGGCAAGAGAGGCTACTAGAAAGGCGAGTATGGATCGACCAGGCATGATCAGGTGGAGTTTTGCGGTACATCGAATACGTTGCACTACGAAGCACGGGCACGCCGGGTTGCAGTGCCCGCTGCGCCTGATCCGGGCTCCAGCACACCTCACATCCGGAAGGGGCCCCGCGTGCAAGTGGAGATGGCCGCGCACGAGCTCCGCCTAACCCAATGCCCACAGGACGAGGACCTATGTTAGCCTGACGCCGATCTGGGCCCTTCGCCACGCCGCTTGCACATGGCTGCTTCTGACCATGAGCGTCTTCGGCCAGGCGTGCCCTCACCAATCCAGAGCTAAGCAGGAACAGGGAGAAGCGTCCGCGATCTTCGCACGAATTCCGCTGGCTGCGACGCAGCCAGGAGTCCCTCCGAGGCGACCCCAGGTCTCCGTCGCCGTGGCTGCAATTCCGGGTTGCCTTGGCCCAGCAGGGTTGTGTTCGAACCGCAAACTGTGTGCCGGTCTTGCGCCGCGCGAACGGAACCGCCAAAACATGCCAATGTTTACCGAGGCTGCGCCAGCGCCGGCACCCAGCGGCGCTCCATGTCAGGTATTGATGGTCTGTGGAATAATGCACTTACGCGCTATTGTTTGGGTAGTAATCATGGCATCGACGATGGTTGGTGCGTGCAAACACCTGGCCGGGACCGGCGAAACAGAGCCGGGACCCGACGTGGTCGCTGTCTTCGACGGCCAGCACCTCACGCTCTCGGAATTTGAGGAGCAATTCCTGAAGACGAGCGCCGGGCTGGAAAACGCCACCGGCGACTCCATGGAGGCCTACAGGGATTTTCTCGATCGCTACGTGAATCTTCGCATCAAGCTCCTTGCAGCGCGCGAGGCGGGCTACTACGAGCTGGGGGACCTGCTCCAGGAGCTGGACACTTACCGGGTGTCGTTCGGGCGTCCATACCTTGTGGACAAAGAGGTGATGGAGCCGATCCTGCGGGACATGTACGAAAAGAGAAAGCAAGTCGTGGAAGTGAGCCACATCCTGGCACGGCTGGATCCGAACTCTCTGCCTGCCGATACCCTTGCAGCCTACGAAAAGCTGTCCGCCGTCCGTGACTCTGCCCTGGCAGGAGCGGATTTCGGGGACCTGGCAGCACGCCATTCCGAGGATCCTTCCGCCCGTATGCCCAGTGTAGTGCAGGGATACCGGGGCTACCTGGGGCGCTTCAGTGCGGGCCGCATGATCAAGCCGTTCGAGGACATGGCGTACGAGACGCCTGTCGGAGAGGTCTCCCCCATCGTTCGAACCCAGTACGGCTACCACTTGCTGAGGGTGCACAGCAGGGTGGCCTCACGGCCCGACGTTCGCATCTCGCATATCATGACGCGCGTGCAGGGTCTTACCGGAGCTGACACTCTGGCTGCGCTCGAGAAGATTCGCGTGGCCAGGGAGCGCATAAGCGCGGGCGAATCCTTTGAAACCGTCGCCCTTGAGGTATCCGAGGATCCCAACAGCAACACGCGAGGTGGCGACGTGGGAATATTCAGATACGACGCATTTGATCTTGACAGCGTTTTCTACCACACGGCATTCGGTCTTGAAAGTGTCGGTGACGTTTCCGGCGTCGTAGAGTCCCAGTTCGGTTTTCATGTGCTGAAGCTCACAGAGCGTATGGAGCCGGGCACATTCGAGGAAGATTACGAGGACCTTGAGAATATGGCTGCGCACCTGCCCCGCGTGCGCGAGGCAGAAGGCCAGCTGGCCGGAAAGGCGCGCGCGGAGTTTGCGGCGACGGTGGACACGACAGCGCTGTTGCAACTGGTGGCCGGACAGCGGCCTGATTCCGTGCGGGCCATATTGACTGGCCTGGCCGGTGACAATTCGACGGCAGCCCGCCTGGTGGCAGGACTGGGTGACTCCCTTATCACGGTAGGCCGGCTGGCTTCGTTCGTGAACGATCCTTCGAAGCGCCTGCGCAACGAAAACAGTGCCGCCCTTCAGGCACTCAGCTACGTGGACGCTCTTCTGGACGAGCTCGCCGTCTCCTATGCCGTCAGGAATCTGGAAGAGACAGATCCCGAGTTCGCCGAAATCATCCAGGAGTTTCGCGACGGCCTGGTGCTCTTCCGGTTCATGGAGGACTTGGTGTGGACGGCGGCCGATCAGGATTCTGCCGGTTTGCTTGCCCACTACGAGGCCAACAGGGACTCCTACTGGTTCGGCGACCGTAAGCGCATAGTCCAGATATTCAGCCGAAACGACTCGCTGCTTTCTGACGCTGTCGCCCGCGTCGACAGCGGACGCACCTGGACCGAGCTGGCCGCCTTTCTGGCCGAAGACAGCCTGCATCAGGTCACGCTGGATTCCATCCTGGTTGAGGGCACAACCAGCAGCATCTACGACCGTGCCCTGGATATTGAGCCGGGCAGTCGTACCGAATTCCTCCCGTACCGGGGCGGACGCGTGGCACTTTACCTGGACGGAACAGAACCGGCGCGTGCCAGGACCTTTGAGGAAGCTAGGGCCATGGTGGTAAATGAGCACCAGCAGACGCTGGAAGCTGAAGTGGTCGCACGGCTAAGGACCCGGTATCGCGTTACCACTTTTCCCGAGCGCCTGGTCGATGCCTTCCGGACCGCGCCTGCACAATGATGCCGCAAAGCCCCGGCTCGGGCCGCTCCCTGGTACCCGCTTTCGCACTTTCGTTTGCCATAGTTGCGGGCTGCCAGCCCGACGGGGAGCCTGAGCCCCCCGTGGCGCGCGTAGGCAGCGCCGTACTTCAGGAAGAGGACCTGCAGGCGTCGCTTTCCACGATTCCCAATACCGCCGATTCCGTCGATGCCCGGCAGCAACTGGTGGACCGATGGATCGACAGTGAACTGCTGTACCAGGAAGCGCTGCGCCGCAATCTGTCGGCCGAGAGCTCGGTTCAGCGCAGACTGGATGAGAGCGCGCGCGCGGTGCTGATCGACGCCATGGTTTCCCAGCTGATGGAGGAAGCCGAGGTAGAGATTCGGGCCGACGAAGTCCTTGCCTACTATGAACGGCACAAGGAGCAGCTGCGGCTAAGGGAGCCCTTCGTACAGGTCCAATACCTGTCCGGGGACGACCCGGATTCCTTGCAGTTGGCACATGACATGCTGCGTGGGGCCGAGAATGCGGATTCCCTGTTTCTCGAGCTCGTCGCCAGGTTCGGCGAAGATGCTTCCATGTCCCTTTCGCTGGCCAGCAGCTTCGTGCCGGAAAGCCAGCTGTTTGTAGGGCAACCCGCCGTGGCGGACGCGGTCAGGGGACTCCAACCCGGGGAGGTTGCCTCCGTACTGGAAGTCGACGAAGCGTTCCATCTGGTCCGGCTTGTCGACCGTGCTGGGGCGGGAAGCGTCCCGGAAATGGCCTGGGTGGAGGACGTGATCCGGCAGCAACTGGCGGTGGAGGCGCGCAGGAAGCTGTACGAGCGCCGGATCCAGCGTTTGCGCATGGAAGCATTGTCCCGCAACAGACTCCAGGTCAATTGACGCACAACAAAGTGCCGATGCCGTTCGTTGGGCAATGCGGCGGCTCTTTATCTTCCATCTGACTAATGCATCACGCACGCCGGGCAGCAATAGTACTGGCGCTTTGCGTCCTGGCCGGCTCCATCGGGGCTCACGCCCAGGAGCATGTGCTGGACGAGATCGTGGCCGTCGTGGCCGATGACATCGTCCTGAAATCCGAGGTGGATGGCCTGGTGGCAGGTGTGATGCAGCAGCAGGGAATGGCCTATTCTATCGAAGTATGGACCCAGGCACTGGACCAGATCATCGATCAGAAGGTCATGGCCGAGATTGCCAGCCGGGATACCAACATTGTCATCACCGAGGAGCAGGTGGACCAGGCACTCGATGAACGCATAAGCGCAATGACGCAGCAGGTGGGAAGCGTGCTCCGGCTTGAGGACATTTACGGCAAGCCCATAGAGCAGATTCGGACCGACCTGAGAGAGGACTTTCGCGAAAGGCTCCTGGCGGACCAGCTGCAGGGCACGCGCATCAACGCCATCAGGATCACGCCCACCGAAGTAGAAGAATGGTTTGCGCAGTTCCCCACGGATTCGCTTCCCACGCTGCCTGACATCATACGCGCCTCCCATATCGTGCGGTATCCGGCCGTAACACCGGAGGCCGAGGAGGAAGCCCTCGAAATCATTACCGCCATCCAGGACTCCATCCTGACCGGCACCAGCACGCTCGAAGGCATGGCGCGGCGCTTTTCCGATGATCCGGGTAGTGCCTCTCTTGGCGGGTACTATGAGGACATGGCACTGGGAGATCTGGTCCCGGAATTTGCGGCGGTTGTCGCCCGCATTCCGGAGGGCGAATTGTCTGCGCCATTCAAGTCACCGTTCGGCTATCACGTGCTGCGCGTCGAAGACCGGCGAGGCGACATGGTGGATTTCAGCCACGTGCTGATCAATATCGACCAGAGCAAGTCGGATCCCACGGTGGCCATTGACTATCTCACTGCCGTGCGCGATTCCATCCTGACATTCGAACTGCCATTTGAGCTGCTTGCCCGGCGCAACAGCGAGGAACGCTCAAGCGCGGAAATCGGCGGACGCCTTATTGACCCGACCACGGGAGAAAGAGACCTGTTCGTCGAAGCCCTGGGCGAAGACTGGATAGCCACGACAGATACGCTGGAGATCGGGGAAATCAGCATGCCCGCGGAAGTCACTCTGCTGGACGGAAGTCTGGCCTACCATATCGTCGCCGTACAGCGGCGCGTACCCGAGCACCGCATCGACATCGAAACCGATTACCCGCGCATTGAGCAGCTGGCTCTGGAAGAGAAGCGTGTGCGCGAGCTGGGCCGCTGGCTGGATGGCCTGCGCGAAAAAGTGTTCGTCGACATCCGCGGCACCGGCGCCGAACGGATGAGCCAACTGCAGACCGACCAGTAACGCAGACAGCGAAAATCGCACTATGCTGACCGCCACGAGTCCGGCAACACTGGACGTACTCCGGGAAACCTACGGGCGCCTTCGCACGGAAATCGCCAAGGTCATAGTGGGTCAGGAGGACATCATTGAGCACGTCTTCGTCTGCCTGCTGGCCCGCGGGCACGTACTCCTGGTCGGCGTGCCGGGACTGGCCAAGACCCTGCTTATCCGGACGCTGGCGGATGCGCTGGATCTTTCGTACAGCCGCATTCAGTTCACGCCGGATCTGATGCCAAGCGATATCACCGGCACGGAAATCCTCGAAGAAGACATCACGACGGGCAAGCGGGCGTTCCGGTTTGTCAGGGGACCCATCTTCGCGAACGTCGTGCTGGCAGACGAAGTAAACCGTACTCCTCCAAAAACGCAGGCTGCCCTTCTGGAAGCCATGCAGGAGCACCGCGTGACGGCCGCCGGGCAAGCCCTGACGCTGGAGGAGCCCTTCTTCGTACTGGCCACGCAGAATCCAATCGAACAGGAAGGCACGTATTCCCTGCCAGAGGCCCAGCTGGACCGCTTCATGCTGAACCTCTGGCTCGACTATCCGACCTTCGGCCAGGAGGTCGATGTCGTGCGCACCACGACCAGCGGCCAGACCGTGCGGGTGGAGCCGGTGCTTGACCGCCTGGAGCTGCTCACGCTGCAGGAATTCGTGAGGCAGATTCCCGTGGCCGACAACGTGATCAAGTTCGCCGTTACGCTCGTGTCCAAGACGCGTCCGGGCAGGCAGCAGGCACCGGATTTTGTGGACAACTACATCAATTACGGCGCGGGGCCCCGGGCGTCGCAGTATCTGATCCTGGGGGCAAAGGCCCTGGCGGTCCTTTCCGGACGGCTTACGCCACTGGTAGAGGACGTGCGTGCCATGGCGGTCCCCGTGCTCCGCCACCGTATTATCCCCAATTTCAATGCGGAAGCGGACGGCGTGGGCGTGGTGGAACTCATCGACAGGCTGCTGGAGAGTTGAGGGTTTCGGTAGTCATATTCCTGCTGATTGTGGTGCTCCCGCTTGCGGAGCTTGTGCTGCTATTGCAACTGGGCGACTGGATGGGACTCTGGCCGACGGTGGCGCTCGTGTGCCTGACGGGCCTGGTTGGCAGCAGGCTGGCTTTTCGCGAGGGCCTGCAGGCGTGGAGGAGGCTCGGCGGACGGATCCAGGACGGGGACGAGCTTACGGAAGTGCTGCTGGATTCCCTGGTGCTGCTGGTTTCCGGCGTGCTGCTCATGGCCCCCGGAATCATGACGGATGCGGCCGGTCTGCTGGGGCTCTTTGCGCCCACGCGACGCCCCCTCGTGCGGCTGGCGCGGCGTATGTGGAACCGCGCCGGAAGCCTCAAGCGCCGCTCCGCCTGGCGCGGTACGGGACATGCCAAGCCAAGTCACTACGAGGACGACGAAGCGCGCTGGCGCTAGGATCCGGTACCCAGTCCCCACGCGCGGGCAAGATTCTGGATTATCTCCTTTTCGTGCACCGTAGTCGCCCCGTCCGCGTCGGCGATACACATGAGATCCTCAAGCAGCAGCAGCCGCTGCACGGTGGGCAGCATCCTGCTGATGGACTCTATGGCCCGCCGAAGGGCAGCCTCATTCCGGCTGTACTCGCCGAGTGCTTCCCGGAGGACATCGTACGCGGCTTCCTCGCTCTTTTCCGGCTGCCAGGCCCGGAGTCGCTTAAGCATCACGGCTGATTCGTCCGCCGTAAGCTCGGCATCGCCTCCGTGGGCAAGCGCGACGAACAGCAAGCCGATATCATGCAGCACGGACCAGCCCGGCAATTCCTCCTGCATGGCGGCCGAAGAGCTCGAAAGCAGCGAATCCGCCAGACGATCGAGGCTCCATGATGCGGCAAGCTCCTGTATCGTGGCCACTTCCGAGCGCGTCAGCACACCGTCCACCTCCGCGAGGCGCACGACGTACTCCAGGGCCTCCATTCGCTTCTCGAGCGGGCGATCGGCGAGGGCGGCGACGGACGCCGCGACCCGTTCATGTACCCTGTCGTCGTCCGCGCAGCCATCCAGCGCTTCCATCAAGACGTCCTGGGCCACGTCCGGACCAATGTCCGGTCCCCACAGCTGGAGTACGTCCGTGACGGTAGCCAGCTCGTCCTCACTTAGTTCGTCTCCTTCGTTTGCAACAAGGACCAGGAGCGTAAGCGCCAGGTCGTGCGCTGCCGTCCAGGTCGTGCTATCGTCGTTCATGGCATTAGGTCATGTGAGGTGCGCAAGAAGGCAAGGGACTCAAAACAGATAGGCGCCATATGATCCGCCGCGCGGTGCGCATACTTACGCCGGGGATCTGGTACATGATCTTGGCCTCGTTGCTGCTGAGCATCATGGCGCTGTTCGTGAAGATGGCGGGCGAGCGCCTGCCGAGCTCCCAATCCGTGCTCGCGCGCGCGGTCGCAGGCGTTGTGCTCAGTCTGGCGCTGATCCGCCAGATCGGCATTTCTCCGTGGGGACACCGCCGTGGCCTGCTCCTGTTTCGCGGCGCGGCCGGTTTCGCGGCGCTGCTGTGCTATTTCTGGGCGCTCACGAAACTGCCGATTGCGGAGACGACAATTCTCATGTACATGAGCCCGCCTATGACTACCGTGCTCGCGGCGCTCGCCATCAAGGAGCCCATACGCCCCCGGGACGGACCGGGGCTTGCCTTGTGCGTGGCGGGCCTTGCACTGGTAGTGCAGCCAGATTTTCTGTTCGGGGGCACTGCGGCAGGGCTCGACCTGTTCGCTGCCGGCATAGCCCTCCTGGGAGCCTTTCTTGCCGCGTGTGCCTACGTCTCCATAAGGAAGCTCAGCGCAAGCGAGCATCACTACGTGATCGTGCTTTACTTGCCGCTGGTATCCCTTGTCGGCTCCATTCCCCTCGCGGCCGGAACGGCCCTCTGGCCCACGGCCACGGAATGGGCTCTTCTGATCGGTATCGGCCTCACTGCTCATGTGGCCCAGATATACCTGACCCGGAGCCTGGAGCGCGAAACGGCCTCCCGCGCCATGTCGGCAAGCTACCTGCAGGTCGTATTCGCTTCCGTCTGGGGCTACGTATTCTACCAGGAGCTGCTGAGCGGTCTTGGTATGGCCGGAGCCCTGATGATCATAGCAGGGACGTTCTTGCTGGTGAAGTCGTAGGCCTCGCGGACAAGGCCTGGGCACTCGCGGGCAATGGTGTGCGGCAGACAGGTATACAAGGTATTGCCTGAAGCCAGGCATTCGCACGCAAGAGGTCGATCCATCAGTGCGCTATAGCCATCGCGGCCAAAGCTCGCTGTCCAAATCAGCCACGCGTGCTCATGACTGTCGGCGCTGCTTCCATAGACAGACCTTGAAGCGGTCCTCTTCCTCGATGAGATCCGGATTTGATCCGTTGTGATCCAGCATCGACCTAATGATCCGATTGCGGACACCCATGCCGAAGTGTTCCATGTAGCCGTAATCTCGGAGAATCTCCTTGACGAGCTCATTGCGGGCTACCCTAACGATGCCCTGCTTCATTTTTTCCACGGTCACGCCGTTTGGAAGGCGCCCGGGAGAAATGATCTCCAGCCGGTCCGCATACATAGATATTTCGATGTCGGTACCTTCCCGGGCATAATCACGGTGCGATACAGCATTTACGATGGCTTCCCGCACTGCGTCGAGGGGAAACGACGGCCTACGGCGCCGTCGACCTCCGTCGAGCCACGCAACACTTCCCATGTTACGCTTTACAAAATCTACCGAGCGATCGACAACGCCTGTGTCAATCGCAGAACTGTGTTCAGATACGAGCGGCACCAACGGGCCGCGAATTCGCTCTTCGTCTACTGTATTGTAGTCCTTCTCGGTACCAGGAAACACCGCAGCTGTTACACCAGCCTGAGGCAGCCGGCGGTTTGGATTTTGGCCGAAGAGCAGTAGTCCCGCTACAGAAGCACAGATATAGTCACCTGCCCTGACGAGCAAGTCAGAATTAAGGAGGAGTTGCTGCCAATCATCTACATCTTCACGACCGGGGACCACCTCTCTTTTCAGGATAACACGGAAATAGCTTTCGATTCTATCGATGGCCAGGCTTTCCAACCCCGTGTCAATCACCGGCTTGGTTTCATATCTGACCAAGCGTGCAGCTTGGTATAGCCTGCCCTCTTCCTCGCGTATCGCTACTCGCGAGGTGCTGCCAACGCGTACATACGTGACCCAAGCTTTGTCCATTCTTGCCTTGTAGGGCTTGCCCGGACCGTCGGCATGGAGCTCGACGATGCCCACCACGTTATCGTCATCCACTTTCATGGAGGTAAACACGGGGATAGGCGAAGGCTGAATATTCTGCCGAGCGACGTTCATCACCCATTCCTCTGCGATCTTGCGATCCCTTGACAGGCCAGTTATTTCGCCGTCATCTTCTACTCCGACCAAGATGACACCTCCCTCAAGATTGAGCAGCGCTGACATTTCTTTGGCAAAGGGTGCCGCTTGTACGCTGTCGTGCTTGAATTCGACACGCGAATTCTCACCGTTGGCAATTATCTCCAGCAGTTCTGCCTTGGTCATAGATCAGGATTAGTACTTCCGGCATCGGATCCCAAACGCACGACGGCCGCCTTCCAGAATTACCTCCACGATTTTTCGAACCGACCGGGAGTCGACCGAGCCCATACGCTCGGATGCGATGTTTGCGGACCCGGCATCTGCTTCAGCGAAGGCTGAGTGCCCATGGATCATTTCGGCGTCACCTTGTACAGGGATGTTTGCATCGTGCGTTATGCATACGAACTGCCTACGTTGTTTCTCTTCACGCATACGGTGCAGGATTCCTTCAGCATTGAATCGGTTTTCGAGATCGTCCACTGGCCGATCCACTATCAATGACGGGTCCGACTCGAGAAGTCGTAGCAGCATTACGGCGGTCGCTTTCCGCCCGGCGGAAAGCTCTTCCAGCTCTTGCAGGGCAGGGAATCTCTCCCGCGGCGCCGGTTCTTGCTTCTCAATCTGCATGTACACTGGACAGTCATGAAGCACGGGTTTCAGCTTTGCAATCGGTTCCAAGATAGCGGCTCCCGGAGAAAGCCGAATTCTAGCGACCGGTCGGACCCTATGCTTTCCGAGGTCAATCAATCGGGATAGCGGGCTTGTTCAGGCCACGAGGAACTGGTTTTCGCTCGAAGAGTGCTTGCTTCCCAAGGTTGATTCAGAATGTTCGGTAGCGTGGAATTCGGGGGTTCGGACTCAATCAGGTCCCAGATCCGTGTACGCCCAACGGGCTCCTAAACATCCACTTCCTCCACCTCCGCCGCATTCTCCATGATGAAACGGTAGCGCTCCGCCGCATTGCTGCCCATGAGTCCGGATATGGTCTCTTCGATTTCGGTGCGTTCACCGTCGGGCAGCGTCACCTGCAGCAGCCGACGCTTGTCCGGATCCAGGGTCGTGCGCCTCAGCGTCTGCGGCATCATTTCTCCCAGTCCCTTGAATCGCTGTATTTCGATCCTGATGTTGGACCGCTTCCGGCGCAGGCGGCGACAAATGCGGTCGCGCTCTGCATCGTCCAGGGCCCAGTAGGATTCCTTGGCGGCATCAATCCGGTAGAGCGGGGGCTCCGCTATATAGACAAAGCCTTCGTCCAGAAGCGGCTTCATGTGCCTGTAAAAGAAGGTCAGAAGCAGCGTGGCAATGTGGTGCCCGTCCGAGTCGGCGTCCATGAGCAGGATCACCTTGTGGTAGCGGAGCTTGTCCAGGTCCAGCGCCGCGCCGATGCCGCAGCCCAGCGCATTGACCACATTGGAGAGCTCGTTGTTGCCCAGCACCTTCTTGAGCGACGCCTGCTCCGCATTCAGGACCTTGCCCCGAAGCGGCAACACCGCCTGGCGCTTGCGATCCCGGCCCTGCTTGGCCGAGCCGCCTGCGGAATCTCCTTCCACGATAAAGAGCTCTCCCTCCGCCGGGTTATTGCTGGAGCAATCGGCGAGCTTGCCCGGGAGATTGAGCCGCTTGGACATGGCGGTCTTGCGGCGCACGGACCGCGCCGCCGCGCGGCTGGCCTGCCGCGCCTTGGCTGACTGGAGGACGCGGGCCCCGATGGCATCACTGGCCGAGGGATGGCTGTTTAGATACTGTTCCAGGTGCAGCCGGAGCGGCCCCGCCACCAGATTGCGGGCTGACGGGTTATTGAGTTTTTCCTTCGTCTGCCCCTGAAACTGCGGCTCCACCATGAACATGTTGACAATCGCCACGAGACCTTCCCGGATGTCGTCCGCCGAGACGTCCAGGCTGCGCGGCACCAGGCTGTGGGTGTCCATGTAGGCTCGAACCGCCGCGCGAACGGCATCCTTGAATCCCTGTACGTGCGTTCCGCCACTGCGCGTCGGGATGCCGTTGACAAACGCAATGATTCGCTCCGAGGGCGCCTCCGTCCACTGGAGGGCAACTTCGATGCGGGCCTCGCCCACCAGCTCCTCCTGGATGAGCGTGAATACGTCCTCGTGCACCAGACCCGCGCCCGATTCCCTTACCAATTCCTGCAGGTATTCGACTATTCCACCCTCGTGGTGATACGTCTGGCGTGTGCCAGCAGCCTCGTCACTGAACAGGATGCGCAGGTTGCGATTAAGGTATGTCTTGATATCAAGCTGCTCCCGGATCCATTCCTCGTCAAAGGTGGTGCTCTCGAATATCTCCGGGTCGGGCTCGAAGTAAATGGAAGTGCCGGAGCCCTTCGCATCTCTGGCCACCACGTTGAGCTTCGTAGTGGGCTTGCCCCGGACATACTTCTGGCGATAAGTCTTGCCGCCGCGCGTGACTGTTGCTACAAGCCGTTTCGAGAGCGCGTTGACCACAGAGGCCCCCACGCCGTGCAGACCGCCGGAAGTCGCGTATTGCTTGCCGTCGAACTTGCCGCCCGAGTGCAACGTGGTGAGAATTACCTGCAGCGCGGGCACCTTCTTGACCGGATGGGCATCAACAGGAATTCCCCGGCCATTGTCTGTAACCGTGACGCTCGACTTGTCGGCATGCAGCGTGACCTCTATCCTGGTGGCGTGCTTGTTGACCGCCTCGTCGACGGCGTTGTCGACGATTTCCCAGAGCAGGTGGTGCAGGCCGGGCTTTCCTGTGCCTCCGATGTACATTCCCGGGCGCTTGCGCACGGGCGCCAGTCCTTCCAGCACCTGGATGTCGCGCCCCGTATAGGAACCGGTCTGTGCCACGCTGCCGCTATTTCTGCTCGGGGAGTGAAACCTCGACCGGATCCGACACGATGCGTGCCAGGAATCCCTGACGAATAATGGGGCGTCCGCGGTTGCCACGATTGGTAACCTGGTACTTCGTGGTGCGCACAATCTCCTTGCGTCCCCGATTGGTCTCCACAGTCAATCCTTCACGCGCCTGCGTGGCCAGCGTAGCGCCGAGCAGAACGTCCTCCTTTGCCAGACGCATGGCCATTACGCCCCGGGCGGCACCGCGCGTGAAGGGGACCTGTTGCACGGGAAAGATGAGCGCGCTGCCCTGTTTCGAGGCCACGCAAGCATGCTCCTTGCCCCCGGCCGGCTGTACCACCAGTGCCTCGTCATTCTCTTTCAACCGCATGAACAGCCTGCCGGACTTGACGGAAGGTTCGGCAAAGGCATCGAGAGCAAGGCGCAGCACCAGGCCCTGCCGGGAGAACGCTACGAGGTATCCGTATTCCGGCAGGCTTGCGCCCTCCGGGAACAGCTCGGGATCCGGCACGACCTTCGGCAGGATGCGCCTGTCACAGGAAATGACCCCTACCACGCGCTCCTTGTCGCTGAAGCCGAACAGCTTCTGGAGCGGCACGCCGTGCCCGGTCGTACTCGGCACCTGGTCCAGGCGCACCGTGTAGGCGCGGCCGTAGTTGGTAAACAGTACAACGGTATTGCGCGTCCTGCCGGCGAGCACCCACCCCAGCTCGTCGCCCTCGCGAATGCGGATGCTCTCCACGTCAGCGTAGCTTCGCTGCCGCTTGATCCATCCCTCCCGCGTTACCATTACGTAGGTGTCCTCGTCCACGATGAAGTCTTCTGACGAATACTCGTATGCCTCGTCGGCGGGACCCGAGATTTCGGTCCGGCGGGGCGAGCCGTGCGCTTCCTTGATCTCCCCTAGTTCGCCTCTCACCATCATCCAGCGCGCAGGCTCATCCTCCAAGAGTCGCGTAATTTCCGCGGCCCGTTCGCGCGCTTTCTCCAGCTCCTTCCTGATGGCGAGAATTTCCATCTGGGCAAGCTTGTAGAGCCGCGCATCCAGGATGGCTTCGCTCTGCGTGTCGCTAAGGCCGAACCTGTGGCGCAGCCGCTGGTCCGCATCCTTGCGGTCCATGGAGGAGCGAATGATCTTCACGGCTTCATCCAGTGCGTCAAATATGATTTCGAAGCCTTCGAGAATATGGATGCGCTTCTGGAGTTGCTCCAGTTCATGGCGCATCCTGCGGGTAACAACATCCAGCCTAAAGTTAAGAAAATACCTTAACACTGTGGGCAGATCCAACTTGTCTGGAGCACAAACGAGTGGATTGTCCGTCGGGACCAGGCAGGTCAGATTGCAATGAAAACGCGACTCAAGGGGAGTATGTCGGAACAGGTAGGCCATGGCAGCCTCGGCGCGGGCTCCCCGCTTTAGCTCCAGAACTATGCGGACCTCGTCCGTGGACTCGTCGCGGATGTCCGAGAGCTGGGGGATGCGCTCCCGCGCAATGTGATCGGCGATTTTCTCTACCAGAGTCCCCTTCGTAACGGCGTAGGGAATGGATGTGATGATTATTCTCTTTGCTCCCTGAACGCGATACTGGCCGCGCACCGTGACGGAGCCTTCTCCCTTCTTGTAGATTTCGACAAGCTCCTCGTGCGTGTTCAGGATCTGGCCGCCCGTCGGGAAATCGGGTCCCTTGACAAATCTCCTCACCAGTGTCTGCAGCCGCACCCTGTTCCAGTTCGCCCGTCCTTTCAGCCGCGCATTCACCATGTAGATCGCAGCGTCCATGACTTCGCGCAGGTTGTGCGGGGGAATGCTTGTCGCCATGCCGACGGCAATGCCCGTGGCACCGTTGACGAGCAGATTGGGGAACTTCGAGGGCAGTACCACGGGCTCAGACAGCGTGCCGTCGAAATTGGGCCTGAAAGGCACCGTGTCCTGCCGCAGCTCCTGCAGCATTTCCATGGCCAGCGAGCGCAGCCGGGCCTCGGTGTAGCGCATCGCAGCCGGGCTGTCCCCGTCCACGGATCCGAAATTGCCGTGCCCCTCAACCAGCGGATCCCTTAGCGAAAAATCCTGGGCAAGACGCACCATGGCGTCATAGATAGCCGTATCACCGTGCGGATGGTACTTGCCCATGACATCGCCCACGATGGTGGCGCTCTTGCGATAGCGGGCATCCGGGGTCAGCCGGAGGCTCGAGAACATTGCATACAGGATGCGTCGCTGTACGGGCTTCAGGCCGTCCCTGACATCCGGCAGCGCGCGACTCGTGATGACAGACAGGGCATAGTTGAGATACCGGGACCGGGCCGTCTCGTGAAGTGGAATGGTTTCTATATGCGGCATTCTCGGCGTCGGCGCTACGGCCAAAATATACGAAACGGACTGCGCGGACCGGCCGGCAGGCTACGGTCAGGAAAAGATGCGCAGCTCCCTTCCCGGCGTAAAATAGTCTTCGTCCGTGGCCAGGTGGTGCTCGAGCATGTCGGCGCGGGTGAGCAGGACCAGCGTCCGGGATGCCGACCTCCTGGAAACGCCGGCCAGGCGAGCGAACTGGTTGACGCTGATGCGTCCATAGCGGTCCAGGTAGCGCAGCAGCAAGCGCTCTTTTTCACGTATCTCGAACAGTACGTTGTGCGCATCATGGCGGCGCTTCATTAACCGCTTCGCCTCGGGACTGGCCTCCACACTCATGTCCTGCACGCGAACGTATGCGGTCCTGCGTCCGAGGTCCCCGTCCACGACGTAGTGGGGCTTCGCGCGGCTTTCGCTTACCGATACCACAATGGCCTGACGCTTTCTGGATACGGCAACCCGCTCCAGCTCGATGGCCACCTGCGGCTCGCAATGCCGCCTGAGGGCTTCCGTCAGTGCGAATTCCTCTTCCGCAGCGTCCTTGACTCCGGTTACGGTGCCGTCGTCATTTACTCCGAGCACGAGGCGTCCCCCATGCGTATTGGCAAAGGCTACTATTTCCTTGGCAAGCCGCTCCGGGGCCGGCGTCCGCTTCTTGAACTCAAGATGCAGACCCTCGCCGCCGGAAATCCCGTGCGTCAATTGCTGAATAGTCATGGTGCCAGCTCTTTGGTCGCCTCTTCGTCCAGCCATTCCTCCACCTTGGCCGATCTTGACATGAGATCGCGCACGGCATCCTCCGGTTTCTTGCCGTTGAACAGGATGTCGTAAACCGCTTCGGTGATGGGCATTTCGATGCCGTAGCGCCGGGCCAGAGACCGCACGGCAGCCGTGGTGCGGATGCCTTCAGCAACCATCTGCAGCCGCGCCTGCGCTTCGCTCGGCGAGAACCCCTGACCTATCAGTTTTCCCGCCCTGCGATTGCGGCTCAGGTCACTTGTGCAGGTCACCACAAGGTCGCCTATGCCGGTGAGGCCGGCAAAAGTCGAGGGCCTGGCGCCCATTGCCACACCCAGGCGCTGGATCTCGGCCATGCCACGCGTCATGAGCGCGGCCCTCGCATTGACCCCGTATCCGATGCCGTCGCTGATGCCCGTGGCTATCGCCATGACATTCTTGACGGAGCCGCCGATTTCAACGCCCAGGATGTCCTCGTTGACGTAGACCCGCAGCCTGCCGGTCATGAACACCGATTGCACAAACTCCGCCGTGTCCATGCTGCCGGCTGCCGCCACTATGGTCGTGGGTTTGCCCTCCGCCACTTCCTCGGCGTGGCTTGGACCGTAAAGGACGCCGATGCGGGCGGATGGCACCGCAGGGGCAAGAACCGACTCGAGAACCTGCGACGTGGTTAGCATCGAGTCCTCCTCAATACCCTTGGCCACGGAGATTACCAAGTGGTCCGCTGCAGCAAACGGCAGAATGCGCTCGGCGAGTGAGCGCACGGCGTGCGACGGCGTGGCGACTACCCACAGTCTCGCGGCCGAGGCTGCCCGCTCGAGGTCTGCTGTAATTACCACGCCGTCAGGCAAGACCACGTCCGGCAGGTACATCGGATTGTGCCGCGTGCGCCGCATGGCAGCGGCGGCTTGCGGGCGCCGGGCCCACAAGGTTACCGCATGGCCGGAGCCGCAGAGGCTTACCGAAAGGGCTGTACCCCAGCTACCCGCTCCGAGTACTGCGATGGGCAAACCTTCGGACGGCATGATGGCAAGGCCTGGCCGTATTACAGCTCACCGCGGCCGTACATGCCGCGGGCTAGGCGGAATTTCCGAATCCTGTTCTCGGTGCCGTTGATAAGACGCCGGATGTTCGAGCGGTGGGCCACGAAAATGCCGAGCGCGAGAAGAATGCCGAAAACAAGTACGCTGGAATCGAATGCCTCGGTATGGAACAGGTACTTCTGCACGGCGATGGCCGTCGGAAACGTGAAGGCCGCAGTCATGGAGGCAAGCGACACGTACCGGCTGACCACAAGGACCAGCACGAAGACCCCCAGCACGATCCCCATGGTGACCGGCGTAAGGGCAATCAGCACACCCGCCGCGGTGTTGACTCCCTTGCCACCCCGGAAGCGCGCCCAGACGGGAAACATGTGGCCTATGATGGCGGCCACGCCGGCGCCAGCGCGGACCATCGTCTCCACGTGCCAGAATTCGAAGCCGTAGGGCAGGCTGTCCAGCCGAATCGTCGCGATAAGGCCAGCTGCCAGAAGCCCCTTTCCCAGGTCAACGAGCGCCGAAAGCATGCCGGGTTTCCACCCGAGCACGCGGAATACGTTGGTTGCGCCGGCATTGCGGCTTCCGTACTCGCGTACGTCGATGCCATACAGCGCCTTGCCTACCCAGACGCTTCCGGGAATCGAGCCTGCAAGGTAGCTCAGAACCAGGATGACAAGGAGTGAAGCCATGGCATATTCTACATGCTGATGGCCGCTACATGTTTCCTCCGCACGTCAGGAAACTACTCTACCCAGTACTACCGGATCCTCGCCTCGCCCTCTGAGCAAATCCACAACCGGACCGGGCCTCGGCACAACGGCAACAAGGCCGATACCGAGATTGAAGGTGCGTCGCATGTCTTCTTCCGGGACGTCTCCAAGCCGCTGAATCAGGCGAAAGATGCCCGGGCGCTGCCAGGCCCCAAAATCGATGTCCAAACCCAGGGGCTGCTTCACCATGCGCAGCGTATTGCCTGCTATGCCGCCGCCGGTGACATGGACGAACGCGCTGGCCAATTCGCGAAGCTCACGGATCAGGGGCAAATAGGCCCGATGCACGCGGAGCAGGCTCTCGCCCACGCTCTCACCCCCCAGTTCGCGCGGCCGGTCCGAGACGCCATGCGCGGAAAGCAGCACATTGCGTGCCAGCGTGTAGCCGTTGGTGTGCAGGCCCGAAGAGCGGATGCCGACGAGCGTGTCACCGGCGCGGACTCGCTCGGCGCCCAGAATGCTGCCCTTCTCCACCATGCCCACCACGGCGCCCGCCAGGTCGAATTCCCCGGCGGCATACAGATCCGGCATTTCGGCGGTCTCGCCGCCAATCAGCGCGCATCCATTTTCCCGGCATGCCAGGGCCAGACCCTGCATGAGCTCTTCGGATACGGCGGGATCCAGCTTGCCGGTCGCGAAATAGTCCAGAAAGAACAGGGGCTCGGCACCGCACACGGCAATATCGTTCACGCAGTGATTTACCAGGTCCTGCCCGATCGTGTCATAGCGCCGCATGAGAAAAGCCACTTTCAGCTTCGTGCCCACGCCGTCAATGGACGAAACCAGTACGGGCTCACGGTATCTGCCCTGCGCAATCTCGAAAAATCCGCCGAATGCACCGATATCCGCCAGGACTCCGGAAGTGAATGTGCTTCGCACCAGGGGTGCCATGCGGCGAACGGCTTCTTCGCCGGCATCGATGTCCACGCCTGCTTCCTTGTAGGTCGTCATCCGTGCTACCGCGTCTTTCCCAAAAGTACGTGTAACCAGAGCTGCGTGCGCCGAAGCCGGGACAATTCCATGGAAGCAGCCCAGATGTCGTACTTGCGCCGCTCAATGGAGGAAAGCAGATACAGCCCGCCCAGCCAGCTCCTCCGAAACTCCCGGCGCTTCCAACCGGTCAGGTCACCGCCCAGCTCGCGGGCATAGGCGAAGGCATTGCGCACGTGGACCGTCTCCTTCCAGAGGAGTCTTCGCATGGCCTCGTCCGTCCTTTCGGCGCGGAGATCTGCCATGCTGACGCCGGCCTGCGAAAGGTCACTTCGAGGCACAAACAGGCGACCCCGCCCAAGGTCCTCGCGGAAGTGAAACAGTCGCGATAGCAGAAAGACCGCTGTCGCCAGCTCCCGGATGGGGCGCTCCTGCCAGGAGCCGACCTCCCCTGCCAGTTGGCCGAGCAGAAGTCCGTGCGAGCCAACAAAGCTCGCGCAGAATTCTGTTCGCTCGCGGGAGGTCTCAAAGCGTACCGGACCGGAGAGCCGCACCGCAGCCTTAACCTGGCCATCAAGAAGATCGGCGCGCAGACCAAATTCCTCGCACGTGCTGCGGGCACGGTAGAGCAGCTGCTCTTCCACTTCCTTACCGGCATGCAGCGCCAGGTGAAAGTCCCACAACTGACTTGCAGCCTGGCGCAGCCTTCCGGGAAACGATTCGGGTCCAAACGGCAAACGCACCACCGCAATCACCCGGACCCGTGCGCGAGAAGCCTCACCAGCGCCGCGTCCGAAGGCTCCAGCTCCTCAACCCGCTGCTTGCCTCTCGCTGCCGCGCGCAGCATCTCTGGCGCCTCCGGCACCCACCCCAAAGCCTGCTTCGCCACTTCCGGAAACTTAGCCGGATGCGCGGTAGCCAGCACCAGGGCCGGCCTGTCCGGCAGTCCGCGCACCGCCTCCAATGCCACCGACGTATGCGGATCGCACACGTAGCCCGTCTCGTCGTAGACCCTTCGGATGCTCTCCAGCGTGGACGAGTCCGTGATGGTGCGGCCTTCGATCATTGTACCCATGGCGGGAACAAGATACTTCAGGCGCTCGAAGTTGCTCGGCTTCGCCACGTCCATGGCATTGGAGAGCGTCCGCACGGAGAAGCCCTGCGGCTCGCGCCCACCAGCCAGGTAGCGCGGGAAACCGTCATTGGCGTTGTGAGCCGCTATGAAGCGGGTTATCGGCAGACCCTTCAGCGCAGCAAGCACGCCGGCCGTCAGGTTGCCCAGATTGCCGCAAGGCACGCAAACGGTAGCACCGTCAAGATCCGCGCTGGCAAAGGCCCAGGCGTAATAGATCATCTGCGGCAACAGGCGCCCGATGTTGATGGAATTGGCGGCAGACAGACGCAGCGGCAGATCGGAGGCAAGCGCCGTCTTTACCATGCGCTGGCAGTCATCGAAGGTCCCGCCTACCCTGAAGGCGCGCACGCCCGGACGCGCGAGGGTGATCTGATTCTCCTGCGTAGGACTGACCTGGCCATCCGGATACAGCAGAACGACCCGAAGACTGCGCCTCCCCGAAAAGGCCGCTGCCACTGCGCTGCCCGTGTCTCCGGAGGTGGCCACGAGGATGGTGCAAGGATCCTCGCCTAGCATGTGCTCCATCAGGCGCGCCATGGTCTGCGCTCCGAAGTCCTTGAATGACTGCGTAGGACCGTGAAAGAGCTCAAGCACGAAGACGCCTTCCCATTTCCCCTTCAGGGCTACCAGGGGCACAGGGAAGGACAGTGCATCCCTAAGCAGCTTGCGCAGCAAATCGCTTGACACATCCGGCTCGGCGTACGGATATAGCATTGCATGGCCGAGATCAACAAACGAGGCGTACTTCTTCCAGACCCGGTCCAGCGGCACCAGGCGATCCGGTACGTACAATCCCCCGTCCGGCGCCAGCCCCGCAAGAAGCGCCGAGCGAAACCTCACTGCCCGCGCACTTCCACGGGTACTTACATACCTGATGGCCATATCCTGCTAGTCGTCCGCCTCGCGTACGCCTCGCTCATCCGTCTCTGTCACCAGTCCCCCGCAACGGACGCCGGCCTGCTCGGCCGCCGACCGCATGGCAGCCAGCACCCGACCGGCATGATCCCGCGTCTCGGCGAGGGCAAAAAGCGCTGGACCCGATCCGGTAAGTGCGCAGGCCGTCGCGCCAGCCTGCATGGCCGCTGCGCGCACGGGTTGGTAAAAGGTAAGCAGCCGGCCGCGCACCGGCTCCACGAGCCTGTCCCGCATCATATATCGGCCGACGCCCTGCCAGGCGCCGGAGGCGAGTGCGTGGATAACGAAGGCCAGGTCGCTCGCATTTTCGATGGCGTCGCCAAAGGAAACGGTCTCGGGCAAAAGCGCGCGCGCCTCGGACGTCAGGACCTGGACCTTCGGCAGCAGGATGGCCAGGGGCAGCGGTCGGCCCAGGGAAATCCTCCTGAAATCCGAAGGCTCGGCTGCGGAGGTAAGTATGAGGCCACCCAACAATGCAGGCAGCGCATTGTCGCCGTGAAGCGCACCGTCGGATGCCAGAGCCTCGCCGCGGAGCACCGCGTCCACGAGCTCCGCCTTGCCGTAGGGCCGGCCCAGGAGCAGGTTTGCCGCCCATGCTCCGGCCGCCGCACTGGCTGCCGAGCCGCCTATCCCCGACCCGAGCGGGATGCCCTTCCGGATGCGGAGCACCAAGCCGCCGGCCGCGCCGCCGGCCATCTGCCATACAAGCGAGGCCGCAAGGCCCGCGGTATTGCGCGAGGCATCCAGCGGCAGCTCCGGCCCCGTGCCTCGAACGAGGCGGACACCGGGCGAGTCGCTGTGCCAGGCTTCCACCACGTCTCCGATTCCCGCAATGCACAGGCCCAGCGTATCGTAGCCCGGCCCGAGATTGGAAAGGGATGCCGGACCAAAGACGGCAACGTCCGGGGACGGTCTCATGCGAATCGTGCTCAAGGCCTTCGTGAGTGACGCGGATGCGGCTCAAATGTACGCCACGCAAATCCGACCGGTAAATCACTCCGGTGTGAATACGCCGTGCGAAAAAGAGCCCAGATACTTGTTCATGAGTTCCGCGACCACGCGCCGGGTCTCGGGAGCTCTTGCCCCTGCGCGCTCCAGGTCGCCAGCCAGGCGCACGACATCGCCCGGCGTGTCCACATCGTACCAGCTATCCAGCACAGTCACGTGCTCGGCCAGGCGCCGGGCCAGCGTTAGCGTTTCTGCAAATACGCGCTCGTGGCTGTACTTGCGGCCAAGCACCAAGTCGCTGCGGTAGGGATTCATTCCCAGGAGATAGAACCCTCCGTCGTCGCAGGGGCCCAGGACGGCCGAGCCGCTGCGGTCCAGGGCCGCAAAGGCATCCTGTATGTAGAGCGTGGGCAGCGTGGGATGGTCCGTGCCAATGATGACCAGCCTCTCGTAGCCCGCGTCTGCACTGTCCCTGAAAGCGGCGTCCATGCGGACATCCAGCGTACTGCCCCGCTGGCTGTGCACGGAAGCGCCGTGCAGCGGCACATCCAGGCCCCGGGGACGCGCCTCATCCGCCACGTATACGCGGACGGCCGCCCTGAGCGCGGCGAACTGCCACAAGGCATCCGCAAGAAATGCCCGGTAGAGACGCGTCGCTTCTGCCGGCGGGATCGCCGGTTGTAGCCGCGTCTTTACGCGGCCCGCCGCCGGGTCCCTGGCCATCACTATGAGCGCCGAGCGCGCGTCTTTCATGACGTGCGTTTTTGCCTCATGCGTGTAACGATCCGGGCCAGACTTGCTACGGCCTTGTCAATATGCTCCTCTGTCGTTGCCTTGCCGAATGAAAAGCGGATAGCCGCAGCGGCCGTTTCGCGCTCCAGGCCCATGGAAAGCAGCACGTGGCTGGGCTCCAGCGCCCCGCTGGAGCAGGCCGAACCGGCAGAAACCATGATGCCCTCGAGATCCAGGTTCAGGAGCAGCATTTCGCCGTCAAGAGCACTGCCGCTCACGGGCGGAAAGGCGATATTGACGATATGACAGGCAGCCCGGCCAGGCGTATTGACCACGAACCGGCCCGGCAGTGCCGCATCCATCTTCTCGAGCAAGTGCTCCTGAAGACGGCCCAGGCGGTCCGCGACAGCTTCCCGATCTTGCGCCACCAGGTCCAGCGCCTCCGCCAGACCCACTACAGCCGCCACATTCTCAGTTCCCGCCCTCCGCCCCCGTTCCTGCGAGCCTCCCACTACAAGCGGGCTGAATTCGACCCCGCTGCGCACAAAGAGTACGCCGATGCCCTTGGGGCCGTAAATCTTGTGCCCCGACATCGAGAGCATATCCACGCCAAGATCGTCCACGTCGATATCGAGCACGCCCGCAGCCTGGACGGCGTCCGTATGAAGAAGAACGCCGCGGCGCGCGCAGACCTCGGAGACAGCACCGAGTGGCGTCAGCGCCCCCGTTTCGTTGTTGACATACACCAGGGAGACAAGCCGCGTATCCGAGTCCACGGCCTCGTCGAGCTGGTCCGGCATCACGGATCCGCCAGCGGCGGGCGGCAGCTTCTTGACGGGATGTCCACGCGCAGCCAGAAGGTCTGCCGCATGCAGTATCGCTTCATGTTCCGCCTGCGAAGTCACCAAGCCCATGGAGGGCCCTGTCAGCACGCCTCGGAGCGCCGCATTGTCGGCCTCCGTTCCGCCGCTGGTGAATATAATTTCCGCGGAAGTCGCACCCAGGTGGGCAGCTATGCGCTCGCGGCATTCTTCAAGAGTATGCCGGGCCTTCCGGCCAAGACCGTGCACGGACGACGCATTGCCGTAGTAAGCGCCCAGATGGGGCAGCATCGCCTCCAGGACCTGCGGATCCAGAGGGGTAGTTGCAGCGTGATCGAGATAAATACCGGGCATCCCAGCAGATGAAGCAATCAGGGCGAGAATCTGGCACGGCCAGTCGAGCGGAAACATTCCAAGTAACGTTCACCTTGCGGCAGGGATTCGATCAGCGCTGCCTGCGTATTCATGCCGGCCGCGGACAGTATCTTTGGGCAGCCCGGGCTACAGACCAAGAGAAATGGACAAGCTCGTAATACGGGGAGGAGGCAAGCTGACGGGGCCGCTCGCCGTCAGCAGCAGCAAGAATGCCGCTTTGCCGCTCATGGCAGCCGCCATCCTTGCAGATGGCAATACGACGCTCAGGGATGTGCCCCGCCTGCGGGATATCACAACATTCTCCCACGTCCTGCGCGTAGCCGGCGCCGCCGTCGAGGCCAAGAGTGGCGACCTCCTCGTCGACGCCACGCGGATCGGCTTTCCGGAGGCGCCTTACGACCTCGTCAAGAAGATGCGCGCCTCGTTCTACATGCTGGGAGCGTTGCTCGGACGATGTGGTCGCGCGCGCGTCTCCCTGCCGGGCGGCTGCGCATGGGGACCCAGGCCTGTCAACCTGCACATTGAAGGCATGAAGGCGCTGGGCGCGGAGATCGACCTGGAGGAAGGCTACGTCGTGGCGAAGGCGCCTGGCGGCAGACTAAGGGGTGGCTCGTACCACCTTTCGCCCTCCAGCGTGGGCGCAACAGTGAACCTTGCCCTTGCCGCCTCCACGGCCACGGGCGAGACCAGAATTAGCAACGCGGCTATCGAGCCGGATGTGGTCGTCTTCTGCGAGATGCTCCGCGCCATGGGGGCGCGCCTGGATGGAGTGGGCACCAGGGAATTGAGTATTGAGGGCGTCGACCGACTGGAGCCCGTAGCCTTCACCAACTGCCCGGACCGCATCGAGCTTGGCACTTTCATGATCCTGGCCGCCATTGCAGGCGTGCCCGGTGCCGTAGTCAAGCTCACGAATGCACACCCGGCCCACCTGGGCGAGGAATTCGTGGAAGCCTTCCGGCAGACGGGGGCCGGCTGCACCCTTGGCGAGCACCACGTGGACGTGACCGTGCCCGAACGCGTGAAGCCTGTATCAATCACATCACGCATTTACCCGGGTTTCCCGACCGACTTGCAGGCCCAGTGGACCGTACTCCTTGCCCGGGCCCGCGGCACCGCCACGGTCACCGATGCCGTCTATACGGACCGGTTCAATCACATTCCCGAGCTCGCACGCCTCGGCGTGGACGCGCACGTTCGCGGCAATACCGTTACGGTCCACGGCGGAGCCAGACTCACGGGCGCACGCGTAATGAGCACCGACCTGCGTGCAAGCGTCTCCCTTGTGCTCGCGGGCGTTGTGGCAAGAGGCACAACGCACGTCGGCAGAATCTACCACCTGGACAGGGGGTACGAGCGCCTGGAAGCGAAGCTCGCTGCCGCAGGCCTGGACGTCAGGCGCGAGCAGTACGACGAATTCGCTTCTCCCACTCCCATAATGGGCTAATTGCCGATTGCAGGCAAGGGCCCCAGCTCTTCGAACTGTCACCCGAATATTGAGGCAATCCGCTGGCTGTCCACCGCTGGTCTCGTGCACTTTGCACTTGAGCGGACCAGTGTACAGCCGTTCAACAGGCTGAGGCCAGCCAAGGCAAGACCTCATAGACCTATCTTCGGAAAGCAGGGCAGCTTGGCCGTGAGCAGAGGAGTCGTGCATAACCCTGCCAGACCGCATTTAAAGCCCTCCGCACAATGGGTTTGCCAATCGTCCTTGCAACAGGTCTCCGGGACGAGATGCCGTCTACCTATGCCTACACCGAATCAAGACACATCCGACGGCAACACCGTGGGCCCCACCCTGACGGAAGCCGGAATCCGCATGTGACTATACTTGCAGTGATTGATCTGCTGTGGCATCCGTCACGCAAATTGCCTTCCAGCCCAGTTTGCCGCTACCATCTCTACCTTTCGGTTTCCGAACAGCGATGACCTCTACCTGACTTCGACGGTTTGGAGGGTGTAAAGTATTGTGTTTTAGGGACATATTTTTGAACTGAACACTACACGGCCTCTTCGCAGGATGATCCTCAACCAGGACGGCTGAGGGCCATGCTTGCGCCTATGCTCCGGATTCTTCCTTTAGCGGCACCGTCGCCCGTTGCAGCACCTGCCCGACGGTCTTGTAGAGACTGATCTGCGCGTGACCCGCCGCCGAAGGCATCGCAAAGTGCCTGTTCGTGTTCCGATCCACGATCACGGACACCTCCACGCGAGAGAGCTCCGACAATATGCGGGCCTCGCTCAGGGGCTCCTTGCCCCCGTGCATGCTGTTGTGCCGGTAGCGCAGGATGCGCAACAGCGCGAACGCCACAAAGCAGATCGCAATGTGCGCCTTCACCCGGCGCTCCGTCCAGTGAAAGACGGGCCTGATGGCCAGCGCACTCTTCAGCACCCGGAATCCTTCCTCTATCTGCCACAGCTCACCGTAGTGACCATAGACCTGCTGCGGCGAAGCCGCCTCCAGACTGGTCCATATGCCGTGCAGGCCGTCATACCTCCTGTCCCTGCGGATGGCCTCCTGGTTCAGACTCACCGTACCCTTTTGCACCTTCAGGAACCGGCCGCCCTTGCCCCGGCCCTTGATGCCGCTGGCCAGCCGCTTCTTCGCCTTCTCTACGGCGTCCTCCCTCTCGTGCGCATCCTTGGCCGCCTTCTTCGGACAGTATCGGAGCACAAGACGCCGGCCGCCCATGCGGCGCTCGGCTACCTTGCGACCTCCGGCCAGCTCGTGCCAGTGCTGAGGCCCCGTGATCTCCTTCTCGCGCACCTTCCCCATGGAACGGAGCCGGGCCGCCACCACGTAGTCATAGCCCTTGCTCTTTAGCACCGCCAGGTTGTCTTCGCTCATCATGCCGGCATCTGCCACGAAGACCACCCGCTCCAGGTCGAAGCGCTCCTGCAGCGCCGTTATGGCCGGCTCCAGTGTCGTGACATCCGTCGTGTTGCCGGAGAACAGCTCGTAGCCTATGGGCAGTCCCTGGCGCGTCTGCACAAGGGCCAGCACCACCTGCACCCGGTGCGGCTTTCCGTCCTTGCTATAGCCCTTCTTGCGAAGCGCATCCTCCTTGTCACTGGCAAAGCTGAGCGTGGTCACGTCAAAGAAGAGCACGTCCACCTTGCCGCCGAGCAGGCCCGCCACTTCCTGCGAGACGATCTGCTTGAGACGATGGATGCGGCCGTCCGTTACGGCATCCATCATGCGGTAAAACTTCTCTACGGGCACCTCCATGCCCTCTTCCCGCGAAAGCTGCCGGGCATGGGCCAACTTGCTGCCGCCGGGAGCGGCCAGACGAAGCAGCACGGATTGCTTGAACAGGCGCCGTGCCATGGTCTGCCTGCCTGTAAAGATGCCGGCAAAGCCCATGCGGTCGTAGAGTGCCCCGAAGACCTCGTGAAAGCCCACGCACACGCGCTTTTTCTCCTCGAGCGCCCGTGCATCCCGGATGGGCAGCGGATCGGTACCTTGCGCCCGCCTGCGGGCATACTGGATCTGGTTCGCGCTGCCGGCAGCCGGAAACAGGGACGGCTGCTGTTTTTCCTTCATGCGGAGCAGCTCGAGGGCGGCCACGTCGAGCAGGGCCTGGAGGGCCTCGCCTTCGGGGGCGCTGCCCATGTGCCGGATGATCTTGAGCCGGGGCTGGCCCTGTTCGTTGCGGTAGCCGTGCACGATCTGCACGGAGACGTTCCTGGTGGTTTTTCTTCGGAGGGTGCGCACAAACATGACGGTAGAAATATACGGAAACCTCGCTTCTGTAACTGTAAAGAACCCATGAACTGAACACAACAGCGACTCCACGCCAAATCGCCGTTCACAAATGCCTGGTACTACGCCAAATATGAATCCGGCGCCACTACGCTACCGTCGAAGTCAGGATCCGTCACGCAAATTGCCTTCCAGCCCAGTTTGCCGCTACCATCTCTACCTTTCGGTTTCCGAACAGCGATGACCTCTACTTCGGCAGAGTCGGAGGCAGATTGGATGAGAACCGGCGTAAGAAATGCATCGCGAACGAAACCGAATCCCTTAGAGTGGATCTTGATAGGACCGACAAGTCGTTGGATGGAGTCTGTTTCTCTGAATTGCGACGGCCTCGCCTCATAAGCGGTTAGCCTGTCGCGATTGCGCGTGCAGCGCATGATAATAGGACTGCCTACGTCCCAGTCTTTCGCCAGCTCGAAGCTGTTGTAGTGCAATAAGCAGAATTCTGTGGCCGAAACATAGATGCTTGCAAGTCTCTTGGCTGGGTTGTGGTGGTCAAGCACCCCGTATACTTCCATCAAACAATCGTAAGCTACTCCTACCGGCCGACGCTTTATCGCGAGCAATCGGGGCTTGCCAGCTTCGTTTTCAATTACGGCCTGGAGTGGTGCCCCCGCCTCCAATCCGGAGGAGTCCTTCAATCGATCGGCTCGAATTACAGACTCTACGGTATCCGACCCGTGCTTTAGACCTACTTTTATCAGCACTCTGCCCTTCTTGCTGACAAATTGCTCAAGGAAGCTGGAGTCTTGCCAAGCTCCCTCCCAAAGAACCTCTTCCGCATGCACGGATAGGTCTTCAAGCAGACGCTTGGAATCCTCAAGAGCATTGGACGCCTTGTACCATGCTGCTGTAGTCAAGCCGAGCAACGATTCTGACACCTTCCATCCGCGCTCCTGCCGAACTGCCATTTGCCTGTCTACTGCCCATTTGGCCAGCTCATTGTGACCAAGCTCTACCGCAAGCTCCGCCACGTCCGTCAATACGCGGACCGCAAAGCCTTCATCATGGCATACGACCAGCGCCTTGGTACACAATGCGAGCGCCAAATTGGGATCTCTTTGCTTCTCAATCCGGGCCAGCGCGTGCCAAGCCCAATATTCTGCACTCTTTTCCCGGACTACAGGTAGCAGCAGATTCCGCGCTTGCATAGTCTTGCCAAGATCTGCCAGCAGGAGAGCCTTTCGATACCTTAACCAGATAGGTCTCTGAACTTGACTCTTCTGCAAAGCTAGGTCGATAAGCGCCATCGCAAATTCCTTATTGGCGATGCCAATCTCGGGTCCACCCAGCATTTTCGCCACACTTGTTGCCACTCTTTCGACCAATGGTGGGTAAACTACCTCTCTCTCCCTGTCCTCTTGGGCAGCGAAGTCCTCCGACCTGAAACTCGTCAGACCCGCCCACTGGAGGAATCGCGGAAGGAATTTCGGCGGCGGGTCCATTCGAACAACAATCCGGACCAATAGGCTGAACAAGAGATCGGGACGCTCAAGGTCCAACCTAGTGTAGGCTTCAAGAATAGACTCAAGTTCTGCGGCATCTTTAGCGGTCGTCACGGACCGACGAACCACTGCCTTGGCTTTGTCATAGAGGACCCAGCCGAAGGCGCCACACAAATACTTGTCATCGGGATGGCGCGCCAATAGGTCTTTCCCCAACCGATAGGCGTCATCGATCCGGCCGCTCTTTCTCAGCGCATGAATTCGCTGATTAGGGTAGTTGCTCACTATGCCAACAGTTCCTTCAATTCGCGAAATACTGCGTCGGAAGAGTGTGCCATGAGTCGACCCTGCGTCGCAGTGCCTTCCTTGTCGTAGTGTATTGCTACCTTCGCCCTACCGAGGCTCCCATCCAGAACATAGACCTCCTGATACTGGTGGTGTTCAACGGATATGATCTTGAAATGCCTGCTCTCCAGGACTCGAGCTACCGCCAGGTAAAGCTCATTCTGTCGATCATCTTCAAAGCTTAGCTCCGGAGCCAGCGCTTCGCATATCTGGACTGCAAAATCACTGGGCTGGGAATTGACCGTGGCCAAGCGTGTAGCGCGATAATCCCTGTTGTAATGCACACGCAGCTCGCACGTACCACCCGATCTGGAAGCGATATTGTAGCCTTCCTGATACTGGTAGTGCGTAACATCCGTGACGCTGCAATCTATTCCAGCCAGCCGGTCTCGTATAATCCGATACAGATTCCGCAATTCCTCAGTATCGATGTCAAATTCTGAAGATCGCCCGCTTGGAGGCGCAGTGGGATCAAACCCAATAGGGTTGGAAAGTCGCACAGGATCCCTTCGACTGGAATCCGTGCTCCATTGAGTTTGGGCAAGGGGGTGAATGCGCGGTATGCTGATAAGGTACGCCTTGCGCTTCGGTACAGTAAATAGCGTGTATAGCCATCGCAAGTAGCGGATACCGATTCCAATTCCCCGCCCCGGCGCCAGATCAGCCACAACGTTGTCAAAGTGCATGCCCTGGGCGTAGTGGAGCGTCATGGCGTAGCCGAATCGAAGTTTGGCTGCGTTCAGATAGGGATCACATGAAAGGTCCTCGCTACGTTCCCGCGCGTCCCGGCTATTGTTCCTAGACCTCGCATGTGCGATCAAGGCAACGGTGACATCGCTCGGCAATCCCGGCTTTTCCGCGTACAAGTAACTCTTGAAGCATAAAACGTCTACGGCGCGATCCTCACCGCAATTGTGCCACCGAATTCGGACGTGGAGGAAGTCTACCGAGACGGGCTTATTCCGACCCCGGAGCGGCTGTTCGATTCTCTTCTCACCGAGCACGGCACATACTTCGCCAAAGCTGCCACTCGTAATGCGGCGATTACTGTCTGATGCGCTAAACGTGTTGCGGGCAACCACAAGATCACCAGCCTCAAGGTCTGCTCCTCGCCCAAGAACCTGTTGCCTTATGAATCGAGTGTACCGGTTGACGCGCGCATTGGTGTGCGCAACAACCTTTGTCCCAGCGAGGATTTCGTCCACACACCTACGCGTGACTTGCCGGACGCTGCCCGCAGAAAAAGGGAATTGGAGACAACGATCCTCATCGAGCTCTAGTTCAACAAGATTGGATCTCCGCGCACGAATTCTGTCCGCAAGGAATCGTCTGTTCCGCAAGAATATTGGCGAAGTGGATTCCGAGACGAATCCCTCGGCCGTGGTCTTGGTGGCAGAATCCGAAAACTCGCGAAGTTTCGATACAGAAAGCGCCGTGTCACTTGGACTTCCAAATGACAACTGATAAGGGTCGCCAACAAAGATTACTTTCCTCTCAGAATTTGCAAGGTCGACATACTCCATGAAGTCATTGAGAAGCCTCCCGCTTCCAAAGCGGCGCCGGTCCTGCTCCCGGAAAGAGTCTGCAATGAGGTGGCAGTCCCCAACAATGTGGACGTGATCACGGGCAAGGTTGCTGTCCCTTAGTCGGCTGACAATCACATCTTCCTTGGGACAGTAACGTGCTTCCGGCCGATAGAGAGCGCCGTAAATGCTAACGGCCTCAATATCGGGCGGATAGGCGTAGGCAATGCGGGCGACCGGAGCGAGCACTGTGACACTGTCGCGAGGATGCGCGTCCCTGACGATCCCAAATAAGTGCGACACTATCTCGCCCATGCACGAGCCAGCCCCACTCTCTACCAGCAGAATGCGCTTCGCAGAACCCAAGAATTCTTGGATGTCGAGGTCTAACTCCGATCCGTTGACCTTTTCTGACCGCTTATCTGACTCACCGAAATCTGATTCTGGTTGCCCTGGCAAAATGCTCGGATCGTTGCTCCATTCGGCCAAGAATATAGGCACTAAGCCAAGCTTGGTGCCAAGCAAGGCGGCAGAATCTACCACCTGGACAGGGGGTACGAGCGCCTGGAAGCGAAGCTCGCTGCCGCAGGCCTGGACGTCAGGCGCGAGCAGTACGACGAGTTCGCTGCTCCCATGCCGGTGCCAGGATAGCGCCCGGCCGCACAGTCTGGATCCTACTCTCGAGGCAGCTCCTCAGGGCCGTCCTCCGTCCCGGGCCGCTGGGCGTACCGGCCTTGCATTCTCGGCCGCCGTCACGGAGCCGACTGCATTGTGCACTTCAGGCTCGGATTTCGACAAGGAACGGGACCCGGCACGCGACAACTCGTGGAAATGGATGGACTGGGCTTCGCGGTTTGCCATCGGATGCCGCTGCTTGAACGGCCCGGTTACGGCCATGGCCTCCTCGTCATCCTTGTGGTACTGGTACAGCGCCTGCGCTGCGACATGCTCTTCAGTGCGCCCCATCGCCGCCAGAGCCAGCATCCTGTTGTACAGGGCACCCAGATCTTCGGGATCAATCTCCAGTACTCGGTCCACCCAGTCCAGCGTCGCTTCGTAGTCTCCCGACAGGTAGTGCACGCGGGCTATGCCCAGAAGCAGTACCCTGTCCGCTGGATAGGAGTCGTATACGTGCATCCACTCCTCGAGCGCTTCCTGGTAACGGCCGTGCGCCCTTAGCCACTCTCCCCTGAAGTAGGCCGTCTTGAGGTAGCCGGGCCGCCGACGTTCGGCTTCCTGCAGCGCTCCATCCGCACGCTCGAGAAGGCC
>CBDBLZ010000007.1:0-35715 GCA_965207385.1 Rhodothermales bacterium
AGCGACCACCTGTCAGGATGCAAGCACAAGGATGCGATTGTCGAGTTTGGTGGGACTTCTTTATGGAGTCCTCTTGCCATATGGCAACGGATCGAAGTAGCCGTGCGGGACCGCACGCAGCGGTGCGCGCAGCGCTTGCAGACTAGAAGGCTAGCAGGCACAAATCTCGCGACAGAGATTGCCAGACCTATTCGTGAGTGCCCGGGCTACAATAGTCGGATTCAATGCCGGTAGTGTGCATGCAGGCCGTAGGATCAGATAGGCAGAATTGCAAACTCCCTCGCATCAAATCGACCACCCAACTCGCTAGTCTGATCCAGTCGCGTTATGGCAGCCAGGGTGGTCGACTTCAAGACACTAAAGTTGTCGAGTTCAACGGAATGTGCAGGCGTCTTCTGTATCGTCTGACGAAAGTACTCCGCTCAGTACCAGGGGGGGCGTTGTGATCGCTCATTTGAAAAACAAAAACGCAGCCCCGAAGAGACTGCGTTAACATGTGCGCTACTTCAAGAGAACGGCAGCTCCGTCCTGCGGAGGTCGTAGCGGTGTATCGCGACGAGATACCGCAACTGTCCGATGGGAATCCCGGATGCCGCTCTTGTGGCCTTTGTAGCATCAGGATGCGTCCGGGCTCGATTTACGCCGCCATATCGGCACTTCAGGGACGTTCTTGGGGCCGATTTTGCCGCGCTATGACCCGATTTAAGCCGTTACAGGCTGTTTCAGGCGCATGTGTGCGGCCGCCTGCACATATATCGACTACATCCTGATCCGGCCGTTCTCGCGGCCGTGCACATACGTTCCGGCCGCTCGAGCGCAACATAAAGGGTTGCTTGTTGCACTGGACCATGGGCATTGATCTTCTCGGACCTGAGGTGTTTTCGTGTGCGCTTGGAGAAGGGCGCTATGTCAGCCGCGTGGTGGTTCTGGTAGGCGGCCTTCAAGCGGCCGGGGATCTACTTGGCCCAGCCGGCCGCACTATTTCTTCCGAAGGGTCCACCCATTCTGGATGCTACTTGACCAGCGTCATGCGCCTGCTTTCGAGGAATGCATTGCCGGCCTTGAGCTGGTAGAAATAAACGCCGGATGCAAGGCCTTGCGCACGAAACTGCGCCGTGTGACTGCCCCTGGTCATCTTCTTCCGGTCCAGGAGCACGGCCACCCTGCGGCCCAGCGCGTCGAAGACGGTGAGCGTGACGGATTCGTCGGACGCCAGCGTAAAGGCGATCGTCGTTGCCGGATTAAACGGATTGGGATAGTTCTGCCTGAGCGCATAGGTTACAGGCAATTCCTCCAGATCATCGTCCAAGTCTGTCCATGTCAGGCGGCCTGCCATGGCCACGACCGGCCACTGCACCGGCGTATTCCACCACCGATCGTCCGCGTTGTGCTTTGTCGACCACTGGATCTGGTTGTCTCTCTCGCCCGTTCCGTCTGCGTCGTTAAGAGCCAGATTCATGGGCACAAGCCTGAGATCCGTGCCCGTTACCGGCGCCAGCACGGCGTCCTGTGAGGCAGCGTTCTGGATCGCATCCAGCGGAATGACGGCCAGCACTTTCCAGCCAATGCGCTGGCTCGATGCGTCTTCCAGCACATCATTTGCCGCGACGCCTCCCGGAACGGATGCGTACGTACCCGTCCCCGCGTTGAGAAAAATGGAAGAGGCACCGTCCGTGCGCGGCACTATCCGGAAATGGTAGTCTGCTTGGCCCCCCCGCTCCAAACTCCGGTGGGGCGAGCCCACGAGGAACGATCCCCCCTCCACTTTGCGCACGTCGTAATTGCCCCAGCCCATTTCAATGCCGTCGTACTTCCAGGTCTCGTCCGGAGGCAGACCGTCATCGGCCAACCGAACGTCGTCGTCCTTGACTTCGGCATACACAATGAGCTCGTTATGGCCGCTCTGGCCCATCCAGAAGCTACCGGACAGCTCGGCGTCGCGCTCCGGCAATCTTCCGCTTTCACCCGGGCTGCTGTGCTGCGCATCAATTCGGAAGGGCTCCAGCCACTCCGGGAAGCCTTCTCCGGCCGGCGTGCCGCCTAGCACGCTGGCTGTCAGCATCTCCGCTTCGCGCTCCGTCAGTTCGGCGATGACCGGCAAAACGGGCAGCTGCAGGTTACTGACTGAACCAGAGCTGGCTGACACGTCCGGGTTTTCTACGCCATGAGTGCTCAGGGACGTAACCGCATAATGACCCTCCAGAGGCGCGAGCGAGGCATGGGGCACCTCCAGGCGGTGCGTCAGCGATGTTTCGGTTTCATTGGACGAAAAGTATTTCAGCAAGTAGACCCCGTCGGCCGAAATGTCCGCGATAGGCTCCTGGCTCGCATACACGTTGTAGCCCCCGAACGAAGGATCCGGATCCCAGGATATCACATTGCCTGCCGGACTCCTGGCCACGGAAATGCCCGACATTGGTCTAACGGGCACTTCGGCAATCGACAGATCCAGGCCGGGCCTGCCAATGTAGACATCGTCCACCCATACAGAGCCACCCCCTTCGCTTTCCCAGGCAACGCCGAGCCCCTGCACGTTGCCCCACTCGAATTCCCTCCAAAGCTCCGGCCGCTCGTCCGATTCAGGCCCGCGCCCGTCTGTCGCCACGCGCAGGCCAGTCGCTGATGCAACGCCGTTGTAATGCCAATGCTGCGCCAGACCGCTCAATCTGCCATACCAACGAGCCTCTTCCAGCTCCCGCCAGGTCTCGGGGGGAAGCGGGATGGCCAGCTCGTGCCACTGCCCGTCCCTCAACTCTTCCGGTATCCGCCACGTTACCCTGAACGGCAGGTCTGCGCTGCCGTCCTCGGCCCTGCTGCCGTCTGTTTTGTCCTCGAGCACGATCACGGGACTGCCCCGGTCCAGGCCGGGCACCTGCGGGTCCACTAGCAGCCGCAAATGCAGCAGATCTCCAGCGGCCATGTTGTTGGTGAAATCCGCCCCGAGATCCCGCGCAAAGCGGAAGGACCGGTAACGGCCGGAATCGTATCGGAGTACGATCTCTTCCGGATTGCCGCCCATCGGATCGGCTTCGGGTGTGCCGTCAAAGTCCTCAATACGCGTATTCGTGCCACTGCCAAAGAAAATGAAGTCGGTGCCGAGAGCCGGGCCGTATCCCTCGCCAGCCAGCAGGCGCGGCAGGTCAAGCGTCCAGATGCCACGCCCGTGTGTTGCCAGAATCACCTGGTCGTCCACCAGCTTCATTTGCCAGACGGACACCGCGGGCAGGCCGTTGTCCGCATATTCCCAGTTTTCTCCGCCGTCCGTGGACTCGAACAGGCCGATCTCCGTGCCCGCCCACAGAACGTCCGGATCGTGCGGCATGACCAGCAGATCGTAGACCGCCACATCCGGAAAGCCGTTCGTGCTCTCGCCGCCCGGCGAATCCGCAAACCCGGACAGGTCTTGCCACGTTTGTCCCAGATCTGTAGTTCGCAGAATTTTCGGCTGTCCGTAGGCGGAGAACAGCACATAAGCCGTGCTGTCCTGATACGGATGTGTGGCCAAACCTGAAATTATCACTCCGGGTGCATAAGCCGGGATGGCTGTGGGCTCAAAGCTATCGCCACCATCGAGGGAAACATGAATGGTGCCCCTCTGTGGACCAGTATCGTCCATGCGGTAGCCGGCCCAAACGACATCTGCGAAATTTAGCTATGGCTGTGGGGCTATCGCCACCATACGCGGACCATTAGCCGGCGAAGCTAGGGATACGCGGACCTTGCCGGCCCCCACTGCCGGTAAGGAATCGAAATAAACTGCCAGCTAGCTCCAAAATCCACGGATCGCCATACGCCATGTGCGCTGATGGCAAACACGCGGTCCGGCACATCCCTCGAGTTCGAAAGGACCGTTAAGAAGGGACCAATGTCAAGCCCTTCAATCCTCGCGAAAGTCCTTCCGCCGTCCTCCGAGCGGTAGACTCTATTGTTAAATTGGCTGGCCAAGACGAGTCGGGCATCCGTGGCATGCCACACCGCGTCGAAGCCATCGCCGCCCAGCACGTGCTTCCAGTTGGCATCGTACTGCGGGTCCGCATCTGATAGCCAGGTGCCATTGTCCTGCGTTCCGCCTATGTAGACGTTCTCGCCAGGTTTCTTGTCCAGACCGTAAAACTGCGTGGTGTTATATCCGGTTGAGCCCGTGAAGGTCTCGCCGCCGTCTTCGGAAAAGTACACTCCGCCATCATTCGCGTTGAGCACCTTGAATTCCCCGCGGGCATCGTTCGCGGGAATGAGTATGAGGTTGTGGTGATCAACATGCACGCAACAGTTTGCCGCGTGCAGCTTGATCTCACCCGATAGAAACGCGGCCTGGTCCACGGTAAAGCGCAAATACGAATCGGTCAGGTTCTCCGGATCCCATTCTTCCTGTCCCGCCATAATGGGCACCAGGTAGAACAGCAGTCTGTTGACAATTCCTCCGTCCCGGGCGAGACGCTCATTCGCCTCATTGGCGCCGTAAGGGTATCCGTGGACAGCGACAACTTCCCACGGCAGCGTGTCGAGGGACCCGCGTGCGTGTATTGTGTGCCATTGCGGAGATTCGACCGGATTGAACTCCCCGTCATTCGCATCGTCCCGGAAGGAGACCATGAGTTGACGGTTATTGTCGATATCCCACGCTTCGAACGGGACATCTACATAGTCCTGATACTCGTATTCTGAAAATGGCAGATCGAGCTTGTTGGCGGCGGCTTCGGCAGACGCTTGGGATACGATGTAGCGATGCGATTTCTGGGACCGCCCGGGACCGAACCGGAGTTCTATGGAAACAAGGTCGGCAGGAGTTACATGCAGTACTTCGTCAACCTCGTCTCCGGTCTGTAACCAGCCCTGAAAATTCCCGCCGAAGCCCAGAAAGAGTAGACTCGACCACACCCGGTGGTTCACAAAGTCGTCTACGTATCTCCTTTCCTGGATGCCTGTACCAACGGAGACCTCGCCCAGCAAGACCCTTCCCATAAGCACCCGTTCTATATCATATGGATGGACGGCAAGTGTCTGATTGTACCCGTCCTGACCGCCAAGCAAGTCCGTAGAGCCGTCGATATCTACCGGATTCCAAGTTCGGCCACCGTCGCTCGTACGATACAATCCGCGCGTGTGATACTGTCCATCGAAGCCGGTTGACCCCTCTGCTAAAGCATACATGATGCTTGGCGATGACGAGGCAATGGCAAGTTCCATTCGTCCGCCTTGGCCGTCCACAAATTTATCCAGGGAGACATCCCAGGTGCGACCCGCATCTGCCGAGCGCAGAATCGCGGACCCGTGAACCGTGGCAAGCTGGACATCGAAATTACCGGGCACCGCCCTTAGATCCTGCACGCGAAAACCTTGGTCGTGCCTATACACGTTTTCCCAGGCGCCACCGCCATCGGAGGTCCGAAAGATCCCGGCGTCGGTTGCTGCCACGACGGTCTGCGCATCGTCCGGGTCCACCACCATTCGATTGACAATACGAAAGGCCGGATCATTCGCGGTAGCCTCCAGCTGCGTCCACGTGCGACCACGGTCGGCTGACCTGAATATGCCGGAGCCTCCGTGGCGAATTGAGACTGGCCCGCGAAATCCCTCGCCATCGAAAAACCCCTCGCCCGTCCCCATATATATCACATCCGGGTAAGAGGGTGCCATCGCAAGCGAGGACACCGCCAGATTGGGCAGGTGATCTGTCAGCGACTGCCAGGAGGCCCCGCCATCGACGGTCTTCCACAGCCCGCCGGACACCGAGCCTGCAAACCAGGTCCGGTGGCTCGGATCGTCCGGATCCACGATTACGGCCCGCGTCCGCCCGGGTGCGTTGGCCGGCCCCCGCTCTACCCAGGCCAGCCGTTTGCCGGGCTGCTTTCTGGCGGCCACGGCCCGGTTGAACGCTTTCAGGCGGTAGTTCGGGGGGTAGCCGGGGCCACTCTCTGCGCGACGGATGGCTGCGTGATAGGCAAAAAACTTATCCGGATGGCTGTAACTGGAGCTTGATTCCTCCAGCTCTGTGCCGTTCCAGGGTCGTGCAGGCGCCACGACCGGCGCGGATCGTTCCGGAATGGTCAGAATAACGAGGACCAGAATTGCGAGCGCAGATAGCCCGGCAACAGTTCGATTGTTACGTACAATCATTGCGGTACGGCATTTTTGGGGGCGTTCAAGGTCGGGAACAGGAGTCATGGCAACTTGAGTACGGCAGAGGGGATCGCGAAGGCGTGAGTGTCAATTCTGGTACGGCCCCGGCTACCGATCCCTGGCAGTCAAGCCGCAGGACTGCTTTAGCGATACCGGTCACTATTGGCGGATCACGATCACGGGGTGCGTGGCCCGTATCTCAAATGTGTCAACGGTCCCATTTGACCCTGGTAGGAACGAGGGCAGTCAGTGCGAGGGCAACAGGTGCCTGAGCCAAAAGGACAAGCGGCTGATTCGATGGACTGTAACGTAATGCATATATTAAATTAACTCTATATTCATTCTTGGTGCAATGCTGAATCCGGACGGATAGCCTTCCCTGACTGCCGGGAAAACACTGCGAATCGCAGGCAGAGTTCCGGTCAGCACCATCCCTCGCGGTGCCCCGTGATGACTATACCTCCGATAAAGGCCAGCTGCCTGGCCGGACTGCTCGCGCTGCTTCCTCCGATGCCGGCGGCTGCCCAATTGATTTTGCAACCCGAGCAGCAAGGAGGACACTCGAGTTGGGTAAGGGCTGTCGCCTATTCGTCGGACGGGGCACACGTGGCGTCGGGCTCGGACGACAACACGGTTCGTCTGTGGGAAGTAGCTACGGCAGCAAAGACCGCCCGGTTCGAAGGCCGCACGGACTGGGTGCATGCAGTAGCGTTTTCACCATACAGTAAGCATGTGGCATCGGCGTCAGAAGAGAGCACGGCTCACCTTTGGGAAGTAGCCACGGAGCCAGGGGTTCTCGTAGATGACGTCGCGATGCCATCGCCCGCGCAGGCGGATACAACGACGGCTGGTTGCCTGATTCATAATCCTGCCGGCATAGCGGAACCGGACGCCCAGACGGCGGCGCTATTGGTGTGCCAGGCACTGCGGAGGACGGGGGTTGACGTAGGTGAGCCTGTATACGAGGTCCCCGATACGGCCAGCGTCTACCGCGTGGGCGTACACTTCCTGGGAGAAGCGGTGCTATTGCGGGTAAGCCACGAGGTGCCAGTAGGCACGATCGTTCGCGAGCGACAGGTGAGGCTGGTCTCGATCGAAGAGGCGTTTGAAGCAGCCGGACGGCTGGTGGCAGCCCTGGACGGGGAGGAGACGTTCGAGTCCACGGCCACGATGGAGACCCTGATCACGGAAGACCTGGATGCGGACATCAGTTTGTGGGCCTTTGGGCTGATTGCCGCTGTTGCGCCGGGAGAAGATACAACACCGGCTCCCGGCTTCTTGCTGGGATGGCACTATGAAACGCCGCGCTTCGGCATTTTTGCGGACACGCGTTTTGCCAACAATGAGAGCGAAAAGCGGCATTTTCAGTATGGTACGATCACAGTTGGCGGACGATACTTCCTGCTTGACAAGGCCATTGCACCGTGGATCAGCGGTGGAGCTGCCATGCTCTTTGGTACGACGTCGGATGCGTTTCGCCAGGATGGAACGGGGATAGGCATCTTCGGCGCAGTCGGCCTTGAGATGCTGCGCTTCAACCGGAACAGGCTGGCGTTGGAACTCCGGCTCAACCTGCCCTTCTTCAGGTTGCCGTATGAAGAGTACGGCGACGTCGGTTCCGGTTTTGACAACGGCGTCTCTACAGGACCGGATCTCTACGTGGCGCCGATGAGCCTGAGCATCGCCTATCTGAGAGATGCGCCCTGGCTGTCATGGTGACAGCCGCGGGATTCTTGGGGCATTTGTCATTCCAGGAGGGATAATCACCACAAGCCCAATGCTGGTCCGGGTGCTTTGACAGCGGCGTTGGCCGCGATATTCATCGCACCTGCCAATGCACAAGGCATCTGGACTTCGCCGCCGGGCGGTCATGCCCCGGAGGTGAACTCTGCGGCATTTTCTCCCGGCGGGAAACTCGTAGCCCCGGCATCCGACGACTGGACGGTCAGGCTGTGGGAGGTAGCCGCAGGTGCCGAAGTGAGACAGGTCACGGTTCAGTCGGACTGGGTAAATGCGGTAACCTGTTCGTCTGACGGCATATGCGTTGCGTCCGGAGGCGAAGATCAGTCAGTGCGGTTGTGGGAAGCGGGCACCGGCACAGAAGTGCGGAAATTCACCGGCCATTCGGCCGGGCCGAAAGCCGTGGCGTTTTCCCTTGCTGACAAGCGCCTGGCCTCGGCGGCGGAACTTCCTGACGCTTCCTACCGAAAGCGCATGAAGCGGCCCACGTGCATGGAGCTGCCCCCGGGCGATTTCGCGACCAGGCGGTACAGGTACGGTCCCGACGACAGCGCCCTTCCGCCTACTTCGATGCTGCGCCCCCATCCGGCGGGCAGGCTTTCCGCAGGTACGGTCAGCACGCGCCTGCCCGTAATGTCCATTACCTCAACGGTCACGCGCGCCGGCCAGGGAAGATCAAACACCAGACGCGTAGCCTCCCGAAACGGATTCGGATAATTGCCGCGCACCGCAAATGATTCCGGCAACGCCTCGTGTTCAGCGGCTACCGGAGAATATACTTCGACAGTGAATTGCAGGCTGTCAGCGGACCCGTTGGTATCGGTCGCCTTGTACGTGTACGGCACGGGCGCGGCCGTTACCTCCGTCGGCGTCCCGCTGATCGTGCGCGTGGACGCGTCAAAGCCTAGTCCTACAGGCAGCGTCGGAGTTAGCACATAATCAATCGGCGGCGCGCCTCCGGCAGCTTCGGGCAGCGCCAGGGGTGCAACGGGGTGGGTGCGCGGATAGGACTGGTCCTGTACGCCGCCTTCGAACGAAACCGCTCCTACTACCTCGAGCGAGAATTCCAGGCTCGCGGAGGATCCCTCAATGTCTGCCGCGGAATACATATAGGACCCAGTGGCGGCAATCTCAGCGGGAACGCCACTGATCATCCGGGTCGTATCGTCAAAGACAAGTCCTGCAGGCAATTCCGGTGCCAGAGCGTAGCGGTAGGGCGGTAGGCCTCCCGATGCTTCGGGAAGGACAATCGGCCGTGCGGCCGCCCTCATTGTCAAGGTCTGGTCCGCAATACCGTCTTCAAACTGCAACGCCGCACCAGGAACACAGGTTGGACCATCAACGACAGGAATGCCGCTGATCCACGCCTGGAATGCATCGTCCCAAGGCGCACAGAGGCCCCCAAAGCCGTCAAAGAGGAATATCTCCAGATTGATAAGCTGCAGGAAACTCCTCGGCAGCATGCCTGTCAGCGCATTGTTACTCAAGTAAAGCCGTCTCAGTCGGGACAGGTTGCTGAGCTCAGACGGAATTGGACCGGTCAGAGAATTGTTGTTCAGATACAGCCGTTGCAACTGCGCGAGGTTGCCGAGCTCAGACGGAATCGGACCGGTCAGAGAATTGTAGTTCAGATGCAGCTGTTGCAACTGCGCGAGGTTGCTGAGCTCAGACGGAATTGGACCGGTCAGAGAATTGTTGTTCAGATACAGCTGTTGCAACTGCGCGAGGTTGCTGAGCTCAGACGGAATTGGACCGGTCAGAGAATTGTTGTTCAGATACAGCTGTTGCAACTGCGTGAGGTTGCTGAGCTCAGACGGAATCGGACCGGTCAGAGAATTGTTGCTCAAAAACAGCCATTGCAAACGCGAGAGGCTGCCCAATTCTGCCGGCATCTTGCCCGTTAAATTATTGCGGCTCAGAGCAAGTCCGACCAAGAACCCATGCGTGAATTGAACCCCGTACCAGCGGATCAAATTGTTCTCTGTGGGCACGGTCGAGATGTCCCAGTTATAATTGCGATTCCAACTGTCGCCGCCCGTCGCCCTGTACAACGCACTAAGATTCTCGAACACTGATTTGAGCTCATAATTGATGCGAAGACTTATCATGTCCGCCTCGTCCGTGTGCGTTCCCTCTCGCATGCGCGTATAGAAGCGGATCCATTGACTGGCGGGCGCGTCCGTAGCCACCGAAAACTCGAAACGTACTACGGCCGAGTCGCCGCTGGCCAGGGATCCGACATGAGATTCAGCCCGCGTCATGTCCAGAAACGGATACGGCTCAGCGCCAACGAGACCAACCGTGAGCTGATGGGCGTCAACGAGGTAGTTCACCACCGTTCCTGTGATCGTCACCCTGTCACCGGACTCAATCCGGCGGTCGCCATCTTCATCCGTCCAGCTCCAGCGTTTTAGACGCACCGCGGGCAAGGTCGGGTTCTGGACCGCTGCAAGGGCGTTTACGAATCCTCGCCCCAACTGTCCCGCCAGTCCGGGATTCTCCGCATCCATGTTTTCGCTCGTTAGCCGCACCTGCTCACGCACCTCATCCGGTGTCATATCGGGAAACCGCGTCTTCACCAGGGCGGCCACACCGGCCGTCAGGGGCGAGGAAGCTGACGTGCCACCAAACAGACCGTACTGGCTGTTGCGGAACGTCGAAAGAACGGATTCGCCGGGAGCGAACACGTTTACCAGCTTCCCGTAATGCGAGAACCCCGCCTTGACCCGGGAATCCCGCTCTGTAGCCCCAACAGACAGCACGCGCGGATGCCGGGCCGGATAGACCAAGTTCAGGTCGTTGTTGCGGCCGGCGTTGGCGGCTGATGCCACCACGAGTGCGCCCAAGTCCGTGGCCAGGTCCAGCGTTTCGTCATAGAACCTGTAGGCCCCGTCGCTTCTACCGCGGCCGGCCCAGCTCGCATTGATAATTTCCGCCCCGTTCGCAGCGGCATACAGGATGCCCTCATAGCCACGAAAAAGTGCCCGCGAATTGACGTGCATGATCTCCGCATTCCACGCCGGACCGGCTATGCCCACACCGTTGTCGGTTACCGCGCTGGCCGAACCCGCGCTGGCCGTGCCATGAAAATCATCCACGGGCGGGGCAGGATCGTTGTCCGTCTCATCATCATTGGCAAGATTGACGCCGTGCACGTCGTCGATGAACCCGTTGTTGTCGTCGTCCACGCCGTTGTCCGGAATCTCATCCGGATTGGTCCAGACGTTGCCCACGAGATCCTCGTGGCGCCATTCTCCACCCGTGTCCACAATCGCGATCACGACCCGGGGCGACCGGTTTTCGCTCTTGACCACATTCCACGCCTCCGGCAACCGCATGTGCTGCAGATGCGTCTGCTCTTGAAATCTCGGATCATCGGGATCGACGCCTTCCCACGTGGTCAATGCCTGCGTGCGGTTGACGAGCACCGGCTCCGCATACACCGCGCCCGGCACACCATCGAGCTGCTTTGCCACAAGCCCGGGGGCTGCCTGGAGGTGATACCGAACATAATACGTGCGCCGAAGCGCCATCAGGTTGCGCCGGGTCTTGGGCGTGGGCTCGACATGATCCAGAAACGGATACACGCGCTCTATCAGGTGGACGCCGTATCGGGCTGCCCTCCGGTCAAACTCCTGCAGCCCCGTCGCAGCAGTCTTGTTGGCAATGGAAACCTCGGGGGCGAACTGTACCACCACCACGCCTTGCACATATTCGGGGCCATCCTGCGCTGCGGCAGTGGGCACAGCGCACACTGACACCAGTGCCAACAGCACGTCGAGACGGTGGGCGCGCAGCTCGCACCTCAAGTATCTCGGCGGTCTCATTTGACCCTGGTATGGATGAGGGCAGTCCGTGCGAGCGCAACAGGTGCCTGAGCCAACAGGACAAGCGGTTGCTTCGACGGACTGTAATTAAAGATCTATATTAAAGTAACGCTATATATACGTTGTGTAATGCTGAATCGGGGCGGATAGCCTTCCCTGTCTGCCGGGAAGACACTGCGCGTCGCAGACAGAATTCCGGTCAGCACAAGCCCTCGTCATTCCCCGTGATGACTGTTCCTCTGACAAAAGCCAGCTGCCTGGCCGGACTGCTCGCACTGCTTCCTGCGATGCCGGCGGCAGCCCAATTGATGTGGCAAATCGAGCAGCAAGGAGGACACTCGTTTTGGATAAGAGCTGTCGCGTATTCACCGGACGGAACACTCGTGGCATCGGGGTCGGACGACAATACGGTCCGCCTGTGGGATGCAGCTACCGGGACCCTGGTGCGCGTACTGGAAGGGCACCTCCACAGCGTACTGGAAGTAGCGTTTTCGCCCGACGGGACGCACCTCGCATCAGGATCCCTGGACAATACGGTGCGACTATGGGATGTAGCCACGGGAGTCGAAACGGCCCGGTTCGAAGGTCACACGGACTGGGTGATTGCCGTAGCGTATTCTCCTGACGGATTGCACGTGGCATCGGGGTCGAACGACGGCATAATTCGCCTGTGGGAAGTATCCACAGGCGCGGAAGTGCAGGTATTGGAAGGACATTCGAATAGCGTAGGATCCGTGGCGTATTCGCCGGACGGCACGCACCTGGCCTCGGGGTCGGACGACAATACGGTTCGCCTGTGGGATGTAGCTACGGCAACCGAGACAGCCCGGTTCGAAGGCCACACGGACTGGGTAAATTCCGTGGCGTATTCGCCGGACGGCACGCACCTGGCATCAGGGTCGGATGATCAAACAGTCCGCTTGTGGGACGTGGCCACGGGGGCCGAGGTTACCCGGTTCGAAGGCCATGCGCATTGGGTGAATGCCGTGGCGTATTCGCCGGACGGCACGCACGTGGCATCGGGGGCTAACGATGACACGGTTCGTCTGTGGGAGGCGGCCACGGGATCCGAAGTGCACGTACTGGAAGGCCACACACAATGGGTAAGAGCTGTAGCGTATTCGCCGGACGGGGCACACATCGCATCAGGATCCCTCGATAGAACGGTGCGACTATGGGATGCAGCCACGGGAGTCGAAACGGCCCGGTTCGAGGATCAGACGGTGACTTCCGTGGCGGTTTCACCCGATAATTCGCTCCTGGTCTCGGGATCGACGGACAGCAGGCTTCGTCTGTGGGACATCGCCACGGGAGCTGAAATTCGCATTTTCGAGGGGCACACGCTTGAGGTGAACGCCGTAGCCTATTCTCCAGACGGTACGCACGTGGCATCGGGATCCTGGGATGGTACGGTCCGGCTGTGGAACGTGGTCACAGGAGCCGAAGTGCGTACCCTGGAGGGCCACGAGCCTGGAGTGATGTCTGTAGCGTATTCGCCGGACGGCATGCACGTGGCCTCGGGGGCCTGGGACAAATCGGTCCGGATATGGGAGGTGGCCGCAGGGACCGAAGTGCAGTTACTGGAAGGGCACACCGGCGGCATAACCGCCGTAGCGTATTCACCGGACGGTATGCATGTAGCGTCGGGGTCCTGGGACGAGTCAGTCCGGGTGTGGGAGGTGGCTACAGGGGCTGAACCCACGAGATTCGAGGGTCACACGAGCAGGGTGACCTCCGTGGCGTATTCTCCGGATGGCACGCACGTGGCCACGGGCGGGCAGCACGTCCGGGTCTGGGAGGTGGCCACGGCAGGGGAATCCACCAGGTTCGAAGGCCATGGGCTTGGGGTGACTTCCGTAACGTACGTGCCGGACGGGACACACGTTGTGTCAGGGTCCAGTTTCGATAACTCAGCCCGGCTGTGGAATGTGGCCACGGCAGCGGAGGTGTACGAGTTCGAGCACGATACGGACGCTATTGTTTCATTGGCGCTTTCGGCCGACGGCACCCGGATGGTCTCGGTCTCGGCTAACGTGTCTGAGTTTGGAACCGTCCTGAGCACGCGGATTGGGGTGTGGGACTTGACAGCCATATTGGAGGGTTTGGGGGATGTTGCCCTGGCTCTTGACGGCAATGTCGAGGACCAGACTTTCACACAGGGCGTGGAAGTACGCCCGCTGGTTCTCCCGGAGGCGGTCGGAGGGACCGAACCCTACACGTACATGCTGGAGCCGTCGTTACCGTCGGGGCTGGTCTTCGATGCCACAGCACGGACAATAATCGGTACACCGACGGTGGCGGCGAGCAAGGCTTCATATACATACACGGTCCGGGATGCCAATGTGTCGACGGACAGCCTGTTCTTTGGCATTGAGGTGGTTGCCGGCGTTTCGTTTTCGGATGTGATTGCGGATCAATCGTTCCCGCGTGCACAGCCTATTGCACCTCTCGTCTTGCCGGAAGCCACGGGAGGCTTGCCGCCGATTGAGTATACCTTGACTCCCGCCCTACCCGATGGACTGGTCTTCGGTGCCATGTCTCGAACCATTACCGGCACACCGACCATGGTAACAGGCGGTGCCACACCATATACGTACAGGGCAACGGGCGCGAATGGATCCGCCGACAGTTTGATCTTCGGCATCGAGGTGTATTCTCCGGTGAGCGCGGAGCACGAGTCCTTGCCACAAGCCTTTACCCTGCATGGCAGCTATCCCAATCCCTTTCGTGAGGCCACCCGCATTGTGTTTGACCTGCCATGGCCCGCCAACGTGACGACAGAGGTGCTCGACATCGCGGGTCGGCGTGTGATTAACATGCCAGGTACCGCGATGGGCGCAGGATGGAAGCAAGGCATTGAGATCTCCGGCGCCGGAATGCCTTCGGGGATGTACCTGTACCGGGTGCATGCGTCCTCGCCCGCGGGCAAGGTAGTACGCACCGGTCGCTTCGTGCGCATCCGGTGAGGAGCTGCAATCGGGACGGCTTGTGCCTCCCTGCAATGCAGCCTGGAGTACCGCAAGTAGCGGTGTCCGAAGAGATCTGGTCCAGCGCAGCCAGCTGTTGTAAATGGACTGCCGGAATACCCCGAATTAGCCTCTCAAGAGCGCCTTTCTAAAGATCTGTTAATTACACTTAACGGATCTTTAGAGAGCCACGCCCTTACCCCCAAAACCCGCCCGCACAGACGGGTTTTGGCATGAACATGGACCCGGAAAAGGCCCTTACGCCGGCTTCCCCGCCCGAAGAGACGCAATCCCTCGTGCAGCAGGACGTCTCCGAGGCCACGCGCGAGGCCTTGCTGAGCGCCCGCGCCGCGGAAACGCGCCGGATTTACGCCATGCACGTGCGCACCTTCGAATCGTGGCTCGGGGAGGACGTGCTCGGCGCCACGCCCATCGACGTGGCCAACTACCTGGCCGGTCCCGGCGCCGAGCGAAGCCACAGCTGGCGCTTGCAGGCAGCGGCCGCCATAACGGGCGCCTTCGAGGAAGCAGGCCTCACGTCTCCCGCCGCCCATGCCGGCGTGCGCCGCACGATGAAAGGTCTCAGGAGACAGAATCCCGGAGCTCCGCGCCAGGCCGCGCCGCTTACGGAAGCGGTCATTGCCGCCATCGAGGCCACGGCCACCAAGCCCAGGATCGGCCGCGGCGGGAGTCTCGAGTCCAAGGCCCAGGCAAAAGGCCGCGGGGCGCTGGACATCGCTCTCATCCGCGTAATGCGGGATGCGCTGCTTCGCCGTAGCGAGGCGGAGGCACTTGTATGGGCGGACGTCCGCGTGGAGCCGGACGGCAGCGGAAGGCTGACGCTCGCCATGCCTACCAAGACGGACCAGGAGGCCGCAGAGCCGCACACGGCCTATCTCACGCGCGCCACCGTGGCTGCGCTCACACGTCTGTGGACGCCGTATCACACCCCCGACATGCCGCTTTTCGGGCTCTGCGCGCGCCAGATATCCCAGCGCATACGGGCTGCCGCTCGCGCGGCCGGCCTAATGGACAACTATTCCGGGCACAGCGGGCGCACGGGAGCGGCTCACAGCCTGGCAGAGCGCGGAGCCAGTCTCGTTGAGCTGCAGCAGGCCGGCCGCTGGAAATCCCCCGCCATGCCGGCTCCCTATGCCCGCAGTGCAAGGGCCGGGAAGAATGCCGTGGCTAGGCTACTGGAGACGTAGCAAGGGTGTAGCTGTCGGCTGAAGGTAGACGCCCTACCCTCAGTTTGTCCGAAACCATGAGTTCCCTTGGCCATGCACGAGACCATCAATTGACCACGGCCTGTTAACCGCACTTTCTGGGCCGATGTAGTACTAAGACGAATTGGAAGTCACGTATTTACATTATGTTACGCAGGCAAGAGCTAAACTTGGGCCAAGACGCAAAAGATCAGCCCACGCTTACGCTCTAGTCTAGTCTATACTCCTTTATCGATGGCTCAGGTCACAGTTAATAATCCTGTAGCCCGTGGTACTCGGTCAGATGATCCGACTGCGGACGCATATGTTCTAGTAGTCTCCCACAGGTATCGGGGCGCCCCGCCGAACCCAAGAAGCAATGGCTGCTAGGCTGGTGTAACGAATCAGTTCTTTTTCTTCAAAGCGCTCGTAGTGTCCCTCATCGGACTTCGGCACAGTACGTTCCAGCACGGACACCTGAGGGGTTCCCTCCAGTAAGTAGCGGTACGTATGTGCACCCAGCCCGTATCTTATGCGGCCCGTAGCGATATCATCAAAGCGTCCAACCTTATCCAGATGTTCCACGCCGTCTTCTGTATCCCAGTCTATGGCAATACCCATTGCTGAAAACGATGCCCCGTATGTTGTGGCGTGTTCACGTACGATGACCTTCGCGCTATCAATCACCTGAGGCAGCGCGGGATGGTCACACCAACGACAGGCAGCAGAGCCAAAGTATACCAGTACGAATTCACGTTCCAGCGGGCTCGAGAATGAGGGTACGTATTGCGTCGAATCTTCTTGAAGCACATCCGGCCACTGGACTGTGATAGTCGGAAAGGGCAGGACACCCGAGACTGTCAAAATAAACGTCGCGGACAACGTCAGCGCTAGCACTGGTCCCTTCAAGCTTCTCCGATGTGTGTTCACGGTTGCGCCAGTTATCGCGCTGTGTCCTGGATGGAGTGGATCCCCAGCTGAGGATACGGTGTCGTTCGGACAGTGTAAACGCGCTCCTGGTCAATGGCCCGCACAATTCTGACAGGCAGTTCCCTGTTGATCCGGTGCCGTCCCATATATTGGCCTTGTCCGGACACCACGTCCACTTTGTAGAAGTGCATCGCCGAATGGGATCTGCCTTCGTTCAGCCTCTCAAAGCGCGCCAGCCAGAACGAGTCTCCGTGCGCCCCCCCTATGGTGACGATCTGACCCGACTCACCAACAAGCGGCGGAATGCTCCCGACGCCCACCTGTCCTGCATCGACATACCTCGCTCCTTTGGGTGCTATCCGGGCATCTGCGAATCTGACCCGCCAGATCATGTCTCCGGTTTCTGTGTACGCGGTCGCTATTGGGGCATTCGGTTGGGTGTACAGTAGAACTCCGTGCGTCTCGTTGCACTCCATGTAGCCCCCTTCCGCCATCTTTAGGCGAAGAATCAGGTGAGGATTGTTGTAGCGCGCACCGAACGACGCGACGTATTCCCCTGCCAACGTGTGCTTGTGAATCACGCCATCAAGCTCCTCGGCGTACCCTGCGGTGTAAACGTGCCCGCGCATCGCGCACAGGTCACTGTTTAGATTCTTCGCGGTAACGTGGAAGGATGTCTGGAATTCATGGTTGCCATCCAGTGTCCTTCTGAACACCGATACGGTTCTCGCCGCGGATCCGGCTACTACATGAACATCGCTGCCTGCACCCGTAACGGTAACTTTCCTCAGCAGGCTGAATTCGCCCGGACCGCCCCCGGGGCCTCCGATGATATTTGCCAGATGGCCTTCGAAATCATAGGCTCGGATATGGGTGTAACTCCGGTCCACATAATATAGGAGACTGTCGCCAACCGCCATATCCCGAACGTCGCCGATCATGTCGCGGTGACTTCCGTCCTCCACGCCAACCAGATGCCCACCTCGGAGACCGGCCAACATCCAATCCAACGTGCCTTGGGATTCGTCCTTGATGATGAACCTTGCATCTGTGACCGCAGGGATGTTATCGGGGGTCGGATGGAGCTCAAAATTATCACGCCATCCTTCCTCGTCGTCACCAGTAAGGCGAGGAGTCTGATCGGCGCCTGAACTCTCCAGACAAGTCGTGAGCAGCATCAGCGACAGCGGAAACAGCAGTGCCTGCCAAGCCGGTCTCATTAGGAGCAAACCCATGAATAACACATGGTGAACGGACCCCAAAACTGATACTCACAGCCCGTACCTGAATCGCCGGGGAATGCCGCACAGATACCACACCAGTCCGAATCCCCAGACCAGCCACACCCTCCATCAAACGGATCCCCAGTTTCATAGCAATCCAGGCCATCACATGGCTTTTGTTTAGCCTCCACATCGTGAGGGGTGATTGCGGACGCCACAGCTCCTCCTGCGAAGTATGCCCCGGCGATCAGTACCACTACACTCAGTGCGCGTGTCAGATAACTTACTAGGGTTTTCATGCAATTAGGTTTCGTACGAGACAGGTTGGTTAGTAGGTTCGGTAACAGCCATCTATCTTGTGGCTGCCAATATAGTCTTCTTTAAGACGTTAGTGCAATAATAGAGCGCAGTGTGCATGCCAAAATGAGACAATTTGCATATTCCACCCGGGAGCCGGCTGTTGTTGTGTCGAAGTAACGTAGTATGGGAAAAGCGGTCGCGCGCAGCGTTTACGGCCGTCGAACCATATCACCTTACGTGTCAAGATCTTCACAGAGCATCAGGCGGCGGGCCTCCTGATGCTGCAATTGCTTCTGGAATTTGAGCGTGGATATTCCGACGAAAACGAACGCCTGTTCCGATTGAATTCGAACACCCATTCCGACTTAAGCCGAACACTTTGCGGGGGTCTGTCTGAGCTGGATTATGAGTGGTTGAGCAGGGTGTTGATAAACGTTGATCGAGCCTGTTGTGGTGTGAGTCAGCGGAAGTGCCGCTGGATTGATTGAGTGTGGGTGGTGCAGGGTCGTATGAGGCGGGCACAAAGGCCTGCAGGACTTGGCGGCTGCAGCTGTGACCATGTGGCGTGGAACGGGAGCTGTGCGTGGAAGCACGGCCCTTGGTCAAATCGGCCATTTGTACGAAGAGGCGCATGTACAACGCTGTTTGGGCCCGATTGAGGCCGCTGAGGTGGCGCTCTGGCGGCCTTCGTCGCATGATTACCCGTCCGGAGACGATCTGCGCGGTCTGAGCGTCTCCTGCCTCCCCCAAAGCCCCGGCCCCGGTCTCCCTCTACAGGTAATATGGGAGAAGCGGTCGCGCGCAGCGTTTACAGCCGCCGAACCATATCACCGGGAGGTGCCAAATGCGACAACGGGTGTACCTTGGCCTGGACGCCCATATCGGCCATTGCGTGCTGGCCGGCATGGATACGCGCGGCAAGCTGCTCTTCAGCGAACGCTTGCCAACATCGGAAGCAGCGCTGAGAGCTAATATGGGAAAAGCGGTCGCGCGCAGCGTTTACAGCCGCCGAACCATATCACCGGGAGGTGTCAAATGCGACAACGGGTGTACCTTGGCCTGGACGCCCGTATCGGCCATTGCGTGCTGGCCGGCATGGACACGCGCGGCAAGCTGCTCTTCAGCGAACGGCTGCCAACCTCGGAAGCAGCGCTTGTAAGCCACATCGTAGCGATCAAGGCACGCAAAATGGCCCTGGCTCTGGAGGAGTCTTCGCTGGCAGACTGGCTCTCGGGCGCGCTGCGGGACTATGTGGACGAGCTCATCGTCTGTGATCCGCGCCAGAACGCGCTCATCAGCCGCAGCTCGCACAAGGACGACCGGGAGGATGCCTACAACCTGTGCCGGCTGCTGCGACTGGACGAGCTCAAGCCGGTCTTTCATTCCGATCAGGGGCATCGGGCTGTGTTCAAGGACAGCGTAAAGCTCTATCTGAATCTGCGCGATCAGCAGGTAAGCCAGAAGAGCCGAATCAAGGCGAAGTACCACCGGGCCGGAGTGCTGCGCGTGGATGGTACGCGCGTCTTTGATGCCAAGCACCGCGAGCATTACCTCGCCCAGCTGCCGGACGAAGATCGGCGCGAAATGCTGGAGCGCCTGTACGATGTGCTGGATGCTACGCTCGCGGCCCAGGAAGCAGCCCGCCTGGACATGCTCCGGCTGGGCCGCAAGTACAAGGAAATCAAGGAGTTCATGAAGATGCCGGGCATAGGCCCCATAAGTGCTCACGTCTTCGACGCCTTCATCCAGACGCCGCACCGGTTTGCGACCAAACAAAAGGTAATATGGGAAAAGCGGTCGCGCGCAGCGTTTACAGCCGCCGAACCATACCACCGGGAGGTGCCAAATGCGACAACGGGTGTACCTTGGCCTGGACGCCCATATCGGCCATTGCGTGCTGGCCAGCATGGATACGCGCGGCAAGCTGCTCTTCAGCGAACGCTTGCCAACCTCGGAAGCAGCACTTGTAAGCCACATTGTGGCGACCAAGGCACGCAAGAAGCTTCTCGCTCTGGAAGAGTCGTCATTGGCGGACTGGCTCTCGGGCGCACTGCGGGACTACGTGGATAAACTTATCGTCTGCGATCCGCGGCAGAATGCGCTCATTAGCCGCAGCTCGCACAAGGACGACCGGGAAGATGCCTACAACCTTTGCCGCCTGCTGCGGCTGGGCGAGCTCAAGCCGGTCTTTCATTCCGATGAGGGGCATCGGGCTGTGTTCAAGGACAGCGTGCAGCTCTATCTCAATCTGCGCGATCAGCAGATAGGCCTGAAGAATCGGATAAAGGCCAGGTACCAGTCGGCCGGAGTGCTGCGCGTGGATGGTACGCGCGTATTCGATGCCAAGCACCGCGAGCAGTATCTGGGGCAGCTACCTGATGCGGCTCGTCGTGACATGTTGCGGCACCTGTACAGTGTACTGGATGTCATGCTTGCGGCCCAGGAAGCGGCGCGCGCGGACATGCTCCGGCTGGGCCGCAAGTACAAGGAAATCAAGGAGTTCATGAAGATGCCGGGCATAGGCCCCATAGGTGCTCATGTCTTCGACGCCTTCATCCAGACGCCGCACCGGTTTGCGACCAAGCAAAAGGTCTGGAGATACTGCAAGCTGGGCATCGTAGACCGCAGCTCGGCCGGCAAGCCGCTGGCGTACAAACGACTCGACAAGGCAGGTGTCGGTGAATTGAAGGCCGTAAGCCATCGTGCTTTTCACGCTGCCATGCGCTCCTCTTGTTCCAACGAGGTGTCGCGGTTCTACGAAGCTTCGCTGGCAAGAACGAACCACGACACCACGCACGCCAGGCTCAACACGCAGCGCAAGATCCTGGCCGTGCTCTGGACCATCTGGAAGAAGGATGTAGCCTACAACCCGGAACGCTTTTATCCATCGACCCCAACCGCAACGGTGGTGTGCTAAGTGGTGCAAGCGCAGCGCCAAACTGCCGCCGCCCGCGGATCAGGGCAGCCGGGAAATGCTCCACCAGAGCTTTAGCTCCTCCCAAAGCGAGCTCACCAAAAGTTTAGCACCCCGGCCTTACGCCCCATATGACTATAGATGCCACGCGTCACACTGATGCCCGGTAATCTCAGAAACGAGCCTGGCGATGAAATTGCCCGTGTTGGGGTCATACAAATCTGCACACGCGCTGGTGGCAGTGCCGAAGCGCTAACCTTATCACCATAGACGGAGCACGGACCAGAAACGCGGACGACGGGGCCCAACGCGACCTGAAAATCACGCCGATTTTACAGGGTAGGCGAGATACGGCTTGATTTTCTTTTCCCAAACGAGCTCTGGAGATACTGCAAGCTGGGCATTGAGGACCGCAGTTCGGCCGGCAAGCCGCTGGCGTACAAGCGTCTAGACAGGGCAGGCGTCGGTGAACTGAAGGCCGTAAGCCATCGCGCCTTTCACACGGCCATGCGCTCCTCTCGTCCCACCGAGGTGTCGCGGTTCTACGGAGCCTCGCTGGCCAGAACGAATCACGATGTCACGCACGCCAGGCTCAACACGCAACGCAAGATCCTGGCCGTGCTGTGGACCCTCTGGAAGAAGGATCTAACTTACGACCCAGAACGCTTTTATCCATCGACCCCAACCGCAACGACGGTGAGCTAAGTTGTGCAAGCGCAGCGCCAAACAGCCACCGCACGCGGATCAGGGCAGCCGGGAAATGTCTCAATAAGGGGCTAGCTCCACACAGGAAGCTCACCCCCAGCCTACCGCCCGGCCTTTGCGCCCGATATGACCATAGATGCCGGGCGTCACATTGGCGGCTGGTAATCTCAGAAACGAGCCTGGCGATGGAAATGCCCGTGTTGGGGTCATGCAAATCCGCAAATGCGCTGGTGGCAGTGCCGAAGCGCTAACCTTTTCACCATAGACAGAGCACAATCCGGAAACGCGGACAACGGGGCTCCACGCGACCTGAATATCACGCCGATCTTACAGGGTAGGCGAGATCCGGCTTGATTTTCTTTTCCCAAACGAGCGTGCCCTACGAGCATGCCAGAAAGCAGGTAGACGTGCGTCTTGGCGATCGCACGGTGGAAGTCTTCCTGAAGGGGCAGCGCATAGCCTCACACAAGCGTAGTACGAAGCGCGGCAGCTTCACCACGCTGGAGGCACACATGCCCGAGGCCCATCGCCAGTACCTCGACACGCGGGACCTGCGCCGGTGCGAAGCCGCTGCGGGCCCGGCCACCGAAGAGCTCATCACCTAGATGATGCGACGGCTTCGGCATCCCGTGCTCTGCTACCGATCCCTGATGGGCCTGGCAAGGCTGGGGCGCCAGCACGGGCCGGAGCACCTGGATGCGGCGTGCCGCCGGGCCCTTGAGTATGGCGCATACCGATACTCGAGCATTGCCTCCATCCTGAAGCATGGCCTGGAGGATCGCCCCGCGCCACAGGACGAGGCTCCGGCCATTGAGCACAACAACATCCGCGGCGCCGACTACTACGCCACTACTACACCAAACAAAGAGGCTCATGCTAACTCATCCCACCCTTGACAAACTCGAAAAGCTTCGCTTTGCCGGCATGGCTGCCGCCCTGCGCGAACAGCTGGCACAGCCAGCGAGGCGATATCGCCTCGCCATAGCGATGAACTGGACTTCATGGAGCGGCTCGGCCTGCTCGTGGATCGCGAGGAGCTTGTGCGCCAGAGCAAACGCATCAAGTCCCGCCTGAGACAGGCACGGCTGCGGCAATCGGCCTGTCTGGAGGATCTCGACTATCTTCGCGGACGCGGCCTCGACCGGCGCTTCATGCTGGCTCTGGCCGGATGCGACTGGGTCCGTCGTCACCAGAACGTCGTCATCACCGGCCCCATCGGCGTCGGCAAGAGCTACGTGGCATGTGCACTGGCACACAAGGCTTGCCGGGAGGGCTTCTCGGTCCGTTACTACCGGTTGCCACGGCTGCTTCAAGACCTGGCCACCTCCCAGGGCGACGGTCGCTATATCAAAGTGCTCCAACAGCTGGCCCGCGTCCAGGTCCTCGTACTGGACGATTGGGGGCTGACGAAACTGACGACGTCGCGGCAGCAACACCTGCTCGAACTCTTCGACGACCGCCACCGAACCAGCTCGACCATTGCTACCAGCCAATTGCCCGTAGAACACTGGCACGAAGCCATGAACAATCCGACACTCGCAGACGCAATTCTCGACCGGCTGATACACAACGCACACCGGATCGAACTGGCCGGTGAATCGATGCGCAAATGTCTGTCAGACTTGCAGGCTCCCTCACATCAAATCGACCACCCAACCCGTTAATCTGATCCAGTCACGTCATGGCAACCAGGGTGGTCGACTTCAAGACACCAAAGTGGTCGAGATCAACGGAATGTGCATGGCCCGCAGCGGCGCGAGGCCCACATGTCCCACTGATTCACTGACGAGTGCCCGGAAGACAGGATTTTGAGCTTCAAGAGTCGTAAAAGCCGTCGTAATCACCAAGAATCCTCCTGCAGACCGGCCACTCCCGTCTACAGCTCGGATTAACGTGCCGCACGCTCATCCAAATCCGCTCAAGAATCACGACTTTTCTGGCGGCCACTAATTAATCAGATAGATAGGTGCCTTGTCCAGGGCGAAGTAATCCCGTGCGGAGCTGCTCTCCATCCACGAGCCTCACACCCGGTGGATCAGCAAGGGCAAGGATGGGCAAAGTGTCCGAACCGGGAATTCTCGTCGAGAATCACCGAATGCGCACAAAGCCCCCCGTGTGCAGGCTACCGCCGTCTGCCGAAGTCGCGCGCAGCCGGTAAATGTACATTCCCGAGGAAATTGCCGCGCCGTCCAGCCTAATCGTGCGCCCCCATCCAGGCCCCACGTTAGTGCCGGGTAGCGCCAGCACCCGCCGGCCAGTCAAATCCACGACCTCAACCGTTACACTGGCTGGCCAGGGAAGGTCGAACACCAGGTGCGTGGACTGCCGGAACGGATTGGGATAGTTGCCGTGCACAACAAAAGACTCTGGCAAGGACTCGTGCTCGACAGCCACCGGAGAGTACACCTCCAGCGTAAACTGCAAACTGTCAGAGGAGCCGTTTGCGCCCGTGGCGGAGTATGTATACGGCAGGGCGCCGCTGGTGACCACGGCCGGCGTCCCGGTCAGGCTGCGGGTGGCAGCGTCAAAAACGAGCCCTGCCGGCAGCGAGGGTCTCAATTGATACTCAATGGGCGGCGCCCCGCCCGCAGCTTCGGGGAAAATGTGCGGAGCAATGGGCTGGGCGCGCGGAAAGGACTGATCAGCGATGGCATCCGAAAACCCAACAGGCGCAACCACTTCAATCGTGAACGTCAGACTCGCAATGGATCCGGCGTTGTCCGTGGCGGAATACGTGTAGCTAGCAGCGGGTGTGATCGCAGTTGGCGTGCCGCGGATGGTGCGGGCGGCCTCGTCGAAGGCCAAACCCGCCGGCAAGGCAGGCTCCAGCGCATAAAATAGCGTCGACACGCCACCGGAGGCCTCGGGAAGGCTAAGCGATGCAACCGGCTGCTCCACTGTAAAGGCCTGGTCTTCAACGTTGCCCTGGAATTGGACAGCCGTACAGTAGGGGCCGGCTATTCGCGGAATGGTTCTGAGCCACGCCCGGAAAGCATCATCCGCAGGCGCACACAAGTGCTGCCCCTCGAAATTGAATAGTTCCAGGTTGCGCAGATTCATGAGACTCTCCGGTAAGGGCCCCGACAGCGCATTGTCGGCCAAGCTCAGATGCTCGAGCTTGGCCAGGTTGCCCAATTCCTGCGGCACACTACCGGTCAGTTTGTTTCCATACAGATACAGGCGTTCGAGCTGGAGAAGGTTTCCCAGCTCGGGGGGTATTTCACCCGTCAGATCATTTGATGACAGATTCATGAACCTCAACTCGGACAAATCACCCACTTCGCGCGGAATGGAACCTGCCAAATCATTGTAATCCAACCACAGAACACGTAGCCTGAACAAGCGGCCCAGCTCACCAGGGATTGGTCCACTAAGCTGGTTGCGGTACAGCAAAAGTGACTCCAGTCTGGAGGCATTGCCTAGCTCGCCCGGTATGCGTCCAGTCAGTTGGTTTTCCCCAAGCTGCAGCCAATCGAGCGAGGCTAGCGAGGCCAACTCCCCCGGAATCTCGCCCGTAAGCGCATTGTCTCTCAGATTCAGGTCTCTCAGCCTTTCCAGGGATCCCAATGCGCTTGGAATCCGTCCCGTCAGCCGATTTCCATCGAGAAGGAGGTATTCCAGCTCTTTCAGCTCCGCGAGCTCATCCGGGATCCGTCCGCCGAGGCTATTATTGCTCAATCCCAGGAACTGAAGCTGAACGAGATTCCCAACGGCGCCGGGAATGGCTCCGCGCAACTGATTACTGACGAGCCGCAGAAACTTGAGTGCGGATAGGCCGCCGACTTCGTGTGGAATCTCACCCAAGAGTCTGTTGCCAGTTAAATCCAGGCTGCTCACGCGTCCCGACTCCACCGCCACACCGTGCCATGCCGCGACTTCCTGCGGAGTCGGCACTACTGAAAAACTCCATCCCTCACGATTGGCCCAGCTTCTCCCGTTGGTTGAGTCGTACAGAATTTCCAGCGCCTTCAAGTCCCGGCTGAAGCTTCCCGTAACGCCTGAATCCTCCCAGGACGAGGTTAGGACAAACCGCTCGAGCCCCTGTCCGGTATTGGTCGGATGCACATGCGCCACTACGGCCGTCACTCGGTCGTAGGTGCCCTCAAAGACGCTGGCATGCGGTCCAATGGTTAGCGGCGCTACCTCCAGCTGTCCGTTTCGCTCCAGCAGCGCCAGGCCCCGCAGTGAACTGGGAACCGCATCCGGTACGACGGCAACGGACAGGTTCGGCACGTGGCGCCACACAAAATAGGAAGGTGCGCCCTCCTTCACATTCACTTCAATCGGGGGCGTCTCTGCCTGAATTCGGCCGTCAAATTCGTACGAAGTGCGCGCCCTTATATGCTTGTAGGCACCCGTTCTGTATCCGTACCGCTCATGCAGATCCACACGGTTTAATACGTTTGCGGCATGGAATTCCAGCACCAAGTCCTCCAGGGCAATGTTGTGTTGATCCAGTACGGCAACGTAGCTGTCTACCCCCCGCCGATCGGAATCGCGCGCTAACGCGCCAACGGCTTCGTATCCGATCCGCTCCGCCATGTATGTCGTAAAGAGGCCCGCACGCAGGTAGTCTGCCCGCAGGTACCTAATGTTCTGCCGGAGCTCAGTGCCGAAACGTAGGAGCGGCGCGTCGTACTGGTTCGGCCTGTCAAGAGCCGGGCCGTCATCCGGGGCATACCCATTTGCAATTTCTGACAGGCGAGACAGTCCTTCATTAACAAAGAGGAACTCGCGAAGGTCGTAGTTGAAATGGATCAGATGCTGATACTCGTGGGCCACAATTCTGCCAGGATTGTCCTCGGTGTCAATGTAGACGATATCCCGGTTGTTGCCTAGTTCACTCAAGTCACCTGACCAGACAAATCCTGACGCACTGCTGCCGAATATCGAATTGTCGTCCCGAATGCGCAAAAGGAGCACATCCACGGTTCCGTCTCCGTTTACATCGGGCGGTTCACCGAATAAGGACTCGCTGTTGGCCATGATCCCCCGGTCCGGATCGATCGACGCATACGGCGTCTTTTCGGCCAGGACGCGGTACAGATGCTGAACCGCCCCCTTCGAAAAGCGGCCACGGTCCAGCTCCTCCAGTTCCACCCACAAGAGCACGTCGTCAGACTTCAACTCGAGCCGGAAATCAATGTCATCCAGCACGACCCGCTCGTTCCGGCTTTCCCTGAAATTCCAGACCTTGAACGTTAGCGTGTCACCGACTTCGCTGGTGGACTTCGCGGCCACCGGCAACAGGCCTGCTTCCTTGCGCCGATGATATTCAGCGAGGGCCGCCCGCGAGACCGGAAGCGCATTGAGCCAGTCCGACACGTGGGTGCTGTCTCCATGCGGGACGCCTTGCTGCTGCGCCTGGATTTGATTGTCTGTCGTGATCCAAAGCACGAAGGCAGCAGCCGCTGACAGCGTTGCGGACCGTCTTGTCATGAAAACACGCATCTGCCCCAAAGCCAATATATGCTCAACGCGGCGAAGACAGCCCCATACGCAGCCAGGGTGGATTCGAGTCTGACGATGAGGACCAATTGAATGCACACAATTCTGCCTGCTGTCCACAGTTGCCACCGCCCTGTACTTCGGCGGACGGAGCCTCTGCAGGGCAAGCGTACCCGGATGCGGGAACGACCTATCGGTACAGGTCTTTGCCTGCCATAAATCCCTTCGCCGCAGCTGCTGAGTCGCTTGTGCCTGCGCATTGCGGCTTGCCATTACAAGCCGCGCGTATGGCATGCGGTCCTGCTTTCTTCACGAGCTTCATGCGTTTGGTCTCGGGAAACGCCTTCCTAGCCTAAAGCTGGCAGAAGTAGACGCGGGAGGCCATTTCGCGCGATTCAAATAGGACCGTAAGGCGGCCGGAGCTCATTTGTTGTCCGTCCTACAGCGATTCAGCCCGGCGCCCCAGCGCATCGAAGACGGCCAGTGTGACGACTTCATCCGAGGGAAGCGCAAACGCAATTGTGGTTGCCGGATTGGGGGAAATCCTGCTGCAGGGAATAGCTTACGAGAAGCTCCGCCAACTCCACGCTCACACCCGTCCACGTCAAACGACCGGCTACAGCCACGGCCGGCCACTGAACACGTGCATGCCACCAGTTGCTATCTGCGTTGGGCTTGCTGGACCACCAGATCTGGCTGCCGCAAAGGCATTTGCCAAGGCCATTTGGATTTGCGCACATGTGCTCGTGTACTTGCGGGAGCGATGCTCTTTCGCAATTGACCAGGGCACGATCGAATCAGGTGGACAGGGTGCATCCGCGTGAGCGGAGTAACGAGCCGCAATTGCAGGGCCGAGACGTTGATCCTTGATGCACTTCCTCCAAACTGGGCCACGAATTCGCTGGTCTATGGCGACGCCGGGTTCCGCGTCAAGACAGCGCGTTCCATGATTCGGAGTGCAGAATACTACCGCACGCCACCGGCCAGAATTCGCGAGGTGCCAACGTTCATTCGCTCAGCTCGAAAAAGGGGCGCATGGAAAAATGGCCAGTCCAAAACATGTTTTTGCGTTGCATGGTTAGACATGGAATTCTAGGGGTCACACACAGAGACCAGATTGCGGTCCCGCTCGACGCATGCGACACGGTGCCATTGGATTTCTAACCGCCCTCTTTCTGGTTTTCATCGGCTGCTCGCCGGTCGTTGAGCCGGACGCTCAGCCAGGTTGCGCCGGCACCTTCGAGGGCAAGGCATTTGCGCATCATGTAATTGGATTCTATCCTGCCTGGAAGCATGGCGTGACGCCGGTGCCGCAGATCCGGTGGGAGTTGCTCACGCGTGTGATTTATGCCTTTGCCATTCCGCGCGCCGACGGTTCACTTGACACCAGCCAGCTGACACAAATCGGTCCGCTGGCGGCGGCAGCGCATGCGCACGGCGTAGAGGTTTACGTTTCGGTGGGAGGCGGAGGCAGCTCGGGTGATTTTCCTGCTTTGGCCGCCAACGGCGATACCCGCAAGAATTTCGTGGAGACGGTCAGCCAGTACCTGGAGACGCACTGCCTCGACGGAGTTGACATCGACTGGGAGCACTGGACCAAGGACAATGCCAACTTGCCGGTGGCCTCGGAAAAGGCGGGTTTGGTCGCCTTGCTGCAGGAGCTTCGGGCTGCCCTGGACGGCCCGCGGATATCGCTTGATGTCTACCCCGGGGACTGGTTCGGTCGCCACTACGAAGACGTACATCCGCTCGTGGACTACGTGCACGTGATGGGCTACGACTTCTCCGGGCCATGGTCAGCGCCGGGTCCGCATTCTTCATTCGAACAAGCCGTCGGTTCGGGATCCGCGGCCTCCTCGACAGGCCTTGCATACTGGACGAATTACCGCAAGTGGCCGAAGAGCAAGATCGTGCTTGGCGTGCCGTTCTATGGTCGGGATTTCGACGACCGAGGCGGCGCGGGCGTTGCCTACCGGGACATCATTGCCCGCAATCCCGATGCCCCGAACATGGACCGGGTAGCGAATATCTACTACAATGGAGTCCAGACGATATCAGACAAGGCACGTTACGTGGTTGATGGCGGATTCCCGGGCGTGATGATCTGGGAAATTGCGCAGGATACGCAAGACTCGGCGACGAGCCTGTTATATGCCATTGATGCCGTGGCAAACCCCTGAGCATCGGGTGTCGGCAGACCTCCGTGCCGCTAGGAGTTCACGCGATGCGATCACGCAGAGCCCGCAAGCGGGAAACGTGCCAGCGCAAAGCCCGCACTACGCGGGATTATGACCCTACACGGTCCCGCGACGGGAAGAGACAGTTCTTGCCGGTAGCGGCAGAGACGAGATCCCTTGGGAATGGCGGACAGCTCCCGGCAACGGAAGCACTGTTCAGGGGTGAGCTGGCGTGATTCGGCCAAATTGAATGTTAAGGCTGAGGATCCGGCTCAAGATCATGGGGGCGCGGCAGTGAGAAAGTCGAACAGACACTCTCCTCAGGACCGTATTTGCCTGGATTCGACATCCCCCGAGGACGCGCTCACGGGCGCAGGCCGATGCTTGCGAACAAGGCCATTTATGTCAGCGCCGCTCGCTTTTCAGCCAGCGCAAGCGTATCGCCAGGGTCAGGCTGCGGCCGGTGCAGGTGCACATTTGGACCGCCGCGCTATGTGCAGGGAATACCCCTCCGAAAGCCGGTGAGTCCGGCGGCTCGTGGAGTCGCAGCATGCACTCGCTACGCGGCCGCGTCTTCGGTCAGCGGCACAAACAGCCTGCCGTCGTGCCGTCCCCGCATGGCGTGCCCGAGCCTGATCGAAAGCGTGGTCAGCGCAAGCTGGGCACTTACGTTTGCGCTTACAAGTGCGAGCGCTTCTTCCAGCAGGCGTGTCATGGCCGGCAGATCCGCATTCGGGATATTGCGCGTAAAGCGGGCCACGGATTCGGCCTGGTCAATGTTCACCAGCGCCGCGCCCTGGCCCTCATTCCGGTAAAGCACCAGATCCCGTACCCAGGACAGAGAAAGGCTGAGCACGTCCTTTAGCCGCTCGCGGCCGAGCCGGGCCATCTTCTCGATAAGGGCCGCCTGATCCTCCACTCGCCGCGCGTAGGACTGCCGCAGAAAATCAAGCACCAGGGCGCGATCCTCGTGCAGGTCCGGGTTCCGGGACAGGTCCAATGCACGCGTGTAGGAACCGTCTGCAAGGGCTGCGTACGTGGCGGCGTCGGCCTCGTCAATGCTGTCTCGCTCGCGTAGCGCAGCGTGGATATCTTCCCGCGGGAGCATGGAGAACGCTACGCGCTGGCAGCGCGAGAGGATGGTGGGCAGCAGCAGGTCGGGCCGACTGGTGGTCAGGATGAATACGGTTTGCGGTGTGGGCTCCTCAAGGAGCTTCAAGAGAGCGTTCGCGGCCTCGATGCGCATGGTTTCGGCCCGCGTCATGATCACGACCTTGTATCCGCCTTCCACGGCGCGCAGGCCTATGGCCTGGCGGAGCTCCTCCTTGATTCGGTCAATGTGGTAGTAGACCTGCTTGTTGGAGGCGACGCTGCGCGAGCCGCCCTGGACAGCATCCGCGGCCGCGTAGGGATGGGCGGCCAGCCGTTCCCGCTGGGCTGCAATGTCAGCAGGCCGGGCATCCGATGTCTGCGGCATCAGCACATGGACGTCCGGATGCAGCAGGCGCTGCACTCTGCGGCAGCGTGGACATTGGTCGCAGGGCTCATCCAGACCTTCTGTGCACATCAGGGTCTGTGCAAATGCCAGGGCCACGGCCCTCTTGCCGACTCCGTCCGGGCCGTGGAAAAGATAGGCGTGTGCAACGCGCTCCGACGTGACGGCCCGGCGTAGGAGCTGCACGGCGGCGCGCTGGTTGACAATCTGGTTCCAGGACATGCTGGGCTGGGATTGCAGTGGTACCGAGGTGCGTAGCCGGGGTTGCGTCGTCCTTGCCGACCGGAACGCAGCGCGGCTTCAGGGTCGCGCAGGACGTGCGCGGCGCCTGCCCGCCGGCGTCGCCAGAATGCGCGTGGCACGGGGATACTGCAGCGGCCTCGGGCGTATACCGAAGCACACGGGCGTGGTAGCTCAGCAGGTCAGAGCGTGCGACTCATAATCGCAAGGTCGAGAGTTCGAGTCTCTCCCACGCCACCGCTGCCGAACCGCTGCGGGCAACTGGTCGCTTGAGTCGGGGCATTTGGGCGCCGCTTCGATCTACCTGAAGGTCACCTGCAGTCCGAGATTGAACGTGCGTGCCAGGCCCAGGAATACTTCCGCGTCGTCAGCGGAGTTGGCACCCGTGCCGTTTCCCTGGTAGGCGTTGAATCGGGAGTTGTTGGTGGCATCCTGCACGTAGAATCTGTTGGCTACGTTGAAGACGGCGGCGGACAGGCGCATGTCCACGCGGGTAAACCTCCGAGGCACATCGTAGCCCGCGTGGAAGTCGAAGACTGTATACGGAGGCAGCTTCCATACGGCCTTGCCCGATTGCGCAATGTCAGTGCGACTGGTGGGGTCGAAGTCCGCGTAGTAATCTGAATAGGAGCGACCGATGAACTTGGCGAAGAAGCCCCGTGCGGGAAACAGCGTGATCGCGTAGGCGAATTGGGTCTGGGGAGCGTCTCCCACCTTCAAATCGCGAATGTGAAGCGAGACCTGCGACTGCGATCCAGGATCCGAAAGGTCCGGTGTGTACGAAGCCGACACATCGTCCGTGTAGGTCCAGTTACCGAGTGAAAAAGCGGCGTCGGCGCGCGCGAACCCTACGGGCTGGTAGGCCAGTTCGCCCTCGATACCCGTATGAAGCGCATTCAGACCCGTGATGTTGATGAGGCCGTCGTCGCCATCCAGCTCGGTGACCGTGCGCGTGAGCGTCCGGTCATTCCAGGTCGTGTGGTACGCGTTCAGCTTCCCGGTGAAGCGGCGGTCAGGTGAGCTTGCGGACAGTCCGGCTTCCAGCGCGACAAAGCGCTCGTTGTGCGGGCTGGGATTGACTACGCCCGTGATGTCGTCCAATGCGCCGTCGAAAATGGGCACCTTGGAGACCAGGCCCAGATGTGCAAATGCAGATACGTGCGGCGAAACGCTGTAGGATGCCCCGCCCTTGAACTGGTAGCCGCGAATCGGGCCGGCATTGGCCTTGTAGGCTGTCCCGTTTCCGGCATCTCGAAAGTGGTCCGTGAAGGCGTAGCGAACCTCCGAATACCCGCTCATTGCGTAGGCCGTAAGGCCGCTTCCTTCATACTGCCCCTGGAGGAACGCGCCCAGCCAGTCCACCGTGTTGGTATTGTAGTAGTCGAAGCGGCCACCCGGCCCGACAATTCTGCCGTCCGCTCCCCAGAAGTCGCTGTCGAATCGCAGGTAGCCGTCACCTCCCAGGAGATCCCGCACGGTTCTGTAGTGCTGGATGGCGGCGGTTCGCCAGTCGAGCCCGGCCTCCAGTGTCAGGCTTTCGCCAAATTCCTGTGACAGCTTGGAGATGCCGCCGAGTGTCCACTGCACGTTGTGGCTGTTCCGGAGGATTCCCTCGCTCAGGCCGCTTTTGCGGTTCACCTGAATGGTGGCGTCGTAGTCCACCACGCGGGAGGGTCCGGTGTAGTCCCACTGCATGCGGCCGCTCGTGCCCGTGCCGCCGCCGCGCCCCCCGCTGTAGTAGAGCACGGTCGAAAGGAGCGTGCGCTCCGTCAGCTGCGCGAAGTGATTCAGGTTGACTTGCGGCTTGTGGAAGAAGTTTTCGCGCTCGTTGATCTGCCCGGCACGGGCGCGCCGCACCGTGCCAAAGCCGTCGTGCTGCTCCCGGGAATAGCCATCCGAGACACTGGATACGTTCTCGTTCCAGCGCCGTCCGCGCTCCGGATACGTGGCCAGTATGTCGCTGATCACCTCGCTACCGAGCCCGTCGCGCTCAAAGATCTCCCGGGCGTATCCGTGGTCGTAGGCGGCGATATTCTGGCGGTACAGGTTCTGGCCGTGGCGCTGCGGCGCGCCCACGGCGTAGAGGTCAACGCGGTGCCGGTCGTTGATGTTGAATGCCGCGGCGCCGTAGTAGGCCCACGCATCCGTCCAAGTCCCGTCGTAGTACCCGTTTCCGGTCTTGCGAACGCCCGATACCGTAAACGCATAGCGTCCGCCAACCAGACCCGTGGAAACGGAGACCGTGGACTTGAGAAACCCGTCATTGCCGAATTCCTGCTTTGCCAGGAGCTGCCGGCCGTGGCGGGCCGGATCGGTAATGATGTTCAGCGTGCCGCCGATGGACGGCGTGGCCAGGTTGACCACGGAAAGGCCCCGCTGCAGCTGGATGGAGGTGGTGGCATCGCCCAGTCCGTCCCAGTTGGACCAGTACACCCAGCCGTTTTCCATGTCATTGACCGGCACACCGTTGATCATGATGGCCACGTTGCGCTGGTTGAAACCGCGCACGTTCACGCGTGCATCCCCGGCACCGCCGCCCTGTGCGGTACTGTACACCGAGGGGCTCGTGTTCAGAACAAGCGGCACGTCGCGCGAGCCAAGCTCGCGCTGGATGGTCGTCCGGTCGAGATTGGTATATGCCACCGGCGTTTCCGTACCCGTGGCCCTTGAGGCAAATACCTCCATCGCCTCCAGCGCCAGGCTCGAAGGCGTGAGCAAAAAATCAATGTCGAGCGCTTCGCCCCGCACCGTTACGACGCGGGAGGCAGACTCGAATCCGAGATACGAGACCGTAAGCGTGTAGGTGCCGGAGGGCAGGCCCGAGAGAACATAGGATCCCGAAGAGCCGGTCGCCGCGCCGGCTCCCGTGCCGGCTATCGCAACGCTGGCGCCCGGCAGGGGCGCTCTAGTGTCCGCGTCAAATACCGATCCCGAGATCCGGAACTGGGCTGAGGCCAGGTTCGGAGCCAGGAGGGCAGCAAGGCATGCAAGGGCGGCTATTCTCATGGCAACTCCGTCTGTTCGCGCGGCCGTCGAAGCCGGACGCTCACTTGATGGCAAGAGCGAGTACAGGCTGCACCCCGTGCGAATCGGGATGGATCATTCCTCTTCCAGCATGCGCCCGATGCCTTTCAGTATGTCGTCGGGATCCGGGCGGATGAGCGCCAGGATGGCGCTGTGCGGCACGATCAGGTATTTGGTGCGCTCGTAGGTCAGTTCCACGGACTCCTTGCGCAGGAAAAAGACAAAATCGCCTTCACGGGCCTGCAGCGGCAGGTAGCGCACGGATTCCTTCGCCGCGGCCCACGGCTCGCCTTCCGTGTACTCGGGATTCGGCATGAGATGGCCCGGTCCGACGCCGGCCACGCGGCCGCTGCCTACGCGGTCTCTCTCGGCAACGGATGCCGGCAGCACGAGTCCGGCATCTGTATGCTGTTCCCCCTGGTCTGGACGGATCAGGACCCTGTCGCCGACAATGATGAGCTCTGGCATTTGGTGGCGAGTTGTCAGGTTTGCTGGCGCAGCTGCCTCCAGAGGAACGCGGCAGACGCGGCCGCAAGGACGATGGAAAATACGGCGCCCGCAGCATTGGATAACAGTACGTAGCCGGTAGCGAAGAGTGCCGAATATACGAGCACTATCCCGGCCACCCAGCGCAAGAAAAGGCTCGGCAGGTGCTCGGAGGCCTCTACGGCGGGAAGAGCGGCTGCAATGTTTCTCCAACCCGGTCCCGGCGGGCGAACGCGGGCGTAGAATGCCTCCAGCACGGGCGCCCTCGTCGGCCGTGTCACAAACGTTGCGGCAAGCCACAGGAGGGTGGTCAGCGCTACCACCGTGAACAGATTGGCAGGAAACGCTGCGCGCAGTCCCGGGATGGGAAGGCCAAACAGGGCCAGGGTGACCATCGCCATCGGAGCGAGCGTCGCCACGAGTTCGCTCCAGGCATTGATTCGCCACCAGTACCACCGTAGCACAAGCACCAGACCAAGTCCGGCGGACGCCGTCAGGATGAGCTCCCATGCTTCACGGATCGTGTCCAGTTGCGTGGTCACGACAATGCTGACGAGCGCGACGACGAAGGTTAGTATGCGGGATAGCCGCACGTAGTACCGCTCAGAGCGGTCCTTTCGGATGAAGCGGCGCCAGCCATCGTGCACCAGGTAGGAGACTCCCCAGTTCAACTGCGTGGAGACCGTGCTCATGAACGCGGCAAGGAAGGCCGCGGCCATGAGTCCGAGGAGACCGGCCGGCAGTACGTCGCGCATGACAAGGACGAATCCCTCGCGCGAATCTGCCAGGCCCGGATACAGCACCAGCGAAGCCAGCGCGACTACGATCCAGGGCCACGGACGCAGGCAGTAGTGGGCAACCGTGTACAGCAGCGTGGCCTGAAGGGATTCCCGCTCGCTGCGGGCGCTCATCATG
>CBDBLZ010000008.1:0-108494 GCA_965207385.1 Rhodothermales bacterium
CGAGGGCTACGTCATCTATCGGTCCACCGACCATGAATTCTCGGACCGGCAGACGATCACGGACATCAATGGCAGCAAATTCCTTTTTTCACCGCTTACGACCGTGCGCGGTGTCGAGGCCAAATTTGACCTCAGAAATGGCTTAACAGGGGCATCCTCCATACCTTACCCGGGCCGGGGCGTAACGTACGACCTGGGTAGTGACACGGGTCTGTTCCACACGTTCGTCGACTCCAACAACGTCGTCAACGGCCAGACGTACTATTACGCTGTCACTGCGTATGATCGAGGTTACGCCGGCGCTGCCGGAGCGGCCTTTGCCAATGGCATACCGCCCAGCGAAACCGGCAAGATCATCACGTATGACCCGACGACGGATTCGTTCATCTATGATGTGAACACGCTGGCCGCCACCCCCAGGCCACGGGTGGCGGGCTACTTGGCTCCCTCCGTGCTCGGCGCCGAGGGCCTGGTGAGAGAGTCCGGTTTCGGCACAGGCCGCATCTCGTTCAGCATCGTGGACCCGCTGGCCATCCTGGACGACCAGCCCTACCGGCTCCTTTTCGAAGAGTCGGACGGGCACGTGTCGTACACGGTCATCAATGAAGGGGCCGTCACCTCGAGCATCAAGGCTTCTCCGGGCCGAAGCCAGGCAACCGGATTCCGAAACCTGGTACCGGGATCGCTCCAGGTTCGGACCGAAGACGGCCGGTCGCTGGAGGCCGATGTCCATTACACCTCCAACCCGGCGAATGGAACCATTCAGATCCTCGCCAGCGCAGGAGTGGAAGCAGGTTCGGAGATTCAAACCATATTCCAGTATGCCCCGCTGCACAAAAGCACCCTCCTTGCCGGAGAGGAAGCCAACCTGGTATTCGATGGCATGCATCTCTTTGTCGAGGATGATCCGCTGGAGGTAGACATCGATGAGTCAGGATGGGTCGGCGGCACCGACATCCCGTTTGAGGTTCGCGTGGCTACCACGGGTCCCGGCCGCATTGCCCAGCCTTTTGACTACGAAGTGCGCTTTCACGGGAGCATTGTCGGGTCAAGCTTCAGCAACGGACTGCCCATCCCCCTCGAAGTCGTCAACCTCACGCAGGCGAATCTGCCGATTGACGTCTTCACTCCGGACCTGAATCGCAACGGGGGCTGGGATGTGGACGAACGGATCATATTCCTGGAAATGATCGAAGGTACGCTGACGGCAACGTGGGAATTGCGACTGACGGACAACGGCACTCAACCCGGCGACGGCGACATTTTGCTGGTTTCGACCCGCAAGCCATTCTCAGCCAAGGACAGCTTCAGTTTTCGCACTACGGGGGCTGCCACCGAGGCCACGCTCGCAGCCCAGGAGCTGTCGGACATATACGTGGTCCCCAACCCGTATGTAGCGACAGCCTCCTTCGAGCCGCGCAACCCGATTGCACGAACGGAGCGAGGTGAGCGCAGGCTCTACTTTGCGAACGTGCCGAGACAGTGCACCATCCGCATTTATACACTCGCCGGCGAACTCGTGGAAACGCTTTACCACGACAGCTCGCTGGACGACGGGAAGGTCTTCTGGGACATGCGTACCAGGGACAACATGAACCTGGCCTACGGCCTGTACCTGTTCCACGTGGACAGCCCTGAGGGCTCATTCGTCGGGAAGTTCGCCGTTATCAAATAGGATGATCCGTTACGTTCGCATGGTAGTCACGCGATTTGGCGTGCTGGCTGCAGCCGTTCTGGCCGCGTGCCTGACGGCGAGCGCACAGGATGACCCTGCGGTGCTGGGAGAGCGCTCCATTACCCGGGTCGGCACTACGGCGGGCCAGTTTCTCAAGCTTGGCGTGGGCGCTCGTGCCATCGCGCTTGGCGGCGCCTTTGTCGCGGAAGCCAGCGATCTTTCCGGCGCGTACTGGAATCCGGCCGGCCTTGCAACCCTTAGGGGAAGCGCGCTTCAGCTCAATAATACCCGTTACCTGGCAGACGTGGAATACAGCGTGGCGACCTTCGGCACGCATGTGCGTGCCCTAGGCACTATGGCTGCATCCTTCATGATTGTCGACTCGGGAAACATGACCGTGCGAACCGAGGCCGAACCGGAGGGTACCGGCGAGCAGTTCAAAGTGCAGAATTTCGCAATCCAAACGTCCTTTGCCCGCAACCTGACGAACAGGTTCTCGATCGGTGCGTCGCTCAAGTACATTCAGGAGCGCATCTGGCACAGTACGGCTTCCACGATGGCATTCGACATCGGCACGCTGTTCGTCACGCCGTATCGCAAGCTGCGTCTTGGTGCCAGCATGACCAATCTCGGGCCCAAGATGCGCATGGACGGGCGGGATATCCTCTTCAGCGAAGATCCAAGCCCGAATACCGACGGTACCGTAGAAATCGTAAATGCCCAGTACCGCATGGACCGGCACGCCTTGCCGCTTCTATTCAGGATAGGCCTGGCCTGGGATGCCTTCCACACGGGCACGCACCGGCTCCTGGTATCTACCGATGCCGCGCATCCGAACGACAATGCCGAGTACGTCAATGCCGGTGTCGAGTACAGCTTCCGGGACCTGATCTCCTTCCGGGCAGGATATCGCAACCTGTTTGAGCCCGACAGCGAACAGGGGCTTACGGCGGGCGCGAGCCTGAACGTGCGTATCGACCGCACGCTGGGCGCGGGTTTCGATTATGCCTATGCGGACTTTGGCCGGCTGACCCAGACGCACTGGTTCACGGTCAACCTGGCATTCTGACATCTTTCCATGGTGTACAATCACTTTCGGGGTGTCGCGTTGTCCGCACTTCTGTGTGCTTTGGCATATGACGCGCACGGGCAATTGGTCGAAGACATGGTGGACAGTCCTGTTACGCTGTCTCAACCGGCCATGAGCCAGACAGCCAAGGCGGCTACCTACGAGTTCGCAAGCCAGGAGATACTTGCCGCATACTCGGGCATTGCGCTTCAGGGCTCCGCCGCCGGCGACTCCCTGTCGGGCTGGGTCCGGTTTGACGGCGAGGAAGAATGGCTGCCGCTGTATATCGTTCGCTCCGCAACCGACGCAGCGTTCCTTGCGGCCTATCGCGGCGAATCCGTGCGTGAAGGACAGTCCTTCGTCCTGCGATTCGTTGCAGGTGTCGGCGACAGCCTCTCCGTACTGGACGCGGGCGTCTTTCTGGAAACGGACCCCGAGCAGCCATCTCAGACGGGCTACGGTGTGCATCATCCCGCCTCAGCCATCATCGCGCCTGATCTCATTACGCGCAACCAGTGGGGGGCCGCTCCGTTTGTGGGCACGCCCCTGCCGCTCAACCGGCCCAGTTATGACAGAATAACGCTCCACCATACCGCCGGCTTTTCCGCCACGACCCTCGCAGAAGGCACGGAGCAGGTGCGTCGCATTCAGGACTTCCATCAAAACGGGCGCGGATGGCGAGATATCGGCTACCAGTTCCTGATGGATCAGGAGGGGCGGCTGTACCAGGGCCGGCCCTTCCTTCGCAATGTTCCGTTTTCAGACGGGCCACCCCTTGCGCACGGTGCGCACGTAGGGGGAGCCAATACTGGCAACATAGGGGTGTCCTTGATGGGCTGCTACCATCCCCCGGAAGGCAGCGGGTGCCTGGACGAGATGACGCAACCGGCACTGGATTCGCTGCTGGTCGTGTTTGCTTTCCTGTCAGAGAGGTACGGTCCTGCGCCAGGTGATATCGGTGGCCATCGAGATTTCAGTGCTACAGCTTGCCCGGGAGACAACAACTACCGCCAGCTGCCAGATATTCGCGCGGCGGTACAGGACCTGCTCATTACTGGCAACGCCACGCTCGGATCTGCCACCCTTGCGGCTCGCGCAGATTCCGAGGGCCTGGTAACCGTGGAATGGACTTTCACTGCGAACCACGGGATCCAGGAAATCCGGATTGATCGCCTCTCTGCTAACTCCTCGTCGGTGGTCTATACCAGTACGACGGCAGAGGACGGTCGCATTGTGGATACCGAAATCACGGCGGTAGGACCCATTACATACGCACTGAGCGTGCGAGGCAGCCGTGGCAGGGAGCAAATCCTCGGGACCTACGAGCTAACGGTCGAGGCGCCGGAAGATTTTGTGCTGGCGCAGAACTTCCCCAATCCCGCAAGTGGAAGCACATCCATCCGCTATTTCCTCACGCAGCCCGGCCTTGTATCCCTGGAAGTATTCGATGCCGCAGGCCGCAGGATTGCCACGCTGGAAGACGCCTACCGCGAAGAGGACCGGTGGCACGTGGCGGAGCTAGATACGCGTGACCTGGCCGGTGGCATCTATTTCTACCGCGTGACCCTTGATGGTTTTGCGGGTGTGGTGCACAACACCGTGAATCCGCTGATCGTGGTGCGGTAGTGTGTTCGGCGGATGCAATTGCGAATCAGGACGTACTCCCGAATTCGGGCTTGCCCGTCAGAGTCCATTTCAAGGTGTCGGGCAAGGCCGATTGCGCCCTCTGGAGCCTGAACCGGACCCGCAAACCCAGGTAGATCTGGTCGAGCGGGAAGCGTGAAACACTGAACGCGGCTCCTGCCCATTCATTTGGCGACTCGAGACCGGCAGATCAATCCGTGCCGTACACGCGGCGCACACGCGCCCGGTAGTCATCGAAGCACTCGTCGAATCGCTGCGCGCTCTCTTGCGCGCCGATGTGGTAGCTGCTGGTCAGCACGATGGGGCGCTTGCCCATGCGCGTCAGCTTTTCGGCCGTCAGGCACTTGAGCGCATTGACCAGCGCCGCGGCTCCTATGGTCGATCCGGGCCCCACCAGGTCGGCCAGGCCTTCGATCTGCACAAGCGCATCGCCTGCCGGCGTCCCGTTGTCGAGTACTACATCCGCGATGTCCATTAGACGCTGTCCGCTGCTATGGCGCGGCTTGGAGGACGAACAATGAGCATGGGATACCACACAGATGACCGGCAGCCCAAGCCGCTTGGCTTCGACGGCCACCTCGACCACCACTTCATTGACGCCGCTATTGGAAAATACGATGAAGCTGTCCGGAGGCCGGAGAACGAAATTCTTCAGTATGGTCTTCCCCAGTCCTTCCACGCGCTCCAGAAAAATGGCCTGACGCTGGCCGTTTGATCCTACCACCGTGTTATGGTAGGTCAGGGACAGCTCGACAATCGGGTGGAACCCTGGAAAGCTGCCGTAGCGCGGAAACATCTCCTCCACAGCCATGCGGGAATGTCCGGAGCCAAACAGGTGCACCAGTCCTCCACCCGCAATAGAACTCGAACAGATATCCGCCGCCTCTTCGAGGGCCCTCAGCTGCGTTTGTCGAATTCTGTCGAGAATCGCCTGCGCGGCGGCAAGATAGTCGAGTGCAGAACTCATGCTCTTACGAGACCAAATTTGAAGAGGCGTGCAATTATCGGGGGCCACCATACCCGGAAGCTTGAATCGGGCGAGCCCACTCACGAACTTAGCGCCAGCCAACGCTAGCCTCCATGGAACGATCCCGTAACATAACCATGCTCGGCACAGGACTGATCGGGCTATTCTACACCATGTCGCTGCACGGCCAGAGAGGCCGCGACCGCGTTCGCATGGTCTATTCGAGGGACGAGACAAAGGCCCGAGCCTTTGCGGAGAAGTGGAGTATTCCTATCTGGAGTACGAACATGGCTGACGCGATCCGGCACCCCGACACGGACGTCGTGATTATCGGGCTGCCCAATCATTTACACGAGCGCGCCGTAAGGCTCTGCGCCGAGGCGGGCAAGGCCGTGCTGTGCACCAAGCCTCTGGCACGCACGGCAGCGGAGGCGAAGCGCATTCTTGACATCGTTGAGGAATCCGGCATATTCGCCGGTTACCTGGAAGACCTGGTCTATACGCCCAAGACCCTCAAGGCGCTGGAGTCGGTTCGAAGTGGTGCGCTGGGCAAGGTATTGTGGGCCCGTTCTCGCGAGACCCACAGCGGCCCCCACAGCAGCTGGTTCTGGGACACGGAACTGGCTGGAGGCGGCGCCATCGTCGACCTGGGCTGCCACTGCATAGAAATCGTGCGAAGCTTCATCGGCAAGGACATCCGACCGGTCGAAGTCATGTGCTGGGCCGACACGCTCGTGCATCCCATTGATGCTGAAGACAACGGTATCGGCCTCATCCGCTTCGAAAACGGTGCGATGGGACAATTCGAGGTCAGCTGGACGTTTCGGGGCGGCATGGACCTCCGGGATGAGGTGGCGGGCACGGAAGGGACGATCTGGCTGAATCACTTCCTCCGCACGGGCTTCGAAATGTTCACCAGCGGAGCCGGGACCGGGTACGTGGCAGAAAAGGCGGACCAGGAAACAGGCTGGCTCTTCCCCGTTGGAGATGAAGTGGTGGAGCTGGGCTACATCGACATGTTCACCGACATGTTCGATTCCATGGAGGCAGGCCGGGAGCCCAGAGAGACGTTCTACGACGGATACATCGTAAATGCCGTAATCGATGCCTGCTACCGATCTGTCCGATCCGGGAAGTGGGAGCCCGTACAGATCGACGACTGGCGGGGGATGCGCGCTGCCGAAGAAATCGGGAGCAGGCAAGAGACCATTGACGGCTTTCTGGTGATGAAGCGCGAACGCATGCCTGACGGAGCGGTGAAGCTCATTCTCAGGGATCCGGCTACGGGCGAGATTCACGAACGCCTCGCGCCGGAAGCCTAGCCTGGCCATGATCGAACCATTTGCCAGGGATGCGTCCTTTCTCGCGGATGTAAGAAGCGGCGCAGCCCGTTCGGAGGATGCATTTCGCCTCTGGTGGCTGGGGCAGAGCGGCTTCCTGCTTCAGTGGAATGGCCGGCACTTGCTGCTCGATCCCTACCTGTCGGATTCGCTCACCGAGAAGTATCATACCACTGACAAGCCGCATGTGCGCATGACGCGGCGCGTCGTCGCTCCCGAGAAGCTTGATTTCGTGGATGTCGCAACGTCAAGCCACAACCACACGGATCATCTGGACGGCGCCACGCTACTGCCACTTATGCTCGTCAATCCGTCCATGCAGATGATCATCCCCGAAGCGAACCGCAGTTTTGTCGCCGAAAGGCTTGTGTGTGACCCTGCCTGGCCCGTGGGGCTTACCGACGGTGCCACCGTCACGAGCGCCGGCTTCACGTTCACCGCCGTACCGGCCGCCCACGAATCGCTGTCCACCGACGCCGCGGGAAACCACCGTTTTCTCGGCTACGTCGTCCAGTTCGGGAGATGGAAGCTCTACCACAGCGGAGACACGATGCTCTACGACGGCATAGAAGAGCGGCTTCGCAGGCACAATGTCGACCTTGCGCTGCTGCCCATAAACGGACGCAAGGAGTCTCGCCGCGTGGCGGGGAACCTGGACGGACCCCAGGCGGCGGGCCTCGCCTGTGCCATCGGCGCACGTGTTGTCATTCCCTGTCACTACGAAATGTTTACCTTCAATACTGCCTCACCGGACGCATTCATCGAGGAAGCCCGACGCTTAGGACAGCGCTATCACATTCTGCGAAGTGGCGAGGTCTTCGCACAGTACATGCTGCCCGGGCATTAGCTGATCAATGGGCATCAGGTCCAAGCGCGCGCGATGATCGCGCATGCTGCAGGCGAAGCGCCGCAAGAGCCAGGGAATACGACCACAACGGGCCCACAGAGGGCGTATGTCTCCAACTGCCAAACCGAAATCCGTCGGCGTGCGTGGCCTCCACTATCGCTGTCTTGCGTCCAAGGCCACAAGTTACCGGATCTGACGTGGTGCGCTCTTCCATTCAGAATAGCAGCCCTTGATTGCTCGCAATCCACACCCGCTTGCCGACCAATGGCAGGACATTCAGTAGGGACCGTTTCCGTCAATCGCCTGCGTCTCGATTCCCATTTGAGTGAATCTATCGATGTCCGAATCGGCGAGGCATTCGCAAAGGGCTCTTCGCTCAAGCACAACTTCGGCGGGGAATGCACACACGCTGACCTGCATCTCGATAAAGCTGTGACCATAATCGATGCGCCTCGGAAGAGTATATTCCGCACCGCGAAGAGAACCCCCGCGGCCAGCGAAGCCAGCTCTGCAGCTCAAACAAGGGATAAGCTCATCCCGACACGCTCGGCCACGGCCTGTGCGAGTGCCCGGAAGTCGCGATAGCACCCCTGTACCGCGGCGACGTGCCCACCGAGAGCACCATCGGCCGGCTTGAGCGCGAACATGGGCTTTCTGGCTTCCTGCGCAAGCGGCATTAGGCTGCGGTAGTGCTTGAGGTTAGCGAGACAATTCGGATCCTGATCTATTTCGAGATCCACCGAAGGCGCACTCGCACCGACCACTGACTCCTCGTAGACAGCGGGAATTCGCGCCATCCATCGACCATAGGCCTTCACCGGACGATCCAGGCGAGTTGCGTGCTGCATGACAACATAGCCGATGGGGCGCATTGCACCCTCCGGCATGGCAAGGTCAGCGACGGGGTTGCGCTCGCGCCTCTCGCTCCATTCGCGCTGCCAGCGACGGAGAGTCGGCCCCAGGTTACGGAGGCCTTGAAGTGAATAGAGATCGGGAGCCAGTGGAACGACGACCGAATCGGCCGTGACGAGGGCAGCGCGGTTGAAAGCCCCCAAGTTCGGCCCCACGTCCACCAGAATCAGCTCTGCTCCGATCTGCTTAGCTCCCTGCCTCAGGATGCGGGCAAGCGCGGAGAGAACCCGAAAGGCTCGACGCTTTCGGTCCAGGCACGCAGGCCACTGACTTGAGAGTTCGTCCTCGGCGTCGGCAAGAAGGAGATCTCCTATTACGAGTCCAAGTCCGAGCTCTGGCTTTATTACTCGAGGGGCAACCACATCGCCAGTACCCTCAAGGAGCGGACGGAGCGCACCGTATACGGTATGCCGCTCCCCGCTGTCTCGCCAATGCCTCTCCAACTCCTCATCGTCGAGAAACATGCTCGTCAAATTGGCCTGGGGGTCGAGATCCGCGGCCAGTACGTTCACACCGAGGCGGGCGTACATCCAGGCGAGGTGGTAGACCAGCGAAGTCTTTCCGACACCGCCCTTGTTATTGAAGAAGGCAATCGTAATCACAGGACCGCCCTCACAGTAACAGCAACGTGTGTAGGCTGAAGATCGAACTCCGGCTTCGGATTGCCGTTCTGCGCCAGCTCCTTGCGAGCAAGCGGTACTCCAAGGCCGAAACGTTGCGCAAAACCAAGATGGTGCATGATTTCGGCAACAAGTGGATTCCGGTAGTCAGTCGTTCCCTCGCCGAAATTCTCCTGGTTCACCTGACCGAATAGTCCACCGGGATTCTGAATCTCCACCCGGTCGGAAAACCAGTAAATGCGCACAGGTGCATTGGTGCCCTCGTAGCTTCGATGCATTACTGCGTTTCGCGAGAGCTGCTGGAGCGCTATCAGCGGATAGTCGGGCGCATGTTTTTCTAAGGTCGTCGTCGCGACCTCTGTGCGGACCGAAATGTTCAGTCGCAGGAGTTCCTCCAACTGCCGCAGCACATCGTCGATCCTCCCGGTAAGCCTTTTCTGATCTCGGATCGGGTCCGTGATCTCTGTGCCGTCAACGCGGAGAAACTGCACATACGCCCCAGGTACCCAGCCCTGGGGATCCCGCCCGAGACCCAGAAGCGCGCCCCAGGTCGGCACATCACCCACGAGCATACGCAGCGACCGGAGCTGCTGATTCAAAGACCGATTGTTGTCCTCCAGAATCTCCGGAGCGATTGCCTGTGGCAGGAATTGGGTCCTGACATACTCTACATTGAGATCATTAATCGAGGCGTCCGGCGCCGGACGCTGATCAAAGGGCAGCTCACCGGCGCGTCGGCGCTCGCTAAGCCGCTGCTCTTCCTCGAGAGTGGCCTGACGCAATGTCGGGCCAACTCTCACCCAGGCTCGTCCTCGAAAGCGTACGGGCGGACTCCGTGATGGCTCGACCAGTATTACAGCGACTTCGCATCCCGAGTACACATGTTTCTGGACGACAAGAGACGGTGTGGGAATAATGGTCCCATCGTCCTTCATGCCAGCAAGTTCTTTCAAGAGCTGGTCGTCGATCGTTGTGTCGGCGCATTCACCGTTGTCCTCGACACCAATGAAGATTGCCCCGGGCAGGCCATGGCCTGGAAGATCGTTGGCGAGAGCGCAGATATTTCGCCGAAGTTTCTTGGAGTCGGAGGCGGAACGCTTTCGCTCGACCCGGTCGGACTCGAGATCAACCAGCAATCGGTTAAGTTCGCGCGTGTTCAACGGATATGTCCTTAGTCCCTCCAGTCTCTTGCGTATCCGCGGAAAGATACCGATGATGCGGCTAAGCTCAAAGGCCCGGTCACTCAAGGAGGTACGGGCGAATGGCATCCCAATTCAGCACGCACTCCAGATTCGCTGCCGAAATTTCAGCCCGCGACAGTGGTCGAAAAGGTTTGGAGAGGACGATTCCGTGGTCCAGAATCCGATGCTTCCCACTCGTCCGCGAAAGACTGCCTACGACCAAACTACTTGTAGCCAGCTTTACGGCGCGTCATCCGGCGTGCATTTGGCATTTGGTGCCAAGGTGCCGCCTGTAGATTCAGCGGCTACCCTGGGAGGCCCGCCTCGGACTGCCAATGCCTACCGATTTGCGTCCGCCCTTGTTACCCGTATTCGGACAGGCGAGGTGCCATCATCGCCGAGCTCAGAGACCGTACCAGTAATAATTCGCACCGGCCGGCTTGCGACAGCGGCTTCGTACTGGCTTAGCTTGCCCGTCCATTCAACATCAAGTGCGACCCGCTCAGGCAGCCGCTCAGCGGCGGAAGCAGGTAATACTGTTACGCGTACGCTGTCGCCTATCCGATTGAAAGTCACTGTAATCGGATGCTTAGCCGCTTCTGTAGCTTCAAGGTCCGGGACGGAGGCGCCCCCCGCTGCAGCTTCTTCCGCGACGAGGGATTCGACGCCCGTCTCGCATCCGAGCACAAGCAATCCAAGCACGGCAAACATTGCGAAGCGCATGAGCAGGCCTCCGATAGGCAAGTGGATTGAGATTGGATGAAGCACGGGCCGGCAAGTTCCGTGCGTCTATTCCTGTTTGACGGGCCCTGCGCGTCCTGACGGTGCCGAATCGAACACCTCTGACCGGAGCCAGTGCCTCCGGTGGACCGTGTCTTGCGATGACGCGTCTCGACCCCGGAGAATCGGCCGCGACGCGCTCACTTCGTGACATAATTGACGGGCGCTTCAGATTCGATTCGGTTTCTTCGGCAGACCAAGTACGTAACTTGTGCTGCGGCCTCCGCCCGGCGCCTTTTCGAGCACTCCCTTCGTGATCAGGCTATTGATGTCTCGAAGCGCGGTGTCCGGCGAGCATTTTGCAATCCTTGCCCATTTCGACGATGTCATCTTGCCTTCAAATCCGTCTAGAAGGCGATTTAGCATTTTCACCTGGCGCGGATTGAAGGGCACCTGGGCGCAGTCTCGCCAAAAGCGGGCTTTCTGCAGCACGCCACCAACTGCATGATCCGCTCCATCAAGGGCCCGGCCAAGGCAGTCAAGGAACCAGTAGAGCCAGAGCGTTACATCCAGGTCGCCTTTCTGTGTGCGTTCAAGGATTCCGTAGTACGCCTTGCGCTCCCGCCGGATTTGCGCCGACATGCTGTAAAAGCGCCGCGCACTGCCTTCGGATCGAGCCAGCGCCATATCGGCAATGGCCCGTGCAATGCGCCCGTTTCCGTCCTCGAACGGGTGAATCGTGACAAACCACAGGTGTGCGATGGCGGCAGCAATCAGCGGGTGGCTGCCCCCGCGCCGCTCAAACCAGTCCAGAAACGTGTCCATCTCAGATTCGATGCGATCCGATGTCGGGGCGTGGAAATGAACCCGCTCCCGTCCGACGGCTCCGGATACGACCTGCATCGGGCCGGAACGTTCATCTCGCCATGCTCCGACCACGATCCGACGTAGGTCTGAGTGCCCGGAGGGAAAAAGGGCCGCATGCCAGCCAAACAGCCGCGCGGCAGTAAGGGGCCGGTCATAGCCGCGGGTTGCATCAAGCGCCATTGCTACGACGCCTTCCACTTCCCGGTCGGACTCCACCAGGGCCCCTGTATCAAGGCCAAGCCGCCGCGCAATGGACGAGCGTACTTGGTCTCCATCAAGGATTGCACCCTCAATCTCGCTGGTTTTTACGACATCCATCGTCAGGGTAAGCAGTTCGGCTTCGTTTCCCAAATCGAATCCGATGCCATCCATGCGACCGAGCAGCTGGCCCTGCTTGTAGCAGACGGTGGCCAGCTTTTCCGTCAGCGCCGAATCATCCCACCGGAAGTCTGGCCAACCTGATAGTTCGTGTATATAGGTCACTGAATTCGAGTCCCGTGCGGAGATTACATGCCGCAATACCCGCATAATATGCGGTGAATACAGCTCTTATTCTCCGCATCTTGCGCAGATGTTCCGCCTCGTGCGCCCATTGATCAAGCGCACAACGCACCATCCGTTGCCGGACCGGCCAAGACAATAGCGGACTGGAGAGATCGCCCAAGTGCTGGACCCATCATGCACCCCTTGCCCTGGGGCACCTCCAGCGTCCGCACATGCTCCAAGCGCCGATTCGGAATTCAACGCATCGCACGCAGATCCGAAGAGGAATGCCTTCCGCCTGAAAGTCCAGTTTCGCGAGGTCGGCTCGACCCCTCAGGTGTTCAGCAGCGCCGGTTGCCCGTCTGCGGAAATGGCAGGCTCAATTCGCCAAGAAGAAGGGAACTGGAATAGGGTGCACCGCTGCCCCGAATGGGCACCGGAGCACAGCGTGAGGATGCGGGCTCCGCACTAGAAGCTGTCCACCTGCCGGTAGGCCTCTATAAGAGCTGCCTCCCCGTCCTTGCCGGGCATCATGTTGCCATGCTCCATGCCCAGCACACCACTGAAGCCTTTCTCGTGGATGTGCTTGAAAACGTTGAGGTAGTTGATTTCCCCGGTAGTCGGCTCCTTGCGTCCCGGATTGTCTCCAATCTGGAAATAGGCGATTTCGTCCCAGGCAGCATCGATGTTCGGAATCAGGTTTCCTTCCGTGATCTGCTGGTGGTACAGGTCATTCAGAATCTTGCACGCAGGGCTGTCAACGGCCCTGCATATTTCGTAGGCCTGCGGAATCTTCGTCAGGAACAGCCCGGGGTGGTTTCTCGGATTTAGCGGCTCCAGCACCATGACCAGGCCGTGCGGCTCCAGTATGTCGCACGCCCCGCGCAGCGCCTCCACCACGTTCACGGTCTGGTAGCCCATATCGAGCCTGAGATCCACGTGGCCAGGCACGACGGTCATCCAGGTCGCATTGACCCGCTTTGCGACCTCCACGGACTCCCCTATCTCCTTCAGGAACTGCTGCCTTGCATCGGCGCTGCCGCTGGCAAGATTGGCCTCCCTCCACGAAATGGAATGGGCCACGAACACGCCCATCTGCATGCCGCGCTGCTCCATGGCATTCGCAATGCGCTCCTGGGTCTGCACGCTCCGCCCTTTCATGCCGTTGTCTTCCCAGGCTGTGAAGCCCTGGTCAGCGGCGAACAGGATCTGGTCCACCAGGTCCTCGCCGGCGTGGTGGCTGAACATGCCAAAATGCGGAGCATACTTCAAATTGAATGCGCTCTGCGGTGAAGTGGAGGCAACAGGCACACACCCAAGTGCTCCCGCTGCTGCCGTTTTGACGAAGTGTCTGCGATCCATATTAGGCATGGTCAGAAGTTGGCGATCTTGCTACACGTCGCAGATAGCAATGGCCTGCCGCAAGGACACCAGCGGCGTGCGCGCAGGAATAAACTCCTGGCCCACGTGTCCCGCGTAGCCGGTCTCCACGATCGCTTGCATGATGGCCCGGTAATTGAGCTCCTGCGTGTCGTCGATTTCGTTGCGTCCCGGATTGCCGCCGGTATGGTAGTGCCCGATGTAGGCGTGGTTATCGCGGATGGTCCGGATAACGTCGCCCTCCATGATCTGCATGTGGTAAATGTCGTACAGCAGCTTGAAGTGCTCCGAGCCGACGCGCTGGCAGAGCTCCACGCCCCAGGCCGTGCGGTCGCACTGGTAATCCGCGTGATCGACCTTGCTGTTTAGCAGCTCCATGCAAACCGTTACGCCCGCCCGCTCGGCGTCTCCCATGATATGTCTTAGACCCTCGACACAGTTCTCGAGACCCGTCTCGTCATCCATTCCCCTGCGGTTCCCGGAAAAGCAGATCACGCGGTCAAGGCCCGCGTCGGCTACCTGCGCAATGCGCTCCCGGTAGCCGGCGATCAGCCATTCGTGGTTACCGGGCTCGTTAAAGCCGTCCGTTAGCCTGTTCTTGCCTTCCATGGAAGGGCCGAACGGCATGGCGCAAGTCAAACCGAACTTCCTGACAACGGGCCATTCCTCGGGCTCCAGCAGCTCAACCGAACTTATACCCATCCCCTGCGCGGCCCGCGCAAGCTCTTCGACGGTGAAGCCGGGATAGCACCACTTGCATACCGAATGATTGATGTTGCCTCGCAGGGACGGCCATTCCTCGGGCGAAAACGCCGAGGATGCAGCGACGGCGGCCGTCGCCACCAGCGAGTTCCGTACAAACTCTCTGCGACGCATATATTTTCTAGTTCCGTACGGTCGGCAGTATGCGGTCCATGCGCTCGGCTATCTCCGCAAGCCGCACGGCATCTCCACCGGCAATCTCCGCTGTAGCCCAGCCTTCGTAGCCGATCTCGTCAAGGGCACCCACGACGGCAGGCCAGTCGCAGTCTCCCTCGCCCAGCGGCACGCCGAAGCCCGCATACGGGCCTTCCCGGTCACGCTTGCCCCGACTGTATTCCTTGATGTCCAGCTTGAGAATGCGGTGGCCCAGCGTGCGAATCCAGTGCTCCGGCCAGCCATAGTTGACCACGTTTCCCACGTCAAAATACCAGCCTATCCAATCGCTCTCGAATTCATCCAGGTAGCGCGCGCACTCTATCGGACTGAGCAGAAACATGTTCCAGACATTCTCGATTGCGATACGAACGCCGTACTCTGCCGCCATGGGCAGTACCTTGCGAATCTCTTCCTGACTGCGCCTGTATGCATCCTCGTATGACACGCCCTTGTTAACTACGGCTGGCACAAGCAGAACGGTTGAGGCGCCAAAGGCGCGGGCGTCATCCAGGGCCGTGCGCAGCCCGGCCAATCCCTCTGCGCGGACTTCCGGATCGGGGTCGGAGAGGGTCTTGTTCCAGTGCACCGAATCCACTACGCCGTGAATGGGCAGCCCAACCGCTTCTTTGGCGGCGAGGACTTCGTCTCGGTCCAGATCATTGGGGCTCGATAATTCGACACCGTCAAATCCCAGCGACTGCAGCAGACGAAACTTGCCCTCCACCGACAGATCCTCTTGCACCATGCCGAATTTGACGGCCTTGCGAATGGAACTGGCCCGGGGCGACTGACTCCTCGCCGGGTGTGTACTTATGGCGGAGGCCAGCGCCACGGCCGCCGCGCCCTTTCTGAGAAAATCCCGTCTCTTCATCAGCCCTGCCTTGCTTGAGCCGTGTTGACGGACCACGGCGCGCGATCAAGGCTCGTCCTGCCTGGCACGGCCACCGCCGGAATGGGCATCGGACCGAAGGCCAGTGTAGGCGGAACGAGATCAAGGCCGGAGCCCGCCAGCTCGTCCCACGTGAGTTCCTGGCCCGTGTACGCGCTCTCGCGCCCCAGCACGGCCGTCAGCGTGCTGTCCGCAATCTGCCGCGTTTCGTTAATGGCCAAACCCTCACGGATGCTGTGAATGAGATCGGTGTGCTCCACCACGTAGGCGTTGTTTCCAGGCTCGGGAGCTTCAAACAGCACGGATCCTTCGTGGGACCGCAGCACGGACCACCCGGGATGCAGCTCTGCCACACCCTTCGTGCCCACGACGCGATTGGTCACCCGCGTGGTGACATCCTTCATCTGCCTGCACTTGGCTTCCACGCGCACGCCGCCCTCATACACGTATTCGACGCTGAAATGATCATAAATGTGGCCATACGACGGATCAACCCGCTCGATGCGTCCTCCCATGGCCAGGCAGGATTCCGGACGCGCCTGGAAAACCCAGTTGATCACGTCCAGGTTGTGCACGAATTGCTCCACGATGTGATCGCCCGACAGCCAGGTGAAGTAGTACCAGTTGCGGCATTGCCATTCCATGTCCGACATGCCCGGCTTGCGGGGGCGCAGCCATATTGGCCCGGTCATATAGTACTCCTGGGCGGATACAAGCTCTCCAATCATGCCGTCGTGGATGCGCTTTATCGCCTCCACAAAACTCGGCTGCCTGCGATACAGCGTGCCGGCCACCACCGAGAGCCCTTTTTTCGTGGCCAGTTCGCCCGCCTCGTTTATGGCATGCGTCCCGGCCACGTCCACCGAGACGGGCTTCTCCATGAACACGTGCTTTCCGGCCTCGACGGCTGCCCGGAAATGAACCGGCCGAAATCCCGGCGGAGTCGCCAGAATGACCATGTCCACGTCGCTTTCGATGACATGCCGATACGCGTCAAATCCGACGAAAGCGTGCTCCCTGTCGACCTGGAACGCCGCTCCAATCTCTTGCTGAAGCCCTTGCATGGACCGGTCCAGCCGATCCTCAAACAGGTCTCCCATTGCAGAAATCACGACCCCGTCTGCCGATTGAACCGCGTCGCGGGCAGCCCCGGTACCCCGGCCGCCGCAGCCCACGACGCCTACCCGGATCGTATCCGTGCCGCCGGCATAAGCGAAATCGCCCCGGCCCATCAGCCCGGCAGACACGCCGAGCGTGGTAGCCGCCGACACTTTCAGGAATCGGCGGCGTGACTGGGTTGCATTGTCCTGTTCAGCCATGGCTCGTGCTTTTTGATTGACACGTCAATATAGCAGATTTGGCATTGCCGGTTTCACGATCCTCCCCGAAACCGGGTGATTCAAGCATCTGCTCATGGTCCGCGCTTCGCAGGATCAAGCGTACGGAAACGCCCGGCAATTCCTTGGCAAGGCAAAGGGCCGCAGCCGGCTCCATTACGCTGAAGGCTGACGCCAGCGCATCGGCATCCATTCCGGTGGACGCCGATACCACGACTGTCCGATTATCCGTCATCGCTCTTCCCGTGCGCGGATCCAGCAGGTGCGAATGCCGGACAGCACCCTGGTCGATGTATCGGGATGCCGGGCCCGAAGATGCGACGGCTTCGCCGGCGAGCTGCATCTTGCCGCCGCCGGGCAGCAGGACGCTCCAGCCAATACTGTCCGGCGGCGCCTCGGCCGCCGCTATGTCACCGCCTGCATCGACCAGCGCGTGCACAATCCCGTGCTGGGCAAGTACCCGCAGCGCTTCGCCTGCCGCATAGCCCTTCGCGATACCCCCTAGGTCCAGGCGCATGCCGGCCTGAAGCAGCACGGCGCTGCCGTCCTCCACACGGAGCTTGGCGTAGTCCACCGCCTTCACCGCCTCGGCCACCTCGTCTGCCGGGGGCAACTGCCCGCGCCGGCGAGCCCAGCGCCAGAGCCGCGTCAAGGGCCCCACCGTAACGTCAAATGCTCCGCCCGTGAGCGCAGCGATCTCCTGGCTGCGCGCGAGCACGGCATGCAGGTCCGCGCTCAGGGAAACGCTGCGCCCGGACCCGGCCGATGCTGACAGCCTGTTCAGCTCGCTTTCGGGCAGATAGTCGCTCAGGCGCCCATCCAGGCCTTCAATGCGGGAAAACGCCGCCCTTGCCGCCTCGTCCGCCCGAGCACTGTCGGGTGCATAGAGCACAATCCTGAACCACGTGCCCATGTGGGGCTCGCGGTAGTCGAACCGCTCCAGGCCTTGTGCCTGTGCGGCGCTTGCTATCAACAGTCCCGCGGCGGCCGCAGCGACGCGCAGTCTCAAATCACGCGTGTAACACCCGGCACGGCAATGGCATAGCGTCCCTTCGCGTCCGGCATTACGGGCGGATTCACATCCCAGCCAAACGTGTCAGGGACCAGCTTGAGGTCGCTGTTGAGTGCGTCCTCCCAGGCAACCTCCTGACCGGAATACGTGGCCATGCGTCCCATGATGGAAGACATGGTGGCAATGGCTCCGTTTTCAGTATCGGCGTACTTGTACTCGCCGGCGATTATGGCGGCGAACAGCTCATCATGCTCGACCTGGTAGGGATTCGGGTCCTCCTTTTCCCTGTGCTTGTAGATGATCTCACCCGAGGCGTCGTAGAGCTCTCCCGGAGCCGGCGCCGTACCCTTGGTGCCGTGGAAGGCCTCGGAGACGCGGTTCAGGCAGTCCGGCATGTGCCGGCACTGGCTTAAGACACGGCTACCGTTCTCGTATTCGAATTCGACAAAATGATGGTCGAAAATCTCGCCATGATCCGGGCCCGTGCGTACCAGCCGGCCCCCCTGGCCCTGCGCCCGCACCGGGTGGCCCTGCAAGACCCAGTTGGCCACGTCAATGTTGTGAATGTGCTGCTCGACAATGTGGTCGCCGCATAGCCAGTTGAAGTAGTACCAGTTTCGCATCTGGTACTCCATTTCCGTCAGCTTGCGCCCCGCCTTCTCCTCGTACTCGGCGCGCTCCCGCACCCAGACGCCTCCTCCATTCCAGTACACGCGGCCAAGAATGATGTCACCAATGGCACCGTCGTGCATGCGGCTGACCCACTGGCGGTATACGGTTTCGTAGTGACGCTGCAGGCCTACAACCACGTTGAGCTTCTTTTCCTTGGCCTTCTTGCCCGTTTCGAGAATCTGCCGCACACCGGGTGCATCCGTCGCGAGGGGTTTTTCCATGAAGATCTGCTTGCCCGCCTCCACGGCCGCCTCGAAATGCAATGGACGAAATCCCGGAGGCGTGGTGAGTATCACAACGTCGGACTCCTCCAGCACCGCCTTGTATCCGTCGAAGCCGTCAAATCGACGTTCTTTGGGAACGTCCACCTGAACGGTCACATTGGCCTTGCTGCGAGCAAGCGAGGCAGGGTCCATGAGATTGTCGAAGCTCTCTTCGATGCGGTCCATGAAGGGGTCTGCCATGGCCACCAGGCGCACGTTCGATGATGCGCTCATTGCCTGCATTGCGGCGCCCGTGCCGCGACCACCACAGCCGATGAGCCCTACGCGAATGGTGTCATCCACTCCGTAGTAGGCGCTGGCTGAAAGCGGGAATTGGCTCGCCATGACGGATCCGACCACGGCTGCGGTCCCCTTGACGAAATCCCGCCGCGTCACGGTGCGCGCCCGGTCGTTGGAATTGGCTTCTTTCATGCTGCTACCTCGCTGAAATTTGGTTGGGTTGCTCTGCGGCCCGTCAGCCCCCCAGAACGGTGTCCCAGAAAGCCTGAATATCTTCAGGATCGGGACGCTCTACGGGTCTGATAATACGGAAACCCACAAAGGGGGAGTCTGTGTTCCACCACATGCTGCGGGGAATCTGCGGATCCCGCCGCTTCCAGTCAAGACTGGACTCCAGGCGGGCTGCGCACCGGAGGTCCTCCGGGTCGTCGTCGTAGGCGCCTCCGCGTACGGTACGCGGATGAAGCCGCGTCGGCGGCATCCACGGATCGGCTCCCTCAAGGAGGGTATACGCCTCCGCCTCGTACTCATCCAGCGTCCATTCCGACACATTGCCGTGCATGTCGAACAGGCCCCACGGATTGGGCGCCTTGCCGCCTGGAGGCTGTAGCGTTTCACCGCTGTTGCCGTAATACCAGGCGTACGTGTCAAGCTGTGCCGGATCGTCGCCGAAGCTGTAGGCCGTCGTCGTGCCCGCCCGGCAGGCGTATTCCCATTCCGCCTCCGTGGGGAGCCGGTAGAACTCACCGGTCTTTTCGCTCAGCCAGTGCGCGTATTGCAGCGCAGCCCATTGCGTGATCCCGCTGGCCGGATACCCCTGGTTTCCCATTCCATGGGCCGGATCTTCGTAGGGAGGACTCGGCCGCGCCACAATCTCCGGGTCGAAAACCACGCCCTCGGCCGCCGCTTCGCTATCCCGGTCCCGGTATCTGAAATGGGCATACTCATCATAGGTCACTTCATTTACGCCCATGTAGAAGCTGCCCACCGTTACGGAAATGCGCGGGCCCTCGTCACTGTCCCGGCCGTGTTCCGGTTCCGGACTGCCCAGGTAGAACGTGCCCCCGGGAAGCTTCACCATGTCAAAGGAAATGTCCGTGCCCGGGATGGTTTGGGTTATGACCTCAGACTCGGTCAATTGCGCCTGTACGGCAGCAGGCCGCGCGCCTGTGCCGACCAGGATGGCCCCCAAGAGCAGTCTACTGAGCATCCTTGGCAAACGCCGCGTCAAAGGCCGCCGCCGACGGAGCAAAGTCCATCTCCTTGACAGCGCCACAGGCTTCGGCCGCGCCGTGTTCCCGGTCCATGCCGCCGTCTTCCCACTCGATGGAAAGCGGACCGTCGTAGCCGGCGCGATTGAGCGCTCGAATGATCTCTTCGAAATCGATGCTGCCGCGGCCTATGCTCCGAAAGTCCCAGAACCGGTCCGCGTGACCGAAATCCGTGTGTCCGCCGAAGACCCCGGCGCGGGTAGGCCTTTCGGACCACCACACGTCCTTCATGTGGACGTGGAAGATGCGATCTCCAAAGTCATGTATGAACTGTACGTAGTCTACGCCCTGGTACCCGAAATGACTCGGGTCGTAGTTGAAACCGAATGACGGCCGGTGATCGATGGCATGCAGCGCCCGATTGGCGCTTGAGATATCGAAAGCGATTTCCGTGGGATGGACTTCCAATGCAAAGCGAACGCCCACTTCCTCGAATACATCCAGAATCGGATTCCATCGCCGCGCGAAGTCCGCGTAGCCCGCGTCAATCATCTCGGCCGTGTTGGGCGGAAACGAGTAAAGCAGGTGCCAGATGCTGCTGCCCGTGAAGCCGTTGACCACGCTTACCCCCAGTCGAGAGGCGGCCCGTGCCGTGCGCTGCATTTCCGAAGCGGCTCGCTGCCGCACCCCTTCCGGGTCGCCGTCACCCCACACCTCGGGCGGAAGGATGGCCTGGTGGCGCTGGTCAATCCGGTCGCAGACCGCCTGGCCCACCAGATGGTTGCTTATGGCGTGAAGCTGGAGCCCGTGCCGGGAGAGGAGCTTGCGCCGGCCCCTGCAATAGGAATCGTCCTGCAGGGCCTCGCTGACACTGAAGTGGTCACCCCAGCAGGCCAATTCCAGGCCATCATAACCCCAGGACGCGGCCTTTGCGGCCAGGACTTCAAGCGGAAGATCGGCCCACTGGCCGGTGAACAGGGTAACGGGTCTGGCCATGATGAATATCTGGATCGAGGGCGAATTCTAGGATGGCGGAGCATACGTCGCATCCACCCAGCTTCGACGTCGTCCGCTTTCCAGCGCTGTATGAATGAAATGCACGCCGCGGGCCCCGTCGGCGACATCCGGATAATCCCGGTCAAAGTCCGACGGCTTCAGGCCCGCTATCCGGGCCGCAATGGTGCGCCCGGCATTCACGTATATGTTGGCGAAAGCTTCAAGGAACGCCTCCGGATGGCCGCTCGGCAGCCGCGAATTGTGCTGGGCGACCGGCTCCAGGTAATCGTTCCCGCGCTTGAGCACCTGCTCGGGCCCGGAGAGCTCCCTGTGGTAGAGCCAGTTGGGATGCTCCTGAAACCACTGCAGTGATCCTTCCGAGCCGTGGACCCGGATATTCAGGTTGTTCTCCTCGCCGATGGAGACCTGGGAAGCGTGCAGCACCCCGCGTGCGCCTCCTCGGTAATGGACCAGCATGTTGACGTCATCGTCAATGGGCCGCCCCTCGACAAAGGTCGACACGTCGGCACACAGCGCCTCCAGTTCCAGTCCCGTGACGTACCGGGCCAGGTTCTCCGCATGCGAACCAATGTCACCCAGGGCACCCGCACCGGCTCTCTTGGGGTCTGTACGCCAATCCGCTTGCTTGTGCCCCTCGCGCTCGATCGGCGTAGCCAGCCATCCCTGCGGATATTCGACTACCACCTTGCGCACGGTGCCGATGCGACCGGACGCCACCATGGCCCTGGCCTGCTTCACCATGGGATAGCCGGTGTAGTTGTGCGTGAGTGCAAACACGAGCCCCGTACTTGCTACAAGGCGGCACAGCGCCTCCGCATCCTGCAGCGTGTTGGTCATGGGCTTGTCGCAGATAACGTGAAAGCCTCCCTCCAGAAACGCCTTGGCCACCGGGAAGTGCATATGGTTGGGCGTAACGATAGAGACAAGGTCGATGCGGTCTCCGCGTGCAGCTTCCCGTTCCACCATTTCCTGGAATGAATCGTAGACGCGGTCCGCTTCCAGCCCGAGTGCGTGGCCCTGCTGCCGGGATTTTTCCGCGCTCGCGGAGAAAGCGCCCGCCACGAGTTCCATGGTCCCGTCGAGGGCCGCCGCCATGCGATGGACCCCGCCAATAAAGGCGCCGGGACCGCCGCCCACCATGCCGTACCGCAGTTTTCTGTTGAGCCCCATGACTAGTATCTGAGATTCGTTAGGTGGGCCATGGCAGAGGTAACGCTTGCGAAGGCATCTTCCGGATGATCGTGCTCCACAAAGTAGTGGACAAGGCCCGCGCCTTCGCTCGCGGCGAAGATGGGGCCGAATTCGATTTCGCCCGCTCCAACCGAAGTTATCGAGCCGTCTGCGGCCATGTCCTTGACATGGCACAGCGGAAATCGTCCCGGATGAAGGGCAAAGTAGGCCAGGGTGTTCTTGCCGCCAACTCGTATCCAGTACAGATCCAGCTCCATCTTGACCAGGTCCGGATCGGTTTCAGCCAGGAGCAGATCGTAGGGGATCACCCCGTCCGTGTCCTCGAACTCGAATTCATGGTTATGATAGGCAAACTGCACGCCGGCCTCACGAGCCGCCGCACCCACTTCATTGAATAAAGCGGCGTGCTGCCGGTAATGCTCCAGCGACCGCTCTTCCGGGGCCAGCCAGGGACAAACGATGTAGCCATGGCCGAGTGCCGAGGCCGACTCCAGTACGCCAGCCAGGTCGTCACGCAGCACCTCGATAGGCACATGCGCAGCCGGCGCCACCAGCCCCACCTCGTTGAGCAACGCGCGGATGTCCGCGGGATCCCGGTCAAAATACCCGGCAAACTCCACCTCCGTGTATCCCAGGGACGCCACACGCCGGATGGTCCCTTCGAAGTCGTTCTCCATGTGGCCACGCACCGTGTACAATTGCAAACCGATGGCCGGTAGTGCCATTCCTTCGGGAACGAGCGGCTCAGGGTCCGTATCGCGCGCGCACCCCATGCCCCAGAGCATGCCGGCGGCCGCCGCGGAGGACTGCACGAACTTTCTTCTGTTCATGATCGAGGAGTATTAATGATGCTGCAGGAAAATTCCCTGATAGATTTCGGACATCCACGCGGGTGGGAGCGCCGTTTCACCCCACGGGCGGCGCCCGCCCCTGCTGCCACAGGCGCGGCTCGCCAGGCCACCAGATTGAACAAGCGGTTTGAACACTTCATCTTGAGGCGCTTCCCTCCGCACGGGCACATTGCCCGGCCGACCGCGCACGTTCGGAAGTCCGATGCCAACATAGGCCGCCGCTTGTGGCCCGTCGCCGATGTTCGGGAAGGCGCACGTACCGCATTGGCCAAGCCGGCAAAGGGCTGCGCATCCCTGGCATACTATGCGTACGTTGCATTCGGAAGTGAGTGGTGACCCTGGAGCTCGCGAGAGCAATCGCGGCACCGCACGATATCCTTCTTGGCGGCCCATAAAGTACGCCAATTCCCAAACGTTATGCGAGAGGCCAGAGGCCGCGCTCCGATCCGGCTACTTCCCCGCCTTGCCCTGCTGCCCGCACGGCCCAGGCCCGGCAGCGCTCGGACGGTCGCCCACCCGTGCAGCACAGCCAAATTGGCGCCAAAGCCTATTCGGCTGCACAAATTGAAGAATGTCCTAATTCTGCTGCAGCCGGCGGCTTACGGTCGAAGAGCCGGCACCGGAACCTGCGAACGTCACCGCGCTTGTGCAAATTCCGGTGTACAAGCCGCAGTTCCGTGCTCATGCGTCTCGCTTCGCAAGACCCGCCGCACCATTTATTCCGTGCATATGAATCTCTTTGCTGTCCTCTTCCTGACGGTACAAGTGCCGCCACAAGCCGCGTCCGCCCTGCGGGACGCGCTTACGTTTCACGTCAGTTTCGACACCGGCTTTAACGCCGATCTCTCAAGAGGTGACCCGAATCTGTACCACGCTCCCGGCTGGCGGGATCGGGACGCGGCGGCGGCACATGTGCCCGACTCTGAACCGGTGTCCGCCGGCCCGGGCCGCCATGGTAGATCGATAGTCTTTACCGGCTACACCGAGGGCGTTTTCTTCTACCGCGCAGCCGACAACCTGGTATACCAGGAGGAGGACTGGAGCGCAACCGTGTCTTTCTGGCTAAAGCTTGATCCCGACGAAGACCTGGAGCCGGGGCAGTGGTGCGATCCGATACAGATCACATCAAGGTCTTGGGATGACGGCGCCCTTTTTGTGGACTTCACCCGGCAGGTTCCCCGGCGCTTCAGGCTGGCGGCGTTCGCCGACCGCAGTGTATGGAATCCCTCCGGCCAGGACTGGCAAGAAATGCCGGACGGCGCCATGCCCATGATCACGGTGGAAGATCCTCCGTTCGGCGCCGATCGCTGGACACACGTCGCTGTGACGTTTCGAGGATTCAATTCCACGCCTGGCGCAGCCGTACTTACGGCATACCTTAACGGCGAGCCCGCAGGTGCCCTCCGGGACAGGCCGCAGTCCATCAGCTGGCGCGGCGAAGAAGTGCTGGCGCAGATCGGCCTTCAAATGGTTGGAGCGATGGATGATCTCGCCTTCTTTGACCGCGAGCTTAAGGCGTCGGAGATTCGTGAGCTCTACGGACTCGCGGGCGGCGTAGGGTCGCTTTACCAATAGCATGCCCTGCCTCGATATGCGCCTTCCCGTCGCCATTTCCGTGGCCATTCTTGCCTCGGCGTGCAACAGGAGTCAGCTGCCTCCCCATAGCGCCGATTCTGCACTGCAGATGTTTGAAATTGTGGAAGGCTTTTCCATCGAGCTGTTTGCCGCCGAGCCGCTGGTCATGGACCCGGTAGCCATGGAAATAGACGAGTACGGGCGCCTGTACGTGGTAGAGATGCCCGGCTACCCGCTCGACACCAGCGGTTCCGGAAGGATCAGGATGCTGCACGATACGGACGGTGACGGCACCCCGGACGAAGCCACCATGTTCGCGGATGGCCTGCGACTGCCCACAGGCGTAATGCGCTGGAAGGAAGGCATTCTCGTTACCGATCCGCCTGATGTGCTCTACCTGGAAGACACCGACGGCGATGGCCGCTCGGACTTGCGTAGGCGCATGCTGACTGGCTTCGCGCTGAGCAATCCCCAGCACAACGCGAACACGCCCGTTTACGGTCTGGACAACTGGATTTACGTTGCCAACAATGCCACGATTTCGTGGACGGAGAAGTACGCCGATCCGTTCGGCGACCGCGGCGACGAAATCCATTTTGTGGCGCGGCCCGCCGGGCCGCGCCTGCCCAGAAACGGCGCTGACCGCAACATTCGCTTTCGCCCGGACAGCTACGAGCTCGAGTCGCTCAGCGGCAAGTCCCAGTTCGGCCACACGTTCGACGCGTGGGGACGCCACTTCCTGAACGACAACAGCCACCACCATTACTACGAGGCCATAGCGGCGCGCTACTTCGAGCGCAATACATCCGCCCCGGTGGGACAGGCCACCCAGTCCTCCTCCGATCACGGCGACGCCGCGGAGGTCTATCCCATTACCGTGCGTCCGGAGCATCAGCTCCTCACAGACCGCGGCGTTTTCACCTCGGCCTGTGGCATCACCTACTACCTGGGCGGGCTGTTCCCGGCGCCGTACGATGAGGGGGTCACCTTCTCGGCCGAGCCCGTGCATAACCTCGTGCACGTGGACAAGGTGCGCAGCGAAGGGGCGGGATTTGTGGCCTCGCGCATGCACGAGGGGCGCGAGTTCCTGGCTTCATCGGACAGCTGGTTTCGACCAGTCAGCTTCCGTCTGGGCCCGGACGGAGCACTCTATCTCGTCGACTACTACCGGCAGATAGTCGAGCACCCGGAATGGATGGACGATGCCGTGGTCAGCGCAGGCAATTTGCAGCGAGGCTCGGACCGCGGCAGAATCTACCGCATTGTACCGCGCGGCACCGATCCGCCGCGGTGGCTCGGTGCGCTCGATCCCGGCTCGTCGGAAGACCTCGTGGCAAGGCTTGACGATCCAAACGTCTGGTGGCGCCTGAGCGCCCAGCGGCTCCTTCTGGATCGCCAGGACACAGCAGCGGCCCCCCTGCTTCGTGCGATGGCTGCCGAAGCAGCTACGGCGGAGGGCCGGCTCCAGGCCCTCTGGACGCTCGATGGCCTGCGGCTGCTGGACAGTGATCTCCTGCAGGCCGCACTGCGCGATCCCCATCCGGGCGTGCGGGAAAATGCCGTGCGGCTGGCGGAAAAGCACCTTGAACAATGGCCGAACCTGGCCGCGGACATTGTCGCCTCCGGCGACGATCCGGACCCCAGGGTCCGATTCCAGGCACTGAACTCGCTCGGTTTGGTAGAGGGCAGCGAGGCAACGCGCGCGCAGAGGCAGATCCTGGAGCAGGATATGCAGGATGAATGGGTGCAGGCTGCGGCACTGTTATCCATGGACGTGACCGAACTGTTTGAGGCGGCGCTGTCCCGCCAGGGGTTTCCAGGTTTCGTGGAGCGCATTGCCGAATCAATGGCCCGAAGCGGCAGCGGCAGCATGCTGCTGGGGCGCGTGCTGGTAGCGGATGCAGATGCCTGGTGGCACGCGCCGGCCCTGAAGGGGCTTGCACGCGGTGGCAGCTCGAGAACGCTGGCACACGAGGAGGTGCAGTCACTGTCGGCGCGCCTTTGGGCTGCGACCGACACAGAGGTTGCGCGCGCAGCGCTCGAGATTCTCAACGAGGCAGAATTGCCGCAGCAGACCCTGGAAGCGGCTATTGCCGTAGCAGCAAACCGTCGTGAACCGGTTGAGCGCAGAACGCTGGCAGTGGACGTGCTGGCTACGGACGGCAGCCTGGCTAGCGAGCTGCTGCGCTTGCTCAGCCCGGAGCAGCCACTGGACGTGCAGCTGGCGGCACTGCGCGGACTGGGGAGCGCGGGGGGCGCAAGCGCCGGCCGCGAGGTATTGGCCAGATGGCCCGTGCTTACGCCACGCCTGAGGCAGGAAGCGCTCCGCATCTTCTTTACTATCGAACGCGCGCCCTTGCTCATGGAGGCACTGGAAGACGGGCGCATACTTCCGTCCGAGCTATCGTGGAACCAGCGGGTCCGTCTCATGCGGGACACGGAAGAGCCCCTGCGCACCAGAGCCCGTACACTGCTGCAGGCAGATGACTTTGCCGCCGAGCCCTCTAAATCCGGCACCCAGGGAAACGCAGAGCGCGGTGCGGCCATTTACGCCAGCCTGTGCGCCACTTGCCACGCGGGCGGAACCTTCGGTCCCGACCTGGCTACGGTGCGCCACTGGCCGAGTGCCATTCTTGCGGCCGACATCCGCAACCCGGACCGATCCATCGCCAGCGGGTATGGACTGTGGGACATCGTCACGGGAGCAGGTGATTCGCTTCGCGGTATTATCGGCTCCGAGACACCGTCCGCCATAACGCTTGTCACGCAGTCTGAACGCACAACTATCCTGCGATCCAACATCGCCGGGGTCCGCCCGGTTGTGGCGTCAGCCATGCCCGGGAGTCTTGTCCCGGACGATGAATCCATGGAGGACCTGGTGGCCTATCTGAAAAGGCCGAATTGAGCCGCGATCGACCTGCTGCCCCTGTAACCTGCCCCTGCGCACAACCTGCCCGATACCATGCATTTCCGCTCTCTTCTGCTGATTCCGGCGCTGATGCTCCTGAATTCGAATGCGACCGCCCAGATTCCTTCTTTGGATGAGTGGGCCGTCCATGACCTCGACCGTCCGCAACCGGCCATGGTTGCGCCCGGAGCTCCGGTCAGCATCGCGCCGCCCTCGGATGCCATGGTGCTGTTCGACGGCACGGACCTTTCCCAATGGGAGCACCTGAGCGGAGAGGCTGCTTCATGGATTATCAACGACGGCTACATGGAAGTAGCGCCCCGCAGCGGATCCATCCGCACGCGCGCAGGATTTGGAGACGTACAGCTTCACGTCGAGTGGTCCACTCCCAACAGCGGCTCGGGACAGGACAGCGGCAACAGCGGTGTCTATCTCATGAGCACCTACGAAGTCCAGGTGCTGAATTCGTACGGCAATGAGACCTATCCCGACGGTCAGGCTGCAGCAATCTACGGGCAGTATCCCCCACTCGTGAACGCCAGTCGGCCACCGGATTCATGGCAGTCCTACGACATTGTTTTCCGGCGCCCGCGCTTTGGCGGCGACGGTGTGTTGGCCTCGCCGGCACGCCTGACCGTGTTTCACAATGGCGTGCTGGTACAGGATAACGTTACGCTTACGGGTCCAACGGGGCACTATTCGCGTCCGCCCTACGCCCCTCACGAGGACCGGCTACCTATCGTGCTTCAGGACCACAACGAGCCGACCCGGTACCGCAATATCTGGATTCGCAATCTGGAGTAGCCGGCCGAATCCATGGAGTTCCTCGTGGCGGGAATCGATATCGGCGGTACGCGTACACGCTCCGCAGTCGCGTCCGTAGATGCACCCGCGAGGATACTTTGCCGGCGCGACCGAATGACGCCCGGGCCGGGCGTAGCGGCCGTCATTGACGCCATAGCGGAGGACCTGGAGGCCTGTTGCTCTGAGTTGGGCCGAGGCGATATCGTCGCTGCGGGCTGTACTGCGCCCGGGATGACCGACCCGGAGCGCGGTCTCGTAGTGGAGGCTGCCAACCTGCCGGGATGGAATGCCGTCCCCCTGCGCAGCCTGCTTCAGCAGCGCCTGGACGTCCGGGTCGCTGTCGAAAACGACGTCAATGCAGCGGCCATGGCAGAGGCAGCCTATGGCCATGCCGCCGGATGCCGCACTGCTGTATATGTCACGGTCAGTACCGGTATCGCGGCCGGCATCCTGGTAGACGGAAAGCTGCTCCGCGGCAGCCACCACTCGGAGGGCGAGTTGGGTTCAATGGTTCCTGAACCTGGCCACCTCGACAAGGACTGGAGACCGAACGGCTGTCTGGAGAGTCTCGCGGCCGGCGTAGGACTGGCTGAAGCCTGGAGGAAAGCCGGTGGCAAGCCCAGTGCGCGGCACGTGTTCGAATCGGCAGAGTCGGGCAGTGAAAAGGCTCTGGCCCTGGTGCGCAGGACCCGCGACTACCTTGCGCAGGCCCTCATTGCCGTCGGCTGCATCGTTGATCCCCAGATTGTGATCCTGGGCGGCAGCATCGCCCTAAACCAGAGGGTTGTGGCCAAAGACCTTGAACAGCGCCTGCGGTCGGCACTGCCTTTTCCACCCGCGCTGGCGTTCGCCCGCTTCGGCGAAGACAACCCGCTCATCGGCGCACTCGCCATGGCCAGCGCGCTTACGGAATGACCCGAATGGTGTCGGCAGCCGGCGGGACCTCGGCGGCAGAAAGCCTGCCGTCAGCAGCCAGGCGCTCCAGCATGCCCCGACTGAGCTCGAACGGCCGCTCCAGATCCACCGTGTCGAGGGCTATTTCGTAATTGTCCGCGAACAGTCGAATACGGTCCAGTCGTCTTTCCAGTGCGATACGGTCCTCAAAGGCATAGACAAGCGAGCTGTCCTGCTCAATCCAGTAAGGCCTTCGCAGGTCATCGTCTATTCTGACTTGCAGGCGCTCCACTATTTCCGTAGCTAGTACGGTGGCATGAATTCGGGAACCAAAGCGGATGGCTTCCGCTGCCGTCTGAGCATCTGACGCTGCGGTATCGCCGAGTGCCATACCTGGTGAATTCCCGTCAGACAGTGCACCCGGCCCAGAGAATAACCGGAATACCAGGGCAACCACACCAGACACAAGCACCAGGGCGACGGCTATCCACAACGGCCGGGACCTGGCACGCCTTCGAAACCGCCGGCTCGGGCCGGGCGGCGGGGCAGGCTGGGTCGTCACGCTTGCCATTACGGCCGTAAAGGTATCTCCTGCCGGCGGAGCCGCGGGCTCATCCGCTACCAATTCATGTGGTTCGGGTGATGGCAGAAGGGCCTCTTCCTCCGTCGGCTGCGCATCCTCGGCCGGATCTTCGTCCTTCTCCACGAAATCGGGCGATAGCCGGCCTGCGTATTGGTCTGCCAGCATCTCCTCAAGAGCCTGAACCATGACCTCCGCCGGAATTCCGACATGCTGCGCGTAGGTCTTGGCCAGCGACCTGAGATAGACCCGATTGAACAAGGGATTATCGAGCAGTCTCGCCTGCTCGAATTCCTCCAGTGTCGAGAGCGCAACCTTTGTGCGGACAGACAATTCCTCAAGGGACATGCCTTGTTGCTCGCGAAGCCCGGAAAGGTCGCGAACGAATCGGCTGCGGGAATCGGAAGAATCAGACATCAACAGATACTCGGCGGGAAATCTCTGCCGGATGTGCTGTTAGCCTATAAAAGCCCAGCTTGTAACCTAAGGATTCGCCGTTCCATATAAAAGTGTTGACAAAGATCCCTTGCAAAGGGCCGGATGTATACGAATTCCGGTGCAATCGGCCCCCCCGCATGCGCCGGCGGCGCCATTGACTGCGCGCCGGATTCAACCGGAAACTGGCCAGCCATTGCTCCTGCCCCAAAAACGGCTCGTGCCGGCTAGACTGTGCGCCAGTCAAACCAGCCGCAACGCCATTGCGCAGTGCGGCGCCCGCCCAGGTCGACCGGTGGTGTAGAGGCCACAGCCGGCCCGGGGCTTCGGCTCCATTCTGCGGATGGAAGGCCACGCTCCCGACAGGCAAGGACCGAAGCGGACTACCTGCTATCGGCAGGCGGAACGCCCATGCGACGCTCAAAACTATGCGAACCGAGAGCGGCTGGGCAAGCATGCCTTGACTGCGCCCGGCGGAGCGTGCGCCATCGACACGTGCTACATCGCACCCGGTCGCCGCTTGGGCAGCTGCACGAAATCCGGCCTCCCCGGGAAGACCGGCCAATTGTGAAGCCTCCGAGCCGCTTACCGGGCCAGTCTTCTTGAGTCTTGCAGGGACCTTCGGAAAGGACGCTATCCTCCGCCGGCGGAGAATGGTCTTGGCCCGATGCTGCGCCACCAATGCGGCGATCCGGCCAGTCGAGCCATCCGTCAACGCGCTCCAGGCCGGAGCCTAACGACAGACGAACCGGCTACCGAAGGACACCCTACTTTTCGCCCGAGACGTTAGCCGAGCCGGCTCCACCATAACTGCCGACCGGGCGCGGCACCCTCCCGGATGACATCCTGTCGGGACGGCGAGATTCGAACTCGCGACCCCTTCAACCCCATTGAAGTGCGCTACCTGGCTGCGCTACGTCCCGTTGCCGCGTCTACTGCAACTGGTTCGCAATGTTCTCCAGAAATCCGCGAAGCCTCAGCAGAGCGAGTCGCCTTTCATTGGGCCGGGGTCTAGGCCTATCCTCTCGACTGAGTACGCGGCGCGCACCTTCAACGGTATACTTTTCGACGCGCAGCAGATGCATTATAGACTCGATGACCGCAATATCCTCCGCTGTGTAAATCCTTCGGCCTACCCGGTTCTTGCGTGGATTCAACTCATCAAACTCCGCCTCCCAGTAGCGGAGAACATGCGTTTCCACCCCCATCATCGAAGCTACTTCTCCGATGGAGTAATACAACTTTGTAATGCTATTGGGCAGCATGGCTGTCAGACGATTCCCATTCCCGCGGTGCGTCAGTCTCGAATTTACGAGAATTGCTAACAATTTTCATGAAGTGCGCCTGCGTATATTCCGTGCCCTGCTGAATACGCGAAAGATGCCGTCCTACAGGCACGACCTGTCCCTTCTGATCGTAGTGCTGATCTGGGGCCTCAACTTTCCCATCCTGAAGGCCGTGCTGGGAAGCATGGACCCCCACGCCGTGAACCTCTTCAGGCTCTGGATGGCCGCCTTCGCGCTCGGACTCGTGCACCTTGCCCACCAGCGCAAGGCACGTCAGCCCTTTTTTGCCCCTCTGCGCACGCACTTCTGGAAGCTCCTTGTGCTCGGCATGACCGGCTTTTTTCTCTACCAGGTCTGCTTCATCGAGGGCTTGGAGAAGACTACCGCCGGAAACGCGGCTCTCATCATCGCCACAGCTCCCATCTGGACCGGCGTCATTGCAAGCACGCTCCGCATCGAGATCATCCAGCCGGCAGAATGGCTGGGCATCGGCGCCACGATTGCCGGAGCAGCCATCATCATAGGAGGCGGGCGAGAGATTGTGGATTTTGGCGCCGATATGCAACGAGGCAACCTGATCCTTGTCCTGGCCTCGATTTGCTTTGGCACGTACACCACGCTGTGCAAACCGCTCTCCAGATCGGTCAATCCTTCCGGCATGGCCCTCATGGCCCTGCTGCTGGCGCTGCCATTGCTTAGCGCTGTGGGGTTGACCAGAATCCACTCGGTTGACTGGAATGCGATTACCGGCTGGCACTGGGCTGCCATCGCGTACTCGGGTTGCCTGTCCACCGGGATAACGATCGCCATCTGGAACAATTCCGTAAGGGTGGTCGGGGCCGCACATACAAGTGTTTATGCCAACCTCGTGCCCGTAATCGCCCTGATTCTGGGAGCTGTCCTGCTCCGCGAGCCTGTCTCCGTCGTGCAACTGGCCGGAGGCGGCCTCATTCTGGGCGGACTTTATTTTGTGCGCCGTCAGCGCTTACGCCGCACGCTGCCACCGGCTCCCCTGGCGTCTTGACGAAATGGTCCGGGCATATGTGCCGCGCCCGCAGTGGCTATATTTGATAGCGTCCACCTGAAACGCAGCCCGCTGTTTACGCCTTTCGGAATACAGCACGCAGCCGCGATCGCCGCGACCATTGGCGGGGCCATCTTCTTGCCCATTTGGGCCCGGCGGCTTTCCATGTCCGCTCGGATCCGGCTCACGCGGGTATTGGCGCTCGTGATTTGCGCAAGCCAGCTATCGTGGCGACTATACCAGATGGCGGCCGGCCAATTTGACTGGCGGTCGGACCTGCCAATCAACTTCTGCAATCTCGCCGGGCTTCTGGTACCGGCGCTAATGTGGAATCCCAGGCAGAAAGTCCACGAGGTTTTGTACTACCTGGTGCTCGCCGGAACGCTGCAGGCGGTCCTGACGCCGGATTTGGAAGAGGGCTTTCCGCACTTCGGCTACTTTGCCTACTGGATCGTCCACAGTGGACTGGTTGTCTACGTGATCCTGGTCACTGCGACTCTGCGCCTGATTCCGAGTGCAATGGGCATGCTCAAGACCCTCGGCTGGCTAAATCTCTATGCCTTCGCAGCAGTCCTATTCAACCTCGCCTTTGGAACAAACTACATGTACATGATGCACAAGCCGCCCACGCCGACGCTACTGGACGTGTTTGGACCCTGGCCCTGGTACATCCTGGTGTGCGAAGCGGCGGCCCTTGTGCTTTTCCTGGCGGCCTACGTGCCCGTGGCAAGGATGCAAACATCAGTGCGATGAGCACGCTCAAGGACCCGGAAATCATAGCCGCAACAGAGGCAGCCAATGTCACCGTTCTGCGCTACATTGAAGCGCCGGACAGGAGTCGGACACGCCGGCGTGCTCCGGATCTGAGGCCGAAATACATTAAGACCCGGAAGGCATTGCCCATGCGCTCACTTTTTGCCGCAATAGTCCTGTGCCTGGGCGCGACGGCCGCGCACGGCCAGTCGTCCCGGCCCGAGGTTACAGCCATATTTGTTGAAGAGGCACCCCGAGTAGACGGCAATCTGGACGACAGCGTATGGCAAGGCATCGAACCGATAACGGATTTCATCCAGATTTGGCCTGATGACGGCGCCCTTCCCACGGAGCGGTCCGAAGTGCGGATCGCCTACGACCGGGACCACCTCTATTTTGCGTTCAAGTTCTTCGATGGTGAGCCGGACCTGATTCGAGCCAAGAACCTGGAGCGCGGCGGGCGCAATGATCGCGACGACCACGCCTACATAGGCCTCGACACGTACCTCGACCGGCGCAACGCATACCTCTTCGAGATCAATGCTCTCGGAACGCAGGACGACGCGACCGTCACGGACGAAGGAATAACGCTGGACAGCTTTTCGTGGGATGCGGTATTTCGAAGCGAAACGGTAATCGACGATGAAGGCTGGTCCATGGAGGTATCCATTCCCTTCAGGCAGTTGCGCTTTCCAAGAGGAGATGAAGTAAGCTTCGGTCTAATGCTCTCGCGCATGATCAATCGCAAGAATGAACGCGTGATGTGGCCGCGCATAGGGCTGGAGTTTGGCAGCGTAATGGGGGCCTTTGGTGCATTGGCCGCCGTTTCGCAGTACGGCACGCTGACCGGCTTGAAGGACATTCGTCGGGGACGCAACATGGAATTCAAGCCCTACGTCATCGCCGGCCACCAGACCCTCCCCGACGGCCCGCCTGGGGTCGAAGTTGAGGATGGCTTCACCTATGACTTCGGTGCAGACTTCAAGTACGGGATCTCCTCCAACCAGACACTGGATCTGTCGGTCAATACCGATTTCGCCCAGGTGGAGGCAGACAACGTGCAGATCAATCTCACGCGCTTCAGCCTGTTCTTTCCCGAAAAGCGCGAGTTCTTCCTCGAACGGTCCGGCCTGTTCGAGCACGGCAGCCCGCGATTCACGCAGACGTTCTTCTCAAGGCGCATCGGCCTCACTGAACAGATGCTGGCAGGTGCCCGGTTTACCGGCCAGGTAGGCCGCGTATCGGTCGGGCTGCTCAATATCGAAACGGGTGAAGGTATGGGAGATTTGCTGGGCCCCGCCTCCACGAACAACACGGTAGCCCGCCTGCGAACTACCATTTTTCCCAGGGCTACCACCGGCGTCATTTACACCGGCTTCAGAAACACGGATCGTCAAAACGAGGCTTTCGGAGTCGACGCGCAGTACCGCTTCTGGGGCGCAAGCGATTTCAGCGCGTGGTATACGGAAGTCCGGGACAACCGGGCGGACCGCAATGCCGCCGGACATGCCAGCATTCGTGTGGTGAATGACCTGTACGGCGCCGAGGCATCCTATTCCAATACCGGTCGGTTCTACGATCCCGCGCTGGGCTTCGTTCGGCGCCGGGACTACATACGATACGCCGGAGCGCTGCAGTATACGCCCCTGGTCGAGTTTTCGAGCATGCCGTTTATAAGGAGGTTCCAGGCGATGACGGAGTATTCCTACATCACGGGCCAGGACCGAGAGCTGCAGTCGACGAGCCTTGAAGCCTCGGTCGGTGTCGCCTTCAACCGGCGCGACAACCTACGCTTGACCCTGGAGCGGTCATTCGAACGGCTGGATAACCCCTTCAGAATACGAAATGCGGTTATCGAGGCTGGGGACTACAGCTTTGGCAGTCTTGGCTTGATGGGGCAAACGGATTCAAGCCGGCGACTCTACGGAGGACTTGGCGCATCTACCGGTACGTTTTACGGCGGTGACCGCCACGATATCGAGGCGAGTGTAGGGTTTCGCCACTCCCAGTACTTGAGCCTTGAAGCAGAGCTTACCCATTCCATTCTGGATTTGCCTGTCGATGACGGGCGCTTCGATGCTACCATCCTGAATGTCTCGGTGCTTGCGGCAGCGAGCCGCAAGCTTTTCGCAACCGCCCTCATTCAGTATGACAATTTCACCCGGGACCTGCAGGCCAATATTCGCGTCGACTGGATCCACACGCCAGGCAGCGACCTGTTTTTCGTCTTCAACACGTCGTATCACTTTACGGGTGATGACGACATGCTTTTTGATCCACGCAGCAACGTAATGCTGAACGACCGCCTGGGTGTGGCCAAGCTCACGTACCTGGTCCTGCTGTAGCAAATCGTGCGGCGCAATTGGTTGCCGCTCGCATCCAGCGACCCGCTGCCGAGCGCTGAATGCCGGCCACGTGTGCAAACACCCTGACGGATAGCGGGATTAGAGCGGCTGCGCCCCCAAACCGGCTCCTGTCTGGGTCAAGTGCTCACCTGCAGGCCGGTGCGACTTCCCGGCAGCCGCCGTTTGCCACAGACCTGTCTCAGTTGCCCCGGCGGTGCAGTACAACCTGCCGGTAGACGCCTTCAATATTAAGGGCCAGCCACTCTTCATACTGGCCAAAATGCGAGAATTGGTCAAACCGGATGGAATGCTGCATCTCCTGTAACGAGAGCCCTGTGCGAGTGGCACCCAGTACGGCTTCGTATAGCGCTTCGAGATACCGGCGGTGCTCCGTGGCGTCCGCCCTCGTTCCCGGCGCCCCGTGTCCCGGAATCAGTATGTCGAAATCGATCGCCTCCACGCGCTTGACAGCTTCGATCCAGTCAGGAAACCACGAGTCGCTCAAATCGCGATACGGCATCCGCTTCACGGAGATGAAGTCCACCGCAAACACGGCGCGCTCGCTCGGAAAGTGCATCACGAGCATGTTGTCGCTGTGGCCGCGCCCCACGTAGATGAGCTCCACGTGCTTGCCTCCGAGTTCAAGAGACATGCGGTCACTGAACACGACCTCCGGTACGGCCGTGGGGCGATTCTCGCCAATGATGACATCCCGGGCATTTTCGTGGGAAATAATCACCGCTTCGTCGTCAAAGACTTCCCCGCCGGCAATGTGATCAGCATGGTCGTGGCTATAGACGACGTACTTCACGGGCACGCCGAATCGCTGCCGGAGCTCGCTTCTCAGCCACGTGGCGGCATCGCGGTTTATGGGATCCGAAGCGATGATGCCATCTTCCGTTACCAGGAAGGCCGACACGTGGCCGCCATTCTGAAACGTGTAGAGGGATTCCGTGACGGCCGCAATGGTCCGCGCGGGCGCTTGCTGCGAAAAAGCCGTGGACGGAACCAGCAGGCTAGCCGCAACGGCGGCAGGGAGCAGTGATTTCATTTGGTGTGCGTGAGTCCGGTTTGGCGGCTCGGCCGGGCAATGAATCCGGACCGAGTCAAGGTCAATGTACGACGCAGCCCCAACGCAGGCCATAAAGCGCGCGCCAGCGCAGGGAAACCGTGTCTGGCCGGGCTTGGCCCTCCGTCATGCAGCGCGAGTACCAGTCTGCGCAGTCGTCAGGTGCGAGCGCAGCGCTGCTGGAGGAGAATGCGGCTGGCTTTGGCTGCCGGTTCATCGGCCCACGCCCGGTGCGGGGAGGCCCCCCTTTCGCCGAACCCTACCCCGAAGCAGCATTGGGGCGGCCACGCGTCAATAAGGGCTTGATGGAGCCAGCCGGGAGTCTGCGCCACGCCGCGCCGCAAGAAGCCGCGCTACCGAATAAGGATCATTGAACCGGTACGGGTCGCGCTGGACCGCTCTGAAGAGGCAGTCAGCCTGTACAGGTACAAGCCGGAATTCAATCCGGCGCCGCTGATTCCGATCGAGCGATGTGCTCCGGCATCCAGGTCGCGCGGCGGGACGGTCAATACAACCCGGCCCAGCATATCGACTATTTCCACCTCGACACGCGCGCTGAAGGGCAAATCAAACTCGATCCTGGTCGCGGGATTAAACGGGTTAGGGTAGTTGCCGTGCAAAGCGAACGATTTCGGCAATGAATTCGAATGTTCTGCCGCCGTTACTACTGCACGCGGCAATCGCACCTCACCGTTTGGCAGCACGCCCATAAGTGACAAGCCCTCCTCTGCATTGGTGCCAGATCCGGACAGCGCAAGTGTCAAAACCTGGCCTTCCAGGTGGCCAAAGTCAAATTCGTAGACCTCAATCGGCGTCCCGGATCCGGCCATCGCCACGTCAACATACATGGGCCGGGGCTCTATCCGATGCAATGCACTGAATTGCCCGAAACCCAGCTGACTTTCCAGCTCCGCGAGCAGCCTGTTTCCGTCCCGGGGATCCAGTAGCCGAACAGAAACGTCGCCGATTCCGCTGGCTCCATGCATCAGGCGCAGGCCAGCGGCGAGGCTGTTGCCCGATGTTCGCTCGATGTCCTCGAGCGCCTGCAAGTGGACATTGGCCGAATCCCCGTATGCAACCAGCTGATAGGCCTTCGTTGGATCAGGATCAAGCTCCAGCTCTGCAAGAGGACTGCTGTTGTCTTCAGCTTCGGCTCGCACAATCTGCACCCTTGACCTTGTCGGAACCACCTCCGCGAAGTGCGTTGCGCTACGGAAATACCGGTCATCGAGTGTCAGGACATCATTGATGTACACGTCGATCTGTACATCATCGATGTTGTGAATGAATTGCAGCTCTGCCGGGACTGCGTCGACATAAGCCGCAATGTCCCACAGCGTGGCCAGGCCGCTTGCATTCGAAGCCAATCGCGCACCATCCGGAGAAACCGCAACAAAGGGGCCATGCCGTGTGCCGGTGTCAAAAGCGACAACCTCTTCCGCCGTGGCCACTTCCCAGATTCGAATGGTCTCGTCAACCGAACCGGATATCACGAATTGCCCGCCTGGCGTGAAAGTGACCGAGTATACCGAAAACCGGTGGCCCGTGAATCGCACCACTTCCCTGCCCGTCTCCAGTTCCCACACCCGTACCGAGTTGTCGTCCGATCCTGAAACGATATGCCTGCCATCCGGTGAGAATGCCACGGATCGCACGGTGTGCTCGTGACCCAGGAGCACCGCGTGCTGATTGCCGGTGGATACGTGCCACAGCCGTATTGTCTGGTCCTGTGAGCCCGAGGCAACCAACTCGCCGTCGGGCGAAAACGCGACAGACCATACCGGATGCGTGTGATCCAGGAAAGCGGTCCTTTCGGTCCGCAGGGCCACATCCCATAGTCGTACTGCCGAGTCACTTGATCCCGTAGCCAGAAGCAAACCGTCCGGCGCGTAGGCCAGGGAAAGGACCCGGGAACCAACACCCTCCAGCATGGCCAGCTCGTCGCCCGTGGCAACCTCCCACAGCCGCACGGTCCTGTCGCCTGCACTTGAAGCCAGTTGTGCGCCTGACGGAGAGTAAGCTACCGCGACTATGCTACTCGTGTGACCCTTAATCAAGGCTTCCTGCTGCCCCGAGTCCACGTCCCAGAGCCGGATTGCAGTGTCACTTGAGCCCGTGGCAAAGCGGGTGCCTCCAGGCGAATAAGCCACCGATCGTACAATGCCGGTGCCAAATGATTGCAGTTCCGTTGCCGCCGCGGCATCCCACAGCCTGACTGTACCATCCGCGGATCCCGACGCAATTTGGGTGCTGTCGCGCGAGAAGGCTACTGAATACGCTGTACTGCCATGGCCCACGAAGACCAGCAATTCCTGTCCGGAACTCCACTCCCAAAGCCTGAGCCTGCCATTATTGTGTCCGGAAACCAGGAATGCTCCATCCGGAGAAAAGGCTACCGCGTGTGCAGACCCCGTGCCGTCCCCGAGCATTGCGACCGTTTCGGTGGTTTCAACGTCCCACAAGCGAAAGGCGCTGTCACCGGACGCCGATGCCACCCGAGTACCATCAGGCGAAAACGCTACGGACCAGACCACGTTGGAATGCCCCCGGAAGACACCCAGTTGGCTGCCTGTTGCCACATCCCAGAGCCGGAGGGTATGGTCCCGTGAACCGGACACCACCCGGGCGCCGTCCGGCGAAAACGCCACCGAGGTCACAGCGCGCGTATGCCCTCGCATGACAGCCAGCTCGTCTCGCGTTGCAACATCCCATAGTCGTACGGTGCTGTCTGCTGCTGCCGAGGCAAGGAGCTCCCCGCCTGGCGAATAGGCGACGGACAAGATCTGCTGTTCGGAGCCGCGGATTACGGCCGTCTCGGTGCCTGCGGCTACGTCCCACAGCCTGATGGTACGGTCACGGGAGGCCGATGCCACCTGTGTGCCGTCGGGCGAGAATGCTACGGCCTGTACGGATTGCGAGTGTCCGCTGAGTTTGTACAACTCCCGACCCGCGGCCACGTCCCACAACCGAACGGTGCCGTCAAGGGATGCCGATGCCAGTTTAGTACCGTCCGGCGAGAATGCCACCGAATACACATTGTCGGTGTGGCCTGCCGGCTCGGCCTGCCACAGCAATTGCGCAAGCGCACCTGGCGCGTACGCCAGCGTCAATAGCACCGCGACAGCACTTGACGCGCGTCTGCCCGCGGTTACCGGATCGTGCCGCATTGCTGTCTCATGCACACTGCCGGTTGCGACTGACCAGCGCAGGGCCATGCATGCCCTTGCCACTTACAAATCCGGTTCTCGTCATCGCGAGACCTCGGCGATCATGCCTTGTGCGGCCGTCCTCCGGCACATTGTTCCGGGTTGCGAGGCGGCTACCTGACGAGCAGCATTCGCCTGCTTTCCGCGAAGGCCCGGCCCACGCGAAGCTGATAAAAGTAGACGCCGGAGGCCAGCTGCCGGGCCTCAAATCGGACCGTGTGGCGGCCAATGGACATGTGCTCTGCATCCACCAGCGTTGCGACGCGGCGCCCCAGCGCATCGAATACAGCGAGTGTCACCGGTTCCTCTCCGGCTACGTTGAAGGCAATGGTCGTCGCGGGATTGAACGGATTGGGATAGTTCGGCAGCAGTGCATGTCTTTCGGGCACGTCTGCCGCGTCCTCGCTCCCGCCTGTCCAGGTATGCCGGCCCGCCACGGCGACAACGGGCCACTGCGCGGGCGTGTGCCACCAGTGGCCATCCGCACCCTGCCTTGTCGACCACTGGATCTGGCTGTCGCGCACCCCGGTTTCATCGGCGTCGTTCAGTCCGATGTTCATCGGTACAAAGCGCAATTCCGTGCCCGTTACAGGCTCCAGCACCGCATCCTTCGTCTCCGGATTCTGGATGGCATCCAGCGGCACGGCTGCCAGGATCTTCCAGCCGACATCGTTTCCGGCGCCGTCTTGCAGCATGTCAAATACGGCTGCGCCGCCCGGAACCTGTGCATTCAGGCCGCCTCCGACCCAGACAAAGGCCGAGCTGCCGTCGCCGTGGGCCGAGATGCGCAGCAGGTAGTCCGCGCGTGCGCCGCGCTCCATGCCCCGGTGCGGCGTGCCGACAAGCGCGGAGCCGCCCTGCACACTTCGCACGTCGTAGTTGCCCCAGCCCAGCTCGATGCTGTCGTACTGCCATGCCTCGGACGGCCTTACGCCCTCCGGCGCCAGCCGCAAGATATCGTCCCTTATCTCGGCATACATGTAGAGCCTGTTGTCGCTCGACTGTCCGAGCCAAAGAGTCCCGGACAAATCCGCATCGCTCTTGACAACCGATCCCTGCTCACCAACGCTGCTGTGCTGCCCATCGACGCGAAAAGGCCTTTGCCACTGCGGGAAGCCGTCGCTGGCCGCTATGCCGCTTGCCAGGCTGGCAGCCAGTTCGCCTGATTCGCCATCGGTCAGCTCGACAACAGCGGGCGAGACCACCGGGAAGGAAACTGACACAGCCGCAGCGCTTGCCGAAACGTCCGGGTTCTCAACGCCATATGGGCTCAGGGACGTAACCGCATAGTGCAGCTTGGCAGGCGCCGCCGAGGCATGAGGCACTTCGAACGCGTGGGTGAAGGCGCGAGATACGGCCGCTTGCCTGACGCGCTGCAGCAGGAATACGTCACTGCCGGCGATGTCGCTGATCGGCCGCTCGCTCACGTAGACGTTGTAGCCTCCGGCGGCCGGGACTTCATGCCAGGAAATCGTCGTGCCATCAAAGCCGCGACGCGCGGAAACACGTGTTACCGGCGCCACCTTGCCGCCGAATCCGTCCAGGTCAAGGCCCGGCTGGCCGATGTAAACGTCTTTAATCCACACGGGTCCTCCCTCATCGCTGACGTTTCGAGCAATGCCAAGAGACCGGACGTTGGTCCACTCGAATTCCTGCCACAGTTCCGGCCGCTCGCTGGTGCCCGGCCCGAGATTGTCCCCCGCCACACGGAATCCTGCCGGTGACGTAGCGCCGGCGTAATGCCAGTTTGATCGAGGCCCGCCTGCCGCACGTGCGTCTTCCAGTTGGTGCCATGTTGCGGGAGGCAGCGGAATGGACAGTTCGTGCCAGTTTCCATCACGGTATTCACCCGGAATGCTCCAAGCCGCCCTGAATGGCAGGTCGGCACTCCCGTCTGCAGCCCTGCTCCAGTCCGTCTTGTCTTCGAATACCAGTGCCAGACCGTTGCCGTCCCCATTACGGGGATCAACCAGGAGCCGCATGTGCAGCGCGTCTTCCTGCCGCAGGTTCGGAGCGAGATTTAGGCCAGCATTTCCATCAAAGAAAAAGGCCCTGTAGTCCAGGCCTTCGAAATCAAGCTGCAAGACCTGGTCGGCAGATTCACCCTCCACCGGATCGGCAACGAAGCGGCCGTCAAGCTCTCCGATTCTCGTGCTCACTCCAGCAGACAACAGTACAAAGTCATTGCCAACCGTAGGTCCGAATCCCTGGCTGGCAATGGCACCCTGCATATCGATCGTCCAGATGCCTCGCCCGTGCGTGGCCACCACCACCAAATCATCCACGACGCGCATCTGCCACACGGACACGGCCGGCAGGCCGCTGTCACCGTATTGCCACGTGGCTCCGGCATCCGTGGATTCAAAAATGCCGATCTCCGTAGCCGCCCACAGGATGTCGGTATCGTGTGGCATGACCAGGAGATCGTAGACCGCTACGTCCGGAAAGCCGTTGACGCTAACAGACGATTCTGCAAATCCGGAAAGGTCCGTCCAGGTCTGCCCCCAGTCGGCGGTTCTCAGGATCTTCGGCTTTGCCGCGACCGAGAACAGCACGTAGGCCGTACTTGCCTCGAGCGGATGCGTGGCGATGCCCGAAATACCGGCCCTGGGAGCATAGTCCGGCGGGACGGCAGGCGAAAAGGTCAGGCCGCCGTCCCTGGAGACAAACACGGTGCCAAAAATATCGCCGGTGAATTCCAGGTGCAGCCTGTATCCGGCCCAGACAACATCCGGGTTGGCCAGGGAAACGCGCACCTTGCCGCTCTTGGGCACATAATCTCCACGCCACAGGTGCGCGGGCAAGGGGACGAGCTCCCAACTGCCGGCAAAGTCCTCGGAGCGCCAGACACCCTGCCTTCCCACGACAAAGACGCGGTCCGGTGCATCCTTCGAATTTCCGACGGAGGTAACGAACGGCGCGGCCTTGTCTCGGTCCTCCAACCCTCTGGTTGCACTCGCGAATGATGCTCCAGCCGTAGTTGACCGATAGAGTCCGTTGTTCTGGATAGAAGTGAGCATCAGATCCGGATCCCGGGAGTGCCATACCGCATCGAAGCCGTCGCCTCCGGTAGCCATCGTCCACTCCTGCCGGGCATCCGGATTGGACGGAGAGTACCAGCTGCCGTTATCCTGCGCGCCTGCTACAAAGACTTCCTCTCCCGGCTTCTTGTCAACGCCATAGAATTGTGTGGTATTGTAACCGTTGGCAATTCCGGAAAACGTGCTGCCGCCATCGGCTGAGAAGAAAACGCCGCCGTCGTTGGCATTGACAAATCCGAATGCGTTTCCGATTGCGCTCGTCCGAAGCAATGTGATATTGTGGTGGTCAACGTGCAGCGCCGGATTTGCCGCATGCGGGCTCACTTTGTGATCCAGCCTCAATTGCTCCGAAACCACGATGCGGAGCAGACTATTCGGAAGGTTATCCAGGGCAGATGTAGGTACATCCAGATACTGATACAGCCGAACGAAATACAGCATGCTGTGGACGACGCCGCCGTCCGCGCTCAGCTCCGGCCTCGGCGCGGCGCCGTCATAGTCATAAAGGTGAACGAAAATGTATTCCTGGTCCGGCCAAAGAGGATGGGCGGGGACTACCAGATCGTACTCGCCGTTATCGGCAGTATCGCGAAAGGACGCCATGAGCTGCCGGGAGTTGTCGGTGTCCCAGACTTCAAAGGGTACATCCACGTAGTCCTCAAACCGGTACCGAGCAAGCGGGGTCTTGGTGGGGACGGACGAGATGTCCTCCGGGGCAACGCTGTATCGGTGGGCCTTCTGCGAGCGCCCCGGCCCGAACCGGAGTTCAACAGTTACATAATCATCCGTTGTAACTCCCGCCACTTCCGGGTGATTGTGCCCCGTCCAGACCCATCGGGACTCGCCGGGCACTTGTCCCGGCATGTTGCCGAAGGTGATATCATGCAGGTCCTGTTCGATCACGTCCGAAACGAATCTGTGCGCGACGGGTGCGGGATCGACAACGGATTCCCAGAGCACGACGCTGCCCAGGAAGACGCGGTTTTCGTCGAACGGATGGACTGCTATTGATTGGGCGTACCAACCCAGGCGGGAGAGCCAGTCTGCCCCGAGTGTGCCGGACTGGTCGATGGCGGCAAGCCATGTCTCTCCTCCGTCGCTCGAGCGATACAAGTGTGATCCGGTCTTGTTGTCTGCGGAGACGTATACCACGTCCGGATTCGAGGGTGCAAAGGCCAGCTCCATTCTTCCGAAATCGAACGGATGGTCTGCCTCGAGCACCATGTGCCAGGTCCGGCCTGCATCGGTGGACTTGGCCACGCCAACAGACGGAGGATCGCCGCTGGAGAAAGCTCTCGGGGATCTGAGCGTGGCAAACTGAATATCAAAATTGTCGGGCCGGGCTCTCAGGTCCTGTACAGGCACTCTCTTGATCGGCTCTGCCTGCCGTCCAAACACGCGCGACCAGGTATCGCCGCCATCCTCCGTTCGGAACAGGCCCAGATTGGTGGCAGCCAGCACCGTGTTGGCATCCGCCGGATCAATGGCCAGGCGATTGACATACCGGAAATTCATGTCAGTGGCCGTTGACGCCAGCTGCGCCCATGTTCGCCCGCCATCGGCAGACCTGAATATGCCCGATCCCGCGACGGCATCGCCATTGTAAAAGCCCTCGCCCGTTCCCATGTATAGGATTTCGGGGTCCGACTTTCCTATGGCCAGCGCCGAAACCGCGAGATTCGGCAGGTGATCAGTCAGGGGAATCCAGAATTTTCCGCCGTCCTCGGTCTTCCACAGTCCGCCGCTCACGGAGCCGGCAAACCATGTCCGGTTGGTTGGATCACTCGGATCCACGACAATGGCCCTTGTCCTGCCTGGCACGTTGGCCGGGCCTCTCTCGATCCAGTTCAGCCGCCGGCCGGGCTGCTTCCGCGCCTCCACCGCCTTGCGGCTTTCCTCTATGCGGTAATTGGCAGGATAGGAGAATTGTCCGTCCTCACTGCGGATACCCACATGGTAGGCCGCAAACTGATCCGGGTCGCCAAAGCCTTCCCTGAAGACGAGTTCATCCGCCGGGTCCGCAATTGTCGGCATTCCGAGGCCGATGGTCTCTTCGGCGGTGTGGCCGGAGAGAACAAGGAGGATCAGGTATGCGCAAGCAGCGGTGAACCTGATCAGGAAGCGATTCATTTGCGTGCGCCGCGGGCCGGGATACATGGATATAGCGTATCATTAATATAGTATTTGTGTTGTACGCTGTATCGGGCGCGGGGTCTGGTGCCCGTGTTCCCGGCTGCTCGCTCCCGGAACGGAACCTGTGCCCGAACCTGCCCGGCCGAGGGTCGTTTCCGGCAATCATGCGCAGACCCGGTCCTTAAACGAATCACCGCGAGTGCCGCCGGAAATGACGGCCCGCGCAAGAGTCCGGACCGGCACGGGGCATCCCCGTTCATGCTTGCGGCCTGCGGCCGACGGGGCTTGGCAGGCAATGGCAGGCGGGCCGCCTGCTTCGGATTCACCCGTTTCCCGGCTTCATCGCAACCGCTTCGGGGGAGCCCGGGCTACGGATCGGGCAGATACTCCATGGCACGCTCGCCGAAGCGCTCCGTCAGGTCAACGACCTCCGGGAAGATGCCCCTTACGGCCTCCCAGGCCCAGGGCACCGAGGACGCCACAGGCTCATATAGCGCCGACTCCGCGCGAGCACTCTCGCCGGGCACGCTTGAGTTGCCCAGAACCAAGAAAAGCACACTCATCACAAGGCAGGCCTTGGCGGCACCGATCGCGCCGCCGGCTAGCCTGTTCAGAAAGGACAGGTGCAGGAATCCCACAATGCCCTCCAGCACGCGGGCGAGGATGCCCACCGCGAGCTGGACCGCGAGAAACGCGAGCACAAATCCCACGACGGGAGATATGTTTTCGGAAATGCCAAGACTGCGCGTGACCAGCTCGCCTAGCCGGTCCATGAGGGCCACTCCGACGGCAACGCCGGCGACTATGCCGGCTATGCCGATGGCTTGCTTCACGAGCCCTGTCTTGAGACCCAGCAGAAGACCGAGCGTCAACCCTGCAATGATGAATACGTCCAGCATACGCTTGGCGGAGTACTATCTGATTATGAATCTGAGCGCTAGTGTTCCCAGGCCCACCTGCATGACGCCCAGAGAAATCGCCGCCCTGTTGTCGAGCCTTCGAATGCGGGGCACCAGCAGAGGGTCCGCTTCGGTGGCATATCGCGCATCCAGGCGGTCCGCCTTGAACTTGTGGTGCACGCTGAGTACGCCCCCGGCGACAGCGATGCTTGCCGCGAGGTAATCGATCCATCTCCGGTGGCGGTACGTGGAAAGCCCGGCGCGCCCGGCAGCCAGCGGTGCATCCAGCGGCCGGAGCTCAATCCGATACGCATTCCAGACGCGCGCCCTCGCTTCAACCTGCGCGTTGTGATAGCCATCCAGCTCCAGCGCAATAGACCCCTCGCCCGGTGAGACAAACACAAGCGGAGTAATGCCCATCCGGGTCCGGCGATCCCCGCTTACCCAGTAAACCGATGCCCCGAACGGGACCGTCTCCAGGCGATGATACGAGGGAAAGTCCAGGCGCAAATCCAGCGTGTCACCAATTGCGCCCGCAAGCGGCACTTCCACCGGAGCGATCGACCAGCGGTACGGCTCGGGCGCAATAAGCCGCAGCGTGGCGGCAGAACGTGCTACGTAGAAGTTCTTCTGGTGCGCTGGCCCCAGAGACGTGCGGTCCGCGTACACGATCGCGGAAGGGAAATTGGTTTCCAGCCTTACCAGCCTTCGCTCCTGCGCACAGCACGCAGAAGTGGCCAGTACCAGGGCGAGACTATGGACCAGGCTGCGCATTGCCGGACTTGAATGCCTGAACGAATCGGGGCTCGGTAAGCACTACGAGCTGGTCCCCGTGTGCAGCGAGGCCGGACTTCACCCGTCCGCGCAATTCCGTCTGCCATACCTGTTGGCCTGCCGAGACGGTAAACGCGTACAGCACGCGCCCCATGCTGGCGGCGTACACGTGGTCTTTCGTAATCAGCGGCGCAGCCGCAAACGCCTCACGGCCTTCATGTGTCCAGAGCGGCTCCCCTTGCGGATGCGCAAATGCCACCAGCGAGCCGTCAGATCCGCCGATCACTACCATCCCGAACCCCACCCCCGGCTCGCTGAACCGAATAGTCGAGTCGGCGGCCTGGTACGTGGACGTCCTTGCGCCGGAGCGCGCATCCATGAACGCGATGCTGCCGCGCGTCGTGGGCACCACAACGTGGTCCTTGAAAAGCACCGGCGACGTGTAGACCGGCCCGCCTGCCCGGCTCTGCCACAGCACGGTTCCGTCCTCTGCGTCCAGAGCCGTTACGCGGCCCCCTTCATCCGCGACCACGACCTGATCGCCGAACTGCAGGGGACGACTTCTCGAGGCATGATCAAGCGCTGCCGTCCACCGCATTTCACCGTGCGGCTCATACCGGCGAACCATCCCGTCAACGTCTACAGCCACGAAGCCGCTGTCCAGTGCCAAAAGCCCGGCCCTGATTCTGGCCCCGCGTTGATCCCAGTTGACCTTCCCCGAGCGCAGGTCGTAGCTGATGAGCGCGCGCCGGCCCCATGCCACGGGCACTACTATATCATCTCCGAACAAGACCGGCCCGCCTTCGATAACCTCGCCGAATCGCCTGAGTCCGAGGCGCTTGCCGTCCGACAGGCTTACGGCGTGCGCCTCGCCCCGGCGCGTACCCACGAAGACCATGTCACCTGTCAAATGAGGCGCATCCGGGCCAAAGCCCGCTCCCGCGTTGTAGGTCCATGCCAGCTCCAGCGGCGGCTCTGGCGCAGTGCCCGGATCCGCAGTTACGCCCAGGCGACCAAGCTTGAGCGTATGGCACCCGGCCGCAATGACCAGAACTGCCGCTGCACCGCCAAGCGTCTTTGCAAGTGGCGGCGTCAAAAGTCGAATCCGAAGAAAAACTGACGGAATAGGTGAGGGTCGCGCCGCGCGAACCCGTCACGGAACCGGTAACCGATATCGTATCTGAGGACAAAGCCTCCAAATACATTCATCCGGAATCCGATGCCCGTGCTGCCCAGCGTCTCGCCCGCAAATATCTGCGGAATGCGTTCCCGATAGGAGCCGTTCCAGGCATGTGCCGCATCAAAAAACAAAGCGCCCCTCAGGTTGACAATCCCGAGTACGGCGAGCAGCGGCATGTGAATCGACGGCTGCTCGAGAATGGGAAACCGCAATTCGTGGGAGGTAAACCACATCTTCTTTCCCCGGACATCGAAAATGGGGAATCCCCTTAGATCCCAGCTGCCTCCCATGAACCAGAGACGGGCCTCCCTGCCGTGATTGACGCGTCCCATGGCCCGCGAGGCAAACGTGATGTGGCGTGACAGCCGTAGGTAGTGGCGCACGTCCGCGAGCGCGCTTACGTAGTTCACGTTGGAATAGCGGATATCCGTCGTATACGCCGCGCTCAGCTCCCCGCGCCAACCCGCCACGGGCCCGTTGTAGCCGAACAGCGCATTGTCGTGGACCAGGGACAGGGCATTTGACAAGAGGTACGCTTCCCGGTCGATCCTGCGCTCCGGGATCTGTTTGTGGTCCCACGCGAATGAGGTACTGACCTCGATCCTGCGGAACATGGAGATGGGATAGCTTACCGCACCGAAGCCGCCGTAGATCGTTTCCCAAAATCGGGGAAACTCCGCCGAAGCATCCGGATCGGTTATGTCATAGCGCAGTCCCCCGTATCGGAAGAGGCCATAGCCGATGTTGGCCCGCCGGTGAAGCTGGACCCGCGAAATGTTGACATTCAGGCTTCTGAGGAAATTGCCGCCGCCACCGTAATGGGACGTGTTGTACATGAGCAGGTAGAGCCGGTCATTGCCCAAGAGGTCGGACATGGACAGTACGGCGCCACCGCTGGTGCCCCAGACTGCATTGTTGGATATCTGGCCCTGCGCGATATCCAGGCCGTATTTCCTGCGGTACGGATAGGGCGTTCGGCGCGACTGCGCCTCCAGGCGTTCGAAGGCCCATGCCTCTGCCGCCTCGGGCACGGCGCTTCGCCGCTCTATCGGGCGCATCACCAGCGAATCGATCCGGCCCAGGGATCGAACGGTAAACCGGTGGTTCTCGAACGAAGTGAAGACCATCCTGTCGTCACGGGTCCAAACCGGGTCAAATACCGCGGTCGTCCACCGGGTCAGCCTCCGCTCCGAAGTCGCGGCAGAAGGCACCGGGTCGGCCGCTGTACCCGCACTGTCCCTCCTCGCCAGCACAGGCTCCGGGAACGCGTCTGCCACGTAGATGTCCTGGCCTCCAAATCGTCCGGCAGAATCACGCCTGGCGCTGGTAAACACCACACGGCTGCCGTCCGGACTCCATCGTGGAGAAAAATCCCTTTGCTCCCCGTACGTCAGGTAGTCTATTGCGCCGCTGGCAAGGTCGTACGCAAACAGGTTGTACGCCCCGTCCAGACCCAGCGAGGTCCGATCGCTCGAAAAGGCGATGCGTTCCCCGTCCGGACTCCACGCCGGGTCGCGGTCGTCGTAGGAATCGTTGGTCAGGCGCAGCAGCTGATCGGAGCGCGTGTCGAATACATACAGGTCTATGACCCCGCTCTGGTCTATGGACGTGAAAGCGATGCGCTCGTTGTCCGGACTCCACGTAGGAGAATACACGGCGGACAGCCGCTCGAATGCGTACGTCGGGCCCAGCTCGCCGGCTTCCAGGTCATACGTGTGAATCACATCGTTCTTGCCGCTCTTGGTAACAAAGGCGAGTCGCCCGTCACGGGAGACGCTTAGCCGGCTCTCAAAAACGTGAAAGGCTTCAAACCGGTCGTCTCGTTCGCCGCGTACCAGGATCCGGGGCTTTTCCAGCGGGCGGTAGAGTGAGTCTAGTTCGACATGGAAGACGTTGGTGTAGCCATCCCGGTTGCCCACGTAGTAGACGAAGCGCCGTCCGCTCTGCGTCTCGTAGAATGCCGGCTTGGAGCTGAAGCCTTCGACCGAGACTCCGCCCGCGAGCACCGTCGGAACCTGTGCCTCGTCCAGCTCTGGGTAATAGTTCTCCTGCAGGTAGCGCTGCCAGCGGCTGCTTACGGTCTTGTAGTCCTCTCCCAGGGTCAGCTCCATCACCTTCCGGAAGTCCCGGTCCATCCACGCATTCTCAATCAGATCCAGCAGCTTTTCCTCTCCGTACGTTCGGGCTATGAAGGCGCACAGCGCCTCGCCTTCCTTGTACATCAGGAAGGTGCCATGGGCGCGGTAAATGTTCTCGAGCGGCACCAGGTAGTTGGCATATATCGCATCGCGCATCACCATTTCGTGCTGGTGGTCCGCTTCGCCGGACCAGTACTCCGCCAGACCCTCCGTGAACCAGAGCGGCAAAAACCTGTCGGCTACGACGCGATGGTCCCGAAAGACCCGCATGAGCTTGTTGAGGGTGAAAACGTGCACCATTTCGTGGCGCACCACGCGCCGAAACCGGTGCAGGTCGCCGTTTGCAGGAATGACCACGCGCCCCTTCAGGAATTCGAAGAATCCGCCGACGCCGTCGGGAATGAAGCTGGAGGTAATATTGGTCTGCTTGAAGTGCAGGTGGGAGGCGTAAAAGACGATAGGTGTGCGGTGATTGAAGGAGAAATTGAACCGGTTCCGCAACTCCCGATACGCCTCTTCCGCAAAGGCTGCGCCGTGTTCGGCCAGCTCCTGCATCTCGGGGTAGAAATAGATGTCGAAATGCTCGGTCTCCAGTACGTGCCAGTCGAAGTCCTTGTACTGGATCTTGTTGCGGCCAAAATGAAAATTGTACTGCGCCCCGGCAGGCGGGACCATTCCGGCCCCGGCAAGGAAGGCTATAAGAAGTACGCGCGGGGCCACATGCCAACCGGTAAGGCTCTGTATGGCTACGCAGTCAAGGAAGGCGCCGTTCCCCCGCACGTTGCGCGGCCGGAGGCCCTATGACTCCGCAAGCGCGGCCTTCAGCTTGCTGATCAGTCCGACAGGAGAAGGATCTGTGCGGTGCAAGAGTGCGAGGTAGAGGCTTACCCAGTCGCTCGGATAGAGCAGGGACACCAGCCGCGCCAGAAGACCGTCCCCCCGGCTTTCGAGCTCCATCCAGGAACCCGCCAGGTCATGGAGCAGATCTTTCGTCACCTCCATGCGGCGCTGCGTGCGCGGGTGATCATCCCGGTCGCGAAGCAGGACCACCCCCAGTTTGCCGAGCTCTTCCTGTCCGCGGTCCCAGCCCATGATTTCGTTGTGGTTCATCTCCGGCAGCACGTTCCCCACCGCGAACGTCTTTGCGTTCTCATGCAGCTGGTTGCGCCAGCGCACGTTGACGGCCTCCAGCCGCTGGCTGCTGTAGATGACGGGAAAGAGGTCCTTGAGCTCCCTGGCCATGTGCCAGGCCTCGCTGCCAGGCTGCGCAAGGGTTGCAGCCTGCTCGTCGGCCACCCCGAACGCCTCTTCCCAGTCGGCTTCATCGACGCGCACTATGCCCAGGTGCTCCCCCGCTGCAATGAGCGCCGCAAGCGAATGGCCCAGGGCAGCCCGGGGCTGCAGGCCCTGGGGCAGAGCCATCAGCGGCAGCCCCCGCTCAGAAGCCGCCTCACCCATGGCGCCGCCGGTGGTTATGCACAGCACCGAGGCACCGCGCGCCAGCGCCTGATCCATGGACATGAGCGTCTCCTCTGTGCTGCCCGAATAGCTGCAGGCAATCACCACGGTGCCGGCTCCCACCCAGCGGGGAATGGCATAGGCGCGTGATACGGTTACCTGGGCTCTGCCGCCCACCAGCGTCTTCATGAGGTCTCCTCCGATGGCCGATCCCCCCATGCCGAGCACGACCACGCCATGATCCGCGTCCCCCGGCAGTCGGCCCAGGTCCGCCGACGCGGCGCGAGAACGTCCTTCACGCAGATGGTTCGGAAAATCGAGCACCGCTCCAAACATGTCTTGCGGATCAATCCTTCTGATCTGTTCCCTTGTCATGACTCGTCCTTTCGGTTTGGCAATTGGGCCGCGAACCCGGCAAGGTGCTTCCCCGCCTGGTCCGGGCCTTCGGGTGTCAGTGAATCGGCGGCAAGGCCGGTGGCCTGTAGCACCGATACGTAACGGATGACTTGTCCGGCATCAAGGGCAGCGTCAAACTCACCTCCTGCAACCCGGGTTCAAAAGGCAGCGAAGCCGCCCTGACCACGCCGGCCGGCATCTCGATCATTAGTCCCACGTCCACGTCGTGCGAAATGCCTGTCCGGTCCGCGCACCTGCGCGTCCATTCAATCTGCTTTGTCGCTCCCCTTCCACGTTTTCCCCGAGCACTCGATGTTCGACCTGGTGCTCCGGGCGCCTGTATTCTTGGGCCGGCCTGCCGGCAGTGCCTTCTGACACACCAAGACCAGCAAACCTGTCCCATGATGCACATGCGGGGCAGCCACCAAGGCCCTTAGAGGCGTCCGCGCGCTAAGGTTTCATCGGGTGGCAATGCGAATGACAGCACCGCCTCTGCAGCTGCAGCCTGTCCATCGCTGCCTCCGGAGACCACGAACAGCATCCAACCGTGTCCGGGCAATCATGTCAGCGCCTCCTCAATGCCATCTGCCCGATCATCCGCACAAGCGCGGACGTCGCGAGGCACCGGGGCAGTACCTCCGCCAGACCCAGAGCCGCCGCCGAGTGTTGCTGCACGCGCTCTGCTGCAGCATCAAGGACTCCCAGCGCCTGCATGCGCCGCCGGGCCCCAGGAATCTCTGCCGGCGCCAGGCCACTGTCCTTGCGAATGCGCGCGAAAAAGCTGCGGTCCTCCCCCTCCGACCGTTCGAGCGCCTCCAGCAGCAGAAATGTCTTTTTGCCCTCCATGAGGTCACCCCCAACCGGCTTGCCCCATCCGGGATCTCCCGCTACCAGGTCCAGAAGGTCGTCCTGAATCTGGAAGGCTCGTCCCATTTGACGTCCGATGGACCGAAGCGCTGCCCGCATCTCTTGCGGGGCATCGCCGATGATACCGCCCATTTCCAGGGCAACCGATAGCAGTGACCCTGTCTTGCGGTCTATCATGTCCAGGTACTGCGCTGTGGTAACCTCTGGGCGCCTCTCGAATTCCTTGTCCAGCGCCTGGCCTTCGCACAGCGCTGCTACCATGGAGGCAAAGGCCTGAACCAGCTCCGGCACGCGCCCGGAAGGCGTGCGCGCCACCTGGTCGAAGGACATGGACAGCAGCACGTCCCCACAGAGAATGGCCGTGTCCTCGTCCCAAGCTACGTGGACGGAGGGCCGTCCCCTCCGGCTCATGGCGTGGTCCATGATGTCGTCGTGCACGAGCGCAAAATCGTGTACCAATTCCACGGCGAGCGCCGCCGGCATGGCATGCTCCGAAGGAACACCGAAAATGGCAGACGAAACAAGCAGCAGCACGGGCCGGACATGCTTTCCTTCCCCTTCAAGGACGTACCGCGCGGAATCATACAGCACGTCCGGCTTGGCGGTCCTGATCAGCCCGGAGAGGGCGTCGGAAACTTCTTCCCGGAATTGTTCCAACAGCACATCACAATCACGGTCGGTGTGCAGCCTGGCCATTGTGCTCAGGAAACTCGTCGCTAAGAATGTCTGCTATGCGTGAGTATACGGCTTCAACATCGCCTTCGGCGCCTACCGCCATCAGGCTGCCCCGCGTCCGGTAGTAGGCCACAACAGGCTCCGTCTGATTCCTGTATACGGCGAGGCGCCTTCGTATGGCCTCAGGCCGATCATCCGGGCGCTGGAAAATAAGGGAAGGATCAATTCCGGTGGGCGGTTTTGTGTCCAGGTGGAAGATCTGTCCTGTTTCCCGGTGCATGCGCCGCCGCGAGAGGCGGCGTATCAGCTCAGCATCGGATGCCTCCAACAGGATTACCGCCTGTAGCGGACGCTTTCCCAGGAAATCCGCCAGCCAGTTTGCCTGCGTTACCGTGCGGGGATAGCCGTCCAGCACAAAGGCGTCGCAACCGGCAGCGGAGATGGCCTGCTCCGCCATGCTGCGTACCATTCCGTCCGGCACCAGAAGTCCCTTATCCATGTAGGCGGCTGCCTGCCGCCCCAATTCCGATCCTGATCCAACGACCTGACGGAATAAGTTTCCCGTCGATATATGCGCGAGGCCGTGCCGCTCAGCCAGCAGCCCCGCCTGCGTTCCCTTGCCCGCGCCGGGAGGGCCAAAGAGTGCAATCCGCTTCTTTCGTGATGCCCGCACGTTGCTTTGAACAATCAGTCTTGCCCATTCTCCCTTTCCGCAAACCTGCCCAACGCCGCAAGACCCAAATCAATGGCAACCGGCATCAGTCTGCCGAGCAGCCTGGACATGGCCTCCGACCCCTTCGGCGAATTCGGACCTGCGCCGGCGCCCAGACTCTGGCCCAGGGCCCGCTCCACATGCGAGCCGACCACGTCCAGAATCTCCTCCCTGGCAGCGCTCCGCCGGCTCAGTCCCCCTGCGATCATGCCCACCAGAATGCCGGCCACCAGAGCCCCGCCGGTTTTTGTCAGCGGGTGGCGCAGCACGGACTCCGGCGAGGCAAGCGCAGCGACCTCGCTGCGAATGGCTTCGAAGTGCCGGGAAATCTGCTCCGTCTTGCCGTCCAGTACACGCTGCAGCTCAGCTGCCGCGGCCTTCTGGTTCTTTGTCGCCGTGGGCTTCATCGCCATAACTACGCCGGAGTCCAAGGTACGTGCCCGCCGCGCCTATCGCTACTGCAGCGCCCACCAGCAGAAAACCCAGCGCTGCATTATCCAGAAGTGAACCGAGCCCGAGCGAAGCAGCCACCAGCATGAGCAGAAGCGCGGCCCCGCCCAAGACGGCCGCGATGGCATAGGTCAGCAGCCTGCCCTGCCGCGCCTTGATGCCGCGCGCTACTTCCAGGCCAAAGAGATCGACGCGCAGCTGAATCCAATCGCTGACATCACGCACCAGCTCCTGCGTAAGGATACCAAGGCGATCCGTGTTTCCCGAGTCTTCCGCACCGTCTGGCTCCATGGCCGTGCCCGTCGAGTGGTGGCTAGACTACCCCGGGCAATCTGCATGGTTTCAGGCGGCAGGCACTCCCAGACGTGCAAGGAAGTCCACGGTATCCCGTCCGTCCGGGCGCCAGTCCAGACGGGGCCGGTGCGCCGAGCCCGGCGGCTGGGCCGCCCGCGGCATGCGCAGCCTTGCCGCCAGGTCGGTCCTTGCCACGGTGAGCTGTATTGCCGCCCTTTCCTTCTCCAGGTAGTCTTCTACCTCACGAAGGCTGTCGTACTCGGCCCAGCGCAAGTGCGCGGGACCCTGCGGTTCGGGGGCACCTCGGCTGACCAGGAACTCAAGACCTTCCCCGTAAGCGTGCGGCACGCCTAGCGATTGAAGAAACGCCTGTTGCATGGACAGCGCGCCCGGCGTCGATGCATGAACGGGGAAGACGCTGCGGAAGGCCGCCAGGCTATCGAGCATGGCATCCGGGGACAGACCTCGCGGTGCCCAAAGCAGCGCCACGCTCCTGCATCCCATGCCCTCGTGGAGGAGAATATCCTCCGCCAGGCCATCATGATCCTGCCGGCTTTCCTTGCCGTCGACCACCGCTACGGCATACGTATGGCCGCGCACAAGGAGTCTGCCCTCCGGCAAGGCGCGTGCGCGCGCCTGCTCCCGGATCCAGCCTGCGGCGGCGTCGCCGCCCGTAGCAACAACGGCATCGGCCTCCGCCCACATCTCGGCTGCCGGTCTGAACCGTGCGCGCAGCCCGGGAACGGCCTGTCCAATGCACTCCGCAAAGGCCGGCAGCATCGCGGGCGACTTGGATGAGCACACGCCGATGTACTCGTGGCCCGTCAGCACAACGGCCAGAAAATCCAGCAGGCCGGCAAGGGGGATGTTGCCGGCATTCAGGACACCTACGCGGAGTGCGCTCCGCGCCCGGCGCCCGCGCAGCCAGTCGTGCAGTCCCTGGTGCGTAACCTGGTGCATCTGCTGGTTTATGGCAAAGGCGAGCGCCTCTTCGGTAAAGCGGTTTGGCGCCGATAGCGTGCGCTCCACGGCGCGCGCTCTGGCGGCACAATCGGGATCTCTCCAGCGCTCCGCCTCGCCTACTACGGCATCCAGCACGGTCATGCCTGCGCGCCTTCCAGCAGAAAATTGCACCCGCGAAGCCCGCTTTGGGGCAGCCTTCCCAGGATTTCGAAGCCATCCCCCCGCCGCACGGCCAAGTCTTCGGTCAAGAGCGCACTTACGGAATACAAATTGGCCAGATCAAATACCGCCAGCACTCCAGGCACCCCTTCTGCGGACTCGTCCATGGTATGCGGATCCAGCACGCGAAAGCGCATCCAGGCCGGCGGAAAAAACACCGGTCCTCCGCGCGTGTACGCCTGGCTCATCAATTCGCACATTCCGTATTCGCTCCAGATTCTGGCGGCCGACAGGCCGAATCCCTCTGCCAGCTGCTGATGCAGCTCGGCTCTCGTCATATGCCGCCGGTAGGTCTTCATACCACCGGTCTCGACTATGCGTGCCCCGCGGGGGAACCGATATGGGCGCGCCTCAGCGAGGTCAAGCAGACCGAACGCCGCTCCAAACAGCATAAAGCTGCGGCCCCCTCCGATGGCGCGCTCCAGCAGGGAGGTGTCTTCCAGAAAGAAACCGCTTTGGGCGTCGCCGTAGCACCTAACCAGAATCTCCATCATGCAGACGAGAGAAGACGCCTCGTCATACTGCGGAAGGTGGGCCAGTATGGTGTGGGGCCCCGCGCCAAAGACCCGCTCGAAGTGGACCGAGACGGCGCGCTCGTATACGGCCAGGCTCCGCACCCAGTGCCTGCCGCGCGCCATGCGCCTGGTCCCGCTGCTCGTGAACACGCGCTCCGCAGCGGCTGGAGGAAACGTCACCACAGGGGCATGCCTGAAGGCCTCCACGGGCAGATACTTGCCGGCATCGGCAAACTGCCCGTATACCGTGCAGCGCTCTCGCTGATAGCTCTCCACGCAGCGCTCCATTGCCTCGAATTCCTCGGGCGAGGCCACGCGGTGAAAGCTCCGCTCGACAGTTTCTATGGTCACGCTGACTAACCGGCGGGGAAACGAATACGACAACCAAAGGCCCGGGTAGACGGGACACTCGGCGCGCGCCCCTCCGCAAGCGCCGCCATTACCGATTCGAGATAGGCCTCTTGTATGCCGCCCGCATCCGCTGGCGAGTCGTCTATGGCACCGGTATAGACGAGTTGTCGCCCGGCGTCAAATACGAATACCTGCGGCGTGCGAAAAGCCCCTAGCGCCCGGGCAAACTGGGCCCCCGAATCCATGGCATACGGCATGGGGTGGCCCGGGGTGCGACTGGCCTCAAGCCCCTCTTCGGGGAAGGCGTCCGGGTCATTGGCGTTAACCAGGTACAGCAGAATGCCCTGCTCCGAGGCCGTTTCAAAATGGTCTCGCACGCGCCGCATGTACCCCTCGCTCCACTGGCAGGAATTGCTCCAGAAAATCACCACGGTCCCGCGTGTACCGGTGAGCTCGCCTACCGTTGAGGTGCCGCCGCTTGCCAGCGCCAGGACCTGGTCCTGTCCGGGAAGCACCGTCCCGAGCGGGATCTCGGCCGGCTGGGCAGCAGCCGCGCCAGCAGCGGCCAGGAACAGGGCACCCAGCAGCCACTGGGATAGAGCGCGCCATTGCAAAGGGACATTTTTCATATGAGGCGCCGCACCATGCGGCGGTTTGCTGCCAACAAGAGACTCATCACGATACACCACTGGACCAGGCACGTCATGACGCTGAATCGCTCGGTAGGATCGAACCACGTGTCGGGCGCATATTCGGTGGCGGAGATCCAGAGCCACCAAACCAGGAGGACGGCACCCAATACCGGCACCCCGTACGACACTACGAAATCCCAGATTCGACCTGCGTTCCAGTCCCCTGGCGTCCCGTCTATAGCCGCCTTCCTGAACGGCCGCGCTCCCTGCCTTATTACGGCAAAGGCCACAAACAGCCCGCAAAGCATGAGTGCCACGCCCCAGACAAAGTCCTGGTTCTCGAAGAATCCCAGGTAGATGGCGGACGGGATGCCGAGCACAAAGGAAAGCAGGAATACGCCCGCCGTGGCATGACTGCGGCGAATCCCGAAGTCGACTCCGATGCGGGTTACCAGGTTCACCATGGATATCAGCGAGCTCAGCGCGGCACACGACAGGCCGAGGAAAAACAGCGCGGCAAATACGCTTCCGGCTGGCATTTCGGCAAAAAGCTGCGGCATCCAGATGAAGGTCAGGCCCGTAGCCGCCGGGCCGCTCGTCTGCATGACTTCGAGCACTTCCGGCTGGCTCATCCTTGGACCAAGTATCGCAAATGCCGTGCCAAAAATGATGATGGCGGCAAGGATGGACACCGTATTGTTGCCCACCGCCGTAATGAAGGCGTTCTTTACTGCGCCATGCCGCGCATGCATATAGGCCGCGTACGTCAGCACCAGGCCCCAGCCCGCACCCGTGTCCCAGGCATTCTGCGTCAGGGCTTCCAGCCACAGCCGAGGCTGCGCAAGCGTGGCCCAGTCCGGCGTAAACAGGAATCGCACGCCTTCCCACGCGCCATCCAGGGTAAGCGTGCGCCCCAGCGCAATGAGCACAATAACCAGCAGCGTGGGAACCAGCACCTTGTTGGCTCGCTCGATGCTTCGGACGCCTTTCCACGCCGCAAGCGAAGCCAGCCCGATGGCAAGGGCGTGGAAAAGGAGCGGGAAGCCACCTGTCTGGAAGCCGTCCCACACGTCTTGGGACGCCTCTACCGTAATGGGCATGCCGCCCGTTACCATTTTCAGAAAGTAGAATATGCACCACCCCGCTACCACCGAATAGTAGAAGGTGATGGCGGCCGTGACGAAGCCGAGGAAGGCTCCCATCCAGGCATATCGCTTGCCGGCCATCTGGACCATCGTTCCCACGACGCCCTTGCGCGAGCGGGAGCCGAGCGCGTACTCGGCTATGATCAGCGGGATGCTCCACGCGAAGAGGAAGATGATCCAGGCCACCAGAAAGGCGCCGCCTCCCGCATCGCCGCTATTGGTAGCAGCGATGCGCGGAAAGCGCCAGATATTGCCCGTGCCAATGGCCATGCCCAGGACGCTCAGGAGCAGGCCCAGCCGGGAAGAGAATCGTGCAGAAGACTCAAGAGACATGGCAGTCAGGGGCTGAGCGTGATGCGTGATGAAACTTCGGGCAACTCACCCGGATTTCGGGGCCTGTGCAATTTGTAGTGCTCGAAGTCCAGGTAAGACGGCACGTGTAGGTCATAGTAGCGGCTGAGAGGACGCCCGCTTTGCCCGCCGGGAAAGATGCCGTAGCCTTCCGGTGGCCGCCGGGAAAAGTCTACCACCATGCGCCAGCTGGCACCATGCGTAGTTTCCAGTTCGCTTCCCGGCGATATGGTTTCATCGAAGCCGGGATAGGCATGCGGACCGCTCCACAGGGCCCGCAGCCCGGGATTCTGCGTAAAATGCCGCAGAAGAACGTGGTGCACATTCCCCCATCGCGGATCCTGGAAATCCTGCCTTAGCGTCTTGCCCGTCTCTTCCAGCGCCATGGCCAAGAGCATGGAGGCATCCTCTGTCTCCGGCGTTCGTGCCACATCAAGCCAGCTGGATCCCTGACGCAACAAATGGAGCAGCGTCATGTCCTTGGGCACGGGCATGCCGGCAAAGACCGCTTCATCCCACGCCAGGCTTCGCAGATGCTGCAGAAACAGGTGCATGGCAATCGGTGCCTCACTGTCCAGGGTGGCTTCGCCGCTCCACGCCAGCAGCCGGTCCCGGACAGCACTTGCATTCCGCGATAGGCCGCCCAGTCCCTCCAAGAGCGGCACGAATAGATCGCGCTGCACCACGTGCACGTCGGACTGGTAGCGCAGGAAATCCTCGACGCCGTGCTGCGGCCGCGAGCGCAGCAGGCTGTCGATGCGCAGCGCCCGGTAGGCATCCGGCCAGTCATGGCCCAGGTAGTGTGGATATCCCGGCCCGACAGGAAGCTGGTTGGCCGAAAACAGGTAGCTCTGTGCCGTCTGGTCCGCGTGCGGCAGGTGCTCGAAGGGTATCGAACCCGTCCACTCGAACCGGTCCGTCGTGCCGTCCAGGAGTCCCGCCCCGTGACCCGCCTTCCGGATCGGGATCCGCCCCGTAGAGCGGATGCTGATGCTGCCTGCCGTGTCGGCATACAGAATATTCATTGCGGGCATATCAAAATGCCTTAGCGCGGCGTCGAATTCCTGGCGGTTGCCTGCCCGGTTCATGTCCCAGATGGCCCGCAGGATGCCGCCCGGTTCATGAGCTACCCATCGGAGGGCGACGGCACCGGTATCCATCCGGACCACCGGACCGAAGTGCGAAAAGAGCGCCGTGTCTATCCGGGCAGCAGCGCCCTTGACTACCAGGGTGTCCGGCACCGTTTCCAGGGGCCTCCAGCCGTCACCGTAGCGGTAGCGCAACCCGGTCGAATCCAACTGGAGCACGAAGTGGTCCAGCACGTCCGCACCGGTATTGGTATAGGTCCAGCCAAGGGCGTCGTTGAAGGCTTCCACCACGACGGGCGTGCCAGGCGGCAGCACGCCGTACAGGTTTAGCTCGGGCGTAACCACGTGCACTTCGTACCAGATGGCAGGCAGCGACAGCTCAAGATGCATGTCGCCGGCCAGTATGGGGGAGCCCGTACCGGACATATCTCCGGCGACGGCCCAGTTGTTGGAGCCTTTCGGCTCGTGGTAACCCGGCGCTCCCCACGCCGAAAGGACTTCACCTATCTGCCCAAGACGAGCCGCCGCCTCATACGATTCAGCTGCAACTGCCGTCCGCGTGCCAGCTGAAGGCTCATGTAATGTGTCCGGAATACTGGGGATGTAGTGCAAGCTGCCAGGCGGATAGAGCAGGTCGTACGCGGAGTCGCCCAGCCGGTCCCGCAGTACGGAAAAGGCCGGTTCCGTATGGCGATAGGTCAGGTCATAGGCAAAGTACTGAAGCAGGCGGGCCGTGTGCAGCGGCGTGTACCTATCGGGCCGGTAACCCAGCAGCTTGGACTCGAAGGGCAGCTCGGCCGGCGACAGTCCATCCAGGTATGCGTTGGCTCCTGCCGCAAACCATGTGGTGAGCTCGTACTCGAGTCCCTGCTCCTGTTGCCATCTCCGTGCCAGCTTGCGTGCGCCCCACTCCATTCCCGTCTGCCGGAGAAACCGGTCAGCTTCCAGCGCGCCTGCGCCGTAAATCTCCGCGAGACGACCCGCGGCTACGCGCGGCAGAAAGTCGAGCTGCGCGGCTCGGTCTTGCGCGACCACGTAGCCAAGCGCCATGATGGCATCGCGGTCACTGGCCGCGAAAATGTGCGGTACGCCCCTTTCGTCTCGCTCTATGACCACCTCTGCCCCGAGCTCCGGAAGGCGCAATTGCTGTGTCCGAGGATGCTCGGCGTGGCGGGCGTTGTAGTAGAGTCCCTTGACCGGATCCAGCAGCGGACCAACGGGCGCAAGCTGCGCGACCGGCAGATGGAGTGCTCCCAGCAGCAATCCACTTGCGGCGGCCCACGAAGCCAGCGCCACTGCATGCCTTAGGGGCCGCCCGCTCACGCTTCGTCCGGCTGCAGGCCGACAATGCGGATGATCTCGTCGGTAAGATTGGCGTAATCCCGTGCGCCCCGCGAGTAGGGATCGCGCCGGAAGACGGTTATGCCGTCGCGGCATGCCGCCGAAAGCGCTGCGCTCGTGCGGATAATCTGGCGCAGGACATGCTCGCTATAGGTTGTTCGCAAGTAGGCTCTGAGCCGGTTGTGCGCCCGCTTGCGGGCATCCACCTGGGTAAGAAGAAAAAATGGCGGATGCATTTTGGGATTAAGCTTGTCGCCGACAAGGGCAACCGTCTCGTAAGTCTGTTCAGCTCCCAGGACCGGCTGCTCCTCCGGCGTCACCGGAATGATCACGAAGCGGGCTGCAACCAGGGCATTCAGGCTGAATACAGTAACAGCCGCGGCCGTGTCCAGAATGGCAACATCGTAGCCCGAGCGCACCTGCAGCGCCTCCTTTAGCCAGAAGACATCGGTCGGACTGGTCAGTTTGCGCATCAACCTCGTCAGCCCGCCGGAGCCGGGAATGACATCGAATCCGGGAAAACTCACGGAGGGAACGTCCGCGGGATCAATATCGTGCCGGAAGAAAGCACAAACCGAAGCCTCCGGAGCCGGCTCCGCAATGCCCAGCATGCTGGAGAGGTACGCCTGCGGATCCAGATCGATGGCCAATGTCCGAAATCCGCTAAGGCCAAGTGCCGCGGCCAGATGCAGCGCCGTGGTTGTCTTGCCTGTGCCGCCCTTGTGGTTGCAGAGTGCGATGATCACCATAAGCGCCCAAAGTAAGACGCGTTAGCCGGGGCTGTCAATCTGCCTGTGGGACCGCAGGGGAGCACGCTAGGAATTGCCGCACAATTGCGGCGCCGAGGCTGACAGCGTACGCGGCCGGACATCTGCCGCCGCGTCTGGGTACCGTTGCCGCAAGTCTTTATCTTGGGACGAATTCTGGAGAATCTGAACGATGCGCATTTGCACGGATTTCGTTCTCGCTTCGCGCTCGCCCCGGCGCAAGGTCATCCTTCGCCAAATGGGACTGCCCTTCACGGTGGTGCCCGGCTGCGCCGACGAGTCCGCCCCTGACGGCCTCACTCCGGCCGAACTCGTGCAAACCCTGGCTCACCGAAAAGCCCGTTCGATTGCCGATACACGGCCCGACGCTCTCGTGCTGGGCGCCGACACCATCGTGGTTCTGGATGGCAAGATCTACGGCAAGCCTGCGGACCCCGAGGAGGCCAGATCCATGCTCGCAAACCTTAGCGACCGAACGCATACGGTCTACACGGGCATGGCCCTCGTGCACGCAGACTCGCAAAGAAGCGTGGTGGCGGTAGAATCCACGGATGTCACCTTTGCGACGCTGTCACTGCAGATGATCGACCGGTATGTTGCCAGCGGAGCGCCGCTGGACAAGGCCGGAGCATATGGCATCCAGGATGATTTCGGGTGCGTGTTCGTTCGCAGGATATCGGGCGACTTTTACACCGTGGTGGGCCTGCCGGCAAGCCGCCTGTACCGGCTGCTGACCCGGGAGTTTGGCGATTTGTGCCAGTAAGAGCACAAGGAATTTGCCGCATGATACGGCCCCGCACCAATTTGCCCAACCGACAGGCGCCGGACCCGCCTCTTCTTCCTACTGCAAGCCTCGAGGCAGCGGGCTGCATCAGCGATTCGTGCGGTAAACGACTTCGGCGCTGTCGCAGGTACCGCCTATGGGGGGATTGGGCTTGCGAACCGTGACTTCAATCCTCTGCACGAAGCCGAATTCTTCCAGGAGCCGGTGCGCGATGAGGTAGGCCAAGCGCTCAATCAGGAAGAAGCGATTGCGCGTTACGATCATTTGGATGAGTCCGTAGACTTTTTCGTAGTCCACAGTCCGGGACAGATCATCCTCCCTGGCGGCATCTTCGAGCTCAAGCTCCATCGCTATGTCCACCTCATAGCGGCCTCCTATCTCGTGCTCTTCTTTTCTGACGCCATGGTGCGCGTAAAAGACTGCGTTGCGCAGCCGTACAGTACTCAGGAACATCCGTCGGTGGCCATTTGCGATAGGTGGAACCTGCCTGGTATCCTACAGGCCGAGATTGCCGAGCAGCACGCTGTCTGCCCGCGTTAGGGCGCCCGCGCGCCTCCTGTCCCGCAGCTGCGCCGCGTAAAGCGTTGCATAGACGCCCAGGACTGTGTCGCTTCGTTTGCGGTGCTCATCAAAATAGCGGGTAACTTCGTCGTCGCGCCAGACCTCGCTTACGTAGTACGCTCTCGGCCCGTCCGGACCCGCCCTGGCGTGCCCTGGAAAGCTGCGCTCCGGCTCGAATTCCCTGGTGCCCAGGTGACATCCCAGGCATTGCCTCGGCGTGGCCAGGGCCTTGGGCAGCGCAAGCGTCTGCGTCGCAAGCTGGCCGTGCTCGCCGTAGGTGGCAAAGTCCCAGAATCCGTCCGTGCGCCGCATCATGGCCGTCGTCTCCATGTGCATGCCGTCAACATGATGCTCACCCACGATGGCCGTGCCGGCCGGATATATCAGTCTCTGGCCCCTGCGGTGGTACGCCTGAAGCGCACCGCGCAGCGCTTCCTCCGAAACGAAGACGTGCCTGCGGGCACTCGTCATGGGTCCAACGACGTCAAAACGCATCCACTGCTGGTAGGGCCACCGGGCACGAAGCGACTCCAGGGAGGACGGAATGCCGCGAATGCTATAGTAGGCGCTATCCAGCAGCGGTGCCAACGAATCCCACGCGACTCTGCCGCCGCGGGTCTTGCCCGCGATCCGGCTCCAGAGCTGGGCCTGGCGCCCGTTTCCTTCCGGAGCATGGACATGGAAACGACCGGACTCCACGGACAGCATGCCTGCAGCCACCGGATCCTGGCCGGCATCCGAAACCAGTCCGCCAAAATAGAACCTTCAGCAAGCGTTCGGCCTCGGGCTTGTCCATGACTACTTCAATGGAGGACCCTCCCCTGTTGCAGGCAAGCGGCGCCATCACGGCAGCCAACACCAGGAGCGCTCGCGCCGTCCCACTAGGACGGAAAGGAAACCACCGACTTGAATTCGCGCAGCCTTTCTGCAATGGCATCGTGCGTAAGGTCCAGTAATCGCTCCGGGCCGAATCGTTCTACGCCGAAGGAGGCCAGCGCCGTACCGTAGACCACTGCCCGCTTCAGAGCCTCCTTGTTTATGCGCGTCTCTCGCGCAACGCTTCCTGCGAAGCCTCCCATGAATATGTCGCCGGATCCGGTAGGATCCTGGACGGACTCCACCGGGAATGCGGGCACTACAAACAGGGCATCATCCACAAACAGCATGGCACCGTGCTCCCCTTTCTTTACCACGAGGATTCGGGGGCCCATGGACCTGATGCACCTTGCCGCCTTCAGGAGATTCGATTCTCCCGAGAGCTGGCGCGCTTCGCTATCGTTTATGATCAGGCAATCCACACGCGTCAGCAACCGGGCCAGACTCTGTCCTGTGTTCTCGATCCAGTAGTTCATCGTGTCACAGAGGACCAGCTCGGGCCGCTCCATCTGATCAAGCACGGAATGCTGGACTTCGGGATCCAGGTTGCCAAGACACACAACGCGACTGGAACGGAAGTCTGCTGGAACCACGGGCTCAAAGCCGGCCAGCACGTTCAGATCCGTGTACAGGGTTTGCCGCTCGTTGACGTCGGCGCCGTAGCGGCCTCCCCAGGCAAAAGTCTTTCCTGCCGGGTCCGAGATCAGGCCTTTAGTGTCCACCCCGCGGTCCCGGATGAGGTCCATGAACTCAGCCGGAAAGTCCCGGCCCACAACCGCCACGAGGCCGACGGGATCGGTCAAATAGCGGGCAGCCAGCGTTATGTACGTCGCGCTGCCGCCCAGTATGCCCGCAACGGTCCTGTGCGGCGTTTCGATTCGGTCGATGGCGACCGTGCCAACAGCGAGCAAGCTCATGGCGCGGGATGCCCGGTTCGTGAGAAACCACTATTACGCATGCTGCTCGCAAGTAATTCGCCTATCACTCTGAACCGATTTTCAATGTGGGTCTTGCGACCGTGAATGCCTAGGTCACAGCACCAGACAGCCCGATTGCAGTGCGTTTAAAGCAGTTTCCATTGTGCGGCGGGTAAGGTACGACTGGCTGCCATTCCGCGCAGGGACCATACGGACGCTTTGTGGCGAGACTGGTGTGAAGCGAAGGCAACGCTTTAGTGGGATCTCTTGCTGCACTGTAGGGAATCGAATGCTGCTGCTTCTGATCGCTTCAAGAGCCTGACCCGGCACAATTCGCGACCGGAGGGCAGATCGCAAACAGTCTTGAGCAACGCCCGTCAGCGCAGAGAGACGGTCCATCACCCGGATTGTGACCGCCCGAGCATGAAATCGACGCTGGCAACAGCACGAACGGCCCGGGATGCTGACCTTATCGCACGACGGTCAACGCACGGGTCATCCGCGACCCGTCCACACGCAGCGCAACAAAGTACATGCCGCCTGGCAGGAGGCTTGTATCCAGCCATACCTCATGCATTCCCCTAGGTTGAAACCGGTCGGCCAGCACACGTATTTCGCGGCCAAGCAAGTCTATGACGGACAGGTGAACATGGCCAGCACGGGGAAGGGAATACTCGATCGTGGCCTCCGTAGTGGCAGGGTTCGGATAGTGCAAGATTTGAACTGCGGTCGCTATGGCGACACTCTGCGGCTCGGAAATGTCCAGAGGCCCGAACAGGGACGACAGATCCCAAAGCTTTACGGTACCGTCATAGGATCCGGAAACCAGGTGACTGCGGACCGGGGAAAATGCCACAGACCGTACGCTGCCCGTATGTCCTTCGAGCACGGCCACTTCCATTTCGGACGCTACATTCCATATCCGCACCGCCCCGTTTCCCAGCCCCGCAGCCACATGGCTTCCGTCGGGCGTGTACGCCACTGAGTATACCCAGCCGCCGCGGCTGCTGAGCCGTACGGCTTCCGCTCCCGTGGCGATGTCCCACAGGCGGACCGTACCGTCATCAGAGCCAGACGCCACATGGCGGCCATCGGGCGAATACGCCACGGATCGCACGTAATCCGTGTGGCCTCTAAGGCTGTGGACTTGTGCTCTTGTGTCAACGTCCCACAGCCGGACGCGACCAATAGACCCGGTAAAGAGCCCGTAGCCTGACCCCCCCGAGACTACCCTGGTGCCGTCTGGTGAGTAGGCCACGGACCTGATTTCGTCCTCCACAGTCCTAGTCTCAAACAAATGTGTCTCCACTCCAGACGCCAATTCCCACAGCCGGACCGTACCAAATCTGCTGCCAACGGCCCCATAGTCCGAACCTCCCGAGGCCAATGCGCTGCCATCGTGCGAATAGGCAACCGAACGCACATCCCTCTCATGACCCAAAAGACTGTCTGTCACTGCCCCGGTGGAGGTCTCCCACAATTGAACCAAATTCCGTGATCCCGAGGCCAACTGACCACCGTCGGGGGAATATGCCAGGCTGGTAACTGCTCCATGGCGACCCCGAAACTGAAGTTCCTCATCTCCCGTGACTGCATTCCAAAGTCTAATTGATTGGTCGACCGACCCTGACGCAACATGGCTGCCATCGGGAGAAAAGGCGACCGCAGTTACCGTGTACCAATGGCCTTCGGACGGATTCGTCTCCGCTCCGGTGCTGACATTCCACTGCCGGACGGTGCCGTCTTTCGACACCGAGGCCAAATGTTTGCCGTCGGGCGAGAAGGCGACCTCGGTTACATCGCCATTGTGGCCAACGACACGACGCACCCCTCCTATCGAGGCAATATTATAGAGGAGGACCGTGCCGCTTTCCGATCCCGTGGCCACGTAATTGCCATCCGGAGAATATGCCACGGATATCACCCAATCGAAGAGTCCGTCGACCAGGCGCGTATCCGCTCCCGTGCCGATATCCCACAGGCGGACCGTGCCGTCGTCCGATGCCGAAACTACCTGGCTGCCATCGGGCAGAATACGCCACGGCATTCACATCGCGCGTGTGACCATCGAGCCGGCGCGTTTCCATTCCGGTTTCCACGTTCCACAGCCGGGCCGTGTCGTCGTCAGAAGCCGAAACCACGTGGCTGCCGTCAGGCGCAAACGCCACGGAATTTACGTCGCCTTCGTGGCCATCAAGGCGATGTGTTTCTGCCGCCGTGGCGGCATCCCACAGCCGAACCGTGTTGTCGTTTGAGCCCGAGGCCAGGCGGCTGCCATCAGGAGAGTACGCTATGGAATTGACATAGCCACCATGGCCTTCAAAACGGCGCAGTTCTGCTCCGGTAGCTGCATTCCACAGGCGGACGGTTCTGTCGTTCGAGCCCGACACCACGTGGCGGCCATCTGGCGAGTACGCTACCGAATTTACCGCACGGCTGTGCCCGTCCATCCGGAGCGTTTCCATTCCCGCGGCAACGTCCCAAAGCAGGATCGTGCCGTCGATAAGGCCCAATGCCAAGTGGTCGCCATCGGGAGCGTATGCCGCCGACAATACTTGGGCCGGGAATCTGTTGACCGGCTCGGGAGTCGTCCAGATTACCTGCCCGGCTGCAGGTGCTGCGGACCAGAGAGCAACGGCGGCGCATAAGCCCACCAGGGATGCGCGGTACCGGGTGCAAATCACGGTCCTCATGTTGCCAACATCAAGATGAATCCACGCGCGCGATTCTGCCCCAGGTACTCCGGCGGCAACAGGTCACGGTCGAATTGCGCTTTCCTGTCGCCAACGAGTAGCCAGACCAATAAGTCTTGCCTAATTGCCTGATCTGGTCCATCCCACTCGCGGTCTCGTCGAGAGTATTTTCTAATCGGACATGGCTGCCTCACGAAGGTATCATCTAATATTGTCATTTTCATGAACCTACTACCACATTTAGCCTGAGGCAATCCTGATTGTCAACTCTTTGTTACAAGTACATCTGCAAATGATTGGGATCGTGCCATTCGTCCACAAAACAGCAGAATTCAAGCACGCCTGGTTTATACAGCTTGCCCGCCGGGACCCAGTCATGAAATGCCACGCGCTACGGTGCAAGAGTCCCGGGCGTACGTCCCGCCATCAGAGTCGCAGTGGCCTGCGGAGCCAGGTTATCCGCCTACAATCCTTCAGGGAACGGCAGCACCCGCGCAGGGTCCGCGCTTCGCCCGGCAGCCTTGTACACCTGCAACGCTTTTCGCCGCCCGGCGACGAAAGCTGATCGTAAAGTTAGCCACAACTTATCCACGGTTTGTGGATAACCTGGCTGCAGCCCTCCGCCCGGCCTCCAGAATTCTTGTCCCGGGGTTCACCAACCAATCAGCGGCGGCAGCCGCCTTGCCGCTAATCCCGCACGAGTACGCCGATAAATACTCCTACGGCAAACGCGCCGACCAGCGCAAGCGAGGGATTCTTTTCAATCCAGTCAATAACAGTGCCAAGCGCTGAAGCCGACTCCTTTTCCTTTTCCGCCTCGGGACTACCATTCCGCTCCTGGCTGCCAGGCTCGGTTTCCTCGCTCTTGTGCGCTTCATTACTCATCGGCTCGCATCGCTTGCATTCTACAGGTGCACGGCATTGCGTGTCCGGACAATATACACGTGACTCAAGGACGGGACAAATCGGCCCAAGGGATTGCATTGCCGCTGCCGTAGAACAAGCAATGTACCGTCCATGGGCCTACTGCCACGGCGCGTTCTCGGCACGAGGCTTGAGAGATGACCATAAATTCTTATTTTTCAGCACTGTCTACCCTAAGCCGTGCGTGACCCGTAATGGCGCAATACCATGGCGCAGAACTATTGGAGGTAATGGTCAAGGCCATCGGTGCCGAGTTGAGGCGCGGCAATATTGCCGAGATTCCCGGGCTTGGCACGTTTACGGTAAAGAGGCAGCCCAGCCGGCAGGAGGTTCTGGACAACGGAGACGTCCTGGTCACCCCGCCCAGGAATACCGTGGTTTTTCTTCGCAGCAAAGACGCTAAATCGACCCAGTAGTCCAAGGCCGGTCAGCATGGCATCCAACCACGCGGTTGAAATCATTGCACGCCGGTTGTCCATTCGGCCTGAACAGGCAGCGCAGGCGCTGGACAAGGTCTCTTCGCAACTCCTTCAACAGGTCCGCCGGCATCGGCGCGTGCATGTAAGCGGTCTGGGGACATTCAAACTCGGCGGCGACATCGTCGAATTTGAACCATCGGAGGAATTGGATGCCCTGGTGAACGCCGACTTTGCGGACCTTGAACCCGTCAGGATAAAGGCCCCGCAGCCCGTAGCGCGGCTTAGGGCTGACCGGCAGCGCGTCCGGCAGCGCAGACGGCCAAGAGCCGTGTGGGCTGTGGCAGGCAGTGTCGTTGTACTTGCGGGCGCCTTTTTGCTCGCACGCGAGCAATTGCCGCTCGTGAACTTTCTTTCCAGGGTCAACGCGCCGGCTCAGCCGATGGCTTTGGAGGAGGAGTCTCCGCCGGAGGTTGTATTCGGCAGTGCCGTGAATGACGACGCGGCCTCGAATGGCCGAGAGGATACCATTGCAGTTTCAGGCTCCACTTCAGCCGAAGATGCTCCACCTGCCTCCGTCCAAAGCGCGGAATTGCCGGAACCTGTGACCATTGACGAGTCGCAAGGTGGCTATACGGTAGTAATTGCATCCTTTCGGGAGCTTGTCGTTGCGCAGTCGGAAGCCTCACGGTACCGGGCACTCATTCAGGATCCCGACGTGCCGGTAGATGTGCTACGCGCCGCAGTAGATGGTGTAGAGCAATTCCGGGTGGTGGTCGGGCAGGTGCCCACGGCAAACGAGGCACTGGCACTTATGAGCCGTCTGGGCGCGCTGCCTGAGAGTGCCTGGGTAAGGCGAATCGGGATAGACGACTAGACGCAGCGGCAGCGCTTCGGACATACTGGTGAATCCAATGGGGGCAGCATCGGAGTATTATGCGAGAGCGATGCAGCGGCTGGCTGCTCTGCGCTCCACGCAACTCGGCGCTATCGAGCAGGCAGCCGCGTTGTGCGCAGAACGCATAGCCAGAGGCGGCCTCATCTTCCTGTTCGGGGCTGGCCATTCCCGCATGATGTGCGAGGAAATGACCCCGCGCCAGGGTGGTTTTGTCGGCTTCTACGCACTTGTGGAACACGCTCTTTCCAATCACGCCGCCATCGTAGGGCCCAACGGGTTGCGGGGCCCGCTGCATCTGGAAAAGTACGCCGGCTACGCCGAAGAGCTGCTGCGAAGCTTCCGATTCGGTCCCCACGATGCCTTCATAATCATATCGACCAGCGGCGTCCGTCCCTTGATTGTCGAAATGGCGCTGGGAGTCAAGCGCCGTGGCATGCCGCTAGTGGGCATCGTATCGCTCGAGCATGGCCGGCATTCCAGGGCCGATCACTTCACGGGCAAGACACTGTCTGACATAGCAGACATCATTCTCGACAATCAGTGCCCGGCCGGGGACTGCGTGCTGGAGCTGGACGGACTTGCGTGGCGAACGGGACCCGTGTCGACGGTCACGGGCGGCATGCTGATTAACATGCTCCGGGTAGAAGTGGCAGAACGTCTGCTCGCCATGGGCATTACTCCCGAGATCCTGCCAAGCCACCAGTTCGTCGGCAATACGTCCGCCGAGGAGCAGCTGGAGCGATTCTACGAGGCTTACCGCAAGAGCCTCGCTCATCTGTACGCGGAATAGAGTGCCGCCACCCGAATACGTCGCCGGCTTCGACATCGGCGGAACGCGCATGAAAAGCGGCGCGGTAACGCGTGACGGGAGGCTCCTGCAAACGGCCGTGGCACCTTCCGGATTCTCGCTCGCTCCGGATGCGCTCCTGCGCTCCGTCACAACCGGCATCCGTAGCATGAGACAGGCCATCGGCTCCAGCCCGCTATACGTGGTGGTGGGCTTTCCCGGCGCCGTCGACCCGGAGTTCGGTGTGGTCCGGCTACCCGGGAAGCTCCAGGTCGAAGGCTTTCCCTTCGTGCCTAAGCTTCGCTCGGAGACGCAGCTACCTGTGATGGCGGAGAATGACGGGCGGCTTTCCATCCTCGCCGAAATCCGCTACGGGAAGGCGCGGGACTACCAGTGGGCCGTGTCCATCACGATCGGCACCGGCGTGGGTTCTGGCGTCATGCTCGACGGCCGCGTCCTGCGTGATCCGCACTTGCAGTTCGGCACCCAGGCCAGCCACATCATCCAGGAGGCTGGCAGCCAGCGGCTATGCATCACGGGCGCGCGCGGAACGGCGAACATCCTCTGCTCCGCTACGGCGCTGGCCGTAGCGGTCCGGGACGGCCTGTGCCGCGGGCTGCCCTCGGTGCTTAACGAAACCTACTTCGACAATCCCCACGCGGTAGATTTCGAAGCCGTAATCGGGGCCGTTGAACAACAAGATCCGCTGTGCCTGGATGCTCTGGAGCGCTGGACAGAGAATCTGGGCCGGTTTCTGGTCAGCGTCGTTCACATGTATGCTCCTCAGATAATTGTCCTAAGCGGCGGAGCCACCAAGGCTGCAAGCCACTTTCTTGACAGGGTGCGAGAGTACGTACGCGTACATGCGTACCGCTACCCTCCGGACGAGCCTGTACCCATCGAGGTGTCCGGCCTGGCCACGTACAGCGGCGTGCTGGGTGCAGCGGCACGGGCATGGGAACTCCTGGAAATGGCCAGATAGCGCAATAGCCTCGCACGCCGTGGGAGGGCTGCCGGATTCCTGCCGGCGTGCCTTTGCGACACGCCGCCTGGACACGGATGCACGATCCGTAGCGGGTTGAGCCCGGCTATTCCTCGAGGACGCGCATGGCCGCCATCACGGCCGACTTGGAAGATACGCGGACCTTCTCCGCCGCCAAAGCAGAAGCCAGCGCACCCAGGCAGGTCAGGATGTTCTCACGCCGGCTGGAGTACCCCATGAGTCCGATGCGCCAGATCTTGCCCGCGAGATCCCCCAGCCCGGCCCCTATCTCGAGATTGTGCTCCACCAGGAGACGGCGCCGTACCCTGGCCTCGTCAACACCCCTCGGCACGCGAACAGCGTTCAGCTGAGGCAGCCTTTCAGCACTGGGAACGATCATTTTCAGCCCCAGCACCTCAAGACCGGCGCGAAGCGCCTTGTGATTCTTCCAATGCCGGTCCCAGGCTCGTTCGAGACCTTCCTCCTCCAGCATCAACAGCGCTTCATGCAGGCCGTACAGCGCGTTTATTGGTGCCGTATGGTGGTAGGAACGCTTTGAGGCTGATCCCCAGTACCCCATTACCAGCCCCACATCCATGAACCAGCTCTGCACGGGCGCGGTGCGTGCCTTTACGGCATCCATGGCTCGGTCGCTCATGGTGACCGGAGCCAGGCCCGGCGGCGCCGAAAGGCATTTCTGCGTGCCGCCGTAAACCGCATCAAGGCCCCAGGGACCCACGCGAAGCTCCGAGCCACCCAGAGAGGTCACGGCGTCCACCAGACTAAGACAGTCGTATTGCCGTGCAAGCGCGCCCAGAGTCTGCGCGCACGAAAGGGCCCCTGTTGAAGTTTCGGCTTGCACGAAGGCAAGCACTTTGGCCTCTGGCGACGCCTTGAGCGCAGCTTCCACCTTTTCCGGCGTTACGGCGCGCCCCCAGGTATCGTCCACCGTTACGACCCGCGCTCCACACCTGGTCGCCATCTGCGCAATCCGTCCCCCAAAGACTCCATTGCGACAGACGATGATCGTGTCACCGGGTTCAAGGAGGTTTACAACGCACACTTCCATTCCCGCCGTCCCGGGGCCCGAGACCGGCATCGTCATGGCATGCTCACAAATGAATGCCCGCTGCAACAGCATCTTGGTCGCGTCCATGAAGGAGACGAACTCGGGATCGAGGTGCCCGATGGTAGGCCGAGCCAGTGCATCACGCACCCGACGCGGAACGTCGGACGGACCTGGACCCATAAGTATTCTGTTCGGCGGCCGAAAGGCTGCGGCAGGCATATGTTCGGGCAAGTATCCTTACAAATTGCGGATGCGAAACTACGGAAACGGAGGCTATTTAGGAGAGCCTGGCTCGTTAAGATTTCGCTCTACCGGAAATGCTACACTCCGGTAACAAACAATATACGTAGATGGGCCCTGCGTGACGGGATTGGACGCCTGCCTAAGAAACGCCGCAAGCCACCATCGCATCCGCCACCTTCTTGAAGCCCGCGATATTGGCGCCCTTGATGTAATTGACATGCCCGTTCTCTTCGCCATGGCGCGTGCAGTTTGCGTGGATCTGTTTCATGATCCACTGCAACTTGGCGTCCACCTCCTCCCTGCTCCAGCTCATCCGCATGGAGTTCTGCGTCATTTCAATGCCGGAGATGGCCACGCCTCCCGCATTGGCGGCCTTTCCGGGGCCGAACAGTATACGCGCTTCCTCGAACAGCTTGGCCGCCTCGAATGTGGCAGGCATGTTCGCGCCTTCGCAGACGAGAATGCAGCCCTGCCGCAGCAGCTCTCTGGCATCCTCAAGTCCCAATTCATTCTGCGTGGCACACGGAAAGGCCATTTCGCAAGGAACCTTCCATGGGCGTTGGCCCGGAAAATGATCGTAACCGAAGGATGCGGCAAAGCTGTCCAGGTTTCCCGTTCTCGTGGACTTGAGCCTAATGATTTCCTGCAATCCCTCAGCCGTCAGGCCATCCGGCATATAGACAAAACCGCCTCGGTCGGACATCGTCAGCACTTCTGCTCCAAGCTCCAGGAGCTTTGCGGCCGCATACTGGGCCACGTTCCCAGACCCCGAAATCACGGTCTTCTTTCCGGCAACTTCCTGCCCTAGCCGCTCAAGCATGCATCTGGCAAAATAAACGCAGCCGTACCCCGTAGCTTCGGTCCGAATCAGGCTGCCTCCGAAGGCAATGCCTTTCCCGGTAAGGGCGCCGGTAAAGGAATTGCTTAACCGCTTGTACTGGCCGAAAAGGTAGCCGATTTCACGAGCTCCCACGCCAATATCGCCCGCCGGCACATCGGTGTTCTTGCCGATATGGCGGTACAGTTCCGTCATGAAGGACTGGCAGAACCGCATGACCTCTCGGTCGCTCTTTCCCTTCGGATTGAAGTCCGAGCCGCCCTTGGCCCCGCCAATCGGCAGGGTAGTTAGGCTGTTCTTGAGTATCTGCTCGAAGCCCAGAAACTTCAGCACGCTCAGGGTTACGGACCGGTCAAAGCGCAGGCCACCCTTGTAGGGACCGATGGAGTTGTTGAACTGCACGCGGTAGCCCCTGTTGACGCGCACCTTGCCGGCATCGTCCTCCCAGCAGACCCTAAACGACATGACGCGGTCCGGCTCCGTCATCCGCTCAAGAATCCGTGATTCCACGTAGAGCGGATTGCGATTGATGAAGGGAATGACCTTGTCGGCCACTTCGCGGACCGCCTGGTGGAATTCGTATTCATTCGGATTGCGTCTTTCCAATCCGGACATGAATTCCCGCAAGTCCATTGTCTTCGCTTTTGTCAGTAGCATCGACCCCGGTAGCTTGATGATACAGCCGCTGTGACCCCTCTGGAAGCGCTTTCATGAAGATACGGTTGAGAAAACAAAGGGACTTATATACGAAAGTGCTGGAACATTTTATGTGTGTATGTGTTATTATTAGCATGGTCAGGACATACACGTATCGCTGTGTACGAATGGGCAAGTCCAAGAGGGCTGCACTGGATGACCTCTTCAGACACCTCGCGTGGATTCGCAATAATGCGGTCGCACATTGCCGCGATGAATGGAGGACCAACAAGAACACGCCATCGCGAAACGATCTCTTCAAACGCCTTACGGGCATGCGCCGCGGCAATGCCTATGATGCGTCGAAACCCGTCCGGGCGCAGCGCTCCATGCTCCAGCGCGTTCGAGGAGGCTACGACAGATTCTTTGCGCTTGGCGCGGGACTGCCTCGCTTCAGGCGCGAAGTCCATTCCTTTGAACTCCACGGATCGAAGCCGCGCCGCTCCGGCAAGTGCTGGGCTGTCCAGGTCAAGAGCGTCGGGAAGGTCCGCTTCAAGGGCCATATCCCCGGCAACGCCGTAATCAGGAACGTGCGCATCGTGCGGCACGCGCTCGGAACCGGCTTCGATGTCCAGCTCGTCCTTCAGCTTCCCGATTCCGAAGTTGTGGACGACCGGGACGTAGTGGGCATTGATCTTGGCGTGAAGGCGCCGTGTTCGCTGTCCAATGGAGCGCAGTATGCGCCCATCAAGTTGTCTGAGAAGAGGCGCAAGAAGGCGCAGCGGGCGCTCAGCCGGGCCAAGCGCCAAAGCAGGAATCGCGCCAGGAAGAAGCTGGCGCTCTCCAGGGAGAGCAGGCGCATGGCCATCAGGCGGCGCAACGCCGCGCACAGGCTCACGGCCCACATCATCAAGCATCACTCCGCGAACATCGCACTCGAGGATCTTCACCTTCAGAAGATGACGGCCAGGGGCGGCAGGCGCAAACGAGGCCTTAACCGGTCCATGCGCGATCAGTCCCTTGGCCTTATCATTCAACAGCTTGCCTACAAGGTTGAAAGTGCCGGAGGCAGGCTGGTTACCGTAAGTCCGCATAACACCACCCAGGCCTGCAGCGGCTGCGGTGGGATGCCCCGTGACAGGATCACGCTTGCCGTGCGCACCTATCGGTGCGCGCATTGCGGCCTTGTCCTCGACAGGGACATCAACGCGGCCAGGAACATCCGCATGAAGGGCCTTGCGCTCTTCAGCAGGGCGGGAGGCCCTGTGCATCGGGCGGAGGCAGCTGCGGCTGTATACGCTGTGCCTCTGGCGCTGGAGCATAGTTCCAGCGTTAAGCACGGTCACGATGCAGGATCGTATCGGTAGGTGCTACCGGCACTTTCGTTTATAACTCCCAAAACAAAGCGCCAATACGTGGATAGGCCAATTCCGGCAGAAAACCTGTCTGCCTTCTTCCTTATACGGAAGTATCGGATTCTGGCTGCGCTGCCCGAAAACTGGAAAATCCCTCACTGAGAAATCGCGCAAACCGTTCGGGGCTCGCGGTCCCGCTCAGCTGCAGGAGGGGAACATCCGGGCTATCCGGATGCAGGATGGCATACGTGGGCAGTGCCACCGTTCCCGTCATGTCCAGCTGGTAACGCTGAAGCTCCCTGTCGCGCGCGCCGTCGGTGTAGAGCCTTAGCAGCACGAAATCCTGTTCGAAAGCCTGGGCAATCTCGGGTCGGGTAAAGACGTTGGCCTCCATGTCCCGGCAATTGGTGCAGGTATAGCCCGTAAAGTCCACCATGACGGGCCGCTGGCGGCTGCGCGCCTCGGCAAGTGCCGCATCCACGTCGTCAATGATCCAACCCTCGTCATGAGAAAGCTGGCCCGGAGTCAGCAGGCTTATGTCGGTGTACTGGCGCGGGGGCAGGTACGCATCCAGCCTCCCCAGCGGCGCGCCGAGCAGTCCGGGCAGCAGCAATAGCGCCAAGCCGAAAAACAGCGCGCCGGAGAGCAGACGCCCGACACCGATCACTGCCGGCTCCGCCTGGTGGCGCAGGCGAAGTGCGCCGATCAGGTACACACCTGCAAGCGCGAACAGCGATACGGTGATCGCCAGGGCGAGCGGACGGGAAATGAGGCCAAGGCCCCACAGAATGTCCGCATTGGAAAGAAACTTGATGGCCGCCACAAGCTCGACAAATCCGAAAACGACCTTGAGCGCTTCCATCCAGCCCCCGGCTCCCGGCAGCGCGCCAAGCGCCCTGGGAAAGAGTGCAAACAGCACAAACGGAAGGGAAAAACTCAGACTGAAGGCCAGCATACCCAAAATGCCGTAAAACCAGGCCCCGCCGGCTATGGCCGGCAGCAGCAATCCCACAAACGGCACGGTGCAGGAGAAGGAAACCAGCGTCAGGGAGAAACCCATGAACAGCACGCCGATGAGCCCGCTGTGCTGCCTTCCCCGCCTGTCGATAAAGTTGACGAGTCCCGAGGGCAGGCGAAGCTCGAAGAGTCCCAGCAGCGATAGGGCGAAAACGACGAATACCGCCCCGATAAAGAGATTCAGCCAGGGATTGGCAGCCACCTGCTGCGCGCCCGCGCCCTTGAAGAGCGCAGCCATGGCCGTGCCCAAGCCTGTAAAGGTCAGCACGATGGCCAGTCCGTAGACCAGCGCCATGCGAACGGCCTCCGACGACCGCTCCGAGTGCTTGGTGAAATACGATACCGTAAGCGGAATCATGGGATAGACGCAGGGCATGAGGAATGCGCCGAATCCTGCCCCGATAGCGAGCAGCAGGAATGCCCAGAATCCTTCGAAGTCGAGCGCTTGCGATCCAGCCGGCGCAGGGGGCTCTGCGCCGGACGGTCCCGACAATGCACCGGCATCCTCCGCCGCCACCAACCTCACCGGCACCGAAAATGCCGTGGTCGTGGGCGGAAAGCACATCCGGTCATTGCACACCATGAATTCAATGGTGCCGTCAATCTCAGATGCACCGGACGGCGCGCCCTCCCGTGCCACCACGTCCGACCACAAACGTGCCACAGATTCGAAGTAGACGACCTCCATGTCGAAATTGGGGTCGTAGCCCGCAGATGACCCGGAATGGCCGAGCGGACCGGCCGCCAGAATGTCCTCTGGCAGCGCGCCGAATGCTATGCTGACCGCCCGGGTGGGCCTTGGGGACCCCGGCGCGTACATGCGCCACCCGGGATCCAGACGTGCTTCGAACAGGATACGTGCGCTGTCGCCCGCCTGGATGACCTCGGGCTCCGCCTCGTACGACCACGTCACGACATCCAGAGCCGTGGCGGCTTCCGTTCCGGCAAACTGTGCCGCAGCCGGAGCCGATGTCAGCAGGCCCAGAAGAATCAGGCGGGCGCTGTTTCCCAGCATGGCCGACGAGTAGTGTGTGGAGACGCCGGGGCGGGAGCGTCAGGCGGCCTCCTCCGGCACAACGACAATCTTGACGCGGGCCTCCACATCCGCGTGAAGCCTTACCACGGCCGAGTATTCGCCCAACAGTCGGATGTCCTCGGTCAGCGTAATATCCTTGCGGTCGAAAGAGAAGCCCTGCACGGCCAGCCCAAGCGCTACCTGCTGCGTGGTCACGGTGCCGAAAATGCGGCCTTCCTCGCCGACCTTGACACCAACCTCGAGTTGCGTCTTTTCCAGCTGCTCCCTGAGCAGATCCGCGTTTTCGCGCTGCTGTGCGTGCTTCCGAATCTGCTGCCGCTTCTGATCCGCGTGCGCCCGAACCGCACCACGCGTGGCAAGCTGCGCCCAGCCCCGCGGAATCAGGTAGTTGCGACCGTAACCGGCCTTGACCGTTACAACTTCTCCCTCAGCACCGAGGGTGGGAATATCCCGTAGAAGGATGATCTGCATGCGAAGTCCCGGGGGCTATCGGACGGAATCAGCCACGTACGGCAGCAGTGCAAGATGCCGAGCCCTCTTGATGGCCCGGGACAACATCCGCTGCTTCCTGGCAGACGTGTTGGTAACCCTGCGCGGAAGCATCTTGCCCTGATCGTTGATGTAGCGGCGCAGCTTTTCCGTGTCCTTGTAGTCGATATAGTTCGGATTGCGTGCCATGAATGCGGTCTGTTTTCGGATCACACTTCAGCCGGTACAACCTGTCCCCTTTTTTGGCGCTCTTCGTAGTGAGCCAGCATCTTCTTGTCCATCGCAAGGGTCAAATACCGTAACACGTGGTCATCGATGGTCAGCGCACGCTCCAGTCGGGGCACCAGCGTCGTCGGAGCCGTGAAATACAAGTTCACGTAGTAGCCATTGCGCTTCTTTTCGATCGGATACGCCATGCGGCGGGTGCCCCATTGGTTGATCTCCACGATGTCGCCCCCGGCACCCTCAATGAACTCGTTGATCTTTTGAACGTCCTCCTTTATTTGCGCATCGGAGAGCACGCCCGTCAGAATGTAGGTAAGCTCGTATGTTCTCTTGCCTTCCATTGGCCATTATCTCCCTGTGGAATGACACTGCGAAGTTGTCATGCCCCTGGTCAGGAGCAGGGTAGCTTTTGTGTACCCATCGCAATTGCAATTGGATCCCCTGCCCCGTGAAATGCCCTAGAATTAGATTCTCGTGAGCCGCTCCGTGTGATCCGCGGTGCGCAGCGCCTTTAGCAGCTCGCCCAGTTCACCATCGATGATCCTGCGCAGCGGATAGTTCTTTCCCGGACCTGACAGCCGGTGATCCGTTACGCGGTCCTGAGGGAAATTGTAGGTCCGAATCTTGTCGGACCTGTCACCGGAGGCCACTGCCAGGCGCCTCTTGGCGTCTCGCTCCGCGTGCGCTTCGGACAGCTTGTGGTGCAAGAGGCGCGAGCGAAGCACGCGCATGGCCTTGTCCCTGTTCTTGTGCTGGCTCTTTTCGTCCTGGCACGTGACGACCAGCCCGGTCGGGATATGCGTCAGCCGAACGGCAGAATCCGTCGTGTTGACACTCTGCCCGCCAGGACCGCTGGAGCGGTAGACGTCCACTTTCACGTCTTGCGGGGCAATACTGACGTCGACCTGATCCGCTTCCGGCAGTACCGCCACGGTGGCCGCCGATGTATGCAGCCGGCCGCTGGCTTCGGTCTCCGGCACACGCTGCACGCGGTGCACGCCGCTTTCGTACTTGAGCTGACCGAAAACGTCTCGCCCGGAAACACTGAAGATCACTTCCTTGAAGCCTCCTGCGGCCCCGCCGGACGTGTTCATGAGCGCTACCTTCCACCCCTGCCGCTCCGCAAAGCGGTCGTAGAGCCGGAACAGGTCACCGGCAAAGAGCGCTGCCTCGCTTCCTCCGGTCCCGGCTCGTATCTCGACAATGGCGTCCTTGCTGTCCTCGGGGTCTCTGGGTATGAGCCTGGACCTGAGCTCCTCTTCCACATCCGGCAGGGCTGCCCGCACGGCCTCGTATTCCTCCCTCGCGAGCGCCACCATCTCGTCATCCTCTTCGGTGCGCATCAGATCCCGAAGCTCGTTGCGCTCACGGACCATGGCCTCGTAGCGGTCCACGGCTTCAATCACCTCGGACAGCTCCCGGAGTTCGGGTCCGAGCCTGGCCATCTGCTGCGGATCGGACGCGATCTCCGGCAGCGCAACCTTCGCGCCGATTTCCTCGTGCCGGGCTCTGAGTTCCCGGAGCTTGTCCGGATCAATCATGGTTTCGTGGTCGTCGTGGGCCAACAGATATATACGTTCTGCAGTGGCCCGCAGATTCGGCGGCCAGTGGCTGCGATGAGTCTGGCCGCGGCCCGCCCGGGTTACCTTGACCTGGTATGCACCACGATGGCGCCGTGGATGTGGCTCCTTGAACCCAGCCGCTGGGCGCGCGCCCTGTCAAAGTGTTCGATCCGTCGAATATTCTGCGCCGGAATCGTACGCAAATTGTCTGGCCCTCCCAGGAACAGTTCATCCTCGTACACGCCCACGTAGTCCAGCAAAGTTGCATCCGAAGGCGACTGCGGCTGCAGGATAGAGATGCCGCGGGTCAGGAGCCACTGGGGCCTGAACTGCCGGACTACATCATAGGCGCTGACGAAAATGAGGCCCGAACCGCGAATCTCGCCTTGCGTGATGTCACCCGTGGGCGCGCCCTCCGAACCGGTACCGGTCGTAGCGCAGGACGCCGTCGCCAGCGCTAGTGCGAGAATTACTGCCGATCTCATGAAATTTCTGCCTATGCAGGCTGCGGATCCCGCACCGTCCGACCTATCGCCCGCGCAATGTCTCGAATCTGGTCCATGAGCACCACGAACTGGTCAAAGAACAATGACTGCGGACCGTCGCTCAACGCGACGGCCGGGTCAGGGTGCACTTCAATCATGAGCCCGTCCGCCCCGGCCGCCACTGCTGCCCGGGCCATGGGCGTTACCTTGCCCCGAATGCCGGTGCCGTGGCTTGGATCGGCAAATACAGGAAGATGGGACTTCTTCCTTATGACCGGTATGGCAGTCAAATCGAGCGTATTGCGCGTGTAGGATTCGAAGGTGCGTATTCCACGCTCACACAGCATGACATGGGGATTGCCCTGGCTCATGACATACTCTGCCGCCATCAGCCATTCCTTGATGGTGGCCGACAGCCCGCGCTTGAGAAACACGGGCTTGTCGCTGCGTCCCAGTTCCTTGAGCAGGTCATAATTCTGCATATTGCGCGCACCCACCTGGAATACGTCCGTGTACCGGTGAACCAGGTCCACCTTGCCCACGTGAGTCACCTCGGTGATGACGTTGAGACGGTGCCGATCACCCGCTTCGCGCAGCAGCTTAAGTCCCTCTTCTCCAAGTCCCTGGAAGGAATACGGCGACGTGCGCGGCTTGAAGGCTCCTCCGCGGAGGAATGTCGCGCCGCAGGCGGCGACGTGCTCCGCACAACTGTCGATCTGTTCCGGACTCTCCACCGAACAGGGGCCCGCGATCACCACGACTTCATTGCCACCGACAGAAACGCCGTTGATGTCGTAAACGCTCTGCTCCCGCTTCCAGGATCGACTGGCAAACTTGTATGGCTCCGTCACCCGCCTGACATCGGATACACCGTCAAGCACCTTGATCAGCCGGGGGTCGAATTCGGGCTTGACGCCGATGGCGCCTATTACCGTGTGATTGACCCCGCTGGAGCGATGCACGTCAAAGCCGAATGCATTCAGATTGTCAATTACGACTTCGATCTGGGCCTCCGTGGCCCCGAATTCCATGATGACGACCATGCCGGCATCCTGTCTGGTGGCGATGGTGCGTAAACCCGCCGAATGGGTTAACGTTCTGGTTCTTCTTGCGTCCGGGAGATGGCATACCGCTCCAGCGTGAAGCGCTCGCCCAGGTACTGTTTGCGCACTTCGGGATCGGCAGCCAGTTCCTGGGCAGTGCCCTGTTTCAGGATGCGCCCCTCGAAAAGCAGATAGGCGCGATCCGTAATGGCCAGCGTTTCGTGCACGTTATGATCCGTAATGAGAACGCCGATGCCACGCTCCCTAAGGCGCACGACTATGGACTGTATATCCTCCACGGCGATGGGGTCTACGCCTGAAAACGGCTCATCCAGCAAGAAGAACCGTGGGCGTACGGCCAGGGCGCGCGCTATCTCGGTCCGGCGCCGCTCTCCGCCGGAAAGCGTGTAGCCCCTGGATTTTCGCACGAGCTCGAGTCCGAACTCGCGGATTAGTGCCTCGGCCCGCTCTGTGCGCTCTGCGCGGCTCAAAGCCTGGAATTCGAGCACAGCATGCAGGTTTTGCTCTACTGTCAGATGCCGGAAGATGGACGCTTCCTGCGCCAGGTATCCTATTCCCAGCCGGGCCCGCCGGTACATGGGCAATCCCGTGATGTCCTCGTTGCCCAGCATGATGCGGCCCGCATCCGGACGCTCCAGTCCCACAATCATGTGAAAGGACGTGGTCTTGCCCGCTCCGTTGGGCCCCAGAAGCCCGACAATCTCTCCCTGCCCGACATCGAAGGTAGCCTCGCGCACCACGGTCCTCTTGCGGTACCGCTTCGTGAGCCCTTCAACTCGAAGCCGCAATGGATCCGGTGCGCTTTTCATGATCCCGATCGGCTTTCCAGTCTTTGCGCGGCGCTCCCCAACAATAGCCGCTTGCCGGGCCTGTTCTCCGGTACCCAGCGGAAACCGTCCAGCTCCATGGACGAAGGCATTGCACCCTCCGGATAGAGCGTACCCCTATGCTCACCAAAGCGCAGCCCTTCCGGTTCCCCCGAGCGCACCACCATACTGGCCTCATCGCCCGAGACCTGGACTGCTCCGTCCGGCTGGCCTTCGTCGTCCGTCCTAAAGTATAGTACCTCCGCGTTGCCCCGGACCTCGAACACACGCGTCGAGTCATCCGGCGAGGTAGCCACGATCGACCGTCCCCGAACCTGGTGGATACGGCCCGTTGCGCTGTCCATTTGAGCCACAAAGGCATTTCCGACAACGCGCACGGTGTCCGCTGCGGCGCTGCCGGCTACAATATGAATGGTGTCGCCGCTGACCTGGGCGTCCTCCAGCCAGAGCATTGGCGAGCCGTACAGCCAGGCTTCCTCATGCTCCGGATCCGGCCCGGATGCGTGGGCCAGCGAGTCCGCCGTCGCGGCCGCGTCCTGATCCCACAGCCTGACGCCGCCCGCAGCCGTAAGCAGCTGCGTGCCACCGCTTCGCCGGATGTCCAGCCGCTGGGCCCGCGCAACCAGCGTGTCCACGGTAGTGGAGTCCTGCCTCAGATGCACGACAAGCGGCGATCCACGCACCTGGCTGAGTCCCTGCGCCTCATCATTGGTTGCCTCGCTTCCGTAAATGAGCGTGCGGCGCGTGGAATCGGCAGTATCGCCGAAAATCTCCATGAATACGTCGCCAGTGGCCACCGAACGCCGCGTATCGCGAAAATAGTCGACCGAATCTGCTTCCAAATGCAGGCTGTCCGTCCGAAGCCGGACGCGGTCGCGTAACTGCGCACGCCGCTCACCGGTCCAGTACGTTCCGGCCAGTGCCGTGGCCGTGGCCACAGAGTCCGCAAGCGTCAGCCCGCCTTCAAAGTATGCGCGCTTTTCTTCCACGAAATACGTTCCTTTCGGCGCCAGGATTTCGACCTCGCCGTCGGTAAGGCGCACGCTGCCGGATGCACGGCCTATCTTGTCTCGTTCGTCGTATGCAACCGAGTCCGCCTTAAGCGAGTCGCTTCGGTCGACAATCCGCACCCGGCCCGTCAGGTATACGATATCGCGCGCCATATGGCGCTCTCCCTTGTCGGCCCACAGCAGTGTACTGTCCTGCACGCCGGTAACGTTGCCAATAAGCAGCTGGACTTCTTCGTCCCCGACCCTCCTGCCAGACAGCGAGTCTCCGGTCACGGTGGCAAAGCGCTGCACGACGGTGTCGGTGTCCGCGCGAGCATGCCAGGCGCGCGGGGCCACGCGATTGCCAGAGCCGCCGGCAACCAGCGCCCAGGCCATCACCAATGACAGCAGAGGCTTCATGAGTCCGTTTGAACGCGCGCCGTAAAGCGTCCCAGGTCGTACGACGACAGATCCTCCTCGGCCACCAGGCCATGCCCCTGCACCTCATCCTGTCCCGTCGAAATCCGCACGAACCGGTCGCTGCGGATCTTGCCGTCCACCTCCGTCCAGGCCAGGGCTTCCGTCTCCAGGCGCCTGCCCTGCCACGTCAGCACTGTAACGCTTCCTTCTGCCTCAATTCGTTGCTGCTGCTCGTAGTAATAGACGCGGTCGGCAGTCATCGTGGCAGACGTATCTCCCGACAGGCCGTACAGGTGCACGAGGACGCGTACGGAATCCTCTCCGGAGAGCACCTGATACGTGGTGTCCCCCCTTTCGTATCGGGCCATGTGGTCAGCAATCATTTCCACGCGGCGCACGCTTGCATCGGAAAGGCGCGGTACGCGCGAGATAAACATGTGCACGTTCCAGCTCTCCTGGACCAACCCGTCTTCACCGGGCACCGAATCGCGTGCAGGCGGCGGTCGCTCGAATTCGCAGGCTGTCACCAGCGACACCAGGAGCAGGATGCGGCGCATACTCGGACCAGCCGGCTTTATGAACAACCCCGGGCCTGCCGGATCAGGCCCAGGCGCGGCCGATTTCGTCAAATGGCACGTCTCCCCGGTACTCCCCCATGGGCATCTGGCGAAGCTCCTGCGTGCCGCCAACTTCGGAAGTGTAATACCCCAGGAGCGTGAGCGACTTCATGGTACGAAAAAAAGGCGGCTCGCCATCCTGGCCTGGTTGGGCATCGCCAAAGGCCTCCGTATCTAGCTCAAGGAGCAGCGCGTGGCGAGCCGCCTCCTCCAGACCCATGAACGCGGCGCCGCGCGAAGCCACTGCACGCTCGTCAACTTCCGCCAGGCCGCGCAGAAACCGGTCACGCTCGTCGCTGCCGTACCAGTCCGTCAGCATGGCATCAATGAACTCGTGCACCAGAGCAGCGCGTGCGCCGGGGGTGTCGGTCTCGGGAATGATGAGCTCCGCCATGGCAGCCACCATTTCGTCACGTCCCTCCGTGAGCGTGCGCGCCACAAAGTCGCCGGAAGGCGCTCCGGCAGAGCAGCCGCCCAGAATGCCGGCGATCGTTCCCGCCGACAGCGTACCTCCCATCAGCATGCCTACCTGCCTGAGGGCCTCTCGTCTGTCCATCGTGTCAAGTTACAGGTTGAGCCGCTTCAATTCGTCTACCGCGTGGTGCGCGGCCCTCGCCGTGAGTGCCATGTAGGTGATCGAGGGATTCTGGCAGGCCGACGATGCCATGCAGGACCCGTCCGTCACGTATACATTGGGAACGGCGTGGCACTGGTTGTGGGCATTGAGCACCGAAGTCGCGGGGTCGCGCCCCATCCGCGCCGTTCCCATTTCGTGAATGCCGAGTCCCGGCTCCGCGCCCAGACCGTTTTCCTGGTGCAAATCATAAACCGAGATGTCGCGTGCACCGGCGCTGTCGAGCATTTCGGCGGCCGAGTCGGCAATGTCTCGCCGCATAACCATTTCGTTTTCGCCCCATTGACAATTGATGCGAAGTACCGGCATGTCCCACGCGTCCCTCACTTCCGGATCCAGCGCAACATGGTTCTCGTACGCCGGCAACGTCTCTCCGTATCCCCCAAATAGCATGACCCAGGAGCCAGGTCGCCGCAGGGCGTGCTTGAAGTCTGCCCCAATGCCGGGCATGGGCCTCTCCCATGTTGGCCTGAAGGCTTCACCCTGGTAGCCGAAACCCCGCAAGTAGTCACTGCGCTGCGAAGCATTGGACACGTTGCGGAATCTGGGCACGTAAATGCCGTTGGGGCGATTGCCCACGTAGTAGAAGCCATCCAGCTCGGGCAAGGTACCCGTTGCCCCCACCTCGAAGTGGTGATCCATCAGGTAGTGGCCGAGAGCGCCGCTGTCATTGGCAAAGCCATCCGGAAACCGCTCCGATGTCGAGTTCAGCATGATCTGCGTGGTGCCGAGCGTAGAGGCACACAGGAAAATGATCCTCGCTCGCACTTCCCGCACGGCGCCTGAATCTCGATCGATGTACCGGACACCGGTGGCCCTGCCGCGTTCGTTGTCATAGACGATGGAGTGGACAATGCTGTCGGGCTGCAGCGTCAGGCGTCCGGTGGCCGCAGCTGCCGGCAACGTGGCACTGAGACTGCTGAAATAGGCTCCGGGCGTACATCCCCGGTGACAGGGGCCGCAGTAGTGGCACGCTCCACGTCCATTGTGCGGTCGTGTGAGCACGGCCGATCTGCCGATGGTGAGAATCCGGTCGGGAAAGCTCCGTGCTATGCCGTCCCGGACCACTTGCTCTGCCTTGTTCAGCTGCATGGGCGGCAGGAAGACGCCGTCCGGACAGCTTGCCACGCCCTCGGCCTGGCCACTGATGCCGACGAAGCGCTCCACGTAGTCGTACCAGGGCGCGATATCTGCGTATCGTATGGGCCAATCCGTACCAATGCCATCACGCGCATTTGCCTCGAAATCCAAGGCACCCCAGCGATAGCACTGCCTTGCCCAGAGCAATGAGCGGCCTCCCACGACGTCAGCCCGGATCCACGTAAACGGCTTGGCCTCCACATACGGATTTTCCCGGTCATTGATAAAGAAGTGCTCCGTGTGTTCCCCGAAGGCGTAGCAGCGCTGCTGCACCCAGCGCTGCTCGGCATAGCGCGCTCCATCCTGGCTGTTGCGGGCAGGAAACTCCCAGCTCTTCTTGTGCTCCGTCACATACCCCGAGCCGTGCTCGAGCGCCCGGCCCCGCTCAAGTACGACGGTCTCCAGGCCAAGCTCACACAGCTCCTTCGCCGCATAGCCCCCGGTAATGCCGGAGCCGACCACAATGGCATCGTAGCTCTTGACCGGCCGCCGCACGCCTACACTCCCAAATGGCATCCTCAATTCCGGAATTCAGATTGCCCCATGAGTGAACCTACGCAAGAAACTTGAACAATTCGCGTCTGAACGCCCCGCCCCCGAAAGGAGCGTCGGCACCGGCGCAATTCCAATACCAACCCAATTCAATCCCACAAGCCTCACATCAAGAGGATGGGCTTGTAGGAACAATCACCACCGGCCGCGCTCCTGAGGCGTTACTCCACCCTGCGCCCTGCCTGATGAGCCGAATACGAAATGCCTATGAACTGGGCCGCGAACTGCGCCCTTGCGCCGCGCAAATCCACATGGCGCACCACTGCTGATTCCTGGAGCCTGCTGCGCCGGCTGCCGGCCGGATACGGCACCCGACATCGCATTGGGCAAGCCGGACGCTCTGCAGGCTAACGTAACGCGCGGCGCGTACGGCCGCCCTCAGCGCGCATTTCCCTGGCGGCAGAAAACGCCTCTAATTACACTCCGGACATGGAGTATCCATGGAGGATCCATGAATTTTCCTTGCATTTAAGGCGAAGACATGCTAGCTTCTTGGTGCCGAGAGGGCGTGTTGTCAACTGCCACGGGTCAGGCAAAGGTGTCCTCAAACCAGGCAATCAGCAAGGTTCCCATTCACCAAACCGGAGCAGAAATTATGGCAACCAGAGTAACCATAGGATTGATTGCCCTGGTGGCAATCATCCAAGGCTTGGCAGCAGATGCTATGCCAGAGGGTATTATGGCCCTCCTCCTGGCCCTACTAGGCTTGGTCTATGCCTTCGTCGCGATTGATGCAGAAGATGCCACGGCGTTTTTGGTCGTTGTACTGGCTGTTGGTGCGGCGGCCCATGCAGACGTCTTGAGCCACATTCATGTCGTGGGCGAATACCTCGACGCCATTGTTGACCAGGTCGTAATCGCATTGTACGCGGGAGTGATAACCATACTCGTCGTAAGGACCTACAACCGTCTCAAAGGCTAGGCGGAAAAGGACGGGCAGCGAATCGCTCCCGCCAAGACCTGTGCGCTCGGCGCGAACCCTCGCGTTTGCACGACAGATGCCGGGATGGTGGGAGTTCGGTTCTTCCCGGACAGAATAGCGTGAGTATCGGCGGCCTGCCGGTAGTGCCCGTGGCACTGCATGTGGGTCGCCGGACTTGCATTATAGGCCTCGGGGCAAGCAATCCAAAGGCCGCCGGCAGGATCCTCGCGGAGTAGCAGGTCTCTACTCTGCGAAACAAGCGGACCGCTTACTCTACATCAAAAGGCGGGACTGGCGCTCGCCAGAGCGAAAGGCACGGTCGGTGACGCAAGTCGCACCTGGTGATTCGCGCTTGCCCGTCAAGCAATCGGTATCGCATAGCGGAGCCGTTTCCGATCTGCGATTGGCCTCTCCCCCTTCGGATACCGGTCAGAGCCCGGATGCCGCCCCGATTCACTCCAATTGCGGACGGAGGCCGCCCGCTCCGCTTGGCGGCAACCCAGTTCTTGCCCGTTAGACACTCCCGGCACGCGTCTCCGGCATCAACTGCCGCAACGCGCCGTCCATTTGCGAATTCGCGCCGTCGGCTCTTTCACGAGGAGCCTGCCGCCAAATCAATTCCCGTCTACCGGTAGCGCGGCATTGCCACGCGCATCCGTCGTCCGAACGCATTGGCGGGACGACACATCCGGATGTGCCATTGCCGTCTGCAGCGTCGCTACAACCAGGCAAATTTTACGGCAAAGACCAGCGCCACAATCGCCAGTACCGGGGAGCATTCGCGCCACCTGCCTGCCAGCACCTTGACAACGCAATAGGCCAGGAACCCGAGGCCTATGCCGTCGGCTATCGAAAATGTCAATGGAATGGCAATGGCCGTGACGATGGCGGGCGCCGATTCGGTCAGGTCGTTCCAGGATATATCCACAATCGGCCTGAGCATGAGGCAGGCCACATACAATATGGCCGGAGCTGTGGCGTAATAGGGAACGGTCTCGGCAAGCGGCCCGAAGAACAGGCAGGCAAGAAACAGGACGGCAACCACAACGGCGGTCAGGCCCGTGCGGCCGCCGGCATTGGCCCCGACGGCACTCTCTATATAGCTGGTCACGGGAGATGTGCCCAGCAGCGCACCACCCGCGGTCCCCGCGGAGTCGGCAACAAGGGCTCGCTGAATGCCCGAAAGCTTGCCGCTGTCATCCAGCATCCGTGCCTGGTGCGCTACGCCGATAAGGGTACCGGTCGTGTCAAACAAGTCAACGATGAGGAAGGCGAGAATCACGGCAATCATGCCGACCTGCAACGCACCGCCTAGATCCAGCGCGAACAGGGTGGGCGTTGGATCCGGTGGCAGCGACACGAACCCCTGCCACTCCGAAACACCGAACGCGAGGCCCAGCACCGTCACTGCCAGAATTCCCAGCACCGCCGCACCCGGCACGCGCCTTGCTCCAAGCGCGACAATCCCGCAGAATCCGAGCAGCGCCAGCACGGGAGCCGGCGCCGTCAGGTCGCCGCTGGTTACGATGGTTGCCTCACTGGCCTGAATGACTTCGGCGTTCCTGAGCGCAATTACTGCAAGAAAAAGCCCGATCCCCGCGGAGATGGCAAGCTTGATGCTGTGGGGAATGGCATCAATGATCCACCTCCGGACTGGCACCAGACTGATAATGACAAAGAGCACGCCCGATACAAATACTGCCCCGAGCGCTACCTGCCATGTGTACCCGAGTGAAAGCACGACAGTATAGCTGAAGAATGCGTTCAGCCCCATCCCGGGCGCTACGGCGATGGGATAGTTGGCATATAGCCCCATGATCAGCGTGCTGGCTGCAGCGGCTACGCATGTGGCCACGAACACAGCGCCGAACGGCATTCCGGCATCCGCTAGAATCTGCGGGTTGACGAATGCGATGTACACCATGGTAAGAAAGGTGGACACGCCGGCGACCAGTTCCGTGCGGACGTCGGTGCCCCGCTCGGACAAGCCGAAGTAACGATCCAGAGCCGCATTCATTGTTGTATTGCCTCTTGCTGTCTGACGGGCTGATTTGTTCTGCGCACGCGCGAGCCATGGCAAGTGTGCCGGTGCCTTGCGCAACTCTAATTCCACACTACACCTGCCTACTGCACTCCGCATTCGGCGCTCGAGAAGAATCTAAGGCCTGCGCCGCAGCCGGAAGCCACATATTGTCCACAGCCCCAGCACGGGATTCCAGGTCGGAAGCTGCCGGATTCAAAGGCAATAGGCAACGAGGATGGCTACCGGCCGCACCTAACGATTCCGCATTTTCGCAGCTCCAGCGTCAAGAGTCCCACAGTTTGCTGTCCTTCTCCATTCATGTGGCCACCTGTACGAGCCGCGACCGGGAACCGCCTGCGCGCGGTGGATTCCGAAACTCTCCGGCCGCCATCCTGGCGGCCCGGCGAGCATCAATCCGTTGGCCGCCAGGGGAGTCGGGCCGGCACCCACCTCGACGCGCAAATGAGCATTCGCAGATTGGCCATGGCCTGCAGGCACAGAAAACTGGCCGCAGCGAATGCGAAGGCCACCAGACCTATTTGTGCCTGAGGCGCTCCGACCGGGTGTTCCCCGGATCGTCACAATCATCCCCGAAACGACCTGTATCGGACGGAGTCCGTACACGTCCCCGCTGCATTGCATTCAACAAAGGGCTTCGGTGTAGTAAAGCGGCAACAGCCCTGCATTCCTGCCAGCAAATGCCAATCCCATCCCGCTATGCCGTCCAATTGTGCTAGGCCTCCACAGGCGAGCTTCAGGGTGCTCCTGATCGCTACGTCTGCCCTCATCACCTGCATGGCGCACGGTGTGCTTGCACAGCCGGTCAAGCCCGTAGACTGGAAACACTTCAAGCTGGCTGGAACGGTGAGGTTCGACGTGCCCAGTACACTTATTCTGGCGCAAATAGACTGGATTGACAGGGACGCTTCCGGCCGATGGCTAATAACGGATCAGGTGGGTGACCAGGTCATGCTCTTCGACGCCGGCGGCGGGCTAATAGCCTCTCTGAATCCAACGCCCTGCCATCCGGGCCTTGAATTCCGCCCGATGGAAGCCCGGTTCGGGGCCGAAGATTTCATCTTTGTCCTGAATTCAGGGAATCAGTGGGGATACCGTTTTACGGCGGAAGGGGAATGCCTGGGCAGCGTGGATCGCGAATTCTCGAGCCCGGGGTCATTCGACATCGATCCAACAGGGAAACTATACGGTGACTATGACTGGCCGGAGAGGACAATCAGGGAAATGGATCGCGCGGGCGCAACCGTAAAGGAGTTGCCTCTGCCCAAATCCAGGTTTCCCAATGCGAGTCGGCGATTTGGCCAGGGCGGTCTCGTTGCCGATGGCGAGCACATATTCTACGCGCCTCCGGTGGAGCCGGAGATCCTGAAGTTCGCCCCCGACGGTACGCTGATTCAGAGGATTTCCAGGCACAGTTCGTGGTTCCGCTCTCCTAACAAGGACCTGCCGCCGGACGCCGCATCGGTGTTCGCGGCCATGAAGGATTTCGTGGCCTCCATGCCCCTAGGGCCATGGGGACTCTTCGAGCTGACGGACGAGCATCTCATGATCCAGTATAGCAACCGGGAGCGGGGAACAGGCTATCAGGTCTTTACCAAGGACGGCGAGCTCATCGCCGAAGAGCTTGGGCTCCGACACGTGTTCATGTTTGGAAACAACGGCAGGATCTATCGTGCGATAAGCCTGGGCGCGGACAGCGAGGAGGAGCTCTTCGTGCCGTATCTCGAGGCCTACGAGTTTGTCACGCCGTAGCGCGGTACGCTTATCCATCCGCCGATACGTCCATCCGCTGCAAGACCTCCGCAAGTCGTTGTGGTAACGGACATCTGGGGCAAGCCAGTTTATGGTCCGGCCGACAGGTATCTGGCCTAGGATTTTCGCTCTTCAGTACTCTACAAGATGGCCACTGGATGCGCCCGGGAGGACGGCTCTGCTTGTCGTTGTCAGCGATCAAGTGCAAGCCGGAAACAACTGCTCGGCACGTGAGAGGCTGCGCACAAGTCCAGCAAAGTGGGTAATTCCGATCAATTTCTCGAGCAAGCCAGCCTCGTAATCACTGCTCAATGAGCCCCTTTCCTAAAATCGACCGTGTTCACTGCAGGCTACTGGCAGCCGTCAATCAATCTTGGCCCTTCTTAGCCAACCGGAGGACCAATATAAGTCTGGCATACAAACTGAACTGCGGAAGAGTCGTATGGCTGGTCAGTTAATGGCGTCCCCACTACTCGGCGACACCGCATAGGCCCCGTCAATTCCTCTCAACTCAATGCAGGCCAGTGGCCGGAACCGGTCTCCAGCCACCTCGTCGAACATACTATGTCTGACAATCCTCCCGACCGTTTACCAGCGCCCGGGAGTCCCGCCCCACTGGTGCGTGATCAAGGTGATGATCGTGCCGAGTTCTATGAAATCTTAACGCGTGCAGGCTTTCAAGGTCGTGATGCGCACGTATTTACTAAACTCGTCGAAGAAATGGCATCAGCCAATCTGATCCATCGGTTTGAGAGCAAACTTGAAGCCCAAAACGCCACTATCAACACGTTGAAGTGGATGGTAGGTCTCGGATTCACAGCGTTGGGCATTCTCTTGGCCATTCTCACGATCGTAGCGTAACGGCAGCAGTTCGGTAATCCATTCGTTCACGGTTTGAATTTCCTGCAGGGATCTGCAGCAATACGATCTCTGCGAGCCCGCAGTCTTTTGCATCCCGCGAGGTGGTCGCCAGAGCACCAATGTTGCTTCTCCGATTGTTGTGTCTCTGATTGTATCGGCGAGTCAACACAGTCGGCGAAGTAGGGCGTGCTGGGACGCCTGAACCACGGCTAGATGGGACAAAGCCGGAGCAACATTTGCGCAAACTAAATCATGTTTCCAGCGCAGCAAGCCGCCTGCTCGTGCCATCCCGCGCCGCCAATTCGGTTGAGAGCATTCTATTCTCTCCGACCCAACCTGAGTCGGCCTGGCTTGAGGATCAGCTACCATGCTCTGATTTTTCACCCGCTCCTATGGTAAGACTCTTCGGCACCGCCGGCGGCTGTTCCCACCTGTCCAATCCTCTCACCCAGTATCTGCGATAGCTACACACCCAGTCGATGCGTGACCCGAAACGGTCAACACTAGAGTGAATGTCTTGGGCCTGCTCGCGACACTCTACCCAACCCATTTCGCGTCGGGCACCAAACAATCCCAGAGCAGTCAGATCAATGATTTCGTCGTAACTCAGGTCAAGCACTCTTCGTTTAAGCTGGTCATCGTCCTCCGGAGTAGATCCGCCCTGTAGAGCTTTTTCTTCTGCCTTTTCCTCGCACCGCCGTTGCGCTTCGACTTGTCGAACAGGCTTACTCGTACTGTCATCGTGGCCTTGAAACAGGCCCGCCAATTTGCTGCGAGTTATCACAGGTTGCGGATTCCTTTCTGCATTCCGTTTAGTGAACCATTTGATTTGTTCCGCTCGATGGCGGCGAAGATCATCTACGCTTAGCTCCTTACTTGGCGTCAAGTCGAGTGGCCACATCGGGAAGGCCCAATAATCGAAGATCATCCTTGCATCTTCTTGATCAAGACTTTGGTCGGGCCGATTCGCGGCTGCGAGTGCCAATGTCTGCTGTTTGAGCTCAAAGAGCTCATGCGACCCTGTTCTTGAATTTGGTTCAAAGCTGCGCCACAATTCAGCCACTACTCCCAACCCTTCCGTCGACGTGATCCCGGCCCGCTCTAATGCCCGGCCCACTAATAGCGGTGTAGGTGCTCTTACGCCAAATCCTTTATCGAAGCTCATGTCCAGCGGAGAAATCCAGTAGTAATTGCCGTTCTTAACCGTTATATCCTGAATATAGTCTGCATACATCCTACCCTCGCGTAGGCCATGATCAGTAACAATCCAATCTACGTCGTTGGGACCAGCTAAGTAGAATTGCCGGCGCATGAGATTCACCGCGTCCGCAAACTCCGCAAAACTGCCCATCCGCCAGTCACACGACATTGCGTAGATCTCTTTTGCCAGGTGATTTGCGAAGGCTCTAGCCGTTCTGAGTTTCCCGTCCTGGTTGCCGCTCGGGCACCGGACCAGATCAATCAGAATCACAACCTTTGCTGATTCCTCCGTCGCGAGGGAATCTAATATGGCGGCGCTGCGGTGCTCTCCGTTCTCATCGAGTCGGACTGCGGTCGCCGCGAGGCTCTCGGCATTGTCAAGGACGCACTGGATTCCCTTGGCAACTTCTTCAAGCAGGCTGTCGTCTGGAATCCGACAGAGGTCCTTAATTGCCTTTCTCATCTCTGTTTCGCGGGTATCTGGTTCTTGGTCATTGCGCCTAGAATTAGCGGAATCCGACCGCGACTCCATTTCCTTGCTTCACCTTGCAGTCACGATGTACTCTTGGCGACCCAATGCGCCACGATGAGGTGCTTCTTCTGAATAGATCTAAGCGCATCGCGGACGCGCCTACATCGACCGAAGCGTTACGGCAAAGGCTCCACACAGACACAAGAACCACAATCCAGTCGGCTCCTAAACACTCAAGCAGTCGTGATTTGGTTGCGTAGCTCGCAACCCCCAAAAGAGCTTGCGCCTTCGCTCCATTACTTGGCCGGCACTCCTCTATGCACCATGTTCGCGGGAGACCAGATTAGCCCCCGATCCGGATTCTTGACGCAATCGAGCCGCAAACTTGGCCTTGCAGGCCGCAGATTCTGTAGTGGACGAGCCAAAGCCTACAGCGGTCATTCGTAAATCATCTGCGGCACCTTGCCTACCAGGCGTACATACACGGCGAGCGATCCTCGGTGGTGCGCCGTGTGATCGATTATGGGCCCCACGATAGCGCTGCGGGACGAGTCCGGCATGATACGCTTGTCCGGGATCGGAGCCGCAAGGTTCTCATCTGAGGCCGCGCTGAAGGTATCTATGGCCTTCTCAAAGGCACGATCAAGCCAGGCGACAGCCTCCTCAAGCGTATCTACGGCCCGTGCCGCGGCGATCAGGCTCTCGAAATCCATATTCCACCCCTGGCCGAAAGCGCCTTCCACGAACCATTCGATCGAATCCGCGGCATGCGCAATGTGACCGGCCACTGTGTAGAGTTCGGGCTGGGGGGCGAAACAGGCGTCCTTCTCTTCGAAGGACGAAATCGTTCTCATGAAATACTTGCGGGACGACTTAAGTTGCGCGACGATATCAGAGGATTGTGACATGGACCCGTTCGTTGAGCGATGCGTGGATTCCCGGTGAAAGGCAGACTCGCCAGGCTCATGTCCTGGGCTCCGTGCCGCTACGTTGCAGCCTGTCTTGCCGGATGACGTGACGCGAAGATAGGTTGCCGGGATGTCGTGCTACAAGAATTTTCTCGGGAATTGATCCGTGGCCCGTCTGCAGAGCGTCACATCCGGCCTAACGCGTCCGCGGTCCGTAAGCCAATTCGGTGCCTTGCCCGTACATTGCATCGCCAAGAGTTCAGCAGATTGGCTCGACCCACAAGACCCGTTGCCACATGCCTGCCCTTCGACCTGCCCCAAGAACCACCCCAATCCTGGCTCTGCTCCCGCTACTGGTCGCATTGACTCCAGGCGACACGAGCGCCCAACTGGCCCCTGACCAACCCATTCCCGTAGACAGCGCGGTGACGATCGGTCAGCTCGACAACGGCATCACGTACTACCTGCGGGAGAACCACGAGCCGGAAGCGCGCCTGGAGCTTCGACTCGCCGTCAACGCGGGCAGCATTCTGGAGGACGAAGACCAGCGTGGACTGGCTCATTTTGTGGAGCACATGCTCTTTAACGGTACGCGGCGCTTCCCCAAGCAAACGCTCATGGCATTCCTGCAGCGACTGGGCATGCAGATTGGCCCGGATATCAACGCTTATACGTCCTTCGACGAGACTGTCTACCAGCTGCAGGTGCCCACCGACAGCATGGAGGTAGTCCGTAGCGCGTTCGAGGTCCTGGAGGATTGGGCGGCCCATGCAACGCTGAGCAACGAGGAAATCGACAACGAGCGCGGCGTGGTGCTGGAGGAATGGCGTAGCGGTCGCGGGGCATTCGGACGCATGCTGGACGAATCGCTTCCGGTCATTCTCGGCGAGTCCCGCTACGCGGAGCGGCTTCCCATTGGCGACACGCTCGTTATCAAGAACAGCTCGTACGAATCCGTGCGCCGCTTTTACGAGACCTGGTACAGGCCGGACCTGATGGCCGTGGCCGTGGTCGGAGCGCTGGACGTGGACATGATGAAGTCGCTGGTAGAAGAACACTTTTCCTCCATTGCGCCAGCCGCAGACCCGGTCCCGCGCCGGGCATTCGGCGTACCGCACCTGGAGGAGACGCGGTACAAGGTCGTGACAGACCCGGAATACTCATTCTTTCCGACTGTTTACGTGGGCTACAGGCAGCCGGAGGCAGCCATGAAGACCGTCGCCGATTATCGCAATTCCCTCGTTGGAACAATGGCAAGGGGAATGCTATCGCGGCGGTTCGGCGAGATTTCCGAAGACGGAACGCGTGCTCCATTCTTGAACGCCGGCGCAGGTCTTGGCGAGATTGTCCGGGACGTGCCGCAGTTCAGTCTTCAAGCGCTTGTTGCCGAAGACAGTTTGGTCGCCGCGCTCCGCACGCTGATAATCGAGGCAGAGCGAGTCAAGCAGCACAGCTTCACACCGGGCGAATTCTCCCGCTACAAGGAGTCATTCATGCGCTCGCGCGAACAAGCCTACAACGAGCGCAACAACACCCCTTCAGCGCGGCTTGTGTCGTCCTACGTCTCCCACTACCTGGAAGGCAGTCCCATTCCGGGTGCGGTGAACGCCTATCGACTCGCGCAGGAGCTGGTGCCAACCATATCGCTGGACGAAGTCAGTGCGTACCTGCCAGAAGCGCTCAGCAGTCGGGACCGGGTGGTGACGGCAGACCTGCCGGAAAAGCCGTCGCTCGAATGGATTACCGAAGAGGTCCTGGCGGCTACATTCGAGCAGTACGACGGCACTCAGGTAGAGCCGTATGTTGACGTGGCCGTGGATGCGCCCCTATTCGACAAGACGCTGGACCCGACGGCCGTCGTAAGTGAACGCACCATCGATGAGCTCGGAGTCACGGAGATCACGCTGGCCAATGGTATCCGGGTCGTCATGAAGCCAACGGATTTTCGTGCGGACGAAGTTCGATTCACCTCCTTTAGCGAAGGAGGAACCTCACTATACAGCGACGAGGAATACAACAGCGCGCGGTATGCTGCCTCTACTGTAAGCGGCAGCGGCGTCGGTGCCTTTGACCAGGTAGCACTGCGCAAGAAGCTATCCGGCAAGCGTGCATCCGTATCGGCATCCATCAGCGGGCTGTTCGAGGGATTCAATGGCCAGGCATCGCCGGAAGACCTGGAAATTCTATTCCAGCTGATACACCTGCGCGCCACGCAGCCGCGCCTGGACTCATCCGCATTCCTGTCTTACATCAACATCAACCGCACATTTCGGGCTAACCGGGAGAACTCCCCCGACGCGGCCTTCAGCGACACGCTTCTCACTTCGCTCTACATGAATCATCCGCGCTCCAGACCTGTCACCGTGGCGGATCTCGATGGCGTGGACATGGGGCGCGCCCTGGAGATATACCGGGAGCGCTTCGCCGACATGGACGACTTTGTATTCGTCTTCGTGGGCGCCTTCGACGTCGACACGCTGACTGCGCTCTCTCAGACGTATCTCGGTACGCTGCCCGCAACGGATCGGGAAGAAGCGTGGCGTGACGTGAACAGACGTACTCCGGATACCAAGGTGATCAAGACCGTATACAAGGGACAGGAGCCGCAAAGCCGCGTGAGCATCACGTTCAACGGTCCGTATGCGGATTCCAGACAAGCGCGCCATCACATGGAGTCCCTCGAGATGCTTCTGGACATTGTTCTGTTTGAGGAACTGCGCGAGGAGCGAGGCGGCGTCTACGGTGCGGGGGTCAGCGCATCGCCCGTCAGTCGCCCATGGGAAAGTTACAGGTTCTCGATCAGCTTCGGCTGCGATCCGGAGCGCGCGGAAGAGCTGACTAGCGCCGTCTTCGAGACGATCGACGAAATCAAGCGCAATGGAGTATCCGAGGACTACGTATCGCGAGTCCGGGAGCAGCAGCGGCAAGCGCGCACAATTAGCCTGGAGCAAAACGGCTTCTGGGTAAGCGCGCTGCGCAGTGCATACTACAGCGACAGCATTTCCGAGCCGCTGGACATCCTTCGCTTCGACGAACTCGTGGACAGCCTGGCGGTGGAAGATCTGCAGCAGGCCGCCCGCACGTGGCTCACTGACCGCTACGTTCAGGTAACGCTCTTTCCCGAGCAGCCCTGACGGTTTGCCGGTGCCGCCAGGCCCGTGCGAACATCTTGGCAAGCCTTATGAAATAGCATGCGCATGAACGATATCGGACGGATTGACCCAGAAAGGCTTCGCGGCAACGAGCGCTTTTCATCGCGCGGTTCGGCTCTCAAACTGACTGTGCTGGATTTCTGGGCCTGGTCGGCTTCCGATTTAAGGGAGAACACGACCCGCGGCATTCTCGCCGAGTTTATCGTCGCTCACGCCATAGGAGCGGATACGACGGGTGTGCGGGACGGCTGGGCAGCGGTCGATCTCACGCTGGCGGACGGGACTCTGGTCGAGGTCAAGTCCTCCAGCTATATCCAGGGCTGGGAGCAAAAAGCCCTTTCCAGGATCACGTACGGCATCGCGCCCACGCGCGTGTGGGATCCGGACGCTTGAGCATACACGGGCGAAGCCAAGCGCCAGGCGGACATTTATGTGTTCGGACTCCTTGCCCCTCGCCTGGGCAATGAGATTGACCCGAAGGACTTCGACCAGTGGGTGTTCTACGTCCTTTCGACCACCAGACTTTACCGGCACATGGGCACAAGACGCAGCATTTCGCTGAGCAATTTGCGCACTATTGCCAATCCCGTTACGTACTCCGAATTGGCGGATGCCGTAGAGCAGGCCAAGTCGACAGCAATCTGAATCCGGAGGCAGCGCATTTCCACGCCGGATACCAATGCCGTGCGTGGCAGACCAGGAGAGTTGCACGGAGCGGATCTGGAGCGGGAAACGAGACTCGAACTCGCGACCTTCTGCATGGCAAGCAGATGCTCTACCAACTGAGCTATTCCCGCGTTTCGGGCTTAAACCTCCTCGAACGCAGCCAGGATCCGTGCCGGTTCGATGCACATCTCCAGAGCCGAAGGCATGGCTCCAACACTTCGCCAGAATGCTCTTCCGCCATCGTTGCGGGCTTCCACTTGCAGCCGGATAGACAGTCCGCCCATGCCGGCGACCCATGTGGCCAGCGCCTGCACCAGCTTCCGTCCGATTCCACGTCGCCGCGCCTCCCCTACGACGTAGATGGCTTCCAGGTACACCTCCATGCGCGGCGCATAGATTGGCGCAACGCTGCGCACATGCGCTTTCAGAAATCCCGCCAGCCTGCCCTTCTCTTCCGCTACGAATACTCGTGACTGGTCATTCCGCACCCAGTAGGGAAAATCATTGAGCCAGCGCTCAAGGGCATCCTCGCCCGGAGCGCGCGCCGGATCCAGTGCGCCCTGCGACTCCAGCAGGCGCAGCCACAGGCGTCCTGCCTCCTGCGCGTCCTTCAGCCTGGCACGCCGCACTAACACGCGGCAGCCGCGACCGGCCTCCGCCTGAGAAGTCCCTGCGCGTGCAACAATTCGGCATTGAGCACGGCGCCGCCGGCAGCGCCCCGTATGGTGTTGTGCACCAGTACAACGAACTTGAAGTCCAGCACCTCGCAGGGCCGAATGCGGCCCACGGCCACGCTCATGCCGCCCTCCAGCATCACATGCCTCCGGGGCTGCGGAAAATGCGCCTCGTCCACCACGTGCAGCAGCCGCTCCGGCTCGCCCGGCAGGCCAAGATGCCGCACGGGGCTCTGGAAGCCCGTCAGCGCTTCGCGCACGTCGGCTAAATCTGCCTTGCGCCGGAGCCTGACGGATACGCACTCCAGGTGTCCCTCCAGGACAGGAACGCGGGTGCACTGCGCGCTGATCGCCATGCTCGCGGGTTCTATACCCGCGCCCGTGAGCGTTCCCAGCAGCTTGAGAGGTTCGGTAGCCATCTTCTCCTCTTCGCCCGCAATGTAAGGCACGATGTTGGCCAGCGAGTCCAGCGAGGAAACGCCGGGATAGCCTGCGCCCGACAGGGCCTGCAGGGTTGTAACCTGCACGGCATCTACACCGAAGGCATCGTGCAGGGGCCGCAGCGCGCAGACCATTCCGACCGTGGAGCAGTTCGGATTGGTGACAATGTACCCGTTCCAGGGCTGGTGCCGTACGAGTGCCGTGTGGTCCGGATTGATCTCCGGAATCAGCAATGGCACCTTCGGGTGCATGCGAAAATTGCGGGCGTTGGAAATGACGGCCAGGCCGCTATCTGCCATTCGCCGCTCCACTTCTCCGGCCACGCCGGATGAAAGACCGGAAAACACCAGGTCGCAGTCCGGCACCTCGGCCGTGCTCACCACCTCCATGTCGGCCACGCTGGGCGGAATAGCCGTCGCGCCTATCCAGTTGGCGGCCTCGCGGTAGCTTCTGCCCGCCGAACGTTCGGATGCCGCAAGCACCGCGATCTCAAACCAGGGATGCCCGTCAAGAATCTCGACAAATTTCTGGCCTACAGCTCCCGTGGCACCCAGTATGCCTACCCGATACTTGTCCATAGCCCAAGCGATCTCCAGGCCGCTCTTGAAGTTGGCCTATTCTACGCGTCCACGCACTCCCTTCTCCATGCCCTGATGTGCTCTCCCAGCGAATCTACTTCAATGAGGAACGTGTCGTGACCGTGAGCAGCCTCCATTACAGCCAGCCGCGCATGGGGCATAAGCGAGGCAAGCTCTTCCTGCTCGCCCAGCGTATACAAGACATCCGATGCGATGCCGACAACCAGCGTAGGCTGCGCAATGGAAGCCAGGACATCCTCGTAGGTGCCCCGGCCCCGGGCGACGTCGTGCGAGTCCATAAGGCGCGTCAGATACACATAGCAATTGGCGTCGAAGCGCTGCACCAACTTGTCTCCATGATGGTGCAGGTACGATTCTACGTTGAAGACGGATTCGGCAGTGCCGTTGCGAAATGTCCGTCCAAAGCGAGAAGCAAACGAATCGGACGAGCGATACGAAATCATCGCAATCATGCGGGCAACGGACAGGCCTGCAACCGGCTGTGACGCAGGATCATAGCGACCACCGTTCCAGGCCGCGTCCCGGAAGATGGCCTGGCGCTGCGCTTCACTCCATGCAATGCACCACGCCGAGTGGCGCCCTCCCACGCCGATCGGAACAAGACCCCGGACAAAGTCGCCGTAGAAGGCCCATTCCAGCACCTGCATGCCTCCCATGGACCCTCCAATGACGAACGCGATACCGCGAACGCCGAGGGCATCCAGCACAAGCTTGTGCAGCGCAACCGTATCGCGCACCGTAGCCTGGGGCAGGTCAATGCCATAAGGCTTTCCCGTGTCGGGATTTGTGGTCACCGGAGAGACGGATCCGTATGGTGAGCCGATCACGTTGAGGCACACGACAAAGTAGCGGTCTGTGTCCAGTGCCGCCCCCGGGCCTACGCACCCCCGCCACCAGTCGGCGGCGTCCGTCGTGCTGGTGAGGCTGTGGCCCACGACGACAGCGTTGTCCCTTGCCTCGTTCAAGGCCCCCCACGCGGAATAGCCCACGGGTACCTGCTGCAGCACGGCACCGCACTCAAGCTCGAATTCCGGTATGACGTGCGTCCTGACCATGGCGAACGGGTACGGCGCTTGCGGGCGCCCTTAGACCGGAACCGGAGCCGGCACCCGTGAGAGCGCCCCGGCGAAGTCCGCCTTGATGTCCTCGATGTGCTCGATTCCTACCGAGACGCGCACGAGGTCCGGAGGAACGCCTGTCGCCAGCTGCTCTGCCTCCGTGAGCTGCGAATGGGTGGTGGAAGCGGGGTGAATGACCAGGGTCTTTGCATCGCCTACGTTCGCCAGATGGCTGGCGAGTTCAACGTTCTCGACAAAGGCCTGACCGGCTTCGCGTCCACCCTCAACGCCAAATGCAAGGACAGGACCATAGCCCCGGTGCAGGTACCGCTTGGCCCGTTTGTGATACGGGTGCGAGCCTAGCCCGGGGTAGCTGACCCACGAAACCTGCGGATGCGCCTCCAGCCAGCGTGCCAGCTCGAGCGCGTTGTCGCAGCTTCGCTGGACGCGCAGCGAGAGCGTTTCAAGCCCTTGAAGCAAGAGGAACGACGCGAACGGATTCTGGCACGGCCCCAGGTCGCGCAGCCCCTCCACGCGGGCCCGGATAATGAAGGCCACGTTCGCACTAAGCACACCTGAGGGACCGAATACATCCCAGAAACGAAGCCCGTGGTAGCCCGGCGACGGCTCCGTGAATACGGGGAATCGGCCGTTATTCCACGGAAACGTGCCAGCGTCAACGATTACGCCGCCGATCGTGGTGCCGTGTCCGCCAATCCACTTGGTGGCACTGGCAACCACGATATCCGCGCCATGGTCGATGGGACGGAACAGGTAACCCGCTGCACCGAACGTATTGTCCACGACCAGCGGAATGCCGTGCCGCTTGGCGAGCGCCGATATCCGCTCGAAGTCCGGGATATTGAATTTGGGGTTGCCAATGGTCTCCAGGTAAATCGCCTTGGTGTTCTCGTCCAGATGCGCGGCGATGGAGTCCGGATCATCGCCATCGGCAAATCGCACGTCGATGCCCAACCGCGGCAGCGAGACCTTGAACTGGTTGTACGTACCCCCGTACAGGAAGCTCGTCGACACGATGTTGTCGCCGGCCTCTGCCAGCGTGGCAATGGCCAGGAACTGGGCCGCCTGGCCGCTACTGGTAGCGAGCGCGGCCACTCCGCCCTCCAGAGCCGCGATGCGCTGTTCGAAGACATCGTTGGTCGGGTTCATGATGCGCGTGTAAATGTTGCCAAACTGCTGCAGGGCGAACAGGTTGGCTCCATGTGCCGCGTCATCAAACGTATACGAGGTCGTCGCATAGACCGGTACCGCCCTGGAATTGGTTGCCGGGTCCGGTTCCTGTCCTGCGTGAAGCTGCAGCGTTTCGAAGTGCAGCCGGTGTCCGTTGGTGGTCATGGTATGGTTGTGGTATGGTGGCTAGAGGAAATGGCACCACCCGGACCGGCCCTGGCGAAGAGGGGGCAACAAAAAACCCCTTCCGCGCTCAAGATGGCGGAAGAGGCGAATCGAACTCGCACCGGAAAACCGGCTTTGTCTCCCGCTCATCTCTCCCCGCCAAAGGCAGGGCAGGACGTGGCACCTTCCCGTCGCGGCGTTCGATACCGATCGGGGGGTTGCCAGGGTTTCAAAGGGCCTGGACCCTCCACCCTTCTGGATGAGCCATTAGGTATGTAGCGCGCTTAAATCGCGCCTTGTGGCATGGGTTCCCTCCGGGTACGGGTTAATATTAATTTTATACGGCGAGCGGCAAGTCTCCGACGCCCTTCGTCGGAAGCGAAACGAATCCCGACAGATATGCGTCCGCGGCACGCGCCGCTTCCCTTCCTTCGGAAATCGCCCAGACGATAAGAGACTGGCCCCTGCGGGCATCTCCCGCAGCGAATATTCCGGGTACGCTGGTCTGGTAGTCGCCGGTCGTGAGCAGATTGCCTCTGGCGTCCAGTTCCAGGCCAAGCTCAGCGAGCATGGCGCTCTTTTCCGGCCCCACGTAGCCTATGGCCAGAAGCACGAGATCAGCGTCCCATTCCCGCTCTGATTCCGGCAGCTCCGACAAGAGCATGCGCCCGCCGTCGGAGCGCTCCACGTTCACCTCCGCGGTGCGAAGCCGCCTGATTCGCCCGGCTTCCCCTTCAAATGCCCTGGTCATCACGCTCCAGTTTCGATCCGCTCCTTCCTCGTGCGAGGAGCTTGTACGCAGGATCATCGGGTAATACGGCCACGGCTGGTGCTGCGGACGCTCCGTCGGGGGCACGGGCAGGAGTTCGAACTGGGTTACGGATGCCGCTCCCTGGCGGTTGGCGGTGCCTACGCAGTCGCTTCCCGTGTCGCCGCCGCCAATGACCACCACGTGCTTGCCGCCCGCGTGGATTCTCTGAGCCGCCGCGAGATCATCACCGGCTACCCGCTTGTTCTGCTGCCGCAAGTATTCGAAAGCAAAGTGAATTCCCTCCAGGTCCCGTCCGGGAATGTCCAGATTGCGCGGCGCCGTGGCCCCAACGCACAGCACGACAGCATCGAAACCGTGCAGTCTTGAGGCGGCATAATTGCTGCCCACGTCCGCGTTCGTGACAAAGTGAACGCCTTCGGCCCGCAGGATGTCAAGCCGGCGATCCAGCACGCGCTTTTCCAGCTTGAAGTCCGGGATGCCGTAGCGAAGCAGTCCGCCAATTCGATCGTCGCGCTCCAGAACCGTAACGCGGTGCCCGGCCCTGTTCAGCTGGTCCGCACACGCCAGACCTGCCGGACCGGACCCGACCACGGCCACGTGCCTGCCCGTTCGGCGAGAGGGAGGCTCGGGCTGTACCCATCCCTGCCGGAAGGCGTGTTCGATGATTTCCTGCTCGATGCGCTCAATGGTGACGGGCTCATCAATGAGGCCCAGCACGCAGGCAGACTCGCAGGGGGCAGGACAGATGCGTCCCGTAAACTCGGGAAAGTTGTTGGTTGCCCTCAGCCGCTCATAGGCCTCGCGCCACCGATCGTGGTAAACCAGGTCGTTCCAGTCCGGAATTATGTTGCCCAGCGGGCATCCGGACTGGCAGAAGGGTACGCCGCAATCCATGCAGCGCGCTGCCTGGCGAATGACGCGCGACTTGGAAAACGGGGCTGCTACGTCACGATAGTCCTGCAGCCGTTCGGACACCTGCCGGTAGGCAGGCAGTTCCCGTTCGTATTCCAGAAATCCGGTGAGTTTGCCCATAACGTCAGGCAGCTGCTACAGACACGGCGGAAGATCCCGAGGCCAGGCGCATGAGGGCATTGCGGTATTCTGTCGGCATGACCTGCACGAACTCGCGCACGGCCCTGTCCCAGTGGTCCAGTACCCAGTGTGCCACGCGGCTTCCGGTATACCGGTAGTGGTTTTCCACCAGCGCGTGCAACTCCGCGAGGTCTTCCGGACGCGTTACGGCCATCAGTTCTACCGACTCCGTGTTGCACCTGCCGCGCCGAAAATCCATGGTGCCGTCCAGGACGTAGGCTACGCCGCCACTCATGCCGGCCGCAAAATTGCGGCCCGTGGGGCCGAGCACAACTACCCGTCCGCCCGTCATGTACTCGCATCCGTGGTCTCCCACCGCCTCCACCACGGCGCGGACGCCGCTGTTGCGCACGCAGAAACGCTCGCCCGCACGGCCCCGGATGTAAGCCTCGCCTCCGGTTGCTCCATAGAAGGCCACATTGCCTACGACCACCGTCTTGTGCGGCTCGTAGGTGGCCTCCGCGGGCGGGGCAATGACTAGCTTGGCGCCCGAGAGTCCCTTGCCAAAGTAGTCGTTGGCATCACCCTTGATGCTGAAAGTGAGGCCTGGCGCACCGAAGGCGGCAAAGCTCTGGCCTGCTGAGCCCGCTGCGTCGAACACGATGGTGTCCTCCGGCAGGCCCTCCTCCCCGTACTGCCGGGAGATGGCGTGGCTTAGCATGGTACCCACGCTGCGGTTGCCATTGTCGATGGCCAGGCTGGCGCGTACAGGTTCCCGCCTTTCGAGGGCGGGCGCGGCAAGCGCCAGCAGCCGGTGATCCAGCGCGCGGTCCAGCCCGTGGTCCTGACGGTCCACGTTGAAGCGGGCCAGGATTTCGGGGGTCTGCGCCTCGGCCAATAGCGGCGCGAGGTCCAGGTGTTTGGCCTTCCAGTGGTCGGTGTCGCCGCCGCGGCGGAGCCGGTCGACCCGGCCGCGCATCTCGCGCAGGCTGCGGAAGCCGAGTTTGGCCATGATTTCGCGCAGCTCCTCGGCCACGAAATAGAGATAATTGATCACGTGTTCGGGCTGTCCGCGAAACTGTGCTCGCAGCTCCGGCTTCTGGGTCGCGATGCCCACCGGACACGTGTTCAGGTGGCACTTGCGCATCATAATGCATCCCATGGCCACCAGAGGCGCCGATGAGAAGCCGAATTCATCTGCGCCTAGCAGCGCAGCGATCGCCACGTCCTTTCCTGTCTTGAGCTGTCCGTCGCACTCCACGCGAATACGCTCGCGCAGGCCGTGCACCACCAGGGTCTGGTGGGTCTCCGAAAGGCCCAGCTCCCAGGGCAGCCCGGCATGCATGATGGAGGTCTTGGGAGAGGCCCCCGTGCCACCATCCGCGCCGCTGATCAGCACGACATCGGCCTTGCCCTTGGCCACGCCGGCGGCCACGGTTCCCACGCCCACGGCGCTGACCAGCTTGACGCTGATGCGCGCCTCCGGGTTGGCATTCTTGAGGTCGTGAATGAGCTGGGCCAGATCCTCGATAGAATAGATGTCGTGATGCGGCGGCGGCGAAATCAACCCCACGTACGGCGTCGAATGCCTGAGGCCCGCAATGAACGGCGATACCTTGCGGCCAGGCAGCTGTCCTCCCTCTCCGGGCTTGGCCCCCTGCGCCATCTTGATCTGGATCTCGTCGGCGCTCTCCAGATACCCGATCGTCACGCCGAAGCGTCCCGAGGCCACCTGCTTTATGCGGCTGCGCCGGGGGTTCTGCCGCTCATAACGCTCCGGATTCTCGCCGCCCTCCCCGGTGTTGCTCCTGGCCCCTACGGCGTTCATGGCCATGGCAAGGGTTTCGTGCGCCTCCCGGCTGATCGAACCGTTGGACATCGCGCCCGTCTTGAACGAGCGAACGATGTCGGTCCACGGCTCCACCTCTTCCAGGGGCACAGGGCTGGCCCCCTCGTAGTCGAATTCCAGCAGCCCGCGCAGCGTCATGTGGCGCCGGCGCTGCTTGTTGATCCGGTCTGCGAATTGCCGGTATGATTCCTGGCTCCGGTCCCGGACAGCCTGATGCAACCGAGCTATGGACGCCGGGTCAAACAGGTGCTCTTCGCCCCCGCGACGCCACTGGTAGCGGCCTCCCGGATCCAGCGCCAGCTGCCCGCCTACACGCTTCTGAGGATAGGCCACTTCGTGCCGAATTGCCACTTCCTCAGCAATTACGTCAAGGTTGATGCCTCCAATGCGGGAGCTCGTGCCCGTGAAATAGGCATCTATCACTCCGCGGCCCACGCCGAGCGCCTCGAATATCTGCGCCCCGCGGTAGCTCTGCAGCGTCGAGATGCCCATCTTGGACATCACCTTCAGCAGGCCCTTGCCCACGGCCTTGATGTAGCGGCCCGCCGCCCGCTCCTGCGTCAGTCCCTCCACGTCGCCCGCGTCGACCAGCGTGCTTACGGTCTCCAGGGCCAGATATGGGCAAACAGCCTCTGCGCCATAGCCGATCAGCAGCGCAAAATGGTGAACCTCCCGGGGCTCACCGCTGTCTACAATGAGGCCGCATCGCGAGCGCAGACCCTCCCGGATCAGGTGGTGGTGGACAGCTGCCACCGCCAGCAGCGCCGGGACGGGAAGCCGCTCGGCTCCCGCCGCGCGGTCCGAGAGTACTACGAGCGCAGCTCCTCCCCGAACCGCTTTCGCCGCAGACGCCTGCAGGCTATCCAGAGCCTTCTTGAGTGCGCCGGCTTCGAAGCACGCCTGCAGCGTAACCGAGGGCATGTCCAATCCGTCAATCAGGTCGATATTGGCGATGACAGGCTGCTCGAGCCGAAGCTTGGCGCAATGCTCCGGTGTTTCCGTAAACAGGTTGCGACCCGGCCCCAGATTGAGAGCCAGGCTGGTTACAAGCTCCTCCCGGATAGCATCCAGAGGAGGATTGGTCACCTGCGCAAACAGCTGCTTGAAGTAGTCGTACAGAAGGCGCGGC
>CBDBLZ010000009.1:0-18186 GCA_965207385.1 Rhodothermales bacterium
CTGCACCTACGTGCCCCGCGCCTGGACATGCATTTGCTGTTCGCCTGCATTGCTGCGACACAGCGGCGCTACGTAGCCGCCCACGGGTCTAGGACTTCAATACCCATGCTGTCGAAGTCCCGCACATTGCGGGTCACGATTGCCATATTTCGCGAGTAGGCAATTGCCGCAATCTGGCAGTCCGTAGGTGGGACCGGGCGTCCACGAGAACGCCGAATGGTAGCGATGTCCGCGTAAGCGCGCGCAGCGCTGCTGTCAAATGGAAGTATTCGACTCCCAAACACGCTCTGCAGCATAGCTTCAATCTCCAACACAAGTGTTGTTCGACGCTTGCCCACTGGCATTATCGCAGCCCCGTAGCGCAGTTCTGCTTCGCCAATCGCCGAAAAAAACAGGTCTTCCGCTCGCTGGCTTGCAGCTCACATTAGTACTGCAGCATCGGGCGACTTCCGGATGAGCTCCGAAACTACATTCGTGTCTAACAACACGACCACAAAGGGATGATCAATCGGCGAGCGTGGGGGGCACCCGCTCTCGTTCGCGTGGCGGCAATTCCAGGTCCACGCCGTTTTCCGCTCCAAAGTGGGAGCGTATCACACTCGCAAAGCTTTGCGGAAGCGGGGTAGACCCTACCGCCGCCAGCAGAATATTGCGCGCTTCCTCCTCAATCGAACATCCGTTGTCCGTCGCCCGCTTCCGTAAGCGGCTCTTGAGATCCTTGTCCAGATTGTTGATCGTAACGCTAGCCATGAATTCTGCCGACTATCCCCTTCTAATCTAATACTCGCTTCGAGCAAACCATGAATATTCCCACCGAGGGTTCTTGCGAACGGTTTTCGGACCGGAATGCAAGCTCTACCTAGGCCTAGTATTAACGAACAATTCGAGGGTTGTGTTTCTCACCGTCGTTGCGCCCTCGAAGTCTCGGTCGCCCTGCTTCTGTTCACAAGCTGGCCCTCTCCGAGGTTGGCTGCTCCCGCGCCGGCAAGGCCGCTCGACAAGGCTGACCTTAGAGGCTAACTCATGCTTGATTATTCCCGCTTCCGGGCTGCCCAAGCTACAGAATAGTTGACTTTTGGCCTGGCCGATATTCCTCGCGCCGAAAACACCAACACTCGCTGGACACACGTATACCCTGATTCCTGGACAGCGGATTAGGAAGGAATCCAGCCTACTGACCGGCGCTGGCCATCGAACTCCAATTTTCAATGTGCTCACGCCACTAAGTCAGGCGAGGCGATACAGCTGCTTCGATAGATTGTCTGGGCAGCGAAATGCCTTGTCGCCACATGAGTGGAACCGCCGCAAAAGTATGCGGCCAGGGCAGACAATCCATCAATTTCGTCCCACTCCGGTTCGCAATCGGCTCTACCTCCCCTCCACCCCAAGGCGGACCGAAGCAGCACGCGCATTCCGGTTGCGACCAGGACAAAGCCGGCATTCTTCATTCTTCCCGCGCTGCCAATTCCATCTAGCTCCCTGGACTTGCAATGCACGGTCGGCCCCGCACGTCCAAATGGAGCGCCGACTATTCTATGCGAACGCTGGCGCCTACCTGGAACAACATGAATCCGCAGCCGAAGCCAGATGAGTCATCGTTGCCGCATCCTTGCCAGAGCCAGTACCGACCCAATTCGCCCAGAACCCCAACCGCACCCAGCCTCCATTCAATAGTGACGCCTGCGCTCGAAGCAAGGCCCCGACCCGCGTCCGCGTCCCGGCATCCACCACAGTAATAGTCCAGCGCAACAAAGGGATTCGCCTGAAACGCGCGGCCCCGAGTACGCTGCCAGCCTAGCCTGTAACGCGCCGCGAAATTGTGAAGGTCTCCCCTGAGCGCCCCGTGATAAACAAGGCCGTAATTCCGGTAGCCGGCCGCTACCCTGATCATTGGGACGTTGAAGACAAGAAAGAAGAAAAGCTGCGTTTCCCCGAGCTCAAGCCAGTAACCACCTGGCGCTTCCTCGGCCTCGATACCAAGCGAGTCCTCCGGCGGCGCAGGTTCGGCTAAGGCAATCATGTCAGGTGTCAATCTATAGCCCTCCAATTCCACCGAATCGCACCCAACCAGGACTGCCTCCAGCGCATCTGCTTCTGCCCTGTCGATACTCAAGCTATACGTCCTCCGAATGGTCACAACCCTGTCCGCGTACCAGCAGCGGTTCTTGCCAGGCATCCATTCTCCGGCGTCCTCGTCTCTCTTGCCGAATACTCCCACAAACCTCGGAGTCAGGACAGCATTCGTGAGGTCCGAAGCGAATGCCTGCCTGGCCGCTGCATCTGCTGCGCAGAGGCCGCTGTCGTGCGCTTCCGATCGGGCGACAATCAGGTCTACGTCTACTTCTCTACTTGATCTGAACCATTTGCCGGTGTAAGGACTGTAAACGCCTCCCCAACGCGCTATTACACTGTCCTTGAGCGCAGGCGGAAGCGAATATTGGCTGCGGGAATACGGGCTGCATCGGTCCTCCGGCGCAATTGCGAGCCCCCTCCAGGTATGCTGTGCCGACGATATATTCGGCGTGCCGATGCATATCAAGATCGTCAGCAAGGTTATCGGTCCAGGCCGTACGCAAGGGAAGATTAACCGTGCGGGTTTATCGCATTCTGCTCGCGTTAATGACTCAGGCATGAGTTTTCGGCTCGTGCAGGATTAAGGGCACCCAATTAGCCGCCGGACCTCGCAGCTGGCGCCACCCACCTGTCCAGCCCTAACCAAGCGCCCTTGTACCAAAGATACCTGCATTCAAGCGATATCGGTGCGGACCCAACCCGCTGCAGCGCGCTACGAAACTGGCAAGACTGGCTGTTGAATTCAGGTTGCCGACGAAAGGCCCGCGTGGGTCCAGATCGGCTTGCGAGGAATAGGGACCTACTCACATAAAATAAAAGCCGAGAAGCGGTAGCACCCTAGCGAGGCACGTACCGCGCATTCTATTGCGCAATACTGTGCAGAAAAACCAGCCTCAGTCGACGTCCACCACGCTCAACATGCATTTCATCGGCCATGCTCTGCATGAAATACAGCCCCCGGCCGCAGCTGCGCAGGATGTTTCCCTCCTCCAGCGGGTCCTCCACCTTGGCCAGATCGAACCCGTCGCCCTCATCCGAAACCGTGCATTCGATGCGCCCGTTACCCGCCGTTACCTGCAGGCCTACCTTCTTTGAGACATCCCAGCCGTTTCCGTGCTTCATGGCATTGGTCACGGCTTCGCTGACCAGAAGCGCAACGCGGTAAGCCGTTTCTTCGTCGGCACAGCGCTCGCGCAGGAAGCGACTCACTTCATCAACTGCGCGCTCGACGTTCTCGAACGTGCTCTCAAGCTCCAGTTGTAACGAATTGCGTGCCATGGAGGCAGGCTTGGATGTTGGCTATCACCTGGTCTTCTTTCGCGGGACCATGCCGATCATGCGCTGGGAAGCACTACTTCTGACCCGGTTCCACTCCGTGACGCCTTGGACGCGGCGCACGCATCCAGAATCCCGGCCAGCTCCCCGGTCAAGCGCTTTCGGTCAAAGGTCTGCGCATACGAAGCTTCTCCCAGAGGCAACGTTCCTGATTCCCATCGATCGTACAGCTCGGAAAGCGCCTGCGCAATGGAAGAGATGTCGGCCGGGGCTACAATCCAGTTCGCCCCGTATGGACGCAGCGCCTTCCGCGCCGTGCCGGGCGGAATGAGCGCCAGAATCGGCTTCCTCGTGCCCATGTACTCAAACAGCTTGCCCGTTGAAATGCCCCCGGATCCGGGCCGCTTGCCTATGGTCATCCAGAGTACGTCGGCGGACAGCTGATAGCTCACGGTTTCCGAATGCGACAGGTATCCCTTGCAGGACACCACGTCTTCCAGGTCCAGGTCGCAAATCAGTTGCCGGGACGCCTCCGGCACAAGTCCTACAAAAACTGCCTCGATCCTTGAGCGTGCCGGCGGATTGCGCTTGAACATCGCATGCAGTCCCTTCAGGAAATAGTCCGGCGTCTGTGCGTCGTAGAATACTCCCGTGTATACGAGACGCATGCGATCGGGATGCCGCTCGGCCGCCTGGGCCTCTTGAAGGGTTTCAGGATCGTACCCCTGCGGAATAACCGAAAACTCGCACCTGGCGCGCATGGGCCCTCGCGCGCCCGCGAAGCGAGGCCTCAATTTCCTCGTTGATGGCTACATACGCGTGCGAGCACTGGCTAAGGACACTGGCCTCCAGCGCCTCGTGACGGGCCCTGTGCCAGCGCGAAGGATATATGTGGCGGGGATTGCCCACCCAGTCGTCGCGAAAGTCCGCTACGAGAGGCAGCCCATACCTGCGGCTTAGTCTCGCAGCCAGCAGCAATGCCGTATACGGCGGCGCAGTGGCAAGCACCAGGTCGTACGATTCTCTCTTTACGAGACGGCGACCGGCCCTGAACCCGGGACGAAGCCAGCCGGCCTTGTTGTCGGGCAGAAAAACGGTCTGGCTTGCAAGCGACAGCCATCTTCGCCTGCCCTCGTGGGGCAAGGCAACGGTTCTGCGTCGGGCAAAGAGCCGGGTGGGATCCCACGAAGCCGTTCTTTCCACGTGCATGCCTCGCCCCTCGGCATCTTCCTGAAGCGAAGCGTCGAAGGCAAAATATCCGGCGGGCCTGGCGGTAAGCACCGTCGGCTGCCACCCGGAATCGGGAAGATACTTGACGAATTTGCTGATGCGCTGAACACCGCTCAGCCCCATGGGCGGGAAATAGTACGCCACCACCAGAACCCGCCTAAGTCCGCGCTCAAGCTCCCGTTCCGCACTCCCTGCAATCGATCGCGCCACGGCTACACGACCGCCAGCGTCTGAGGAGCATTGCCCAACCGGCGGGCTCCGCTTTCCGTGACGACGACCGTGTCTTCGATGCGAATGCCAAATCGGCCCGGTATGTAGATCCCCGGCTCCAGGGTCACCGTGGCATTCTCGGGCAGGTCAGCATCGGACCAGTGCGAGAGACGCGGCCATTCGTGGACCTCGGTGCCGATGCCGTGCCCCAGGCTATGCATGAACTTGCCACCATACCCGGATTCCTTGATGTAATCGCGCGCCACAGCGTCCAACTGCCTGCACAGGATGCCCGGTCGGGTAGCGTCCATAGCCCTCTTTTGCGCCTCAAGGACAACGTCATAGGCAGCCCGCTCCTCCTCTCCCGGCTCCCCTATGGCCACCGTCCTCGAAAGATCGGAGACATATCCGTCCACTACGCAACCAAAATCCAGCACAACCAGCTCCCCTTTCTCCAGGCACTTGGATGAAGGCCGGGCATGCGGAAGTGCGCCTCTGTGCCCGGAGCTTACAATGGGATTGAACGACATGCGCTCGGCCCCGCGACATAGCGTCTGGTAAACGAGCTCGGCTGCCAGGTCCTGCTCCGTCATTCCGGGACGAATGCACTGAACTGCGTTCTCCAGCGCGGCATCCGTTACCAGCTGCGCCCGCCGCATGGTAGCTATTTCCTGGTCCGTCTTGGTGGCCATCTCCCTGGCCAGCACGAGGTTGGCCGGCACCCATTCAACATGCGGCCAAAGACTCTGCCAGAACCCGTGTGTGCTAACCGGGACGTGATCCGCCTGCATCAGGACCCTTCGGGAACGATCAAGGAATCCTCTCTCCTGCACGTACTGGTACAGTTCACCACGCACCGTGTGCACCTCTGCATCCGACACTTCCTTGCGCGCCTGCTCCTCGTAGCGCATGTCAGAAAGAAAGTGCGTTTGGCCGCGGCAGACCAGTAGCACGGCGTTGGAGCCCGTAAAGCCGCTTGCCCAGCGCACGGTCGGCATGTGCGTCAGGATGGCCGAATCCACTCCGTGCTTGTCCAGAAGCCCGTTAACGGCTGCCTTCATCTGCTGGTAAATGTCATAAGGGGGCCGTCGTTGGTTGCGGAAATTATCAGGCTGCCCGTGGCGGTTTCGACGTAAAGCAGCTTCCTGACATCGCCGGGTGCGACAAAGCCGCTGGTCCAGGATGCGGAATACTCCAATTCTCCGAGGCCCTGCAGCAACACGCCCGAGCCAGCACTGCGCCGGCCAAACTGCGCGCGGTTGCCGAAGTCATTGCCCGCCAGGAGCAAATCAGCGATTCCGTCGCGGTCAAAGTCCCGTGCAAGCACCCCTTTAGTCTCCGAAACCTGGGCCATCAGCGGCAGTGCCCGGCGCTCAAGGCGGCTTCGCTCCACGTTCTCGAATACGGATGTTTCCGCTATGCGAGAGTGAAGCACGAGAGACTCTGCGCGCTCGGCGGAAAGCAATACCGTATTCATGTCCGCCTGGGCGTACGAGTCATAGGTGGGGAACCGCTCGGCAAACCGGGGCACTTGAGCCACGAGTTCATCTCGGGCCGGAACGGGGTAAAGCCGCCCCTGAATATAGTGCCCCACAACAAAATCCATGACTCCGTTGGCGTCGAAATCCCGAGAATAAACGACGGCCGGCTCCTCGGCTGACACCGCTATCTGCGTGTTCAAGCCGCAGCCTCCTGCAACCAGGTCCAGGTCGCCGTCGCCGTCCAGATCGAAAGCCTCTATCACGTTCCAGAATCCATGCGATTCGACAAGGCCCAGGTCTGCGGAGATATCTGCGGCTGCGCCCTCCTGTTCAAACGAAAAAACCTTGATTGGCATCCACTCTCCTGCCACAATCAATTCCGGCGCCGCGCCACCGGTTACATCGGCCCATGCGGCGTCCGTAACCAGACCGGCATATGCCAGGCCACCGGCCAGGTCCTGCGTCCTGTCGACAAAGCCTGCTCCCGTGTTTTCAAGGAGGTAGCTGCGCGGCGCAAGCGGATAAAAGCCCGGGCGCCAGCTCCCTCCCACAAACAGGTCGATGTCACCGTCTTCGTCAAAGTCTTGCGGCGCTACCGTCGATGAGGGATACGGCATGGCCGGAAGCACTTCAGGGGCATTTGCCAGGTTGCCGAAGCCGGTGTTGACATACAGCCTGTCCTGGTAAGCTGCGGACGTGTCGTCATGCGATCCGCCGCCGCTTGCCACGTACAAATCCAGGTCACCATCGCGGTCAAAGTCGAGCATGGCGGCATCCACGTCTTCAAACGACTCGTGGGCTGAGAGCGCCGGCGAGCGCACATCCTGAAATACGCCATCGGCCTGCTGAAGGAGTAACCGGCCGGCCTGGCCGCGCGCGCCGCCAAAGAAGATGTCGTCCAGTCCGTCGCCGTTGATGTCGCCGGAGGCCAGCGCCGGGCCCTCCCTCGAAAGCAAATGAGGCAACAGGGGTTCACGGTCGAAATCCACGAAAGCGTCCTCCCGGTGCACCAGGTCCAGCCCCGGATAATCCGTTCTTGCAAAGAGCGGCCGCTCCGGCGAAACCTCGGGCAGCTGCCGCCGCTCCGCATCCGCATGGCGCAGCGTCAGCTGCATCGCAGTTACGCCGCGTACCACCTGCACACTTTCATCCGGCCAACGGACCTCCACGTTTGCCGCGGGTTCGGCAGCCAGCCCAAAACTGAGCTCCGGAGCCAGGGAAGACAAATACCCCCGCCCGGGCATCATTTCCTGGTACTGGGTAAGCTCGCCGGCACGCACCGTGACCTTTGCGCCAATGCCCCACCGGTTACCTGGCGGGCCCTCCAGCCTAATGGTAATAGCGCGATGGGCCGTCAAGGCGCCGGCCTCGTTGCGGTAGAGCATCGCGGGCTCGTTGATGTTGCTTATCGCAATGTCCGGATACGCGTCCCCGTCGAGATCCGATACGACGGCACCGTTCGAAAGCGTAGGCTGGCCCAGACCCCATGCCTCTGTCTGATCGGAAAACGTCAGACCGCCCTCGTTGCGATACACGTAATTGCGCAGCCTGGTCTCCGGCATTTCCCGCACCATGTCGAGCGAGGACAGCACTTCTCCCCTCGCACTCGCGTCCGCGTATGCCTCTACGAGCGTGGTATTCAAGAAATCCAGATTGGTGTAATCCCGCATGTACCCGTTCGTGACGAGGGCGTCCTTGTACCCGTCAAGATCCAGGTCAGCCAAAATGGCCGCCCAGCTCCAGTCGGTGTTCGAGACGCCCGCCATCTGGCCTATCTCCACGTACCTGCCGTCAGGTCGGGCCACGTGCAGCATGTTGCGCATGTATTGCTCAAAGAATCCATCCTCCCGCATCTTGGCATAGAACACATGGTCTTCGGGGCCCTTGAGGATCTTTTGCCGGTAGTTGTCTTCGGCAAGCATATCGAGCGTGTAGATGTCCGGAAGCAGATCGTTGTTGATGTCCGCAATGTCCGCGCCCATGGACGAATAGGACGTATGAGTGAGGTAATCCCGGATCGATTCCCGAAACGTGCCGTCACCGTTGTTGATGTACAGGTAGTCGTCCTCGATGTAGTCGTTGGAGACATAGATGTCGAGCCACCCGTCCCTGTTGATATCACTGACAATGGCGCTTAGGCCAAATCCGAGCGGATTTCCGATGATGCCTGCCTCCTCGCTCACGTCGACAAACCGGCCTCCGTCGTTTCTAAGCAGCAAGTCACCGGCCAGTGAATCGCGTTGGTTGCGCATGTAGTCCACCAGAAAACGGGAGTAGCGCCGGATGGAGTGATTCAGGATGTAAGCATCCAGGTCGCCGTCACGGTCATAGTCGAAGAAGGACGCGTGATTGGAATACGTGGTGAGATCCAGCCCGTATTCGGCGGCACGCTCCGTGAACGTGAGGTCCCCGCCATTGACATATAGCAGGTTGCGCCTGCGATCCGCCGACACGTTGCCGGACCGGCATACATAGATGTCGAGCCAGCCGTCGTCGTTAATGTCCACCATCGTGACGCCGGTTGTCCAGCTCCTCTCCTGCACGAGACCCGCTCGGACGGATACATCTTCGAACCGGAATTCGCCGTGGTTGAGATAGAGCACGTCCGGCTCCATGTTCGCCGTGAAATAAAGCTCGGGCAAGCCATCGCCCGTGAGATCCCCCGCTGCTACTCCTCCCCCGTTGTAAAAGTACTCGTATTCCAGGACGTTGAAGCCTTCCTGCTCCACGACGGTGTTGACGAAGCTGACGCCAGTCGCCTCCGGCGAAAGCAGCGTAAAGAGCGGCTCGGCCCGCTCTGGCCGGGAGCAACCGGATATCGCGATGGCAGCAACGCCTATCAAGAGTCGTGAACGCATTCTCATCAATAGCCGCGGGCGGCTTATCGCCCGGTGGAACCTGCAGCCCGCAGATTCATGCACTTGTGTATGGCGGGGAGCATCAAATATACCACCCTGCTTTGCGCCGCACTTAGTGTGGCAACGCTCACCCATGCGCAGGGCACACAGGACATTCAGGCGGCAAATGCGCTTGTCGAACGCGTGTTCTCTGAAGTACGGGGCGAGGCCTTCAGTGAAGCGGCCGAAGCCTACCTGGGACTGCTGGCAAGTGCGGATCGGATCCTCTCGCCGGAAGATCTGGAGGTAGTCCGCTACCATCTTCGGCTGATGAGGATGGTTATGCCGGAACGGGACCGGAAGCGCATCGGACTGGAAGACTTCCTTCGCGGAGAGGACATCAAGCCGCCCTTGGGACCCTCGCTGGTGGCATGGTGGCGCAGACAGGATCCGCTGCCTGCCACGGAGGGCAACGAGCGCGTGGAAGAGCACCTCTTCCGTGCCGCGTATGCGAGAAGGCACTACCGCAGCAAGGAAGATCCCCGTGGATTCGATGACCGCGGCGAGATATACTTGCGCTTTGGTTCGGCCCGGACAACGACCGTCAAGCTGAAGACGCCGCTTCTCATGTTTCAGCCGCGCGCCTGGAGGATCCCGGACAGCGAGCTGTGGACCTACCCCGATGTCCACGATGATGCCCATTTCCTTTTTGTGAGGACCTCGCGGCGCCAGCCCTATCGCCTTGGCACCAGCACCGAGCTCATACCGACGAACCTGCGCAGCGGCAGGAGAAGAACGGGCTTGTTGCTCCATGTCATGGAAGAGGTATACGGGCAGCTGGCGCTGGGACATCCCCACTACGGCAGGGCATACGACGAAATCGCAAACTACCGGACTCTGCCTTCCACCATGCCGGCGTACCTCCTTGCACAGCGTGTTCTGAACCAGAGCACTGTGGACGATGGCGCCCATGCCGCCGCCAGGCTCCGGTCCGTGCCTGCCTCCCGTACCATGGTAGCGCAAGAGGCCGAGGGCCTGGACGTGTTCTATCGCTGGGCGCGCTTTCGCTGCAGTCCAGGCGCTACGTGCATCGAGCTCGACTGGGGCCTGGGCCCGGATGCCTTGAGGCTCAGGCGCCGCCACATTCGCCGCCTGCAAAGACAGGGACACGCTCCGTCCAGCGACTACCTGCTGTCTGCCGCCCTGGTGAAGCGGGACAGCAGCTTCGTCCACAGCTCCACCGAGCAGCGGCATTATCTCGTCAAGGCGGACCAGGAGGATGTGCCGCCCGTCCAGACTCTGTCTGTCAGCACCGAAAACGACCTGGTGAACCTCGCAGCCCAGTGGGAGCTTCAATTCACAACGGAGGGTACTGAATCTGCCATGTATCCGGGCACAACCGTGAAGCTGCACGTTGCCCGACTCGATTCCGCGTACGCCTTGCATACGAGCGAAGCCCTGGAAATGAGTGACATCAGGCCTCTCAGGCTCACCGATCCGGACCGCCCCGAAACCGGGAACCCCTACCCGTATCGGGAGCTCACGCCCGCGCTGCAGCTGGCACTCTACTTCGAAGTGTACAACCTGACCTACGGCGCGGACGACTTAACCCATTACACGGTTAGCTACGGCATCGAATCGGCGGGTGAGGAAATACGGACGGCGACGACATCGTACGCGGGCGAAGCCCGCACGGCCCGTGAATATGTAGTCCTCGATCCGGGTTCGATCGCAAGGCCGGGTACCGTGATCATTACCGTCCGCGCAAAGGACGACATCGTGGATAGGGCCGTCGAGCGCTCCGTTGAGTTTGAATTTCGGGACCTGGACTAGTAGGCTGCCGTCAGGCGTCCGCCGAACTCGTGCTGCGCACCGGACATGGGATGGCATCGTTGCCAAGCGCTGCGAGCAGGCTTATCTTGAATTTTGGGCCATTAAACGGGACATTGCTCCATGACTCTCCTGTTGCGCACGCGCCTTCTTTTCCTCCTGGCAGGGAGCTTCGCACTCGCCGCTACTGCCTTTGCCCAACCCGGAACGTCTGCCATAACGGGCACCGTAACCGATGCCGCCACCGGCGCACCGCTGCTGGGCGCCAATGTATCCGTCGTGGGCGGCTCGCTTGGCACTGCGACAGGCCCTGGCGGCGCTTACCGTCTTGAGGGACTGGCTCCGGGGAGCTACACCATTGAATTCAGCTTTGTCGGCTACCAGAACCAGGCGATTTCGGTGACCGTGACCGCCGATGAAGACCGCGTCGTGGATGCAGCTCTCATTGCAGGCGTGGAACTCGACCCCATCCAGATAACCGCCGGACGACGCCAGGCCAAGGTCCTGGACGCGCCCGCCTCCGTTGACGTCGTAGGAATTCGAGAGCTGGAGCAGGAAACGGGCCCTACGGCCGTGGCCGCACTGCGCAACGTCGCGGGGGTGGATATGGCCCAGACCGGCTATGACCGCCGTGAAGTTGTCCTGCGCGGCTTCAACAACGCCTTCACGGCCGCCGTCTACTCATTGACGGACTACCGGCAAGCGGGGCTCGCTTCCCTGGGAGCCAACGTCCACAGCGCGATGCCCGGCCTTGGCATTGATCTCGAGCGCATAGAGGTTGTGCGCGGACCGGGTTCGGCCCTCTACGGCGCAGGCGTGGATGAAGGGGTGATCCACTATGTGACCAAGGACGCGTTCTCCTATCCCGGGGCGACGCTTTCACTCAGCGGCGGAGACCGCTCGTTTCTGGATGTGCAGGGGCGTGCCGCCGTGCTCGCGGGCAACAAGGTCGGTGTCAAGGTTGTCGGCAAGTACTCTTCGGCAAACAACTTCGAGCTGGAGAGCTGTGCGGCGGAGATCCTGGCGACGCGGGGTCCAGACGCATGCCCTGATCCCCATGATGCCCGCCAGATTGCCATATACGGCGAGCGCGACAATACCAATCGCCGGCTCAATGTGTACGGCAGCCTGGAATACAGGCCCGCGAACCGCACCTCCTTGCAGATCATGGGCGGGCACTCTCTGCTTTCCGCCACGACTCTTACCGGAATCGGGGTCAGCCAGGCTGTAGATTGGGGCTACTCGTTCGTGCAGCTTCAACTGCAATCCGGCGGTTTTTTTGCGCAAGCCTACGTAAACCAGAACAACGCGGGCGATTCCTACCTCTACGCCGGTGACAAGGTGGTGGACAACAGCCGCCTCATCAACTTCCAGGCGCAGTATGACTTGTCGCTATTGGGCGGGCGTGAGCAGTTGGTCATCGGAGCCGATCTGGACCTTACAAGGCCCGATACTGAAGGCACCATTCACGGTCGGCATGAGGACAGTGACGACATCAACGAGTTTGGCGCCTATGCGCAGTCCCTGACCAGAATAGGCAGCCGCCTGGAGCTGACCCTGGCGGCCCGCGCGGATTACAGCAATATCGTGGACGGAATGCAGTTTTCGCCGCGTGCGGCCCTCGTATTCAAGCCGGCGCCGGAGCACAGCATCCGGACCACGTTCAACCGGGCGTTTTCCTCTCCCCTTGCTACCCGAGTGTTCCTTGATCTGGTTGTCGGCAATATTCCCGGGACCGGAATCAACGTGCGGGGGCTCGGCGCTTCCGAGGGGTTCACCTGGGAGCGGAATCCGTCGTTTCTCAATTTTGGTGCACCGACGGATCTCGTCGCCTCCAGTCTGGTGCCGGGATCCGAGGGCGTTAGCGTACCCGTGGGACTGCCCACGGGCGACGTTTACGCCGCCATCTACGCGGGTCTAGCCGCCACTCCTGCCGAAGAGCTGGCGCGTCTGGTTACGGATGCCGGCATTCCTCTGACCGCTCCCGTGGCGACGCTGCTCGTGGACCTGCTGGACCCGGCGATGACGCCGGTTAACGGATTCAGTCCCGGCGTCATGGGCCTGCTGAATTTGACAACGGCCGAGGTAGAAGCCTACGTCGATGACCTCATGCCGCTGGATCCGCTCTCCCAGACGGTATCACAGACCTATGAAGTAGGCTACAAGGGCATAATTGACGACCGGGTGCTGGTGGCCATAGACGGCTACTACGGCCGCAAGAAGAACTTTATCGGACCGCTGGGCCTGGAGTCCCCCTTTGTTTTCGTGCCGAATCTGGCCCAGGACCTGACGCGCGACATTGCATCGGGCATTGCGGGCAACCAGGGCCTGGCGACCATTCTGGCCGCGGCCGGGCTATCACCGGAAGCGGTGGCCGGGCTTCTCGTGCAGCTGGCCGGACAAACGGGCGCGCTGCCGACAGCAACCACGCCCGTTGCCATAGTGCAGCCCGTTGAGAACAATCCCGGTGTAGGCGCTGTGCCGGAATTGCTCCTGACGTACCGCAACTTCGGCAAGATCACCTACTATGGCATGGATGCCGGAGTGCAGGTTCTGGCTTCGGATCAGCTGCAGCTCTTTGCCAATGTCTCCTGGGTCAGCGACGACCTTTTTGACAACGAGGAGCTGGGTGAGCCGGGAGAAAACGTATCGCTTGCGCTCAATGCCTCGCCCTTCAAGATCAAGTTTGGTGGCTCGTACCGGCTCGGAAGCGGCCTGTCATTCAATGGATCGGCCCGCTACAACAAGGGCTTTCCGGTGCGCTCCGGTGTTCACGTTGGAGACATTGACAGCTATTTCCTCGTGGACCTGGGCGCCAGATACGAATTCGGCGCCCGCGCAGAAGGGCTGAGTCTTGGTCTTGGCATCTCAAACGCTCTGAACAACGTGCACCGGCAATTTATCGGCGCGCCCAAGCTTGGCCGCATTGTCCGTGCTCGCCTGACCTACAATCTTGGTCTTCAGTAAGCCGGATTGGAGGTTCTGCGTCGCGCAACCTGCCCGAATAGCTCTTGTCCGCAAGCACATGCGGCCCTCTGGCGCGCATGGCCATCGCCAGGCTAGTCAAGAATCCTCGCCGCGGCACCTCGCTGCCGCTCCCTCGTAACAGGGGCCGCGCAAGCGGCAAGCCAGGCTATTGCCTGATGGCGGTCGCTCTCCTTGATTTTTACCACAACCGATTGCCACCGTGAACAATAAACTCAAGGTGCTTGTTGCCGGCTGCGGACACATGGGTACCTCCCATGCGCGGGCCTACCATGCGATGGATGATTTTGCGATCGTGGGACTGGTCAGCCGGTCGCCCGCATCCAGAGAGCGCCTGTCCGAAGAACTGGGCGGATACCCTACGTTTTCGAGCTTTGAAACGGCCCTCTCGGAAACCGCACCGGACGTAGTCTCCGTCAACACGTACCCGGACACGCACGCCGACTACGTCAGAAGGAGCCTGGAGGCCGGAGCCCACGTCTTTGTGGAGAAGCCGCTGGCAACGACCGTGGAAGAGGCGCAGCAGCTCGCGGACCTTGCATCGGCGCTGGACCGAAAGCTCGTCATAGGCTACATCCTGCGCGTTCATCCGGCATGGAAGAAGTTCATTGCCATTGCCCGGACCCTGGGCAAGCCGCTCGTCATGCGCATGAACCTCAATCAGCAGAGCAAGGGACCGCAGTGGCAAACACACAAGGCACTCATGGACTCCATGTCACCCATCGTGGACTGCGGCGTGCACTACGTGGACGTCATGTGCCAGATGACTCGCTCGAGGCCCGTGCGCGTGAGTGCCATCGGTGCGCGCCTCACGGACGAGGTGGCCGCTGACATGTACAACTACGGCCATCTCCAGGTAGCCTTTGAGGATGGATCCGTCGGGTGGTACGAGGCTGGCTGGGGCCCCATGATGAGCGAGACGGCCTCGTTCGTAAAAGACGTGGTGGGGCCGCGCGGATGCGTAGGCATTGTGGATGAAGCCAAGGACGTATCGGACGACATCGAAGGCCATACGCAGACCGGCGGTCTACGCCTGCACTACGGCGAGCTCGGTGCCGACGGCAGCTTCGCCAGGCCCGATGAATTCATAGACACAACTGACGAGCCGTCGCACGACGAGCTATGCGCGCTGGAGCAGGAATTTCTTCTGGCAGCCATTCGGGAGGACCGTGACCTTACCGACCATGTTCAGGACGCCGTAAGCTCTCTCCAGATTGTACTGGCGGCGGACGAAGCAGCGCGCGAAGGCAGGACTGTGGAGCTGCTGTAGCCAAGCGGTCCGCACCGAATTCGGGGCGGCCATGCTCGGGCAGAGGCCGGTCCGGGCCTTTGTACAAGGCAACAGCGGGTACACACGGGCGGAGCCAGTAGCGTTGCGGCCTTGGGTCCGCTCACAGCTGCCGATGCAAGGGTCGGTCTTGCTCCGCAGCCGGGATCAGGCTGCGGAGCCGGCATCCACGCCTGTTCGAACCGGGAATGGCTGCCATTCCGCCATCCGATCAGGAGAAGAAGATGCGAGCTTCAACGGTTGGGCAGCATCTTCGGCAGCACATGACGGCAGGAGGCAGCTGGATACACTCCCCCTGTTAAGCGGCGCGGCCAGGATCCTCGATGGTGTGTGCCCTGCAGGCCCGGGCCAGGCTCATGACGTATCATTTCGCTTGATGGCGGGAGTGCTTGTCCTCAAGGGCCTCTGTGGAAAGTCATTCCGAATCACTGCCCAAGTAGCGGCCGGTCCTCGGCATTTATTCCAGTATCAGCACTTGGTCGATCCAATGCCGCTAAAGCGGCGTGATGCCCGAAACTCCCCGTCGACTGAAGAAGGCGACGGCGGTTCGCGGCTTCCGAATAGATACGGATTGCAGGTTTTCGGCCACAGGATTGGTAAACATTGCATCCGCATCGCCGCGCTGAACGCATTCGGCAAATCCACTCAATTGGAGTGCCTGCATGCACGAAAGAAACTTCGTGTCTAAGTTTCCGGGTCGCATTGCGTATTTGGCCGCAAGGCGATTCTCACACAACGATCGTCCTTTCCGGTAGGTTGAAGCGGCCCTGCGCAAAAGCATCCGGTCGCCGCCGAATCCAATTGACAATTTCATAATCAGAATCACCTTGGCCACATTCGCCAAACGTGGTAAATTCGCCCATCACACTGCAAGGTTGCGGCGCGTGAGGATCCTGGCATCGTCCATCTCTGCTTTTCTCCTGGGTTTCGCACTGGCAATGCCGCCGGCAATTGTTGCAGCGCAGGAAGATGGCGAGCCGGTTACTGGGGAAGTAGACATTGCCGCCGACACTTTGATGGCAAGAATCGGCGTGCTTACACAGGTAGTAGGCGATGTCGGTTTGGGTGACGCAGAAGGCCAGGACACCAATGGCTTTAGCCTGGCTGCCGCTCGCCTGCGAATAAGCGGCGATCTGGATCGCGGATTCAGCTACTTCTCTGAATTTGATTTCACGGACAGCCCAGCCGTGCTGGATGCCAAGATCGGCCTTGAGGTTTCGCCTGCATTAGCGATCGACGCCGGTCTCTTCAAAGTCCCCTTCAGTGCCGAGTATCTGGTCTCAACGTCCGCCACGGACTTCGTTGACCGCTCACAAGTCGCGCGCTCCATCGATCGCGGTCGCCAGGTGGGCGTGACCCTCCAGGGCGCGAGCCCAGGCACGGGGCTGGGATACAACTTCGGACTGTTTACAGGAGGCGATCCTCCGGACAGCGGCCGGAGCCGCCTGTATATCGGCAGGCTCACTGCCGCGCCGCCGCTTTCCACCGGGAGCCTGGAGGCTGCCGGCGTCATAGCCTACAGCGATGCAGAAGGCGCCACCCGGATCCTGGCCGGTGGCGATTCGAGGTATACAAATGGCCGATTGTTGCTGTCGGCGGAAATCGCTCGCGCTTACCACAACGCTGAAAGTGAGCTTGATAGCCTGCGCACCAGCTATCACGTCACTGCGGGCTTCATGCTTAGGCCGCACCGGCACCAAGTGCTGGCACGGTGGGATGACCTATCGACAGATGGTACCGGCAGCCAGCGGTACATTGTCTTCGGCTACAATGCCTGGCCCGCCCGGGGAGTCAGGGTGCAGCTCAACTACGTCATACCAGCGCGAGGCAGACGATCTGGCGCACATCGTGTACTTCTCAAGATTCAGGTAGCCATCTGAGCGATAGCGCGAGTGAAAACAAATTGCTTCCGGCGTCGCAGTACCAGTATGGCTGAATCCGTCTCAGGAGTATTCTGGCCGAACATGGCCCCGGGTTCGCGCGCAAGTCGACCCCAGGACCCGTTACTTCTAATTGTCGTCGCCATCACTTATAAATGTCGCCGATCAGACATACTTGAACACGATGGGATACCATCGGCGCAGTGGACGTTAGTCACCACAAGCCAAGCCTGCGCAAAAAGGCTCTGCCGCTTGAAACAGGCATTAACCGGCACGTGGTCGGTAAGACCGTATCGTCAGCCCGCATCAGACAATAAATCGAAGTTTCGCGCCGTTCCGGTATAATGAATTCAAGCAATTGCACCTGGCGAGCCTTCGCTGCAGCGGCGCTGCTTGCCTCCTTGGCCAGCGCATGCAACTCAGGAGGTTTTATAAACCAGATCCTGACTCCTGCTCACGTGGACTTCGGCGAGCTGTTTGTGCCCGAGGATACGACCCGACTTGACAACTCGGTACTGATCGGCCGCATCTGGATGCTGGACGTAAACGCGAACGGTGAATTCCTCGTGCTCGACACGCAGAGTCAGGGCGTGTACCTTTTCTCCCCCGGCGGAGAGCTAGTGCGGACGATGACAGTCACCGATTGCCATCCAGAGGCAGAGGTCAGCTTTACGTCGCAAGCCACCTTTCTGGACGAATTGCACGTTGCCGTATTGAATAACAGAGGCGTAATCGTTTTTGACCGCAACGGAGCGTGTGTCCGCGCATCCATCGACGGAGATTTCGCGACGAGTTCCGGTGGAATCTGCTCCCATAGGGATACCGTCTTTACCATGCCCTTCGCGGTGCTCCCCAGTTCCCGATCCGGGCAGCCGTTACACCAACGTATGCGGGGTTCGCCATGGCGTGCTTTGATGACGACGCTTGGTGGGTGTATTCGGAAAGCTTCGACGCGAGTCCCCGGCTGCAGAGCACAAGAGCCCCCCGATTCAAGCCGGATTTCTTTGTGGATCGTACGCGGGACTATCCGGAATTTGGACTGGTGACGCAGGCGAATATGCAGAGCGTGACCGAAATGCTTAACAAGTCTGAAGCTG
>CBDBLZ010000010.1:0-63240 GCA_965207385.1 Rhodothermales bacterium
AAGGACCAGTACGAGGTGAGGCAGTCGGAATTCGCCGCCTTCGTGCGCCAGCGCAATAGCCCCCTTTTCGAACGCGAAAGGGCGGCGCTCGAGGCACTGCCCGAGACAAGTCCCTGGCCGGCGCTCGGGAAGCGCTTCGCAAACCCGCAGCTCAGACGTCTGGCGCTGGAGTATCTGCCGCTGTCGTTCAGCCGCAGGCACGGCGATCCCAGCCGTCCCTGGAACACGTTCGCCATTGCCGGCAACGGCATCGGCTACGAGGGAAATTGGCGCGACGTTTTCCAGAACTGGGAAGCCCTCGCGTGGTCCTTCCCTGTCGTTCGTGCCCGGCATGATAGCCAGGTTTGCCAATGCCTCCACGGCCGACGGACACAATCCGTACCGGCTAACGCACCGAGGCATGGACTGGGAAATGCCGGATCCCTCGGATCCGTGGGCCCACATCGGGTACTGGGGTGATCACCAGGTTATCTACCTGACCAAGCTTCTTGAGATTGCCCGCCTGCACGACTCGGACACGCTGCAGGCGATGCTTTCTGAGCCGTGCTTCTCCTTTGCCGACGTGCCCTACCGGATCAGGCCATACGCAGACATTCTCAAGGATCCGCACCACACCATCGAGTTCGACCACAACCTGGAGCGCGACGTGCGCGAAAGAGTGCGGCAGACGGGCGCCGACGGCAAGCTGCTCCGCAGCCGCGCCGGCGACGTGCATCTGGCAACGCTTGCCGAAAAGCTGCTCCTCATCCTCCTGGTCCGCGTATCCAACCTGGCGCCGGGTGCCGGTATCTGGATGAACACGCAGCGGCCCGAATGGAATGACGCCAACAATGCCCTGGTCGGCTGGGGCGTATCCGTCGTCACGCTATGCCATGTGCATCGCTTCGCCACACTCTGCCAGCGGCTCTTCAGTGAAGATCAATACAGGATCTCCGGAGAGCTAGCCGGGCTGCTGGACGACGTGTCGCGGGCCCTCAGCTCCACGGAGCCGGCTGAAGCGACCAATCCCCGGAACCGAAGGCACCTCATGGACCGCCTGGGCCAGGCATACGGCGCATACCGTGCCAGCGTCTACCGAAGCGGCTTTTCGCAGGAGGCTGCCTGTGTCTCCGGCGGGCAGGTGCAGCTGCTGCTTGCGGCCGTACTGGCATTCACCGGACACGCCATCGCGGCAAACCGGCGCCCGGACGGCCTATACCATTCCTACAGCCTGCTGCAGAAGCAGTCGGACGGAGGACTCCGCATCCGGAGTCTCTACCTGATGCTGGAGGGACAGGTGGCGGCGCTGAGCTCCGGCGCACTGTCGGGCCAGGAATTGGTGCGCCTGCTGCGCGCGCTGCGAGAAAGCGGCCTGTACAGGAAAGACCAGCACAGCTACCTGCTGTATCCGGACCGCACACTTGCCCGCTTCGCGGAAAAGAATGTCATTCCGGAGGCAGCCGTCCGGTCCTGCGCACTGCTGCAATCCCTCGTGGATGCCGGCAACAGCGACCTGGTGGTTTGCACCGCCGAAGGCCGCTACCATTTCAACGGCAAATTCCGAAATGCGGCTGATGTCCGCCAAGCGCTTGGCAGCCTTGCCAGGCACGGCTACGAGGAACTGGTCGATAGGGACGGTGCGCGCGCTTTGGAGATCTTCGAAGAGGTGTTCGACCATGCATCGTTCACCGGCCGCTCCGGTACCTTTTTCGGCTATGAGGGGCTGGGGTGCATCTACTGGCACATGGTTTCCAAGCTGCTTCTGGCCGTTCAGGAGGCTTTTTTTCGCGCGGCGCGCACGGGTGAGCCGGACGAGGTCGTCCGGGAGCTTGCCCGACAGTACTATGACGTGCGCGCGGGACTCGGTCAGAACAAGACGCCCGTGCAGTACGGAGCCGTCCCGACCGAACCCTATTCGCATACGCCGGCGCATGCCGGAGCCCGGCAGCCTGGCCTGACGGGCCAGGTAAAGGAGGACATCATTGCGCGGTGGGGCGAGCTGGGCATCACCGTAAGCCAAGGCATGCTCTCCTTTGGCGGTGCGCTATTGCGCCAGGAGGAATTCCTTGACACAGGCAAGACGTTTCGCTACGTGGACGTCGCCGGCTCGGAGCGCTCCATAAAGGTGCCCCCCAACGCGCTCGCCTTCACCTACTGCCAGGTGCCGGTCCTCTATCACATGGGAACCGACGCTCATATTGCCATTGCGCGCGGCGGCGGAAGCGAACGCATTGACGGCCTTCAGCTGGATTCCAGAGACAGCGCCTCCATTTTCAGCCGCCAGGGCCACGTCACACGTCTCGACGTAACGCTATGGCCTGCATGCTAAGAGCGGCTTCGAGGTACCTGCTGACCGCCCTCGCGGCAGCGGCCCTGTCCTCGGGCTGCAGCACCGCGCCAGACCGCGAGCTGGTCTGGTCCGACGAATTCGATGTCGACGGTCTTCCCGACAGCAGCCGGTGGGGCTACACGACGGGCGGACACGGCTGGGGCAACAACGAGCTGCAATTCTACAGGGACGCCCGGCCGGAGAATGCCCGGGTGCATGACGGCAGGCTCATCATCACGGCCCGCCGGGAGAAGTTCGGCGGCAACGACTACACGTCCACCCGGCTTATCTCGCGTGGCAAGGGCGACTGGCAATACGGGCGTTTCGAAATCCGGGCCCGGCTGCCGGGGGGCCGCGGCACATGGCCCGCCGTCTGGATGATGCCCTCGGACTGGGAATTCAGCATGGGCGGCTGGCCGGACGTAGGAGAAATCGACATCATGGAGCACGTGGGGCACGATCCGGGCATGGTGCACGCATCGGCACACTCTGCAGCGCACCAGTGGCAGAACGGAACCCAGAAGACGGGCTCCGTGCGCGTAGAAGACGCCACGCGGGCTTTCCACACGTATGCGCTCGACTGGACCGGGGAACGCATCGAGGCCTCAGTCGACGGCTGGACGTACTTCACCTACGAGAACGACGGCAAAGGGACGCCCTCCTGGCCGTTCGACAAGCCCTTTTACCTGATCCTGAACATTGCCGTCGGCGGCGCGTGGGGAGGCATGGCGGGCGTAGACTCGACCGCCTTCCCCCAGTCCATGGAAGTGGACTACGTACGTGTGTACAAGCACCTGCCTTAATCAGGTGCGCCGGCGTAATCGCCGGTCAAATGGTCGCTGATTTCGGTCAGCCGGCGGGGCTTGCGGCCAGCATTTGATTTGCTGCCGGATCAGTTTCATTCGCCGGACCGAACTCCACGAAATCGTAAGACTCGTATGTGGCCATGACGGTGGGAAGTCCAATCCTGGCGATGAGATTCCGATAGAGCGGTTGCTCTATGAAGGAAACAAATGCGGCGGCCCTCAGAAGACCCAGGTGGACCTTCCGTCCGGGACGGGCAGTGCAACTGGCGTCGCGTACCATCCAGGCCTGCAAGACAGGAAATGGAGCTTCATGCTTCGTCTATCCCAAAGTCATGCATATGCAATCATCTCTGGAAGCACACGCGCGATGCAGGATCGTTAAACCCTTCCACTGAGCCCTCCACGCGGGTCGGTGGCATATAATCGTACCGATTTCGCTTGCGTTCAAGGCAAGCATTTAATAGTCTTGCATCAACACGGGGTAGGGACATGGCTCAAGTGCCGAAGCGAATTAGTGTTTTGAACCGAAAACCTGGAACTACGGCAATAGAATCGATGTCGCTGCCAAACTAATAGAACCTAATCGCAAACCGAGCGCAGAACACCATGCAGGAGAACGCCGATCAACCCCAACTGCGGGAATCCATCAATGAGGGTGTGCTTAACGACAACCTGGAAGATATTGCCGCTTACACGGTAGAGAAGCACACATTTCTGGATGAAACTCCCTTGTCACCGGAGCAGAGCGAGGAGGCCAGGAAATTTGTACTCAACGCTCTTTGGCAAACGGTGCAGGAACGCCGTAAGCGTCGGCTAAAGCTGCTTGAAGCGTGCTTCAAAATGGCCGACAAGATCTTGCACGAGGAGATCGAGCAGGCCTAGACCCGTTCGGGGTGGCTTGCGCCTCCCAGCAGCCGGGTGCCCGAGCGCCGATTCAGGCGAAATCGGTTCCGCGCCGCATTCATTTCCCTTAAAGACCAACCGCTTCGGGACAATAACCATGAGCAACGAAGATCATTCCAACCAGGTCGTTCAGGTAAAGAAGGCCGTGGATTTCAATATCGTGGCCGAAAACGTGCGCGAAATAGCGTCCTTCGCCATTGCAAAGTATGAGCTGTTGCACGGCGTCGAGCTGGGTGAGGCAACCCGGGAAGACGCAACGAGGAAAATCCGGAAGGCCATGTGGCGCATCGTCGAGGCCCAGAAGTCGCGCCGCCTGGTGATCTGGCAAGCGCTGTTCGACGCCGCCGACAAGGCCTACCAGCAGTACAAGAAGAGCATCGCTGACTGACGCCCGGGACAGCGGGCACTGCCCATTGGCAGGCCTGCTGCGCGGTCCGATGGCCAATGCCGCCGGAGCCGAAGCATCCTGCAGGCGGCTTGACACCTGGCCAGGAGTATAGCAGCGCCACGCGGGCAATTGTGCGCGGCCTGGTTGCACTTCAGGCACAAGATCCGACGGCGCCATGGAAGAATTCCAACCCGTAGGGGCGCTGCCCGCAGCTCATGCGAGGTCCAGCTTTGCATACGCGACGCCCATTCCCTGGGAAAGCTGCACAATGATCCATGGCTGATTCGAGTGCTTCACAGGTGCCGGTTGCCATCGTTGGATACGCTTACCGCATGCCGGGCGGCATTCGCACGGACGCGGATTTCTGGCGGCTGCTAACAGAGCGGGAGCTGGTTCAGGAACCCATCGCGAATCGGTACGGCAAGGGGCACCTGCCCATTGGCAAGTTTTCTGGTCCAGGCCGCTTGGCCAGCCCCTACGAGGGACTGATTTGCGACGACGAGGAATTGCTCTTTGACCGGGTATTCTTCGGCATGTCGCACCACGAACTGAGGCAGGCGGAGCCCCAGATCCGGATGCTGATTAACTGCGCGTGGGAAGCCATCGAGCACGTCGGCTGGGACCTGCACGCGCTGCGCAACAGTGCTACCGGAGTATTTGTGGGCTCGCAGGTTCCGGCCGTGTCGAATTGGCGACCGCAGCACGGCGTGACCGAGTATTCCGTCTCCGGCATCAGCCTGGCGATGCTGGCCAATCGAATCTCGTATCACTTCAATCTGGCGGGCTCGTCAGCAACGTATTGTACGGCCTGTTCCGCCGGGCTCAGTGCCCTGCACGCAGCCATGAACGCTCTCGCTTGCGGCGACTGCGACCGGGCCCTCGTAGGAGCGGTCACCTACCTGGGAAGCGGCAGGATGAGCAGCAGCTTTAACCTGATGGGCGTAATCAGCCCGGACGGCATGTGCCATTCTTTCGATGCGGAGGCCAATGGCTACATGCGCTCGGAAGGGTCGTTTGTCTTCGCCATCAAGCCGCTGGCATCCGCCGAGCGGGACGGCGACCCCATCTACGCTGTGATTGAGGCAACGGCGGTCAACGCAGCCGGAGCAGTCGACGGATCCGCCGGCCTAGCTCCCGGCAGGTTCATCAGTGCGCCAACCCGGCATGCTCAGGTCACGCTTATGCGCGAGGCCCTTGCCCGTGCCGGCCGCACGGCGGGCCAGTTCGACTATATCGAGGCGCATGCAACCGGGACGGCCGTCGGTGACCCCATTGAAGGAAACGCCATCGCAGAGGCATTCAGCGGCGCGGCGCGCAAGGTTCCGCTCCGCGTCTCCAGTGTCAAGAGCAACGTCGGTCACATGGAGGCGGCCGCGTTCCACGGCGCGCTGCTAAAGGTTGTGCTCATGATGCAGCGGCGCACTTTCGCGCCCATGTCGAAGAGCTTTCAGGTGCCCAATCCGGAGATAGACTTCGAATCGTGCCCGATGAGGGTGCAGACGGCAAGCGAACCCTTTCCCGATCACTCCGTCGTGGTCGGCATCAACTCGTTCGGCTTCGGCGGTGCCAACGGCCACTGCGTGGTACGGGAATACCGCCCTAGGGGCCCGCGCATCTGGTCGGTGCCCGTGGCACCGAACGCAGGATTCATGATCCCGCTCTCGGCTCGCTCCTCCAAGGCTCTGGCCGGGAGCGCATTGCGGCTGCGGCAGCTACTCGAAGAGCGCCCTCCGGACCTGTACACGCTGGCGGGCTCGCTAAGCCGCAGGCGTACCCACTTTGCGGTCCGTGCCGCATTTGCGGTCCGGAGCCTGCCTGAGCTGGCAGGGGCGCTGAAGGACTTCGCGGAAGCGGATAACGCCGGGATGGCGGCAGAGGAAGGCGAGCGGCGCATCGCCATGGTATTCTCCGGGCAGGGCACGCAGTGGGCCGGCTGCGGCTCTGAGCTATACAAGAGCCACCCCGTGTTCCGGCGCGTCATCGATGCCATTGAAAAGGAGTGGCAGCATTACACCACGACCTCGCTGCGAGAGGCCTGCTTCGAGGCCTCGCAACAGGCACTCGACGAATGCGAGCTGGCACAGCCCGTTATATTTGCGATCCAGTGCGCGCTGGTGGAGCTGCTCAAGACCTGGGGCGTGTATGCTGACTGCGTAGTCGGACACAGCTCCGGCGAAGTCGCAGCTGCATACGCTTCCGGGGCGCTTTCCCTCGCCGACGCGACGCGACTGGTGTACTACCGAGCCACGCTGCAGCAGCGCACGGCCGGATCGGGTCGCATGCTGGCCATCGGGCTTGACCGGGCGGGTGTGGAAGGGATGCTGACGGCGCTGGACATACCCTATTTGGGTACCGACGGCCAGCATCCCGCCGTCGAGATCGTCTGCGAGAATGCTCCGGCCAATACGGTTATTTGTGGCCGTGAGGCCAACCTTCAACCCGTTGTCGACGCATTGGAGAAACGCAGCCTGCAAAGGCACCTCATTTCCGGCAACATCGCCTTTCATTCGCGGGCAATGGACCCTATCCGGGACGATGCGCTGGCGGCATTTGCCTTTCTGGACGACAGGGATTTCTACACCGACGTGCCCTTCATCTCGTCGGTCACGGGTAAGGAGACAGATCAGCTGGGCAGCGCATACTGGTGGTCCAACATTCGAAGCCCGGTCCGTTTCGCCGCAGCAATGGACACTGTCCTTCGGGAGCACAGGCCGGACGTGGTACTGGAGCTGGCGCCGCACTCGTCTCTCCAGCCCATTATCGCGCAATGCGTGGAAGACGGGCCGATAGAGCCCGCCATCACGGCTACACTCGTGCGGGATGTCGACACGCGCCTGAGCTTCCATGCATCCCTTGGCCGGCTATTCGAGGCCGGCGTAGCGCTCGACTTTGCGGCGCAGTATCCCAGGCCAGCCCCAATTGCTCACCTGCTGCCCGGCCATCCGCGCGAAGAGCAGAAGATCGTTGATACCACGCTGGATGACGAATTCATGCAAAAGCGGAGCGAGTACTCGCACGCCCCGCTGGTCGGCCACCGCGTCCCCTGTCATCACCCTCTTTTTGAAGCGCGTCTGGCGGAATCGACCTTTCCCTGGCTTGCGGAGCACCGCGTCCACCACGCCCCCATCCTTCCCGCTGCCGGCTTTATCGAGCTTGTACTGCAGGCCCTGGAAGGCAAGCCGCTGCACATCGACAGGCTGGAATTCCTTCAGGCCTGCCCCATCCCCAGGACGCCCGTGCGGCTCCAGACGGCGCTACACCCGGTAGCGCATTCACCGCACGAATTCACGTTTACCATATCCACCGAGCCTTACGACGTCGATGCGAAGAGCGAGGTTCACGGGCGTGGCAGGGTACGCCTCATTGGAGCGGGTGATGCCCCGGAGGTTCCATTGCACCTCTCGGAAATCGACGCCTCGAGCTACGAAGCGCTGGCCTACGCGGCAGACGACGAGCTATACGAACGCTTCGAGACGGTTCTCGGCGACACCTTCCAGTACGGCCCCTACTTCAGAAACATGCGGCGACTGCGCCGAAATGTTGCAACCGACCATTTGCTCTTCGACGTAGAGGTCGACGAAGAGCTGTGGAAAGACGGTCAGCAGGAAGGCTACATCCTGTTTCCGGCACTCCTGGACGGCGGACTTCAGTCGTTTCTGTACGATTTGATGCTCGGAGCCGACCTGTTTGCCATTCCGCGCCACGCGGAAAACGCGACCTTCCTGCGCGCACCCACGGTGCCACGGCTGACCTGCCACGTCACCTACCCCGGCAACATCAGGTACGAGGTTGACGACAAGGGCCAGTATTCTGTGCCGACCGGCGAGTGGGTATCCGGCAGCATCAGCTGTTACGACGGTGCCACGGGCGAGCTCGTGCTTCATATCGAGAAGTACGTCTCCTTTATTTCCAACCCCCGGCGGGTGGACCTTCCGCAGAGCAAGCATAGAATGGTCTGGCAGCCCAAGTTTGTCTCTGACGGAGACGCCATCGCGCGCACGCTTCCGGAGGGAGAGATCGAGCCAGGGTCCGTACTCGCTGCCCTGGAGCGCAAGGGCGACCGCCGCGTGCGCGCCTGCCGGGCGCTGGAATTCGCCGGTTCCCGCGACCCGGAGCGCACCGTGCTTTTCCGGTGCAAGGACCACCTTTCGGCTGCCGGCAACCAGAGCGAGTATTGGCTTGTCAGCGACGACGATGACGCTGCGCGCAAATGCTACGACGCCTTCCACAGGCACGATGCCGCGCTGCGGTTTATCCGCCTGGAAGCTGAGGCGCACCACATTTCTACGCTCGACGAGGGCCTGCTGCGCAGGGGTGCTGCCGAGCTCTTGTTCCTCCATTTTGATGCCGGAATGCCTGCACCCACAAGAGAAGCCTGGCAGTTTTGGCAAAGCGTGGTTGTCGAACGCGGGCTGGCTCTCGTTTGTCACGACGTGCACCACCGTCTGGAGCCCGGCCCCGGCTGGACCGTGCTTCGTGCTGAATCGTCGACGACGCTGTTACAGGCGGTGCCCGTCGGCTCGGGCGGACCGGATAAAGCGGTGGCGCCGGGTCCGCGCTGGGTGATCGCAGAGCCAGGAAGCTGGGGTCCTGCCTGGACAGCTCTCCTCGAAGGCGACACGGATTTTGAGATCCCTTGGAATACCTTCGCGGCTCAGGACGCTTTTGATCCAGAGGCCAGCCCGCAGGCAGCCAACGTGCAGGCCATAGACATCTTCTGCGGCAGCAATCCTGACGATCCCACGGGAGAGCAAGCCGTGTCCGCGCTTGTCAGCTTCATCCGGTCCCTGGTGCCCTACAGAGCAGCACACGCCCGGTGTAGATGCCGCCTGACGATCGTAACGCGCCGGGCGGCCTTCGACGTGGACGATCCGCGAGGAAGTGCGCTTTGGGGCGCCGCCCGGAGCATGGCGCTCGAAATCGGAGCGGAAAGCGAACTGGATTTTCGCCTCGTTGACCTGGCAGGGGTGGAAGACCTGGTCACCCTTGCATGGCTTGCCTGGCATGACATCCGCGAACGCGAACTGGCGGTGCGCGACGGCCGGATCTGGGTGCCGAGAATGGTGAGCGACCGAAGTCGCTACGCAGGCGTGCCTGCCAGCGAAGATCCTCCTTATCGGCTCTTCCTTGAGCATGCGGGGCAGATCAGCGGTCTGCGGATGAAGACTTATGAGCCGGGACCCTTGCCTCCGCACGGCGTGGAAATCGACGTCAGCGCGGCAGCGCTGAACTTTCGAGACGTCATGGTGTCACTCGGACTGCTTCCATCCATGGCCTATGAGCGATCTGCCATAGGCCATGACATCGGCATGGAGGCAAGCGGCGTGGTACGCCGCACCGGCTCCAAGGCGGGCGAGCTCAAATCGGGCGACGAAGTGATATTTGTGGGAGGTGGCTGCATCGCCAACCGCGTCGTGGCCGACAAGTACCGCGTATTTCGCAAGCCTGAGGGCGTCAGCATGGATGAGGCTGGATCCTCACTGAGCGTCTACGCGACCGCGTACTATGCGCTGGTGCATCTGGCCCGGTTGGACAGGGGCCAGCGCGTGCTCATCCACTCAGCCATGGGTGGCGTAGGCCAGGCCGCCATTGCACTCGCAAGGCACGTGGGTGCGGAGATCTATGCCACGGCAGGCAGCGAAAGCAAGCGCAAGCAGCTGCGCGCCATGGGAGTTCGCGCGGCCTTCGATTCGCACAGCGTTGAGTGGTTCAAAGAACTGATGCTGGCAACGGATGACGAAGGCGTGGACGTGGTTCTCAATTCCCTGGCCGGGCCTCACGTGCCCCTTTGTCTGCAGGGCCTGCGAGCGGGGGGCTGGCACTGCGAGATAGGCAAGGTCGACATATACTCCGACAGTTCGCTCGACCTGCAAGTATTCCGCAAGAATCTGCGGTTTGCCGCCATCGACATGGATCGCCTGATGGTGGACGATCCAGTCCTTTCGCGCCAGATTTCCGAAGCCTGCATCGAATTGCTCAAAAGCGGGCAGGTGCCGCCGCTACCGGTAACCGCCTTCTCGTATGGGGAGTACGCGACGGCGCTGCGGCTGATGACTGCGGGCCAGCACCAGGGCAAACTGGTGCTGAGGGCACCGCCTTCGCCCGCGGAGAGGGACTTCGCCGTGGTTGACCGAAGGCCGTTCCTTGATCCGGACGCCACGTATTTCGTGACCGGGGGGCTGGGTGGATTCGGACAGCGGCTGCTGCCCTACCTGGTAACGGCCGGAGCCCGTCACCTTACGCTGATGGATCGTGATCCGGAGCGCCGGCGCACAGCCTACTGGCTGCGCCAGTCGACTACCCTGGCATCCATAGGCAAGGACGTGGAAATCGACTTGATCCAGGGCGACGTGGCTATCGAGGCCGATGTCCGGCGGTGCATCGCAGACGTGAAGAAACCGCTGAAAGGGGTCTTTCACCTCGCCGGCACCCTGGACGACAGTTTGTTGCCGGACATGACACCCGAGTCCATCTCCCGCGTATTCGCTCCGAAAGCGCATGGAGCCCTGCATCTACACCACGCAACGGCCGGGCTAGACCTTGATCAATTCGTGCTGGTTTCGTCCACAACGGCGACATTCGGCAACGTGGGGCAGGTCAACTACGGCGCAGCCAACGCCTTCCTGGATGGCCTCGCCGCCTACCGGCGCCGGCAGGGTCTGCCGGGCTTTGCCTACAACCTGGCCGCTGTTGTCGATGCGGGCATGGCCGCACGCAATCTGGGCGTGCTGCGCCTCATGCGGGCTGCCGGCATGCCGCCGGTTAGCAGCTACTTTGCCATTGCCAATCTCGACTATGCGCTGCGCGCAATGCAAGGCAGCGACCACCTGATCACAGCGCTCTTCAAGCGGGTCCTCTGGAGCGTGGACTCCGACGACTACATGCGCACAGGTCGCGCGATCAGTAATCAGGATGCGTTTAGTGCGGGTGCTGACGAGCAGCTGACGGTCGAGGGCATTATGATGCAGATTGCTGCGAAGGTCGCGGAACTCTGCGGCCACGATGAAGGCGGCGCGGACGAGCCGCTCTCCAGTTTTGGACTCAACTCCATCTCTGTTGCCGAACTGGGTGCATTCATCCAGAGCGAATTCAATTACCAGGCCAGTGCGCTCGAGCTCATGACTACGGCGTCTTGCCAGTCGCTGGCGCATGCCATCGTCTATGGGGCCAAGACCGAAGAGGAGGCAGAGGCAGACACTGAAGGCAACGGACAGGCCAGTGCTCGCATCGCCGCTGCGCGACGTACGCAGCGCAAGCCCTCCGCGTTTGCCTGCGCCCCGCAAGACCACTTTCCGGCCAACGCCCTCTACGAATAGAGCACGGCATACGACCGATACAATTGACCTGGCAGGTTAGCGCCTCATGACCGACGCACCCACAAAGAGCAGTGCAATACCTCCGCTTGCCGGCCGGCTTCCGCCGCAATGCCAAAAGGACTTGCGGGCGATGCGCGGATTCATTCATGCGACGAAGGCGCATGAAACGGCCGCTGATGCCACAGCGCCAGACCAATTCCGGGAGGTCCTGCTTACCGGTGCGACGGGTTTCGTCGGGCGTTTCATGCTCCGGGAGCTCCTTGAGCAGGACGATAGCCTGGTGGTGCATTGCCTGGTACGGACCAAAGACGCCGACCAGGGACTCGAACGTCTGCGCGACGCGCTGACCGCAGCTGAAATCTGGCAGGAGGAGTATGCCCGGCGCATTTGCATCGTCGCCGGCGACATGACCCGGGAGCGCTTCGGGCTCCCGCGTGATGAATTCGACCGTCTCTGTGCGTGCATCGACGCGGTATATCACCTGGCTGCCAGAGTGAGCCTCGTCCTGTCCTACAACGATAGCCGCGAGCCCAACGTGCTCGGTCTTCGCTCGCTGCTCCGCCTGTGCCTGAGCACCCGTCTGAAGCACTTCTTCCATGCCTCTACGCTGGGCATTTTCCCCGAGTATTTCTGCGATTTTGCCCGGGAGTTCAGCCAAAGCTACATCGGTGACCAGGCGCAGCCCGACCTCGGACAAATGAAAAGGATGTTTCCGCTTGGAGCCATGGGATATTCCTGGAGCAAGCTCGTCGCGGAGCAAGCCTTGCTATACGCCATAGCCGCTGGCCTTCCCGGTGCCATCATCCGCCTGCCCCTGATGGGGCCTGCGAGCACCGGCTACACGCAGATGAACAGCTTTCCGGCGCGACTGCTCGCAGCCGCCACGCAGCTTGAAAAGATTCCGAAGGGACTAACCATTCAACGCAATCCCGAGCCGGCAGATGTCGTCAGCGAAATATTCGTCGCAATTTCCCTGAACGCGGACCGGCGGTTTACAATCTACAACTGTTGTGATCCGAAGCCGCCCCACGACGATGTCGAACTTGCCGATTTCGGTCTGTTCTGGCAAACCGTCTCCTATGAATCCTTTCGGCGCTCGTGCCAGGCCCTTGGCAACCGGTCTCCGCTGCATGGACAGTGGGTGCTGCTTGATCACTTCGCACCTTACTGGTTTGACGAAGACCAGCGTGATCGATCGCTTCCGATCAGCGACCGCGCCATCCGGCAGGACTGCCCGCGCGCCATCAAGTGGCCGGCATTGCTGATAAAGCACGCCCGGTCCTTCGGCTGGATTCGGCGTCACAGCGAAGAATGGCCCTTCCCGATCCCACGAGGCCGCCTCGACTTCGAGGGCCTCATGGCTCAGGCAAGGCGCTACGCCGAGCGCATGTCCGTGCCCTTCTCGAAGACGTACCCCGAGTGGCTGCAAGCTGGGCTGAAGCAGCTCGTCGATGCGCTGAAGTCCCCCGACGCCGGCGTGGTTCAGTCCCGGCTCGTACTTATCAACTACCGGCTTACGCGCTCGCTTCGTGACACCGCGATGCTTGCCCAAGAGCGGCAGAAGCACCCTGATATTGACCGGCAAGAAGTCACACAGCCCGTCTTCATCGTCGGCATCAACCGTACGGGAACCACGTTCCTGCAGCGCCTCCTGGCACGGGATCCCAAGTTCTGGACCCTGCGACGCTACGAAACCACGCAACCCGTTCTGGCCTCAGGGGCCTACGCTACCGTCGCGGGCACCGCCGAAGATCCCCGCCGCTCGTACGGGGAGGAGCTGATGGACGCTACGAAGTTCGCAGACAGGCTGGCCGGCCTGCATCGCGTCGACCCTGACGAGCCGGAAGAAGACGTAATGCTTTTCTGGCTTGCCTTCAAGGCCTGGACGTACACGGTTGCCTACTACGTACCAGAATACGGCCGCTGGCTTGCAGATGCCGGATCGCGTGATGCCTATGCGCACCACCGACGGGTCATGCAGCACTTCACATGGCAGCGACGTCAGCGAGATGACCGTCGTCGGATGACCTGGCTGCTCAAGATGCCCTTCCACCTGATGGAGCTGGAGGCACTCCTGGAAGCATATCCCGACGCCCTGTTCATCCAAACGCACCGGGACCCGGCGGACTTCATGGGGTCGTGGAACAGTATGGTGGAGCGTATACGCTCGCTTACCATAGAGCCGCGGCCGCTACACGAAACCGGCGTGGAGCAGCTGGAACAGATGAGCCGGATGCTCAATTACGCGACGCAGTTCAGGGAATCACGGCCGGATCTCGAATCGCGGTGGGTAGATGTCCGATTTACTGATCTGGTAGCCGCTCCGGTCGCGGTCGCAAATTCCATCTACGAACAGTTCGGATGGCACCTGGATGCTGCCGCCAAACGCGCCATGCGAGCCTGGCTGATAGTCCAGGCGGCGCAGCGCCAAAAGGAGCCGCGCCACCGCTACCGTCTTGAGGACTACGGCCTGAACGCCGAAACCGTTTACAATGCCTTCTCGCCGTATCGAGAATTCGTCGCGGCACGCCGCATCATGTAGCCACGTCCGGGATCGATCCAGGGGGCGTTCGTGAATCCACGCCCCGGCAGCCCCCGCTTCGGCTATCCCGACCGGCTTGCTCCCTTGTCAGGGACCATAAAATGGCTCCAGCCCACTCTGATTTCCTTCTGAGCGGCAATATGGAGGGCACCCCACCAGTGAGCGCCATCGTAGCCATGGGCGCGAAGATGGCGGTCCTGAGCCTGACCACGACAGTTTTGATGGTCATTGTGGTTGCCAGGGCTGCAGGCCTGGGTCCGGACGAAACGGCCTGGTTCATGTTTGCGTCGGTGCTGGTAACCGGTGCCACCTCCGTGCTGCATGCGTTTCGTCTTGGACGCGTCGGAACGGGACAGATGCTTGTAGCATCGGGCACCGGCGTCTTCATCGCGGTCGCCGTTCAGGCGCTGAGAGCCGGCGGCCCCGGGCTTCTCGCAGCCCTGGTGGTAGTCTCTGCCCTGTTTCAACTGCTGCTCTCCGTCCGGCTCTCAATCTTGAGACAAATCATGACCGCGAGGATTGCAGGCACGCTCATAATGTTAGTCGGCGTCTCGGTCGTGCCGGCCATCCTCCACCTGATCAATGACCTGCCGCAGGGAGAAGGCCCGCTTGGAGCCCGGCTGAGCGCACTGGCCACCGTCTTCTCAATCGTCGTATTGATGCCATTCTCACGGGGGGCTCTGCGCCAGTGGATGCCGGTCGTGGGCATTGGGACGGGCGCGGTCGTGAGCGCCATTTTTGGACTCTATGACGTGGCGCGCGTGGCGCAGGCATCCTGGGTGGGCCTTCCCCGGCTGACCTGGCCGGGCTTCAATCCTGGTTTCGACCATGCGTTCTGGGCACTGCTCCCCGGCTTTCTGTTGGCAACGCTGATCATTTCCCTCCGCGGCATCAGCACCGCCGTGGCAGTCATGCGCCTTTCACAGCCTGCATCAAAATCCGTCGACTTCCGGCTGGTTCAGAATGCGGTAACCACGGAAGGCGTCGGCAATCTGGCCGCCGGTCTGGCGGGAGCACTGCCTGGCTTGGCGATGCTGTCGAATGCGTCGTTTTCCAAGACCTCAAGAATAAAATCCCGCCACATCGGTACCGCCGCCGGCATCATGGTCGCTGTCCTGGCATTTTCCCCAAAGGCACTGGCCCTTGTAGCCTCCATCCCTGGCCCCGTGTTTGGGGCGTATATCCTTCTGGCGATGGGTATTCTTTTCCTGATAGGAGCAAGGATGGTGGCCAAAGACGGCCTGGACCGCCAGGGCAGACTGATCGTGGGAGTCTCAGTATTGATAGGCATCGGCGTGCAGGTCAACCTGATCGCCCCCGGCTTCTTCGCCACGTTTATGGAAGGTGCGCTCGACAACGCAATGACCACGGGCGGGCTGTGCGCCATGATGCTGACCGGAGTCGTCCACCTCACGTACTCCCGTGCCCGAAAATTCGAAATGACGCTCGAATTGGTAGGGCTGGGAATGCTGCAGGAATTCCTACGTGGTTTTGCATCGAAGGGTAAGTGGGACGAAGCTACGACCAGGCGCCTGGAGGCTGTTGGCGAGGAGGTTCTGCTGACCCTGCTTAACCGCCACGGCGAGAGCGCCGATAGCAGGCGCCGGCGCTTGCGGCTCCTGGCCAGAAAAGCGCGTGGCGGCGCCGCGCTGGAATTTATCTCCGTAGTCGACGCCGAAGAGAATCTGGAAGACCAGGTGGCGCTACTGAGCAGCCAGATCGACGTGGACCTGCTTGAGGCAGAAGTATCGCTCAGAATCCTGCGGCACCTAGCGGCCTCGGTGCGTCACCAACAGTTCCACGGAGCGGATATAATCACCGTGCGCTTAGACGTGACCAAGGACTCAAGGCGAGCGCCAGGGACGCCGTAGTACTTGCCGAGCACCTGCAAGCCTCCCGGAGCCGCGCAGCTATTTCGCTGGTGCCGGCGACCGCAGGACGCGGTGGCATCCGAGCCTTGGGCCGCACGCGACGCCGGATCCCCGGCCAAGCGATGTGACCTTCGCGTGATAGGCGGCCATTGTGCGGCAAGAGCGTTTCGCAAGGCTGCATGCCTGCCACAAGCATGGCGATTCCGACAGGTGGTAAGGATCTCTGCCGCGCATTCCATGCTCGCTGTTACCGCCCCAGGAAGAGCTCCGACTCGTCGCAGGGATACTTTGTGAGCTTCAGTAAGCCCGTCATGATGCGGATTACAACTTCGCGCGGCGGATTTCTCGCAACTACGTCAACGAGCTTATTGAATTGACGGGGCATGCCTTCGCGATTGGACGGACGGTCGAAGACACGCCGCAGGCAGACATGTACGTCACGGGCTTGCTGATGGTGAATAGCCTGCAGGGTGGAGGAAGGTAATCCACGGATCGACGTACGCTCCAGGCGAAACATTGCCGACTCCAAACCCGGCCCGGCGCGCCGCTGAAGCAGCATTTCCCGGCGGCAGGCCCTACCCGCCTTCAAGACGATAGCCGACTAACGGGTGAATGCCTCCCAACGGGCCCGTTCTGACATAGCGTTGCAGTGTTCGCCTCGCGATCCTACTAGCCGCGGACCCGGATTGTACCGTCGTCAGGTACAAGAGAGGAACGTTGCCACGCGGGAAAGAGTGAAATAAGTTTTATATACATTGCAATAATCCGCGTCTTTCAAGTCAAGGCCGGACATGTCCGCGCATTCCTTCAATTCTCATGCAATACGATTTACCGGCGCCCACGCTGCTTGACTATCAGGGCAACGGCCAGATTACTGATCAGGAGTTTGCAGACGACGTTCTGCCCTCCTACCTGGCATCCGTCCGGCAGTACCTGCACGCCCATCCAGAGACCGGCTTTCAGGAGCGGGAAACATCCGCTTTCCTGCAGGAGCAACTTGCCGAGCAGGGCCTGCTTTGCGATGGTCCCATCGCCGAGACCGGATTCTACGTTGACATTGAGGGCGACGAGTCGGGACGCGCGGTCGGATACCGATGCGACATGGACGCGCTGCCCCTGCAGGATGCCAAGCAGGCACCGTATGCCTCCCGCAATCCGGGCGCCGCGCACGCGTGCGGCCACGATGCGCACATGGCCGTGGGTCTTGGTGTGGCCCTCGCGCTCAGCCGAATCAAGTCACAGCTCGCGGGGCGTGTCCGCGTGTTCTTCCAGCCCAATGAGGAAGGTACGCCCAGCGGCAGCGTACCCATGATCCGGGACGGTGTGCTCAATGGTCTGGAGGGCGTCTATTGCATTCACGTCGATCCCACGCTGGATGTCGGCTCCTACGGGCTGGCCGATGGTACAGTGACGGCGGCCCTGGACCGATTCGGGGTGCGGCTTGACGCATCCAGCACCGGTCACTCTGCACGTCCCCACCAGACGCGGGACCTGATTTGGATAGCCACGCAGCTCCTAAACCTGTTCTACCAGTACGCCGGGCGCATAACCGATGTCCGCAATCCCGCCATCCTGACAGTATGCTCTTTTCGGGGCGGGGAGATTCACAACGTCATGCCCTCGGAAGTGGAATTCCAGGGTACGCTCCGAACACTCGACGATCGGGACAGGGAATTCCTCAAGCAATACATGCGGCACACGGCCGAGCAGATTGCCGCGCTGCATGATGTCCACCTGGAACTGGAGTTTCAAAGCGGCATGCCGTGTGTGGTAAACGATGCTAGGATGCTTGTGCTGGTAAGGGAGCAGATCGTCCAGCTGTTCGGCGAAAAGGCACCGGTAGACATCCCGGTTCCGAGCATGGGCTCCGAGGACTTTGCCCACTACCTGGACTATGTGCCTGGCTTCCTCCTGCGTGTAGGCACCCGGGGCAGCAGGCACACGAGCCACATGCTGCACGACGCCAATTTCGATGTCGACGATTCGGCGCTTGGGCCAACCGTAAAACTGATGAGCCAGGTGCTCCAGCACCATCTCGCCACGCGCCCGCTGGCCTGAAACGCCCTCGGCCCTCTTGCGTACGCTCTGTCCGGTCCCGGAGCGAGAGAGACGGAATACAACAGCCACCAGACGCTCCGCTACACCGGCCGCCCGGTGGAACAGCGACTTGCGCCTAGGGTAGCATAGTTTGCCTTCGGCGTGAATATATTGTGAAGCACATGCAAACCGATACCATGGCGCCAAGTGCACCCGTTGCACTCAGTCCCAGGGCAGCTGAGGAGGTCAAGAGCCTCATCGCTTCCAAGTCAATACCCGACGGATACGCACTGCGCGTGGGCGTGCGAGGCGGTGGCTGCTCCGGCATGAGCTACATCCTCGGCTTTGACAAGCTGCGAGAACATGATCTGACATTCGATGCAGACGGCATCGAGCTCTACATTGACAAGCGCCACGGTCTGTACCTTATGGGCACAACCATCGATTATCACGATGGCCTCAGCGCCCGCGGGTTTACTTTCGATAATCCGAATGCCACGCAGCGATGCGGATGTGGCTCAAGCTTCGCCGCGTAATACGCCCGCGAAAGCGTCCCTCAAACACCCTGCAGAAGTGATCCGGCCGACCAACGGGAGCATGTGACATGGAAGGCAATTTTTCCAATCGGGTCCGCGATGTAATTTCCTACAGCAGGGAAGAGGCCATCCGGCTGGGGCATGATTACATCGGCACTGAGCATCTGCTCCTCGGCATTATTCGCGAAGGTGAAGGCGTCGCCGTCAAGATTCTGAAGAACCTGGGTTGCGACCTCTTCAAGCTCAAGAAGGCGATCGAGGATACCGTCAGAAATACAGGCGGAACCCTCACCGTGGGGAATATTCCGCTTACCAAGCAGGCAGAGAAAGTCCTCAAGATTACCTATCTCGAGGCCAAGCTGTACAAGAGCGACGTAATCGGTACGGAGCACCTGCTGCTGAGCCTGTTGAGAGACGACGAGAATATTGCGGCGCAGATCCTGCAGCAGAGCTACTCTATCACGTATGACGCCATGCGCGGTGAGCTGGACGCCATCATGAGCGGCAAGATCTCCTCGCGGGGCGGCGGTGCCGAAACCGGCCGCTCGTCGGCAGGTCACGGGCGGGGCAGCAGCGCCGAAAAATCCAAAACTCCGGTCCTCGACAACTTTGGCCGGGATTTGACGAAGCTCGCCGAGGAGAACAAGCTGGATCCCGTCATTGGCCGCCAGCGCGAAATCGAACGCGTTGCCCAGGTCCTGAGCCGGCGCAAGAAGAACAACCCGGTGCTGATCGGTGAGCCGGGCGTCGGCAAGACGGCCATTGCCGAAGGACTTGCCATGCGCATTACACAGCGCAAGGTATCCCGCACGCTCTACGATAAGCGCATCGTCACGCTTGATCTGGCCGGGCTGGTCGCCGGCACGAAGTACCGGGGCCAGTTCGAGGAGCGCATGAAGGCGGTAATGAATGAACTCGAAAAGACGCCCGATGTCATCCTTTTCATCGACGAGCTGCATACCATCGTGGGAGCCGGCGGCGCTTCCGGCTCGCTCGATGCCTCCAATATGTTCAAGCCCGCTCTCGCGCGAGGAGAAATCCAGTGCATCGGAGCCACTACGCTGGATGAATACCGCCAGTACATAGAAAAGGACGGAGCGCTGGATCGCCGCTTCCAGAAGATCATGGTGGATCCCTCCACGGCCAGCGAAACGGTCGACATCCTGTTCAAGATCAAGGACCGCTACGAAGAACACCACGGCGTCTCGTACACGGATGATGCACTGCGGCTTGCCGTCGCACTTTCGGAGCGCTACATCACGGACCGCTACCTTCCCGACAAGGCCATCGACGTCATTGACGAGGCAGGCGCCCGCGTTCACCTGGGCAATATCCGGGTACCGCAGGTGATTCTCGAACTGGAAGAAGAGATCGAGGCGACTCGCCAGGAAAAGACCCACGTGGTCAAGAGCCAGCGCTTCGAGGAAGCTGCCCGGCTCCGGGACAAGGAGAAGAAGCTCCTCGAGCAACTTGCCGATGCCAAGCGTGATTGGGAAACCACCACGGAGAGTGAAGTCCACGCCGTAACGGATGTGGACATTTCCGAGGTTGTAGCCATGATCACGGGCATACCCGTGGACCGGATCGCGGAGCCGGAGCAGATCAAGCTGATGCAGATGGAAAAGGCCCTCTGCAAGCGGGTAATCGGTCAGGACGAACCCATTGCAAAGCTGGCCAAGGCCATTCGGCGCACCCGCGCCGGACTGAAGGATCCGCGCCGTCCCATCGGCAGCTTCATCTTCCTTGGCCCCACGGGCGTGGGCAAGACGGAACTGGCCAAGGTGCTGACGGAATACCTCTTCGATACCGAAGATGCGCTCGTGCGCGTTGACATGAGCGAATACATGGAGAAGTTTTCCGTTAGCCGCCTTGTAGGTGCACCGCCAGGTTATGTGGGCTACGAAGAGGGTGGGCAGCTGACGGAAAAGGTGCGCCGCAAGCCTTATTCGGTCGTTCTCCTGGACGAAATCGAAAAGGCTCACCCGGACGTTTTCAATGTCCTGCTGCAGGTGCTGGATGACGGCATTCTGACCGACGGCTCCGGGCGGAGGGTAGACTTCCGCAACACGATCATCATCATGACGAGCAACATCGGGGCTCGGGACATCAAGAATATTGGCAAGGGCATCGGATTTGCCCAGTCCCAGGAAGTCTTCAGCTACAAGGTGATGAAGAGCACCGTTGAAGAGGCGCTCAAGCGGGTATTCAATCCCGAGTTCCTCAACCGTGTCGACGACGTCATCGTGTTCCATTCGCTTGAGAGAAAGCACATTTTCGAGATTATTTCACTGATGACTAAGGACTTGTTTGAAAGGGCTACGAGCATGGGCATGGAGCTGGTGCTGGAGACGTCAGCGAAGGAATTTCTTGTGGGCAAGGGCTTCGACGTCAAGTTTGGCGCGCGTCCGCTCCGCCGGGCAATCCAGCGCTACGTCGAGGATCCCCTTGCGGAGGCCATCCTGAGCCAGAATCTGAGCGAAGGGGATCACATCAGCGTATCATTCGAGGACGGGGACGAGCTTAAGATCGAAACCCGAAAGCTGGACAAGGAAGCCTCTCCGGAAGAGGGTGCGGTAGAATAATAGCCGGCCGATTTGTGCAGCGCGCGCCGGCGTATAATCGTCCGCCGGACAAGCCATGATCGAACGAATTGCCGTTGTGGGCATGGGTCTCATTGGAGGCTCCCTTGCCCTGGCATGGAAGGAGCGACGGGAAGACCTCACGCTGGTGGGTCACGACGTACCCGATGTCCTTGAAAAGGCCGTGCGCCTGGGGATGATCGACCACGCGGCCGGTTCGGTGCAGGACGCTGTGCGCGGAGCCGACCTGGTGGTTCTGTCCGTGCCTTTGGACGCCATGCGCCCCTTGCTGAAGCGAGCGGCACCCCACCTCGAACCCGGGGCTCTGGTCACGGACGTGGGCTCGGTAAAGATGCCCGTCCTTCGCGATGCAAGACGCTTGCTGCCACCCGCGAATGCATTCGTGGGAGGCCATCCCATGGCCGGCTCGGAAAAGGGCGGCATTTCGAGTGCCGACGCATTCCTATTCGAAAACGCGGCCTACGTTCTGTGTCCGCCACTCGGCCAGGAAAGCGAGCCCTGGCTGGAGCAGTTCGCCCCGCTGGTCGAGGTTGTAGAAGCCACGGGTGCGCGCGTGTTTCCGCTTGCCGCTGAGCTGCACGACCGCATCGCCGCCTGCATCAGCCACCTGCCCCAGATCGTGGCCACGGCTCTCATGAGGCTTGTGAGCGAACAGCCGGACAAGGCATTCACGCAGCTGGCAGCCGGAGGCTTCAGGGACATGACCCGGATTGCCTCCTCTCCCTTTGCCATGTGGGATCCCATCCTGGATGCCAACAGAAAGCCCATACTGGATGCACTGAGCACGTTCGGGGACATACTTTCGGAGTATGCACGAGCGTTGGAGCATAAGGATTCCGGCACGCTCTGCCGCGCTTTTGATGCCGCGCGCAGCCTTCGGGATGCCATCCCAAGGGACAGCCGGGGCTTTCTGTATCCGCTGAGCGACATCTACGTCTATGCCGAGGACAGGCCCGGCGTACTGGCCCACATTACGGGCACCCTCTTTCAGAACGGCATCAGTATCAAGGACATCGCACTGCTGCGAATCAGGGAAGGCACGGGAGGTGCATTCCGGCTGAGCTTCGAGAACGATCAGGTGGCGGAGGCCGCCGTCGTATCGCTTGGCAAGGCCGGGTGCCGAGCCCAAAGACTCTGAAGTCACCATGCGCGAAACCATCCTCCATTCCCGCCACCTGGCACTGGGTGCCCGCATGACAGATTTTGCGGGATTTGCGATGCCGCTGCAATACAGCGGCATCGTGGACGAGCACATGGCCGTGCGCTCCTCTGCCGGACTGTTCGATGTCAGCCACATGGGCGAGATATTCGTTCGCGGCCCGCAGGCCTTCAGCTTCGTGCAGAACCTGGTAACCAATGATGTGGGCCGGCTGGTCGACGGCGCGGCGCTGTACACTGTCATGTGCAATCAGGAAGGAGGCGTTCTGGACGATCTGCTCGTGTACAGGCTGAAGGGTGATGCCTATCTGCTCGTGGTAAACGCCGCAAATACGGCTTCAGATTTTGCGTGGATGCAGGCCAACAACCCGATGGGCGCGGAGCTGTACGACACGTCGGATCTTATCGCGCTCGTTGCCCTGCAGGGACCGCGATCCGCCGAGATCCTGGCACGGCTTACGGACCTGGATGTCGCCGGACTGGCCTTCTATCGCTTCCTGCGTCCGGCGCCTGGCTCGTTTCTGGGCTGCGAAAAGGCGATCATATCACGGACCGGATACACGGGAGAACTGGGATTCGAGCTCTACTGCGAAACAGCCAGTGCGCCCCGCGTATGGGACGCAGTGCTCGAAGCAGGCGAGCCTCTGGGGCTCCAGCCTGCCGGACTTGGCGCCCGGGATACGCTGAGGCTGGAAAGCGGATTCTGCCTTTACGGCCAGGACCTGACCACGGAGACCAGCCCGTACGAGGCACGGCTTGGCTGGGTAGTCAAGCTGGAAAAGGGAGCTTTCATCGGCCGTAGCGCACTGCGTGATGCAAAGGAGCGTGGCGCCTCTCGTCAGCTGGTTGGCCTCCTTGCCCTGGAGCGCGGCATACCGCGCCCGGCACAGCGCGTCTTGTCGGCAGATCAAAGTGTGGTCGGCCGTATAACGAGCGGCAGCCAGTCGCCCGTATTGCAAAAGGGCATCGCCTTGGCGTACGTTCAGCGCGGGCATGCGGCCGTCGATACGGAATTGGTCGTCATGGGGCACCGTGGCCGCAGCCTGCCCGTTCGTGTAGTTCGCCCGCCGTTCAACAAGGGCTGAATCAGCCTGCCGGTGGTTATATGCCAAGTCGCAAGAAGAAAAAGACCAAGACAGAGGGCCGGAAAAGGCGCCGCCTGGCAGAGGTAGCAGGGATCCTGGTCATGGTCACAGGAGCCTTGCTGACGCTCGCCGTTATCTCCTATGCGCCTGCGGACGATGACATTGTCGGCGGCAGCAGCTTCAGCGAGATCCTGTTTCCGGCAACCGGAGAAGAGGTAGCCAATGCCTTCGGACGGGCCGGAGCCTTTCTGGCCCTGATGCTGGTGCCCGGGTTTTTCGGCTATGCCACCGTCCTGCTGACGCTGCTGACTATCCTGTGGGGTTACGTCCTTCTGCGCCACCGACGGCCTCGGAAACTTTGGCGCATAACCCTGGTGGCGCTGGTAAGCATGGTCGCGGGCGCCAGCCTGCTGGACTGGGTCGGGGTGGTGGCGCAGGAGGATATGGCCGCCTGGTCGGGTGCCTTGGGGGCAGGACTGTCGGCCTGGGCCCGACTCGTATTCGGCACGTGGGGCGCGCTGGTTCTCCTTTTGCTGGTGGAAGCGACCATGCTCTTCTCGCTTGCCGACCGCGACATTCAGCGGTCGCTGGACGGCATCGAGAAGATCGGGCCGGCGCTAAGGCGCGCCGTGGCCGCTGCAGGCAACGCCTTGAGAGAGCGCCGGCAAAAGCTCCGCGACCGGGCCGCTCGTGAACGCGGGGCGGAGAAGCGAACCTGGGAGGAGCTGGAACCGGGCGAAGCCTCCGCTGCGCAGTCCGAAGGAACCGACGTGAATGCTGCCCGCACTCCGGAAGGCCCGCAGCCGGCGGACCAACCGGAGACACACCCGGCAGGCGGCAGCGATCCTGACTCGTCCGCAGCCGGTGTCACGCTGACCGTGACCGGGCAAATCGACGAGGAAAAGGCCGACGATATTGCCCGCGACGGCACGGACGCCGCCGTTCCGTACACCTTCCCCTCGATCGACCTGCTCCAGGCCCCGGATGCTGACGGCCACGTCATCGACTACGACGAACTGGAGGAAAACAAGCAAAAGCTGCTGGACAAGCTGGCCGTCTACAAGATTGAGATCACCAACATCAACGCCATTGTCGGCCCGACGGTCACGCTGTATGAGCTTACGCCGGCGCCCGGCGTAAAGATCAGCCGGATCAAGAGTCTGGAAGACGATGTCGCCATGGCCATGGCGGCCCGCGGCATCCGCATGATTGCGCCCATACCGGGCAAGTCGGTCGTCGGCGTCGAAGTGGCCAATCGCCACCGGGAGCTGGTACGGCTGCACTCCATACTGGGGACTGCCAAGTTTCGCGATGCGAAGATGGAATTGCCGGTGGCTCTGGGCAAGACCATCGAGGGGGAGGTCTTCCTCCAGGACCTGGCAAAGATGCCACACCTGTTGATTGCCGGCGCTACGGGCTCGGGCAAGTCCGTCGGCATCAACACGCTGATCGGAGGCCTGGTGTACTCCTGCCATCCTGAAAACCTGAAGTTCGTGATGGTGGACCCCAAGAAGATCGAGCTTCAGCAGTACCGGGCGCTCTACGATCACTACCTGGCCGTGCCGCCGGAAGGGGACGAAGCCATCATCACGGAAGTAGCCGATGCGCTGGAGGTGCTCAAGGCGTGCGAACGGGAAATGGAATGCCGCTACAATCTGCTCTCGGACGCACGCGTGCGCGGCATCAAGGATTACAACCGATACTTCCGCGAAGGCCGGCTCGATGCCGGGAAAGGACACAAGCACCTGCCGTACATCGTGGTCATCGTTGACGAGCTTGCGGACCTCATGATGACGGCAGGCAAGGACATTGAGGCGCCCATTGCGCGTCTAGCCCAGATGGCACGCGCCATCGGCATCCATCTGGTCCTGGCCACGCAGCGCCCCTCCGTCGACGTGATAACGGGCCTGATCAAGGCCAATTTTCCGTCAAGGGTAGCATTCCAGGTTGCCTCCAAGTTTGATGCACGCACCATATTGGACCAGAACGGCGCGGAACGCCTGGTTGGCAACGGCGACATGCTCTACATGAGCGGCAGCAGGCTAATGAGGCTGCAGGGCCCATTCGTGTCCGTATCCGAAGTGGATGCCCTGATGGACTACATCAGCGCCCAGCCCGGCCCGGGACCCTACATGCTCCCCGAACCTGAGGAAGGCGCCGGCTCGGGCAGCACGGCATCCGGGCCCGAGCCTGGCGACGACATAGACGAGCTGTTCGAGGAAGCCGCGCGCATTATCGTTCGCAGCCAGCAAGGATCGGTTTCGCTGTTGCAGCGCAAGCTTTCAGTCGGCTACACACGTGCAGCAAGAATTGTCGACCAACTGGAAGATGCGGGCATAGTGGGAGCCTTTGTAGGCTCCAAGGCCCGGGAAGTGCTTGTACCTGATGAATTGGCTTTAGACCAACTACTGAAGACCTAGACCTGTAAATACGTTATGGCTGAATCGACGAGCCCCCTCGTGGGCATAGTAATGGGCAGTGATTCCGACCTGCCCGTAATGCGCAAGGCGGCAGACATCCTCGCCTCGTTTGACGTTCCCTACGAAATGCGCGTCATGTCCGCGCATCGAACGCCGGATGAGGCACACACCTACGCAAAGACGGCCCACACGCGGGGCCTGCGGGTGCTGATAGCCGGGGCTGGCGTGGCGGCACACCTGGGAGGCGTCATGGCGGCCGGCACTCCACTTCCGGTACTGGGCGTTCCCATTGCCTCCGGCGCGCTTAAGGGCCTCGACGCTCTCCTTGCCACGGTTCAGATGCCCAGTGGCATTCCGGTCGGTACATTGGCCATCGATGGCTCCAAGAACGCCGCGCTGCTCGCGGTGCAGATCCTGGCCACGTCAGACCGGCACCTCATGCAACGCGTATTGGATTACAAGGCCGCCATGGTTGATCAGGTGCACGCCAAGAACGCGCGCGTACAGGAAGAAATGTCGCGCTAGCAACCGCTATTCTTCCAGAAACAGGTCCCGTTGCCGCGTTGCCGTGCCTCGGCCTATGTTGTCGCGCACGCGAAGCTCAAGCTCGTAGAGCCCCATCGCTTCCTGGCTGGCGTCCAGAATCTGGTACAGCGTCTCGTCCGCGCTGGTGCCACTTCCATGGTAGCTCACGGAAACACCGGCATCGCCCCCGCCGATTACGGCATCCACCAGTCGCCTGACACCGGTCTTTTCGTCCTTCGGCGTGAGCGTGATTTCTACGTCGTAGTCCGTATTGCCGTCCTCATCCAGTTCCAGCCCGTAGATCTCGAAGTACAGGTATATGGGCCATTCGGTCGCATAGACGGGCCACGGGGCCGGAAGGATAGACAACCCGTCGCGCACGATTTCGTTGTTGCCCAGCGGGGTACCGTCCGGAGATTCTGTGACGCGGTATGCCAGCAGCATGTCGCTCAGCGCCATGTCCCCGTCGCTGAAGTCGTCGACCGTAATCTCGCGGCGCTGCATGGCGACGGTCTGCCCGCTGACCGTTTCGAATTCCAGGCTTAGATCGTGGGCGCCCGGCGGCGCCTGCATTTTCTTCGTGTCTATCCAGAGGCTTTGCTCCCGGAAATCCATTACCTGGTCGGTGCGCAGTCCGTACAGTCGATTCCTCCTCTCGACGAGCATGTCCCGCTCCGCACTTACAAGAAACGTCCCCGTATTGGCCGTTATCTCGATCATGTCCTCGGATGGATCGAATTCGTTGATGGGAATGCCATAGTGGACGTAAAGGGTAGACGTGCCCGGCTCCTCCCCCTTGAATACCGTAGACTGAAACGGCAGCTCGATCTGTCGTCCCGGCGCTTCGTACTCGTACAGCTGGGGCGTGCGATTGAAGGTCTCCTTTGCCTTGATCTCGTAGTCATTCTGCCATGTGGTCAGCTGCGTGGCAGAAAACTCTGCGGGAGGACTGTAGAAGCGGTACTCGCCATTGCGAAAGGGATCCTCGAAAACGAAGCGGAATGTGCCGTATTCCCAGATGTTGTACGTATTCAATTCCTCGAATGCCTCTCGCGCCGTGGACAGCACCGAACCGAACGAATTCGCGCCCTGCACAGCCAGACCGGAGGTCGAAAGTCCTACGTCGTCGGTACCGTCCACGGTGGCAGCAATCGCGCCCACCAGCGTGGTGCGCGCCGAAAAGAGACCTGACTCACTGGGAACCAGGACCACGTCCGCCATCGGCCGCCCGTAGCGTGCCAGGATGCGGCCGCGCTCCGTTTCCCAACCCCGCAGGTTCAGCCCCTCGGAGCCGTAGAGCAGGTCAGCCTCGGTAAGCCGCACATAGTGCTCCAGCTTGCGCTCGTTATAGGGGGTAAGGTAACGCGGGTCCTGGCTGGTCCAGAAGCGGGCATTGAAGGCAACCGGATCCTGTTCGCGCAGCTTGCGCTCGTCGGGCGAAAGAAACAGGTCAATGTCCTCATACGCCGTCACCTCCCACGCCTCCATGTATTCGAAGGCCCTGAGGAAGCTGTTGTCGGCGGCGTCCAGATCATCCAGCTCATACTGCACGAGCCCGAGGTAGCGCCATAGGTCCGGATCTTCCGGAAAGAAGCGCTCCATCTCCTGCAGCATGACAAGGGCGTCCTCGTACTCACCCTTGAGCACGAAAATCTGCATCATTTCGTCGTAGACGCTGCGCCTTCGCGGATCTACTTCCAGAGCCTTCTGAAGATGCCCTATCGCACGCTCATATGCCCGGTCCGCGCGACCACTGAGGTCGGCAACCGGCACGCCCAGATCCTTCAACGCCTCAAGGTCAAACCTGTCACTCAAGAATACTCCCTCTCCCACCCCTTCAAATACGTTGGGAAGAATGTTGCCCTCTGCAAACTGCTGTTCGAGAAGCTGGTCCAACGAGGTTCCCTCTTGATCCGGTGCCAGGAGGCCCTGGAGGGGTGCCTGGTCGGCTTCCCGCGTAGTCCCCTGATAGCCATAGTCCAGCGTGGGCAACATGATGGCGTTGCGGTACCGCCAGAAGTCGCGAATATTGACCAGCCCCAGTTCCTCGTGCGCAAACGCGTTGTCCGGATCAAGCTTCAGGATCTTTCGCGACACCTCGAGACGGCGCGCCTCCTTGAGGCGTTCGGAAACGAAGTTCCAGGACTCCGTACGGAGCTGCTGAAGCCGTCCCACGAGGAATTCAACATTCTCGGGCTCCAGTTCGAGCGCCCGATCCAGCGACCGCCTCGCCTTTCGGGGGTCCTTCAGCGGCGTTTCAAAGTACACGCGCGCCACCAGGAAATGGGCTTCGGCATTGCGCGGATCCTCGGACGCTACGCGTTCGAAGATGCGTGCAGCATCCGCGAATCTCTCCTCACGAAAGGCCTGGCGTCCAGGCTCCAGAGGATCGGTCTGCTGCGCCGCGGCCAACAAGGGCACCCAGGCGACTATCAGTGTCGTGACCAGTCGTCTCATGGCAGAATTGATGCTTCAGACGTAATTACGCGTCCGGGCTGCACCGGGTTGCGCTAATAAACGACGCGGGCAAACTTGCGTTTTCCCACCTGAATAATAAACGGCGCCCGGGCCGACAGGTCCAGCACCAGCCGCACATCCTCGACCTTGCTGCCGTCAATGGCTACGCCCCGCTGCTCGACCAGGCGGCGTGCCTCTCCATTGGAGGCGGTAAGCCCCGCCTGCGTCAGCAGCGACAGCACTCCTATTGTGCCGTCCGGGGCCTCCGGCTTGTAATCGCGGACATTCTCCGGGACGCCGCCCCGGACAACCGTGCGTTCAAAATTGCTGCGCGCGGAATGCGCCTCAGCGGGTCCATGGTACATCCGCACGACGGTGTGTGCGAGGTCATGCTTGGCATTGCGCGGATCTTCTTCTGCATACGCCTTCAGGCGTGGAAGTTCACGCGTGTCGGCATCCGTCGCGAGCTCGAAATACCGGTAGATGAGCGCATCCGGCAGAGACATGATCTTGCCGTACATCTCGCTTGGCTGCTCGCAGATGCCTACGTAGTTGTTCAGCGACTTCGACATCTTCTGCCTGCCATCCAGCCCTTCCAGTATGGGCAGCAGCATGCAGACCTGTGGCGGCTGCCCGTGGTGCCGCTGAAGCGAGCGCCCGACATGCAGGTTGAATTTCTGATCCGTGCCTCCCAGTTCTACGTCCGCCTTCGTGACCACCGAATCCTGGGCCTGGGCAAGCGGATAAAGCAGTTCGTGCAGCCCGATGGGATCATCGCGATCCAGACGCCCGGCGAAGTCCTCGCGCGCGAGCATCTTGGCCACGGTACAGGTTCCCGCCAGCTGTACCACCTGGCGAAAGTTCATCTTCTCGAGCCACGAGGAATTGTAGACGATCTCAACGGTGTCGGGATTGAGAATGCGGGAAGCCTGTTCGAAATAGCTCCTGCCGTTTGCACGCGTCTCCTCTAGCGACAGCGGCGGTCGCGCCTTGTTCCTGCCCGAGGCATCACCGATCATTCCGGTAAAGTCACCGATGATCAGCACGGCCCGGTGTCCGAGATCCTGAAACTGGCGCAGCTTCCGGAGCACGACAGCGTGGCCCAGGTGCAGGTCCGGACGGCTTGGATCACAGCCCAGCTTGACAACAAGCGCCGACCGCGACTCTTTAGAGGCGCGGAGCTTTCCCTCCAGCTCCGCTTCAGAAATAATCTCCGCTACACCCCTGCGCAGGTGCAGCAGCTGCTCATCAACGGGTGGAAACATGGCATTGTGTGGCATGTGCTTCGACGAGCAGGATTGCGAGCGCAAGCCCGATGTTCGCTTGTCGGCCAAGTCCAACGGCCAAGGCCCGGGAAAATATCCGCATCATGTCGGAGTGCCGAATTTGCCCTTTCTACGGCCCCGATAATCGCAATAATCGTGCCGCGTTCGGGCGACCGGTACAATGGCGTCCAGCCTCCGGTCCCGGAGACCATGCACGGCCCGGTGCCCCTCATTAAGGCGGTGCGAACAACCCCCTGCTGCGAGTGAGGGCATCAGGCAGTAACCGGATCCGCCATGGCCCGTGTACAATGCCGGCACGCCCCGGCGTACTGCCCCCAGCCCCCGGTCACGCGTCAGTGGATTCTCTGCCATGCCGCTTTCGCGTGTGCTCCAACTGCCGCCGCATGTCGCGCTCGGCAATGTCGGCCCGCTTGTCGTAGAGACGCTTGCCGCGCGCCAGTCCGATTTCCAGCTTCGCCCTTCCTCCCGCAAAATACATCTGGAGGGGAACAAGCGTATATCCCTTCTGCTCCACTGCCTTGCGCAGCCGTCGGATCTGCCGCTTGTGCAAGAGAAGCTTTCTGGGCCGGACCGGCTCCGGCTCAGCGTCCGTCGCGTGACTGTAGGGCGTAATGTGCGCACCAACCAGGAATGCTTCCCCTTTTTCAATCCGGCAGTATGCCTCTGCCAGACTTGCCTGTCTCTGGCGAAGTGACTTGACCTCGGATCCGGCGAGTACCAGTCCGGCCTCCAGGGTCTCCACAATTTCGTACTCACGCCGTGCACGCCTATTCGATACGATTACCTGTCTACCCATCCTCTGCCCCCTGACCACCGGCTTGCCACCAGGGGCCCTCGGAATCGGAAGGCGAATACAGTGGCAGCGGAGACAGCTCCTGGATCATACCCTCGTAATACATCTGATCCGTCAATTCCGTGAGCCCTGCGACGGTGATATCGTCCATCTGCATTCGAAGGCTTTCGGCAAAAAAGCGGCGCTCGCTCTCTTTTCCGCTACTATGGGCCCAGTCCACGGCAAGGCTTTCGGCGTCCCGCGCAAGCTCCGCAATCCGCCTTGCCATGGAAGGCGTGGCCGCGCCACGCAGCGTTGCGAACAGGCCCCACACCATGGGGTACTGTGCAAGCTCGAACCATTCCTGGCCAAGGTCCAGCACCTGGTCAGGCGTGCCTTCGATTTCTCTGCCCACTACCAGACTCGCATCTGCGTCCGTCCGGAGTGGATCTTCGCCTTCGGTGACGGGCACAAAGCCCGGTGTGGCGCCATAGTGCTCCCGAAGCACCGCCTTTGCCATGAATGCTTCCTGGCGGCAGGATGGGTCGTAGGCCACCGTCCGCAGTGCGTGCGCATCGCGCCGCAACACGATTGACGCCCAGGGATAGGCCCAGGAAGCCAGTACTGCATCCGGCAAAACGGCCAGCACTTGCGCCTCGCAGAGGACTGTAGTGCTGGGCACCAGCGCCACGTCGACCTGTCGCGTACGCAGAAGATCCATTGCCCTGGCCGACGTGGTCCGCTCCACAAGCATCTCCGATGCCGCGGCCTCCAGGCACCTGCATGGAGGAATGTCCCACAACGCCAGGTGCATGTCAATAGGTCTCGCGGCGGCGCTCCTTTATTCGGGCTGCCTTGCCCCTCAGGCCTCTCAGATAGTAGAGCTTGGCCCGCCTGACACGCCCCTGCCGCTTTACCTCGACGGTCGCAATCTTGGGCGAATGGTATGGAAAGATCCGCTCCACGCCGACGCCGTTGGAGATCTTCCGAACCATGAAGCTCTTGCCGGCTCCACTGCCCTTGATGCTGATCACCACGCCCTGAAAGACCTGGATGCGCTCCTTCTGGCCTTCCACGACACGAACGTGGACGGCAACGGTATCGCCGGCAACGAATTCGGGCAATTCCTTTTCCCTGAATTGCGTGGCTTCAACGAGTCTCATCAAGTCTTTGGGCATCGTATACCTCCTTTCTCTATGCCTGGCACTGAGGCTTCTGTGAATTTGGTAGCAGGTCCGGCCGCCGCTCTGCCGTCCTCGAAATCCGTTCGGTCTCCCGCCACCTGGCAATACGGCCGTGATCCCCGGAAAGCAGCACCTGAGGAACGGCCATGCCCCTGAAGCTGGCGGGACGCGTATACACCGGGGCTCCAAGAAGACCATCCTGAAAGGAATCTGAAAGCGCGGAAGAGGCATCTCCCAGCACCCCCGGAACAAGGCGAACAACAGCATCCGCCAGTACGACAGCAGCGAGTTCGCCGCTGCTCAGGACATAGTCCCCTATCGATATCTCACGCGTGATTGCGGCATCGCGCACACGCTGATCGATCCCCTTGTAGTGGCCAGCCACCACGACGATCCGGCGGCAGAGGGAAAGCTCGTTGGCCACTTCCTGTGACAAGCGCTCGCCGTCCGGACTCAGGAAAATGACATCATCAATTTCCCCTTCGCTGCGCAGCGCGTCGAGGCACGCAAAAATGGGTTCCGGCTTGAGCACCATACCACCACCGCCCCCGTAAGGGTAATCGTCGATCTGACGGTCCGGCGCAAATTCCCGCAGGGCATGCACACGTACGTCCACCCTGCCGCCGGCACGGCGGCAGATGCTGGCGCCCAGCGCGCTGTGTGCCGCATCCGGCAATGCCACAACGAGATCAATGCGCATGTCAGTCCAGCATGCCCTCTATGGGCCGCACGATGACGCGTCCCTCCGCCATGTCCACGCCTTCGACAAATGCCGGCACGGCGGGAATGAGTGCGTCCTTGCCGCCCGGCCGAGCGACCACGAGTATGTCACTGGCAGGGGCCGTGTAAATGTCCTTCATGGTGCCCAGGACTTCATTGCCGGGCGTTGTAACCTCCATTCCGACCAGATCATGCAGGTAGTATTCGCCGACCTCCAGTGGCGGCAGGTCCTCGCGGTCCGCGTACACATGCAGCCCCGCAAGCGCTCCAGCCCTCTCGGGGCTATCTACCTCGCGAAAGCGAAAGAGCAGCGACCGGCCCCGGCTCGTTACGTGCTCCCGCAGGCCTTCTACTTCGTATCCGGCTGCTTCGTCCGGACTCCGCCCCAGGAAGACGCGCCCCAGCTTCCCGTAACGGCTGCGTTCCGCGGCCTCGGGGACCATCTTGCACTCGCCACGCACTCCGTGCGCCCGCGCGATCCGGCCAATAAGAAGCAGTTCCACGGTTCCTTGCTCATTCGGCTGCGTCGGCCTGCGCCTCCGCTTCCTGGGCGGCCAGTGCTGCCGCAGCGGCAGCCTCGGCTTCCGCCTTGGCCTTCTTTTCCTCGGCCCGTCTCTGGCGTTCTGCGGCTTCGGCTGCCTCCCTCTCGGCGGCCGCCTCAGCTTCGCGCTCCAGCGAGGCCCGTCGCCGGTCCCCGGAGGTTACCTTCCGCTGCTGCCGGGCTCTTTCCCGGTGCCGTTCCCGGTGGGCCTCCACCTCGCGCTGCACCTCCTCCTCACTGTTGCCCTTGCGACGCAGGTGTACGCCAAGCAGCACTCCCTCCCTGCTGAGGATACTCCGCACCGTCTCCGTAGGCTGCGCTCCAACCTGAAGCCAGTAGCGGACACGGTCTTCCTTCAGGGTCACGCGAGCCGGTTCTTCCAACGGATAGTAACGCCCGAGATCTTCGATGAATCGTCCATCGCGCGGGGACCGCGCGTCAGAGGCGACCACGCCCCACACAGGCCGCTTCTTGCGACCCATCCGGCGCAATCTGATCTTAACTGCCACGACTGCTGATGCTGTATTTGGTTTACGGAATACTCGACTAGCGGCGCGCGTGCATTAGTGCGCCAAAGTCGGGGGAACGCCCCTTGCCCATCATCTTGGACATCGTTTTCATCATTCTTCGCATCTGCTTGAACTGCTTCAGCAGCTGGTTTACGTCCCGAACAGCCATGCCGCTACCGCGTGCTATCCGGCGCCTGCGGCTGCTGTTGATGATGTCGGGGTTGCGCCTCTCCTTCATGGTCATGGAGCAGATCAGGGCCTCCACGTGCACCAGTGCTTCCTCCTCGAGATCCTCGTCTTTCACCGCCCGACCCGCACCCGGAATCATGCCCACTATGTCCGCGAGCGACCCCATCGACTTGATCTTCTGCAGCTGCTGGTAAAAGTCCTCCAGGTCAAACGACTGGCGCCGGATCTTGCGCCGGAGAACCTCCGCCTGCTGCTCGTCAAACTGTTCCTGCGCCTTTTCGACGAGCGATACCACATCACCCATGCCCAGAATGCGACGCGCCATCCGGTCCGGATGAAACGGCGTCAACTGGTCCAGCTTTTCGCCGGTAGAGGCAAACTTGATGGGTTTGCGCACGACGGTACGAATTGACAGCGCGGCACCGCCACGCGCATCACCGTCGAGCTTGGTAAGTACGACGCCATCGAAGTTCAGGCGTTCATTGAATTGCCTTGCCGTCTTGACGGCATCCTGACCCGTCATGCTGTCCACGACGAACAGGATCTCCGTCGGCTGAATCTGATCCTTGATATCGCTGACTTCCTGCATCATGCGCTCGTCCACGTGGAGCCTGCCTGCCGTGTCAACAATCACGGTGTCGCGCGCCGACCGTCTGGCAATGCGCACCGCCTCCGCCGCCACGCGTGGAGCATCCTGGACGGCCTTGCCGTCGGCGTCCTCAATCGCATGCACCGGAACATCGATATCGGAGGCGAGCTTTCTAAGCTGGTCCACGGCAGCCGGGCGGTATACGTCTGCGGCCGCCAGAAGTGGCGCGCTGCCGCGCGAAGCAAGGTGCCGTGCCAGCTTCGCGCAGAACGTGGTCTTGCCCGACCCCTGGAGACCGGCCACCAAAATGACGGTGGGAGGCGAATGGCTGGTTTTGAGCTCGCTGGAGGACCCTCCCAAGAGCTCCACCAATTCGTCGTACACGATCTTGACCAGCATCTGGCCCGGGGCCACCGACCGCGTAACCCGGCTTCCAAGGGCCTGGTCCTTGATGCGGTTGGTAAAGTTGCGCGCAACCTGATAATTTACGTCCGCCTCCAGTAATGCACGGCGAATCTCCCCCATGGACTTCGCCACGTTCACTTCCGTGATTCGGCCCTGGCCGGAGAGCCCTCGGAGGGCTCCTTCCAGCTTTTCGGAGAGACTCGTGAACATCTAGTCCTGCATTTTGGATAGAATAGTTATGATACGATCTGGCACTACCAACTGCAATAGACTCAAAATTAGCAGTCATGCCTGAGGAATCAGTGCATGAAGGCTTCGTATCAGCGTCAGCTACCCACGAGGTCTCCCGCAAGAACAAGAGGAATAGCTCGTGCTATTGTCCAACAAGTACGATTGAATCCATCCATCTTCTGACTCTGCAACAAGCAACATTGCCCGCTGCTTCCAATGCCTTCTGATCAACGCCAGGTCGCGTCAAACGCCTGTCAATAGCCGAGCCGTGAGGTAAGCAAAGCAAAGGGGCTTGTCCGAACGCGCATGACCGGAAGTATCCCGCACAAACATACCACCCCCAGAAGCAAACAGAATTGACGCCGATCTGGATTCAACTGCAGCCGAGGAGGAGCCTCTGCCTGAATCCTCCACTGGATTTTTCCACCCATTCCAGTTGATCGAGTCCAGCTGGCTGTGTATGCAGGGCTGAGAGAATTGCGCCTCCTTTTCGTACTCCAGGTAAGTTGCAGCCGACAGATTGGCAGCGTCGAAGCGTCCGTACGGAGCTTGCTAGAATGAACGAAACGTAGCCTTCGGCCAGCTCCAGATGCGTGGTCAAATCGGACGATTGCAAGACAAGGTGCCTGCGTGGATCCAGTATTGCCTGTTGGAGACCTCCTTTGCCCTTTACGCGGGGGTCACTGCATAGTCATGCGTTCCGGAGACGATTTGCATGCTCTGAGCGGCAGCCTGCAAGACACCGCTTGATGGGCATTGGAAGCGGCGACTGGCGTCTGTCATTTTGCATATACCGCGCCTGAGGATGAAACACGGCGTGTAAACTGCCAGGAGGACTTGAAACGCGAATCAGCATCCACGAACAAGGTGCTTCCAGCCCTGATTCGACGCAGTGCACCAATTGACATGTCTGCTACGACCTAACTGGCACTACCACCATTATCGTCATGAAGGCTAACCCTGGCGCGACCATAGCCGTGCTGCCGGGGGTCTCGAACCTTCTACGGCGATTCCTGCGGAAAAGGCGAGAGGGCCGAGATCTACTTCTGGCCCGCCTACAAGGTTGACGGCATGCCTGTGCACGGACCTCCAAGCCCCCAGCCTCTCCCGGCAACAATCCCATCGTGCATGCCTTGCAACCTGAGTCGGCACAGACACGGCAAGCCACAAAGGTAGCAAGACCGTTTCCGTCGAGGCGAACACGTTTACCAATCCAGTGCGGCGTGTGCGGTGAGGCCGTAGTTGACGGGTTGCCATGGATGGGCGCTTTCGTGCGACACTACAGCCGCGGAAACGGCGAGTCCATTCATCATCGTGATTTCGTACCCAATACGATAGTCCCGTCCAGTATTGCGCAGAGCCACAGCGAGGACCGGCCTAGCTACCCCGTTTTCCTTCTTAAGCAGGGTACCGTAGCCAAAGCGTACTTCAATGCGCCGTTGGCCGGGCACGCCTAGAGCTGCATCCACTACTGAATCGCGCCCCCACAGCGCCCGCATCCCGCCCGACTGTGCTGGCCCCCAAACTGGCCTTACCTCCACGGCAGGGCCTAGGCCATGCGATGCACCGAAGCGCATTGCCGCTGCCATTCCCCATTCTGCAATTCCGCCGTCCGTATGCGTCACCAATCCGCGGCCACGTACCGCAGCTTGCAACCTGCCACTCAAATGCGCCAAGCGCAAGCCGCCCCCCAACTCCAATCCCAATCCCGTTTCCGCGTCTCCGCCATCTCGCCGAATCGCGGCTTCCAGATAGGGCCGCAGTGACCTTGTCAGCAAAACGCTGCTCTGCAATCCTGCGCGAACTCGGTGCACGGCCACATCGCCCTTAGCGCTGCCGCGCACCATAAAGGCGTCCATTTCGTACGAAAGGCGTATGCTACGCCGACTGGCCAGCGTCCCGACGGCTCCCGCAGCCACCAGCCTCGAATTCAAGTCCGCTTCCGAAACGTCCGCACGGGCTACCTCTGTAGTGCCGCGTCCCAGACCCGTCAGGGCCCAGAAATAATTGGATACTATCCCATAACTCACGTATGGGTACGCGCCGGTCAGTCTTGCTCTCGTGGTTCCCGCTGCTTCGTACGCGTCGAATGTGCCCGTCGCCTGACTGTGCGAAAACAACAGCCCCGCCATCAACCCCCGCTTCCAGCGGTAATCCGCTCCCAGAGACGCCGTCGTCACATCCGCATTCAGAGACAACTCCCGCTCTTTGCCGCTCAGCCTCGCGAATTCCCCCCGACCCCAAACGCTCATGGCTCCGCTCGTGGCCGCCAATCCGCAACCCGCCAAGAGTTCCCCGGCCGACGGATCCCAGGTTGGGCTACCGTATCGCAGCGTGGCCATATCCTCTCCTACAGCCGGCACACACGAAGGGTAATGCTCCAGCCAACGGAGACGCTCCAGTATTGTGTCTACCACGTGCGATGTCGATGTCCTCATAAACCTCGCAACGAATGCTGCCAACACGCCTTCCTCCAGGGACTCCTCTTCCACAATGGTGGCGGTCGCCACCGCATCCGCCAGTCGCGCGTTCGAAGCCGCATCCAACGCCAGCATAAACGTCTCCGCACGCCAGTCCCTGGCGTCACGGAAAAGCTTGACCCGTACCTCTTTCTCCAGCTCGGCCGGCGCAAACTCCAACAATCCGGAGGCCATTTCATAGTCTACTCCCGCCACTGCCGTGCCATCCAAGGTGCGGAATGTTGCTGTGACAGTGCGTGCACTCGGCGCTGATAGTGTTACCCGGAAGATGGCCTCGCCTCCCTCCTCGCTAGCGGTTATGTCACCTACCCGAAGCCTTGGCATTCCGTCATTATCCACGATTGTCCCAGTCGCCGTCTCACGCGACACCACCGCATTGCGCACCCCTGAGAGTGTCACCTCGAATTCTTCATCGCCCTCTTCGATCTCGTCGTCCTGCATCACAACCGCCACCACGCCCTCCCTACTACCGCTTTCGAAGATCACGATCCCCCGCGAAGCCGAATAGTCCGCTCCGGCTTCTGCCGTAGCGTCGGAGGTCGCAAACATCACACTCACCGTAAGCAAACTCGCCCGGCTCAGCCGCACTGGCAAATGCAACACCCCTGCATCTTCCATCGCCCGCCCGTCATAAATGCTGACCGTGATCGCCTCGTCATCGTCCGTGATCGTACCCTGGCCTTTTCCGTCAGCAACATCAGCATTCTGCGCCCCGCCAAGTAAGACGAGGAACGTCTCGTCTTCCTCGTCTTCCTCGTCCTGGACAATCGGCACCGCAATCTTCATTTCCACTAGCCCCGGCGAAAACTCCAACCTGCCTGAAGTCATCACATAGTCCTCACCCGCTCGCGCAGTTTCATCCTCGGTGACATAGTCCACGGTAACCTGCGCGCCACTCTGCTCACTCAGCGCCACTGTAAACAAAGCCCTGCCTGCATCCTCACTTACCACTACGTCCTCGATGCTAAGGGAAGGCGCGGCCTCATCATCCAGAATCGTGCCCGTGCCTTCTGCGTCGGCAATTTCCGCGTTTACCGCACTGCCTAGAACGAGCGAGAATTCCTCGCTGCCTTCCCGCTCCGCATCATCAACTATTTGCAGCTCAACAATCTGGGCAGCTACACCCGGCGCAAACTGTATTGTGCGCATCTGCGCTTCGTAATCCGCCGGAGCTGTCGCTGTACCGTCCCTAGTTGCGTATTGAACTGATATCACCTGCGACATGCTCGGTCGGTCCAACGATATCACGAAGCTTGCGGCTCCAGCCGACTCGACCACGGTTACATCATTTACGCTCAACTGATGAGCGTCATCATCCCGAATCGTCCCCACGGCCACGTTGTCGGCAAGCGCCGCACCCATGGGGTTGGTCAATACTACCGTAAACGTCTCGTCGCTCTCTGCGTCGTTGTCGTCAATTAATCGTACCATTACTTGTCCGCTCAGCTTTCCTGGCGGTATCCGCAGCACATCCAGGGTCGGATGGTAGTCCACACCCGCAATAGCCGTGCCATCCACGGTGGCATATTGGACCATGACAGGACGGTCAGCTACTTTGTCCAGTTGGACCGTAAATGCCGCCTGCGCGTCATTCTCCTGCACCACCACATCGTTGATGGACAAACCCGGATCGTCGTCAATAACGTTGACTGTTACGCTGGCCGCAAGGCTGTCGTAACCTCCGCCGCGCGCCACTAAATCAAGCGTCACCGCGTCGTCGGTTGCATCTGGGTCGTCCACTGCAGTAACCGTCACCTGCTGCTCCTCGGCCCAGTCTTGCGTAGTAAATGTCAACGTCGAAACCGAAAGGCGAACGTCCGTACTTGAATTCCCCGTGATCGTCACCGTCACTTCGGTTGTAGGCTGCACTGCCAATTGAACCTCGAAATTCTTGCCAACAGTATCGCCTTCGTCGATCTCCAACATGGCCGGATCTACTTTCAGTGCGCCCTCGTCGTCGTCTATGATTTGCAAGTTGACGAAGTGCTTTGGACGGCCCCGGCTAACCAATACCTTAAGCTGGCCTATTTCATCGGCTGCATCATCATCGTGTGATGCCCAGACCCTGACTGTCTGGTTGGTGTGCCAATCCTGAGTCTCAAATGTCAGAAAAGCACCATGCAACCCGAGGTCAGTCGAAAGCTGCGCCGTTGGCACGGCTGCGACGATTACCTCCAAATCCGCTGGAGGCTGGTTCGACAGCCGAATATTGAAACTCTTTCCCAAGGAGTCCCCTTCGTGGAGTTCCAACTCTGTCGGAGCTATGACCAAAAGACCGGCCGCATCATCGTCCCCAATTCGCATGCGAATACTTCGGTCTGCCGGCAGCGTAGCATTTATAGCTCCCGTTAGCGTGAATGTGAATGTCTCTGCTGCCTCTACGGACGAGTCATCTATGAGACTAATTTCGATTGTTCCTTCTTCAAATCCAGCGGGTATGACTATCGAATCGCTCTCGATTGGCGCGTAGTCCGCCTCTTCTGTAGCCGTATCCTCCGTCTCCGACTTTACCCTGTAATTCACCGTTACGTCCTCGAAAGCCTCTTCCGACAAACTGACTTTGACTTCCATGGACGCGTCCTCCTCATATCCGCCGACCGGTTTTACGCGGATTTCCGGAAGCAAATTCGCATCCTCTCTGCTGATCACGGCCAATTGTTGATGACCAGCGATGGCGAAGTCGCGGCGGTCAATAGCGCGGGATTCTGCCTGCTGACTGCCGCTGCCCTCCCTCACCGCCTTCAGTCTCTCCCATTTCATCTCCACACCATGTACAAAAGGGTGCAGCCTCAAATCCGAATCAACTCTTGTCGCATACAATTCTCCCCAACCCGCATGCACAATGCCAGGCTGCGAGTGAGCTGCAGCAAGGGTGGCGCATCCTGAAGCGACGGTATCACACCCGCGTGGCAAGAGTGGCCGCGGCATGAGAAACAGGGCCATCACCGCATCGTGCGATTGAACCGTCTCATTAGTTGAATCATAGTCGGGTGTTGTACCTGCATCGGAATAGAAAACCTTGGATTTCCACAAGAACGCCTCCTGCGCGTCGTTGGCCACCACACCAGGGGCGCTCTGTTTCTTGATTGCTTGCGCCCCTATCCTGACTCGTTCGGAGCCCGACTGTGCTTCCCTCTCCGAAAACCCCCTCTCGCTCTCTACACGCGATTCATGCGCGGCTGTCGTGGTGCCAGAAGCAGTTGGAAAGCTCCTCCTTGTGGATGATCCATTGGTCCCAACCTGCTCGAAAAAGCCAAGGTGCCTGATCGGAGTCAATTCGTGGTATCTGACGCCGTTTACGTCCAATTGATCGCTTCTGCGGGCCAGCATTAGCAACACCGCGTCAGCATTTCGCAGCCGCGAAGCTGCTATCTCAGCCGGAGCTGGAAGCGACCGGTGCCAGCTTATTCTGGGTACACGGCTCAATGACGCGGACTTCGGCTTGGGTTCACAGTATGTTAGACCGGAGAATCTGGTTGCATCCTCGTCGCTGGCTGCTGCCAATTGTCCCGTCAGGGGCAACGTGGAAAAAACCTTCTTGCCCACAGCTCCGGGGAGAAGCCAACTGGATCTAGGCCGCAGACTATTTCCCATTTGTCTTTCAGCGCTATCTCCAATCCTAACTTCTCTGAAGATTGTCGGCGATTTCTGAACAGAATCTGCACTACTGATCGCTGCGTCGTTCTTCTCGTGCGTGCGGAAGTAACGGATAGGTGCAATCGGCAAGCGGGCACCGGTACGGAGGCAAGTCCTGACCTGACACCTTCGCAATTCGGATAGGCGGATCGAATACACATCGGCGCGATTGAGCCAATCATCCCACGATTCCGAAGGACGGCGCAAACACGGAAGTGGCCCAATGGCGTCCGAGGTCCACGAGAGTCCAATGCCGGTCTCGCAAGCCAGGCGCGAATTGCCGTCCAAAGGGGACACGGAATAACTGTAGCTGTTCCACCTGTTGAGTTGGTCTCTTGCTGCAGGAAGAATCCGTGGGCCAAAATAGCGGCGCAGCGAGCTCTTTGTCGCTCCGGTTGGGTCCTGGAATACAGGACAGCATGGCCTCCACTGAGGAGTCAGCCTTTGGCAGCAGCCTCCAGCGACTGGTAGCCATGACTGGCAGATTAGCATGCGCCCCCAGCCCTTGTCCTCTAGCCCGCACGAATAGTGCACCCATTGCATCGCCCCGAGCGTCGGCATTGAAAGCGGCGCGCACTGGGACAAGATTATCAGACCTAGTATCCTTGGCCTAGTCATTGGAACGGGCAAGCCTGAGCCTGGTGTGATGCTGTGGCCAAAGCACTGTGACGATCTGCATGTGCTTGCCTCGTTTCCCTCCCTGCGCATGTAGGCGTCTTTGATCCCTTCGATGCAAGGCCACCGCTATTCCCGGCCACAATCGAGAATTTCGCAGGTCAAGGACACTGAAGGCGTAGTCGGATTTGGCAATATACTCTACGACACTTGGCGTGTGCAGTATGGCCGTGCATCATTCTCCCGCCCGCCATTGGGAGCTAAGGCCTCTCAGCATTGAGAGGATGCACCCGTCGATGACAGTGTGCGCATGCATGGCGCAAGGTCAACAACTGCCTCAATTCTAAGCTGAAGAATAACGAGCACATTGTGAAGGAGGTTGGGCAACTCTATGCCTTAGGGCGTCAACTGCGTAGGAAGGGTGTCAATATGGCTCATCGGCACAAGGTGCGCCAGGAAAAGGTCAGGGCCGTGCTGGAGTAGTTGAAGCCCTGGCTGGAGGCGAAAGGAGGAATCCCGAATACCCCTTTGGATCAGGCGACCAATTGTACGCTTAGCCACGGAACAAGACTGACCCGAAACCCGAATGAGCACCGCGTGGAGCTGGACAACGTATTTATCAAGAATACGCTGTGGCCTTTGGCTGTAAGTTGCAAGAACTACCTCTTCGCCAATTCGCAAGATTTGGCCCGGAGGGCAGCCGCGGTCTATTCGCTACTGGTCACAAGCGAGCTGCACGCCGCCAACCCCCAGGCGTGGCTGACAGACGTGTTCGAACGCCTCCCGACGCATCCGGCCAAGCATGCGGATAGTCTTTTGCCCCACCACTGGAAGCGGGTACGCCATGCTGAAAAAGACACGGCCGCATAGGCATCAGGCACCGGGCACTTCCAGTCCGGCAAGTCTGCCTGATCTCCACCTTTCAGCTGTTCTGCTACCCTCAAGCTAAGCCGCAGCCGTCGCAAAGCACCAATTCGGCGGACGCTTGCACATCGCTGTAGGGCACCTCCGCAGGCGCAGGGCGCTGCATTCGCATCCCGTGAAGAGCACGCCGGATATTGGTCCTCGGCAGGGAAACCCGCTGCCAGGAATCCTGTTCAGACCGTATGAATAGATATTTGAAGGTCTGTAGAATAGTAAGTGTAGGTCCTGCACAATCAGGCAGTGCAGTATGAATGCCGAGCCGCGCGTTGTTCAATTCAATTCAATTCGGGAGTCCGAGCCTGCATCAAGGAACAGCAGGCCGTTTGTGTGGCATTCCATCCAGATGAAGAAAGACGCTGCTGTACACCGACAGAGAAGCAGCCGGTGCCGCGTGCGCGTGATCCTCTTTCTGACCCTGGCAGGTTCCTATGGCGTGCAGGCAGCACGGGCGCAGGAGGAGCCGGATCCTGCGTCCAGCAGCGTGGTTATTCAGGCTGAGTACGGCATTCCAGCCGCGAATGGGGCCGCCCGCGCTTACCTTGCTGCCGGGCTTTATCCCGTTGTGGACGCGTTAGCGGAAGGACGTGCCGGGGGGACTGTCTCAAGCGCCGCTTCCTCAGCTCCGCTCCCGATTGGTACAGGCGCTCATGCGCTTGCAGGCAGGACGGCGAGTTTCCACTATGGCACACGAGGAGGGACATCTGCAAGTGCGCCCAACCGGTTTGTAGCGGCCGGGAACCGGTACTCCGCCGCATCGAATGCCGCACTTGTTGCGCTCTATGTTGCCACCGATGGAGACAACTGGACAAACAATACTAACTGGGACATTAATGCGAATCCCACGCCGGGCGAGCTGAACGATTGGTACGGGGTCACCGTAAGCCAGGGCGAAGTCTCCAGGCTAATCATGCAGGACAACAATCTGGTTGGAACCCTTCCTGCAGAGCTGGGCGACCTCTCCGGCCTTGTGAAACTCAGTCTGTTCATGAATCTTATTTCCGGGCCGATTCCCAGGGAATTGGGAAATCTATCGAAGCTGGAAGCGCTCCACCTACATAACAACGACCTCATTTCCGGAGAAATCCCGAAGGAGCTAGCCAATCTCTCGCGGCTACGCATTTTGGACCTGTTTGACAATTCCCTGACCGGGGCGATCCCGCCCGAGCTCGGTAACCTCTCGCAACTGAATTGGCTTGAGCTAGGGAGTAACGAGCTCTCCGGGCAAATCCCCAGCGAGTTGGGAAACCTGTCACAGTTGATGTACCTGCGGATACAGGGCAACTCGTTTACCGGGGAAATCCCGAAGGAATTGGGCAATCTCACCCAGTTGCGCGACCTATGGCTTTCAAGGAATTCCCTAACCGGAGAAATTCCAATGGAATTGGGCAATCTGGTCCAGTTATCCGACTGGCTATTGCTTAATGACAACTCACTAACTGGGGAGATTCCGAAGGAATTGGGCAATCTCACCCGGTTAGGGAGGCTTTCGCTTGGCCGCAATTTCCTTACCGGAAAAATCCCTCCTGAACTGGGCAACCTATTTGAGTTGGGATCACTTCATTTGAACGACAATGCCTTGTCCGGTGAGATTCCCCCCGTGCTGGGCAGCTTACCGCAGTTGGGATATCTAAACCTTGGCAACAACTCCCTTACCGGGCAGATTCCACGGGAATTAGGTAACCTGTCGAAGCTCAAAGGGCTCCACCTAGAGGGTAATTCACTGTCCGGCAAGATCCCGCCAGAACTTGGCGACCTGAGGCACTTGGAATTGCTTTGGCTTCACGACAATGCCTTTACGGGCACCCTGCCGCGCAGTCTCATGCAGCTGGACAGCCTCTCATATCTATACTTTGGCGGTCAGGCGCTATGCGCACCGTCGGACGAGGCCTTTCAGGCATGGCTAAGCGGCATTCAGAACGTGCGCGGTCCCACCTGTGCTGCGGTGCAATTCGCAGACAACGTTGAAAACCAGACCTTCACCGTAGGCCGGCCGGCTGCATCGCTCGTCCTGCCCGAGGCCGCCGGTGGCGTAACGACGCTTACCTACGCGCTGGAGCCTTCGTTGCCGTCGGGACTGGTCTTCGATGATCCCACCCGTACCGTTAGCGGAACTCCCACTGCAGTCACCCCCGTTACGAGCTACACGTACACCGCTTCGGATGACGCCGGATCCTCTGCGAGCCTGACCTTCACGATTGAAGTCGTTGCCGCCGTAGCATTTCAGGATGTGATTGCGGATCAGTCCTTCCCGCGCGCACAGCCGATCACGCCGCTTGTATTTCCCGAAGCCACGGGTGGTGTGCCACCCATTGAGTATCAATTAACCCCCTCGCTGCCGGCAGGACTGGACTTTGATGCCGCCATTCGCATCCTGACCGGGACGCCAACCGAGGTCACAAGCGGCGCCCAGCCTTACACGTACATGGCCACGGGCGCCAACGGGTCAACTGGCAGCTTGCAGTTCGCTCTAGAGGTGTACTCACCGGTGGCCACCGAGCGCGAGGCCTTCCCGGAATCCTTTGCCGTGCGCGGCAACTATCCGAATCCGTTCCATCAGTCCACGCGTCTGTTATTTGACCTTCCATGGCCGGCAAGCGTAACGGTGGAAGTGCTGGACTTTACGGGGCGGCGGGTACATGTCGTGCCTCCAGCCACGTTTGCCGCCGGATGGGAACAAAGCATTTTCTTGAGCGGCCGTGCGATGTCCTCTGGACCGTACATTTACCGTCTGAAAGCCGCGTCGCCGGAAGGCACCTTGGTGCACGTCGGCCGTCTCGTGCGCGTGCGGTGAAGGTGCGTTTAACCCGGATGCAACAAGCCGGGGCACCTCGAGTGGATGTTCCGAAGCCTCGCCGCATTCCTCCGATGGTGGCGCAAATGCTCGCCTTAGTCGCCGCACTGATTCTACCCTGTGGCAATCAAGGTGGCATTGAGGTTTTCACTCGGAGCGCCTTGCTGCCGCTTCAAGGGTGGCCCTTGTGCAGTGTTGGGATAGCTGCAGAGACAAGATAGTGGACTTTGGATGGCGATCGCGGCATGACAAGGATTTCGTCGTCGGCAACGGTCATTCTGCCGCTGTACCGCACTAGGTTGCGATAGATCGTACGTGACTCCGCTTTTTCACTGCCTTTCCCTTTGACTGTGCCAACGAGCCGGTAGAGCACGCCGGCCGTGACCGTCAATTGCACGTCCACATGGATGTGAATGGGTACCGCCGAGCTGAGCGTATTCATGCGGAGTATGGTGATTGCGCCGCTCTTGACGTTTCTTGTTGCCCGCGTAAGAGCCGCAGCGCACCGGGGCTGTTGCCCTCAACTCAGCTGTTCGGCGGAGTAGGATCCATGGTCCCGCCGTGTGGAATGAGCTCGGCGACTGCGTTCGCACAAGCTATTACCTGCGTCGCTCCGACGATGCCCGAGAAGCCTAAGGACCTACATACGGAATCCAGCGCAGCCATAGGATTGTCCAGGCTCCCTTCATCGAGTACCTTTTGCAATGCGCTCGGGGCGTCTACAGGGCCCATAGGACATTAGTCAGCCGCTATACAAGCCATAAGAATACACTGCAATATCCCCCTCGCAATTGGCCTGATGCGGGTAGGTGGCAGGGCCGTTTGGTTGATGGCGCTCAAATGCTGCGTCATTTGATTCATACTTTCACAATCGGCGCCATCCATCCCGTGTCACGAGTTTTGATCTAGCCCTACTTGGTGCTATGCCCGCTGCACTTGACAAAGCGGCGCTGCGCACGCGCTTCCGCACGTATCGAACGAGCCTTGCCGAAGGGACCTACCGGCGGAAGTGCCTGGCCATTTGCGACCAGCTTGCCGAGCTGCCCGAGATCGAGAACGCACGAACCGTACTGGTGTACTGGCCCATGCTCCAGCGTCGCGAAATCGATGTCCGGCCGCTGATTTCCCGGATGGAGGGTAAACACATTGCGCTTCCTGTCGTAAACGATAGTGCCATGCATGCCGCGCCATACACGTCCGCCTCCGTGCTCCGGCCCAACAATTGGGGCATACTTGAGCCCGCCGGAGATGACCGCGTGCCGGCTAGCGAGATTGAGGCTGCTGTGATACCTGCGCTGGGCGCCGACCGAAGGGGCCACCGGCTCGGATACGGCAAGGGATATTTTGACCGCTTCCTGCGCCGCGTTGACGCCCGGTTCATTTGTCCGGTCTTCGACGCCTGCCTCCTGGATACCCTTCCTGCAGAACCGCACGACATACCCATGCACATTCTGGCATCGGAATCGACCGTATTTCGCACCGCTGGATTCTGACACGTTTTTCATGAGCCAGTCCAAACGCAGCAGGCCAGGCACCGCCAGCCGTGCTCAACAAGCCGCGGCCGTAGCAAGGCAGGAGCAGCACGATGAACTCGATCTGCTCTCCGAGGATGAACTGGAAGAGATTCTCTTCGACGAAGACGAAGTCCCGCCACGGGGGCCGTTCAATCTGCCGACCATGGCAGGCCTGTCTCTGATAGTCGTCGGCCTCATCTACCTGCTGCAGCAGCTCAATGTGCTCAGCGGATTCAGCCTGGCAACACTGGTGTCGTGGCTGCCCTGGATAGCGGGCGCGCTTATCGTGTTGCTGGGATTCGGGGTTCTGTCGTGGAATCCGCAGAAGAAGTCGCGTCGCAAGAGCAGGCGCAGCAGCAAGCGCGCACGCCGTCAGGCGCCGCAGAACCGTGAAGTAGCGGGCATCGAAACAAGGAAGCGACTGCGCAAGTCAAGGGAAAGAAAGATTGCCGGCATATGCGGCGGTCTGGCCGAGTGGTTCAACCTGAGTCCGACATTCGTGCGCCTGGCCTTCATCTTTGGAACACTCCTGACTCCTGCCATCGGTCCCGTAATCCCTGTGGCGTACCTCGTACTGGCATTCCTGATGCCCGGCCAGGATGCAACCGGGGCAGGCAAAGACGGTAACGAATCAGGTAAGTCGGACATTCGCATCGACTCCAGGGACGTCAACATTAACATCTACAAGTGAGACGACCATGCCCCGAGGCAGACTGACCAAATCAATGCATGACAGGAAAATAGCGGGCGTGTGCGGAGGCCTGGCGGCATATTTCGAAGTGGATTCCACCATCGTCAGAGTTGTCTACGTCCTAATCTCCATCTTTTCCGCCGCCTTTCCAGGGCTGCTCGTATACATCATTCTCGCCCTCGCGCTACGCCGGGACGATTTCGGCTGACTCTCCCGCGTCGCCAGCCGTGGCCACGTGCAGTACGTCCGGGTCGAGATGCACCTGGATGGCCGTGCGTACCTCTGCCAGCGTAACCCGTTCTATTTCCCCGGGAAATGTCCTGAGATATTCCGGAGGCAAACCGTGAATGAGGTGGCCGTGCAGCGCGCCGGCGAGGTGACCGCTGGTAGCGAGCCCAACCTTGTAGGCCCCGCAAATGGTGTCCTTGCTGCGGCGCAATTCCTCGGCGGACGGCCCCTCTTCCACGTAACGACGAACTTCCGCCAGAGTGGCCTCCATGCCCCGGCGGAGGTTCTCCCTGCTCAATGTTACACCCACCACCCAGTAGCCGTGCACGCCCGGTGCAAACCCGGCGAGCCGTGAATATATGCCGTAGGTAAGGCCCATCTCGTCCCGCACCGTTCGCATGAGACGGGCAGAAAAATTGCCTCCCAGAATGTGAATGGCCACCAGCAGCGGCATGTAGGAATCATGCTGCCGGTCCAGGGCAAGGGCATGCCCCAGGCGAACGTCAAGGCTTGTTTTCTCCGGAATGTGTACGTGCACCCGTTCTGGCGTTGTAGGCGCGGCCGTCGCGAGATGAGAGGGTGGCGCTACATGGCACGGCCAGGCGCCAAAGCACTCCTCTACGGCTCCTATTATGGCACCCGTATCAAAGTCCCCGGCAAAGGCCAGCGTCATTTCGCGCGAGCCGAAATGGCGCGCGTGGTAGTCTCGCACCTGATCCGTCTCCACGTGCTCCAGCCACGACAGCAACTCGGCCGCATCGGGCTGGAAGTGCAGGCTTCGGCGCTCAAATATGCAGCGCCGGAGCGCACCCATTGCCTGCGCCGACGTGCTCTCCCGGTCCTGCTCTATGCCCGCCGCCAGCTTGACTCTTTCTTTCGCGCATTCCTCCTCTGCGAACAAGGGGCTGGTCAGCATTTCGGCAAGCACGGCGAGCACATGTGGCACGTCGTCTTCCAGAGACCGGCCCTCAAGCAAAACGCGCACGCCTTCCGAAGCAAACCCCGCCCGTGCGCCGCGGCTCTCGAGCGCTTCGGCAAGAGCGAACCGGTCCCGCTGACACGTGCCCTTGTCCAGGAGCGCTACGGCAAGGGCCTGCAGATTCTTTTGGCCCGCGGCCACGCCCGGATTCGTCACGAACGAGCCGTGCCAGGATACCACGGACTCGGTATCCGCCTCGAGCATCCGAATGGTGCAGGGCCCGACGCGGCGCTCCTCTACATGCATGCTCACGGCCCCCCCCGGCCCGTGTGCCATCCCACCGTGCGGCCGTCCTGGACCAGATACTTGCGCGCAACGCGCTGAACGTCTTCCGGCTTGATTTTCTTGAGCCGCTCGCGCCACGTCGTATACAGCTTCCAGTCTCCCGCAGCGATAGCCTCGTTGAGCGATGCCGCAATGCCGAACGTACCGTCGCGGCTGTAGGCTTCGTAAGCCCTGAGCTGCTTCCTGGCTCGGGCAACCTCCTCCATCGTGACACCATTTTCCTGTATTTCGGTCACCACTTCAGAGATGGCATGCTCCACTTCTTCGTGCGAGCGCCCCGGCACCAGCACGGCCACGATGCAAAACAGCCCCGGATCACGCAAATGCGGCGCTGAAGCACTCGCCCCGGCTGTAAGTCCCTGATCGGTCAGCCGGCGCCACAATCTGCCGGACTTGCCGTGTGAGATGAGATGCGCCAATAGATCCAGGGCCCCGGTGTCCTCGTGACAGGCTGGCGGAACCTTGTAGGCCATGATGAGGGCAGAAACGTGCCCAGGCGAATCTGTCTCCATGCGCCGTTCGCCCCGTTGCACAGGCTCCAACGCCCGGGCCGGCAAATCGCGCTTCAACTCGCGCCCGAGGCTGCCAAACCGATCGGCAATCCTGGCAAGGGTGGGCGCCGCATCGAATTCTCCAATCACACTAGCCACGGCGTTATCAGGCCAGTAATAAGTGTCGTAGAAGCTGCGAAGCCCTGGCGCCGTAACACTCTCGACATCTTCGCGCCAGCCCAGCGTCGGATGACGATAGGCATGTTCCGCAAATGCCAGGCTCCATACCTGGCGGAAGAGGCTGCCCACGGGCTCGTTCTGCGCACGGTCCCATTCATTCAGGATCACGGTCCGCTCCGCCTCCATGTCCTGGGCGTCCAGGAGCGCGCCGCGCATGCGGTCAGCTTCGATTTCTATGGCCAGCGGCAGATGCTCCGCCGGCAGCGTCGCATAGTAATTGGTACGGTCCTTGGACGTCGTGGCATTGATCTGGGCGCCTACGCGCTGCAAGACACTGAAGACTCCGGTCCCCTGGCGATTGTTGAACCGTGCGGTGCCCTTGAACATCAGGTGTTCGAGATAATGGGTTGCGCCGGTCAGCCCGGGACCCTCGTCAGCGCTGCCAACCAGGTAGGTTACCATGAACGTTACCACGGGTGCAATGGCCTTGTTGTAGGCAAGCACGCGCAGTCCGCAGCCTTCCAGGACATATTCGTCGATTCCGCCCGATTGGTCCGCGTGCACGAATCTCCCCATCAGTGCGCCTCCAACCAGTTGCTTCCCGACCGGATGTCCACCCTGATGCCCGTGGCAAGGGGAAGCGCCGTAGTCATTTCATGCTCGACAAGGCGCCGCACACTCTCCTCCTCCCCCGGTGCAACCTCGAAAACGAGCTCGTCGTGTACTTGCAGAATCATGCGGCTGTCCAATTTGCGCAGTCCCTCGTGAATGCCGATCATGGCAATCTTGATCATGTCCGCCTGCGTGCCCTGGATTGGCATATTGACGGCCACCCGTTCTGCGTAGGCGCGTTCGACGCGATTTCTCGAACGAATGTGCGGAATGTGGCGCCGCCGCCCGAGGACAGTCTCGGCGTAGCCGCATTCCCGTGCTTGCTCCACAGCCTTCCTGAGCCAGCGCGAAACACCCGGATACGCCGCGTGATAGCCGTCTATCATGGCTTCGGCCTCCTGCAGTTCACAGCGCAGCCGCTGCGCCAGGCCCCAGGGTGACAGGCCGTAAGGAATGCCGTAATTGACCTCTTTCGCCCGGGACCGCTGCTCGCGGGTGATCGCATCCTGCGCTACGCCGAAGATACGCGCTGCCGTCGCCGCGTGCACATCGACGCCCGATCGCAAGTCCCGCACCAGCGACTCGTCACCGCTCATCGAAGCCAGAATGCGCATTTCAATCTGGGCATAGTCAGCCGCCATGATGCGCCAACCTTCCTGCGCCGTAAAGGCGCGCCGAATCTGGCGGGCCGCCTTGCTGCGGACCGGGATGTTCTGGAGATTGGGGTTCGAGGAACTCAGCCGCCCCGTTGCGGCAACGGTCTGGTTGAACTGTGTGTGCACTCTACCCGTCACGGGATGCACCAGCCCGGATAGCGCCCGGAGGTAAGTGCCTCGAAGCTTGGCACACTTGCGCCAGTCCAGAAGGAGCGCCGGAAGCGGATGGCGCGCGGCCAGCTGTTGCAGTACACTCTCGCGTGTGGAGGGTTTGCCGGACGCTGTCCTGGCCAGCACATCGAGGCCCAGAACGTCATACAGTATGTGCGCTGTCTGCTGACTGGATTGCAGGTTGAAGTTCTGACCGGCGTGCTCATAGATGGCCTCCTCAAGCCGCTCCATTTCTCCGGTCAGCCGACGGGAAATATCCCCCAGCATGTCGGTGTCCACGCGCACACCGGCAATCTCCATGGACGCCAGCACCGCCATCAGCGGAAACTCCACTTCGCAGGCCAGTTCGTAGAGTCCGGCCTTTCGCAGGTCCTCCCTCAGCACCTCGTAAAGCCGGAAAGTGATGTCAGCATCCTCGCACGCGTAGGGAGCTACCGCCTCCACGGGCACCTCCCGCATGGAGCGCTGGGTCTTGCCCGTGCCCAGCAGCGCCGCAATGGGAATAGGTTCGTAGCCTAGATAGCGGCGCGCCAATGCGTCGAGGCCGTGCTCGCCCTCCGGCGCCACGAGATAGTGGGCCACCATGGTATCGAAGAAGGGCCTCGTCGGCCGCATGCCATGCCGCTCCAGTACCACCAGGTCATACTTGAGATTCTGCCCCACGACCAGGCCCGTAAGGGCATCCCCAACCTGTTTGCAAATGACGCCCGCACCTGTGCCGTCCGCCAGAGGTACGGGCACATAGACGCCCGAGCACGCGCGCCAGGACAGCGAAATGCCTACCAGGTCCGCACGCATGGCGTCTACCGACGTGGTCTCCGTGTCCAGCGCAACCACGTCCTGGTTGCGAAGCTGCCCGCAGAATGCATCGAGGTCCTCGCGCCCAGCCAGTGTGCGGTACCGCACCTGGTCCGGATCATAGCGTGAAAGCGGGGAATCGCTCTCCGCGAAGAGCTCCGCCTGGCCATCCTGCTGCCTGCCCTCAAGCACTCGCCGCGCCAGCCCCCGGAATTCCAGTCGGCGAAACAGCGCCGAAAGTGCCTCTGTGTCCGGCCCTTGGCGGGATGCGCGCTCCCAATCGAGATCGACCTCCAGATCGGTGCGGATCGTTACCAGGCGCTTGCTCAGCAGCGCGTCCGCACCACCGGCGAGCAGCGCCTTGCGTGGACGCTGTGCCTGCATGTCCGGCGCGGCGGCCAGTACCGTCTCGACGCTGCCGTGCGCCTGGAGCAGTTTGGTAGCCGTCTTGGGACCAATGCCCGGCACTCCCGGCACGTTGTCCGAAGCATCTCCGGTCAGCGCAAGCAAGTCGATGTACTGTGCAGGTTCGATGCCATAGGCCTTCCGGAAGGAAGAGGCCGTCACCGGCTCCAGGCGCCCGCCCCGGTATGCAGGCTTGAATATGGAAATGCCCGGACTCAGGAGCTGCTGAAAGTCCTTGTCGGGAGATACGATGACCACCTCGGCGCCGTCGGCCTCGGCACGCCTGGCCAAGGTGCCAATCACGTCGTCGGCCTCAACTTCCGGCTCCTCCAGCACGGGAATCCTGAGGGCGCCCACGATCTCCTTTATCCAGGGCAAATTGGCCACCAGGTCTTCCGGCGGAGGATCCCGGTGCGCCTTGTATTCGTCGTACATCTCCGTGCGGAAGGTAGGCCCGCCGCCCATCATGTCGAATACCACCACGACGTGGTCCATTTCCTGGCGATCCAGCAGCCGGAGCAGTGCAGTGGTAAAACCGTATGCCGCTGACGTATTTTCGCCCCGGGAATTGACCAGCGGGCGGCTTACCATGCTGTAATGGGCCCGGTAGGCAAGGGCTGTTCCGTCAACAAGAAACAGGCGGCGCATGCAGCACGAAATCGTGGACGGACTGCCCGGCAGGGCAGCCACCGGAAGATAGGCCAAACCGTTGTGCGCATTCCGCGTTGTGTCCCCCTGCGATCCATTCTCCAGGATGCATGAACCTTCGCCGCAAACCGCAGGCCATTCTTGTTACGGGGGGTGCCGGCTTCATCGGCTCCAACTTCCTGCACCGCATGGTGCCGCGCTACCGCGACATCCGGTTTGTCAACCTGGACAAGCTCACTTATGCGGGCAACCTGATGAATCTTCGGGCGCTGCAGCGCGAGTCCAACTACCAGTTCGTGCGCGGTGACATCGCCGACGGCGACCTGCTGAAGCACCTTTTTGCGAAGTACCGGTTCGCGACGATAGTCCATTTTGCGGCCGAAAGCCACGTCGACCGCTCCATCAGGGCCCCGATCGCGTTTGCGCGATCCAATGTCGTCGGAACAGTGACGCTTCTGGAGGCGGCCCGCCAGGCCTGGGAAGAAGGTCTCGCCGACAACGGGCGTTACCTGTTTCTGCACGTGTCCACCGACGAGGTCTTTGGCTCAGCTGCCGAGGACGCCTACTTCACCGAGACTACGCCCTACGCCCCGCGGTCTCCGTATTCCGCATCCAAGGCCTCTTCGGACCAGTTTGTACGCGCCTACGGAGCTACCTATAACCTGCCCTTCATCATCTCCAATTGCTCCAACAATTACGGCCCGTACCAGTATCCCGAAAAGCTGATTCCGCTGGTCATTCTGCGTGCCCTGGAGGAAAAGCCCGTGCCCGTCTACGGAACGGGTGCAAACGTGCGCGACTGGCTGTACGTGGCTGACCATTGTGCGGCCATAGACCTCATGCTGCAGCGCGGCGAACCCTTCGGCACGTATCTGGTAGGCGGCTCTTCTGATCGCGCCAACCTGGAGGTAGTAACGCTTGTGCTCGATATTGTAGACGAAACCCTGGGCAGAAAGCCTCAATCTTCCCGGGCGCTCATTACCTTTGTCGAGGACCGACCCGGCCACGATTTTCGATATGCCATTGATGCCCGCCACATCCGTGCTTCCCTCGGATGGAGACCGGAACACACGCTCAAGGAGGGACTTCGGGAAACCGTAGCCTGGTATCTGCGCAATCGGGACTGGCTGGACAACACGGCGGATAAATCCTACCGGAGCTATTTCAGGGAGCAGTACGACCAGGCATGAGCCGCAAGCTGCTTCTGTTCGACATCGACGGCACCCTGCTGACGGCAAACAGGCTGGGATCGCGGCTATTCCAGGAAGTACTGACCCGCATCTGCGGCCGCGAAATCAGTACTCGCGGGGTATGCTTCTCGGGCAAGACGGATCCTCAGATCATGCGAGAGATTCTCTCCGGCGCCGGGTATGACCCTGCGGAGACGGAGCGTATCGGAGCGCGCGCGCTTCGTGCCTATGCCGCTCGCACAAGAAAGGCCATCCGCCCCGAGCTCATTACGGTGCTGCCGGGCGTCCGCAAACTTCTCTCTACGCTCTCCCGGTCATTCAACGTGCGGCTCGCGCTTCTTACCGGAAACCTGGAGGAGACCGCCTATCTGAAGGTCCGGGCCGCCGGACTTGCAGCGTATTTCCCTTTCGGAGCATTCGGAAGCGACCACGCCGACAGAAATGAGCTGCCTGCAGTGGCGGCGCGCCGTGCGTTCGGACACGAGGGCCGGCGGTATCGGGGGCGCAATATGGTCGTCGTAGGCGATTCGCCCCGTGATGTCCGCTGTGGAAGGGCCGCCGGCGCGCGGACGGTCGCCGTAGCCACCGGCGTCACCAGCTTCGAGACGCTGGCACGCGAGAAACCGGACGTGCTACTTCGGGACCTTACGGACGTGCAGGCCTTCCACACGGGAGCCGGGCTGTCGCGGCAGGGAGTGGCGCTCAACAAGCCATGAAAGCAGGCGCGCAGCCGTGCGCTCCACCATGACAAATACCTCGTCGAACCGTCCGTTGTAGTAGGGATCGGGCACGTCACCCGAGCCTTCCGGGTCGTGCGAGCGAAAGAGTGCAATGGCGCTTCGGCACGTCTTGCCGCGCCCAAGGGCGCGAATCGTGCGAAGGTTTTCGCCATCCATGGCATAGACGTGGTCGTACCGCGCAAGGTCTGCCGCTTTGAATTGCTGCGCCGTCAGGCCTTCAAGCGAGTAGCCATTCCTCTGCGCTACCCGGCGCATCCTGCTGTCCGGCCGCTGCCCGATGTGCCAGGCTCCGGTTCCGGAAGAATCAACCTCGATCCGGTCGGACAGACCTGCATTCGTTACCATCGTTTCGAAAATGCCGTGGGCCAGCGGACTGCGACAAATGTTTCCGAGGCACACGAACATGACCCGGACAGGAGGCTGGTCGCGCATGAGAGGCAGTATTCGAGAACGTTGCGCGCGGTTAACCCGCCTCGGTGCCGCTGGTTCACCCGGGCCTACGCGCCAGTGATTCCTGCCCGGTTGCCCCTTGCATCCGGCTCCGCTTACCCTGGAGACTCTTCTCGCGCGCACGCGCGAAACCGGACGACCTGGCGCTTTCTACTCCGCTGAATCCCGCGCCGGCCCGTAGTTCCACTTGGTTGCCAGAATCGTACCCGAGACAACCGAGAAGACTACAAACAGGTAAAACATGGCATTCCATCCAAACTGATTCGCCACGTAGGCTACCAGGAGCGGCGAAATCAGCTGGCCAGCAGATCCCATGGCATTAATGAGACCTGCAGCGGTTGCTGCTCCTCTCTCGCTACCAATATCCATGGCGGCCGCCCCGGACATGAGCGAGTCCGGCCCAAACGTCAGGATGCCAATGACGCCGATGCTGATGGCATTGGCCGCCATTCCGAATTCGGCTACGGTAGGATGCAACAACAGGGCCACGGCAAGCCCGTAGAGCATCAGTGAGCCAACCGGAAAGCGCCGCGCCTGGAACAGGCGGTCGGATACATAGCCAGAGGCGAGTACACCGAGGATGCCAATCAATTCGTAAACCGAAGACGTATAGCCTGCGGCACTGTCCGAGTAGCTCAATGCCTCCGTCATGTAGAGTGGCAGCCAGAACAGAAAGGCGTAGCGTGTGAGTTTGGTAAAAAAGTACATGGAGCCAGCTGCCCACAGGGCGCTATCCGAGAGCACCTCCATGAGCACGGCTTTCCCTCCAAGCTGCGGCGCCCCCTTGCCGGGATGCGAAGGCGCCTCGGAACCGTCATCCGGCGGCAACTCAGCATCGCCGGGCCGGTCGCGCGCAAGGATTACGTATATGGCGCCGATTACGGTCAGCAACAGGCCCGGGCCCCAGAAGGCTCGCCGCCACCCCAGGTCCGAGAACAGCATATCGCTGGTAGCAAGCCAGGTGGCTAGTATCGTGGCGAAGAATCCGCCCACCACGTAACAGGTGCACCACCAGGCCATCACAACGCCCCGTTCCTCCTTTCTGAACCAGGCCGACATGTTCTTTATCAGCGAGGGCCAGCCTGTGGACTGCCCGTACCCGTTGGTCCAGGACATGATGAGAAACAGTTGCAGCGCGACACCGAAGCCCATGGCCACATTGGAACCGACCGATATAAGCAGCCCGACAGCCACGATCAGCCGAGATCCAAAACGATCCGACAGCAAGCCATTGGCAAACTGACCCAGCATGTAAATCAAACTGTAGCCGGTGAGCATCCAGGCCAGATCTGTTCTCGAAAAACCCAGGTCCTCGGTCAGCATCGGCATGAGGACGCTCAGATTCTTGCGACACAGGTAGTAGCCTGCATAGCAGAGCCACGTCGTGGCAAAGATCCGGACTCGCCAGCTCCTTGCCGCTGACTTGAAATCAAGTAATTGGGCTATGGGGGACTTGCCAGCCATTTACCGAGCTTGGAATACCTCGGACAATGCGTCCCGGAAGCAGACAAGGAATGTCTCGCAGGCAGGCGCATCGTGCGCGAGCGAAAGATAGAGCTTGGTGCCCATGGGGTTAAGGAATATGCCGCGCCGGACCAGCGCCAGCATCACCGCCCGGGAGGCCTCGGCATCTCCCCTGCGCGTAGACCGATAATCCGTCACCCTGGCCGTTTCCTCGGTAAAGATCACCTGCGCAAGAGGTCCGTCACCAATAATCTGTCCTGCAATGCCGCGGCTTCGAAGCACCTCGCGCATGCCGCTTCGTAGCAACGCTCCCAGGCTGTGCAGCCTCCGGTACGTGTCCGGGCTCCTGAAGATCGAAAGGGCAGCGAGCGCTGCCGTCGCGGACACGGGATTGCCACCGAGAGTCGAAGCTGTCCAGACATAGTTGCTTTGGCCCAGGCGGTCTTCGCGGACCAAATTCATGATCTCCGCTCTGCCACCGAATACACCGATCGGATAGCCACCGCCCAGAGCCTTTCCGTATGCGACCAGGTCAGGTGTTACGCCATAATATTCCTGGGCGCCTCCGTAGGCCAGGCGAAAGCCCGTTACCACTTCGTCGAAAATCAATAGCACGCCGTGCTTTGATGTGAGCTCCCGCAGCCCCTCCAAGAAGCCCGGTTCCGGAGGAAGGCACCGGTGCAGCGGCTCCACGATCACGGCCGCTACGCCGTCGGCGTGGCGCTCAAGAATCCGTCCGGTGGTCTGAAGATCATTGTAAGGAGCCACCAGGATCTGGTCCCCGGCCATGGGGCCAAGTCCCGCGGACGTGGGCTCCGGCCGTGGGAATTCCCGGAGCCGACTCGGGAACAGGCTCGTCACTCCGACTTCGTTGCCGCCGTGGTACGCTCCCTCGAATTTGATCACGTTGGGACGCCCCGTAAAGGCTCGGGCCAGGCGCACGGCATACATCGTTGCCTCGGTGCCGGACGCGCAAAACCGCACTCGATCGCAGGCCGGACTCACGCGAATAATCTCTTCGGCCAGCGCAAGCGAATCCTCCGTCACATGCGCGAAATTGGCCCCGCGGTACGCACGCGCTGCTACCGCCTCGGCTATCTCTTCACGGGCATGGCCCACCAGCACCGAGCCCCATCCCATCGAGAAGTCAAGGTACCGCTTTGAACCGCTGTCCCAAAGATAGCAGCCCTTACCGTGGGCAATGACCATGGCCATTTGCGGCGGGAAATTGAATTCGCCGTTGGAGCCCGCCGGAAATGCCGCAAGAGACCGCTTTGCGTCTGCTGGCCGTGGTGTGACCATCATGATGCCTCCGCTGGCTGTATGGTCTGTGCGAAGTCCACCCCCGGGAATGACCGGCTAGCTGTTGCGGGTCCCAGCCAGGCGGCCATTACTTCTTGCGCCAATCCGAAGCCTCGGGTCATGCCGGAGCCGCCCAATCCGGTCACAATCCGTACTTCCGGCTCCGGAGCGGCCACAAACGTTGCATCCGTTTCGTGTTGCGCATAAACGCCGTGCCACCTGCGCGAAATCTCCAGTGACGGGGGCGCCAGAAAAGACGCCAGCCGGCCCAGAATAAGGGCATCGATTTCGGGCCGGTCAAACGGGTCGGGCTCTCGACCGTACTGATGGGAATCTCCAATGACGAGCTCGCGTGCCTCGTTCTGCGTAACGAGCACGTGCACGCCCCACTTGCTGAGCGCCGGATAGCTGCGCGCGATTCGCTGCTTCAGTTCAGCCAGGGTCGGGCACGTGGCAAAGGTCTGGTACCAGCCCAGGCTCAGTCCGGTGGCAAGGATGGGCCCGAGAGTCCACCCTGCCGGCTGGGGCTCCGTGCGCATCATCTGCAGCTTGCAGCGCGTGAGGCCGCTGCGTGCAAAGACTCCCGGATAAAGCGTCTCAAAATCTGTACCGCCACAGATCACCACGCGGCTGGCGCGCCATTGGGCGCCTCCGGCTACCAGGTAAGGCACAGAGATGTCCGTTACGGCAGTTCCGAAGCGCACCTTCACCCCGAAGTCCCGGGCCAGAAACGCGGTAAGCTTGGCCAGCGCCTCGCCGGGATCGACCACAGCCGCCTCCGCGCTCCAGAGAGCGCCCAGTAATCCCGCCGGCCGCACTGACGGGCTCCGACGCAGTACCTCATCCGGCTCCAGCCACGTGCACCCGTAATCCCGAGCGCCGGCTTGCGCCAGGAATTCGTGCATAACAGCCTTCTCGTCCCCCTCGTATGCGAGGACCATAGCCCCGGCAGGATCGATCCAGAACCCCGCAACGGGAGCTGTCTTAATCCATACCTGCCTGCTCCGTGTCGCTTGCGTACGCTCTGGTCCTGATGGAGCCGCTAGCGGCAGGATCAATCCGAAGTTGCGGACCGACGCACCGGATGCAAGCATACCCCGCTCGAACAGAGCAACCGTAAGCCCGCGGCGAGCCGCCTCAAGGGCATGGGCAACGCCGACGATGCCCGCGCCTACGACTGCGACATCCACGGTCCGGGAAGCAGGGACTGAATGTCCGCAATCGGAAAGTGGCAGAGGCATATATGTGTGTCCTGATGGTACGGGCTTGCTACGGCCGACCCCGTGCGCGGGCCTGGCCCCCGCTCAAGAGCATATGCAGCAATCCGCCAGGGATGCAGTCGAGCTCGATCGGATTGGCGCCTGCGAAGTCTCTCCTGTGCCGCACTTATCTCAGCACGGCCAGCTTGCGGGAATGAACTTCGTCTCCGGTTGTCATGCGCACGAAATAGGTGCCAGGCGCCAGCCAGGACAGGTCCAGTTCCGAACGGTATGTCCCGGCCGGGGTCTCGCGCTCCATCAGGGTCGTAAGTCTCCTGCCCTGAATATCAAAGAGTTCCAGCCGGATCCGCGCTTGGCGGGCAGTACGGTACACAACGGTAGCCTGCTTCGCCATCGGATTAGGGAAGATCGAATCGAGGCCTGCCGCTCGGGGCAGAGGAGTTGCGGCAAACTCATCCGCCGAAGAGGCGAAGTACTTGTTAACGGTAAAGCGGTCAATGATAGCGCCGACCTTGTCAATCGCGGACACTTGCAGCTGCTCCCCATCCACGTCGATGCGCGTGAAATGATGCTTCATGTCCGAGAACGTGATGTGATCGTAGTCAACAAAGAAATCGTCCAGACCTCCTCCTCCTCCACCGGTGACCAGATAATGCACATGCTCTTTTTCGCCGCGCTCGTAACTGTGTGTATGGCCGTTCATGACCATGTCCACGTCGTACTCCTCAAAAATCGGCACCAGATGATCCTGTACCCGCTTGTCGCCGTAGTAGTTGGTCCAGTGCTCGGTGTACGGCGGATGGTGGGCGTAGACGAATGTCCAGGTTGCCGATTGCCGCAGGCTGTCCGTCAGTGCGCCGACAAGGAATTCATGCTGGGCTGAGCCAGGCGTAAAATCCCCGTTGGTATCAAGCGCGATGAAGTACGCATTCGCCCACCTGAACGAATAGTATCGTTCCGTACTGTCCGGATTATTGTTCGGCAGGTAAAAGTCATCCAGGTACACGGCCCCGTTATCCGTAATGACATCGTGGTTGCCGAGCGACGTGAACACGTTGATGTTCTTTAGCAGGCTCCGGTAGGGCTTGAAATATATGTTGTCGTAGTAGTCGCCGGACCCCTGATGCACATCTCCTACGTGAACCACGAAGTCAACTTCCTGCTCATTCGTGCTGCGCTGCATCTGTCTGCCAATATCCCATTGGGTAGGCGTATCCACTCCACTGTCACCGAGAACCAGGAATGAAAAGGTCCTTTCGTCGTGCCTGCGGGCAGTCCGGAAGTTCTCTTCGCCCGCCACGAGCCCCTCGCCGCTGTAAACTTCGTAGAAATAGCGACTGCTGATCTCCAGGCCCTGCAACTTTACGTGGTGTTTCTGGCGCGCCTCGGCTTCGGAAACCTCTTGCAGGAGCTGCCCTTTTTCAAGGCCGTACCGTACGCGGCCCACCTGCCGCTCAAGCGTCCGCCACGCGATTTCCACGGTGGTCTGCGTAGGGTTCTGGATGTACGGAGCCCGAAACTCGCGGACGGGATACGTCATGGCAACCTGTTTAGGCTTGTCATAGATGGTGCGTTCGGCCGTAACGGACACGCTGTCGTAATAGGCTCCCGTATTGGCATAGGAAAGCATGCCGATACGTCCTGCGCCGTACTCGTTGTCGCGTGCGGAAAGAATCAGTCGGCCATTCAGGTATGCCTTGATGGAATCTCCTCGCACGTCTGCCGTGAGCGCAAAGTATCCCTGGGGAAATGCCTGCGACACCAGGTTCTCCGCGAGGATATAGGGCTCGCCGTCCACAAACTTCTGTATGCGCTGCAGCGGCGTGTTGACCTCGACGCCGGACGAATCCCTGCCCGACCAGGCCGGGTCGTTCATCAGAAGCACGCGGTAGTAGTTTCGCGCGTCCTGGTAGCGAAAGATCAGTCCCACACCGTCGTTGTCTGTAGAGCGGACCAGCGCGTTAAACGTATAGTCCGACCAGGCATCATTGCCCGTATGGATGTGGGTGCCGAGGTGGTATTTGGTTTCCAGTTCTACCGGGCCGTATGACCAGATATTGGATTTCTGGGCGAGAACGCCGAATTCGACCAGCCACCTGCTCGGGCCGTACTGCGGCTGCACATCGTCCTGCACGGTCCAGCCGTTGTAGTCACCGTCGTCAAAATTGTCGTGGAAGGGCAGCGGCTGCGCAGTGGCTAGCCCTGCATTCAACGCGAAAAGAACCGCTGCAATCGGCAAACACCTTGCACGCATTACATTACCCGTACGTTTTGTTAAGAGAAGCTGACAGAGCGAAACCCGCGTGGTCGGCGCCTGGGCAGCAGGTGCCCTTGCACTTAATCTCTAGTGCCTGGCCCGTATTCCAGCCGGGCCCGGAGGCTGTCTGCTTGCCGTAAGTCACACGCATTGAATTGCGACCTGAAGCCGTAAACCCTCCCTGTTCTTCAGGTTCCGGTCTGATCCGCGGGGACGCGTAGCACCCTCCGTGGTGGCAATGGGAAAGGCCGAGAGCATTCACCAGGGCAAGGAAAACGTCTTGACGACAGTCATCCCCTTTATAGCTTCCAGTACTCCTTCCTTTATCCCCAGTCCAGAGTCCTTGACACCACCGAAGGGAGAGAGCTCGATGCGGTAGCCTGGTACTTCGTTTATGTTGACCGTGCCGGTCCGAATGCCCCGGACGGCTGCCAGGGCCTTGTCGATATCCCGGGTCACCACCCCAGAGGAGAGGCCGTAGTCTGTGCTATTGGCCAATGCAATAGCATCGTCGATATCCTCGATGGGAAGAATCGGTGCAAGCGGACCAAACGATTCGCACACTACCATTTCCGCGTCTCGGGGCACGTCGGCGATAACCGACGGAGCCATGAGCGCCCCGCTGCGCTCTCCCCCTGCCAGCACGCGTGCTCCGCTCTGCACGGCCTTGTCTACGACGGATTCCAGGCGAATGGCGGCAGGTTCGTCAATTACGGTACCGACTCGCGTTTCCGGAGCCATTGGATCACCGTAAGTATACGTCTTGGTGCGATCCACAAGGCGCTCGGTGAATTCTCCCAGCACAGCCTCGTGAACAAGCAGCCGCTTCACCGCAGTGCAGCGCTGGCCCGAGTTACGGTAGCACCCTTCTGCGGCAAGATGCACTGCCAGATCCATGTCGGCATCCTCCAGGACAATGAGGGGCGCGTTCCCTCCCAGTTCCAGAATCAGTCGCTTGTAGCCTGCCGCCTTGGCGATGCGCTTGCCCACCTCGACGCTCCCGGTGAAGCTGACTACCTCCACGCGGGGATCCACGACGAGCTCCTCTGCGACCTCCTTCGTAGGACCGAGGATGACGCTCAACATCCAGCCAGGGAGCCCTGCTTCGTACATCAATTCGACACAGCGGACGGCA
>CBDBLZ010000011.1:0-93884 GCA_965207385.1 Rhodothermales bacterium
GGTGGCCGAATACAACGGAGCCTACAAGGTGAGCGAGGGCATGCTTGAGCGCTTCGGCCCGCGCCGCGTCATTGATACGCCGATCAGCGAAAACGGCTTTGCCGGTCTCGGCATCGGGGCGGCGATGAGCGGGTGCGTCCCATTATCGAGTTCATGACGTGGAATTTTGCGTTCGTTGCCTTTGACCAGATCGTCAACAACACGGCCAAGATCAGGTACATGTCAGGGGGGCAGTTTTCGCTGCCCATTGTGTTTCGTGGGCCGAACGGCGCGGCGGGGACAGCTGGCCGCGACGCACAACACCACCGTGGAGTCCATCTACAGCACTTTTCCCGGGCTGAAGGTGATTTCCGTATCGAATCCGGATGATGCGAAGGGACTGCTGAAGAGCGCCATCCGCGACGACGACCCGGTCGTGTTTCTGGAGAGCGAGTTCATGTACGGCATGCGGGGCGAGGTCTCGGACGAGGCGGACTACACCATACCCATCGGCAAGGCGCGCATTGCGAGGGAAGGCGACGCCGTCACCATCATCGGACACAACAAGAGTTACTGGCGCGCCATGGAGGCGGCCGAGCGCCTGGAGGCCGACGGCCTACGCGGCAGAGGTCATCGATCCGCGCACGATCCGGCCCTTCGACTGGGATGCCGCGGTAACGTCCGTCAGGAAGACTAACCGGTGCGTGATCGTGGACGAGAGCAATCCGTTCGCCAGCGTTTCTGCCGAAATAGCATTTCAGCTGCAGCTTCGCTGCTTTGACTACCTGGATGCGCCATCCGGGCGCGTTACCGCGCGCGATACGCCCGCGCCGTATGCGAAGAATCTCATGGAGGACTACCTGCCGGATGCGGAGCGGGTGTACCGGGCCTGCCGCGAGGCGCTGTACCTGGACTGAAGGCATATTCCATCCACTAACACCAAGCTCCGGATGCCATGCCGATAGCGGTAGAAATGCCCAAGATGACGGACACCATGGAGGAGGGCGTATTGGTGGCGTGGCTGGTGGAAGAGGGAGCGAACGTTGCCGCGGGCGACATCATCGCGCAGGTGGAAACGGACAAGGCGACCATGGACGTGGAAGCCTACGACGACGGCGTGCTGCTTAGGCGCGTCGCGGCCGAAGGGGACAGCCTGCCCATTGGTGCCTTATCGCGGTCCTTGGTGAAGCGGGCGAGAGCGCCGACGAAATCCTCGGCCAGTATGCCAAGGGCGCGGATCGCGCTGCGCCGGAAACAGAAGAGGAGAAGAAGGAGGATGCGCCGGAGGCACGCTCGGAATCCGATGAGCGCGGCGTAAAGGCGTCTCCGCTTGCCCGCCGGATGGCGTCGGAGCACGGCCTGGACATGACAGCGCTTTTGGGCTCGGGCCCGGAAGGCCGCATCATCAAGCGGGACGTGGAAGAAGCCTTGGAGCGCGGCAGAGAGAAAAGGAAGAAGCCGGCTCCGCCCCGCGCGCAATCCGGCGCCTCAGTGGCACGCGCGGCTTCGAAACCGTGCGCCTCAGCAGCATGCGCCGGACCATTGCGCGCAGGCTCTCCGAGAGCAAGTTCACCGCTCCGCACTTCTACCTCACGGTGGACGTGGCAATGGAGCGGGTAGTCGAGGCGCACAAGCACCTGAATGAGGTGGCGCCGGTCAAGATCTCGTATAACGACCTGGTGACGAAAGCCGCGGCTGCGGCGCTTGCCGCGCACCCGGATGTCAACAGCTCGTACCACGAGGACGCCCGTGAAATCCGGCGTTATGACTATATAGATATAGGGATTGCGGTAGCCATCGACGATGGACTGGTAACACCCGTGCTCCGGGATGTGGACCGGAAGGGGCTTGTCGAGGTAGCTCAGGAAACACGCGAGCTGGCCGGGCGCGCACGGGAGCGCAAGCTGCAGCCCGATGAAATGGAGGGCTCGACGTTCACGACCAGCAACCTGGGCATGTTCGGCATAGAGGAGTTTACCGCGATTATCAATCCGCCCAGTGCGGCCATTCTGGCGATTGGCGCCATCCGGGACGTGCCGGTGGTCTCGCAGGGTGCCGTGACGGCTGGCAAGCGCATGAAGCTATCGCTTTCGTGCGATCACCGCGCGGTGGACGGTGCAACCGGGGCCAGGTTTCTGAGTGCGCTCCAGAAGCACCTGGAAGAGCCCCTTACGCTGCTCTTCTAGCGGCAGTGAAAATCGCGCACCTTGCGGATCTGCACTTTGGCAGGATCGCGAATCCGCACATCGTCCAGGCGCTTTTGCGCGATGTCAACGGCCTCGGCGCAGACCTCGTTGCACTGAGCGGAGATCTTACCCAGCGGGCGCGCCCGCGCGAATACCGGCAGGCTGCGGAGTTTATTGAGCAGCTTGAGGCTCCCGTCCTTGCGGTTCCCGGAAACCACGATGTGTACCCGTGGTGGCATCCGGTGCATCGCCTGAGTGTGCCCCGGCGCCGGTTCGACCGGTGGGTTTCGGCGGAAAGGTGTCCTTCGTTCGAGAAAGAGGGCCTCGCCGTGCTGGGCATTTCGTCCGCAGCGGGCTTTACGATAAAGCGCGGATTCGTACGGCGAAGTACTGTGGCGAGAGTGCGGGAGTATTTCAGGGGGCGGGAAAAGAGCGCTTTCAAGGTTCTCGTGGTGCATCACCCGCCCGTGCGCCTTGCGGCTGACGGAGCGGGTGAGGCGGCGCTCGGCGGACAAGGGCTCCTTGAGTCCGCCGCGGAGGCGGGCGTAAGGGTTGTGCTATCCGGCCACTGGCATGTTTCGCACGTGGGGGAGGTGGAGGCAGCGGGAGAGCGCCTTGTCCTGGCGCATGCGGGTACGGCGGCATCAAACCGCCGGCGCGCTCCGCAGGAAGGGCTGAACGCCTTCCACGTGGTGCAGATGGGCGCGGGCACATTCTCGACAGAGGAGCGCCGCTACGCAGCCGCTGCGCGGGCCTTTGTCTCCGGCCCGGTGCGCGAATTCGCCTAGCGGCGCAGCGCAAGCGGCCGGCGTGGTAGAAGGTTGTGGAACTAGACCCGCCGGCGGACCGGGCGTTTAGGCCCGAATTTGACGCAGGCTTTACTGCGCGCTCGGTTGCGGCCAGCCACGCCTGCCAGGCAATTCCTTAAGTACCTCAATGCATTCGCTGGTATTAATTCGCAGCGGGCGAAAAGAGGGGGTCCGCGCGCTTGTATTGTTGCCCGAAAAGAGATTGACAACGGCGCGGGCGTTACGTATACTTTTCGTTATCTGTGTATAACAGAATGTTCACAGTAAGGCGCAGGCACGCGCCATGACCTGCGGGGCCCAAAGTGAGGCCGCGCGACATATTCACCAATCTACCTGGAGGGGACTCCAAACATGAATAACCTTACCACACTCATGCGCTCCATGACGGTGCTTCTGTTTTTCGTCATGGTCGGCGCGTCAACCGCGCTCGCGCAGAACCGGTACGCTGAGCGTAACGGTATCGGCGCGACCCCGTGCGAGATCACAGCTCCGTGCGATCTCGCCGCCGCGCTAGGTGCTGCCACGTCTGCCACGGACACAGTGTTCGTACGTGTGCGGGAAAGCGGTGCCATGACGCGGATCGACGAGGATATCTCGACGGGCGCCAGGACCATCGGTATCTATGTTGAGGACGAAGACGACGTCACCATGGGCATGATCGCCGTTGAGGGCGATGCAACGCTAACAGACGCTATCACAATCCTCGATGGAACCACTCTCTATCTGGAGGGGGACGTCACGCTCAATAGCTCGACAGCGGCGCTTGTAACAGGTGATCTGCAGATTGGCGGCTCGGGAGATCTGATGCTTTACGCTTGGGACTACTTGTCCCACTGGGAGGCTTCACGATTGCGAAACTCGGCGTCAACGACGATGTCGAGGTGGAAGGCACCTGTGGGACTGCAACGGATAACGAGATCACGATTTCGAATTCCCTGCATGTCAAGGACGGCAATCTTGACATGGGAAGCGTAGTACTGTCCCTGGATCCGATCGCCTCGACCGATCCTAAGGTTGCGGACGGCAGAACGTCCATAGCGGCCGGAGCGATGATTTCCGGGAGCGAGCATCTCATGCTGAATCCGGAGGTGCCGGCAGGCGGGCCGGTCACGGGAGATGATGCAAAGCCGGATACGCTTGTACTCCTTGGGATGGCCGATGGAACGCAATCCATAGCAGGCCTGGCCGAGTTTGGCGTCGACATTACCAGTACGGATTTTACTGCCACCAACTATTTCCCGAGTAATACTGCCTCTGGGGACGGCACGACTCCCGCTGCCAACGATATTGGTACCGTGCTCGACTTTAGGGCTGGGGCGGCAGCAGATCCAGCTGCAACTCCCCCTACGGCCGCAGTCCAGTCGCGACTCAGGGTGTTGCTGTTTGTCCAGACGGCGGGCTTCAACGTCACGTCCGGCGACTGCTACAACATTTCCGGCGACGGCGAGCTGCAGCTTGACATCAACAAGATGGGACAGGGAGGCGCCTGTATTTCGGTTGATAACGTTGGAGACGGTGGAACGTCCACCGTCAGCGGGGGGGCGCTTATCCTTAGCGGCGTCAGCGAATTCGACGGTCGGATCCGCAATCATGGCAATGCCCGAACCGAGCTCCGCAACGTCGGCCAGATTTCGGAAGATCTGGAGATTGATGGCGAAGTCCCGGCGGTTGAAGGTACACCGATAGATCCTAACGATCCCACTTCGGCGAATCGCGTCGGCGTCATCGGCTCCACTATGGTTCGCATGACAGACTGTGGTGTAATGAATCCTGACGGATCGACTACGCCTGCGGACGTTCACTACCGCTCGCCCGGCGTCTTCGTCCACGGAGCCACGACCATTGTGGGAGACGTCATCCTTACGGACACGAACCCGACAAATGATGCCGACGGAGATGAAGATGGAACGCAAGGCGTGACGGCATGCAAGGAGGGTCTGTATCTCATGGCTCCGGTGAGCAGTTCACGGCGCTACATAGAGATAACGTCGTCTGTTCTGGGCGCACTGGAATCAAGCGGGAGCTCCCACATCAACCTTGGCGCAGGCGCGTTTGGAGATTTTGACAGAATCCACAATGTTGCCTTCGAGGACGACGTGATTTCGGATGGAGACCTCGACATAGGCTACGGTAAGGCGGCGAGCTATGCCGTAAAGCCTGCCAATCTGTGCTCCGTCAACACCAGCTCTGCGACCGGGCAATGCCGTCGTATTTGCCGGTGACGCGGACCAGGATATTCGTACTACCGGAGGCGGGACTCTCAGCCTAGACGCTGCCAGAGTAGACAAGGGCGGCGATGGCGAAGTCCTGATTGACCGTGGAAGCCTTGCGGTAACAGGCCTCCTGGAGCTGGAATCCGGCATGCTGGTATCCGACGGAGAGCTAGGCCTTGGGGGCGCTGTTCTCCGGATCAGTGGAGGTGAGCTCAGCCGAGGTAGAGGAGACGCCGGGTACACGGGCGCACTGGCCAGCCTGCACTATACGGGCGGCGGTGACCTGAGGACAGGCGACGAAATCGCTGCGCCGAACGCTGATGGCGTGGCGACGTCATTCAACAACCTGGAGATTGCGGTCGACGGAACGGTCACTTTGACCCGGCCGGTCCAGATCGCGGGGTCCGATGGTGGTCACCTGTTCCTGGCGAGTGGCATGCTCAACACGACCGATAATACGGTGACTCTGAACCGCAACGCCAACGTGCATCATGGAAGTGGCGAGCTCGTTGTTGGCACAGGTGGAAGCGTCAAGTGGCCGAGCCAGCAAGTGGTACGGAATTCCCCGTACAATGCAGCAGCGCACGGACTCAACCTCTTCTACAAGGGGACCGGGGCCCGCACGGTAGGCCATGCCTGGCAGTCCGGCATGACGACCGATCTAATGCCGGCAGAAGTCACAAACGTCACGGTGGATGCATCTGGCTGCGGAAGGACTGCGCATTCGGTTATCTCTCTGAATGCCGGTTTCTCGGCCGTCCACGGCAACATCACCATCACGCAAGGTGCGCTGGATATTGCCGGGCAACATCTGGTGGTATTAAATGTGACTGGTGAGCAACTCGGTGATGGCAGCGGACAAGGGCTATCTCTGTGACAGCGGCGCAGGTGTTGCCTGTATGGCGTCCAGCGGCTCGCAGAGTCGCACGGAGCTCCTTGACGAAATCGAGGAAGGCATCTTTGCGATGCAGACCACGAAGGATCCCGAAGTGCGGCGCGCGCTGCAGGACAATCTTGCTACGCTGAAAGCCTCATGGGCCGATGCGAGCAAGTCTTCCAGCACATCGGGAGCGGTTCACTTTGCGGGCAACGGCAATACGTCGCTCAGTCTCGGGACGGACGGCAAGCGCAAAGACGCTCCGGCGATTATTGTGAAGCACTTCCTGGATCGGAGGCCCAGGCAGGACTCCCGGTACGGTAACGCTTATGAGCAATTCGCCGAAAGCCGCAGGGACCGGAGCGAATACGAAGCAGAATATCGACACTGCAGGGCTCGTAGGTCTCAGGCATGAGCACGGCAACGTGGCCGTTGCTTCTTCGCTCGACATGGTGCATGTCGCTACGGGCGTGGTTCAGCTCAGCGGCAATATGTCGCTGGCAAGTGGTGCGGCCAACCTGAACACGGATGGATCGTCCGATTGCTCAGAGGCTCGCTATCGGTGGACACGGATCCGAAGGCGTCCACATGGTTTCGGGTGGTTCCTTGAACGGCAACGGCGGCACGATCAGCGTGTACGGCCATTACCTGCAGGGCGGCGAGGTGATGATGGACTCGACGGGTGCAGTGATACCCGACAGTTCACAAGCGACCGTCAATCTGGGCGGTGGCAATCACATGGTGACCGGCAATTTCCATGTCAGCTTTGATGACGCCGATGACAAGCGAAATGTGTACGCACATGGCGCGGGTTGCGGCGCTGGGCGGAACGAGGAAATGACAGGCAGCACCACGGTTGGCGGCAACTACTCCTTCGGTGGCACCGGCGAGTGCTATGAGGATGACCAGTATGCAGCCAGCATGCAAGGTCTGTCAGGCAGCGTCACCTTCAACGGCATGACTCAGCAATCAATCGCGCACCTTCAGGATGAAGACGCGTCGTTTGGCTCTGTCACGGTGGCTTCGCTCAGCACGGAAGGCGCCGGCGGTATCGTGCTTGGCGCTCCTGCGATGCAGAACGCGTACGGAACGCTGACGCTCAAGCGGGGCATCATTGATACCGTCAATGAGCTGTTCGCGTGGACAATGCACAATACTGCCAGCGAGGAAGACCTCGTAGGAAGCAACACGGCCACGATGGGCGGCGTGATGCTCGGCTCGCGTGACAGCTACATCAATGGCCCGGTTACGCGGGCAGTGTCGCAGGGTGCTGCCGGTGGCGGCGTCGTCACGGGAGGCTACCTGTTCCCGGTCGGAAGTGCGAACGACGACACTACGGCTTCGCGCCAGGTGGACAACTTCCGTCCGCTGACGCTGCAGTTCGCCAATGACCTGGGCGCTGCCAGCGCTGCGACGGTAGACTACGTGCAGCAGCTGGAAGGCATCGGCGCGGCCGTAGTTGAGTGGCCCGACGACGGGTTGGTGGTGGACGCCAAAGGCGGCGGCACGCTGACCCTGGATGCGCTGGGCAACCAGTTCTGGCTCGTGTCCTTCGATCAGATTCCGGCGCAGGATCCGAACCTCCGGGTCGCGGCCGAAGGTCTGCCGAACGTATTCGACGCCAAGGGCCTGCGCCTGGTGCAGTGGGACTGCGACCTGAGCAATATCCTGGCTCCGCCGAGCAATCCCAGACTGGCTGGCGTGTACGATCTGGAAGAAGGTCCGACGGACGACAAGTCGTTCGCCGTCAACGACCGGATCAACGGCATCCTGAACCTGACGCAGGAAGGCGTCGAGGTCGGCAATTGCAACATCATCGGCATTGCGTCCAACTTCCTGCAGAACCCGATCAACATGCCGCCGGTCAGCGGTGGGTTCGCCAAGGTGCAGTACATCCAGAACGTTGCAAATACGCCGGTTGACCTCTACATGAATGGCAACCGGGTGGGCAACGACTGGGCCTTCCAGAGCGCGACGCAGTTTGCGAACGTGGTAGGCGGCGAGCATACGCTGGACGTGGTTGCCGCGGGTGACGCGGACAACACGAATCCGCTTGCCACGCTCACGCAGCGCTTTGTGCACGAGGGTGCGTACAACGTGATCCTGCACGGAGACGGCTCCGAAGTCAGCATCAAGGTGGTGGAGGATGTCCGCCTGGGTGCGATGGCTGAGGACATGGTTGAGTTCTACGTGGTCCACGGAGCGCGCGAGCTTGGCGAAGTCGACATCCGCATCATCAATCCGATTGACAATACGGAGGTGCTGGATCTGCTGGCCAACAACATCTCGTGGGATGATGTCGGAGCCTACATTTCGTTGGCGCCCGGCGGATACAACTTCGAGGTGACGACGGCCAACAACGATCGTCAGATTGACGTCTTCCGTCTTGAGCTTCAGCAGTTCCGTCAGCAGGCGTTCGTGCTGAACCTGTCGGGCAGCGGCAAGTCTTCGGCAGAAGGCGTGAGCATGCTCGGCGTAGAGCAGGACGGCGGCACGTTCTTCCCGTCGGTGATCACGGCGGCGGAGACGGAGGAGGAGATTCCGACAGAGTTCGCTCTGAAGGGCAACTATCCGAACCCGTTCAATCCGTCGACGAACATCCAGATTGATCTTCCGGAGAAGGCACAGGTGACGATCCAGATCATCGACATGCTGGGACGGCATGTGATGACGGTACCTGCGCGCGAGATCGAGGCCGGCGCGAAGCGTGCGGTTGAGATCAACGCGGCGAGTCTTGCCATCGGGAGCGTACCTCTACCGTGTCATTGCGACATCGGCCAGCGGTACGAACATCGATTCGGGCCGGATGATGTTGATCAAGTAGAGCAGGAGCCCTGACCAATCAGGGTGAGGGAAGCGCGCCCCGGTGCCTTAGTTGGCGCCGGGGCGCGCGTGTTTCTGGCGAGTTCCAGTTGGGAATCAAAAGATGTGGGCAGATCTGCTGCTGGATTTTGAATCTGTGGAAGGAAGGCTTGGAGCGAATGCGGCGACGGCAAATAGTGGGCACAATTGAGAAAGAAGGCCGCTCGCGCTGCGTTCGAAAGCCGTGGCACATTTCCCGTCAGAGCTCCCAGTCATCTAGGCGGGTAATTGCCAGCAGGAGAACTGAGAGCCGTGGAGTCGTGTTTGAAAGGGAACTGAATTCGGGCAGAATCGTGAGCGTGAGAACGGTCAGATCTAGTATGTGCGATGTTGTACCGGGCAATTCAGTCACTGCGCTTTCGGCTCATAGGCATCCTCGTGCCAGTCATGCTGGCAGGATTTGGATTCGCTCATGCCCAGAGCGTACCGGTTATCGATGTGGATCTCGCCACTTTTGCCTTCGATGCGGAAAATGCCGCCATTGAGGTTTACCTGGCCTTCCAGGCGGAAACGCTCGACTATGCAGAGGAAGAGGGCCGATTCGTTGCCAGGGTTCCTATGTCCTTCAGTCTCGCTCGGGCATCGGACGCTGGCATGGAGGATTTTGTGGCGCCTGTGACGTGGCAGGATGAGCAGACCGTGGAGTTCGTGGTGGCGGACACGGCCGGCATTGTGGAAGGGCAGTACTACCTGAGGCAGGCAAGGCTTACTTCGCCTCCCGGAGAGTTCGAGTTGGCAGTTGCCGCTGTGGACACCGCAGGTGCACCAGTAGTAGAGATTCGGCGCGACGTCATTGTCCCGGACTTTCTGGATGCCACATCGGCCAAGATTTCGGATATCACGATTTCGACCGGAATCGTGCAGTCCAGCGACCGCGAAGATCCCTTCTACAAGAACGGACTCAGCATCACGCCCAATCCCAATCAGCTGTACGGAGAAGGCGTCTCGCAGCTGTTCTACTACGCGGAGGTGTACCACGCAGACCTGGTGGCGACTGCTGCCGGTCAGTACACGGCGCTGGTATATGTCGCCGCTGCCAACAGTGCGGCCCCGCTGGCAGGATTGCAGAAACGGCTTGTGCGGGCGGCGCGGATGCCGGATGTGCTCGTTGGCGCCTTTGATTTGCAGGCGCTGCCCACGGGCACGTATTTCGTGCATGTTGTCCTGCTGGACGAGGGAAACGCGGCGGTAGGCGAGCAGACACAGAAGTTCTTCGTTTACAATCCGTCCATTGTCGTCGCGGCGCCCGAGCCTCTGGAGGTTTCGTTTGAAACCAGCGAGTATGCGTCCATGCCGGGGGAGGAAGTGGACGAAGCGTTTCAGTACATCCGCATCATAGCGACCGAACAGGAAGAGAGGCGCATTAGGCGGATCGAAGACCTGGATGAAAAGAGACGATTCCTGATGAACTTCTGGGAGGTCAGGGATCCCACGCCAGGCACGGCCGAAAATGAAGTGCGGCAGGAATTCTTTTCCCTTATGTCCTATGCCAACGAGCGCTATTCCGTGAGGACGATTGCTGGCTGGGAAACGGACCGGGGCAGGACTCTGATCAAGTACGGCGTGCCATCAAACATCGAGCCTCACTTGTACGAGCGCGACGTGAGGCCCTATGAAATATGGACGTACAACAGCATTCCCGGAGAAGGTCAGGGTATTTTCATCTTTGCGGATCTGGATGGCTTTGGAGAATTCGAGATGATTCATTCTACGGTAGCAGGAGAGCGGAAGCTGCCCAACTGGCAGCAGGAACTCCGGGCGAGTTTCTGAGATCGCATGACTGGTGAACGTGCCGCCATAGCGTCCCTTGGCGGACGCGTGGGCTCTGAGGTCGTACTAGAAGGGTGGCTCTACAACAAGCGTGGGTCAAAGCGCCTGCAGTTCCTGGAGGTGCGCGATGGCAGCGGCATTGTGCAGTGCGTGGTTAGCCGCAGCGATGTTGGAAGCGGGGATTGGGAGCGAGCGTTGGCCGCAACCCAGGAAAGCGCCCTGAGAATAGGCGGGTCTGTGGTGCAGGACGATCGGCAAATCGGCGGCGTGGAACTCCATGTTCGCGCAGTCGAAATAATCTCGGTGGCCGAGCCGTATCCCATCCGTCCAAAAGATCACGGCGTGGATTTCCTGATGGAGCGGCGGCATCTCTGGCTGCGAAGCAAGAGGCAGTGGGCCGTGTTGCGCGTGCGCAACCGCGTCATAATGTCGATCCACGAATTCTACCAGGAGCAGGGGTTCCTCCAGATGGATGCGCCTATTCTGACGGGCAGTGCCGTGGAGGGAACGAGTACGCTATTCGCCATCGACTACTTTGGCGACCCGGCCTACCTGACGCAGAGCGGCCAGTTGCACGGCGAAGCCATGGCGATGGCATTTGGCAAGATCTACACCTTTGGTCCCACCTTCCGGGCAGAAAAGTCGAAGACACGCCGGCACCTGACCGAATTCTGGATGATCGAGCCGGAGATGGCCTTCTACGATCTGGACATGAACATGGACCTGGCAGAGGATTTTGTGGTCCGGCTGGTGGGCGATGCTCTGCGCGACTGCAAGGCCGAGCTGGAGATGCTGAACAGGGATACGGCGCAGCTCGAGGCCGTGAGGAAGCCGTTTCCGCGAATTTCCTATTCGGAGGCGGTAGAGCTGCTTCGCAGCGGTGAAACGCAGCGACTGCTGGATAAGAGACAGGAAGGGCTCGAAAAGGACCGCGCAGCGCTTTGTGCAGAGAGGGAGGAGCTGCAGCGCACGACCGGGCAGGCGAAAGAATGGAAGAGGCGGAAGATGCAGGCGCGAGCCATTGACGTGAACAAGCAGCTCGGTGCAATTGAGGAAGAACTCCGCAACTTTCCTCAATGGCGGGAGTCAGCCCGGGACTTTGTATGGGGTGGCGACTTTGGCGGCAGCGACGAAACGCTGCTGACCTGGCACTTTGATCGCCCCATAATCATTCACCGCTATCCCGCGGCCGTCAAGGCCTTTTACATGAAGCGGGATCCGGAAGACGACCGGATTGCTCTCGGCATGGACGTGCTTGCGCCGGAAGGATACGGAGAGGTTATCGGTGGCGGCGAGCGGGCGACAGATCTCGAGTTTCTGAAGCGGCAGGTGGAGCTTCACAAGCTTCCGCGCGAGGCCTTCGAATGGTATTTCGACCTTCGTCGATATGGCTCCGTGCCGCATAGTGGCTTCGGGCTGGGGCTTGAGCGCACCGTTTCCTGGATCTGCGGCTTGGAGCACATAAGGGAGACCATACCGTTTCCCCGCACGCTGGGCAGGCTTTCGCCGTAAGTCTCATGGCGGAGTGCTACGGTCGGCGCTTCCGTGCATGGGATTCGGCGGCCCTTGACCAGATCCCTGGGTGCTGCTCCCGGCCAGTGCCAGCGTAGGCATCCATGGGAAGATAAAGCGGGGTTCGCGGCAACCGTGAGCCCCAGCGGCTCGAAGCGATTGACGCGAGATGCACGGCAACAGGCACGTGCGACGGTTGAGCCGGCTTCCACGATTGGCATCTGGACGAAAACTCCGCTTTGTGAATCCACAGGTGCTCCGATCGGACGGGAGCGGCACCGCAGTGCAACTGCAGGGATGTCTCTCTTGGCAGCCATTTACTTGCTAGTGCGCCTTGCACAATTCCGCTACAAGCCAGCCGGAGCGCTCCGCACGCCCTCGCCGGCGCCAGTGGCCGGCATGGGGCTTGCAGCGCCGAAACCGCTAGGTTGGCATGGGGTTAAGCACCCGAATTACAACTCGCGTCCAGGAACATGTACCACGTTCGAATTCTCGGGCTGCTCCTGATCTGGATGGCCACTGCTGCCGGGTGCGACAGCGCCGATGACAGGGAAGACGGGGAGCCTGCTGTCACAGCCGACGAAGTTGTGGACCGGGCGACGCTCAAGACCTTCGTTCAGGAGGCAGCACGTTTCTACGTGCAGGCACTTCGGGATCATCCGGAGGCTGAGGTGGATCGGATGTTCCGGGAGGAAGGAGGCTATTGGAAGAGCGGGGACATCTACATCTATGTCCTCGACCGCAAGGGGACCATACTATTTCACGCGGGAAACAAGGCCAACGAAGGCCGAAACCTCTATGACCTTGCAGACGCTAACGGCGTGTTGTATACGCGGGACCTGATTGCGGCGGCTGACCAGGGCGGCGGATACGTGGAGTACCTGTTCGACAATCCTGCAATAGAGGGAGACGAGGAATCTGGGTCGCCGAAGGTCGGTTACGCCGAGCTGTTTACGGCTTCGAATCTCAATGGCGGACAGCCGTCCGTTATCGGCTCGGGCTTTTACCCCTGATTTCTTGAGGCAAGGGGCGTAGCTGGCTGAATTCGCGCAGCCCTTTCCCGACATCAGGCCTTGTTTCTGCGTTTGTGGCCATTGAATGCCATTTGCGCAGGCGGGTGTGCTGCATGGTCGCCGTATTGTGCATGCGCGGCGAGGGAGGGGGCGCATGCGCCATGTAACTCAAACCGCATGCGCATCCCGGCGCACAAAGGGAGGTTTACTGCTGAGCCGGTTGGGAATCCTGAAGGAAGAACCGGCCGCAGTTGACCTTTGGGCCGCGCAAGGAGGCAATGCCACTATGCGGATTGCCCACTTAAATGATCGCACGAGAGCTCATCTCAGCTGAAATTCGCGGAAAGCGGTCTCCTCTGGCTCTGCGTATGCCGGAATCCGTGGCTGCTTTCGCACCTGGCGTTGATGATACCATGAACCGCCTTTCATGGCATATTTGCGGGTCAACTACGGGCAACAAAATTGTAGTCAACAATTGCGTTGTACCAGACCGTCCGGCCCCAACCGCGTTGCGACAGTGTTAGCCGGGTAGCCGGCATCCGACGGCAAACAAACGTGGACCGGGAATAGATCTCCGATAAGCAACCTGTGCTGCCTTCGGGTTCGGCACGTCATCTGCATGGAGCTGTCGGCGATACTGAGGCTGGGCTTCCCACGTGGCTCTTGCCGCTTGTGAGTGCAGCTGAAACTCAGTCTGTCCGGGTCCCTGACGCTGTGCATATTCCGAAGACACAGACAATCGCGCGGGATCCGGTCTAGTGAGATCGAGAAGAAATGCCCGGTGGGTTTGCGATTGCAGATCGGGCCTGATTTGGGTTACGTCCACGGGCGTATTGCCCGGCCGAATCCATGCGGCCTGTTCATGTAGGTCGGTGATTGCAGACTGGCGGCCCCTGGACTGCGCAATGGTGCCTCACGCACGCGATCCTGCCATTTGCCAGGCAATCCATACTCTCCATGTCATGCGAACACGCCGGTAGTAGGTGCTAGCACTAGCCCGGCATTCGCCAATCGGACCTAGCGATGGCCCGTCGTCTCGCGTGTGACCGACTAGATCTCCGCATCGCCGGAAACACTGGTCTGCGCGCGTCCAGGCACACTTGGCCAATAAGAAAGACCGGATGCGAGCTCTGGCTGGGGCTCTCTCAAGTCGAAGCGCATACAGAGCTGTCCATGTGGCCTCCATCGGAAGCGGCGCAACTCTGCCAGAAGTCGCCAACAGCGGCTACCTTCCAGTGTCTCCCTGTTCAGACCATTCCATTCACGTGATGCTAGATGCAGTAGGCCGACGGCAGTCTTCTGACCCGGGCTTCAAGCTTGGCGGTTAATTCTGCCTCAGCATGTTTCCTCTCCGCTGTTTGCGACGAGGATTGTTGAGCTTAGTGGGTATATCCCACTTGAAGACGCCGCCTTGCTTGTAAATCCGTCCGTCCTTCATCACGAAGCTGACGTCGTACAAGGCGTGTATGTTATCCAGCGGGTTGGCCGGCATGGCAATGATATCGGCATTTCGGCCCGCCTCGATCCGGCCGGTGTGGACACCCAGAAGATCGGCGGCATACATCGTGGCCATCCGCAGGATGTGATCATTCGGGAATCCCGCGGCCACGTAGCTGTCAAGGAAGCTGATCGTCTGCTCGCCTCGCGTCCTGCCCTCCTCGTAGTAGACCACGTCTGATCCGAATGCCATGTTCACGCCTATGGCATATGCACGCCGGTTTCGGTCCACGTTGTTCTGGAAGCGCACCTCGCCGATGCGCGAGGCGGGAAAGTCGGTTCCTACGAGATATGTACCGCGCTCCTTCATGAGTTGGAGCGTCTCGTCCGAAGGATAGAAACCGTGCTCTATCGAGTCCACGCCACCTAGCACGGCGTTTCGAATGCCTTCGTCGCTGTTGGCATGAGCCATTACCTTGACGCCCATGGCATTGGCTTCCTTGACTGCAATAGCGACGTCTTCGACCGAATAGTAGTAGGGCTGGTTGTCAATGATGAGCTTGATCACGGTGGCGCCGTAGTGTACGTTTTCGCGTACGGCCCGGATGATCTCTTCATGGGAGTCCGCATACGTGTACTCGGGATTGCCAAGCCCCGGCTTTTCCGGTTGCATCTGGAACTGGCCGCCGAACGGTGCAATCATGATGCCCGACGCGACCATGTTGGGGCCGGGAATCCAGCCGCCTTCTATGGCCCTGCGCAGGGTTACGTCTCCATACAGCCCGTTATTGCCCGTATCCCTTACCCAGACAAATCCGGCTTCAAGCATCGCTCGGGCCAGCATCGTGCCCTGCGCCACCCGCATGGAAGTGTCTTCGATTAGCGAGGCATAGTAGTACGAACCGTGGTCATCAATGTCCGAGCCGTCCATTTCTTGCAAGGCCAGGTGCGTATGGGCGTCAATGAGTCCGGGCATGACGTAGCTGTCCGAGAGATCTACTTCAAGGGCTCCTCCGGGGATGTCCAGGCTTGAGCCGACTGCGACGATCCTGCCATCCTGGACGAGGATGACTTGCGAGTCGATCACGGTTCCATCTACGACATCTACCATGTGACCGGCACGAATGGCTATGGACTGCGCCGACGCCAATGCCGCGCCGGAAGCAGAAAGGAGCAGGATCAGCAAGAGACGATTCATGGGATTGAGCCGCGGCAATTGGTGAAACGGGGATGAAGGCAAGGTACTTGCCTATGGAGTCGGTAGCAACCATGTCGAATGGGCAACTCGCCTGGACGATGGCAATTCTGCCACGTCAGCGCTCAGGTGGTCGCGGCATCTGCAAGGCATGGTCGCTGGAGCAGTTGCTGTTGCTGTATGGAGAAAGAACGTGCGCAGTGCCAGTCCCTGTGCCGGCTTCGCTGAATGAATCCTGGACACCGTGCACCCGGACATCCGGAGCTCGCGGCAAATGCGCCCGGTGCGTGCCTTGAAAACACCGGTCGGATTTCTCTCGGGTGCAATTCGCAGACTCATTCGTCCGCGCACGGCCTGCACCTGTACGTAGGCACCTTGTCCTATTTGAGGCAGAAACGTTCTTCTATGGCGTCGGTCGCAGGAACTTCCGGTAAGGGAAAGCTTGCCACCGCACGGAGGGCTGCATGGCTGCCTAGCCAGTGTTCAAAGATGGATAAGTTGCCCAAGTGTAAACCTGCTGCGCATTTGGTTGGCTGCTCATCCCGTCATCCAGCCACGGCATCCAGTTCTAGCAGAAAATGAGTGACCAACCGGATTCTCGTGATGTCAATGATGCTCCCGAAGGCCGGATAGAATCCGCGCAAGCTGCTGTCAAGGCAGTGGCCGCCAGTCTGGGCGATAAGGTGGGGTCCGTAAAGGATGACGCGACCAAGGTCGCGGCCAGCGCCAGGGCCACGGCCAGGGAAGCGCTTCACGTGACGCGGAATTTGGCCCAGGACGGATTGCATGAGATGGGCCGCTCGGCCAAAGGTGCCGCCAGCGCTACAGCGGAGGCGCTGCGCAGCGCGAAGGCAACAGCGATTACCGGGGCGGTAGGCACGGCACAGTCCGCCGTGTCTGAAGCACAAGGCCGTTTGGAGGCGGTCGCGGGATCGACCGCCGCGTTCACAGCTTTGGCCCGCGATAACGTATACGAAAAATGGATCCCGCTAGGTAAATCGCTTCGGCAAAGGATCAGGAACGATGTATCCGACTCTGCCGAGGCATTAGTCGAGGAGGCAGTTCGGTTTCTGAAGGCCTCAAGCCCGATTCGCGAGCGCATCGCGCGGTCTGCCGTGGCAGTCGGCATAGCCACGGCTGCGGCTTATAAGAAGATCGCTGCGGCTTCGCCGCAGTTCGCCGAGCTCTCGCCGGCACTCAAGGCCAAGATTGCGCTGGCAGGAGGGCGCGGTGAATGGCGAAGCGTGCAGATGGCAGAGAGTTTCTTTGAGGAATCCGTTCCTGCCGCTATTCGCAATCTGGGGGAGCCAGCCGTGCTTGAGTTTCTGGGTGGCAAGCATGCCAGCCACGTGCAATCCGTAGAGAATGCTCCAGTGCTTGCCATGGAATCCGGCAATGTCCTCTGGGAGGCATCCCGATCAAACCTGGAACGCGGCAGCGCCAACATGACGGGACTTGAGCTCGCCAAGGCCAACGTGGCTAATCTGGTTGATGCCGCAGGAATAGTCGCCGTGCATGCAATTGAGGCTGCGGCTGTAGCCGGCTGCATCGGCCTGGCATTGGAAACCGTTGTCGCCGCGGGTGAGAATCTCGTTTACGTGTATCACGGTGAGCGCTCCGCAAGAGCGGCCTCAGCGGACGTAGCCAAGAAGGCTGGTAAGCAGGGCGCATATGCTGCAGCGGGCGGAGCAGTGGTGTCTGCCGCCATGGCACTTGGTGCGGGACCCGCTCTGTCGGCCATGGCTCCGGTACTAATGACAATCGGAGGGACCGTATATGTCATCGGGGCGGCAAGGCGGATTTCGAGTGCATTTGGCTCGGGCGCTGACAGGAGAGCGGTAGAAGACTTGCTGCTGGCAGAGCCCGTCCGCATGAGCTGAATAGTGCTAGCACGACTTCGTGGGCGCTGCCGCGGTCGCGGTCGCGTCAGCGTATGGCGGAAATTGGCAGTGCGCGACCAGGAGGTCACGGGGTGCTGTTCGTCCGGACCTGTCTCGCGTACGATTCCAGCAGCTGACTTACGGTCGTTTCACGCGCTGGGACTGAGCGCTGGCTCGTGACAACGGATAGAAAGCCGTCCGGTTGTCTGCTTTAGTGCCTTGAATTCGAGAGCAGGACTTGCTCGCAGGAAGCGCGAATTGGTCTCGAACTTGACTATGAGATTCTGCTGCCGCAAAATGTTGGTGGCGTGGAGCCGGGTCCGCATAAGCGGCAAGTTCAGGAGATTGCAGATTCCACATTCTCGGGGCGCACTCGTTGCCGGATGACAACATGCCTATGTCGGTGGGCTTGCAAATCTCGCAATTGACGGGTGCCGTGAATGGGCTGATGCAGAATGGGGCTCCCATGAGCGACTGGGCGTGCCCCGTGCCCTGGTTGGGCGATCTTCGGGCAGCGCGTATGGCAACCGCTAGCGTCCTGCCCAGCAGGCAGGAGTTCGTGGACCGGAGAGGGATGGAGCTGTGCGGCCCTGACCGGCGGTTGCCAACGCTTACATCTCTTGGCCTGCGTTCGTGGGGTGAGGCCCATCGCGGCCACCATGATATCGTTCTGGAGGCCTGCCGAACGTACTTTCGGGGGAAGCCTCGCAGGCGCTGGTTCGCAGCCCTGGAGCGCTTGCTGTTGGCTGGAGGGACATCGCTTTTTGACCCCCTCCCGGCGGGAGCATGTCACGTTCACCTCTTGCCGTACGCGCTAACGCGTGCCTGGGGCCGGCTGAGGGTTCGTGAGCGGGCCACGTTGCACCAGGCTGCGGCCCGTCATGTAGCGCACGCACTCGGCTGTACTTCTGCCCATACCGTGATTCTCGGTGGTCGGAGCGCGGTAGATCTCTTTCAGCAATTGGCTGGTACGTCACTGGAGAAGTGCAGGCGAGAAGACTGGGACCTGGAGGGCAGGAGTGGAGTCTACGCAAGGGGCGAGTCCTTTTGCGGCAGCATTGACAGCTTGTCGGGTGTTAGCCTCGGCCGCAGATTGCTGGTTCTGGGAGTGAATTACAACTTGCACACCAGTTTCGGGCTGAATCAGCAGGTGCTTGATTCAATGGCTGAATGGGTGGAAGCACGAATCCGTGCATCCCGCCTGTCGCCCTAACCCCGGATTGTGTCTGGGGCGGTTGGGAACTCACACGCGAGCGGAAGCAATCTCGGGCGCGTTGGCCTCAGGGGGCGGATTAGCCTTCTTGTAGCAAACCGCCGTTGGCTACCCGCCGGTCATTGATCAGATTGAAGGTGAGACTGGAGCTTGTGTCCAATCCGGCAATGTGCCTGTTGCTCTTGAGGATGTGAGGGAGGTGGCATCAGGCTATTCTGGCACCCTAACACTGCCATGTTGGTATTGGACGCATCCAGAAGCCGGTGCAAGTCATGGTGATGTGGAGCAAGCGGGAGTCATTGAAGGCCAAGGATGCGTGATACAATCGTGAGCACGGTAGGCGGCGGTGAAGAGTCGTACTATGCGAGCGTTCTTCCCAGTGCCCAATAAAGGTGAGACTCGGTCGTACATTTGGAATTCAATCGCGACGGGGTTCGCTGGAAATTCCCCTTTGCAAAAGGCCGCTTCCCAAACGAAGAGACTTGCCTCACGCTTCCCGATGGAATCACTGCCCCATTTGCCCTACAGACACGTCGTTCTCCCTGACGCCGAAATGAGCCAGCGCGCAGGCGACTTCTACGAGCTAATGCACAAGCGCCGCTCGGTGCGCAAATTCAGCGACAAGCCTGTGCCGCGTCGCCTAATTGAACTGGCCATAATGACGGCTGGAACGGCCCCCAGCGGGGCGCACCGACAACCGTGGAAATTCGTGGCCGTAGAGGATGCAGCACTAAAGCGCGAGATTCGCATCGCCGCGGAAAAGGAGGAATACGAGAGCTATCATCACCGGATGTCCGATGAGTGGCTTGAGGCGCTCGCACCGCTCGGGACCGATTGGCACAAGCCTTATCTAGAGGTGGCTCCCTGGCTCGTCGTTTGCTTTGCCGAGTCGCACGGATTGGCAGAGGACGGCAGTCGCCGCAAGAACTATTACGTTCAGGAAAGCTGTGGTATCGCCTGCGGTCTCTTCATTGCGGCCGTACACAACATGGGGCTCGTGACGCTAACCCACACACCCAGCCCCATGCGGTTCCTGCGGGATATCCTAGGGCGGCCATCGAACGAGCGCGCCTACATCCTCTTTCCTGTAGGCTATCCGGCAGATGACGCCTTGGTGCCGTTCCTGGAGCGAAAAGACCTGCGAGATCTCGTGCAGTGGAACCTGGATGGAACTTGATGCTCACAGCTTGCATGCGCGACCGGACTCGGCCAAACGCATGGGCTTGGCGCTGGAATCTCCGTCGGTGTATGCCTCGCCCAGAAATGGCAGAGGGCCCGCGCACCAGGATGCACGGGCCCTCTGTAGTTGGGTGCGGCGGGTGGCTAGTACACCGATATCACGCCGCGCACCATTGGAGCAGCGCTAGGCTGTCCTGGCATCGTGTAATGCGCCACTTCCACGCCCACGTTGAATCGCCGGCCCATTCGGTACTGCGTGCCGAATCGTGAATTGAGCCCGGTGGGGCCGGAGAATTCCACCCCGCCGTAGGGGCGCAGGAGCCCGCCACGAACATCCAGTCCGTAGCCGACCTGGGAGTGAAGCCGCGGAGCCATGTCGAAGGCCGAGGTTCCGGGCAACATGTCGCGGTCACCAGAGATGCGGTGCATGCCGCTGGCAATGCTGCCTGAAGCTGTCCCCAGTTCGATGGCCATTCCCTGGCCGCCTTCACCGGGCGTCACGCTGACGCTTCCGCCAAAGCCGAATTCCTGCACATCGCCCCCGTGAGCCAGGAGTGTTCGGCCACGTCCCTCAAATCTCAGTCCGATGGAAGGCTGCGCGAATCGCAGGCCGCCGCCTAGCTCGACGCCGAGTCCCGTGAGTCCGTCGCCGCCGTCACTCCGCATCCCGACTTCAATGAAGGGAGAAATGGTGCCGCCACCCCGCAGATGGCGCGCGTATGCACTTTCCAATGCCACATACACGCGGTTGACGTTTGCCGTGGATGCACGGATGGCAGAGCCGTTTGCATCGACTTCGATTTCGGACTGCCACGCCTGGCTTCGGATATCCAGAGTGGTGGTTTGGTCCGCGTTGCCAGCGCTTAGCAGACGCAGGTTGACGCCAACAGCAGTTGTGGTCTGTCGGCTGTCAGCCTTTTCCTCGCCCGAAATCTCCCTGTCCGATATCTCCACCTCACCTGATCCGAATCCGGCGGACGCCCAGATGCTGGAGCCGGGTGACCAGGTCCAACTGGCATAGGGCATGATATTCTGCATGCTCGCACTGTACGTGCCGCTGAGGCTGCTGCCGCTTTGGATATTGGAACCCCTGTAGTCGTAATCCACGTCTCCCGCGGTACGAGATACCGAGACGCCAACTAGTGCTCCTGCGCCGACATGGGCATCTGCCCCGAGGTGCATGCCTACCAGGCTGCCATCCCAGTCCACAATGGCATCGTTTCCAGAGAACGAGCGGTAATCGCCTTCGCCCCAGATGGTAAGGCGACCCGCGATGCCCTGGGCAGAGCTCAGGGGAGTAACCGTAAAGGACGTGCCCTGGAGGCGGTGGTGCCAGCCGAGAGCAGTCGGACGTTGCTGCCTGTGTCGCATGCCTTGCACAAGGCCTCCCAAGGAGGAATATCCGCCGATGCTAAGCGCCGTGTTTCCCGAAGAGGATCGGGCCCGTGCGATCCTGTCCGCGACCGCCCCCACGGAACTTGAGGCCATGGCCCTGGCTAGCTCCGGCAGCACCGACATACTGACCTCCTCGGCTCTGGCCAGGTCGTGGTCGTTGTCTGTGAGGGTAATCGTGGCCTCGGATGTGCTTCCCATGTGCCTGAGCGATACCGTGATGGTCTCGTCTGAATTTCGCTGCCGGTTGTCGTCAGGCGTCACGGTAAAGGTACCTACAGCGGACGCAGCACCAGCGGCCACGACAATGTCGAAGGCCTGCACGGGAGCGAAGTCCACCGCTCCGGAGGTACCGCTTCCGGAGGCAGAGACGCTGCCCGTCTGATCCAGAGCATAGAGCGTTCCGCCCTGCACATTGGCAGTAACAGTAACCGTTGTGGTTCCCGCGCCTTCGGAGATTGTCGACGGATCCACGGAAATGGCAATGCCGGTAGGCGCCGCATCGTCGTCGGTCAGCATGAGGGTGGCCGTCGGTGCGGCGCCGCCGTGGCTGCCTGTAAGCGTAATCGTTTCGTCCGCCTCGTCGATAATATCGTCCTCCGGAGTCAGGGTAAACGTCGCGCTGCCCGAAGCGGCACCGGCGTCGATGGATATGCTGACGCCAGAAACGGGCGCAAATCCCACTACCCCTGCGGCTCCTGATCCCGCAACCGCTACAGGCACAGTCTGCGCCGAATTGTACGTCGTACCACCCATGACATTAGCTGTTACCGTGACCATGGTAGCACCGGCGCCTTCGGAAACGGAGGGCGGGTTGACGGCCAACGCTACTCCGGTCGGGGCTGCATCATCATCCGTTAGCTGCAGTGTAGCGGATCCGAGAACGATTGCGCTGGAGCTGGAGACGGTGATCGTTTCGTCGTCCTCGTCCACGACGTCATTCTCCGGAGTCAGGGTAAAGGCCCCGCGCCCCCGAGTTTCTCCTGCCGCAATGGTGATATCGAAATCAGCTACCGCGGCAAAGCCCACAACGCCCGGCGCTCCTGAGCCCGCCACGGAGACCGTCACCGTTTGATCGGTAGCGTAGGCTGTCCCGCCCTCGACCAAGGCGTTAACGGCGACGCTCGTTGCTCCCTGGCCCTCGGAAACCGTTCCAGGATCCAGCGCCAGGCTGACGCCCGTCGGAGCATCGTCGTCATCCGTGATCGTCAGACTGGCCGACTGCACGTTGGCCGCGCCACTGGAGACCGTCACGGTTTCGTTGCCCTCGTCGACAATGTTGTCGACCGGCGCCAGTGTGAAGGTGGCACTGGCCATGGCTTGTGCGGCAGGGACGGTCAAGCTGAAGTCGGCCACAGGCACAAAGCCCACGACCCCGGCCTGTCCACTGCCAGCGACTGAAACAGTGAGCATCTGTTCGGCGCCGTAGGTCGTGCCTCCCAATACAGTAGCCGTTACCGTTACGGTCGTGTTGCCGGCTCCCTCATCAACGGTAGCGGGATCCACCGCAAGCGCAATGCCCGTCGGTGCAGCATCGTCGTCGGTCAGCGTGATTGTGGCCGCCGCCGTTACAGCCGCATGCGTACTCGAAACGGAGACGGTCTCATCCATTTCGTCAGCTACGTCGTCTTCTGGCGTAAGCGTGAAGGTGCCGGTTGCCGAGCTCTCTCCCCTAGCGATAGTGACATTGAAGTCCTGCACCGCAGCAAAGCCCACGACGCCGCTGGCGCCGCTTCCCATCACGGAAATCGGGACGACCTGGTCCGCGCCATAAGTGGAGGAGCCCTGGACGGTGGCGGTGACGGTTACCGTGGTGGCTCCTGCATCCTCTGAAATCGATGTCGGATCTACGGTAAGCGTGATGCCGGTAGGCGCGTCATCGTCGTCTGTAATGGTCAGCGTTTCGCTTACCGTGATGTCGCCAAGCGTACCTGTTACTGTTACCGTCTCGTCCATCTCGTCAAACGTGTTATCGACGGGGGTCAGGCTGAATGTGCCGGTTCCCGAGGACGACCCGGCCGGAATCGTGACCGTAAAGTCTGTCACCGCGCCGAACTGCACGGCGCCGTCAGTTCCGCTTCCGGCCACGCTCACGTTCACGGTCTGGCTGGTCCTCGCGGTGCCGGTGGGAATGCCTATCGTCACCGTGACGTCGGTAGCTCCTGCATCTTCCGATACCGTTGCAGGATCGAGCGTCATGGTCAGCTCTGTAATTGGAAGCGTGTCGTCGTCGATCAGCGTGAGCGTTGCCGCCCTAACATCGTCTCCATTGTCCAAATCGCCAGAGAACCGCACTACCGCGTCGGCTTGCGAGACATCGTCGTCTATGGGAGTCAGCGTAATGAGCCGGATGGCCCGCTCCCGTCCGCCGCGGATAGAGATTTCGAAGTCATCTATAGGCTCGAACCCGACTGCTCCTGTAGCGGGCGTAGACGTAACGCTTACCGTTACGACAGCGTCGTCGCGGTAGCTGGCTTCATCGCCATCATCGTCCTCGACGTGCGCCGTGACCCTGACCTGCGTAGGCCCGGCATCCTCTGCTATCGTGACCGGTGTAACGGACAGTCGAACACCATCGGCACCGCCGCCACCGCCACCGCCACCGCCGTCGTCTCCGCCATCATCCCCGCCATCGTCGTCTACAAGGCGGATTGTAGCAGAAGTCACAATATCTGCGTTGTCCAGAAGTCCGGAAACCGTAACCGTCTCGTTCCTTTCGGCTGCCGTGTTATTGACAGGAGTAAGAACAAAAGACCCGGTGGACGAACGCTCATTCGCACCTATTGTTATGGAAATTGGCGATATACCACCGAAGCCGACGACGCCCGACCTACCGGATCCGGCAACGCTTACTGTCACTACGCGCGGTGTTGTGTACAGGTCGCCCTGTACCGTCGCCGTGACGTTAACCGTAGTGGCCCCAGCGTTTTCGGCTATACTGCTTGGGCTGACGTCCAGGCGGACTCTGCCTGCAGAGGGCGCCGAACGGTCGACGGTCACCGAATACGTGTTGGAAGCCCGGTTTCCGACGCCGCCGGCATCAGTTGCCGCATTCGCCGGGACCCGTACCGTAACGCGACCGTCCGCATTCGGCTCAATGGTTGCCGTGCGGACACTGCCTGTGCCAACAAGGCTTGCAACGGTCGCGTTGCTACTCAAGACCAGGTCCGTCATGTCGAAACCGGTAACCGTTTCATCATCAAACGTAATCGTGACAGCAAAGGGACCGTTTACGGTACCGGAGGGCCCAGTAACGGTAACGGGCGAGGCAACAAAGCCACTAAAGGTCGCTTCAGCTGACCGCTGATTCCCGAAATTCCCGGTTACCGATCGCACGGCATTTGCACGCACCATCACTGTGCCGTCTCCGTCCTCATTGGGCGTAATGGTTGCGCGGAAGTTCGTCTTGGAGCCGGTGGGATTGGCAACGACCCGGGTCGCCCGTCCATTTGTCACGACCAAGCCACTCGTGGTAAGTGCGCTATGAACATCGCCGGAGAAGACGATGTCCACGTCCACGGTAGTTTCACCGGTCACGTGGGTAATAGGCGTTACGCTCGTAACCGTGAGGCCGACGGCGGACCAAACCGAGACACTACCGTCGGTAGGATAACTGTTTCCAGCATCATCTGTAGCACTTGACAGGCTGACCTCGACATTGACAGGTGAGGATGGAGTTCCAGATGTGGGTCTTATCACTGCCGTCCGGGTCCGCCCGCTGCCGGTCGGGTCCCCCACAACTTCGCCGTTAGAAACAGAGATGTTGCTCGCTGCAAAGTCGCTCTGTAGCGTGCCAGAGAAACTGAAGCTAACTGTGAATTCACCGCCCGTAAACGGGCTCGACTGGGTTCCTCGTGCACTTGTGGAAATAGAAACGGTTAGGGCAGTGAAATCAACAGTCCGAGTCAACGTGGCGCCGCTTGTTTCCGGATTCCCGGCCAGGTCCATAACGGTATTGGCTGCATAGTTGACCGTGATTGAGGTTGCCGTCGAGGTTGGGGTAACACTCGCTCGGTAGTTGCGCTTGGAGGTACCGACTGCCTCAAAATTGGTGAATGCCCCTCCTGTTACGCTTAGGCCACCTTCTACGGTTTGCCCCGACGCCGGCTCTATGTCCTCAGAGAAGGTCACAGTCAGGGTGAACGTACCCCGAATCGTGCCTGTTGGCGCGGAAAGCCTGACTGTAGGAGCCGTCTGGTCGCTACGCACGGAAAAGCTGGCAGCCGCGCTGTTTTCCGTGCCTGTGCGCGTACTTGTCGCGACGCCAGCACCAATGTTTACTGTGACGGTGCCTTCGTTGGTCGGATCAATGTTAAACGTGTAGGCTTCCGAGCCGTCTGTCCCCACAGTACCCGACCCCGGGTCTGCGGCTTCACCATTGGTGACCCTGACGTCCTCTTGGGCAAACCCGGTCATGGCTTCGCTAAAAGTAACGGTAATTGGAAAGGCCGCGGCCGTGGCTAGACCGCTTTCCGGGCCCGTGATAGTGACAGACGGAATGGGAGTTGCGTTTGATGCCGTGCGAGAGGCAAAGCTGGGAGCATTATTTCCGCCGGCATCCTGCAGCGGTGCGACAGCCGAGCCATCCGTAGTGGACGTTGCGTCATACGCTACTGTAACGCTTTGACCTGCCTTTACCGCGCGGTTATTGGAAAAGGTGAGCTCGACTTTCTTGTTGTCCTCACTGTTGAGGCCAACGGTTCCCACAACGAACTGGTCGCCGGCTACTGCAACACGGAAATGTCGGCCGTTCGGACTGTTGCTCACCGACATTGCTTTGTTATACGCCAGCGTGAGTACTTCGCCATCTACCGACGCGGACTGCAGGATAGCGAGTGCGTCGTTGTTGAACAGTGTCAGCGTGGGAGATATAAACGTTGCCGTGGCATTGGACGGCGTTGTTACGGAGCCGGAAAAAGTCAGGACGTTGTTGCCGTTTACTCTTTCATCTTCCGTAACCGTGATCGTTTCCTCGCTCGTCCCACTCCGGGCCCCTTCATCGATGGTGATATTGAAGCTGTTACTGCTCAGGCCCGTGTACTGCACGTAATCCGCTACATCGGTGCCCAGATTCGTGACTGTGACGGCAATTGTGACACCCCCAGTGGGCGCGTCAGACGTCATTGTGGCCGTCACGTCCAAGGCCACGTCGGCCCCAGCATTCTCGTTCAGCTGCGTCTTGCTGAGCGAAAGCGTTATTGTTCCGAGGTCGGTAGTCTGTGCCATAACCGGCGCAGAAAACAGCATCAGCAGTCCTGCGAAAATGGCTACCGGCAATGCGTGGCGGCGTAGCCCGCTGTGTTCCCGGCATCCGGGCTCGACTGGGGCAAGTGTTCTCTGGCGCATGGCGTAGAGTGGTTTTGAATTGCGTGGTTCTGTAAAAGAAAAATCGCACGCCACTGTACGTGGACTGCGACCAAAGGTTAAGAGGCGACAGATCCCCCTTCCCGCCCGCGACAATGCGGACAGGCAATGAGGGCGGCAATAAACGCCTTCTGCAAGGCAGGGTGTCATGTCTACCGGATACTTGGCAGCGTCGGTTGCCTAGGAGGCAACACCGCGTTCCGCGGTCTCACTCACGGCACCAGTCAAGTGCCTGGTGTCGCCAAGTCTGGGCCGATTGCCGTTATTCTACGTAATACACTTGAATTGTGCAAGGTAAATAACGTTTCGGTAGACTAAATGTCGACCCGGCGCGCAATACGCGCCACGGCAGGCCCTTAGCCTTGCGGTGCGAGACGCCAGATTTCGCAAAAACCCGGGCGCATAGTGGCTCTCAGGGCCGTTGGAACCCGATTATTGTACACCCAGAACCTTCCAGGCACCCCATTTCGGGGATTGCCGGCATTCGAATTGTAGATGAATAGCTCTCTGGGCTTTGGCGCCATGCTTGGGGAGCTGCCTGAAGTCCGCTGCTTGGGCCGAATAATTCACGCAAGCTGCGGCAGCTTCTATAGACCGCATACGCTGGCCTGTAATGTCTCAGGACCTTTATTGCCGTTATTGGAGCCGGAGATTCTGCCGCTGTAAACTGCCCCGTTCGCGTCCGGCATCTAATCCTGCCTCGGTTGGTCAGTGCGAGGTGACCACAGTGCACGCGCTATGCCGCCGGAGCGGCTAATGGTGCGCTCCGCGTACCAGGCGCACGCCGAGCTGCGTGCCTACTCAGACTGGAGGTCCGTTTTGAGGAGGAGGCGGCTTTCCGTACTGGGTGCTTCAGCCCGACATCCCCGGTGGGCGGCAATGGCGCCTACGCGAATCCTCTCAGCTGGTGGGACCAGTCACGCCGGCACGCTCCGCACGGCTATCTACGTCTCGAATTCCCGCGCCAAACGTGCGCTCACGCGCGACGCAGTGAGCCGAGTGGCCGGGCAGCTCGGTCGCCGGCCGGATGCGCTAGTGCAGGAACAGCATTTCGCTGTAAGTCGGAAGCGACCAGTAATCGCCTGGTACCAGCTCCTCCAGCCTGTCCGCTGCCTCACGCACGGCTCCCATGGCAGGAATAATCTTGTCTCTTGCGTGAGCGGCACCTTCCGCCACGTCGTCCGAGTGGCAGTCCGCATGTGCGCTCAGCTCTTCAATTCCCTTGACCAGGCTGTCGATGGTCGCACTCAGCTCGCTTGCCGTGCTGCGCACCCCCACGAGGTCCAGCCAGCGGCCTCCCTTCTCCACCGTATCAACGAGTTCGTTGAGGTACTGCACTGCAGCGGGCAGCACCTTTGTTCGGGCAAGCGTTTCGAGCGTCGATGCTTCAATGCCGATGTGCGTTTCGTACTGCTCCAGCATCACCTCCTGGCGGCTCTTCAGTTCGCGCTCCGAGAAGACATCGTACTTCTGGAAGAGAGCGACATTCTTGGGCGAGGCCAGCTTGGCCAGCGCGGCGACCGTATCGCGGAGATTGAGCAGTCCGCGCTCCTCGGCTTCTTCGTGCCATTCTTCGGTGTAGTTGTCGCCCTCAAACAGGATGGGGTGCGCTCCGGCAGCCACCTTGCTCACGATCGCCAGGGCGGCCGAATCAAGGCTCTCGCCGGCAGCCATGCGCTCTTCGAGTTCGCCAGCCATGTCATCCAGCGCCTCGCTGACAGCAAGGTTCAGCACCACATTGGGGAAGGATACCGACTGGGACGAGCCCACAGCCCGGAATTCGAACTTGTTGCCGGTAAAGGCAAACGGCGAGGTCCGGTTGCGGTCTCCGCTGTGGCGGGGCAGGTTGGGCAGCACGGTGGATCCGAGGCCCATGATGCCGCCTTGTTTGCCGACGGCACGGTCACCTTTGGCAAGGGCATCAAAAATGGAGCGGAGCTCTTCGCCGAGGAAAACGCTCAGGATGGCAGGCGGAGCCTCGTTGGCTCCCAACCGGTGATCGTTGGCCGCGGAAGCGACGCTGATGCGAAGGAGGTCCTGGTGGCGGTACACCGCAAGGACTACGGCCGCGCAGAAGAACAGAAATCGCTCGTTTTCATGAGGCGTATCTCCGGGATCGAGAAGATTGACTCCCGTGTCTGTGCTCATAGACCAGTTGTTGTGCTTGCCACTTCCGTTTATTCCGGCAAACGGCTTCTCGTGCAGCAGGCACCGGAGCCCATGCTCCCTGGCCGCTTCCCTCAATACGTGCATGATGAGCTGCTGATGGTCGGAGGCCAGATTGGAGTCTGCAAACGTGGGCGCGATTTCGTACTGGCTGGGCGCGACCTCGTTATGCCGCGTCTTGATGGGGATGGCCAGGCGATACAGCCGCTGCTCTGCATCGAGCATGCAGGCGAGAATCCTGGTAGATATCCGCCCGAAATAATGGTCGTCCAGCTCCTGGCCCTTCGGGGGCTTGGCACCGAGAAGGGTGCGGCCGCAGATGATCAGGTCCGGGCGCTCGTTGTAGAAGCCCTCGTCGATCAGGAAATATTCCTGCTCGGTGCCCACTGTGGTAAACACTTTTGCGGCCGAATCTCCAAAAAGCTCCAGGACGCGTCGCGCCTGTTCGTCCAGCGCGTCGATGGATCGCAAGAGCGGGGTCTTGTGATCGAGCGACTCGCCCGTCCAGGAAATAAACGCGGTCGGAATGGCGAGATAGCATCCGTTTTCATTCTCGACTATAAATGCCGGAGATGTGGGATCCCAGGCCGTATAGCCGCGGGCCTCAAACGTGGCGCGCAGCCCCCCGCCCGGGAAGCTCGAAGCGTCGGGCTCTCCCTGGATCAGGTCCTTGCCCCGAAGCTCGATTGTGGCCGTGCCGTGTCCGGATGGCGACATGAAGCTGTCGTGCTTCTCGGCCGTGGACCCCGTCAGGGGATGGAACCAGTGAGCATAGTGGGTCGCGCCCCGCTCAAGGGCCCACTCCTGCATGGACTTTGCCACGATGTCCGCTACGTCCGCGTCCAGTCCCGCACCATGCTCGATGGTTGCCACCATGCTCTGGTATGCATCCTCAGGCAGGCGCTTTTTCATCTCTTTAAGAGTAAAGGCATTCTCACCGTACATGGCTTCGAAACCACTGCTGCCGCCGGTTTGCTCACAGCAGGCGCTGCCGTTTCCCGTATTGCCATTGTGTGGGTTAGCGTTCATCGATTCTGGTTGGTTGGGTGGTGGTGTGCCTATATTTAATTGGGCAAATATAGGTACACGGCCTAACTTTTTTTGGCTCCTGTCCGGCTCACTTGCAGTCTTGACAGGAAAGCCACACATCATACGCATTCCAGGAAATGACGCCTACGCTACTGCTTCTGACCCTGTTGTTGCCTCCTGCCGAGGGTCCCAATATCCTGTTCTTCATTGCCGATGACTGGAGCTGGCTGCATGCCGGCGCCTACGGCGATGCCGTCGTGCGAACCCCCAATCTGGATCGCCTGGCAAGAGAAGGCCTGGTCTTCGAGCACGCCTACGTATCGTCGCCCTCGTGCACGCCGTCCAGGGCCTCCATCCTGGCGGGACAGCACTTCTGGCGCCTCGGTGAGGGAGCAAACCTGTACGGGCCGCTTCCGGCTGCGCACCCGGTGTATACCGAGCTCCTTGAGGAGGCAGGATACCACGTGGGATTCACCCGCAAGGGCTGGGCTCCGGGGCGTCTGGGCCAGCGCGAGCGCAATCCGGCAGGCGACCGGTATGATTCCTTCGAGAGCTTCCTTGCCGCACGTGAGGGCGACGATCCGTTTGCCTTCTGGTTCGGCACGTATGACCCTCACAGGGTATACGAGCCGGGAAGCGGCGAGGCGAGTGGCCTCGTGCTGGAGGACATCGCGGTTCCCGGCGTGTTTCCGGATGCTCCAGAGGTCCGTAGCGACATGGCCGACTACTACTTCGAGGTAGAGCGCCTGGATCGGGAGCTGGGTGAGCTCCTGGCACTGATCGAAGCGCGAGGCATGGCGCACAACACTCTGGTCGTGGTTACCAGCGATAACGGCATGCCGTTTCCCAGGGCTAAGGGCAACCTCTACGACCTGGGCACGCGCGTGCCCCTGGTGATGCGGTGGCCGGCCGCAATAGAAGCGGGCCGAAGGGTGACGGACATGGTAAGTCTCACGGACCTGGCTCCGACATTCCTGGAAGCGGCCGGCCATGAGGCTCCGGGTGCCATGACGGGACGCAGCCTGATGCCCATCATGCGGGCGGAGGGCAGCGGGCTGGCAGACAGCTCGCGAACCCACGTGTTTTTCGGGCGCGAGCGCCACACACCCGCCCAGGAATCGCCGATCATGGGAGGCTATCCCATGCGAGCGGTCCGCACTCCGGAATTCCTCTATATATACAACTTCCATCCGGAGCGCTGGCCTGCCGGCACGCCGAATGCGGACCGTGCATTCGTTAGCGGCGCCTGGCTATCGGACACCGACGACAGTCCGACTAAGCACGCCGTGGCACGTGCGGAAGCGCTGGATGATCTTGCCTTCGGCAAGCGGCCCGGCGAAGAGCTGTATGATCTTCGCTTGGACCCTGAGCAAGTGCGTAATCTTGCGCTCGATCCCGCTTTGGCGGACACAAAGCGGAGCCTCTGGCACACGTTGTTTGATGAATTGCAGACAACAGGAGACCTTCGCGTCAAGGGTCGCGGGGCTTACTACGACCGGCAGACATACACGGGGGGCGTAGTGCGCCGGCCGGGAACCTGACACGGGAGAGTCCGAACGGTTTGCGCAAGGAGATGCCGTGTACCGACGGACCGAGCATGGGCGAGCAGCCGTAGCAATTGCGCGGCTGCCGCTGGCTCCCAGGTAGCGGAATGTTGGGCGAAGCGCAGGTCTGCGGAAATGCGGCGGCAAGCAAATGGGCGGCTGAGCCGGCGTGTTACGCCCGTCCGCGGGCAAGACCTTGCCGAATGGCTTTGTCTGGACAGACTATTGCGGCAGGAGAACGCTCACGGCATCGTGACTTGCCCTTGTACTGCTTTTGCACCCGCGCTCGGAAAGGGTGCCTGGTTACCTTCGGTGGATTCGAAAGGAGCGTTGTGAATCGCCCCGGGGCAGTCCCGAAACACCAGAAGATCGCTCGCGCGCAGTTGCGAGGGCAATGACCGGCATGGCCGCATGCCTTGCAGCCGAGTGAGCGCGGAAAAGCTCGCTTGAGCGGGGAATGGCTTGCAGCGCAGCAATCCCTTGTGCGCTGTTGCAAGACCCCTTTCAAGAGGTGTTTGCCACCCAGGTCCATGCGGCCAATGGCTTCCCGAAGGCTCCCGGGTCCGGATACAGGCGTAGCCCCGTTCGATGCGCCCGGAAACCCGCTGCATTCTCCATTCCTCGTGGATATGGTTCACACGCGCTTCGTAAATTCCAGGACGGCCAACCCCGAAGCACGATGCGTTCGCTTCTCGCGGCGACGGCCCTTCTTGCCCTTCACGCGCAGGTTGCGGCCCAGACCACTCCGCACCCCGCCAGCCGGGAGCTACCGTCCTCTTCGAAATTCGCGCAGACGGACAGCTGGCTTTCCTCTCACACCGGCGGAAAGATCGCCTGCACCGGCGGAAGGGCGGCCAGCTATCCGTGCAAGGGCATCGACCTGCTTTCGCGCCTTTCCATGAGCGACTATGGAGGCTGGTTCGTTAACGACGTATGGGGCTGGACGGACCCGGAAACCGGACGGGAGTACGCCTTGGCCGGTCGCTCCGATGCCGTGGCATTCGTGGACGTTACCGATCAGCTGAACCCGGTCTACGTAGGCGAGCTTCTGAGCCACAGCGGCGAAGTCTCGTATTGGCGCGACATGAAAGTGTACCGGGACCACATGTTCGTGGTAGTGGATGGCACAGGCGCCAACGGCATGCAGGTATTTGACCTGACGCGGCTGCGCTCGTTTCGAGGCACTCCCATACGATTCAGTGAAACGGCACACTATGACGGGGTAACCAGGTCGCATAACGTCGCCATAAACGAGGCCTCCGGATTCGCCTACATCGTGGGGGCAGCCTCCGTGGTCTGCCCCTTTGGTCTGCACATGGTGGACATCCGTTCGCCGCAGGAGCCGACTTATGCAGGCTGTTTCCGGGATCAGGCAACGGGAAGGAGCGGCGGCGGGTACACGCATGACGCGCAATGCACCATGTACCGTGGACCGGACGCCGAGCACGCGGGGAAAGAGATCTGTTTCGGTTCCAATGAGACGGCGCTCAGCGTGGCGGATGTCACCGACAAGCGCAATCCGGTTGCGCTCAGCCGCGCAGATTATCCGAACGTAACCTATTCGCACCAGGGGTGGCTGACGGAAGACCATCGATACTTCATCATGAATGATGAGCTCGACGAATACGGCGGCCTGGAGCCTTTGACCCGGATGCTCATCTGGGACGTCGTGGATCTGGATGATCCGGTGCTGCTGACCGAGTACATCGGTCCGACACCGTCCATTGACCATAACCTGTACGTCAAAGGCAGCAAGGTTTACGCTGCCAACTACACAAGCGGGCTCAGGATAATCGACATCGCGAGCATCGAAGCTCCGCACGAGGTGGCCTTCTTCGACACCCACACGCAAAACGACCACGTGAATTTTGACGGGGCCTGGACGGCGTTCCCGTACTTCGAAAGCGGCATTATCGTGGTCAACAGCTATCATCACGGGCTGTTTGTGCTGGCAGAGCCGGGCCATGAGGTGTATTCGGGGGCTGCGCTTCGTCAGACCGAATACCCCGCACTTGTCGCCCTATTCCGGGCCACCGGTGGCAACGACTGGTCTGACCGCTCCAACTGGGCGCTGGCGCTCTCGGGGAGGTTCGTTGCGCATTGGGCGATCGAACAGTTTTACGGCGTGCAATTGGACCGGGACAATGTGGCGAATCTGGATCTTGCGAATAACAATCTCTCCGGCAAAGTCCCGAGCGAACTCGGACAGCTGCAGCAGCTGAGAATGCTGGACCTGAGTGGCAATGAACTGGAGGGGAGACTGCCCATGAGCCTCATGCAGCTGTCCCGCCTGGAGGAATTGCGATTCGGCGGACAGGCTCTTTGTGCGCCGCGGGATGACGCGTTCCAGAGCTGGCTTGGAGCCGTTCCGGTTGTGGACGGCCCTACGTGCGTGCCGGTGGCTTTTTCACCGACCGGCGAAATGCAGGATTTCCTTTTTACGGTAGGTGAGCCCATCGGCGAGCGGGTGCTTCCCGAAGCGACGGGGGGAAGCCCTCCATACACGTACGAATTCGCTCCCGAGCCGCCCCCGGGATTAACGTTTGATCCAGCCACGCGTACGCTTAGCGGAACGCCCTGAAAGCCCTTCTGCTGCGGCGCTCTACTCGTATAGCGCCACCGACGCCTACCAGGAATCCGTGACCCTGGAGTTTGGCATTGAGGTTGTGGCTTCGGCACTCGCGCTGGCGGATGCGATCGCGGACCAGACGTTCAAACAGGGAATTCCCATTACGGATCTGGTTCTGCCGGCGGCGGTGGGAGGGACGCCGCCGTATGAATATGCGCTGACTCCCGCGCTGCCGCCGGGCCTGTCCTTCGACGCGGCTGCGCGCACCATCAGCGGCACGCCGGCCGAGGCCATGGCGCCCGCGACGTACACGTATGCGGTCGCGGACGCTGCCTCTTCCTCCGCAACGCTCCAGTTTGCCATAGAGGTGATTTCGTCCGTTGCCAGTGAGCAAGCGGGCGAGCTTCCCGGAGAGCTTACCGTGCGGGCCAACTTCCCGAATCCGTTCACCACGACGACCACGCTGGTTTTCGACCTGCCCGACCATTCCGAGGTATCGGTTACAGTCACGGACCTTCTCGGGCGTCGTCAGCTCAGCACGGAAGCGCTTCCCGTGCCGGCGGGCTGGAGCCGCACGCTAGTGATTGATGGCCAGGGGCTGCCCGCTGGAGCCTACGTATACCGCCTCGTGGCGCGCACGGCAGAAGGCCAGGTGGTGAGGACCGGCGCATTGTTCAGGGTCAAGTAGCAGGATTGCGGCACCGGCTGCAAGGCTCGGAAGACGTACGACGAGGATCAAGTCGCTGCGCGTCATCTGCCTGGCGGGCCCGCTCTTTGGCCGGGCGCGCGATCCTTCCCGTGACGCAGGCCAGGCAGCATGGACTGGTCTGGCGCGAAGGTGCTCGTGCGACGTCGCCGGGTTCGGCAGAGCCCAGGAGCAAGATCCCGGAGAAGCACCTCCGATGCCTGGGACTCCACATCCGCACTGTCGTGCGCACCTTTCAGGAATCGGCCGATACATTTATTTCTTGATGCTCTTCCATTGATATTGCGTGCGCCAGCCTCTTTATTTCCAGAAGCGGTGAATCCGTGTTTGCATGCGAGCGCTCCTTGTCGGCGTAGCCTTTCTGGCAGCCCATACCCACGCAGCGGCCCAGACCATACCCCATCCCGGCAAACAGGGGATACTGGCCGATTCGCTTTCCGCCGAGACGGCAGCTCAAGTTTCTTCGCATACAGGGGGGAAGACTGCCTGTACCGATGGAATTGCGGACGGTTACGCTTGCAAGGGTGTTGACATGCTCGCCCATCTGGCCATGCGCGACTACGGAGGCGTGGACGTAAATGACGTTTGGGGCTGGACGGACCCCGAGACCGGGCGAGAGTATGCACTGGCCGGTCGATCAGACGCCGTAGCATTTGTGGACGTGACCAATCAGCTGAACCCTGTCTACATAGGAGAGCTGCGCAGTCACAACGGAGAGACGTCCACGTGGCGCGACATGAAGGTCTACCGGGATCACATGTTTGTTGTCGTGGACGGCTCCGGGTCCAATGGCATGCAGGTCTTTGACCTCACGCAGCTGCGAACATTTCGAGGCGATCCGGTGCGCTTTGAAGCGGCGGCGCGCTACGATGGCGTAAGCACGGCACATAACCTGGCAATCAATGAGGCCTCCGGATTTGCGTTTCTGACGGGAGCGGCATCCGGCATGTGCTCGCTCGGCATCCACATGGTCGACATACGTACGCCGCTGGAGCCGACCTATGCCGGGTGCTTCAGGGATTCGAATACCGGCAGGGGCTACACGCATGATGCGCAGTGCGTCGTGTACCATGGACCGGACTCGGAGCATGCGGGACGGGAAATCTGCTTCGGGTCCAATGTTTCGGACCTGAGCATTTCCGACGTAACGGACAAACACAATCCGGTAGCCCTGAGCCACGCAAGCTATCCGAGGGCAAGCTATGCCCACCAGGGATGGTTGACCGATGATCACCGGTACTTCATCATGAACGATGAGCTGGATGAAGTCGGTCAGGGCCTGGTCTCGACCAGGACGCTTATCTGGGACCTGGCGGACCTGGATGACCCGGTTCTTCTGACACAATACCTGGCTCCGACCACAACCATAGACCACAATCTCTACGTTGAAGGCAACAAGGTATTTGCCGCCAACTACACGAGCGGCCTAAGGATCGTTGATATCACGCGCATTGAGGCGCCCAAGGAGATTGCCTACTTTGACACGCACCCGGAAAACGATGATATCAGCTTCCGCGGAGCCTGGACGGCCTACCCGTATCTGGGCAGCGGCATCATACTGGTCAGCAGCTACCCGCACGGGCTGTTTGTGCTCGCGGAGACCGGCCATGACGTGAATACCGGCCTCGCGGAGCGCGAGCGTGAGTACCGCTCCCTGGTAGCCCTCTACAGAGCCACGGACGGCGCCCGCTGGCGGCAGCGTTCCAACTGGGACCTCGGGCTCACGGGATCGCGGCTTACGCTGCAGGCCCTGGAAGACTTCCACGGGGTTACCATGGTCCTCGACTTTGTAGGGAGCCTGCACCTGGCGGGCAACAACCTCTCGGGATCACTGCCGGTCGAACTCGGAGACATGCAATTCCTGTTGGAACTGGATCTGAGAGACAACAGGCTCGAGGGCAGGCTGCCAAGGAGCCTCATGCAGCTCTCCCGCCTGGAGAAACTGCTTTTTGGCGGCCAGGTGCTCTGCGCTCCGTCGGACGAGGCATTCCAGAGCTGGCTCGGTGCTGTTCAAAGTGTGTCGGGCCAGACCTGCGCTGGCGTGACACTTGCGGGCGCTGCCATGCTGGATGACTTAAGCTACACGCTTGGCGAGTCGATCGGCGAATTAGTCTTGCCTGCCGCGACAGGAGGGGTGGCTCCCTACACGTACCAGATAGTGCCCGCGCTGCCTGCCGGGCTGGCGTTTGATGCCGAAACGCGCACGCTGACCGGGACGCCCGAGAGCCTTTCCGAAGCCACGCGCTACACGTACGTTGCCACGGATGTCTTTCAGGAATCCGATTCGTTGGAATTCGGCATCGAGGTCGTAGCGCCATTGGAATTGCCGGGCCCTGTTGACGACAAGACCTTCACGCGAGGATTGGACATCGGCGAGCTGGTGCTTCCCGAAGCGACGGGGGGGTCCGCGCCCTACAGCTATAGTCTCGCGCCTGAACTGCCGCCTGGCTTGTCCTTTGACGCGAACACGCGCACGCTAGCCGGCGTGCCGGACAGCCTTACGCCGCAAGTCCGGTATACCTACAGCGCGACGGATGCTGCGTCCCGGATCGATTCACTGCAGTTTGATATCGCGGTAGTAGTGGCTGCTCTGGCCTTGCAGGATTCGGTTGCCGACCAGTCGTACAGGCAAGGCATTCCCATTGTCGATCTGGTGCTGCCGGAAGCGACCGGCGGAGTGCCACCGTATACCTACAGGCTTCTGCCGGCGCCGCCGGCAGACTTGTCCTTCGACGCGGCCACGCTCACCCTGAGCGGAACGCCAATCGACGTCACTCAGCCGACCGCGCACACATTTACGGCAATAGACGCGGCTTCCGGGATGACTTCGCTCACGTTCAGCATTGAGGTGATTTCGACGGTCTCAAGTGAGTTTGCAGGTGAGTTGCCGGATGAATTCGTGCTGCAGGGAAACTTCCCGAACCCGTTTACGACTACCACTACCCTGGTTTTCGATCTGCCTGAACCGGCAGAGGTATCGTTAGAGGTCTCCAACATACTCGGGCGCCGGGTCCTCGAGCTGGAAGCGATTGGCCTTCCGGCAGGCCGAGGCAAGACGCTGAAGATAGACGGTCAAGCGCTGCCGCCCGGCGCCTATCTGTACCGTTTGGTGGCGTGGTCGGAGGAAGGTGAGGTGGTCAGGACCGGAGCGCTGCTGCGGGTTAGGTAGGGAGCCCTGGCTGCGCGCCGCTTTCGCGATCGGGCCTTCCGGCCAATTGCCCTTCGCGAGTCGCTTTGGACGAGCTGCGTCCCGCCGCCGGCTATCCGCATGGAAGGGATTGGTAGCGCAGATCTCACTTTCCGCGTACCGGATCGCGTCGTCTCCCTGGCCGCTTGCCCTTCAGGGATTGCCGCTTCGAGCTGCCGCGAATTCCCACAATTCTCGATCTGAATGGGCACGTTTCGCATCTGCGGTCGTACTACTTGGCTGACAAACTGCCCCATCCCAGATTTAGTCATTCAACATGCAGGGAAACGGATTCAAGATAGGAGCCGTCATCTTCTTTCTGGCTCTTTCCGCGTGGTATCTCTTCCCGTCCGCGCAGGGGCTCTACTTCTCCAACAGGATCAACGGACTGTCGCAGGAAGAGCGCGTGACCTTCGAAAACACGAACTACGGCCTGCTGCAGCGGATCAAGGACAAGGCCCTGAAGCTGGGGCTGGACCTGCAGGGAGGCATGCACAACACGCTGGAGGTGGGCCTCGCCGAACTCTTGCAGCAGCTGGCGGACGAGCGGCGCGACGAAGTATTCGATGAGGTACTGGCTGCAGCCAGCCGCCGCTCGGCCACCGAGGACATTTCCATCATAGACGCCTTTGTGGAGGAATTCGAGAGCAGGGATCCGAATGCCAGCCTGTCCCGCTACTTCCGCAGCGACGAAATCACGCGACGCTCGAGTAACGCCGAAGTGGTCGACTACCTGCGTCAGCAGGAGGACGATGCCATCACCCGTGCCATCGAAGTGATCCGCAACCGCGTCGACCGATTTGGCGTCACGGAGCCCTCCATTCAGAGGCAGGGCAGCCGCCGCATCGTGGTGGAGCTGCCGGGTATTGATGACCCGGAGCGCGTGCGCAGGCTGCTCAAGGGGACCGCCCGCCTGGAGTTCCGACTCATGGCGGATCCCGCGGAGCTCAACCTTTCGCTGCAGCGCATGATCGACCATTTCGAGGTTGACGTGGCTGAAAGCCGCGAGCCCGACTCGGTGGATGTGGCCTCTGCGGACTCGGCGGTGGCCGACACCAGCTTCGACGTGACGCAGCTGCTGACGGCCGACGATGACCTGGAGGCCGGCAATGCGCTCCTGGAAGTGCTGCGCCCGGCCGGGCAGGGCACGGTCCTGTTCGGGGAGGTTTCGGAGCAGGATACGGCGGTATTCAACGCGTTGATGCAGGATCCGGCGGTCCAGCGCTATTTGCCGCGAGACATCGAGCTGCTTTACCACGCCAACCCGTCCAACTTCGGGGAGAGCGTCGAATTCTACCAGATCCTCGCCGTAAACATGAATGCGGAGCTCTCGGGCGAGGTCATCACCGATGCGCGGGCCGACTTTGACCAGACGACCAACCAGCCGCTGGTCAGCATGAAGATGAATTCGGAAGGCTCCCGCGTCTGGTCCCGCCTGACAGGAGCCAACGTCGGCAAGAATATCGCCATCGTTCTTGATGGCGCGGTGTACTCGTATCCGACGGTCATCGGCAAGATTTCCGGCGGCAATTCGCAGATTACGGGACTCGGCTCGCAGGAAGAAGCGGACGATATCGTTACCGTGCTCAAGTCGGGCGCGCTGCCCGCGCCGGTCAACATCGTGGAAGAGCGCACCGTGGGGCCGAGCCTCGGCGTGGTGGCCAGGCGATCCGGTCTCATGTCGATCATGGTGGGACTGACCATCGTGGCGCTATTCATGATCCTGTACTACCGGGGCGGCGGAATCGTGGCGGATCTTGCCCTCATCATCAACATCATTTTCATCCTCGGCATTCTTGCCGGATTCCAGGCCACGCTGACGCTTCCGGGCATTGCCGGAATCGTGCTTACCATTGGCATGGCGGTCGATGCCAACGTGCTGATATTCGAGCGAATACGCGAGGAACAGGCGACAGGAAAGACGCTCAAGGCCTCCATTGACGGAGGCTACGGCAAGGCGCTCAGTGCCATCATTGACGCCAACATAACGACCTTCTTTGTGGGCATCATCCTGTATTCCTTCGGCGTGGGGCCGATCCAGGGCTTCGCCGTCACCCTCATGGCGGGAATTCTGGCCTCGCTCTTCAGTGCGATCGTCTTTACGCGAATCATATTCGATTACCTGGTCCTTGAGCGGCGCGTCGCCGTCAGCTACGGCTAAGCCCATTTTCCGGTACTATGCGCATACTAGAAAACGCCAATTTCAGCATCGTGGAAAGCCGCCGGAAGGGCTATGTGGTCTCCGGCCTGCTGATTGTTCTCAGCCTTGCGGCGTTCCTGACGCGCGGCCTCGAAGTCGGCATCGACTTCAAGGGCGGCATGGAGTTTGTCGTAGAAACAGCCGTGCCGCTGTCGCCGACAGAGGTAAGGGCCGCGCTGACCGAGACCCTGGGCCAGTCCCCTGAAGTGAAGACCTACAGCGATGTCTCCGCCGAGGGCGGCGACGCGCTCCTGGTTCGCACGCTCGAGGGAGACCTGGAGACCAACGAGGTACAGGGTCAGATCGTGGGCACCATCGAGGCCGCATACCCTGACGCCGATCCCCGCGTCGTCAAGACCGACGTGGTGGGGCCGCGATTCGCGGAGGATTTGAAGCGGGGCTCCATCTTCGCGGTGTGCGGCTCGCTGCTGGTCATCTTCATCTATGTGATGCTTCGATTCGAGTGGCGCTTTGGCCTGGGCGCCGTAGCGGCACTGTTTCACGACGTGCTGATTACGCTCGGCATTTTCTCACTGCTCAGGGGATTTCTCCCGTTCTCGCTTCAGATCGACCAGGCCATCATCGCGGCGTTTCTGACGATTGTCGGATACTCGCTGAACGATACCGTGGTGATCTTCGACCGGATTCGGGAATTCACCAATCTGTTCAAGACGGAGCCCTACAATCAGGTAGTCAACCGGTCGGTTAACACGACGCTTAGCCGCACGATTATCACCTCCAGTACCACGTTGCTTGTAGTGGTTACCCTGTTTATATTTGGCGGGGAAGTGCTGCGCGGGTTTGCCTTTGCCCTCATAATTGGCATACTGATAGGAACGTATTCGTCCGTGTTCGTGGCTACGCCCGTGGTAGTAGAACTGAACCGGCGTTCTTCCGCGTCGCAGACTCCGGCCCGGCTTCGCACCCGTTAACACCTTCAAGCCTTCAGCTGTCATGAATTACTCCGTAGACGAACGCTACAATGCCGTAGTCATCAAGTTCAAGGGCAACGTCATGGGCGGACCAGACGGGGCGCGCCTGCATGAACGTCTCCATCAGCTCAAGGAAGAGGGCAAGGTGAACGTCGTGGTAGACCTTGCAAGGGTAGGCTTCATGAATTCCAGCGGGCTGGGCATGCTGATAAGTGGCATGACGACCATGCGCAACGCGGGAGGCGACCTTCGCCTGGCCAACCCGGCCGATCGCATCCAGTCGCTTCTGATCGTAACGAGGCTGATTACCGTGTTTCAGCATTACGATTCCGTGGACGAAGCCATTGCCAGCTATTCCTCCGAAGAGTAGCTTCGGAAAGCGGCGCGGCCTGCCGGGCTGAAACGTAGGGGCGAGGGGCGACAATGGCGGTAACCGTCGTTATAGGGAGCCAGTGGGGAGACGAAGGCAAGGGAAAGATCGTTGACCTGCTGAGCAGGGAAACGGACATCGTGGCGCGCTACCAGGGCGGCGCCAATGCGGGGCACACCATCCGGTGGGAAGACGAGACCTTCGTGCTCCACCTGCTGCCGAGCGGCATCTTCCATCGCCATGTAATGTGCGTGATCGGAAACGGCGTGGTGATCGATCCCGTGGCCCTGATGCGCGAGATCGATACGGTCTCGGCTCTGGGCTATGCAGTAGAGGGCCGGCTGCTCATCTCGCACAAGGCCCACCTCATCATGCCCTACCACAAGGCCATAGAACAGGCGCGTGAGCAGGCCCGGGATGCGGGTGCCATTGGCACCACGGGCCGCGGCATCGGGCCGGCATACGTGGACAAGTTTGCGCGCACGGGCATTCGCGTGGTCGACCTCCTGGATCGTGATGTGCTTTCGCGCAAGCTGAAGGCGTCCATCGAGGAGAAGAATGCCATACTGCGGGGCGTTTACGGAGCAGAGCTGCTCTCCGTGGAGCGGATAATCGAAGAGTACGTGGAGTTTGACCGCAAGATCGATCCGTTTGTCACGGATACGTCCATGTACCTGCACCGGGCCATCAAGGATGGGAAGCAGATTCTGGCGGAAGGTGCGCAGGGCTCGCTGCTGGACGTGGACTTCGGGACGTATCCGTTTGTGACATCCAGTCACCCGACGGCCGGGGGAGCATGCACGGGCCTCGGCATTCCGCCCGTAGCCGTCAGTAGGGTGATCGGAGTAGTCAAGGCGTACTGCACGCGCGTGGGCAACGGTCCCTTGCCGACCGAGCTTGCCGATGGCGTTGGCGAACATCTCCAGACAGTCGGGTCCGAATTCGGCGCCACCACGGGACGCAGCCGCCGGTGCGGCTGGCTGGATGCCGTTGCCCTGCGCTACACGGCGGCCATTAACGGCTTTACGGACATGGCCATTACCAAGATGGATGTGCTCTCCGGCGTGGATCCCATCCAGGTGTGCACGCGCTACCGGTACAACGGGCGCGAGCATGAACGCTTTCCTGCTGAAACGGAAACGCTTGAAGGCGTGGAGCCGGTTTACGAGACGCTCGCGGGATGGAGTGAGAACGTGACAGGCATGGAGCGCTTCGACGATCTGCCTGTGGCGGCTCAGGATTACGTGCACTACCTGTCCCGGACCGTCGGCGTGGGTGTCAGCATGATCTCCACGGGGCCCAAGCGTTCGCAGATCATCAGGGCGGACGTAGCTCCCGGGACATGAAGGCCTATGTTCGTGCGGCGAATCTGAAGCGCGGGCTGATCATCGTCGCCGTCATCCTGGCTCTGGGCTCGCTGCTTTATACCAACGGGCTCGTCGACCGCCTGAGGACCCGTGAAAGCGAGGGCATGGAGATCTGGGCCAGAGCGCGCGAGGAAGTCGCGCGGTTGCCGGGAGCTGCTGCCGACCGCGAGAGCATTCGGCAACTGGCGGCACAGCTCCCCATCGAGGAACTGTCGCCGGAGCTGCGCCGCACGCTGCTTGATGTCCTTCTGACGGCCGAGCGCGGGACAGAGAATCCGCACAGCAACTTTCTCTTCGATGTCATCAGCAATTACTACGGGGATGTTCCGGCCATCATCACGGACAGCGCCGGCACGCCGCTCACCTGGCGCAACATCGATGTGGACGCTTCAGCGCCCGTTTCGCCAGCCGACTCGGCCCGCGTTGGGGAGCTGGTCGGCCGCATGCAGGAAGTGTACCCTCCGATTTTCATAGACGGAGGGCCGCTGTTCAGGCAGTTTGTGTATTACGATGAGTCCGACATTATACGGGAGCTGCGCCTGTACCCGGTTCTGCAACTTGTCATCGTCGGGCTCTTCATCCTTGTGGGCTACCTCGGCTTTTCATACGTAAGGCGGAGCGAACAGAGCAGCCTTTGGGTCGGCATGGCCCGTGAAGCAGCGCACCAGCTGGGCACTCCGCTTTCCAGTCTCATGGGCTGGATCGAAGTGCTGCGGCGGGGGGAGAAAGACCTGCAGACCACCGCCGTAGAGGAGATTGAGCAGGACGTGCAGCGTCTCAGCCGGGTTGCGCACCGCTTCAACGACATTGGATCATTGCCCAAACTGGACGAATGCCAGATCGCCCGGTGCGTGGAAAGCACGGCTGCCTACATGCGCCGCCGAATGCCTGAGCGCGGCGTTAGCCTCGCTGTTGACGTGCCGGAAGATCTGGCAGCCTCGCTCAACAACCAGCTTTTTGAATGGGTTGTGGAGAACCTATTGAAGAATGCCCTGGACGCACTGGAATCCGGCAAGGGACAAATCGCGATTGCAGGCAGACGCGAGGACAATAGTGTCATTCTGGAGGTGTCCGACACGGGAAAGGGAATTGAGCGTAACCAGTGGGAAGACGTATTCCGACCGGGCTACAGCACGAAGAAGCGGGGATGGGGACTTGGGCTCAGCCTGGCAAAGCGCATTGTAGAGGACTATCACGGCGGGTCTCTCACGGTTGCAGAGTCCAGGCCGGGTCGTGGAACCACCTTCAGAATCGAATTGCCGGCGGCGGGTTATGGCACGAAGCCCAAGAGCCGTTAGAATAGGCGACTGCCTGTCGCCCTCGCCTGCTCGTTATCTTAGTAGTGCCGACATCGCGCCAGAAATGAAAGGATGAGACTGCTTGAATATCTACAGATCCGGAATTTCAAGTGCTTTGGCGATGTTCAGCGTATTGACCTGGACCATCCGGCCGTCCTGATCGGTCCGAACAACTGTGGCAAGACCACGGCCCTTCAGGCTATTGCGTTATGGTCGCAGGCGGTCAAGACCTGGTACGATTCCAAGGGTTCGGCTCCTCCCAAGAAGAGGACTGCTACAGCCCTCAATCGGCTGAATCTCGTTTCAGTGCCCGTGCAGCGCACACGTTACTTTTGGCACAACACACGTGTGCGTGCGGGTCGTTCGACTATCAGGATGGAAATCACGCTAGGCATGCTGCATGAGCGCCAGGTTGTGCCCGTGACCATGGCCTTTCGCAGCCAGGGCGATGAATTGATCTATTGCGCGCCTGACAATGCGACGCTTGCAAGGCCTGGACTGATTGAGGCTGCCGCACGCCTGAACGTCGAGCTGCTTTATCCGATGTCAGGACTCGAGATCGAGGAGCCGATTCTCCAGCCCGGAAGAATTGATGTGCTGCTAGGGCAGGGACAGACAGCCCAGGTATTGCGCAATCTGTGCCTGCTCGTTTACAAGAACTCTGCCGAAGACTGGCAGCGCATTGTGGACTGGATCGATCGACTCTTCGCCGTGGAGTTGGGCGAACCAACGGAAACTCCGCTTGGCACGATTTATCTGGGATACCGCCAGGAGGATGTGAAGGAAGAGCTGGGAATCACCCTCGCGGGACGTGGATTGCAGCAGATGCTTCTGATACTGGCCTACCTGTTTTCGCACCGGCGCAGCATCCTGCTGATAGACGAACCGGACGCCCATCTAGAGATCCTGCGCCAAAGACAGGTATACGTCCTGCTGCGCGATATGGCCGCTGCCAATGGTTCCCAGGTTATTCTCGTGACGCACTCTGAAGTGATCATGGACGAAGCCCAGGAGGAGAACTTGACCCTGCTGCTGGATGGATCGGCCGATAATCTGTCGTCGAAGGCAGATATCAACAAGACACTTAGGCACTTTGGAGCAGCCCACTATATGCGGGCAAGGCAGCACGGATATGTGCTGTACCTGGAGGGGCGAACCGATCTCGACATTCTTGTTGCACTGGCGGCGCGGCTGGATCATCCGGTTGCGGCCTCATTTGACAAAGGGATCAACGCCTACTTTGTGCAGGACAATTTCCCGGACAGGGACATGGCGTCCGAGATTGAGCGCGTTGAAGGCGGCTTCGGCCTGACTCCACGGAAGCACTTTTTTGCACTCCGTGGCATGCTCCCCGGACTTCGCGGTCTTGCGATCCTTGACCGTGATGCTTCGGCTCGAGCAAGCGGTGTTGCCGGAGATCTCGACTCGAGATATTGGGACCGGTACGAAATAGAGAATTACTTCGTTACGCCGAGCGTGCTCAGGGAATTCGTAGGTCATGCCCGGCCCGAGGAGCCTCTTTTTGTAGAGCTTGCGATTCGCGAGGCAGACGACGTACTGGATAGTCTGATTCAGGAGAGGCTGTTTGCCGGTTCCTCATCAGATTTCTCCACGTGGTCGAAGCTGGATGAAGACGCCAAGCGTCTGCTTTGGGATGCCAATACGCGGCGGGTGAAGCTTAGCAGTTTCGCTGAAGAATTCTTCGTCGAGTTGGCGAGCCGTCTGGGCGACCAGCATCTGCTTCGCAAGGGCGAGTTCTTTCGACTAGTGGAATTTGCTGATCCCGACCTAATTGCGGAGGAAGTCGTGGAGAACCTGGATGCGCTGCAGTCCCTTCTGAACGGCGTGTGACCGCGGGAAGATGCCGAATGAGCCGCGGAATCAGCCGGCCGTAGAAGGTGTTAGCACGTGTCAATGACCGCACAGCACGCCGCGTGCATTTGTGCCCATGCTCCCGCGGAAAGAGAGATGCGGCGTTTCGTGTCAGGCCGAAGGAGTCTGCCTGCTTTCCACGAATACGAGGTTAATGGGTGTGCCTCGCCGGATGTTCAATAGGGATGCCGCATGGCCTTCATTGACGGCCACTTCCAGGTAGCCGTCGCTGCCGAATAGAAGAAGCGGCTCACCCTTGTCGACGCTCGCGTACGTGCCTCGCACGCCTGCGACGATGGCGCTGCCCACGTAGCCCTTGACGTCTCGGCCACGCTGCCGCCGCTCCAGCACGCTGCGCGTGACGTTCGAAATGCAGTTGCCGAAGTTGTCAATGTGAACGATCCAGCCGCGAATGCCGCTGTCGTCTTCGGTGGGAATCGCCCAGTGCAGTGGAGTCAGCGCGCCGATGGGAGTGCCCACCTCTTCAAGATGGCACCCGGTGGCGAGTCGTGCAGCAGCCGGGGCGAAGACGTCCCTGCCATGGAACGTGGCGCTGGCGCCCGCGGAGTCGAGTTCGACCAGGCCGTCGGGTTTCGACTCGCCGTTCATCAATAGTGAAAACAGCCCGTTGTCCGGCCCCACGTACATGTGGCCGCCCGCCTCAAGCGCAACGCACCGGCGCGGACTTCCGACACCCGGATCCACCACTACCAGGTGGATCGATCCCTCCGGATAGTGCGGCGCTGCCTGGCGGAGCACAAAGGCCGCCTCCATCACGTCGAATGGTGCGATGCTGTGAGAAATATCCACGATCCTGGCCTCCGGCGCTACTGACAGGATCACGCCCTTCATGGCGGCCACGTAGCCGTCCCTGCTGCCAAAGTCCGTGGTTATCGTGATAATCCGAAGCAAGGCGAGGGTTCTATTCTACAGGGTGATCGCGGCACCGGCCTGCAGGGACCGCGTCTGTGCGGGCTCGAAATACCGCCCGCCGAAGGCGTTTACCACAACGGATCCGCTGTAAGAAGAATTCAGCATATTCTGGATGCGAACGAAGGGTTGAACGCGGGCGCGAAAGCCAACATACAGGTCAACGGTTGCGAAGCCGTCGCTAAGCGTGTAGTTGTCATCGTCCACCCACATGCCGGAAGCGCCTGAAAAGGCTATTTCGCCGCTTATGCGGCGGATGCGTGTGCGCACGCTCGCCTGCAAGTGGAGGTTGGGTACTCCGGGAATCAGCTTGCCACGATTGAAGCGGTCGAGGAAGACAAAGTAATTGAACGTGTTCACGAGACGGGCACTCGTGGCACTGTCCCTCGGCCAATCCAGGACAAACTCCAGGCCATGGTGGATGCTCTTGCCCCGGTTGCTGTAATGGATGGGACCGTCCGCCACTTCTTCGGGCCGGAGCCGGTCGCGGACATGCAGCTGGTAGACGGCAACGTCATAGGTTAGTCGACGATACACGCCGCGCCCGCCTACTTCTATGCCGAGCGTGCGCTGCGGCCTGAGGTCCGGATGGAATCCACCCCGGCCGTCGGGGCGGTTGACCAGTTCTGTCGTGGTAGGCGTCTCAAACGCCGTGCTGAAATTGGCGTACGCGCTGCGGTAAAGGACCCCGATGCTCGGGCTGATGGCCGAAAAGTTGCGCTCTCCCGACTGGTCGCCATTAGGCAGGTGGTTGTCGGTCATGGAAAAGCGCACCAGGTCCGCGCGCACGGCGCCGGAGGCCCGTATTTCGCCGAGCAGCCGCCCGTGTGCGGCCGCGAAGACCCCCGTGTTGACTACATTTTCCCGCTGGTCCAGGCGCAACTGGCTGCCAGGCTGCCCGCCGTCATTGTCGTGATTCAGCCTTGCATCGGCCAGCATTCGCAGCGATGCTCCGGCGCTCCACCAGGACCTCCTTAGCTGGACGTGTGCTCCGCCTCCGCGGCGTTCTAGGTCGATGAACGCGTACGTCAGGGGGTTCTCTAGTCTTCGCACCACGCCAAAGGCGCTCGCCGTCACCTCTCCAAGTGCCGTCTCCGAGCGCAGCGTGAGTCCGCTCTGGACATGCGTACTGACCTTGCCTGCGCGGGTTGCCACAAAGCGGGGAGCCGCCTGGCGCGGATCCAGCCGGAACTGCTCTTCCGTCAGGGCTCCCGGCGACTCCGTGTTAAGGTGAGCTGCGGCTACCACCCATCGCAGCGTGGTGCGGGAGCCAAGGTTGGAGAGTCCCTGGAGGCCGCCTCGCAAGAAGCTCCCGGAGCTGTGCTCGCGGTATCCATTGGCGCTGACCCTTGAGCCGTGCACGTGAAGCCGGTGGCGGCCGCGGTGGATGCCTGTTGCTGCTGCCACCTGGCGGAGTCCATAACTTCCGCCCATCAGCCGAACGCGGGTCTCGGCGACCGGAGGCGCGGTGTCCAGAAAGAGCACCCCGCCGCTTCCGTTTCCCCAGTATGCCGAGGCCGGGCCGCGAAGCACCTCTGCGCGCCGCACGAACACAGGATCTGCCGCATCCAGCACCGACTGGCCGTCAGCCATGGTGAGCGGAATGCCGTCCAGGACAACCTGAACGCCCCTTACGCCAAAGGCGGACCGGTAACCCATCCCGCGTATGACCAGCCGCTCCCCGAGGGCGTAGTGCCCACGCTCGCGCAGCCACACGCCGGGAAGCCCGCGAAGCGCGCGCTCAAGCGAGAGTCCCGGCTCCATCTGCGGCTGCGCCCGCTCCAGCAGCGTGACAGAGCGGGGGGCATGGGCCTCCGTTTCCGTGGCACGCGTTGCCTGGATTTCGATGGCTGGCAGGGTTATGGTTGTGGTGTCGGCAGCCTGACCACTGGCCGAGGCGGCCGGAAGCAGAAGCATCCCGGCCAGGAGCCGAATGGGAAAGTGTTTCAAGATCTGAATCGGTTCTTGTCCAAAGGGCCCGTTCATGGGTGTGCACGCACTTGGCGTGTACGTGATCCACAGGGGACCTGTTCGCGTCCGGGATCCTGCTTTCCCAAATGATGGCGTGACGCAGCCAGCCTGTATTTCATAATGTCTCTGTCCGCGGATAGTCGGCCCCTTTGGCAGTGCCCCACAGGGACAGGCCGAACCCGCAGAGGCTCATGCAACAATTACCATGCGCGGCAGGTGCCGCTCCAGCCTCGAACAAGGTATTACCGGACGCCAATAGCTGAAACTCGTCAATTTGCGAGAGCGAATCGAAAGAGGTGACGGCCAGCGGAGCGCAGGTACCGGGACTTCCGCCGCGGCATTGATGCCCGGCTACGGGCTCCGCTTGGCTGTCCGGTCATGCGCCAGGGTCGCGAGTCAGACTCGGCTGACGCGACCGCTGGCCTTGTTTGCTATACTCCTGGTCTGGCTTCGGAGTGAAGCGAAGCCTTAGTCCCGGCAACCAGCAAATAAGGATACGGGGCAATACTCTCGAAGGAGATTGTGCACTGGGCAGGAATGCGCGAGTTCGGGATTCAGCCTGGACCGGTCCCAATTGCCACGAACTCCCGTATCTGGATGAATGCGAACGGCGGGCTCAAGGCTCCATTGAGCACTGTGGGCGTATACGTTCTTCAAGGTGCTGGATCGCACTCGGCATATACACCGATAATTGCCAGTAATGCAGTCCGAAAAGACGCATAATTCCGCGCCATCCCGGTCGGCGCGCGGTGCCAGACAAGCCTCCAAGGCAAGGCTCACGCTGCCTGTATCGAAGGGAGGATCGGTCAGCCCGACTTCGGAGAGGATTATTAAGGAGATATCAGTCAAATACCGGAAAGCAATACAGCTGCTGGCAGATCGGTAGGCCACATTACCACATATCTCTCGCTGATGCGATCCACGCACATGAGGAGGCTCTCAAAGCCGGCGGTGCTTCAGGGCTTCTGAGCGAACATCGCATCCAGTCGGCCATTGCGCGTCCGTACTCGGGCTACTTCCGTCGCATCCACAGGAAGGCAGCCGCGCTGGTTCATGGCGTTGTCTCCAATCACGGGTTTGTGGACGGCAACAAGAGGACCGCTCTATACCTCGCCGTTTTGCTTGCAATCAGGAGCGGATACGATCTGGCGATAGAATGCCAGGAAGAGTTTGCTAATGTCATAGTACGAGTAGGCGGCGGGGAGCTCTGCATGGACGAGCTCGCGGAGTGGTTTCGAGGCCGCTTGTCGAGGACAGGCTCATAGATCTCCAACGCCACTGCAGACAATCGACTGAGACCCATGACCGGTATCCGGCGGTGTCGGCGCTGCCGCCCCTTTGCTGTCTCCGCATTGTGCCATGGCTCAGCCTGGTTCGGCTACACCAGCGCAGCGGACACAGTGCCCGGAGGACTCGCTGCCCCTTTGGTGCGCGGACCGTGACCAGTCAGGAGCGCGGTAGCAGCCACACTCTGCAAATATAGACACCAATGCTAACCGACACCCATGCACACCTGTATCACGAGCGCTTGGCACCGGATCTGCCGGAAGTGATCGGCCGCGCCCGGGACGCGGGAGTGACCCGCATCGTGATGCCGGCCATTGATCTCGCCTCGATTGCACAGGCCCTTGACTTGTGCGACCGGTACGAAGGCCTGTATGCCATGGCTGCGCTGCACCCGTCCGAGACCAAGTCGGCTACGGCGGAGGATTTCTCCCGCGTCGCTCAGTACTGCAGCGATCCGCGCATTGTCGCCGTTGGCGAAAGCGGCCTGGATTACTACTGGGACCGGTCCTTCGACGCAGTGCAGGAGAAATTTTTTCGGCTGCACATCCGCCTGGCCATGGAAATGGACCTGCCGCTGATCCTGCACACCCGCGACCGGCAGGGCCGCGACGAGGCCCACCGGGATATTGTCTGCATGCTGCAAGAAGAGCGCAAGGCCGCACCCGAAAGGCTGCGCGGCATCTTTCACTGCTTCGGGGGGCCTGCCTGGATAATGGAGGCTGCGGCCGATCTTGGGTTCCTCCTGGGAATCGGAGGCACCCTGACCTTCAGGAATGCAGGCGTGGATGCCCTGGTGGCGGCCACGCCCCTGGAGCAGATGGTCCTGGAAACAGACGCTCCGTTTCTGGCCCCTGTGCCGCACCGGGGAAAGCGCAACGAGTCAGCCTACGTGCTGCGGGTCGCCGAGAAGATGGCGGCCGTCAAAGGCATCTCCGTGGAGGCGGTGGCACGCCGGACCACGGAGAATGCCCTTAAGCTCTTCCGCATGGACTAGGACTTGTCGTCCTCATCCATTACTTCAAAGTCCACGTCCCTGATTTCTCCGTCGTCGGCCGGCGCCTCGCCGTTGCCGGGCGACGCCGCGGCTTCCTGCTGTGCCTTCAGCATGTCGGCGCTGGCTGCGGCCCAGGCCTGGTTCATCTGCTCCAGGGCAGAGTCGAGCTCGCCCATGTCGCGCTCCTTGTGGACGGATTTCAGGCGCTCTAGTGCGGCATCTATCGCAGACTTGTTTTCGGCAGACAGCTTGTCGCCGAACTCGCCGAGATTGGTCTCCGTCTGGTAGATGAGAGCATCGGCCTGGTTGAGCTTGTCTATCTCTTCGCGCCGCTTTCTGTCTTCTGCGGCGTGTTCCTTGGCCTGATTCCGCATCTCCTCGATTTCCTCCTCCGACAGCCCGCTTGAAGCCTCAATGCGAATGGACTGCTCCTTGCCCGTTGCCTTGTCCTTGGCGGACACGTTCAGGATGCCGTCCGCGTCAATGTCGAAGGTCACCTCGATCTGCGGCAGCCCCCGCGGGGCAGGCGGAATGCCGTCCAGGTGGAATCGGCCGATGGTCCGGTTGAACTCAGCCATCTCGCGGTTGCCCTGCAGCACATGAATCTCGACCGAAGTCTGGTTATTGGCAGCAGTAGAGAACACCTCCTGCTTCCGCGTCGGGATCGTCGTATTGGCCTCGATGAGCGTGGTCATCACGCGGCCGAGCGTCTCGATGCCCAGGTTCAGCGGCGTGACGTCGAGCAGCAGCACATCCGAAATGTCCTGCGAAAGCACGCCTCCCTGAATGGCTGCGCCCACGGAAACCACCTCGTCAGGATTGACGGACCGGTTGGGAGCCTTGCCAAAGAATTCCTCGACCGTCTTCTGCACCAGCGGGATGCGCGTGGACCCGCCCACCAGGATTACCTCGTCGATTTGCGCCGTCGAGAGCTTCGCATCCTCGAGCGCCTGTCTCATGGGCGCCACGGTCCGGCGCACCAGATCGCCGATGAGATGCTCGAATTTCGCGCGAGACAGATTCATCGTGAGGTGCTTGGGGCCCTCCTTCGTCGCCGTAATGAACGGCAGATTGATGGTCGTCTGGTTTCCGCTGGAAAGCTCGATCTTGGCCTTTTCCGCAGCTTCCTTCAGGCGCTGCAGGGCCATCGCATCTCCCCTGAGGTCGATGCCCTCGTCCTTCTGGAAGGAGTCAGCAATGTGGTCTATGAGGCGCTGGTCAAAGTCGTCGCCACCCAGGTGCGTATCGCCGTTCGTCGACTTGACCTCGAATACGCCGCCGCCCAGCTCGAGGATGGAGATGTCGTACGTGCCGCCGCCGAGGTCATAGACGGCAATGACGCGGTCCTTCTCCTGTTTGCCGAGCCCGTAGGCGAGCGCTGCCGCCGTGGGCTCGTTGATGATGCGGCGCACCTGAAGTCCGGCAATCTTGCCCGCCTCCTTGGTGGCTTTCCGCTGCGCGTCATTGAAGTAGGCCGGCACCGTGATAACGGCCTCGGTGACTTTCTCTCCCAGGTAGTCCTCTGCCGTTAGCTTGAGCTTCTGGAGGATCATGGCAGAGATTTCCTGCGGCGTATAGGTCTGGTCTCCGATCGAGACCCGCGCCAGACCACTCTCGCCTCCGGTCACCTTGTAAGGCACCGTTTTCAGTTCATCCGGAACCTCGTCGTAGCTCCGGCCCATGAAGCGCTTTATCGAAAAGATGGTTCGCGTGGGGTTGGTAATGGCCTGTCGCTTGGCGGGCGCGCCCGCAAGCCGCTCGCCGTCACTCTTGAAGGCAACGACGGATGGAGTCGTTCGAGCTCCCTCCGAATTCTCAATGACCCTGGGCTCGCCGCCCTCCATGACGGCTACGACCGAGTTGGTGGTTCCGAGGTCAATTCCAATAATCTTGGGCATGTCCCTGTTCTTTTGGTGTATCGTGGATTACGTCTGCCACAGGACAATCAATAACCTTGCCGAACAGGCACGTCCGCCACTTTGGCAGACCCTTTGACAACATCGACCCGGACGGCCGCAAGGCCCTGGCGCGCCCGGGAGGCCGGGCTCGATGGCCGGCGGCTGCCATTTCCGGTAGCAAATCGGTCACGATCAGATCCGGCTGCCAGAAACCTGCAGTGCCCGCAAATTGTTTGTCATTCCGGCTCCGGCGCACACAGGTCAAAGCAATCGCGAGGGGTCACTTCTTTGGATTGCCCCGGAGGCTGCGGTCAAGGGATGGACTACGTCCCCAATGCCATAACGATATCCCGAATTGCGATCACGCCGGTACTTCTGGCGTTTCTGTTCTGGGACTCCCTGCCAGGCCAGGCTATTGCCCTGACGCTGTTCGTGCTCGCCGCGATCTCCGATTACTATGACGGCTGGCTTGCGCGCAGACTGGACGTTCGGTCCCGGCTTGGCCAGTTTCTGGATCCGATGGCAGACAAGGTTCTGGTTCTGGGCACGCTCGTGGCCCTTGCCGTACTTGTTCCGGCGGTCGTTCCATGGTGGGCCGTGGCTGCCATCGCAGCCCGGGATATCGTGATCACGATCCTGCGCCTGAAAGCAGTGAGCGCGCAGCGCATGCTGCGCACCATTCCCATGGCCAAGACCAAGACCACGATGCAGCTGGTCTTTGTCATCACGATGCTAGTCCTGCTTACGGCCCGGCACATCCCCGGCATCCTCTCTAGTGTGTCCTCGTGGGTGCTGCAGAGCATCATCCCGCTGATTCTCCTGCTGACGGTCGTGGCCATTACGGTCCTTACGGGAATATGGTATCTGGCGCGTACCGAGTATGAATGATACCGGCGTCTTCGACGAACTGGATCGGCGCATCGCGCGGGCCCTGCTGACTATTGGCGCGGTAAGCATTCGGCCGAGAGCGCCCTTTACCTGGGCTTCGGGTCTCAAGGCGCCCGTCTATTGCGACAATCGCCTGACCCTCGGACATCCGTCTGTCCGCAGCATGCTGACGCAGGGATTCCGGGCTTTCATGGACAGGGAGCGCCTCAGTCCGGAGGCCATTGTCGGCACGGCGACGGGCGGAATTGCGCACGCGGCCTGGCTGGCCGGCGACATGCAGCTTCCCATGGCCTACGTGAGGCCCGATTACAAGGCCCACGGCAAGGGTAACCGTGTCGAGGGAGGACTGGACAAGGACAAGGCCGTAGTCGTAGTGGAGGATCTGGTCTCCACCGGCAGGTCGTCCTGGCGGGCGGTTACGGCCATACGCGAATCCGCACAGGCGCGGGTTCTCGCCATGGTGGCCATCTTCACTTACGGGTTCCCGGGAGTCCTGGAAAGATTCCGGGCCGAGGGCATCGCAGCTGGAGCGCTGTGCGACTTCTCTACTCTGCTGTCCGTCGCTGTAGAAGAGAGGTACCTGAGCGAGAGAGACCTGGAAGTGCTGCTGCACTGGCGCCGCGATCCGCGCGGCTGGTCGGCGGCCCGATGACCGCGACGATCGTCACGATCGGGGACGAGTTGCTGATCGGGCAGGTGCAGGACACGAACGCGGCCTGGTTGGCCCGGCAGCTCGCAGGCCTGGGCGTCGTGGTGCAACGTGTGCTCACGGTAGGCGATGAGGCGGAAGGTATTGCAACGGCCATAGACCATGCACGGAAGGCTTCGGACGTGGTATTGGCAACGGGAGGGCTGGGTCCAACGCACGATGATGTGACCCGCGAGGCCGTGGCCGACTACCTGGGCGTGGATCTCCGCCTGGATGCCGAAGCGCGAATTGCGGTGAGGCGGTTTTTCGCAGAGCGGGGTCGCGAGATTCCGCCGCACGGGGACCGCGTGGCAATGGTGCCCGAGGGATTTGAACCGTTGCCCAATCCGGTTGGCACGGCGCCGGGGCTGTGGCTTGAGCAGGAGGCGGTCCTTGTGCTGCTTCCGGGCGTTCCCCGCGAAATGAAAGCGATTTTTGGCGAGGAAGTTGCGCCACGCCTCCGGCGACTTGTTACGCCGGAGGCCATCAGGCACCGGACGCTTTGCACGGCCGGTATTGGCGAATCCGACCTCCAGCAAGAGATTGGCGACATCTCCCATCTACTGGATTCGGAGCTCAAGCTGGCCTACCTTCCCAGACCCGGCCAAGTGCGGCTTAGACTCACGGGCAGGGGAGCAGCCGCGGGCCGAAGGCTGGAGCAGCTGGAAGCCCACTTGCGCGCGCGGCTGGGCACGCACATTTTCGGAACGGACGACGACGTTCTTGAAGCAGTACTCGGGTCCATGCTCCGCAGTCGTGGCCTCAGCATCGCGCTGGCCGAAAGCTGCTCGGGTGGTCTCGGCTTGCATATGCTCACCAATGTGCCGGGCTCGTCGGACTACGTGGCGGGCGGTGTGGTGGCGTATGCCAATTCCGCTAAGCGAGGCCTTCTGGGCGTGCCGGCCGCCGTACTCGAAGAGCACGGCGCCGTTAGCGGGAAAGTTGCCGTCATGATGGCCCGTGGGGCCCGGGCCAGCTTCAGCGCAGACGCAGGACTGGGTATCACGGGCATTGCAGGACCGGGGGGAGGATCCGACCAGAAGCCCGTAGGTACGACGTGGATAGCCTACGCGGACGGATCGCGCGAGACCGCAAGATGCTACCGGTTCGGGGCGAACCGCGAGGCAAACAAGATCCGGAGCGCGGTAGCGGCGCTGGATCTGGCCAGGCGGCAGATTCTGGCCTCGGACTAGATGTGACAACGTTTTTCGGGCATTGCCGAAAAAACTTGCATACCCTATGACATTAAGATGTCATAGGGTCGACTGTATACTGGGCCTAAACCAGTTGAACCAGCTCTGAGAGGAGAAAATGAACGCGATTACCGATGCCAAGAACAGGGCACTGGATCTGGCCCTGAAGCAAATCGAGAAGCAGCACGGGAAAGGGTCAATCATGCGCATGGGGGATGCGCCCGTGGTGCGTGTCGAAGCCATCTCCACGGGCTCACTGGCCCTGGATGCGGCGCTCGGCGTGGGAGGGATCCCGCGGGGCCGGGTGGTGGAAATCTTTGGTCCCGAATCTTCGGGCAAGACCACGCTGGCCACGCATTGCCTGGCGGAATCGCAGAAGATGGGAGGCGTGGGTGCGTTCATTGACGCAGAGCACGCCTTTGACCCGACATACGCCGAACAATTGGGCGTGGACATCGACGCATTGCTCATGTCCCAGCCTGACACCGGGGAGCAGGCGCTCAGCATCTGCGAGATGCTGGTGCGAAGCGGCGCGCTGGATTTGATCGTCGTGGATTCCGTGGCCGCTCTCGTGCCTCGCGCCGAAATCGAGGGCGACATGGGAGACAGCCACGTGGGCCTGCAGGCACGTCTCATGAGCCAGGCACTGCGAAAGCTCACCGGCATCATCAGCCGCTCGAACACCGCGCTGGTGTTCATCAACCAGCTCCGCGAAAAAATCGGCGTCATGTTCGGCAGCCCTGAGACCACGCCCGGCGGGCGTGCGCTCAAGTTCTACAGCTCGGTCCGGCTGGATATCCGCCGGATCGGGGCCGTGAAGGAAGGCACGGAGGTCATCGGGAGTCGCACGCGCGTAAAGGTCGTCAAGAACAAGGTCGCGCCACCATTCAGGACGGCGGAGTTCGACATTGTTTACGGGGAGGGCGTCTCTTCGCTCGGCGAACTGGTCGATCTCGGCGTAAGCCACGGCATCCTGCGCAAGAGCGGCTCCTGGTACGGCTACGGTGAAATCCGTATTGGCCAGGGTCGGACAGCCACCAAGAAGTGGCTGGCCGAGAACGAAAGCATGCGCGAGGAGATCAAGCGCCACGTCAAGGTTGCGCTGGGTATCGCACCGCCCGAGTCCGTGCCGGAAGAGCAGCGCAACGGAGTCGTGGCAGCCTAGGCGGCGCGAGCCCAATTCGCTTGTGGTCAGTACAAAGCGCGGCACTGGTTGAGTACGTAACACCGGCACCGCGGCGGTTCTGGCGGTGCGCACTGTCAAAGTACGCGGCCAGAGAGGCCCAGGGACGGCAGGATGGACGCGGGCCTCGACAGGACAATGGCGTTCGCGTAATTTGAACGTGCCAGGCCATACCGGACCGGAGGATGCCCCCGCCAAGCAAGACGCTTAAAAACATGTCCCATGTTGATATAGAAGGCACGTCCTACGTATGCGAAGAAAAGAGGCTACTGGATTTCGAGGCGCTTGCTGCACGGTCCGAACGATGCGCGCCGACGGGAGGTTCTCCAGTGCAGCCCTCTACTCGAATCCGCCAATACTTTCGAATCAAGAACATCTACCATTCCAATCGCCATCGAGGGCAACGTTCTTGGAGTCGGGGAGACACGTGAGGTCGTTGAGCTTGGCCTTACTATAACCGGGAAGCCTCTCAAGGATCAGGCCGAAGCGCGCAATTTGTCAGGTGCCCTGGATTTTCTGGAGGAGCTGGCAGGCAATCCGCACGCGCCAGTCACCGAGAATGATGTCTGCCAGCTGCACGCATTTGTCCTCAAAGGACTCAGTGATGAAGCCGGTGCCTACAGGACCGTCCCAGTTGCCATCAGCGGCTCCAAATACCTGCCGCCGGGGCCGGAGTCCGTCCCCGCGCAGATGGAGGAGTTTGGTCGGTTGGCTTGCGAAAGTCAGCGTCCCGACTGGTGATTCCTTCGCCGGAGTCAAAGGGCTCCTTGCGGCAGCCGCGGCACATACCTGGTTTGTCACCGTGCATCCGTTTATTGACGGCAACGGCCGGGTAGCTCGACTACTCATGAATCTCATGCTTATGCGCCATGGCTACCCGATTGCCATAATCACCAAGGAAGACCGCCTCCGGTACTATGATGCATTGGAGTATTCGCAGGCGTCCGATCTTACCCCGTTCGTAGCTGCTGGTCGCCGAGTGCATTGAGGAAAGCCTGGAAGAGTATGAGGCAGCAGCCAGGGAGCAGCGCGAGAAGACGGAATGGTTGACTTCGCTTGCGCAGACGTTTACGCGGCCCGAGCGCATTCGCGCGGAGAATGAATACGAAGTGTGGAAGACATGCCATGGAGTTGCTGAAGAGCCGTATCCAGCAGACGGTATATGAATTGAATCAGGCTCTCCAATTCGGACACGTTTACTTCAAGGATTTCGGCGCACTCGAGTTCGAGAAGTACTTTGCCCTTCGGCGCGGCGAATCGGCGAAGCGAACCTGGTTCTTGAGGGTAGACTTCCGCCGTGGTGACAGGACGGCCCGTTACCTTTTCTTTTTCGGACATGCGAGCTTCGCGATAAAACGTCGATGCTACGTCACACTCCATGTGGCACGCGAGGAACCTGCAAATTCATTCTACTACGAACGGATCGAGACCATTCGAGACCCGGACGGCCCCACGCTTGTCGAAGTCGGATACGAAATATCCAAAGAGCGTTTCGTTGTCAGGCTGCTAGGTGGACGCCCCGGCAAGAGTAGGGTGGAGGAATTCACGAAGCAGTTCTTCAACGATGTCGTGGAGAAGCATTTTGGGCATGCTTGAAGACATCCAGAAATCGTACGCGGCAAGAACAAGCTACGCCCACGTCAAGAAGATGAGCGAATCACGCAATTGTCAAGCCGAATCTTGGAATGAATTGCTCCAGTTGAAGGCTCACGTAGAGTACCTGCACGTCCGTCACGAGAAATCTGCCAAGGTTCATCACCGCCTGAACGCCTCGTTGGCTGTACCTTCCGGTCTTGGCTTGGCCCTGTGGGTAGTATTGGGGGAAGCGGCAGAATTCTGGGCCGCTCCTGTGATAGTACTCACGGCCATATCCCACGCGCTAATACCTTACTTGCCCTATCAGCGACGCATGGATGACACGGCCGACCTTAGAGCGGAGCTCCAGGGGCTTCTGTTGCAGGCGGAGCGCCTGTGGTATGAAGTGTCAGAGGGTCTGTTGGACAACCAGCAGATCAATCGATTGACAATAGACATAAGGGAATAGAAAGCCACTTTGGAACGTGCCTATTTTAAGACCGGACCGTTGCCTCGCAGTGAAGGGTATCTGGCCGTAGGCAAGAGGGAAGCGGAGCGGTACTTCGACACTCACTATCTCACAGGCTGAGTCAATATCCAAGACCAAGGCCTCAAAAAAGCCGGGTTCAGGCGAGTACCGAGGTTCTTTGCCCCCGGTAAATGTGAATGTGCCTATGCCGCCGGTAAAGCCTCCGAAGCCAACGCCGGCGCTTGCCAAAACTGCGAAGGGCTAGCACCGGCAGAGATTTCGCAACCCATCGCCCGGCGCGCGAAGAATCCTTCCACCCTGGCGCCGAAATCGTGCCGCCTCAGGCGGTAGGCAGAGCCTGCAGCACCGTCCGCAGGACACCGAATTTGCGCTATCCAGCGTGGCGGAAGTTACGGCCCGATAGCAAGGAGGAAACTCGGTCCCTAATGCAGCGATCCTGAAGCGACGAAAGATGCCGCCTGATTCTCCGGCCGACGAAATGATGTACCTTGGGCTGTTCGCAGTGCCTGGCTACCAGCCGCTCGCCAGCGGATTCTCTTAGTGACCGATAACGGCGTGCGGAACATAGGATTCTTCCAATTCGGCCACGTCTTCTTCCGACAGATCAAGGTCCAGGGCCTGGACGGTCGCATCAAGATGCGCCAGCTTCGAGGTGCCGATAATGGGCGCCGTGACGCCTGGGCGTGAAAGTAACCAGGACAGGGCAACGGTAGCGGGAGCGGTGCCTCGCCTTGTGGCTACCCGCTGCACAGAGCGTGAAACCTCTGCATCTGCGGGGTGGGTATAGCGCCTGTGCATCAGCTTGTCGTTCTCGGCGCGGACGGTGGCAGGCGGGTCCTGCAGGGACTCGGTACTGGAGGGCAGCCTTTGCACGGGCGCCGAACATTGAATCGGGCCACAAGGAATTGCTCGGGGCCTGAATGGAATTGTCTATGTATTCGCACTTTCATTGCCCACGACCGATGGCTATCCTATTCACGCCGAAACGAGTCCTGTGTATATTTCAACGCAGTAGCTACCCCTTTGTGTATCGCCGTTGTGCCCGGCCCATCATGACCCGGCAGTTGGTCTCAGGAGTGGACCTGGCCCTGAAGAGCCCTATCCTGCGGATGCTGGAGAATCTTGGTATGTCTGCCGTCTCCCTGTTCATGAATCATCGTGGTTTTCGCTTGCGGATTTTGGGCTACGTGGTTGTGTTAGCAGGGACGAAGGGCGTGCGCAGCCTTACCGCGATGCTGCTCCTGGCAGTATTTGCAACGCCACTGGCCGCGGCGCAGGATAGTCCCGAGTATGCGCCTAATGTGGTCGTGGTCCAGTTTGCGCCCAGCGCGGCCGTGGCCAACAAGACCGGTGCAACGGGGCTGCAGGAATTCGACCGGCGGGCTGCGCGATACGCCGTGCACCTGATAGAGCGCGTGTATCCGTTTCTGGATCATGTGGAGCCGACGCCGAAGACACGTCGCAACCTGGAGGCACTGCGCCGCACGTTTTATGTACGCTTTGCGGCAAGCGCTGCCCCGAATCATGTGGCCGACGCGCTCGCCGCAGTGCGGGGCGTGGCCTATGCCGAGCCGGTGCTTGTTCACCGGACGGAAGCACTCGAGACACCGGTCCGCGTTGACCCCGACGATCCGAGATTTGGCGATCAGTCGGAAATTCAGATGATGCGACTGCCGGAGGCGTGGGATGTGGTCAAGGGTGAAGACGGATCGCCAAGGGTCGTCATCGCGATCGTGGACGGAGGCGGTGAATGGCGCCACGAGGATCTTCGCGCGAACGTCTGGACGAATCCGGACGAGATTGCAGGCAATGGGGTAGATGACGACCAAAACGGGTTCGTTGATGATGTGCGCGGCGTCAACTTTGCCAACGGCGACCCCTCGGACAATGACCCGACCGGACTGCCGGAGACGCCCTCAAACGCCAATCACGGCACGGCCACTTCGGGTTTGGCCGGCGCGGTAACTGACAACGGCGTGGGAATTGCGGGCGCGTCCTGGAACGTGGAGATCATGCACATCAACGCAGGCTGCGGGGGTGCCGTAGCTGATGGACTTGTTTGTCATGGGTACCAGGGCGTGCTTTACGCGGCCGCCAACGGGGCGGACATTATCAACACGAGTTGGGACGGCCTGGCGGGAACCGATGGTGAATTCAGATTCATTGATCAATCCCTGAACCTGGCTACGGACATGGGTGCCCTCGTGGTGGCCTCGGTCGGCAACGAGGGCCGCAGCACCGACCTGCTGCGGAATTACCCGGCCCGCCATCCGAGGGTGCTGTCGGTGGGGGCAACGGAGAAGGCCACGCGCAGGCTGGCGGGTTTTTCGAATTACGGCGGGCTGGTGAACGTCTTTGCTCCGGGCCAGGACATATTGACCACCGGTTCGGGCAACGCCTATGTACTCTTGAGCGGTACGTCGTATTCGGCTCCGCTGGTGGCTGGCGTTGCGGCTTTGGTGAAAACGGAGTTCCCTACGTTGGGGCCGGACGCGCTGCGGGAGCACATTCGGCTGACGAGCGAAAATATAGACGCGCAAAACCCGGCACTGGCCGGACAGTTGGGACGCGGATTTGTAAACGCACGAACGGCCGTACAGGCGCCGGCCTTGCCTGCGGTGCGCCTCGAGCGCTGGAGTTGGACCGACGACGACGGCGATGGCCAGATTGCCTCCGGCGATGTGGTAACCGTTACAGCCACAGTGGTCAATTACCTTTCCGACGCCCGCCGACTTACGGTGGGGCTTATGGGGGCAGAACCGTATTCATTCATTGACCTGACCAGGGCGGAGGCCGATGTCGGACGATTGGCAAGCGGCGATTCGGCCGAGGTGCGGCTCAGGTTTGCGGTCGCCGCCAATGCGCCCGACAATCAGCAAGTCCGCTTTTACACGCGCATAAGGGACGGCGCATTTGAGGACGGACCGGACCTGCTTTCGTTTCGGGTCAATCGGTCGCTTGATGAAGTACACCACGGGCTGAGCGCATTCTACACGGCGACTGGGGGAGACAACTGGACGCGAAATGACAATTGGGATATTGCCAGGATCCCGTCTGAAGCAGAATTGGCAACCTGGTTTGGGGTCGGCCTCAGTGACGAGGGATGGCTGGTCGATCTGTCCTTGCGGGAAAACAATCTCACGGGAGCACTGCCGCCCGAACTTGGCAGTCTCCCGCACTTGCAAGTGCTGAATCTGCGCGGCAATGCGGTGACTGGCCCGATTCCGACCGAACTTGCCAGCCTCTCGCAGCTCGAAGAGCTGGACCTACGCTACAACACCCTGACGGGCCCGATCCCGCCCGAGCTCGGCTCCCTGCAACAGGTTAAACGGCTGATACTGCGCGGCAATTCGCTGACGGGTCCCATCCCTTCCGAACTTGGCAGCCTCCCGAAACTGGAATGGCTGATTCTGGACAGCAATTCGCTCACGGGCTCGATCCCGCCCGAGCTCGGCCATCTCCCGCGGCTGACCCAGCTGCATCTGGGCGATGATCAATTGACGGGATCGATTCCTTCCGAACTCGGCCGTCTCGCACAGCTTCGGGTATTGAATCTGTCCGGCACTTCGATTACGGGCCCCATCCCACCGGAACTCGGTGGTCTCGCGCAGCTTAGGGAGTTGCATCTGCGCAATAATTCGTCGCTGACGGGTCCGATTCCGCCCGAGCTCGGTGGCCTCACGCAGCTGCGAGTACTGTCTCTGTTTGGCAATTCGCTGACGGGTCCGATTCCGCCGGAGATTGGTGGCCTCACGCAGTTGGAAAAGGTATTGCTGCTCAGCAATTCGCTGACGGGCTCGATCCCGCCTGAAATCGGCAATCTCGCGCAGTTGCAATGGCTGGATCTGCGCTTCAATTCCCTGACGGGCCCGATCCCGCCTGAAGTCGGTAATCTCACGCAGTTGACCAGCCTGGAGCTTGACGACAATTCCCTGACGGGGCCGATCCCTCCGGAAATCGGCAACCTTTCGCAGTTGACCAGGCTGTGGCTGAACAATAATTCATTGTCCGGCCATATTCCGCCCGAGATCGGCGGCCTCGCGCAATTGCAAGAGCTGGAACTGCGCCACAATTCCCTGACGGGCCCGCTTCCACCCGAGATTGGTCATCTTACGCAGTTGCATCGCCTGCTTCTGGAGGACAATTCCCTTACCGGGCCACTTCCGCCGGAAATCGGCAGACTTGGGCAGGTGGAATGGCTGTTTCTGGACGACAATTCGCTGACGGGCCCGATTCCGCCCGAGATCGGCGGCCTCGCGCAATTGCAAGAGCTGAAGCTGCGCCGCAATTCCCTGACAGGCCCGCTTCCTCCCGAACTTGGCAATCTCGCACAACTGCGACGGCTGCAATTGGGAAACAATTCCGTGACGGGCGCCATCCCCGCTGAACTTGGCAATCTTGCGCAGTTGGTTGAGCTGGATCTGGACCACAATTCACTGACGGGACCTATCCCTCCTGAAATCGGTCGTCTGGCGAATCTGGAACAGCTGTTCTTGAGAAGCAATCAGCTGACGGGGTCCATTCCGTCCGAACTCGGCAGCCTCTCGCAGCTGGGAGAGCTGGCGATGTGGAACAATCAGCTGACGGGTTCGATTCCGCCTGAGCTCGGCAGCCTTCCGCGGCTGTACCGGCTGTACCTGCAGGACAACTCGCTGACGGGTCCGATTCCGCCGGAGCTCGGCAGTCTCGCGCAATTGAGATTGCTGTATCTGAACAATAATTCGCTGACGGGTCTGGTTCCGTCCGAGCTCGGAAACCTCGCACAGTTGCAAGAGCTGCATCTGCAAGGAAATGCCCTGACAGGAACGCTGCCGCGGAGTCTCATGCAACTGGACAATCTCAGGACATTTTACTTTGGCGACCAGCAGCTGTGTGCACCACAGGACGACGAGTTTCAGATGTGGCTCGGCAGCATCCAGGAAGTGATTGGCCCCACCTGTGCGGAGTTGCATTTTGCAGGCACAATTGCGGATCAGAGCTTTCCGCGAGCGCAGCCAATAGCACCGCTGGTGCTGCCCGAAGCCACCGGCGGTGCGCCTCCGATCGGCTATACGCTGACGCCAGCGCTGCCGGCAGGATTGAGCTTTGACGCGTCCTCGCGAACGATCAGCGGGACGCCGACGGAAGTCACGGCGGCTCCCATACCCTATACATACAAGGCGACCGACTCAAATGGGTCCGCCGACAGTCTGCAGTTCAGCATTGCGGTGTATTCACCGGTGGCTGCAGAGCAAGAATCGGTGCCGGAGTCGTTCGCGGTCCGCGGCAACTTTCCGAATCCCTTCCGCCAGTCGACCCGCATCGTGGTTGATCTTCCCTGGCCGGCGCGCGTCACAGTTGAGGTCGTGGACCTGACGGGCCGTCGCATACATTCCGTGCCAGCCGTGGATCTGGCCGCCGGATGGGAGCGCGGCATTGACATCCATGGCGGGACGCTTTCGTCGGGACTGTACCTGTATCGCCTCGTAGCCACATCGCCCGAAGGCAATTCACTGCATGTGGGCCGCCTGGTGCTCCTCCGGTAGGGAAGGCATCCGCAGCGCCTGGATGGTCCGTGGCGCGTCAGCCGCAATCCGGACCATGGCCGCGTCTGCCGAGCCCGCCTCCCTTGCGTGCGACCACCAATGAGTGGGGGATGCGTGGCATCAAGAGCACGGATGTCCGTACGAGGAAATGGTTAGGATCGAGGCCTACGCACGCTCATGCGGAATGAGTCCAGGTACGCTGGTGCGCCGATTGGATCATCTTTTCGGCGTATCCCGTCAGTGACCACTAACGGCGTGCGGAACGTAAGGGCCCTCCAGGTCGGCCACGTCCTCTTCCGACAGCTCGAGGTCCAGGGCCTGGACGGCGGCATCAAGGTGCGCAAGCTTCGAGGTGCCGATGATGGGCGCCGTGACGCCCGGGCGTGACAGCAACCAGGACAGGGCAACGGTAGCGGGAGCGGTGCCCCGCCGCGTGGCTACCCGCGCTACTGCGTGCGAAACCTCGGCATCTGCAGGATGGGTATAGCGCCTGTGCATCAGCTTGTCGCTTTCGGCGCGGACGGTGGCAGGCGGATCCTGCAGGGACTCGGCCCTGGCGAGAAGACCGCGAGCTAGCGGCGACCACGGGATTACGCCAAGGCCTTCCTTCACGCAAAGCGGGATCATTTCGCGCTCTTCCTCGCGATAAAGCAGGTTGTAATGATTCTGCATGGAGACAAAGCGGGCCCAGCCGTTGCGCTCGCTTGCGCTGAGCATGCGGGCGAGCTGCCAGGCGTACATGGAGCTGGCGCCGAGGTAGCGAACCTTGCCTTGCCTAACCAGCTGGTCCAGCGCCTCAAGGGTTTCTTCGATCGGCACAGCCGGGTCGTAGCGGTGGATCTGGTAGAGATCGATGGCTTCTACGTCCAGCCGGCGCAGGCTGGCCTCGCAGGCCTGAACAATGTGCTTCCGGGACAATCCCCCCATGTTCTGCGCCTTTGCCATGGGAAAGAACACCTTTGAGGCCAGCACGATCTCGTCCATTCGTGCGTACTTCTTGAGCGCGCGGCCGGTGATTTCCTCACTCACTCCGTAGGAATAGATATCTGCCGTGTCAAAAAAGTTGATACCCAATTCCAGGGCTCGCCGAAAGAAGGGCTGCGAAGCCTCTTCATCCAGTATCCACGGCTGCCAGTCCGGGTCTCCATACGTCATGCATCCCAGACATAGTCTGGAAACGGAAAGGCCGGTGCGGCCAAGCCTGGTATACTTCATAGTTCAGGGAGCGTTGGTAGAAAGGCAGCAATATACGCGCATTGCCGCAGGTCCATGCAAGGATTAAGACAATCGCGCAAGTCAGTCAACCAGGTCGAAGGAATAGGTCAGGCTTGCGTTCCACTGGAATTCGCCTCCACCCGCTATATCTGTGCGCAGAGGGGTGTTGATCATCCAGGAAACGGAAAGCGGCAGCGAGCTGCTGGAAAGCGAGGTCCTTAGCGTGACATAGAATCCGGTGCCGTCGTCTATCGTAAGGTGGTACACCTGCGGGTCAACCGACACGAAATACCCCGGCCGGAATTCCACGCCGGAAATGTTGGCATTCAGCCGGATGTACTGGATGTAGTCCGGCGCGGACTCCTCAAATCCGTGTGATGCCAGAACGTAGAGGGCGACTCGTGCTCTTGGCGCAAGCCGGTAGGAGGCAAGGGTTTCGCCGGCAATGAAGCGCCGGGCTTCCATGATTTCTTTCGAGGTACCGTCTTCCTCGAACATGTAAGGCCTGAACGAAACCGCGGGATGTGCCCCGATATCCAGCCGGAATCTGCCCCGCTGCAGCAGATCATATCGCCACCAGAACAGGAACGCCCAGGGCCGCCCCTCCAGCGCGAATCTGAACTCGGGTTCGAAGCTGAGTCCGTTTTTCCCTGCAACCATCCTCAATAGCGCTGCCGGCTCGCCCAAGGTCAGATTCGGTATCGTTGAAATCCCGTTGTTGGTAACAGTGATGGAACCGCTGAAGCTGTCAAGTGGCCGCTCGCTCTCGGCCTCCTGAGCGAATGCACAGAGCACTGCGCCCTGAAAGGCCAGGACAACCAGAGAGGATTTGACAGGAGAAGTCGTCTTCATGGACGGTAGGCAGTCTTGCCGAATAGGCCGCCCTCGGCGCGTAGCGCCAGAGCCTGCAGACCGCGCGGCGGCGCTTCACGGTGCGCTGTAAGAGCCGGACACGGGGCGCCCCGTGCATACCCGCCGGCTAGCCCTATGAATTCGGTCCTGTCCAGATTCGCGTTCTCCGCGCCGGCACCATCAATGCCGTCGCTGGCTTTGCAAGTGTTCCTCTACAAGGTAAGCGGAAGGGGGGAGCGTTGGGTAGAGGAAAATCAAGCCGGGAGGCTCGTCCATGGTTTCGGGACACGGGAAGTCGCCGCATGCCCTTTCGGTTTCCAACCGGCGGATGCGGCGCTGCGACCGGCGGTAGCCCCTGAATACGTATGGTCCTGACAGGCGGCATCGGCATACAGGCTGTCCACGGGGGAGATCACCGGGCTTGTTCCGACTCCGCCAATGATGGTTCAGCCGGACCCAGTAGATGTGCGCCGGGCCATCGTGCGGCAGCCGGCCCCTCAGGTCGGCTGCCGCGGCTCTTGGTCCGGCTGAAGCTACTGCTGCGAAGCAGCAAGGAACGGAAGGTCCTGTCGGGTATACGTATAGGATACCGCATGCTGCGGGGCCTCCCCGTGGTGCTTGGGTACTGGCGGACGCGAGTCAATGCACCTTGCCGGGGCGGAATGGACCTGGCAGGCATAGCCGATTTGCGATTCTCCAGGGTCTCAGGAGCACTGGAACCCGGCCCAAGGCGTGCGTTTCATGGGCGCGCGGTACCTACTCTCAGGATGGAAACCTACTACCACAAGGAGCACCTGCCACGCTTTGCCGAAATCGCGGAAGGCAACAAGGAGCTGGCCACTGCCTTCTTTGCCTGGTACAACCAGGTTTTCGAGGACGGCGCGCTGACCGCCCGCGAGAAGGCGCTGATCGCCCTGGCCGTTGCCCATGCCATCCAGTGTCCGTACTGCATTGACGCGTATACGCAGGCAAGTCTGGAACGCGGTTCGGATCTGGAAGAGATGACGGAGGCACTCCATGTGGCTGCGGCCATAAGGGGCGGAGCGTCCCTGGTGCATGGCGTCCAGATGCTGGACGAGGCCAAGAAACTGAGCATGTAGCGAATGACCGGAGCCACGCTTGCGGAGCCCGCGACCCGGGAATTCATCGCTGTGGACGTCCTTGGCCCGCGTGCGACCCGATCCTTGCGCCAGAGGCGCTTGCCGCTGGCGGACCCTGAACAGCAGTTCCGCATCCTGGACGGGGCGCCGATCAAGGCAGGACCTACCGGCACCGGCATATTCTGGCGCGACCTGAAGGCCTCCGGATGGCCTGAGCTGCGGCCGAGTTCCCTGGAAGTCGTCCAGATCAATCTGGGCAAGCTCTGCAATATGACCTGCAGGCACTGCCATGTCGATTCCGGGCCGGACAGAACGGAAGAAAACATGGACCGCGACACGGTCGATGCGTGCCTGCGCCTGATCGACAAGTCTGGAGCGCGCATTGTGGATTTGACCGGGGGAGCGCCGGAGCTTAATCCGCACTTCGAATACCTGGTCGATGCATGCGTTCAGCGCGGCCTGCACGTCATGGACCGCTGCAACCTGACCATTCTGCTGGCGCGTCCCTACCGCCACCTTCCGCAGTGGTTTGCCGAGCGCGGTGTGGAAGTCGTGTGTTCGCTGCCGCATTACCGAAGGCTCGGTACGGATGCGCAGCGGGGAGAAGGCACTTATGACAAATCCATCCGGGCGCTTCGCCGCCTTAACGAGGCGGGCTACGGCCGGCAGGATTCGGATCTGACGCTTACCATCGTTACCAATCCCGTGGGAGCGTATCTCTCCGGCAACCAGGCATCTCTGGAGGCGCAGTGGAAGGCCGCGCTACTGCGCAACCACGGCGTGTACTTTGATCGGCTGCTTACGCTCAACAACCTGCCCATGTCCAGGTATCTGGAGTGGCTTGTCGAAACGGGCCAGGTGGCATCCTACCTGCACAGGTTGGTGGATGCATTCAATCCTGCCACCATCGCCGGCCTGATGTGCCGCAATGTGCTCTCCGTCTCGTGGGACGGCTACCTGTACGATTGCGACTTCAATCAGCAGCTGGACCTCACGATGGATCTCGGCGGCCGCAGGCCGCACGTCAGCGACTTCGACCTGGCGGACTGGCAGGCGCATGAAGTGCGGACGGCTCGTCACTGCTACGGCTGCACGGCGGGCGCCGGCAGCAGCTGCGGGGGTGCCATAGTAGGCGCCTAGTACAGCCACATGTCAAAGCTGCGGCGGAGACGGGTGGCGTCATGGTCCGCACCAAGGAGGGTGAATACAGCCACTCCCGCCTTTCTTGCGGCGTCGTCGTGGTAGTACCTGCTGTTTCGAAGCACCTCGATGAGGCTTTCGATGGCGCGGACGTACTCGCTGTCAAACACGTGGCGAAGCGCCTGAACGTACGATGACTTGCCGCTGCCGTCGGGAAGGTCGGCCGGGTTCCGGGCTTCCATGTGCATTCTCGCCACAGTGCGTATTGCATCGATTATGGCCAGTTGCTCCCTGCTGTTTCCCAGGCCCTTAACAAGCGCTTCTGCCTCTTCGGGGCGCGAAAAGGCGCGTAGCCGGCCAAGACGGATTCGGGCTTTTTCGTTTTCCGGCTCCTCACGTAGCAGGGCTTCGAGCAAGCCGGCCGCCGCCTCATGCTCATGCGCGTCCCGGAGGCGGTCTGCTTCGGCAAGCCTTGCATCGGGCGGCAGGGCCTCCTCCAGCCAGCGGCGGACGGCGGCCTCCGGAAGCGCGCCGGTAAACTCATGCACAGCCTTGCCGTCCACAAACAGCTTAACGGCAGGAATTCCCCTTATGCCGAACTGCGCCGAGACGTCCGGACTCTCGTCCGTGTTGACCTTGACCAGGTGCCACTTGCCGGCACTTTGCTCATGCAGTCGGTCCAGTATGGGGCCAAGCACCCGGCATGGACCACACCACGGCGCCCAGAAATCCACGAGGACCGGAATCTCGGCGCTTTTCCGAATTACTTCACGCTCGAATCCGGCACTGTTCATCGCACTTGCCTGTTCTAAGGAGCTTGATTCCGTGTCGGGCAAACGCCTGGCTTTCCAAAACATTCCACGCTCTCCGTGAACCGATTTCAAGGTCTTTGCCTGATCGCCGCAGCATTCGCCGGCGGCTGCGCAAGTGGACCGGCCACAGACTATGACCCCGCCGCCGATTCGCTTCGCTACGCGGGCGAGGTGCACCTGCGCAACATCCGGCAGCTCACCTTTGGCGGCAACAATGCAGAGGCCTACTGGAGCTTTGACGACGCGCAGATTGTCTTTCAAAGCGACTGGACGCGGATTAACACGCAAGGCTGCGACCAGATCTATGTCATGGAGCCTGTAGCCGAACCGGAGTACAGCCTTGCCTCTACAGGCAGGGGGCGTACTACCTGTGGCTATTTTCTGCCGGAGGGTCGGGTGCTCTATGCTTCGACGCACGCAGCGCTTGAGGCGTGCCCGCCGCCGGTAGAGCGAACCGGCCGCTATGTCTGGCCCATTTACGATACGTACGATATCTATACGGCGCAGACAGACGGCTCCGGCGTAGAGCTCCTGATCGGGGGAGAGGGCTACGATGCGGAAGCCACTGTTTCCCCCGACGGCAGGTACATTGTGTTTACATCGACCAGGTCGGGCGATCTGGACCTGTGGCGGTATGAGCGCGGTACGGGTGAGTTGCTACAGCTGACATCGGAGCTTGGCTATGACGGCGGCGCGTTCTTTTCGCGGGACTCCCGGATGATTGTCTGGCGGGCAAGCAGGCCCACGGGTGAAGAGGCGGACATCTACCAGTCGCTCCTGGCGGAAGGCCTGGTTGAACCAAGCGACATGAACCTGTTTGTGGCCAGTATCGATGGCTCCGGTGCCCGGCAGGTAACCGATCTGTCCGGAGCCAGCTGGGCTCCGTTTTTCCATCCGGACGGCACCAGAATCATATTTGCGTCCAACCATGAGAGCGCAGGCGGCGGCGGACGGCCCGTCTTTGCTCTTTACATGGTCGGCATCGATGGTATCGGTCTTGTGAAGATCACCCATTCGAATACATTTGATGCCTTCCCCATGTTTTCCTTTGACGGAACACGGCTCCTGTTCTCTTCCAACCGCAATGCTGATCGCACGCCTTCAAGCGACACCAACGTATTCGTAGCGGACTGGATCGAGACACCGGAGGCCGCAGACAGCAGCTTTGTTGGGCGGCGCCCCTGAAGTGTGGTTGCCAGCGGGTGCGGCATATTGTATATTTAGCCGTGCCTAAACTTATTGTTTGATAAATCACAAGCATGTCTGCCAAATGGTGGGCGCTATGGGTTGTGCCGGTCCTGGCCGGGTGCGCCGAGGTGCGGCAGCCGCAGTCGGAAGCCAATCTCCAGGTTGTCACCACGACCAACATTGTAGGCGATCTGGTCGAGAACATTGGAGGTGAAAGGGTCGAAATTCGGTCCCTGATGGGGCCGGGTGTAGATCCGCATCTGTTCAAGGCCAGCGCGCGCGACGTCACGCGCATGGCGTCCGCAGATGTCATCATCTATAATGGCCTGCATCTCGAAGGCAAGATGGCCGATGTCTTCGAAGAGATGCAGGAGCGCGGCATACCCACGATTGCGCTGGCCGATGCCGCCGTCCCGAGCACGCTGCTGCGCGAGTCGGAGCTGTTTCAGGGCAATTTCGATCCTCATGTGTGGTTCGACGTGGCGCTGTGGAGACGAGCTGCCCTGCAGTTGGCAGCCGAGCTGGGCCGCCTGAGTCCGGAGCACGCGAAGTACTATGACGGACGGGCCCAATCCTACGCGACGGTACTGGATTCGCTGGAAGCCCAGGTCCGCAGGCAAGTGGTACGCGTGCCCGCCGAGCGCCGCGTGATCATAACATCGCATGATGCATTCGGGTACTTCGGGCGTGCCTATGATTTCGAAGTGCGGGGACTTCAGGGCATCAGCACGGCTACGGAAGCGGGCACGGCAGATGTGCAGGACCTTGCAAGCCTGGTGGCCGGGCGGCGCATTCCCGCCATGTTCGTGGAATCCTCCGTATCGCCCAGAGGCATTGAAGCCGTCCGGGAGGCTGTCCGGGCAAAGGGATTCGAGGTGGCGATCGGAGGCACGCTGTACGGAGACGCCCTTGGCGTGCCTGGCCAGGAAGCCGGTACGTATGTGGAAATGGTCCGGCACAACGTGGCCACCATCGTAGATGCTCTCTCCAATGACGCCGGCCGTTGAAGTACAGGACCTGACGGTGGCCTACGGGGACCGTCCTGTCCTCTGGGACATCGATCTGACCGTATCGCGCGGTTTGCTGATGGCGATCGTTGGGCCCAACGGGGCGGGCAAGACCACGCTGATCAAGGCCATGCTAGGCCTGGTTCCGACGGCCGCCGGACGGGTACTGTTCTTTGGACGTCCCTACGGCCGGAGGCAGCAACTCGTGGGCTACGTCCCGCAGCGCGGCAGTGTAGATTGGGATTTTCCCACCAACGTCATGGATGTGGCCATGATGGGTCTGTACGGCCGGGTTGGATGGATTCGCAGGCCGGGCAGAAAGGAGCGCGCGCTGGCGATGCGGGCACTCGAACAGGTCGGGATGCAGGATTTTGCTCACCGCCAGATCAGCCAGCTGTCGGGAGGACAGCGCCAAAGGGTCTTTCTCGCGCGGGCCCTTGTACAGGATGCGGACATCTACTTCATGGACGAGCCGTTTCAGGGCGTGGATGCTACCACGGAGCGTGCCATTGTCGACCTATTGAGGCAACTGCGTAGCCGGGGCAAGACGGTACTGGTCGTGCACCATGACCTTCAGACCGTGCCTGTATACTTTGACGAGGTGATGCTGCTCAATGTCCGGCGCATCGCGAGCGGCCCGGTGGAGACCGTGTTCAAGGCGGAAAACCTGCGTCTTACGTATGGGGGTCGCGTTGCAGCCTTTGCGCCGTAGGGACATGGAACTGTTCTCCCAACTGCTGAGCGACTATACGTTGCGCACGGTCGCGCTAGGATCCGCACTTCTGGGCATGGTAAGCGGCGCCCTAGGCACTTTTGCCGTGCTGCGTCGCCAGAGTCTGCTGGGGGATGCCATATCGCATGCAGCGCTTCCCGGGATCGCGCTGGCGTTCTTGCTTACCGGCACCAAGGCGCCGCTCGTTCTGCTTCTCGGGGCGGCCCTTGCCGGGTGGGCGGCCACAGCGCTCATCATGGTCGTGACGTCAGCGACGAGGACAAAGTATGACAGTGCGCTCAGCCTCATGCTGTCCGTCTTCTTCGGCGTCGGCCTCGTAGTGCTGACCGCCATTCAGAAGCTGCCGAATGCGCAGCAGGCCGGTCTGGACACCTTTCTGTTTGGACAGGCGGCATCCATGGTAGAGCGCGACGTTGCGACGATGGCGGGTCTGGGCGCGGCTGCACTGCTGCTGACGGGCCTGCTGTGGAAGGAATTCAAGCTCCTTTCTTTCGACAGGGAGTTTGGTCGCACGCTGGGCATGCCCATGCGCTGGCTGGACGTGGTGCTGACGTTGCTTATTGTTGTGGCCATCGTCGTCGGTCTCCAGACCGTGGGCGTGGTTCTCATGAGCGCCATGCTGATTGCCCCGGCGGCTGCGGCCCGTCAGTGGACGGATCGATTTGGACTCATGGTGCTGCTTGCCATGGCATTGGGCGCCACGGCAGGCGTAGCCGGGGCACTTGTCAGCACCAGCGCGTCGAGGCTTCCGACAGGCCCTATTATCGTGCTCTGCGCGGGCAGCGTAGTCCTGCTATCCCTCGGGTTTGCCCCGAATCGCGGCATAATCTGGCGTGCCGCGCGACGTTACCGGAGCGGGCTTCGGCTCGGCCGGGAAGCCCTGCTGTTGGATCTGTATGCGCTGGCCTCCCAGCACGCAGAGCGAAAACACCCCCACGCGGAAGCAGCGCTGGCAGCCATGCGGCCGGGGGCCGGAAGGCTCCGTGCCCGGCTAAAGCGACTGCAGGACAAGGGCTACGTGCAAAGAGTAACGCGGTCGGAGTGGATGCTGACCGACCTGGGGATCGGAGAGGCGGAGCGATTGAATCGAAGCCGGTCTGGCCAGCCGGATATGCGGCCATGACGCAATTCCAGCTCGAAATACAGCTGGTGGCCGTAGTGGTCGCCGTCGCGTGCGCGCTGCCGGGCAGCTTTCTCGTGTTGCGGCAGATGTCCATGATGAGCGATGCCATCAGTCACGCGATCCTGCCGGGAATCGTGGTGGCGTTCTTCCTGACGCAGGACCTTTCGTCGCCGCTTCTGATCCTTGGAGGCGCGGCGACGGGGCTTGTCACCGTGGCACTCGTGGAAGCGCTGAAAAACACCCGGCTCGTTCGGGAGGACGCGGCCATAGGCCTGGTTTTTCCTGTGCTCTTCAGCATTGGCGTGGTGCTGATTGCCCGGTACGCCGGTGACGTGCATCTGGACGTCGATGCGGTGCTGCTGGGAGAGCTGGCCTTCGCTCCTTTTGACCGGTGGATCTGGGCTGGCGTGGACATGGGGCCTCGTGCCCTGTTCGTTACCGGCGGAGTGGCTTTGGTGTGCGCCTGCTTCCTGCTCCTGTTTTACAAGGAGCTGAAGCTTGCGACGTTCGATCCGGCTCTGGCAGCGACGCTCGGCTTCGTGCCCGCAGCGCTGCACTACGGCCTGATGGCCCTGGTGTCCACTACGGCCGTGGTCGCCTTTGACGCCGTAGGCTCGATTCTGGTGGTAGCGCTCATGGTTGGACCGCCAGCGACGGCGTATCTGCTGACCGACCGGCTTTCATTCATGATCGGGCTGAGCCTGATGGTTGGCGCGGCGGCGGCCATTTGCGGCTACTGGCTGGCACACGCGCTGGACGCATCCATCGCCGGCTCCATGGCTGCTGTGGTAGGCGTGGCCTTCGGAGCGGCTTTCCTTCTGGCTCCGCAACGGGGGATTGTGGCGCTCGCGCGGCGGCGGGCCCGGCAGCGGTGGACGTTTGCACAGACGATGCTGGCCATCCATTTGCTGCAACATGAGAAGGGAGAGCTGGAAGAGCGGCGAGTGGAACACCTGCAGGATCATCTGCGCTGGTCGAGAGAATTCTCCCGCCGCGTCGTGCGCCTGTCCGTCCAGACGCAACTGGTCCGCCAGACGGAGGGCGAACTGTACCTGCTTCCCGCAGGACGCGAACTTGCCCGAGGAGCGATCGCAGCCACGTAGCCGCGGCTGTAAATCAATTTCCTGGCCGCGTCAGGGACTTGCCAGACCGCTTTCTGTCAGGTAGGCGAAGCTCTGCTCAGCGGCGTCAAACATGTCGCACTCGCAGCTGTCGAGCTCAACGATCATCCACTCGGTCGAGCCCGATCCGGCCTCGGCCACGGCGGGGAAGTCCTGCAGCCCCTGGCCTGCGGCCACCATGGGACCTTCCGTGGAGAGACCGGTGGCGTCCTTTATGTGAAGCAGCGGAGCACGCCCTGCGAACTCCCGAACCACGGCAGCGGGATCCTGTCCTGCCACGAGCGCCCAGTAGATGTCGATCTCGAAGAAGATATCGGGCTCCAACAGCGGTCTCAGCAGGAGGAAGGGCAGGCCGCCCATGGCCTCCGGCACATCTTCCCCGTACTCCTCCTGCCGCTCGAGGCGTCCTTGTTCCGATTCCGGAATGGGCTCAAATTCCCACCAGTGGTTGTGCAGCCCGAACCGGAGTCCGTTCGCACTGGCGAAGGCCTGGGCTTCGTTGTACGTATCGGCCAGGCGCTGAATTCCATCCAGGCTCTGATAGGCGCTATCCTCCGGCCATCCATGCCAGACCATGTTCGTGCAGTCGAAGGCCTCAGCGGCCTCCAAAAACGCGTCCCGGTGCTCGCCGACGGGGATCTCCACGTGCGCGGCGCAGACGCGCAGCCCGGCCTCCCGGATAAGCTGGCCTGCCTGCGCGAGTGTCATGCCTTCCGGGAAGAAGGCGGTCTCGACCCAGGTATATCCCATCTCGGCGACCCGGTGGAGCGTAGCTGCAGTTTCCGTAAGCATGGCTTCCCGAACCGTATACAATTGCAGTGCAATGCGGGCCTGCTTGTCGATGTAAGCCGATGGTCCGGCTGCGTCAGAATAGCTGTGCAGAAACGGCGCCGCACTTGCCGCCCCCAGCGTTTTCAGGAATGTCCGTCGGGACGGGTGCATAGACTTTGCCGTTTAGTTGCCTTGGCACCAATCTAAGATGCGCCGCTTACTCATACCAGCCTCGGAGCCATGGGCCGAATAAGCCGGGCTCCATTGCCAGCCTTGAGCGCGTTCCGCCAGGGTGTGCGCGAGCACTGTCTTGCCGCCGGATTGACAAGCGAGCGCAGCGCCCTTCAACCACCCTCAGCCATCGGCCGCTACGCCTACTTGCGGCGTGTGGAAATGTCGGCGGCGCGCCTGGCAACCGCGATCATGAATCCTGCGGTGAGCAGGATCAGGCCGATCCAAACCAGGCTGATAGCGGGTTTTTCGTACGCCTGCACGACCACGTAGTCGAGTCCCTCCACGCCGTCGATCTCCAAAGTGATTTCGCCGGTGCTGACATTCATGCCGGTAAACGTGATGCCGATCCCGTCCGCAAAGCTGCTGACGGTATTGACGGTGCGGTCCGATCGAATCGCGTAGATCGGTTGCATGTCGAACGATTGCTGCGTGGGCAGGTGCGTAAGTGAAAGCGCGGCACCCACTGCGATCTCTGTTCTTCGCGCTTCGTCCGCGCCGAGCACGGTAGCAAAATCCAGCTCTGTCTCGTAGCGTTGGAATTCCAGCCTGTAGTCTCCGCCTCCCAGCATGGCAGACTCTCCCTGGGCAATCGTCAGTTCGGACTGCCTTCCGGTATCCAGGGCTGCACGCGGCGTCACGGCCACGAAAATATCCTTCTCGACATACAGCTTGAGGTCCGGATGAAGAATCCACTGCCCGGAATTGGACTCGTAGGCCACAGGTCGCAGAATAAAGTCGTTGCCCCTTGGATCCGTGAAGGACAGCACGTAGACCGTTTGCCCGCGTGTTCCGGGCTCTGTGCCCAGGTACTCGACGCGATAGCCTTCCACCATGACCGGCCTGCCGCGCTCCAGTACAAAATTCTCGCGCTCGCTATCCGGAGGGGCATCGGTAATCGGATTGCTGAAGCCGGACGAGGCTATTATGCCGATAACGGCGATGCTCAGACCAACGTGGGCCAGGGCCCCGCCCGCCAGGCGAAGGTTGCCTCTTGATACGCGCCACATGACCTTGGCATTGCCGTAGAGGGCGAAAAAGGCCGCGAAGAGCAGGACAAGCATCTGAAGCCCTTGTCCGTACCGCGGCCAGAATCCGGCTTCCGGCTTGGCGGATTCGCTTACAAACGGGGTAAGGGCCAGCACGAGCAGCGTGCTGAGTGCTGCCAGGGCCGTGGGGCCGAGCAGCACCCTGTTGACGCTCTCGATGCTCATCTTATTCCACCAGAAAAGCTGACCGAGTCCTGCAAGGAGAACCAGGCCTACGGAAAGCGGCAGCGTCCAGCTGTTATAGAACGAGATCGGAACAGTGGCCGGATTGTCCCTGAATAGGCGCCCCAGGATGGGAGAGCTGGTGCCCAGAATAACTACGGCAGCAATCACGCAAAGCAGCATAGCACCGCAGAAGACCAGGAATTCGCGGGACAGGTACGGTGCCTCTTTCTCGGTCTTCGGCAGGTCCCGGTACCTGCGCGAAAAAAGCCCGAATCCCAGTAGTGCCATGGCCAGTATCCATATGAGCAGCTGGTTATACAGGCCCAGATCCACGAAGGCATGAACGGACACCTCCCCCAGTATGCCGCTCCTGGTCAGGAAGGTGGAGTACACCACCAGCATGTAGGTCAGTATGCACAGGAAGATGGCTGCCTTGTGCCCCATGCCTCCCTTGCGCTGGATCAGCATCATGTGTATGGCGGCAATGCCGGCCAGCCACGGCACGAACGAGGAGTTCTCGACAGGATCCCAAGCCCAGTACCCGCCAAAGTTGAGCGTCTCGTACGCCCAGTATCCGCCCATGGCAATTCCAACGCCCAGGCACATGACGCTGAGAAGCGTCCATGGCAGGGCCGGGCGCACCCAGCTGGTATATCGCCTGGTCCAGAGCGCGGAAACGGCAAAGGCAAACGGTACGATGAGTGTCGCGAAACCCACGAATAGCATCGGCGGATGGATAACCATCCAGTAGTTTTGCAGCAGATCGTTTAGCCCCGTGCCGTCGGCTGGGATGAAATTCGGGTCAGACTGGAAGACGGGAAACTCGGGATGGGCCTCCAGGAGCGTGGCAAACGGCGTGGAACCAATTGCCAGCGGCCCCAGCTTGAGGCCCACGATCATCGAAAGCAGAAAGAACTGGCAGAAGCACACCACGGCCATCACGGGGGCTTCGAACGAGCGCGCAGCCCACTTGATGAGTGCGATTCCGACCAGGCTGTTCAGTATGATCCAAAGCAGGAACGAGCCTTCCTGTCCTTCCCACGATGCGGAGAAAAGAAAATGAAACGGGAGATCCCGGGATGAGTGGGACCACACATAGTCATACTGAAACTGGTGCGTGGCGATAAGCACCACCAATAGCAGCCATGCCGCCATGACGCAGCCTGCCATGACGCCCCACATGATTCGACCGAGCCGAAGGAAATCCACCGGGTCGGTGGAGAACCGGGTGGCCCGGAGAAAGAAGAAGCCCGCAAGCGCAGTGCTTACGAAGGCCGTGATAATGAGTAGCTGCCCGGCGATGCCTGCCATGGTCGAGAAGAGGCTTCCCGGAGTAAACCGCCTTGCTGTATGCTTGTGCCGCCAGGCCCAGACGGCGGGCGAGTAGATCAGCGGGGATTTTTCAAGCAGAAGAGCCCGTGTGCTTCCAGCCTGTCTTCCGCGGGCACCATGCCTCCCAGGAGCTGCGTCTGCGCCGCAGCGAAGGGTTCTCAATCCTTAATCGCGGCCGGCCCGCGTTTGGCGCGCTGCGACGCGTAGATTCCAAGCAGCCGGTCCGTGACTGCCCCCGGCTTTGGCACACCTCAGCGGATTCGGTGCAGAAAGCCGCCCGGCGCGTCAAGCGAGGGCCACACGCCTTGCAGCGTTTTGCATCGGCACCGCGGCCGCGGAGGACGCCGGCGCGCCTCTGGAGGCGAATTGGCCACGGCGTGGGACCGATTCTGCCTGTTGCTTTCGCCTGAAAGGTACACTACCGGGTCGCATCTGCTGCGCGGTCCACAACGGCCTAATCCCGGGATGTCTCTGCCAGCCGATCTACACATGCAGTCAAGATCATTGCTCATCGTCGGCGGCTCTTGTGTACGTCATGTGATCACGTCCGTGCCGCGCAGTTTGCACCCGTGGCAGGAGGTCGGCAGCGTTCGGAGGAGACACTATGTCGAAGGAGGCTTACAGGTACAAGCCGGACTGTGCGGTTCCGCCGGGCTGGGTGCTTGAGGAGCATCTGACCGCCCGAGGAATCTCGCAGACCGCATTCGCGCGGCAATGCGGATGCTCCCCGAAGCTAATAGGTGAGATAGTTTCAGGCGATGCAAGCATAGACGCCGAAACGGCACGTGAATTCGAACGGGCCCTCGGTTTGAGCGCGCAGATTTGGCTCGGGATGGATTCAGTCTACCGGGTCGCTAAATCGCCTGAGACCGCAGCACAGTAGTCCAGGGTGCTCCGACCCATAAGCATTTATGGAGCCGGCGCCTTAGGTAAGCGAGGAATCGAAAGGACATTGCCCAAGGGCGCGCCAGAGGCGCCTGTGACTGCTTTATTGGTCCTGGTCAGCCTGGCACAGCTGAGCCCGCCGAGTGTGGATGCTGCCGCCGAACAGTAGGCAGCGGCCCGGGTAAGATGGCCCCGGTGCTGCGCGTTAGGGACGGTGGCGCAAGCCTGTAAGCCGCGGGAACAGGGCAATGAGCCAGGAGACAGAACCCAAGTTCGTTCTGACGCTTGAGCGTGTGCTGGAGGCGCCGGTGGAAAAGGTCTGGCGCTGCTGGACGGAGCCCAAGCTGCTCGAACAGTGGTTTTGCCCGAAACCCTGGTTTGTGACCGATGTCTGCCTCGACTTGCGGCAGGGCGGCGAAATTTCAATGGTCATGAACGGTCCGGACGGCGAGCGATTCCCCGATGCCGGAGTTGTACTTGCCGTCGAGCCTGGGAGGCGCCTGGTGACCACGGATGCCTTTCGTCCCGGCTGGATTCCCGGCGAGCGTGCCTTTATGGTGGCAGAATTGCGCTTTGAACCTGCAGGCGGGGGGAAGACCCGCTACAAGGCGAGCGCCATGCACTGGGACGAGGCCGCGCGCCAGGAGCATGAGCAAATGGGCTTTCACGAAGGTTGGGGCAAGGCTACCGATCAGCTGGAAGCCTTGGCGCGGTCGCTGTAGGGGAGAGAATCAGTTATGGCTTCCAGGCCCAAGGTCCGTACCTGTCTCTGGTTTGACGACCAGGCCCTCGAGGCGGCCACCTTTTACTGCTCACTTCTGCCGGAGAGCCGGGTTGAACGGGTAGGCCGGCATGCGGAAGACCAGGAATCGGCCAAGGCCGGCGATGTGCTCATGGTAGAGTTTACGCTGGGCGGAACACCATACCAAGCCCTCAACGGCGGGCCGCACTTTGTACTGAGCGAGGCCGTGTCTATCTCCGTAGTGACAGAGGATCAGGCGGAGACCGACAGGCTGTGGGAAGCCTTGACGGCGGATGGCGGCTCCGAAAGCCGGTGCGGCTGGCTCAAGGATCGCTTCGGTCTCTCGTGGCAGATTGTGCCGAAGAGACTGGTCGAGCTGTTGGGCAGCAAGGCGGGCGTCAGGGTAATGCCGGCCCTGAGGCAAATGAAGAGGATCAATATCGCCGCTCTTGAGGCAGCGGCAGAAGCAAAATAGGAGGCAAGGACGATGGCATACATTGACGGTTTTTTGTTTGCGGTGCCAGTCGCAAACAGGCAGGAATTTATCGAATATGCGGCCACCATGGACGCCATCGCGAAGGACCTGGGGGCCACGCGAATTGTCGAGTGCCTGGCAGATGACTTAGAGGACGATCAGCTCGCGAAATTCCGTAGGGCTGCGCAGGCCAAAGAGGACGAGATGATCGGTTTCTCTTGGGTCGAATGGCCGGATAAGGCTACGCGGACGGCCGCCATGGCGCGCATGCAGGAAATGGCGGAAACCGACGCGCGTTTCGATCTGGAACAGAACCCCATACCCATGGACATCGGGCGCATGCTTTACGGCGGATTCGTGCCCGTTGTGGACATTTGAGATCGTCCGTAGCGGGTGTGCTGCCGGTGGTCATCCATGCGGAAGTCCGCCCGCAAGTATAGTGCAGCCGGCAATCTGGGCTTTTTCGGGACAGTTAGCACCGGCACTGTTCAAGATGGGTACCTAAGCTTGAACTCTTGAAGCGGGAATGCAGATCTTTGGGCACGCCCGTTTCGGCCAGGCAAGGTTTCCTGGCTCGATTACCAACCAACTGAAAAGGGAATCTGATGGATCAAATCAAACACTACGAAGCCATAGCCGGCTTGTTTGCGGACTCCATGACACTGCCGTTCCGGGAAGCCATTGAGCAGCACACGCTACGATCATTGGCAGGAGACTTGTCTGGAACGCGGGTGCTGGACATGGCTTGCGGCGACGGCTTCTATACGCGCTGGGCCAAACGGGCTGGAGCACGCACGGCGCTGGGCGTCGACATCTCCGCCGAGATGATCAGACGTGCGAAACAGGAGGAGCAGCGCAATCCGATCGGATGCGAGTACCAGCAGTCGGATGTTGGCGCAACCGTTCTGTCCGAACCGGTGGACCTGGTTATCGCGATGTACTCGCTGGGCTACGCCAGAAGTGCAAGTCAATTGCTTGAGTTTTGCAGGGCCTGCTACAATGCGCTGCGCGAGGGTGGCCGATTCCTCGGGCTCAACGACAACGTCAAGAGCCCTCCTCCGGCGGGCTTGTCGTTTGCCAAGTACGGGCTGGAGAGGTACTGTGCGAGTGATCCCGCCGAAGGCGACAGCGTCCGGTACAGGATAATCAATCCGGACGGCCAGGAATTTGAGGTTGAGAATTTCTATCTGAAGCGGCAAACGTACGAAGAGGCCTTTCGGGCAGCGGGATTTCGCGAATTCCGCTGGGTGGACGTCACCTTGCAGCCGACCGAAGAAGGCAAACCATTCTGGGACGAGCTTCTCGCAAATCCTCCTATAGTCGGCTTCTCCGCTCTCAAATAGCGGATGCGGATCGCCTCTTCTGAGCCGCAGGAGAGGGGTGAGCACGCCTTTCCTCGGGCGCTCACGCGGTGTTCGCCAATTCACGGGAACGGACTGCTCATACGTGCGCCGAAGGCACTCGTTCGACCAGCATGCAAGCACGCGGGATCGCCGCCGCGCAGCCGACCTCAATCCAATCCACGGCATCACGTCAGTGCTGCCGTCACGCTTGAATCGGCGAGCTGTTTCGGCAACCGCTGCGCCTGCAACCATACTCGCGGTTGGCCACCGGCTCCGCTTGATAGAGCCTGCTGCGTTGCCGCACCAGTAGATTGCGTGCGCCCCTGCCGCTGCCTAGCTTGCGGCGAGCCCGCGCAACAGGCGTCCGTGAATGCCTCCGAAGCTGCCATTGCTCATGATGAGCATGACATCTCCCGGAAGCGCCAGCTCCAGGAGCCTGGATAGCAGCTCGTCTACATCTACTATGGCCTCGGCCGGTGTTCCGCGTCCAGCAATGCCAGCGGCGACGCGTCCGGCATCCATGAAAGCGCCAGGATCGTCATTGTGGCGGAATGGCGGAGTGCTCAAAAAGACGAGGTCCGCACCCTCGAACGCTTTCCCGTACGGCGTTTCGAAGACCTTGCGTCGGCTTGAGTTGCTGCGCGGTTCAAAAACCGCAACAAGTCTGCGCTCTGGCCAGTGCTCCCGGGCGGCTTCAATGGTAGCACGCACTGCCGTGGGATGATGCGCAAAGTCGTCCACCACGGCAACGCCTGCGGCCGTGCCCACAATTTCCATCCTGCGCTTCATGCCGCGGAAGGAAGCAAGGCTCGCGGGAGCATCTTCGGCGCCGAGAGCCACTGCCATCGCACAGGCAGCCAGCGCATTTAGCAGGTTATGGCGGCCTGCCGAGGGCAAGTGCACTTTCGGCCATGCGTGTCCACGCATAACAAGCGTAAAGGACAGGCCAAGCGGCGTGGCTGTTATGTCACGGGCCGTAACATCCAGGCCGGGCGTGAGTCCATAGAGCATTGTCTGCGCTTGTGCATACCGGGCAAGACTTTGCACTTCCGCGTCGTCGCCGCAGAGCACGAGGAATCCATCCGGGTCGACTAGCGCGGCAAACTGGCGGAATGCCGCCCTGTAGTCATCCCAGTCTTCGTAGATGTCCGCGTGATCGAACTCCATGGAGGTGATGGCGGCGGTCCTGGGACGATAGTGCATGAATTTCGGGCGCTTGTCGAAGTAGGCACTGTCGTACTCGTCCCCTTCAATGACAAAGTGGCGGCCTGCGCCGACACGGCAACTGGCCTCCGAATCAACCGGCACGCCGCCTATCAGGTACCCCGGATCCCGACCGGCGTCTTGCAAGAGATGCACCAGCATACCGGTCGTGGTGGTCTTGCCATGGGTTCCCGCCACTACCACGGGATGGGAGTCACGCAGAAAAAAGTGTGCCACGGCCTCGGGCAGCGATAACTGGGGCAGGCGCCTGTCCCGGGCCGCAGCTGCCTCCGCATGGGTCGGCGTACAGGCATTGCCTACGATGACCAGATCCGGCGCATCATCCAGATGGCCGGCGTCATAGCCTTCATGGACCTTGACCCCCAGGTCAGCCAGGCGCGTGCTCATCGGCGGGTAGGCCGCTGCATCGGATCCACGCACCCGGTATCCGGCTTGCTGCAAGAGGCCGGCAAGGGATCCCATGCCAGTGCCGCAGATTCCGATCAGGTAAACATCGCGGATAGTCTCCGGCAGGGGAGGCCGCTTGAAAATGCGGAGGTGGCTGTCGGGGAAGTCGGCGAGCTTCCGCATGAAAGGCTAGGCACCGGGAGCCGGGGCGGCGTCTGCGGACCGCTTGCGGCTGAGCGCGGCGCCCAGGCGTGTGCTCAGGGAATCGAAGACCGAATACATGACCGGCACGATGACCAGCGTGAGGAAGGTGGCAAAGAGCAAGCCGCTAATGATGGCCGTCCCCATGGCGCCCCAGAACTGCGTGTTTTCGGAGCCGAACTGGAAATCCGGCGCAAAGTCCGTAAGCAGGCCCACAAAGTCGACGTTTATGCCGAAGGTCAGTGGTACCAGGCCGATGACAGTGGTAAGGACCGTTAGAACCACCGGACGGAGGCGCGTAGCACCGCCCTCCACAATGGCGCTGAGCTTGTTGTACCCGCGGTCCCTAAGTTGCCGGATGTAGTCAATAAGCACGATGTTGTTGTTGACCACGATGCCGGCCAGGCTGATGACGCCGATAAATGTCATGAGGCCAAACGGCGTGCGGGTAAGCGTCAGGCCCAGCAGTACGCCAATCAGGCTGAGCCCGACCGCCACCATGATGATCAGCGGCGCGGAGACGCTGTTGAACTGCGCAATCATGATCATGAAGATGCCCGCCACTCCGATCATCAGGGCGGTAAAGAGGAAGCCGAAGGCCTCCTGCTGCTCCTCGTTTTCGCCCGTATAGGCGAGCCCGTAACCCGCGGGAAGGCTGCCCTCGTAGTCGGAAAGCAGCGCCTGGACCTGACCCAGAACGGCCGCGCCGTTAAAGCCCGGCGCCACGTCCCCCGTTACCGTCGCCACACGCTCTAGGTCGAGCCGGGTGATGGATCCGAGGCCTCCCACGATCTCGAAGTCTGCAACCGCGGTGATGGGTATCTGCACATCCTCGTCCACAATGGTCAGCTGCTCTATGCTCTCCAGGCTCTCGCGCTGCACTTCCTCCAGGCGGACGATAATATCGTACTCATCCTTACCGGTGCGGTACTTGCTTGCTTCGATTCCGTTGATGGCCGATCGAACCGTATTGGCAATCTGCCAGGTGCTTAGGCCGAAGCGGGCAGCCCGCTGACGGTCAATGTTCACCCGCAGCTCGGGTCTACCGGTATTCAGGTTGTCATTGATGTCGACCAGTCCCGGGATGGTGCCGGAGCCGGCAGCTTCCAGCAGCCTCCCCTTGATTGCGGCAGTTATGCGGGCGATCTCATCAAAGCTCTCGCCTGAAATCTCGATGTTGACGGGAGCCCCCACCGGCGGTCCGGGATTGTCCTTCTCGAAGTCCATCGAGATGCCGGGGATGCCCTGCAGCCGCTCGCGCAGTCGCGTCATGGTGTTGCGACTGGATTCGGGGCGGTCGGCGTAGTCGACCATGTTGAGCGTGAGGATGGAATTTTCAGATCCGGGCGCTCCGCCGCCGAACATGGCGTCGCCGCCTGTTCCCACGTTAACCAGGATATTCTTGACGTTGCTGCGGTCGTTGGAATTGCCCTCCAGAAGGGCGTTGACGCGCTGCTGCGCTTCCGAAGTCACCCGGTTGGTTTCGTCGATGTTGGTGCCAAGGGGTGCTTGCAGGGAGATGTTGACGAGCGTGGGATCCGTGTCCGGGAAGAATTCGACCCCGGTAGGGGCGGCAGCGAAAAGGCCGAAAATGGAGAACAGTCCACCGAGGGTAAGCGTCAGCAGCCGCGCCCGATTGTCGGTCAGAAGCAGTTCGGAGCGGCGTCGAAGCAGCCGCCCGTTGAGCAACATGCCCAGGGCGCCGATGACCACGATACCGGCGGGCAGCAGGATCAGGATGACCATGGTGGCAGCTTCCACCTGACGGACCATCGACATTAGGACCAGGACCCCCAGGACAACCACGCTGAAGGCGAGTCCGGCCTTGGCCGTCGTCTTGCCGCCCAGATACAGCGATTCTGCCGTATGAAGAAAGATGCCTGCCAACCCGGTGACCAGGAGCAGGCTGGCCGGAAGCAGCAGGGTAAGGCCGGCCGTCAGGCCCAGAAGATTCGTAATCAGGCCGCCGCATATGAGCAGCAACACGCCCAGCGTGAAGGAGCCAAGGGCAAAGCAATTACGGAAGTAGGCATTGCGCGTGCGAAAAAGCAGCACGAAGGCCAGGACAACCGAAGCCAGCATTGCAGGTACTCCGGCCATCATGAGCGGAGGCATCTGATGTGCAACGGAGACGCCGACAGACAGGCAGCCGACGGCAGCCGCAACAATTGCAGCCAGCCAGAGCACGCGATGTGCCAGAACAGATTCGCCGCTGTCGTACGCTCTGCGCAGCATGAAACGCAGAAACACCTTGTAATGCGTAAGCAGTTTCGGCAAATACGCCCGCACGAAATTGTTGGCTAGCGGGCTGAACAGGCGCGTATTGGCGAAATACATCACGGGAATGGCGACCACCAACACTACGAGCGTTTTCCAGTTCGCGGCGCCTAGAAGTACCACCAGCATCAGTACGGCTGCCACGGCCAGCCTCCGGAAGAGCGGCGGGCGAGGACTGACCTCTTCGCCGTCCAGCCGCATGAAGAAGCCCGTGATGACGGGGTTGATGATGATGGCAATAAACAGCGAACAGGTTAGCGTGACAATGAGCGTCAGCGGCAGGAAGCTCATGAACTTGCCCGTTACACCAGGCCAGAACATCATGGGCACAAAGGCCGCAACGGTCGTGGCCGTGGAGGCTACGACGGCTCCGCCCACCTCGGCAGTCCCGAGCCGCGCCGCTTCCCAGCGGCCATGCCCCATTTCGCGGTAGCGATAGATGTTCTCGACAATGACGACTGCATTGTCCACCAGCATGCCGAGGGCAATGATGAGCGAAAACAGGATGACGAAATTGAGTTCCTGCCCTATGGCCTGGAAGACGATGAAACACAGCAGCATGGACAGGGGAATAGCGATACCCACCAGTGCCGCGTTGCGAACCCCGAGGAAAAAGAGCAGAACCAGGACCACGAAGATGAGGCCGCTGATAATGTTGTTCTCCAGGTCCTTGACGAAGGTCAGGACCTGCTCGCTCATGTCTCCCGTGATCACGACGCGCGTCCCGTTGGGCAGCGCAAAGTTGTCCAGGACCTCGTTCACCTGGTCCGCCGTAATGAGAATATTGGCCCCCGAGCGCTTCTTGACGTTGAGCGTCACCACGGGATTGGTCGCCGCGTCCCTTTCCGGCAGCCGGGTCAGCCGGTTATTCTCCTCGACCTGCAGTACGCGGAGCCGGGCGTAGGAGGATCGATCACGGTACCCGAAGTCGACGTTGGCCACGTCCCGGATGTAAACGGGGCGGTTGTTGGGACTGGAAATGACCAGGCTGCTGATTTCCGCCTCCGGGTCCTGGAATTCTCCATTGATCCGCACCAGGTAATCCAGCCGGTCCACGTTGAGCGAGCCGCCCGGCAGGTTCGTGTTTTCGCTCTGGATGGCGCTTACCACGTCTTCGAAAGCCAGGTTGTAGCCCTGCAGCGCGTGAATGTCCACGCTCACCTGGACTTCGCGCTCGAGCCCCCCGACCACGGGCACTTCCAGGAGATTGGGTATGGCCTCCAGTTCCTCCGCCAGATCTTCCGCTACCTGTTTGAGGCGCGCCAGGGAATAGGGCGCCGACAGGTTGATGTTCATGATCGGAAACTCCTCGAAATCGATCTCGCTGACGAGGGGCTCCTCCACGTCCGCCGGAAGCTCCGATTTTGCCACGTCCACCTTGTCCCGCACCCGCTGGAATGCCTCGTCCATCGAGACTTCCGGATCGAATTCGATGATGACGGATGAGACCCCTTCCACCGAAGTGGACCGGATCTCCTTGATGCCGTTTACGGCCTGGATCTCCCTTTCTATGGGCTCCGTAAGCAGCGATTCGATGTCATCGGGACTGGCTCCGGGATAGACAGTGGTGACAACGATATTGGGAATCTCTATGCTGGGAAAGGACTCCTTCGGAATGGTGATGTAACTGGCAAGTCCGCCGAGGACGATGATCACCGTCAGGACGGCAATGCTCGGGCGATACCGAATGGCCAGGTTGGTGATTTTCATCGCGAGGCCGCGCTTCCGGTCTATAGTTGGGGGATGCCCTGCGCGTCGAGTTTCTTGTATCGCGCGTCAATGATGACCGGGTCGCCTTCGGTCAGCGTGTTCTGGCCTGCGACCACCACCTCTTCTTCGGCCTGGAGGCCGGACTGTACCAGTACCTTGCCGGCGTACATGGGGCCCGTCGCAACGTATCTGCGCGTCACGCGCGCCTGCTCCTCGCTTCGGTCCACCACAAAGACACTGCTGCCGTCCTCGTCACGCACAATCGCCACGCGCGGTACCACTAGCACGCTGTCGATTCGCTCGCGCAAGACGCGCGCCTCCACAATCATTTCCGGCTTCAGCCTGCCGTCCGAGTTGTCGATCTCGGCTTCCACGGAAAAGGTTCGATTGCGGGGATTGATGGTGCTTCCCGCAAACGTAACCCGTCCGATTCTGGATGCGCCGCGATAGGCTTCCACCGAGAACAGGATCTCGGTACCGAGCTCGATATCGCCGGCAAAGCGCTCGGGAATGCCCAGCACAACGCGCACGCGGCTTGCATCCACTATGCGCGCCACGTTGAGGCCCGGTGCCACCTGCTCGCCCACTTCCACAAAGTGCGACTCTACACGGCCGGCAAACGGGGCCAGCACCTCCGTGTTGTCGAGCTGCTCGTGAGCCTGCGTATGGAGGGCCTCGGCCGAATGCAGGGTGGCCTCTGCCGACTGCAGCTGGGCGAGCAGCTGCTGGAATTCCAGGGCGCTTATGATGGAGTCCTCAAAGAGCGGTTCCTGCCGGCGGAAGTTGTCGCGCGCCAGCTCCGCAGACGCGCGCGCAGTGGCCACCTGCGCCTCCGACTGGTCGAGCGCTGCTCTGACGAAACCCTGGTCGAGCCGGGCGACGACCTCGCCCTGGCGCACGAGCTTGCCAAGCGGCGCCAGGGTCTCCACCGTCCCGCTGCTCTGCGCCGAGAGGGTCGCATCGTGGATGGCTTCGACGCTTCCGGTTACTTCGATAAAGTCTTCAAAGACATCAGGCGCCAGGAGCAGCGTTTCCACGCGCAGGCCGGTCGGTGCGTCTTCAGATTCTTCCGCTGGGATACCACGCCCGTCTACGCCGCCGCAGCCGGCAGCCACAAGAAGCAATAAGGGCCCCAATAACGATCTGGTCATATTCGGCAATAGTAGGGTTAGGGCGCCGGCACACTGGCGCTGGTCAACCGGATGTCCGTCTGGTATTCCAGCGGCACACCGACGGCTGTTTCATACGCGCTGCGCGCAACCAGGTAGTCGTGTGCGGCCTGTAGGTAATTGATGCGGCTCTGATCCAATTGGTCGGATGCGTCCCGCTCCTCGAGCGGCGTGGCGACGCCTTCGGCAAGACGCCTGGAGGCGAAGGTGTAGTTGAGCTCCGCATTCTCGACATTGCGACCCTGGCTGACGATCTGTTCGCGCGCGCTGGCGAGTGCACGCATGGCGGCCGCCACCTCCATGCGGACGCCCTGGCTTAGCTGGGTCAATTGCAATTCAGCCCGGTCCATCTCGATTTGCCGCAGCTGGCGCGTCGCAGTCTGTGAAAATCCGCTGAATATGGTCCACGAAACGCGCACACCGACGTTGACGGATGATTGCCAGAATGCCCGGCTGAAAAAGTCGTTGTATCCCTGGGAAAAGCGGAACGGGTTGTCCGGATCGGTAATGGTAAACGTCCGGATGTCAGGCACCCGGCCGGAATAGCTGAAGTTGGCGAAGGCGAAGATCTTGGGGAGGCGGTCCAGGTGGGCCACGCGCATCGCACCCCTTTGAAGCTCATAGGTGAGCCTGGCCTGCTCCAGGTCAGGCCGGCGGTCAAGGGCCCTGACAAAGGCCTCCTGCGTGGAAACCGGCATGAGTCCGGTGGCGTCCGGAACTTCGAGTTCGCCCCGCAGCACAACCTCCTGTGTAATGGGGATGCCGAGCACGAACTTGAGGTAGTCCAGTGCGTCGAGCGCCTGGTTTTGCAGCTGCACCAGGCGAGTCTCCAGGTTCGCCAGCTGGACCTCCGCGCTAAGACGCAGAGCCTTGGGAGCCACGCCCTGCACTACGCGTCGCCGGTATTCGGTGAGCGTGCGGGCTGTGCGCGTGACGCTGAAATGGGCGACTTCGGCCTGCTCCTGTGCAAGCAGCGTGCCGTAGAAGGCCCTGCGCACCTCGTCGACGATAAGCTGCTCCTGGCGCTCCAGTCCCTGGCTTCGAACGTCCCTCAGCAGCCGGGCGACCTCAAGGCCCTTGATGACGCTGGCGTCCATGACGGCCTGCTCGACGCTGACCGAATTCTGAAACTGGTTGGCTACGGAAAACGGGTTGTCGCTGACCTCTCCCAGTACAATATCAGCGGCGCGCAGGCCGGCCTGCTGGCGCATGAAAAACTCGTCCAGCGTAATCGGCAAGGTTGACGGATCGGCATCCGTGCGGGCTCCCTCGTTGTAGGCGAGCCAGCCGAGGGAATTGAAGCCCGAAAAAAAATCCCCCGCGGCACTGCCCGCGAAGGGATTGGCTTCCTTGAGATTGCGCGTGTACCCGCTGTTGGCGAATACGTCAGGCAGCGCACCGCTGAGAGCCGACCTGATCTGGCTCGATGCTTCCTGAAGGTCGAGCCGGGCAGCGCGCACTGCATAGTTGTTTGCAAGCGCAATCTGGATGGCTTCATCCAGCGTGAGCGTAATCGACGCGGCGTCCTGGGCCTGAGCCGGGCGCGCGGACACTAAACCAAGAAACGCAAGTACTGCCGCGGACAGGCGCAATTTCATGCCTAGAATGCTTGTGGGCCAACTCATTGATACGCAGGGTCTGTCCAATAGTTGTGGCAAATGAGGCGGTGCAACCGCTGCGCAGAATCTACACGTAATCTTCCCAGCGGTGGGCTCGCATCCAGTCTACCACGTGCCGCACTTCCTGCGAGCTTTCCCTGTGGCATACAAGCAAGGCATCTTCCGTATCCACAACCACGACGTCGTGCATTCCGACACAGACCACGAGGCGAGAATCCGCATGCACATAGCATCGGCTGGTGCCCTGCACCACGGCGGGTCCCTTCAGCACGTTGCCGTGCCGGTCCTTGTCGCTGAGGTCGTAAACAGCCCGCCAGTCCCCGATATCGCTCCAGCCAAACGAGCCGGGAACGACCATCACACCGGCGGAGCGCTCCATCACGCCGTAGTCGATGGAGATCCGGGGACACTTGTGGTAGGCCGCTGCCACGGCATCGGGCTCCCGCGACGTTCCCAGCGCGTCGGCGATGCTGTCGAACGCCTCGTATATCACGGGCAGATGTCTCTTGAACTGTTCCAGAATGGTGTCCACCCGCCAGACGAATATGCCACTGTTCCAGACGAAATCTCCCGAGTCCAGAAAGCGCTCGGCCGTTGCGATGTTGGGCTTTTCGGCAAAGGTGCGCACGGGATAGGCGCGCAGCTCGCTGCCGGCGCTGCCCTGGTCATCCTCGAATTGAATGTATCCGTACCCGGTCTCCGGATGGGTTGGCTTAATGCCTATGGTAACGAGCGCATCTGAATCCCTGGCGGCGTCGATTGCCACCTCCAGCACGCGCCGCAGCGCTTTTTCGTCGCGTACCAGGTGGTCGGCGGGCACGGCTATCATGACGGCATCGTCGTCCAGGGCCCGGAGCCGGGCGGCGGCATAGGCGATGCACGGCGCCGTATTGCGGCTGATGGGCTCGGCCAGCACCTGGTGCGGCTGCAATTCCGGCAGCTGGCTGCGGGTCAGTTTGGCATAGCGCTTGTGCGTCACGACGTAGGTGCACTCCATCGGCACGACGCTTTGCATCCGTGCACACGTGTTCTGCAGGAGCGTAGCGTCCCCCAGGACGTTCAGAAACTGCTTGGGAAGAATTTCGCGGCTTCTGGGCCAGAATCGACTGCCGATTCCTCCAGCCATTATGACACTGTACACCATGGTCGGCGTAAACGGTACAATCCGGTGGGTATACGCGCAAGTGGGTCCGATTATGCCGAGAGTGGCGGTTGCCCATTCACCGGAAATTGAATATCGTTGCGGGGCGCCATAATGAGTGGAAATCCATGAATATCGCCATCATAGGAACCGGGTATGTCGGTCTCGTATCGGGTACGTGCTTTGCCGAAATGGGCTGTGACGTGCTGTGCGTTGACGTGGACCGGGAGAAGGTGGCTTCCCTCAGAGAGGGCAACCTGCCGATCTATGAGCCGGACCTGGAGGCGAGCTTTCGTCGCAATCTCCGGGAGCGCCGCCTCCACTTCACGCCGGACTTGTCCAAGGCGCTAGGGCACGCGGAAATCGTGTTCCTGGCCCTGCCCACTCCGCCCGGTACCGGAGGCGAGGCGGACCTTAGCATCGTGCTGGCAGTAGCCCGGCAGATTGCTGCATTCATGCAGGCAAACCCTGCCTATCGCATCATCGTCAACAAGAGCACGGTGCCCGTAGGGACGGCTGAAAGGGTGGCTGCCATCATGGCCGAGTCCGGCCTTGCGGAAGGAGAGGATTTCGATGTGGTCTCGAATCCAGAATTCCTCAGGGAGGGAGCCGCCGTGGGTGATTTCATGAAACCGGAGCGTATCGTCCTGGGGACCGCCAGCGAGCGGGCAGCCCGCCTCATGCGCAGGCTCTACGAGCCGTTTGTTCGGCAGGGCAATCCGATCCTGCACATGGACGCCCGCTCCGCCGAGCTTACCAAGTATGCGGCCAACGCCTATCTGGCCACGCGCATCAGCTTCATGAATGAAATCGCCAATGTCTGCGAGCGCGTCGGCGGCAATGTTGACCAGGTTCGCCTGGGGATCGGCTCCGACGGCCGCATTGGAAAGCAGTTTCTCTACGCCGGCATCGGATTCGGCGGCAGCTGCTTCCCGAAGGATGTGCGGGCACTGCTGCATGCGGCCGGCAAGCACGACTATGACTTCCGGATCCTGTCTGCCGTGATCGACGTCAACGCTGCCCAGCGCCGTCTGCTGGCACAGCGGGTGCGGGCGTACTTCGGAGGGAGCCTGGAAAACCGCCGGATCGCCGTCTGGGGCCTGAGCTTCAAGCCAAATACGGACGATGTTCGGGAGGCTCCGGCGCACGAGGTGATCAGGGGGCTATTGGAGGCCAAGGCGGAGGTAATAGCCTTTGATCCCGAGGCCATCGCAGCCACGCGCGCGGTGCTCGGCGACGATATCGCCTACGCCGAAAGCGCTTACCAGGCGCTGGAGGGCGCGCATGCCGCGGTGATTTGCACGGAATGGCCCGAGTTTCGCCGGCCGAACCTGGAAACCGTTCGCCGCGCGTTGCGGCAGCCTGTAATCTTTGATGGCCGCAACCTGTATTCTCCGGAGCGCATGGCGCGGGCCGGCTTCCATTACTTCAGCATCGGCAGGCCATACATCGCTCCCGGCACGTAAGTGTCTGGCGATGCCGGTTTGGAGACATGAATTGTGGATGTCTCGGTGGCCTTGGCCAGCGCATTCTGCCCGGCATTGCCGGACGGGCGGCGGTCCCTTAGCCAGTGGCAGCCGCGGTGATGGCGTCCGGGAGCATCACGCCGCAGGAGGCTATCTCCGGCTGATCCAGCTCGGTCATCGCAGCGGCCAGCACGATATGGATTGGGGTGGCAAGTCCCGCGACACCAGCTACGCGCAGCTTGCCCGGTCGCACGCTGCCGGGGAGCCGCTTGAGGCAGCCCTTGCCTTGGCCATGAAGCCGGTGTCGGGATAACCTGCCCATCTTGCGGCCTGGCAGCCCCACAAAAATGCCACCGCCGACCACCGTAAGCGTCTTTCTGCGGGTATAGGCATGTAAGGGCGGCACGCCGTACCTTGCGCCAACAATTTTCGCTCAAGAGCCCTGATGGCTGTCACTGTACAAGACCATGCGTTGCGCGAGCTGATGGTTGCCGGCGCGCGGAGAATGGAGCTGGAAGAAGCGGCCATTTACTATCCGTCGCTTGCGCTTACGCCGCGTCAAATCTGCGATTTGGAGCTTTTGCTCAACGGCGGCTTTTCGCCCCTTTCGGGCTTCCTTGGCCGCGCAGACTATGAGAGCGTCGTGGAAGGCATGCGGCTTGC
>CBDBLZ010000012.1:0-39182 GCA_965207385.1 Rhodothermales bacterium
CTCGGAGAGCTGAGCGGACTGGCCCAGCTTCGGGACCAGATGGCCGAAACGGAGCGCATAGAGAAGGCCTCCGAGTAGGATCATGGCGCTTTCTCCGGCCGCCGGGGAGATCTTCGCTTCCCTGGGACTTGACCCTGCCGCGCCCGGCGTGGCCATCGGCAGTGCCGGCGAAGCGGGAACAGGTCCGGCATTCGTCTCCCGCAGCCCGATAGACGCTTCCGAGCTTGCCCGCTGGCGGGCAGCGGCGCCGGAGCAGGTCGCGCGGGGCGCGGCGGCAGCAAGCCGGGCATTCCGGCGCTGGCGCACCGTGCCGGCGCCCGTGAGGGGAGAGCTCGTCCGGCGCTATGCGGACGTGCTGCGTCAGCGCAAGGCTGCCCTGGGGCGCCTCGTCACGCTGGAAGTGGGCAAGATACAGGCCGAAGCGGAGGGCGAAGTGCAGGAGATGGTCGACATCTGTGACTTTGCCACAGGACTTAGTCGCCAGCTGTACGGCCTGACAATTCAGAGCGAGCGGCCGCGCCATCGGTTGATGGAGCAGTGGCATCCGCTCGGGCCCGTGGGCGTGATTTCCGCCTTCAACTTCCCGGTCGCAGTGTGGAGCTGGAATGCCGCCCTGGCGCTGGTCTGCGGCGACCCCGTGCTGTGGAAACCCTCCGAAAAGGCGCCGCTGTGCGCCATGGCTTGCCATGGCCTGCTGCAGCGGGTCATCCGGGACATGCCCGAGGCACCGGACGGCCTGAGCGTCGTCGTGCCGGGCGGGCGCAGCACAGGAGAGGCTCTGGTCCGCTCGCCGGAGCTGCCGCTGGTATCCGCCACGGGATCCGTTCCCATGGGACGGGCCGTCGCACAGAAGGTCGCGGCAAGGCTGGGGCGCTGCCTCCTGGAGCTGGGAGGCAATAACGGCCTCGTGGTGACGCCCAGCGCGGATCTGGATCTGGCGCTGAAGGCGATCACCTTTGCGGCCGTCGGCACGGCCGGCCAGCGCTGCACCACGCTCCGGAGGCTCATCGTGCACCGCTCCATAAAGGCGCCCCTCCTTGAGCGCATCAGGCGCGCCTACGCATCCATCGAGATTGGCGATCCGCGGCGCGAGGGAGTCCTGGTGGGGCCGCTAATCGACGACGAGGCGGTGGCGGCCATGGAGGCAGCCCTCGACCGGGCGCGTGCGGAAGGCGGAGCCGTGTTCGGGGGCGAGCGCATAACCGAGGGTGTGCCCGGCGGCACCTATGTTCGCCCGGCTATTGTGGAGATTGCACCTACGGCGCCGGTGGTGCGCACGGAGACTTTCGCGCCCATACTCTACGTGATGGAATACGAGGATTTCGAGGCGGCCATCGCGCTGCACAACGACGTGCCGCAGGGCCTTTCCAGTGCCATCTTTACGGGCGAGGTCCGGGAGGCCGAGCAGTTTTGCGGACCTGCAGGCAGCGACTGCGGCATCGCGAATGTCAACATCGGGACCAGCGGCGCGGAGATCGGCGGGGCCTTCGGAGGAGAGAAGGAAACCGGCGGCGGCAGAGAGAGCGGATCCGATGCCTGGAAGAACTACATGCGGCGGGCCACCAACACCGTCAATTACGGCAATGCCCTGCCTCTGGCCCAGGGCATACAGTTTGAATAGAAGCGGCATGGCACGTTCGACTTCGAACCATCTGGCCCGGCGTGTGCTGGATGTCCCGCCGAGCGGGATCCGGCGCTTCTTCGAGATCGCGGCCACCATGGACGAGGTGATCTCGCTCGGAATCGGCGAGCCGGATTTCGTGACGCCGCAGCCCATTATTGATGCCGCAGTCGCGTCACTGCGCGCCGGCAAGACGGGCTACACATCGAATGCCGGCCTTGCCGAGCTGCGGCAGCGCATCGCTGCCGGGCTTGACCGCATGTATGGTGTCGACTACGGCGCGGACCAGGTGCTCGTCACGGTAGGCGTGAGCGAGGCGCTGCAGCTTGCCATGCTGGCTCTTCTGGAGCCGGGCGACGAAATCCTCATTCCCGAGCCGTGCTTTGTATCGTACGGACCGGCGGCCGTCTTTGCGGGCGGCCGCGTCGTCTACGTGCCGACGTCGGCCTCGCGCAGCTTCGAGGTGACGGCCGACGACATAGCACGGCGCATCACGCCGCGCACGAAGATGCTCTTTCTCTCGTATCCGAGCAATCCGACGGGGGCCGTGATGCGGAAAGAGACCATGGAGGAGATCGCGGAGCTGGCTGTGCGCCATGACCTGGTGGTGCTTTCGGACGAGATCTATGACCGCCTCACCTACGGAGAGACGCATGCAAGAGGGCACGTGTGCGTGTCGGCCGTCGGTGCGCTCAAAGAGAGAACGGTGCTGCTGGGGGGCTTTTCCAAGGCACATGCGATGACCGGCTGGCGCATTGGCTACGCCTGCGCTCCGCCGGACGTATACGGCGCCATGTACAAGGTCCACCAGTACATGGTAATGAGCGCGCCGACCATGTCCCAGTACGGAGCGATCGCGGCCCTGGACGAGTGCGATGCCGACGTCGAGCGCATGCGGCTGGCCTACGACAGGCGCAGGCGCACCATCGTGGACGGGCTGCGGCAGGCCGGTCTGCCGACTTTCGAGCCGGAGGGCGCCTTTTACTGCTTCCCCGACATCAGCAGTACCGGGCTGTCCTCGGAGGCGTTCGCGCAAGAGCTCCTGGAAGAGGAGCACGTAGCCGTGGTGCCGGGCGACGCGTTCGGCCCCAGCGGCGCAGGCCACGTGCGATGCTCGTATGCCACCTCGCTCGGTGAAATCGAGGAGGCGGTGCACCGCATCGCACGCTTCGTCCGGCGAAGAAAGCCGTGAAATTCCTCTTCACATGCACCCTGGCGCTGGCGCTGCACCTGACGCTTGGCTGGGCCTGGACCTGGGTGGCAGCACTGGCAGGCGGATACTGGAAGGGCCGGGGAGGATGGCTGATGGCAGGGGGGGCGGTAGGCGCGGTTTGGCTGGCGCTCGTGCTGTACACGATGGCGGTGGCACCGGATGCCACGACGCGGCTGCTCGGCATAATCGGCGGCATCATGGGCGGCCTGCCGGGCATAGTGGCGGCGTTCGCTACCGTAATCATCGGGGCACTCGTCGGAACTGTGGGCGGGGGCCTGGGTTCGCGCCTGCGCCTGTTGGCAGACAGCAGAGGCGCATGACGAAAGACGAGATCTTGCAGCTTTTGGAGCGCGTTCGAGCGCTCGGAGGCTACCTTTGACCTTGCGGGTCGAACCTCGCGCATAGGCGAGCTTGAAAAGGAGCGTCTGAAGCCGGGCTACTGGGACGACTCGGCCAGGGCACAGCGCATCGAGAAGGAGATCGCGGGCGAGGAGACGTGGGTGTCGGACTACGCCCGGCTGGAGCGCCTTGCCGAGGATGTGGAAACGCTCCTGGAGCTTGCCGAAGAGGAGGAAGAAGATCTGGAGGCGGAAATCCACGCCGACGCCCAGCGTCTGCTCCGCGGCACGGAGCAGCTGGAGCTGCGCAGCATGCTCTCCGGCGAGGATGACCATCGCAATGCCATCCTTACCATCAACCCGGGAGCCGGCGGAACGGAAAGCCAGGACTGGGCGGAAATGCTGCTCCGGATGTACTCGCGGTGGGCCTCGCGCCAGGGCTTTGCAATCGCGCTGCTGAACTACCAGGAGGGAGACGTGGCCGGCATCAAGAGCGCTTCGCTGGAAGTGGCGGGCAGGTATGCCTACGGCTATTTGCGCCCCGAATCGGGCGTGCACCGCCTGGTGCGCATCTCGCCCTTCGATGCAGGCGGGCGCCGCCACACGAGCTTTGCCAGCGTATTTGTCTACCCCGAGGTGGACGACACCATACAGATCGATCTGCGAAGCGCAGACATCGAGCTGCAGACGTTCCGCTCCGGAGGAAAGGGCGGCCAGAACGTGAACAAGCTGGATACGGGCGTGCGCCTCATCTGGACCGGCACGCTTTCCAACGGCGAGCGTCAGCGCGTGGCGGCGGAGTGTACCGAGGAGCGCAGCCAGCTGCAGAACAGGGAGCGGGCCATGAACATGCTGAAGGGCCGCGTCTACCAGCTGGAACGGGACCTGCAGGAGGCGGAAAAGAGCCGCCGGGAGGCCCAGAAGAAGAAGATCGAGTGGGGAAGCCAGATCCGCTCTTACGTCTTTCAGCCCTACACGATGGTCAATGACCACCGCACGGAGCTGAAGAAGACCAACGTCCAGGCCGTGATGGACGGGGAGCTGGAACCGTTTATCAAGGCCTTCTTGCTGAGCAGTGCAAACCGGTAGCAGCCATGGCTCGGCGCTTCGAAGTGGATTTTCTGGTGATAGGAAGCGGCGTGGCGGGTCTATGGTACGCCCTCCAGGTGGCCGCGCACGGCACGGTAGCCATCATCACCAAGAAGGAGCAGGCGGAATCGAACACGAATTATGCCCAGGGAGGCATCGCAAGCGTCTGGAGCCAGGCGGACAGCGCGGCCAGTCACGTGGCGGACACGATAAAGGCCGGCGCCGGCCTTTGCGACCGGTCCGTGGTGGAGCTGGTGGTGCAGGAAGGCCCGGCCCGCGTTCGGGACCTCATCGCTCTTGGGGCCTCGTTTACGCACAGCGGCGGCGAGCTGCACCTGGGCCGCGAAGGCGGCCATTCCACGCCCCGGATCATACACGCCCGCGACGCCACGGGCCAGGAAGTCGAACGGGCGCTGCTGTCGGCCGTTGCCCGCCATGACAACATCACGGTATTCGAATACCACTATGCGCTGGATCTGATCACGGAGCACCACCTCGGCCAGTTCGTGACGCGGCTAAGGCCCGACGTTCACTGCTATGGCGCCTATGTGTACAACGAGCGCCAGGACCGCGTGGACACGTTTCTGGCCCGGACCACCATGCTGGCCACGGGCGGCTCCGGCGCCGTATATCTGCACACGACCAATCCGCCGATTGCCACCGGGGACGGCGTGGCCATGGCGTACAGGGCCAAGGCGCGCATTGCCAACATGGAGTTTGTACAGTTTCATCCGACGGCGCTGTATCCGGGCGTGGCGCCGGAGGCGGTTGCCGAGCGTGGCATGTTCCTGATTTCGGAAGCGCTCCGGGGTCACGGTGGCCGGCTCTTCAACCAGGGGGGCGAGCGCTTCATGCCGGCCTGCCATGCGGATGCCGAGCTTGCGCCGCGCGACATCGTGGCGCGCGCCATTGACGAGCAGCTGAAGCAGCGGGGCGAGTCCTACGTGCTCCTGGACGTATCGCACTTGCCGGCGGCCGAAACGCGCCAGGCATTTCCGCACATCTACCGCCAGTGCCGCGCCTGGGGCGTCGACATCACCGCGAAGCCCGTACCCGTGGTGCCGTCTGCGCACTACCAGTGCGGGGGCGTGCTGACGGACGCGCAGGCGCGCACCAGCATAGAAGGCCTCTTTGCTGCGGGCGAGGTGGCCTGTACGGGGCTGCACGGCGCAAACCGCCTGGCAAGCAACTCGCTTCTCGAGGCGCTTGTCTTCAGCGAGCGCGCGGCAGAGGCGGCGGCGGAGCTGGCTGGCCGCACGGCCTGGAACACGGCCATTCCGGACTGGGACAGCTCGGGCACGGAGCGGCCCCAGGAATGGGTGCTGATTTCGCACAACCGCGAGGAGCTGCGCCGGGTGATGTGGGATTATGTCGGCATTGTTCGCTCCACGCTGCGCCTTGAGCGCGCCTTCCGCCGCACGCGGCTGCTCTACGAGGAGGTGGAGGACTTCTACGACCGCACGCGGATTTCGAGCGGCCTGTGCGAGGTGCGCAACATGATAGCCGTGGCCTATCTCATCATTCGCAGCGCGCGCATGCGAAGGGAAAGCCGCGGGTTGCACTACACGGTCGACTATCCCGAAGCCGCGGATTCGGAGCGCCGTCCGACGTTCGTCTGAGCCGCGGATGGAACCTGCAAGATGCGGGGCGGTACACGCGGATCTGTGAGAAATTCGGTTTGCGGATAGCACGGCGAAAGCCGTATTTTCCCAAGCTGAAAGGGAAGGGGGGCCCGCAAAGCCGCCCTTTTTTGTTAGGCATACTGAGCGTTTTACTGCGCCCGTCTCGCCTTGTCGATGTCGGGCGTTTTTCACATGGTGAACATGTACCGGGATGGCCGAAGCCGGCGCGCTTGACAACAGGATCAGAAGCCTCGTCGAGGAGACCATCATGGATGGTCCGTGCTACCTGGTAGACCTCGTCGTGCGGGGCAGCGGCCGCTCGCCGGCCGTGGACGTTGTCCTCGACAGCGACGAAGGCCCCACTGCGGCCACTTTGGCCGACATAAGCCGCGAGGTGGGCTTCGCACTCTCCATGGCCGAGCTGGGTCCGGGCTCGCTCACCGTGTCCTCGCCCGGACTGGACAGGCCGCTCAAGCTGCCCCGCCAGTACCGGAAGCATGTCGGGCGAGAGCTCAGGGTATGCACTGCGGCGGACCCGCCCACATGGCTGGTCGGTACGCTGCACGCTGCGGACGCGGACGGCATCGATCTTGAGGGCGCCGGACGCATAGCCTACGCCGACATCGTCTCGGCCAAGGTCAAGCTGCCGTGGTGACTGCCTGTCCGAAGCAACCAGACAACCATCATGCAGAGCACAGATCTGGTATCATCATTCGCGGAAATTGCCCGCGAAAAGGACATAGACCGGGACACGCTGCAGTTGATCGTGGAAGACGTGATCCGGGCCATGATACGGAAGCGGTACGGCTCGGATGACGCCTTCGACATCATACTGAATCCGGACCACGGCGACATCCAGATCCTGCACGTGCGGGAAGTAGTGGACAACTACGACCTGGAAGATCCCGTGACGCAGATCGAGTTTGAGAATGCCATCAAGATCGACGAGGACTTTGAGGTGGGCGACGAGGTGGCCGAGGAGATCGAGGTTTCGGACTTCGGCCGGCGCGCCGTACTGACGGCCCGGCAGACGTTTCGCCAGCGCATCCGCGACATCGAGAAGGAGAACATCTTCGTGGAGTACTCCGATTTGGTGGGCGAGCTTGTCGTGGGCGAGATCTACCAGGTGCGCCGGCGCGAGGTGCTGGTGTTTCACAACCGGGTGGAGCTGGTGCTGCCGCGCGAGGAGCAGATCTACCGGGACCGGTATCGCAAGGGGGACATGCTCCGGGCCGTGGTCAAGGAGGTGCGGCGCGATGCCGGAAGCAATCCCCAGGTCATCATCAGCCGGGCAGATCCATCCCTGATGGAGCGGCTCTTCGAACTGGAAGTCCCGGAAATCGACGAGGGTATCGTGGAGACCAGGCGCATCCTGCGCGAGCCCGGCGACCGGGCCAAGGTCGCCGTAGTCAGCCACGACGACAGAATCGATCCCGTCGGGGCGTGCGTGGGGCTCAAAGGCAACCGTATCCATGCCGTCGTGCGGGAGCTGAGCAACGAAAACATCGACGTGCTCGAGTGGTCTGACGACCCCTTCACGCTGATCAAGCGCGCGCTGTCGCCGGCAAGCCCCGTATCGGTGGTCATCAACGACGAGCTGGACCCGCCGCGGGCCAAGGTTGTGGTACGAGCCGATGAAGTCAGCCAGGCCATTGGCCGCGGCGGCATCAACATCCGCCTGGCGTCAAGACTGACGGGCTACGAGATCGACGTGTACCGGGAGATCCCGCCGGACGAGGAGGACATCGACATCGGGGAATTCGGCGACGAATTCGAGGCGGATACCATTCAGAAGCTGCGGGATATCGGATGTGACAGTGCCAAGGCCGTCCTCGAGCTGTCGCAGGACGAACTGGTCCGGCGAAGCGGCCTCGAAGTGGAGCTGGCGGAGAACATCATTGCGGCCATCAAGGCCGAATTCGACGAGGAGGAAGAACTCGAGGACGAGGAATACTAGCGCCCTTGCCCAACACCTGAGCGCCATCGATGGCCACCACGGAAAAGAGACGATTCAAGAAGGTTCGGCTGCACAAGGTAGCCAAGGAGCTGAACCTGACGATCGACACCATTGTCGATCACCTCAAGGATAACGGCAAGGACGCATCGCTCAAGGGCAAGGGCATCAATGCGGCCATTGCCGACGAGGAAGCCTACCTGGATCTGCTGGAGCATTTCTCGGATGACATGCAGACCCGCGTCCGGGTGCGCGAACTGCGCGCGGAGCGGGAAGCGGAACTCGAAGCGATCCAGATTGAGCGCCAGGCTGCCGAGGAGGCTGCCGAAGAGGCGGCCAGGGTAAAGCTGGCGGAGGCCCTTGCGGCGGAGGCGGCCGCGGCCGCGGAAGTCGAAGCACCGGACGAGGTCGCACCGGAAGTTGCCGCCGTGGACGGCGATGCGGCCGGCGCCGCGGTGCCGGATGCGGAAGCCGTGGCTTTGCCGGCGGAGGACGAAGCACAGCCTGCTCCGGAAGAAGTACAGGCTGATGCTCCGCCGGAAGATGCCGCGGACGTGCCGGCCGGCGTCGAAGCCGCCGATGCGCAGCCGCCCGAAGCGGCAGAGGACGACGTGCCAGCGCCTGCGGAGGCGGCTCCCGAAGCGGAGCAGCCAGGCGGCGAGCCCGAGCCGGATCCCGCTGCGGCGGACGCGGACCAGGCGCAGCCGACGGACGAAGACGGCGATGTCATCAGTGCCGCGCGGTACAAGCTTCAGGGCACAACCGTGCTGGGTACGATTGACCTCGACAAGGTCGAGGAGCAGAAGCCTGCTCCGGAAAAGCGCAAGCGCAAGCGCAAGCGCAAGACTCCGGTGGTCACGGCGACCACGCCCGTGATCATATCCGACAAGCCGGGCGCAAGATCTTCCCGCAGGAAGGCTAGGAAGAAGAAATCACAGCCCGACAAGCCGGAAGTCGACCAGAAGGTGCAGGAGACGCGCCAGGGAATGGAACAGGGAGCCGCCCGCGTTCGGCAGCGGCGCCGGCGGGCACGCAGGCAGCAGCGCGCAGAGGAGCGGAGGACCGAAAAGGAAGAATTAGCAGAACAGGAAAAACATATTCGTGTCACCGAGTTCGTGTCTACGGGCGAGCTGGCCGCGCTCATGGGCATTCCGGTGACGGATGTCATCGGCATGCTCTTCGGCGCCGGCATGATGGTATCGATCAACCAGCGCCTCGATGCGGACACGATTTCCTACGTGGCGGATGACTTCGGCTACGAGGTCGAATTCATCACCGAGTTCGGCACGGAGGACATCGAGATCGAGGAGGACGACCCGGAAGACCTGACCGGCCGGGCGCCTGTGGTGACGGTGATGGGCCATGTCGATCACGGCAAGACCTCGCTGCTCGACTATGTACGCAACGCGAGTGTCGCGGTGGAGGAATCCGGTGGCATCACGCAGCACATCGGAGCCTACCAGGTTGAGCTGCCGGGTGACCGTCAGGTGACATTCCTGGACACGCCGGGCCACGAAGCCTTTACCGCCATGCGCGCGCGAGGCGCCAAGGTTACGGACATGGTCATACTGGTGGTGGCTGCGGACGATGCGGTAATGCCCCAGACCGTCGAGGCCATAAATCACGCGCGCGCGGCCGAAGTGGCCATTGTGGTGGCCATCAACAAATGTGACCTGCCGGATGCCAACGCGCCTCGCGTCATGCAGCAGCTGTCCGATTACGGCGTGCTCGTGGAGCAGTATGGCGGCACGATCCAGTGCCAGGAGGTATCCGCCAAGACCGGAGAGGGGGTAAGCGAGCTCCTGGAGAAGGTGCTGCTGGAGTCCGACCTTATGGAGCTCAAGAGCAATCCGGACCGGCGCGCGCTCGGCATCGTGATCGAGAGCCGCCTCGATCGCGGGCGCGGCAACGTGGCAACGATTCTGGTCCAGAATGGCACGCTGCACGTGGGCGATCCGTTCGTGGCAGGCATATACGGCGGCAAGGTGCGCGCCATGTTTGACGAATGGGATCAGCGCATCCAAATGGCGGGCCCGTCCGAGCCTGCGCTGGTGCTGGGCCTGCCCGGACAGCCCAATGTCGGCGACCAGTTCTTCGGCGTGGAGGACGAGAGCGAGGCCCGCGACATTTCCCAGCGGCGGCACCAGATCTGGCGCGAGCAGCGGATGCGCCAGTACAAGCACGTGCGCCTGGAGGACGTGGGCAGGCGGATGGCTCTTGGAGATTTGAGCGAGCTCAACCTCATCATCAAGGCGGATGTGGGCGGCTCCGTGGAAGCCATAAGCGATTCGCTGCAGAAATTGTCCACCGACGAAGTCGCGGTCAACATCATTCACAGCGGCGTCGGCGCCATCAACGACAGCGACGTGATGCTGGCCTCGGCATCCGACGCCGTCATTATCGGCTTCCAGGTAAGACCGACAGCCGGCGCCAGAGCGGCGGCCGAACGCGAGGAAATCGACATTCGGACCTACTCCATCATCTACGACGCGCTGGAAGATGTGCGCGATGCCCTCGAGGGGCTGCTCTCGCCCGAGGAAACCGAAACGGTCACGGCCGTCGTCGAAGTCAGGGAGCTGTTCCGGGTACCCAAGGTGGGCGTTATCGCGGGCTCCTACGTGGTGGAGGGCAAGATTCGCCGCAACGACCGCGTGCGCGTGGTCCGGGAAGGCGTGGTCATCTACGAGAGCCGTGTCACGTCCCTGAAGCGCTTCAAGGAGGATGCGCGCGAGGTGGCCAGCGGATACGAATGCGGCGTCGGCATTGGAAACTTCAACGACCTGAAGGTGGGTGACCAGGTCGAGGCCTACGAAATAGTCGAAATGAAGCGCACGCTGGATGTATAGCCGCCGCCCCGGAAGCCATGAGCATTCGTACCGAACGCGTCGCAAAGCTGCTTCAGCGCGACGTAGCGGACATTCTGAGCCGCGATTTTGGGCAGTCCCTGCTGACGACCGTCACGCATGTGCGCGTTACGCGCGATTTGTCGATTGCCTACGTGCATGTGAGTGTACTGGGCCGGACGCTTGAAGAGAGGCAGGCCTCGTTCCTGCACCTGCAGGCCCAGACGCCGCGCGTGCGGGCAGCCGTGGCGCGCAGGCTGCGCCATCAGTTGAAGGCCGTGCCGGAGCTGAGGTTCTTTCTGGACGAGTCCCACGAAGATGCGCGGCGCATGGATGAGCTCCTGGCCCGTATCCGGCAGGATGAGCAAAACGCCGAATAGGACTTCCGGCCAGATGTTGGAAACCGCCGCGCGCATCTACGAAAAGGGCCTTCTGCCCGATGACCTCGGCGATGCCGTTCTCCTGGTGGACAAGCCTAAGGGCTGCACGTCGTTCGATGTCGTTCGGGCTCTTCGCCGCCTGTTTGCCGTGCGCAAGATCGGCCACGCGGGTACGCTGGACCCCATGGCTACGGGACTCTTGATCTGCCTCGTGGGCCGCGGGGCAACCCGGCGCATGCAGGCATTCATGGAGCTGCGCAAGGTGTACGCCGGAACGCTTCGCCTGGGAGAAGTCACGCCGTCCTACGATGCGGAAACGCCCGTCAGCCGGCGCGCGGCCTGGGACCACATTACCACGAGCGACCTGGCAGGCGCACGGCCCGGCTTTGTGGGCGCAGTCAGCCAGATTCCCCCCATGTACTCGGCCCGCCGCGTAGCGGGGGAGCGGCTGTACCGCAAGGCTCGAAGGGGAGAGATTGTGGAGCGCGACGCGAGCCAGGTGCAAATCTACCGGTTCGAACTGACGGGGCGTCGCGGCGCTGACGTCTCCTTCGAGCTGGAGTGCTCCAGGGGAACCTACGTGCGGACGCTGGCACACGACTTTGGCAGCAAGCTGGGTGTGGGTGCCCACCTGGTGGCGCTGAGGCGAAAAGCCATCGGGCCGTATCGCGTCGAGCGCGCGTGGACGCTGGAAGACTTGCAAAGGGAGGCCGCATGAAGCGCGAGTTCGGGCTGGAAAACATCCGCCGCGATGCGGCGTCGCTGGTCACGGTCGGCTCGTTCGACGGCGTGCACCTGGGGCATCAGCAGATCCTGTCCTATCTGGTCGGGCGCGCCGGCAGGCGCGCCGCCAAAAGCGTCGTCGTCTCCTTCGAGCCGCATCCCCGCGAAGTCCTCGAGGGCGAGCCCATGCCGCTGCTTACCACCATCGAGGAACGGGCGGAGCTTTTTGAGGGCTTCGGCCTGGATCGCTTCATCGTCCTTGAGTTCACGCGCGAGTTTTCGAGGTTGTCCGCGGAGGATTTCGTGCGGCAGGTACTGGTGGAGACGATCGGGCTGCAGGAGATCATCGTGGGGTACGACCACGGCTTTGGCCGTGGAAGGCGCGGAGACACGGACCTGCTCAGGGAAATGGGCCGCGAGCTGGGCTTCGGCGTCGACGTGGTCAGTGCGCACATGGTGGATTCGAGCGCGGTCTCGTCCAGCGCCGTCAGGCGGCGCCTGCATGCGGGCGATGTCCGGTCAGCGGGGGAGCTTCTGGGGCGCTCCTACAGTCTTGAAGCGACGGTGGTGCGCGGTCGCGGCAGGGGCCGGACGATCGGCTTTGCCACGGCCAACCTCCAGCTGCGCCACGCGCAAAAGGTGGTGCCGGGCCTCGGCGTATACGCGGTGAGGGTGCACGCACACGGACGGTGGCATGGCGGCATGATGAATATCGGCCGCCGCCCCACGTTCGAGGCCCAGGATGCCGTACACCTCGAAGTGCACCTGTTTGACTTTGACGCATCGCTCTACGGCAGCCTGGTTGCCGTGGCATTCGTGGACCGGGTGCGCGACGAGGTGGCGTTCGAGGGACCGGCCCAGCTCAAGCGGCAGCTGAAGGCCGATGAGATCCGGTGCAGAACTATCCTGGAGGGAACTGCCGTGGCGCCGGAACCGCCCACCGCGTAGAGGGTTGACCGCGCGGTGATTCGTTTCGGCTCCACCGGTTAAGGGCGCGTGCCCCGGCCTTGGCGCGGAAGTCCCTGTGGAGCGGAGGCGATATCGAAAGAAGGCCAGAATGTGCAAGTAGCGACATGATAGCCAAGGACAAGAAGCTCGAGCTTGTTGAAAAGTTCGGCAAAAATGCCCAGGATACCGGGACGGCTGAAGTACAGATAGCCATTTTTTCCGCACGTATACGTGACTTGACCGCACACCTCAAATCCAATCCAAAGGATCACGCCACGAGGAGAGGGTTGTTGAAGCTGGTAGGAAAAAGACGCAGGTTGCTGAATTATTTGATCAGTTCCGACATAGATCGTTACAGGCGAATTACCAAGGAACTGGGACTCCGCAAGTAGGAGATGCCCAGGCTGCCACTAATATTTAAAAGGATAAACAATGCAACCTGAAGCAACTGGCCTCCGCCGCGAGGTGGGCCCGGGAAAAACGTTGTCACTTGAAACGGGCAAACTCGCAAAGCAGGCCGGAGGAGCCGTGGTAGTACGGCTTGGTGACACCATGGTGCTCTGCACGGCGGTGCTGTCGCCGTCGGTGCGGGAGGGCCAGAGCTATTTCCCGCTCGTAGTGGACTATCGCGAGAAGTTTTCGTCCGGGGGACGAATCCCGGGCGGATTCATCAAGCGGGAAGGCCGATCCAACGACAAGGAGATACTTACCTCCCGGCTGGTAGACCGGGCCATTCGCCCGCTGTTTCCCGACGGATTCCGCAACGAGGTGCAGATCATCGGCTCGGTGATCTCGGCCGACGATGAAAACAACGGCGACATGCTCTTCGGCGTGGGTGCCTCGGCGGCCTTGCTGCTGGCCGGCGCGCCGTTTGACGGGCCGATCGCCGAGGTACGCGTGGGCCGCCTTGACGGCAGCTTCGTGATTGACCCCACGCTGGAGGAGGTCGAACAGAGCGACTTCAACCTTGTGGTCGCAGGCAAGCTCGATTCCATCGTGATGGTGGAAGGCGAGATGAACGAGGTGAGCGAAGAGGAAATGGTGGAGGCCCTCGAGATCGCGCATGCCGCCATCAGGAAGCTCTGCGAGATGCAGCTGGAGCTGGTGGAGCAGGCTGGCGCTGCGGCGCCCTTCGAATACTCGACGGTTGCGCCCGAGGAAAGCCTGACCAGCGAGGTCCGGCGCCTGATCGGCGAACGTGTCGCGGCGCACATTCGCGCCCCGTATGAAAAGGCTTCGTTTTATGGCGGCCTGCGCGAATTGCGGCAGGAGGGCCTTGCTGCGCTCATGGACCCGGAAAGCGGCCACGCGCCGGCTGACGTCGCCGCGGCGGCATCCGCCGTCGAGAAGGATCTCATGCGCGAGATGGTGCTGGCGGACCGGCGGCGCATCGACGGACGCGGGCCTGCCGAGGTTCGCTCCATCTGGTGTGAGACCGGCTATCTGCCCCGCGTGCACGGATCGGCCATCTTTACCCGGGGAGAGACCCAGGTACTGGCTTCGGTCACGCTTGGCACGACCAGGGACGTACAGGCCGTCGATCAGGTATTCAGCCAGGAAGACAAGCGCTTCTTCCTGCACTACGAGTTTCCGCCGTATTCCACCGGGGAGGTCAAGATGCTCCGCGGCGCAAGCCGCCGCGAGATAGGACACGGCTTCCTTGCCGAGCGCGCCCTGCAGGGGCTGATGCCGGATGGCGAGAGCTTTCCCTACACGGTTCGCATAAACGCTGATGTTCTGGAGTCCAACGGCTCGTCGTCGATGGCCAGCGTGTGCGCCGGGAGCATGGCGCTGATGGATGCCGGTGTTCCGGTCAGGGGACCCGTCGCGGGCGTGGCCATGGGGCTCATCTCGGACGGTGAGCGGACGGTCGTGCTCACGGATATCCTGGGAACGGAGGATCACCTGGGAGACATGGACTTCAAGGTGACCGGAACCCGCGAGGGCATAACGGCCTGCCAGATGGACATCAAGATCGGCGGACTCTCGCGCGAGCTGATGCTGGAGGCGCTGCACCAGGCAAGAGACGCCCGGCATCACATACTGGACAGAATGGAGCTGGAGATTGGCGCGCCGGCTGCGTCCATGTCACCGTATGCACCAAGACTGACCCATATCACGATCGATTCCGATCTGATCGGTGCGATCATAGGACCCGGAGGCAAGGTCATCAAGGGCATCCAGGCCGACACCGGCGCGAGCATCGACATAGATGAGCGCGACGGCAAGGGCTTCGTAACGGTTGCGGCCACGACCGAGGAGAGCGCCGATGCAGCCATCGAGATGATACGAAGCATCGTTACGGTGCCTGAAGTGGGCGACGACTACGAAGGCACGGTGCGCAGCCTACTGGGCTTTGGCGCCGTCCTTGAGATTCTTCCCGGCAAGGAGGGCCTCTTGCACGTATCCGAATTCGATTACGGCTACGTGGAGGACATTGCCGCGCACGTCCAGGTTGGAGACAAGGTGCGCGTGCGGGTCATCGAGATCCGGGACGGGGGCAAGATCCGTCTCAGCCGCAAGGCCCTGCTTCCCAGACCGGAAGGTCACCGGGCGGAAAGGCCGCCCAGGCGGGGCCACGGGCCTCGGCCGCGCGGCGACAGGAGCCGTGGCAGAGATCATCGCGGCCGCGGAGGGGGCAGAGGCCGCCCCCGCTAATGGCTGCCTGAAGCGCGAGGCACGTGTACCAGAAGACGCGACTGCCCGGCGGAGTGCGGGTCGTTACGGAGCACATTCCTTCGGTGCGCTCCATTTCCGCCGGCATCTGGGTGCACACCGGAAGCCGGGACGAGCCGGGTTCGAAGGCGGGCGTAAGCCACTTCATCGAACACATGGTGTTCAAGGGCACGGCGAAGCGCCGGATGCACCAGATCGCCCGCCGCCTGGAATCGGTGGGCGGCTATCTCAATGCGTTCACCGGCAAGGAATACACCTGCTTCTATGCGCGCGCGCTGGATGAGCACCTGGACCGGGCGGTCGACACCATTGCGGACCTGGTGCTGCATCCCGTCTTCCCGGAGAAGGAGCTCCTGAAAGAAAAGGCCGTCGTCCTCGAGGAAATGAAAATGTACGAGGACTCGGCAGAGGACGTGGTCTTTGACCGCTTCGAGCGGGCCGTCTACGCCAGGCACGCGCTGGGGCTGCCGATAGTGGGGTTTCCGGAAACGGTGGGCAAGCTGACCCGCCAGGATCTTCTGGACTACATGGCGGCACACTATATCCCGGAGCGCATGATCCTGGCTGTAGCCGGCAACGCGACGCACGAGCGTGTCCTGCGCATCGCCTCGAAGATATTCGGAGATGTCGCGCACCAGAGCAGCGGCTGGAGCCGCGAGCCGGTCGGCGACTACGAGCCAAAGCTGGTCCGGGAGCAGAAGCCCATTCAGCAGGCCCACCTTGTCCTGGGCCGGCGCGGCCTGGGCATACAGGATTCGAAGCGCTCGGCGCTCTCCATCCTCAATACGCTCCTGGGAGGGGGCATGTCGAGCCGCCTGAACCAGAACATCCGCGAGAAATACGGCTATTGCTACCACGTATCCTCATTCGCCAACATGCACTCGGACACGGGCGATCTCGGCGTGTACATGGGCACCGATCCGTCGCGCATCCGGCACGCCACGAAGCTCATCTTCCGGGAGCTTGATCGCTTGTGCCAAAAGCCGGTAGGGAGCCGGACGCTGAGCCAGGCCAAGAGCCAGGTCAAGGGACACATCATGCTCGGCCTCGAGAGCATGAGCAACCGCATGATGCGCATTGCAAGGCAGGAGCTGCTCCTCGGCGGCTACGTCACGCTGGACGCCGTCATGGAGGAGGTGGACCAGGTCGAAGCCGCGGCCGTGCAGGATGTAGCCCGCGAGCTGTTCGAAGAAAAGGAATTCTCAAGCGTGGTGGTGGTCCCGCAGAACGGGAAGGCATGAGAATCCTGGTAACCGGCGGCGCGGGATTTATCGGCTCCCATGTGGTTGACGCGCTCCTGGGTTGCGGGCACGAGGTGGAGGTACTGGACGATTTGTCGACCGGCCGACGCGAAAACCTGCCTGAAGGCGTGCCGCTGCATGAGTTGGACATACGCAGCGGCGCGGCGGCGCAACTGGTCGCAGGCGGCACCTTTGGTGCGCTGGTCCACCACGCTGCGCAGATGGACGTGCGCAAAAGCGTAGCCGATCCCGCATTCGATGCGGACGTCAATATCACCGGCTTTCTCAATCTTCTCGAGGCCTGCCGCCACTCGGATCTGCGCAAGGTGGTCCTTGCTTCCACGGGCGGCGCCATTTACGGGGAGCCCAGACAGGTGCCGCAGGCGGAATCGCACGTCTTGCAGCCGGTATCTCCTTACGGACTTTCCAAGCTGGCGGCGGAAAAGTACCTCGTCTGGTACGGTGCGCAGTACGGCATCCAATACGCGGCCCTGCGCTACGGCAACGTATACGGGCCGCGCCAGAACCCGCACGGAGAGGCCGGGGTGGTGGCCATCTTTCTGGAACGCATGCTGCGCGGCGAGCCTCCTGTCATCAACGGCGATGGCCGCCAGACACGGGACTATGTCTACGTCGGCGACGTGGCGGCGGCGAACGTGGCGGCGCTGGACCATAAAGGGAGCTCCCTGGTGTGCAACGTCGGAACGGGGCACGAGACGGATGTCCTCGGAGTATTTCGCAGCCTGCGCGCCGCTTTGGGCGTGGATGTGCCCGAGGTATTTGGTCCGGCAAGAGAAGGCGAGCAGCGGCGGAGCGTGCTCGATCCAGCCAAGGCTGCGCGCCTTTTGGGGTGGAGCCCAAAGACGGATATCGGGGAGGGGCTTCGGCTGACGGCCGCGTGGTTTGCCGCCCGGGAGCACTAGCTTGCACCTATGTACCGGATCCAGCTCAAGGATTTTGAGGGTCCGCTGGACCTGCTTCTGTTCTTCATCCGGCGGGATGAGCTTGACATATTCGACATTCCCATTGCCACCATCACAGAGGAGTACCTTTCCTACCTCCAGGTCTTGGAGGACATAGACCTCGACGGCGTCGCGGACTTCATCTACATGGCTGCCATGCTGATCGCCATCAAGGCGCGGATGCTGCTTCCGCAGCCTGAGCCGGACGAGGAGGGGGAGCCGGAGGATCCGCGGCAGGAGCTTGTCGAACGGCTCCTCGAGTATGCGCGCTACAAGGAAGCGGCGGGCAAGCTGGACGAACTGGCGCAGGACCGGTCGATGCTGTTTACCCGCGGCAGGGCGTCCGCGCCCCAGTTCGAGGCGGCGCTGCCCGAGAAGCTGGTCAATACGACCATCTATGACCTGGTGGGGGCGCTGCGCAAAGTGCTGACGGAGGTGCGCGAGGAGCCCGGGCTTCAACTCCGCGGCGCCGACTATTCCGTGGGAGAGCAGCGCGCGTTTGTGCTTGCCTCGCTGGAGCGGCAGCCGATCCAGCCCTTTTCCCGGCTCGTGGCGGGCGGCAGCAAGCCGTTCATCATTGCCACGTTCCTGGCCATTCTCGAAATGGCGCAGCAGGGCGTTGTAACCGTTGCGATCACGGATCGGGCGGACGATTTTCGGGTGGAACGCCAGTAAAGGAGCACAGCGTGGACGAATCGTTGCATCTGGCCGAACTTGCGCGCACCGTCGAGGCCCTGGTCTTTGGCGCGGACGAACCGGTAGAGGCTGCCCAGATTGCCTCCATCTTCTCGGAGGTCCACGGCGCAGAGCGGCCGGCCGAAGAGCTGGTGCAGCAGGCCGTCAACCTGGTCAACGACCGGTACGAACAGGCGGGCAGCGTGCTGCGGCTGAGAAACTGGGCGGGGGGCCTCAGGATGACGACGACGCCCGACGCAGCCGCCGCGCTCAAGGCCTTTTTCCGCAGCGAGCAGGCGCGGCGGCTTACGCGTCCGCTCATGGAGACGCTGGCCATCGTGGCCTACCGGCAGCCGGTCACCAAGCCGGAGGCAGACCACGTCCGCGGCGTCGACTCCGACTATGCCCTCAGAAGGCTGCTTGAGCTGGGACTCGTCGATATCGTGGGCCGCGCGGATTCAGTGGGTCGCCCGATCCTGTATGGCACGACGCGGCGATTCCTGGAGGAGTTCGGGCTCGCGGGCCTAGAGCAGTTGCCGAACCTTCGCGAAATAGAAGAGTTGTTACAAGATCCTTCATTCAGCCACGAACGGGCGCGACTCTTGATGCTTAGAGGACTCGATGCTGAGTCGGATGCCACGTCTGAAGACCACTGAACCGGGGCACGGCGCCGAGCCGTGCCTTTGTCATTTATAGGCCACGGAGCCGGGGCACATGGCAAGGCGCAAAGGCCATCGGGACGGCAGCGGAGCCGTGATGGACTCCGGCAGGCTCAACCGGTACGTGGCCCGCGCAGGAGTCTGCTCGCGCCGGAGCGCCGACAGGCTGATTGACGAGGGCAGGGTCAAGGTCAACGGGCGCGTCGTATCCGAGTACTGGCATGCGGTCAGCGCGTCGGACACGGTGGAGGTGAATGGCAAGGTGATTTCTCCCCGTCCGTACGCCTATCTGCTGCTCAACAAGCCGGCCGGCATCATCACGTCGGCCTCGGACGAGCGGGGCAGGCGCACCGTGCTGGACCTGGTAGAAGGCGCCCCGTCTAGTGCCATGTTTCCGGTGGGCCGGCTCGACAAGGACACTACCGGCGTTCTTCTTCTGACGTCGGACGGAGACCTGGCCCACCGTCTCATGCATCCGAGCTACGAGGTGGCCAAGCGCTACGTCGTGCGCACCCGAAGTCCCGTATCGGAGCGCGATCTTGCGCGCCTAAGGGGCGGCGTTGAGCTGGAAGACGGCCCCGCGGCGGCCGACATGGCCGTCTTGTTGCACCAGGAGGACCCGCTCCGCGTAGCGCTGGAGGTCCATTCCGGTCGCAATCGGCAGGTTCGCCGGATGTTTGAAGCGCTTGGACACGAGGTGGCCGGGCTTGACCGCGCGGCCTACGCGGGCCTTACGGCGCGCGGAGTGCGCCGCGGCCGCTGGCGCAGGCTCACCGATGCCGAAGTGCGGCGCATCAGAAGACTCGTAAGACTCAGGTAGCTATGACCCACAGAAGCCAGTCCGAGGCGCTGAAGGTAATCCTGGAAGGCAAGCTTCGTCATGAAGGGCTGACGTACGACGACGTGCTGCTGGTGCCGCGAAAGTCGCGTGTCATGCCGCGGGACGTGGACATTGCCACGCGCCTTACCCGTCGCATAAGCCTGAATGTGCCGCTGCTGTCCGCAGCTATGGATACGGTCACGGAATCTCGCCTGGCCATTGCCATGGCGCGCGAGGGCGGCGTGGGGGTCCTGCACAAGAATATGGATGCCGAATCGCAGGCCGGCGAGGTCCGCCGGGTGAAGCGCTCGGAGAGCGGCATGATCATGGATCCCATCACGCTCGGGCCCGACCGCCGGGTCCGGGATGCGCGCCTGCTCATGGCACGCTACTCGATCGGAGGCATCCCGATAGTGGATGACGCAGGCCGCCTGGTAGGCATTGTCACCAACCGGGACCTGCGCTTCCAGGCGGACGACGACGCGCCCCTCAGCGATATCATGACGACCGGCAAGCTGGTGACCGTGCCCATGGGCACGACGCTGCAGCAGGCCGAAGCGACGCTGCAGCGGTACAAGATCGAGAAGCTGCCCGTAGTGGACGAGCGCGGCTTCCTGAAGGGGCTCATCACGTTCAAGGACATCGAGAAAAAGCGTCGCCACCCGCTGGCATGCAAGGACGAACACGGGCGCCTTCGTGTGGGGGCTGCCGTGGGCGTTACCGCAGACCTTGATGAGCGCGTTGCCGCTCTTGCGAAAGCCGGCGTGGACTTCGTGGTGGTGGATACGGCGCATGGCCATTCGGAGGGCGTGCTCCGTGCTGTCGAGCGTGTCAAGGAAGAGAGGCCGGAACTGGAAGTCGTGGCCGGCAACGTGGCCACGCGCGAGGGTACGGAAGATCTGATTGCAGCCGGTGCGGACGCCGTCAAGGTGGGCATCGGGCCCGGTTCCATCTGCACGACGCGCGTGGTCGCCGGCGTGGGCGTGCCCCAGCTTACGGCCATCATGGAGTGCGCGGCCGCGGGCAAGAAGCACGGCGTGCCCGTCATTGCCGATGGCGGCGTAAAGCAGACGGGCGACGTGGCAAAGGCGCTCGCTGCAGGCGCCCACAGCGTAATGATCGGCAGCCTGTTTGCCGCCGTGGAGGAAAGTCCCGGAGAGACCATCCTGTACGAGGGCCGCAAATACAAGAGTTACCGCGGCATGGGCTCTCTGGGAGCCATGGAATCCGGAAGCAAAGACCGCTACTTCCAGGACGCGGAGGATGATCTCAGCAAGCTGGTGCCGGAGGGCATCGAGGGGCGGGTGCCGTATAGCGGCAATCTGAGCGAGGTCGTATACCAGATGATCGGCGGTCTGCGTGCCGCCATGGGCTACTGCGGCTGCGCTTCGGTTGAGGAGTTTCGCTCGGATGCGCGCTTTGTCCGGATAACGGACGCCGGCCTGAGGGAAAGCCATCCGCACGACGTGCACATCACCAAGGAATCGCCGAATTACAGCATGCGCAGGTAGCGCCGGGGCGCCTTGGCCAGCGCAGTCCTGTTACTCTATAGATATTCGGACAGCGGTAAAATTGTCTCCCTGTGATTATATTTCTTTTCCGTATACGGCTTCGGGTCTGGCGCCCGATAGGCCGCTCAGACCTGTTTCATACTGTACTTTCTCACCTCCAAACACCGAACGCTATGATCAAAGCGATACTATCTCACTGGCTGTTGCCGCCACTGGCCCGTGCATCGGCATTGTGCCTATTGCTCGTCCTCGGGGCGGGCCTGGCAACGGCGCAGACGCACACCGTGCGGGGCACCGTCCTGTCCGCCTCGGACAACTTGCCGCTTCCCGCCGTAAATGTCGTGGAAGTCGGCACGCTGAATGGTACGGCGACGGACGTCGACGGCACGTTTGCCCTTACCGTGGCAAGTCCTAATGCCAGCCTCAACATTTCATTTGTCGGGTTTGTCTCGCAGACCGTGGCCCTGGAAGGGCAGAACAACCTGACCGTTTCGCTTCAGGAGGACGTCGCGCTCCTCGAGGAAGTCGTGGTAACGGCCGGCGGCATTGAGCGCAAGGAGCGCGCCGTCGGGTATGCGGTCACGGAAGTCAGCGGCGAGGATCTTCGCGAAGTGCGCGAGAACAATGTCGCCAATGCGCTGGCAGGCAAGGTGGCCGGCGTGCTGGTGACCAAGCCGGCAACGGGTCCGGCAGGCTCCAGCCGCGTCATCATTCGCGGAGCCTCTTCGCTTGGAGAGGACAGCCAGCCGCTCTATGTCGTGGACGGCATTCCGATTGACAACTCGACGCTGGGCTCGGCCGGCATGTGGGGCGGCTCGGACGGCGGCGACGGGATTTCGTCGGTCAACGCGGATGACATTGAGAAAGTCACCGTGCTCAAGGGGCCATCGGCCGCTGCCCTTTACGGCACGCGCGCCAAGAATGGCGTGATTCTGATCACGACCAAGCGGGCGACGCCTGGACTCGGACTCGGCGTGGAATTCAGCAGCAATACCACGTTTGAGGATGTGCTGGTCAAGACGGACTGGCAGCAGGAGTATGGCCAGGGCACGCGCGGAGCGAAACCGGTCTCGGTGGACGACGCCCTGAGTACGGCGGACTTCTCCTGGGGAGCGCCCCTGGACGGCTCGGACGTCATCAGCTGGGACGGCACCATGCAGCCCTACGCCCTGGCGTCGGACGCCGTGCAGTCCTTCTACAACACCGGAATAACGTCCACGAATTCCCTGGCACTTACCACATCGACGCAGACATCGTCCATGCGGATCGGCATGTCTCACCTGGAGAACAGCGGGATCGCGCCCAACTCCGGCCTGCAGAGGACTTCTTTCTCCATGCGGGGCACATCCAGCTTTGGCTCGCGCTTGAGCGCGGATGCAAAGCTGAATTTCGTGCGCGAATACGTGGTCAACCGGCCCAGGCTTTCCGACTCGCCCGGCAATGCCAACTACTCCGTCTATCAGCTTGCGCAGAACGTGGATGTGACGACGCTCGAGTGTCCACCGGAGGATTCGGCTTGTACGGAACCCGGCACGGATGTTGACGGCACCGAGTTGCACAGGGGATTGTTTGGCAGCATCTACACGCAGAATCCCTACTGGGCCGCCTACCAGTTCAAGAGCAGCGACGAGGACCGGCGCATAATCGGATTCGCCTCGCTGACCTATGAGTTCACGGACTGGCTCTCGCTCATGGGCCGATTCGGCGGTGACACGTACGCTACCCGGCGGACGGGGATTACGCCTTACGGCACGGCATACTCGCCGCTTGGAGGCCAGAACGAGCAGGAATTCAGGATCACTGAAATAAATACTGACTTCCTTCTGGCAGCCGAGAGGCAGGTCAGTTCCATTGGCATCCAGGCCAATTTCGGGGGCAACCTCCTGTATCGCGATCGGGAGAATCTCACGCTCAGTGGAGGCGGAGGCTTCAACGTGCCCGGGCTTGAGGTGGTTACCAATCAGAACACGCGCTCGCACGGCTACGGCTACAACGAGAAGCAGATCAACTCGCTTTACGGTTCTGCGGAGCTTTCCTACAACGATATTTTCTTCCTGAACTTCACGGCGCGCAACGACTGGTCTTCCACGCTGCCCATAGAGAATAACTCGTATTTCTATCCGTCAATCAGCGGCAGCTTCGTGTTCTCGGACGCGCTCAGGGTGCCGTCCTGGATAAGCTTCGGCAAGGTCCGGGCCTCATGGGCGGAAGTCGGCGGCGACACGAATCCGTACTCGCTTGCCCTTACGTACAGCCTGCAGGGAAGCCACCTGGGGCAGCCGAGGGGCGCCATTGCCCAGGGCCAGATTCCACTGGCATCGCTGAAGCCGTCCTCAAGTGTGGGTATCGAAGGGGGATTGGACGTGCGATTCATGGAAAACCGGTTCGGCGTCGATTTCACCTGGTACACCCAGTCCGCGACGGACCAGATTCTGTCTACGACGATTTCGAGTGCGTCCGGCTTCGGCAGCCAGGTCATCAACGCGGGAGAGATCAAGAATACGGGCGTGGAGCTCTTGCTTACCACGACGCCCTACCGGACCGCCGATGTGCGCTGGAGTCTTGACTTGAACATCTCCCGGAACACCAACGAGGTTGTGGAGCTGGTAGAGGGTCAGACTTCGCTGGTGCTTTCCGAGAGCCGGCATCGCGGCAACTTCGTAACCGCGGACGTGGGCGAGCCCTACGGCTCCATCAAGGGCCGGAAGTATCTGAGGCAAAACGTCCCTGCGGACGGCTCGGACTGTGACGCCACCGGACCCATTGTGCACGACGCGGACGGACTTCCCATGCGTACATCCGACCTGTGCGTGATTGGCAACGGGAGCCCCGATGTGCTTGGCGGCATCGCCAATACGCTGCGTTACAAGAACCTCACGTTGAATCTGCTACTCGACTTGCGCTTCGGAGGGGACATCTTCTCCGTTACCAACAGCGCTGCGTATGACAACGGCCTCCACATGAATACCCTGCAGGGCCGCTCCGAAGGCTACATAGTGGGTGACGGCGTAAACCAGGACGGCGGCGCCAACACCGTGCAGGCGGACCCGCAAGACTACTGGGGACGCATCGGCGGCGGCTTTATCGGCGAGGAATTCATTTACGATGCGAGCTTCGTCAAGCTGCGGGAGCTTCAGCTCAGCTACAGGCTGCCTGCGCGCGTGCTGGCGCGGACGCCTGTCAAGGTGGCCACGCTGTCGCTGGTTGCCCGCAACCTGTGGCTGCTCTACAGCAACGTGGACAACATCGATCCGGAGTCCATTTTCAACAACACTCACCGGGGCATTGGTCTTGAGCACTCCGGGGTGCCTCAGACTCGAAGCATCGGCTTCAATCTGAACGTGCGCCTCTAATGAGAATGCGTGACTCACTACGTAACCGGACTACAACCATGCACATTCCCATGAAAAATTTGCTCAAGAACATCGGTTCGGCATTTGCGCTGGCTGTCTGCGTGCTCGTGTTTGCGTCCTGCGACGCGGGCTTCGAGGAGATGAACGTCAACCCGACGCAGGCCAGCGAAATTGACCCGAACTTCAAGCTGACCAACATCCAGCTCAGAGTCTCAGGTGAGCGCTACGAAAACTGGCGTACCAACCTGATCTACAGCTCGGTGATGATACAGCATTTCGCTACGCTGCCCGGCTACTGGGCGGGCGACAAGTACACCTACATCGGCTCCTATTCCGCCGCCATGTGGGACCGCTACTATCCCAATATCTCCAAGAACGTGGAGGACCTCCTGATTCAGACGGCGGAAGATCCGGAAATGGCCAACATGCATCACATCACGCAGGTCATGCGGGTAGTCATGTACCATCGGCTGACGGACCTGTACGGAGACATCCCGTACTCGGAGGCAGGCCGAGGCTTTATTGACGGCATTACGCAGCCGGCCTATGATGCGCAGTCCGCCGTCTATGCGGATATGCTAGCCAAGCTGGAGTCTGCAGCTTCTTCGCTCAGCGGCTCCGGCGCGACCTTCGGCGGCGGCGACCTCATCTACGGCGGCGACGTGGAGAAATGGCGCAAGTTCGCCAACTCCCTCATGCTGCGTCTTGGCATGCGCCTCGTCAAGGTTGATCCCGGTATGGCCCAGAGCTGGGTCCAGAAGGCGATCTCCGGCGGTACCATGACCAGCAACGATGACATTGCCGCGGTGCCGCACAACGATCCATCCGGGTGGAGAAACGGAAACGGTCTGGTGTTCAGGGTCGATCGTAGCCCGCGTCTTTCCGAATTCTTCGTCAACTGGATGGTGGATCACGGCGATCCCCGCCTGGAAGTATACGGCACGATTCCCGTTGCCGGAGCACCTCCTGTGGGCATGCCCAACGGCAGGGTGACGGGCGGCTCGGATCCGGATTATGGCATCGAGAATCATCCGAGCTGGATTTCATGCGACAGCGGTGCGGAGCCGTGCGGCATGGATGTCTACATGGTGCCCAATGATCTCATCAAGGGCGACGACGATCCCATGTTCTTCATGACGTACGCCGAGGTGGAGTTACTCAAGGCCGAAGCCGCCGTTCGCGGATGGCACAGCGGAGACCCGGCGACGCACTATGCCAACGGCGTGCGCGCGGCCATGCAGTACCTGTCCATGTATGGTGCCGGCGGGGCCATCGCTGATGCCGACATTGATGCTTACCTGGCAGCCAATCCGTACGACGCGGGAAATGCCATGGAGCAGATCAATACGCAGCTCTGGGCGGCCGTGCTGCTCAACGAGTACGAGGCATATGCCAACTATCGGCGTACGGGCTACCCTGCCATTACGCCTGTGAATTATGCGGGCAACGTTGCCGGCGGCCAGGTTCCCCGGCGGCTTCGCTACCGGGCGCAGGAGCAGGTGGCCAACCCCGAGAACTACGGCAAGGCGGTCAGCAACCAAGGTCCGGACGAGTTCACCACCCGCATGTGGTGGGATGCGCAGTAGGACCTGAAGCGGCTTTGGCGAAAGGCGCCACCTTCGAGCTTCGGGGGTGGCGCCTTTTCTGTTGGCTTGGCGGTGTGCCGGGCACGGGCCCTGGCCGCAAAGGCGGCATCGCCTGCTGCGGCTAGTCCGAGCGCCTGTTCTGGCTGGACAATAACGGGCGATGCCCGTTGGACGCCCTGCCTGATCTGATAGTCTCCAGGCGAACTGTTCCTGCGATTATGTACATTTCAATATATGTAGACTGATCGGCGAGGTATTATCGACGATAATATTGCGCGCGCAGAACTACCGGCGCGTCGCTCTCGCCGGCGCGACGCCAGCAATTGCGGGAAATGGGATGCCAAGTATTAAGGAAGTGATCGAGGACAATGCGACTATCGAAGGTCGCGCGTTTGACCTCGTGATCCAAACCCTGATCGTGCTGTCCATTACCTGCTTTGTAGTTCAAACCCTGCCCAATCTCTCGGCCACGACTCGGAATGTACTGCAAATCATCAATGTGGCGACAATCGTCATCTTCACAATTGAATACGTTCTCCGCGTAGCTATCGCCGACAGCAAGATCAAGTTCATAACCAGTTTCTTCGGCATTGTAGACCTATTGGCGATCCTGCCATTCTATATAGCAACCGGGCTCGACCTGCGTGCAGTCCGGTCCCTTCGATTGCTTCTTATTTTCCGGGCGCTCAAGCTGGTCCATTTCAGACGGGCCATGCACCGGTTTCACAGTGCATTCTTGCTGGTCAGGGAGGAGCTCGTCCTGTTCTTCTTCGTGACCGGTATCCTGCTTCTTTTCGCGGGCTCGGGTATCTATTTCTTCGAGAATCCAAGGCAACCCGAAGCATTTGCGTCCATCTTCCACGGACTCTGGTGGGCAGTATCCACGCTGACCACGGTAGGCTACGGGGACGTCTACCCGGTGACCGTGGGCGGCAAGGTATTCACGTCGCTGCTGCTGTTGATCGGGGTAGCCGTGATCTCCGTCCCTACGGGCCTCTTGTCTTCGGCTTTGACGAAAGCGCGGAGTGCGGAGCTGGATGCATGAGGCGTATCTCACCCGTGGAGAATTTCGCAATTACTCATAGCGTCCAGGATGCCCGCTACACGAATTCCTCGGTATGCGGATAGGGTTCACCCGTTTGCGCGGATTGGGCGCAGCGCAGCGGAGCACTGAACGATTGATGCGTTTCCCGTCGAGGGCAGGCAAGGCGATTGACAGACGTCTCTGGCGGGACTTTCTCTATAATCCCGTTCCGCAAACACGAGTCACATGCATGCGGTGCCAGCCGCGGAATCCGGTCTTGATCCGCCGCACGAGTGCAAGGATGGACAGCGCGTCCTGGCTGGACCGGCTTGAGGCTTCGGTGCACTGCAAGGCCGGGCGATGAGATGCGTTATGGCGCAAACAAGTCGGGCGCAATAACTCCTGGCCCGTAGCCTTCACGTGGATATGGCAGAACGCACGGAACCGTCGAGAGTGAAGACGCCCACTGCCGGCATGCGTACGGCCGTCGATGAGCTGCGCAAGAAGCTCATCGACATAAGCAAGCGCAACCGCCTGACGAATTCACGCATGCACAAGCCGCGTGCAAAGCAGATCGATATTTACGACGAGCGCTCCGACGAGGTATTCAGGATCCTGTATGTGAACCGCAGGAAGATGCGATTCAAGCCGGCAGCCGACGATGGTTTCGATGCCGAGGAAATAGACGAAGCCATCTTCGTGCCGAGGTGGGACGAGCCGGACCCCGCGGCGCGGCATACAGATTCCTTCCTGCAGACAAAATTCACGCAGGAAGCATTGCAGAAAAAGCTGCTTTCCCTGTACCGGGACGCTTCCTCCATGGAGGAGGAGCAGGGAATCAGCGTACTGTTTCTGGCGCTTGGCTTCCTCGAATGGTACGAAAGCGCATCGTCGGACAAGGTTCGGTATGCCCCCCTGGTGCTGCTGCCCGTCGATCTTGAGCGCGACAGCGCACGTGGCCAGTTCAGGTTGGCATTTCGCGACCAGGACATGGAGCCCAATTTGTCGCTACGGGCCATGCTGCAGTCGGATTTTGGGCTAATGCTGCCGGACTTTCCCGGCGAAGACGGATGGCTGCCATCCGAATACTTCACCCGCGTGCACGACGCGATTTCCGGGCAGCCACGCTGGCGCCTGCTGCACAACACCATGCAGCTTGGCTTCTATTCGTATGCCAAGTTCCTCATGTACCGCGACCTCGAAGACGTGGGCGAGGCAGCGGACGCCGCGCTGCTGGGCAGGATCCTTGTGCAGGGCTTTGAGGCCGGCATAGATGTGCTCGGCTCCTCGGGCAACCTGGACGAGCGCTTTCCGGATCCCCGGGAGCTTGGCCATATCATGGATGCGGATGCTTCGCAGACCAGGATCATTGACGCTGCACGCAAGGGGAACAACCTGGTAGTGCAGGGACCGCCCGGCACGGGAAAGTCGCAAACCATTGCCAACATCATTGCGTCCGCGGCGAAGGACGGCAAGCGGATCCTGTTCGTGGCAGAGAAGCGGGCCGCGCTGGATGTCGTTCACGCGCGTCTGGAGAAGTGTGGCCTGGGGCCGCTGTGCCTGGAACTGCACTCCCACAAGGTAAGCCGCAAGCACGTCTACGCTGAGCTCAAGCGCACGCTGGAGCTCGGTCGGCCTATAGCAGTCCATGAAGAGCGTTACCGCCGCTTAAGCGAGGTGCGCGACCGGCTGAACGCCGCGAGCAAGCTACTTCATACGCTGGACGCACGCTCGGGGCAAACGCCCTACCATGTCATGGGGACGCTGTGCCTGCTGCTCAGCAGTGGCGTACCAAGGCCGGACTACACTATAGAGGGTGCGGAGGACTGGACCGACGGGGAGTTTCAGGAGCGTCTGGAAACGGTAAGGCAGCTTGCCGAGCTGACGAATGAATTCGGCAGCGAGCGGGACCATTTGTGGCGCGGGGCAGGAAGGAGGCTGGGCCCCATCGACCGGGACCGCCTGAAGGACAACCTGGGCACGGCCTTCCAGGCCCTTGGCACACTGGAGGAAGCGCTCGCAGCGGCGGCCACGGTTGCCCGAACTGGGCAAGATTCGAGGGTGTCCGATGCGAAGGGAATTCATGCGCAGGTCGCGGCGCTGGCGGAGCGGCCCCGCGAAGTGGACAGTGTCGTCCAGAACGAAGCTGTCTTGGAGCATCCTGCGGCTGCGCAAGAGCTTCTTGAGCGAATAGCGCTCTGGCAAGGTCTGCGGCAAGAGCTGCTCGGCCGCGTCAGCCCTTCGGCGCTGGAGTTGTCGTGGCAGGAGGAGCGGATGGCCATAGCGGCCCGGGGCCGGTCGCTGTTTCGCTTTCTGAGCAGCCGCTACCGGGCCGCTGCGGCGCGTCTTAAGGGTGCCTGTGTCGGAGCGCCGCCGAAATCCGTCGCGCACCGCATCGCCCTTCTCGATCAGCTGGTGGAGTATGGCTCCTCGCGGGAGAAGATTCGGCGGCAGGCGTCTCTGGGCGTGGCAATCGCTGGCAGACGGTGGCAGGAAGAAGAGACCGATGTCTCCACTCTGCTTCCAAGCGTACGGTGGATTTGCTCTCAGGCAGCACGTGCGGGATCGTCCGAGTCGGTGCAAATGCAGATAGCGGCACTGCCTGAAGGCACGGATCTGGCGGCGCTCGCCGAGCGGCTGGACAAGGCCCGCACGGATTGGGAGAGCCTCTGGCAGGGCATTGCCGAAATGCTGGAACTCGACCAGGAAGCCGCATTCGGATCCGGTGGCATGGATAGGGTCACCATCGGCAAACTCCTTCGGCACCTGGAGGCGTGGACGGACGCGGTAGAGGAACTGGAGGACTGGCACCGGCTGTCCAGGGCCGCCCGTTGTGCGTCCGACCTCGGGCTGGCAGTGATCCGGGAGGCGTTGGCAGAGGGTCGTCTAAGCTCCGAGCATGCGCCCCAGATCCTGGAGTTTGTGCGCGCGGAGGCAGTCTGGAAGCGCATGTGTGACGCGGAGCCGCGGCTGAACGAGCTGGACGGCCGAGACCGTAGCGCCACCGTGGAGGAATTCCGGCGGCTGGATGAGCAATTGCAGGAGCTGGCTTCACAGGAAGTGATGCTGGGGCATTTTCTCAGGATTCCCCAGGGATCAGCCGGTCAGGTCGGGATTGTGCGCGGGGAAGCGGGCAAGAAGACCCGGCACATGCCGATACGCAAACTGCTCGAATCAGCAGGAGAGGCGGTCCAGAGGACCAAGCCGGTGTTTCTGATGAGTCCCCTTTCGGTGGCGCAGTACCTGCCGCCGGGCAAGCTCGGATTCGATCTGCTGCTGATTGACGAGGCAAGCCAGGTGCGTCCGGAGGATGCTGTGGGTTCGATCATGCGGGCCGCCAGCGTTGTCGTGGTCGGCGACCAGAAGCAGCTTCCGCCAACCTCGTTCTTTGACCGGCAGATGCAGGGTGAGGAAGCAGAGGACTACGCCGAGGATCTGGCCAGTTTGCAGGCAGCACAGGTCGCGGACATGGAAAGCGTTCTTTCGCTGTGCGAGGCGCGCGGCATGCCCGGCGGCATGCTCCAGTGGCATTACCGGTCCCATCATCCCTCGCTGATTGCCGTATCCAACCTCGAATTCTATGAGGACAGGCTGATCTGTCCGCCGAGTCCGCAGCAGCCAAGCGAAAAGACGGGGCTCAGCTTCACGTTCGTAAACGGCGAGTACCTGCGCGGCACAAAGCGGACCAACCCCAAGGAAGCCGAAACCGTGGCTGCGGCGGTCCTTGAGCACGCGCGCAAGACACCGGCCCTAACCCTCGGTGTCGTCGCGCTCTCGGTCGCGCAGCGGGATGCCATTCGCAACAGGGTGGAGTATATGCGCACCGAACACCCGGAGCTGGAAGCATTTTGCAAGGAGGGCAAGGAGGAGGCCTTCTTTGTCAAGAACCTGGAAAACGTCCAGGGAGACGAGCGCGATGTCATATTTATCTCCATTGGCTACGGCAAGGATGCAGACGGATACATGTCGCAAAGCTTCGGCCCGCTTTCTTCGGAGGGCGGCGAACGCCGCCTCAACGTGCTCTTTACGCGCGCGAAGCGCAGGTGCCGGGTCTTTGCCTCGATTCGCCACGGCGATATTCGCGTCGATGCTGCCAGGCATGCCGGACCAAGGGTGCTGAAGCGTTTCCTCAGGTACGCGGAGCATGGCGAGCTGGATGTGCCGGTGGTGACCGGAGCCGGCATGGACAGTCCGTTCGAGGAATCGGTGGCCCGCGTCCTGCACCTGCAGGGCTATCGCGTAACGCCTCAGGTAGGATCCGCGGGCTTCCGGATAGATCTGGCCGTACACGATCCGGAAGACGAGGGGAGGTTCATTCTGGCGGTAGAGTGCGACGGGGCGCGGTACCACAGTTCCAGCTGGGCACGCGAGCGCGATCGGCTGCGCCAGGCCGTTCTGGAATCGAAGGGCTGGCGGTTTCACCGGATATGGAGTACGGACTGGTTCCAGAATCAGGCCGTGGAAACGCGGAAGCTGGTAGGCGCCATTGAGAGCGCACGCGCCCGGGGCCCCGCCCGCCCTAGGAAGCCCGCTTCGCCAAGGGCCGGGGTGAAGCGGGCGGCATACGAGCAGGAAGACAGCTACGGGTGCCCTCTCTACCGGGAGTCGCAACTATGGGTCAGCAACGGGTCGGATATTCCCATCCACGAAGCCAGCATTGATAGCCTGGCAGGCTTCATCAAGGACATAGTGCGAGTCGAGGGGCCAGTGCACCGGGAGCTTGTGGCCAGGCGGCTGAACGCCGCCTGGGGCAATCAGCGCATGGGCAACCGGATCAGGGAGACGCTCGATCACGCCACAAACCAGGCTGCAGGGCGAAACATGATCCGGACCGACCGGTCGAGGCTGTTCCTGGACCGGCACGACCGGCAGGATCCCGTAACCGTGAGGGACCGGAGCCATCTGCCCGCTTACATGCGCCAGCCCGAGATGCTTCCGCCGGCTGAGATCCACGAGGCGGCTCGCGCCGTGGTGGAGCGATGCATTTCCATCAGCCTCGAAGATTGTGCCAAGGAGGCATCCCGGATGTTCGGTTACAGGACACTGCGCAAGGCACTCCGGGTGCACCTGGAAACGATTATAGAGGATGCAGTCCAGGAAGGGCGCCTGGTCCTGTCCGATGGCCTATTGCGGATGCCCTGACCGACGGTGAATCGACAAGGGAGGATCGGCGCGACCAGCCAATAGGGGGCTGTTTGTCCCCCAATAGGTACGCACGGCGCGCAATGCGCTGGCCGTCCAATGTGCCGGGTCGCATCTCCATTCTGGCTTTCACAATCTGGTCGTTCCACACCGCGACACGAGGTTCATTCTTCTGTCCTTCAGGCCATAAGGGACCAAATCAACGCTCATAAGCGACCGGAACCCGCACTCTAGACCCTACGCCAAGAGGGCAGCTGCCATGGCGATAAGGGCAGCAGCTGCGATTCCGACGAACCAAAGCAGCAGGGCATCCTGCGCATCAAGTTTGGCGTTCTGCGCCTCGAGTTTGCTTCCGAAGCGATGGATGAGATCCGCGGAGGCCATTTACTCGGTTGCATTTCCAGGCAGATTCGGAGAGGGGGGCTGGATTTACCAGAGACGCGTTTCCGTTAGAGCCGAATGCTCGAGATCGCGTACCGCCTGGATCACTTCCGATCTATCCCGCGCGTCCGCCGAAGCGAACCGTCCTTCTTTCTCCGTCAGATCACGAAGCCACGCATACAGCCGGTGAAGCTCCGCTTCCAGCTCGCTCAGGGACGGAGGCGGGTGGGTCAATAGCCCGATCTGCTCGTCATCCCAATCCTCTCGCGGAGAGAGCCATAGCTCTGGGTCGAATGGGCGCGGCGAAAGGGCGGATGGCCACGCCGGTCCCAAGCCATGGTTGTCCACCCAGACCTTCAGCATGGCCAGCCTCCGAACCTGATCGATCGAGAATCCGGAGTGAGGGCTTGTCGTCGCCGCCCAAACCAGATCGGACGCGTCCCGTGCCGTCCCGCTCCGTGTCAAGCGGGCAATCTTCTCAGCGAGGATCTCCTCCAATCGCGCCGAGGCGATAGTCGGCAGAGTGAATCCGTACCGGACGTGCGTTGCGTGGGGGACGAACGGCCTTGGCTCTGGCTCGAGCCAAGTTGGCGGGCCCACGTCGAGCTTCACCGAGATCGCGGGATTCCCAAAAGGGCTCTCCACGGCGATATGCCAGCGGCCTCTCTTGCTCGACGGCCGGAAGCGGAAGGGCCCGAGAGCAACATCTGCTTCGCCAGCGATCATCTCTGCCAGCGTGCGACGGTCGGTCCCCGGTTCTCGTGAGGCAAAATCCAAGTCCGTCGAGAATCGGCCCTTCGCGCCGGCAAACAACTTCCGGAGGGCCGTCCCTCCCTTGAAGATCGCGAGATCTCCCAGCACGCCCCGTTCAGCCAAGTGGGCGAGCAGAAAATCCTGTGCGATATCGAGCATGGCCACGTCAATTCCGATCTTGGAACCGGGTGGAACGTGACGGGCCACATACCCAGGGGTAAGCGCGTGATTGTCGCCGATCACGGTCGCCTCCTGACCTCCGAAGGATGGTAGGGCAGCACCGTGTCAGCGACGTTCCAGATCGAATCGTGCCGTCGCAACGTCCGTCTCGGACCGAACCACACCTTCCCTGCTGGTTCAATCCCCAGCCGAGAAGACAATTCGGGTTCGACTCCGCTCGTAAGGTAAGCCAGACGCACATGGACGGACTTCGGTCGCCCCCCAAGTTCGGTTGCGATCTCATCGTAGCTCGAGAGTTGGGTCAGGTCTGCGAGACAGTCCAGCACACCCAACCAGCTCCGGACGTCCGTGGGGCGAGTGGCCAAGTGGACTAGGATGGTGGCCGGTCGGTGGACCGGAAGATCTCCAACGTGAGCTGGATCCAGATGGGCGGTGTGCCGCAAAACGCGGTACTCGCGTCGGAGTACCGGAGGAATGGGTATTCCGTAGGGCAACGCGACTTCACGCCGGTCTGGAGATCGCTCGGCCAAATCTTGGATCCACAGCGCTGACCCAAGGGCTAGGGCCGCGGGGAGATCTTTGCGGGAGGCCGAGAGGAGCGCTTTGAGTGGGAGAAATGGGTCCGCATCAGGGATCGCGCCGGCGCGCTCGGCCGGAGCGAACTCCCAAGTGCCCCGCACCGGGGTGGGAAGCAGCCATCCGAGCCGAGCGAGGCGGTGCGCGATAATCCTCCCAGGGGTCTTGAGCCCCTGTTCCTCGGCAATGCGGGTGATCTCCTCGACGGTGACCGTGGATTTCCGCTCCAGCTCGAGGTGCTGGACGAGGGCGGCAAGCGAAGGCGGGATAGATCTGGCCATGACGCTGCCCCGGCGGAGCGTCCTGTTGAATTAGGGAGAAGTACTAAGCTAGGCCCCTGTAAGCCTCAGTGTCAACATGGGCATGATTGTTACTGAATCAGTAACACAGGCCCGTCGCGTGACACCCTGTGGCCGAGTCTTCCCCATTAGGCGGGCTAGCAAGAGGCGATTGCGTTGGGCTCTCTGACTCGATCTGCGCGGGGGAAGCCCCCTGGGAAGCCTCCCCGCTCAGGTCATCTTGGACTAGGTCCGCCCGGCTTTCCTGCAATCCTTTCCTTCAATCCGTTGATGAGGCGAGCCGCCTTCGCGCCGTAGGGATCGTGGTTCTCCTCCAGGTCAAGCAGGATGAGCTCGACCGTCAGCAACACGAATTCGGTGATTAGCTCTCCGACCTCACCCTTCGTGGGATGCGCCGCAGCAGGAAGCCGTGCGACGATGGCGGACGTCACGATAGGTTTGGGGGCCTCCAATAGGCTCTGCTCCTTTGAGCCACAAGAATAGGCGGACTAGCCCGCAAACGGCAGGGAGTGGCTGTCGCCGACCTCAATGACTTGGCCGTCGCGCACGAGCTGGGAAAGCACGCTTCAGTTGGCTTCACTCGCCCTGCGGGGGCGCGGGATTTGAGCGCTCTGTCTACTCCTCTGAAAGCATTACCTTCATTCTCTGCCAGCCGGCGTTCCCACCGTGACTTGACACAAGAGGGTTGATTCTGTGAGTTCCGGCCCCGGAAATTCCCGAACGGCGTCTGAGTAGGTTGCAAAGGTGCTTGGGACACGGAGACCAGGATTCCTAGTGGCCCATACTCAGGCATACCGCGAACCATACAGGCAGCGCAAATGAGCCCGATTGGATTTGATGCCCATTTGAAAGGTCTCGGAGGATCGAATATTGGACAACGATAAGGCACGCAGCAGGAGGATTGATCGCTTCATGCGCGGCACAAACAGACAGGTACTGTTCGAGGTTGGAGACAGGGTAGCATACCGCGCCGGCCGGAGGGGAGTCCTGGTCGGCACGGTAGGGAAACTGAACCCGAAGCGTGCCATGGTAACGTCCGGCGCGGCAGTATGGGATGTGCCTTACGAGGAACTGGAACATGTCAGCCCAGATGTCTGGGACAAGCGCTACGGTCGGGGGCTGCGCCTCTTCGAAGTAGCTGAAGAGGCCCGCAAGCTCATGGATCGATACGGACTCCGTGGTTGGTCACTTGATTTCAATAATTCGCGAAGACAGCTGGGCGCGTGCGAATGGGCAACAAAGCGGATACTGCTAAGCCGGGAACACGCGGTGCAGAAGTCCCCCGAACTGGTCACCGATATCATTCTGCACGAAATCGCGCACGCGCTAGCGGGTCCCGGGGCCGGTCACGGTCCGGCGTGGAAGACCATGGCCGTCCGCCTTGGAGCAAGGCCCAGGTCCTGTGCTCCTGAACCAGCGGAGATGCGAAAGAAGCGACTAGCTAACAAGTCTGACATCCTTGTGGGAGACTTGGTCACTTTCATGGGCAAGAACCGGCTCCGGAAGGGCGTTGTATTGCGCAAGAATCCCAAGACAGCCAGGGTAAAGTGTCCCGGATCCATCTGGATGGTGCCCTATGCGCGGCTTTCAGTCATGCAAGAGGATGGATCGGATCGAAAGGGTGTGTGATGCTGCGACCGAAGCCGCAAATCGCTAACTGCCCGTCCGAAATACAATCCAGTCGGATGGCTGCCGTGTGACGCCAACCACAATGGTGGCAGCTGGATGGTCGGCCTTGTGGCTATTGCATCAGCCTGAGAAACTTACAGACATCTCGCGGCGCCAAGACTTCTCCGGAAACCCATCCGCGCTCGCCGCTACCTGCGTACAACCCCGGCCGGGCGCTTGCGGCGTGGGACTCGTCCGCCAAATCGAATTCGTCTAAGCCGTCTCCACCCCTAATGTGTACCGCGGCACCCTCGCCTGATCGAGCTTGTGCCTACCTGTTCGCTGGCGGTACGAAACGGTAACGAACAATTGCAGGATTGGCTACTTCGCCGTCAGGTTGATCTTCCGGATCAGTCGCCATATAAAGCATCCCGCCCTTGGCAGCACTTGGAAACCCCGAAAGCAGTGTACTAACACCCGGGAAGCGACCGGTGTGGCTGGCAATCACTGCGCCCGTGCTGAATTCCTCGTCGCCGGTGTCGAGGCCTCCGTACACGACCATGCGCGTACTGCTGTCGAGCGCGAACATGCCGAGCACGGCCGTTGCTTCAGCTTCAGCCTTGTTAAGCATTTCGGTCACGCTCTGCATATTCGCCTGCGTCACCAGTCCGAATTCCGGATAGTCCCGCGTACGATCCACAAAGAAATCCGGCTTGAATCGGGGGGCTCTTGTGCTCTGCAGCCGGGAACTCGCGTCGAAGCTTTCCGAATACACCCACCAAACGTCGTCATCAAAGCATGCCATGGCGAACCCCGCATACGTTGGTGTTACGGCTGCCCGGATCGGGAACTGGGGAGCAGGAAGCGGGAATTGGTCAAGCTGCGCAAAGTCCGCGGCGTAGGCCCGTATAAACGTGCTGTCGCGTACCGCGAAGGGCATGGTAAAGACGGTATCCCGATGGGAGCAGATACCACCGGAACTCGTCGCGAAATCTCCGTCGATGGATGCGCGGACACACGCTCCGTTGCGGTCAAAAACGATTACGCCTCTGTTATTCAATACGGCAACGTGCAATTCGTCCAGAAAGGTGGCTTGCGACGTAAAGCTGACCTCTGCCTCTGGATGGCAATCGGTGACTGTCATCGTCCGCACTAGCTCTCCGCCGGGGGAGAACAGGTACACGCCCTGACTCTGCGTGTCGAGCACGAGGAATTCACCGTTCGCGTTTACGTCCAGCATCCAGATGCGGCCGATCAGTACCGAGTTGTCAAGTCGGGTCGTATCCTCGGGCACAAACAGCTCGCCGAAGTCCACGTGAGCAGGAGTCAGGATCTGGTTGATAAAACCTCCTGAGTTGCATGCGCTGGCCAAGGAGGCAAGCAGCGCCGCTGCAGCGAAGGCTCGCCAGGTGCAATTGCTTGAATTCATTATACCGGAACGGCGCGAAGATTCGATTTATTGTCTGATGTGGGCCAGCGAGACTGCTCCACCGGCCAGGTGCCGGTAAATGCCTGTTGAATGCGGCATAGCTCTTACGTGCAGGCCTGGTCTGTGACGGCCCGCGTCCACAGCGCCGATGGCTTTCGCTGGTCCTCAGGTTGGTCAAGTGATCGCAAGATTGACGACATCAAGCGGTAGTGGCGTGGCCAAGGCAGCAAGGGATAAAGGGTCCCAAGTCCGACCGGAGAACAGGCCAGCGGCGTGTTCGGCCGGACTACAATTGAGGTGGACAAAGACCAACTGGCGCTGAGACGCCGGAAGCAATTGTTCTCAATTGCGGTCATGGTCAAACGGCTACCTGAATCTTGAGAAGCACACGATGCACGCCAGGACGGGGACTGCGGGTCGGTACGATGTAGTTAAGCTGCACCCTGACGCCCCGGGCAGGCCAGGCATTGTAGCCCAGAAGAATGTGCTGTTGGCTTCCGGTACCGTCTGTCGACAGACCATCCCACCGAGCCAGCACCTGGTGCCGGTGCGGCTTGAGCATGAAGCCCGCAGTGACGTGATAGCTGGTGCGCAGGCTATCAAGCCCACTTTCAGCGTTGTGGTAAGCGCGAGCGACTTCAGCCGACAGCAAGAGTCGGCCATTTGAATACCTCGAATCGCCGCCGGCCAGGATCCGGGTGGCGCCCTCTTCATCGCTGTAGGCTATGACGCCGGCAGCCTCCAGGCTCCCGGTGGAAAGCGGCGGCGCGGCAGTGAGCCTGCCGATATACAGGCGGCTCCCGCCGCTGTCCGGAGGATCGCCTCCTGTAAACAGTCCGAAGTTGTATCCCAGCCCCGTGCCTGGGCTCGCGCCCTGGAGGGTCACGCCCACCTGGCGACCGCGATCGATGGAGCGCGCGACTTTTGAGCGGTCAACGAAGTCCGTGGCGGACGTTGAGACCAGATACTCGGCACTGAATGGGACTTTGAAGAGACCAGCGTCGATCGCTAATGCGGGCGAAACCTCAAGGCCGATCTTGGCATCCAGCACGGCTGGGCTGTCCGTGAAATCAAATTCGGAGAAGTAGCTGAATCCGCGATCCAGATCGCCGCTTATTCGCAGGCGAGCGGCAGCCAGGCTAAAGCCATTGGTGTCCCTGCCTTCTGCGGCACCCAAACCGACATCGCCTACTACCTGTGTAAGCATGCCGATTCTTGCCATCAAAGTGTCGGCGGCAATGTCTGTTTCCCCAGTAATCGGCTCGCCATCTTCCTGCGCTGCAACAATTGCCGGCGGCATTGCCAGTGCGAAACCCAGGAGAAAAGCAGAGATGGACGATGCCAGGATCCTCACGCGCCGCAACCTTGCAGTGTGATGGGCGAATTTACCATGTTTGGCGAATGTGGCCAAGGTGATTCTGATTATGAAATTGTCAATTGGATTCGGCGGCGACCGGATGCTCTTGCGCAGGGCCGCTTCAATCTACCGGAAAAGACGATCGGTGTCCGAGAATCGCCTTGCGGCCAAGTACGCAATGCGACACGAAAACCTGGACAAGAAGTCTCTTTCGTGCGT
>CBDBLZ010000013.1:0-61454 GCA_965207385.1 Rhodothermales bacterium
AGTTCACTTCTATTGTAGCGTGGAACAGGTTATCCTCTTGAACTTCAAAGCCGCCAAGTTCAGGCTGGCTCTCCACAGTCGGCAACGCACATGCACAGCCTTCAGCAGGGTATTGGACGAGCGCCTTCAGGTTCGTGCATGCGCGCTTCCTGATGCATACCGGCCAAGGAGAATCCGGCATGGCAACCCTTACCGATAGAGCGACCGGAATAGTCTTGCAAGATCCAGATCGCGGGCGTTCAATTCCCCTGTCAGTCGAAGACGTCCCACAACCCATTCCGCCAACTCAAACGCCGACTCGCTTATCGGGCGCAACCCTACGGGGAGGGCTTCTGCATGCCGCCGCATGTTGCGGTGGGTCACGATCCGAGGGTCGAGCAGTATGAAGACACCATAGTCGGTCTGCCGCCGGATAAGGCGTCCAAATCCCTGGCGAAGCATCAGGCGCGTCGTCGGGCCGTACCAGCGGTTCCAGAACGTGCCCTGGTCCCAGTATTGCTTCCGGTGTCTAACCAGGGGATCGCCGAGGCTCGGATTGGGAAGCCGTACGACGATTACCTGGCTTAGCGTCGCACCGGGAAATCGACTCCTGTCCAGAACCGGTTTACGCCCATGAGCACGCTCTGCTCAACTGCGGCAAATGTATCCGTGGCACTGCGGCTGGCGCCACTCTGCAGAAGCAGTTCGATGTCATGCTCTTCCAGCACCGGGCGCACGCGCTCGTACATGTCCCGCATTTCCTGCGTGTTGGTAAACAGCACGAGCGTCCTTCCCGCTGCGGCTACCGTCAGCAGCGCGATGCTACGAGCCACCTCGTCCTTCCAGGATGCGGCCCGGGGCATGCCTCTAGCGCCGCTGGCCGTATAGGAAAAGGACGGCAGATACGCCGCCACTGCTCCTCCAATCTGCTTCGGATAGTTGAATGGCGAATCGAATCTGGCCACGCGCTGAAAATGCCGATGCGCCCGGTCGTCGTTGAAAAGCTCTCGGCAGAAAAGATCCAGATTGCCGTCCACATAGAGGGTCGCCGAAGTGAAGAGGACCGTCTTCTCGCCTCGCTCTTTCAGGCCGGCCACGAAATCCGTGCCGGGCTGGTCGGACTCCGAGAAGTCAAACGGCACTTTCTGGATGGACCAGCGACGACCCTGGCGGTGGAAGACAAACGTGTGGTCCTCAGACGGAAAGCCCGTTGCCAGCTCCGCCACATCGGCACAGAGCTCCTTGACCATGTTGAGATTCTGCTGCACCGAATGCCGCTCGCGCTGTTGCCGCTTGCGCTCCTGACCGCCGGAATTCGCATAACGATTGCTGTCGGCAACGCGCGTCCACAGGTCTTCCATCGTCTCAAGGCCGTTCTTCAGCTGCTCCAGGACCGCTTCCAATTGTTCGCGGTCCTCGCCGGCCATATCATCCCAACGCATGCCGAATCCGCGCGGCGGCCCTATGCCCCCGATCACGTCCAGGAGCGAGCCGATTTCATGGCAGATCCGTTGTATCCGCTCCAGGCACTCCAGCAAGGCCTGTTTGTCCGGGTCCTTACCTCTTTCGCGCTGAAGCTGCTCCTCCAGCACGCGGGCGAACCCCCGGCGCTGTTTCGAACCCATCGCCTGCCTGAGAAAACGCCACAGGCGGAACCGGTTGATTTCGACGGTGCTGGCACCGCGCAAGTTGTCGGGAAAGAGGTCCGCTTCGTCGACGATACAGACCGCCTGACGCTCGGAAATGGCGTCATCCAGCGTCGCCAGCTTGTGATGGTTGGTTATGACTATGTTGGCCTTGCGGGCCCGATCCAGCGCGCGCGGGTAGACGCACGCCAGACCCAGGGAGCACAGACCGCGGACGCAGGCCTCCTGGGCGTTGGCGGCCAAGGCGAAATCCCGCAAGCGCGAGAGCCGACGCTCAAATCCGGCCGGGGCACCTTCCCAGCGCCCTTCGTCTCGCATCAGAACAAGAAACAGGTATAGCCAAGAAAGACGCACCAGCGCATCGCCCGTGCGGTATTCCGCATTCCCCGCCAGGAACAGTCCGCGTAGCGCGGAGAGGCAGAGGTAATTCTGCTTCCCCTTCAGCTGCGCAACCTCAAGGTCCCGGTAAATGGCCTGCGGCATCGACTGCAGGGTGCGCCATTCCTTGTCGAGGATCTGGTGCATGAGGTTCTTGGTGCTGGTGGCGATGACCACCTGCGACCCGGGATTGAGCCGGGCGTGCTCGCATGCGGGGATGAAGTAGCCCAGCGTCTTGCCGGTGCCCGTGCCGGCCTCCACCACATACGTGCCGTGGTTGTTGATGGCTTCCGCGCAGAAGCCGGCATAGCGTATCTGTTCCTGCCGCTTCTCGAAGTTGGGTATGACCGTGGACAGGCTGGACAGTACGTCCTCCACACCTCGCCACTTCACGGGATGGGCTTCGCCGGAATCGTCCTTTCGCTTCCGGCCGGCTCCCTTCTCTTCCGGCAGCCAACTGCCGACAAATGCCGTGAGACTGTCCTGCTGCGTTTCCCGTGGACGGTCAAACAGCAGACTGGCCGCGCCCGTTTCCCATCGGATGGCATGCGCCTCCTCGGCCAGAGTGCGCATGGCCTGGAAGTCCGGCGGGGCATCGCCCGCGGCAAGCGCCTGGGAAAATAGTCCCGTATACAGGAAAGAAGATGCCGCCGGACTCCTCTTCCCTGCCCTCCAGTATGGCGTTGAGGACGGCAGACAGCAGTGTCTCAATTCCGTCCATTACGCGCAGCAGCGGCCGACCGGCCGCACGGGCACGAAAGGCCGGCACGAGCCCCATAAGCGCCTTCTCCGTGTACGGCACGCCTTCTTCGGGGCGAAAGAACTGCGACATCCCCAGCAGATCAACCAGCACGGGAGGCGAAGCAATGCCGCGCAGCACTAGATCCGCAAACCAGTCCTTCTGGCGACGGATATCGCAGACCAGGAGGACGTCAAGACTAGAGAAGAAGCCCCCTATATCCCCTCTTGCCGCGCTCCAGCGGGGTCTGGCGCCGCTCTCTCGGGTGCTGATGCCCGTCAGGTCGTAAAGACGATGCGAGATCTTTCGCCCCGGGTTGAGGACCCAGTTTCGCCGGACGGGATCGGCATTGGCCGAGAATCTCGCTCCCGCGATGTGGACTACAGCATCTCGCGCCGTGTCATTGCCGGTCGCGAAGAGATGGCCGATCCCTACGCGGATCCTGCTCCCGTCCATTTACGCCCGTGCCCGACTTAGCTGCTTTCTTACAACGCGCCCGTAGCTCTCGAGGTCGTCCCAGAGCTCGCTCTTTTCCGGGTCATTCCCTCTTCCTTTCCTGATCTCGTCGAAATAGCGGTCGAGCGCGCTCTGCCCGTTCTCGTCCGGCGAAAGGTGCCGCCGGCGGCAGTGCGCGAGCCAGCGCTCCCTTTCCGCCGTCGAAAGGCTCTCGGGATAGTTCCTGGCCCGGTACCGGAAAATGAGCTCCGGCAGCCTGGAGTCCTGAAACGAGTGCCGGGACGAATCGGCAAAGGTAGGGTCGCGCTCATACAAATCCTCCAACTTCCTGCGATCCAGTCGGGCACAAAGGCGTCGTACAACGCCTCGTCCACGTCCGTGGCCTCCTCCCGTCTGGACTCCTGGTGCGCGGTCCAGGCATCGATTAGCCGCCTGCAGAGTGCGTGGTCCTGGCGCAGCTCCCGCTCGCGCTCCCACATCCTGGCCGCGTCCAGTCCCGCCCGCTCCTCCAGCGCCCCCGTGGTCCTACCCGTAAGGTAGTCCCGTTCCACCACAAAGGGAATACCGTTCATGTTTATCCCATGAACTGGCCGAATGCCCTGGTCGCGCCCGAAAAGCCGCGTCTCCAGCTCATTCGGCGACATTCCCGCCAGCTCCAGCGGATCTACGGCCAGATCGAAGGCAATCAGCCGCTTGGCGTAGTCGGGATCGGGGGCCAAGGGCGCCATTAGTGTCACGCAGCCGCGTGACGGTGCTATCTTGCCGGAAATCCAGAGAAACACGTCCTCTATGCGGCGCTTGACCTCCTTTGCACTTCGCAGCGCAAGGTAATAGTCGAAGAGCTTCGGCTGGGCGGACCGCACGAGCTTCGCAAGCTCAATGAGCGTGAGCACGTCGGCATCGGCCGTGTGGCTTGGCACGTGTTCGACGTCATTTGCATTTGCCAGCGCATGCAGCCTGAAGGTTGGCTTCCCTTTCTCGTTTGTCGGCCACATGAGTCCCTGTGGCCGAAGCACATAGGCCGCTCGCATGAGATCAATCAGGTCCCACTTGGCGTTGCCGTGCTGCCAATGCCAGGCATAGGGATCGCGCAGCGTGCGCCAGAATAGGAATCGCGTCACCTCGTGGTCGAAGCGCGTGGCATTGTATCCAACGGCACATGTGCCGGGCTGCGACAGCTCAGCGTGAATGCGGCGGGCGAAATCCGCTTCCTTGAGCCCCAGCGTGCTGAGATCGGTTGTTTTCAGTGCGTGAACCGCGCAGGAGGAAGGAACGGGAAGCCAGTCCAGCGACGGCCGGCAATAGAGGGTCTCGGTACGGGAGATTTCGTTTAGCTCGGCATCGGTCCGAATTCCGAAGAACTGCGCAGCTCGTGCAATGCGCGGATTGCGTCCCAGCGTCTCAAAATCGTACCAGAAGAATTCCATGCAGAGCGACTTGGACGACTGGATTCCGGCGCGCGTGATTCGTGCGCAAAGTTAGGGAATAATATGTGATCGCAGCCAGCGACCAGGAACAATGAATTTTGCAATACGCCGTCTCCGGACCTAGTGGCAACGCAGCCCGGGAACGCACGCAGCAGGATCAAAGATCGGCAGATGCCACGTCTCTACGATTGTGACATGTATATATTGCGACTCTGATGGGAGCTACATCCGTTGCGTTTGCCACAGTCCTTCAACGATTCGCCGCGAGGATTACTGCAATCGCGGCCTTGGTCTCTGCCACGCCTGTCGCAGGCCAGCATTTGATCTGGTCCGGTAGCCATGACGACGACGTGAATGGAGTCGCGTACTCGCCCGATGGCAGATTCGTGGCGTCGGCGTCCAGCGACCAAACGGTGCGGCTGTGGGATGTGGACACGGGTCAGGAATTGGCCATATTCGAGGTACACACCGACCAAGTGTTTTCGGTTGCGTTTTCGCCCGACGGCACACTGCTGGCATCAGGCGGACGGGACAACGTGAGGGTCTGGGACGTCGCATCCCGAAGTGAATTGGACTCACTTGATAGCTTCAGGTTTACGGATTCTATCACAGCTGTCGCGTTCTCTCCTGACGGTACGTTACTCGCGGCGGGGTCTGCGTTTAGAACAGCGATAACCCTTTGGGACGTAGCCACCCGTGAAGAGCTACTCAGGCTGGAGACTTCGAGTCGTGTGAATGCAAATGCACTGGCATTCTCGCCAGACGGTACGCTGCTTGCCATGGGTGGATGGAGTTCAATCGTTCAACTGTGGGATGTTGCCACACGTGAAGCTGAATCCGGCCTGGAAGGCCACGGTACACGAGTGGAGGCTCTGGCCTTTTCACCTGCTGACGCACTCTTGGCCGTCGGGTCGTGGGCCAGACCGATCTACCTTTGGGACGTGAAAGGGCGCCGGGTAGTTGGATCGATCCCTCACGACTATGTGAATTCATTGGCATTCTCGCCTGATGGCAGGCTGCTGGCACTGGAGGCCGATGCAGGAGCCAGGGATCCTGAAATCGCTATCTGGGATATGGCTACGGAGCAGGAATTCACGCGTAGGCTCGTCGGGCATACGGGATTCCCGAACCGCATTATGTCGCTGGCATTTTCGCCTGACGGCATGTTCTTGGTCTCCGGCAGCGAGGACAACACGGTCAAGCTGTGGCGGATTGAGCCAAGTGTGCAGATGACCATTAGTGACTTAGCGGTAGCGGAAGGCGACCGGGAAGCCGTGTTTACTGTTCGGCTTGATGCATCTTCCGTCTCTCCGGTAACGGTTCGATATGCGACCGTGGACGGCACGGCGACCGCCGGAGAGGACTATGTCACCGTGGCCAATACGCTGGATTTTGCACCGGGAGAGACGGAGAAAGTAGTGCGCGTGACTGTGATCGATGACACTCTGATTGAACCGGATGAGACATTCGCGCTCAATTTGACCAATGCCGAGGGTGCGGAATTGGCCCGTGACAGGGGCGTGGCTACTATTCTGGACGACGACGGGGTGCCGGTCCTCAGCATCGGCGACGTATCGGTAGCGGAGGGAGCGGGCAGGGCCGTCTTCACGGTGTCGCTGAGCGCGCCGAGCTACAGGGAGATAGCGGTGAGATTTGCCACCGCCGATGAATCGGCCGAGGCGCCGGCGGACTATGCGCAGACCAGCGGGACGCTGCGTATTCCGATCGGGGAGACGACCGGCACCATCACGGTCCCGATCGTGCAGGACGAACTGGACGAGGAGGACGAGACTTTCCTGGTACGGCTTTCCGGTGCCGTTCACGCAGAAATCGGTGACGCCGAGGGCAGGGGCACGATTGTAGACGATGATGAGCCGCTGACGGTAAGTATTTTTGACGGGCAGGCGAACGAGGATGCGGGAATGGTCCACCTGCCAGTGCGGCTGAGCTACGCAAGTCCGGACGTGGTGCGCGTGCTCTACGGCACGTCGGACGCGGCGGCTCTGGCGGGCACGGACTACTCTTCCTCGCAGGGAATCATAGTATTCGAACCGGGGAGTACGGAAGGCGTGGTGGCAGTCGCCGTCTACGACGACCAGCTGCCTGAGCAGGAGGAGACGTTTAGCGTGACGCTCAGGCGTCCGCTGAATGCGGCGATAGCGCGCGGCACGGCCACGGGCACGATCGTGGACAATGACGGCATGCCGCTGCTCCGAATTGGCGACGTCACGGTCAGTGATGCCGAAGGTGATGCCGTTTTCGTAGTTTCGCTGTCGGTTCCAAGTGACCGGGTAATCACGGCTGCCTACCGGACCGTGGACGGCACGGCCGAAGCCGGAGAGGACTATGTCGCGGCAGCCGGCACGCTGGAGTTCGCGCCGGGAGAGTCGCAGAAGGAGGTGCGCGTAAAGCTGCTGCGCAGCGTGCGGGACTGGCGCGCGGAGACGTTCCAGTTGGCCCTGGGCTCGGTCTCGAACGCCGGATTGGAGGCTGCCGTAGCTACTGCGACCATCGTGGAGGACGAGCCTGTGGAGCAGGGTGTGCGCTCGGCCTATCTGTCGCGCTTCTTGCGCACGTCGGCTTCGCACGCGGTGGATGCCATCGGCGAGCGGCTCAGGTGGCGGGAGATGGAAGCCGCATGTGCGACACTCAAGCGAGAGAGCGTCCAGATGCTGCGGTATGTGAACCCGAACTGGAATCCGTCCGCGGGCGAGCTGCTTTCAGGCTGCGGCCTGAGGGCCGCGAGCGGGGCATTCGGCATGTGGGGCCGGGGAGCGTTCACGCGGGTAAGCGGCCGGGAAGGGGCGATGTCGCTGAGTGCGGATGTCACGACGGCGACGCTCGGCGCGGACTATGGCTTTACGGACGGCATCCGGGCAGGCGTGCTCCTTACGCATAGCCAGTCGGCGGGTGAATTCGATGCACATGAGGCAGGCGGAGAGGCTGCATCCAGCCTTACGGCGCTTTATCCTTTCGTAAGCTACGGCCTGGCGTCCGGTCATCTATGGGCACTGGCGGGACTGGGACGTGGCCAGGTGGAGGTGGACGGAGAGCAGAGGCTGGAGACGGATCTGGGTGCAGCACTTCTTGCGGCTGGAACCGTCGGGACGCTTGCAACGAGCCACCGGATGCGACTTCGCTACGAAGGAGATGTTTTTCTTGCGCGCGGAGAGGCAGAGGAAAGAGTCCAGGTAAGCCGCATCCGAGCGGGGCTGGAAGGCAGCCTGGCTCTGGGGCAGACCTTGCGTCCCTACCTGGAGGCAGCGCTGCGACACGACGGCGGGGATGCGGAGACGGGCATGGGCCTTGAGGCGGGGGGCGGACTCCGCCTGCAGCGCCCGGGAGGCAAACTGCGCGCGGAGCTAACCAGTCGCGGTCTGCTGACGCATGCCAGCCGTGATCTCACGGAGTGGGGAGTGGCAGCGGCGTTGCACTACGGTGCGCCGCAAGGCCTGGGACCCACGGCGGAGATCCGTCCTGAGTGGGGACCGGCAATCGCGGGTGGTATGCAGGCACTCTGGCGCCATGACAGCATTGCGGATGCGGCGCGTGCCTTGCCGGGCCAGCGGCGCACGGAAGTGCGCCTGGGATACGGCACGCGCCTGGCAGGGAATGCCGGCGTGGCCAGGCCAGTTCTGGCCGTGACGATTCGCGACAGCGGCACTGACTACCGTCTGGGCTACGAGGTGTCCACGCAGTCGGGATTCAGGGTGTCTGCATCCGGCGCGGCTTGGGAGAGCTCGCCCTGGAGGCCCGTCAGCTACGGGCTCTCGGCGCGGGCGGCGATGAGGTGGTGAGGTACAGGGCGTTTGCCATAATGAAACCGCGAAGGCGCGCGGCGAAGGGCTGGATGGCCTGGCAGAGACGGCTACACACTCGAATGGCTCATGCCGCATGATTGCATTGGCGGCAACCCCGGCATGGGGTGCACTTAGCGAAACAGCGTCATCTTGCCCGAACCACCAAATGTCTCCACGTCCGATTTTGCTCGGATCTGGTAGAGGTATGTTCCAGACGGGGTGCCTCCGAGATCGAGATCCAGCTTGCGATTGAAGCCCGCGTCCATCCGATAGGCATACATTATCCGGCGCCTACGGCCGAGAATGTCTATGACCTCGACGGAAACCAGTGCAGGTGCGGGAAGATCGAAGACCAAAGTGGTGGACGGATTGAACGGATTAGGATAATTCCCCTGTAGCGCAAATGAAGCGGGCAATTCGGGACCCGTGCCTTCCACCGATACTGGCCCTGTAACCTCAATCGAGAAAGTGAGAGCGCCGGCTACGCCGTGAGGATCTCGGGCCTCGTATGTGAAGTCCGCTCTCGGAAAGAGCTCTGCGGGCACACCCCTCAGCACACGAGTGCCTGGATCAAAGGAGAGGCCATTTGGCAATTCTGGGCTCAGCCCATAAGCCAGGGGAGACGCTCCTCCGGCGGCTAGCGGCAGCGTCGTACTCGCTATTTCGACCCCCTTGGTAAACACTTTGTCGTCTATTGTCCGTGAAAAAGAGATGCAATTGGGCCCCGACACATCGGCAATGGCCCCTAGCCAATCCTGAAAATCTGCATCTACCGGCGCGCACAGGGACTGCCCCTGGAAATGCAGCCGCTCGATAGTCGACAGGCGCAGCAGACTCTCCGGCAGCGGCCCGCCCAGATGGTTGCTGTTGAGATCCAGGCTGCGTATCGAGCTAAGGTCTCCAAACTCATCCGGCACATGACCGGTCAGAGCGTTGCCCGACACGTCCAGACGAGTCAGCCTCACCAGACTGCCGATCTCGCTCGGCATCTCTCCCGATAGGTTATTGCCATCCAGGCCGAGACCTGTCAGTTGGCTGAGCTGGCCAATTTCCCGAGGGATGGAGCCCTCAAGGTTATTGTCCTGCAGCCAGAGCGCCTCCAGCCTATGGAGTGATCCCAAGGCGCTCGGGATTACTCCTTCCAGTGCATTGTCGGCCAGAATCAGGTTTTCCAGTGCGGCCAGGTCGCCCAGCTGAGATGGCATTTCTCCGCTGAGGTTATTGTAGCCCAGGTCTAAGGATACGAGAGCGGAAAGTCCTCCAAGAGCGGCCGGTATGCGTCCCGTCAACTGGTTGAAGCCCAGGCTCAGCCGGGAAAGTGCAGGTAGATTGCCGAGGGCACTCGGCAAGGTATCCGTGAGCAGGTTGTCTGACAGCGTAAGCGCTGTGAGCTCGGAGAGCACTCCAATTTCCGGGGGAATACGGCCCCGAATCCCGTTGCCGTGCATCTCCGCGACTCTGAGCTTAGAAAGGTTTCCAATCTCCGGTGGGAGCACGCCCACCAGATTGTTCTCGCTGAGCTCGAGTGCGGTGACGCGCCCATCCGTAACGGTGACACCGTACCACCGGTCCAGCTCCAGAGCCGTGGGCGCTGCTGCCAGGGACGTGGACCAGTTTGCGTTACTGTGCCAGTTGTCCCCGTCCGTGGAATCGTAGAGAGCAACGAGCGCAAGCCAGTCTCCAGCCAGCGGATCGGGAGGCGGAACGCACGTTGCTCCCTTTACATCCGGCACTGTGCTCAGCCACGCCTGAAACTCGGCGTCTTCCGGCGCGCAAAGGTCCTGGCCCTGGTAGTGCAGCAGTTCAAGGGAAGCTAGTCCAGACAGGCTGAGCGGCAGCTCGCCTGTCAGGTTGTTTGAATGAAGCACAAGCTGCCGAAGCCGTGACAAGCTGCCGAGACCAGAGGGCACCATGCCAATTAGAGCGTTCTGGCCCAGCAATAGCACTTCCAGATTGGAGAGTCGTTCGAGCGACTCCGGAATTTGGCCCGCCAACCGGTTACCCGTTAGCACAAGCGAGCGGAGTTTGGAAAGCTCGCCCAGCTCATGTGGAATGGATCCCTCAAGCCTGTTGCCGGATAGCCATAGAAATTCAAGGTTGGGACTACTGCCCAGCGCCGGCGGAATCTCACCCGACAGATGGTTACCTTCTGCGGCAAACAGCCTCAGGCTATCCAGCTCACCCAGTTCTACCGGGATCGATCCCGTCAGAGCATTGAACTTGATGCTTAGACTTGTGAGGCTCGCGAGCTGGCCAAGTTCGGGAGGGATTTCTCCGGTGAGCCTGTTACCCCCCAAGCCCAGAGCCTCAAGGGCCTGAAGATTTGCCAGAGCCACCGGAATCTCTCCGGACAATCCGCTTCTGGTTAACCACAAATACTTGAGTGTGGAGAGATTGCCCAATGATTCCGGAATGCTTCCGGATAAACCGTTGTACCCAAGGGATATGCTAACAATCCGATTCAGGTCGCCCAGTTCATCGGGGATCGGACCGCTTAATCTGTTATACGAGGCGCTTAGTCCCGTGAGGCTTGAAAGATTGCCGAGCTCCTTCGGGATTTGGCCAGACAATTCGTTTTCGCCCAAATAGAGGCTCTCCAACTTGGACAACTTGCCGAGTTCAGGGGGGATAGGCCCGCTTATGTGATTCTCGTAAAGGAGAAGCCACTCAAGCTCCGTTAGATTTCCTAGCTGTGGGGGCAATACGCCCGTCAGGTTATTAGAAATCAGAGTTATCCCCGTAACGCGACCGCCGAATACGGTTACGCCTTTCCAGGTGCGGAGCTCATCCGGCGATGGAACGGATTGCCGGGAAGTAGACCAGTTCGCACTGTTGGTCCAGGAGTCTCCGTTCGTAGAATCGTAAAGGGCGATGAGAGCGAGCCAGTCGTCCTCCAGTGTGGGCGACTGGCCTACAGCCGTCAAACACCCTAGAAGCGTGACTATAAGGATGCACGTGCGTATTAGTGCTGTGCCAATCAGCACGGAACCTGATATTTGTCGTATGGCGCTCCCGGGTATGCCTAGCCCATTGCCGTAGTCGACGAGGGCGTTAGCTGGCGCACTCATCGCATGCCGCACGTTCCTGCGACTTGGGATTGCTCGACGCAGGCAAATGCCCAGCCAAGACCTCAACGCTATCTGAAGCCCCAATTGGCCAGCCCATTGGGTAGTCCTGCCGATTTGAGAAAGTTGCTACAACGTTCGCAGGTTTCTGTTGCGCTCGGTGGTTCCCAATCCGTGAGGCAGAGAGTCAAATCTAGCCCGCACAGTTGCGGAGAGTATGCCAATGCAGGGAAATTGGCGAGCGACGCGTTAACGGACGTCCGAGAGACGAGACACCGGTTTTGAACGCACCACGGTAGAATTTCGCCATTCCCTTATTTGCGCTTCCTTCCGATGAGGCGGCGCCGAAATCAAACTGCACCACAACCACGCCGGACTGGAACGCCGGCTCACCTTGCGCCAAGGCCATTTACTCAAGGAAGGCCGAGATCGACAGGAGTGTTGTGCTGGACAATAATCGAATGTCCCCGCGTGCCAATGCAGGCGGCTTGATCAGGCGCATTCGCTTGGAAACGCACGTGACATGCTGCAGGCGCAGTCGGCACTAAAGGGCTGTCGTCCCATGGTCTATGCAGCACGCGCACTGTGATTGGCGGATCCCCTCCCCGTTTTGAATGCTCTGACGCAACTGTGGCGGGTGCAATCCTGCGACATGAGCCATCCACACTATTGAGTGCGCGGCCAGCTCTGCCAGGCTATTCGACTCTTCGCCGCGCGCTGTCGCGGTTTCACATGGCAAACGCCTTGTCCTCACCACCTCATCGCCGCCCGCGCCGAGAGCCCGTAGCTGACGGGCCTCCAGGGCGAGCTCTCCCAAGCCGCGCCGGATGCAGACACCCTGAATCCCGACTGCGTGGACACCTCGTAGCCCAGACGGTAGTCAGTGCCGCTGTCGCGAATCGTCACGGCCAGAACTGGCCTGGCCACGCCGGCATTCCCTGCCAGGCGCGTGCCGTATCCCAGGCGCACTTCCGTGCGCCGCTGGCCCGGCAAGGCACGCGCCGCATCCGCAATGCTGTCATGGCGCCAGAGTGCCTGCATACCACCCGCGATTGCCGGTCCCCACTCAGGACGGATCTCCGCCGTGGGTCCCAGGCCTTGCGGCGCACCGTAGTGCAACGCCGCTGCCACTCCCCACTCCGTGAGATCACGGCTGGCATGCGTCAGCAGACCGCGACTGGTTAGCTCCGCGCGCAGTTTGCCTCCCGGGCGCTGCAGGCGGAGTCCGCCCCCCGCCTCAAGGCCCATGCCCGTCTCCGCATCCCCGCCGTCGTGTCGCAGCGCTGCCTCCAGGTAGGGACGCATAGTCTGCCCCAGAGCCAGGCTGCCTTCCAGCCCCGCTCGGATGCGGCTTACCTGGACTCTTTCCTCTGCCTCTCCGCGCGCAAGAAAAACATCTCCTTCGTAGCGAAGTCGCATCCGGTGGCTCGTTGCAAGCGTCCCGACGGTTCCAGCCGCAAGAAGTGCTGCACCCAGATCCGTCTCCAGCCTCTGCTCTCCGTCCACCTCCACCTGGCCACGTCCCAGTCCCGCCAGTGCCCATAGATGACCGGACGCCAGGCCGTAGCTTACGAAAGGATAAAGCGCCGTAAGGCTGGATGCAGCCTCTCCGCCTGCCTCATGTGCATCGAATTCACCCGCCGACTGGCTATGCGTAAGGAGCACGCCTGCCCGGATGCCGTCCGTAAAGCCATAGTCCGCGCCGAGCGTCGCCGTCGTGACATCCGCACTCAGCGACATCGCCCCTTCCCGACCGCTTACCCGCGTGAACGCTCCCCGGCCCCACATGCCGAATGCCCCGCTCGCGGCCCTCAGGCCGCAGCCTGAAAGCAGCTCGCCCGCGGACGGATTCCAGTTCGGGTTCACATACCGCAGCATCTGGACGCTCTCTCGCTTGAGCGTCGCACATGCGGCTTCCATCTCCCGCCACCTGAGCCGCTCGCCGATGGCCTCCACCGCGTGCGAAGCCGACGTGCGCAAGAAGCGCGACAGATAGGCCGAGCGCACACCCTGCTCCACAGGCTCGTCCTCCACGATGGTCGCAGTAGCTACGGCAGCCTCCAGTCCGGCGTTCGAGACCGAGCCCAGGGCCAACTGGAACGTCTCCGCGCGCCAGTCCCGCACGCTGCGCAGCAGCTTTACGCGCACCTCCTTCTGCGACTCTCCCGGCGCGAACTCCAGCGTGCCGGCTGCCGCGACATAGTCCTCTCCGGCTTCGGCCGTGCCGTCCACGGTCCGGTAGGCAGCCGTGATTACCCGGTCACTTGGAACCGACAGCGAAACTACGAAAACGGCATCGCCCACGGCATCACTGACCGTGACGTCGCCAATTCGGAGCAGCGGCATGCCGTCATTGTCCACGATCGTGCCCGTGGCCGTGCCGCGCGCTATCGCCGCATTCAGCGGACGCCTGAGCGTCACGCTAAACGTCTCCTCCTGCTCAGGCAGCTGGTCGTCGTAGACGGCGACTGCCACCACGCCTTCCGTACTCCCCGGTTCGAATACTATGATTCCCTGCGAGGAAGAGTAGTCCGTGCCCGCCAGAGCCGCCGCGTCCGACGTGCCGTAGAGCACGCGCACCACGTCCGGACTTGCGTAGCTCAGCCGCACTGGCAGGTGGACCATTCCCGCATCCTCGTTCGCCTGCCCGTCAAAAATACTTACCGTCAGCGGCTCATCATCGTCTACAATCGTGCCCCTGCCCTCGGCGTCACCGATTTCTGCGTGAACGGCACCGGAAAGCCGTACCAGGAAAGTCTCGTCCTCCTCGTCCAGTTCGTCCTGCACGATCGGGACCGTGATGGTGCCGGTCGTCTCCCCGATCGGAATACGCAGCGTCCCGCTGGTCTGCGCATAGTCCGCCGGCGCCTCGGCCGATTCATCGGCGGTGGCAAAATTCACCGCTATCTCCCTGTAGCTCGGCGCGCTCAGCGACACCGTGAAGACGGCCCTGCCCGCTCCCTCCGCTACCGATACGTCGCCGATGCTGAGGACCGGCACCCCGTCGTCGTCCAGAATAGTAGCCACGCCCCTGTCACGGGCCAATTCCGCACCCTCGGCATTGGTCAAATTGAGCGCGAATGTCTCCTCCGGTTCAATAAGAGTGTCATCGATCACAGTCACGCGCACTACCTTCTCCGTCTCTCCCGGTGCAAAATCCAGCGTATTGGCCACGGTGACATAGTCCTCTCCGGCAGTCGCCGTGCCGTCCACGGTCGCATATCGAACCGTTACCGGAGAGACGGAAGATGCATCAAGCCGAACAGTAAACACGGCTTCCCGGTCGCCTTCCGCTACCGCTAAGTCACTAATGGTCATCTGCACACTTGGCTCAATCCGCCACAGCTTGACCGTGTTGTCCTCGCTGCCGGAGACCAAGAACATGCCGTCAGGCGAAAATGCCAGCGACATAATGCGGTTCGGGAATCCCGTATGCCCGACGAGCCTACGCGTGAATTCCTGCTCCGTAGCCATATCCCAGATAGCGATTTCAGGATCCCTGGCTCCTGCATCGGCCTCCAGTGCCAGCAGCCTGCCATCAGGCGAGAATGCCAATGAATTCACATAGTCGTGAGGGATCGATCCAACTACCCGGCGCCCTTTCACGTCCCAAAGGTAGATCGGTCTGGCCCACGACCCGACGGCCAAGAGTGCGTCAGCAGGTGAAAAGGCCAGAGCCTCCACTCGTGTACCGTGGCCTTCCAGGCCGGATTCAGCTTCACGTGTGGCAACATCCCACAGTTGAACGATTGAACTCCATCCACCCATGGCAAGCAGCGTACCGTCTGGCGAGAATGCCAGTGCATTTGCATTCACACGACTCGAAGTCTCCAGCCTGAGTAGCTCTTCACGGGTGGCTACGTCCCAAAGGGTTATCGCTGTTCTAAACGCAGACCCCGCCGCGAGTAACGTACCGTCAGGAGAGAACGCGACAGCTGTGATAGAATCCGTAAACCTGAAGCTATCAAGTGAGTCCAATTCACTTCGGGATGCGACGTCCCAGACCCTCACGTTGTCCCGTCCGCCTGATGCCAGCAGTGTGCCGTCGGGCGAAAACGCAACCGAAAACACTTGGTCGGTGTGTACCTCGAATATGGCCAATTCCTGACCCGTGTCCACATCCCACAGCCGCACCGTTTGGTCGCTGGACGCCGACGCCACGAATCTGCCATCGGGCGAGTACGCGACTCCATTCACGTCGTCGTCATGGCTACCGGACCAGATCAAATGCTGGCCTGCGACAGGCGTGGCAGAGACCAAGGCCGCGATTGCAGTAATCCTCGCGGCGAATCGTTGAAGGACTGTGGCAAACGCAACGGATGTAGCTCCCATCAGAGTCGCAATATATACATGTCACAATCGTAGAGACGTGGCATCTGCCGATCTTTGATCCTGCTGCGTGCGTTCCCGGGCTGCGTTGCCACTAGGTCCGGAGACGGCGTATTGCAAAATTCATTGTTCCTGGTCGCTGGCTGCGATCACATATTATTCCCTAACTTTGCGCACGAATCACGCGCGCCGGAATCCAGTCGTCCAAGTCGCTCTGCATGGAATTCTTCTGGTACGATTTTGAGACGCTGGGACGCAATCCGCGCATTGCACGAGCTGCGCAGTTCTTCGGAATTCGGACCGATGCCGAGCTAAACGAAATCTCCCGTACCGAGACCCTCTATTGCCGGCCGTCGCTGGACTGGCTTCCCGTTCCTTCCTCCTGCGCGGTTCACGCACTGAAAACAACCGATCTCAGCACGCTGGGGCTCAAGGAAGCGGATTTCGCCCGCCGCATTCACGCTGAGCTGTCGCAGCCCGGCACATGTGCCGTTGGATACAATGCCACGCGCTTCGACCACGAGGTGACGCGATTCCTATTCTGGCGCACGCTGCGCGATCCCTATGCCTGGCATTGGCAGCACGGCAACGCCAAGTGGGACCTGATTGATCTCATGCGAGCGGCCTATGTGCTTCGGCCACAGGGACTCATGTGGCCGACAAACGAGAAAGGGAAGCCAACCTTCAGGCTGCATGCGCTGGCAAATGCAAATGACGTCGAACACGTGCCAAGCCACACGGCCGATGCCGACGTGCTCACGCTCATTGAGCTTGCGAAGCTCGTGCGGTCCGCCCAGCCGAAGCTCTTCGACTATTACCTTGCGCTGCGAAGTGCAAAGGAGGTCAAGCGCCGCATAGAGGACGTGTTTCTCTGGATTTCCGGCAAGATAGCGCCGTCACGCGGCTGCGTGACACTAATGGCGCCCTTGGCCCCCGATCCCGACTACGCCAAGCGGCTGATTGCCTTCGATCTGGCCGTAGATCCGCTGGAGCTGGCGGGAATGTCGCCGAATGAGCTGGAGACGCGGCTTTTCGGGCGCGACCAGGGCATTCGGCCAGTTCATGGGATAAACATGAACGGTATTCCCTTTGTGGTGGAACGGGACTACCTGACGGGTAGGACCACGGGGGCGCTGGAGGAGCGGGCGGGACTGGACGCGGCCAGGATGTGGGAGCGCGAGCGGGAGCTGCGCCAGGACCACGCACTCTGCAGGCGGCTAATCGATGCCTGGACCGCGCACCAGGAGTCCAGACGGGAGGAGGCCACGGACGTGGACGAGGCGTTGTACGACGCCTTTGTGCCCGACTGGGATCGCAGGAAGTTGGAGGATTTGTATGAGCGCGACCCTACCTTTGCCGATTCGTCCCGGCACTCGTTTCAGGACTCCAGGCTGCCGGAGCTCATTTTCCGGTACCGGGCCAGGAACTATCCCGAGAGCCTTTCGACGGCGGAAAGGGAGCGCTGGCTCGCGCACTGCCGCCGGCGGCACCTTTCGCCGGACGAGAACGGGCAGAGCGCGCTCGACCGCTATTTCGACGAGATCAGGAAAGGAAGAGGGAATGACCCGGAAAAGAGCGAGCTCTGGGACGACCTCGAGAGCTACGGGCGCGTTGTAAGAAAGCAGCTAAGTCGGGCACGGGCGTAAATGGACGGGAGCAGGATCCGCGTAGGGATCGGCCATCTCTTCGCGACCGGCAATGACACGGCGCGAGATGCTGTAGTCCACATCGCGGGAGCGAGATTCTCGGCCAATGCCGATCCCGTCCGGCGAAACTGGGTCCTCAACCCGGGGCGAAGGATCTCGCATCGTCTTTACGACCTGACGGGCATCAGCACCCGAGAGAGCGGCGCCAGACCCCGCTGGAGCGCGGCAAGAGGGGATATAGGGGGCTTCTTCTCTAGTCTTGACGTCCTCCTGGTCTGCGATATCCGTCGCCAGAAGGACTGGTTTGCGGATCTAGTGCTGCGCGGCATTGCTTCGCCTCCCGTGCTGGTTGATCTGCTGGGGATGTCGCAGTTCTTTCGCCCCGAAGAAGGCGTGCCGTACACGGAGAAGGCGCTTATGGGGCTCGTGCCGGCCTTTCGTGCCCGTGCGGCCGGTCGGCCGCTGCTGCGCGTAATGGACGGAATTGAGACACTGCTGTCTGCCGTCCTCAACGCCATACTGGAGGGCAGGGAAGAGGAGTCCGGCGGCATCTTCTTTCCTGTATACGGACTATTTTCCCAGGCGCTTGCCGCGGGCGATGCCCCGCCGGACTTCCAGGCCATGCGCACTCTGGCCGAGGAGGCGCATGCCATCCGATGGGAAACGGGCGCGGCCAGTCTGCTGTTTGACCGTCCACGGGAAATGCAGCAGGACAGTCTCACGGCATTTGTCGGCAGTTGGCTGCCGGAAGAGAAGGGAGCCGGCCGGAAGCGAAAGGACGATTCCGGCGAAGCCCATCCCGTGAAGTGGCGAGGTGTGGAGGACGTACTGTCCAGCCTGTCCACGGTCATACCCAACTTCGAGAAGCGGCAGGAACAGATACGCTATGCCGGCTTCTGCGCGGAAGCCATCAACAACCACGGCACGTATGTGGTGGAGGCCGGCACGGGCACCGGCAAGACGCTGGGCTACTTCATCCCCGCATGCGAGCACGCCCGGCTCAATCCCGGGTCGCAGGTGGTCATCGCCACCAGCACCAAGAACCTCATGCACCAGATCCTCGACAAGGAATGGCGCACCCTGCAGTCGATGCCGCAGGCCATTTACCGGGACCTTGAGGTTGCGCAGCTGAAGGGGAAGCAGAATTACCTCTGCCTCTCCGCGCTACGCGGACTGTTCCTGGCGGGGAATGCGGAATACCGCACGGGCGATGCGCTGGTGCGTCTTTCCTGGCTATACCTGTTTCTTGTTCTGATGCGAGACGAAGGGCGCTGGGAAGGTGCCCCGGCCGGATTTGAGCGTCGGCTCTCGCGCTTGCGGGATTTCGCCTTGGCCGCCAACGCCCAGGAGGCCTGCGTCCGCGGTCTGTGCTCCCTGGGTCTGGCGTGCGTCTACCCGCGCGCGCTGGATCGGGCCCGCAAGGCCAACATAGTCATAACCAACCATCACAAGCTGGCGACGCTGGATGACGCCATTTCCGAGCGTCAGGCGGTCTGTATCGTCGACGAAGCGGACCTCTTTCCCGACAACTTGCGCGGTGCCAGCACCGTCGAAATCAACCGGTTCCGCCTGTGGCGTTTTCTCAGGCAGGCGATGGGTTCGAAACAGCGCCGGGGGTTCGCCCGCGTGCTGGAGGAGCAGCTTCAGCGCGAAAGAGGTAAGGACCCGGACAAACAGGCCTTGCTGGAGTGCCTGGAGCGGATACAACGGATCTGCCATGAAATCGGCTCGCTCCTGGACGTGATCGGGGGCATAGGGCCGCCGCGCGGATTCGGCATGCGTTGGGATGATATGGCCGGCGAGGACCGCGAACAATTGGAAGCGGTCCTGGAGCAGCTGAAGAACGGCCTTGAGACGATGGAAGACCTGTGGACGCGCGTTGCCGACAGCAATCGTTATGCGAATTCCGGCGGTCAGGAGCGCAAGCGGCAACAGCGCGAGCGGCATTCGGTGCAGCAGAATCTCAACATGGTCAAGGAGCTCTGTGCCGATGTGGCGGAGCTGGCAACGGGCTTTCCGTCTGAGGACCACACGTTTGTCTTCCACCGCCAGGGTCGTCGCTGGTCCATCCAGAAAGTGCCGTTTGACTTCTCGGAGTCCGACCAGCCCGGCACGGATTTCGTGGCCGGCCTGAAAGAGCGAGGCGAGAAGACGGTCCTCTTCACTTCGGCGACCCTCTATGTGGACGGCAATCTGGATCTTTTCTGCCGAGAGCTTTTCAACGACGACCGGGCGCATCGGCATTTTCAGCGCGTGGCCAGATTCGATTCGCCATTCAACTATCCGAAGCAGATTGGAGGAGCAGTGGCGGCGTATCTGCCGTCCTTTTCCTATACGGCCAGCGGCGCTAGAGGCATGCCCCGGGCCGCATCCTGGAAGGACGAGGTGGCTCGTAGCATCGCGCTGCTGACGGTAGCCGCAGCGGGAAGGACGCTCGTGCTGTTTACCAACACGCAGGAAATGCGGGACATGTACGAGCGCGTGCGTCCGGTGCTGGAAGAGCATGACATCGAGCTGCTTCTGCAGAGCGGTGCCAGCCGCAGTGCCACGGATACATTTGCCGCAGTTGAGCAGAGCGTGCTCATGGGCGTAAACCGGTTCTGGACAGGAGTCGATTTCCCCGGTGCGACGCTAAGCCAGGTAATCGTCGTACGGCTTCCCAATCCGAGTCTCGGCGATCCCCTGGTTAGACACCGGAAGCAATACTGGGACCAGGGCACGTTCTGGAACCGCTGGTACGGCCCGACGACGCGCCTGATGCTTCGCCAGGGATTTGGACGCCTTATCCGGCGGCAGACCGACTATGGTGTCTTCATACTGCTCGACCCTCGGATCGTGACCCACCGCAACATGCGGCGGCATGCAGAAGCCCTCCCCGTAGGGTTGCGCCCGATAAGCGAGTCGGCGTTTGAGTTGGCGGAATGGGTTGTGGGACGTCTTCGACTGACAGGGGAATTGAACGCCCGCGATCTGGATCTTGCAAGACTATTCCGGTCGCTCTATCGGTAAGGGGTTGCCATGCCGGATTCTCCTTGGCCGGTATGCATCAGGAAGCGCGCATGCACGAACCTGAAGGCGCTCGTCCAATACCCTGCTGAAGGCTGTGCATGTGCGTTGCCGACTGTGGAGAGCCAGCCTGAACTTGGCGGCTTTGAAGTTCAAGAGGATAACCTGTTCCACGCTACAATAGAAGTGAACTATACAAATCTGGCCTCTGGCGGGCGAGCAGCAGCGCTTCCAATATACTTGGAGCTCGGTTCGCGCACTGCGCACGCCGTCCTTGGCTTTGGCTCAAGCTATGCTGCCCAGCCTGATTCCGACGTCCAACGCTATTTCGCGTAACGGATAGCCACGAATCTCGGCATGGCCCGCGCGACGCGACCGAGACCGTAGCGTAACTGAGGACCGAGTAGTACTTCGATGAGCGTCCGGTCTGTAGGACCATGGATTTGTAGCGGGCCAATAGTAGCGTCGCCGATCCATTCGCTGCGAGGAGGACCGGAGTTTGCGTCTGCCTGTCGAAATATCTACTGGAACGAACGCCGCACGCCCCGTGGCCGCTGCTTCGACGGAAGCTGTACCCTGTGCGGCGGCTCTCAGCAGAGGGCGGAGGCTTTCCGGACCTCGCAGGCCAAATTACAGGCGATTCCCGGCTTCAGACTCCTCGTGCAGGTCCTTTGTAGCCCTGCCTGTCGCCCAGATGCCGTCTCCTGCGCCGAGTACCCTGAAACCCCCATTGGGCTAGCATGCGGGGCGCGAGTATAGCGGCAGCGCCCCACTCGTCATTGGTGGGCCCACGCGCGGATGACATCAGGACTTCAGGCCCCGAGCTCCTCGTCCCGACGGGTCAGCCAAATCCGAGCCCGGGATCCTTATGGCTTGCTGCCACTGCGCAGGTGCGTGGAGGTATGGGATTGGTACTTGGGTCGGCGCTCTGCCGCAGTTCCGACACGACGTCATTACTGCTGTTGTCGGCGGCCCAACACCTCGGAACCGCAATTCCTGTTCAAGACAAGGCTATCGGGCAACGGTAACAGGTCGCGTTACCCGGACTCCATCCGCCTGCATAACAAGAAAGTAGGTACCGCCCGGCAGCTCAGGTAGCATTGCAAGCCAGGATTCGTGCTCTCCTTCAGCCTGAACCTGATCAACTATTACGTTAACCTCGCGTCCCAGCACGTCAACAACGGACAGCCGTACGCGGCCGGGTTGGTTCAGGCTGTACCTGACGGTGGCTCCGGATGTTACCGGATTCGGATAGTGGGACAGTCTCAGCGCTGGGTCCGGGGCCGTGGCAGTCGGACCTTCGATTCCGACCGGCCCAACCAGAGTTGTTACATCCCATAGCCGTACCGTGCCGTCGTCCGATCCCGATACTACATAGTTGCCGTCGGGTGAATACGCAACAGAGCGCACCCAGTCCTTGTGGCCCGGGAATCGAAGCTCCTCCGCTCCCGTCGTGACATTCCACAGTCGGACCGTCCTATCGTCGGATCCTGAGGCTAAGTGGCGACCATCAGGCGCAAATGCCACGGAGCGCACCCAGTCCGTGTGGCCAACAAAGCGGCGCGCCTCTGTTTCTTCGGCTATATTCCACAGGCGAACGGTACCGTCGTCCGATGCAGATGCCACATGGCTGCCGTCAGGCGAGTACGCTACGGAGCGCACCCAGTCCGTATGGCCATCGAAGCGGCGTAATTCCACTTCCGCAGCCAGATCCCAAACGCGGACCGTACCGTCGTCCGATCCCGAGGCCACATAACGACCGTCAGGCGAATACGCTACGGAGCGTACCAAATCCGTGTGGCCGTCGAAGCGCCGCGCCTCCGCTCCTGTGGCGATATTCCAGACCTGCACCGTACCGTCGATCGGAGCCGGATCCTCATCCGAACCGGATCCCGATCCTGAAACTACATGGCTGCCATCGGGCGAATATGCAAGGGATAGTACCTGGCCGGCAACGTCTTCGAATCGGCGCGTCTCCACTCCCGTGGCAACATTCCAAAGTCGCACGGTTTCGTCTATCCATCCCGTGGCCATGTGGCTGCCATCAGGCGAAATAGCCATGGCTAACGCAAGAATATCCAGCCTCCGCGTCATAGCGCCCGAAGCGACATTCCATAGGCGTACGGTCGCATCGTCCGACGCCGAGGCCAAATGCCGGGCATCGGACAAGAATGCCACCGTCCAAACCCATCCCGTGTGGCCTTCAACGCGATTATAGTCCAGGCTGCGCGCTTCCGTCCCACTCATCACGTCCCAGAGCCGAATGGCGCCGTCGGTAGATCCCGAAGCCACGTGTCCGCCATCAGGCGAGTACGCGACCGAAAACACTACCGTAGAGCTGGCGTCAAGGCGGTGCGCTTCCGCTCCCGTCGCGGCATTCCACAGCCTGACCGTACCGTCGTACGAACCCGAAACCACATGGCTGCCGCCGGGTGAATATGCGACAGAATACACCACGCTCGTGTGGCCTTCGAATCGGCGCGTCTCCGCTCCTGTCGCTACGTTCCATAGCTGGACCAACCCACCGGTCGAACCCGAAGCGTGGACGGTTCCGGATCCGGAAACCAATCGGCTGCCGTCGGCAGAAAAGGCCAGGGAAAACGGAACCGAATACAACAAGCCCGCGGGGGCGTCGAAGCGGAGCGCCTCCGATCCGGTGGTAACATTCCAAAGGCGCATCGTACCGTCGCCCGACCCCGAGGCCACATGCAGGCCATCGGGCGAGAACGCCACGGAAAATACTTCAGCCTCATGGCCGTCGATGTATTGCGTCTCAGCTCCGGTCGCGACATTCCACAGCCGGACCGTGCCATCGTGCGACCCGGAGGCCAAGCGACTACCGTCCTGCGAAAACGCCAGGGAGGTTACGCCGTCATCGTGACCCTCGAAGTAGCGGGCCTCGGCTCCGGTGGCGACATTCCACAAGCGAACCGTGCCGTCCTCCGATCCAGAGGCCACATGGCTTCCGTCGGGCGAATACTGAACGGAAAGTATGCCTGAGGGATCGATAAAGCGACGAGCTTCCTCTGCCGTGGCAACGTTCCACACAAGGACCGTTCCGTCGGGCGACCCCGAAACAACACGGCTGCCGTCGGGCGAATAAGCCAGAGATATCACAAACTCGCCGTAGAACCGGTCCGGTTCGGGTGTTGTCCAGACCGATTGACCAGATGCAGGTGCTGCCCAGTGCAGCGTCGCTGCTACCACGCCCGTCAACACATAGCGCTTCATTGTCGTTACCACTTGTCTGACTAAAACTGCCGATTCTGGCCAAACTCTGTCGGTCGATTAAGAACAAGACTGCAACAAACAATATATGGCCTGAATTCATAGATGGACTAATCCAATCAATTCTCGTTCAATTGAAGTCCACGAACATTACTAGGAAATGAAGTTGTGACGTGACAAGCATTTATGAGCTGTATACCGTGATGTTTGTAATACAAGTGAGCGACCGCAAATCGGCGGCGGCTCCGTGCCAAGTATGCGGGGCTGAATCGTCGGATGCGGGTGCAATCGTTCGATGCCACCGCTGCGAGTGAGTGGCATGGCACCGGACTTGCGCATTGGTTGCATTGCACTGCCATTCTGCAAATGCCTGGTTGGGGATCTTTCGTGCTAAACCTGGGGACCGGCCCCCGGGAGTCGCCCCCCCAATTGATGCCGATTCACCAGGTTGATTGTGTGCTGCCAGATCACAGCTTCGCGGCTGCACATGGAATTCGACACGTAACGTGGGGCGTTAGGACCGTGGCGCGTTGCCGATGCTCTGCGCACCTGCCGCACGGCGAAGCCGCGCGAGTGATGCGACCGGCTCGCGGAAACCGTGCCCACGGATCACTAACGACAGCGGTGCCGGCCGACTTGTTAGCGTCTGCGCTGAAATCCGCGTAGTGGGCCGTCCGTCGATGCCAGCCAGCAGAGGACCCAAAAGGATCGGCATGCCGGCGAAGCAAAGCGACGGCCGCCCAGCCGAATGTGTTTACACATCCGCCGAAAGCGGTGGTGCGCGCACCACGCCATGATACAAACGATAGCCCCTCTGGAGAATCGTCCGCGCAGAACTTGTTCGACGGATACCACCCAGTTGGCAGGCTCAACCCGCTGGCTAGCGCTCCAGGTCCAAGGCCCGGCTGAGTCAGCTGCCCGATTCCTGCGTCCCAGGCTGCACGAATAGGTATGCGCCGCAGTACGCCAGTTGCAAGAACACGGTCCGCTACACCTTTCCTGGGAAGGCCACCACGAGCCGGCGCTGTCCCGTGAGGAGCCGAAGATCCGCCTTGTATCACATGATACGGGCGGTAGCAACGCCCTGCTCACTGGCATGCTTGGACTGCGACCGGCGCAATCTCTCGTGGATCTGCCGGGCTTCATAGGGTGAGAATCCCACAAATGGATACACGTGCTTCGAGAGCTGCCTGTGCTTTGCGGCAAAGGGAATTTCGCCCCGGTAAGAAGGGTGGCTGCATGCCAGAAACGTGCAGTGCGCATCAGCGGTCGCAATGCGGTCAGCTGAATGGAGCCGTGATCCCAAACGAGCCACTGCAGCGCTGCGCGAAACCAGACGAGGAAAGCGGCGGCGCCCCATGTTCCTCTGAAAGCCTGGGAGGCGCCGAACCAATTCGAGGGCAAACTCCAATCAGAGATTTGGATTCATAGCGTCGCAGGGGGCCATGCGAGTGCTCGGGTTCGAAACTACAGTGCGGCGTTGGTCTCGATGGCTTATGTCCATGCAATCGTGTACCTTTTGGAACAAATTGTGACTAAAGTATCTCCGAGCCAGGAAACAAGACCGGGGCTTCGTTCAGAATTGTATGCGTGAAGGAGATTACGCCGTTGGATGTACACGTAGGGTTTTGTGCGAATGTCTGGCCAGGTAGACGGCACTCGACTCGGTGCCGCACGAAGCACAATTCCATTGTGTGGGCAGCTTATTCACCCATTACGGATTAGGCAGTGACGGAACTAGATACCCTCAGGAAGGAAAACAGTGACCTGCGCCGGCGCTTTTCGCAAATGAGCGCTGCCATTGCACGGATTGGTGCGAGTCTCGACCTCGAGACGGTGCTGGCCGAAATCATAAAGAACGCGTGCGAGCTGGCCGGGGCCAGCTACGGCTTCATCGTTACCGTCGACGAAGAAGGAGCGGCGGAGGAGATGGTCGCGCACGGCCTCACGCAGGAGGAATACCAGCGGCTGAACCAGTGGCCGGACTCCCCGGCGCTCTTTGAAGCGCTCCGCCATCTTCGCGGCGTCGCCCCTGTTGCGGATTTGCCCCAGACGGCCCGCGATATGTACGCTTCGGTAGGCATGATGCGCGCGCAAACCATTCTGAGCGCACCGCTGCACCATCGCTCGCAACATGTAGGAAATTTCTTCCTTACGGAAAAGAAGGATGGCGGTGAGTTCACGAGCGAGGACCAGGAAGCTCAGGTCTTGTTTACTTCCCTGGCGGCGACGGCCATCTACAATGCGCGTACCCACCGCGCAGAGCAGCGTGCCCGAGATGACCTGGACGCATTAATTGACATGGCCCCTGTGGGTGTGGTGGTCTTTCATGCCCAGACTGGCCAAGTGAAGAGGGTTAATCGGGAGGCCAAGCGACTGGCTGACGGGCTGCGGGATTCAGACAGCTCGCATGAGCAGTTGTTGCAGGAACTCCTGCTGCGCAGGGCGGACGGCCGGGAAGTGTCACTGCGGGAAGTTCCGCTGGCCGACACGTTGAGGAGCGGTGAGTTTGTGCGAAGCGAGGAGATTGAGCTGTCGGTTGAGGATGGTCGGAGCATACGATTCTTGCTGAATGCGACGCCCATCAGTTCTTCGGAGGGGGTCGTGGAATCGATGGTCGTCACCATGCAGGACCTGGCGCCGCTCGAGGAGATGGAGCAGTTGCGGACACAGTTCATAAGCATGGTTAGCCATGAATTGCGTGCACCGCTTACCTCCATAAAGGGATCTGCTTCCACGGTCCTGGACGCTTCGGCGGCCCTTGAACGCGAGGAGTTGCTTCAGTTCTTTCGCATCATTGATGCGCAAGCGAATCAAATGCGCGTATTGATAACTGATCTTCTGGATGTTGGACGCATCGAAACGGGGACGCTGTCGGTGGATGCCGAGCCTACCGACTTGGCCATTCTCGTTGAGCGAGCCCGGAGCGCGTTCCTCAGTGGCCGAACCGGACATGAGATTCTGGTCGAATTTCCACAGGACCTTCCCTGGGTGATGGCCGACCGGCGGCGCATTGTGCAGGTATTCAGCAATCTCTTTGCGAATGCGGCGCGATTCTCGCCAAGATTCACACCTATTCGCGTTACGGCGGAGAGGAGCGGCGTCTACGTGGCTGTATCGGTTACGGACGAGGGAATCGGCATTTTGCCCGAGCAACTGCCGCAACTTTTTGAGAGGCACTCCCGCATTGGCAGTGAGAAAGAGCTGCGGCCTGCAGGCACGGGACTCGGACTTGCCATTTGCAAGGGGCTGGTAGAGGCTCACGGGGGCCGAATTCGGGCCGAAAGCGGTGGGCAGAGTCAGGGTGCGCGCATTGTATTCACGATCCCGGTGGCGGAGGATAGTGCTCTTGCCCCGAGGAGATCCGCCAAAGAGGAGCGCGCGGCGGTCGGCAGCCGCCAAGGCGAAGGATCACGCATCCTCGTCGTTGATGATGATCCGAATACGCTGCGCTTCGTGCGTGATGCGCTGAGTTCGGAGGGCTTCGAACCCATCGTGACGGCCAAGCACGAAGACCTTTCGCAGACTATTCGTGTCGAGAAACCGCACCTGGTATTGCTCGACCTGATACTCTCGGGCACTAACGGCATTGACCTCATGGACAGCATCCCTGAGCTGGCTGATCTGCCGGTGATCTTTATTTCGGGCTACAGGAAAGACAACACGATTGCGCGGGCTCTGGATGCGGGAGCTGTGGACTACGTGCTCAAGCCGTTCTCGGCTACGGAACTGACGGCCAGGGTACGCGCAGCCCTGCGCAGGCGAGCCGAGCCCGAGCCGTTCGTCCTGGGGAACCTTGTCATAGACTACGAGGAGCGCACGGTCACACAGTCCGGCCGGCGGGTGCACCTGACCCCCACGGAGTATGAGCTGTTGCGCCTTCTTTCGATGAAGCCGGGACGCGCCGTGCATTTCAAGGCATTGGTTCGGGCCATCTGGAAGGATGGGAGCAAGGCACATTCCGGCCATGTGCGCACGTATGTCATGAGGCTTCGCCGAAAACTCTCGGCTTCCTCGAAAGAGCCGGATTACATCATGAACGTTCGCGGGTTCGGTTACAAGCTTGCCAAGCCAAGCGACGTGCAGCGCTCGGAAGAGGACGAATAGCGCAATTTGGATCCGGATCCTTTGGCGCGGCGCCGGTCCGCCTCGCCTGGTGCCGGCGGTAGCAAGTGCCGGGGTTGGGCGGCCAAGCCGAGCCAACGTGCCTTGCAGGCATCCTTCGGAAAGCCGCATCGTCAGGTTGCCAGGGTAGCGGCGATCCAGCGGCGGCGACTGGCCAATCGGCAACGTGAGCGGACCTCTTGCCGGGCCGGTCCGCTACAGAATCTGCCGACGGGGACGGGAGAGTCATTCCTGTCCCGGTCCACTTCGCAGCCACGGGTACGTCAATCGGGCCGGAAGGTGGGCCCCCGGCCGCTGCGCGATGTGCCCCTGATCCGGCCCGAAGAGCGGCGCCGGGCACCGAAGCTCACGGGGGTAAGAGGATTGGCCTGGCGCCGGGCCACCCACAATAATCCTCGGCGGCGGTTTCCGGCAATCAGCGTGCGGCCAGAGCGCACGGTTCCTCGCTGCACCGGGTGAAGGCGTACTGTGCCCGCCCGTGCGGAGTCGCCCGGGAGGGCGAAAGCCTTGAACTGGCTTCGTAACTACGCTCCGCGCAGGTGCGGCAGCAGGTATGCACGCGGACACGCGGCAGGAACACCCATCGCCGGCCACTGTAGCGCTGCCTGACGGGAAGCTAGGGATATGATGCTGGCGGCGATCTCTTACGCTTGCGGCAATCCGGCAGGGTGGGCAATGCGCACCCTGGTGCTGGCCATGGTGCTGGCTTCACCGTATCGGACCTCCAGCGCCCAGGCGATAAGGCTGGAGTTTGATGACGTGCCTCTTCGCGCGGCACTGCTCGACCTTGCGGCCACGCAGCACGTGGACGTGGTCTTTTCCGAGCGCCAGGTGGACGGCCGAACCGCATCGTGCTCCTACATCGGGGACTCTTTCACGGAGGCAATTGAATGCCTGCTTTCGGGCCAGGGCCTGCGGGCAGAGCGCGTGCGCCGCCGCCAGTTCGTACTGCTTTCCCGATCCGCACCTAGCACTGCCGCGATCCGCGGATTTGTCTCGGATATCGCCACGGATGAGCCGCTGCCGGGCGCGCACGTTTATGTGCCCCGGCTGCGCATCGGCGCCGTTACCAATGAGGCCGGCTACTTTGCCCTGCCCGCGCTGCCTCCCGGTGCCTTCACGGTACGCGTGTCCTATGTGGGGTACGCGCCGCTTGACACCACGCTGGAAGCCGGAGAGGCCGCCGAGCAACTGGCACTGGCGAAGGTCAGCGTGCAGGAAGGCGAACTCGTGGTGGAGGCCGCGCGCAGTCTGGCCGAGCCGGGCCTGCTCGATGTCCCTGTCCGGGCGCTGAGGACGTTTCCGGCATTTCCGGGCGAGCCGGACCTCTTGCAGGCGCTGCAGTGGCTGCCCGGAGTTCGCAAGGCGGGTTCGGCGTTTTCGGGGATCATCGTCCGGGGCGGTCAGCCCGACCAGAACCTCTATCTGCTGGACGGGGCGCCGGTATACCACCCGTGGCACGCGTTCAGTCTCATTTCGCTCTTTCAGCCGGAGACATTCAAGCAGATTCGGTTGTACCAGGGTTCCTTCCCGGCGGAATTCGGCGGCAGGCTTTCGGCCGTGCTGGATGCCGAATTGCGCGACGGCAGCCGCGGCGAATCCCGGGCGCTGGTCGCCATCGGCGCGCTGAGCGCACGCTTTATTGTCGAGCAGCCGCTGGGGCGGGGGATTTCCGTCATGGCATCCGGCCGGCGCTCGTATCTCGACCGGCTCGTAGGCACGCGCCACGCCGTAGAAGAGTCCGGGGTCAGGGACACGCTGCGCACGGGGTACTATTTCTATGACCTGAGCGGGAAGCTCACCTGGCGCGCGTCCGAGCGCAACAGGCTATCGGTGAGCGCCTATTCCGGCAACGATGTTTTCGACGTACGGCTGCCGTTTGAGCTCTCGCCCGACATTCGCAGCTGGCTCAAGCCGGCCAGCCTTTTCTTCGAGATCGACACGCACTGGGGGACGAGCCTTGTCAGCGTTCGCCACCAGTTCCTCTACTCTGACAGGCTCTTCCTGACGGCCACGGGCTACCTGTCGCGATACCGGGCCGACGAGGGGATTGTGATCAGGCCTGCAGAGTCCAGCTCGGTGCGCTCGGATTACGCGGTAGACTTGCGCGATACCGGCGTGAAGCTGGACGTGGACTACTACCCGGCGCTGGCGCACCGCATTCGGGCAGGGCTGCGCCTTGTGGCGCGCTCCTTTTTCAGTGGCCTGGACGCATACGTGCAGCGCTCTCCCGGAAGCGTCGAAGTAACGGCAGACGAAAGTGATGTGCGGGCGCTCGAGATGGTTGCCTATGTGCAGGATGTCTGGCAGCCCGTACCGGGCCTGGAGGTCCGGCCAGGCCTCAGAGCAAGCACGCTGCGCGGGGGAGCGCTTGTGGGACTTGCGCCACGGCTGGGGCTGCAGTATACCAGCGGTGTGCTAACCTACCGCGCCTCCGCGGGACGCCATATCCAGTACCTGCATCGCATCCGTGACCGGCATTCGCTGCTCTACGACCTGGTCTCTACCCGATGGGTTGCCGCCGCAGGGGCCGTTGACCCGTCGACCAGCCTCAACTTCTCGGCCGGCCTTGAGCGGCGTACCGCCTCCGGCGTGGTGGCCAGCGCTGACGCCTACCTGCACCGGGCGGCGGACGTGCTGCTTCCGCGCGACGTATTCCAGTTCAAGGACGGTCTTGAGGGCCCGGGGATTGAGGTAGGAACGCTGCTCGGCCAGTACGCACGCGGGTCCGCGCGCGCCTACGGCCTGGAGCTCGTCCTGCGCCGCGAGGCCGGGCCGTGGCAAGGCTGGTTCAGCTACGGCATCGGGCGCTCCGAAACCCGGGCACCGGGCGAAGGCTACCGGCCGGTGCGCTTCGACGTGCCACAGGAGATGCGCTCGGCGCTGGGGCGCAGCCTCGGCGCGTGGACATTCTCTTTTGCCGCGGTATGGCGCACAGGACTGCCGCTAACCGTACCTGTGGCGCGCTATGCTATCGGCAGCCCGCTGGATGAGGAGCCGACCAGGTACCTGTACAGGCCAACGGTAAACAACGGGCGCCTGCCGCCGTACTTGCGCTTCGATGTCCTGGCCGCATATGAGTTTGACTGGAATTGGGCGCACCTTCGCCTCCAGTTGCAGGCCTACAACGCAACCAACCGCCGCAACGTGATCAATCGCATCTATGAGCCGGACGACGCCGGAAGCGTGGTCGTAAGAGACCGTCGAGGCCTGCCCATTCTGCCGCTGTTCGAGATTCAGGCTACATTTTAGAATGCGGTGGTCAGCCCGGAGCCTGGTTCTTGCCGCGTTATGGGCAGGATGCGACTCGGCGCTGCCGACCGGACAGGCGACGCTTGTGGTGGAAGCCTATATGCTGGCCGAGGCACCGCTGCCCGAAATCCGGCTGCGCGAGACGCGGCCCCTGGGCGAACCGTATCCGCTTGATGCCACAACGGCAGCCGAGGATGCCAGCGTGGTTGTGCGGATTGGAGGGGAGGCGGTAGCCTACCGCGCTGGCAGGGACGGATTGTATGAGCCTGCCGGCATGCTGCGAGCTGCCTCCCTGCTGCCCGCCCGCTTCGAGGCGCTCTGGCAGGACAGACTCGCAGTGGCAGAGAGCGTGATTCCCCCTACGTTCGCTCTCGACAGCGTCCGCGTAACCGTGCCGGGGGAGCCGGTAGACGGCATTATCCTGGATTCGCTCTTCATTGACCCGGGCCTGGTGGATACCTTGCGTCTTGACTCGTTGCAGACCGGAGCGGCACGGGGGTTGGTATACCTGGTAGAGGTAAGCGCGTACTGGCAAGCGGACCCGGATGTGGCGGACAGCACTTTCTGGCTTCATACCCGGCTGCGCCATGACCTGCCGGGCAGTCGCCGCCTGGATGATTTCTTTCTGCGTCCTGAGCAGCTGTTTCCGGAGCATGACGCGGCCCGCGAACAGCTTAGCGGACGGCGCTGGACAGGGGTCTACGCCGTCCCCGTTCCCTCGCGCCAGACACCGATGCCACGGCACCAGCTTAGGGTCGCTGTCGTGCGCAGTACATTGGACTATGCCCGCTTTGTCTCCGGTTCCCGGGACCCCGACCGCAGGGAACCGCCGGGCAACATAGAGAACGGGATCGGTATCTTCGTTGGCATCGCACTGGATTCTGTGCACGTCGTAGTTCAATGAAAGAAAAGTCCCCCGCGAGCGTTGCAGCAGAAGAGTTGGGCGGTACGGTGACGGCCCTGGAGCGGGGGCGTGGAGGCGCGGGTCTGGTGCGGCTCTATCTTGACGGGGAATTCGCGTTAGTGGTGCATCCGGCCACGGCCGAGGCAATGGGCCTGGCCGTTGGCGCCAGCGTGGACGGGCCCATGTGGCAGCGCCTTTGCATGGAGAGGAATCTGCGGCTGGCACAGGACCTGGCTCGCAAGTACATGGCGCGCACGGACCGCAGCGAGGCGGAGGTCCGCAGCAAGCTTCATGGCGCCGGCTTCACAGAGGCTATCACCGAGGCAACCGTGCGTGTGCTTCGGGAGCGCGGCTACCTGGACGACGCAAGGCTGGCCCGACAGTTCGTCGAGAGCCGGTTTCGGAAGAGGGGCTACGGGCCGGCCCGGCTGCACGCAGAGCTCCGGCGCAGGCGCATCGGCGACTCCGAAGCCCGGCAGGCGGTGGAAGAGCTGGCAGTTCGTGAGGATATGCTTCAGGCGGCACTTAACGCTGCCGCGCGCAGGTGGCGCATAAGGGATCGGGATCCGCGGTCAGCGCTCGCCAGCCTGGCCCGGGCTCTCGGGCGCCTCGGTTACGACACGGATACGGTGCGGGCCGTGGTGGATCAGTACCGTGAGAATCTCGAAGCTCGGCATGAGAATAGCCGTGGGGGGCGCTAGCGTTAAAGGGGGGTGGCTTATCGGCACCACGCGGCCGAGTCTGGCGGCTGTGCGGGTCGTGGCATGAGCCTGGCCCGCGCCGCAGCGGCGGTTCGCGCACGTATTTCGGCGGCGCCGGAGATCGTGATCATACTGGGATCCGGGCTGGCGCGGGTCGCACATGCCGTAGGGCAGTCGATCATGGTGGACGGCCGCGCGGTGCCGGGCTTTCCTTCGACCACTGTAGCCGGGCACCGGGCGCGGCTTGTCTTCGGCAGCCTGGGCGGCCGCCACGTGATGGTCATCCAGGGCAGGGTTCACCTGTACGAGGGGGCGCACCCCGATGAGGCGACGTTCAGCGTTCGACTGGGCCACGAGCTTGGCGCGCGCCGCGCAGTGTTGACCTGCAGCGCGGGAGGCATCGGCGCTGCCTGCGCCCCGGGCAGCGTGATGCTGATCCGGGACCACTTACGGGCCGGGCTTCCACGGCTTGCGCCGACAAGCGTGCGCCCGGTATATGACGGCCCCTGGGGCGCGCGGCTCGCCGAGGCGGCTCTTCGTGAAGGAATCCGGCTGGCCGAAGGTACGTATCTCTGGACGTTGGGACCTTGCTTTGAAACGCCGGCGGAAATACGCTGCTTTGCGCGCATGGGAGCAGACGCGGTCGGGATGAGTACGGTGCCGGAAGCCATTATGGCCGCCGGGCTGGGCATGGACGTGCTGGGCCTTGCGCTGATAACAAATCCGGCAGCCGGGCTGGCTAGCGCTTCACTGTCGCACGAGGAGGTGCTTTCATCGGGACGGCGCGCCGCGCGCACAATGGGGCGGCTGGTGGAGCTCGCTGCGCAGATCGCCGCATAGACCAAGGTGCTTTTTTAGTTGCAATTGCCTTTATGGCATCGCATCTTTGGCCCCTACGTGCCAACAAACTTCCGGCCTATTCTGAATGAGCTACGAATCGGATTCGAGAGAGCGTTATCCACGCAGCGTGCCGAAGCATCCCTTCGATCGCCAGCCCGCGCAGGATGGTCCGCGGTATCGGGACGAGATATACTCCAAGCGCGTTCCCGCCGGGCGTCGTACGTATTTCTTTGATGTCAAGTCGACAAAGTCGGGAGATGACTTCTTTATCGTGGTAACGGAGAGCAAGCGCGTCGACGAGCATCGATACGAAAAGCACAAGATCTTCCTCTACAAGGAGGACTTCGCCAAATTCCTGCGCGGACTGCATGATGTGATGAAGCACATCAGCGAGGAGTGCCTGCCTGACTATGATTTCGGGGAGATGCCTTTGATGGAGTACATGCCGAGGGACGGCGAAGGCGATTCCTAGGGCAGCCGCGATGCTGCCGGTAATTGGAAGTGCGGACTGGAAGGAGCGTCTCGGCGCTGTCATCGCGCGCCGGGCGGCCTTTGACCCCGCTGTCGAAAAGGCGGCGGTTGACATCGTGCAGGATGTAGCTGCTCGCGGCGATGCGGCACTCTTGGAGCACACCGAGCGGTTTGACGGCGTCCGGCCGGATCCCGTAGCTGTGCCGGAAAGCGTGCTGGCAGCCAGCGAAGCAGGCGCCGACCGCGAATGGCTTCGCCACCTGGCTGCGGCTGCCGGCAACGTTCGCCGCTTTCACGAACGCCAGCTGCCTGCTGACTGGTACATGGACGACGGCGATGGCGTGCGGCTGGGCCAGCGCGTGGTACCGCTTGAGCGCGCAGGGCTTTACGTGCCGGGCGGCACGGCGGCCTATCCGTCCAGCGTACTAATGACGGCCATACCCGCGCAGGTGGCCGGCGTGGCCGAGATCCACCTGGCGTCTCCGCCAGGACGGGACGGATTGCCGAATTCCCAGGTCTTGGCTGCAGCACACTTCCTGGGGCTCAGGCACGTCTATGCCATAGGGGGCGCGCAGGCCATTGCCGCCTTCGCGCACGGTACGCAGTCCGTGCCTGCGGTCGACAAGATCGTGGGCCCCGGGAATGCTTATGTCACCGCCGCCAAGAAGGCGGTGTACGGAACGGTGGACATTGATGCGCTGGCCGGTCCGAGCGAAGTGGTTGTGCTGGCAGACAGCACCGCCAATGCCGAGTGGGTGGCCTGGGACCTGTTGGCCCAGGCCGAGCACGACGAGCGGGCCTCTGCCATTCTCGTAACGACGAGTGAAGAGCTTGCCCGCAGCGTCAGGGAACACGTGAGGCAGATCGTACCCGGCCTGCAGCGGCGTGCCATATTGGAGCGTGCGCTGGCCGACTATGGCGCCTGCGTCGTGGCTCCCAGCCTGGCACAGGCCATAGACGTGGTCAATGCGCTGGCACCCGAGCATCTCGAACTCATGGTCCGGGATCCGTGGCGAGTGCTGGAGCACATTAAGCATGCCGGGGCGATCTTCGTCGGGGCGCACTCGCCGGAACCCGTGGGGGACTACTTCGCGGGTCCCAATCATGTGCTGCCAACCGGCGGTACGGCCCGGTACGCATCTGCGCTTGGCGTAGAGGATTTTGTGCGGCGCCAGTCCGTGATCGGCTATACGGCGGCCCGGCTGGCAAAGACTGCCCCGGCCATTGCCTTTCTGGCGCGTGGCGAGGCCCTGACGGCGCATGCCAGGGCCGTGGAGGCCCGGAATTCGGACAAGCCTGACTGAACGGCCCGGGCCTTCGGCCAGACAGACGGCTTCGCTATCCCATGCGCTGCGGCGGGTGGCCGGTCGAACGCCTGCCCCCTGCGGGCGTTGTAGCGGCGCGGGCAGCGCATCCAGGAATGGCGCCGCCTGTCACTTCCAGCCCAGGCTCATGCACAAGGACGCTCTTCTGGACGCCGCGCTGTCAAGCATCCGGGGCTCGGTACGCGAGGCACGCCCCTACCACGTCGGCACGCCGCCAACGACCCGCGCCAAGCTAAACCAGAACGAGAGCCCGTTCGATTTGCCGGAGGATCTCAAGAGCGAGCTCGCTACCGCGCTTGTCACCACGCCGTTTAACCGCTATCCCGGCGAGTGGCCCGACGCGTTGCGCTCAGCCCTTGCGGCCCGTCTGCGGTGTCAGGCCGAAGGCATCCTTGTCGGCAACGGCTCCAACGATCTGATGTACACGGTGGCAGCGGCAACGGTGGCTCCCGGAGTCCCGGTCGTACTCCCGGAACCGCTGTTTTCGCTGTACGGGAAGATTGCGCGTACCAACGGAGGTGCCGTTACCACGGTTGGCCCGCGGTCCGATCTTGGCTTCGATATTGATGCCCTGGTGGAGGCCATCGGCCGCGAAGATCCGCGTCTGGTGGTGCTTGCGACGCCCAATAACCCGACCGGACTCGCCCTTTCATTGCCAGAAGTGCTCAGAGTGGCTGCCGCGACGCGGGGGCTGGTGCTCGTAGACGAGGCCTATGTAGAATTCAGCGACGTGCCCAGTGCGCTGTCGGAGCTTGCGCATTACCCGAACATGCTGCTACTGCGCACATTCTCCAAGGCCTTTGGCCTTGCTGGTCTTCGGCTGGGCTACCTTGCGGGGCATCCGGCTGTCGCCAGCGAGCTGCTCAAGGCCCGGTATCCGTTTGCCGTTGACCGGCTCTCCGAAATGGCTGCGCTGGCGCTGCTTCGCCGGCCGGAGCTCGTGACCCGGCGCGTTGCGGCCATCCGGCGCGAGACGGCGCGGCTGTACGACCACCTTGCCGCGATGGACCGCATGGCGGTCTTGCGGCCCCAGGCCAATTTCGTTGTATTTCGGCCGCCGGCGGAAGCCAGGCTCGTTCAGGACTGGCTGGCGGAGCGCGGCGTGAGCGTGCGCAACATGGGTGGATATGCCCAGCTCAGGGGGTATCTTCGCGTCACGGCGGGCACCGAAAAGGAGAACAACATTTTTCTGGCAGAGTTACAATCCGCACTGTGCTAGAGGCGCAGCGATGGCAAGTGCAGCGGGTGCACCATACCGATATTCCGGTCGGGAAACAGGTCGTGCTTCGATGCCAGATAAGCAATTGATCCGAGTCGATATCATAGGCCTTTCCACAAGCCCCTCGAGCGGCGGCGCGTTTGCGCTCGTGCTGGGCGAGGTAGGGGGAAGTCGCAGGCTCCCCATCATAATCGGGGCCTTCGAAGCCCAGGCCATTGCGCTTGAACTGGAGAAAATCCAGCCTCCGAGGCCCATGACACATGACTTGCTGAGAGATGCCTTCCTGGAAATGGGCGGCGACGTGGTGGATATCGTCATAGACGAGTTGCGGGAAGGGACGTTCTTCGCCAAGATTCGCTTTGTTCGCGACGGCAGGGACTGTTATCTGGATGCTCGGCCCAGTGACGCCGTCGCCCTCGCGGTGCGTGTGGACGCGGACATTTTCGTGTCACCCGCTGTGTTGGAGGAAGCGGGAATTCCGATAGAGGGAGACGGTTCAAAAGACGGGGAAGAGGAGGCTGACGGCACCGCCCAAATGACGCGCGTGGAACGCATGGAGCAGCAGCTCACGAAGGCCATAAAGGAAGAGAACTACGAAGAGGCGGCCCGTCTGCGAGATGCGCTGTTGCAACTGAAGGAGAAGCGCAACTGACGGCGACCAGACTGTCTCTCCGCCGGCACGTATCGTCCCGGTTCGGCAGCCGCCTCCTTTCGAGGTTATCGTGCTGGACACCATGAAGGACTGCCCGGACAGCGTACGCTATTCCCGGATGCCGGGCATTCCTCGGCTGGTTGCTGCCTACTCCGAGGACTTTCCTGCGGTAGCCCGGTATTTTGCAGGCGATTGGCGATCTGGCGGCGCCTTCCGGGACGTGGCCGCGCGCATACATGTGCAGCACCGAAGCGCGGTAGCTGCCGTACTGGAGCAACAGAACGCGGAGTGGGGAGGAGCCGATGCCTCGATGCTCCGCGATGCGGAAACGCTGGCCGTGGTGACGGGTCAGCAGCTGGGCCTCTTCGGCGGCCCGCTGTACACGGCCTACAAGGCCTTTACAGCCATCAAACTGGCCAGGCGCCTTAGCCGCGAACTCGGCCGCAGGGTAGTGCCCGTGTTCTGGCTTGAGGGAGCGGACCACGATCTCGACGAGATCGCCGGTCTGGATTTGCCGCGAACCGGAGGTGCCGCCAGGCTCCGCTACCTAGGCCATGTGCTGCCACAGAATGGCAACCTCGGCAGCGTTGGAAGGCTTGCGCTGACTAGCGACATCGAGCGGCTAAGAAAAGAAATCCGGGCCGCGCTCATTCCGACCGAATTCACTGACGAGATCCTTGAACGCTACTACGGCCATTATCGCGAAGGCGTCTCCTTCATGGATGCCTTTGCCCGGACCCTGGCGGCGATGTTCGGCGATATGGGGCTTATTCTGGCCAATCCGGAGGTCCCGGAACTGAAGCAGCTCGTCGCACCCCTTTTCGAGCGCGAGCTCGCAGATCACGCGACGTCGGCGCAGCTCGTCATTGAGACCAGCAAGGTACTGGAGGTGGATTACCACGCCCAGATCAGGACGCGCCCGACCAACCTGTTTGTTGGAGGACGACTGGGTCGCGAAGCCATAAGCCCCAACGGCAGGGACTATATCCTGCGGCCCAGCGGCCAGCACGTCTCCGAAGGCGAGCTCGGACGCAGGCTTGCGGCCTCGCCGGAGCTGTTCAGTCCCAACGTGGCCCTGCGCCCCCTGGTGCAGGATACGCTTCTTCCTACGGTGGCCTACGTGGCCGGTCCGGGCGAAATATCGTACTTCGCGCAGCTGAAGCCGCTTTACGCCTGGGCCGGGAGACAGATGCCGGTCATATATCCGCGCGCCAGTGTCACGGTTGTGGAATCCAGCGTGCGGCGGGTGCTGGACAAGTATGACCTTGACGTGGCGAGTGCAGGCGAGGATCTTGAGCGCCTGTTTCAGCGGCTGGTGTTGGCGTCAACGGATGTGGAGAGGGTGTTTGCGCCGGCAGGGCAGGGCATCAAGGAGGCAATGCAAGCGCTGCGTCCTGGTGTGGAAAGCGTCGATCCGACACTGGGGCGTAGCGTGGAAGCAGCGCATGCGGGCATGCAGAAGGAGCTTTCCCGTCTGAGAAGCCGGGCCATTCGGGCCGAAAAGCGAAAGCACGAGGAACTGCGCGCGCAGCTTGCCCGAGTGCAGCACAATCTGTACCCCGGAGGCAAGCTGCAGGAACGCACGCTACCTGCACTGTACTTCCTTAACAAGTACGGTCCGGCATTCCTGGATTTCCTGCAGGAGCAGGTGACGCTCGATACAGAGCGCCACCATGTTGCGTGCCTGTAGCCGCAATGCGGTTTTCGTGCAAGCTCAAGGCGGGAAAGGGCGTGGCGACCGCACCGCTACTACAATGTAGTGATTTGGGAGACGTCGCCGCGCAGCCAGGAGACGGCCACCGGCTACTGATGAGGCTGCACCTGCCAACCCGGCCGTCAGCCTCTCTGGCCGCCGGTCGCTCGCGCACGCGTCTACTTACCGTCGCCGGATTCAGCCAGTGAACTGCAAGGACCCGAATGCCCCTCGATCCTGGACTCGCCCATGCTGAATGCAAGCTGCCGAAGCTGTCTGTAGAGAAGGTCTCCTTCTGCCTGAGCTAACGGGTGAAGCTTGATGGGCCAGTACCTTCGGTACAGGTCGAAATGAAGATCCGGGCGAACATGGTGAACAGCATGTTGCAAACGTACAACAAGGAAGAAGGTGACCAAGTCGAGCTGTCCACGGATTGCCGGATTCGGTCTATGAGAACCCGAACACAAGCCACAAAGCACCATGCCGATACGGTTGCGATCCGTCTCGCCGAGCCCTCGTACAGAACGCGAAAATTGACCAATACGCGCTGGCTCTTCTTCAGGCTGTAGTGCATGACAGGACGTCCCGAAAGATGAACGAGTGCGCACGTCAGCCTACTGGATGTCGGAGTGTGCCGGTTCCCTCTGCGCGCCGGGAGTCAGCCCCGAGGCTGCAGCGAACTGCGGGGACCCGGTTGCTCTTCGATCCTGGACTCGCCCATGCTGAAGGCAAGCTGCCGAAGCTGCCTGTAGAGCAGGTCTCCTTCTGCCTGCACGAATGGATGAAGCTTGATGGGCCAGTACCTTCTATACAGGTCAAAATGCAGGTCCGGGCGAACGTACTGGAAGACCTTGAAGCACATGCCCAGCATGAAAAGCCCTACGAGACGAGGCGTCCACGGATTAACGGGTTCGTCAATGATTACGAACAGGACGAAAGCCAGGACTAATGCCATGATGAACGGTTGCATCTTCCTGTTCCAACCCTCAGATTCCCTTCGGAATCTGTCCACGACGCGCCGACTCTTCCTTTCGCTGTAATGCATGCGGCGAGGCTCCGCGTCCTGCTCAAATGTACCTAAGACATTACCGGATCTTGCGTTCGCTGGTTCCCTGTCCAGCTTGCATTTCCTTCCAGGCGGCAAAGGGTCAGCGGCGGTTTTCCATTAGGGTAAACATCCGTTTGCACGCCAGCTCCGGAGTCCTTCGGCTTGCGGCACTTCTTGCGGTTCTCGTTGCCGGATGCGATGCCGTGGGAGTGGTGGAGGAGCGCCCCGCACCGCGCCAGGGAAGAGGCGCTACCGTTTCCGTTGAGACGCTGGGCGAGCTATCTGTGGCCGAGATCAACAGCCTGTTCGCGGACGTAGGCCTTGCCTTTACCGCCAGGTTTCCCGTCGCGACGCATGCCGTAGTGTACGAAACTGTGGACGCGCACGGAAGCGTGACGCAGGCCTCCGGAGCGGTGAGCCTTCCGGTGAGGCCCTACGGGCCCATGCCCCTGGTCAGCTACCAGCATGGCACGAGTGTCCGGCGCACGGATGTGCCGTCTGCCAGCGAGAATGAACGCATCGTGGGCATTGCATTTGCGGCTTCCGGCTACCTTGCCGCAATGCCGGATTATCTGGGACTGGGAGTTTCTCCGGGGCTCCATCCATACTTGCACGCAGCCACCTCGGCGACGGCTGTCGTGGACATGCTGCGGGCCGCGGTGGATTTTGCGGCAGCCGGCGGATGGGAGCTGGCCGACAAGCTTTTCTTGCTCGGCTATTCGCAGGGCGGCTATACCACCATGGCGGCACACCGCGCCCTGGAGGCCGACCATACGGACGAATTTTCCGTTACGGCTTCGGCGCCCATGGGAGGCCCCTTTGACCTTTCGGGCGTAATGGCGGAGGTGATTATCAGCGGTCGTCCGTATGCCTCGCCCTACTATGTGCCGTACGTCCTGCTTTCGTATAACGAGGTTTACGGGCTGTACGATAGTCCCTCGGAGTTCTTGACGAGCCCATACGATGTGCTCATTCCGCCGCTCTTTGACGGCACGCACGGCGGTAGTTCCATCAATGCGCTGCTTCCCGAAGTGCCGCGGGAAATGATCCAGCCGGACGTATTGGCTTCCTTCGAAAGCGATGCGCAGGACCCGTTCCGGCTGCGGCTGCGCGAAAATGACGTGTACGACTGGTCGCCTCGGGCGCCCGTTCGGCTGTATCACTGCGAAGCGGACATGCTTGTGCCCAAGGAGAACTCCGTGAAGGCCGAGCGCCACCTCAGGCAGGGGGGCGCGGACGTAACCCTGATTGACCCGCTACCGGTTGCCGATCACGGCTTGTGCGCCCCGTTCAGCATACTCCTGGCAAAGTACTGGTTCGACACGCTCTAGGTGGCATGCGTCACGGACCCGGGCCGGCGCCCGGGTGCCCGATTCAGGGCCGGCTGCGACCCCGCTCGCGCAGATCCTGAAGCCGGACTTGCATTGCAGCGACCCTCTCGGGGTGCGTCTCGTACAGGTTGCGCTCTTCAGCGGGATCATGCTCCAGATGGTACAGCTGCCCGGCAGGGTCGGTTGGCAGGACCTCCACGTGCGTGAAGCCGCCCGATCCCTGCCCGTCAATGAACTTCCAGGGCCCTTGGCGCAGGGCAAGCATGCCACGGGATGACTGGTGTACGGCATCGGCGCGGGCGGACGCTTCCGCGCGTCCGGTGAGCAGCTCAAGCAGGCTGAAGCTGTCTTCTGCAGAGCCGGCAGGAAGCGGAGCTTCGGCCACGCCGGCAAAGGTTGCCATGAGGTCGGTCAGGACGGTGAGCTGGCCGGAAACGGCACCCTCGGCAACATGCCCAGGCCAGCGCACGATAAGCGGGACCCGGTGGCCGCCTTCGTAGATGTCCGCCTTCATGCCGCGCCAGATGTGGTTGGACCGGTGGCCGTACGCGTCAATTTCCTCCTGGCGCCAGTAGGCGCCGTTGTCGCTGGTGAAGACTACCAGGGTCTCGTCCGCAATCTCCGCGTCGTGCAGGGCGCCGGCAATAGCTCCTATGGTGCCGTCTACCTGTGCCGCAAAGTCCCCGTACTCGCCGGCACCGCTGGAGCCGGCAAACGGGGGAAGCGGCAACCAGGGGGTATGCGGCGCAGCGAGTGCAACATACAGGAAGAGGGGCCCGCCCCCGGCGTGATCCCGGATGTACCGCACGGCCCTGTCCCTGATAACGGGTAGCACGTCCGCATGGTCGAAATCCGGCGCCATGGGGCCGCCGCGCCAGAAGCCTCCAATGCAGCACGGCATGGTATCGTGCGTGGAATCGGTGGGAAGCTGCACAGTGCTCTCGTTCTCGACCCAGACATAGGGCGGCATGTCAAGCGAGGCCGGTATGCCATAGAAATAGTCGAACCCGAGCGCGCGCGGTCCGGGATCCAGCGGCGCACTGTAGTCCGTTGGATGTGCGGAACCCAGGCCCAGGTGCCACTTGCCAATGGCGGCGGTCCGGTAGCCAGCCGCTCTAAGCATGGAGGCCATCGTCACGCGCGCAGTATCCACGACAAGCGGATCATAGCCTTGCGTGACGCCGGCCTCGAGTGCAGGAAGTCGCCAGGCGTAGCGGCCGGTCAGGAGGGCATAGCGTGTGGGAGTGCAGACGCCGCTGGGCGAGTGCGCATCCGTAAAGCGCATGCCCCCTGCGGCCAGGCTGTCGACGTGGGGCGTCGGTATGCGGGAGAGGCCGTTGTAGGCGCCAGGATCCCCGTACCCCATGTCATCGGCAACGATGAGCACTATGTGCGGAGGCGTCTGGGCGCGCTCGCATGAGACCAGCGAGGCGCAGACGACTAACAGGCTGAGAGGAGCTGCTCGCATCATGGCGCGTGAACGGATACCTGCCCGTCAAGGATGGACAACTCCTGAAGCTCAAGGAGCAGCGGACCAGGCTCTTTGACCTGCTGTAGCGGTGCCCGGACAGGGCCAAGATCCAGGCCGAAGAGCTGCATGGCAGTCTTCCCGGCTGCAATGATGCCGTGGGCATGCAGGATATCGAGCAGCCGCACGCTGAGCCGGGACAGCCGCTGCGCCCCGAGCATGTCGCCCGACCGGAAGGCTTTCATGAGCCGCAGGTGGTGGCCGGCCGCAAAATTGTAGGTCGCCCCGATGGCTCCGGTTGCGCCCGTAGCAAGGGCCCCGAGCAGCATTTCATCTACGCCATAGAGTATGTCGAAAGACCCGGTCTCCAGGCATGCGGCAAGCTGTGCCAGGTCGGGATCGGAGAACTTCAGACCGCAGAGCGTCGGGACGCGCTCCAGTGCACGCGCCAATAAGCGGTCCATCGGAAGACGAACGCCGGTAAAGGAAGGAATGTGGTAGTAGTAGAGCGGCACGTGAGGCGCTTGCTCTGCTACGGACGCTACACAGTCCACGAGTGCTTCCAGTGATTGGGGCCGGAAGTAACAGGGCGGATGCATCGCGATCGCCTCTACGTCCAATGCTGCAGCATGGCGGGCCAGCGCGCTTGACTCTGCAAGGCTGTTGTGCCCCACGTTCACTATGAGGCGCCCGTGCGGCAGGGCGATTCTCCACGCTTCCGCCACCGCCATGCGCTCCGCGCCGGACAGCGATGGTCCTTCGCCGGTGGTGCCGCAGACAAAGGCTCCAAGCACGCCCTGTTCCCTGAGGAGCGCCGCCTGGCGTGGAATGGCTGCCGCATTGAGATCGCCGTTTGCGTGCAGCGGCGTGTGCACTGCAGCCAGTAGGCCGTCCGTGAAGCCCGGTTTCATCCTTAGAGCGCAGTTTTTTGGCAAAGGTATGAAGCAGTGGGACAAGTATGCTTCCCGAACTGACCGGCAGGTGCCGCATAATCATGCTGGATCTCATGGGTGTACCTCTGAATGACAAATGACACGAAAGACCCTGCTACGATAGCGATCCACGCGATATCCAGACGATTTCATTCAACCGCTATAGCTTCAGGATGAACGCCGGCAACAGATTCCTGACAAGAGGATTACTGGTAACGCCAGCCCGGCTGCGAGTCCGATCCCTTCATGCATCAAGCCTTCCGGAGCGAGTCTCATGAATTCTGGCAGAGGTCGAGGGCAAGAGGATCTGTTCCGGATGCAGACAGGCACGCCGACATGGCGATAAGGGCCGGTCTACTGCTTGCTCTGGCCTCGGTTTGTGCGGTTCCTTCGGCCGCAGCGCAAGATGCGCCCGAATACGTTCGCAATGTGGTCGTGGTACAGTTCGCCCCTGAAGTAGCAATTGTCAACAAGTCAAGTTCGAGCGGGCTGCAGGAGTTTGACCGGAGGGCGGCGCTGTACGGCGTCCACCTGATTGAGCGAGTGTATCCTTTTCTGGATCACGTGGAGCCGACGCCGAAAACCCGTCGCAACCTGATGGCGCTGCGCCGCACATACTACGTGCGGTATCACGCCAATGTGGCCCCGAGCCTAGTGGCGAAGCAGCTCGACGGCGTGCCGGGCGTAGTGTATGCCGAGCCGGTGCCTGTTAACCGCACTCAGGCCCTGAGCACGTGGGAACGCGTGGATCCCGATGATCCAGGATTTGGAGAGCAGACATATTTGCGCCACATGCGGCTGCCGGAGGCGTGGGAAGTGGTCAAGAGCGAAAGCGGCTCGCCCCGGGTCGTGATCGCGATCGTGGACTTGGGTGGAGAATGGCACCACGAGGATCTCGTGGGCAATGTGTGGACGAATCCAAATGAGATCCCGGACAACGGCGTGGACGACGACAACAACGGATTCATCGATGATGTGCACGGCGTCAATTTCACAAATGGTGATCCCGCGAACAACGACCCGGTGCCGCAGGGGGGTACAATCCATGGCACGTTGGTGGCGGGCTCGGCCAGCGCGGTGACCGACAACGGCGTGGGCGTTGCCGGCGCGGCCTGGAACGCCGACGTCATGCACGTAGCTGGCTCTTACGGGGGCATCCTGTACGCGGCCGCCAACGGGGCGGACATCATCAACGCAAGCTGGGGGTCCTGGCTTGGCACCGACACGTCCGACAGAATGCTTGACGAAACCTTGAATCTGGCCACGGACATGGGTGCGCTCGTGGTGGCAGCGGCCGGTAACAACAATTTCGGCGACGATTTGTATCGCTTCTATCCGGCGCAGAGTCCGCGTGTGCTGGCGGTGGGGGCGACGGAGAAGGACAGTCGTAAACGAGCACGTTTCTCGAACTACGGCAAGTTGGTGAATGTCTTTGCTCCCGGCATGGGAATACTCACCACCGCGAACGGCAACAGCTACAGATGGACCCAGGGGACATCGCTTGCGTCGCCTTTGGTGGCTGGCATGGCCGCTCTGGTGAAGACCCGGTTTCCCGAAATCGAGCCGGATGCGCTGCGGGAACACATTCGGCTGACGAGCGACAATATGGACGCGGAGAACCCGGATCTGGCCGGGCAGCTGGGGGGCGGGTTTGTCAATGCGCTGGCGGGCGTTCAGGCGCCTGCCTTGCCCGCCGTTCGCCTGAAGCGGTGGAGTTGGGCCGACTCTGACGGCGACCGGCAAATTGAATCCGGCGATGCGGTAACCATTAGGGCATCGATGGTCAACTACCTTTCCGACGCCCGCGGGCTGAGCGTGGGACTGGTGGGAGCAGAATCGTATCCGTTCATTGACATTACAGCAGCGGAAGTGGATGTAGGCTCACTGGCCGGAGGCGACTCGGTCGAGGTTCGTCTGGGCTTCACGGTGGCCGCGGATGCGCCCGCCAATCAGCGGGTACGGTTCTACACGCGCATTAGAAGCGGTGCATTCGAGGACAGCGCGGATATGTTGTCATTTCGGGTGAACAGATCGCTCGAGGCGGTGCACCGGAGCCTGAGCGCATTCTACTCGGCGACGGGTGGGAGCAACTGGAGGAACAACCGCAATTGGGACATTTCGACAATTCCCAGCGAGGAGGAGCTGGCTGCGTGGCACGGCATTCATCTCATCGGAGGATTCCTGGTCGGGTTGCATCTGCCCAGGAACAATCTCACGGGAAATTTGCCGCCCGAGCTCGGAAGTCTTCCGTACTTGCGCCGTTTGGAGATACCGCAGAATATGCTATCGGGCGCGATCCCTTCCGAGCTAGGCAGTCTCCAGCACCTGCGACTGCTTCGCATGTTTGACAATTCCCTGACCGGGCCAATTCCGCCCGGGCTTGGCAACCTCTCGCAGTTGGAAGAGCTGGATTTGCGAAGCAATTCCCTGACCGGAATAATTCCGCCCGAGCTCGGCAACCTCTCGCGGTTAGAGCATTTGGTGCTAGACCGCAATTCATTTGCGGGCCCGATTCCGCCCGAACTTGGCAGCCTCCAGCGACTGCTATGGCTGATGCTGAACGAGAATTCCCTGAGCGGACAGATCCCGCCCGAGCTCGGCAGACTATCGCAATTGGAAGTGCTGGACCTTCAGGATAACACCCTATCCGGGCCGATCCCGACCGAACTCGGCAGCCTGTCCCGACTCAAACGGCTTCGTCTGGATTACAACGCGCTGACAGGCATGCTGCCAAGGAGTTTCATGCAACTGGACAGTCTTGAGGAATTCTCGTTCGCCGGTCAAGACTTGTGTGCGCCTGAGGACAATGAATTCCAGGCGTGGCTCAGCAACATCCCGGATGTCGACGGTCCCACGTGTGGAGCGGTGCAGTTTGCAGTACGTATTGCAGACCAAGCATTCACGGCCGGTGCGGCAATTCCGTCTCTCGTACTTCCCGCAGCATCCGGAGGCATGCAACCCTACGTCTACGCGCTTGAACCGGCCCTGCCCGCCGGGCTCGCCTTTGACGACAGCACCCGGACAATAGGCGGAGTGCCAGTGCAAGCTGTCGCCGCTGCGTCCTATGTCTATTCAGCCTTGGACGGCGGTGGGTCCTCAGCAAGTGTGTCTTTCACGATTGAGGTAGCCCCTGCGGTTGCTTTTGAGGGCGGCGTGCAGGACCAGTCCTATCCGCGCACGACACCCATTGCGACCTTGCTCTTGCCCGAAGCTTCGGGAGGCGTACCTCCGATCAGTTATGCGCTTACGACGACGCTGCCGGAAGGCTTGGCCTTTGACGCCCCGGCGCGCGCGATCAGCGGCGTGCCTACGGAGGTCACGGCCGCTCCTGTGCCTGTGATTTACAAGGCGGCCGATACGAATGGGTCCGCGGACAGCCTGGCATTCAGCATGGAAGTGTATTCTCCCGTGGCCGTTGAGGGCGAGTCCCTGCCGCACTCGTTTGCCGCGCATGGCAACTATCCCAATCCGTTTCGGGAGTCCACGCGCCTGGTGTTTGATCTTCCATGGCCGGCGCGCGTGGCGGTAGAGGTGACGGACATAGCGGGCCGCCGCGTGCTGACCGTACCTGCGGAGGCGCTGCCCGCCGGATGGGGCCGCAGCGTTGAATTGAGCGGTATGGCACTGTCTTCGGGACCGTACCTGTACCGCCTCGTGGCCAGATCTGAAACGGCGACGGTTTCTTCTGTCGGGCGCATGCTTCTGTTGAGATGACAGAGGCCGACGCCTCGGGCCGGCGCGCCAGACAGTCGCAGTCTGGCGCATGCCGACTACAGCAGCAGCCGATTGTGCCAGGCGCATGTTGTTCCTCTGAAGCCCGCTTCGGAGGCAGCTGCGGCGTTGCCTGTCGCTTTGCTTATCAGCCGGTGTTGGGCTTGCCCTGCCGCCAGTGCTGACCGACGTAATTTCGCACGGGTGCAAGTCGATAGAAGGACACGCATTCCCCGTCGGGGCGCCCATTGACCAGTGGGCGGCTTGCGCGCATGCCGGGGCATTCGATTTTCCACCGCGTATTCACGCCGCGGACCAGTATACTTCCGGACCAGTTAGCTGCGGATATGTCTGCTAGGGATCCTTACACCAGAAGCCCGGAAACCGTCCTGAAGCCGCCGGCGTCGCTGCGCGAACGCATCAGATTTCTCGGGCCAGGCTTCATCTTGTCGGCTTCCATCGTGGGCTCGGGCGAGCTCATAGCGACCACCAGGCTTGGCGCCGAGGCAGGTTGGGTTACGCTCTGGGTCATTATTGTCAGCTGCCTGGTCAAGGTGCTCGTGCAGCTGGAGTTCGGCAAGCACGCCATCTACTCGGGTGAGAGCACCATGCAGGCGCTTAACCGGCTTCCCGGACCGCGCCTGGGCCGTGGCAAGTGGACGATATGGACGTGGCTTGCGCTGATGGCCGTGAAGCTGTTGCAAGTGGGCGGCATTGTCGGCGGAACGGCGCTTATTCTGGCCATCGTCGTGCCGCAGGTTCCGCTGTGGATGTGGTGCCTGGTAACGGCCGTTTCAGTATCGCTGATAATCTATCGCGGACACTATGCCCCGATAGAGCGCGTGTCACTTATTCTGATTGCGCTCTTTACCGTGCTAACTATCGGGTCGGTAGCATCGCTTCAGTTTACCGAACTCGCGTTCAGTTCAGCAGATGTGCTGGGCGGTTTCACATTCCGGCTGCCGCCGGAGGCCGTCCTGGTAGCAATAGGCGCATTTGGCATCACGGGGGTGGGCGGAGACGAGATCATGGCCTACAACTACTGGCTCATTGAGAAGGGCTACGCGTCCTATACAGGCCCTCGCGAACGCACGGACGAGTGGTATGCGCGGGCCAGGGGATGGATACGGGTCATGACGCTGGACGCGCTTGTCTCCATGGTAGTGTACACGCTGATGACGGCGGCATTTTACGCGCTGGGCGCGGCCATCCTTCACAGCCAGGGCTTGCTGCCGGAGGGGATGGACCTGGTGCAGACACTGTCGCGGATGTACACGGAGAGCCTCGGGCCCTGGGCAGGAGTCGTGTTTCTGGTCGGTGCCTTTGTCGTGCTGTTCTCGACGCTCTTTGGAGCGCTTGCTATCTGGACAAGGCTCTTCTCTGATGCCTTCGCTCAGATCGGCTGGCTTGATTTCTCTGACATGCGGCAGCGAAGCCGCGCGATTGCCATCCTGGCCTGGCTGTTCCCTCTGTTGTGGGCGGCGCTGTTTCTGCTGGTCAAGCTGCCGGCGCTCATGGTCGTCATCGGGGGTGTAGCGGGAACCGGTATCCTGCTCATAGTTGTGTTCGCGGCAGTGCATTTCAGGTACAGGCAGTTACCCAAAAAGCTTGCCTTGGGTATGCCGTACGACCTGTTGCTTTGGCTGAGCATTCTCTCCATTCTCGCCGTAGCGCTGTATGGATTCTTCCAGGCGGTGGCTGGCTGAGTGGCGCGCAGGGATAACGGCTGCGCAAGGAGGAGCTACAGAGAGCGGTGCAGGCCGGCCTGTCAACCGCCGTCGAGGCATGTTCTTCGCGCGGGCGCCTGCGGTTGCGCGCAAACCAAAGTAGCATCAAGAGGTGGCCTGTGTGCAGGCTGCTTCCCGTCCGCGAGCGGCTCAGATAGGCATGGCAGGATAGATCCCTACGCAAAGGGACAGCGGAGGTGGGCGGACATGGGAGGTGATTCCCGCGTAGGCTTCCCTCGCCGTGGCTTCAGGCCTGATTTTGCGATGCACGGGACGCGAAGGCGGGTTTCCAGGATCAGGCGCAGGATGCGGAATACGCTTCGCCAAAGTAAGCGAGTTTCGGTACTGGGAGGGCTACCGAAACCCGGACTCAGCGCTGGGATGGCCAATGCCAGGATTCGGCAACTTATTGCGTCAAGTCCGAATCAGGTTGCGAGGCCTTGCCAGCGGGATGGTTTCCGGAAGAGGCCGGCGGATGTAGAGGTCCGCGCTTGGGCAAGTCAGCTAACTGTGTAGGGGAGCCTATTGTATATTCCCGCGTCTCGCCTGGTGCGCTGGAGACGCCGGAGAGCGTTCAGTTTACCGCCGCACCGGGCCTGGCTTGCCTGCTCCGAGGAAGAGTCTCCCGTTCCGACGCTCAGCATGTCAAAGTTCAGGGTCGTCACTGCAGCTGACCAGTCGAGTTATTGTGGCGGATGCACCCCCACTGTATTGACATATGAGTCAGGTTCACTGAAGTATACATTTTCCTATAATTGCATTGCCTTGATCAATGCCTTCGTTGCGTGCTGAAAGCCTGCTTACCCCGGTCGCAAATGCGACAATGCGAGCCACCTTCGTTGCTGCCGATGGAAAGAGACTTCGAACCCCGAAGCCGGCTGCGTAGCCTGTCGACCGTGTTCGTGGCATTGTGGCTGGTTGGCGCGGCGGGGTTGCCGGCAGCGAACAGGGCTGTCGGTCAGGATCAATTTGGCCACAAGTCGGTCGCCGTGGAGGACGTATGCCCTGACATCCACGTGAGGGCGGGCGAGACCGTGCCTATCGACTGTTCTCTTGCCTTTGAGCCGGAAAGCGAGTTTGAATGGACGAGTCCGGATGCCTTGGCCCTCGCCTTGCTCCGTGAGACCCAGGCAGGGGCCGCGCGATTCACGGCGCCGGCAGGGCTTCGGCAGTCAGAAACGTACACGTTCCATCGAATCCGGATAGGCGTTGCGGGGAATGTTCTCGGACGCACCGAGATTCGCGTGGTGGCTCATCCCGCGTGGACGCCGGACTGTCGAGACTTGGACGGATCGCCTCTCAAGGGAAGAGCCAGGCTGGCGTGCAGCGAAATCTCTGCAGAGGGAGTTCCGGATGCCCCGGAATTCCACGCCGTGCGTACAGAACTGCAGCCAGTACCGGCTCTGAGCCGTGAATGGCAGCCTGAGCCGCCCGACCTGCGCTGCGTACGTTCAGTGACGGTGGAAGCTGCCGGTGAGGCCAGTGTATCCTGCCTGGGTGCAGGTTCCGAGCCTGGCCTGCTTCAGTACACGGCAAGATTCGACTGGCCGCCCTACAGCGAAACGGTCGTACTCGAAGGCGGGGACTTCGAGTACGTGCTAAGGGCCCCGGCGAATGAAGATGCGGCCGCCGTGCGGCGGCTTGAACTGACGGTTGAGGACCTGGCGACGGGACTTGCCGCGTCGCAGGATATCGAGGTGCACGTGGTCAACGCCGGGCCTGTGCTGAGGTGCTACGACCTCGTCGTGCAGGAAGGTGATCGTGTGAGAATCCCGTGCATGGCTTCGGGACGGGCCGGGACCCGGTACCAGCTTCTCTGGCCGGGCAGGCCGAATGGCATGCCCGGGGCCTGTTCGAAGAGATGCCGGCCTTCACGGCGCCGGACGTGGAAGGGACACTACGCTCACCGTTTTGGTTCGCGCCCTGGATCAGAGCGTGGGACGGGTTGCGCAGCAGGAAATCAGCGTAATGGTTCGTGACGCAGACGCACGGTTGAGTCTCGGGCCGCCGAATCTCACCATCGAGTGCGACCCTGCGACGAGCGAGGTTTACGAGGGAGACCCTGACATCAGGATCGAATGCACCGTAACCAGCGAGCAGGACGGCGATTTTGTCTGGACGTGGGCGGCGGAAGGGGATACGCCCCTTGAGCTTCTGCTTCCCACTTCGATCCCTATACGCCCAGGACGGCCACGTTCGAAGTGCCGGAGTCCGTCGATGAGGATTCATTCTACGAGTATTCCGTTACGGCGTCGCATGACGACCTGGGGACATCGAATCGGTTCAGCATTCGTAGTACGGTCCTGGAACGGCCGGATATTGCCGTAACCTGCCAGGATACGGGCCAGGACCGGCGATCCTTGCAGCTTGTTGCCACGAATGACAAGGAGGAGCCTCGAGAATATGTCTGGGATTGGCAGGGTCCCTCGGCATTTGCTGCGCGCCGAAGACCTTACGTCGACCGGAACCCCGCTCTTCGTGGTGCCGGGCAGCCAGGCCGGGCGCGTCGACTATGGGGTTTCGGCGTCGGCCGAAAATGCGGATGCACGGCCCGGAACGATAAGGCGCTGCCCCTCACGATCCTGGGCATGCTCTATACGCCCGTCGAGGTATTTGAGGGAGCCAACGATGTGGAATGGACTGCTCTGTAAGCGGTGCGCACCCTGGCGCGGAGATTACGTGGGTGTTGCAGACCGCAACGGGATCGCCGGATCTTGCTCTCACCAAACCCGGACCCAGCGCCGGCCCGATTTTCAGCGTTCCGCCATCCGTACCGGCTGATCAGACCTACCAGTATTCCGTCGGTGTAGCGGCGCCCAACTATATCGCCTCGGAGCAGCAGATCGTAACCATCAGGGTCCTTACCAGACCGGAGCTTGTGCTCAACTGCGAAAGCAAGGTTACCGTGTTTGCGGCAGATCCGCCGCGCAGACTGTTCTGCGAAGCGTCTAACGACAGGGATATAGATCTTGAATATAGGTGGGAGTGGACCCCAGAAACGAGACTGGAAGATGCCGACACGGCCACGCCACGATTCGAAGTGCCGACCGAGCAGAGGGAATCGTCAGCCAAGTATCCCTACCTGGTGACGGTCTCTGCTCCGGAAGCCATCCCGGCCTCGGCACCGGTTGAAGTCACGGTCCTTAATCCTGATGCGTCGCGGGCCTACCAGGTAGCCGTGAGCACGACGGGCATGAACCTGGGCAATCTGGGGTCGTCCGGCGTGGCCCGATTGGATCCGACCACCGAGCGCATTTCGGGACTTGCTCACGGCGGTGCCGTGCATGCTGCGCGGATGCTCATTGCGGCACAGGACAGCTTTACGCTGGGCCTGGAAATGCTGGGCCCGGTTGCGCTGCGCCATACGGGAACAGGCGCGGCCGGAACGGCGCCTCTTCAGTTCATGCCCCTGTGGTCCTACGGCGAGTCCTGCGTCACGCTCGCTCCGGAATTGGTTACAGAGTATCAATTGCGCGTGGACGTGGAGGAGGGAGACTGCCGTTTGCTGCGCTTTGGCGGAGAGCTGGACCTGACGGGGGCGGCGCCTGGAGTCTATTCGGGAGAGATTGCCGTCGTGTTGTCACTCCGTGGCCTGGATGAGACGTACGACGTACCGGTACGGCTCGTGGTAGAAGATGAGCGGCGCGTGGTCAGCATAGGGCCGGAAGGAGCCAGTTTCGGGACGGAGGCGACGGCGTCTGCGGCGCTCGAACCCACTCAGACGATCCGGATACATCCGCTGGTTGCCGCGCTGGCCGGAGGCCAAATGGAAGGCGTGATGGACGTGTCCAATCCATCGGCCATTCCGCTTGAAGTATCCGTGACTGCCCGTTTCGGTTATCTGGAGGCGCAGGCCGAGGGGGATTTCGCGGCCGGTGGGGGAAGTGTGATAGTCGCGGATCCGAGCGGCTCTCCCCTCGGGAATCTAGCAAACAGGTTGACGCTGTATCCCGGTGCGTTTCTGCTGCTGCCCGGCGAGACGCGGCAGGTGCGCTACGGCATCGAAACGGCGCAGCGGGGGCGAGTGGGGGACAGGGGCTATGCCGCACTCTTTGGCGTTACTGCAGCGCCACGCCAGTATGTCCCTCAGTGACCAGCTGCCTGGATCCGTCACCAATTCCGGCGCAGCCCGCGTTTCAACCAGTATCCCTGCCGTGTATATCCCGGGCACGGGTCCGGCAAGGCTGTCTGCGGTCCTGGAATCAAGCGCGAGCTCCCCGCTGGAGGGGCTAAGCGCCACATTCCTGATTGAGACTGCAGGAGATCCTTTTGCCGGTGATGTCGTCGTGCGCAGTGCCGGCGGCGAAGAGCTGGGAAGATCGGACCTGCTGGTGTATACGCGCAGCCGCGTGCGTGTGGCGCTGTCCGGGCCTCCGGGGGCGACCGTAACGCTGCAGTTCGTGCCAAGTACGGGTGTGCCGGCGCCCAGTCCCGTCCAGTTGTCAACGGCACGGTAGTGCCGGCAGCTTCAGGTCGCAGTCATTGCCGCCAGGGCTCGCATCCGGAGGCTTGCGGCTAGGACATATCGCCTTGAGGAACGGGCATGTCCGTCTTTAGCTGCACATGCGGGAAGGGGATCTCTATGCCCGCCTCGCGCAGGGCCTCGCGGATGCCCTCCTTGTAATTGTACTGGACGGCCATCTCATCACCAGGATCCAGCAGGAAGAGCCATAGAACCATGTCGATGCTCGACTCGCCCAGATTGGTGACCTTGACCTCGCTCGGATGTTCAGGGTCCAGCCGATTGTCTTTCCGGGTCAGTGCAAGCACTACATCTCTTGCCTTGCGCGGATGCTCCTTGTAGGCAATGCCGAAGGGGATGTCAACGCGGAGTGGACTGACCATGGCGTGATTGAGCAGCTGGTTGTTGACCATCAGCAGGTTGGGCATTACCAGGACCTCGTTGTTGGGCGTTCGGATCCGGGTGGAGCGGAGCGTAATCTCCATGACCGTGCCGTACGTGCCCTGGATGATGATCCTGTCGCCGATGCGAAACGGCTGGTCAAGCAGGATGGTGACGCCGGAAATAATGTTCTCGAGCGTGTCCCGGGCCGCAAAGCCTACGGCCACGCCGGCAAGGCCCAGCCCGAGTCCGAGTCCGGCTAGATTAAAGCCGAGGTGGCCCAGCACGGTAACGACCACCACGGACAGCCCCACAAGCCGGAAGGCCTGCAGAACAAGTGTCAAGAGGCCGGAACGGATATAGCGGGCGCGCCGCAATCCGCGGCGAAGGAGCCAGAAGAGAAGCCGGTATATGCCGTAGAGGACTACGAAAACAGCCAGCGCACTCAGGAGCTTCGGGCCCAGCTGCAGCACAAAGTCCGTCAGGCCCTGGTAGAGCACATCGGTGCTCTCGCCCACCTCGCCGGTAAGCAGCAAATCGCCCGCTTCGCTCAGGTCCTCGTTCAGCTGCTGGAAAGCACCGGTAGTATCTACAGGTTGCTCCGCAGTCTGGAGTTCGGCTTGCAACGTGTCCGGAGCTGCCTGCTGCATCGGTTACATGCGCTGCGCTGCCAATAGCGTGTTTCTGAGCAGCATGGCCACCGTCATGGGTCCTACGCCACCCGGCACGGGCGTAACGGCGCCGGCAACCTGCTGCACCGCGTCAAAATCCACGTCTCCTACCAGCCGGTAGCCACGCGGGCGCGAGGCATCCTCCAAGCGATTGATGCCGACATCAATCACTGCGGCCCCGGGCTTTATCATGTCGGCGCCAACGAACAGCGCGCGTCCGATGGCCGCTACCAAAATATCGGCTTCCCGGCACACGGCGCCCAGGTCCCGCGTTCGGCTGTGGCACAGCGTAACCGTGGCATGGGCGCCCAGGAGCAGGTGCGCGACAGGTTTGCCCACGAGATTGCTTCTGCCGATAACCACGGCGCGCTGGCCCTGAATCGCAATGCCCGACCGGCGGAGGAGCTCCATGATGCCCGCCGGTGTGCAGGGCACCAGCCCGTCCTGGGCCGTGGCCAGCCTGCCCGCGTTAATGACGTGCAAACCGTCCACGTCCTTGTCCGGGTTCACCGCCTCCAGTACCTTGCGCGCGTCGATGTGGCCCGGCAGCGGCAGCTGTACCAGGATGCCGTCAACACCTTCGTCCGCATTCAGGCCCGCAATGAGGATCAAAAGTTCTGATTCGGGAATCTCCGCATCAAGGCGAATCGTATCCCCTTCTATGCCGGCGCCGCGACTGGCCTTTATCTTGCTTCGCACATAGGACGCAGACGCGGGATCGTCACCCACGAGAACCACGGCAAGGTAGGGAGCGCGATTTCCGGCAGCTCTCCATTGTTTTACGTCCCGGTGCACCTCTTGGCGGATCTCGGCGGCAATAGCCTTTCCGTCGATGCGTTTTGCCATATGCACTGCGGGCAAGAAAGAGCAAGGCAAACGAAATTGGCTTCATAAAGATGCGAGGATGACGCGTGCGCCCTTTCCGGAACATCGGCTTCAGGAAGTACGGCATTCTGTGGATGCTGGCCCTTTTTGCGGTTCCCTGCCTGTGGGCCCAGCCGGCGACGCTGCGCGGCTTTGTAACCAGCCGCGAGGCGGGCGAGGCACTGGAGGGCGTAAATGTGGTGCTGCAGGATGTCCGGGGTGACATATACGGAAGCGCCACCACGGGTGACGGCCTCTATGTGATTCCGGGACTGCCAGCCGAGCGCATGGTCGTCCAGATTTCCCACATCGGCTATGCCACGTACCTAGACACGCTGCTGTTTGCACCGGGACAGGTGCGCACCCTGGATGTGGCACTGGCCTCCGCGTCGGGAGAGCTGCAGGAACTTGTCGTGGAGGCGGGAAGGCAGGCGCGTGCCACCAACATTGTTGCCGGTCTCCAGACGGTGCGTCCGCAGCAGATCGAGCGCGTGCCGGGCCCGGATGTCGCGGGGGATCTCGCTGCTTATCTCACGGTGCTACCCGGCGTGGTGCTGGTCGGTGACCAGGGAGGCCAGTTCTATATTCGGGGAGGCGAGCCAACCCAGAACCTGGCGCTTCTGGACGGAATACTCGTATACCAGCCGTTCCACATCCTGAGCTACTATTCAGCGTTTCCTTCCGAGATTCTCCGTAGCGCTGACCTGTACGCGGGTGGTTTCGGAGCGCGCTTCGGCGGGCGCATATCGGGCGTTATTGACGCCTGGTCTCGGGCCGGAAATAACCGCCGGACAGGTGGTTCTGCCTCTGCCTCCGCCTTCGTGGTCGGAACGCAGATCGAAGGGCCGCTGGGTCCCAAAGGCGGCTATTCCTACCTGGTATCGGGGCGCCAGAGCGTGCTGGAGTCCGGTGCTGCCTTGCTGCCGGGCCGTGACGTGCCGCTGGAATTCAGCGATCTGTTCCTCAAGCTGCAGGGCAAGACGCATCGGCATGGAATTCTCTCGGTTACGGCCCTGCACACGTACGACCGCGGTCGCATCGGCGAAGACACCGGGCGCGGCACCCCTGAAATGATCCGGTGGAGCAATGATGCCATCGGGGCCCGGTACCTGTTCCTGCCGGGCAATCTACCCATACTTGCGGAATTCCTGTTCTCCGGCTCCTACTACGAGAATTCCTACGGTCCGCCCGAGGCGGCCTCGCGTACATCGTCCACGGCGCGCGTCAACATGGAAGCGCACGTGACGCACTACTCGCCCTATGCGGACTTCAAGTGGGGCCTGTTTGCACGCACCCTCGCGCTGCAGAGCGAGCTGGGGGGCATGTTCCAGGGCTTGAGCCTGGACCTCGAATACGTGACGGAGGCCGGCATCTACGCTGCTCCCGAATTCCGGCTATCGCCGCGCACCACGCTGATTCCGGGGCTTCGCATTCACAATTTTCCGAGCAAGCGGCACGTCTACGTGGAGCCCCGCCTTCGGGCCACGTGGGGCCGGGGCCCCCACCAGGTGAATGCCGCCCTCGGGCTGTATCACCAGGAGATTGCCGGAATCAGCGACCGGCGGGATGCGGCCAGTACGTTCACCGCCTGGACGGCCGTGCCGGAGGGCGATGTGCCGGAGGCGTTTCACGTGCTGCTCGGCTACCAGCGATCATTGTGGCAGCGCATGGATTTCGCGGTGGAGGCCTACTACAAGCGGCTTTCGGACCTGTATGTCAGTGAATGGACCGCGCGCCCCCGGTTTACGAGCCGGCTTCAGCGGGCCAACGGACGTGTCTACGGCGTGGACCTCCGCGTGGAGACGGGCGCGAGGCGCATGTACGGCTTTCTCAATTACGGGCTGTCCTGGGTATCCTATGAGGCCTTCCAGGAGTCTTTCCTCCTCTGGTTCGGCCGCGAGTGGTACCGGCACAGGGCGGCGCACGACCGGCGCCACCAGGTCAACCTCCTGATTGGCACGGAGGTGAGGGGCGTGGACGTCAACCTCCGATGGCAATTTGGATCCGGGCGGCCGTACAACCGAGCATACGGATTCGACGGATTCCTGCTCATGGACGGCACTGCCGATGTATTCAATGATCCCGGCGAGCGGCGTGTGATCTACGAAAGCCCCTTCAACGGCGTGCTGCCCGCGTATCATCGCCTCGACCTGTCCGTGGAGCGGACACTTCAATTCGGCTCCGCCGCCGTCACCGCGCAATTCAGCGTCATCAATGCGTACGACCGTGCCAACATATTCTACCTGGACATATTCACCCTGCAGCGAGCGGATCAGCTTCCGCTGATTCCTTCGCTCGGGCTGAGAACGTCGTTCAACTGATGCGCTGCCTGCTGGTCATATTCCTGGCGCTCTGCACAGCCGGCTGCGACGAGAGCGTAAACCCGGTCCTGGAGGACGGTCGCCCTTTCAGCATATACGGCTTTTTCAACGCGCGCTCTGACACCCAGGCGGTTCGGGTCTACGCTAACGACCGGGTCCTGGCGCGGCTGGAGCCGGATCCGCTGGATGCCCGCCTTACCGTTACGGACATGACGACGGGCGATGTCTTTGCGCTGCGCGATTCTGTCGTGCGTTTCGCTTCAGGCGGCGCGGGCCACGTCTTCTGGGGCCTCTTCCAGACTCACTACGAGCACCGCTACCGCATGGAGGCCACCCGCTCGGACGGAGCGATGGCGTCGGTCGAAGTCGTCATGCCGCCTCTTGTCCAGGCATCCATCCAGGACCCGATCATCCACAGTCACTTTGTTCGCATTCCCGTGGTCTGGGAAAACGCCCCGCGGCTGAACAACATCCGCGTCGTGTATGCAACCAACTTCGGACGCCATCTTTACAGGTATCCGCTGGACCAGTCAACGGAAGGAGGCGGGCAGCTAGTGGTCATAAACCTGAGCGGGGACGCCAATGAGATCTTTCGCAGCGCGGTCCGCAGTGGCGTGCGCGTGGCTGACCTGCGACTTCGGACCGTCGAGATGCACGTACTGGTCTCCAGCGAGGGCTGGGAGCCGCCGGGTGGGCTGTACGATCCGGAGCTGCTGATAGAACCGGGTACGTTTTCCAACGTCGAGAACGGGTTCGGTTTCGTAGGGGCGGGCTACGATGCCGAGTTCTCTTTTGCGCCGACGGACAGCATGCTCGTGATGGCAGGATTCTTTACCGACGGCACTTGAGCACGACGAACGTGATGTCGTCGCTGATCGCGTTCTTGCCGACCCAGGCCGAGCCCTTCCTGCGAAGATGGCCAATGATGTTCTGCGCCGATCTTGTGGCCGCCTCCGAGAACATGGCGAACACGCGCTCGGATCCCATCTGCTCACCCTCCGGGTTGCGCAATTCCAGAAAGCCGTCGCTCATGAGCAGCACCGTGTCACCCTTTTTCAGCCGTAACGTGCAGCGCTGGTACGGAAACTCCGGGAAGCTGCCAAGAGGCATGCCCTTCAGCACAACGTGCTTCACCGATTGACTCGCCTGCCGGTATACCAGTACCGGCGGCATGCCGGCTACCACGAGATCGAGCCTGCCATCGAAGTAGCGACCCAGGGTCAGGTGCATGTAGAGTCCTCTCAGATTGAGGCTCTTCAGCGTTTCGGTAAGCTGCCTGACAAGCTGTAGCAGATCCGAAGTATGTCCGAGCGCCTTGAACAGGCTCTTGGTTGCCGACACCATGAGTCCGGCGCGGGCCCCGTGGCCGGTGGCGTCGCCAATGGCGATCGTGAGCATGCCGTCCTCGCCAAGGTGGAAGTCATAATAGTCGCCGCCAAGTTCCTTGGCCGTCACCATGTAGGCTGCGATGTCGAGATCCGGATGGCAGGGGATGGGGGTGGCGAGCATGGACTGCTGCGCCACGCGTGCCGTGTCCAGCTCTTCCGACTTGCGCGCGTGATCTGCCTTGAGCCTGGTATAGGCTGCGTCATCCTTGCGCGGCTCCCGTATGAAGCTGTCGGGCCCCGCATCGTTGTATCGGTGGATAACCTGACGTATCCACGTCTCGCTATAGCCGGTAACTTCGGCAATTTCTCTCGCTACCCGTCCCTGGCTCTTCAGGTAGATTACCTGCCAGTGCGTACGGTCGTTCGCCCTCGTCGTATTGCGGTACCGCTGGAAAATGGAGTCTGCTGACAAGTGATCGGCCAACGGAATCCGGCGAGCCGCAGGGCGCGCTTGCGAAGTGGACATAAAGATGCTCCGCTCAAAAGGAGGCGCTGCGCCTCCTGATATACGCCGGCTAGCGGCGCGTGATTCTGACAGAGTGGGCCGGGCTAGGAGCCTTGCACACTCATTTGGGAAGGGCCCGGGGATCCCACTCTTCGATGGGCCCGCAATATACTGCGGGATGCGGCACCAATTGCGCTCTGACGCAAAGCTTCATGGAGGCCCGAAGGTTCTGATGACATGGCAGCGCAGCTTCTCAGCAGGGCAGAATCTGACAGAATTGCCTGACAGCCTCTTACGCGCGGCTGCAGGATCCCGGCATGGTATTCGGTCGGCCACCGGGATCCCGTGCCAACCTGATGAATCGATCGCCACCCGAACTCGTGCCCGCCCTGAGTCTGGCTTCCCCTTTTGACCCAGGCTGCGGGGAAATACACTTGCGCTCCTTGCCATATGCATTGTAGGCCGGGATATTGCCGCGATTTTCCGGCCGAGAGACCGGCAGGCTACCTTGCTGCCTTGGCCTGCTACCGAATGCCCGGCGCCTGGAGCGCGCAGAGCATGGACGACGCTGCCGGGCCCGGACTGGAGGCCGTCGCCCTTGCTGAGCCCCGCCCGGCATGCTTCGAATCAGAGGCTGCGCGGCAATCGAAGCCGGTCTTGGATGCGGCGCCGTAGGCAGCCGGGCCTTCGACTACAAGCTGATGTTCAGACCAAAGACGAGGAATGAGCGCGAAGCCGTGGGATTCAGGATGTAGGCAACGCTCACGGGCAGGCTGAATCCGCCTTCCGCGAAGGTCAGGTCCTTGGAGGCCGACGCGCCGAGGCCGACGATAGAAGTCGACTCCACCGCATAAAAGTCACTCTTTCCGCCGACGGCGGCGAGGCTCAAGCCCAGCTCCGTACCGCCTACATCCAGGGGAAGACCCACTTCCACGTACAGGGAATTGTCCGGGTCATTGTGGGCCATGATGCCGGCAAAGACGGAAATCGGGAAATTGCCGGCAGCGGAGTAGCTGACGTACGGTTCCAGCCAGTGCGAGCCTTCGCCGTCTCCTTCAAAGTTATCGAAGTCCCCGCCGCCGGGTGAGGGGAAGTAGTAATCGGTTACGCCGATGGTGAGGGAGCCTCCGGATCCCAGGTCCAGGGAGTAGCCGACCCAGATGTCGTGCTCGTTCGCACTGGCACCGTTGGCGCTGACCGAATAGGAAGCCCACGTGCCGATTTCCAGTCCGCCGCCGCTTACGGCGAGCGTTGGCTGGATGCTTGCCGATTCTCCGAAATCCGTTCCCCGCCATACATAGCGGCTTACGATGTCTGCACCCAGACTAACGGACTGTGCCTGCGCTGCATTCTCAAGTGCAGCGACGGCAAATAGCATGGGCGCAACGTAGAGCAGGTTTTTCATGGCGGTGGAAGCTTATAAGATTTGGCAAAGGGTGCGCATGGCCTACATTCGACAAAGGAAGGCTTGCTGTGCGCCTGTATAGGTTAGGTATTGCGGGACTGCTTATCAAGGCAAGACGGCGGAGCGGAGCCCGGGCGATCTGCCGCTTGCGCATCGGAAGCGTTTTCACGTCCGCCTGGTTGCCCGGAAAGAGCCTGTCCGGGGATTGTGGCCGGCCTGCATTGTGAACCCGGGGTGAAAAAGGATTTATTGGTTAGAATAAAATTCCTTATTTCTTGACGTAATATGTGATTGATACGTGCCAATTCACGGGGAGTAAGCGCCCAGGTCCTAAGTAATTTAGGTGGAAGCGCTGCCAAGAGGCCTAAGCCGCACCCGTTCCCAATTTGCCCATGGGTTAAAGCGTTTCTTTAATTGGA
>CBDBLZ010000014.1:0-91370 GCA_965207385.1 Rhodothermales bacterium
CTGAACCGGGCGCAAGTAGATGCCCCTTCTTCCTGCTACGTCGGAGACCTTTATTCGGACGTCGAGTCGGTAGAGCACGCCCGCGTGCTTTCGACTTCACCCGGGTGGGCTGTGACAGACAGGAGCGCGCTACACTCATCTGGACCAGGCCATAACTCCGACGCGATGAACCTAATACAAGACTTCATTGAATGTCTGCAGTGATAGTGCAGGTCCGTATTCCGCTTGGGCACAAGGCTCGGTTGACCCGGTCAAGAATCGGCGGGCCAGTAGCGCTGGTCGGCCGCCACGCATTCGAACCGTGGAATTGCCTCGCTGACGAGATTCCCAGGCCGGTTTGCTCGCCGTCATTCAGAATGCAGTCGGTCTAGCAAACTGGAGGGCCGAAGGGATTCCAGGGGCGCTCTTCGGACGGCTGCAGGACATTGATACGCGTAACGGGATCGCTCGGCTGGCGTGCGAAGCTTCCAGGTCTAGACCAGGATTTCAGGCCGTTCCCGGCACGGCTTTACATAGGAAGTTGACATCCGCAATTAAATCCCGTCCGGCGACCTTCCCGTTCAGCTTCTGCGCACCCAAGCTGGCTGCTTCTACCGAAATGAACCGGAACCTTGCTCTACCTACGCCTTGACTGCCCGTCGCGGTCGGAAGCCTCTTTCGGCCTGTAAATGACCACATGTGGAAACGGGCGATTGATAGCCGAAAACCCATAGCCGGCGTCATAACCGGATAGATTGGGAGCGGTGCCGAGGTACGTACCCACACCCGTCAGGGCATCAATCTTGAATAGCGGCCCGCGGTTTGATCTGTTATCCTGGTATTCCCCATCCAGAATTGTGTACTGCACATAGAAGTCGCCTGCCGGATCAGTAAACATGCGATCATACCGGCGCTGACCAATTTCGAGGGGAGGCGAGCTACCCACACTGCCATCTTCATACTCGGGATAATAGTTGATGTCAATTTCGGCAATCTTCACATGCCAGGCGACCTCGCCATTGCCCCGGTATCCCGTGATGAATGGAGCAAATAGCCTGTTCAGGGCGGCGATTCCATGCGTTTCGCTGCAGGCCAAATCTCCGTAGAATGACAGCCTCGCCGACGCCCGCTCGCTGGTTGCATTGTAGCGCTGCGCGAATGTGGCAATGTGGTCGCCGCCATAGTTAAACTTGTGAAGTACGCCCTCCTTGGCCGGATCGTGCCCGTAGACCCAGTAATGCCCGTTCATCGCGCAGCCACTGAACGAAAGTACGCCTGGAGTGGAATGCTCCTTCGGTGCAAGGGTGGCCAGATCAAGGCGATCAAACACTGCAGCCGTCCTCCCGAATTGTTCCAGCACAAAGACTGATTTCCCCTGATCGGCGATGGAAATTCGGATCGGGTCTTCGCGGAACTCTCCCGGACCGCCTCCCGGCCGGCCAACGATCGTGATGAGGGTACCGCCGTAGTCAAAGACCCGGACTTCGCTGTTGATGTGATCGAGGACAAGCACCGTTCCATCACCGGGCAAAGCCAGATCAATGACCATTCCGAACATCTCATGGTACTCTCCATCTTCCAGGCCAATCGTGATCTTGTCATGACTTTGATCGTCAATGAAGGAAAGCCCAGGTTCCTCGAGCAAGATGGCTCGCGGATCGGTCACCTCCGGGAGGTTCTCGGGTGTTGGATGCCACGCTACTATCTCTCCTGACTGCGTGCCGAATGCGTTATCCGGAAGCAGATATGAAGGCAATAGGCACGCCAGGACCATCATGTTGCAGACCAGGCGCTTCATGAGACGAAATCTTGATCTTGCCGATATTGGAGGCCAGGTAGATAGAGCAACTACTGTTGGCCGCCGTGGTTCAGCCAGCCCATGCCGCGCCTCTTACTTGCGGCTTGTTGCCGTACCCATTCTGGACGCTAACGAGCCCCCAAAGCTTGCCAGCAGGACCAGACAGCAAGGCTAGATTCTAACTGAGCTTCCCTCGCCAGGGCCTCATGCCCTCGGCTGCCTGGAACACATCTCAAAGTTTCAATCCCGCTCCCGGCTCGTACTGTATTTCGCTGTCGGGACCCTTGCCTTACCAGGATATACCGGACTGCGAATTGCGCGATACAAGGTGACCTTCACCCCTACAGAACGCCGTTCAAGCCGTGCAACTCAGATCCCGGCATCAGGACCGGTGCAACTCTGCCCGAATCGACAAGGCGTCGCACTGCTGATAGTCGTAGTTCTCCACAAACTCCAGGGTCCCGTTTTCAAAAAAGTTGATGGATTCGCTGAAGCCTGTAACGGCCCCACACTCCGGATCATCGTAGGACCCCGAGTAACCGCCGCCGGTCGGCGTAAAGAACCCCGTGTTATTGACCGTACCCGTAATGGCAGCGAGACGTTGGCTCTGACCCAGTAGCTGGATGGTGCCGCTCAAGGTTACCTGGCTTCCTGACTGCTCTTCTGTTACCGTCATGGATCCGCTCAAGCTGGCTTCCGCGGAAGAAACGGTGAGCTCTCCCGTGTACCTTCCCGCCAAACTGAGGTACCATGGATCGTCTTCCGCTGAGTCACAGGAGGCCAGAATCCCGGCCAACAGTATCAGGCCGCCGCACTTAAAGAGCGACACAACCGTGATAACATTGCAGTTCTTGGTCATGGCAAGGGGTCCCATACGTTTTGTTCGAAGGCCTCGCTGTACCAGGATCAGTTGACCGGGTTTCAGGCGTGGCTGAGAATGCACTGTGCAACTATCACTCCAGACAAGCCAGCGACCGTAACCGCTAAGTACCGCACCGTCAAGCGACGCCCCCGCTATTCGGGACAGCCACGTCAAACCCGAAATACTGCCGCGCATTGTTAAAGCAGATGTCCTCCACGACCTGCCCAAGCCATTCCATGTCCGCAGGCAAGCCGCCCCTTTCCACTTCAGCACCGATCATGTTGCAGAGTATGCGACGGAAGTACTCGTGGCGCGGAAAGGACAGGAAGCTCCGCGAATCCGTGAGCATGCCGACAAACCTGCTCAGGAGTCCCATGTTGGCCAGCGCCGTCAGCTGACGCCGCATTCCGTCCTCCTGATCCAGGAACCACCAAGCCGTCCCGAACTGGACCTTGCCGGGCTTGCTGCCGCGGCAATAGTTGCCGGCCATCGTCGCCAGAACCTCGTTGTGTGCGGGGTTGACGCTGTAAAGGATCGTGGGCGCCAGGCTGTCAGCTTGGTCAAGCCGGTCCAGGAATCTGGCAAGATCCGAGGCAATGGCAAAGTCACCAATGGAATCAAATCCTGCATCCCGCCCGATCTCGCGCTCCGCCCATGTGCTGGCATTCCGCAGGGCCCCGAGGTGGAATTGCTGCACCCATCCCCTGGCGTGATCAAGGAGCGCCAGCTCGTGCAGGATCCACGACTTGAATACGGCAACGTCGCGCGCGGAAGGGACACGTCCCTTTCGTACGGCAGAAAATATGTCCCCAATCTCGCGCTCGCTGTACGGCTCGGCGTAGAGCACGTCTTCTCCGTGATCCGAGACGCAGCAGCCACGCTCGTCAAAGTACGCGTGGCGGCGCTCCAGAGCCTCCAATAGCGCAGACGGACCGCCAATGTCCACGCCAGCCGCGTCAGCAAGCCTGTCGAGGTAAGCGTTGTAGGACTCCGGATGTCCTGTCGCGGACGCACGGTCAGCCCTGAATCCTGGCAGTACCCGGATATCGAAATCCCGGAGCTGGTCGTGCTCCCACAGCGTATCGCACGGATCATTGGTCGTACAAACCAGGCGCACGTCCATCTGCCGCAGGATTCCGCGAACCGAGAAATCGTCCTCCTGCAAGAGGTCATTGCAACGGTCGTACACGCTGCGTGCCGTGCCAGGCGCCAGAACGGTTTCAATACCGAAAGGCCGGCGCAGCTCCATGTGGGTCCAGTGATACAGCGGATTGAGGACCGTATACGGCACGGTCTGGGCCCACTTCTCGAATTTCTCCCAGTCGGAGGCGGCGCCCGTGCAATAGTGCTCCGGGACGCCGTTTATGCGCATGGCTCGCCACTTGTAATGATCTCCCTCCAGCCAGGCGGCCGTAATGGTATCGAACCTGCGGTCGCGCGCGATGTCTTGTGCCGGCAGGTGGCAGTGATAGTCGATGATCGGCATCCGCGAAGCGTGGTCGTGGTACAGCTGCCGGGCCGGCGCACTCTCAAGCAGAAAATCTTCGTGCAGAAATGCGGTCATGGCGCCAGGATCATCGCCCGGCAAGATACGTCTGCCGGCCTTGACAATCGCCCGGCCCCTGCAGTACGTTCACGGCAAAAGATCTTGTCATGGTACCGCCCCGCATTATCGGCCCGTTTGTATCCACGCCTCCCAAATCGGCAGCGGCCCGCGCGATCAAGGGCCATGCGGTCGTACCGGGCGCTGACCAGCTGCGGGAGGTAGAGCTGTTTGATGCGCGCCCTGCGCTCAACCAACGTGCGGAGATCGTCACGGAGGAAAACTCCAGCTTGCGGTTCCTCCGCCAGGCCCGCATAGCCCTGGACGCCGGAGCCTCCGGCTACGCGCCCGTGCTCGTGCAGGTGGGCGGAGCAGAGGAAGCCCTCTTTTACGTCAATCGCGGCAGCGCCACCATCGACACCCGATCCGGCACGTACTCACTCGGGATGGGAGACGTGCTATATGTCGGGCTTGGGGAGACGGTGACAATTGCGTGCGACGACGGATTGTGCGACGTAAGCGAATTTCGGGCGGTGGACTGCCACACCAGGTACCCGATTGCGCTGGTTAGGCACAGCGACATCGAAGGCACGGAACTGGCCGCCAATGTCGGCACGAAGCGACCCATGTCGCGGCGCACGGTGTACAAGCTCGTCGACCAGAATATCGGAGCCTGCCGGCTGCTGTTTGGCGACACGTTCATGGCCAGCGTGGGCGGCGTGGGAAGCTACCCTCCGCATTTTCACGGGCCTGGGGGACCCTCCGGGCTGGGACCCGATGCCAAGGAGGAGATCTATCATTTCCGCTGCGCCAGCGTAATTCCTGGAGATGTACCGTACGTCCTGCAGAACTGCGCCAGGCCAGGCGAGCCGGTCAATACCTATGTGCACCTGTTTGACGAACAGGCGATCAACGTCACCCCCAATTTTCATGATACGATTGCCCCGGCCACCGTAGACTTCATGTTCGTATGGTGCCTCGGCGCCTACACGGAAAACGCGCGCGACTGGTCCAGGATCATAACGAGGCCGGGCTACGAGAATGAATGGTAAGCTTGGCATTGCCGCTGCGCTGATCCTGCTCGGCTGCGGTCGCGCGGAAGATGCCCGCGTCATTAGGCTCGGCCACGGCCTGGATACGAATCATCCCGTACACGAGGCCATGGTGTACTTGCAGCAGCGGGTCGAGGAGAAATCAGCCGGCTCCCTGCGGATCATGATCTATCCCAGCCAGCAGCTTGGAACGGAGAGGCAGCTTCTGGAATTGCTTCAGTTGGGCAGCCTCGGCATGACCAAGGTTGCTTCGGCTGTGCTGGAGGGCTTTGCCCCCCAATACAAGGTGCTCAGCCTGCCCTACATCTTCCGTGACGAGGCCCACCGGTTTGCTGTACTGGAAGGAGAAATCGGCCGGGAACTCCTCGTATCGAGCGAGGCCTTCTGGCTGCGCGGTTTAACCTATTACGATGCTGGCACACGGAGCTTCTATACGAAAGAGCATCCGATCGCCTCGCCGGATGACCTTGCGGGCCTCAAGATTCGCACGCTCGAGAGTACGACTCAGGTCCAGATGGTCAACGCCCTTGGTGGATCCGCCACGCCCATCTCCTGGGGAGAATTGTACACGGCCTTGCAACAGGGAGTGGTGGACGGCGCCGAGAACAATCCCCCTTCCTTCTATACTTCCCGGCACTACGAAGTCTGCAAATTCTATTCCCTGGATGAGCACAGTGGGATGCCAGACGTTCTGCTCATTAGCACCATTGTCTGGAATGCGCTTACGGATCAGGAACAAATCTGGCTGATGGAAGCGGCATGGGAATCATCAGCCTACCAGAAGGAGCTATGGAAGGCTGCCACCGCCGAAGCCCTGGATGCCGTAAGGGCGGCCGGTGTACAGATACTGCGTCCTGACAAGGCGCCGTTTGCCGCACGCGTCGACCCCATTTACGAAAGCTACCGGGGCGATGCAGTCCTCTATCCTCTCATCGAGCGCATCCGAAATCTGGACACGCCCTAGTCCTCGCGCATGATCAGACTTCGCGGCTATGTGGACCGGATTCTTTTCGGCACACTCGCCATCATCATGGCGGTGCTGGTGCTGGCCGTTCTGTGGCAGGTCTTCACCCGCTTTGTCTTGCGGGATCCGAGTTCCTACACGGAGGAGCTTGCCCGGTACCTGATGATATGGCTGGGACTGTTGGGGGCCGGCTATGCGGCGGGTCAGCGCCTTCACCTGAGCATCGACCTCTTCAGGCGAAGTCGCAAAGCCGAGATTGCGATCGAGGCGTGCACGCTCTGTTTTGCTATCCTTGCCCTGATCATCGGCGGCAGCCGGCTGGTATGGACCATGCTTTACCTGGGCCAGACGTCTGCGGCTCTTCAGATCCCGCTCGGCTTCGTGTATTTGGCGGTACCTATAAGCGGCGTGCTCATAGCATTCTACGCGAGCGCACACATCCTGCAGGTGCTAGATGGAAGCGATTGACGCCGTAATCCTCGCGCTTGCGTTTGTAACGCTGCTGATGCTCGGCGTGCCAATCGCCTACAGTATCGGTCTGGCCACGCTGGCTACCATGGTGCTCAGCATGCAGACAATGCCGGCTCTCACCACTGAGGCGCAGCGCATTGCTACGGGCCTGGACAGCTTTGCACTCCTTGCCATTCCGTTTTTCATCCTCGCCGGCCAGATCATGAATAGGGGCGGCATGGCAAGGCGACTCATAGACTTTGCCAAATCCCTTCTGGGAATGCTGCCTGGTGGCCTCGCCCATGTCAACATCATGGCTTCCATGCTATTCGGAGCCATTTCCGGGTCAGCCGTGGCAGCCGCCTCCGCAGTGGGCGGAGTCATGGCCCCGCAGATGGAAAAGGAAGGGTACGACCGCAACTATGCCGCAGCTGTCAACATCACGTCCGCAACCACGGGACTGCTTATTCCGCCGAGCAACATCCTGATAGTCTACTCCCTTGCCAGCGGAGGCGTATCCATAGCCGCCCTCTTTCTGGCAGGCTACCTCCCCGGAATTCTTGTTGGCCTCTCCCTCATGGCCGTTGCTGCCTTCCTGGCAAACCGAAGAGGCTACGGCAAGGCCAGAGCCACGTCACTGGTGACCACGCTGCGCCGATTCGTGGACGCGCTGCCGAGCCTGACGCTGCTCATCGTGGTAATGGGCGGCATTGTTGCCGGAGTCTTTACCGCCACGGAGGCTGCAGCCGTGGCTGTCCTATATGCCCTCGTCCTGGCCTTTATCTACCGCGAAATCACGTTCCGCGACCTGCCCCGGATCTTCGTGGATGCCTCGTGCACGACCGCCGTCGTGCTGCTTTTGGTGGCTACCAGCGTGGGCATGTCCTGGATTATGGCCTATGTCAACATTCCGCAGACCGTGACGGCAGCGCTGGTATCGCTGACGGACAATGGTATCGTAATCCTGCTAATCATCAACGTAATCCTTCTTTGCGTCGGCGTCTTCATGGACATCACGCCTGCAGTTCTCATCTTTACCCCGATCTTTTTGCCCATTGCCGTGGAGCTCGGCATAGATCCCCTTCATTTTGGCATCATCATGGTTCTGAACCTGTGCATTGGGCTCTGTACGCCGCCAGTGGGGAGCGTGCTCTTTGTCGGCATCGGAGTGGCCAGGACTTCCATGTCCCAGGTCGTACGGCCGCTTTTGCCACTGTTTCTGGCCATGATTGTGGCGCTTCTCGTGGTTTCGTATGTGCCGGCCCTGAGCGAATGGCTGCCAGCCTTGCTGCTGGATTGATCGGACACAGGCCTGCTTCATGTCTTTACCCATTCTTGGCCCGCACATTCACGCACCGGCCGCTGCGCTGCCGGAGCGGATCGTTCAATTCGGCACCGGACGGTTCCTGAGAGCATTTGCGGACAGCTTCGTTCACGAGGCCAACCAGGACAGGCGCTATGATGGCCGCATTGTCGCCGTTCAGTCGACCGGACGTGCCCGCGCAAGACTCCTCCAGAGGCAGGCCGGTCTCTATACGCTCTGGGTTCGCGGGGGTGCGCCATCAAAGCCGCGTGAATCGCACCGCGTGGTATCCTCGGTAAGCCGGGGCCTGTCGGCCGCCGAAGAGTGGTCGGAAGTAATTGAACTTGCCCGAAGCCCGGACCTCCAGGCCGTTCTTTCAAATACGACCGAAGTGGGTCTTTCTCTGACCGCCCATGACAGCGCGGATGGACGGCCTCCGCAGTCATTCCCGGCAAAGCTGGCGGCATTCCTGCTTGCCCGCGCCAGGCACTTCGACTGCGACCCGGATCGCGGACTCGTGATCCTGCCATGCGAACTCATAGAGGACAACGGAAACCTGCTACGCCAGCTGGTTCTCGAGACAGCCAGGAAATGGCACGTGGAGCGCCCTCTCAAAGAGTGGCTGGACTCGGCCAACGTCTTCTGCAACACGCTGGTGGACCGCATCGTGCCTGGTCTGCCCACGGCGGCCGAATTAGCGGCATTCGAAGACCGCGTCGGTTACCGGGATGAGCTGCTGACCGTGGCGGAAGAGTATCGACTGTGGGCCATTGAAGCCGAAAATGCGCCCGGGTTTACAACCGGAGAATCGTCCATTGTCGTTTGTCCGGACGTCACACCCTACAGGCTTCGCAAGGTACGCCTGCTAAACGGCGGCCATACGCTCAGCGTCCCCCTCGGCTTTTTGGCCGGAAATCGCACGGTCCTGGAAAACATGCAGCATCCGCTCACCAGGCCGTATATCGAAGCCCTGCTGAGGCAAGAAATCGGTCCTGTCCTCGCCGTGGATCCCGGCAGTGTTTCCCCCTACGTGGATGAGGTTCTGGACCGCTGGCGGAATCCGTTCCTGCGCCATGCACTGATTGATATCACGCTGCAGGGGACCACCAAGATGCGGCATCGCGTAGTCCCTTCGCTAAGGGAGTTCTACACCACGCATCGCCGCGTGCCCCACCTGATGGCGACAGGCTTTGCCTCCTACCTGCTGTTCAGCCGGGGCGAGGGCAGCGGCATGGCCTATTCGGGCTCCTGGCAGGGCGTGTCCTATCCCATTAACGACGACCATGCCGGTGTCCTGGCAGCGTACTGGCAGCATGGAGATGCGGAGAGCGTCGCCCGCGCCGTCTGCTCGGACACCGACTTGTGGGGGCCGGACCTTGCCGGCTTGCCAGGCTTCGCCGAAGCCGTAGCGAACTATCTGGCTCTGATGCTCGACCGGGGAATGGAAGCTGCCATGGAAAAGGCCCTCGGCGAATCGCTCTAGCTGGACCCGGCTGCCCTGTTGAATCTTGTTGAAGCGGGCACCTCACCCCCGCCCCGTCGTTTGCCGACTGCGATGTCCCGGACCTTTACGCTGCACAACACGCTTACCGGCAGGACGGAGCCTCTTGCGCTCCTGGAGGAAGGGCACCTGCGCTTTTACGGATGTGGGCCGACCGTCTACTCGTACGCGCATATCGGCAACTTTCGCTCGTTTCTGACGGCAGACCTCATCCTGCGCACCGCACAGGCCATAGGATGGAAGACGACATACGTCACCAACATTACGGATGTCGGACACCTGACGGCCGATGACTACACTGACCCTTCCGGCGAGGACCGCATGGCGAGGGCCCTCCGTTCCAAGGACGGAGATCGATTTGCCAACGTCTGGGACCTGGCACGCTATTACGCAGAGACTCTCATTCAGGACTGGCGCACGCTCAACCTGCGTGAGCCGGATGTGCGCCCGCGCGCCACGGAGCATGTTCGGGAACAGATCCGGGCCATTGAGGCGCTCGTGGCAAGTGGAGCTGCCTACGAGACGCGGCAAGGCGTGTACTTTGCCGTTCCGACCTTCCGGGATTACGGAAAGCTCTCCGGCAATGATGCCGCGGATTCGCTCGAGACTGCCGTCAGGGCCGTCGTGGTGGACCCTGACAAGCGCGATGCGCGTGATTTTGCGCTATGGAAGAAAGACCCGGACCATCTTATGCAGTGGCACAGCCCGTGGGGCTGGGGATTTCCGGGCTGGCACATAGAGTGCTCCGTCATGGCCCAGGCCTACCTGGGAGAAACCATCGACCTGCATTCGGGCGGCGAGGATCTCATCTTTCCGCACCACGAATGCGAGATCGCCCAGGCGGAAAGCCTGACCGGGCGGCCGTTCGCCACACATTGGGTCCATTCCCGCTTTCTTCAGGTCGAGGGCGAGAAGATGTCCAAGAGACTGGGCAACTTTCACACCGTCCGCGACCTGGTGTCCCCCACAGCCGGCGGCACGGGCGCGGTGAATCCCCTGGCACTGAGGCTCGCGCTCATCTCGGGGCAATACAGGAAGCCTTTCAACTTCACGTTTGCCACGCTGCGCGATTGCGCACGCCATGCGCAGCGGTTCTCAGAGGGTTGGGCCCTCGTAAACCAGGCCGCGGCGGAAGGGCCGGATCTCCTCGGCGAGGTACTGGAGGTGACATACGAGCGGGCACTGGCGGCGATGCTGGATGACCTGAACACCCCGGCTGCGATTGCTGCAGCCCTCGACGGCCTGAAACAGATTCTGGGCAGGGGGGCGTCCCTGAGTGCGGCGTCAGCGCGCAGCGGCCGCACTTTTCTGGGTCGCATCAATGGACTTCTGGGCATTGTATGCCACGAGGAGACGACTCCGACCGAGGAATCGCCTGATCCTCTCGAAGAGCAAATTGAACGCCTTCTGGCAGAGCGCGCTGCTGCGCGCAAGAACAAGGACTTCAGCCGCGCCGATGCCATTCGGGACCACATCGACGCACTCGGAATCGAAGTAATGGACGCGCCGAGCGGCACGACGTGGCGCCGCAAAGTGCACATGCCCTGACGCCCATGAAAATCAAGGCCATGAACACGGACAAGCTTACCGGCGGAATGGCCCGCCTGGTAAATCGCCTTCTGGAGGAAGGCTCCTTCACCGGCAACGAGGATGTGGATGAGCTGCTGAGAACCAACCCGAATGCCATAATCCTGGGCCTGCTCTACGAACAGCGAGTACGCGCGGAAGTGGCCTTTACAGGCGCATTCCGGCTCTATGAGCGACTAGGCCATCTCGACATGAGGCAGATCGCCAACATGGATCCAGAAGCGTTCCATTCGGCGTTTGCCCAGTCTCCCGCTGTACACAGGTTTTCCAACAAGATGGCCGATTTTACGCAACGCGTGGCCAGGGTGGTTGCCGAAGACCTGGACGGCAATGCCGCGAATCTCTGGAATGACGGGGCCGACGCCGTAACCGTGCAGAAACGGGTGCAGCAACTTCCTGGCTTCGGTCCCACCAAGTCGGGGAAGCTGAAATACGTGCTTCATTTTATGGGCTACCGGGATTACTCAGACCAGTAGATGCAAGGGCTGCCCGATGAGCCCTGCAGCCCATTGGGGCCGGTGCCTCCATGCGGCAACGATCCGAAGGCAGCCAGCATAGAGAAGCATCAGGCGCCACGAAGCGGCAGGCGCAGCCAAAACTCGGTTCCCGACGCCTCTGAGGTATGGAAGCCGATCTCGCCCCCGAGGTCCTCGACGCTTCGCCGCGCTATAGCCAGCCCAAGCCCTGTCCCGCTGGTCTTCGTGGAGAAACTGGGTTCAAAAATGTGCTCCCAGAGGTCCTGCGGGATTCCCGGCCCCGTGTCGACCACCGTGCTGTAGACGACGCCACCGTCACTGGCTTCCGCGGTAATCGTTACGGTGCCGGCCTCCCGGTCCCGCACTGCCTCCAGTGCATTCTTGACCAGGTTGATGTAAATGCGGCGTAGCTCCTCCCGATCAGCCTCAATACGGAGCACTTCCTCGGCCAGTTCGGTCCGCAGTTCCACGTGCGGCGGCGCTTCCTCCTGCATCAGGGATACAGCTTCCCCGATTACTTCTGCGAGGTCGAGCGTCTCGACGGTGCGCGGCGGCATGCGTGCGAAGCTGGCAAATTCGTTGGCAATCCGGGCCATCGCATCCATCTGATGCACGAGCGTGACGGTAATGCGATCAAACAATTCACGGAACCTGCCTCCGGACGTCCTGGGGGGATCTTCCTCAAGCGCCATTCGGAGGTGCTGTACGGACAGCTTCATCGGTGTCAGCGGGTTCTTTATTTCGTGCGCAACCTGGCGCGCCATTTCTCGCCATGCAAGCTGTCGCTCCTGGTGGGCAAGCCGCGTACGACTTTCTGCCAATTGCGACTGCATCTCATTGAACGTTTCGACCAGTTCACCCACCTCATCCCTCGAAGCTATGGCTGGCATTCGCTCGAATCGACCCTGTGCTGCCGCAACCAATCCAGCACGGAGCCGGGCTATCGGCCTGGCCAGCGCATTAGCCAGAAGAGAGGCGGTGGCCATGACCAGGACCAGGATCACCAGGAGCGCGCCGAAAAGATAGGCCAGCGTACGGGCCCTTTCCTCCTCAATCCGCTCCTGCTCCGGCAATGCTGGTACCGACATCACAAACCGGGTCCGGCCGGCGGCATCCAGCAGCGCACTGTACCCGGACGTGAAGGAGAATGCACCCAGACTGTTTTCTACAAAGGCAAGGCTGTATCCGTCCAGCTCCAGCGATTCATGCACCTCGATAGGCAACCGCGTATCTACAATCCGCTCCTCTACCAATCGCTCTCGGCTGGCGCCTGCCAAACCTCCGTCCCGGTAAAGCACCAAGTCCAGTCCGGCACGCGCAGAAAGTGAGTCGAGCGATACGCGTTCGAGCACGCTGTAAACCGGCTCCTCAACTGCCGCCTCCTGCTCGAGTGCCGCCTCGATGCTCTGCAGATGTTGCCGCAGCCAACTCTGCACGGCACGATCGTTTTCTTCGGTTACGACTTCGACTCCAACGAAACCAACCGTTATTACGGCGATGATACCGACAACCAGAAACGCGTTCAGCACACGGTCACGGAATTGGACCCGCGGTGCCGGCAGAAGCCCGGCACGTATGCGCCAGTACAGTCCTGCAAGAAAGCAAGGCAACCCGACCAGAAGCCCGGCCACCGTCAGCCGCAACAGGTAATAGAGGTGGTCGAATGTGGAATACGCCGACGTCCTGACAGCCAGGATGCGTGGCGGGAAGCCCCGCGTCTCCAACTGCCGGTAGAACGTCTCGTATCGGCGCCCGCGTATTTCCTCACTCAGCCACAATTCCGGTGCGCCTTGCAGTGCACGAGCCACCTCGGAGTCCAGTCTGTGCCGCCGGAAGCTTCGCCCGACACTGTGCACCAGATTCCCGCCGTGAAATGCAGCAAACGATAGACCCGCGCGCTGATCCCGGACACCGGAAGCAACCAGCGCATGCATGAGCGGAGAATCATCTATGGCCGGATAGTCCACATGCGGTTCTGCCACCGCCAAGCCCCAATTGATATCATCGCCTTCGAGGGCGACCACGCCTGCAAACCTTACCCTGTTGCCCACGCGGTCCGGCACGACGGCAGGGGCCGTCGCGCCCATTTGGTGGAGTTCGTCCGACAGCCGCTCCTGCGACCATTTTCGACCGTCGCCCAGGTAATGTCTCCCACGCAGGTTACCTGATCCGTCCAGAATCAGAAAAGCTGCATCAACGGGCGTAGTCAGCTGTCCGACATGCTCTTGCAACAGCTCTGCGGCAACCGAGTCCAGAGCTGCTCCGTCCAGGTCGGCCAGGCGCGCATCGTCGTGCGCTGCCTGGAGCAAGGCGTTGAGTCCGCCTGACAAACCCGGATCGCGCTCCCGCTCAAATGCACGCGAGGCAGTCTCCATCCGCACCTGGCGGCGCTCTTCAAGACCCCTGAATGCGAGCGGATAGAGCAGCACCGCCAGCACGAAGGCGGAAGGAAGCACTCTTCGAAGCGTTATCCAACGCAAACCGCTGCCGCTGCCGCCAAATCCTGCCACCGCCAGCGACAGCGAGACAATCAGAAAAGGGGTTGAGACTGTCCACGAGGCCCATCCCTGGACTTCAAACCAGGCGGCAATTACGACAACGGGCAATGCAGCAGTCAATGCCGCCGCGAGACCGGACCGGCCTTCGTCGCCGGATCCTTCATCCGACGATCCAAAAACGGCCATGAACATGCTGGAGACAAGCAGCAAGACCGTCAGTGTCAATAGCAGCAACGAGCAGAACACCACAAGAACCAGTGGAGCCGGCAAGAGTCCGTCGCGGGCAAACAATTCCAGGCCGCCGTCCAGCATCACTCTTCTCGCCACGACGGCCAGAACTGCAACAAGGGCTGTGCCGACTGCCGAGCACGCCGAAACCTTGGCGAACAGACCAAGAGACGGCCTTATCCGTCGGCACCGCTGCAGGCTGAGGCTTGCGTAGCTGTGCATTGCAGCCCGGTGGACAACCAGAGCGAAGACGACGGCAAAAACGGCCGTAATCAGCACATCAGCCGAGGTGCGCAGCAGTCCAGCCCCCAGCGTGGAAGAAAGGTGCGCTGGATCGAAAAGAGGATTGAGCGGAGCCTTGCCCAGCTGCCATCTGGCAGGTACATCCATGAACAACAAGCCGAACCGCCCGAGCCACCACAGCAACCCAAAGAGCACGAGAAAGCCGAAGCGACCGGGATGCCTCTTGACCAGGCCCCATGTGCCAAACAGCAGCCATCCAGCCAGGAGTGTGGCCCAGAACGCCATGACATCGGCATATCTGCGCCTTGATTGTGCACGGAGCTCGTCTGCCGTCGGCAGCAGGACCGTCACGTAGCCCAATACTTCGCCATCTACGCCGCGCAAGGGACGCGAACTGGCCACGCCCGGAGAAACCCTGCCAAAAGTGAATTCGAGTGGCAATCGGACGCGGGACTGCCAGGCTCCCAGCATGTCATAGTCCCGGACGTAGTAGTTCTGCACGGCATGCCTGGCCCCAATAACCTGGACCACGCGGACCGCGCCCAGCACTCCATCCGCGCCCGCCAATGGAACCCATACCACGATGGCGCGCCTCCATTCGCCGTCCGAGGCGACCGCCGAGGTGGGCCTTGTCATTCCGCCAGTCATCGCCGTGTCTAGCGGAAAACTTCGGCCCTTCCAGGCCAGGAGATTGCCGGAGGCGTCGTACGCTTCGACCGACCACCAATCCGGCAGATCGAGACCGGCAAATTTCCTCAGAAGGATGTCCGGGGCCTCACCCTGTTGCAGGAGCTCCGGGCTCTGGCCGATTTCAAGCGCAAGATCGCCCGCGTATACCAACAATTCCTGCAAGGCCGTCCCGAACAGCTCCTCCGCCTCACCAAGGGCAGAACTTGCGGCTGCCTCAAGCCGCCGCTCGTCGGTTTCCTGCATCCTGCCGGCATGCCACAGCCAGGCGCACCAGGTCCCGGCCAACGCCACAGCAAGAATGGAGGCGATGACGAGGAATAGTTTGAGGCGCACGAATTGCATTTCGCTCCAGTTCAGCGGCATCTGGTCCCGGAAGCGGGCATCATCTCCTACTTGCCTGCGCGTCTGGACGCAGTACGGCGCGGGCACGTACCTGCAGAAGGTATCCAGCACGCGCCAGGGAAAGGCCCAATCCCCGTCAAAGAGTGTTGCCCGTACATGCCGATTCCACGAGAATCAACGTCTGCGGTTCTGTCGGGATCTTCCGTCGAGGCAGGCGAGAGCAGTGCGCCTAAAGCAGCGCCGGCTCAGCGAACCACGTCGATGCATGAAGTCCTCGCGATCCGATGGCCATTGCCTGCATCTACCGGTGGCACGTCAACCATCCAGTGGACATCTTGCAATTTCCAGGACTCTGTCACGAAGTCGAGACGCCATCAGTCCGGCCAATGCAGCATCCGCGCCCGGCATCAGATGGACTCTGTCTGCGGCGACTCATCCACTTCGGCTCCGTCAGGTCGCGCAAAAGTGGCGGCATCCGGCTGCTCCGGCACCAGGCTCACGTTGGCATAGGACGCCTCCCCTCTTTTTTCACCAAGACTACCCGCCTCGCTATCCCACGCGTAGGAGCTCGCTGTCAGCGGAACCAGGAGCCCACCTACCTCCTGCCATTCGTCGTACGTGCGGACATTGTAGTTCTCGTTTGGCTCCCCGCTGAAAAACGTCACCGTGTAAAGCAGCAGTCTAAGCAGATGCGTTTCGGGATCGAAGTGGGCCACATAGTAGTCACCCGGCGATGCACCAACCCCTTCATCAAACGAGATGCGGACGGCATCAAACTCTTCGTTTCCGATTGAAACTCGTCCGAGATTCTCCCTCCTGGTGCCCGGATCTGCCAGGACAAAGGGTATGGCGAAGAAGTAGAAATCCAGACCGTTGTAAAACCGGGGGCTGCTTGCGAACGAGTCGAGGTCCGGCGTAATCCATACTTGCTCGCCATCGTAGCCGATCGTGTAGTCGTCGCCGGTCATGAGCGCCTTTCTGGTCCTCAGATCCACCAGGTTGGCCACGGAGGTGGCGCCCCTCTGAATGTCAAATGACAGGCCGCCATACGACTGCCAGACCTCCATCCCGCCGTGTGCCGCTATGGCGAGGTCCAGGGCATCCTCGCTGAATGGCTCTTGAGTGGATTCAGTTGTGTCAGCCGGCTTGCATGATGCAAGCGCGAAGCAAAGCACAGGAAGCAGGAAAGCGGCCCCAAATAGGTTCCTGTAGAGTATCGGGCCAGTGCGCATAAGGAGCATGGTGCAATTGGTGTCAGGAGAACTGGTCATCCGTCGTCGCCCTGCGACCGACGGTCGCAGGTGAAGCCGAAACGCTGCCTGCACCAATAGTTCCTGGCTCCGCCCACCGTCCAGGCCGCGCAGATCCGGGAAGGATCCCTTCTGCCGCGTGCACCCTGTGACTCGGGGAGCACTTGCTTATCTTGGGGCTGATTGCCCGTACTCGTCAGGCCGGCAATTTCATTGTGTCCTCAAGTTGGCCTCCTTTGATCATGCGCAGACGTGCGCTCTGGACCCGGGTCGAAGAACACGCACGTTTGTGCGTGCCTGCGGCGCGCATCCTGGTTTTGGCAGGCCTGGGGCTGGTAATGCTTGGCGCTACACTGCCGCCTGTCCTCGCCCAATCCGAGCCAACCGCCCTTGAAATCTTGCGCCGCTCCGAAGACCTCATGCGCGGCACTACGCAGGCGGGCTCCTACAGCCTGCTCATTCAGCGCCCGGACTGGGAACGCGTGATCGAATTTGATTTCTGGGGCGAAGGCCAGGAAAGAGCCTTCATACTGGTCAAGGCACCCGTCAAGGAACGAGGAGTGGCCTTTCTCAAGATCCGCAGGGAAATGTGGCAGTACATTCCGAGGATCAACAGGGTAATCAAGATTCCGCCTTCCATGATGATGCAGTCATGGATGGGCTCAGGGTTCACGAATGACGATCTGGTCCGGGAATCCAGTATCGTCGAGGATTACGAGCACACGCTGGAAGCAACAGAGGAGCTGGAGCAAGGCGCGGCCTACCGCATTTCGCTCAGGCCCAGGCCGGAGGCACCGATTGCCTGGGACCGCCTGCTATACTGGATTCGCGCGGAGGACTTCGTGCCGCTCAGGGCCGAGTTTTTCAATGAGCGCGGAGAGCGGGTCCGTACCATACGGTACGAGGATATTCGAAATCTTGGAGGCCGCACCATTCCAAGCCGGCTGGAATTGGTGGAGGATCGCTGGCCAGACCGGAAGACCGTGATGCAACTCGATGATCTTGTATTCGACCGGCCCATCAGTCCGTCAATCTTTACGCAGTCGAACCTGCGACGCGCAAGGTAGAGGCCCCTTTTCCTGCGGCAGAAGCGGGATGCTCGATCCTGAAATTCACCAGATAACGCGGAAATGGGCAGGCTCCTGAAGCTGGCATGGCGCGATGTCTGGCGCAACCGTAGACGAAGTGTACTGACGATAGGAGCGGTGCTCTTTGCCGTACTCCTGATTTCCCTGGCCAATTCCGTACAGTTCGGAACCTACGACGCCATGGAGGCCACCGTGGTGCGCACTTTTGTCAGCGACCTGCAAGTCCACCGGGCGGGATACCAGGAGGAACCCTCTCTGCTGGCATCCCTGGAGGAGGACGAACAACCGTGGCACGAAATGGAGCAGCACAATCCGTGGATCCAGGCTGCGACGAGGCGCCTGTCCGGATACGGGCTGGCAAGTAGCGATTCCTCCAGCGCCGGCGCGAGCATCGTCGGCGTTGAACCCGAGGCGGAAAGCCGGCTGACCACATTCGCCTCGAACCCGGTTTCCGGCCGGGCCCTCGCAGCCGGAGATCGCGGTGTCGTGCTGATCGGGGAAACGCTGGCAAAAAACCTGGGAGTCGCTGTGGGCGATACGCTGGTGCTGCTTACACAGGGCTACCAGAACGTGATGGGAGCAGACCTTTATGCTATCCAGGGTCTTCTGCGCACGGGCACGCCGGCCCTTGACCGTGCCCTGGTAGTAATGCCGCTGGCCGACAGCCAGTACCTGTTCTCCATGGAAGGCAGATTCACGGAATACGTGATCCGGACGAATGACTTTCGGAAGGCGTCGGATTACGCAGCCGCTCTGCAGGCATCCATGCCCGAAGACAAATACGAGGCGCTTGCGTGGCGCTCCATGATGCCTGAGTTGGAACAGATGCGGGCTCTGGACGACGCCGGCAATTACGTATTCTATTTCTTCCTGGTCCTGCTCATCGGATTCGAAATCTTCAATACAACGACGATGAGCATGATGGAGCGCGTGCGCGAATTCGGCGTAATGCTTTCTCTCGGCGTCAAGCCGCGCCAGATCAGTTCACTGGTGGTAATGGAGCTTGTCATCAAGGTATTGTTGGCTCTCGCTGTGGGATTTGCCATTGCCTACGTGGCCGTGTTCCTTCTGTCGCAGAATCCCATTCCGCTTTCTGACGACATGCGTCAGATGTACGACGACTTCGGATTCACTGTGGAAGGCATCTTCTTTTCCGCGCGTCCGGCCATCTTTGTCTTTCCCCTGGCTTCCGTCGCCGTTGTCGCAAGCGCGTCCATGGTTTATCCCGTGCTCAGAATGCGCCGCTTCTCACCTGTGCAGGCCCTTCGAAGAAACTAGTCCCTGGCAGCATGCTCGCAAAGATCGCCTGGCGCAACATCTGGCGGAACCCGCGCAGGTCTTGGGTCCTGATTTCAGCCCTTGCCATCGGGGTGTTTTGCTTTGTGGGAGGACTCGCCTACGTGGATGGCTTCTTCCAGCAAATGATCAAAGGCGCAATACAGCTTCAGGGCGGACACATCCAGATCGCGCGCACCGGCTACGGTGATAACCCGACCATACAGTCATATATCGCGGACGCCGCTCCGGTACAAGCGGCTGTCGAGAGTCTTGAAGGCGTCAGGCCCTCTGCATCCGTTCGTACGCCCGGCATGATCAACAGTGCGGACCAGGCCTCCGGCGTCATGATTGTCGGTGTAGATCCGGAGCGCGAAGTGGGTCTTTCACCCATTCCCGAGTCGGTAGTGGACGGAGCCTATCTTCCGGCGACCGGCGACGAAAACGTGGTGCTCCTGGGAGAAGCTCTCGCACAGCGGCTGAACGTGCTGACTGGAGAGAGAATTGTCCTGATGGCCAACGATGTGGACAACGAAATCTCCGCGGGCGCCTACAGGGTGGCAGGCCTGTTCCGGACCAGCAGCCGCGATTTTGACAAGACGCACGTATACCTGCATGCGGAACAGGCTCGCGCGCTCCTGGGCTACGGCACAGATGCGGTCTCCGCGGTTTCCCTGGTGCTGCCCACGGGCATGGACCTGAATTCCGCGACGGAGCCGCTCAGGCAAGAGCTGGAATCACTCGGCCTGGAGGTATTGACCTGGGAAGACCGGATGCCGGTACTCGTACTCATGAGCGAAATGACGGACATGGCCAACGTTATTCTTGTCATCATTCTCTTTACGGCGATCGCCTTTACGCTCGTGAACTCGTTCATCATGGTGATCTTCGAGCGCATCCGGGAGATCGGCATTATGGCAGCCGGTGGTGTGCGTCCCCGTCAGGTACGAACCATGCTGTTTCTTGAAGCGCTCTTTGTGGTGTTGATCGGAACGCTCGTGGGCAGCGCACTGGCTCTCGGCATGATTGCCTGGTGGAGTCGCGCCGGGCTGGACCTTGGCCGATTCGCCGAGGGGTTGAGCTCTTTTGGTGCTGCATCGGTGATCTATCCTTACGTCGACTGGGGCCACATCCTGAGTGGCTTCGTCATGATCTTCCTTATCGTGCTGCTAGCCGTGCTATACCCGGCCATCAAGGCCAGCCGGTTCAAGATCGTAGACGCAATGACGCATGTCTGACCATTCATTTGCAGCGGATGCCAAAGCCAAGGCGATTGCCGAGCCGGGGCCTCCGGCAGGTCTCGTGTGCACGCAGGACCTTGTGAAAGTGTACCAGGCCAAAGGCCACCTGCCCGTAACGGCGCTCGACGGGGTCAGCTTTGGCATGGCCAGCGGCGAATTCACCGCTGTCGCCGGCCCCTCGGGCTCCGGCAAGACCACGTTGCTCAATCTTGTGGGCGGCCTTGACCAGCCTACGTCCGGCTCCGTCGAGGTGGCCGGCCAGGGTCTCTCGCAGCTCAGCCGCAACGCTCTGGCTGAGTTCAGACTGCGCAACCTTGGATTCATCTTCCAGGCCTACAACCTTATCCCGGTCCTGTCCGCCGAGGAAAACGCCGAATTCACGCTGCTGCTTCAGGGCGTCAGGGCGCGAGAGCGCCACGCGCGCGTCGTTCGTGAATTCGAGGACCTCGGGATTGAAAAAGAGCTCATCCGCCGGCGCCCGAACGAGCTCAGCGGCGGACAGCAGCAGCGTGTCGCCATCGCAAGAGCGCTTGTCTCCAGACCCAAGCTCATTCTGGCTGACGAGCCCACAGCCAATCTCGATTCGAAGACCGGTGCCCGGCTGCTGGACAAGATGCGCGATCTGAACGAGCGCACAGGCATCACCTTTCTGTTTTCGACGCACGATCCAATGGTTATCGAGCGTGCGCGCCGCCTTGTAACGCTGCGCGACGGCCGCATTGCGGGTGACGAAGTCTTCTCCTGACACAGGCGTTGTGTGTCGTCATTGCCACAGTACCTCCCGGCAAGTAGCGCTCCTTGCTCTCTTGATCGCCTGCCTGCACGTTTGGCCGCACGCGACGCGAGCGCAGTCGAGCCTGCAGGTGCACGGCTACGTAAAGAACCTTGGGATCCGGTCGGCCTCCATGGTAACGGGCGAGCCCTTCTTTCTGAACCTGGGCCGGCACCGCGCCGCCGCAAGATTGCATGCGGGCCCGCGTTTCGTCGCCGAAGCCTGGCTGGACACGGAGGTCCTGTTTGGCAGCTTTCTGGAAACGGACGAATTTGCGCTGTCGAAGGAGTTTAATCCGCCCCAGCGATTCGACCTCAACTGGCCGGTGGCTTCAAGTGAATCCATTGAAATCCACCAGCAGCTGTTTCGAGCTCTGGCCACGGTCTATTTTGGCCAGTCGCATGTCACGGTTGGACGGCAGCGCGTAGCGTGGGGCACCGGCTTTGCATGGAACCCGACCGACATCATCAATCCGTTCAACCCGGGGGCCATAGAACTGGGAGAGCGCTCCGGGGCAGATGCAGCCTATGCCAGCCTCCAGCTAAATGCAACGAGCCGCATCGAACTGGTTGGGGCGCTTGCCGATCAGAGCAACGTGTACGCGGCCAGGGCAAGCACAAACTACCGCTCGTATGACGTGTCGGTCATGGGCGCTGCCATCGGAAGCAGTTGGGTGGCCGGAGCTGACTTTGCGGGTTACCTGGGTGGCGCCGGCCTTCGAGGAGAGGCGGCGTACAGCTCAAGTTCCCGGACTGTACGCACGGTCGTCAATGCCGACTACTCGTTTGCCGCGGGATTCTACGGACTCGCAGAATGGTACTTTAACGGGGAGGGCAAGGGCGACAAGCGTGACTATGCCGCCATTTCGTCCGGACCGGTTCGCACATTCAGCCTCGCCAGGCACTATGTGGCAGTTTCCGTAAGCGCATCCCTTTCGCCACTGCTCGGCGGGGCCCTGTACGGCCTTGCCAACCTCAATGACGGCAGTGTGCTCGCTGGACCGTCGCTTGGATATTCATTGGCCCGGAATCTGGAATTCGCGGCCAGCACTTACTTCTTCCTCGGTGGATCAGGTACCGAATACGGGGATAGCCATCACGTCGTTTTCGCTTCACTTCAGTGGTATTACTGAGGTGGTTCACGCCTGGCGAAGGAAGTGCCCTGCAGTGCGATGCATGGGTGCTGCAGCGCCGCCGTGTTGCGATTCCGATTGCAGAGCTACCGTACCATGGCCCATGCACCTGCCCTTAGGCCGTGCCGGTACGGCCTGACAGGGCGCGCAGCTGACGAGCAAATGACACCGCAAATGATGTACCCGGGTGCCAGAAGCCGTACAATCCCCGGGACATGCATTATTGAGTACGGATCGGTAGTTGACCCTGGGCGGCGGCCAATGCCGCCGAGTCATTTGCCGGATATTGAATACCGTCCATGACACGCAAGCGCCCGACAACCATCGAGGAATACATTGAGGCGGCTCCACCCGAGGGACAGCCTCTGTTGCGCCGGCTGCATGCGCTGCTCAAGAGTGTGGCTCCGGGCGCCCAGGAGGCCATCAAGTGGGGCACTCCGTTCTTCGTCGAACCGAGATTCCTGTTTGCCTTCTCCGCCCACAAGGCCCATTTGAGCTTCAGCCCGCATGAGGAGGCCATCAAGGAGTTCAGGGAGGAGCTTGCCGAGCACCAGACAACCAAGTATACGCTCAAGGTCCCTTACACAGATTCCCTGCCGGAGGACCTAATCCGCAGGATGGCAGAGTACTGCCTGCATGTTGTAAGCAGGCGGGACGATACCAGCTTCTGGTAACGCGGCCCCTGCCAATTTCAGCGGGTTGTCGAGCGCTGCGCTGACAATCGATCGGCCGGCGACGGACACATCCGCAATCTGGGACTAGTCCAGAGCACCGCGCTCCAGCTCCCGAACGGCGTGGTCGCATGCCCTTGCCGTCAGGGCCATGTACGTGAGCGAAGGATTCTGGCACGCCGACGAAGTCATGCACGCCCCGTCGGTGACGTAGAGGTTGGGCACGTCGTGGCACTGGTTGAATGCACCGAGGACGGACGTAGCCGGATCGCGCCCCATGCGCGCCGCCCCCATTTCATGGTTGCCCAGGCCCGGTGCGTCCTGGTAATTGTCATACGGTCGGATATCCCTGGCTCCGGCAGCCTCCAGCATTTCGGCTGCCGTGGCCATCATGTCCTTCCGCATCGCGCGATCGTTGGCATCCCGCGTGACGTGGAAGCGCAACACCGGCACGCCCCAGGTGTCCTTCAATTCGTCGTCCAACTCGCAGAAGTTCTCGAATCTCGGGAGCACCTCACCGAATCCGCCAAGGCCCATGCGCCACGGTCCAGGCACGCGCAGCCTTTCCTTCAGCTCTTCGCCAAGTCCACGTGCGCTACTCCCGCGGTTCCACCCTTGCCTGCTTGCGGATCCCTGAAAGCCGTATCCGCGCACGAAGTCCGGATGTCGGGAGGCTTCATCCAGGTTTCGAAAGCGGGGGATATAGATCCCGTTCGGCCGGTTTCCCTGGTAGTATCGATCCTCATAGCCACCAAAGAACCCGGATGCCCCTACGTGATAGTGGTGGTCCATGAGGTAGTGGCCCAGCACGCCGCTCGAATTGGCAATGCCGTCAGGAAAGGCCCGACTCCTGGACAGGAGCATAATGCGGGCCGTATTCATGGAAGAGGCACAAAGGAATATGAGGCGGGCACGAAAGCGCAGTTCTTCGCCCGTCTCGGTATCTATGACCCGTACTCCCGTTGCCCTTCCTCGCGCTTCGTCGTAGTCGACACACGTTACCATGCTGTGGGGACGCAGCGTAAGGTTGCCCGTGCGCCGCGCAGCCGGGAGGGCCACGCTTTGCGTGCTGTAGTAGGAACCTGTTGAACAGCCCCTTTCGCACGGACCGCAGTAGTGGCATGCCGCCCGGTCACCGAGAGGTCTGGTTAGCGTTGCCGAGCGACCAATGGTCATGATCCGCCCCGGAAAGGCGGCCTCGATGCGTGCCTTGGCTACCTTTTCCACGGCGTTCATTTCCATCGGGGGCTGCATGATTCCATCCGGAAGGTGAGCGAGGCCTTCAGGCTGGCCGCTCACCCCAATGGTTCGTTCCACGTAGTCATACCACGGCGCCAGGTCGGCATACCGAATCGGCCAGTCCACTCCGTGGCCATCCTCGATGTTGGCCAGGAAATCCTGCGGGCCGAAGCGATAGGACTGACGCGCCCACATCAGGGACCTGCCTCCTACCACGTTGGCCTGGATCCACGTATAAGGCTCCTCCTGGACATAGGGATGCTCGCGGTCATTCATGAAAAAATGCCGCGTGGCTTCCGAAAATGCATAGGTCTTGCTCTGCACCGGGTACTCCGATTGAGCTAACTGAGGCGGCACCCGTCCCCGGTGCGGCAGCTCCCATGGTGGCTTGTGCTCGGTGACGTAATCAACAACGTGTTCCACCATCCTGCCTCGCTCGAGAACCAGCGTACGAAGCCCTTTCTCGCAGAGCTCCTTCAAGGCCCAGCCGCCAGACATTCCGGATCCGACCACTATGGCGTCAAAGATCTCGCGCTGGCGAAAATGCATGCTCAATCGCGGGCTTGGCTGGCTGGTAATACCTAAAGCGCCTGGACTACAACTGCCGGTGGATGGGCATAGTCGTACCAAAGACGATCGAGCAGCTCCGGGTCCGGGTCTCCGTCATGCACGGCGATCCGATACCGGAGAACGTGCGGCGTGCCGGGTTCAATGGCGAACTCGCTCGCCTGGGACGGAGCGTAGTTGAAGAACGGCTCCGTCGGGTGTATGCGCATGGGCTGCGGTGCCTCCCGGTTGTCCGGATGCCCCATAATGGCGAGTCCGGCCGGCATTCCATCAACCAGCCCGCCAATGTAGCACCAGCGGGCCCGGGTTGCATGGCCATTCGAACGGTCAAGGCCCTCTGAAGTCAGAAATCGGGTATGCTCTGCCCCGTCCCACTCGCGCCGGCCGCGGAACCCGACCCCGCCGTACAGATGATTCGGAAGCACGAGCGCGCTGTCCGTAGCCGTCCACTGCTCGAGCACCAGATCGAAGAGATGGTATGGCAGATCACCCGTGTTGTAGACGCGCACTGAGAAGCGTTCCACGAGAGCCGTGACATCCTCTTCCGATGTCATGTCGATGTAGTGGTGTATGGCCTGAAGTCCGGCATGCACCGGGCCCTCCCACGTCGCTTCGAGTGCCACCGCGTCCACGCGCCCGGTCCCCCTTCCCATATTCCAGAAGTCGGGGCGGCGGCCCTGAAAACGCGTATTGGTCCACGCAGCCCAGATTCCGTGGTGATGGATGTGATTTGGCGGATAGTCGTCCGTGATCACGCGGCCGCCGGGCGTGATCACGGGATGAAGATAGCCGCTGCGATGGTACAGCGAATCGATTTCCGTGCGCGGCAGCGCATTCTTTTCAGAGTGATACTGCAACACCTCCCTTTCAGCCACGGAAAGATGTACGCGGCCACCGCTATGCCGGACCTTCGTACCGTCTTCCGCAGCCCGATCGCTCCTCGCGAGTCTATACTCAGCCAGTTGCCCCTTTCCCAGTGAGCCCAGCATGAAACTGGCGACGCCGTCCTGACCCACCTGCACCGGGAATGGGCTTCCGTCTTTGGCAACGAGGCTCCAGCTGCCCTCACCCGAAGAGTCCGGCAACGAAAAAGTGACGAGCGACCCGGTTCGGTCTGCATCGCCCGCCGCAACGCGTATTTGGTAGGTTCCCCGGTCTTGACCCCGGGAGGATGTCACCAGGAACAGGACGACCGCCAGTGGCAAGATAGCGTGGACGCCTTTCGAGACCGCCGACTCACGGCATCGGTCGCAAAACCGCAAACCAGATATCGCAAAGCTTGGGATGTGCATGACACGCGGCAGATTGCCGCTCTTTCCGGGTTACAGACTCAATTCCTGATGTACGCCGTCATGTTCTGCACCCGTCAGGCAAGTGAATGCTCCAGATAGCCACCGGGTGTAATCACGCGAATCGCCGCCATTTCCGGTAAGTTCATTCAGCATCTGGAACAAGAGTCGGACCCTGCCCCTTGCGTCATTGGAGATTGAGACACGCTTGCACATTGGTAGCGCAGCCCTGCGCGGCCTGTGCGCCGGAACTGTTCAGGCAGAGCTGCCTGATCAATCCATAATAGATGCCCTTCAAAGTATGAACAAGTCCTGCCCTTCGTACACCACCGGAGTCGGAGAGGTCCGGCGTATGGAGGTGGTTGCCGATGCGAGGCGTATCCGGTGCGGCGCCAGTTGCAGGCTGCCCGTATTGAACGAACCGGAAGAATGCATCCTGGCCAGCGTGCTCCGGCGTCGGCAAGGGCTTTACACGCCAAATTCTTACCTTCAGCGTGATCATTGAATGCTCTGCCTTTCGATCCTGGTCCGCGAGTAGCTGATTTCCATGGCCGACAAATACCCTTTTCCCGTAAAGGGAGACGCTTCCAGTATGGCCTGCCAGGGAGGATCGAACTGCATCGCAGGGTTAACGCGGTGCGAGCGGCAACGGCCGCACCGTCAGGCCGTCCGGCTGGATAAGTCCTCCCCAGACCAGCCTCGGGAGCGGATGTCCTGGTTTGCAAGAGCCGACTCAATTCAATGCCATTCTGCAACCTGATGCTGCAAGTCAAGCAGCTTGATACGAAATGCTGACCGCTGACATCGTAATTGTATTCGCAATCATAGCGATGGCGGTGGTCCTTTTTCTGACCGAATGGCTGCGCTACGACATCGTCGCGCTGATGGTACTTCTGGCGCTCGCGATAAGTGGTGTTATACCAATGGATCGTGCCATCGAAGGGTTCGCAAACCCGGCCGTGCTGACGATAGCGGCAGTGCTGGTCTTGAGCGGGGGCCTCCACAGGACAGGCGTTGCGAATCTTATTGGTGCCCAAATGATGCGCTTTTCGGGCAAATCTCCGTTCCGTGCTACTGCGCTAGTCATGTTGACCTCCGGAGTCATGTCCGGAGTGATGAACAACATAGCCGCCACTGCGCTACTTTTGCCTGTCGTACTCGATATGGCGCGGCGCCTCGGACTTCGACCATCGCGACTCCTCATTCCTCTCGCCTTTGCCTCCCTCCTGGGAGGGATGACAACGCTGATCGGCACCGGCCCGAACATCTTGCTCTCGGCTTTCCTTGAGCAATCCGGCCAAGGCTCTTTCGGCCTATTCTCATTTACGCCAGTCGGCGCGGCAGCGCTTCTGATTGGGATCCTGTATATGACCCTGTTCGGGCGGTACCTACTCCCGAACAGGCGCAGTGGCCAAGACTCGCCCTCCACCCAGGTTGACCTGACCCGCTATGGAATCCAGGAATCGCTGTTCGCCTTGCGCATACCGCGAAGCTCAGAGCTTGACGGAAAGTCCCTGGAGCAGGCACGCATGGGTCAGGCAGTTGGCATCGACTTGGTCGCCGTCCGCAGAAACGGACGGACCTTCAGGGCACCGGAACCTGGTTTCGTGCTCAAGAGCAGTGACATGCTGCTTTGCCAGGGAAATGAAGGAGCCTTGAAACGCCTGCGCGCCTGGGGCCGCCTGTCACGCCTTGACGAATCGCCTGAGGCCATCTTGGAATTGATGCAAGAAGGGACGGCGCTTGCAACGGTTGAAGTTGCTCCTGATTCGAGCCTGATTGGTAGCAGTGTGCGGGCAACCGAGTTCCGCAGCCGCTTGGGCGCACACATCCTGGCCATTCGGCGCGGTGAAGATGTCCACAGGGCTGCATTCGAAAAATCAAGTCTCCAGGCGGGGGACGCCTTGCTCCTGCTCGGAAGCGAGGACCGTCTCAAGCTGCTCCGTCGTGAGGATGATTTCTCTTCCGTGGCGTCAATGAACATTCGTGAGGCGCTGCGAGAGTATGGCCTCGGACGCTGGCTCATGCGGCTTGAGATCCCGGTAGGATCGGTACTGGACGGAATGCCGCTGTCAGAATCCAAGCTCAGGCAAAGGTTCGACCTTACCGTCATCGAAATCCAGCGGAAGCGAGACTCCGGCGTCAAGACCATCTTCCTGCCTCGGCCGTCCACTACCATGAGATCGGGCGACCGGCTTGTCTTGCACGGGGACCCTGAATCCTGGGATGTCCTGGGAGCGCTGCAACAGCTTCAGGTGCACGATGCGCTTCCTTCACCGTCCGAGCTTACTTCGGAAAGGGTGGGATTTGCGGAGTTTACGCTTGCCCCAGGCTCCAGCTTCGCGGGCAAGACACTGGGAGAAAGCAACTTCCGGGAATCATACGGTCTTACACTATTGACCATCTGGCGCCGAGGCCGCATTGTGCAATCGGACACCGGGCTCAGCGAAACGAGGCTCCAGCTCGGTGACGCCCTGCTCGTATACGGCCCGAGGCGAGGGATCCGATTGGTAGCACGCGACCCACGATTCCTGATGCTTACGGCTGAATTCGAGGAGGTATTCCGCGTGCGTCGCGCACCGATTGCCAGCGCCATCATGGCTGGGGTTATTCTGACCGCTGCCCTGAATCTTCTCCCCATTTACATAGCTACCCTCACCGGGGCACTCCTCATGGTCGCCACAGGGTGCCTTAGAGGGAGAGAAATGTATTCGGCCATAGAGTGGCGCGTCGTTGTTCTACTCGGTGGTATGCTGGCCCTCGGCCTCGCAATGGAGGAATCCGGTGCGGCGGAGCTAATAGCACATGAAGTGATCGCACGGGCTGCCGCGGCAGGTCCCCGGGTCCTGATCGGAGCGCTCTTTCTGCTCTGCGCTCTCGCGGCGCAGTTCATTCCCACGTCCGCAGTGGCCGTACTTGTGGCACCAATAGCATACAGTACGGCGGTAGAACTCGAGCTCTCAGTCCAGGCACTTTTCATGGTAGTGGCAATAGGTTCGTCGTGCGCATTTGTCAGCCCTTTTGGACATCCTGTGAACCTTCTTGTTATGGGCGCCGGCGGATACAAGGTCATGGACTACACGCGCGTCGGCGCACTGCTCCTGGTGCTTCTTCTGGTCCTCGTGGTCTTCTACCTGCCCATCGTGTGGCCTCTTTGAGTCCCGGATTGTACGTACCGGACAACACTGTAGACAGCGCGATCAATTCTGAGAGAGAATCCGGCGTTGGCGATTGCGGATGCCGGATCATGAGGTCCGGTTTGGAGGACCTGAATGTGCAGCCCTTCTCTTGGGCATGACACGGCCTCAGGCCACTAAGTGGCCTGTTGGCCCCGCCGGCGCCGGCAGTTGCCCCCTTGCTCCGCTTTGGCACGGCGGGCGCCAGCTGGCACTCCCAGCACGCTCCGCTGCAGCTACGACCCGTGCGGCGGCGCTGTGCCTGCGAAGGAACGGCACGTCTCCACTGCGAACGTAATGCCGCCTGACGCGGTCAGGCAATTATCGATGAGTACCATGCAAGAAATTCAAGGCTGCGCGGTTGAGCGTTCGGAGATCGCCCGCAAACAGCGACAGGCAGTTCGCCTATTAGTACTTTCTATAAGGCACTTTGGAAAGAATGGCTCCACACCCGAGAGCGATTGTGGCCGTGCTTACAGGCGGTGCTCATAGGCCGCACCTTGCTCCCGAATGTCCACAATTGCGGGATCTGACGACCGACTGCAAGACTGAGCAGCGACAATGAGTCGGCGTGCATCCAGATAGAGGATCATGACCTTCGACATGGTATATGTGCTAGTGGTTGCCGGGCTCGCCCTGGTCCTCTTCGCCATGGATCGGATTCGGGTCGACCAGCTGTCCATGGCGGTTCCGGTGGTGCTGTTGCTCGGGGGCGTAATCGGCCCCCGCGAGGCTTTTGCAGGCCTTTCAAGCGATGCGACGGTGACGGTTGCGGCGATGCTTGTGCTTGGTCTCGGACTCAGCAACACCGGGCTAGTATCGGCTATAGCAGTGTGGGCCCGAACAGCACCGCTGGGCGGCAAGACGACTCGGTTGTTCGCACTCTGCATCCTGGTCGCCTTGCTCTCACCGTTTCTCAATAACACGGCGGTTGTGATCGTGTTTATCCCGGTCTTCCTGGCACTTGCCGAGCAAGCTGAGGAGCCCGCCTCACTGTACTTGATGCCGCTCTCGTTCATGGCCATAATGGGCGGCACCGTCACGCTGATCGGCACCTCGACAAATCTCATCGTGCACGGGGAGGCGGTGGCACTCGGATTTGATGAGCTGTCCATGTTCTCGATCGCCCCCCTGGGAATCATCTACCTGGTGGTAGGGACAATCTACTTGTTCACAGTCGGTCGGCGATTGATGCCTGCCAGGGAGCGGGCACCCGACTTGTCCAGGCGCTATGGCGTGCGGCGGTATGTTGCAGAGCTCCGGGTTGGGCCAAAGTCGTCGGCAGTTGGACGCTCCCTTCCCGACCTGCGCTGGCAAGAGCGATTCACGGTCACCATCCTCGGTATAGAACGGGACGGACTGGAGGTGCCACTTCCGTCGTCGAAGCTCGCTATTGCGGCCGGCGATATCCTGTATGCCCAGGGAGCGGCCAAGGACCTGTTGAGATTGGTACGACGTCAGAACCTGGACATTTTGCACGAAAGCAGGAGCCTGAAGAATATCCCCGTCGGCCGGCTCGTGGAGCTCCTCGTGGGACCGGGATCTGCGCTAGTAGGCCAGACCCTGCGCGATTTGTCCTTCGCCCAGCGATTCAACGCTACGGTCATGGGGGTGCAACACCACAGCACTGCATTCGCCGATCGGCTGGCGCAAAGGGAATTCTCCGTGGGAGACATGCTTCTGGTGCGAGGCCGACCCTCTGATCTTCAACTTCTTGCGGAAGAGCCGGGCATCATACCCCTGGCCGAAATCGACCATCCTGTCGTGAGCCGGCCTCGCGCGGCATTCGCCGCCTCCATCATGGTTGCCGTGATTGTGCTTGCCACTACCGATATCTTCCCCATTTCGACTTCGGCGCTGGCGGGCGCCGCCCTGATGGTGTTCACGGGATGCGTCCAAATGCGAGAAGTCTATCAGGAACTCGACTGGATGGTCGTCTTCATCATGGCAGGGCTCATACCACTGGGACTTGCGATGGAGAGCACAGGCGCCGTCGCGTGGCTTGCCTCCAGCGTGGTTGACGCTACGGCAGTACTGGGCGAGACGGGAATCATAGCGGCGTTTTACCTGCTTACCGCCATCATGACGGCTGTGGTCGCAAACACTGCAACCGCCGTGATGCTGACGCCCGTGGCCATTGCAGTTGCCGAGACCACCGGATTGAACCCCTATGCTCTCCTCGTGGCGGTCATGTTCGGCGCCTCGGCCTCATTCGTGACCCCCTTCGGATACAAGACCAACGTTATGATCTACTCCGTTGGCGGATACCGCTTCATGGATTTCGTGAAGGTGGGCGGCATGCTCAATTTGCTCCTGGCGCTGGTGGCCATTGTGTTCATCCCGATAATGTGGCCGAGTTGAGATTCGGGGGATCGGCGGGCCGTCCGGACGAGGCTGGCCGCATGTGCGGCGCAGCGCGTTGGCATGCGCGCATGGCCGCATCCGCGAGGTAGCCGCCCCTTCCCGTGAAGTAAGCGCTGCCAGGCCGCCGTCACTCGTTGCTTACCGGGCCCAAGCTGCGGCTTTCGGCTCCGATTGCCCGCGGCCAATTACTCTGCCCCGAAGGCGGATTTCCGACTCACCCGGCTATGATGGATGTCGGCTTTATTGGCTGTCGACGGTATTTGGACTTTGTCCTTGTCGCGGGAGAGGAAGAGGGGTCGAGGCCAGCCGGCCGATACTAGCCCGGACCCCGGCAGCAACAGCTCAAAGGGTGCCGCGCGTCTACCGGGCACCTTCGTGCGCGGCAGCAACAGCATCCAGAAGCTTGCCGTCCCGCAATTCGTCGTCGATCGCCAGAATAATGCCGTTCCCGTCAACAAGAATGGGCCTCGGGAAGCTGGTTATCTCAAACAGGTCTCGAACGGAATTGTCGTCTTCCCGGGGCACGCGGGTATGAAGCCAGGGCATGGGGTACCGTTCTTCCCGAAACTGCTCGATATCCACAGGGTCATCCAGAAATGCCACGCTGAGGATTTCGAATCCGGATTCGTGATACTCATCGTACGCTTCATTCAGATGCGGTATTTCCTTGATGCATGGCGCACACCATGTGCCCCAAAAATCAAGCAGATACACCCGACCTCGAAGGCCTGCATGCGTGATGGTAGCGTCGGGATCATCGAACGAAACAAAAGAAAACTGAGGCACCGGATTGCCTGCCTGTAGCCGTCTTTCCGGGTCGAAGTCGCGACGTGCACGCTCTGCCTGCCGCGTATCGGCATGCGAGTCCTGGAGGATGGAATAGTACAGCCATTTTGTCTTCTCATCCTCCTCGCTGTCTGCGTAATACAGCCCATGGTAGAGGAACTGCGCCCGGACATCCAGATCGGGATGGTTCTCGATCACACGCCGCACGTAGTTACTCAACAATTCCCGGTCCTTCAGCTTTCGGGAGATATGGTACATGATATTGGATGCACCGACCGGGCTCCAGGCTTCATAAGACCAGAGCGGTGAATCGGCCGGGATGGTCTCAAGGGCTTCGCGGGCAAAGCGCCTGCCACCACCGCCGAAAGGAAATACGGGCGGCAATTCGTCGAAGTAGCGCAACAGATACCACTGCCGGACAAGGGGATCCTGCTCATCTGCAATTTGCTTCCTGATGTCTCTTCGCTCCCGTCTTCCAACGACAATGTATTGGACCGCATTGCCTGTGCCTCCGATTCGACGCTCCCGTTCCTCAATGTCGAGGTAGACATTGGCAATCCTCGCCACTAAGGGCGGATCGGAAGCAACTGAGGGGCCGGCCTCGTGCTGAGGCAGAGCCAAGACATCAAAGGTGATGTCCACAAATGGGTCACCGTCCGTATCCACAACGCTGAAGTAATCACCTTCAGTGCCCCAAAAGGGACCCGAGTCATCAAAGAAAATTCGGTCCTGCTCCGTGCCCGCCGTCATCTTGTCGGTGCTAAACTCGGAAGCCTTGGAACCATATCGAATACGGTACGCAAGTGTATCGGCATGAGCATCCAGACGGACAGCGTACGTCCCGTCCGGCTGGCGCTGCAGCCTCGATGCCTTGTCGGACGCTGCCGACACCGCATAAAGCGTATCCGGTGACAAAGCAAACGGATTCGCCCGAAGCCGGATATGCAGCTCCACCTTGTCCTGATCCGTGAGGACAAGGGGCATCTCCTGGGTCTCGTGATGTACTCCGGTCGCGTACAGGCCGTATCCTCCGGGTTCATCCAGCGTGAAGGCGAAGCTCCCGGCACTATCCACCGGCACAACTATGCTTGCGTCTTGCGGCCCGTTCTGAATGACCAGGTGAGCGGCAGCCATGGGTTCGCCGTCTCCCTGCAGAAGAGTCCCACTAAGGTCAATTTGAGCAAATGCTATCGCTGGTGATGCCAGCAGGCCAGCAGCCACCAGGCGAGAGAAGGAAAACCGCATCGTTTTGTAGTAAAGTACTTCCGTAGAGTGCAAACTACCCGCCACAAGCCCGAAGGCGTCCGAATTACAAGGGTCCGCTTCCCTGAATCAAGGGATCAGCCAAATTCTAACTCCAGTGAGAGGAGTGAAATCCACAGTGCGGGTCAACCAGGCCAGTCACGGGCACGATAGCCAAAATAGTATACCGAGGCTCGCGCGAAATTGTTACGCGGAGGAGTGCAGCGCTCAACGCAGCGTCTTACGATCACTTGAAGAGCTGCCCGCTCAGGCGTACAATCGCTATGCGCTGCAGTTTGTCGGCATCCGTCAATACTCCGATCGCCAGCGAATCGCTGAGGCGCATGGCCGCGAAGCCATCCGGGAACACGATCCTCTGAAAGCGCGGGCTTCTGCCCCTCAAGGAGACGCTCCGCCAGAGCCGCCCGTAGCCCAGCGGGTGGTGTGAACCGTCAAACTCCTGAATCCATACGCGGCCGGCTGTGCAGCGAATGTCGACGCCAAGGGGAGTCTTTGCCGGCAAGTGCTCGCCCACTTGAGCCAGCAATTCTTCGGCGGCATGGTCAACCTCTGCGTCGCTGATGCCATCCTGCTTGAATTCCAGAAGGATCGCAGCACGGAGATAGGCCAGGTATTCCTCACGCGAGAACGGTCGTTCGGTCCACGGCAGCTGGATCCGGCTCGGCACTCCGGAATGCCCGGAGGCATAAAGAAGAAGGCTGCGATCCACGGGGTCAAGGACCACCACACTTCCGTTAGGACAACGGTCCCACAAGGGCACCGGGGCCGGCCCCATGGCAGAGACGTGGTTTGCAGCTCCGGCAAGGTCCCTGGCGAAGTCTGCGAGCACTTGCGGCTCTGCCCCTCCGTCCCTAATACGCAGGACTCTGCCATTCCAGAAATCCGCGGCCCCGGTAATACCGCCAGGATAGGTGGCAAGTACATGCCCGGCGCCCTCTACCGCGACTCGAAACGGATCCCCGAACGAAACGCTCCGGATGTCCGACCTCACGAATCCTTCCAGCGCCATCGGAGCTGGTGATGAAGCCTTGAAATTGCCCTCCTGATCGAACGTCAGTAGTGACCGAGTACCGAAATCCCAGACCACTACCTCACCCGCAGCGGGTGCTTCCGTCAGGGCCCGAGGACTAGTGAGTTCTCCCGGCGCCTTGCCATATGCACCGAAATCAGCAAGAATTCGGCCGTATCTGTCATATCCACGGAGGTAGGGCGCTTCTGCTGTGAGCACCCAGATAACCTCGTCAGATTCGAGAATGTCGCGCACGTCCCACAACTTCTCGCCTTCCTCAAACGTCTGCAGGGCCGTCGAAGGAATTTCCACCGTAGATACGCCAGAATCAGCCGGAGCGCAGGATCCGACGAGAATGGTTCCCAGACCGAGCAGCGGGAGTGCCGAAAATCGCAGCAAGGAGCGTCTTTGCAGGAGCAGGCTAACCAGGGCGGCAGCGGAGGCCACGGCATATGCCAGTACCGGCGCCGGGGGCGCCGCGGCCGCAGGCGTCATGGTCATAGACCCCCCCATAGCCAATAGCAAGCCTGATCCCAATGTCGCTGTGCATGCGGCAAAGCCCGCAAACATACCGAGTCGCTCGCGCCATACAATTGCTGAGCTGGGCTCATTCTTTTCATCCTGCAGAGCGTGCATAATCGCCTCTACCCCGGACTCCGGCAGCGAAGAATCGGAAGTGCCAATTTGCCTGATCGCGCTTACCAGGCGCAAGAGCTCAATAGCTTCCGGGTCGCGGGCAGCGCTAGTATAGTCGGCAGCTCGGTCCACCTCGCCGTCCACAGCAGCCGAGACCAGTCGGTCGGTCGCGTTCGCGTCCATCCCGGCGTCCACAGCAGATGGACTCCGAAGCAGCGTGCGCATTCTCTTGATCATCTTTCCCCCGTGTTAAGGTTACTGGATTCTCGCGGCGAGGCCGCTCATCCGGCGCAGCTTCTTGAGACCCCGGTGAACGAGTGAGCGCACCGACGCCTCTTTCACTGCCAAGATGTGTGCAACTTCTGCCGTGCTCTTGCCCTCGATGATCCTGAGCACTATGGCATCACGCTCCCGGACAGGTAGGCGTTCGAGCGCGACATAAAGGGCCGATGCCTGCTGCCGTTGAATGTGCACTTCCGCCGGTCCGGGGCCGGAGTCTTGCAGGTCGCCGTACTCATCAAGGCGGACCGGGCGAACGCCGCGTCGCTTGCGGGCCTCCATCCTGCAAACGTTCCTGCATACCGCCAGAGCCCAGCCGAGAAATGACCCGGTCCCTGAAAAGCGGGCACGCTTTCGATAAATCTGAATCCAGCTTGCTTGCAACAGATCGGCAGCATGCGCATCGTCCCGCGCGTAGCTGCGGATCAGGTGAAGCAATCGCGGCGACATCTCGCGCACGAGATCCCGGAACAGCGCCTGGTCTCCGGCGCAGAAGCGCTCGCGGTCAATGCCCGCCATGCCAACGTGGGAATTCATCGAGCCCTGCTTTATTGCGGGCGCGCAACTACGGTAAGGATCCCGGCAAGGACAAGCGGCAGGCACAGTGGGAACAAGAGGAGCAGGCCTTCCCAGGCTCCGTTGTATGAAACGAGCTCGCTTGCAAGTATCGCTGGAAGCCAGAAGGCTATCATCAGCAGGCCCCCTGCAAGCCAGCGAGCAGCGTATCGGCTCCAGGAAGACATTGCGCGAGTTAGTCGACCGGTTGATTCCCCCAAAACGGCCGCCACGATGGCGAAGGCCGCGTTTGCTATCGGCACGTAAATCTGCACCAGCACAATGCCTGCCCTGCGCAAATGGCGCGCGGCTTCAGCGCCCGAGGCAGTCTCAGCGGCTGCTTGTTCGGCCCTTGCAGCATGGAACATGGAGGCGGGAAATCCCCAGTCCGAGCCGGTCCACCCGGCGAGCATGGGCTCCACGAGTGCGCCAAAGCCGTACGCTGCAAGCGACAATCCGAAGAGCAGAGCCCAGTTGCGACGCGCAGACCCGGTACCATCCCTCCCAATCAGGCCAAAATCATGCATTGCACTGGCAAACACGGCCGGAGGAAGAACGAGCGCAACGAAACCCGGCAGATTCTCGACCAACATGCCAAGGAATCGCGAGACAGGATTGGCCTGGCCCCAAAAGTGGGTTGCGGAGTAGACGACAAAAACGGTTAGCAGGGCAGCTACCCACTGTCCGGCGCGTAGGAGGAATTCGTAACGGGTCATCTGCGCTTTCATGCGGCAATGGCGGGTGGCTTGTTCCTGGGTCACGCTGTCTGTTCGCAACTACTATAGAGATGCCAAATCTGGCCCGAGCGTTGCAAGTCGTCAAGAAACCCTCACAAAAGGCCTTGCGCCAATTGACTCGTCTGCTTGACGCTTGGCTGCCGAAGGCAACAAGGTGGGCGCTTCCCCGGCCGAGCCCTGAAACGAGCCCGCCTGGATCGGTGGGCCCTGGCGCTACCGGGACCACGACGGTGTGGAGCCGGCTACGGAGCCGAATCAATTGGGCCCGCAATTCATTGGCAGCCTTGCTGCGGGACGTTTGCCCGCACCGGCTACCTACGATGCGACAATTCCTGAACGCCCGACAACAAGCGCATTCACCGGGCGCAACCAGCCCGCTTGACATTTGGCCAGATCCGGACGCAGAACCGGACTGATCCTGTTGATCCGTGCCTCAGGAGCGGGGCGCGCGGAACCAGTTCCAAGCCGGCGCGCCGTGCCAGGTCGGATACTGGCGTGGACACGCGTCTGCAGTTTCAGACGAACCACGCGCGTCCTTGATTCCATTGACCTTCAGCCCCGGGCCAATCTGCGTCCTGACCCGCATAGTACGGAAGGACGCGCTTCTGCGTCCGAACCCGGAACTAGAATTCAAACGCAACGCCAAGATGAGGAACAAGCAAGTCTGTTGCGGATCGCTCCGTGTCAAACGTCAACGTCCCCCCGGTCCGCATGATGGCGCCTTCCGTCAGGTACTCGGCGGAGCCGCCCACCAGATACCTGAAGCCGAGACCGACCCGGACCGTCCCCTCCTGCGACTGATGTACCCTGATCTTCAGTCCTGCCCCGATGCCATAACTGAACGCCGCATCATCAAAGTTCTTGGTAGAGGCAATTCTCTCATCCTCGCTGCCCCGATCATCCTCTACGGTGGTTTCCGTGAAGAGATAATTGAATCCCAGGAGGCCATCCAGGTAGGGCTGCACGCGACTCCGGGGCGGCTGTAGCCGGAGCACCAGATGGCCGGAAGCTATGTTATTGTTTGTTTCGACCTCGACCGTCACGTCAGGGATCGTCAAGCTGAACGGTACGTGGCGCCGCTCGACGCCGTAAACCAGGAAAGTCCCGGTCAGGCCGACCACCAAGGGAGTGCCCTCCAGTCCTACGCCGCCAAACATGGTAATCCCAAACCCGGGATTGGTTACGTGGTCACTGAATTCGCCCTGGGGCAGTCCCAAGGCAAAGTCGACGCTGAATTCCGGGCGAACTTGTGCAAAGCTGCCTGCGGCCAGACCGCAGCAAAGAATTGAAATAGCAATGAATCTGTGCATGTCGCGCATTGGATAACGATGCATGTGGTTACGGCATTGCCGCCGCGAAATGCCCAAAAGTATTGCGCTCACGCGTTTACATCGACGACCACCCGCCCGGAGGTCTGGCCGTCCAGCATTCTGGCCGCGTGTGATTGCACTTGTGCCAATGGGAGCACGCGATCTACTATTCGGTCAAGGATATCGGCGGTCACCAACCCTGCGAGCCGAACCCAGGCCTCTTGCCGCAGGGCCATCGCGGGGAAGTTGGAGTCAATGCCCAGGACACTGATGCCACGCAGTATGAACGGAAATACGGTCGTTTCCAGGACGTAACCCGTGACGTTGCCGCACGCGGCAACCACGCCGTGCCGGGCCAGCCGGCTGATGATCGCCGCAAGCGTCGGACCGCCCAATGTGTCCACGGCACCTGCGTGGCGTGCCGATTCAAGAGGACGCTTCGCACCCCGCCCCAGCTCATCTCGGTGGATAATGCGAGCAGCGCCGAGCGCTGTAAGCATGGGCCCGGCACTCCTGCTGCCGGTCGAAGCCACCACCTCGTAGCCCAGAAGCGACAGAATTGCAGTGGCAAAACTGCCTACGCCGCCCGATGCACCGGTAACGACTACCTCGCCGCCTTCCGGCCCGAGACCGTGCCGCTGCAGGGCCATGACAGCAAGCATGGCCGTCAGACCCGCCGTGCCCAGCACCATGCTGCCCATCGGCGACACCTCGCCAGGCAGATGCACGAGCGTATCATCGGAAACGCGTTGCCGCTGGCTGAATCCTCCCCACGTAAACTCTCCCAGTCCTCCTCCGGTCTGCACTACAAAATCCCCGGGCGAGAACCTGTCGGACGAAGAGTGCACAACTCTGCCCACAAGATCTATTCCGGGCACAAACGGAAACGGGGCCCGCACAATCTTGCCTTTGCCCGTCACCGCCAGAGCGTCCTTGTAATTGACACTGGAATAGAGCACGTCCACCTCTACGGCATGATCGGGCAGTGCAGAGGATTCGAGATGCCGGACAGCGGCCTCTCCGGAAGACTCGAGGACCAGAGCGCGAAACGGCTGCGAGTCGGGACTTGACATAGTGTGCGCGCGTTGCAACGTTAGTAGAAGATCATCAGCCAAGCCTCCCTTGACAAGTCAAAGTCGCCCGCGGCCGTCTTATCCTATCGGATTGATGGCAGGACTCGTTGCCAGCCTGTCGGTTATCGGAGTGCTCTTCAATGTTCCGCTGGGGTCCAAAGTACAACGATCCGGCTGGAGGCACCAGGCACCCGGAAGTCGGGAGAGGCTCGGTCTGCTCGATATCCGGCAGCGCACGGAAGCGCGCAGCTTCGGTGTGCCTGTCCGTGATTTCGGCCTGCCCGACAAGCCTGCGGACGAGCTGGAACGCGGGCGGCGCGTTGAAGAAGCGCCGTCCGAGGAGTCTACCAGCTCTATGGCACTTGAAGGGCTTGAGGCCCTCCCTGTCCTGGACGTGGCCGAGCACATGCCCGATATCGAGGGCGGTATCGGAGCATACTATATCAACATCGAGTACCCTGAACGGGCGCGACTCATGGGCATCCAGGGTCGTCTTGTCCTGCTTTTCGTCGTCGAACCGGACGGGATGCCGAGCAACATCACCGTAGGCAAGTCCCTGCATCCCCTGTGTGATTCCGCGGCAGTGCGGGCACTTCGGCAAACGGTTTTCATCCCAGGTCACCACAACGGCGAACCCGTGCGGGTTCGCATGAGGCTGCCAGTCTCCTTCCAGCTTCTGGACCGAACGGTCGCAGACTCTACGGCGGGTTAGGATGATCCGGGGCGTTCATCCGTACGCGGGCATACGTTATGCAGTAGGATTGCCCCAGCCGGGCGAGCCCGTCGCATCTGACGTCCAGGAGCGCACAGTGCGTCTTCCGAAGTTTCACGTCGTACTTCTGGATGATGACGAGCACACGTATGAATACGTCATCGAAATGCTGGTAAACCTGTTCGGTCACAATCCGAAGAAGGCCTATGAATTGGCCCTTACGGTAGACGCAACAGGACGCGTTGTAGTCGACACCACGACGCGGGAGCGCGCGCAACTCAAGCGAGACCAGATATTGACCTACGGGCCAGATCCGCGCCTTGAGTACAGCGCGAATTCGATGGCTGCCGTTTTGGAATCCGCGGCCTGACGGCGTCGTCGCGGCTGTTTGGGCAAGCGTACTCCAGGTCTCTGGATCTGGCGCTTACGATTGATTCCCGGCCACTGGATTGCTCTTCATAGCACGCGCGCGTCCATTCCTTCCGCCGGGACGTGCGAAGGACTTGCGGAGGAGGCCGCCACTTCCTCTACATCGGCGGATAGCTGTAGGATGCTCCGAGGCCAAGCGGAATGCCGAGCAGCCAGTACAGGATCAGGAACACCGTCCACACCGCCAGAAACGTCAGGCTGTAGGGAATCATGATAGAGGTAAGCGTCCCTATGCCCGTCTTCTTCACGTAGCGCTGGCAGTAAACAACGACGAGCGGGAAGTAGGGCATGAGCGGTGTGATGATATTCGAAGAAGAATCCCCCACCCGGTAGGCGGCCTGCGTCAGCTCCGGCGAAATCCCTACCTGCATGAGCATCGGTACAAATATGGGAGCCAGCAGCGCCCATTTGGCGGAAGCCGAACCCACGAACAGGTTCACAAATGCCGTAAGCAGCACGATACCCACGATCGTGACACTGCCGGGAAGGGCAAGAGCCTTGAGCAGGGATGCACCCTTGAGCGCCAGTAGCGCTCCGATATTGGATTCGCCGAACGCGTGTACGAACAGCGCGCAAAAGAAGGCCATAACGATATAGTAGGCCATGCCATCCATGGCCTTGGTCATGGCGTCAACAATATCCTTGGACTTCCGGAAAACACCTGCCACCAATCCATACACCACACCCGGAATAAGGAACAGCAGGAATATCAGGGGCACAATCGATTGCATGATCGGCGCCTGGAAGGAGTTGAGCGATCCTTCGGCGTCGCGGAACGGCGAGTCGGCGGGCAAGAGCACCAGTACCAGTGCCACCAAGCCCAGCACCAGGATTCCCGTGGAAACAAAGAAGGCCCTGCTTTCCCTCGCTGCCATGGTATCCATGGGCGGGGCCTCTTCCGCATCTTGGTCCACCGGCACGGCCTTGTCCAGGCGCGGCTCCACGATGCGGTCCGTGACGAACCAGCCCAGCCCGATTATGAGGAAACTGGAAATGGCCGTGAAGAAATAATTGCACAAAGGATTGACCAGGATCGCCGCATCCAGTATCTGAGCGGCGGGCTGCGTAAACCCCTGCAGAAGCGGATCCAGAGCGGAGGGAAGCGGATTGGCGCTGAAGCCGCCCGACACCCCGGCAAATGCGGCCGCGATACCTGCCAGGGGGTGCCTGCCCGCGGCGTAGAAAATCACACCTCCAAGGGGTATGACCAGCACGTAACCGGCATCCACGGCGCTGTGGCTGATTAGGCCGACCAGGACCACCATGGGCGTCAGCAGGCTCCTTGCCGTGCTGCCCAGCAGCAACTTGATGCCCGTGTTGAAATAGCCTGCCTCATCCGCTACGCCCACCCCAAGCATCGCCACCAGAACCACTCCCAGCGGCGCAAAGCCGGTGAAAATGCTCACCATGTTCGACAGGAAAGCGGTCAGCGCGCTGCCAGCCAGAAGATTGTTGATGACCAGCGGCGATCCCGTGCGCGGATCAATGACATCAAACGTGGAAGACGTAAGAAGGGCGGACAGGACCCAAACGATCACCAGCGACAGCAAGAATAGCATCGCCGGGTCGGGAAGCTTGTTTCCGACCAGTTCTATTCCGCCCAGAAACCGGTCAACGAGGCCCGCTCGAGACCTGGCAGAGGTATCTTTAGCGCTCACTGTATTGGCAGCTCGGGTTGCGGGGCCACTTGCGTCGTATCCTGAGCCGCCGTGGTATCAGGGCCCGAGTAGCTAAGACCAAATCCAAACGGAAATAGTGGGTCAGCGGAGTCGAATGGTACGTCTTCCAGCTGTTCCCGCACCGCTCGCATGGAAGACGGCAGCTCGAACGGCAGCCGCCCAGAGGGATCAAATCTCCCGAAGACCGCATCCAGGATGACTTCGTCCGATGCGCCGAAATTGGCCAGCAGCCCGGCAGCGCTCTCCGCCACTTCCGGTATTACGGCCGGGCGGTCCATGAAGACGTCTACTACGGTTGGAAGGGCACGAGTGACTGCAAGGATGCTCTCCAGCTCCTCCCCCTTGAAATCCAGGTCGCCCTGGTGCATCATGCTCTCCAGCATCCCGCTGCCTCGCGGTGGCTCGTACGGCGTCTGTGTTCTCAGAAGCGCCACGGTGGCATCTGCGGGATCATCAACCACGGTCGCATACCGGGCCGCCACACTGCTGTCCACATTCTGTATGTACAGGCGTTCTCCGTCGGCCAGTGGCAGCAGCGAGGCCCCGTCCATGTCTGCATTCTTGAGCAGGACGATGGATGCCTGCTGGGCCCTCTTGCCTGCCTCCATGAACTCCGCATTGCCCACTATTTCGCTGGCGGCATACTCATCGACATACGGATCGTCGAAGAGGCCGAGCAGAAACTTGTCCCTCAAGAGCCTGCCAACCGAGTTGTCGAGACGCCCTTCGTCCACCCGGCCCGTCTCCACCAGCTCAACGATCCATTCCGGATTGGATTCTCCTCCAAAAATATCGACGCCGGCATCCAGAGCCTTCTCAGCGCGGTCGACCGGCGACAGCTCCTCCACTCCCCAACCGGGCGACTCAAGAAGGGTCAGGCCGAGCACACGCTTGCTGCTTAGCACCGCCCAGTCCGTGCTGATGACCCCGTCAAAGCCCAGTTCATTGCGCAAGAGGTCCGTTACGATCTCACGGCTGAAGGCAAAACCCACAGGCTCTTCCGTAATGCCGACACCCACGCCGTAGCTCACCATGATCTGCGCGGTACCCGCCGCCATCGCGCCGGTCACGAAGGGCACCACGTGATAGTCGAATCGCCCTCCCGGGTATACCTGGTCCTTGCCATAGGAGAAATGGGCTTCCCATCCGTCATCCTGCGGTCCTCCTCCCGGAAAGTGCTTGGTCATTGTCGCGACACTTTCAGAGCCGAGCGATGTGCCCTGCAGCCCGCGGATGTATGCGCGACCCAGACGGGCAGCCAGGTCACCGTCCTCTCCAAAGGTACCCAGGACGCGGGACCAGCGCGGTTCCGTTGCCAGGTCCAACATCGGATGCAGGGCCAGCCGTATGCCCACTGCAAGGTACTCCTGCCGCGCGATATCAGCGAATGAAGCGACCAGCTGCGAATCGCGCGCGGCCGCAAGCCCGAGGGGCTGCGGCCAAACGGAAAAGGCGCCGCCGAACATGGCGGCGATCGGGCCGGTCAGATAGCCATGTCTAGGATCGGAGGCAATGGTGACAGGAATGCCCAGCCGCGATCGCTCCGCCAACTTCTGCACGGAATTGTACCACCTCGCCATGGCGACAGGACTATTGGCCTGCATGATATTGAAGTGGTTCATGTGGCGACGAACGATCATCGTCGAATTCGTGGGCATAAAGAAACTGAACGGATTGTCGGGCGTCGGCCGTTCCAGGAGCGTGCCGTCCGGATCCATGGCGATCATTTGAATGAACATCATGCCAGCCTTCTCCTCCAGTGTCATCCTGGAGAGCACATCCTGCACGCGCTCCTCCACGGGGGCAGCGACATCTTCGTAGGGATCCATGATCCCGTTCTTGTTGAGATCCCGATAGGCTGCGCCTTCGGAAATCCTGACAGGTGCCTCCGGTCCCAGGCTGGCCATCGTACTTCCTGAGACAATGGCGTAGTACAAGAAGAAGCCGAGAACGCCAGCCGCCGCCACGACCAATATGCTGAGTATGGCAATTGTTATTCTTCGCAAGATCACTGCGCCACCTGTTTGGCCCAAGAATTCAAACTGCAGTCTAAAATACGCGTTCAGGGGACACTTCTGTGCACAGCACTAACTTTGGGCAACTGACATGACACCGGTAGAAGACATCAGGAGCCAGTTCCCGGCCCTGCAGCGCCGCCACAGGGGACACAACGTTGCCTACTTCGACGGCCCTGGTGGAACGCAGGTCCCGCGCGCGGTGGTCGAGGCCATGGCGGACTACCTGTACCACCACAACGCCAATACGCACTGGGCCTACCCCACGAGCGCCGAGACAGACCAGGTGCTGGAGGATGCGCGCTCCGCCTTCGCGGACTTCCTGAACTGCGAGACGGACAGCATCGCGTTTGGCAACAACATGACGACGCTTACCTTCCACGTGGCGCGGGCCATCGGCCGCCGGCTGCAGCCGCGTGACGAGATCATTGTAACCGATCTCGACCACCATGCCAACATAGATCCCTGGCTGGACCTGGCCCAAGAGCGGGGTCTCGTCGTTCGCCATGCCCGCTTTGATGCCGGTACCGGTACGCTCGACTGGAACCACCTGGAGAGCCTGGTTTCCGACCGAACGCGTCTTCTGGCTGTAGGCGCCGCCTCCAATGCTCTCGGAACCATCAATGACGTAGCCCGGGCCTGCCGGCTTGCCCGGGCAGCAGGTGCTCTCTCGTTCATAGATGCCGTGCACTATGCTGCCCACTGGCCGCCCGAGGTCCGGGGCTGGGACTGCGACATTCTGGCCTGCTCCGCCTACAAGTTCTACGGACCGCATGCGGCCGTGTTGTATTGCAGAAAGGAGCTCCTGGATGAGCTAAGCCTGCCGCGACTGGTACCGGCGCCAGACACTGCGCCGGAAAGACTCGAAACCGGTACGCAAAATCACGAGGGCATGGCCGGTGCGGCGGCCGCCGTCAATTTCCTGGCTTCCCTGGCGCATGGCACCACGCGCCGGGAGCGTCTGCGCGCCGCGGCCCGGGCCGTCCATGAGCGGACGCACGCCCAACTAGCCTTCCTGTGGTCCGGCCTGGCAGCCATGGATGGTGTAACACTGTATGGTCCGCAGCCGGATGCTGAACGCACCCCGACGCTCGCCTTCACCGTACGCGGCAAGAGCAGCGAGGAGGTATGCCGGGAGCTATCACGAGAGGGCCTTTTCCTGTCACATGGAGACTTCTATGCCATGACCGTGGTGAAAAGACTCGGCGTCGAAGGCCTCGTGCGCGCAGGCTGTGCGTGTTACACTACGCATGCAGAAGGGGAGCATCTCGTCCGGGCCGTGGGCCGCATCGCAGCTACAGCGCGCCCGTAATCACCATCACGTCATACAGCGCATGCGTCCAGGCAGCAACGCCGAATCCACGCACCAGAAACACGACATTCAGGGCAAGCCCGAAAAGCGCCCGGTACAGGAAGGAGCCAAGCTCGAAGGCATCGCCGAGAGCGCCCACGTAATGGACCCCGCTGAATACCAGGGCTCCCAGAACCGCGGCAATGGCGTATGTACCCACCCTGCCCATTTCCGGGACGATGCGAGTCAGCACTAGAAACAGCGTTCCGACAAGCAAGACGCGAAAGAGCAGTTCCTCGTACAATCCCGCCCCGATCGAAAGCACCAGACCGGCCATAAGATCGGGTTCGTAGTTCTGCGCCGCGGCCATAAGGCGCTGGGTCAAATCGGACACGACCAGCGCCAAGAGCACCGCGTAAAAGGCACTTTCCGCCACTATCCAGAGCGCATAGCCCGGACGCAGCGGAATCTGCTTCTTTCTCTCGGCGATAAATACGGCCGTTCCAATACCTACTACGACCAGCGCCGCAATCAGCGCTCCCCCGTCGCCCAGGCGCGGCATCACCCACTTCATCCATACTTCCGCGCTGATGCGAACCGGCTGCACCGCGTCGCGATTGACCACCCTGATAAGGATCTCATACGCTGCCAGTAGGGGAAGCGCCATCAGGAAGCCGTACGTTGCCGTACGTGTTGCGGCGTGATATGCCCTCACACGCGCCGGCCTATCCATTTTCCGGCTCCATCGTCTCTAGCGCTTCCCGAAGCTCCGCCAGATCCCTGTGCTGTCCTTCACGGGCAGCGGCGTCCATGCCAAGGCGAAAAACACGCGCCGCACGGGCACGGTTGCCCTGGGCCAGGTATAGCTTGCCCAGGTGGTAATACGTGCCCGTGTACTCAGGCTCGGCTGCCATGAGATCCTCGTAGTATGACCGCGCCAGGGCCAGCTCTCCACGTTTTGCATATTCCTGCGCCAGGGCAAAGCGCGTGAATGCGTCCTTGGGATCCGCCCGATAAAACTCAAGCAGCCTGGCGAGCCGGTCCTCCGCCATGGCGGCTACCACCCTCCTCCTGCACCGCCGCCGCCAAATCCACCGCCGCCGAATCCTCCTCCAAAGCCGCCGCCGCCCAATCCCCCTCCGAAGCTTCCTCCCATTCCCCCGCCGCCTCGAAAGCCACTGCCGAGCGCAGCCCCGGCAATGAATGCCCACGGTACGTCACTGCGACCTCGACCGCGGCCGCGGCCGCCACCGTGCCTTCCACCGGCAAAGGCACTCAGCAAGAGCACCACGACTATCAAGAAGAAAAGAACGCCGAATACGCTGTTACCCTGGGTACTGCCTGTCGGCGAACCATCGGCCGTGAATTCGCCTGCGGCGGCCCGCATGAGGGCTTCCGTTCCGAGAGCAAGACCCTCATAGAAACGACCTTGCCGGAAAAACGGCGTGATGACCTCGCGCACAATGCGTCCGGCCAGTGCATCGGGAATCGATCCCTCAAGCCCGTAGCCGGTGGCAATGAAGACCTTGCGATCATCCCTGGAAACCAGCACCACGGCACCATTGTCGGCCTCTCCCTGGCCCACACCCCACTGATCACCGAGCTGCGTGGCATAGGCAGCAATGTCCTCTCCACCCAGGTCCGGCAGGGTTACCACCACGATCTGCGTGGAGGTCGTGTCCGCATAATCACGCAGACGCCCGGTCAGGAGCTCTTCCTCGGTGCGCGAGAGCAGATCGCCCGCGTCCGTAACTATGGCCCCGGTGGGCGCAATAACCTGCACGCCCTGGGCATGGCCTGCGGTCGACACCAGCAGGCACGCCAGCAGCAGGTATGGTCTTTTCGGGATCACGAGCTGAAGTCCACCGTCGGAGCTTGCTCAGCACCCTCTTCCGCTTCAAAGAAGGGCCGGCGGTCGTGGCCAAACATCCCGGCGACCAGCACGGCGGGAAAGCGTCGAATGCGCGTATTGTAACTGCGAACAGACTCGTTGTACCTGGTGCGGGCCACGTTTATGCGGTTCTCGGTTCCTTCCAGTTGCACTTGCAGGTCGCGGAAAGCCTCGGTAGCCCGCAATTCGGGATAATTCTCGCTTACCACCAGAAGCCGGCCAAGTGCACCACCCAGCTGCGCCTGAGCCGCCTGAAAGGCCTGCAGTTTCGAAGGGTCCGTCAAGTCCTCCCCGCTTAGGGTAATGCCCGTCGCTTGCGCACGGGCCCGTGTAACAGATTCCAGGGTCTGACTTTCAAACTCGCTGGCTCCCCTAACCGTGTTAACCAGATTGGGAATCAGGTCGCTGCGGCGCTGGTAGGCGGTCTCGACGTTGCCCCAGGCTTCATCCAGGCTTTCTTCCTCCGAGACGAGACTGTTGTAGGTTCCAACCCCCATACAGCCACCAAAAACAGCTAGCAGCAGAACGACAACCAGCCCAATAGATCCCGTGCTTCGAAACATGGCAGATATTTTTCCTTTGCCTACGATGCGCCCGCATTGCGGTTTCGGGCCTGTGCGTCCAGGTACTCCTGCAGGATGATGCCCGCTGCCGCGGCGTCTACTCTTTCCCTGGAAACGGGCCGACCGGTGCCGCGCAAGACCTCTTTGGCCTCCTCCGACGTATAGCGCTCATCCCACCTGATGAATTGTACCCCGGGAAGCTGCCTTCGCAGCCGGTTGATGTATTGCTGAACCCGCTCGGTTGCAATCCCCTCGCTGCCGTCTTCCATGAGCGGCCAACCCACAATAACGACTGCGATGCCCTCTTCGGCGTGCAGGCGCCCCAGCCGATTCGCGGCCTCTGACTGAGAAAACGTGCCGAATGGCTGCGCGAACATCCGCATCGGATCCGCCAAAGCCAGTCCGACGCGCTTGGTACCAAAGTCCACGGATGCGACGCGACCGTCAATGGTGGTCTGCATCGGCACTCGCTTCAGGAATCGAATACCTGAGCTCCCGCAGCGGCTTCTGTAGCCTTTCACGGATCCGCTTGCCAGGCTTGAAATGCGTCTTCCTGCGGCTAGGCACGAAAATGGTTTCGTTGGTCCTGGGATTGCGCGCCTTGGGCTTGGCTCTCGTCTTCTTTACCTCCAGCACACCGAAACCGCGCAGCTCGATGCGTATCTCGGGATCCGCTTCCATCAGCATGTCAGCGAGAACCTCCAGGACTTCGTTCACCCACGACTCGCCTTCTTCAAGCCGAGTGCCCATGCGCGCCGCGACCCGCCGCGAGACATCCTTCTTGACCATGGTAGCAACTTTCTCGCCCATCAGATTGTCGCCGGTTCAGATAGTGACCCGTACAAGCTACGAATACCGGAGAACTACGTGCTCCGCTATTCTTCAAACCGGTAAACGCCATGGATGGAGTCGAGACCCTTCAGACGATCCATCAATCTGCGCAGGTGCTGCAGGTCACTTACATACAGCACGATGGTTCCTTCAAAAATACCGTCCCTCGTGTCCACGGTAATGGACCGTATGTTGGTTTTTAGGTTGCGGGAAATGACCGTCGTAAGATCATGTACGATGCCCACGCGGTCCTCGCCCACCACGCGCAGGCCGGCTACAAAATGCACGTCCTTCTGCCGGCTCCAGTCACAGGCCTGTATGCGGTCAGCGTGGTTTACCAACAGGTGCGAAGCATTGCGGCAGCTGGTTCGATGAATCTTGATGGTGCCCGTCCGGCTCGCATACCCGAACACCGAGTCTCCCGGGATGGGATTGCAGCACGCGGCATAGGAGACGGCCAGACCTGCCACCCGCTCCCCGTTGATTAGCAGCGCTCCCTGGCCCGTAAGGCGGGCGTGCTCCTGGAAGGCCTTGTATTCCTTGGCCGAGGCCTCACGCTCCGGCTCTTCCTCGGTGCGGATCTCGCCGGTCTTGACCAGGTGAACGAGCTCGCTGATGTCGAAGAGTCCGGAGGCAATTTCGTAGAACATCTGCTTCGGACTCTGATACCTGAATTTGTTGGCGTAGCGTACCAGGTCCGCTTCGCTAACGTTCAGCCGGGCCCTACGGGCCTTCTTCTCCCAAAGCCGTCGCCCGTAGCTTACAGCTACTCTCCGCTCCTCGTTGATCCAGTGACGGATGCGGCTTCTCGCCTTGTGGGTGACCACAAACTTGATCCAGTCCGGATTGGGCGTCTGCTTCTTGGACGTAATGATTTCCACCTGGTCGCCGCTCTTCAGTTGATGCGACAGCGGCACCATCTTGCCGTTGACCTTGGCTCCTATGCATTGGAAGCCGACGTCCGTGTGAATCTGGAAGGCAAAGTCTACGGGAGTGGCCTTGGTCGGCAGGGTCTTGAGATCTCCCCTCGGCGTAAATACGTAAATCTCGTCCGTATAGAGGTTTAGACTGAATTCCTGCACGAACTCCGCGGCATGATCTGCGTCCGGGTTCTCAATCAGGTCCTTGACCCAGGCCAGGAACTGGTCCATTTCCTGGTCGGTCTTGTCCACGCCTTCCTTGTACTTCCAGTGGGCCGCCACGCCACGCTCGGCCACTTCGTGCATCTCCATCGTCCTTATCTGCACTTCGACCTTGCGCCCTCCCGGACCCAGGACCGTGGTATGCAGGCTCTGGTAACCGTTTGACTTGGGCACCGAAATAAAATCCCTGAAGCGCTCCGGAAGGGGCTGGTACAGATCCGTGACGATCGAATAGACCCTCCAGCAATCCTCCTTGCCCAGGCGGCCGGTCGACTTCAGTACCACGCGGATGGCGAACAGGTCATAGATTTCTTCTATGGGCTTGTCCTGCGCCTTCATCTTGCGATAGATCGACTGCACATTCTTCGATCTGCCGTAGATGTCGAATTCAAAGCCGTAGGCCAGCAGCCGCTCCTTGACAGGAGCAATGAAGCTCTTAATGTACGCGGCGCGTTCCTGCCTGGTGGCCTTGAGACCTCGTACGATTCCATAGTAGGCCTCCTTTTCAAGCACGCGGAGGGACAAATCCTCCAGCTCGTTCTTGATGGTTTGCAACCCGAATCGATGCGCAAGCGGCGCGAAAAGCATGGCCGTTTCCGAGGCAACCTTGAGCTGCTTGCGTTCGGGCAGGGAATCGAGCGTACGCATGTTGTGCAGCCGATCGGCAAACTTGACCAGGATCACCCGCACGTCCTGGGCCATGGAGAGCATGAGCTTCCGGACATTCTCCGCCTGCCCCAGCCCCCAGGTCGCGAAAACGCCGCGTATTTTGGTCAGCCCGTCAATGAGCATGGCAAGCGTTTCCCCGAATTCGGACCGGATAAGCTCCAGCGTAACCTCGGTGTCCTCTACCACGTCATGCAAGAGTGCCGCGGCCACACTGGTGTCATCGAAGCCGATGTCACGGGCCACGATCTTGGCCACTTCAATCGGATGGATCATGTAGGGCTCGCCGGACCTGCGGAAATCGTTGCGGTGCGCCCAGTAGCTAAGCCGGAATGCTCGTTGGATCATGTCCTCGTCCACCCTGGTCAGGCGCTGGCGACACATGTCAAGGAGCTCATCGAGCGAGTGCTCGAATGATTCCGGTATCGTCACGCCGGCGCTTCTGACTATGGCCGAGGTCTTGAGCATGGTGCAAGGGTGGACATATTCTCAACAAGAGTAGCCACGAGCGGTTTCCCGACGGGGCAGCCACAAAAAAACCCGGCAAGGCTGGCACCTCCCGGGTCCGGTTGTCCGCGTGGAATGCTCCTATTCGGAGTCTTCCTCGAGGGGTGGAGCTTCAGAGCGCCGTCCGCTGCGCCTGGTGCGGCGACGCCGAGACCGCCGCGTCTCCACCTCGGAATCATTGAAGTCCACGAGCTCCAGCACGGCCATCTCGGCTCCGTCCCCGCTACGCTGGCCAAGTTTGACGACGCGCGTATAGCCACCCGGCCGATCGCCCACACGCTCGGCTACTTCCGAAAAAAGCTCGGCCGTAGCGTGCTTGTCACGCAATCGCCGGAAGACGTTGCGCCGGTTGTGTGTCGTATCCTCCTTGGACCTTGTAATGAGCGGCTCCACGAATACCCGGGTCGCCCTCGCCTTGGCAAGCGTGGTGCGAATTCGCTTGTGGAGGATCAAGGCCCCGGAGAGCGCAGCGAGCGTTGCTGCGCGGTGGGAATTCGTCCGACCAAGCTTGTGACCCTTCCTGGCATGTCGCATGATCCTTACCTCGCAGTCAGGCTTCGTCCTCTTCGTAGGGCGTTACATCCATGCCGAAATTCAGGCCCCGGTCTTCCAGCACTACCACGAGTTCCTGAAGCGATTTGCGCCCGAAATTGCGGAACTTCAGCATCTCCTGCTCACCGCGTCGCACAAGGTCACCGATGGTCTTGATGTTGGCGGCCTTGAGACAATTCTGTGCCCGTACGGACAATTCCAGATCTTCGACAGACTGCGCCAGCATCTCCCGGGTGCGCTGCGACTGGGCATCTATCGTGCCGGACTTCATGGCGGCAATCGGGACGGCGTCCATGGAGAGAAACAGATTGACGTGGTCCCGAAGGATCAAGGCAGCCTGCGTAAGTGCCTCGTCGGGCTGCACGGATCCGTCCGTGGAGATCTCGATCTCCAGGCGCTCGTAATTGATCTTCTGCCCCACCCGCGTCGGCTTGACCGTATAGCGCACGTTCCTGATCGGCGTATACACGGCGTCAATGGCTATAACGCCGATCGGGTCGTCCGCCCGCTTGTTCTCGTCGGCCGGTACGTAGCCTCGGCCCTGCTCTACGCGCAGCTCCACGGCAAAGCTGGCTTCCGGACCCAGCGTGGCAATGTGATGGTCGGGATTCAGCACCTCGTATTCAGAGGTGGCCTCGTCCAGATCACCGGCGGTCCACGCGCCGGGACCCTTGACGCGCAAGTGGATTGCGCCGCTTGCGTAGTCCCGCGCCTTGAAGCGAACACCCTTCAGATTGAGGATGATATCCGCTACGTCCTCGGTCACGCCGGCAATGGTGGAGAATTCGTGCTGCACGCCGTCGATCCTTACTGCCGTGACCACGACACCCTTCAGAGAGGACAGCAGAACGCGGCGAAGCGCGTTGCCAATTGTGACGCCGAAGCCGCGCTCCAGCGGCTGGATCACGAAACTCCCATAAGACCGGGTTGCTTTCTGTGCAAAGACGCCTTCGGGCATCTGGATTCCGTAGTCGCTCATTGTAATCGGGTTAGGAGAAAGGACTGCTCCTACTTGGAATACAACTCGACGATGAGTTGCTCTTTGATGTTTTCCGGGATGTCGGCCCGGCTGGGATAGTCCAGGAATTTGCCCCTAAGCTGCCTGCGCTCCAGTTCCAGCCAGGGGAAGGAGCGGCGATGCAGACGGACATTGTCATGGAAGATGCCGGACTGCCGGCTCCTGGGCCGGACCGTCAATATGTCGCCAGGACGCAATTGGAAGGACGGAATGTTCACCACGCGGTCGTTGACCATGATGTGGCCATGCGTGACGAACTGGCGGGCCTGTCGCCGCGTGGCACCAATGCCCAGACGAAAAACGGTGTTGTCGAGACGTGCCTCGAGGAATCGGAGCAGGTTCTCACCCGTGACGCCCTTCTTGCGGGCCGCCTTTTCGAACAGGTTGCGAAACTGGCGCTCAAGCATGCCATAGGTGTGCTTCGCCTTCTGCTTTTCCTTGAGCTGCACTGCATACTCGCTTTCACGGCGCCGCCGCGCGCGGCCGTGCTGGCCCGGCGGGTTGGGCTTGCGCTCCAGTGCCTTGCTCGGGCCGAAAATAGGCTCCTTGAACCGTCGCGCAATCTTTTGCTTGGGGCCTCTGTAACGGGCCATGTCAGTGATACCTGCCGTTTGAGGGATGAAACATCAAACGCGCCGCCTCTTCGGAGGCCGGCAGCCGTTGTGCGGTATGGGCGTGATGTCCCGAATGGCCGCTATCTCCAGTCCCGAGGTTGACAGCGCCCTGATGGCAGACTCCCGACCGGAGCCGGGACCCTTCACGTACACTTCCACACGGCGCAGTCCCAGATCATAGGCTTCCTTGGCGGCCGTCGTAGAGGCCACTTGCGCCGCGTAAGGCGTACTCTTGCGGCTTCCCTTGAAGCCTTCCTTGCCGGAACTGGACCAGGAAATACAGTTGCCGTACTGGTCCGTGACCGTAATGATTACGTTGTTGAATGTGGAGCGGATGAATACCATGCCGTTGGATTCCACCACGACATTCTTCCTGCGTACCCGTGCGGTGCGCTGTCGCCTGACCTGCCGTTTTGCCATTTGGGAATGCCGGATTTATTTGCGTGGCGCCTTCTTCTTGCCCGCAACCGTCTTCTTGCGCCCCTTGCGCGTGCGCGCATTGGTTTGCGTTCGCTGGCCCCGAACGGGCAATCCGCGACGATGCCGCAGTCCCCGGTAGGAACCGATGTCCATCAGCCGCTTGATGTTCATGTGCACCTCGGAGCGGAGCGGCCCCTCGACCAGATAGTGATCCTCCACCAATCTGCGAACCTTCTTGGTCTGGTCCTCCGTCCACTCTTCCGGGTGCCGGTCAGGATCGAGGCCCACGCGCTCCAGGATTTCCACGGCTCTCGACCTACCGATGCCGTATATCGCCGTAAGCGCTATTTCGCCGCGCTTGCGAGGAGGAACATCTACTCCCGCTATTCTTGGCATAATGCTACCTCGGCCGGGGGCTCCTAACCCTGACGCTGCTTGTTTCGGGGGTTCTTTTTGTTAATGACGTAGAGGCGACCCTTACGGCGGACAATCTTGTCGTCCGAACTCCGCTTCTTGATACTCGCTCGTACTTTCATGGCCGTCGTGATTGGTCTACAGAGAGGCGCTCAAGCCGAATAGTACGCTGGCACCAGCTATTGGTTCACAGCTATTTGTAGCGATAGACAATGCGGCCCTTGGTAAGGTCAAAGGGCGACAACTCTACCTTTACCCGGTCCCCGGGCAGGATCTTGATATAGTACATGCGCATCTTGCCGGAAAGGAGTCCGAGAATGGCATGGCCGTTCTCAAGTCGCACGCGGAACTGCGCATTGGGCAGGGCCTCGATCACTTCTCCGTCCAGCTCGATGGATTTCTGCTTAGCCATACGTGGGTTCTGCTATGGAGTATGGTGGTAGGGTAACGTCTTCGATATAGTCGAAGGTAGTAAGCACCTCCGGTCCGTGGTGCCCGATGGCAACCATGTGTTCATAATGTGCCGAATTGGCGCCGTCCGCCGTTCGCACGGTCCATCCGTCACGATCCGTGACGATGCGGTACGTGCCGCGATTGATCATGGGCTCAAGGCAGAATACCAGTCCGGCGCGCAGTTTTCTCCCCGACCGCGGCTGGCCCACATTGGGCACCTGGGGTTCCTCGTGCAAGGCACGCCCGATGCCGTGTCCGACGAGCTCCCGGACAACGCCGTAGCCACGGGTTTCGCAGTGCCGCTGGACGGCGTTTGACACGTCGCCCAGCCGATGACCAGGCCGGGACTGCTCTACGCCCTTTTTCAGGGACTCCATTGTGGCTCGGCACAGGCGCGCGTCGTCCGCGTGGATGTCATCGACGGCAAAGGTGAACGCGCTGTCGCCGTAATACCCGCGGAAATGCACGCCACAGTCAATGGAAACGACGTCTCCGGCCTGAAGCTCATACGAACCGGGAAGACCGTGCACAACCTCATCGTTAACCGAAACGCAAAGCGTTCCCGGAAACGGAGGCAGTGATCCAACCCTGTAGCCCTTGAACGCGGGCTCGGCGCCCTGAGCCCGTACATACCTCTCAGCCTCTCGATCGAGCTGGGCTGTCGTGATGCCCGGCTCCACGTAGCGAGCCACTTCCGCAAGTGTGCGGCTGACAATGTCGGCACACGTCCGCAGCACGTCGATCTCCTTGTCCGTCTTCAAGCCCATGCCATGTGCGTCAGCCCCGGCGACCCCGGATCCGGCCTCCTTTCATGAACCCATCGTAGTGCCGCATGAGCAGGTGGCTCTCTACCTGCTTCAGCGTATCCAGCGTCACGCCCACCATGATCAGCAAGCTCGTGCCACCGAAGAACTGGGCAAACTGCTGCGTCTCCGTGATGCCCAGCTGGACGGCAAAGGCAGGCAGGATGGCCGCAAAGCCGATAAACAGCGAGCCCGGCAGCGTAACGCGCGTCAGGATATCGTCAATACGCTCGCTAGTCTGCCGCCCCGGACGAATTCCGGGGATGAAGCCTCCCTGGCGCTTCATGGTATCCGCCATCTCCTTCGGGTTTACGGCGATTGCCGTATAGAAGTAGGTAAAGAACACGCAGACGAAGAAGAATATGATGGAATAGCCCCAGCCGGTAAAGTCGAGAAACAGAGCCCCGAACTGCTGCATGAACTCACTGTTCGGAAAGAACTGCGCGATCGTCCCCGGCACAAACATGATGGACTGCGCGAAAATGATGGGCATCACGCCTGCGGCATTTACGCGAATGGGCAGATACTGGGTCGTACCGCCGTAAACCTTGCGCCCTACGACCCGCTTGGCATACTGCACCGGAACGCGGCGCGTACCCTGGGTCATGAGCACGACAAAGGCTGTGACCAGCACCAGCACGCCCAGTTCGAACAAAAACAGGAACAGGTTCGGCATCTGCCGAAACTCGTTCACGAACGCCTGGGGAAGGAACGCAATGATGCCGATGGTAATGATGAGCGAGATTCCATTGCCAATGCCGCTTTCCGTGATGCGCTCTCCAAGCCACATCACAAACATCGTTCCGGCCGTGAGCACGATAACGGTAGTGATCATGAAGAAGGTCGGATTGATCACAACCGCATTGGGCACGGTGCCGAGCAGAAATATGCTGTACCCGATGGACTGCAGGGCCGTGATGCCCGCCGTGCCATAACGCGTCAACTGCGTGATCTTGCGCCTGCCTTCCTCGCCCTCTCTCTGGAGCTTCTGGAAATAGGGCACGGCGGCACCCAGAAGCTGTATGATGATCGAGGCCGTGATGTAGGGCATAATGCCCAGGGCAAAGACTCCGGCCTGCAGGAAGGCCCCGCCCACAAACAAATTGAAAAAGCCGAACAGGTTGTTTGGGCCTCCGGAAGAGAAGATCTCCTTGAGCACCGCCGCGTCGATCCCCGGAAGCGTCACATAGGCACCTACGCGGTAGATCACAAGGATGATCAGCGTGTAGATGATGCGCGTGCGCAGCTCTGTGATCTTCCAGATGTTGCGCAGGCTTTCGGCAAAGCTGGCCATGAACTGTTCTCGGGTTAAAGTGCGTGCCTAACGCGCGGTGGCCGTTCCGCCGGCAGCCTCGATCTTCTGCCGCGCCGATTGACTGAATGCGTGCGCTTCCACGACAAGCGGCCCAGTTGCTTCGCCGTCTCCAAGTATCTTGATGCGATCGTCCCTGCGTGCCTGGCCCGCGGCGCAAAGCGCCTCGGGAGTAATGCCCTGGTCAGCATCCAGGCGGCCTGACTCCACTAGTTCGGCGAGACGCCCGACGCTCAGTACGCGGTAACGAACCCGAAACGGATTCTTGAAGCCGAATTTGGGCACGCGGCGCTGCAACGGCATCTGCCCTCCCTCGAACCATGAAGGCATTCTGTGATTGCCGGTGCGGCTCTTCTGGCCCTTGTTGCCCCGGGTCGAGCTGTGTCCGCCCTTTCCGGAACCAACGCCGCGCCCTATGCGCTTGCGCCGCCTTGTGGATCCCGGCGCGGGCGACAGGTTGCTTAGATTCATGTAATTCTGCCCGTGTTATTGGGTCTCGGTAACCTCGACCAGGTGGCGTACCATGCGAATCATGCCGCGAATGGCAGGCGTGTCCTTCTGGTACACCGTGTGATGCATGCGGCGCAGCCCGAGCGCCTCCATAGTCCGGCGCTGGCGCGCAGACGCGTGAATGAGGCTTCTTATCTGTGTCACTTTCAGCTGCATGACCCTATCCTTCGAAAACGCGTCGCAGCGGCAGACCCCGTCGGCGTGCCACCTCGACGGGATCCTCCAGGCTTCGCAGGGCAGCCAACGTTGCGCCGACCTGGTTATGCGGATTGCTTGTGCCCAGCGACTTGGACAGAATGTTCTTGATGCCGGCACACTCAAGCACCGCGCGGACGCCCCCGCCTGCAATAACCCCGGTGCCCTCCGAGGCCGGCTGCAAGAGAACGCGACCCGCGTCTTGCTTGCCGGTAACCCGATGCGGGATGGTTCCTCGACCGGTCACCGGCACCGTGATAAGCCGCTTCTTGGCCGCCTCCGTCCCCTTGGCAATGGCATCGGCGACTTCATTGGCCTTGCCCAGGCCCGCGCCTACCTTGCCCTTGCCGTCACCGACGACGACCACGGCGTTGAATGAAAACCGGCGGCCGCCCTTGACCACCTTGGCCACGCGATTGACCGTGACCAGACGCTCGATCCAGTCGGACTGCGCTCCCGAATCATCCGATGAACGGCGTCCGCCCCTGTCCCTTGCCATATGCACGCCTGCTAAGTGTGATTAAAACGCCAGTCCGCCCTCGCGCGCGCCTTCGGCCAGCGCCCGCACGCGACCGAGGTAGCGGTATCCATTCCTGTCGAAAATCGCCGACTGTATGCCTGCCTCGCGAGCGCGCGCCGCAAGCGTTTTGCCGACAGCCTGGCCCACTTCGAGAGAGCTCCCGGTAAGCTCCGCCTCTGCCAGAGAAGAGGCTGACGCCAGGGTCGTGCCCGAAATGTCGTCTACAAGTTGGGCATAAATGTGCCTGTTTGAGCGGAACACGGTAAGCCGGGGACGCTCCCGTGTACCGTGCACACGCTTGCGTACGCTTCGCTTGACTCGCCGACGCCGTGCCGCCTTGAGGGTTCTGGCCTTTCCTTCTGCCATGGTAACTGTGTCCTATCTAGCCGCCGTCTTGCCGGCCTTGCGGCGTACATATTCTCCCACGTAGCGCACGCCCTTGCCCTTGTACGGCTCCGGCGGGCGCAGCCCGCGAATCTTGGCCGCCACGTGGCCCACCATTTGCTTGTCAATGCCCTCGACCGTGATCCTGGGATTCTGGCCGCGCCGACCGGCCTCCGCTGTTACGGTCACTTCCGGAGGCGGTACAAAGACTATGAAATGAGAGAATCCGAGTGCCAATTCCAGCACGCCATTCTTCACTTCTGCGCGCGAGCCCACGCCCACTATTTCCAGATCCTTGCGGAAGCCCTGCGTAACGCCCGTGACCATGTTGTTGATCAGCGACCGGTACAGTCCGTGCAGGGCCCGGTGTCGCTTCTGGTTCGAAGCACGCTTGACGCGGATGACACCGTCCTCCTGCTCCACCGAAATGTCGGAACCGATCTCCTGGCGCAACTCTCCCTTCGGCCCGCGCACCACGACGGCACCCGTCTTCTCAACCACGGCGCTCACGCCGTCCGGAAGCGGAATGGGCAGCCTTCCTATACGTGACATGATGTCTTCCAGTTAAAAGACGAACGCCAGCACTTCGCCGCCGGTATTGATTCTGCGAGCCTCCTTATCCGTCATCACCCCCTGCGAGGTCGACACGATAGCCGTGCCGAGACCGTTTCGCACCCTGGGCAGGTCTGCGGCCCTGACGTAGGTCCGCAGTCCCGGCCGGGAAGCCCGCTTGAGCTCGCGAATGGCCCCGCGGCCGAGCCGGTCGTACTTGAGAAAGATGCGAAGCAGTCCCTGTTTACCGTCATCAATGTTGAGAAAGTTGCGGACGTAGCCCTTTTCTACCAGAATCTTGGTAATGGCCCGCTTCAGCTTGGAGGCAGGCACATCCGTAAAGCGATGCCCGGCCGCCTGCGCATTGCGAATGCGGGAAAGGTAGTCTGCAACGGGGTCCGTAATGCCACTCATGGTTCGTAACGATGTCTTCTACCAGCTCGACTTGCGAATCCCCGGGATCTTGCCTTCGCGGGCCATGTCCCTGAATACGATGCGCGATATCCCGTACATCCGTATATAGCCACGCGAGCGGCCCGTTAGTTGGCACCTGTTGCGCAGGCGTGACGGACTTGAATTGCGGGGAAGCTTCTGCAGCCCCTCGCTGTCGAAGGCCGCCTTCAGCTGCCGGCGCTTGTCCGCGTACTTGGCCACCAGCCTTTCGCGCTTTTTCTGCCGGGCTACCCAGCTTTTCTTCGCCATAACAATGCTGTATTAGCTAGTCTCAGGCCGCCCTGCGCCGAACGAAGGGCATGCCCAGCTCCTTCAGGAGCGCGTATGCCTCCTCGTCCGTGGCGGCGGTCGTCACAATGGTGACATCCAGGCCGCTGATGCGGTCGACCTTGTCCACGTCGATCTCGGGAAATATGATCTGCTCCTTGATTCCCAGGGAGTAATTGCCTCTGCCATCGAAACTGCGATCGGGAGTGCCACGAAAGTCGCGCACGCGCGGCAGCGCCAGTGTAATGAGCCGGTCCAGAAACTCCCACATGCGGGCACCCCGCAGCGTGACGGTTACGCCGACGGCCATTCCAGCCCGGAGCTTGAAATTCGAAACGCTCTTGCGCGCTCGCCGAATGGTCGGCTGCTGCCCGGTAATCAGGCGCAGCTCCTGCAGGCCGCTATCCACAAGCTTCTGGTTCTGCGTGGCATCCCCGATACCCTTGTTGACCACGATCTTGACCAGGCGCGGCACCTGCAGGTCGTTGCTGTACGGGAACTGCTTGCGCAGCGCCGGCATCACTTCCTTTCGGAATCGCACTTGCAGGCGAGGTGAGTACTTCATGGCCACTTAGTCCAGTTCTGATTTAGTGGTGGCGGCATAGCGTACCCATCGGCCACTGCCTGTTTCCGGGTCCTCTATCCACTTTCGGCCCACGCGCGTGGGATCGCCGTTGCCGTCCAGCGGCTGCACATTGGATATGTGGATCGGCAGTTCCCGCTCCACGCGGCCTCCCTGCGGATACATCTGATTGGGGCGGGTATGACGAATGCGGAGATTTACACCCTCCACGATCACGCGGCCGCGCTCCGGAAACACCTTTAGTACCTTGCCCACGTAGCCGCGACTGCGGTCATGCCGCTCCTCCGCAGCCGTAATGGCCTTGGTCAGCATGACAAGGTCCCCCTTCTTGACGTGCGGCTTGGCCTTTTGGATGTCTGCACCCATGAATCCGTATACGATATTCTAGATTACTTCCGGGGCCAGGGACACGATGCGCATATAGCGCCGGTCCCGCAGCTCACGGGCCACGGGCCCGAAAATGCGGGTACCGCGGGGCTCTCCCTGGGGATTGAGCAAAACGGCGGCGTTCTCGTCAAAGCGCACGTACGAGCCGTCATCGCGCCTCTGCTCCTTCCTGGTGCGTACCACGACAGCACGCACGACATCTCCCTTCTTGACACCGCCACCCGGGATGGCTGACTTGACCGTAACCACGATCTTGTCACCAATGCGGGCGTAGCGCCGTCCGCTTCCCCCCAGCACGCGGATGCAGAGCACTTCCTTGGCTCCGCTATTGTCCGCGACGTTAAGCCTTGATTCCTGTTGTATCATCGCACATCCGTTGCCTACTTGGCCCGCTCTACGACCTCCACGAGGCGCCACCGCTTGTACTTGCTGCGCGGGCGGGTCTCCATGATGCGGACCGTGTCCCCTTCGCGAGCCGTCTCTTCTTCGTCGTGCGCCATGAGGCGCGATGTCTTCTTGATGAACTTGCCATACATGGGATGCCGCACCTGGCGCTCGATGCCCACCACGATGCTCTTGTCCATCCTGTTGCTTACTACGATGCCAACTCGCTCCTTGCGCGCAGTACGGGTCATGGCGTGTCCCCCTCCTCGAGTATGGTCTGCAGCCTGGCAAGAAAGCGCCGCTTCTGGCGAAGCAGCAGCGGATTCTCCAGGTGCGCGATGGCATGCCGAAATCGGAGCTCGCGCAACTGCTCCCCTTCCTCGCGAATCCGCTCGCGAATCTCGTCCACGCTCATGGCGCGAATTTCCTTGGCCTTCATCATGGCTTATTTCTCGACGTAATCCGGCCGCACTACCATCTTGGTCTTGAGCGGAAGCTTCTGCTGCGCCAGGCGCAGCGACTCGCGCGCCAGCTCAAGGGAAATGCCTCCGCCCACCTCAAACAGGATCCGTCCGGGATGGATCGATGCGGCCCAGTGGTCAATGGCGCCCTTGCCCTTGCCCATGCGCACTTCAGCCGGCTTGCGGGTGATGGGCTTGTCCGGGAAGACGCGGATATAGACCTTTCCGGCGCGCTTCATGCGCCTCGTCATGGCGATGCGGGCAGCTTCGATCTGTCTGCTCGTTACGCGGCCCGGCTCCAGCGCCTTCAGGCCAAAGTCGCCGAAATCCACGCGCGTGCCGCGGGATGCATTGCCGCGAATGCGTCCCTTTTGCTGCTTGCGGTACTTGGTGCGCTTTGGCATCAACATGGAATCACCTCCTCTATCTGCGCGGGCCGCGGCGTGCGCCCGAGGCCCTGTTGCGTCCGGCGCCGCTGCGCCGCCGCTCGCGCGCCTTGCCTTCGCCTCCGCGCCGGCCGCCCGCGTGCATCTGTCTGAGCTGTTGCCGCTGGGCCTGCACGTTCGGGCTCAGGTCGGGCCTGCCCAGTATTTCACCGCGATACACCCACACCTTTACACCAATGCTGCCGTAAATGGTGGCGGCGATGGCTTCGGAATAATCAATGTCGGCCCGGATCGTGTGCAGCGGCACACGGCCCTCCAGGTACTGCTCCACGCGGCCCATCTCGGCACCACCCAGACGTCCGGCCACCTTTATGCGGATGCCCTGGGCTCCCATGCGCATGGCGCCCTGGATAGCCTGCTTCATGGCGCGCCGGAATGACACGCGGCCTTCCAGTTGCTGAGCAACATTCTGCGCCACCAGACTCGCATCGAGCTCGGGGCGCTTGATCTCGTTGATGTTGATCTGGATATCCTTCCCGGTGAGCTTCTTTAGCTCCTCGCGAAGCTTGTCGACCTCCGCGCCCCCACGGCCGATGACCACGCCCGGCCGGCTGGTGTGAAGCGTCAGAATCACGCGGCGGGGGGTTCGCTCGATCACGACCCGGCTCAAGCCCGCCCGCTTCAGGCGAGCCGTCACGTAGCGGCGAATCTCCTCGTCCTCCAGGAGCTTGGCTGCCATGTCCTTCTTGCCGGCATACCAGTTGGAATCCCATCCCCTGATGATGCCCAGCCTGAAGCCTATCGGATGTGTCTTTTGACCCATGTCTATGTCTCGTCACTCAGGTCGTCCACGCTGCGGACGACAACGGTAAGGTGGCTCAGGCGCTTGCGGTAGGGATGGGCGCGGCCACGCGGCGCCGGCCGGAATCGCCGAAACGTCGGCCCTTCGTCCACGCGGATGTCCGCTATCACCAGGTCCCCTTCGTCAAACCGCTCGTCCTGGTGCTTGTCCATCAGGTTATGCACGGCCGAGCGTATGGTCAGCTCTATGGCCCGCGTGGCAGCTTGCGGCATGAAATGCAGCGCTTCAAGCGCAGTCGATACACGCTCGCCGCGGATGGCATTGATGACCCTGCGCATCTTGAGCGGCGAACTGCGAATGTATTTCCTTTTTGCCCGGGCCTCCATATCAGCTGGCATGAGTCTTGCTATCGGCTGCGCCGGTCTTTCTTGCCGCCGGCGTGCCCGCGGAAGGTGCGCGTGGGAGAGAATTCGCCCAGGCGATGTCCCACCATGTTCTCCGTCACGTAGACCGGGATGAATTGCCGGCCGTTGTGCACGGCAAAGGTGTGCCCCACAAAATCCGGCGTGATCATGGACGCGCGGCTCCACGTCTTGATGACCTTTTTCTTGTCGCTCTGATTCAGTGCGTCCACCTTGCGCTGCAGCTTGTAGTGAACGTACGGACCCTTTTTGAGAGAGCGTGCCATGTTATCTGCGTTTGGTGCCCCGGCGATGCACGATGAACTTGTCACTCGGCTTGTTGCGCCTGCGCGTCTTGAAGCCTTTGGCGCGCAATCCGGAGCGCGACCGCGGATGACCGCCGGAAGCCTTGCCTTCACCACCACCCATGGGATGATCCACCGGGTTCATGGCCACGCCCCGGGTCTTGGGACGCTTGCCCCGCCAGCGGTTCCGGCCTGCCTTGCCGAGGTCCACGTTCATGTGGTCGGTGTTTCCGGTAGTGCCGATCGTAGCCAGGCACCGCCCCATCACGCGCCGCACCTCGCCCGAGGGCAGCTTGAGCGTGACATAGCGGCCCTCCTTGGCCGTCAGCTGGGCGTAGGTACCGGCGGCTCGTGCCAGCTGCGCACCCTTGCCGGGCTTCAGCTCGACGGCATGCACGAACGTGCCGTACGGAATATTGGACAACGGAAGGCAGTTGCCCACTTCCGGCGGCGCCGAAGGACCGTTCTCCACCCGGTCTCCTACCGAAAGCCCGTCCGGTGCCAGGATGTAGCGCTTGTCGCCGTCCTCATACACCAGGAGCGCGATACGGGCTGACCTGTTGGGATCATATTCGATACTCGCAACCCGGGCCTTTGGCCCCACCTTGTCCCGCTTGAAGTCGATTACGCGATACCGGCGCTTGTGCCCTCCGCCCTGGCAGCGGACCATCATCCGGCCGGTGTTGTTGCGACCCGCACGGCGTTTCAGCGGGGAAACCAGGCGCTTGAGCGGCCGCTTGGCCGTTACGTCCTCGAAGGTCGATACCGAGCGCTGGCGTTGCCCCGGCGTTACCGGATTGAGTTTTCGTACTCCCATGGCGCCTAGATGCCCTCAAAGAAGTCTATGGGCGCACTGCCCGGCATGAGCGTGACAATGGCCTTCTTGAATTGTGCCGTCCGGCCCTCGCGCACGCCACGGCGCGTAAACTGCCTGCGGCGCTTGCCCCGAACGATCATGGTCCGCACCTCCTTGATGCGAACGGATGGATACCGCTCCCTAACGGCATGCTCCACTTCGATCTTGTTGGCGTCCATGTCCACCACGAACGCATAGTGTCCCTTTTCCATCAGGGACGTGAGCTTTTCCGTGACCAGTGGCCGGATAATCGGGCTGCGCTTCATGACCGGGCGGATTCCTTTGTCGAACGCAGTGTCTGCGCCAGTATGTCGTGAGCGCCTTCCTCCATTAGCAACACGCCAGCCCGCAATACGTCCTCTGCAGACACGTTGCGCGCCTCGCGCACCGCTATGCGGGCCGCGTTGCGGCTGGACAGGTTCACGGCAGGCTGGTTTTGCTCGGTGATTACCAGGATTCTCTGCTGCGAAAGCTCAAACGCCTCCGCCAGGCCCAGCAGATCCCGCGTGGAGGGCTTTTCGAAGGCCAGGGGTTCCACCACGCGTATAGCATCGGAGGCGGCCTTGTAGCTCAGCGCCGAGCAGCGCGCCAGGCGCCGGGTCTTCTTGCTTAGGCGCACGCGATAGGTGCGCGGCCGCGGCCCGAACGTGCGCCCGCCGCCTCGCCTGAGCGGCGAAGACCGGCTGCCGCTTCGCGCCAGTCCCGTACCCTTTTGTCGATAGAGCTTGCGCGTGCTTGCGCGCACATCACTGCGCTCCTTCGTCTTGTGTGTACCCTGCCGGCGACTTGCCTGGGTCCGGCGCACATCCAGCCACAGGACATGGTCATTGGGGACTGCGCCGAATACCTCCGGCTCCAGCTCCACGTTGCGCCCGGTGGGTGTACCGTCTCTGTGATATACTCCCAGTTCCATCACGCCCTAGGCCTTTTTAGACAGCTCGACAATCCCGTTGGCAGGACCCGGCACGGCTCCGCGCACCAGCACGAGGCTGTGCTCGGAAATGATGCGGGCAATGGCCAGGTTCTTGGCCGTCACACGCCGGCCTCCCATGCGTCCGCCCATCCGCATCCCCTTCATGACCCTGGACGGATCCGACGATGCGCCGATGGAGCCCGGGGCCCGTTCGCGGTTGTGCTGGCCGTGCGTGCGATCATTGACGCCCCGGAAGCCGTGGCGCCGCACTACACCCTGAAAGCCCTTGCCCTTCGACCGGGCTGCTACATCCACGATGTCTCCCGCACTGAAGAGCTCCTCAACGCGCAACTCGTCTCCCACATCCATGGACGGCTCTTCCCAGCGGAATTCCACGAGGACACGCTTGGGCGTCGTCGAGGCAGCTGCGAAGTGGCCTTGCATGGCCTTGGAAGTTCGCCGCGGCTTCCTCTCACCGTAGCCGAGCTGAACAGCATCGTAGCCGTCCCTGCCGTCCTTCCGCTTGACCTGCACCACCACGTTGGGCCCTACCTCCAGCACCGTGCAGGGTACGTTTCCGCCCTGCCGGTCGAAAATGGACGTCATCCCGATCTTTCTGCCGATCATTCCACGCATGGCGGTGAGGGTGTGCTTCAGACCTTGATTTCCACGTCCACGCCGCTGGGCAGCTCCAGCTTCATGAGGGCATCCACCGTCTTGCTGCTCGTGGACAGGATGTCGATGAGCCTCTTGTGGCTGCGGCTTTCAAACTGCTCCCGGCTCTTCTTGTTGACATGCGGGCTGCGCAGCACGGTATAGACCGCCTTCTTCGTAGGGAGCGGAATGGGACCGCTGACCACCGCGCCCGTGGCTTTCACGGTCTTGATGATCCTTTCGGCACTCTTGTCGATCAGCGTGTGATCGTATGAGCGGAGCTTTATGCGGATCTTTTGGCCAGCCATTTATGCGTCCTAGTCGAGAATATTGGCCACGACGCCGGCTCCGACGGTCCGTCCGCCCTCGCGGATGGCAAAGCGCAGGCCCTGCTCCATCGCCACCGGCTGGATCAGACGCACCCGGAACTGCGTGTTGTCGCCCGGCATGACCATCTCCACGTTCTCCGGAAGCTCGATGTCCCCCGTCACGTCCGTCGTCCGAAAATAAAACTGCGGCCGGTACCCCTTGAAAAACGGCGTGTGACGGCCTCCCTCCTCCTTGCTCAGCACATACACCTCGCACTCAAACTCCCGGTGCGGCGTGATCGAATCCGGATGCACGATCACCTGACCACGCTCCACGCCGTCCTTCGCTATGCCCCGAAGCAACAGCCCCACGTTGTCGCCCGCCTGACCCTCGTCCAGAATCTTGCGAAACATCTCCACGCCCGTTACCGTCGTGCTCGTCTTCTGCTCGCGGATACCCACGATCTCCACCTTCTCCCCCGTACGCACCATTCCGCGCTCCACGCGACCCGTGGCCACCGTGCCCCGACCCGTGATCGAAAACACATCCTCCACCGGCATCAAAAACGGCTTGTCCCGCTCACGCTCCGGCGTCGGTACGTACGAATCCACCGCCGACATCAACTCCATCAGCTTCTCCTCCCACTCCGGCTCGGCATTCAAGGCGCCCAGCGCCGAGCCCATGATCACCGGTATGTCGTCCCCCGGAAACTCGTACTGCTCCAGAAGCTCTCGCACCTCCATCTCCACCAGCTCCAAAAGCTCCTCGTCATCGACCAGGTCCACCTTGTTCATGAACACCACGATGTAGGGCACACCCACCTGACGCGCCAACAAAATGTGCTCCCGCGTCTGCGGCATCGGACCGTCCGAAGCATCCACCACCAGGATCGCACCGTCCATCTGCGCCGCTCCCGTGACCATGTTCTTGACGTAGTCCGCGTGTCCGGGACAGTCCACATGGGCATAGTGCCGCTCCGCCGTCTCGTACTCCACATGCGCCGTCGCGATCGTAATGCCCCGCTCACGCTCCTCCGGAGCATTGTCTATCGAATCAAACGAGCGAACCTCCGTACCGCCAAAACGCTCGTTCAGCACCTTCGTGATCGCCGCCGTCAACGTCGTCTTGCCGTGATCCACATGACCGATCGTCCCCACGTTCACGTGAGGCTTCGTACGCTGAAAATGCTGTTTTGCCATGATATTGAACGGTTGATTGCAGGCCGGCCGACACTCAGGCCAAAGCGCCTGATATCGCCAGCACGAGTTTGTCAGCTATGTTCCTGGGTACAGCTTCGTAGGATTCGAATTGCATCGTGAATATGGCGCGTCCCTGGGAGAGGGAGCGCATGTCGGTCGAATATCCAAACATCTCCGATAGCGGCACATAGGCCGTTATCACCTGGGCATCGCTGCGCTGATGCATGGAAGCGATGCGTCCACGGCGGCCGTTAAGATCACCGATGACATCGCCCATATACTCATCCGGCGTGACGACTTCCACACGCATGACGGGCTCCATGAGCACAGGCCGGGCCCGGCGCGCGGCATGCCGAAAGGCCAGCTGGGCGGCAATTTCGAATGCATGCTGGTCGGAATCCACTTCGTGGTGCTTGCCGTCGTAGAGCCTGACGCGCACGCCCTCCACCGGGTAGCCCGCCAGCGGCCCCTGCTCCAGTGCCGCCTTTACACCCTTGTGCACGGAGGGAATGAATTCCCTCGGTATGGCACCGCCGGTGATTTCGTTGACAAAATCCAGGCCCATTCCGGAATCGTTGGGGCCCACTTCCATGTGCACAACCGCATACTGCCCGCGACCGCCGGTCTGCTTCTTGTGCGAATAGCGCTCGTCGACGACCTGTCGTAGCGCCTCGCGGTAGGCCACCTGCGGCTTGCCTACGTTCGCTTCCACCTTGAATTCGCGGCGCAGCCTGTCCACGATAATCTCCAGATACAGCTCGCCCATCCCCGCAATCAGGGTTTGGCCGGTCTCGGGATCGACGGACACCTTGAAAGTGGGGTCCTCCTCCGCCAGCTTTTGCAGTCCCGACGCAAGCTTGTCCGCATCCGCCTTGGTGCGCGGCTCAATCGCGATGCGAATCACGGGATCCGGAAAATCCATCGTTTCAAGAACAATGGGATGCGCCGGATCCGACAGGGTATCGCCCGTCTTGACCTTTTTGAGCCCCACGGCCGCGGCGATGTCGCCGGCCTCCACTCCCTCAATGTCCTCGCGCCGGTTGGCGTGCATGAAAAGCAGGCGTCCGATCCGCTCCTTGTGGCCGGTAGTGGCATTGTAAACCTGCGTACCCTTGGCCAGCCGGCCGCTGTAGACCCTGAAGAAGGTGAGCTTGCCCACATAGGGGTCGGTGGCAATCTTGAAGGCTATCGCGGAAAATGCCTCGTCCGCGATGGGCTTGCGCGTCGCGCTCCGGTGCGTGTCCGGAACCGTACCTTCCACGGCAGGAATGTCGAGGGGGCTCGGCAGGTAGTCGACTACGCCGTCGAGCAGCCGCTGGATGCCCTTGTTCTTGAAGGCGGAGCCGCAGAAGATGGGCGTAATGTCCAGATTCAGCGTCGCCCTCCGCACTGTTTCCCGCAATTCCGAGGGTGTAATGTCCTCCCCCTCGAGGTACTTCATCAGCAGGTCGTCGTTGTATTCGGCGACAGCTTCCAGGAGCGCAATGCGCCACCGTCTGGCGGTGGCGCGAAGGTCCGCCGGAATGTCAATCTCGTCCCACGTGGCTCCCTGGGTGGCGTCGTGCCAGATGATGGCCTTGTTGGTCACCAGGTCAATAACGCCGCGAAAAAGCGCGCCCGAACCAATTGGTATCTGCACAGGCACGGGGTTGGCCTTCAGGCGCTTTTTCATGGCCTGGATGGCCTCCGTGAAATCAGCTCCCGTCCGGTCCATCTTGTTGATGAGGGCAATCCGGGGAACGCCGTACCTGTTGGCCTGGCGCCAGACTGTTTCCGACTGCGGCTCGACCCCGCCTACCGCACAGAAGAGGGCAATGGCGCCATCCAGAACGCGCAGAGATCGCTCCACTTCCACGGTAAAGTCCACGTGGCCCGGCGTGTCGATGATGTTGATGCGGTGCTCGGCCCCGTCCTTGGACCAGAAACAGGTTGTTGCCGCGCTCGTGATGGTAATGCCCCGCTCCTTCTCCTGGGCCATCCAGTCCATCGTTGCGCCGCCCTCGTGTACCTCACCCATCCGGTGCAGGCGCCCGGTATAGAACAGAATGCGCTCCGTCGTAGTGGTCTTGCCGGCATCGATGTGTGCCATGATGCCGATATTGCGCATCCGGTACAGCGGTATGTTTCGCTTGTCCGTCATGATCGGATCAGAACCGGAAGTGGGCGAAGGCCTTGTTGGATTCGGCCATCCGGTGGGTATCGTCCTTTTTCTTTATGGCGCCTCCCTCTCCCTTGGAGGCCGCGACCAGCTCGTTGGCCAGTCTGGCGGCCATCGTGTGATCGTGTCTTGCACGGGCATATTGGATAATCCAGCGAAAGGCCAGCGCCGTGCGCCTGTCCGACCGCACTTCCATGGGCACCTGGTAGGTGGCCCCACCGACGCGGCGGCTGCGCACTTCGACCAGCGGCGCAACGTTTTGGAGTGCCTGGCGAAAGACCTCCAGGCCCGACTCTCCGGTGCGCTCCTCGATCCGCGTGAATGCGTCGTAGACAATGCCCTGCGCCACGCTCTTCTTGCCATCGCGCATGATGTAATTGACAAAGCGCGCCACGACACGGTCCTCAAATCTGGGATCCGGGGCAGGTTGACGCTTTTCGGCTGACTTTCGACGCATGGCTGGTGTCAAAAAAGACGCCATGCCACATCAGGGGCACGGCGCCGGGTGGCAACACGTATTCGGATCTGAATTCAGATTATCTCTTGGGTCGCTTCGCCCCGTATTTTGATCTTGACTGCGTCCGGTCTTCCACGCCGGATGTGTCCAGCGCTCCGCGAACGATGTGGTACTTTACTCCTGGCAAATCCTTCACACGTCCACCTCGCACCAGTACGATGGAATGCTCCTGCAAATTGTGGCCTTCGCCCGGAATGTAGGCGATGACCTCAATCTGGTTGGTAAGGCGTACCTTGGCGACCTTTCTCAGCGCCGAATTGGGCTTTTTGGGAGTTGTCGTATAGACACGCGTGCACACACCACGACGCTGCGGATTGCCCTGCATGGCCGCCGCCTTGGTCTTGCGCACCTTGGGATGCCGCCCCTTCCGAACCAGTTGCTGAATCGTTGGCAATGTACTTCGCTACCTGAGCGTTGTCCTATTTCGTTGCAGCCTCTCAATGTACGGCATCTTTTTTAATCTTGCCACAATCGTAGTCAAAATTCCTGTTAAATGCAGTGGGATTAAATGCAGTGGGATTACGGGTCGGCGACTTCTTCCGCCGTCTCGTCTTCCTCATTCGCGTCTTCCGCTGCCTCCACGCCGTTGTAGGACACGTAATCGCCGAAGGGACGCTCCCCAAGTATGCCCACCAGATCCGCCGGACCGAGCACTTCCTTCTCGAGCAGCAGCTCCGCCAACGCATCAAGCTTGTCGCGCTTCTCGTTCAGCAATTCAAGCGCCCGTTCACGTACATCATCTATGAGCCGCTTGACTTCCTGGTCAATGATCTCTGCAAGACTGTCGGAATAGGGCTTTTCGAAGAGCGGGCTGTCCTTGCGCCCGCGGGAAACATTGAAACTGACGTGCCCCACCCGCTCGCTCATGCCGAAGTCCACCACCATCGCATACGCGGTCCTGGTGATGCGCTCTAGGTCGTTCTGGGCGCCCGTGGACAGCTGCCCGAACACGATCTCCTCGGCCACCCGCCCGCCGATCATCATGGTCATCTGGTCAAGGAAAGCCGCCTTGGTGGTAATGTAGCGCTCGTCAGGCAGCGACTGCGCAAATCCCAGCGCAGCCAGGCCGCGCGGGACGATCGACACCTTGATAACGGGGTCCGTGTGCCGGAGGTACCATCCTGTAATGGCATGGCCCGCCTCGTGGAAAGCGACAATGCGCTTCTCTTCCGGCTTGATGAGCTTGTTCTTCTTTTCAAGCCCCGCGATTACCCGGTCAATGGCCTTTTCAAAGTCCTCCATCTCGATGGATTCCTTGTCCAGGCGAGCCGCCAGTAGTGCCGCCTCGTTGCAGACATTGGCTATTTCCGCGCCGGCGAAGCCCGGCGTTTGCGAGGCCAGCTGGGCATGATCCACATTCGCGTGCAGCACCAGAGATCGCGTATGCACGAGAAAAATGGCCTCCCGCTCCAGGCGGTCGGGCCGGTCAATCAGAATCTGGCGGTCAAATCGTCCAGGACGCAACAGGGCCGTGTCGAGAACGTCGGGCCGGTTGGTGGCCGCCATGATGATGACTCCCTTGTCCGTATTGAAGCCGTCCATCTCCACGAGGAGCTGGTTCAGCGTGTTTTCACGCTCATCGTTGGCTCCCATCATCATGCCGCGGCCGCGGCTGCGTCCGATGGCATCGATTTCGTCAATGAACACGATGCACGGCGCCTTTTCCTTCGCCTGCTTGAAGAGATCGCGCACACGGGCTGCGCCCACGCCCACGAACATCTCCACGAAATCGCTGCCCGAGAGCGAAAAGAACGGCACGCCGGCCTCTCCGGCCACCGCCTTGCCCAGAAGCGTCTTGCCGGTGCCGGGCGGTCCTACCAGGAGCACACCCTTCGGCAGCGCTCCGCCCAGCTTGGTAAATTTCTTGGGCTTCTGCAGGAACTCCACCACTTCGGCGACCTCCTCCTTGGCCTCGTCCAGTCCGGCCACATCCTTGAACGTGATGTTCTGGTCTCCCATGGCATCGAAAAGCACCGCCTTGTTCTTGCCGATGCTGAGTACCTGGGAACCCGGATTCATGCGGCGGATGAGAAAGATCCAGAGCCCGATCAGTATCGCCAGCGGCAGGATCCACGTCAGCACACCGCCCAGCCAGTTGTCCTCGTACGCAGCCTCGTACTGCACGGGCAGCTGACCTTCTTCCCGCGCCTCGCGGTTGTGGGTATCCAGAAATTCAACCAGGCCGTGCGACTCGGTCTTGATGGTGGTGAAACCGCCGCCGGACTGGCTGGAAGAGCCCAGAATGGAGTCCCTGGACTCGGCCACCTCGACATGTCCCTCGCTCACTGCCGAAGAGGTAAAAGTCCCTTCTATCCTGCGATCATTGATGATGCGGACTTTTTCGACGTACCCTTTCTCAACGTAGTCGAGAAAAGTGCTGTATTCTATGGTATTGGTATCTACGCCCCGCCAGAAGAAAACCAGGTTGATCAACAGAAAAATGAAGAGGACGGCGTACATCCACATGGAGATCTTCATGCGGCCCGTCGGCGGCATGCGATGTTTCTCCGCAGGTCGCTCTTCCGGATTACGCTGCTCCTGTGCCATGACTGGCGAGTGTTGATTGGCCGGGCCGAACGGAGGTATACCGAAGGTTTCCGCTCAGTGTTTCGCTTCCTGACGCGCGGGCAGGCGCACAATGCGGGAGCCGGGAGGCAGAAATCCGGAATACTCTTCCATCAGCGTCTCCACTTCCTGGCGCGTCTCGAAAAGCCCGATGCCGATGCGGAACACCATGTCGCCCTCCTCGATGGCAGTAAAGACATCGATGGGTTGGGGAAAGTCTCCAATCGACCGCCCGAAATTGCGGGCAAATCCAAGCGCGGACTCGTGGCTGCGCTCCGTGCGCACTACCAATGTATACCCTCCGGCATACCAGTCGATGAGACCAAGGCCGGCTTCCGGAGCCTCACCCAGCACTTCCTCCGGGACCGGATCCGGCTCCCCTGGTCGAACCCTTTCCATCGCAGCGCCGAAGGCCGCCACCGGCGAAAGCGATTGTTGAGCTGCACCCGCAACCTGCGCGGCGGCGCCCTGCGCTGCCAGCGTGTCTGCCTCGGGGGCTGCTGCCAGCGTGTCTGCCTCGGGGGCTGCCTCCAGCGAGTCCGGCGCGGCAAGGCCGCCGGCAATGTCCGCCAGCGTATCCGCCGCCATACTGTCCACGGGCGGATGCAGCACGTCCCAGTGCTCGGAAAGGGCTGCCACCATACGGTCGGCATGCCGCCGCTCAGGTGCTCCGGGATAAAGATCCGCCAGTCTGCGATACAAGAACGGCAGGTTTAGCGAGTCGGCATTCGTGCTGTCGGATGCCGGCGCTGGCCAGAGTTCCAGCTCCAGCGGCGCCGTCGTATCCAAATCGAGTGGAAGCTCGGCAAATACGTCCAGGCTGTCCCTGGCAGCCCACTCAAGGTAGACCCTGCCGGCTGCCAAGAGGGCGCGCGGGGCAACCGGAGTAGTGGAGTACTCCCCGGCTACGGCGACCAGACTGTCCAGCGCGGCGCCGTAGTCGCCATCCTGCCACGTGGCGTGCGCGCTGGCATAAGCAGCCTCTGCACGGGTGAGTGAATCGGCAGGCACCGCTGATGCCATCTCCAGGCCGAGCCTTTCGGCCGCCTGGTGGGCGAGCTCGGAGTGCGCATCGCCCTCCATTATGTCCCGGTACAGAGTCCGGGCCGCGAGCGTATCACCGAGCGACAATTGCATTTCGGCCAGGGCAAAGTACGCGCGCTGGGCCACGGGCTCCTCGCTGCTCTCCTCGATGACCAACCGGTACCACGCTGCTGCAGAGTCCGGCATGTTCATCGAAAGAAAAAGCACATTGGCCAGTTCGTATCTCGCCAGCGCCCGCTCGCTGCGCATGATTCGCTGACTGGTGGAATCACGTGGTACATCGGATACGTCCACAAACGGCAGGTCGTCCCCCAATCGCGCGAAGCCCGCCGCCATGTCGAATTCCTCCACTTCCCCCGTCTCGGTCAGAGCCGTGACGGCATCAATCCGGCGCCAGTTGGGCGACAGCGGGCGCTCGCCCCAGACGAGGAAAAAATCGGACAGCGCTTCCTGCATGCGTGCGGGATCCCTGTGGTACAGGAATCCTGCGTCTGCGACACCTCCCTGGCCAATGTCCTTGCCTTGCGGCGTCCGCCCCCCGAATCCATCGTCCATGGCTCCCGCATCCCGTCCCCGAAACTGAGATTCCGCCTGCCGGCGCTCCATGAGCCGCTGCTGCTCCAGCAGCTCCTCCTTCAGGCGCTGCCGCAGCTCCAGAATGGCCGCGTCGAACGTGCTATCATCGAGGCTGCCCAGATACAGCAGTGAATCCATGTGGGCGATGCGATCCAGTACCTCCGTGTAATTCAGGAAGATGCGTGCCTGCTCGTCTCCATCCGTGATGGCACCGGGCGCGTACTGCGGCGGAGCGGAGCCGCCCGTCGATCCCACCAGGGAAACCGTCGCGCTCGACCCCAGATTCCGCTGGGCCGTATCGAAATGCGCCGCGGCATACGGAAAATCGAGAAGGATATCCCGGTAAAACGTGCCCAGCGAGTAGTGCGTCGGACCTCGAACAATAGCGCCATTGGCCGTCGGGTCGTACAGCAATTCGTCAAAAATGGTCAGCGCATCGTCGTAGTAACCCATGACCTGGAGGATGCGGCCCCGGAGATAGGCCAGCTCAGCCCGGTGTTCGTAGTTCTTGTCGTCACGCTCCATCCGACGCAGTGCACGCATGGCTGCCGCCGGATCGCCGTACTCTCCCTGGACACGCACGACGCTGTACTGGGCCGCATAAGACAACTCGTAAGGCGGCTTGAGCTCCTCGACAGCCGCGTACGCCCCGATGGCCTCGCCGTAGCGCTCAAGGACCTCGTACACCTGACCCAAAAGAAACTGGGCCCGGGCAGCAAGCTGCTGATCCCTGGCGCCGGCAAGACCCGCCACCAGCTCGTTTGCCGCCTCTTCCCAATTCTCGCGCTGTACATGCAATTCCGCCAGCGCCAGACGCAGCTGCGGTTCCCAGCGCCGGTCAACATCCTCCCGGCTGAGCGTCGCCTGCAGGTGATCGTATGCGGCTTCAAAGTCTCCGCTGGCGATATATGTGCGTGCCAGCCAGAATCGCGCCCGGTCGTGCAGAGGGGACTCCAGCGTGAGCACCTCCTGGAATTTTTGTCCGGCACCCACGTAGTTGCGGGTATGGAACCATGCTTCGCCGATGACCATCATGGCATCGTCGACCCACTTGGAATTCGGATGCTCTCGCAGGATGTCGGCGCCTTTCGTTATCGCATCCTCGAAAGGCTGGCGCTGGGTCATCGCACGCCCGCTGCCACCAAACAGCGGCAAGTAGACATCCTGGTCCACGACCTGGCGCGTCATTTGCTCCTCCAGAGCCCTAACTCCCTCTTCAAGCGCCTTTTCCGCATTGTAGTACGTGTTGTAGTACGCGGAAAAATTGTCGAACCGATTGCCTACAAAGGACAGGCGACCGCACCCTGTTACAGCCAGCGTAGCGACCAGCGAATAGAGGAGATAGCGACCCATAATGCATCCGGTACTGTCAGGCAGGCGCGTATCAGGCAATCTGACACACATGGACCATGTTGGTAGGGCCCCGTCTGGTAAGCGGCATGCCGGCGGTCACAACGACATAATCGCCGCGCCGCACCAGCCCGTTCCGTAGCAGCGTCTCCTGCACTACGCCCACGCCGGTGTCCGTGTCGTTTTGGAAGCGGATGTGAAAGCCTTTTGTTCCCCACAGAAGACCGAGCTGACCCACAACGCGCGGCTCGTCGGTAAAGGCATATACAGGCATGCGGGGACGGTGCCGGGCAATTGACCGGGCCGTAGCACCGGAGTGTGTCAGGCACGCCACGGCGACAGCCCCCACGTGTTCGGCGAGCTGGCAGGCGGTTAGGCTCACGGACTCGGACACGTCCCGTCTTTCCGCAATCGAGGCCAGGATCTCGGGCAGGCGCCTGCCTTCCACCGGCAGCCGGCGCCGATGCCGCTCCGCCTCTTCCACAATGCGGGACATGGCCTGCACCGCCACCACCGGATACAATCCCACAGCCGTTTCTTCGGAAAGCATGACGCAGTCCGTGCCATCAAGCACAGCGTTGGCCACGTCGCTGGCCTCCGCGCGTGTCGGCCGCCGATGCTCGACCATGCTTTCCAGCATCTGCGTTGCCGTAATCACCGGCTTTCCGGCAATGCGACAGTTGCGGATGACACGCTTTTGCACCATGGGCACCTGCGACATGGGCATTTCAATGCCCAGGTCGCCTCGCGCCACCATGATGCCGTCGGAAACCGCCAGGATCTCGTCGATACGGTCCACCGCCTCGGGCTTTTCAATCTTGGCAATGATGCTCGCCGGATGCCCCGCGCTTCGCAGTTGCTGCCGCAGACGCACCACATCCGATTCGTCCCGCACGAACGATAGTGCCACAAAGTGGACGCCCAGTTCGATTCCCACGGAGAGATCAGCCAGATCCTTCTCCGTAAGGGCCGGTCCCCGGGGCTGCAAACGCGGCAGGTTGACTCCCTTGCGCGACTGGAGGAGGCCTCCCACAACCACTTCCGCCACCACGTCCATGCCACGGGTGTCCACTGCCTTGAGCTCGAGAAGACCGTCGTTGATGAGAATGCTGCCCCCCTTGGTGATGTCCTTGGCAAGGGAATCATAGCTGATGTGAACAACCGAAGACGTGCTCTCCTGTGTGGGATCCGACGTCAGCACCAGGCGCTCTCCCCGGACCAATTCGACTTCGCCGCCACGCACAGCCCCGACCCGAATGCGCGGACCTTGCAGGTCTTGCAGCAGGGACACCTGTCGGCCGAGCCTGGTCGCCTCTTCCTGGACCAGTCTTGCGGCAAGCCGGTGGTCATCATGTGTTCCATGCGAGAAGTTCAGCCGCGCCACGTCCGTACCTGCTTCCACCAGCGCTCGTATGGCTTCGCGGCTGCAGGACGCCGGACCGACGGTCGATATGATCTTGGTGTGTCGCACCATTGGCTTGCACACGGGAATAAGCCCCCGGAAAACACAGTAAGAGCGATTCCAGGTCGGAATTGGCAGTAATACGCATTACACCCGGACTCGTTACTCTCGCGTAAATTGGATACTATGGCAGGGCCTCCTGTCCCTACTTGCGAATGCACACCAGATCCCCCCAGCCATGCATCTGTATCGCCTCCTGCCCGCCATTCTGTTCGGAGCAAGCGCCCTGGCCGCGTACGGACAGGAACGCGTCATATCCTTTCCGGACGTGGAACCCTATCACACGCTCGTGTGCGATTTTCACATGCACACGGTCTTTTCGGACGGAAGCGTGTGGCCAGACATCCGCGTGCAGGAAGCGCTCAAAGACGGCCTCGACGCCATAGCGACAACGGAGCACCTGGAGTACCAGCCGCACAGGGACGACATTCCCCACCCGGATCGCAACCGCGCATGGGAGATTGCCAGCGGGCACGCCGAAGGCGAGCCTCTTCTGGTCATCAACGGCTCGGAGATCACGCGCGGCATGCCGCCTGGGCATGCCAATGCAATATTTGTCGAGGATACGAACCGCCTTTTGCTGGATGATCCCTTGGAAGTTTATCAGGAAGCCCGAAACCAGAATGCCTTCGTGTTCTGGAATCATCCGCACGGGACCGGGCAGCAAAGAGACGGCATAGCCACACTTACCGACATGCACCGAATGCTGATAGCCGAGAATCTGCTGCACGGCATAGAGATTGCCAACAGTAACACGTATTCCGACGAGGCGCTGAGCATAGCGCTCGAGCACGACCTTACGCTCCTGGGCACGTCCGACATCCACGGCCTCGTGGATTGGAACTTCGAGGTCCCTAGCGGTGGGCACCGCCCTGTCACGCTGGTATTCGCAACCGAGCGCACTGAGGAATCCATCAAGGAGGCGCTCTTTGCCCGCCGCACGGCCGTCTGGTACCGAAATACCCTTATCGCCCGCGAAGCGGAACTGATGCCGCTTCTTGCTGCCTCGCTTACGGCTTCGGACGCCCGCTACGCGGGACAGAGCACGGTGCTTGCTGTCACGCTCACCAACGATTCGGATGCCCATTTCATGCTCCGGAACCGGTCACCCTACACCTTCCACGCAGACGCCGACGTCATCCAGGTGCCGCCGCACGGCGAAACCACGATCAATGTCAAGACCGTTGAGGCCGTCTCTTCCCTCTCGGTCGACTTCGAGGTGCTGAACGCCCTGACAGCACCAGGAGCGCACCCGGTGCTGACGCTGGAAATTGCTGTAGAGGGATAACGCGCTGGCACAATTGAAGGGTGCCTCCTTCGACTACTTCCGCCAATACCTTCCTTGCCGTAGGTGTCGAATACCTGAACGGCCCATCTTTGGTGGGAATGCGGCCTCTCCCCGTAACATTCTTCGCCGGCGAGTCGTAGCTAGCGAGAACAACCGCCGCCGCGCAATCCTGCGCGGGATCCGGGGGCAGCAGAGTGCGGTCTCTACGGACCAGTTCGACTTCACCGCCATGCACTTCCCCTACCCGAATGGGCGGCCAGAAAAGGTCCTGCAGCATGGACAGCCGAGGGCCTTCGCTGTTCGCCTATTCCCGGGCAAATCTTGCGGGAGGCCAGTGATCATCGCGGCTGCCGTGGTAGAAATCCAGCCGCGCCCGTCCGTGCCTGCCTCCAGCGAGGCACTTACAGCTTCACGGTTACGGGACTCCCACCCGATGGCCGAAATCAATCTCGGTGCGTCGCTCCATCGACTTGTATGCGAAAATAGGTCCGTTGAAGGATGCGTAAAGTCCGATCCTGCTCCGGAATCCAGGGTGATACTCACATTTCCCGAACTCGTTACTCTTGCGTAAATTGGAGGTCACGGCAGGCCGTGCTATCCCTGCCTCAGAACGTACACCAGATTCCGCCAGCCATGCATTTGAATCGCCTTCTGCCCGCCATTTTATTCGGATCCTGCACCCTTGCCGCGTTCGGACAGGACCGCGCCATCTCGTTTCCTGACGTGGCGCCGCACCTCACCCTCGCGTGCGATTTTCACATGCATACCGTCTTTTCGGACGGAAGTGTCTGGCCAGACATTCGCGTGCAGGAAGCGCTGCGGGATGAGCTCGACTGTATTGCCACGACCGAGCATCTTGAGTACCAGCCATACAGTGACGACATCCCGCATCCGGACCGCAACCGCAGCTGGGAGGTTGCCAGCGGACACGCCGAGGACGAGCCTCTGCTGGTGATCAACGGCTCCGAAATTACGCGCGGCATGCCGCCCGGGCACTCCAATGCCGTCTTTATCGAGGACGCCAATCGTCTGCTCGTGGACGACCCCGTGGAAGTGTACCGGGAAGCTCAAAGACAGAATGCCTTCATATTCTGGAACCACCCGAACTGGACTTCGCAGCGTAGCGACGGCATGGCCACGCTTACCGACATGCACCGGATGCTGATTGCCGAGAACCTGCTGCACGGCATCGAGATCGCCAACGAAAACACGTATTCCGACGAAGCCCTTGCTATCGCGCTCGAGAATAACCTTACCCTCCTTGGGACCTCCGATATTCACGGACTGGTGGACTGGGAGTTCGAAGTCCCGGAGGGGGGCCACCGTCCTGTAACGCTGGTGTTTGCAACCGAACGCACGAAGGAAGCCATAAAGGAAGCTCTTTTTGCCCGGCGCACGGCGGTCTGGTACCGGAATACCCTCATCGCCCGCGAGGCGGAGCTGATGCCGCTTATCTACGCGTCACTAAGGGTGTCCGCAGCGAGCTACACGGGGCAAACCACGGTGCTTGCCGTCACGCTCACCAATGATTCGGATGCCCGGTTCATGCTCCGCAACCGGTCGGACTACACGTTTCACGCGGACGCCAACATCGTCGAAGTGCCGCCGCACGGCCAGGCCACGGTCGATGTCAAGACTGTAGAGGCCGCCGCCTCCGTCACGCTGGAATTTGAAGTGCTCAATGCCTTGACGGCGCCGGGCACGCACCCGGTCGTGACACTGGAAGTCACACCGGAGGAGAACTGATCTAGGCCGGCTTCCAGGGTCCCGTGATGGCGAGTGTCAAGCCGTCATGCTGGATGTTTACGAACAGGGTCGTGCCATCCGGTGAAAACGTGGCACCCGCAAGCTCCGAATCGCTCACGGCATTACGCCCGAACTTGTAGATGCCGCCTTCGGGGTTGATCCCCACCAGAAACTGCTCGCCTGAGCCGTCCTCGCAGACGATCAGGTCACCCCACGGCGTAACCGTCAGATTGTCGGCATTGTCAATCAGCCCTGCGTCGTTCGGCTCCACGAACAGGTCCAGCAGGCCGGGATGATCTGATTCCTCACTTGCACCTTCGTACGGACTCGGCCGGTAGCGCCAGATCTGTCCGGACTTCTTCCGGCCTCCGTTTGTGCAGGCAAAGTATATAGCTTCGTTTCCGTACCACATGCCTTCACCGCGCGCAAAACGGGCCGCACCGGAGGCAAAACCCCTGTGACGCAAATCGTCGTCCGGAGAATCAATGTCCTCCAGGTCTATCCAGTGCACCTGCAGCTGTTCACCGACGGCGACGGTCGCATCCTCCCAGTTTCGCGTATCGAGACTCGCTCTGTCCCTGATTGCCAGAGCCTGCAGCCTGCCACCTTCCTGCAGGCGCCCGGGCACGAGCGGCAGAAACCGGTAGATCAGGCCATCGTGGGTATCTTCCGTCTGGTAGATGGCGTGCGAGGAAGGGTCAACCGCGATGGCTTCGTGATTGAAGCGCCCCATGGCCAGAAGAGGCACGGGCTCCGCCAGCTGAGGATTGATGCTCGCAGGCACCTCGAAAGGATAGCCATGATCGCGGCTCAGACCATCACCCGCGCGCTCTACGGTTTCCTCACAGGTAATCCAGGTGTTCCAGGGTGTAAGGCCACCCGCGCAGTTGCGAAGCGTCCCGGCAAGACTCAGGTACTGGGCCTCCATGCGCTGCGAAGCCGTATCGTAGACCAATGTTGTCGTGCCCCCGAGGCACGGGACTCCCTCGCTACCTGCATCATAAAGGGCCTCCTCCGGCAACCGGCCCAGGAGCTCGAGATTGGCACCGAAGGCCCCCAGCGCCGGATCACTGTCGCTATTCAGCTCGTGGTTGCGAATCAATATCGTCCGCCCCTCTTCTCCTGCAAACGTCGCCATGCCATCCGGAAGTCCGGGTACAAGAAAACCGTCCGTCATGGAATCCGATGTCCGCGAGAGGATGCTGTAGGTGAATCCTTCGGGCAGATCCATGATGCCATCCGGATCCGGGACCAGTGGCCCAAACGGTTCCAGGAGCGGCTGCGTGCGATTGGCACAGCCCGTTAGTGTGTGCAGGCCGGCAAAACCCGCGGCAAAGGCTGCAGACGTCTGTAGAAAGTGGCGGCGAGACAGGGACATGAAGCGACGCTGGATGAACTGGATACGTGACTGTCAATGTATGTATTAAACGGATTGCGGCTTTTTTGGTGCCTTGCTAGCTCGATTTGTGTCCACCCGGATGCGCTGCGAGCGGCTCGCAGACCGAGCTTGACCGAGTGGTCTTCGCCGTTCGCCAGGAGACGCCGACGGTCTCTCCACCCGTTCGAGGCGCGCTTGCCTTCGAGTACATGGCCCCCGGCCCAGGCCCCCGACGCGGGAATTCGTTGCTTCTGCGCCGAATCAGGGCAAGGCCGAAATAGCCCGGCCTGATCCCTTCTGTTGGATTCGGACCCTGCAGGCTGCCCGCACCTGGATCCGAGAGCCGGAACCGCATGCGGAATCAGCCATAATCGCGGTAGCCCGACGCAAATGACAGGGCGCCTGGCATGGTTCGCTGCAAATCCTGCATTCCGCGCATTTTACCGGTGCTTCTATTTGTGCCGGTGGCTCTTTCGGCATGCACGACTTCGGAAGATGAATCAGATGGTGTGCAAGGAAGGCTTGTCCATCCGATGCCAGATGCAATCCCCGGCTTCGCCCAGGCCCGTGATTTTGTGGGCGACGACGGCAATGCGATGGAGAGCAGCCAGCTGCGGGCGGTCGTCCAGACTCTTCAATCGGCGGCCGAGGCATTGACGATAGGTGTTAGCGAAGGCGACGAGCAAGAAGTGCTTGGACAAGTTGCCGACATCGAGGTGGACAACGATGGCAACATGTACGTGCTGGACTCCGAATTCAGCCAGGTACGGGTCTACAGCCCCGAGGGCACGTTTCTTCATGCCGTAGGCGGACCCGGCGAGGGTCCCGGCGAATTCACCTCACCCCGATACCTCGACCTGGATCCGTCCGGCCGGATACTCGTCGCGGACAGGACGCATCAAATCACGGTATTTGAGCGCACGTACGGAACTTACCGGTTGGCGATGGCCGTGCCGCTACCCTTCGAACCAAATGGCATGTGCGTTGGGGACGACGCCCTCCTCGTGCAGGGCATTACGGAAGACTACTCCGGCGTCATAGCCCGTTTCTCTCTTTCCGGAGAAGAGATGGGCTCCTTCGGCGAGGGTTATGAGACCAGTTCCTTTACGGTGCGGACTTTCCTGACTAGTGGGCTCATTGCGTGCACACGGCAACCTGAGACTGTAATGTATTTCCCTCTAAACCAACCGGTTATCTACGGTTACTCTCACGAGGGAGATATGCAGTGGGCAAGAAGGCTAACCGATTACGAACCGCTGGAATTTGTTCAGGAGGGAACAAGCGTGCGCTTTAGTGCCCTGAGCTCATTTGAGCAGGTAGCCGGGACTGTACCGCTGCCTGAAGGGCATGTGATCGTCCAAATTGCTTTATCCACGGCAGAGAGCCGGACGTCCGTGGAAGGGGAGCGTTTTGCCGAGCTGCGAACATATGTGATGTCGGCGCAGACGGGCGGGGCGATTTATGTGGGAAGCACGCTCCCGCGCATTTACGCGGTAACGGCTGAGCGAATGTATACGGCCAGGACGTATCCATTTCCTCAGCTCACCGTGTACCGCTTTCTCCAGCAGCTTACCGCTCCTGCTGCTTGATCGAAGCCATCCATATTTGCGATTTAGATTTGACGGCGACGGCAATCATGATCTCCGGGACTGAGGTCGTCTTGTAAATGGCCCGGCCATTTGTTCGGTCGATCCAAATGCGAGATGGTAAAGGAATCGCAGTTCTAGCTTCAACACAGATTTTTGCTGAAGAAGCGAGAACCAATACTGTCTACCTCACCACTAGTCTTGCAAACGGTAGATCTCCAGTTCGCCGAGTTGGTTCAATAACTGACTTCCGTAGGCCGTGGACGGCGTTTGGTACCCAATTGTGTAGTTGCCGTCCAGAACGCTCCTTGCGATCTGTACGGCTGCCTTGGCAGTAAACCCATAGGGATCGGCGACGCGCAAGCTAGCTGCGCAGAGCTCGCCCGAAGCACGTTCCATTTCAGCGACAAATGTCGCGCTGCTCCTCTGCCTTAGTGCGGGATCCGGTCCAGCGGGAAATAGATCTATCAGCTTGCGGCCCATGCGCTGCGCAAGCCTAGTACTCAACATCCGGCCAAAATGCCGGCTCAGCCCGGACACGAACCTGAAACGCGGGCTTGCCTTGATGTACGTTTCCACGTTGGGAATTCCCGTGGACCAGTAGGCGGTCGAAACATCGCCGAGTACGCTAACGAGCGCGGGCTCGGCAGCCCCTTCGAACCGAAATGCATGGCGGAGGCTTCCGGCGGCAATACGCACTATGCTGCCGTCTCGTCGCACTCGCAAGTTATTGACGCATGCCAGGTTGGTCTTCGCGGTTCCGCGGGACATGGGGCACCGCGCATGAAGGGCGAGGCGCAGGATGCGAGCATCCGGGCACCGCTCCGCGAGGTCTGCAACCAGCAGATCGCTCGGCACAACGTCAAAGCCGGCGCCGGGGAGCGCCATGATGCCGGCTCGCCGCGCCAGGGCATCCTCAGCCGCAAGCGCTTCGAAAACGGCGATCTCGCCGGTGATGTCGACATAGTGCGTGCGGGAGCGGAGACAGGCCTCGAACATCGGCAACGCGGTCTCTGAAAACGGTCCCGCGCAGTGGAGGACAACGGAGATGTCCCGCAAGGCATGGACCAGCCGGTCATGCTCGCCAAGGCTCAGTACGCGCGCCTCAAGGCCGCAGTCCTTGGCCAGCGACGATACGCTGGCTGGGTTTCTTGCCGCGAGAACCGGCCGAAGGCCTCGCCCGGTTGCTTCCGTCACCACGAGCCGGCCTGTATAGCCCGTGGCCCCGTAAATCATGAGCCGGGTGCGCTCTGGCGCAGACATCAGCCTAATGGTTGTCCTTGAATGCGTTCTAGAATCGCAACGGGGCGCGCCTGGACGAAAGTACTGCCACAGCCTCGCAGATCCTGCCGCGATCGCGATCGGGCCACGCAACGAAACCGCATCGGCATGACCTAGTCCGTACCACCAGCCGGGAAGAAATGAACAAGCGCATCGATTAGATGCACCCGCCAGTTGCCCCACGTATGGCCTTCGGGATATTCGCGGTAGACATAATCGTAGCCCTTGGCTGAGAGGACTTCCCTGAAGCGCCTGTTGGCGGCGAGGAAATCAATCTCGTCATCCGGGAGCCATCCCTGGCCCACCTTGCGTTCATATAGGCCGATGTCGACGTAAAGGCGAATCGGCTTTGGGCTGGCTTGCCGGAAGGCCTCGATCAAGGTGTCACTCTGCAAGGAAAGATAGCCTGACTGGCTGTATCCGAGACCAAATACGTCGGGTTGCTGGAACGGGATGTAGACGCTCGCCAGGCCGGCGTAGGAATCGCCGGCCACCAGACGTGCAGAAGGCGCTTCTGTAAGCTGGTAGTGCTCCTCGACAAAGGGCACCAGCTCGTCTGCCATGAACCGCGCGTAATCCGGATTCAGGCCGTACTCGGTCGTCCGGTTCGGCATACCGGCCTCGTGCCTGTTGGGCGGTGAAATGAATACTGCCACCACCGGAACGATCGCTCCCGACTCGATCAGGAAATCCAAGGCAGCAGGCGTGTGGGCGTATTCGATATAGTCCTGCCCGTCCAGGATGTAAACTGCGGGGTAGCGGGCACTTGAAGGCGCGTACCCGGGCGGCACGTACACGTGAATCTGCGTCTGGTAGCCCATTATGCCGGCAGGCAGAATATGCCGCTCCACCCGTTCGTAATCCCCCTGCCTGCCGGTGCGGACGGAGTCGAATACGCTCGGATATACATAACCCGGCATGGCGAGCTCCGAGTGGGCGCCCAGTCCGCTGAGTACCTTAAAGCGGCAAAGAGGATCTGTAGCCGGAGGCAAGTCATCCAGCAGCAGCAGATACTCCAGACGTGCTCCTGCCGAATACGTCCCGCGATAATAGTGCACATCGGTGCCTGCTATGCGCTCCATTTCGATTTCGTCGGCCCACTGGGTCATGTCACCCATTATCCGTACCCGGTTGGCAGGTCCCCTGTAGACAAATACGGCGGTCGTGTCGTTTTCCAAGTCGGGAGTGCCCGCAGCTTTTACCTGCTGCATGAAGGCCTCCGCAAGATCCTCGCGCGCGGACGCCTCCCCTGCTGCCGCCACGTCGAGTACCAGCTTGTCTATGTCCGGCATTTGCTCCATCGAACAAGCGGCGAGCAATCCGCAAACTGCCAGTAGCACTGCCAAGGATCGAATCATCATTCCATTGGGAATACTCCGTCCTTGTCGGCTCCGAATCGCCTGCCGTGATAGGCTATCCCGAGAAGTTCGGCCTCGGGATCGAATTTGCCAAACTGCGGCCTCGCCGCGAGGGCTCCAACTGCGGCCGGCCTCAAGCCGAATATGCCCTGCACGATGGCTCCCACCCAGCTCCCGCTTGATGAACTGTGCCAGTCGTTGATGTACGGCATGCCGGAGGGAGCCTTGCGGGCACCGCCCGCTTCCGGTGCCATCACACTGTCCGCAAAGTGCGCCTGTCCAAAGGGCCCCTGGTTGGCGCTGCGCGCCAGTTGCTTCAGCCAGCCGAATGCCAGGTCCACCTCTCCGATCCGGTACAGTCCCCGGACAATTTCAGGAGGCCACGCCGGATAGGCTCCTGTCCACTGGTGATCAGGACGGACACTGAACAGGACGTCTTCGTCAAGAGGAGACAGGGCATGCATCCAGGTCTCCGTCTGCAATTCACGCCTGAAAAAGTCGGTCATCTCGGACTTCTGTCTCGCTGTCAGATCGTCGGCAATGGTATTGAGAACGGTAAGCAAATCGTAGCAATGACGGACTGCGCGCAACGTGCCGTCGGCCTGGCGGGCCCTCCAGAAGCCCCTTCCCTTTACGTACAGCGGCAGGATGCGTGCCACCAGCCGACTTGCTTCCAGGCGGAGTTCCCGGGCCTGGCTGCCGTCCCCGAGCGCGTCTGCCAGCTGCGCGACGGCCCGCATGCAAAAGACGCTCGCCGCATTGAGCGATGCGACTTCATTGGTATAGCTGCTTACGCATTCCAGCAGATTGAACAGGCTCCCGTAGCTGGCAAGACCACTCGGTTGGCTGAACTGCCTCCAGCTCAGAGCATACCGGACGAGGAATCCGTAGACGGACTGGTCCGTGCCTTCAATCCGGCTGCGCAGCCACGATACATCTCCCGACCATCGCACGTATGCGCACGCCATGCGCACCATGGCATAGTCATTGACGGCATACCAGGGGCCGATGGCGCTTCCCGTCAGGTACTCCGTCCCAAAATGCCGGTGCACATCCATTCGCATCCAGCGCTCTAGGCTGGCCTTCAAAACGGAGGGATCCAGCAGCGCGTGCACCGGAGCACTCAGGGCGTAGTCCCAAAGCACCATCGCGGTCTGCCAATAGCGCGGCATAAGCGTGTCGTACGTGCGCCCGTGAGCGGAATACGGACCCTCCCTCCTTAAATAGGCGACTCCGAGGGCGCCCATCCAATAGAGCTTCCGGATATCGGCATCATTGGTTACAAGCACGGGAAGGCATCCCGAATAGCTGTCACTCTCCGGAGCAAAGAGGGCCTTGAGCTCCGCATTCCAGCTGGCTCTTGCCCGCGCCAGCTCTCCGGGCACGTCTCTGATCAGCGCATCGTAGACCGCACCGGCCTGCGCTTCATCCTCGCCTGTGACATGAACGTAGTGGAAGCACTGCCGGGCTCCCGGCGCAAGCTCCAGCGCATGCCGGAAGCTGCTGCGGTCCTGGCGTGCTGCTCGAGGCCACGTCCCCTGCAGGCAAACGGCCTTGCTGCGGCGCGCCCGGAAGACCAGGGCCGCCCGCGCTCTGTCGATCTCCACGACGTTGTCCAACTCAGATGGCGCCGATGCGGCGCTCCAGGGCCCGGCGGACCTCGTGATGCCACCCTGAACCCTGAGGCCCACCTCCAAATCCTGCTTCGCCCCGCTCCTGTTCTCAATGGCCACTTCCATCACTACGGCCATCTTTCCGACCGCCAGGGCGGTAGTCGAGCTGAGATACAGTCCCTTGTACGAGGCTTCGCGAACCACCCTGTCCGGATACCAGGTAATGGTAACCGCCCGGCCCAGCGCCGGAAAATGCCAACCGTCCAGCATCAGGGATGCCGTCGGCACTTCCGCCGTGGCAAAGGGCGGAAAACTCAGACAACGGATACAGGCGAGGTCCGTCGTCACTTGCACGCAACCCAGGAAATTGGTCAGGCCCGGCGCATTGAAGCAGTCGCCGAAGCGATGCGTCATTGGCGCGCTGCCAAGATCGTCGACCTGTGGAATCATCCTTGCCAACACCCCTGTTTTCCGATCGCGGACCTGCCGGCAAAGGCATCCGGAAGCTGTTCGCTTATGCGCAGCAGCTGATTGTATTTGGACAGGCGCGATGACCTGGCAAGGGATCCAACCTTGATCTGCCCGGCATTTAGTCCGACGGCCAGGTCCGCCAGCGTCGCGTCCTCCGTTTCTCCCGACCGTGCGGAAAAGACGGTTTGGAGGCCTGCCCGCCTTGCATACCGGACGGCAGCCACCACCTCCGTGACCGTCCCGATCTGGTTCATCTTGACAAGCACTGCATTGGCGGCGCGCTGCCTGATGCCATTCCGGATGCGCTGCGGATTGGTCGTGAACAGGTCATCTCCCACCAGCTGGATACGGGAGCCTAGCCGGTCCGTCAGGCGCTGCCAGCCTTGCCAGTCCTGCTCGTCAAGTCCGTCTTCAATCGAGAGGACCGGATAGCGCACGGCCCAGTCCTCGAGCAGCGATATCATTTCGTCCGCCGTCAGCTCGCGGCCATCCAGCCGAAGGGCATAGCACCCCCTTGCACCGTCATGGAAGTACGACGCCGCCACATCAAGGGCGATCGCCATATCGTCGCCGGGCGCCAGGCCGGCGCGTTCTATTGCCGAGCACAGCACTTCGAGCGGCGCCTCATTCGAAGGCAGCAGCGGACCGAATCCACCTTCATCGGCGACAAGGGATGCTATGTGGCCACGTTCCGCAAGGATATCACGGGTAGCCCAGTACACGGCCGAGACCATCTCCAGTGCCCGTGCGAAGCTTGGCGCTCCAACGGGAATGACCATGTAGTCCTGAAAATCGAGCTGGCCTCCGGCATGCATCCCCCCGCTGATAATGTTCACCATGGGCATCGGCAGGCTTAGCCGCTCCTCGGCGGGCAGGTAACGCTCCGCAAGGTATTCATACAGGGGCATACCCGCCGCCTGCGCACTGGCATGAAGGGCGGCAAAGGATACCCCAACAATGGCATTGGACCCCAGACGCTTCTTGGTGGCTGTGCCATCCAGGACCGCCAGGGCATTGTCCAGTACCTCCTGGTCTTCCGAATCTATCCCCTTGACAAACTCCGCAATCTCGTTGTTGACAAGCCTGACGGCCTTCAAGACCCCCTTGCCCTGGTATCGCTTCGGATCGAGATCCCGCAACTCGCTGGCCTCATGCCGCCCGGTCGACGCCCCGGAAGGTACCATCATCCGGCCCCTGTGGCCGGATGCCAGCTGCACCTCCACCTCCACCGTGGGCAGCCCGCGCGAATCCAGCACCTCGCGGGCGATAACATGTGTAATGCGGCTCACTTCAGTTCCCAGGCCTGCTGTATCATCTCCAGCGGATCTTCCCTTTCCGGTCGCTGGATCCACTCTGTGGCGACTGTGCGGATGCGCGCCCGCAGGGATTCGCCCCTTACATACGGCATGGGAGATTTGCCGTCCAGCCGGGCCAGGAGCATCAGCCCCAGGTGAGGAATCAGGCCCCCGACAGCGCGGCCGTAGCCCCGCAGAAACCCCTTGGCAAGCTCCAGCGCCTCCGCCTCGCGCCCGAGCGCCCAGCCCTTGAGCATAATGTGACCCAAACAGAAGGACGCGTCATACAAGGGGTGTCCCCAGTGCGAGACTTCAAAGTCAAGCAGCACGATGCTTCCCCGCGACCCGATGAGCATGTTCTTGGGCGAGAAGTCTCCGTGCACTAGGCACCTGCGCTGGGACAGAAGATCCTCGATAAGCCTGCATATCGACTCACGGAGTGCCGGATACCTGCCAATGAGAAAGCGGTGAAACGGATCTATGCGCAGCTGTTCGAAGAATGCCAGGTCCATGATTGGGCGCCGGGCCCGTGCGTCGACCTCCTGGCTTTTCTGCTGGATTCTTCGCAGCAGCGAACCGGCGGAATGGGCGACCGACGCTTCAAGCACCCCGCTCATCAGGCGCTCCTTCCAGGACTGCGCATTCTCCGGTGCGCTGGTCATCACGAAGACGTGCTGCTCCGCGTCCGCATGCAGAATCTCCGGCACCGTATGCTTCGGCAATAGGGTCGCCAATAGCTGCATCGTCGCCTGCTCCCGCTGTGCGCGCGCGACATCTGCGTACCAATCGATCTCCGTCGCCAGTTTTGGCAGCGGCTGCTTGAGCACCCATCGGCCCCGGGGCGTGACCACGCTCCAGACGTGATTCGACACCCCGCCCGGCAAGGCCGTTACGTGTGGCAACTCACCCGGAGACACCCACCCCTTGCGCTGCAGGTAGGCCGCGACACGCTCGCATGTTGACAGGTTCTCAATCAGTCCTGTGGCCTTAGTCCGTCCCTTGTTACCGCAAATAGCTGCCCCTGGTAGGCCACATTGTGCAGGACCGAATCACGATCAAACGAGGCAAACTGCGGCGATGCCGTCAGCCCGCCTTGCGGCATCGCACGAAGTCCAAAGATTCCCTCCAGAATTACCGTCACCCAACTTCCGTTCGATGAACAGGCCCAGTCGGTAATGTAGGGCGTTTCCGGAGGCGCCTTGCGGGCCCCTCCTTCTTCCGGATCCATGACTCCGTCGGCAAAGTGGGCCTGGCCGAAGGGGCCCTGGTTGGCGCTTCTGGCCATGCGTTTCAGCCACTGGAATGCCAGGTCCGCCCGGCCAATGCGGTAGAGCCCCCGCGCGGTTTCAGGCGGCCAGGCTGGATAGGCCCCGGTCCACTGGTGATCGGGCCGCACGTCGAAGAGCACGTTTTGGTCGGCAGGCGAAAGGGCCCGCATCCACGTCCCGGTCTGCAGCTCGCGCTCGAAGAAGGCGACCATTTCCGCCTTCTGCTGCTCTGTCAAGTCGCCCGGGATGGCGTTGAGCACTGTCAGCAGGTCGTAGCAGTGGCGCACCTCATGCAATGTTCCGTCCGGGTGGCGCGCATGCCAGAAGCCTTTGCCCTGCACATAGAGCGGCATGACGGCCTTCAGCACATCCTCTGCCTCCTCGCGAAGTCTGTCGCTATGTGGGCGCATCCTGCCCAGGACATCGAGAAGATCCGCCACTGTGCGCATGCTCAGAACATTGGCGGCATTGAGACTGGCCACTTCGTGCGTGTACGTGCTGACGCATTCCAGTAGGTTGTTGATGCCGCCATAATCCGCCAACCCGTGGCCGCTCCTGAAGCTCTTCCACTGGTGGGCATACTCGAGAAGGAAGTCGATGACCCGCTTGCCGGTGGATGCCACATTCTCCTCCAGCCATCCCCAGAGGCCCGTCCACTGTGCGTATGCGTGCGCCATGCTGACCATGGCAAAGTCATTGACCGCGTACCAGTAACCGACCGGTCCGCCCGTCAGGTATTCGGTGCCGAAGTGCTCGTGGATATCGGTGCGCATCCAGTGCTCCAGGTACTTGCGCATCACGTCGGGATCCAGCATGGCATGCACCTGCATGCTGAGAAAGTAGTCCCACAGGAAAGTGACGGATTGCCAGTACCGCGGCATCAGGGTATCGTACGTGCGGCCCAACGCAGAATGCGGGCTGTCCCGCTTGAAGTAGATCACCCCGAGGGCCCCCATCCAGTACAGCCTGAGGATGTCGGCGTCGGCGGTGTCAAGCTCGGGCAGGTGGCCGCTGTACCTGTCGTTGCCCGGTGTGTAGATGGCTCTCAGTTCGGCATTCCAGTACCGCCGCACGCGGTCCAGTTCGTTCGGAATACGGCTTATCAATCCATCGTACGTGGACTGCGCTTCCAACTCTGATTCTGCTATTGCGCTGACGAAGCTGAAGCGCCACCTCTGGCCCGGCGTGAGGCGCACAGCGTATCGGAATCCGCTACCATTTACGATATCAGCCGCCGGATACGCGCCCTGAATGGAAACCGCGGCGCTCTGCCTGGCGCAAAACAGAACGGCTCCGCGCCCGGCATCCACAAACGCACGATTGTCCTTCTCCTGTGGCGGCAGGGGCGCGTTC
>CBDBLZ010000015.1:0-20546 GCA_965207385.1 Rhodothermales bacterium
CCCCCGACAGGGGAATCTGGTACTCACGCTGCGCCTTCATGCGGGTGGCGGAAATGGTCCAGACATCCCGTTCGATCTCCTCCCAAGCCGCGCCCCGGACCTCGCTGGAGCGCGTCGCCGTTAGGGCCATGAACTCGAATGCCAGCCGGATGCTGACATGGGACTTCGAGTTGCGAATCTTGGCCGAGCCTCCACCACCTCGCCGTGTGGAAGCGCCTTGTGATGCCGGGTGGTGTTGCCGTTGCTCGGCAGCGCCGCGGCGATGGCGTCACCGGCGGGGTTGTCCGGCCGGTAGCCCTTCGCGACGGCCCAACGCATCACCGCCGCGATCCGGTTGTGCACGGCCGTGGCGGCCGTGGGCTTGCTCGACAAGATCGGATTCAGGATGGCGAGCACATCGGCCGTCGAGACCTCTCCGACGCACTTCCGGCCAATGCGCTGATAGGCGAAGTCTCGCAACGCCTGCCGCCACTGCCCGGCCACGCGGGGCGGGTTATTCCAAGTCGGCCAGCGAATCTCGATCACCTTCTCGACAGCCGCCTCGCAGGTGGAAACTCCCGCGTGTCTCGGGTCGTGGCCCCAATGGACCGCCCGCCTGTTCTCCAGCGCCTTCTGCCTCGCGTCCTTGAGAGTCACCACCGGATACGAGCCGAGTCCGAGGTTGGTGGGCCTCCCCCCCCCCCCCACACACACACTCGGATGCGCTGGCCCCAGGACTTGGAGACGCGCCCAGACTTCATCCGGTGGACGCGGAGGTACAGGCCGAGGCCTTCGCGCCCGCCGTCGCCGTACCGCCCCGGCTTCTTCACACGCGCCACGAAGGTGGCTGTCAGGGGTCGTTTTCGCATGTTGTGTTACCTACCTGTGTATCAGTTACAGACCAATATTCCATGGTACCATGCTGCACGACTCGACACAAGAACGGGTCCGTGAACGCGCTTCTAATGCGCCATTATACGCTGTCAATACATGTGTTATGGAATGTCTCTGGACTGCATGGGACGATGTGTGCGATCATGTTGCGGTATTTGTGGCAGAAGGCGATGGTCAAGCAGCCGGACACGGGTAGGTCCCGTGCAGATGCCCTGCACGCCTCTCAAGTATTCCGGGAAACGAGGGCCGAGGCCTACTGGCCCGATAGCCGCGTCCCGGTACAGCCGCTAACAGTTGCCCATCGCCTCGGAGCCAGATCCGCACCGGATGCCGTGGCCATTGTGGGTGATATCGGTACCAGCCAGCCGGCTCGCCGCCTTTGTATATCGGACGAGGTTCAAGTTGCCAAGCCAAGCGCATGGCCGCCAATTCCTGCGGCGCTGCCTCCTGGGTGTAGCGAGAATGCGAGGCACGCATTGAGTGCACGCGCTCTGCAGGAAGCTAGATGGCCGCCCGTCATGGCTGCTTCGAGGTCTCTCGATACTCCGGGCAAGCCTTCTGATCAGCGGAGCGAACGCGGCGGGTGTCCGGCCACGCCCCCGAAGCAGCCCCGATGCGGCGATAGTTATTATTTAACGTGGAAGTCTGCCAACAAGGAAGAGTAGAATGGCTTGGAACCGTCCGCCCGGATGTTCGAGAATCTTCGGATGAACACGGATTGCACTCGTAGTTGGGGACAAGTTGGAGGCAGGCTTTGCCGGTAAGGGGCAGGGAAGGACGCTCACAAAACGTACACAACTAGCGGCCCGGCTTCGGTATATTTGGCTCAAACCTACTGCCTGCGGCACCACACGCGTATTTCTGATTCCGGGAGACCGGATGCTTCGCCCGCCGGCGCATGGCCAAAGGCCTCGGCGGCGAGGTTGGGTAAACACATTTCATCTCAATCCCATTTCACCATGAGAACTTTGCTAACCTGCCTGGCCGGCATGGTCCTGTTTGCCGGCACAGCCCTGGCGCAGCAGACGCCGCGCCTCATCGTAAACGAATTTCTAGCTGATCCCGCAGGGGACCTTCCTGGCGATGCCAACGGCGACGGTACTAGGCAGGGAGTGGGCGACGAGTTTGTCGAGCTTGCGAACGTCAGCTCGGACACGCTCGACTTGACCGGCTGGATAGTGGGCGACGATGAGAGAATCAACTTTTCGTTCCCGGATGGATACATGCTGCCACCCAGGGCGCTTCTGGTCATTTTCGGGGGCGGCGATGTCAGTAATGTACCGGGCTATGACCCGGATCCCCTTCTGACGCGTGCCTTCGTGTCTCCTGACAGTGTCGGAAACGGCCTCGCCAACGGCGGTGACTACATCGTCGTCCAGTCGCCCGACGGCGAGGAAGACATGTACGTCGCCTACAATTCGAAGACGGGTCAGGGTCCGCCCACTTCGGCTGCAGTCGAAGGCATCACGTTCGAATTCGAAGTGCATGTGGCGGTCGCGGCCAACGAGGATGTCTCCGTTACCAGAAATCCTGATGGGGATATCTCGTCGCCTGATCCGTTCGTCCAGCACACCACGGTAAGCTCGGACCTGTTCTCGCCGGGACTGACCGTCACCGGTAACAACATAGTCCCGCGGCCCAGGCCGACGATAACCATGGTCATCAACGAGGTTCTGGCCGATCCGCCAGGCGGGGATCCCGGCGATGCGAACATGGACGGAACGCGCAGTTCGCGCAATGATGAATTTGTTGAGCTGGCAAACGTGGGCGATGCTGCCGTTGACATCGGCGGCTGGATGCTTGGCGATGACGAAGGCATCAACTTCGTCTTTCCGGACGGATACATGGTTGAGCCCCGAGGCATTATCGTGGTCTTCGGCGGAGGAGACATCTCAAACGTTCCGGGCTACGACGCGGACCCGATGATGACGCGCGTTTTCCAGGCGGACAGCACCGTGGGCAACGGCTTTGCCAACGGTGGTGACATTATCATGCTGCTGTCGGATGACGGCGCGTATGATACCTGGTTTGCCTACGGCAGCCTGGCGAATACGGGAGGACCCGCAGAGGGGACGTATCCGACAGGTACGGTGTTCGAGATCGAGCAGGATATTGCCGCGCCTGCAAATGCAGACAACTCGGTGACGCGGTTCCCGGACGGCAACATAGCCGTTCCGGATCCCTTCGTGCAGCATCTGGAGGTCAGCAGCAAGGCATATTCGCCGGCCCAGACCATAGACGGCCGCACGCAGGTGCCGCCGCCGCAGCCTCCCGTTACCGTCGTGATAAATGAGATCCTTGCCGACGCGGCGGGCGATGCCAACGGCGACGGCATGGCCAACGACCTGGAAGACGAATTCATCGAACTCATCAACACCAGCGAAGAGGAATCTGTCGACCTCTCCGGCTGGAGTGTCGGCGATCCGGGGGGACTGTCATTCACGTTTCCGGACGGCTTCGTGCTTCCGCCGCTCAAGGTGGTCGCGGTATTCGGCGGTGGCGACGTGTCCGGCGCAGCGGGATACAATGAAGACCCGCTTCAGTCCAGGGTGTTTGCAGCCGGCGGCATGCTTGGTGATGGCCTGGATGAAGCAGGAGACTACGCGGTGCTCGTGAGCCCCGACGGCGCATACGACGCCTATGTCGCATTTGGCACCGCAAGTGGCGGCGACGCGCCCATGGTCATGAGTGGGGGCGCTGCCGTCGACTGGGAGTTCACACTGAATACGGCCGCCGAGGCGGACATGGACAACTCCATTACGCGCGAGCCCGACGGCAATATTCTTGCTGCGGATCCCTTCGTTCAGCACGTGACTACCGGCGCAGGCCCGTGGTCACCGGCAACAACGCTAGCGGGTGTGGGCGGACTTGACGAGTTCATGAGCGTGCCGCATCCCTGGGGAACAGGTCATGTGATGGCGTTCAACTGGTGGGAGCGTGACCGGGTGGAGATTCGCGATGCTCCCCAGCTTTTCCCGATTCGAATGGACGAGGGCACGATCGAGCTCTGGTTCAGGCCTGACTCGGTTCTGACCAACGACACGCACGATCCGGACTGGACCTACCTCTTTGGCAAGAATCTGGGGGGCAACAACCCCGGTGACCTCGGTCTCGGATGGCGGCGCAGCGAGGGGCGTCTCCTGTTCTTCATGCAGGACGGTACCAATACGACGAACCTCAACCAGAGCAGCGACATCCGCACGCAATTCTACCCGCGCTGGTATCACGTGGCGGTCACGTGGAACGTTGCCAACAACATGCGGATGTTTCTCGACGGCAAGCTGGTTTCCGAAATCGAGTCGCAGGTTCCGCTGCTGGGAGGCACGATGCAGGCGGCCATAGGCAACGGCGCATCTGATCTCTGGAACGACCGGTACGAAGGGTTCCGGGGCATGATAGACGAGGTGCGCGTCTCGCTGGTCGATCGCTATGCCGGCATGGAGAGCTTTGACCTGCAGACCGAGCCGTTCCAGCCGGACGCCATGACGCTGGCCCTCTGGCATCTGGATGAGGGCGAGGGCGAGACGACGGAAGACGCCACGGGGAACGGATTCACGGGATACCTCGGCGGATTTGACAGCGACGGGGTCGCTGACCCGGCGACCATGCCGATGTGGGTGGACGCCGCCACGCTTGTGGACAGGGACACCGACACCGAGTTGCCCGGACGGTTCTCCCTGGAGCAGAACTATCCGAACCCCTTCAATCCCGTGACATTGATCTCGTATACCGTCCCCCATACATCCGACGTGAAAATCGATGTATACAACGTGCTGGGCCAGCGCGTCCAGGTGCTCGTCGATGAGGCGGCCCTGGCTGCCGGGACGTATACGATAAACTTCCGCGCCGACCGCTTTGCCAGTGGCGTCTACTTCTATGTCCTGCGGGCCGGCAACACGAACCTGGTGCGCAAGATGGTCTTTGTGAAATAGACCGTCGGACCGGCGGGCAGCCTATCTGGCTGCCCGCCGGTCATCGCATCGCCACGGGTTCATCGGCCGACGATTGCCCGGTGTGACTTCCCTGTACGCGCAATAATGAGCGCGATTCCGAGACGCTTGCGGCTCCTGGCCTGCGTGGCAGTTGCAGCTGCGCTGTCTGCCGGACAGGGCAGCGCGGCCGGAGTGGTATTTCGCTATCTGCCCGGGTCACCGGAGTTTTCTTCGACCATTGATGCGCGGTCTGTGGAAGCAGGGCCGTTTCTTGATCCGCTTGAGCGCGTGGCCCGCTGGCCAGGCGGCTGGGGCTACGAGCCTATCTGGGCAGCTGAATTCGAGGGCGCGACGTCCACCCTGTGGGGCGGCCCGGCAGAAGACGTAAACCAGCCGGCCGGGCCGCGGCTGACCGCCGAGGTGTGGCTGCGGCTCCTGGAAACCGGCGCGCACCATTCGCTGCTTAGCAACCGCATCGGATCAAGTGACGGATTCACCCTCGGCCTGCAGTCGAGCGTGCCCTACTTTTCGGTCGTCATTGGAGGCACGGAGTACCGCATCGCGAGTGCGGAAGAGGTCCTGGCGGATCAGGATGCATGGATTGCCGCCACGGCCGAATACACGTTTTCCAATACGCTCGTTCTCAGGATATACCGCGATGGAAGACTGGACACGGAAGCATCGTTTCCGGCTGAAATTGCATCGCCTTACGCCATTGCGCGGCCGTTCTTCGTGGCAACGGAAGCAGCGGGTTCGGAGGATGCTCCGAGCCTGACGGGGACGCTTACAGGACTGGTATTCGCGGCCGTAGTGCGTGACTATGTAGCCCATCCGCTGTATCTGAGCACAGTACCGCCTTTCGACGGAAGTGCCTATTTCGGCATGCCTGCATTTCACGACTATGAAGTGGACAGCTTTCGTCTCCCCATGGATCAGCGAATAGATTCGTATGCGACGCCGGTTGCCCGCCGATTCTTCCTGCCGCACGTAAATGATGCCTTTATTCCGCAAGGAACTGCCGTGCTGAGTGACGAGGCGGGGCAGGCGAGTCTCGTATATGTCTCCTACTACCATAGAACACGAACCAACCGGCTGAGGACACAGCGATCCATCGTCGCAGAAATCGACGTTGCCACGGGCCGCACGCGCCGCACGTTTCGCCTGAACGGCCTATTGAAAACGGCGCACGTGGGAGGGGTCGCTGTCGTTGGCGAGGCCCTCTATGTCGCATCCGAAGGATTGTTGGAACGCTACGTGCTGCCGCGATACGAGGAAACTGCCGGCCGGTACGTCGACCTCTTGCCGGACACAGACGGATCACGCGCAGTTCTGGCCAAGGCCTCATTCGTGTCCTCTTTCCAGGACACGCTCTGGGTGGGTGACTACCGAACTGCGAGTGAACAGCAGCCCTATCTCTACGGCTACCCGCTGGACAGTGACGGCCTGATTGCCAGAGGCGCAAGCCCCGTCGTCTATCCCATCCCGCGCCGCATCCAGGGCGTGGACCTCCATGCCGTAGCAGGTACGGTCTACGTCTTCATGGCCCGCAACCGAAATAGCCGGGAAGCGGAGGTATTGCGCTTCAAACGCTCCGATTTCCGACCGGGCGTGGGTGCGGGATGGGAGGCCAGCATCACGTTTCCCCATGGCATTGAGGACCTTGCGTTTTCGTCCAATGGGACGCTGTGGACGAATTCCGAGTCCGGTACAGACTACTATCAGCGTGCAGTCGGATGGTCCACGTTCTATCCGTTTGTATACGGAGTCGACCTTTCGGAGCTCGTGGTGCACGTTGAAGGGCGCGCGCCCGCCGAGGTCGCGCTGCCAGAGCCGCGCATCGAGGTATTCCCGAACCCCGCGGCTTACCAGGTGCACATCAACTATGTACTGGAAAGTCCTTCGCTAGTGCGTCTGCAGGCTTTTGACCTTCTGGGCCGAATGGCCAGGGAGGTCGTCTACCCGGCGCAAGAGCCGGGCAGCCACCGCGTCACGTGGAAGATAGACGACCTGGCTTCCGGACCCTACATGCTGGTAATGGAAGCGGCGGGGCGCCGGCGCCACCAACCGTTATTCCTGGTGCGCTAGCCAATGCGTGGATGGGCTTGTGTTGTCCTGCTGATTTCGGCTGCCGGCTGTGGCCCCGAGACGCCGGTACCGGCAGAGCCGGCCGGCCAGGAACCCGTAGTCGCCACGGTGGGCGGCGAGCCTGTCTATGCCAGGGACTTTGTCCTCAATTATGAATTCGGATTTCCCCAGTTGCACCGGGGAAGCAACGCCAGGCTGGCCTATCTGAACCGCATTGTCGACGAAAAACTGTTGGCGCTTGACGGCACTCGGCGCGGGCTTCTGGATAACCCGGAGGTCAGGCGCAACATCGAGGATTTGCGCGACGAACTCCTGGTGGAGCAACTATTCCAGCGCCATGTCAACGACCGCGTGGACGTAACGCCCGAGGACATAGTGTCGGCCATGCAGCAGGCCCAGACTTCCTTTCGCCTGAGATATCTGCCGGCCAGGTCGCTCCCGGAGGCGCTCGAATTCGTGAGGAGGCGCTGAGCAAGGGATTGCCTGCACTCATACTAGAGTTTGTCTTCCGCAATGATGCACAGAACCTCCAGCCTTCAGACTTCGAGAGTCCCTACGTCGGGAGCCACGACCTTCACCCGGACCTTATGGCCGCGATCCTGGATCTTCCGATTGGTGAGATCTCAATGCCGGTCCCCTATCATGGCCAGTTTCTCTTGCTGGAGCTCATCGATGTTCGGCGCGAGCCCGTCGCGCCGACTGGCGACGCACGGGCTTCGTACGAGCAGGTAGTCTTTGCCCGGAAGGCGAAAGCCCAGGCGCGGGAATTCATCGGCTCCATGATGAAGCCGCTGGACGTGCGCCTAAAGCCTGCGCCGTACACGTCGCTGCGCGCGGCACTCTGGCAGTGGTACCGGGCGGATCCTCCCGAGGGGAACTTCCTCGCGGCGCTGCTGACGCAAAGGGCCGCCTATGCGGACAGCATGCGCAGTATTCTCGATGATGTGCTGATCACGACAACGGACGGGGACTGGACCGTCCGGGAATTCCTCGAAGCCTTTCCGGCCATGCGATATCCACTGCGCCATGATCGGCAGGAGGAATTCGAAAACGACCTATACGACGCCATCGGCCTCACTCTGCGAGACCACTATTTCGTAAGGCGCGCATTGGAAGAGGGTCTGGACGAAGATCCGGCGCTGCGCCACGAACTTGCCCTGTGGACGGACAAATGGATTTATCGCGCGAGGCTCGAAGAGCTAGCCGAAAGCGGTGAGTCCCCGGAGGAGATTGTAGTGCGGTTGCGTGAGCGCCACGGTGTGGTCATCAATCATGCCGTGCTGGATACGCTTGACCTTTCACCTCCGCACAGCGCGGGGCTGACCGTGCTCAAGGGACATACGCTACGCCCTGCCTTCCCCGTCGCCGATCCCGTCTGGTAGCATGGCAAGGCCTCCCTCCGGCAAGACTGGTCAGCTTCCATGAACCGCGAGGTCTTCATAGACCAAATCCGCGACGAAGAATCGTCCGTGGGACGTGATCATCATAGGAGGCGGCGCCTCCGGTCTCGGCGCTGCCGTCGACGCTGCATCTCGCGGCTTTCGCACGGTTCTTCTTGAGCAGGCCGATTTTGCCGAAGGCACATCAAGCCGCAGCACAAAGCTCATCCACGGCGGCGTTCGGTACCTCAGGCAGGGCAACGTGGCGCTGGTCCGGGAAGCATTGCGCGAGCGCAGCCGGCTCTGCGAAAACGCGCCGCACCTTGTTCGCAACCTGAAATTCATGCTTCCTGCCTACTCCAGGTGGGAACGCCCGTTTTATGGTCTGGGGCTGAAGACGTACGACCTCCTGGCGGGCAAGCACTCGCTGGGACGCTCGCACTTGCTTTCGCGAGCTCGTACGCTTGAAGAGCTCCCCGGCGTTAAGGCCTCGGGCCTGCGAGGCAGCGTAGTCTATCACGATGGCCAGTTCGATGACGCACGCCTGGCCCTGGCTCTGGCCCGCACCGCCGCTAGCCATGGTGCCGTAGTGGTCAACCATGCCCGTGTTGTGGACCTGCTCAAGGCGCACGGCAGGGTAACGGGAGTCGTTGCATGCGACCTGGAATCCGGCGAGGAACTGAAATTGCGGGGACATGCCGTGGTAAACGCTGGCGGCGTATTTGTGGACGCGATCAGGAGACGGGACGAGCCGGAAAGCCCTGATCTCGTGCGTTCAAGCCAGGGTATCCACCTGGTCGTGGATCGCTCTTTCTTTCCGTCGCGGCACGCACTGCTGATCCCAAGGACAAGTGACGACCGCGTACTCTTTGCCGTGCCGTGGCATGAACGCGTACTCCTGGGCACCACCGACACTCCGGTCAGTGGCCCGGTGCTCGACCCGATTCCGCTTGCGGACGAAATCGAATACCTGATAGACCATGCGACGCGTTACTTCGAGCGCCGTATCGAAGCGCCCGATATCCTGAGCGCGTATGCCGGTCTGCGCCCCCTCGTGAAGCGCAAAGGAGCCCGGGATACGGCTTCCATTTCGCGTGATCATGTCGTCCAGACTTCGAAATCAGGCTTGATCACCATTACGGGAGGAAAATGGACAACCTATCGCAAAATGGCCGAGGACACCATTGATGCGGCAGTTCGGGTGGGCGGGCTGAATGCCCGCCCGTGCATGACCGCCAATCTTCGGCTGCACGGATGGCAACAGTCGCGGGATGGCGATGGGACCCTGCAAGCGTACGGATCGGACCGGGCCGATGTGGAGGCTGTTGTAAGAGAAGTACAGAATGGACAGGAGCGGCTGCATCCCGACTTGCCTTACCGCCGCGGCGAAGTTCACTGGGCGGCGCGGCATGAAATGGCTCGAACCGTGAGCGACGTGCTCGTGCGCCGCACGCCTGCCCTGGTCCTGAATCGTCATGCGGCCCTTGCCTCCGCGCCGGTGGTGGCCAGGATCCTGGAGCTGGAATTGGGGCGCAACGCAGACTGGGCGGATGCTCAGGTGAAAGCGTTTGCCAGGCAGGTGGAGACCTGCCTGCCTGCACCGTACGGTGCGCCGCTGGCCTCCGCCAGCTGACTGGCAGCAAACTCGAGCGATGCGGTCCTGCGCTGCGGAAAAGGCGCAGAATCCTTTGGAGGTGCCACCGCGTTGCTTCGAATTTAACACCGTGCTTTCCATGCCTATTCCCATCATCTTGGTCATCGCATTCCAGGTCGCCGCAGGACAGACCCTTGACATTCAGGGTCACAGAGGTGCTCGGGGCCTCCTGCCAGAAAATTCCACGGCCGGCTTCCTGCACGCCGTGGACCTTGGCGTCTCCACGGTTGAGATGGATGTCGTTATCGCCGGCGATTCAACAGTTGTCGTCTCACATGAGCCCTGGATGTCGGAGACGATCTGTAGCGACGAGAATGGCCGTGCCATAACCGACGGCGAAAGCTACAACATCTTCCGAATGTCCTATGAAGCCGTGGCGCAATTACGACTGTGGCAAGCGCGGGCATCCGGGCTTTCCGCGTCAGGAAAAGCAAGCCGCTGTCAAGCCGCGACTCGTGGACGCGATCAACGCCATTGAGCGTCACGCCGCTGAGCGCGGGATGGATCCGCTCCGCTACAACATAGAAATCAAGTCGCGCGAGGAATGGGACGGCACCTATACGCCGTCTCCGCCGGTATTCGCGCAGCTTGTGCACGAGGTAGTGGTTAGTACGGGTATCATGGACCGTACTACAATCCAGTCATTTGACCTGCGTTCGCTCCAGGCCGCGCATAGAATCGGCGCAAACTGGCAGCTTGCGGTTCTGGTGCATACTGACACTAATCTGCCGGCCCTGCTTGATCAGCTGGGATTCGCTCCGCAGGTGTTTTCGCCCAACTTCCGGTTAGTTGATGAATCCCTGGTGCAGGCTGCGCATGATCTCGGAATGCGCGTCGTCCCCTGGACCATAAATGAGGTCTCGGACATGAAGCGAATCATAGCGATGGGAGTGGACGGTCTTATCACGGACTATCCGGACCTGGCGATGCCACTGTCAGATATGTGAATCGGATTGCCACTCAATCTCGCATCGGGGCCGTTGGCTGCCTAAGTGGCGGCCTGTGCAGCCCGTGATACCCGCAGCGCCGATTCATGACGCTGAGCCCGTTACTCCTGCCTCTCGGTCTCGATTGCCAGGCCGAGGAGCGCCCGCAGCTGTTTCTTTTCTTCGGAGCCAAGTGCCTGCCAGGCAAATTCGACGCGCTGACCGAGGTACAACTGTCTGCGCATTGACGCGGAGAACTTCCAGTCGTCCGGCGCAAGTGAAAGAGCTACGGCCATAAGCAGCGCCCCGAGTGCAAACATGGTAAGCGGACGCTCCCAGCGGTTAATTCTCGCCGCTTGAGCCGCGCGGTCCACCTCGCGAGCGCTTGTCCTGATGCGGTGCGCTGTAGCCATAAGCTCTTGTAGCAGCGGATCCATATGGCGGCGGGCCTCCTTGGCCTCCGCTTCGGCAAGCCGCTGCCTGAGCGGGGCAGCCCTCCTATCGCTCACGTCCGCGCGAGCTTCTTGCGGCCAGCCGGGACAATGCATCGTAGGCGCTCTCCCCAAGCTCCCGGCGCAATTCGGGGGCGCGGCCCTCGGCCTTCAGGCGCAAGAAGCTGCGCGCGAGATCGTAGTCCGCTTCCGAGAGCGGCGCCCCGCTTTCTTCCGAGCCGCGCTCCAGCCGAGCCTCATGCACCCGCTTCAGCTCAAGGACAGGAGCGCGTACCCGGCACTCGTACTCGGCGAATGTCTCGCCGTATCTGTCGGCAAGCTTCTGTGCGGAGATGCCGGGCATGACACTGCTGCTCTTGGCGTACTCCGCTCCATCTGTTACCACCAGGCCCCGCTTCCGCGCTTTGAGTTCAAGACCGTGTCCTCGCAGGCGGCGCACCAGTTCTTCCCAGCTTTGTGCCTGCTCAAAGTCATCTCCCGCCGCGCGCCGCACCAGCATCTGAAACGGCGGCATGCCGTCGCGCACTACGCCCTTGTAGGCACCCTTGGATAAGGACTGGCTCCGGTCAGGCCTCTTCTGCCCCTCCAGCTGGTACAGGTGGCCCGGTACCTCGCGAAAGCCCATTTGGCGCTCTGCACGGCGCAGGTATTGCTCGACCTTGAACCACGACATGTACAGCCTGGCGGCCTTCCTGGTCTGCGGGTGCACGCGATTGGCCATGATATGCAGGTGGGCGTAGCCTTCGTCCGCATGAGCGACGAATATGGCCTGGTGATCCTTCATGCCGAGTGTATCAAGCAGCCCGTCCGCGACCTCCTGCATTTGTTCGCGGGTCGGGTTGTCTTCCGGTGCCCAGGAAACAGAAGCATGCAGGACCGGGCTTTGGACATACTCGTTGCCACCGGCCATGATGTTCATTTCGCGGGCGGCCTCTCGCAGGTCTTCTGCAAGGATCAGGTAGCGGGTTTCGATCCAGCCTACGCGCGTCTTGTGTTCGCGTCCGGTCTTGGGGCGCTCCAGGTATCTTGCCAGATTCCGAAAGCTGCGGCAGGTATTGACGCTGGCAATCACGGCAGATGGCTGGATATCCGTCTCAGTATGGGTCTGATGCGTGACAGGAGCAGCTCGCGCTCTCCGCCTCGCTTTGGCGCGGCCTGCATGACGGCCTGCCCGATGGCGAGTACCTCGCGAGCCAATTCCGCATAGACGCGCGACTGGATATGCTGGCCAAGCCCGGCCGCGCGCACATATTGCGAGACTTTCATCCCGCGCGCCGCGGCGTGGCGTCGAAGTAGTTCGCGCTCCTCGTCATTCAGTCGAATCTCGATCCGGATTGTGCGCTTTGGAGAAGTCGCCTCGCTTTGGCTTTTGTCAGATGGCTCGATTGTGCTTTCAGAGGACATAGTCAACAAGACCTTGGGAATCGAACACCTTGCAATACGCGTGCCGTGGCGACTCGCTTGACTCCGGTCCAGACGAGTATGACAAGATTGAAACCCCCAGCTGCAGGCTCACGAATTACAAGCTGTTGTGCTTCGCGCTGGCAGTTTTCAAACTCCCTGCCGTCGGGATATTCGGCATGGCCTGCGCGGACGACCTCATCGATCCGTGTTGACCGCTGAACGAATCTGACCGTCCTTTTTCCCTGAAGGCCTTTCAGAGCGCGTACGCTGCCTCCGCCCGCTCCTCCGACACCAGAGTCACGCCTACAGCCTTCGAAGACTCCCAACCCGGTCTGGCGCGGGATCGACAACTGCGATTCCGCGATCGGACTTTCCGCCGCCACTTGGAACTGATCCCGATTCGGCAGGCAGAATGTGCCACGCGGTCAGTATTTTCTCGTCGTAGCCGGAATTTCTTGAAAGCGCCCTCTTGACAGCACGTTATTCGCCGCAAACCGGGTTGAAGTACGCCACAATCGTCTTGCGCTGTTTATTCGCAGCTGCATTGTTATTCGGAGCAGTATTGAGTGCTACGGCGGGCGCGTCGGGTGATGCGCACGTGAACGTGCCTGTACCTGAGCCCCTGTGCAAGGGGGCCGGCATCCCTGCAGTCATATTCTCCAGCGCGGCGCCCGCAGTATGCACTGGCAATTCGGAAGCCGTTTGCGAGGGCAGGTATCGATGGTTCTTCGTGGCCGGTCTCCCCTTAGTTCGGTTTAGCCAACCGCCTCGTGCTCGCATCTATGCCTCAACTACAATCGCGTCCCCAACACGGGTCTCAGGCAACTCGACTCTGCATGAAGCCGGAGTTGCTAAGGCATCCTACTTTTCGGATACGACGGTTTGCGCCGAACTGCATGGGGTCGAACTGGACCCGCTTTTGCTAACAAACTTGGCAGAGGAAGCAGACGAAGACTGTGAGGACGTCAATTCCGCGAGTGCGGAGACCTTGCGAAGGGTCCGGGGAATTGGGCCTGCAAAGGCCAGAGCCATTATCGCGTATCGAGAGCAGCATGGTCCATTCGGGACGCTGGACGATCTTGCGCGCGTGCGAGGCATCGGACCAGCCACCGTCGAGAATTTCCGAAGGGCTGGCTTTTGCGTGCTGGGCGCGACAAGCTCAACCCGTAGATCGGACAATTTGCCGGTGGTCGCTGGTGGCTCTTCAGCGGCTCCGAACACCAACTGCGTGGATATCAATACGGCGAATGCCGCAGCGCTCGAGCGCGTTAGCGGAATTGGTCCGGCCAAGGCCCGGGCTATTCTGGAGTTCCGGGAGACGCACGGAGCATTTCAGTCCCTGGATGCACTAGTGAATGTCCGAGGCATTGGCCCGGCCACCCTGGAGAATTTCAGGGAGGCCGGCTTTTGCGCGGGCGCATCAAGGGCAGGGTATGAAACATTAGGCTTCTCCCCTTCTCCACCCGCAAGCCAACCAGACAGTCCGCCCGTGCCATATGATCGAAGCCTGTACGGAGACTGGGGTGATGACGACGGCGATTGCCAGGACACAAGAGCGGAAGTATTGATCGCCGAGAGCCTGGTCGAAGTGGGCCTGGATGCAACAGGATGCAAGGTAGTTTCGGGCAAGTGGCTGGACCCGTATACGGGATCTGTTTTCACTGATCCAGGCGAGCTGGACGTCGACCACTTCATACCGCTGGCAGAAGTGCATAGAAGTGGTGCCGCGGCTTGGAATAATGCGCGCCGGCACGCATTTGCCAACAACCTGCGTCAGTCTGGGGCACTAATCGCCGTGTCGTCTGCGGCTAACCGCTCGAAAGGAGACCGCGATCCGGCGGGATGGCTTCCGCCAAACGAAGCGTACCGCTGCAAGTATGTCGAAGACTGGGTGGCCTACAAGGCGGCGTGGCAGTTGACAATGGATGCCGGCGAGAGTCAGGCCGTAGCCGAAATCCTTAGCGAATGCCTAACGGATGCCGAGGCGCCGGTGTCACCTGCACCGGGAGAGGTTGACGCCTATACATCCATGCAGCCTTCTCAATGCACGGACATTAACGCTGCCGACGCCACGACGCTTCGAAGCGTCGAGGGAATGAGCGCGAGACGGGTGAATCGGCTGCTGAATCATATCCGCGACAACGGCCCGATAAAGGCCTTGACCGAGATTACGGCCATTCGGGGTATCGACCTGGATATTCTGGATAGCTTGCGGTCCGCCGGTTTCTGTGAGATATCAGGTCGAGCCAGCATGTAATCGTGTCCGGCATACCCGGAGTCTCTTAGATGGGCTGCCAGGAGTTGGTTGAATGCCGGCAATTCCCAGACTCCGAGTGTTTGGAGATGCCCAGTCGATACCGCGTCGCTGTCGGTCAGTGAGTCTGGTTGCGCGGGTAAGCGAATCGGGCAGCACTTGCCTAACAAGCTCACAAGGACCGCTGCACGGCATTGACAGGCAAGTCCTTTCACGCTTTGGGCACAGCTACCCGGTGTCGCTGATCCGGACCAAGATTGACGTAGTCTGTCGTATCAGGCACGCTCAGCCATTGAACAAGCGATTTCACAAAAGACACGGGGCGATGGCAATTGTGGCATTCGTGGCGAACCATTTGGCCACAACCTCGTACGAAGCAACATTCGTCTTACGTCCATCTTACTAATGCCCGATCATGCATACAACACGACTTTCGAGCAAGGGTCAAATCGTCATTCCAAAGGCATTGCGGGAGGCGCGGTCCTGGAATCCGGGACAAGCCTTTGAACTCGTCGAAGCAGACAATGGCGTCTTGTTACGTCCCTCAGTCTCGTTTGAGGCCGTGAGCTTCGACGAATTTGAAGCCAATCCGCTACGGTACTATGGCCCTCCTGTACCCGTCGAGCTAATGGACGGTGGACATGCGTTGCGGATCCAATTGCAACGCAGCCGACGGTCTGGCGGCCGCGCGGCGACAGAACCTGAGGCTGGATCATGACAGCCATTGATACGAACGTTGTCGTCCGCTACATCGTGCAGGACGATCCCGATCAATTCGCGAGGGCAAGCGAGTTGGTCAGAAGTACATTCTGTTATGTTCCTGATACTGTTCTGCTTGAATCAGTATGGGTCCTGCAACAGGTCTATGAATTTGCCCCGAGCAATATCGTCGCGAAGGTATCGAGTTTACTCGGACTTGCTACGATTCGCGTTCGTGACCCTGCCAGTATCACAAACGCGCTTGGGTGGTACGCCGACGGCCTAGATTTTGCCGATTCTTTGCACTTGGCCACGTGTCAGCATCTCGCCACGCTAAAGACTTTCGATAGGCGATTCATCAAGCGGTCCAGAAGCAAAGGCCGATGTAGTGTCACGAGGCTTTGAAACCTTGGAGCGGTAAACGTGCTCCCTAATTGCTGCCAACAGCTCCAGGTCCTCTTCGTCGCAGCAGATGATTGGCGACAATTAGAAATGATGGCGACGACAATTAGAAATAACGGAGCACGGGGCAGTCCTGTGCGTGGACAATCGGTTTCCACGGTCGATTCACTATTGAGACTACTGGTAACCAGTCAGTCTTGTCCATGCGCGACTTGATATTGAATGGGACGAAACCGCGAATTGGCAGCTCCCCGTCGATTTGAACCGGATAATCAATGACATTTGGCTAGTTTGGAATCCAGGCATTCTTGAATCGGGGGGAACACTGGATGAGCAACACATGGAGAGTAGAGGTAGCCCGGACGAGGTTTAGCGAATTCCTTGAGTCGAGCCTGGCCGAAGGCCCCCAGATTGTAACAAAGGGAGGCGTGGAAATAGCCGTGCTCGTGCCCATTGATGAGTGGCGGCGATTGGAAAAGCAAGCCAGGCCCGGTCTCAAGGGCCTCCTCCTCGCTCCCGAGGCCCGAATGGAAAAACTGACGCCGACACGTCCGCGACACCGCCATCGAACGCCTCCGAACCTAGAGTAAATCTCGGATTCGACCCGGTACCACAAGGATTCCGACATCGCGCCGTCCCCATCCAACCCGTGTTACTGGTCATGGGGATGATCGCTTATAGGCCTTCGAGCATTTTCTGCCTGGGGCGACGGCCATGAAAATTGAAGCGGGAAACGGAATTGACCGTCACCTTGTCGCGAAGCAACCCGAGGCGATGGCTACCCGGCTATTCGAGGATTGCAGCTCCCGCTTGTTTCGCTACGTTAGGGCAGACTTCCCGCCGGGTTCCGGTACGCTTGCGGATGGGAATTGCAACGCAATTCATCAGGATCTATCGGCAGCAAGTCTGGCGGCGCAGCCCGCTTCCGCTAGAGTGAACGCCTATACTTGGATAGCGTGCGCTTATTCAGGCGCCATGTGCCGTCTGCCGATAGGGAACGCCGTAAACGTTCAGCAGCCGCGCACGCACTTCGCTCCCTGAACCAGACTCGCCGGCGTATCCTCTCATAGACGTCCATCAGAATCGCCGGCACAGCCTATCTGATTGCCTTTCATGCAAGATCCGGCCGTCCGCTCATTGCGTAGATTGAATTCACTCCAGCAGATTCCGCCCCAATGGTCGCCATCAAGTGGAACCGGAAACTGCGAGCGTTGGGTGATGCACGCCAGACAAGCGTGACATCGTGCGCGAATATCCATGTCTGAATTCGCAATGCCGGACTTGCCACAAATGCCGCGAGCCCGTTCAGGACGGTTGCATTTGGTCACTCCGATCGACGCAGCAGGCCTGGGATGCCTCTTGGCCTATGGTCTGCTCTCCTGGACTACCCGGACCTCGGGTGATCCAGCGCTCTATCTGTTTCTCGGCCTCGCCGCCTGCGTGGCCGCGATAACTTTTGGTCTCTACGCTTACTACCGTCGCTATCCCGACCAGAAGCCGTCCGTGCCTCGGCTGGTCGGATGGGCCATAGCATTCCGCATCTGTGGACTGATCGGAGGCCCATTCTACGAGGATGATTTCTACAGATACCTGTGGGACGCATATCGCTTCATACAGGACGGGACCCCCTACGGCCTGGCTCCGGAGGCCTTTTTCGGCGACCTGTCGGTCCCGGACCGGTTCCAGCGAATCCTGGACGGCATCAACTACCCAGAATATCCTACGATTTACGGGCCGGTGACGCAATTGGTGTTCCTGGCGGGGTACGGAATCAGTCCTGGCAGCGTCACCGCCCTGCAGGCGCTGATGCTGCTCTTCGACCTGTCAACAATAATCCTGCTGCTTCGGCTTGCACCGGCTCCGGCCGTGCTCCTGTATGCCTGGAATCCCCTCGTGGTCAAGGAGATTGCCTTCACCGCCCACCCGGACGGTATAGCCGTATTCCTTGTACTCGTCGCGATTCTGCTTGCCCGAAGGAACAGCCTTCGCGGCGCTGCCATTTTCCTGGGTCTTGCGGTGGGCGCCAAGGTTCTCGCGCTGCTCGTTGTACCATTTGTGCTGCTGCGCGCGCAAATGCACGACTGGGGACTATTCGCCGCGGTTCTGGCGCTTCTCTATGCGCCATTCGTTTTGCAGGGAAATACGGATTTCGAGTCGCTCCTCATATTTGCGCGCCACTGGGAATTCAATGCTGCATTCTTCGGTCTTCTGAAGCCCTGGCTGCCTTATCACGTGGCCCGGGCGATTTGCGGTTTTCTGCTTGCCATAGCATTGGCTGGCTACTACCTCACATTCAGGCGGGGGGCATCCGAATCGGTTGTCCGGGGCGACTGGATCTACGGCGGCCTGTTGGCTCTCTGGCCGGTCGTGAACCCGTGGTATCTGCTCTGGCTTCTTCCCTTCGCCGCGATCCGTCCAAGCGCCTGGGCCTGGACGGCGTCTGTTGCTGTACTGCTTTCGTATGTCACGGGGCTGAATCTGGACAACATGGACATGCATCCTTTCGGGCATCCTTTCTGGGTGCGTCCCCTGGAATATGGTCTTATTCTAGTGGCTCTGGCCTATGATGCATTCAGGCGGAAGCGGAATCCCGAGCGCGTGACAGCACCGGCTGACGCGGACTCGGGTTTTCGCGGATTGGAATAGGAGCCCGGCACGCAGCCCGGTCCGGCCGGATTTAAGCTTTTGAATAGCGCGAAGCCCCTGTATATGCTTGCTGCGGCCGCGCCCTGTTCCGGAATCTTCCTGGTCGTCGGCTACTTGGCGGCCTCCGCGCACGATCAGTCCAGAATCGATTACGGCATCAAGCGGTATATTCAGATGTCTACAATCAGCAAGAGAGGGACGTCATGTTTCGATTAATCTGTACGGTAACACTTGTTGCCGTCCTCTCCGGGTTCGCCCCTGCCGCAATTGCGCCGTCAGGCTCAATCGGTACAGGACCGGGCCAGATCAGCCCGCGCAAGGCTTATGCGCAGGGCAAGTCGCTTACCTTCAAGGTACTGGCTTGCAAAGAGTGTCCGATGGAGAAGTCCGAGCTGGACCGGGATAGGGCCAGAAGTCTGGCTGCCAGCCTGGAAGCCGTGTACGCGGAGGAAGAGACCGGATCTCCGGACGACAAGGTAGTCAAGGCCTTGTGCACCGCGGAAACCGAGGATTGCGGCATACGGATGGAGGTCGTGCACTATTTCCTGACCCGTCGTTACAAGCTGCAGACGCCCGTCCGCGGAATTCAAAACGATGTGATTGAAGATGACTAGTAGCAGGTCCACGACGCGTAGCCACATGGGCGTCATGTATTGTCTCCGCAGGTCGGCCTTGCCTATTCTCCTGGGCGTTGCCGCATGGTATCCTGCAAACGCCGTATTGGCCCAGGGTACGCCATGGATTGCCGAGCCCCGCACCGGCAGTGTAAGTGTTTCCTACTATAACCAGAATGCGGAAGAGTTTTTCCGGGGCACTGAAACCGTGAAGGGGCCTTTGGAGGCTACAGGGGCAAGTCTGGCGCAGAATACTGTCTGGATCCATGCCAACTATGCCCTGAATGACGCGGTCGCCGTGGACCTTCAGACGGCCTGGGCGAAGAGTTTCGTAGAGGGCGCCGTGGGCCCCTCAGGTGGCGAGGAGAGCTACAGCGGACTGTACGACACCAACATCGCCGTAACCTGGCGGTTTGTGGACGAGTTGGTCAGCAATGCGCCCAGCGCTGCCTTGCGCCTGGGCGTGATTGTCGCCGGCGGCTACGACACAGGCTACATCAATTCGTTGGGAGATGGCGGCAGTGGATTCGAGGGGTCGCTGATTGTCGGAAAGTTCTGGGACGTGGGCGGAGTGTCGGCAGAGGTCGGCTACCGCAATCGGGGATCCACGACCGTCAATCCTGACGCGGTCGGCGCCGCCGGGGGAGACAAGGTCGACATTCCGTCGGACGTGTTCGCCAACTTCTGGGGATTTGTACCCATTCGCACGAGGCTGCGAATTGGCGCGAACTACCGTATTGTCAATGCAACATCCGGGCTGGAAATCGGTGGAGATGGCTTTTCGCCTAGCCGGTTTCCCGGGCTGGAGGAGGACAGCCGTATCGTGGGCGGACAGTTGTTTGCCGACCTGTTCGGCAATGTGAGCGCTCACGCGTTTTACGGACAGGTGGTTGGCAGCCGCAACACGGCGAAGTCGACCATCATCGGAGCCGGCCTTACCGTTGGCTTTGGAGGCAGTTTCGGTAGCGCGTTTTAGGCCGCGGTCCGAATGAGGTACTGTCTACGATTGCGGTGCCGCCTGTCAATCTCCCTGACGCAGGCACGTGAGCCTGAACCGAACAGGTGGAGACATCCTGAAATTGATTATTGAACCGGCATGCACATGGCGCGCTTAAGGTCCAGGCAGTCTAGGAAGTATTCATGGCTCACGCGAAGTGTTCTCCGCGTACTTGGGCTCTTGATCCTCGCGCCCGCACCCTCCTACGGACAGCCTGGAGAGAGTATTT
>CBDBLZ010000016.1:0-97767 GCA_965207385.1 Rhodothermales bacterium
CGCCCGCCGCCTTCCTCGCTGAAAGTTACCTCGATCTTGTCGTACGGCTCACCCCGGATGGTGCCCTGTCCCAGATAGGATGCCTGCACGGCCGCATCCTGCAGATTAAAGGGCAGCAGCGCGAAGTAGGGCACCGAATTGAGCGGGGTCATGAGGTCCGAGAGCTCCTCCTCCGACAGCGCTGCGACCTCGCCGTCCACGAGGCGCGTGACCCCGTCGTTGGATAGTATTTCCACGATGCGGCTTCCATCTTCCTGGTAGGACCTCTGGTAGGAATATTCGCCGCCCCGTCGCTCGACGACGAAGCTGTACTGCCGAAAATCAAACGTTACCCTTGCGTGCTGGAGCTGATCGCCGCCGTGGATCTCAATCGCCCTATCGATGATGTCCTGGGCAGATGGAGCGGGTCGGCAAGCTGCGATCAGCAGGAGTCCGCACAGCGGAAGTCGAAGGGACATGGAGCAGGGCTGGCAGTGCGCCCCCAAGAACGCACGGCGGATCCACCTGTTGCCTCTTGAGCGAACCCTAAAGGGGGTAAACTGTATAGGATAGACTAAGTGAATTAAGCCAACAACATCCAGTGAAAAAGTCAGAAGCTATTGATATCGTAGCCAGCAAGACGGGAATCAGCAGGCTGGAAACAAGATACGTAGTCGACGGGCTGATGGTTACCATCGCAGAGGCACTTGCCAGGGGAGATGACGTGTCATTCAGCGGATTCGGAACCTTTCGCGTACGGCATCGGGCAGCGCGCATGGCCCGGAATCCAAGCACAAATGAGCCGGTTAGGGTTGCCGCGCGAAATGTCCCGGTATTCAAGCCGTCGGCGAACCTTCGTGCGCTCGTAAACCGGGGGACCGAAGAGGATTCCTGATGAAGCGCTCGTCGTGCGAGGAGTGTGGTGCCCTGTTGGACAGTGGTGCTGAACGTTGCACGTTGTGCGGTTGGCCCGTGTCTCCGGGTATTGCCGGGGTTGAGACTGCGCCGGAATTGAGGCCGGATGTTGCAGCGGCGAGGCTGTCACGCGTACCCTGCGGTTACTGCAACTGGAAGAATCCGGCCGTGGCACGCTTTTGTTCGCAGTGCGGAAGCCCGCTGCAAAGTGAGGATGCCGCTGTGCAGGCCCCGGATTCCCGTAGCGCCGTTCCGCGCCAGGTGGCAATCATGATGGGTGCGGCGCTCAGCCTGGTAATCGCGCTGTTTCTCGTTACGGCCGTAAGCAAGTCAGGTGAGCCTGCAGCCACGCAGACTTCAATCGGGGCTTCGGAACCTGTAGTTGCGCCGCCAGAGGGCACGCTGGCCGCGGAAGTAGCCGAACTGGACGAGCGGATCGCACAGGCAGAAGGTACGGAAAGGTTGCTCAGGCAACGGGAGAAGCTGCTGAGAATGCTGGAGGCCGACCGCACCGATCTGGCAGCTGTCGAACAGCAGCGCGTGGCAGAGAGCACGGGGGATGTTGGGGACTGGAAGCTGGCGGGCGACCTGTACTACGAAGCCATGAGGCTTGCCGATTCGGACCCGGTACTGCTGCAGCAAATGGCTGGCCTGGCCGTGGCGGCGTACGAGCACACGCTGGAACTCGACCCGGACAATCTGGATGTGCGCACAGATATGGCGACGGCCTACCTCAATACAGGCAATCCGATGAAGGGAGTCGATGAGATCAAGCGGGTGCTGGAGCTTGATCCCAGTCACCTGAATGCGAATCTGAACTACGGACTCATGCTCTATCATATTAACCGGGTAGACCAGGCTGTGGAGCAATTGGAAAAGGTCATCGAGCTGGCCGAAGAGGATTCGGAGCATTACCGGCGCGCAAGGGCCGTTCTCGCGGATATTGGCGGCCGGGCGGGCCCTTGATGCGGCGCACTCTTCTCCTCGGGTGCTTGCTGGGGAGCCTGATGCCGGCGTGCGTGGCCGACGAGAGGCAGGAATTGGTAATGATGGCCGCCGCGTCTCTAACAGATGCCGGCCGAACACTTGCGGACGCCTTCGAGGAAGCGCACCCTGACTACCGGATTCTGCTCAGCGTCGGGCCTTCATCCATGCTTGCCCGGCAGATTGAGCTGGGTGTTCCAGCGGACGTCTTTCTGTCGGCAAACATCACCTGGCTGGAGCATCTGTACCGGCACGGGAAAGTGCTTCTCGTTTCGGACCTGCCTGTAGGCAATACGCTGGTTGTGGCCGGAACCAGTGTCCAAACGGACCTGGCCGATCTGGCAGATCTTGAGACCGCCGAACGCATTGCCATTGCCGATCCAACCCATGTGCCGGCCGGCATCTACGCGCGTGCAGCGCTCGAATGCGCCGGACTGTGGCAGGTCCTCCAGGACAGGTTCCTGCCCGCGCTGGACGTGCGTTCCGCGCTTGCGGCCATGACCAGCGGTGCAGCGGATGTAGCCATTGTCTACGCTTCCGACGTGAAGCTTGCGCCTGAAGTGGGGATTCTGCTGACCTGGCCGGAAGAGTGTGCCCCCCAAATCCGATATGGTGCAGCGCTGGTATCCGGGGCTGCCGGCAGAATTGGAGCCCGCAGCCTGTTCACGTATGTCACGGATACCCTGCACAGCGATTTGTGGCACGAGTTCGGCTTCACGATTCGCACCGATGTGGCCAGCGAAGGCGCATCCCCCACCCCTCATCCATCGCCGTGATCCTCTCCAGCGAAGAGTGGCAGATACTGGCGCTGTCCGTGCGGATTGCCCTCGTCGCTGTGGCGGTGAGCCTGCCGTTCGGCATGGGGACGGCGTTCTTCCTCGCACGCCGGCGCAGCGGCCTGGCCTTCGCGGCCGAAAACCTGGTGCAACTGCCGCTGGTGCTGCCCCCGGTTGTCACGGGGTACGTACTGCTGATTGCGCTGGGGCCGGCTGGACCCGTGGGACGGTGGCTTGAGGAGTTCCTGGGATTGCGCATCGCATTCTCCGGATTCGGGGCCGCGCTGGCTGCCGGCATTGTAGCATTTCCGCTGATGGTGCAAGCCATGCGCGTAGGGTTCGAGCAGATAGACCCGGAGTGGGAGGAGGCCGCCTACGTATACGGCGGCAGCCGGTGGCAGGCATTTCGGCACGTCACGCTTCCGCTGGCTGCCCGAGGGGTCGCCGCCGGCCTCATTCTGGCATTTGCCCGTGCCGTGGGAGAATTTGGAGCTACCATCGTCATAGCCGGCAACCTGCCGGGACGCACGCAGACCATACCCCTTGCCATCTTTACGAGCATCAATCAGGTAGGAGGAACACCGGCCGTAGTCCGGCTGGTGGCCGTGGCCGTCGTGCTTTCCCTGTCCAGTCTCGTGGCATATGCCCTTCTTACGCGCCGCCTACACCGCTTTCGGGGATCCGAATCAAAGTCCGTTTCGTAATCTCGACTGCCATGAAGTACCCGTTGTCTGAAACCGACCTGTCGCAAATCCGGGACGCTGTCGCCGAGGCCGAAAGCCGCACCAGTGGAGAAATCGTGCCGTTTGTGGCGCTGCGCAGCTCGAGTTACGAGATCGCCGTCTGGCGAGCCGCGGCCGTTCTCGCACTGGCGGCTTGCTCGATCGTCGTGGCGCTCGAATTTGCCTATCAGGGTTGGCGTCTGGCCTGGTTGCAGACGCCCGTCAACCAGGCTCTGCTGGTGACTGCCGCCGGCCTGTGCGGAGCTGCCTTGGCCGCGTTCGTGCCGGGCGTCAGGCGTCTTTTTGCCGGAAAGGCTCGACTGGCAGAAGGCGTGCGCCGCAGAGCCCACGAAGCCTTCCTGGACAAGGAAGTATTTGCTACCCGGGAGCGGACGGGAATCCTGCTGTTTGTGTCCCTGTTCGAGCGGCGCATCGAGGTACTCGGGGATTCGGGCATCAACCGGAAAGTGTCGCGCAGCGACTGGACCGCCATCGTCGACAGGATCAGGGATGGCATCAAGGCGGGAAAGCTGGCAGAGGGTCTTGTTTCCGGGATTGCAATGTCCGGCTCCTTGCTGCAGCGAAGCGGTGTCGAAATCCGGCCGGACGACACTAATGAGCTTGCGGACGACGTGAGCTTCGGCTAAGGCATTGGCGCCTGCAATTGCGGCATGCGACGCGCTCATGCCCCGGCGCAGGCCCATTAGTGCATGCCACGGAATGCGCGAAGCATTGTCAGCGGCAGTCGTGATCGCGCTGGCGGCAGCTTTTCGAAAGCGTCCCCCGGCCTGTGGATACTTCGATACTTCGCGTTGCTTTCGGGTATTTCACTGTGAGAGCGCTCTGTAGTCGTACGCCGAAAGTAGTGTCCGGGGCCCGCAGTCCATGAGAAGCCTGGCTTGGTGCGCATTGGTATTGGTGCTGGGAGCGGGGGCCGCCCGCCTCGCACACGCGCAGCAGGCACCGGTGAGCCTAAACGAGTTTGGTCTGGTCAGCGATACCCTGAGCGCGGCTGCGGCGCAGCCTTACCTTCTGAATCCGTTTGTCCGTCCGGGATCGGTGGCCGTATTCGCGGGTGCGACGGTGCTGGATTCAGCGCACTACCGCGTGGACTACCGCAGCAGCCGGCTCTGGGTCGACTCGCTATATGTGGACGAACCGCTGGTTGTTCGGTACAGAACATGGGGGTTGGGTCTTCGGCCCGTCTACCGGCGAGAATTCGTGGTCGCGGATTCGAGTGTTGCAACCCTTGGAGCGGATGAGGCGGGCGGACCGGATCCCGGGGAGACCGAACCCGGCAGCCTGCAGCGCAGCGGGTCAATCACGCGGGGCATTCTGGCCGGTAACCGGCGCGATGCCACCATTGAGTCCGGACTTCGCCTGCAGCTGGCAGGCCAGGTAAGCGACGACGTCGGAGTGCGGGCTGTACTTACCGACGAAAGCACGCCCATACTTCCCGAAGGTACAACGCAGCGGCTGAGCGAAATCGACCGCGTATTCATCGAGATAGACGCCAGGCGAGCGCGTGCGCAACTTGGCGACATCGACGTCGCATACGACGGCAGCGAGTTTGCGCGGTTTTCCCGAAAAGTCCAGGGAGTGGGCGCGACCGGGCAATCGGGTCCTGCCACGCTCCGGGTCATGGGTGCCACGGCCCGCGGCATATACTGGTCGCAGGAGATCGAGGTCCTGGATGGCGTACAGGGGCCGTACCGGCTCAGTGGAGAGCAGGGCGAACGCTTCATTTTCATAGTCCCGGGCTCCGAAGTCGTCTACATCGACGGAGAGCCGCTCGAGCGGGGAGAGACGAAGGATTATGTGATTGACTATGCGACCGGGGAGGTGACGTTTACGGCTACGCGCCTGGTGCGCGCCGACAACCGCGTCCGCGCAGAATACCAGTACCGCACTACGGAGTTTACCCGAACGGTCCTGGGTGCCGAAGCGGAAGTAGAATTGGGCCGTCGCACAGAGGGCCCTCCGCGCCTCATGCTGGCGGCTACCGTGCTACGGGAGGCGGACGGACGCACATTCGATCAGGAGCTGGGACTCACCGAAGCAGACCGCGGCCTGCTCAGCATAGCGGGAGACTCTGCCGTGTTCAAGAGCGGAGCCTCGCAGGTAGCCTATGACGCCGAGGCTCCCTACGTGCAGTATGTTCGGCGCGACACCCTGATCGACGGTGCGGCCACCGCCTATTTCGTGCCTGTCATCACAGCGCCGCAGGGGGCTGTTTACCGCGTCCGTTTTACCCCCGCAGGTCCGGGGCAGGGCTCCTATGTACGGCAGGGTCAGACAGCAAACGGCATAGCCTACTCCTGGCGTGGCCCGGGAGGCGGCGACTACGAACCGGTCCGCGTGCTGCCCAAACCCAGGGAGCACCGGATGCTGGACATTCGTGGTGCCTTTGCACCGGGAGCGGGGATAGAGGTATTTGGCGAATGGGCCCGATCCGCCCTGGATCTGAATCGGTTTTCGGGGCTACACGGCGAAGATGATGCCGGCGCCGCCTATGTGGCAGGCTTTCGCATGCGGCCGCAGCGGCTGGGACCGGGACCCTGGGGCACGCTCGCGCTGGAGGCTCGTCGGCGGCAGGTGCGACATGGATTTGCGCCCTTCGACCGCATTCGGCCGATTGAATTTGCACGGCGCTGGAATCTGGATGGCCGGCGCTCATCCAATTTCCTGCGCGGAGACGAGCTGTCGGACGAAGCGCGCCTGGACTGGGCCTTCGGATTGGCTTCAAGGGCCAGGGCGGAGATCGGACGCATTGTGCTAGCCGACGGATTCGAAGGCACGCGCAATGAGGTCCAGCTTGAAATCTCGGAGAGCCGCATCCCGCGCGCCTCCTACCGCCATGAATTTATCCGAAGCCGGGACCCCTTGCTGGCTGAAGACGGGGAGTGGGTGCGTCTCCGAGGCCTCCTGGAGCAGCCGATCCGGGCACTGGTTCCGGGCTTGGAGATTGAGCGCGAGCGCCGCCACATGCGAGCGGATGGCACGCGCAGCCTAACGGCCGCTTCTCATGCCTTTACCGAACTGAGGCCGCAGGTTGCCTGGCAGCAGGATGACCTGGCGCTTGGCGCGCTAGTCGAGTTTCGCCGCGAGGATAGAATAAGCGGCGATGCGCTGTCCGACGCGGAGCGCGTACTCACTATGGAATCGAACTTCGACGTGCGCCCGGTACGAGCACTCAAGATGGAAGGCCGGGCGGGGTGGCGATCCAGGGACCTTGCCGAGGGTGGCCAGCAGAATTCCATCGTCCTTCGCTGGACCGGGAACTGGCAGCCGGGACAGAGGCTCCTGAGGCTGAACTGGCATTACGAGGCACTGTCCGAGCGGACGCCGGTGCTGCAGGAAATCTACATCCGCACGGGCGCCGAAATCGGCGAGTTCGTGTGGCGGGATGACAATGCGGACGGCGTCGTGCAGATTGATGAATTCGTCCCGGAAACGACGCAGGACGAAGGGGTGTACGTGCGGACGTTCCTGCCGTCGGACATGCTGCAGAGCGTAACGGGCCTGCAGTCGCGCTTCAGCGTGGAATTCGCGCCGGGCAGGCGCTGGCGAAGCGCAACAGAGACCTGGAAACGACGCCTGTCCAACGTATCCACGCGCACATCCCTGCAAATACGGGAAAAGAGCTCGGCTGCCCGGCTTTCGGACGTGTACCTGATGCGGCTGTCCCGATTCAGGAGCCCGGACCATACGCTCCGGGGCCTGCTCAACTTCCGCCAGGATCTGTTCCTGTTCCGCAATCAGACCGGATACGGCGTCGACGCCTCGCTTCGAACACTGCGAAGCCTGAATGCGCTTGCCGCCGGCATCGAGATGCGGGAAGTGGATGCCTTCGGTGGGCAGGCCTGGGTGAGGCCATCCTCGTCGTGGCAAGTGCGCCTGCGCGCCGAAACCGATCGCAAGAAGACGGACAGCGAGACCTTTTCTTCCCGGTCCTACGACATACGCAGCTGGTCGGCCGAGCCGGAGCTGGTGCTAAGCCCCAGCACCCGGTGGCGGTTCGTGCTTTCTGCGGCGGCCGCGAGAAAGCGGGCAAGAGCGGCCGATGTCTGGTCCTGGCGCTTTCCCCTGTCGGCGGCCTATTCCCGGGCGGGCAAGGCCAGCATTACCGCCCGGGTGGAAGGTGCCCGCGTGGCTATCGACGGCGCCGCTCCCGCAGGCATGGCCTACTACGAAATCACGGACGGCCGGGGTCTGGGCACATCCTTTCTCTGGAACCTGACGGCATGGTACCAGCTTACCGCTACACTGCGGGCAAACCTTGCCTACAACGGCCGAAGTCCGGAAGCGGCCCCCGTCATTCACACGATTCGCATGCAGCTTAGCGCCGCCTTCTAGCGGTTGCGGTTCAGAGGATATAGGGACTATCTTCGGATGTTGTCAACTCCGGCGCCAAGATACGTTCAGGCATGCGCAACCTGATTTTCCTGCTGCTCTCTGCGGCCCTTGTCCTGCCACTGAAGGTGGAGGCACAGGAGCCGGCGCCGCCCACGGAAGACCTGGAGGCATTGTACTGGCAGCGGCAACAGGAGGCACGCTCCCGGTACGTGCAGGCGGAGGTAGACTTCATGATCGGCATGATTTCTCATCATGCCCAGGCACTGGTGATGTCTGCCCACGCAGAGCCCAACGGCGCGGGCCGGTCCGTAAGGGTACTGGCCGCCCGGATCATCAATGCGCAGAAGGATGAGATTGCCCTGATGCAGAGCTGGCTGGACGCCCGCGGAGAGCCGGTTCCGGTGGTGCACGCAGGAGGACACATGCCCGGCGCCGGCCACGCACACATGCCCGGCATGCTGACGCAGGATCAACTGGACGAGCTGGAGATGGCCCGCGGAGCCGAATTCGACCGGCTGTTCCTCACGTACATGATCCAGCACCACGAGGGTGCAGTGACCATGGTTAGGGATCTCTTCAGGCACGACGGCGCGGGCCGCGACGAGGAAGCCTTCAAGCTGGCCTCGGCCATTCACGTAGACCAGATAACCGAAATCGAGCGAATGAAGCTGATGCTCGGACAGTAGAGCCGGCACTCGCTCGCGCAGTGTAACCAATTGGATCAAGCCATGAATACCACAACTCGCATTCTTTCGGCCGCCCTGTTGCTGCTCATGATTGTAGTGGGGGCCTGTGCCCCGAGACCACTCACTGAGCAGGAAGAGGCCATGCCCATGGGTGATGACGCCGCAATGGACGAACCCATGGTAGAAGTCGCCATGGTGCTCGATGCGGCGGACGTGCAGGTGCAGGAGGTGTCCCAGGATCCCCGCGTGGGACTGGGGGCCGGCCTGTTCGATGCTGAAGAGGCCATTTGGAATCTCCGCCTGGTGTCCGCCACGCGTCCACCCGAACCCTTTGTTGGCGTAACGAATTCCGATCTGGCCTTCAAGGACAACTACGCCATCCAGGGCAACTATAACGGCATCATAGTCTGGGACATCACCGATCCCGCCTCTCCGTCTCTCGTCACGGAATACGTGTGTCCCGCGTCGCAGAGCGACGTTTCCGTGTACGGCGATTTGCTATTCGTCTCGGGCGAAGGCATGGGGGGCAGGCTGGACTGCGGCACGGAAGGCATACAGGAGCGCGTCAGCCACCATCGGCTGCGCGGCATTCGCATCTTCGATATCGCCGACATTAAGAATCCCGACTATGTGGCCAATGTCCAGACCTGCCGCGGCTCTCACACGCACAGCTTGCTCAAGCATCCGGACGACGACGAGAACGTGTACGTTTATGTCTCCGGTTCGGCACCTGTGAGGCCGGCAGAGGAACTGCCCGGCTGCTCGGGCCTGGCTCCGGACGAAGACCCTAATTCGGCGCTCTTCCGCATCGAAGTCATTAGGGTACCGCTCGACGATCCTGCTTCGGCGGCCATAGCCAGCTCTCCCCGCATTTTTGAGGGGCTGACAGCCCCGCCGCAACATGGCCAGGCACCTGCCGATATCGCGGCCATCGAGGAGGCCAAGGCAGCCGGTGCCTTCACAGTCAGCTTTGTAGGCCAGGAAATCATACTGCCTGACCGCTACGTTGCACAGCTGCTTGCGTCCTACCTCGAGGAGCAGGGCAAGGAAGGACCTGCCTCGGCAGCGGACTCCGCGGCCTTCCGCGAAGCGCTGCCGGACATCTTTGCGGAGGCCATGGGTGCAATGATTGGAGCTGGTGACGAGGAAGACGCGGGGCCGACCCAGTGCCATGATATCACGCTCTACCCCGAGATAGGGCTGGCCGGCGGTGCCTGCGAAGGCTACGGACTGCTGCTGGATATCTCCGATCCCGTGAACCCAAGCCGCATTGACGCGGTAGCCGATTCGAACTTCGCCTACTGGCACAGCGCCACGTTCAACAATGATGGAAGCAAGATCCTGTTCACGGACGAGTGGGGCGGAGGCGGAGCTCCCAAGTGCCGCGCTTCCGACCCCGTGGAGTGGGGCGCCAATGCCATCTTCACGCTGGAAGACGGCAAAATGGAATTCAAGAGCTACTACAAGCTGCCGGCTCCCCAGACTCCAGAGGAGAATTGCGTGGCCCACAACGGATCCCTGATTCCGGTGCCGGATCGCGACATTTTCGTGCAGTCGTGGTATCAGGGCGGCATTTCGATCAGCGACTGGACGGACGCGTCCAATCCCATTGAAATCGCCTACCACGACCGCGGGCCTGTCAGCGCCGAGAGCATGCAAATGGGCGGAAGCTGGTCAGTCTACTGGTACAACGGCCTGATCGTAAGCAGCGAGATTGCCCGCGGGCTGGACATCTTTGAGCTGGTTCCGAGCGAGTACCTCACCGAAAACGAAATCGCAGCGGCCAACACGGTAAAGCTTGCTTACCTGAATGCCCAGGGGCAGCCTACCTACGTCTGGCCCAACTCATTCGCCCTCGCGCGCGCCTACACGGACCAGCTGGAGCGCTCGGGTGAGTTGTCAGCTGCGCGCATCGAACGTGTGCGGAGCACCCTGGCGAATGCCGAAGCTGCCTCGGATGCAGAGAGTATGGAGGCGCTGGGCAGAATGGGCTCCGCGCTCATGGAAGGAGCGGACGCCTCGGGCAGCGCCAAGATCAGAAAGCTTGCGGGAGTAGTAACCGCACTCGCCGGCTAAGGCAAGAGGCAGGACGAACAAACTGATTTCCAATATTCCCATACCGATATGAATGTCCTGCTGACGGCCCGGCTGAGCCTCATGATGTTTGTGCAGTATCTCATCTGGGGCGCCTGGGCACCCACGCTCGGCAACTACATGCAAACCATACAGATGGGCGATGCCATAGCGACGGCATATGCGCTCGGTCCCATTTGTGCTATCATCGCTCCTTTCTTCCTGGGCATGGTGGCGGACCGGTTCTTCGATTCGGAGAAGGTGCTCGGCGTGCTGTGCCTGGTGGCAGGAGTGGCCATGTGCGCCATGCCCAGCTTTGCCGGCACGGACTACTTTCTGCCGCTCCTGTTTCTGCATGCGCTGTGCTACTTCCCGACGCTGGGCCTGACAGCTTCCCTGGCGTTTCACCACATGACGAACCAGGAAAAGGAATTCCCGGTTGTGCGCGTATTTGGCACTCTGGGCTGGGCCGTTATCGGCCTATTCATGGGATACGTCCTTCGCCAGGACGCCTCCAGCCTGCCGTTGTACATCGGCGGCGGCGCGGCACTGTTCTTGGGACTCTACAGCTTTACGCTGCCGCTTACGCCGCCACCGTCTGCAGGCAAGCAGACGTCGTGGAAGCAGATCCTGGGTGTGGACGCCTTTCGCGAGCTGAAGAGCCGATCCTTCGTGGTATTCCTGGCTGCGGCGATGCTCATTTTCATCGCTTTCGGCACCTACTTCCCCTACGCTCCGGTCTATTTCAATGCGCTGCACGAAGAGCTGAATCTGGCGCACTTTGCCAATCCCAGCTTCGAGATGTCGTTCGGGCAGCTGTCGGAGATCGTCTTTATGCTGCTCATCCCGTTTTTCTTTGCCCGGCTGGGAGTCAAATGGATGCTGCTGCTGGGCATGCTGGCCTGGGTGGCACGGTTTACGCTATTCTCGACCGCAGCGCTCAGCGGCACCTTCTGGATCATCATGATAGGCATCCTGATCCACGGGATCTGCTACGACTTCTTCTTCGTCACGGGACAAATCTACATAGACAAGAAGACCACCAAGGAGATTAGGGGACAGGTCCAGGGACTATTGGTGCTCTTGACGCAAGGCGTCGGCTTCTTTCTCGGCACGCAGATATCAGGCGCCTTTGTCAACACGGTCGGCGTGAACGGCAACCTGGAGTTGCCCGAATGGCGGCTGTTCTGGGCACTCTTTGCTGCAGGCACACTGGTATTTGCCGCGGCCTTCTTCTTCCTATTCAACGACCGCGTGGAGGAAAAAGCCGAAACCTAGCCATCCGGTAGCGGAACGAAGCCCGACGCGGCGCCGGGATCGGCTTCGCCTGGCTTTCGTCCACTGCGACCGGAGCGGGGGCGCAAATTCCGTGCGGGCACAACACTTCGAGCTCGTCACTTGGCTCGAATTATCCGAGATGGAAAAGATGCGTTCGCTGGTTACATGTTTTGCATTGATGACGTTGGTGCTCATCCTGGGCTCGTGCGCAGGGCCCCAGAGCGAAAATAATACTGCAGGCTCCGACCAGGCAGACGCAGAAACAGACGCCGGAGCCTGGGTGACGCTGGCCGACGGCGCCTGGCGAGCCTATGGGGGAGAAGCGCTCCCCGGCGCGTGGACGTGGACGGAGGAGGGCGCGCTGCATTTTTCCGGAGAGGGTGAGGGAGGCGACATCGTAACCACCGACCAGTTCGCAGACTTCGAGCTGGAGCTGGAATGGAAGATCTCGCCGGGCGGCAACAGCGGCATCATGTTCCGCGTCAGCGAGGACCACGACTACCCGTGGCGCACAGGGCCGGAATACCAGATTCTGGACGATGCAGTGCACCCGGATGCCCTGGAGGGGTCCGACCGGCTCGCAGGTGCCAATTACGATGTGCACGCGCCCGATACAAGCACGGCGAATCCGGCGGGCGAATGGAACAGTGCCCGCATCCTTGCCCGGGGACCACACGTGGAGCATTGGCTAAACGGAGAACGCGTGGTGTCGTACGAGCTGTGGAGCGAGGACTGGAAGGCGCGCATTGCAGAGAGCAAGTGGATCGACATGCCCGATTACGGGATGAAAGAGAGCGGGCACATCAGCCTGCAGGATCACGGCGATCCCATTTGGTTCCGCAACGTGCGTATCCGACGCCTTGCCGGCGAGGATTCCTAGTCCGATTCGCTCGGCAGGGCAAACGCCACGTAGGTGTCGCCCGACTTCGTGCCCATCTTGCCGCCTCCAGCGGCGATAACCACGTATTGCCGCCCGCCCACGGCGTAGGTTGCAGGCGTGGCGTAGCCACCCGCCGGAAGCTGCACTTCCCACAGCACAGCGCCGGTATCCTTGTCGAAGGCGCGGAAGCGCTCGTCCTTGGAGGCGGCTATGAAAAGCAGGCCGCCCGCCGTAACGACGGGACCACCGTAGTTTTCCGTGCCTGTAAGGGGTATTCCCCTCGCCGTCAGCTCGGGAAACTCTCCCAGTGGCACGGTCCACTCGTACTCGCCCGTGTGCAGGTTGATCGCATTCAGCGTGCCCCACGGAGGCTTTACGGCCGGGTAGCCTTCCTGGTCAAAAAACCGGTTGTAGCCGGTGTGGCCGTATGGCGAACCGGCGAAGGATTCACTCAGCCGGGGATCCGATTCGGGTAGCACTCCCTGTTCACGTCCCCACAGAAAGTCGACGATGGCCGAGGTTTCCTCGTCGGACAGGAAGCCGAATGCCGGCATGAATCCGAATCCGCGCCGGATCTGGTCGGCTACCGCTTCCTCGCTCGTCCGTTCAGCGAGGCCCTCGAGTGCAGGAAACGACCCGTCCGTATTGCCTTCAAGAGCGCTTCCGTGGCAACCGGCACAGTAAGCGGCATACAGTCCCGGACCGGTTCCGGATGCCTCCGCGTCCAGCTCCACCATGGTGAGAATCCACGGCATTTCATTGCTGTTGACGTAGAGGATGCCGGTAGTGGGATCGTAGCCGGCACCGCCCCATTCCGCTCCGCCGTCGAATCCGGGGAATATCATGGTGCCCTGCGTGCTCGGTGGCACGAACTGGCCATCGGAGCGCGTCTGCATGAATCGTTCGCGCACGTAGGCATGCGCCTCCGGCGAAATGTCGGTTATGTCCTCTTCGTCAAAGCGCTGGCGCGCAAAAGGGGCCGGCTTCGTGGGCAGGCGCTGTGTGGGCCAAGCTTCTTCGCCGCGAAGATCCGACGGGGGATAGCTGTACTCCTCAACGGGGAACAGCGGCTCTCCCGTTTCCCGGTCCAGCAGAAACAGGTGGCCGCTCTTGGTGACCTGCGCAACTGCGTCCCTTTCTTCGCCGTTCATGCGCACGGTCACGAGGTTGGGAGGGGCCGGAAGGTCGCGGTCCCAGATATCGTGGCGAACGATCTGGTAGTGCCAGATGCGCTCTCCTGTTCGCGCATCCAGGGCCAGCACCGAATTGGCAAAGAGATTCTCGCCCAGCCTGTTGCCTCCCCAGAAGTCAAATGCGGCGGACCCGGTCGGAAGAAAAACCATGCCGCGCTCCGGATCCAGGCTCAGTCCGGTCCAGGCATTGGCGCCGCCCGCATACAGGTAGGCATCCTCGGGCCAGGTCTCGTATCCAAGCTCTCCCGGATGCGGGATGGTATGGAAAATCCACGCCATCTCGCCGGTGCGCACATCGTAGGCCCGGATATGTCCGGGCGACGACACGGGACCTTCCGAGACTTGGCTGCCCTGGATGAGCAGATCCTCAAAAATTATTCCCGGCGTTCGGGCTCCCACGGCAAGGCCCTCAACATCCCGCCCGAGTCCTTCGCGCAAGTCTATGCTGCCGGCCTGGCCAAACGTGGCGATGAGTTCGCCGGAAGCTGCATCCAGGGCGAACAGCCTGGATCCCGCCGTCAGGAATACGCGGGCGGCATTATCTCCGTCTCCTGCCCAGTAGGCAACGCCGCGGCTGATGCCCGGTCCCTCCGGGACCGCCCCCGCTTCAAACGGATCGAATGACCAGAGCAGCCTGCCCGTCGCCGCGTGCAGCGCCAAGGCCTTGACGCGCGCAGACGTGGCATACAGCACCGAGTCTACAACAATGGGGTTGCACTGGATCTGGGTGCGACCTTCGGCGCTGGCGTCGCCGGTCGCGTACGTCCACGCAACCTCAAGATTCGCCACGTTGCCGCGGTGAACCTGATCCAGCGAAGAATAGTGGCTGCTTGCGCGATCACCCAAGTACACGGACCAGGAGGAATACGGGTCTTCGGCCTCAAACCGGGGCGCTGCGCAGCCCCAGACAATGAGCAACAACGGAATAGAGCGCTGCATGTACACTTTGGCAGGGTAGGCGGGGAAGTGCCTGAAGATAAGGCTGGCTCCACAGCTGCGTCGACCGCAGGGGCGCGAAGCCTGTCCCGGACCTGTTGTGCCGGCAACCGGCACGGCCCGGGAAAGGCTGCAACGTTCAAGTGTCCTGCAAGCGCACCAGACAGGCGGCCACCGAACCGAAACGACACTGGTCGCTGCCCCAGGCTGCTACGGCGCTTGTGCAACGAGAAGCGGGCCGGGCCCCGCCAGGAGGTTTCCGGATGACACTGATCGGGGAAGCTATGTGCTCACCGCCCGCTCACGCGCCTCGTCGCATCCTTGCCGGGCGCTAATCCGCCGCCCGAAGGCGCATGCGAAGCAGGTACATATCCGCCGTCACGAAAAGCGACGAGCCGTCTTCGCCGAGCGTGCAGTTTGACGTGGCCTGCGTGGTCAGAAGCGTGCCGAGGTGCGTCCCGTCCGGCGAGAAGACCAGCACGCCACCCGGACCCGTCGCAAAGAGATTGCCCTGGCTGTCAACCTGCAGGCCGTCAGGCAATCCCGGAAGTCCCTGCCTCACCAAGTCCGTTGCGTCAAAGAAAACCCTGCCATTTTGCAGCAAGCCGTCCGTATCTACATCATATGCCATCCATATGGCCCGGGCAGGGTCGGAGTTGGCCACGTACAGGGTCCTTTCGTCGGGAGAGAAGCCAATCCCGTTGGGGCGGGACAGTTCATCGGTCACCAGCGTCACGCTGCCGTCCCTGGCCAGCCGGTACACCCCCTGAAAATCGATTTCCTTGGCCGGATCCTGCATGTTGCCCTCCAGCCCGTAGGGCGGATCCGTGAAATACAAATCTCCGCTGGAATGATAGACGAGATCATTGGGGCTGTTAAACCGCGCTCCTTCGTACCTGTCTGCCAGCGTGAGGTACTCGGGAGCCGGTGCAGAAAGCGCGCCCTCCAGCCGCGCGATGCGGCGGTCGCCGTGCTGTGCCAGGACAAGCCTGCCCAGGCTGTCCAGCACAAGGCCGTTTGAGCCCACTTCACCGCCCCGTGGCTCCGTGCCCGTATAGCCGGAAGGCCTTAGAAATTCGCGGACGCCGCCCACCGCATCCCACCGGTATATGGTGTTGGGCGGTATGTCGGAGAAAAGCAGAAAGTTCTCTTCCGGTACCCATACCGGTCCTTCCGACCATTCGAATCCTTCCGCAAGGATCTCGAATGCCGACTCCGGATCCACGAGTGCATCAAGCCGGGCATCGAGCCGGTCCACGCTGCCGATCATGGCAGGCTCCGGGCCGGCCTGGCACGCAGCCATAAGAATCAGAATAACTCCGCAGCAATATCGCATTGGTTTACGTTTGCTTGTAGCTGGTGTCTCCATAACGGCGACGGAAGGCTGCCGGCTGTCCTTCACCGCCTATTCCGGTATGCCCTGGTTGGCGGGATCAGCAAGTTCTTCTGCTGTCCAGAACCGGGCCCTGGACCCGGTTGCCAGGCGCACCGCTGCGACCTCTGAAGGCGAGACGCTGGAAGCGTCATTGCCCCACGACTGGCGAATGTACGTCAGCAAGGCAGCCACTTCCTCGTCGCTCAGAAAAGCCTTCCAGGGGGGCATTGCTCCCTGATAAACCATCCCCTGCACTTCGATGGGACCCATCATGCCATCGAGCACGAGCCTGATAAGTACGCCCTTGTCACCCGTTACCCATTCTGTTTCGGTAAGGGGAGGAAATACACCGGCAACGCCCTGTCCATCGGCCTGATGGCAGGCCAGGCACCGCGAGTTATAAATGGCTTCTCCGTCATCGGGAGTCGGCGGCGGCACCGGTACCAGGGCAAGCCCGGCGATTGCGGCAGCCAGGCAAAGTCCGGCGCAAATCCCTTGCACGTTGAGATCTCGCAGCACCGGCATGTGTTGTGAATTGAAATCGAGGCTCGGAGGCACGGACTTAGCCGCAGTATACTCCGAAGTCGCTCGTGCAGGTCCGCCTATCCGGACCGCTCAGGACTGAGTAGTCCGGCCTGGAGCGCGGCGCGTCAGAGGCTGTGCCCTGGAGACCCAGCCACATGCGAGGCTGCCGTGCTGCGCACGTAGCGTGATGGCGAGCCGTGACGTGGCGCGGCGCATATCCGTGCCTGTCCTTGCACGAAGGCCCTGGTACGGCTAGGCACATAGCCGGTACCGCTCCCGGCGCTACTCGAACATCTGGTCCCGGTCGCAGGCATCAAGCTCCACAAGAAAGGATGCAATCCGGTCAGTCAGTGCCTCCGCAAATGCTTTGCCCTTTTCCGCCGACGCAAACCGGGGATTGCCTACTCCCGTGTCCTCTGTCACCTGGAGCCACGGTCTTTCCGCCCACACCCACCCCGATCGCAATCCCTCGACGCGGAATGCTCGGGCGGCTCCGGATCCCGCCTCTGCGAGCGGCCGGACAAGTCCGGGCGCCGCATGCATCATCACACTCGTCTCCAACTCGCCTCCATGATCTCCTGGCTCCTCAAAAAACGCATCCGTATCCATAACCTTGAACCAGTTCATCGTACAGATGAACAGCTCCGGCACGCGTGCGCCTGTTTCCCGGACCATCTGTCTGAAGTCATTTCCGCCGTGGCCGTTCAGAATCACCAACTTGCCCATTCCCTGGCGGCCGAGACACTCGGCCACGTCTTTAAGTACAGCTGCCTGCGTACTGGGCATCATGTTGATATCCAGCAAGATATCCAGCTGACCCGTATTCACGCCAAAGGGGATGGTTGGCAGCACGATCACGCGTGCACCGCCTTCCCAGGCCTTTCGGGCCGCCTCTGCCGCAATGAATTCGAGCTGGATGTTGTCCGTGCCGTAGGGAAGATGGTAATTGTGCGCCTCGGTAGCGCCCCACGGCAGCACGGCGACCTCGTACTTCGACCGCTTGACCTCGCGCCAGTTTACCTCGGACAGGATATACGGACGGGAATTCTCCAACAGGAAATCCGGGCCTAGTCCATAACGATGAGCACGAGATCGTACTCGTGGTCAATCACCTGAATGGGATAGTCGAAATACGGAATGCGGTACCTGCCGCGGCTGTCTCTGGAAAGCTCTGTGGCATTGAAGGTCAAATAGCCACCTTCATACGATCCGCTGAAGCTGTAGTCAAGCATTCTTCGGCTGGCCGTCACGGTACGCTCGATTTCAAAGCGCCGCACCTGCTCAAAATCACTGCCGACGTGGAGCGACACATTGGTGATCTCGAAGCTTCTGCGCACCGTAACCGTTGCCGGCGTTGCACTCTGCTGTATGCCCTCTACAAAGATCCAGGCCCGCCTGGGCTGCCCGGTCCATTCCGTGGTGTCTTCCGGTGCCCGGGATGCAATGGTGACCCCCGCAGGAGTGGTAAGGCAGCCGGCGAACACTGCAAGAAGAGAAGCCCAAAGCGCCGTCGCCGCCAACAGTTGGCGCATAGTCTGCACCCGACTTGTGAACTGCCGCCCCGTGGAGCAGCATCCATTTTGTAATTCGTTTCTACCGGTCACTGCTCGATTGTTTCCGCCTATTGCTGCCGACACTATGGCACCCTCCGGGCCCAGAAGCCAGCGAATGCACGTGCAGCTGAGACAGGCTCGCCGCCCCGTTCCCATTGCGCGAAGGCATATTGCAGCGGCGTGCTGCCAGCGAGCAAGGCTGCCCCCTATTGCAGCCCCTGCCGGCCACTACAAGGCTTGCTCGCGTTGCGTGCAACCTCCACCTAGCGGACAGCAGACGGAAGGCTGTGCCAGCTCGGTGCGTGGTTGGGTAGCGCTTGCGGGGCGGCAGGGAATGCCATGGGGGCGAGCTATTTGTGCCACGCTCCGCTGAGGGTAAACGAAAGGGCAGCGGTCACACAGTCCGCGCATTTTCAATCAGGGCAATCCGGAACCTGCCCGCTTCATAATGGGGACGGAGCCAGACAATATCTTAGATGCAGGATAGCCAGGCCCCGTTAACGCCTTCCCGGGCCTCCCGATGAGTGAATCCTGAATCGGGAACGATTCGTGTCGTGAGCACCCAAGGCCACCTCGTCAGCAATGCATAAGCCTCCGTATTCTGATCGGCCGGACGAGGCTCCGGAGCCTGGCCTCGGCAGTACGCTGTGGAATGATCTCAAGGAGGCAGACTTTCAGGAATCGCTCCAACAGGATCTTCAGGACGTCTATGACTTCTACCTGGACCAGGGAAGTCGCAACAGGCTGAGCGAAATGTCTCGCGGCGCCAGAGCGCTGCACATGACGATCTGGCTAGTGAAGCGCAGCATCCTGCGCCTTTCACCGGCACGACGCGGGCTTATTCTGGTAAGTAGCCTGCTGTTTCTCTGGGGCTTTACAGGAAGCAATACGGCCCATCTGCTGGGATATGCCGCTCTCGCTCTCGTGCTGCTATTGGAACTCAAGGACAAGCTGCTTGCCCAGAACGAGCTGAAGTCGGGAAGAACGGTCCAGCTTGCCCTGATGCCCACGGACAGTCCCCGGTTTGCCGGCTGGGAAACATGGCTGTACACCCGTCCGTCGCGTGTCGTGGGCGGAGACCTGGTAGACTACCTGCAGATTAGTGAAAGCAAACTGGGGATAGCCATCGGTGATGTTGCCGGCAAGGGCCTGGGCGCCGCCTTGTTCATGACGAAGCTGCAGTCCATGCTGCGTGCCATTGCGCCCAGGATGAAGTCATTGACCGAGTTTGCCGAGACGTTGAATGAGTTGCTGCGGCGAGACGGAATGCCGAGTCATTTCATTTCTCTTGCCTACCTGGAACTGGAGGCGAATGCCGGCAGGGTCCGTCTTGTGAATGCTGGCCATATGCCGCCGATCGTGATCCGGCACGGCTCCGCAAAGGCGCTCGGCAAGGGCGGCGCTGCGCTTGGCCTTCTGGATGACGCAACCTATTCGGTACAGATAGCCGATCTCTTGCCGGGAGACCTGTTGCTCCTGTACTCCGACGGACTGACAGAGGCCCGAAACGAGAAGGGAGACTTTTTCGGAGACGAACGGCTTGCGCGTCTCGCTGGCACTATGGCCGGGCTCTCGGCCGCTGGTGCCGGGAAGCGGGTGCTTGCGGCCTACAATGCATTCATTCAGCGGGCGCGCCCCGCCGACGACTTGTCACTGGTCATCCTCCGCCGACTGCAACCCGAGCTCTGACTCGGACACGGCTCATCTGGCAATCGCGGGCCTTGCCCGCAGATTCCGGCCCGGTATGCTTATGCCGGTTTCGATGGCAATAATGGACGAGGGATGAGGGGGATCTCTGGCCTATTTATCTGGGACAACCACGCGTGCATGCCGCTTCGCACCGACACGTCGTTCCTGCCTCAGCTTCAGCGGTACAGGGCAGCCGGCGTAGGCATGGTCGTGCTGAATGTGATGTTCGACAACATCATGCCCTGGCACCAGGGCGTGCAGGTACTGTCTGCCATGCGCTCATGGCTGCTGGAGCGCCCGGACGAATACCGCCTGGTGCAAACGGCGGAAGACGTCACGATGGCAACATCCGCGGGCAAGCTTGCAGTGGCATTTGATATTGAGGGCATGTGTGGTCTCGGAGGCGAAGTGTCCATGGTCCGGACGTACTATGATCTGGGCGTGCGATGGATGCTGATTGCGTACAATCGCAACAATGAGGCCGGGGGAGGGTGCATGGATGAAGACGGCGGGCTGACGGCGTTCGGGCGCCGCGTCATCCGGGAGATGGAACGCACGGGTATGGGACTTTGCTGCAGCCACACTGGCGAGAGAACGTGCATGGAGGCCTTCGAGTGGGCCCGCAATCCCGTCATGCTTTCGCACTCGAATCCCAGGGCGCTGGTCGATCATCCCCGGTGCGTGTCGGATGCCGTAATCCGGGCCTGTGCCCAAACCGGTGGCACAGTAGGCGTCACCGGATATGGCGCTTTCCTTCAGGGCGGCAGGACGACGGCCGAGAATTACTTCCGGCACATCGACTATGTCGTCGGCCTTGTGGGCCCCATGCATACGGCTCTCGCCAGCGATTACGTATTTGATCCGGACGAGCTCGAAGCGTTTGCGGGTAATCCACTGCTGGGCCCCTCGAAAGTCGTACCTCAGCTCTTCGCGCCTGAACAGTTCCCGGAACTGGTAAACGTGATGCTGGCGCGTGGCTATAGCGACAGCGACGTGCGCGCCATAATGGGAGGCAACCTGCTTCGGCTTGCAGACGAGATCTGGCAATGACCGATGTCGCCGTAATCGGGGCAGGCCTGATAGGCTCCGCCGCTGCCCGGCACCTGGCCGAGTCCGGCTCTTCTGTGTTGCTGATAGGTGCGGCTGAAGGCAACACCATGCGCGTGCATGCCAGTCACTACGACGAGGCGCGCATAACGCGCCGGCTCGGCCCCAACATGATCTGGTCCGACCTGGCGTCAGAGTCGATGCAGCGCTACAGCGACATCGAGATGAGATCCGGCATCCGGTTTCACAACCCCTGCGGCCACCTGCGCTGCGACCTGCTCCCGGAAAATGGCTCCAGTGAATTGAGCTTGGTGCGTGAGGTGTGCAAGCATCGGTCATTCGAATGGGCAGAATGCACGCATGAGGAAATTGCCAGCCGGTTTCCGGAGCTGGCCTTTCCGGCCGGCGGCGTATTTCATTGGGAGCCCGGACCGGCTGGCTTCATCAACCCCCGGCAGCTGATACGGGCGCAGATCCACCTGGCGCGCCGCGCCGGAGCTGCTGTTGTAGGCGCCGCAGCGGTCCGCGTAAGGAGGCGGGGCCGCGCCTTCGACATCCTGGACACCATGGGTAACAGGCATGCTTCCGGCCGCGTACTCGTGGCTGCCGGGGCGTACACAAACCTGTTCAGGCTGACGCCGGTTAGGCTCTTATTGAAAGTCCGGCCGGAAACAGTAGTGCTGATGGAAGTCGCGCCGGAGCTTCGTCGAGCGCTTTCGCGGATGCCGAGCCTGATATGGCACTTTCGCCATATTCCGGATGTCGGTTATGTTTACGTGCTGCCTCCGGTCGTCTATCCTGACGGAAGCTCATACGTAAAGATTGGATCGGATTACGACCATCACCATAGTGTCTCATCACTGGACGAACTAGACGCTTTCATGCGCTCGGCAGGCAGCTCGCGCACAAGGGAGCGACTCATGCCTGTGCTGCAGTCCCTGATTCCACGCATGGCGGCAGCACGCACAGTATCCAAGCCATGCCTGCTCACCTACACTCCTACCGGATTCCCCATGGTTGATGAATTGGAAGCCGGCTGGTTTGTAGCCGCCGGAGGTTGCGGCAAGTCGGCCAAATCATCCGACCAGATCGGAAAGCTGGCGGCGCAACTGGTTCTGGACGAACCGTGGACGGGCTTTTCGCGTGCGACGTTTGGCGCAGTCCAGACCACTGATGAATAACACTTGTTAGTTAAAGTGATACATTAACAATAGCCCCTGTTGCTGAGACAATAAATCAAGGTCAAGGAAGAATCCAGCTGACTCACGGCGCTGGAAATTCAGCCGGACAGCACCCGGACCAACGCTCTAGGCCTTGAATTTGGTACACGCCGCGCCGCGCGCGTTCATGGCATCGCACGACCGCACTCTTGCTGACCTTGGGCCTCGCGCATATTGCCGCCAACCCGTTGCGACAGACTCGGTCCAATGGTCCCCTGGTCCGGCCTGGCTGCGGGCCAGGCTCCAGCACCCGAAATTGCATCGGCATAACAATTGGGCGCAGTCGCCACAGGGCAACCCTGGCGCCAAAAAGATCTGCATCATCCCGCAAGGATTGGCTCCCGGTCCGGGGACAATGGCGAGCGGCCGCGGGTATTCTCGCGAACTGCAAGCATAGCGCCCTATATTACGCCGAGCCAAGCATTTTCTAATCTGCAGTTGAGGTGCCGGATGCAAGTATTGCGAAGCGCGATCTGGGTGATCATCGTCATGTTGGGCGGCAGCGCGGTTGCTGCTGCACAGCCCGAGGAGGACTCTCGTTTTGTGGGGAGTTGGTCCGGAGAATTATCTGTCGAGGAACTCGGCATGAGCTTTCGCATGGCCTTTGATATTGCAGAGGATGAAGCCGGCACGCTGACGGCTACGTTTGCCAGTCCTGACCAGGGAGCATTTGACATCGCTGTGGACTCGGTATTGGTCGACGGAGATACCCTGCGCATAGTGCTGCTCATTGCCGCAGGCGAATTCACCGGCTCGCTGAGCGAGGACGGGCAGTCTGTAGAGGGGACCTGGGAGCAGGCAGGGTTCAGCATGCCCCTGGTGCTGGAGCGGTCCGAATCGATCATGCAGAGTGCCCGCCGGCAGGATCCGGTAGAACCCTACCCATACACCTCGGAAGAGGTAACCATTCAGAGCAGCGCTGAAGGCGTAACGCTGGCCGGCACGCTCACGCTGCCGGAGTCAGGACCCGTTGCGGCAGGCGTCGTGCTGATTTCCGGGTCAGGCCCCCAGAATCGCGATTCCGAGATCAGCAATCACCGACCATTCCTGGTACTGTCTGACTACCTTACGCGCCGTGGCATTGCCGTGCTGCGCTATGATGACAGGGGACACGCCGGATCTACAGGCAGCGTGCACAACGCGACTTCGGAGGATTTTGCGGAGGATGCGCGGGCGGCTCACGAATTCCTGGCAGTCCGTCCCGAACTGGAGGGGGCTCGCGTTGGCCTTCTGGGGCATAGCGAAGGCGGGATCATTGCTCCCATGGTCGCCACGGCATCGGCCGGCGTGGATTTCCTGATCCTGATGGCCGCGCCGGGAGAGGTGGGCGAAAACATCCTGATGGACCAGGTCATAGGGCAGGCTGAACAAAGCTATGAGGCCGCGCTCGACATGGCGCTGCAGATGGGGCCGGAGACTGCCGCCCAGATGGAGGAGATGTTCGACACCATGATCGATGCCGCGCGCATTTCGCAAGAGCGGATTTACGAAGTGCTCAAGACTGAAGCCGACAGCACCTTGGCTGCCGACGCGATTCGCTCCATCTTGATGGAGCAATTTGGCCAGATGGGCCAGGCAGGAATGGACGTGGACGAGATGGTTGATGCCCAGATTCGCGGCATAAACAATGCATGGATGCGCTATTTCCTGACGTACGATCCGCGACCGACGCTTACTATGGTCACTGTGCCGGTTCTGGCAATAGGGGGTAGCAAGGACACACAGGTAAAATCTTCCACCAATCTTCCGGCTATCGAGGCAGCTCTGAATGAAGCGGGCAATGCAGACGCTACCGTAATCGAGTTGGAAGGCCTTAACCACATGTTCCAGACTGCGGAGACAGGCTATGTACTTGAATATGCTACCATCGAGGAGACCCTTGCCCCCGGTGTGCTGGAGCTCATAGGGGACTGGATCCTGGCCCTGGGCTCGGAAGAGTGAGCACGCAGCCGGTCGGCTGGCATGCGCTTCCGAGCCTTGGCCTGGGCGCTGCTGCAATTCAGTCTTGTCGCATGGGCGGGCAGATTTTGGTGATCCGCCGCGGGAAGGTGCGACTCCTGGTGCCGCGATGCGCTCGTGCGCCCGGGCTGAGGCGTCGCTGCCTGCAAGGACCAGGCATTCGGAATTGATGGTCCCAGAGTCCGTCGGCCCGCTTGCCTAACTTCGCATCGTTCATTCCGCCATTCGTCGCATCTGATGACCCGTAAACTTCTTACGGCTTCCGTGGTCGCCGCGCTTGGCGGACTGCTCTTTGGATTTGATACGGCTGTGATTTCCGGAGCCGAAGGCATGCTCCGGGAGCTTTACAGTCCTGCGTATGGTGCTCTCAGCAATGCCTTCGGGACTCCGGCATTCTGGCACGGCTTCCTGGTAGCCAGTGCGCTGGTGGGCACCATTGTCGGATCTATTGTATTCGCGCGGCCGGCTGACCGCTACGGGAGGCGGCCTCTACTGGTGGTAATGGGGCTGCTTTACCTTTTTTCCGCCCTGGGAAGCGCGATAGCCTGGGATGCCGGGTCCTTCATGTTTTTCCGGCTCATTGGTGGCCTGGGCGTAGGCGGCGCTTCCGTGGTGGCCCCGCTCTACGTCGCCGAAATCGCTCCGGCCCGGTTTCGCGGCAGGCTGGTGGCCCTGGTTCAGCTCAATATCGTCTTTGGCATATTGCTGGCCTACCTGTCCAACTACATCATTGCCGGCATGGGGCTGGGCGAGGCGGAATGGCGATGGATGTTCGGCGTCGAAGCCGTGCCTGCTCTCGCTTTCACGCTCCTCCTGGCACTCAATCCGCGCAGTCCCCGGTGGCTGGTGGCGCAGGGACGCACCGAGGAAGCGTCGCAGGTGCTCGCTCTGGTCGGCACGGACGCTGGCAGCGTGGAAAGCGAAATTGCCGCCATTACCGATTCACTGGCCGATGCAGCCCGCTACCTCAAGGAGCGCTTCTTCCAGAGGAAGTACCTGAAGCCCATTCTGCTTGCCGTGGCGATCGCCGCCTTCAACCAGCTCTCGGGAATCAACGCCCTCATCTACTATACGCGCCGCATATTCGAAATGGCCGGTGCATCGGGAACGTCGGCCCTGCTGCAGTCTGTAATCATCGGAGGCACCAACCTTCTGGTCACCATGGCCGCTCTGGCCGTCATTGACCATTTTGGTCGCCGCAAGCTGATGCTGGTCGGCTCTATCGGTTACATCATCAGCCTGAGCGCCACGGCCGTTGCCTTCTACACGGAAACGTCCGGCCCGCTCGTGCTGGTTTGCCTGGTTGTGTTTATCGCCTCCCATGCCTTTGGCCAGGGCTCGGTAATTTGGGTATTTATTGGCGAAGTGTTTCCAAACGCAGTCCGTGCACGGGGACAGGCGCTTGGCAGCTTTGTCCACTGGATCATGGCGGCACTGATATCGCTGACCTTCCCCATGATCGCTGAGATCTCCGGCGCCCACATCTTTGCCTTCTACGCGCTCTGCATGGTGGGTCAACTGGCCTGGGTACTCACCGTGATGCCGGAGACAAAGGGCGTGCCGCTGGAGGAACTGCAAAAGAAGCTCGGCCTTGGCTAGGTACGCGCCCCATTACACGAGCCTGTATGCGAGCCACAAACGGGCGTAGCTTGCACATGGACACGCCTTGGTTTCTGGACCCAGGACTGAATACTCTCCCGGACTGACCCGCCGCCATGCTAACCGGCCTTGACTACGCGGTCCTAGTCATTTACCTCGTCGGCGTCGCCGCCCTCGGAATACGAATGGGCGGACGCCAGCGCAGTACGGCAGACTATTTCCTGGGTGGCAGGGACTTGCCCTGGTGGGCGGTGTGCTTTTCGGTGGTGGCTACCGAGACCAGTACACTAACCGTAATCAGCGTGCCGGCCGTGGCCTACGGCGGCAGCATGACTTTTCTGCAGATTACGCTGGGCTACATCCTGGGACGGATAGCGGTGAGCATGCTGCTGCTGCCCCGGTACTTCTCCGGCAGCCTGGTGACGGCATACGCGTTTCTGGGACAGCGATTCGGTGACGGCATGCGGGCGACAGCGTCCGTAACGTTTCTCGTGACGCGGCTCCTGGCGGACGGCGTGCGGCTTTTTGCCACGGCCATTCCACTCAAGGTCATTGCGGATAGCGCGGGCCTGGCCGTGTTCGGTGCCCCGGTGTCCTATCTGCAAATCATCCTGGTGCTGGCTGTCATCACCATCATCTATACCCTCATCGGTGGCATCCGCGCCGTGGTCTGGATGGACGTGGTCCAGATGATCCTGTATCTCGGAGGCGGGATCCTGGCTGTAGTGCTGCTTGCCAATGCCGTCCCAGACGGCTTTTGGACCATGGCCGCCGCAGAAGGAAAGACCAGAATCCTGGATTTTGGCGCGGGCCAGTCGCTCTCGGAGTGGTTCACCGAGCCCTACGTATTTGCCACCGCCGTCATTGGCGGGGCCGTGTTTTCCATGGCATCGCACGGGACGGACCAGCTGATCGTGCAGCGGCTGCTCACGTGCCGGACCCTGGAAGGCGGCAAGAAGGCACTGATAGGAAGCGGCATTATCGTTGCCGCCCAATTCGGCCTGTTCCTGTTTGTCGGGCTCCTGCTCTGGGGCTACTACGGTGGCAGCACTCCGGCCGAATTGGGACTCTCCAGAGGGGACGAGATATTTCCCAAGTACATACTGGAAGGAATCCCGGCCGGACTGTCGGGGCTGCTGCTGGCAGGCATTGTGGCAGCTGCCATGAGCACACTGTCGTCTTCGCTGAACGCGCTTGCCTCTTCTACGGTCATGGACCTCTATGAAAGGCTGCGCCGCAAGCCCCTGGCGGAAAAGCGTGCGCTGCTTGTTTCTCGCGGGTTTACCCTCTTGTGGGGTGTGTTATTCGTGCTCTTTGCGAGTCTGTTCGAGGACACGCAAAACCCGATCGTAGAGCTTGGTCTGGCCATTGCCTCCTTTACCTACGGCGGCCTGATCGGCGTCTTCCTGCTGGGCCTGGTGTCCCGGGCCGCCCGGCAGACGGATGCCATTGTCGCATTCGTCTTGTCCGTGGCCTTCATGACCGTCATCATTTTCGGACTGTGGTTTAGTCCGCAGGAGGGATGGGTTTTTGCCTTTGACCCGTTCGGTGACCTGGCGGCCTCCCGGGGACTGCGATCCGTGGGATGGCCCTGGTACACCGTGGTGGGAGGAGGCATTACGATGGCCATTGGATCATTGCTTTCCCTGCGTCATAGAGCCTAGTTCGCGCGGCGAATTCGCAAAGCAGAAATCTGGGGTTCCGGCAAATGCGCACGTCATGGCAGAGCATGCGATTCTCGCGAAAGCTCATCGTCGCATTGCGCGCGGACCGCGACAAGAGGAGCAGGAATCTTCTCGGCAAGTCGCTCATCCTGCTGTCCCTGACCGCCGTTACAGTACTGGCGTTCCTGCGCGGGTCGGTATACGAAACCACGGTAGAGGAAGGAGACATCTGGCAGCGCGAGACCCTGGTCGCCCCGTTCGACTTCGCCATCTACAAGACTGAAGACTCGCTGCGAGCGGAACAGGACCGCGTCCGCTTCACTACAGAGCCTGTATTTCACGGCAATTCGCAGGCTCAGGTACGGATGGAAGAGAATTTTGAGGCTGCGGTCTGGCAGCTCGACGAGATTTTCGAGGCGTACCGCCAATGGCGCCTGAACCAGTCCAGAGCCCGGATGCTGCGGCTCGGCGGCCAGGATACAGACGTGCAGGACCTGGAAGATCAGGCCCTTCGGGATTCCGCCCGATACTTTGAGCTGCGAGACAATGCACTGGTCCGGCTGGCCGACGAAGAATGGATCCACCTGTCAGAGGACTATGTCCGGCGCAATCCGGACCTGCCGGATACGACGAGACAGTTTCTGGATGGCCGTCCGCTGTACGAAGATATCTTGACGCGCGTCTTCGAGCTGGCCACACAGCTCAACGCAAACGGCGTTCTGAGCATTCCGCATGACAGCGTCTACACGGAAGAGATCATCATCCGCAACGTGAATGCCAGCACGTATGCCACGGTACGCAAGGCCACCCGGGTAGGGCTGAACCAGGCGTTCGATGCCATCCAGCAGGACTTGCAAGAAGCGTTTGGCCCGGAAATCCTTGCGATCCCGACAAAATTCGCGCAGGCCATCTTCGTGCCCTCGCTTGAATACCAGCACGGTGCCACCGTGCGGCGCTGGCAGGAAGCCAGGCGCAGCATCGCTCCGACCCGGGGGATGGTCGCGGAAGGTACGGACATCGTGCGGGAAGGACAGCTGATTACGCCGGCCATAAGGCAGGTCATCACCTCCCTGCAGCGTGAGCGCCTTGGGCGGGAGGGAGCGCAGCTGCAATGGGGGCTGATTGCGGGTCAGGCCATGCTGGCCCTGTCCTGTTTCATGATATTCTTCCTGTACCTGTTTATGGCGCGCCGAAGTATCTTCGACGATAACGCCAAGGTCCTGCTGTTCGCACTCTTGTTCGCGGGGATCATCGGGCTCTTCGCGCTGGCGATTCGGATCGATCCCGATCAGATGTACGCCGTTCCTGTCGTGACCGTGTCCGTGCTGCTCACGGTGATCTTTGATTCCCGCATCGGCCTTTTGGGCACGCTAGCCCTGGCTCTCGTGGGAGGCCTTCTGCTCGGCTACAACCTGGAGTTCACGCTGGCTACGCTGACAGGGGGAACGCTGGCGGTGTTCAGCGTGCGGGACGTGCGCAACCGCGGCCAGTTCTTTCTCAGCGCCGGTTTTGCGTTTGCAGGCTACGCCATTGCGCTTGTGGCGTCCTGGCTGTTCTTGCAGGGTGCCATTTCACAGCTATGGGCGCAGCTGACGATGGCGGGCATCAGTTCCTTTCTCGTCATCATGGCGTACCCGCTACTCTGGGTGTTCGAGCGCGCATTCGGCGTGACAACAGATTTGCGGCTGCTTGAACTCTCCGACACCAATCGTCCCATCCTGAAGGAGCTGGCCCTCAAGGCTCCGGGTACGTTCAGCCATTCCCTTCAGGTAGCCAGTCTGGCCGAAGCCGCTGCGACAGCCATCGGAGCCAACGGGCTCCTGACAAGGGTAGGAGCCCTCTACCACGATATCGGCAAAATGGTCAAGCCCGGGTATTTCGTGGAGAACCAGCGCTCCGGAATCAATCCGCATGAATCGCTCGAGCCGCGCGCCAGCGCGGCCATCATTTCCAGTCACGTTACGGAGGGGCTATCCATTGGGCGACGAGAGCGTCTGCCGCGGGCGGTGCTGAACTTTATCCCCATGCACCACGGAACGACCCGCATAGAGTACTTCTTCCAAAAGGCGCTCCGCAATCGCACCAACGATGATCCGGTAGGCGAAGGTGATTTTCGCTACCCGGGCCCTCGCCCGCGTACCCGGGAAACGGCGATACTCATGCTTACAGATGGCGTGGAGGCAGCCAGTCGCAGTTTGGATGACCCAACGCAGGAGCACCTGGAGTCCATCGTGGATACGATCTTTGACAGGCGACTGACTTCGGGCCAACTGGAAGACACGCCCCTGACGTTCCGGGATTTGCGCCAGATCCGCAGCACGCTGCTGTTGCACCTGTCCGGCATCTATCACTTGCGCGTCAAGTATCCTGGACAGGAAAAGAACTGAACAGTGCCGGTATTCGCGTGGGCTGGCAATCTGTGCGTGCCCGGCTCACCCGGACGCTGCGCCAGATGCCATAAGTTGCCCCAATTACACAACAATCATACAACTGCACAAACAAAGGGAATTGACTACCGATTGTAGTCGGAGCAGATACGCCATGAAGGCAAGACGGGCATGTACGGAAGCGCCCGCGGGATTGCTGTACGTGCCGCAGCCAATCTGTCGGATGCTGGCCGCGCCGGGCTCACCTGAAGCTGTGCTCCTGCCATCCTTGTTCATGCGACGAGACCGCCCCCATGACATCAAACTGTGGCCGGCTGGATCCGGTCAATCGATGACACCCATGCCGGTCACCTCCAACTGGATCATATGGAGAAATTCACCGGAAGATGCTCCGCGGTGCCGTGAATAGCGACGAAAACACAGCCCACGTGGAATTCCGCGGCGTCAGCAAGAGCTACGACGGCCGCACCCTGGTTGTCGAGGATCTCGACCTCAGCATCCGCACCGGCGAATTCGTGACGCTGCTGGGGCCTTCGGGCTCCGGCAAGACTACCATCTTGATGATGCTGGCCGGTTTTCAGGCACCCTCGGCGGGTGAAATCCGGCTCGATGGCCTTCCCATCCAAGACCTGCCAGCACGCAAGCGCGGCATAGGGATGGTGTTCCAGAACTACGCGCTCTTTCCGCACATGACCGTAGGCGCCAACCTGGCCTTTCCGCTGGAAGTACGCGGGATGGGCAAGGAAGAGCGCCTGGAGCGAGTGGAGCAGGTCTTGCGTCTGGTGCGCCTTGAGGGATTTGCCGACCGCCGGCCCCGCCAGCTCTCCGGCGGTCAGCAGCAGCGTGTGGCTATCGCCCGAGCCCTGGTATTCGAGCCCGCGCTGGTGCTGATGGACGAGCCCCTGGGGGCTCTGGACCGGAGCCTGCGCGAAGAGATGCAGTACGAGATCCGGCGCATCCACCGCACGCTGGCCGTGACTGTGGTCTACGTCACGCATGATCAGCAGGAAGCGATGGTCATGTCGGACCGGGTGGCGGTGCTGCGTGATGGCATAGTCGAGCAGATTGCGGTGCCCGAGGGCCTGTACGAAGAGCCGGAACGTGCCTTTGTAGCCCGCTTTATAGGAGAGAGCAACCAGCTGCACGGACGCATCACCGCGCTGGTGGAAGGCGACAATGCGTACGAAGTGGAAACGGGCGGCGAGACGGTCCGCGCGCTGAGGGTAGCGCCCTGCGCAGTGGGAGACAGGGTCACGCTCTCTATCCGGCCCGAGCGTGTCGCGATCAACCCGGAGCCTGGCCGCTACAAGAATGAAGTGAACGCAAAGGTGATGGACCTGACGTTTCTGGGCGATCACCTGAGGATACGTCTGGCCGCATGCGGCATGGAAGGCTTCATCGCGACAATCCCCAATATCGTGGGGCATGGAGGGCTGCTTGAGGGCGACAACGTCCGCATCGGGTGGACTGTCGTCGACTGCCGCGCCCTCAACCACGAGCATTCCTGACCAAACAACGACGAAGTCATGAGCTATCGTGAAAAGCCGCTTGTTGTCGCCCTTCTGGTTACAGTGTTAACCTGCGCATGCGGATCGGATGCAACCCGTTCAATCACGGCCGTGTCCTGGGGAGGTTCATTTGGACGTGCCGTACACGAGGGTGCGAACATTCCCTTTATCGAGGCTACCGGCATCGGCATCGTCGTCGAAGACTACAACGGCGGCCTCGCCCAAATCCGCGCGCAGGTAGACATCGGCGAAATCCACTGGGATGTGGTGGACCTGGAAATCGCCGATGCTGTGCGGGGATGCGATGAAGGACTTCTGGAACCGATCGACATAAGTTCGCTGCCACCTGGACCCGATGGTACGCCAGCTGCCGAAGACTTCGTGGCAGAGAGCCAGACCGAGTGCGGCGTCGGCAATCTGTATTGGTCGACCGTCTACGCCTATAACGAGGAGAACATTTCCGGGCCAATGCCCTCCACGATGTCTGATTTCTTTGACCTGAATGCCTTCCCCGGTCGCCGGGGAATGAGGCGTGCCCCGCAAGTGAACCTGGAATTCGCGCTGATTGCGGACGGCGTGCCACTGGATCAGGTTTACGCTACGCTGGATACAGATGAGGGGCTGGACCGCGCCTTTGCCAAGCTCGAAACCATCAAGGATGAGGTGATCTGGTGGGAAGCAGGTGCCCAGCCGCCGCAAATGCTGGCTGACGGGGAAGTGATGATGACCACGGCCTACAATGGCCGCATCTTCAATGCGCAGGTGCTGGAAAACCAGCCGTTCGTGATCGTGTGGGACGGACAGCTGCTCGACGTGGGCCAGGTCGGGATCGTCGCAGGGACACCGCGGCTGGAGGAAGCTCTGCAGTACGTTGCATTCGCCACCGGCGCCGAGTCGTTGTCGCGGATCGCCCGCCGAATCTCGTACTCACCTTCGCGGAGATCGGCCATGCCATTGGTAACGACCCACGTGACAGCGGGAGTCGAAATGGAGCCCCACATGCCGGCAAGTCCGGCGAATGTGGCGCGTGCCCTGCGTTTCGACTGGGCCTGGTGGGTCGACCATCAGGATGAGATGAACGAGCGCTTCAGCGCATGGCTGGCTCGCTAGGGATGCCTCTTGGTCCGGCCCGTCGTGCACGCCTGCGTGCGCTTGGACTTGTAGCGCCGCTGCTGGCTTTCATTGGCGTGACTTTCGTTGCGCCATTGGCGACGATGCTTGTGCGCAGCGTTCACGATCCGGTAGTGGCGGATGCGCTGCCTGAAACGCTTGCGCTCCTTGAGTCATGGGAGGGGGCCGGACTCCCGGCGGAAGCCGTCTATGCTGCCGCAGCGCGTGAGATCAGGCGCGCGGCGGCCGAGCGCACCCTGGGCCAGGTGGCCGGCAGGGTCAACCGCGTGCAGGGCGGACTGCGCAGCACTCTAACGCGCACCGCAAGGGAGCTGGATGACGTCGAACAGGGTCCCTGGAGAGCTTCCATGACAGCGATTGACTCCAGCTGGGCAGATCCCGCAACCTGGTTCGCGATCAAGACCACAGGAGAGCGCTTTACTGCCCGCCACTATCTGAATGCCGTGGACCTGCAGCGCCTGCCCGATGGATCCGTGACCGCGCAACCCGAGGAGCGGCGAATCTACGTGCGGCTGTTCTGGCGAACCCTGGTGGTGAGCGGCGTAATCACACTGCTTTGTCTGGTGCTGGGCTACCCGATTGCTCACCTGATTGCCCGGTCGCCCCCCGGCCGCGCGAACCTGCTGCTTGTCCTGGTGCTTGTCCCGTTCTGGACCTCGCTTCTTGTGCGCACCACCGCGTGGATCGTGCTATTGCAAACCCAGGGGGTACTGAACGATCTGATGGTTCTAGTCGGCCTGGTAAGCGACGACAGTCGCGTGGCCATGGTGTACAACATGACCGGCACCATCGTGGCCATGACCCACGTGCTGCTGCCGTTCATGGTATTGCCCCTCTACTCGGTAATGCGAGGGATCCCGTCGAATCACATGAATGCCGCAGCCTCGCTCGGAGCTACGCCGCTGCAGGCGTTCTTGCGCGTGTACTGGCCGCAGTCGCTACCCGGCGTGGCCGCCGGGACCCTCCTCGTATTCATTCTGGCTATCGGATACTACATCACTCCGGCGCTGGTGGGAGGCAGCGACGGGCAGCTGATCTCGAACATGATTGCCTACCACATGCAGACCTCGCTCAACTGGGGGCTTGCCGCGGCGCTGGGAGGTGTGTTGCTGCTCGGCGTGCTGATCCTGTACGGGTTGTACGATCGGCTCGTGGGCGTCGAAAGGATGGGATTCGGGCCATGACGGGTGCTGCGCAATTAGGCCCGGGCCGGTTTGTCTATCTGGCCTTCTGCACGCTCGTCTTCGTGTTTCTGGTAGCTCCCATTCTCGTGATCATTCCCCTCAGCTTCAATGCCGAGCCCTACTTCACATTTACCGAGGGAATGCTGCGGCTTGATCCGGACGCGTGGTCACTGCGTTGGTACCGCGAGATCGTTACTAGCGAGGTCTGGACGCGAAGTCTGGTGAACAGCCTGGTTATCGGCGTCAGCGCGACCGTCCTGGCCACGATCCTGGGCACGCTTGCGGCGCTGGGCCTAGCCAGTTCGGCCATTCCGGCGCGGCGGGTGATCATGGGAATCCTGATTTCCCCAATGGTGACGCCCGTCATCATAGCCGCTGCCGGCATGTTTTTCTTCTACTCGGGTCTCGGACTGGGGCAGACGCACCTGGGCCTCATCCTGGCGCACGCCGCGCTGGGAGTGCCCTTCGTGGTCGTGACGGTAACTGCGACGCTGGCTGCCTACGACCGCAACCTTACCAATGCTGCCGCAAGCCTGGGTGCAGGTCCCTGGACCACCTTCCGGCGCGTCCAGTTTCCACTCATCTCACCCGGAATCATCTCCGGTGCCCTATTCGCCTTCGCGGTCTCGTTTGACGAAGTGGTTGTGGTGCTTTTCATGGGCGGCGTAGAGCAGCGCACGATTCCCCGCCAAATGTGGTCGGGGATCCGGGAGCAGATCAGTCCGGCTATCCTGGCTGTTGCGACATTCCTTATTGCATTTGCGGTGCTGCTGCTCGTTACGGTTGATTGGCTAAGGCGGCGAAACGAAGCGCAAGGCTGAGTGGCGGAATACTGCCACGTCGCCCTCGCCCTTGCTGCGCCGCTTTATGCCTGCCGCTTCGCCCGTGGTCAATGGCATTGCTGACTTGCCTTGACGTCAGACACGGTTTCGTCAAGTGAGCTACTGAGCAGCTAATCCTGGCCCCACTGCGCGGCGCGTGACGGCGGCCAGGACAGATTCCGTCGTGGGCGGGATGGTTTCCATTCGATGGTAACTCGGACATGCCATCATTGCGCCGGGCAGGGAGCCGTGGCATGATATTCATTTCTGCCGCTGTGTACTCTCTATTTCTGCCGATGTATTCTTTACAATGCTGATGATTGTATATTTACATTTATGATGTTCAATTGGCGCCATTTCTGCCGATGATGCTCTTCGCACAGCACTACTTGCTTCCTCCGGCCGGCTGGCTCCCCACCAAAACAGCTCGCTCCGGGTGAATCCATGACCTATCGTCCCAGAATCGTTGACCGGGAACTTTCCGAGCGCCTGCAGGCCACGGGGGCCGTGGTGGTTGAAGGCCCCCGAGCGTGCGGAAAGACCACCACGGCGCAGCAACTCACAGCCAGCGAAGTGCGGCTCGACGTCGACGAAGCTGCGAGGCGCCTGGCGAGCATTGAACCCGCGCGCGTTCTCCTGGGCAGCGTCCCCCGGCTGATTGATGAATGGCAGCTGGAGCCGGCCATCTGGAACCATGTGCGTAGGGCGGTGGATGACCGCCGCGTCCCGGGCCAGTTCATCCTCGCAGGCTCAGCGGTTCCGGCCGACGACGCCACGCGCCATACAGGAGCGGGGCGCCTGACGCGCCTGCGCATGCGCCCTCTTTCCCTGTTCGAATGGGGCCGCTCCACAGGAGAGGTTTCCCTTTCGGGTCTGCTGGGAGGTGCGGCATCGGCTGCTGCCAGGTCGGACATGCCCTTGGCCGGCCTTGCAGAACTGATTTGCATGGGCGGCTGGCCGGTCAACCTCGGGCGCAGCACTCGTCTGGCACTGCGTGCCAACAGGGACCATTTGGATGAGATCCGCCGCCTGGACATTTCCCTGCCGGAAGGGAAAAGGAGAGACCCGGTCCGGGTCGGTATGCTGCTTCGGTCACTGGCCCGCAATGTAGCTACGCCCGTGGCCGTCTCGACTATTGCCGCAGACACGGGAGACGGGACGGCGGCCATTCAGCCGCATACCGCCGCAGCTTACCTGAGAGCGCTGGAGCGTATCATGATCGTCGAGAATCAGCTGCCCTGGCCCACCCACCTGAGGTCCAGGTCTGTCCTGAGAAAGAAGCCCGTGTGGCACCTGGCGGATCCCTCACTTGCCGTGGCCGCCGTCCGCGCGACGCCGGATCGGCTGCTGGGAGACCTTCGTTTTCTGGGACTGCTGTTCGAATCGATGGTAGTGCGTGATCTCCGAATCTACGCCCAGGCGGCGGACGCCGAGGTATTCCATTACCGCGAGAACAGCGGTCTGGAGGTGGACGCCATCGTGCAATGCAATGACGGCCGCTGGGCGGCTTTCGAGATCAAGCTGGGTGAAAGGCGCGTTGATGAAGCGGCGCGAAGCCTGACGAGACTGGCCGGGAAGGTGGATCCGGTGCGCATGGGACGGCCCGCGGCATTGGGTGTAATTGTAAGTACAGGATACGGCTACAGGCGCCCGGACGGCGTTAGCGTAATTCCGGTGGCGGCACTGGGGCCGTAGTGCCGTTGCCACTGCTTCCACGTCCGTATCGCGCCCCGGTGCGGCTGCATCCCCGGCTACTGCCCAGTCGATTCGCGACTTTGTCCTTCTCGACACGAGCCTGCGCCATGCAGCCCGATGGATGCACACAAACAGGCACGATTTCGACGGTGGGCGACTACGGCCCTCCGGATCTCACGCTCTTGCCTCCCGCCCCGAGAGAAAGGCAGCGGAGACGGGCGCGCACCGGCCGAATCATCGCGGCCCAGGGGCGGAATGACACCCCACTCAGGCTCTTGCAGCCTTATTCGTTTACCGCGAGCTTGCCTATTTCCTCGTAAAGTGCCTTAAATGTGGCGACCGGATCGCCGCCCCGGGGATGCTCTGAATCTATCCGACCGTAGTACTGGTCCATGAAAGTCCTGGCGCCCGTCCAGTAAGTTTGCAGGACTCCCGCAAACAGATCCCTGGTTGCCGCCGTGGTGCTGCGCCGGTATGAGAGCATTTGAGCCAGCTGTTCGGTCGCGACTTCCGGCAAACGCCAGGGACACGAGACTACACGCAGCCCCTTCATGGCAAACAGCGGCGCCGTGGGCGTAGCCGTCGTATAGTGCCAGTCGTTGATCACCACGTCCTTGGGTATTAGGTCAATTGCCCGGTGCGTATCGTTCATGCTGGCTTCCCACATGCCCAGTCCAGTAGCTTCGCCGTCCAGAAGGCGGTCGCCCCATATCCACAGCTCCGTGCCGCTTTCGGCGAGGTGATTGCGGATTCGGGTGACCTCCTCGGCAAAGAGCTCCGCCTTGTCACGTCCGGCACAACGAGGGCATTGTTCGTCGGCGATGTAGAATACTTCGTCCATGCCCGCGTGGAAGGCGTCGGCCTCAAAAACTTCCACGAGCTCGTCCACCAACGCAAAGACCACTTCGTGTACGCCTTCGTGGAGCGGGCAGTAGCTCTTTACATACAGCTCGTCCTCGTTCGGCCAGACGTATTCCTCGGGCAGTTCGATATGCGGCGTCTCGTCGAACTCTGGAAACTCTCGCAAGAGGCCCTTGGCCGTTCCGTGCCAGGACTGATGGCCCAGCAAGTTCAGCAGCGGGATTACCCGGATGCCACCGTCGCGAGCAGCATTTACCATCTTCTTCACGTCCTCTCGCGAGAGGGCATCTTCATCCTGGACCTGCGGGTAGGATTGATACTGATAGTTGTAGTCGACTCGGAGCACGAGTGTGTTGACGTGCATCGGAGCAAGCTCCTCGCGGATAAAGTCCACGAATTCGTCAACGTCCGCAGGCTTGGGTGAGCCGACGGTAAGTCCGCGAATAGGCAACAGATCATCGAGAGACTGCTGCGCGACAGAGGGCCCGCTTATCAGGCAGACTGCGGAAAGAACGAGAAGGGATCGCTTCATGGCAGGTCACGGGACATTGTGGATGGTCAGGCGCTCACAAACAAAATCGTAATCCGAAGCCAAAATCACATGCCTCTCTTCGCAGGAAATCAACGCTGAACACGGCGCTTGCGCCCGCCCTTGGGCGCAGGGCACTTACTTAAGCTCCTCTATCGCAATTCGGGTCAGGGCATTCGCTTGCTATCCGGGCATTCGGACTGCCCGTCGAACAACGCCGGAATGCGATGCACACATGGGTAACGTACGGTACCCGCCACGGGACCGACCCTTCTGTCCTTGTTTGCGCGCTCTGAAGATGGAGCCCCGGGTGCAAGTGGGCGGGGAATACAAAACGCAACGAATCCCACCTTCCAGACGTACAAAACCAGCGCACCTGAACTTCACTTTGGCGCGTTTTTTCGCGGTAGCACCGGGCTGCCTGAATTCGTGATTTGCCCGGCCGTCATGCGCGGGGAGGACCTTGCCAACGAATCATCTTGACGCCGGATGCGCGCTGAACATTTTGAACGCTTTTTTGTAGAGCGCCCGATGAAAACAGGCCCCATTGGAACCATGCATGCACTCTTCCGCGCCGGCATCGGCGTAATTCTCCTGGTCACGCTCGCCATTCCTTCCTCGACGGCCCAGGATATGCTGTCGCAGTTTGAGGACGACATTACGGAATTCACCCTAGACAACGGACTGCGGTTCATTGTACTCGAGCGGCACGAGGCACCGGTCGTGTCCTTCTATACCTACGTCGATGTCGGGGGCGTGGACGAAGTGAAGGGCATAACCGGAATTGCCCATATGTTCGAGCACATGGCCTTCAAGGGCACGAATACGATTGGCACCAAGGATCTGGACAATGAGCTGGCTGCAATGGCCGCAGTCGATAAGGCCTATGCTGAACTCAAGGCGGCACAGCGGAATGCAGCCATGGCGGACTCGAGCAGGATTGCCGAGCTTGAGGAAGCTTTCGAGGCGAGCAAGCAGGCGGCGATGGAATGGGTAGAAAACGGCGAGTTTGAAATGGTTATCGAGCGAGAGGGGGCAACAGGCCTCAATGCCTCGACGAGCTCCGACGCCACCATGTACTATTACAGCCTGCCCGCAAACAAGACCGAATTGTGGTTTTCTCTCGAGTCCGATCGATTCCTGAATCCGGTCATGCGGGAGTTCTACGTGGAACGCGACGTGGTTATGGAAGAGCGGAGGATGAGAACGGAAAGCAGCCCCATTGGCCGCCTCCTGGAGGAATTCATTGCTACTGCATTCAAGGCCCATCCGTACGGAGAGCCTGTCGTCGGGCATATGTCCGATCTGCAGTCCTTTACCCGCGAGGAGGCCATTGACTTCTATCAGAAGTACTACGGCGCCAGTAACATCACCATCGCCATCGTGGGAAGCGTCGATACCGCCGAAGTGCGTGCGCTGGCCGACACGTATTTCAGCAGGCTTCCGGGTGGGGTGGATCCCGATCCGATCGAGACGGTGGAGCCTCCGCAGATTGCCGAGCGCCGCGTGACGATTGTCGAAGAGAGCCAGCCCTTTCTCATCGTCGGCTATCACAAGGGCAGCGCGCTTGATCCAGACAACGCGGCATTCTCCGTGCTGTCGAGCGTCCTTTCGAGTGGACGGACGAGCCGCTTCTACAAGCGGCTGGTTGAAGAGGAAAAGATGGCCTTGCAAGTAGCCGGTATCAACAACTTTCCGGGGGACAAGTATCCGAACCTGTTCCTCTTCTTCGCCGTGCCCACGCAGGGTTACACCGCCGAGGACCTGGAGCACGCGATTTACGACATCATGGCGGACGTAAAGGAAAACGGCGTCACGGAAGAGGAGCTTGAAAGAACAAAGGTCCAGGCCAGAGCCGGCCTCATTCGTGGTCTGCAATCGAATTCGTCGGTCGCCGGCCAGCTGGCTTACTATGAAACTGTTACCGGCGACTGGCGCAATCTCTTCCGGGAAATCGAAGCCATTGAAGCGGTAACGAATGAAGATTTGAAGCGCATCGCTACAAAGACGTTTACCGAGAACAATCGCACTGTGGCAATGATCAGAACGGAGACGGACAGTGAGGAGGAGCAAGCCGGAATGTAAGGACGTCTCGACAAGAACACTGCCAACACTCTCATGCCGATAACAGCCATGCCGCACCGACTTCTCGCCCTGTGCACCGCCGCTCTGCTCACGGCTCCCGCCCTGGGCCAACTTCACTACACGGAAATCACGTTCCCGCCCCTGCCAGACTTCCAGGTGCCGGAAGCGGATCGCTTCGAGCTGGACAACGGCATGATCCTGTTCCTGATCGAAGACCACCAGCTGCCGCTGGTCAGTATTTCGGCCCGCATCGGAGGGGGAGGCTACCAGGATCCGGCAGACAAGGTGGGACTCGCCTCCATTGCCGGGACCGTGATGCGCACAGGTGGCACCGTGTCCATGACCGGGGACGAAATAAACGAACGCCTGGAAAACATCGCGGCCAGCGTCGAGACTTCGGTAGGATCCGCCTCCGGCTCGGCCTCCATGTCAACGCTGAAGGAGCACACGGATGAAGTGCTCGCCATATTCGCGGACGTAATCAGGAATCCCGCATTTCCGGAAGACAAGATTGAACTGGCCAAGACGCAGCGCCGCTCGGCGATTTCCCGTCGCAACGATGATGCCCAGTCCATCGCGTTCAGGGAATTTGACGAACTGCTGTATGGATCGGATCACCCGCTGGCCCGCTCCACGGAGTATGCTACCATTGATGCGATAGAAAAGGCAGACCTTGTGGCGTTTCACGAAAAGTACTTCCGGCCCAACAACATGATACTGGGAGTCTGGGGGGACTTTGACACCGAGGACATGGTCGAAAAGCTTGAGAGCACGTTCGGGTCCTGGCCGCGCGATCCCGACTTCCAGCGCCCTGCGCCGCCTGAAGCTGCGCCAATGACAGAGTACGGCGTGAACCTGGTCACCAAGGAGGACGTCACGCAGACTTCCATTTTGCTGGGCCACATCGGTGAAATTCGGCTGGATAATCCGGACTATCCTGCCGTTACCGTAATGAACCAGGTCTTGAGCGGTGGCTTCTCGAGCCGGCTTTTTCAGAATGTGCGTGACGACCAGGGGCTGGCGTATGCCGTATTCGGCGCATATAGCGCGTCCTACGAAAGGCCGGGCGACTTTTATGCCGGCGTCATGACCAAGAGCGAATCCACCGTCGAAGCGACCCAATCCGTCCTGCACGAAATCAAGCGCATGCGCGATGCGCCGCCTACGGCAGAGGAGATCATGCAGGCCAAGGACAGCTACCTCAATTCCTTTGTCTTTCGCTTTGACACGCGTACGGAAATCGTCAGCCGCATGATGACCTACGAATACTACGGGTATCCGAAGGACTTTCTGGAAACTGTTAAAACGGGCATCGAAGGCGTTACGGCGGGCGACGTGCACCGCGTATCCCAGCGGTACCTGAAGCCCGATCAGGTCCAGATACTGGCTGTCGGCAATGCGGCGGATTTCGGAGAACAGCTGGACGTGTTTGGCGAGGTTCGCGAGATTGACATTACGATACCTTCCGCCGAAGAGCCCGCACCCGAAGCCACGGCAGAAACGCTTGAGCAGGGCCGCGCGGTCCTGGACCGTGCCATTGAGGCCCTTGGAGGTGCCGCGGCATTTGACGCCATCGCCAGCGTGCATTTGACGGGCACGCAGACCGTCATGACGCCGGACAACATGGAGATGTCCATGTCCCTTGAAATGACGCAGCAGTATCCGGACAATCACCTTATCGTGCAGCGTCTGCCGATGGGAGAATTGCGCATCGTCAAGAAGGGGGACGAATATGTCTTTCCGGACATGATCCCGGCTCAGATGCACGGTGCTTTGAAGTCGGAAATCGAGGCTGCCATCTGGCGCGATCTGCCGTACCTGTTCCGCTACGCCGATCAGGTGGATGTGCAGCTGCTCCCGCAGGAAGAGATGGACGGAAGCGCGGTGGATGTCCTGCAGATCACGCCTCCGGACGGCGTATCCGCTTTTCGGCTGATGGTAGACGCCGAAACGAGCATGCCGGTGGCCGTCAGCTACATGTCCTCAGCCATGGGCATGGGAGCTCCCGCGCCCACGCGTGAGGTATTCTCGGATTACCGGGAAGTAGCCGGCATTCAGCTGTCGTTCAAGAGCGACGTGTTTCACAGTGGCCAGCCAAGCGGCACACGTACGATCGAGAGCGTCGAGCTGAATGCGGCCGTAGACGAAAGCCTGTTCCAGTAGGGGCAGGCCTGGCCCGCGGCCGCGGGCGTCCGGCAAACCCCCGCCTGATTGAACTATCGTCCGGATTTGCGGCTTCTTGTCACACTGGCCATCATGCCTCTTCTCCTGGCCCCGTCCGCGGCCCAGGACCTGACCTTTACGCTCATAGAGCAGCTGGTCATCGGGGATGACGACGAGGCACCCGCAGAGTATTTGCTGACCTTTCCCGAACAGGTCCGAACGGATTCAGAGGGCCGAATCTACATCAAGGATCAGCGGCGAGCAGACATAAGGGTATTCGATGCAAGTGGGCGGTACGTTGCCACGATCGGAGGAAGTGGCAGTGGTCCAGGGGAAATGCAGCGCATCGACGGCATCCACGTTGACGGCCAGGATCGGCTGATCGTCTCCGATCAGATGCTCTCGCGCTTTACGATCTTCACGGATCTCGGCAGGAGCCATGAAACAAAGGCCTTTCACGTAGCGGGAACCATTTACCCGACTCCAATCCTGTCGCTTGATGATGCCTTTGTACTCAAGTACATGGAATACATAGACGATCCTGCCGGCAAGCGCCCGGTGCTGCATCTGCACGACTTCGAGCTAAATTGGCTCGCGTCGTTTGCGCAGCTGGGGGGCCTGTTTGAGCTTGACACGCCCTTCCAGAGAGCACGGTCCCGTTCGCGAAGTGCTTTGAAGGTTGCTACGAACGGGCGGGATACGGTCGTCCTGGCTCCTCAGATTTACGGCGGATACGTCTACCGATACACGCTGTCGAACGGCACCTGGGTCATGGACAGGTTGAAAGGAGGACCGGCCCCCGAAGTGCCGTATATCCTGGTGAGCGAGCGCGACTTCGAGGCGAACCTGGATTACCGCAGAGCGGCCATAATGGGCTCATCACCGGAGGGGATCTACCGCGCTAAAATCCTCAACTGGAGTTCGGGCCTCGTTTTTCTGGAAAGCGGCGAGATTGCCCATTTCACAACGCAGACCCCGCTCGGGGACATCGGGTATGCCAGCGCGGAATTGTACAGCCAGGACGGCACTCTCCTGGGGTATGGGCCGCTGCAGCTGGATGATCTTGGACTGGATGCCGACAAGGGCGTCAAGACATCCATTTCCATCCTGTGGCAGGACTCGGCAGGCCGCCTGTACTTTCGGCGCGAGAATGAACATGAATTCTACGTGCTCAGCGTCGCCGAGCTGGTGATCAGCCCGATATGATCCATGCGGCGCGCACGAGGGATGCATGGCCGCAGCGCCTGTAGCATCGTTGGGCCGGCATGCGGGCATGGTCGCTGACCAAAGTGCACGCACGTATCCCGAACCTGGGATCAGGATCACCATCCTAGCCGCCCGGATCGGGGCGCCCGGGGCCAAGCCTCCGGCGGGCGGCGTCCCGGCAGGATGCGCGGGCTATTTCCAGCCGCAGCCCGCATGGCCCGATGGAAGCCGCGCGCGCCTACAGGCCTTTCCGCGACCCGCTGGCAAAGGCCCTCGGTACCGGGAGATCCTTTACGGTTCGAAGTCCTGGAGGGGCCTGGCTTACCAGGGGTATGGCATTGATGAGCGCGCCCATTGTCGCGGTATCGCCAAAAATGCCGCCGCGCACTTCCATGTCGATAGGCGGATCACCGGTCACCTGGATGGAGTCGATTGGCCGGGAAGCCCCCACATACATGTCCAGTTCGAGACTCAGCACCGTTTCTCCGGCGATAAGACCAATGACGGACTGCGCAATGCCGGCAACCTGGCCAGCGGCCACATGTACGAAGGGCGTCGTTACCGGGCGCTCGGCTATCACGGGGCCAAGATGTTCCTCCACCTGATCCAGTTGCCAGTCCAGTCCGGCCGCCACCACCAGGAGTGATTCCCTGAGTCCAATATGGCCGAACCCGCCCTTGCGGCGCCGCGCCTCGAAGTGCTCCGCAGTCAGGCCCGCTCCAACCTTCCGCTGCAAAGGCTCTCGTCTTAAACTCGCATCCACTACACGTTTTGCGCGCACGCTCGTTACGCTGGTGCAGACCCCTGTGGCGGCCAGCGCTAGCGTATCCATGGCGTAGCCCGGATTGACGCCTGTGCCGAGAATCACTACGCCGCCGGCTTTGGCCGCAGCATCGATTCTGCGCGAGGCTTCCGCGTCCCGCTCGAAGGGATAGCACAGCTCCTCGGAACTTGAAACTACGTGGGCGCCGGCGGCAGCGCACAGCAGCAACTGGTCCTCCACATCGGCCAGGAATGAGCCGGTGGTATGCACCACCACATCGGGCTTTGCGTCCCGCAGCGTGCCCTCCGCATCATTGCTTACCGGCAGGGCACACTCACGCCCCAACAACTCCCCCACGCATCGGCCCGCCTTGCGGGGATCGATGTCGATGGCTCCCGCCAGCTGTACCAGTCCCGACCGCTCCTTGTCAAGCAGCAGGTTGGCGCAACCGAGCCCAATAGGACCGAGCCCGAACTGAACTACTCTTACGGGTGCGGACATACGCGGGCCCATGTGGGGACAGTTCTGCCCGGAGCGTATATCCTAGGACGCGAGAAACGGGTAGCCATAGTGCTGCGGGGGATTGAACGTCTCCTTGATGGTCCGCACGGACACCCACCTGAGCAGGTTCATGGGCGAGCCTGCCTTGTCGTTGGTGCCGGATGCCCGACCTCCACCGAAGGGTTGCTGTCCCACGACGGCTCCCGTAGGCTTGTCATTGATGTAGAAATTGCCCGCAGCGTTCTCAAGCTTCGTTAACGCCTGCACGATGATGCTCCTGTCCCTGGCAAAGATGGCTCCGGTAAGTGCGTACGCGGACGTCTGGTCGACCAGCTTCAGCATGCCGGTGAAATCATTCTCGTCGTACACATAGACGGATACGACGGGACCGAAGATCTCCTCGCACATCGATCGGTAGCCGGGGTCGCCAGCCAGTATCACGGTAGGCTCGACGAAGTATCCTTCCTCGTCCGAGTATCCGCCGCCATGAATTATGCTCGCGTCGCTGGACGCCCGGGCGTGCTCAATGTATGCGGCGATGTTGGCAAACGAGTTTCGGTCAATCACCGCGTTGACGAAGTTGCCGAAATCCTCGACCGTGCCCATCCTGATTCCGGCAAGCTGGTCGAACATCTCGGACTGGATCTCGTCCCAGCGCGAGCGGGGCACGTACACGCGGGAAGCGGCCGAGCATTTCTGGCCCTGGTATTCGAATGCTCCGCGCACTATGGCCGTCGCGACGGCCTTGCTGTCGGCAGACTCGTGGGAAACGATAAAGTCCTTGCCTCCCGTTTCCCCCACGATGCGCGGGTAATTCCGATAATCGGCGATGTTTGCACCAATGGTGCGCCACATGTGCTGGAACGTCGGCGTCGATCCGGTAAAGTGGAGTCCTGAAAAATGCGGTGAGGCAAAGACCGGGTCGCCGACAGCGGCGCCGCGGCCGGGCACCATGTTGATTACGCCCGGAGGCAGGCCGGCTTCCTCCAGCAGCTTGTAGACATAGTACGCGGAATAGACGGCAGTGGAGGCGGGCTTCCAGACCACCGTGTTGCCCATCAGTGCCGCAGATGTCGGCAAGTTGGCCGCAATAGCCGTGAAGTTGAAGGGCGTTACGGCGAACACGAAGCCCTCCAGGGGCCGGTACTCCGTCCGGTTCCACACACCTTGCGACGAGATGGGCTGCCACTGGTACAGCTGGTGCATGAAGTGCACATTGAACCTGAGAAAGTCGATGATTTCGCAGGCTGAATCGATCTCTGCCTGGTGTGCATTCTTGCTCTGCCCCAGCATGGTCGAGGCATTCAGCTTGTCCCGCCAGGGACCCGAAAGCAGATCCGCTGCCTTCAGGAATATGGCCGCGCGCTCTTCGTATGGCATAGCCGACCATTCGCTCCGGGCCTGAATGGCAGCATCGATGGCCATGTTGACCTCGGCCGCCCCGCACTGATGCGCTTCACCCAGAACAAAGTCCCGCTCATGGGGAGGCCGAATGTCCGTCGTATCGCCGGTGCGGATTTCCCGGCCTCCAATGAAAGCAGGAATGTCATGTTTGCTAGCCTTCATTTGCTGAAGGCTCGAGACAAGCGAGTGCCGCTCAGAGCTTCCCGGGGCGTAACCCAGGACAGGCTCGTTGATGGGCGGCGGCGGGACCAGTACGGTGTTGTTCATGCCAGTAGTACCCCAAATCGAGGGGCTATCTGTTGGAACGGAAATTGAGCCCACGTAAACGGTCAGGCTTACCCCTTGTTCACGGACGCGGCGGCCGCGACGAACATTCATATCGGGCCTGCGTCACACGCGATACTCCAGATGTCTGGCAGACGACTTGGCATTCCACCGGTTTGTAGCTCTTCGTTATCTCGCGGGAGCGGAGGGACATGAGGAAGGTCGGCGCTTTCTCCGGTTCATCACGTACGCCGCCATAGGCGGTGTGGCGGTGGGCGTGGCTACGCTGCTGCTGGCGCTTTCCATCGTGCGGGGCTTCAGCCGCGAAATCGAAGCCAAGATCGTCGGATTTGGTGCCCACGTCCAGGTGGAGAACATCCGCCACGCTCCATTGGAGCATGCACTGTCCATGACGGAGTCTCTTGACCGGTGGGAATCAGTCGCGCGCATAGACCCCGTAGTCAGCGAATTCGCACTGCTGGGCCGGTCGCAGACGGACATGGAAGGCGTAAATGTCTGGGGAGCTGTCGAGCTGCCGTCCTATGTCCGTGGCCAACTCGTCGACGGTACATCCGAGCTGGCCTCCGAAAACGGCTCGGACCACAATCTTGTCGTGGGACGCGAGCTTGCCTCTCAACTCTCGCTGGAGGTCGGCGACAGGGTAACGGTCTTCTCGACACGGGGCATGCAGCTGGGCTCGGGCCTTGCTATCCGGCCCAAGGTCAAACAATTCACCATCACCGGAATTTTCGAAACGTTTCTGGCCGATTTTGACGAGACGTACGTCTTCACGGAGATCGACGTGGCCAGAAGCCTTCTGGACTACGGACCGGAGGAGGCCACGAGGCTGGATCTGACACTGGCTACGCCCGATTCAGCGGACGCGGTCGCCCGGGCCGTGGAGCAGGAGTTCGGCTTTCCTGTCATGGCGAGAACCATCTTCCAGGTCTACCGGGGGCTGTTTGCCTGGATAGAACTGCAAGAGGCCATTATTCCGTTCGTGGTCGGCGTGATGATTCTTGTTGCGGCATTCAATATTGTCGGGACGCTGCTCATGGTGATTCTCGAGAAGGCAAGGGAAATCGGTATCCTGGCCAGCATGGGAGCATCAGGCAGGAGCATTCGGCGGCTGTTCCTGTGGCTGGGAATGCACGTGGGCCTCATCGGGACCGCGATAGGTATCGCACTCGCTTCGATCCTGGCCCTTGTCCAAATCAGGTACGGCGTAATCCCACTTCCGGCTGACGCGTACTACATGGACAAGGCGCCGGTTGCCCTTGCACCGATGGATTTCGTCGCCGTGAGTGCGGTCTCGATTGCCCTTTGCCTGGTCGCCTCCTACATCCCGGCAAGGGTGGCCTCCCGCATTTCTCCGCTGAACATCATTCGATTCGGTTGACGGGCGCTGCGTGCCCTGTCCAACGATGTACAGGAAGGGCCCACCCTTGCCGACTGAGCTATTGTGCTACTACTTTAGGCAACGGAGACTATGATCCGGCAACCGTTGGCCGCCGTGCCGTCTGCAGGGCTCCGCGAAGCCTTCCAGAAACCATATACTGCCTCCGGCTGTTTTGAGGCAAGTTCCACTTGCGGGTATCAGTGGCAATGCGCTCGACTTTGGCTACATTCAGGGTGATCCTCTTCAGCGTTTTGAAGGAGCGCCTGGGGATGCGCGAGCTGGAGTACCAGGCCCGGTCGCCCATGTCAGTCAGGGAGTTATTGGACGGCCTGGCGTCCCGGCATCCCGCCATCGCGGAGTTTCGCGCAAACGTAAGGCTGGCAGTCAACCGGACCTACGCCAGGGAAAGCGAGTCCGTGTCCGCCGAGGACGAGATTGCCCTTATCACTCCGGTAAGCGGCGGATAAAGCGGCACGGGCCATGGGGGAGGAGCGGGACTGGATTGAGCTGCGAGGCGACATTCTTAGTGAGGGCGAAGTCGTAGCCCGCTTGAGGCATCCGGGTGCCGGTGCTCTCAGCCTGTTTGCGGGAACCACGCGGCAATTCACGGCCGGCAGAGAGACAGAAAGACTGGAATACGATTGCTACCAAGAGATGGCACTTGCTGAAATGCAGCGGATTGTGCGGGATGCGAGATCCAGGTGGCTTTTGCTCCACGTGTGCGTGCTTCACAGGCTGGGCGTGGTCCCGGTAACTGAATCCAGCGTAATTGTTGGCGCATCTAGCGCCCATCGCAAGGATGCCTTTCCTGCATGCAGATACCTGATTGACACGCTTAAGGGCCAAGTTCCCATTTGGAAGCGTGAGCACTACGCCGACGGAACTACGGAGTGGGTAAGCGGCCGTCTTCCCTGACCGGACTCGGCGAGGTCGGGTCGCTATTGGAGACGCCACCCCATGAGTATTCAGGCGCAGCGATTCGTACGGACCAGACCTTCGAAGCCCTGACCCCAAGACTGGGACTAGGGTTGTCCGATCTTAAATCCCGATACATCCCAGACAAGTGCGGCCACCGGTAGTCGTCAATGTCCGCTTTGTTAGACCGAATTTGATTTAGCCAATTTGAGAGGAAGAATTTAGGAATCAATCCTTTGTCACTTAGGACTGAAACTCAATACTTAGATTGACGTTCAGGAAGTAAGTCAATGACTTACTCCCAAATATGAGGTTTGTCGAGACAACCCAATTCACAAAACGAATCGTTACGTTACTCAAAGATGACAACTATCGACGACTGCAGCGTAAGCTCTGGCGATCTCCTAGAAGGGGCAACAGAATTCGCCAAGCCGGTGGAGCTCGCAAAATCCGCTGGGCCCGGCAGGGCGGTGGCAAGAGCGGGGAATTCGTGTCATCTACTACTTCAACGAGGAGGAAATGACCTGCTACATGCTTCTGGCGTATGACAAGCGTCAGCAGGACAGCCTTTCGCGGGCACAAAGACGCCAGTTAAAGGAGCTTATACAGCAGGAATTCAAGTAAATCGGGATTGTCAAACGAAATTAGGGTGAGAGCAATGCACACCGAACTCTTTGATGAGTTGCTCAGCAGTGTCCGGGAGGCGGGAGCAATTCGGCGTGGAGAAAAGCTTCCAAGTCGCCAGTTTCGCTATGCTGGTCCCGTCCTCGTCGAGGTGGAAGAGGAAGGCGAGGTTACGTGGCGCATTGGAAGTGCAATTACGGATCCGGAATCTCTCGTGGTTGATGGCCACATAGATGCCAAGGCCCTGCGCGAGGCGCTTCGCCAGCGACAGACTGCGATGGCAGTGCTGCTGGGCGTATCGGTAGGCACTTGGCGCGGATGGGAGCAGGGCCGCCGTTCGCCGCGCGGTCCGGCACGGAGACTGCTAGAGATCGCAGCAAGGAATCCGCAGGTTCTCCTGGATGCTGGCAAAGCATTTGAGACAGCGGAGTTTAAGTCCGCAGCCTGACGGCCCGTGAGCCAGGTTGTCGCGGGAAAATGCGCCTAGCCTACAATCGGCCCCCCGCAGGAGCGAAGGCATAGGTGGCCCAGCGATTAAATCCGCTTGGCCAAGACTGGCGCAGTAGATTCTCACCTTCCAGGACTGACGGCAAGAAGAGGATTTGATCGGCTTCGCTACCCAGACTGCAGGTAGCGACCTATGGACGCCCGGATCCGCGCCGCCGGATCCCGACTGGTATCGGGATCAAACGTGAGGCCCGTCACGGACTCATACAATTCGACGTAGCGCCTTGCTACTGATTCGCGGAATGCGTCCGGGAGATCGGGGAGGATTTGCCCATCCTGGCCGGAGTAGCCGGCCGCCATCAGCCATTCCCGAACAAACTCCTTGGACAGCTGGCGCTGGGGTTCACCTTTCTTGAGCAATTCCTCATACGACTCGGCATGAAAGTACCGGGAGCTGTCCGGAGTGTGAACCTCGTCAATAAGGACGTAGCTTTCGTCTGGCGTCAAGCCGAATTCATACTTGGTGTCAACCAGAATCAGCCCTTGATCCCGGGCCATGGCCGTGCCACGTTCGAACAGCTTGAGAGAGGTAGCCTCCAGGTAGTCGAAAGTCTCTTCGTCAATCACCCCCTGCGAGATGGCTGCCTCGCGGCTGATGTCCTCGTCATGTCCTTCCTTGGCCTTGGTGGTAGGTGTCAGAATTGGCTTGGGCAGCCGCTCATTCTGGCTCATGCCCTCGGGAAGCGCCTTGCCGCAGAGTTCGCGCTTGCCGCTGCGATATGTTCGCCACGCGTGGCCCACCAGGTAGCCTCGAACAATGAATTCCAGGTCGGTAGGCTGACACTGGACGGCCACCGTTACGTTGGGATCGGGTACGGCAACGACGTGATTGGCGATAATGTCGCGCGTGGCATCAAAGAAATAGGCGGCAAGCTGATTCAGGACCTGCCCCTTGAACGGGATGGTTTGCCGCAGCACCTGGTCAAAGGCGGAGATCCGGTCCGTGGTAATCAGAATCAGCCGATCTCGCTGGCGGTACGTGTCCCTCACCTTGCCCTGGTACCGGTTGCCGAATTCTTCGTAGTTCGTTCCCCTTATCGTCCGTTGGAGTTGAGTCTGTAGAATGGAGGTATCCATGCTATCCCGATTCAGTTAACTGGCTGGTTTCGTCGTCGATCGAAGTTACTTGATTCCCGAATCCGCAGCTCGGGAATGACGCGGTGGTCCACACGTTCCCTGGTCCCGAAGTTATCCAGGCGAAAGAGCAATCGCTCGGCCGCAAGCCTGCCCACGCGCTCCATGTCCTGGTCGACGCTGGAGAGGCCCACGTAGTAGCTCGTCTTGATATCGTCGTACCCCACCAGGGCAATATCGCCGGGCACGGTCAACCCGGACTCGCGAATGGCCTTCCAGGCTCCGAATGCCTGGACGTCGCTGCTGGCAAATACGGCTGTGGGCACAGTCTTCAGCTGCAACAATCGTTGCATGGCCTCATAGCCGTGTTCCTCGCTAAAGCCTCCGTGCTTCTTCGTTGTGCCGCTCTGGATCAGGCTCTCATCCGCGACCAGGCCGCCGGCCTTGAGCGCAGTACGAAAGCCCCTGACCCGCTGCAGCTGCAAATGGCTGTCCGTATACGCCCGGATCATGGCGATGCGCTCGTGACCCATCGCCACCAGGTGGCAAATCGCCGCCTTCGTTCCGGCCGCATTGTCCCAGTAGTAGCAGTCGATCTCCGTGTGGTGGTGACCCACGAGGACCACCGGGGCACGCAATGAGCGGAGCTCCATCGCCAGCTCAACAGTAACCGGAACGCCTGCCAGGAGGAGTCCGTCCACGGCACCTCTCTTGAGGACGCGAAGAAGGGTTCCAAGCGGATCCCGAGAGCCCAGATCGAACAGGAGCAGGTCCAGCTCCCGGTGCAGCAAGGTCGTGCGAACACCCTTCAGGAATTCGTTGTGAAACGGCGTCGTAAACGTCGGAATCGCTATGGCGATGGAGAGGATGTGCCGCTGCGCAAGCGCCTTTGCACCGCGGTGCGGGCGATATTCCAGGGCACGGATGGCTTCCAATACCCTCATCCGGGTGGTCTTGGCCACGTCCTGCGAATCGTTCAGTACTCTTGACACCGTGGAGATGCCAACCCCGGCGTAGTCCGCCACATGGTAAATGGTCACGCGTCCAGCGCGGGGTTTATTGTCTGCCATTATCCGACACGATGCCTGGTCACGAAAAGACGGGCCGGGCGTAAATTACGCCGTACCGCCTAATGGCATGTTGTAGTAGCTTGAATTTGCAATGCGTCGCCGGCGAGACCTTTAGCTGTTGCGCAAATCGCCTGCCTGTAGTAGAATCCACGCTTCGCCGCATGTCCAATCCTTGATAGGGTATGGCCCAGGTTGTATTTGAAAACGTCCGGAAGGTCTTCGACAACGGACTGGTTGCTGTCAACGACGCTTCCTTTTCCGTTCAGGACGGGGAGCTCCTCGTGCTGGTCGGGCCATCCGGCTGTGGCAAGAGTACGACGCTACGCATGCTGGCAGGCCTTGAAACCGTAACGGACGGCGTCATCCGCATCGGGGGTCGCGTCGTCAATCAGGTGCCTCCGAAGGATCGGGATATAGCCATGGTGTTCCAGAATTATGCGCTCTATCCCCACATGACGGTATACGACAATGTGGCGTTCGGACTAAAGCTGCGCAAGTACTCCAAGAAGGACATCGCCGAACGCGTCGCCCAGGCAGCGGATATTCTTGGCATCCAGGAAATACTGGATCGCAAACCCAAGCAGCTGTCCGGCGGGCAGCAGCAACGGGTAGCGGTGGGCAGAGCCATAGTCCGAAAGCCCGAGGTCTTTCTTTTCGACGAACCTCTGTCGAATCTGGACGCCAAGCTGCGTGTGCAAATGAGGACAGAGATCGCAAAGCTGCACCGCAGCCTCGGTGCCACCATGGTTTACGTGACGCACGACCAGGTCGAAGCCATGACCATGGGGGATCGCATCGTTGTCATGAAGGAGGGGCACATTCAGCAGATTGCCGAGCCTCTTGCCCTCTACAACCAGCCGGCCAACACCTTCGTTGCGGGATTCATTGGAAGTCCCTCGATGAATCTCGTACGCGGAAGGCTCTTGCAGAACGGTAGCCTCCGGTTTTCGTCGTCGTGCGCCTCCATTGAGCTGCCGCTGGGTCCTGCGCGTGTGAGCAGCCTGACCGCGCATGCCGACAGGGAAGTGGTACTGGGCGTCCGGCCGGAAGACCTCTATGTAGCCGGAAGCCAGGAGGCGCCGGATTCCTCGGAATCGCTGGAGCTGCCGCTGACCGTCATTGAGCCCATGGGCAATGAGATCTTCGCCTATGCAAGGGCAGGGGAGAATACTCTGGTTGCCCGGGTCAAGCCCCAGCCGCTGCCAGATCCCGGCTCGACCATACGGCTGGCCGTGGACGTGGACAAGGTGCACTTGTTTGACGGCGAAACGGAGCAGGTCATTGCGTCGGGCGCGGAGTGATTTCCTCGTGCTCATGCGCCGGAGCCGGGGTCATTTTCCCGTGGAACCCGCCCGCAAGCGCCAGGGCGCAGGGCCGCGCCTTGCCTGCTGCGAATTGCAGTAAGCGGATTCATGTCAGAAATGCGGCCGTGGAAGCTGCCTCTTGACCGCAGGACCTTGCGGAGGCCGAAGCGATTTTCCCACAGCGCGTTGGGCACATACTACTTTGCCCCGTCCGCCCGTTAGAATAGGCCCGCCTTGCCCTGAATCGCAGCATTTGCAGTTCGCCGCTTACCTGCGGAGGCCTGCAGCAAGGCTCACCATGGAGCATTCCTATATGGCTACGGGCAGATTCCTGACCGTTACTGCCAATGTAAATCGGCTCGGACGAATGTGTCAGGCATGGACGGGCCAATGCAGTTTCCGGGCATTGCCGCGAACAGATGATCGCTTAAATGACTTCCGCGACTGATGCTATCCTGGCTCAAATCAATCTCTTTACCGGGCTCGGATTCAGTCCTCATCGCAGGCGAGCCAAAGAGCTGAGCCGCTTCGAGACCAATGCAGACAGGTAACCGTGAATATGGAAACTGATCAGGACGGCCAGCTGGCCGGAACAAATGGCACCCCAGGTCCGCCACACCCGATGCTGGAGGCCAGGGACCTTTCCAAGCGATATGAAGATGGCCAGCTTGCGCTGGACAGGCTCTCCATGGAAGTGTGGTCCGGCCAGATCTACGTCATGCTTGGCGGAAACGGCGCCGGCAAGACCACAGCTATCAACCTGTTCCTGAACTTCATCGAACCAACCGATGGCGAGGCGCGGGTAGACAATATCGTGACGCACGAATATCCGCTGGAAGCCAAGAAGCGGCTGGCCTACGTGTCAGAAAACGTCATGCTGTACCCGAATTTCACGGCGGTGCAAAACCTCGACTTCTTTGCGCGTCTCGGCACGGACCGGAAATTCACCAGGGACGAGTACCGCGATGTGCTGCGTCGCGTCGGTCTGCAGGAAGAGGCACACCATCGCCGGCTCAAGGGGTTTTCGAAAGGGATGCGACAAAAGTGTGGCATTGCGATCGCGATCCTAAGGGATGCTCCGGCGATCTTGCTGGATGAGCCCACGAGCGGTCTGGATCCGAAGGCTGCCTTTGAATTTATCCATCTCCTTTTGTCACTGCGTGAGGAAGGCAAGGCAATTCTCATGTCGACGCACGACATCTTCAGAGCCAAGCGCTTGGCGGACCAGGTGGGCATAATCAACGAAGGACGCCTGGTTATGCAGAAGAGCCGCGCCGAGCTTGTGGACGAAGACCTGGAGAAGCTGTATGTCCACTACATAGCAGGCGAAACGCAGGCTGCCTGATCCATCCGGCGCCGCTTGGCGCTAAGAGCACTGGGCCCATGTTCCGACTACTCATTGCCAAGGAGCTGCGGGAGACGATCCTGACAGCAAAGTTTGCGGCAACCTTTGGCGTGTGCTCGATCCTTATCCTGGTTTCCTTCTACGTCGGCGCGCGCAATTACCAGGTAAGTCAGGAGGAGTATGAGGGTGCAGTAGCCGAGAATCTGACGCAGATGGAGGGGCTCACTGAGTGGTCCAGGATCTCTCACAGGATTTCTTTGCCGCCGCAGCCCCTGGCCGCGCTGGTCTCCGGCATTTCCAACGACATAGGCAGGACAGCGGACATGCGAACGCGCGGTGAGCTCCGCTTCGAAGACAGCCGCTACAACGAAGATCCCATATTTGCGGTCTTCCGTTTCCTGGACCTGGAGTTTCTCTTTACCACCGTATTGTCCCTTTTTGCCGTTCTGTTCGCTTTTGACGCCGTTAACGGTGAAAAGGAGAGAGGGACATTGAGGCTGTCCTTCGCCGCTCCCGTTGCGAAGGACACGTACATACTCAGCAAGCTGCTGGGCTCGTTTGCCGCTCTGGCGGTGCCGCTGCTGACTCCAATCCTGATTGGCTCGCTGCTCTTGCCCATACTCGGGGTCCCGATGGACACGGACAGCTGGCTTCGGCTGGGCCTGATTATACTGGCCGGCTACCTGTACCTGGGCGTATTCCTGTGTCTTTCCATATTCATCTCAACGCTCACCCAGCGCTCTGCCAGTTCGTTTCTGCTGATACTCGTCTTCTGGATCGTTACCGTCATGGTCATTCCGCGAACGGCGGTATTGGTCGCGGGAAGAGCCGTGGACGTGCCGTCCGTCGACATGGTGAATTTCCAGAAGAACCGGTTCAGGGCCCAGCTTCTGCTGGAAGATTCCAGGGCCATGCGGGCCTGGCAGCAGGAAAACCCGATGTCGGGAGGTGATGCGATGCAGTGGGTGCAGGAGTTCATGGACTTCATGGGCGAGCAAAGGGATGTCCGCGACCAGAAGATGGAGGAGTTCTCGGGAAGACTGAACGAAGAAAGGCGCAATCGTGAATCCGTCCGCCAGACCTACGCGCTCGGTATCGCCCGGATTTCCCCGACATCGGTGTTTTCCATCCTGGCCTCCCGCCTCGCTGCCACGTCACTCGGGCTGAAGGAGCGCTTCCAGAATGCGGCATACGACTACCAGAGCGAATACGCGCAGTTTCAGGAGCAAAAGGGAGGCGGCACGGGGATGATGTTTCGGATCCGATCGCAGGACGAGGAAGAGGAGCCGGAACCGATAGATCTGCAGGAGCTGCCTGTATTCGAATTCCGGCAACCGCCCGCGGCCGATCTGGCCGGTCAGTCATTGGTCGATCTTGGCTTGCTACTGGGGTTCAACATTCTCTTCTTTGCGGGCTCTTTCGTTGCCTTCCTGCGCTACGACGTGCGGTAAGAGCCGTAGCCACCAGCCACACTTGGTCCCATGTTTGCGACGGTTTTTGAGAAGGAGCTCAAGGCCATACTGCTCAGCCCGAAATTCGTATCCACGTTTGCCGTCTTGTCCGTCCTGCTGCTGCTGAGCGTCTTTATTGGCATCCAGGACTACAGCGCCGCGGTTAGCCAGTATGAATCCGCGGTGCAGCTGGCCGAGCAGGAATTGAGCGAGGCCACCAACTGGTCCGGACTGCGCAGTACGGTCTACCGGCGGACTGATCCAATGCAGATCCTTGCAGCGGGGGTCAACAACGACATCGGTCGGCTCTCAACCATCAGTACGTCAGCCGGAGTAAAGCTCAGACAGAGCATATACCTGGAGGACACCCTCTTTGCCTTGTTTCGCTTCATCGATTTCACGTTCGTGGTGCAGGTTGTGCTTTCGCTGTTTGCGATTCTGTTCACCTACGACGCTATTAACGGCGAGCGAGCATCCGGGACTTTGCGGCTGGCGTTCGCATCTCCCGTGCCGAGAGGAACCTACCTGGCGGCAAAGTTTGCCGGAGCGTGGACGGGTTTGGTCGCGCCGCTGGCCATCCCGATAGGGCTGGTCATCCTGATGCTCGTAGCATTCGGCATCCCACTGGAAGGTGATCATTGGTACAGGATTGTGAGCCTTATAGGATTGTCGCTATTGTACTTCACGGTCTTTGTGGCACTGGGCCTCCTGGTTTCGGCATTAACCCGGTCGCCGAGGATTTCTTTTCTGGCGCTGCTGGTGCTATGGGTGGCGGGTGTGCTGATTGTTCCACGTGCCGCAACCATGGCCGCCGCGCAATGGGTGGAAGTGCCCAGTGTCGCCGAAATCGAGGCCACGAAGGACCGCTTCCGCAAGGATCGCAGGGACCAATACATGGAGGAGATGATGGAAAGCTACCGCAGTATGTCCCAGGAAACGAGCGGCATGAGCGAAGAAGAGGCAGACCAGTACAGGGACGACAACCGGGATAGGTGGGAGGAGGAAACGAATCGGCTGGAGCAGGACATGGATGACGATATCGCCAACCACGAGCGGATGCTCAGCGAGGACCTTCAGAACCGCAAGCGCGAGCAGGAACGCCTGACGATGAATCTGGCCCGCATAGTACCTCCTGCGGCATACCAGATCGCGGCTCTCAACATTGCCGGGACGAACGTCACGCTAAAGCCCCGCTATGAAGATGCCATGAGCGCCTACCGGAGCACCTATTCCCGATTCGTGGAATTGAAGACGGAAGAGGAGCGCGAAGAAATGCGCATGCAGCGGGACGGCGCAACCGTCGTGATAAGGGGAATGGGCGATGATACCGCGATTGATGCGAGTGAGATGCCACGCTTCGAGGTGCCGGAACAGACGTTTTCGGAAGCTATCCGGCCGTCGCTCATCGACCTCGGCATCCTGGCATTCTTTTCGGTGACGTTCTTTGGCGGTGCCTTCGTTGCGTTTCGGCGCTACGATGTGCGTTGAGGGATGCTTCGGTGGCGCGTCATCGGGAATCGTCGGTAAGGGCGAGAGATAACGCTGCGCTGCAAGGTACCCTCTGCGATGCTGCGGCACGATAGTCCGGGTAGACGTCTTGGCGCCAGGACTGCACCCGGCCGCAAGACACCTGCTACATGACGCGAAATTGCGTCATGTCTGCGAAACCCGCCGAACGTTAGCGTAGCATGGCAGGCGCCGGGGCCTCAGTCGGCGTGGCCGTCACGCTTACCCACGCACCTCCTCGTCGATACCCTCTTCTCCTTCCCATTTCGCCACTACAGCCGCCGCGCACGAGTCGCTGTACACGTTGACGGCTGTGCGCGCCATGTCGAGGGGGCGGTCGATGGATAGCATTGCGCCCACGATCAACATCGCCTCCGGATTTTCCCCAATCCCGATCACATTGAGGATGATGAAGATCACTACGAGACCTGCCGATGGCACCGCCGCAGCACCGATTGAGGCGAGTAGAGCCGTGAATACGACGACCACCTGGGTCATAAACCCGATGTCGGCTCCAAGGGCTTGTGCGATGAAGAGCGCGCCCGCACACTCCATTATGGCGGTTCCGTCCATGTTTATGGTGGCTCCCATGGGCAGGGTGAAGGAAGACACTCGATCAGAAGCCCCAACCTTTTCCGTCACGGTCTTGATAGTAACCGGCAAGGTCGCGGCGGAGGAACTCGTAGAGAACGCCACCAGAAGGGGTTCCCGCATGTTCATTGCATGCTTCCAGGGCGATACACGCCCCCAGAAGTAAAGCAGGAGCGGCAGCGTGATGAAGAAGTGGATGACCAGTCCCGAGCCCAGAGTTGCGACGTACTGAATCAGGTTTCCGAAGGATCGAAGGCCCGTCTCGCCGACCAGCGTGACCATCAAGCCGAAAACACCGATCGGAAGCAGCATGATGATACCCGTGGTCAGGGACATCATGGCCTTGAAGAGCGCCTCAACGAGATCCGTGACCTTGTTTCGGGGGCTTTCCGGCAAGGTCGTCACGGCAACTCCGAAAACAATGCTGAAGAATATGATTCCCAGCATGTCACCAGCCGAAGTGGCCATGAAGAAGTTGGTGGGGACGATATCGAGGATCAGGTCAATCGGCGAATCAGGCGTAGCGAGATCCGGGGCTTCCGCTCCGGTGTCGGTTACGGGATATCCTCGGCCCGGATTGAAGATGTTGAATAACAGCAGCCCGGTTAGCGCCGCAAAAAAGCTTGAGACCAGATAATAGGTAAGCGTCTTGCCGAACATTCGACCAACGGTCCGCCCGCTTCCGGCGGTTGCGACGCCCGCGATGATGGAGGTCACGACAAGCGGCACGATGATCATGCGCAGGAGTCGCATGAACAGGGTCCCCAGCCACCCTACGTACTGCGCGACGAATTCTCCGGCCGGAGTCAGGCCAATACCGACACCCAGAACCATCGCGATAAATACCTGCCAATGAAGACGCCTGTACCAAGGAAGGTTGGGGTTGTAATCCATGGGTTACCTGTTATGAGTGGCGTGAGTAACTAAGGTAATCACCCGAGACCGGGTTTCGCCAGAGTAAGGGTTATACGCGGCTTACTTCACTTACTCCTCGGCTGGCTTTCGTTGAGTTCCAGACTGTCAGCGTGGCTGGGATTACCGACTGAAATACCGCGCAGGGCATTTTGCATTCCGTCCTGCTGCGGCAGTAGGGCCGATGGGCGGTGTCTATCTCAAGATAGGGGAATTGCGCAGATAAGTGAACCTTACCCACGTAATCCTGCGTCGTGGCCGCGCTTGGCTTCAGGAGCAATTCCAGTCGCCAGAGGCGCAGCTAGAGGAGCCGGAACCCCGTCCGTCCGACACGCAGGGCCTCCGGCCCTGCTGAAGAGTTCCAGCCCCGTCATGCGGAAATTCCGGGCTGCTTTGACAACGCGGTCGATCTCCTTGCCGCAGCGCTCGCACCGACAGATGCGTACGTCTAGCGGAGTCTTAGACATCTCGCCCCGGCTGCTGCACCGCTGCGCTGTGGAGTGCGGGCTGACCAGTACCGATTCGCCTCCGGCGCTCGAAGCCTGACGTCGTAGGACCATGGCAATGGCGCACCCGGGCCGCGTGACCTTTTCATGCATTGGCGCGGCTTGAAATTCGGGGCCGGCTCGATGAAGGCGCGCAGCGGCTCCAAGGATGCGGCCGTATAGATTGCCTATGGACAGAGGACAACGCGCTCGGGCGTTCGATGCCGCCGCAGCGCATGAGCCGGAGCGAACATGGACAATGCATTGGATGAGTAGCGCCGGAATTCCTCTTTAGTTTTTATACGGGCAAAGACCATGGCTAACAGAGGTAGACCAGGCAATGGCTCCAGGAATGGCCAGGCTATTCCGCGACAGCTGCGTCCTGTACAATTTGCCATGAAAGTGCTCCCGTCATCACGTACAGTGCAATGCTCAGGACCTCCGCCAGCTGCATCCTGTACAATTTGTCATGAAAGTGCTCTTGATCATCGCGCGCAGACTTTGAATCGCAACGTGAAAGGAAGCACAGTGGGCGCATACCTCGCGGCATTGTTTGACGCGCCACAGCACGGATTCGGAGCTACTGATTACGGATACGGAGCTGGAGCACTTGCGACGAATGGGACACACGACCGTGCGACTTGGAGCGCCAGAAGCTGGCCCCATGCCTTGATGCCTTCAGCCCTTCAGATCTTGGGCGCTTTATCGTGCTGGATCCTGTTCGCACATCCGAATGTCGCCAGCGCACTCCAGCAAGCCGACTCGTTTAACATCAGCGGTACAGTGACCGATCAGCAGAGCGGCGAAACGCTGATTGGTGCTGCAATCTACGTCCCGGCGCTTGAGAGAGGCTCAACGACCAATCAATACGGCTTCTTCAGTATATCCGTGCCTGCTGATTCCGTTACGGTTGTCATAAGCCACCTCGGCTACCACACTCAGACACTGACTCGCTTTGTAGATTCGGACATGCGATTGGATCTGGTACTGGATCCGGCGTCCCTATTCCTGGATGAGATTGAAGTAGTGGCGCAGCGTGCAGAATCGCACGTCTCCAGAACTCAAATGAGTCGCGTCGATTTGCCGGCAAACCAGATTGAGGCGGTTCCGGCCCTTCTCGGTGAAGTAGATATCCTGAGAGTGATCCAACTACTACCCGGCGTCCAGTCAGGTATGGAAGGCACAACAGGCATCTATGTCCGGGGAGGCGGGCCGGATCAGAACCTGTTCGTGCTTGACGGTACCCAGATCTACAATCCGAGCCATCTTTTCGGGTTCTTGAGCACATTCAACGGCGATGCTATAAAGGATGTATCGCTACTCAAGGGTGGATTCCCGGCGCGTTACGGCGGGCGGCTTTCTTCAGTGGTAGACCTGACCATGAAGGAGGGTAACTTGAAGGAGTACGAGGGTACAGCCACTATAGGCCTCTTGTCATCCAGATTTACCGTGGAAGGGCCCGTCAAGGAGGATCGCGCTTCGTTCCTGATTGCCGGCCGCAGGTCCTATGCCGATCTCCTGGCCCGTCCATTCATGAGGAATAGGGAAGAGAAGTCCGGTTACTACTTCTATGACATAAACGCGAAGAGCAACATTATTCTATCGCCGCGGGATCGCCTCTACATCAGCTTGTATGGCGGCCGTGACCGTGCTTACTTCAAGTATAGACCCAAATCGTCCAACATCAACCGCGACGAAAACAGCTCGCTTGGGTGGCGCAACCAGGTTGCCACGCTTCGCTGGAATCGGGTATTGGGCCCGCGCATGTTCGCCAATACCACGGTCGGCTTTACGCGCTACAGGCTGCTGTCCAGAACCGAGGAAAAATTCGACCAAGACTACTATGAGTCCTCCTATATCTCTGGCATCCGGGACTGGCATGCGCGCGCTGACCTTGAGTACACGAGTGGAACGCGGCACTATGTGAGGTTCGGAGCCGGCGGGATCCTGCACAATTTCCTGACAGGAGCCCTTACAGAGCGCTACGATTCCAACCGCGTGCCGGTGGTGGACACGACGTACACGCCGAATCGAATCACTCAGGCCGTCGAGATGCAGGCCTATGCCGAGGACGAAGTACGATTGGGAAGCCGGATCAAGGTCAACCTCGGCGTACACGCGTCCGGCTTCGTGGTTGAGCGAGAAAACTACTGGTCTGTTCAGCCGAGGCTCAGCGTATGGTTTGGGCTTGACGAACGCTCAAGCCTCAAGGCGTCCTTTGCCATGATGCAACAATATATACACTTGCTTGCCACGACGAGGGGCCTCACATTGCCTACGGACCTCTGGGTTCCCGCTACCAATCGTGTCAGGCCGCAGAGCGCAAACCAGACCGCAGTCGGTTACGCGCGGACCTTCAGGGAAGGCCGCTTCGAGGTAACCGTGGAGGGCTTTTACAAACGGATTCAAAATGTAATCGAATACAAGAGTGGAGCCAGCTACTTGAATGCTGCATTCGAATCGTGGCAGGACAAGGTCACATCGGGAAATGGATGGGCGTATGGCGGCGAGTTCTTTGTTCAAAAGAAAACGGGACGCACGACCGGATGGATCGGCTATACGCTTTCGTGGACGGAGCGCAAATTTGAAGAGCTGAATGAGGGCAAACCGTTTCCCTACCGCTATGACCGGCGGCATGACATGTCCATGGTGGCGACCCACCGCTTGCGACCGTCCCTGGAATTGAGCGCAGCCTGGGTATACGGGACGGGCCAGGCAATTACTTTGCCTGTTGGCCACCAAGTCCTGGATGTAGGCCAGCACACAGTTCCTCTCCAGGTTTATTGGTACTACCCCGATTACTTCGAAATACTCAGCGACCGCAACGCGATTCGAATCCCTGCCTACCACCGGCTGGACTTTTCCGTCCGTTGGCGCTGGTTTGCAGAATGGGCCGATCAGTCGTTGTCAGTAGGTGCGTACAACGTCTACAGCCGCAGAAATCCGTTTACGGTGTACACAGACACTGATGACGAAACCGGTGAGGTGCAATTCAAGAAAATCAGTCTACTGCCGGTCATCCCGTCAATTTCCTACCAGCTCCGGTTCTGACCATGAAGTGGTGGCTGCCGATTCTGTGCCTGTGTTCGGCCTGCGAGACCGTGGTCGAGCTTGATCCGCCTGAGTATGACGCGGAGAGTTCAACTCTCAGCTATTTCAATCCGGATTCATCGTGGGCCGCGCAAATTCATCAGACAATTCCAATCGGCCAAAGCCGCAGTGCGGGAGCCCCCATACTTGACAATGCCACGGCCACCGTGTGGCAAGGGGGTCAGTTGATCGATCGTCTGGCATATAGCGACATGGGCGACGGCTGGTACGTATCTGCCAGTGGACAACGTCCACAACCCAACACAACGTACAAACTGGTCGTCGAAGCATCCGGCTTCGCCCGTGCGGAAGCCATTTCTACCGTGCCTTCCATGCCGCGTCTCTCCAATACCAGCGTTTCCCTTGAGAGTGGTCAGAGCGGCGGAGACGGGCAACAGTATGTCGTTAGATTCCGGCTGGAGGACGGCTCGGACGACAATTTCTACAGCTTCAGCACGTATTTCCTGTGGCCCTACAAGTTGAGGGAAGGGGAGGGCGGTTCATACGAGACCATCCTCCTCCCCATGGAGCGCCGCGACCCGACATGGCACTGCACCTACCAGGATGCCATGAACCCTGTTCAGAGCGACCTGGATCGCGGCGAGGAAAGGGGGGAGGCATGCACTATTGGAATCATGACCGATCGTCTGTTCAGGGGCGAGCCGCGGGACTTCGAGTATCCAGTCTTCCTTGACCCGTTCGATGATGCGAGCTTCGGCGTCTTCATGGTTTTTGTTACCAGTATGAGCAAGGAGTATTTCGAATTCCAGAGCTCACTGGAAGACCAGAATGGAGGCGATCCGTTCAGTGAGCCCTCCCAGCTGTACACGAATTTTACGGGCGGCCGCGGTGTGTTTGCCGGCTACAGTGCCAGCCAGTGGATCATAGACTTGCCTGCGGGCCAATCACCCAAAGTCATCGGCGGGCCTCAAGGCGCTCGATAACCCTCGCCGCGATACACCGCTCAACTGTACGCTTGGCCGGCCGAGCAACGGGTTCGTCAAGCGGCGGCTTCTTGGACCTGATCTGCCAGCTGCTGGAAGGCACGCTCCAAAGCCTGAATGGCTTGTTTGCAGGCAAACGTGGGGCTAGCGATCCAAGAACTCGTCGAGCCTGTCGCCAGCTTCTGGGTACTCGAGCAGAATGCGCACAGGCACGCGAGCCCCGGAAAACGCGGGAGTTCCTGCCAGAATCCGGGGATCTTTGCGAATGGGTATGTTGGGCACTGCAGGAGTCATGGGTTGGTTGAGCCCGAATAGCGAACGTCGGAGGTGTGTATCGGGACCCCACGTTCACCATTTGCTACCATGAATCGGGCCCCACCAGTGAGGAGGGGCGTTGCGAATCTGGAGCCGGCGCATCACCGCGCAGCGAAAGCACGCGCATTATTACTAGTCCGCAGGTTGCAGGGTCTCTGCGACCATCAAGTAATCACAACCTGAGCCTGAGAATAGTAGCACTTATTCGATGTGATCCGCCTGATGTGCTTGACCTGTGACCAGCCCGAGAGGGCATCATCTAGGGCGCAGAGGAGGACGTATGAGCACTTTTTCTGCTACGCAACGGAAGGCGGCACTAATGGCAGGGTTACGGCGACCGTCACTCTGCAAGACGACAATACCCCGTCCCGCGGCCTCAACTTTGCCGTGACTGCGCCAGCTGGGGCACAACTCCTGGATCACCTCGAATCGTCCCGAGCTGTCACGAAGAAGTGCCGAAGTTTGGCACGGGCCAGTGCAACGAGACCGGCGCTGATGTCGCCATTTCGGTCAATGCTCAGCAGCGTAGTTCGAGACCCAAAACTGAAAGGACTGTGACAGCGATGGGGCGGCTGCAAAATGGCTGGCTCGGGCTTGGCAGAATTCAGGAATAAAAGCGGAACATGGAGACGTAGCAACCGATTCCTTCATGCGACGCATGCAAACGCTCCGCCGCCATACCGTCCTGCCGTTGTTGCGCCTGCTGCTGATCGCGGGCCTGGCAGCGCCGTCGCTGCATACGATTTCGCACCTTGCTCACGAGCCCTCCGCCCAAAGGAATGCGGAGCGTACCGGCGATGCCCCGGCATTTGACGCCGAGGGTTGCGAGCTGTGTGTGCTTACGGCTACGCTCGTCGGCGTCGAGTTGGGAGCGAATGCAGTTGCGCCTTCCTACGCGGCCCAACACCATTCTGTGTTGGCTCCCCGCCTTGTTTATGCCCTTCATTTCGCGCCTACCGATGCGCGCGCGCCTCCCCTTACCGTTTGAAGTAAGATAATCCGGGACCCTCCCGGACCGGCGTGCCTGCACCCGGGCAGGCTGCGCGCTGGAGGACGGTGTCTCGGATGTGTTCGTTGTTGCCCACCGCCATCTACTGGTTCGGATGGGTACCATACTTTTCACGGCGGGAGCGTGCATACCGTGTTTCGATTCGATCAGGACCTTCATTGTGGCGGACAGCAGGCGGCACTTGATGTGCCCCGCTTTGCCGCTAGTCTGGGCGAACACTGGTTCGATCGCAATCGACCGGGAACCGGCAAGGCGACGTTGCTGCACGTAATGGCCAGCCTACTCCCGTGTCACGGCGATAGCCAGTATTTGGGTGAATGGATCTGGCAACACAACAGACGAAATTCAGCGGCCTCACCATGGTCCGGGCGCCAAAGAACGTCACGTTCAATTGCGAAGCCATCACCATGCCGGGCATGCAAAGATTGCCCAGGCATGTTTCAGACTGCTTTCTCGATCGCCTGACTGACACTCGCGGTGTGCGGTAGTCAAAGGGGCCGGGACCGAGAACAATTCTCGCCTCTTATACAATGCACATTCCTGGATGACCATTAGCGAAACAAGTCTCTCATCATGCTGGAAGCGATTCAACTGACCAAGACCTACGAAGGCATCTTAGCCGTCGATCAATTGAGCCTAAGGATTGAGCCTGGCGAGATCTTTTGTCTGCTCGGGCCGAACGGCGCTGGCAAGACCACCACCATCAATCTCTTTCTCGGCTTTACGAATCCGGATTCCGGGACGGCAGCGGTTAACGGACTCGATGTCCGTCAGTATCCGCTCGAAACGAAAAAGCACCTGGCCTACATACCCGAGCAGGTGATGCTCTACAAGAATCTGACGGGGCTGGAAAACCTGGAATATCTGACGGCGCTCGCCGGAAACGATCACTACAGTTCCATTGACCTGATGGGCTTTCTAACGCAGGCCGATCTGCCCGAAGATGCCGCCACCCGGCCTGTCTCGACCTATTCGAAGGGGATGCGCCAGAAAGTAGGAATCGCCATAGCTCTTGCTAAGCAGGCCCGCGCCCTGCTGCTCGACGAGCCAACTTCCGGCCTGGATCCGTCTGCATCCTTCGAATTCTCCCAATTGCTGCAGGGGCTGCGTGAAAAGGGGGTCGCGGTGCTGATGGCTACGCACGACCTGTTCCGCGCCGTCGACGTGGGCACGCGCGTTGGCATCATGCGCCACGGCAAGCTCGTGGAGATGCTCACCACTGACGAACTCGAGCATCTGGACCTGGAGAAACTATACCTGAAGCACATGCGCGGCGAGATCGTCGCCGCCTGAAGCTGCCTTTCAACCCTTTCATCCCCACGCGCGCGCCTTCTCGCACCATGCGCTTCCGGTCACGTAGCCTCGCCCTGTTCCTGCTCGCCGTGTTCAGTCTCGGCGGCATCGGTGGACCCTTGGTCCACGAGGTGATGCACGAGACGGCGATAGCGCCATGGGACGAGGCGGAGCTGCCGCTCGAGCATGCCGAACACCCGGAACCGGATGCAGCGCGGCACGCGCATCCGGAAGTTTCGACCTGGCATTGTCCGCTATGTGCCCTATTTGCGACGCAGGTGTTGGACGACTATTCGCCCCCATCGTTTGCTTCGCACGTCGCCTCGGCCCTGCTGCCTTCGTCACCGTCGCAGCGTACTGCGCCCTTCTTCCAGCCGTTCTCTCTTCGCGCTCGGGCACCTCCGGATGCGTGCTGACCTTCGATTGCGGTGATTCTGTCCCTCTTGTGCCAAACCAGGGACGTTCTCGCCTGCATTGAAGACCCTCTCCCAGGAATCGCTCCAACTCAGGCACAAGAGCGGGGTAGCGCGGGCCTGGTCTTCAACCCTTGCATGCTCCCAACTCTCAGATTTTCCATCCCTACTGCCATGAAACGAACGCTGACACTCTACTCTATTCTTGCTCTTACGAGCCTAAGCAGTGCTTGGGCTCAAACGGCATCTGTAACAGGAATCGTGCGCGATGCCGAGACCAATCAACCGATGCTCGGCGCAACGGTAGCCATCGACGGTACGACCAGAGGAGTCACTACCAACGCCGAAGGGTACTACGAACTTGCCCAGCTGCCTGCCGGAACGTTCACCATCGTCGTACGATCGGTCGGGTATGCGACCTTCGAGCGGCCCCTTTCCATAAGCGAAGCAGAATCGCAGCAACACGACTTTGCGCTGGAACCTAGTTTGCTCAACCTAGGCCAGATCGTCGTTACAGCCACACGGCTGGCAGAGGATATCCTGAACGTGCCTGCGAGTGTGAGCGTAGTCCCGGCGCGCCAGATAGAATCACGAGCCAACCTCTATGCCAGCGAACCGCTGGTCGGAGTCCCCGGCGTAGTGGTACGCGATAACGGCGAAAGCGTGTTCACGACCGCTCGCTTCCGGGGCGTGCCCAACAACCACCAGAACGACAATTTTATTGCTTTGGTCGACGGCGTCCCGTTCGTAACGGGAGGGGACGAAGTAGACCTTGACGCCCTCGTGCCCCTGACCATAGTTGACCGGGTGGAAGTGGTAAAGGGTCCAACGTCGGCGCTATATGGGCGAGGTTCCATTGGCGGAACGGTGAATTATATCACCAAGAATGCCTTCGGGGCCCCTCGCTTGTCCGCCGGTCTGATGGGCGGCTCGTATGGCTACATGCGGCCCAGCCTCACTGCTTCCGTGCCGCTGGCCGCCAATAACCAGCTCTTGGCGCATGGCTTCTACGAGCAAAAGGACGGATGGCGAGATGCCTCGGACCGGACGCTATTGAGCCTCTTTGCGAAGAATCAATGGTTGCCAACAACCGGCACCAGCGTGACGCTATATATCAACTATTACAATCTCGAGCAGCGGTATGCCAACCATCTTCCTGTGCGTGAAGACGGCACCCGCATCCCGTTGCCGGGCGGTGAGCAAGCCAATTACCAGGTAGATGGTACGCGCGATGAGAAGCAGTTCTTCTTGACGACCCTCAAGGTAGACCAGGCTGTCTCGACCGATCTCACGCTGTCTGCCACAGCCCACTACCGCTTCACTGACATCCGCGACTTTCTCGGCTTTGACGAACTTTTTAACGAGGAGACGCAAGAATTCTATTGGAACGGCTTCGACGCACCGACCAGCAGCCGCACCTATTTCATCGAGCCGCAGGCCACGTACCAGTTTGGCCGCGGCAAGGCCATAGCAGGGATCAGCTATGAATATGTCGATACGTTCAGGGACCAGAGCTTCTGGACAGGAGAGTTCGGATTCAACCCGGACACCTTCGAGTTTCTTTTCTACACACAGAAGCTGAACACCCAAACAGGCAGCTTTACCAATAGGGACGCATGGGTCACCGACCAGTTGCTGGACAGTGAATACGAAAGTCAGATTCTGGGCGCCTACGCGCAGGTTGGAATCGACGTCACGCCCAGAATTGGCGTAACTCTTGGGGGCCGCCTGGATGATTTTCGGCGCGAGTCCACCTACTTCGCTACTACCGAAGAGCAGCAAACCGAGACCATCATGGACGACAATAGGCGCTTCAGCCCGAAGGCATCGGTGCGCTTCGAGATCAGGCCCGATCTGTCAAGCTACGTAAGCTACGCGCAAGGGTTCAGCCCTGCATTTGGCCCCAACTGGTCGTTTGAAAGCCGCTCGGCGGGACTAAAGCCCGAAATCGGGCACAACTATGAGGTCGGCCTGAAAGGCCGTGTACTCGACCGCAGACTGGCGTTCAATGTGGCCGCGTATCGGCTCAAGCGGCAAGACCTGCTCCTTATCGTTTTCGCTGAAGGTGGTGGCGACGCGCCGCAATCGATTAACGCAGGCGAGCAGCAATCGCAGGGAATTGAGCTCGAGGCACAGGCCGATCTATCGAACCTGGTGAAGGGGCTTTCGCTCTTTTCCAACTATGCCTATACCGACTCCGAGTGGCTCGACTTCCGGTTTGTCCCCGCATTTTCTGATCAGGAAGTTGATGCCTCGGGCAAGACTGTCAGCCTGGTGCCAAAGAATATGCTTCAGGCAGGCTTGAATCACCGTCTTCAGCGCGTAGAGGCGGGCCTTTGGCTTACACATACCAGCGACTACTTCGTGGATCGGATGAACACGGTCGAGCTGGGGGGCTACACAGTTTTCAATGCCAGTTTGACCTACAGACCGCCTGTCCAGGGGTTGGAGGTGCAGGTCACCGCCCTCAATCTTCTCGACACGGGCTACTATCACTATTTCGGCAATATTGAAGGCGCACGGATTGCGTTTCCGGGGCGACCCTTTGAGGCCGTATTCGCCCTTCGCTATCAATTCTGACCAGGGACCATGGATCGGAAATGAGACGCGCGATTCCTGCCAATCCACAAACCTTTCAAAGCCATGATTAGCCGTATTGCCAGAAAGGAATACATCGAGATGATCCGAGACGGGCGGTTTAGGTGGGCCACCGGCATTGTATTCGCTCTGCTGGCCGGCTCCCTGATCGTCGGCTGGAAGCACTATGCCAGCGTCGAAGCACAGCGTGCAGAGTCCCAGGCGGCCGACCGGGAGATGTGGGTAAGTCAGGGAGAGAAGAGCCAACACTCGGCGGCGCATTTCGGCAACTTTGCCTTCAAACCCACTTCGCCGCTGTCGTCCATCGACCAGGGCGTGCTGCCCTACACGGGCGTCTCGGTCTTCATGGAAGCGCATCGGGTGAAGGAGGCCAGCTATCGCCCCGTGGAAGATGCCAGCATCATGCACCGTCTTGGCGCCCTCACGGCGGCCTCTACGCTGCAGCTTCTAATCCCGCTGCTCATCATCTTGCTGGCGTTTTCCTCGTTTGCCGGCGAGCGTGAACAGGGGACGCTGCGCCAATTGATGAGTCTCGGGCTCCAGCGGCGTACGGTGGCCCTGGGGAAAGCACTTGGGGTGGTGCTCCCCTTGATGCTGCTGCTCGCACCGGCCGCCGCGGTGGGCGCAGTAGCGATGGCGCTCAATGCCGGGCCGGACGCGGCGCTCTGGAGCCTGTCGCGCCTGCTCCTCATGATCATGCTGTATCTGCTCTACTTCGGTCTCTTCATCGGGCTTGCCCTCATCGTGAGCGCGCGAGCCTCGTCTGCACGGGTAGCGCTGATCGTTCTGCTCGGCTTCTGGCTCTGGAGCAGCTTCCTCGTACCCCGTGCCGCGACCGACATCGTGGATGCGCTCGTGCCTACGCCGACGAGCGCCGAGTTCGACCGGGCTGTCCAGACAGACTATGACCAGCTTCCCGCATGGGCAGATCGCACACGCGCCGTCGAGGAACAGTTGATGAAGGAGCATGGCGTGGATACGCCGGACCTCATCCCAGCCAGCGTTGCAGGCTACACTCTACTGGCGGCCGAGGAGGACGAAACGATGATCTATCGCAAGCACTTCGACGCGCTTGGCGATATTTACATGGCGCAAAACCGCATGGTTCAGGCCGGCACGGTGCTTGCCCCGATGGTCGCCGTTCAGGCGGCGTCGATGGGTCTGGCCGGAAGCGATTATGCTCACCATCAACACTTTGTAGAGGCGGCCGAGACGTATCGCTACGACTTCGTCCAGACGCTCAACCGCGACATGGTGGCCCAGCACAGTAACTGGGAATATCGAGCCGGACGGTCTATGTGGGAGAGCATCCCCGCCTTCGCCTACGAATCACCCGGCCTCAGCTGGACACTCAGCCACTATACCATTGGCCTGGGACTTCTGGGCCTGTGGTTTGTCGCCGTAGCGCTGACCGTGCCCGTGGCTGTCACCCGTATGAAGATCAACTGAGGAGGCGATCATGCTCGGCAAGATAATCACTTACGAAATCCGCCTGCTTCACCGGGATAGGACCGCCTGGATCGTGGTGTCGCTCTTCGTGGCCCTCGTGATGTATGCCGCCATTAACGGCACGCAAGAGCAGACACACCGGCAAACCGTGGCGACGGAGACGATAGCGGACTACCAAACGCAGGTCCTGGAGGCACGGCACGAAGCCGAAGCCCTCGAAGCCACGTTGCGCGAAGAGGGCCATTCGCTGGATACCTTCGACTGGGGACCGCGCCATCCCTACAACGTCGGCTCGAGCATGGGCCACCCGGCGACGCTGCCCCCGATGCCGCTGGCGGCCTTTGCCATCGGGCAGAGCGACATCTATCCGGCAGCCTACCAGGTAAGTGCGGCCAGCAGCGTGGCCCTCGGGCAGACCGACCAACTTGAAAACCCGTTCAAGCTACTGGTAGGCCACTTCGATCTGGCCTTCGTCATTCTGTTCCTATATCCGCTGCTTATTCTGGCGCTCACGTTTGCGCTGACAGCAGCAGAGAAAGAGACGGGCACGCTTCGTTTGCTGTTGGCACAGCCGGTGCGCTTGTCAACCTTCGTCTGGGCCAAGGTATTGAGCCGGGGAGCGCTGACTGTTGGCGCGGCGCTGGTGCTGACGGTGCTGGCCTTCGTCATGACGGGTGCTGCGTTCGAGGGCGGGTGGGCTCGATTCGGCCTCTGGCTGGCTATCACGCTAATCTACGGGGCGTTCTGGTTCGGCCTGGCGCTGCTGGTCAATGCATTCGGGCGTTCGGCAGCCACGAACGCGATCATCCTGGCGGTCTGCTGGCTCGCGTTTGTGGTCGTTCTTCCTTCTCTTATCAATGTAGTCGCCAGTACTCTCTATCCCGTCCCTTCGCGCATGGCGTTCATCACGGCGATGCGGACGGAGACGACCGTGGCAGAGCAGCAAAGCAGCGAGTCGCTGGCGCAGTTCTTTCAGGATCACCCTGAAATAGCTCCGGTCGGCGACGATGATGCCAACTTCGCCATGCTCCGCGTGGTCCGTGACGAGCGCATCGCCGAACAGCTGGCTCCGGTAATGGAGCGCTTCGTTCGGCAGCAGGAGCGGCAGCAACGGATTGTGCGTGCCCTCGGCTATCTGTCGCCGACGCTTGTCACGCACCAGATGCTTCTGGATGCGGCGGGTACCGGCCCGGCTCGGCACGCGGCTTTTCTCGAACAGGTCGATATGTTTCAGGCGATCTGGCAAGAACACTTTGTGCCCAGGTATTTCGCCAACGTCGGGTTTCAATCCTCCGATTACGACACCATGCCACGCTTCGAGTATCGCGAGGAAACGCCGGCAGAAGTGCTTGGTCGCCTGATCTTACCCTTGCTGTTTCTGATGCTCGCTTCAGCCATCGTTGGGGGCTACGGCTTGCGCCAGTACCGGCATCATCCAGTCGCGGATTGACCATTTGGCGTCGTCGCGGGGCATGCGACCCATACGCTGGCTTATCAGGATCTCGGACCCTTGTCGCACAGCCATGAACGGTTACCGCAAGACAGCTATTCGGCAGGGGCTCGTGGCGCTTTCCCTGGTGCTTGTTGTTGCCGGATCGGCGCAAGCTCAAGGGGTATTCCCCGTACCGGATGTCCCGCTGACGATCCGGGCAGCACGGGCAGAGGTCGCGATCCATCTCGACGGTGAACTGAGCGAGTCGGACTGGCAGCGCGCGGTGCCGGCCCGGGGCTTCCGCCAGACCGAGCCGCAGCAGGGCAACCCGGCCACGTTCGACACGGAGGTCCGCGTCCTCTACGATGACAACTTTCTCTACGTCGGCGCGATCTGTCACGACACCACCGGTACACCGGGCGTCCGCGTACGCGACCTCCGCCGCGACTTCGACTACTTCCAGAATGATCTCTTCGGCATCAGCCTCGATCCGTTCCTCGACGGGCGAAGCGCGGTCGTATTTCAGACGAATCCCTACGGGGGGCAGCGTGACATCCAGGTCATCGACGGCAACATCTACAACCGCGACTGGGATGCCGTCTGGGATGTGCGCACGTCGGTGACGGATAGGGGTTGGATCGTGGAGATTGCGATTCCGTGGTACACGCTGCGGTACCCGGAGGCAAGGACGCAGTGGGGCATCAATTTTGTGCGCAACATTCGGCGGCGCAACGAGATCACCGGCTGGTCACTCTGGCCGCGTGTCTATTCGCCGTACCGGATGGACTATGCGGGCGTGCTGGAGGGCATCGAGCCGCCTCCGCCTTCGACAAACATGCGGGTACAGCCCTACCTGGTCATGCGCGACGACCGCAGCGGCACCCGAGACGTTCTCCTGGACGGCGTCGCGCCCGAGATCGGCGGCGACTTGAAGTGGGCCACGACGCCCGGCACCGTCCTCGATCTGACCGTCAACACCGACTTTGCCCAGGTTGACGCCGACCGGCAGGTGGTCAATCTCACCCGGTTTTCTGTCTTCTTCCCGGAGAAGCGCCCTTTCTTTCTCGAAAGCGCAAACCTATTCCGTACCGGATCCAGCGAGACAGTCCTTCCCTTTTTCAGCCGTCGCATCGGGCTGGACGACGCCGGACAGCCCGTTCCTATCGACGCCGGGCTGCGGCTTGTCTCACGGACTTCCCGTCGCAGTATCGGCGGGCTGATCGTCCGGCAGCGGAGCAATGCCCGGACACCAACCAGCCATGTGGCTGTCGGCCGGTTTATTCAGAATGTCGGCAGTACCAATCGCGTCGGATTGCTCGCGACGGTGCGTCACGACGAAGGCTTTGCAGGTGCGCCCTCTGCGCTTAACGCCGTCGGTACGGTGGATGGGCAGACTCGCTTCACGCAGACCCTGACGCTGCGATGGATGGCTTCGGCTTCGTGGACCCAGCGCGAGGGCGGCGAAGGTTTCTCGACCTATGCCTGGCTCGCCGAGGATTCCAACCGGGGCTACCTCGGGCATTTGCAAGCCGTCATATCAGAGGATTATCATTCCGGCGTCGGTTTCGTCTCGCGCCGGGATCTGATCGTAACGAGCCCGGCGGGCAATGTCGACTTGCGGCCCGACTGGAAGCCGCGCTTTGTGCGCCGGTTCGAGCCAGGGTTTGTCTCCTACATCTACCATCGCCTCTCCGACGGGCAGTTCCAGGAGAGTTGGCTGGATTTGACGCCGCTGAACGTGGAGTTTCAAAGCGGCGCCGAGATTTCGTTCGGCATCGAGCCGAACTGGCAGGAACTGGAGCCCGAAGATATCGCCTTTTTTCGTCCACTCGGCGTCGAACTCGCACCGGGCAACTATCATTACGTACGGTACAGCGCCGAAGTCCAGTCTGACCTCTCACGCAAGTACTCGGGGTCAGTCGAGATAGCCGTAGGCGATTTCTTCGACGGAACGCTGACCAGTCTGGTATTCTCCGCTCGGCTGGCCCGGTCGCCGCGTGTGGCGCTGAGTGCAGCGTATGAATACAACCGCGCGGCAGAGCTCGGAGTCTACGAGGAGCATAAGGTATCGCATCTGCTCGGGCCGGAGCTCCGTCTGGCGCTCAATCCCCGATTGCAGTTCAACGCCTTCTACCAGTACAACACGCTGGCCGAACAGGCCAACTGGAATGTGCGATTCAGCTACGAATTTCGCCCGCTGTCGTACCTCTACCTCGTCTTCAACGACGCACGCTACCTAGTCAACAGTACCACCCGGCGGACCGATCCGGAACGCTTCGCTACGCAGCAACAGGCCATCGTCAAGGTGACCTATTTGCGGCAGCTATGATTCCACAACCTCAATCCTGCAACTGAAAATGCAACCTCTAAGCCTGATCTTCTTCGGTGGTCTGGTGCTCCTCGCAGGGGCCTGCCGGCCTGCTGTCGAACAGCCCGAAACGAACACCACTGCGGCCGCTGCCTTCGAGCCGGGTACCGATTACTTCCCCGATAAAGCCGAGGTTCAATACGCCGAGCACTTCTCGGTAACGTATCACGGGCACTACAAGGTTGTGCGGACACACGCCGAGGTTCGACCCTGGCAAAGTGACAGCGCGCCCGAGCCCCACGAAGACGTGATGGTGCTGGTACAGCGCGGCACACCACCGCCTCCACTTACGGGCGATCTCGAGGACGCCACCGTGCTGACGATTCCGGCCACCACCATTGCCGCCAACAACGATGGCACCCTTGCTTTCGTGCAAGCCCTGAAGCGCACGGACGCAGTATTGGCTCTCGGTGGCTTGTCAATCTACGACGACACGCTCCGTCAGCGTGCTGAGGCGGGAGAGATCGGTCAGATTGGCTATAGCTGGCATAGCGAACCCGACCTGGAAGTGCTCCTGGACCGGCGGCCTGATATTACCCTCTTGACCGTGGATACCCCGAACAATATACAGGCGCTTGGCCGGACACGTGAACTGGGCCTCGCAGCAGCTGCGATGTTCGAGTGGGCCGAGCCGCACTATCTGGGTCGCACCGAATGGATTAAGTATCTGGCTCTTTTCGTCAACGCCGAACGTGACGCCAACACAGTGTTCGAGTCGGTCGCCAGCCGGGTCGCTGACCTTATAGCGCTGGCAGCCTTAGCACCGCATACCCCGACGGTGCTCTGGGGCTACTACGGCGGCAACGGACGCTGGTGGATGCATCGAAATAATCTGGAAGCCCGCTTCCTCAATGACGCCAATGCCCTCAACCCCTACGAGGATTTCGATCGTGACCTTCTCACAGAGGGGGAGCCAATTTCGAGCGAGCAACTCTTGGTCGCCGGCACCAATGCCGACCATTGGATCATCGGCGATATCCACGCCGCCGACCTGCCGCCCGACACCTACATGAACAGGTTCGCTGCATGGACGCAGGGTGCGCTTTACCACAACTACAAGCGAACCAAGTGGGATTACAACGCCTACGACTACTTCGAGACAGCCTTGGTACGGCCCGACTGGATCCTCGCCGACCTCGTCGCACTTCTGCACCCTGAGGTGTCGCGCAATCACGAGACCATTTTCTTTGACCTATACGAAAAGCCGTGAACCGCCGCCTGTTATCCGGGATGCTCTTCTTGGGGTCTTGGGGATGCCAACCAACAGCCCCTGCTCCAGACCAGTCAATGGCATGGGAACGCCTGTCCTGGACGCCTTCTAGCAATACCAACCTGACAGAAGCCTGTGTTGCCGACTACGATCCGGATGCCGATTATTTCCCCGATAAAGTCATACTGGGCTATGCCGAGCGCTTTCAGGTAAGCTACCACGGGCATTACAAGGTGCTTCGCACCAACGTGGCGGGTTCCGAATGGGGACCGGATGTATCGGATACGGTGGTGTTGGTGCAATGCGGCACGCCGGTGCCGGCCCTTGAAGGTGAACTGGCAGGCGCGGCAATCGTGGAGGTGCCTGTCCGTTCGCTCGCTTCAAACGAAGATGGCAGCATTACCCGCGCCAAAGAACTTGGGTATATGGAGCGCGTGGCAGGGTTAGCTGGTGGCGGCATCTACGACGCCACCCTGCGCCAGCGCTGGGAGGACGGCAAGCTAATCAGTGTGGGTGAGTCGTTTCATGGAGCGCCCGACTTCGAAGCTCTGGTCGCCAACCCACCGGGCGTCGCTTTTCTGTTTACCTCAAGCCTGGACCACACCGTAGCGCTGGACCAGGGGCGTGCGCTGGGTTTGGCAACCGTGCCTATCGTCGCTTGGGGCGAGCCGACTATCCTGGGGCAAGCCGAGTGGATCAAACACACGGCCCTTTTCCTAAACGCCGAAAACGAGGCAACGGCCTACTTCGGTGGTGTGGCCCAGCGCTATCTCGATTTGAAATCCCGCGTAGCTACCGTTTCCGAACGCCCTACTGTCATCTGGGGCGGGCCTATGAGTAACGGGGGGCGCTGGTGGATCGAGGCGGGAAGCTGGATGGCTCAAGCCCTCGCCGATGCCGGCGGACACAACCCCTTCACACCTGATTCCGGCGAAACCGCAATTACGCTCAGCACCGAAGCCGTTTTGGAGCGCGCCGCCGACGCCCGGTACTGGTTGACGGAGCACGTTGTCCTCGAAACGCTCGGCACGGCCGGTCCGCTGGAGATCATTCCAGCTTTCCGGGACGGGCGCGTCTATCACATTCACAAACGCGCTCGGCCCGAGCACGACGCCTACGACTGGTACGAAGCCGCACTCGTACGGCCCGACGTGGTCCTGCATGATTTGGTTGCTCTGCTTCATCCGCACCTTGTTCCTGGTCATGCCTTGTTCTTCCTGCAACAGATCCGGGAGACTGAACGGTAATATGCCCTCGAACAGGCGTCTCCTGAACCAACCCACAACATCATGGCTTCCGGTATCGAATCCATGCCTATTGCCGAAGTAGGAATCAGCCAGCGACGCGGACAGCCGGTTTTGCCGACCCAGCTCGTTGATCTTCGCGCCGCATTGCGTCCATTGGCGTTTACGGGTCTGTTCGCTGGTGTCATTGGCCTGTTCTTGCTGGAGCTGATGATTGGCTCCGTTGCCATCCCGCTTCGCGACATCCTTACGTTGCTGATCGGGGGTGAGGCCAGCCAGGCTGCCTGGACTACGATCCTATACGAATTGCGCCTGCCGCGTGCGATTACGGCTTGCGTAGGTGGGGCTGCCTTTGGGGCGGCGGGACTCCAACTACAAACGCTCTTCCGCAATCCTTTGGCCGGCCCGTGGGCGCTGGGCATCACGGCCGGGGCGCAATTGGGCGTAGCGCTTGTCGTCGTCACGGGTAGTGTTGTTGGCTCTGCATTCCTGGAAGAGATTGCGTTCTTGAGCAATCTGGGCCTGGTGGCCGGGGCCGGGCTCGGGGCAGCGCTCGTCCTTGCAGTGATTGCCTCCGTGTCCCGGCGCGTAAGCACCATCACCCTGCTGATTGTGGGATTGATGCTGGGCTTTCTGGCCAATGGGCTGGTGAGCGTCGTGTTGCACTTCACCAATGAGACGCAAGGCGCGGTATTTGCATCCTGGAATGACGGCAGCTTCGCCGGCGTGCACTGGGATCACTTTCCGGTGCTGCTCCCGATGCTTCTTGTCGGTATTGTAACTGCGCTATTGCTGGTCAAGCCCCTAAACGCGCTACTGCTGGGCGAAAGCTATGCTGCCACGCTTGGCCTCTCGGTAGGACAAGCCCGGATGATGGCCCTGACAAGTGCAGTACTCCTGGCGGCGCCCGTCACGGCCTATTGCGGCCCGATTCTGTTTATCGGACTGATTGTGCCGCACCTTTGCCGTGGACTGTTCAACACCTCGGACCACCGCATCCTGATGCCTGCGGTCTTGCTGATGGGGTCGGCGCTGGCGCTCGGTGCTGATCTGTTTGTTCACCTGCCCTGGGAACGGCACTTTCTCCATCTCAACGCGGTCAATGCGCTCCTTGGCGCACCCGTAGTGATCTGGGTGATTCTGCGTAACAAGCACATGCGGAGCTTCGCTGTGTAGCGCCTTCCTCTTGTTTGTCATCTGCTGTCGCGTATACGTTCCATGCTTGCTGTCGAAGATCTCGCTATCGGCTACCAATCGCCACGCACGCCTGCCCATGTCGTTGCTGAAGACATCAACATATCGCTCAACGAGGGCGAACTGGTGTGTCTGATCGGTCCAAACGGCGGTGGGAAAACGACGCTGATGCGGACGCTTGCCGGAATGCAGCGTCCCCTGGCCGGGCGCGTAGCCATCGATGGGAGAGACGTCCATACCATGCCTGCGCGGGAGCGCGCCAAATGCCTCAGTGTCGTGCTTACCGAGCGTGTCAGTGCTGGTTTGCTCTCGGCCTATGCCATGGTCGGTTTAGGACGCTATCCCCACACGAACTGGTCGGGCGCGCTTTCCGACAAGGACCACGAAATCATCCAGTCGGCTATCCGCATGGTGGGCGCCGAATCCTTCCTGCACCGCAGTGTAAGCGAACTTAGCGACGGGGAACGCCAGAAGATCATGATGGCCCGCGCTCTGGCTCAGGAGCCCCGCCTGATGATCCTGGATGAAATCACGGCTTTCCTCGACCTGCCTCGACGGGTCGAAATCATGCGTCTGCTGCGCCGTCTGGCCCGCACCACCGGGCGCGCCATCCTGCTCTCGACGCATGACCTCGATCTGGCCTTGCGTAGTGCGGATCGTATCTGGCTCTTGCCCAAAGGAGGAGCCCTGCAAGCCGGGGCTCCCGAAGATCTTGTCTTGAATGGAGCGTTCGAAGCCGCTTTTGCCAGTGAGGGGATAGATTTCGACCGGGAGCAGGGTTCCTTCCGGATTCACCGGCATTTCGAGGCCGAGGTAGAGTTGGTTGGGGAAGGTGCTGCGTTGTTCTGGACCCGGCGCGCCCTGGAGCGCGAGGGGCTTCACGTTAAGGAAAACGGACAACCGGCGTCCCTCCGCGTGGAGATTGTGGCTGAGGGCCAGTCACTGCGTTGGCAACTCACGCAAGGCGGTCAATCGCACACCTATGATGCGCTCTATGATCTGATCCGCCATGTGCAATGCCTTCCCGGCACAACTCGCGCGGAATCATGATGGCCCGTATCACCCGAGTCAAGTCCATTCAGCCTTTGATGCTAAGCACGTGCATGTACTTCTTCGCAGCGCCCCTGGCCGCCCAGACCAGCAGGGATTATGCTCCCGGAGCTCAGCCTCCCATCAAGCTGCACCGCCTCGCCGGGCCGATTCAGCTTGATGGCCTCGTCGACGAACCAGCCTGGCAAGCGGTCGACCCGTTTCCCCTGGTGATGTATCAGCCCACGTACAAGGGCGCCATGACCGAACGCACGGAGATTCGGGTGGCATACGATGACGACTACCTATACGTCTCGGGAGAACTTTACCATTTGGACTCCGGCAATCTGCGCGGCAATTCATTCTACCGCGACCGCTGGAGCGGCGACGAGACTTTTGCCATCGTACTCGACACATTCAACGACAACGAGAATGCTTTGTGGTTCTACACAACGCCCCTTGGTACCCGCTTCGACATCGCGGTAGCGGACGATGGGGCCAATGGCCGAGCCTCCAACAACGAAAGCTGGAATACATTCTGGGATGTCGCAACTACGCGAACCGACGAGGGCTGGTTTGCCGAGATTCGCATTCCCTTCAGCAGTCTTGGTTTTCAGGATGAGGACGGGCGTGTAGAAATGGGAATGATCGTCTATCGGTGGATGGCGCACAACAACCACCGCTACATCTTCCCGGATATTCCGCCCAGCTGGGAACGCGGCAGCAACAAGCCCTCGGTCGCGCAAGACGTGATCCTCGAGGGCGTCTACAGCCGCAAACCCGTTTATGTGACTCCGTACGGTCTTGGGGGCATCCGGCGGATATCCGAACTGAACTCCTCAGGCATTGCCTACCAATTCAACGACGACTTCACGCGCGAGCTCGGTCTCGACGTGAAGTACAATCTTATCAACAATCTCACGATAGACGCTACGGTCAACACTGACTTTGCCCAGGTGGAGGCCGACGACCAGCAGATCAACCTGACGCGGTTTTCGCTCTTCTTCCCCGAAAAGCGGCAGTTTTTTCAGGAGCGCTCCGGAATCTTCGAGTTCGATACTGGCGCTGGCGGCAGCCGTCTCTTCCACAGCCGCCGCATTGGCCTGGTCGACGGGCAGCCGATTCGTATCCTCGGTGGCTCCCGGCTCGTTGGGCGGGTGGGGGAGTGGGACATCGGATTGCTCAATATGCAAACGGCAAAGGAAGGCGGCACCCCGGCCCAGAATTTCGGTGTGATGCGGCTGCGTCGGAAGGTCTTTAATCCGTTTTCGACCGTCGGCGGCCTGGCGACGAGCCGGATCGAAGTCGACGGCGGGTACAGCCTGGCGTATGGACTTGATGGCATCGTGCGCATGATCGGAGATGAGTACCTCACCGCGAAATGGGCGCAGACGCTGGACAAGGATCAACTGGATGCAGGCGCCTTCAGCTTCCTGGATGCCGGACGGTACATGCTAAAGTGGGAACGGCGCAACATCCAGGGGTTGAGCTATGACTTGGAAATCGTTCGGTCCGGGGCGGATTACAACCCGGCCGTCGGATTTGTCCGCCGCCGCGACGTGTTTGTTTTCAGCCCCGATGTCAACTATCAATCATTCCGAGGTGCTGACTCGCGATTCCGGCGTATCTGGGTAGGCAATTGGTCCAACATGTACCTTAGCAACAAAGACGGCTCCGTCGAATCCGCATGGCTTCATCCCTTTCTCTGGCTAGAGACCAAGAGTGGCGCAATGGTGCTGCTTTCGACGGCCCACACGTACGAGGACGTACGCACGCCGTTTCCGCTTTCCCCAGACGTTTTGGTTCCCTTCGGATCCTACTGGTATCATGATCTCTGGGTTGAGGCTGTTCCGACTGATCGATGGTTATTCCGGCCTGAGGTTGTATTCCGCTCCGGTACCTTTTATGACGGATGGAAGACGACCTTGAGCACGGAAGCCACGTGGAACGTGTCTCGCCATCTGGAACTGAGCGGCCTCTACGAACTCAACGTGATTCGCTTCCCGGATCGCGACCAGCAGCTCGACGCGCACCTGGGCCAGGTTCGCGTCCAGGCTGCGCTTAACACCCATTTCTCGGCCACGGCCTTCCTGCAATACAACAGCGTCGCCGACGTGGTCATTGTCAACACCCGGATTCGCTATCATTTTGGTGAGGGCAACGATCTGTGGCTGGTTTTCAACGAGGGGCTCAACACCGAGCGGCACCAGCCCTTCGGCCCGATGCTGCCTGTAAGCGATGGCCGGGCGATCCTACTCAAGTACACCTATACGTTCATCGGGTGAGATGAACTAGATTTGCGGAGAGGTTGGACAATTTCGAATTCGAGTGCTCACAGGAAAGCCCAGATGAATGCGATTCATTTGGTGAACTGTCCCAGCTGCACGCAAACTTTGGTGCTGGTCGCTGCGTGACTGGTGACTACAGCACCGGCCAGTGGATCATAGACACGCCTGGCGCCGGGTCAACATGAATCAGCGGCGGGCCGCGTGGCGTTCAATAGCACAAGTCACTATGTGCCTTGGCGAGGCTGTATACTGCCATTATTCCACGCGGAGAGATGTTGTAGGGGGGACAATCCATTTCCGGTGCTGCATTGCTGTCAGTCGGCGAGCGCTCCAGATCCAGTAGGCTCGGCTGGGCTCCACCTCACGTCTCTTCCGAAGCCCTTCAGCTAGACCGTCACAGCCGGCACACTGTACTTGAGCGGACGCCTACAAACAATGGCGGTTCAGCCTCCCTCTTCGCGGCCCTTCTCCATGCTTTGCTGGATGGTAGCCCAATCGTGCTGAAACGCACTGAGATCGTACTGGCTGGCCACTTTGCGAGCGCTGGCGTAGTCCATCATCTCCCACAAGGTTATCCCCGCATTGCGCGCAGCCTGGGCCATAGAAATGGCTCCGACAGCATACATCTGGAGGTAGTGGTCCATCTTCCATAGGCGGATAGCTCTTGACAGCAACTGATGAACGACCGTGGTGCGGTCTGTGTGCTCCACCGCCTGGATGGTCTCCAGATCCTGGAGCATGTCAGCGGGCAGCGCACCTTCTGTCGGGTCTTGATGTTGCATTTCAGTCCCCATTTGCCCGACGTCGAATGTCTGCTACGACCGCTTCGGAGATTCTGGACCGTGTGGTAAATCCCCGGACGGATTGCTCCAGCTCCAATGCGGTCACGCAGTCGCTGGTGTGTGCTTGCAACAATACGCCAGCCTGTCCCCACGTGTTCAATGCCTCGAGTTATGGCTACGTTTCTGGAGGCCATGTCGTCAATGATCAGGCGCATTCTTATGCGATGGGCGATGGCCAGCGCCTCGGCCTCGCTTGATCCCGGTCGGAACCGATTCACGAAGCAGTGCCTCGAAGTGCTTTCGGCTTGCGTCAGGCGGCTGACCTGGAGCCAGCCGTTCGTTATGGCAGCTGCCAGAATATGAATATCTGGCGCGTCAATGGCTCTGTCCGCTTTGACGGCCTATGCGTATACGGCAGGTCCGATCAGAACATCGCGCCAAATCATGTACAGTGAATTCAAACGCCGGACTCTGGCCAAGTGTGTCAGCGGAGAGGCATCAACGACTACCATGCCCAATCGTATACGTGGGCGAGCGACCACCGCAAATTACGCTTGCTGTCCGCTGCCTTTTCGAAACTATACAAATCCTTTGAAGCGAGGCAGCGTCGACGCTTCGCTTACCGGATCCGGCAACGAGCGCCCGTCGCATAATCCGCATAGCTTTTCCACCCATTCCATTTGATCGCTTCCAATTTGGCTGTCTGAGCAGGGCTGGGAGAGTGCGAGCGAACGGTACCCTGTCGGAAAAATTTCTGTCAGCGATTTGGTACCAACTACGCCCGTCAACTAGCACTGCTGATGAGCCCGAGTTTTTCGAGTATAAAGCGAACCCGTTGGTAGGCGTCCTGACGCATTTGCTCGTATTGCTCCGTGCCTGGCTGCAAGTCGTCGTGAAACCTGGCCACGGCGGTCGGTCCTTTGCTCTCCGTTCCGGCAAAAGTCTGAGCGAGATGGTCCAAAGCGTCCTTGACCAGACCGTGGCCCGCATGCTCAATCACGGCTTCTGCCAGTCCATCCAAACCCGCGGGGTGATTCTTCAGGAGGAACCAGATGTCATACGCGTCCTTCGGTTTATCCCGATTGTTGAGGGCATTGGCCTTCATGACCAGGAATGGTACCGGGCCAGCTACGCGGACTTGTGCTTCGAGTTCAGAACCGTCGGGCAGGTATCCTATGATCGGTACGCGCTCTACCAGATTCCTATCAAACACAAGGTCGGCGCCGCGGGCCTTTCGTGCACGGAAATCCTGTATGGCTTGCGATGCACGATTCTTGCCGGCCCGGCCGTACTCTGCGGCAACGAAGTCAACTTGCACGACCACGGGATCCGGATTTTCTCCATCCTTGAGCGCCACATCCCGATGGAAGATGAAGGCTCGCTTGCCATCAGAATAGTAGCCTCTTCTTTCAAGGAGCGTCCGAATCGGGCTAAAGGGCGTTCCCTGAATCGCCTTATGATCAATCGCCAAGTCTACATCGGTTGAGCCAATGTGCTTGGAATGTGGCATGAGCAGGGGAGGCACCCAACCTCCAACTATTGCGGTGTGTTCTTCGAACTCCCCAAGCACTTGCGTGAGCTCAATGATTACTCTATGGGCCGCCTCCACAGCGCGCGTTCCGTAGTCGATTGCAGCGTATTGTTTCATGGAGTCCTTACACTATTGAGAGCAGTTTCCCAGTTGGGCTTGATGATTTGGCTATAGAGAAATGTGGCGGCCTCGTCCCCACGTGCCCTCGTCTGAGTGAGATCGACGAATAGCTGAATTGGATGGGCTATCCATATTCCCCCGATCCTCTCCTTGCCGAGCAATACGCCGTCGTCGTACGCATCAAAGATCTGGACATTCGCACCTCTGTCGACTTCCCGAAAGCTCGCATGGTGAGCAATGCGTTGTATCTGATTCGATTCCACGTAAGCCGCCGCCCGGTGGTACGAAATATGCGGAGCGAAGCGCTCAGCACCGGAATTCCCGGCCAGCGCATAGCCAGCACCTAATGCCTCGGCAACTTCAGCCAGCCGGCGCTCTGCGTCCTGCCTGTTTCCGAGGCTATAGTAATTGTGGACATGTTCACGCCTCCGCCTAAAAGCTGCTGCCCAATGGTGGAGAGCGTCATCGGGCTTGACCATTGCCAAGCCCCGTGATGTCACATGGGCCCATTCCCTGTCCAGGAGGAGTGGTTTCGCCTTCGCGACAAGACCATAACTGACACCTGCGGCCGCGGCCAAGGCGGTCATTCGCCACGGCTTATAGGGGTTCATGAGAAGGATTCGGAGGACGCGTGAAGCCTTGGGTGAGAACAGCGACCGAAGTTCAGAATGCTCCGAAAAGGGATTGGAGCGGCCCGTCCTTTCTACATAAATTCCACCTAGAGCAAGTTGCCCGTTACCAGCAAGGTCAAGAGAACCGTGGCCATGCTCTCGAAGTATGGCGGCAGATGTTTCTGATACGTAGGGAGCAATGAAGATGCCGTAGGCCCGTGGGAACCCCTCGGCACGCGCTCGCTGGACGTGACGGGTAAGCCGGTCAGCTGCAATCCTTGCCCAACGAGGCTGTCCGTTCGTATTCACCTCAACAAGGAGGGTGTAAGGCACGGTTCCGCCGCCGTTTGACGGATCTTCAACCTCTACTTCGGCAAGAAAATCCGGGCTTGCTGTGCCAATGCGTGCCTGGTAGCTGATTCGCAGATCGAACACAGCAGGAATGGCCCGGAGCACTTGCTCAATTAGAGGACCTGCTTGAGTATGGATATTTCCGTCTGTCACTGCATACGACACTATTACCGTTCGGTGATAGTACACATTGTAGTGATAGTAAGTTTCATCGTCAAGGACAGCAGCCAACCTTCAACAACGCCAGAAGCTGCCAGCCTACACGGCACCGTCTCTTTTCGGCATGCTCCGTATTGCGGCAGGATGACCAGCGCGATCGGCCGAAACGACATCCATGTCACGGGGGATCAACGTCACCGGCAGCGTCCTCCGCAAAGCCCGGACCGAGACGTATCGTGGCTTCGGAGCACTGCAGTCCGTGGAATGGATCGGCACCAAGTCGCCGTCACCGACTTTGTTGAGGTGAAACGCGATAGACGCGCCTTCTCAGGCTTCGGTGCAACAGTGTAACCGCTTGGGGAACAAGGGGTCGCAAATCCTGCACCCTGCTGCGCACAGCAATCAATATGATCACTGGGATCGGAAGCGTCGCGGGATTCTGTTCGTATTCAAATCCTTGGTCGACAGTAATTAACGCATCGAATCCGTGTTCGGAAGCAAGCTGCATCAAGCGGCCATTCTGGCTGCCGGCCCATCCCATTTCCTGAACCGTGAGGACGTCAAACTGCGGAGAAAAGGAAGCAGCGAGAGGCCGGGGAACCGATTCGTCAAGCAGAAGCTTCTTGGGCATGACCTACCACGAGTGCAATCGCGCTCTCAATGACCTGGATGGCTTGTTGTCGGGAAACTGTGGGGTAGTGATCCAGAAAGTCGTCGAGCCTATCTCCGGCTTCTAAGTACTCCTTCAGTATGCGTACAGGAACGCGAGTCCCCGAAAACACAGGCGTGCCTCCCAAGATTCGGGGGTCTTTACGAATCGGTACGTTTGTCACGGCAGGGCCTCGCAGGATTGCATGGATTCAGTTCAGTCAAACGCCGCCACGGCATTTCGGGATTCGGCCATCATGATTTATAGCTTGGGCAAAGATACCATCATCGGTCACGTCCATTTCAACATCATTGGCAACGCGTTAATTCGCGGCGAATGCAGTGTCGTCTAAGGGACGTTGGCTTGCGACATAGGCCGAGATCTTTGTTGACCGGCAATCCGCGGAGAAATCCGCTCCCGTGGACGTGAACTCCAGGGTCTCTAGATTTTCAAGTATCGAGCCGAGGAATCGTCTGGTCTGGCGTGGACATATTTGCTAGTGGTTGCTAGTGACTTGTGGCCGAGCGTTTCTTTCACCAAGTGAGTCGGCGCACCATTATCGAGTGCGTGAGACGCATGGGCATGTCTGAGCCAATGTGGAGAGACCGCTTCTTCCAGGCCTGCGCGGCGAGCTGCCTTTCTCACGATTCTCCAAATTTGCTGGCGAGAGAGAGGTCCACCTTGGCGAGATCGAAATACGGGGTTGCTCCGCTCCCCAAATCCCGCTGCTTTTTCCTGTTCTAGCAGTGCTTGAGTGGCTTTCCAAGTACCGGTCGACAGCAGGATAGTCCGGGTCTTTTGCCCCTTGCCAAGCAACGTTACTTGACCTGTTGGCTCACCGTTCTCCAAACCGCGTTCCGCAAGCGCCCCCCAGAACAATCGAGCGAGCTCAGAAACGCGACCTCCAGAGGCGTAGAACAGTTGCAGCAACACTGCATTGCGCAAGTCCGATTCGAGCGCGAGAATTCGTTGTATCGCAACCTCGGGAAGGATTCGCTCGGCGAGCTGGTCCGCTACCGGTGGCAGAGATACTGCGGCGCCGACATTGAACTGAAGGTAGCCGATGCGGTGGCCGAAGCTGAATAAGCTCTTCACGGCTGCCAGTTTCCTTGCTCTAGTAGCGCCCGCAAGTCCTTGCTGCTCCAGACTATCTGCCCAGGCCCAGAGATGCTTGAGCTTGACGAGACTGAAAGGGAGGTCAGCGAAGTCTACGAAGTGAATCACATCGCGCCTATAGGCCTCCTGCGTATGGGGACTCTTCCCGTGGAGCCAGAGATCGACCAGGTGCATATCGTCGTCCGCCTGCGAATCGGACTGGGCAAGAGCAGAAGTGGACCGGCGCACAAGCTGAGACACGATCTTGGCTGGAGTCTAATGGACGCTGAGTGCAACATAAGGTTAATTATGTTGCACTCTGACCTGCGCGTGAGCTGCCGCCGAAGGCATCGCAAAGTGCCTGTTCGTGTTCCGATCCACGATCACGGACACCTCCACGCGTGAGAGCTCCGACAATATGCGGGCCTCGCTCAGGGGCTCCTTGCCCCCGTGCATGCTGTTGTGCCGGTAGCGCAGGATGCGCAGCAGCGCAAACGCCACAAAGCAGATCGCGATGTGCGCCTTCACCCGGCGCTCCGTCCAGTGAAAGACGGGCCTGATGGCCAGCGCGCTCTTCAGCACCCGGAAGCCTTCCTCTATCTGCCACAGCTCACCGTAGTGGCCATAGACCTGCTGCGGCGTAGCCGCCTCCAGACTCGTCCATATGCCGTGCAGGCCGTCATACCTCCTGTCCCTGCGAATGGCCTCCCGGTTCAGGCTCACCGTGCCCTTCTGCACCTTCAGGAAGCGGCCGCCCTTGCCCCGGCCCTTGATGCCGCTGGCCAGGCGCTTCTTCGCCTTCTCTACGGCGTCCTCCCGATCGTGCGCATCCTTGGCCGCCTTCTTCGGACAGTACCGGAGCACAAGACGCCGGCCGCCCATGCGGCGCTCGGCTACCTTGCGACCTCCGGCCATCTCGTGCCAGTCCTGGGGCCCCGTGATCTCCTTCTCGCGCACCTTCCCCATGGAACGGAGCCGGGCCGCGACCACGTAGTCATAGCCCTTGCTCTTTAGCACCGCCAGGTTCTCTTCACTCATCATGCCAGCATCCGCCACGAAGACCACCCGCTCCAGGTCAAAGCGCTCCTGCAGCGCCGCTATGGCCGGCTCCAGTGTCGTGACGTCCGTCGTGTTGCCGGAGAACAGCTCGTAGCCTATGGGCAGTCCCTGGCGCGTCTGCACAAGGGCCAGCACGACCTGCACCCGGTGCGGCTTTCCGTCCTTGCTGTAGCCCTTCCTGCGAAGATCATCCTCCTTGTCACTGGCAAAGCTGAGCGTGGTCACGTCAAAGAAGAGCACGTCCACCTTGCCGCCGAGCAGCCCCGCCACTTCCTGCGAGACGATCTGCTTGAGGCGCTGAATGCGGCCGTCCGTTACGGCATCCATCATCCGGTAGAACTTCTCCACCGGCACTTCCATGCCCTCTTCCCGCGAAAGCTGCCGGGAATGGGCCAGCTTGCTGCCGCCCGGAGCCGCCAGGCGAAGCAGCACGGACTGCTTGAACAGGCGCCGTGCCATGGTCTGCCTGCCTGTGAAGACGCCGGCAAAGCCCATGCGGTCGTAGAGTGCCCCGAAGACCTCGTGAAAGCCTACGCACACGCGCTTCTTCTCCTCGAGCGCCCGTGCATCACGGATGGGCAGCGGATCCGTGCCCTGCTCCCGCCTGCGGGCATACTGGATCTGGTCCGCGCTGTCGGCAGCCGGAAACAGCGACGGCTGCTGTTTTTCCTTCATGCGGAGCAGCTCGAGGGCCGCCACGTCGAGCAGGGCCTGGAGGGCCTCGCCTTCGGGGGCGCTGCCCATGTGCCGGATAATCTTGAGCCGGGGCTGGCCCTGTTCGTTGCGGTAGCCGTGCACGATCTGCACGGAGACGTTCTTGGTGGTTTTTCTACGGAGGGTGCGCACAAACATGACGGTAGAAATATACGGAAAACCTAGCTTCTGTAACTGTAAAGAACCCATGAACTGAACACAACAGCGACTCCACGCCGAATCGCCGATTCACAAATGCCTGGTACTACGCCAAATATGAAACCGGGCCCGCTACGCTACCGTCGAAGTCGGGATTGTCGAATCCAAGCGCATCTTTGCGCATCAGGCAATACACGAACGAAATCTCTTCCCACATCACTAGGAGGACCCGGCAAGCCTGCCACAACCTACGCCACGTCGCAGCTAGCAGTCGGCTTCCTGGAATCGATAAGAGCCCAACCGATTACCCTCTGCTTCCGCGCTTTTGGCCCCTCCGCGCGCCTCGTCATCTGCGCATGGCTTCAAATACGCCAGACGATCACCCAAGCACGCTCCGAGGCATGGCGCACGTCTACCACACATTCCGTTGAATTTCGACCACTTTGGTGCCCTGACGTTAGTCACGTATCGTCTCCAAGCCAGCGTCTCCGAATGTGCTTCTCACACCACTTGCCGAACTTTTCCGGAAGCCATCTGGCCGGCGATTTTGGCCAATGCCAAATAAATGCGTAAGCGACCAGCGCTACCAAGCCACACGCTGCTGCGACTTTGTATCGGCCAACGAGAATGCCTAATTCTACCATCCAGTTATAGAGCGGAATCAAAGGTAGAACAACTAGCACTATGCTGCACGGAATCAGAAGTACGCGTAGTATCTTTGTGTACCTACTACCCCACAATCTAATTCTGCTTTTGACACGTTCTACACTTCTCTCCAAGTCAATTAATTGCCCGCTCATTTCACGAATATTTTGTCGCTTAGCAGGGTTTAGTCGGTCATCTATAGCGACTGAGACCAAGTCTCTGATTGCACTGCTTACTGCGCTGTAGATAGCTGCAGCTTGCCCGGCGCCACGACATTCAACGTGTTCTTGGATGACCACTTGCAGCAGTTTCTGTAAGTATTCCCACTTGGCAGAATCGGAGATACGTTCGTGCCATGCACACAATTCACACAACACCAACCAATAGGCAATTTCAACCGCATTTTCTTGTCCTGGATCACACAGTGTCGCCTTGTGCCCGATTTCGGCCTTAGCCGCGGCAATCACATTACGCTTCCATGTCGGTTCTTCCACGTATATACCGCTCACATTATCGATTAGCTGACACAGCCAATCACGTAATCGCGAGTCTGCGGCTTCATAGTGTGAAATCCCCATTGCGATGCCGAGTACCTCATAAGGCCGGTAGATGAACGTACTGCGGCGATCTGTGACGGCCTCGCGGGTTCCAAGAATTCTAATTCCCGCTTTCCATTCCTCTGACGACAGTCCGTAGCTGAAGCCCGCCTTAGCGAGATAACCTGAAGCTGCCAGTATGGGACCCTCACTATTCCGTGAAGACAAGGGTATCGTTAATCGCCTAACCTGGTCTTCATTCGGACAGGGCTCCAAAAGGAGTACAAATCCTCCTTCAGCGGATGGCCAACTCCAGTTCTTGTTTACCTTACGCCTAATCTGTGCCAGTACATTCGCATACTCCGAACCTAGCAATGGGTCGCCTAAGTTAGACACTGATCATTTACCAGTCTACAAGAACCACAGGCTAGTGCTAAGCCTCGTATTCAGCGATACGGGAGACCAATCATCTAATTTACTCAATTCACCTAGTTGCTCCGCGATGTGTTTAGAATACCGAATAGTTACAGGTAGCTTGACAGGCCTCACAGTTCGCCACGAAAGGGAGGAGAACTTCAAGACTTGCTCAGAAAGATATGCGAGATCCCTAAATGAGGAAAGCCTGTGTAGCTTGACGAGAACTGGACGCTTCAATCTTTCTCCGTGTCTTGCCTGCGAAGGGCCAAGCGTAGTAACCAGTCTGGCGTAATTGTTAATCCTTGCAATTATCCCACGGTCTGGCAAATAAACAGCCTTCACGATTGAGGAATTCCCGCTTTGCCGTATTCCGTGTTGATGGATATCGAGAAGGGTAAATGGATGGTCCTTAGTAACCGTCAGAAAAGCGAATTCCACGTTTTGCTCTGAACCAACCTCGTCTATGCACTCACTCACAATACGATCTACTTCGATGTCCTTCAAACGCTGGTAAGAATGACACACTATTCGTACCGTGTCGCCCGGTTGCCATCCATGCTCTCGTTTTCGACGTCTCAAGACTTGTAGCATAGAAGATTTGAGCTTTCGCGGATAATCGGCATAGCTACATTGTTCGGCCACATACCCAAGCAAATAGTTGCCGTCTCCACGAAACACTGTCGTAATACCGACTAACCGTCGACGCGGACCAAATCGATCTCCTTGCTCAACCATACCGATTCCGATTACTAGCTCGTCGCCAACAGTTTGGTCTTGTGCAACGGTCCACGGAGTTCCCTTCATTTTCGCGTACAATGCCGTGGCCAAGTTCTGTAACGCGTATGGATTGCGACCTCTAACCGTTGACATTTTAGCCTGCTGAGTTGGGATACCATTTTGTAACAGTACCGCCTTTGAACGTAAATAAGGATTTCCTTGTGCTTGCGCCTGTGCATGTTCGTCGGGAATCACGACCACGGCCGCATCGTAACGGGGATTGTCAGACGCTACGTTGTCACGCAAATGGAGGTCGATCGTATCCCGATACAATTCTCCAATTGAATGTCTGGCAGACTCAAACCAAGGTACGACACACTGTTCTACAGCCACATTGGGTATTCGAAATACCGACCGGAAGCCGTTGAATTCGTCTCTGCCTTTGACTCCGCCAAGTAATGATTGAACAAACTGCTCAGCATGCCCCTTGCTAGTATCAGTGCACACCAGCAAGAGCCTGGGTTCGCGATGGGGAAACGACTCCTGGTCAAATGGGCCGTAGCGATTCAAACCGCGCCATGCCCACGTATCTTTCTGAGATCGACCAGGGTCAAAATAATATGACACTGGATCCAATCGGATTACACTTGTATAGTCATTCTTGTTAGCCAACGTGACAAGACTGCCAAATTGAGCCCCAATGTCTTCAGATATCCGCCAGTTGCCGTTAAACTGAACAAGGTGTGCTCTAATGCTATCGAGTGCTTGTTCGACGGCCGGACCATCGAGTAAAGTGTTCTGTAATTCGTCGAGATGCGTCTGTAATTTGGAATAGTCAGAAAAAGACAGTAGTGTACCTAACACGCGTGAGTAGCATTCCTTACTCGGTTCCAAAGTTACAGCACCTGCGTCAATGCTACCACAGCCCTCTGGGGAATCCGAAATTGTTAGCGTTGATGCTTCCAATTTCTCGATTTTGCCAACCACCCTACTCTCTCCGAGGCGAATGTGACGCCGGACGACATAAAGGCCACGAAGATCAACTCCGGCCGCAGCTAATGCGTGAAAATCGGTGTCCGAATGCCATCTTGTCCGAAGTCGAACAAATAAGGCGACAAAGGCCTCCCGTCGTTCATCGGCGCTAACGATACGAGTCTCGAAATCAAATCGCTCCCGAACAGACAATCCGTAGGCGACCGGAGGAGCTCCAACTTTGTCAAGAGCCTCAAGTAGAAGATCACGCTTACCCAAGAACGACAAGCCACGGTTATCAACCGTAACCTTATCTTTAAAGTGACTACTGACTAGTTCCTCCAATCGCCTCGCGAGAATCCCAAGGTGCCCTTCAACTTCCACTAGCTCCTCCTCGCCGAATACATTATTCGGGCGAACCACTCGAGGTAAACCGTGAAGGTCGTTCCCCCGTCTCAAGAGGAGCCACTCTTCGCCGATAGTTTCTACACGTTCTGCCCTTGTCGAGCCGCCACCACGCTCCACGTATAGCTTAAACTGGTCTCGAGAGAATCCTACCCTGATTCCATTGAGTAGAAGAGCTCCACGAGGAACGTAACTATAGCGCGGATTCTTCGTCGTAAGGTCAATTCGTTCCAACTGACTATTTCCGTAGCTCGTAGTTGATCAGATCCGATTGCAGTGGCAATAAAGCAAGACTAGAGACACGGCCTTAAATGAGCAGTGAGATTGCGTCAGACTTTACGCAGCTAGAGTCTCTACGCGGCCTGCCAACCGCGAATTCTCAGTTCGCTGCAGCAATTATAAGCCTTCGTACGGCGATGGAGTCTAAGAGGTCCGGGCAATGGACGTGGCCAGCGTGCTAGAGCGGTGCAGATTGCACATTCCGTTGAACTCGTGATTGGCGACATTTATAAATGATGGCGACGACAACTAAAATTAACGGGACTTGACGTCGTCTTGTGAGTGGACCGGCCGGTTTGTTCGGTCAGTCCACAAGCGAGATGGTAAAGGATGCGCAGGTCCTGCTTCTACGCAGGTTGGTATTGAAGAAGGAAGAGCCCATTGCGACGGCGGCGGCCAAGGCCGGCATGAGCGAGACTACTGCGCGCAAGTACGTGCGACAGGGCAAGCTGCCAAGCGAGTCGAAGCAGCCGCATACGTGGCGCACGCGCAAGGATCCGTTCGCAGACGTGTGGGAGGAGGTCGAGACTTTTCTGCAGGTCAATTCCTGTCTGGAGGTGAAGGCGCTCTTTGGCGAGCTGCAGCGGCGGCATCCGGGCAAGTTCCAGGCGGGGCAGTTGCGCACGCTGCAGCGACGAGTGAAGCAGTGGAGAGCCACGCAGGGCCCGGCAAAGGAGGTGTTCTTTGCGCAGGAGTACGAACCGGGAGACCGTGCCCAGTCGGACTTTACGTGCATGAACGAGCTGGGCGTGACCATTCAAGGGGAGCCGTTCCCGCATCTGCTATTCCACTTTGTACTGGCGTATTCCAACTGGGAGACCGGAACGGTCTGCCGGTCGGAGAGCTTCGAGGCGCTTTCGGAAGGCCTGCAGCAGGCCCTGCACGCCAGTGGTGGCGTGCCAAACGTGCACCAGACGGATTCCCTGAGCGCCGCGGTACGCAAGCTGCAGCGTGGCGGCGGCGAGGCCTTCACGGACCGCTACCAGGCGCTGATGCGCCACTGCGGCATGCAGGCCCGGCATACGCAGGCGCGGAGTCCGCACGAGAACGGCAAGATCGAGCAGCGGCACTACCGGCTGAAGCTGGCCATAAGGAATCAGCTCATCGTTGCGCGGAAGCCGCGACTTTGAGAGCCGCGAGGCCTATGAAGCCTTCCTCGGGAAGCTGTTTGCGCAGCTCAATGCCCCGCGCAAGGAGCGCCTGGAGCAGGAGCGGGCCTGCCTGGGGCCGCTTCCGGAGAGGCGGCTGGAGAGCTACAGGACGATGCGCGTGCGGGTATCGAAGGGCAGCACGATTCGGGTGCAGAAGAACAGCTATTCGGTGCCGAGCCGGCTTATCGGCGAACTGGTCGACGTGCGCCTCTACGGCGAGGCCATAGAGGTGTGGTTCGCGCAGCGCCTCATGGAGCGCATGCCGCGGCTGCAGGGAAGAAGCAAGCACCGGATCGAGTACCGGCACGTGATCGACTCGCTGGTACGCAAGCCCGGGGCGTTTGCCCACTACCGGTACCGGGCGGATCTCTTCCCCACGCACCGGTTCCGGATGGCCTATGACGCGCTGCGGCGGGCGCACACAGCGCCCCTGAAGGCCGACCAGGCGTATTTGCGCGTGCTGCACCTGGCAGCCAGGGAGAGCGAATCGGGCGTAGACGCCGCCCTTGGCGTGCTGCTGGAGGGCAAGAAGGCCATCACGGCGGAAGCCGTACAGGCGCTTTTGGGGCGGACGGTGGAGGCTCCTGCTCACCTGGTGGCGCCTCCCGTGGTGGATCTGAGCGCGTACGACGACCTTCTGGAGCCATCGACGGCAGCTTCGCTCACGACGACGGCCGTGCGATGAAGACGCTCACGACAGCGGAGTTGGAGCGGTCCCTGCAGGCCGGGCTCAAGGAGCTCCGGATGCCGGCCATACGGGCTTGCTTCAGGGAGAAGGCCGATACGGCCCGCAGGGAGGCCATGAGCTTTGAGCGCTTTCTGCTGGAGCTGGTGGAGCAGGAGCGGCAGGAGCGCCACAGCAACCGCATCCAGCGTTGGCTGCGGGAGTCACGGCTGCCGCTGGAGAAGACGCTGGACACGTTCGACCGTGGCCGGTTGCCCGTGCGGATAGACCACCACCTGCGCGTGCTTCTGGAGGGAGGCTTCCTGGACCGCAAGGAGAACGTGCTGGCCTTCGGCCCTCCGGGTACCGGCAAGACGCACCTGGTGTGCGCCCTGGGCCGGGAGCTGATCTTTCAGCGCCGGCGCGTGGTCTTCTACGACTGCGCCACGCTGGTGCAGGAGCTGCTGCGGGCCAAGCAGCAACTGCTCCTGCCCCGGTTCCACAAGCGGCTCTCGCGCTATGAGGCGCTGATCATCGACGACATCGGCTACGTGCAGCACAGCCGGGAAGAGATGGAGGTGCTGTTCCAGCTCTTGTCGCAGCGCTACGAGCGGGGCAGCGTGCTGCTTACCAGCAATCTGGCCTTCAGCCAGTGGGATCGCATCTTTAAGGACCCCATGACGACGGCCGCGGCCATTGACCGCCTGGTGCACCACAGCGTGATTCTGGAGCTGAACGTGCCCAGCTACCGTCTGGAGGCCTCCAGGCGGCGCCAGGAGGCCGAGAGTGAGGCCCAGGCCATAGGCGAATCTGCGGCCTGAAGCGGCTGTCCGCAGCAGTCCCCTCCGGCTCCGGGACGTGATCACAGCGCGTACAGGCAGGTTCGGATAAGCACCGTTGGTCAGTACAGGACCCGTGGCAAACCCGGGCATCCCGCGCCCATAGCTGCTGCAGGAGCCCTTCGTGGCCGGATAGAGGTCCTCCACGAGTCGCTCTCGCAGCCTTCGTCGCATGACCCGTCGTCTGGAGCCAATATGCACGCTCTGACAGCCAGCCTGAAGGTCGTTTGCCGGTGTTGTGGTGCGTGCGGCAGGTGGCAAACTGGCCGTTTGGGCGAGAAAGGGCCTGTACAGGCCTGTTTGGACCCGTTTTAGCCCGCTAAAGCGGCGCTTACGCCGCCTTCGTCGCACTATTACACGGCCAGGAACAATCTACACGGTCTGAGCAGCTTACCGAGGCATAAAACGCGGCATCGGGACGCTTTGCCCGAGAGTACCTGCAAACTGACGACCTCTCCGGGCCGCAGCCGGACGGATGGCGGTCCCATTCACCGGAGAAACCTGTCCAGACCATCGTCACGCAGGACGGAACGGGCCCGGAAAAATCCCTTCGGCCTCGAGCTTCGAGGCTCCGCAGCTCGCTGCTCCGCCTCGAAGCTCGGCCTCTCTCTTAATCCAATTTTAATTGTCGTCGGCCTCAATCTATATTGACGTTGATCAGCCGAGTCCACGAAATCACTAGCAAGAAGTTGACGGTATGCGGCTTAGAGACCTATTCTTGAATTGCAATACTCTCCATGCTGCGCAACCTGCCGGACGATGCCATGTCAAGAGCCTTGTTTCTCATACCCTTGAACATGCTGATAGCGTGCCTGTCACAAGCACAATCGGCACCTTGGCCATGGGTAGTAGATGGACCTGAGATCACGTCCATCCTGTTCATGGGAGATACCAACATCCAGCTAAGAGAAAGGCCGGAGGAGGCGTTCATGCACGTTATGCCCACACTGAGGGCAGCGGATCTTCGCATTCTCAACCTGGAGGGTCCGTTTGCCGGAGCCTCCACGGACCCATGGGTCCCGGACATACCACACAAGGACTGGCAGCATTCCGAACCGGATCAGGTGGCGGCACTGACTGTAGCCGAAATCGACGCCGTTGGCGTTGCCAACAACGTCACGTATCCCTGGCAAGCGTTGATGCGTAGCCTGGCTGTGCTCACGGCTGAGAACATCCCGTTTGCGGGTGGAGGGAAGAACCTGGCGGCGGCCCACAAGCCCGTGATACTGGAGAAGAACGGAATCCGCGTGGCCTTCATGCAGTATGCCGCGACAGTCTTTCCGTTCGACCATGCCGCAACATCAGACCGACCTGGCATCGCCGCAATAAAGGTATATACCGCCTATCAGCCACCACCCAACCTGGACAAGCCCGGCCAACCACCCGTTGTGATCACATGGCTTGACGAGGCATCAGAGGCTCGGATGGTAGCTGATATCCGCCTGCTTTCGGAACAGGTGGACCTTGTCATAGCCTCCTTTCACTGGGGGGTGTCCGACACGAAGAAAATAGTCTCCTACCAACGCGATATTGCCAGGGCAGTGATCGATGCCGGCGCTGATGTGGTACTTGGGCACGGCCCCCATCGATACCAGGAGATCGAAATGTACGACGGCAAACCCATACTCTACAGCGTAGCGCAGTTTGCGTTCGACGACCTGCGAAAGGATCGCCATATACGATTTCGTGAAGGTTTGCTTGTCCGGCTGGCGATTAGAGACAAAGAGCTGCATTCGGTCTCCATGGTGCCTACCTGGCGAGACGATGACAATTTCGTAAGGCTTTACGATCCAAACCTGGGTAAGGGTCGTGAGCTCTTCGGATACCTGAAGTCCGTGAACGAGGGAGGAGCATCCCTGGAGCTAGCTGGCCAGGAGATCGTCATTCGGGCGGCGAGCCGATAGGATTGGGACCGTCCAGTCTGACGGGTTGCACGAGCGCCCCGTTTGTAGCCACATCCCAAGCGGCGAAGCGTACCCATTTCTTGCCTGCCGCATCGAATGGGATCTCGAACAGCCTCTCGCCAAAAGCTGGCAGGTCCGTGGTAGAGATCACCTGGCGACCCGATTCTGCGCCATCACCCCAAACGATTTCGACGAAGTCGAGCGGAAAGGTCCAATTCACCGCGGCGACTATGGTGCGCCTGTCGCCAGTGCCATGAACCGCATAATCAGGAATTAGCACCTCACCGGAGGTCACAAAATAGTCGCCTTCCCTTAGCGCATTGACTATCGTACTCATGTCATCCACGGAAGGGACGCTATCCAACTTCACATAATTGACCGGAGACATTCCGTAGGAATCGTCCCGAGGGGGCTTACCGCGCTGGCCCAGGTCCGAGCGGGCCTCCGAGATTGCCAAAGCAAATTTCGGCGGAAGGCTTCGCGCCGCCATCCAATTGTTGACCTCATCCCAGAGAGTCAGGAAGCGGTATTCACCCAGCCGCTTCTCTGACGCGTCAATACCCATGCCCCAGCGGTAGCCAAGGGCAAAGTAGTTCTCGTGCAGAAAGTGAGGTTCGTCCTTTATCGCATCGGGATACCCGGTAGAACGCTTCGATCGGGGATGAGGCATGGAGATAAGAACGTCTTCGATCTCCGTCATGGCCATCAGATCTGCCGGACTGCCAAGATTGTACACCGTGCCGAATCTATCATGCTGTTCAAAGAGGGGCTGCCCTGCCTCACGCGCCGGGCGCCAGAATATCGGACGTGAAGGGATGATGTCGTAATGCCCGCCGAGAGAAGGCGGACGTCCCCCCGTGCTGTTCTCGTCGCTCGGCATAACCAGGAAATCCCTGTCAGACTGGCGTCGTGCTGCCTCGTAGTAGGCTGACAGCCCGTCCAGATAAGCCTCCCCCCTATCGTGGCGCCCAGGGCCTCGTACGCCGTCTATTACGCCGTAGATGTCCACGCCAATGGACTTCATTGCCTCCAAATCGTTGAGACGTTGGTCAAAGCCTC
>CBDBLZ010000017.1:0-152821 GCA_965207385.1 Rhodothermales bacterium
GCCAGTCCCGTGCCTACTATCTCGAAGCCTACGGGAAACGGGTCCCCGCCTTCCTCGAGCATGCGGATTTTCATGAAGAAGAGATACAGGACATCTCCCAGCTTGCAGCCGTGCATGCACCACGTGCGGTCCTTGTCCGGATGCTCACCGGGCAGGGGCAGGACGAGCTGCCGAAGCTTGCCGTCTGCATTCAGGACATAGGAAAAATCGCTCAGCCCACCGCGCCCTGTTCTATCCCGCAGAATCAGCCCCGTATTGGTGATCATTTGGTCGAAGGGCCCCTTGCCACTCAGATCCTGTCCGCCCACCGGATTGCCAAAGATGTACCATAGGCTTTCCTCGGGTCGCTCCCCGATCAGCGTATCTCCGAAGTACCACAGCACGCGCCCATCGCCAAGCGGAATGGAATACGCCCCGTCCTGCCCCACCATGCGGTGCGAGTTATTGACGAACTGCGGTCCCAGGTCCCTGACGGAAGCGACCTGCAGGCTGGAGGGCCGGCTATCCATGCGGCAATAGGAGCAGCCAGGAAACGCCGGCAGATACCATAACCCGCGAGGCTGCAGGCATGCAGCGCACTAGTGCAGGCGCAGGCTGGTACCTGCCGGGTTTCCGCTACTTGGCCAGTACCATCGTGCGCGTCTCCGAAAAGTCGCCCGCCTGCAGGCGATACAGATACGTGCCGCTTGGCAGCCCATCGGCCTGGAACGTGGCCTCGTACACGCCGGGAGCCTTCGTCTCGTTGACGAGCTGCGCCACTTCGCGGCCCGCCACATCAAACACATTCAGGCTGACGGGCATGGCATCCTCCACCGCATACCGGATGGTCGTGGACGGATTGAAGGGATTGGGATAGTTCTGCTCCAGCACGAACTCGGACGGAATCCCGTCTGCCGTCACTTCCTCTATGGCCACGCCTCCCATGACCGTGATCATGTGCCCTGTCATGGAGGAGTCGGCTCCGTTGACGGAGTTCTCCCCGCAGGTCATGAACCAGTCACAGGTCGGGAAATAGGATTCCTTGGTCGCCACGTAGCCCAGCGCGAATTCTCCTGTGGTCTGGCCGACCTGCAGTTTCAGATCTACTTCCGCCACCAGCGTCGGACCATGCGCATAGGACGTATCCGAAATGGTGCCAATCCACTTCATGCCGTCAGGCGCAGGGATGGCCTTCTGCGTAGAGTCGGCCCAATCGGCGGACTCCACCATCGTCCCGCTACCCACATCGCCGTTGTCGTCGGTAGCGCTGTACCCTCCCGAGACGAATTCCCAATCCATGGGCACAAGGACGGAAAACACCCCCTTCCAGGGATTCTGGTCTGCCTCGTTTTCCTGGATGGTGGCCTTAATGTCGATGACCTCGCCCGTATTGGCCGACTCGGGCATTTCGACTTCAAGGATCAGACATGCCGACCAGACAAGGCAGACAGCTGCTACTGCTGCCCACGCGATCGCGCGGCTCCGGCGCCTTGTCCAGACTGACGTGTTGGTAGTTGATTGGTCCATGACAACCCTCCTCTAGTGGTTAGGTGAAATTTGTGCCGGTCGCGCGCGCAGGGCCGCGGCCCGATGTCGCTATCTCGCAAACAAGCTGAATTTAAGGGTTTGAAACTCTCCGGGAGCGAGCGTAACGGTAGCGGCGTCCCCATCGACGAAAAGGGACTCCCCGTCATCCCCAAACATGTCGGTGCGCCTACCGCCTCTGACGTCAAAGAGCGCCGAGCTGATCCTTGCCCCGGCCGGAGCATCCGGATCCAAGTTCATCAGGCGAAGCACCACGCCCCGCCGGTCGGCTGCCGGCTTTAGCGCCAGGACAACCACACTGCCCCCCTCCACGGCGAGGAAGCTCTCGCTGGCAGGCTCGGAGCGCAGCCATGTGTAGCGCACAACGGGCGGCGCACTTATCTCCCATCCGAACCGGCCGGTCGATGCCGGCTCGAAGGCGCCCTCCCGGCTCGCAAAGCTGAAGCGGAAATCCAGCGTACCCTCGTTCTCCTCCCAGCGATTCCAGTTTTCGGGAAAATTGTTGACCACGTTTGCCAGTATGACCGCGTCGCCTCTCGCACCCTGGCGCAAACGCACAACGCGGCTGTCTGCCGCAGCCCAGCTTACGGTATGATCCGCATTGTGCACTCCTACGCTGCGCCTTACTGAAAACGCATCATGCTCCATACCTGGCAAGCGGTCCTTGTCGGGATCCAGGAATCCGCCCAGCACGTCAACCGCAGCGCGGCTGCCCGGAACCTTGAAGGGAAAGGCAACGGCATGTTCCTGTATCTGATCCGGAAACTGGAGCGTTTCAAGGTCCACGGTGTGATGCACGTCCACGCGGTCCAGGTCTTCCCAGAGCGTGAATTCGGACCGTGCAAACAGGTGGCCGGGCCGGTCCGTCACCAGCGTCAGCCGAACCGGGCTCTCGTCTCGCACATACATGCTCATCTCTTCCATGTCCATGACCTCGAACGACGACGCATCCAGGGATTCGGCTCGAAGGGGCAGGCTGAATGGCATGTCCTCGTCGGCATCCATCAATTCCCTTCCGCTCTTCCGGTCCAGGATACGCACAACGCTCGCGGCGGTGCAATCCGCTGTTATGCGATAGTAGGTGTTCTCTATGCTGCAGCCTTCCGTTTGCAAGTCGCTTTCGGGCACTGGATCAGGGTCGCTGATCCGCTCCAGGCGAATCTTCTTGTAGCCCAAAGGCGGCACGCCCCGCGCCACGAAACGCAAGGTATGGCCGATATGGCGACTGGGGATTACCTCTTGCGTCCGAAGATCGATCGCGTGATACCCGTGAGCATTCTCCCTGGGAAACTCCACTTCGACCGGCGCATCGCGCATCCAGTTCAGGGGATTGAACACGTACAGGGCCTCGCCCTCGAAGCTCTCCTCGCGTGCGGAGAGCCGATACGCCGCCCGCTCCAGTACTTCCCTGGTCGCAAGTGCAGCATCCTGCACGTACTGCTCCCGATACGCCATTGTCAGGAGGTTGTCCGCCGGCGAGCCATAGCCGTATTCCAGTCCGCTTCCGTGGCCGCTGAAGTGGAGCAGGTAGTCATACGCCTCGCCGATCCGGGCAGCAAGAGGTTGCTGCAGCGGATCAAGCAGCCAGGACAGGGTGGCCATTTTTTCTGCCGTGAGCACATGGTGCTGGGTCCAGCGCTGTCGCACCATGCGCGCGGGCTCTCCCTGGTATAGTACATCCCACGTCGAAGTCCAGTCTCCCGTTACAACCGGCAGATCGTCATACCGGGCCTGGAAGGCTTCGGCAAACGCGTCAATGTTGCTTATATGAATGCGCGGATACGCGTACTCTGCGTTCCAGGCTGCGGACGTGGCCGGGGCCTTGAGCGGAATCGCGCCGTTGTCTCCGAATGTATGGACGGCCAGTACCAGATCGTACGCATACCCCTGCGCAGTAAGCCTGTGCAGCCTTTCCCACAACCGGTACGGCACCGCATCCACGCTCTTTTCCAGCCCCAGGGTCTGCCCTTCGTTATAGGCTTCGCTGCGGTAGGTAACCACGCGGCTTCCGCCAATGCCTTCCCAGTAGAACACCTTGGGCAGGCTGCGCTGCAGCGCGTAGTTGCTGTACACTTCATTGAGGCCCGTAACAAGAAACGATACGCCGGCCTCTTCCAGCACCTGGGGCATCAGCCAGGACAGCCCCGGCACGTCGTTGTAGACGGCGGCTTCGAATTGCAATCCGAATTCGCGTGCGAACGCCCTACCCTTGTCAAAGGAGCGTATGAGTTCTTCTTCGCTCACCCAGCCCGTATAGGGATTCGTGTAAACGGGAGAGACGGCAATGCGTCCCTCCTTCACCAGGTTCATCAACCGGTCGAAGGTCTCGCGCGAGCGCCCGAGCCTGTATTGCTCCAGCTGCCAGATCGTCTCAATGGTCCAGGAAAAAGACGAGTCCCGCTCTGAGCGTGCCAGGACATCATCCAGCGCGCGCAGATGGCGTTCCTTGACTACAGGCTGCGTGTTGGTGTAACCGATGTCGGTGTGTGACATCATCGCCAGGTGAATCTCGTAGCGCGGCTGCGGCACAAGTACGGTGCTCGCAGTCAGTGCCTCGTCTCCCAGGTCCAGCTGAATGTCGGCGGAGACCTCCTGAGTAATCTCAGGCAAGTAAAGCGGATGGCGGCTCTCGCCAAATGGTACTCGCTCCAGCGTGGTGGCATGCTCCGCATCCCCGGCCTTGATGCGCAGGATGCCTGTCCGCTGCTCGCCCGACAAGGAGGTCACAGAGAGATCGAAGCGTTGCTGCAATCCGTCCCGTGATTCCCTGAAAAAAAACGTCGAGACAAGGTCGACGCCCGATGCCGCCTCTCCGGTCGGCACCTGGATCTCCACCCCGGGAACGGGGATATCCTCCGCGCCTGTCAGCCTGGCATAGAATCCCCACTCGTAGCGAATCTCACCGAAGAAGCCCGGCGCCTCATTGCGGTGGGTCTGACCTACCTTGACCAGGAGGCTGTTGCGCCCCGCCTTAAGGCGAAGCAGCAGTGAATCGGTGTCGGGCTCCGCATTGCGATCAGCCGTGCTGGCGTGCACGGCCTCGCCGTTCACCACCACCTTGACGCTGCTGTTGCTGCCGAGCTTCAGCACGGCATCCTGCTCTACCGGACTGTCGATGTAGGCAAATGCATAGCCTGCCTTGGCCTTCCAGACTTTCTCCGGTGTATCTCCCGGCCGCACCCATCCCATCGCAGCGTTGAAATCAACGAAGCCGCCACGCTTCACGTAAAGCGGCTTCCAGGCCACGGTCCCTCCTTCGACGAGGGTCGTCTCCTCGATGCGGCCTGCCACGGGCATGATGGCAGACTCGCCGATCACATCCGCGTCCACGGCCTGCCCGAACCCGACAAGGGGCTGTTCAAAGGGCCCGGCCACCAGCCAGGCCGGTATGAAGCCTGTTTCCGTAAGATCAAAGGTGACGTACGCCTGCCCCGTGTCGCGCGCAGGATCGAGGAGATCTGCCGGCCCTCCGTCCGGCTGTCCGAACGCTGCGAAAGTCGTCAGGAGAAGCAGCGTCCCTGCAGTACAAACCTGCCGCATGCGTACCTAGGCCTTAAGTCCGCTCATGGTGAAACCCTGAATGAAGTATCGCTGGAAGAAGAAGAATATGATCACCATGGGAATCATCATGATGATGGAGGCCGCCATCAGTATGCCCCATTCCGTCTGATGCTGCCCCACGAACAGGGCAAGCCCCAGTGCCAGCGTATTCTTTGCCTGGTCTGAGAGGTAAATCAGCGGCCCCAGGAAATCATTCCATGAAAACATGAACGTAAGGATCGCCACGGTAATGAGTGCCGGACGAGCCAGCGGCATCGCGATGTTCCAGTAAAGACGCCACTCGCTGCACCCGTCGATCCGGGCCGCATCAAACAGGTCGCGGGGGATGGTCAGGAAGAACTGGCGCAGCAGGAAAATATTGAACGCTCCGCCGCCGAGGAATGCCGGGACTATAAGCGGCTTGTAGGTATTGAGCCAGTGCAGCTCCTTGAAAATCACGAATAGCGGGATCATGATGACGTGCAGCGGCAGCATCATCGTCGCAATCACGAAAATGAAGAGCTTGTCCCGCCCGGGCCACCGAAGACAGGCAAACGCATACGCCACGAGCGAGCTGGAAAAGACCGTCCCCAGGATGGTCAGCGTCGTTATGTACGTCGTATTTCGCAGGTATGCGAGGAAGGGCAGGCGGTCGAATACCTCGGCGTAATTCTCCCAGCGGATTTCTTCGGGAAACCAGGTAGGTGGAATGGCGAATATTTCCTCGTTGCCTTTCAGCGAGGCCGAGAGCATCCAGAGAAGCGGGATGATAAGCACGGCGGCAAACGCCGCCAACACCAGGTAGATGGCCACCTTTTTTATTGGCGCTATGTTGGGCCCGGGCATCATGAGCTTGCAGGTTCTCCCGTGTAATGAACCCATCGCTTGCCCAGCCAGAACTGGAACATGGTGACCACGAGCGTGATGATAAGCAGAATCCAGGCCATCGCCGAGGCATAGCCCATCTCGTAGTCGTCGAACGCCTTGAAATAGAGGTACAGGTTGTAGAAGAGCGTCGAATTGAGCGGCCCCCCCTTGGTCATCACATAGGCCTCCGTGAAGATCTGGAACGAAAAGATGACCTCAAGTACGCTCCAGAGAAAGATGACGGGCGACAGCATCGGGACCGTAACGTGCCAAAATCGGGCCCACCAGCCGCCGCCATCAATCTCCACCGCTTCATAGAGTGATGGCGGAATGCCCTGCAGGGCAGCGAGGAATACGATCATCCGTGCACCGCCAATGGCCCACAGACTCATGAGCGCCATGCCCGGCTTCGACCATGCCGTGCTCTGAAGCCAGAGCGGCCCCGGCAGTCCAAGCCATCCCAGCGCGGTATTGACCAGTCCGATCTGCGGATTGAACATCCACATCCAGATCACGGACAGCACCACTCCGGTGATGATGGAGGGCAGAAAATAGGCTGTGCGGAACAACTTGATGCCCCGTACCGCCTGGTTGGCCAGCACCGCCAGCACGAGCGATCCGCCGATGGCAAGCGGCAAACGCAGAATGGTGTAGACCAGCGTGTTCCAGATGGATTTGCTGAAGTACGGATCGTCAAGAAGCAGCTCACGGTAGTTGTCGAGGCCGATAAACTGCGGCACGCGCAGCACGTCATACTGGCACAGGCTGTAGTAGAGCGACATGGCGATCGGATACAGCCCGAAGACCAGAAAGCCTACGGCCCACGGCGAAAGGAAGGCGTACCCTGTCAGGGTCTCCTTGAGTCTGATAGACGGAGCTTTCACGCAGGCGCCCCTAGTTGAAGTCCATCCTGGAGCGGACATACCGGTCGTAGCGAACGGCCCGGTCAAGAGCCGACTGCACGGTAGCCTCGGCCTGCCGGAGCGCCGCGCCGGGAGCTTGCTCTCCGTACACGCTGCGCTCAAGCGCCCCATAAAACTCTCGCCAGAACACGCCGTGCGCCAGCGGCACGACGGTCGGCGAATGGGCAAAATCCATCTGGCGCACAAATACCTCTACCAGGGGCTCCGAAATAAAGGAGGAGTCGTAGGCCGCGTGCATGTTTGCCGGGAAGAGCGGATCGTCGCGCGCCGCGATTTCCTGCAGCTGGGTTTCCTTCTCGACGCTGAACTGCATGAAGGCCCATGCCGCCTCCACATGCCGGACGCCCCGTGGCATGCCCAGCCACCAGCTTCCCGCCATCGAAACCGTCGGATACCCATCGAAGGAGGGAATCTCCGTGACCCCGAAGTCCATGTCCGGCCGGTAACGGGCAAGAAGGTCAAGGAAGCTCATATCGAGCACCACCATTGCGAGCTTGCCTGTTAGGAATCCATGCTGCTCCCCCGTGCCGAGCCCGCCGATGAAGGCCTGCACGGACTCAAGGTCGTAATCCTGATAGAATTCGATGGTCCACTTGAAGCCGTCCAACAGCTCCGGCACATGCAGGGCCACCGTTTCGCCCCCCTCCTGTACGTATTTGACTCCCTTTTGCCAGGCGATGAGGGAGGCGACGGACATATTGCCCAGGATGCCCTGGTGCGCGCCGCTGAAAACGGGCAGGAAGCCCGCCTGCGTGATATGGCCTTCGGAGTTCTGAACCAGGAGCCGCCGGGCCACGCCGCGCACCTCGTCCCACGTGGCGGGCGGCACCTCGGCATCCAGTCCGGCTCCCCGGAACAGGTCCTTGTTGTAGAAGAAGGCGTAGGAAGCCGTATTGACGGGCAGCGCAAAGGGGCGGCCCCGCCAGGTTACCTCCTCCCACAGCGCCGGAAAGAAGCGGGTGGTGTCGAAGGACGATTCCGCAATCAGGTCATCGAGCGGGCGCAGCGCCATGCGCGACGCCCAGCGAACCACGGGCACGAACTGGCTCACAACATCAGGAGGATCTCCGCTGAGCACAGCCGTCAGGATCTTTTTTTCGTGCTCCTGCCAGGGAATCGGTGTTGCATCGATGACGATGCTGTCCTGGATCTGATTGAATCTCTGTACTGTGAAGGGCACATCGTCTTCCGAGCCCACGATGTACCAGTACCGGATGTGCGTAGCGTCATCCTGCGGAGTGTCGCTATCTGATTTGTCATGAAGCAGCAACACCAGGATGGCCAGGCACGCAGCCCCGTATCCGATGCTCTTGGCGACAGAAGCCCGCATGATCTGCACCTCAGCGAAGAATGATCATCGTCCGGCCCTTCCGCTCCGTCATGCCATCAGGCGTAGTGGCTTCCGCCGCAAGGAAGTACACCCCGCTGGCCAGCGGCCGACCCTGCCGGTCCGCACCCAACCACACGTGCGCGTGCTGTCCGGGGGGGCGCTTTGACGCATGGATCGTGCTAACCTCACGACCCAGCACATCATAGATGGCAAGGCGCACATCAGCCATCCGCCCCAGCTCGTATCGAAGCGTGGTTTGATGGCCAAACGGATTGGGGAAATTGGGCTCCAGAGTGATGATACCGGCTACCTCCAGATACTCTTCCGTGCTAAACCTGGTGTCAGGAGCCAGCCACAGGGTCTTCACTTCGTGCGGTCCGAAGGACACGGCGGCCTGCTGCTGAACGACCGGAATAACGCGCTGTACGTCTTCCAATAGCGTAGCCTCCAAAACGCTGTGCACGTCAGGGCCAAGCGACAGGGTCGCTTCGACGCCCGCTGACAAGGGGTTATAGAGGCGGACAATGAACCCGTATCCGGCCATTGCTCTTTTCAGCGTCGACAGCTGGAGCGTGGCACCTTCCACGGACATGAAGGCGTAGCTGCCCCCGGGCAGAACACCCTCCTGTCCCGGTGGCAACACGCGCACCTCGAGGGGCACATTGAAGTTGTAGGCAAAATGCGTGGCCGCAGCAGCATCGGCAGCGCCTTCCTGTGACGTAAGCGAAAAGCCGGCTTCCAGCGGCCCCACGCCGGCCCGGTATGCCGTGCCGGCGGTGTTGAACGAGGTCAGGAGCCTCACGCGGCCATCGAACCGGCCCGCCGGATAGGCATGAATGGCCGGTCCGTCGGTGGCAAGAATGGCACTGGAAGTAACGCCCGAAATCACCGCCCAACGCTGCATGGCATAGTGATTACTTCGAAAACCGCTCAGCTCGTCCTCAAACACCCGCACGTGTCCGAAGGGGATTTCGTAGTCGAGGGTTGCATCAGGATGACCGAAGTGGAACACAAAATCCACTCCTTCGAAGTTGGTCGGCGGGCGCTTGTCATACCTGTTCCTGAAGTCGATGCGCTTCTGGCCGGCCGGAAGGATGATCTCGCTCTCGTAGCCGTTCGATCCCGGGGCCGTGCCCGTGATGAGGATCCGCTGCAGCACGGCTCCGCTGTCACTGCCGACGACCATGAAAGCAGAAGCTGATCCTCCGTTGTACACGTACTGGTTCAGGCGGCCTCCTGCCCGCACAAGCTCCGTTGCGGAAGGCTTGTCCTGCAGGCTCCTGACACCACCCGTTGCCAGATCCACTTCCAGGCGATAAGCCTCGCTCTCAAGCGTCGTGCCGCCGAGTGTCCGGGCGACAGGCAATGAGCCAGGCTCTGCAACCAGGCGGAAGGCTTTGTACCCCAGTGGCGGAACGGCGCCGGCATTAAACGCCGCTTCGCCGGTCGAAAGCACCTGCACCGGCTGTGCGCTCCCGGTTTCCGCGTCGAGCACCCGGAAGGCTCCCAGGGATGCCACGACCGGATCATCCAGCGAAATCCGCACCGCTTCCGACCGCTCCCAAGGCAGCAGGTTGAATACCGCAACAACGGGATCCTGCCCCGTTTGCACGGAATTGCCCAGGGCATCGAGGGCCTCTTCGAGAACGGCCTCGCCCGCTTCTGTGGCCGCGCCTATCCAGTCCATCTTGCGCACCCAGAAGGGCGCGTTGCCGCTGGGCAGCACAGCTCCAAGGTTGTGATCCTCGTACAACAGGTTGTCAACGTAGGCCCGGCGCAGCCTTGCGGACGGATAGACATAGCCCGGAACCAGGGCGTCCGCAATGGAAGCAGCGGTCTCTGCCGCAGGCAGCAGAGCCTGGGCCCTGCGCGACATCAGAAAACCTCCCGTGGCCGAGCCCGCAAACGACCAGCTCCACCAGTTTGGAGCATCCCCGCGGAATACGGGAATGGGCTCCGTTACGTTCTCCGTGACGTACCGGAAGAAATCCGCGAACGTCGCCACATGCATCGTTGAGGACGCATGCCGCTCGTTCCACATGCGGACATTGTCCGAGATCCTGGGATTCGGCGCCCCGTTGTCTCCCGTCGCAGCATTAATGAGCACCACGTCGTACGGATAGCCCTCTGCCGCCAGATTGTGCAGCAGGGCACTGAGGCGTTGCTCCATCGTGGAATAGGCGCTGTACAGGCCCCAAATGCTGCCTTCGAGGTAGGCCCATCGGGGATGCATGGAGCGCCAGAGGAGCGTTCGGTCGCCGCTCTGGGCCTCCCAGTAGAAGAGATTCGGCAAGCTCGTCGTGGTATAAAAGTCCGCCAGGAATGAATTCATTGCCAGTGACGCATAGGGAATCTTACTCCGGGAGAGCAGCTGAGCCAGCGACCAGGTAAACCCTGGCGTATCGTTGGTCACCGCCGTTTGGACCGGTATGCCGTACGCATATCTCAGCTCCTGGGCAAAGTAGAGCGACCGCACCAGCTCTTCCGGGCCAGCCAGGTCGGTTTGCAGGCTGAAGTGCATGGCCGCTATTTCGATCTGGCCTTTCCGCACCTGATTCATCAGGGCTTCTACCTGCGCCGGGGAGCGGCTCTCAATGTAGTGTTCCAGTACCCACGTCACTTCAATCGTCCACTTGAACCGGCTCTCCGGCGGGTGCGATTGCGTCTGATTGATATAGGCTACAACATCATCCAGGTACCGGCTGTGCGCTTCTACAACGTCAGGCACAGGTGCTGTAAAGCCCACGTCCGTATGTGAAAACGGCACCGCGAAGATCTTCCAGTCCCGGTCGAACTGGGCCGCAGCATGCTCCGCGAGACCCAGGCAAAGCGCCCACAATACGCACTGCGCAAGCCTCATCTTCATCAACGGGAGAGACCAAGCGTAAACCGGTGCGTGGCCCCCAATATTTCTCCAAAGGGCACATACGCATAGTCTACCGTGAGGCCGAAGTTGGCCACCCGCGGCGGCGCCAGCCCCGCACCGAGAGAAAGACGCCCCTCGTCCACGCGGAATCGGTAGCCTGCCCGCAGCGCAAGCACTTTCAGCAGCACGGCTTCCAGACCTGCATTTACCCACTCGTTGTTGTCCGTCGGGTGTACCAGCTCCACGGAAGTTGACAGCGTGAGTGCGGAGGTGGCTACAAGCTCATCGGCTGCGGCCATGCGAAACAGGAGCGGCATCCGGAAGGATTCCCGGAGTCCTTCAACCGACGCCCCGAAATGCTGCAGCGTAAATGCCAGGCGCAACTGGCGAAACCCCGTAAAGTAGAGGGTGCCCACGTCAAAGAGCACGTTGCTGAAGGTATCCTGGTCCAGCGTTTCGCGCACGTACTTGACCTGCAAGCCAATGGTCAGCCGATCCGAGAATCGTTGCGCCGCCGCGAGGCCTGCCATGAAGTCACCCGCATCAACCATGCGCCCGGTACCTTCCGGGTTCACTACCGTGGTCTCCTCGAACTGCTCGATGCCAAAGTTCATCACGCTCAGGCCGAAGGTGTAGGCTCCCACCGGCATGGCCGCCACCAGGGCGTCGACACGGCTGCCGGCCAGCCATTCGTTGTGCGTGAAATTGACCTCAGGCCCCAAGATCAGCGGCAGAGCTCCGACGTTCCAGAAAACGGCATTGGCATCGTGCGTCAGGCCGCTGGCCGCTTCCCCGAGTGCACTTTCACGCGCGCCGATTCCAATCTTGAGGGCCTGGAATCCCGCTGAACCCGTCTTTTCGAAGTCGAATCCATAGTCGAGCTGGGCCCGGACGGGCGGCGCCATCGACAGAAGTGCCAGTACAAGTAAAGACGCACGGGCGGATATCGGGCGCCTGCGCACGGACACGGGGCTAGGCGCAGCCGTGCTTCCGGCCGTGGAGCGCACAGCAGGCCGAGGGAGGTCATGCAGCTCTTGAGCGGCCACGAGTTTGCGCCGGTTCACTTGATGATGAGAAGGGTTCCCCTGGCGGTTCCGACGTCGGACTGGACCGTCCAGAAATAGATGCCGGGGGCTACGCGCTGACGCGCATCGGAGAGCTGGTCCCACACCGCCTGCCCCGTATTCGGGTCATCGTGTTCAAGCACCTTGAAGAGCTCGCCGCTCGAGGTATAAACGCGAACCGTCGCCCGCTCGGGCAGATTGGTCCACACAATGGTCGACTCCTCTCCCCTCGTCGGGAATCCCGACACTAGCCGAAACGGATTGGGAAAGACCCTGACATTCATCGCATCCAATGCAGGCGAGCTGGCCACCGTCACGGCTTCCTCGTTGCGATTGGTAAACCAGCTCTGGTTGCCGTCGTCATCGAGCGAGATCACGCTGTAGAAATAGCCCACGCCAAGACTCACCCGGTTGTCGATGTACTTCCACAGGCCCAGGTCATCGTCCCAGAAGCGCCGGCGATCAATCTCATTTCCGGGCCGTACCCGGCCGATGCGCTCGTACGGCCCCGTAAAGGCCCGCTCGCTGCGAAATATGCGGTATTCCCTGAAGGTGGCCTGCCCGGTTATGGGGTCGACCCATGAGGCATCCAGCGCCGGCCAGGTGAGCGAAATGGATTGGGATGCCGGCAGCGGGAGGATTTGCACGGCCGGCGAAGGCGGCGGCACCGAGGCCACGGCGTATCCGCGGCCGTAGAGGGCCTGGGCGCGATCAACGGTTTGGCGCAGCGAGTCCTGCCCGGCCGGCAGCAGCGCCTGGGCATCCAGCCCCTCAATGGCCCGGCTGACGGGCAAGCCGTTTACGGCCTGCACCAGACTGATGGTGATGCTGGATGCCGCCTCCAGCGTGTACGGGCCGCAGGACATCAGCATGAACGGAACGAGTCGCTCGTCCGCTGCTGCCTGAAGCGACCGGTCCGCACCGGACAAAATGGCGTACAGGTCATCCGGTGAAGTAGAAGTCAGTGTGAGGCGGTTTTCGTTGTTGAGGACTTGCGCAATGAGAACGTTCGCCGGCTGCACCTGTCCGGAGGCTCCCTGCGGCGCATCCAGGAGGGCAACTCCGGCATAGCCCGGTGTACGAAGCTCGCCCGTGGAAGCCACATAGTTGCCCACATCGGTCGGCAAATCGAAATTGGGCGTGTCGTCCCACGCGTACATCATGCGACGGGCTTCATCGTAGCCCGTCAGTTCGTCCGCCCGGTTAAAGTCTTCGCCCCATCCGTTGTGTGCCAGTACATCCTGGTAGCTGGGCCGAAGCAGGTAGGGAAACCCTACATACACATCGGTGAGCTGCGTGCCGGATCCATTGGTCAGCGTGTACTCAAGAGCAATGAAATCCTTCAGGCCCGGAAAACTCCAGGCACGGCTGGTACGCCGGATCCGAATGGCCTCGGAGGTAGTCCACGTCGCGGTAATGGTCTGTTCGGCCTGGAGCGGATCGTAGCCGGCATCTTCCACGAAATTGTTGGCCTTGGTCATGGCCTCGTACGTCCCCTGGTCCCGAAATGCAAAGGGACCGTTTTCAACAAGGAACAGACTGCCGTCCGACCGGCGCCCCCCGATCCACATCCCGGCGCCAAAATTGTAGGAGCGCTGCTCGTCCTTGCTCAGCAGCGTTGCGGGGCCGCCCGGCCAGTCCATGCTGGGGAAGAATTCGAACAGATTCGTCGGACTGGGTGCTCCGACGGTGCCATCGTCCTTCATCGTATCCCACAGATCGCCCCGGTCGTGCACTTCGAACTCTGCCGTTCGCACCTGGGCAGACGTCGAAGTGACCAGCACTGCCAGGGCCAATACCCCCATTGTGCGCATGAGCAGCGCGAAGCATGCGGTCGTCCGAGCCTTCACAAGACCTGTCAGCGCAAGTTGTAACGGAGTCCGAAGAAGAATCGACGGGGCGCAAAGTACGTCTGCCAGCTGATGTCGTAGCCTGCAGCGTCCTCTGTCGATATCTCGCCGCTCTCCACGTAGTTCTTCACAGCCTCCGCGTCGAAAATGACATCACCCACGGAGCGCAGATTCCTGGTATTGAGCACGTTGGAAACGTTGGCATAGACCGCGAGCGTATGCGCATTGGCAATCCTGAACTGCTTTTGCAGCCTCAAATCGAGCGTCCTTATGGGAGGTAGCCGATGATTGTCCCTCGTATCCGGCGGATCGTCAGGCCCCACATACGTAAAGGCGCGCCCGCTCACGAAGCTGAACAGCGCGCTCAGGCTCGCGCCACCGAGTGCTGCTCCCAGCCCGGAGTTTCCTTGCTCGTCGGGATACTGCATGAACAGGTTGGCGCGCATAATGTGCGGGCGGCTGAACGTCGTCTCCGTCGGCAGACGCTTTGAAACCTCGCTGTCGTAGACATAGTCCGGCGTGCCGCCTTCGTCAAAGCGGATCGTGCCCGGCGTAGCGCGCCCCTGCGTCACACGGGAGAAGTTGTAGTTGCCGTTCAGACTGTACCAATGGCTGTGGACCGTTCGGAGAGTGATCTCAAATCCGCGTGCGTCGCCGTAATCGCCGGAAAAGCTGGAAACGTAAAACACATTGGGCGTGACAGCGCCACGGAAGGGGTCGAACATGTATACGCGACGGTCGAAAATGCCCTGCCGCGGCATGGTTTGGTCGAAAACGTCCTTATAGAATCCGGTCACGTCAAGCACCACGGCATCACCGAAGTTCTGCACGATGCCCACTTCGAAGAGGACGGTCTTTTCCGGTTTCAGGGCATCCAGGGACAACACCACTACCCGTTCGGGATCGCCGTCGAGCGAAGGAATGTGCGCTGGCTGCCGCCCTTCGGACGCCGCAGCTTCGTCCTCTGCAATCTGGCGCCTTACAATGTACTCGGGCCGGAAGTAGTTGAATTCGAACAGGCGGTCAAGGGGCGGCATCTGGTAGAAGTGCCCATAGTTGAAATGCAGGACCGTATTGTCCGTAATGGGGAAGGACACCCCGATGCGCGGGCTAACGCGGTGGAAGCTCCTGGCCGGCGCGCGAGGCTTGTCCAGCACATTGTCAAAAGCATACTTCGTGCGCCCGTTTTCGTCTACCTGGTCCCGGTCGGCATCAAGTGCGGGATCGAATTCAGGATCCACGCTCAGATTGAACAGGTCGCGTGAAGTAAACCAGTCCACATTGGGATCAAACGCGTCATACCGCACGCCCACATTCAGGATCATGCTGTTGAATTCCATCTTGTCCTGCACGTAGGCCGCAAATTCGACCGGATGATGGGTCTCGTGCAGTCCCCGGTTGAGCCAATATCCCGGCTCGGTGCTGAACGAGGGATAGCGGTACGCGAAATTCTCCTTGAAGGTGTTGCGCCGGATCTCGATCCCCGCCTTCAGGAAGTTGTAGTTGTCAATCTGCCAGTTGGCACTGCCCTCAAGGGAAAGGTCCCCGACCTCGTTGTGCTGATCGAGGACAAATGTCCAGGCGTCGTAAGGCTCATCGGGGTAGCCGTTGTAGCGTTGAAACCCGAAGAGCGTCGGGTTTTCGCTCACACCGAGGCGGGTATAGTCGCTCGGCTTCTCCCGCATGTCACGCCAGAACCGGCTAAGTTGCACGTCATAGTAAAAGCGGGGCGATAGCGTATGCGTCCAGTGGCTGCTAATCAGCGACGTCTTGCCCTCCAGGAGGGATCCCCATCCGCGATAGAACTTGACCTGCTGGATGTAGTCGCCGTTTTCCTGCAGGGTCGAATGGCCGAGCCGGTTAAAGAGCGCCCCTACTTTCAGCTTCATGTTGGGACGCAGCTGAATGACCACGTTGCCGATGATGTCGTCCAGCTCCCGCTGGTCACGAGGGCGCGGATAGATATAGGCTTCGCGCTTCAGCTGCCCGGCAACAAAAAAGCTGGCGCCGGACTGTCCCCGGCGGAACAGGGGTCCCCCCAGGCTCCCGTATGCCTGGTGATCCGCAACGTCCCGGTAGTCATATATCTGGCCGCTGCGCAGCGGCGTCCACCAAACAGGATCCAGTGTGCCGTCTTCGAGCGTGTTGTCCAGAAACTCCTTCTGGGTCAGGGGATCGTAGAGATAATTGCCAAAGTGCTGCTGCCCGGCCAAGCCATGCAGGTACTCGAACGAGGCGCTGACCTGCGAGCCGCCCTCCCTGGTGACCACGTTAACGATGCCTGACTGCGCGCCGCCATACTGGGCATCGAAACCTCCGGTCAGGATCTGTATCTCCTGTACGGCATGCATATTTATGTTGGTGAACGATCCGCCCTGGTCAGCGCGTCCTTCCACCAGGGCTGCCGTGCGGGCGCCGTCCAGAAACCACAGCACTTCGGTCTGGTCGCCTCCCCGCACGGCGTAGCGGCTCTCGCCCCGGCCCGACCCACCGAGCCCGCCCACAATGGGCTCTGGATCAAACAGCACGCCGGTCTGGACCATGAGTCCTTCACGAGCACTGCGCACCGGCAAGGCGTGCAGCTGCCTGATATCGAGGTAGTGGACACTGGCCGTTTCATCGCGCTGTACCAGTGGCCGGCCGGCCGTTACCAGCAGCTCTTCGCCCATTTCAATGGCTTCCGACGTCAAAGTGACATCCACGCGCGTAGTGAGCCCGCTCTGCACTACAACATCCTCCACCACGACCGTTGCAAAGCCCAGCATCGTTACGCGCAGCCTGTGCGTACCCGGCGAAACAGCCAGGATGAGAAAGTCACCGTTGCTATCCGCCGCCGCCCCCAGGGTGGTGCCCTCGACGAGAACGTGCGCCCCGGTCAAGGCCTCGCCGCTCTCCTCATCTGTGACAGTGCCGACAATCTTCCCCGTCTGAGGGAAGTCGGCAGGAGCGGCCCGGCCCGGTCGCACACATAGCAGCACGCAAAGGCCAAGACCCAGGAACTGCAGGAATCTGGCCGTTACTGCCGCCAGTGGCCGAACCGCCGCGTCTCCAGCCCGCAGCGGCGCATGCCCTCCGTTGTCCAAACCCGTCTGGGGCCTGCTGCATGCCGCATAGAACACACGCTCGCCGCCGGTTCTATGGTACCCTGGTACAGTCACTCGTTGAAGAAGGCGGGTTCAACTCGGAAGATCCAAAATAAAAAGGGCAGCGTCCCTATTCCCTTGCCGGAACCGGTTAAAGCACCCTGGACGTGCCGCATCGCGCGCACTGCGGCGGCGCGGGTTCGGTCGCTGGGCAAGCGCAGCCAGGCAGGTGGCGGCGCGCATGGGCCGGGCATGCCGGCTCGGGGCCTCGAGAGCCGGGCGGCCTGCCCATGCCGCTGGCGGCGCTTCGCTCCGGAATACGACGTGCGGCACGTTCTCCCGCCGCAGTACCTCCTGCGTCCATTGCCATGACGCCCGGTTGGCAACGGGCGCGCCATCAATGTGCCTCCTTTTTCCGAAATTCTTTTTTCTGACAGCAGATCACGCAGGCCTAACGCCAGTCCATGAAATTTGCAGACAGAATTGCGGTCGTTACGGGTGGCGCCAAGGGTATTGGCGGAGCCACTGCGACACGGTTTCTGGAGGAAGGAGCGCGAACAGCAATTCTCGACCTGGATGAAGAGAGGGCGCGGAACCGCCTGGAGCCTTTCGGCGATCAGGCGCTTTTCATCCGGTGCGACGTGTCGAATGCCGGCCAGGTGGAAGCAGCATTCCAGCGCATCGCCACCCGATTCGGAGGGGTGGACATCCTCGTCAACAACGCCGGGATCCAGCGCTACAGCACGGTCACGGATACCACCGAAGAGGAATGGGACCTGGTAATGAATGTCAATCTGAAGAGCGCGTTTCTGTGCGCCAGGCAAGCGATTCCGCTAATGGAAGGGCGAGGCAAGTGTGTCGTGATCAATGTGGCAAGCGTGCAGAGCTTCATCACGCAGCGCAACGTCGCGCCCTATACCACGAGCAAGACCGCCATGCTGGGCCTGACGCGCAGTATCGCGGTCGACTATGCTCCCGACATCCGGGCCGTGGCCGTATGTCCGGGCACCGTCGATACGCCCATGCTCAGATGGGCAGCCAACCAGTCCCCCGACCCCGAGGAAATCTACCGGGAGGTACGCGAAATGCATCTCACGCAGCGCATCGCCAAGCCTGTCGAGATCGCCAACCTGATCCTGTACCTTGCCGGCGATGATGCAGCCTTCATCACCGGACAGGCCGTTCGCATTGACGGCGGCCTGGGATTGATCGTGGCGGGGAGCGTTCGGCAGTGAAGATCTCCGACATCAAGGCGACGACGGTTACGGTACCCCTTGAGGCGCCCCTTCGCCACTCGGCGGGAGCCCACTGGGGCCGCTTCGTGCGCACCATCGTGGAGGTGGAGACAGATGAAGGCATCACGGGTCTCGGCGAAATGGGCGGCGGCGGCGAATCCGCAGAAGCGGCGATCCGAAGCCTGAAGCAGTACCTCCTGGGCCACGACCCGATGCAGCTGGAGGCGCTGTACTGGAAGATCTGCAATCCCACCGCCTCGCTCTACAACAATCGCCTTCAGATGCATGCAGCCATCGAGTTCGCCTGCATCGACATTGTCGGCAAGAAACTGGGCATACGGGCCTGTGACCTGTTGGGCGGTGCGCTGCGCGAAGAGGTGCCATTCGCTTCATACCTGTTCTTTCGCTACGCCAACGAGGAAACAGGGTACGGCGGAGAATGCTCTGCCGATGCCATGGTCCGATACGCACGGAGCCTTGCTGAAAGGCACGGATTCACTTCGCACAAGCTGAAGGCAGGGGTCTTTTCTCCCGATTACGAACTCGAAGTGTTTCGGGCGCTGGCGGCGGCTTTTCCGGGTCACCGCGTCCGCATCGATCCCAACGCTGTGTGGACCGTGGAGGAGGCCGTCCGCATTGGCAAGGCCATTGAAGACCTGGACAACGACTACTTTGAGGACCCGTGCTGGGGCCTGGAAGGCATGAGGCGCGTGCGAGAGCTCGTGCGCATCCCTACGGCAACCAATACGGTAGTTGTGAATTTCGAGCAGCTGGCGGCGTGCATTCGCACGCGGGCCGTAGACGTGATTCTTCTGGACACCACCTTCTGGGGAGGCCTGCGCCAGGCCTGGAGGGCAGGCGCGGTCTGCAGCACGTTTCAGCAGGGCATTGCCGTGCACAGCTCCGGTGAGCTGGGCATCCAGCTGGCCACCATGCTGCATCTGGGCGCCACGCTGCCCAATCTCACGTTTGCCGCCGATGCCCACTACCACCACCTGGTAGACGACATCATCGCGGGCGGCAAGATGGGCTACAGTGGCGGCCGCATCGCGGTGCCGAAGGGCCCCGGGCTGGGCATCGAACTTGATCGGGACAAGGTGCTGCGCTACGCCGAACTCTACCGGGAGCTGGGATCGTACACGTACGACCGTGACCCTAAGCGTCCGGACTGGTTCAGCATTTGGCCCGAGACCCGGTGGGCCCGCCCGGATGCCTGAATCATCTGCCGGCAAGAGAATTGCCGCCGGCACCCCGTACTTCACCATACTTGGCTCCACGCAATGCATACCAGGCCTCTGCTGCCCCTGGCGAGCGCCGCTGTTTTCGTTGACGGGCTAGACCACCCGGAAGGCATAGCCGTGCATCCGGACGGATCCGTCTGGGCTGGCGGAGAAGCCGGACAGATCTACCGGGTATCGGCCGACGGACAAGAGCTGCAGGAGGTGGCAAATACAGGTGGCTTTGTCCTGGGCCTCGCCATCAGTCCGGACGCAAGCTGGCTTCTGGCGTGCGATTTGCGCAACCAGTGCCTCTGGCGACTGGACCTTGACACCGGTAAGCTTTCGGAATTTGCCCGAGGCACCAGCGACGGCAACCGCTTCAAGATTCCCAACTACGCGTCCTTTGCCAGGGACGGCACGCTGTACGTCTCCGACAGCGGCACTTTTCGCAAGATCGATGGCCGCATCCTGCGCTTCGACCGCGATCACAGCGGCAAGGGCGATATATGGCACAAGGGCCCATTCAATTTCGCCAACGGGCTGGCATTATCGCCCGATGAAGGCGCGCTGTTCGTGGTCTGCAGCTTCACGCCGGGAGTCGAGCGAATCGAGATTCTGCCGGACGGCCGGGCCGGGCGCCGCACCATGTTTGTCGAGCTGCCGAGGACGGTGCCCGACGGCCTGGCCTTCGACGCGGCGGGCAACCTCTACATTTCGTGCTACGCCCCCAACCACATTTACCGGGCCGCTCCGGAAGGCGAGGTTGATCTTGTAATCGAGGATTGGGAAGCCCATACATTGTCCAATCCCACCAACATAGCCTTCGGTGGACCCAACTTCGACCAGCTCCTCGCTACCAACCTGGGACGCTGGCACCTGACCCGAATCGACCTGGGCATAAAGGGGGCACCGCTAGCGTGCCACTGCTGAGACCGGCCCATGTCGCACGACACTGTGAAAATGCTCGGACAGGCTTCCTGGCGTGTGGCCACAACCAGTGTGGAGGCCTACCTCACCCGCCAGGGCGGCCACCTCGGGCCGATTACGTTTTACCTGGCCGGACGATCGATTGCCCCTTATGCACTGGCTCCGTGGGCAGAGGAAGCCACTTCCAAAGCGTTGCCTCCCGTCCTCCGGGCGCTCCGGGGCGACTTCTTCTGTATGCCTTTCGGCAGCAATGACGCATCCTTCCGGGGCGAGAGCCACCCACCGCACGGAGAAACGGCCAACGAGCGCTGGAAGCTGGTTTCTGTTCGGCGCGAAAAGGGACTGGCGATGCTACACGCCACGCTGGACACGCGGATTCGCGCAGGGCAAGTCGACAAGCACATCACCTTGCGCGGAGATCACCACGCGGTATACTCCCGCCACGTAATTCGAGGCATGGGCGGCCGCATGTGCCTTGGGCACCACGCCATGCTCAAGTTTCCGGATGCGCCCGGAAGCGGCATGATCACCACCAGTCCCTTCCTCTACGCGCAAACGGCGCCGGAGCCGGTGGAGCTGCCGGAGAATCGCGGATACTCGGTCCTGCAGCCCGGTGCCTCCTTTACATCCCTGCGCAGCGTCCCGACCATTACAGGGGACCGTGCCGACCTGAGCCGTTTCCCTGCCCGGAAGGGGTATGAGGATCTCGTGATGCTCGTTTCCGATCCTTCTGAGGGATTCGCGTGGACCGCGGTGACATTCCCGGAGCAGCGCTATGTCTGGTTCGCCCTCAAAGATCCTTCGGTGCTGCGACATACCGTATTCTGGATATCCAACGGCGGGCGTCATTATGCGCCATGGAATGGCCGCCATTCCGGCGTAATGGGCCTTGAGGAGGTTACGTCCTACTTCCACTATGGGCTGTCCCCGTCTGCCGGAGACAATTCTCTGCAGGACCGGGGCTACGCAACGTGCCTGGAACTGGACGAACACATCCCCCTGGACGTGCGCTACATCATGGCGGTTGCTGATATTCCGCACGGGTTTGACAGCGTTCAGTCCATCAACGCGCGCAGCAGCGGCCGCGGAGTAATTCTGACGTCCGCGAGCGGGCTGGAAGTGTGCGTGCCTCTTGATGTTTCCTTTCTTCTGACGACTCGCGAAAACGCATAGCATTGGCTTCAGCAAGGATGGCGTAGCTCCGAAAGTGGTGCTCCAGCCAGTCTCCTTTGCTCGCGACCTGCCAGTGGCTGCGCACAGGCCTCGATTGGCCCTTCTGGCCTGCCGCATGTGCATTCGACCGGTTCGCACGCAGGCGGACTAACGGAATCGCGACCGGTGACGTGGTGCGCGTGTGCCGCTCGCCGACCACTTTCAGGGGCGCACGAGTCGACATCGCCAATCGTTACGGTCCGCGCTTCGAAGTGGTCCATAGGTAGACAGCGACCGCAGGCTTCCGGGAAGACTAACTGGCGAGTGTCGCGGCTGGAGCCGTGTACTCCTGGCACAGTGGCAGGAGCCAACAACGTGGTTGAGCATTCGCTGCCGAGCGTGAATCGATAAAGCAGCAGCGGATCGAGATGGGATTCAAATTCAAGGTCCCGGCTGCCCGCTCCCATGTGGTGGCTCGGCGCAAGACGAATGCCGAGATCGGCTTGAATGCGGCACTCGGGACGATTACAAACGGATATGTTAAAGCCGGACGAATCAACGGGGTACCGCTTGCACGCCCGGTCCAATCAATTGGCGGATTGCCTCCAGGCGCGTGCCCAGCCGACCGACCGCAGACAGAAGCGGCCTCCGGACTTGCAGCGTCGCAAAATCAGGAAACACTTTGCCGCGATTGACGTGGACGCCCTCCGCCGAATGCCGCCATCACCAAAAAGGAACACGATTAATGAGTTCGCCCCGCCGCTTCGATTCCATAAGTGCCGCCAAGACCTGGCAAAGAGGATCAGAATCCCGGTCCACTGATCGCAACCTCCTTCCTCGCGCCTTTGGCGAAGACACCTTCGGGCTGCAAGAGATGCAGTCTCGGCTTCCCGAAAACGTCTTTAAGCAGATCATCCGCACCATTCGCGACGGCAAGGAGCTGGACCACGGGGTAGCCGAAACCGTGGCAGCCGCCATGAAGGACTGGGCCCTCTCGCGCGGCGCCACCCACTACACGCACTGGTTCCAGCCGCTGACGGGGAGCACAGCCGAGAAGCACGACTCCTTCCTGAAGGTGCAGCGTGATGGCCGCGCCATCACCGAATTCGGCCGCGACGAGCTCGTCCAGGGAGAACCGGATGCATCGTCCTTCCCTTCGGGCGGACTCAGGGCCACCTTCGAGGCGCGTGGCTACACGGCCTGGGACCCAACTTCGCCGGCCTTCATCATGGGGGGCGAATCGGCGACTTATCTCTGCATCCCCACCGCCTTTTCGAGCTGGGCCGGTGACAGCCTCGACGCCAAGATTCCGCTGCTGCGCTCGATGGACGCGCTGGATCGTGCCTCGCGCCGCGCGCTCAAGGTCTTCGGCATCGATGCGGGACGCGTCACGGCCAGCCTGGGCCCAGAGCAGGAGTTCTTCCTGCTCGACCGCGAGTTTTACTACCGCCGCCCTGACCTCATGACGTCGGGCCGAACCCTCTTCGGGGCCAAACCGCCACGGGGGCAGGAGCTCGACGACCACTACTTCGGGCAGATACACGAGCGCGTGCTGGCGTGCATCCAGTCGGTAGAAATGGACCTCTACCGCCTAGGCGTTCCTATGAAGACGCGGCACAACGAGGTCGCTCCGGGACAATACGAAATGGCGCCGGTCTACGAAAATGCGAATGTGGCATCGGATCACCAGCAGTTGATGATGCGGATCCTGGAACGGAATGCGCGCCAGTATGGGTTCATCTGCCTCTTGCACGAGAAGCCCTTCCGGGGCATCAACGGCAGCGGCAAGCACGTGAACTGGTCCTTCGGCACGTCAGACCGCAACCTGATGGACCCCGGCGACACGCCCCATGACAATCTGATTTTCCTGTTCTTCTGCACGGCTGTGATGAGCGCGGTCAACAAGCACCAGGACCTCCTCCTGGCGTCCGTGTCGAGCGCGGGCAACGACCACCGTCTCGGCGCCAACGAGGCCCCGCCCTCGATCATCTCGATCTTCCTGGGAGAGCAGCTCGAGGATATCTTCAGCCAGCTGGAGATATCGGGCTCGGCCGAGAAGCGAGAGCACGACGGGTTGCTGGGGCTCGGCGTGTCCGTTCTACCCGACCTTTCGCGCCACTCCGGCGACCGCAACCGCACCTCGCCTTTCGCCTTTACCGGCAACAAGTTCGAGTTTCGGGCGGTGGGATCCGCGTCCAGCATTTCGCTCCCGGCAACCGTGCTAAACACAATCGTGGCCGAAGCTGTCGACGAATGGGCCGACCTCCTGGAGGCGATCGTCAAGACCGAAGCCTCCCTTGAGGACGCGCTCTGGACGCTGCTCGCCAACGAGATTCCGGCCTTCAAGCGGATCATTTTCAACGGCGACAACTACTCGGACGAATGGGTCGAGGAGGCAGAGCGCCGCGGCCTGATCAACACGCGCAATGCAGTCAACGCGCTTCCGGCGCTGGGGGCGGAAAAGAATCAGGAGCTCTTTGACCGGTACGGCGTCATGTCGCCGCGGGAGCTCGAGGCCCGTCTGGAGGTGCTCACGGAGCAGTACTTCATCAAGATCAACATCGAGGGTGAGACGGCTGCCAGCATCGCGCGCTGCATGATCCTGCCTGCGGCGGCGTCCTACCTCGGCCGGCTCGCGGAGGCGCGCAAAGGTACGAAGAAAGCGGGTGCCTCCACTCGCGGACTCGACAGTAACATCACACGGGTGGCCGGCCTGATCGACGAGCTGACCGATGCCCTGGAAGAGCTCGATGCACAGAACGAGGAGTTGGGCGGCGACGAGATGACATCAAAGGTCATTCACATGCGCGACAACGTGATTCCGGCGATGAACGCGGTGCGCGATGTGGCTGACCGCATGGAGAAGGTAATCCCGGACGATCTTTGGCCACTGCCCACCTACCGCGACATGCTATTTGTCAAGTAGTACGTGGAAGGGGCTTTGTCAGGGTGACCAGCTCCGGGGCGAGGATTCCATGGTGAAGTGCGCGTTGGCAGGCGGGCGAAGTCAGGCCTAGCCAACTGTACTTGCCGTAGATCGGCCCCTCCTCCCTGCAGATTTTCGCCATTTGCTTCCGGATGAACTGGCGAGGAGACCCACGCCACAACTGCTACCCGCAATCGCACAACCGCCGGTAGGAGAGCAACGAATCGCTAGTGGCCTGCGGGCACCGAATGGTACGGTAACCTGTCGAAGAAAGGCTGCGCCGGGGTGCCAATGAATCGTGGCGTAGCGGACGCACATTTAGTGCACTTCTTGCCAGATCCCCAGAGGAAAGTAGTTCAGCCAGATTGGAGTCTCGTCCTTGCCCGGGAGATCCCGCACGGTGCGGCGCTCAAAACCCGATCCCCGCATCCGGTGGGTCAACACGGGCAAGTCATGTGAGGCAGCGCAGCTGCAACTGCCGGCGCGCGTGCTGGCCCACCAACGGTTACTACCATGCGAACCACCAACGGTTACTACCATGCGAGAGCACTGCAGTTTGCCCGCAGAATGAACCGCAGACCGTGCGGAGCTACGGAACTAGCATCCGCTCCTCCAGGCGGGCAATCCACAGCCCCGAATTGAGATCCGAGGTATAGATATTGCCCTTGAAAAGCTGCGCTCCCCATGTCATTGGCCAGCCCGGCACAACCGATACATGGTCCGTGGTGCGGAGGGCTGCCATTTCCCGCCCCTGGCGGTAAAGGTCACCCCTAAGCTCTCCCGAGATATCCAGTACGCGCAGCCCGCCCTGGTAATACCCCACGTAGAGCCGGTCCCCCTCCGCCCAGATGTTGTGTGCTCCCGCATCCGGGACTTCGTAGCGTGCCACTTCCACCGGATTGTCCAGGTCCGTCACGTCCAGCACGTGAATGTAGCCGGTGGCGTCAATCGGGGCATAGGGCTGCCACCCTTCCGGCCAGATCTCGTCTCCTACGAACAGGTACCGGCCGTGGCGCCACGCCACGTGCGTATTGCCCTCCGGATACTTGTACTGGCTGACAAAGGCCGGCGCCGACGGCGCGCCGCCGTGCGTCGCTGCTCCCACATCAAGTATGACCACGCCGTCGTCCCAGTATGACAGATAGGCATAGCCATCCTGCACGATGACATCATGCAAGGTCTTGGCCCGCTTGTCGAGGCCCCACCGCCCGACTTCGGACGGATTGCGAGGGTCAGAAATGTCGATAATGTGAAGGTCATTGGTCCCGTTATGGCACGCGTACACAAGGTCAGTGGCACCTTCGATCCAGACGTTGTGCACACCACCCGTGACCGTATCCGTGTACTCGGACAGTATGGCCGGGTGTGCAGGTACGGCAAGGTCCAGTATCACCATGCCATTGCGCCTGTCTGAGGCTCCCTCCCTTGTGATGATGCCGATTTGGCCGTTCGGATGAATCTTGACGTCATTGATCCGCCGGGCATCTACCTGGATGGAATCTGTCAGCACGGGCGATGACGGATCGGTCACGTCAAATGCCTTCATCCAGTCGTGCAGAAAGGTGCCCACGTAAGCGTAGTCTCTGCCGTCTACGCCTTCGAACACCCACGTATCGCCCGAGTGGTGCGCCCCGATGGCACCCCTCCCCACAGGAACGAGCGACGCATTGTACTGGCGCGGCTCCACATCCACGGTGATAGTGCGCTCGATTTCCTCTCCTATGTGGGCCGTGATTTCATGGGGACCAGCTTCGTGGGCGATAAATACTCCATCCATGCCTTCAGCCTCGATGAGCGCGCCCTCGCCCCGGACCGACCACTCAGGATAGAATTCACCGACAATATTCCCTGCCGCGTCCTGTGCCCGCACCCGGAAACGGACCACGTCGCCGCTGCGGACGCTCACTCGGTTCTGGGCAATGCTGTAGGAAGCTGCCGGGTTTTCTACCACGGTGACCATCACATTCCGGACAACACGACCGGCCCGAACCGAGATGCTGGTGCGTCCTGGGGCTACTCCTGTAAGCCGGCCCTGGTCATCAATGCGGGCCACACGGGCGTCTTCGCTGGAGTACCGGAGCCTGGCACTGGCAAGGCGCTCATTCAACCGGGACCGGACCACCACCAAGACAGGAACCGACGTACCCTGGAGTACTTCCGTCACGGGCAGCTGCGCCTCGATCGCGGCCGGGGGCAGTTCGGATACCTCGATCACGGCATAGGCCGGCCGGCCGGCTACGGATGCTACCAGGCGGGCAAATCCAGGGCGGTGAGCCGTGACCATGCCCAAGTCGTCTACCGTGGCGACGTCTTCTTCCCTGATATACCACTGGACGGCCTCCTGCGCCCTTCCCTGACCGTCTCGGGCGACAAACTGGAGGGACTGCTCCACATCAAGCGTGGCCTGCGGTGGATCAAGTGTCACCGTGTCCGCAGCTGCATGCTGAAAGGCGAGCAGCATGGTGAGGAAAACCGCCATGACTCTGCTGATTCGTTCTGGTATCTACCTGCTAACGAGGCCCGGTTGCCGGCGGATCCGCGGGCAGCCGTCGGTGCATTCCCCTATCTTTGCGCTCTCTTGCGCACACGGCCATGGCAGACAGCACGCGCCACAAGATCGGTTTCGAGGTTCGCGAACTCGTTCTGTTGGCCGGGCCGATTGTGGCCATGCAGGTAGGGCAGATTTCCAACGGCTTCATTGACGTTGTGATGGTAGGGCGGCTGGGCCCGGAGGCGCTCGCCGGCGTCGCCCTCGGCAATGCCACGTTCTTCTTCTTCCTTCTTGTATGCGTCGGCGTGCTCATGGCCGTCGGCCCCATGGTTTCGCAGGCCTACGGCGCGAAGACGTACGAGCCGATTGGCCACAGCGTGCGCCAAGGACTGTGGCTGGCGCTCGCGCTCGCCGTGCCGATCGCGCTGCTTCTGTGGCATATAGGACCCATATGGCTGTTGATGAGACAGGAGCAACACGTGGTGGTGCTAGCGCAGGAGTACGTGCGCGCGGTCCTGTGGGGCTTCCTGCCGTTCCTCTGGTTCATCGTATTCAGGAATTTTGTGGAAGCCGTTTCCCGGCCGTGGCCTGTTACGGCCATAATCGTCTTCAGCGTGGGTCTCAATGTCCTCGCCAACACGGCCCTCATGTTCGGGCGCTTCGGCATGCCGGCCCTGGGCCTTGTCGGCACAGGCTGGGCTACCACCATCGTGTACTGGTTCCAGTTTCTGGTGATCGGCGCCTACGTTCTGGGCCGGAGACGATTCCGGGCGTTTCGACTGTTTCACGGTCTCGGTCGATTCAACGCCGGCTATCTCCGCGAAATCCTCCGCATAGGCTTGCCCATCGGGGGCATTTACGGCCTTGAGGTCGCCTTCTTCGCATCGACAGCGCTGCTGGCCGGGACGCTCGGCCACACGGAATTGGCGGCGCATCAACTGGCCATCCAGTGCGCCGCATTCACCTTCATGGTTCCCCTGGGCATCGGCATTGCTACGTCCGTCCGCGTCGGACACGCCGTCGGGCGTCAGGATCCTCTCGGTGCCAGGTGGGCCGGACAGATCGGCATCGCCCTGTCTGCGCTGTTCATGACGCTGGCGGCCATCTTCTTCTGGGTCGCACCCCGCAGCATTGTCAGCCTGTTCCTGGATCTGGGCGAGCCCACGCATGCGGAGGCCGCACTCCTTGCGGTCAAGCTGCTCGGCATCGCAGCCGTGTTCCAGATTTTCGACGGAATGCAGGTCTCGGCCGGCGGAGCCCTCCGCGGCATGAAGGACACGAGAACGCCCATGCTGTTGTGCTTTGTTTCGTACTGGGTCATAGGACTGCCTGCAAGCGCCGCGCTGGGCTACGGAGCCGGATGGGGCGTACAGGGCTTCTGGGCCGGGCTCGTGCTTGGCCTGGCCGTTGCGGCCATGCTCCTGTCCGGCCGATTCCTCAAGCTGGCGAGGCGGCTGTCGGAACCATCGGCAGACTGAATGCTGCCAATCTGGACGGCGCATCAGTCGAGCACCTGCTGCGAAGCGCCTGGCAGAGACTTCGGGTCCCGCTCGCGCGCCAACCCGTGCTCACTACCGTGTTGTGCCGATCCGGTAGGTCAAGCCGGAAAGGAACATCCGCCCGGATGCTTGTCTGCTTTGGATTCGGCAGAAGGTATGGACTCCGGGGGTAGCAGCGGCGCCGATCAGCCAACCAAGAGACCTGCCGCCGTGCACTAGTGCGGCGCGGGTAACAAAGTGCAATGTGCGGCCTGGGGCGCCCTGCCCTTTCAATATTTATTGAATACCTATCGAATACCCGCAGGCCAATTGCCTTCGCATGTGAGATAGCTCTTCTTTAGCTCTGCATGCAGTAGTTTAGGCAAGTTTCGCTTTCTCAGGGGCTGAGTCGGCCCGGCAGCATGCCGCAGATCTTCGCCAGAAAGGTCAACGCTCTACCGCATCTGTCATTGGTCGCCGTACTGCTGAGCGGGATTGTCAGCGTGGCCTTTGTCTGGTACTATTTCTCGCCGGAATATACCGACGTAGGTTACGCGCCCGAGCAGCCAGTTCCCTACAGCCACCGGGTGCACGTGGACCAGCTTGGCATGGACTGCCGTTACTGCCATAGCGCGGTCGAGTCCGCTGACGTGGCCAATATTCCGTCGACCGAAACGTGCATGAATTGCCACACGATAGTGCGGCCTCAGTCCATCGCACTGCTGCCGGTTCGCGACAGCTTTTCCTCCGGAGAATCGATCCCCTGGGTAAAGGTGCACAGCCTGCCCGACTACGTTCAATTCAGCCATGCTGTGCACCTGGATGCGGGCGTGGGCTGCGAAACGTGCCACGGACGAGTAGACCAGATGGACGTCGTTCGCCTGGAAGAGCCGCTTTCCATGGGTTGGTGCCTGGAGTGTCACCGCGAACCGGAGCTTTATCTTCGGCCCACGGGCGAAGTCACCACCATGGGCTATGTACACAGCGGCGACCATATCCAGCGAAACCTGGAGCGAATAGGGGCTGAAGCAATCCAGCCTCCCACCAATTGCAGCGCTTGCCACTATTAGCCGATCCATGATTGCGCTACCTATCGCACAAGACGATAACAGCGGCAAGAGGCTGTGGCGCAGTCTTCCGCACCTGCGGCAGGACGCGGAGTTTGTGGAAGTTGTCCGGGATGAGGTAATGCCGGCGGACAGCTCGCCTTCGCGGCGCCGTTTCCTGCAGGTCATGGGGGCCTCGATGGCATTGGCGGGGCTGACCGCATGCAGACGGCCCGTGGAGCGCATCATGCCGTTTGCCCGGCAGCCCGAGGAGATCATTCCGGGCATACCGCTCTATTATGCCACCGCGATGCCATTCCGGGGCACCGTCTTTCCGCTTCTGGTAAAGAGCAGTGACGGACGCCCGACCAAGGTGGAAGGCAATTCGCAGCACCCGGCCGCCTCGGGCTCCACAAACGTGTTCGCGCAGGCTTCCCTGCTCGACCTCTACGATCCCGACCGGTCCCGCACCGTACTGCACCGGGGCGAGCGGGCATCCTGGGATGCATTTGTCGAGCTCTGCCAGCGCCTTGGCGACAATGCGACGCGGCTGGCAGTAATCGCGCGTCCCTCTTCCTCGCCGACCGCTGCCGCCTTGCGCGCACGCCTTTCCGAGCGCTTCGGCGAAGTGCGGTGGATCACGTACAGGTCGGAAGGCGACTACGCTGAAGCTGCCGGCATCCAGGCGACATTCGGCCGGCCTCTTCGGCCCGCATATGATTTTTCCCAGGCCCACGTTATCGTGAGCCTGGACGCAGACTTTCTTGGCCCGACGGCCCGCAATTTTGCTTCGGCAACGCAGTCATTTGCGCAGGGGCGCAAGCTCTCATCCGCCGATGGCTCCATGAGCCGTCTCTACGTGGCCGAAAGCACGTTCAGTGTCACGGGGGCCATGGCGGATCACCGCAAGCGCATGCGAAGCGCGGACGTGGGCGCATTCGCTCACGAGCTCGCACGCAGGATGGGTGCGGCTACCGGGGCCGGCAGCCAGTTTTCCGATGATGCGTTCTTCGAAAGCCTCCTCGCCGACCTTCTAAATGCCGGTTCCCGCGGTGTGGTGCTCGCAGGCGAATCTCAGCCTCCGGAGGTCCACGCCCTTTGCGCCGCCATCAACGCGGCGCTTGGCAGTGTCGGCACGGTGCTCAGGCTGCTTGAAACCGGTGAGGAGCCGGAAGCGCCCCAGGGTGCAGCGCTGCAGGACTTGGCGAACGACATGCGCGCCGGTGCCGTGGACGCTGCGCTGATGCTGGGCGTGAATCCTGCCTATGACGCTCCGGCCAGCGTGAACTTTGCGGGTGCCCTGGCCGAAGTATCCGAGACCATCCACGTGGGTCTGCACCGGGACGAAACGGCGCGCCTGGCCACGTGGCACATACCCGCTGCCCACTACCTGGAAGCCTGGGGAGACGGGCGCGCATGGGACGGGACGCTGTCCGTGGTCCAGCCGCTTATCGCGCCTCTTTATGAAGATGCCCGGTCCGAAATCGAGATACTGACGCTCATGGCAACAGGAACGGCGCAGTCAGCCTATGACCTGGTGCGCGACACCTTTCGGCCCGTCGTTTCCGGCGCGTTCGAAGATGCCTGGCGAAAGATCCTGCATGATGGCTATGCGGAGGGCACGGCCTTTCCGGAGATCGTTCCTGAGACGCCTGGACCTGCCGGGCCTGCACGCTCTGCCCCCGGCGATTCCATCGAGGTGGTCTGGCGACTGGATCCAACCCTCCTCGACGGCAGCTATGCCAACAACGCCTGGTGCCAGGAGCTTCCAGATCCCGTCACCAAGATCGTCTGGGACAATGTAGCGGTGATGAGCCCGGCGACAGCTGAAGCTCTGGGCGTCGAAGCCCGCTACTCGAAGGGCCGCTATTATGTAGATGTCATCAGGCTCACGCGCGGTGAGCAAGGCGTGGAACTACCCGTCTGGATTGTCCCGGGGCATGCGGATGGCAGCATTGCGGTGACGCTGGGTTACGGCCGCAGCGTCGACAGCGACCGGCCGGAGCGACATACTCCCTTCTGGGATACCGACGACAAGACGGACATTTACGGGCACGGCGCACTCGCGAGCGGTGTGGGCCAGAACGTGGCTCCGCTGCGCGACGCCTCGCTGCGTGCCATCTTGACGGACGTGGAAATAGCCGTTACGGGAAGGACGTATCGCATCATTACCACGCAGGACCATGGCGTACTCGACATGGAGGCCCGGCCGCTCCTGCGCATTGGGACCCTGGACGAATACCGGTCCAATCCTGCCTTTGCGCTCGAAGCAGAGGTGCCCACGCCCGGTTCGGACGAAAAGACCGATTTCCAGGATTATCCCATGCTCTGGCAGGACCGGCATCCCGCCAACGATGCCGCGATGCGCGACAGCAGCTACTATCGCAACCAGTGGGGCATGGTCATTGACCTGAATGCGTGCACCGGCTGCGGCACGTGCATCCTGGCGTGCCAGGCCGAGAACAACGTGCAGGTGGTGGGCAAGGAAGAAGTGGGCAATGGCCGCGAGCTGCACTGGCTGCGACTGGACCGGTATTTCGTGAGCGAGGACGGCACGCAGCTGCCGGACAATCCGCAGATGGTGCTTCAGCCCGTGCCCTGTCAGCACTGCGAAAACGCGCCATGCGAGGCCGTCTGCCCGGTGGCGGCCACGGTCCATTCTCCGGACGGCACCAACCAGATGATCTACAACCGGTGCATCGGCACCCGCTACTGCGCCAACAACTGCCCGTACAAGGTTCGCCGCTTCAACTATTTCAACTGGTCGAAGACCATCCCCGAGACGGTGCAGATGGCGCAGAATCCCAACGTTACCGTCCGCTCGCGCGGCGTGATGGAGAAGTGCTCATTCTGCGTGCAGCGCATTCGGGGAGCGCAGCGCCGGGCGGAGCTGGAAGACCGGGCGCTCGTGCGCGGTGAGGTCCTGACTGCGTGTCAGCAGGCCTGCCCGGCCGAGGCCATCACGTTCGGCGACCTGAATGATGCAGGAAGCGACGTGTCGCGCCTCAGGGAAGATCCCCGGGCCTACACGATGCTCGCCGAGCTCAACGTCAAGCCTCGCGTATCGTATCTGGCTCGTGTACGCAACCCGAATCCCGGTGCGGAGCTGAGCTGACTCCGCCAACGCAATAAGATCTGCCCGTGGCATCGGCGCAAGACCATACAAGCCTTACTCCCCCGCTGGTAACGGGCAACCTGGGCTTTCACGACATCACCCAGCTGGTCTCCTACCACACGGAGAAGCGGCCGCCGGCGATGTGGTACATGGTGTTTGCCGTCTCCTCGACGCTGCTGGTGATGCTGCTGGCCATGATCGGCTACCTGTTCTGGAACGGTGTCGGCGTCTGGGGCAACAACAACCCCGTGGGATGGGGCTGGCCCATCGTCAACTTCGTCTTCTGGGTCGGAATCGGGCATGCCGGCACGCTGATTTCGGCAATCCTGTTCCTGTTCCGGCAGCAGTGGCGCACGGCCATCAACCGTTCCGCGGAGGCCATGACGCTCTTCGCCGTCATCTGCGCCCTGCTTTTTCCCACCATCCACGTAGGCCGCGTGTGGGTGATCTACTGGACGCTGCCGCTGCCCAACCAGATGGAGATGTGGCCCCAGTTCAAGAGCCCGCTCCTCTGGGACGTCTTTGCCGTAAGTGTCTACTTCACGGTTTCCCTCATCTTCTGGTACGTGGGACTGATCCCGGACCTGGGTACCCTCAGGGACCGGGCCCGCACGCCGCTAAGGCGGCGCATCATGGCTTTTCTGGCCCTGGGGTGGACCGGTGCCAATCGCCACTGGCGCAACTACGAAAAGTCCTATCTGCTTCTGGCCGCGCTGGCAACACCCCTCGTGCTCTCGGTGCACTCCGTGGTCTCCTTTGACTTTGCCGTCTCGATCGTGCCAGGATGGCACACCACGATATTTCCGCCCTATTTCGTGGCTGGCGCCATTTTCTCCGGATTTGCCATGGTGATGACGCTGCTCATTGTAGCCCGCAGCGTCTACGGGATCCGCAACATCATCACGATGGACCATCTGGAGAAGATGGCCATCATCATTTTGCTGACGGGCACGATGGTGGGCTTTGCCTACATCACCGAATACTTCATTGCCTGGTATTCGCAGGTGGAATACGAGCAGTACGCATTCCTGAACAGGTCCACGGGACCCTACGCGTGGGCTTACTGGATCATGATGTCCTGCAACCTGCTCTTTCCTCAGTTCTTCTGGATCAAGCGTCTGCGCCGCAGTATCCCGTTCCTATTTGTCACCTCAATCATCGTGAACATCGGGATGTGGTTCGAGCGCTTCGTCATTACGGTGACGAGCCTGCACCGCGATTTCCTGCCGGCAAGCTGGGACTACTTCAATCCCACCCTGGTCGATATCCTGACCCTGGCAGGATCCTTCGGGCTCTTCCTCACGCTGTTCCTGCTCTTCCTTCGCTTCCTGCCGATGGTCGCGATGGCTGAGATCAAGATGGTGCTGCCCGAATCAGATCCGCATTTCTACGAAAACGGCCACGACAAGACGTGAAAGCGTTGCTCCGCGACATAAAGGCCAGCATGGGGATATACGAGGCCCAGGCAGATTCCCGATACGGGCTGCTGGCCGAGTATTCGGACCCGGGCGCGTTGTTGGCTGCCGCGCGTGCCGTGCGCGAGGCGGGCTACCGCCATTTCGATGCACATTCGCCGTTTCCTGTCCACGGGATGGACAAGGCGATGAGGCTGGGCAATTCCCTGGTGGGCTACATAACGCTTCTGGGCGGTGCCGCGGGCCTGGCGCTGGCGACATGGCTCCAGTGGTGGACCTCGGCTGTGGACTATCCCATCAATATCAGCGGCAAGCCCTTTTTTGCCGTTGAGCCTTCCATCCCGATCATGTTCGAGCTGACTGTGCTCTTCTCTGCGATTTTCGCGGTAGGGGGCATGCTGCTGCTCAATGGACTGCCACGGCCGTATAATCCGCTCTTCTATTCGCGGAATTTCGACCGTGCGTCCGACGACGCGTTCTTTCTCCACGTGGCCGCAAGCGATCCGTCATTTGACGAGGAGGCAACCGGGAATCTGCTAAGGGAACTCGGAGCGCTGCACGTTGAAGCGATCCACGACAAGGGATACTCTGAACTCCACGAAGAGGCCTGATGCTGGTATCTCGCGCATGGTTGCTTGTTCTGGTACTAGGCCTGGTGGCCTGCCGGGGCAGCCTGTCGGACAAGCCGCCCATCCACATCAATCCCAACATGGACGCTATGGAGCGGTACGACCCGCAGGAGGAGAGTCCGTTCTTTGCGGACGGCCGCACGATGCGCGCTCCCGTTCCCGGGACGGTGGCCCGTGGCATGCTGCGCGACGACACGGCGTTCTACCTCGGCCGCGATGCATCAGGGGCCTACCTGGCCCGCATGCCGCTTCCGTTTACCCGGGAATTTGCCCTGCGGGGACGCGAACGCTATGACATTTTTTGCGCCGTCTGCCATGGCCTGGCGGGCGACGGACAAGGCATCATAATGACCGGTGGCTACGGCTTTGCACCCATCGGCTACCATGACGACCGGCTTCGGACGATCGAAGACGGTTACCTCTACGACGTAATAGCGCACGGCATTCGCACGATGCCGGCCTACGGTCACCAGATTGCGGTGGCCGACCGCTGGGCCATCGTCGCCTACATCCGGGCCCTGCAGCGCAGTCAAAACGCGACGGCCAGCGACGTTCCGAGCGACATCCTCTCCAATCTAGCGCCCTGAGCATTTTCTGATGGCGAGCACGCTCAAGAGGAGCTCCCTGCACCATTGGCTCCTGGATACCTGGGAGCCTACTTCGGACCGCGCGAAGGCGGAATTCCGCTACAGCGGCGGCCGGCTGGCCTATCTGGTGCCGATGCTGGTCGGAGCCGCCCTCCTGGCGGTCAGCATCACGATGGGCCTGCAGGAAGGCTTCCTGGAGCAATTCTATTTTTCCTATCTCGTAGGCTGGACCTTCTGCCTTTCGCTATCGATCGGCGGGCTCTTCGTGGTCCTGATAAAACACCTTACGAAAGCCTCCTGGGTGGTCGTGCTGCGCCGCATCCCGGAAGCGCTGGCTGCGTCATTTCCGCTGCTTGCGGTGCTTGCCATTCCTATCCTGGTGGGCCTGTTCGACACGCATTACGGCCCGTACCACCACTGGACGGCCTCAGGGATAGCGGACCCGGCCGATGCGTATTTCGACGAAATACTCGCCGGCAAGGTCGCCTATCTCAACATTCCGTTTTTCCTGATCCGGGTAGTACTCTACTTCGTGATCTGGACGGTGATTTCCGCAAAGCTCTACGCCCTGAGCCTCAGGCAGGATGTCTCGGACGATCCCGGCATCCCCGCCAAGCTGCGCCGCACAAGCGCCTGGGGACTTCCCCTGCTGGGGCTGACAACCGCCTTTGCCAGCTACGACTTCCTGATGTCGCTGGACCCCCACTGGTTCTCGACCATATTCGGGGTCTATTTCTTCGGGGGAGCTTTCATGTCGGCCTTTTGCCTGATGGCATTAACGGCTATCGGATTGCAGCGAGGAGGCATGCTGCGCGGCATGGTAACGAGGGAGCACTACCATGACCTGGGCAAGCTCATGTTCGGATTCGTCGTGTTCTGGGCCTATATCGCCTACAGCCAGTACATGCTGTACTGGTACGGCGGAATTCCCGAAGAGACCGTATGGTATCGGCACCGGCTTGAACACGGCTGGCAGACGCACAGCGCAGTCCTTCTGGTCATGCATTTCGTGCTTCCCTTTGTCCTGCTGCTTCCCCGCTTTGTCAAGCGGTCGATGACACTTTTGGGGATAATGGCCGTATGGCTGCTCGTAATGCAATGGTTCGACCACCACTGGCTGGCCATGCCCGTGCTGCACCAGGAGCATGCTACCGTCCACTGGCTGGACATCACCTGCTGGCTGGGGCTGTGTGGCGTATTTCTGGGCGCATTTGCCTGGCGGCTGAGCCGTCACCCGCTCGTGCCGCAGCAGGATCCGTTGCTTGGACGTTCGCTCGCCTTCGAAAACGCATGAGGTTCTGCCCATGACACAACCGGCAAGCGGCCCAAGATTTGCAGACGAGCACGAACTGGTCGTGCAGCGCGAAGGCGTCGACTCGGGCCCTCTCATGGCCTTTGTTCTCAGCCTGGTGACGCTCTTGGCGGCGCTCGTCTGGGGTGCATCGCTCTGGTTTCGTGCATCGGTGGATGACGTGCAGCGGGAGGTCGCGGCAGGTGCAGTGTATCCTGAACTGCAGCATGTGAACATCGCCGCGCAGCAGCGGACGGGTCACTATGTTGCACTGGGAGACGGGCGGTACCAGATACCGGTCGAACGTGCCATAGAACTGCTCTCCGGCGAATACGCGAGCGATACGAACCTCACCAGCGAAGTTCGCCTGCTACCTGCTGATTGACATGCGCAAACATGTCCTGCTCTCGCTTGTCGCCCTTGCGATAGCGGTGAAGCCGGCGGGAGCGCAGGTATCACCGCACGCGACCCGGGCCTACGAGGGTGTGGGACTGACTCCCAGGCTGGGAGCCCTGGTGCCGGCAAATGCACGATTTGTCAGCGCGGGTGGCCACGAAGTTTCACTCGGCTCGCTCCTGGGCAGCGAGCGGCCCGTGGTTCTGACGTTCGTATACCATACGTGCCCGATGCTCTGCAGCGCGCTCCTGGATGGCCTCACGCGCGCGCTGGAGGACATTCCCTGGACGCCGGGCCAGGAGTACGATCTGGTTACCGTGTCGATAGACCCGGTCGACACGCCCGAGGTTGCCCGGCGGCAGAGGCAACGCTATCAGCAAAGGCTGGGCCGGCCGGCCGCCGACTGGCATTTTCTGACCGGCGACGAGAACCACATCCGCAGCCTCGCGGACGCAGTGGGTTTCGGGTACCGATGGGTGGAACAGCAGCAGGAATACGCACATCCCGCGGCGGTCATTGTGCTTACGCCTGGAGGCAGCGTCTCGCGCTACCTGCCTGATGTGGCGCCGAGCGCACGCAATCTCAGGGCCGCCATGGTAGAGGCAGCCGACGGCAAGCTTGGAACACTTTCTGACAGGGTGTTTCTCTACTGTTTCCAGTACGACGCCGCTTCCAATTCATACGTCATGACGGCTAAGACCGCCATGCGTGTCGGCGGAATGTTCACCGCCCTTGTATTGGCGCTTGGGCTGAGTCTGCTCTGGATGCGCGAAGGACGCGCGAAGCGGCAATCATCTCAGGCCTGACGGAGCATGAACGAGCAGGGAAGTTTGTGGCTGCCGGAAGCCGCCTCGAGCATCGCAGGCGACGTAGACGCCCTTTTCTACTTTGTTCTCTACACCAGCATCGTGCTGTTCGTCGGCGTGATCGGGACCATGATTTTCTTTGCATACCGGTTCCGGCGGCGCAGTCATGCGGACCGTCCCGAGCCCTTCCGGGAGAGCAAGTGGATAGAAGCTTCGTGGATCATCATACCCACCGTCCTGGTCGCCATCGTATTCACGTGGGGCTTCCGCGTTTTTGTGCGCCTCGGCGTGGCACCGCCCAACAGCTACGAAATCACGGTTCGGGCCACAAAGTGGAGCTGGCTCTTCGAGTATCCGAACGGCGCACGCTCCAATGCACTCCACGTGCCGGTGAGCAGGCCGGTGAAGCTCCGGATGAGCAGCAGCGATGTCATTCACAGCTTTTTCGTGCCCGCCTTCCGCGTCAAGCAGGATGTGCTGCCCGGGCGCTATACCTACGTCTGGTTCGAGGCCACCCGGCAGGACACGTTCCAGGTGATGTGCACCGAGTACTGCGGGCAGCAGCATTCTACCATGGTCACCAGCGTCGTCGTGCAGTCCCAGGACGAATTCGAGACCTGGCTGCAGGAAGCCGTAATTGACGAGTCCATGCCGCCGGCAGCGCGGGGTGAACTGCTCTTTACCCAACAGGGCTGCTTTGCCTGCCATTCGGTCGACGGGACGCCCGGCAGTGGCCCCACTATGCAGGGTCTCAGCATGTCGGAGCCCACGTTTGTGGACGGCACCAGTGCAACGGCCGACGAAAACTACCTGCGGGAGTCCATAATCAACCCGTCCGCGCGCGTAGTGGCGGGATTTGCTCCGGTCATGCCCGGTCAGTACGGCGCCACGCTGACCCCGGAGGAAATCGACGCTCTCATCGCCTATATCCAGGAGCAATGAGCGCCGATTCACACGGCAATTACCTGAAAGCCAGGAGCGGACTCGGCTCCTGGCTGCTCACGACCGACCACAAGCGGATCGGCATTCTGTATGCCGTGGCCGTCGCGGCCTTTTTCCTGCTTGGCGGCATTTTTGCCATGATCGTAAGAGCCGAGCTTGCCGCTCCCGGGCAGACGATCATGGGCCAGGACAGCTACAACCAGGCGTTTACGCTGCACGGCGTAGTAATGGTGTTCCTGGTCATTATCCCTGCCATCCCCGGCATTCTGGGCAACTTCGTGCTTCCGCTCCAGATCGGGGCGCGCGACGTCGCGTTTCCGCGCCTCAACCTGGCAAGCTGGTACATATTCATAGCCGGTGCCGTTTTTGCCCTGTGCGGCTGGCTGGTTATTGGCAACGTGGATACTGGGTGGACTTTCTATACACCCTATTCCAGCGACGGCAGCGCCGCCGTACTCTGGCTGACCACTTCCGTATTCGTTGCCGGCTTCGCCTCCATTTTCACGGGTCTGAACTTCATTGTCACGGTCCACAAGATGCGGGCCCCGGGGATGACCTGGAACAGGCTGCCGCTCTTCGTCTGGGCCATCTATGCGACGGCCATCGTGCAGGTACTGGCTACACCGGTCATCGGCATCACGATGATCCTGCTCTTTCTCGAGCGCCTGCTGCACATCGGCATTTTTGATCCGGCCCTGGGCGGCGATCCCGTGCTGTTCCAGCATTTTTTCTGGTTCTACAGCCACCCGGCGGTCTACATCATGATTCTGCCGGCCATGGGCATCATCAGCGAGCTCATGGGCACGTTCTCGCGTCAGCAGGTGTCGGGCTATACGTTCATCGCGCTGTCTTCCGTGGCCATTGCCTTTCTTGGCTTCCTGGTCTGGGGACACCACATGTTCGTGGCCGGCCAGTCGGCAATTTCCTCGATCATATTCTCCATGCTGACCTTCCTGATCGGCATTCCGACGGGCATCAAGGTCTTCAACTGGGTGGCCACCATGTACAAGGGCTCGGTGTGGCTCAAGACCCCGATGCTCTATGCCCTGATGTTTCTGTTCCTGTTTACCATTGGCGGGCTAACCGGCATTATGGTAGGCGTGCTGGCAGTGGATGTGCACCTGCATGACACGTACTTCATCGTGGCGCACTTTCACTACGTGATGATGGGCGGCGCACTGATCGCCCTCATTGGCGGCCTGCACTACTGGTGGCCCAAGGCGACGGGGCGCATGTACAACGAAACCGCCGGACGCATCGCCGCCGTGCTGGTGTTTGTGGGCTTCAACCTGACCTTCTTCACCCAGTTCATCATGGGCAGCCGCGGCATGCCGCGCAGATACCATGATTACGAGATGCTGCTGGAGCAGTACCCCGAGTTTGCCGGACTCCACCTGGCCTCATCTATTGGTTCTCTCGTCCTGGCAGCCGGCCTGGTAATGATCCTGGTCTACGGGATCCGGTCCCTGAAGCACGGCGCCGCGGCGCCGCGCAACCCGTGGAGTGCCGCTACGCTGGAGTGGACGCACACGAGCGCCGTGCCAACCGAGCACAACTTTGCCCGCACGCCGCTGGTCACACGCGGGCCTTACGACTATCACCTGGCGGACGAAATCTTTTCCACCAACGGCAAGCCGGAAGAAGTCCCCGACCCTGAACCTGTAGCCTGAACGCGCCCGAAGCAACCCTACGTGGCATGAGCAGCGTCGCCAAGGGAAATACCCTGCAGCATCATTTTATCTCCGCCGAGCAGCAGTTCGACGCGGCCAAGCTCGGTATGTGGCTCTTTCTGGTTACAGAAATCCTGCTCTTCAGCGGCATGTTCGTTGCCTACGCAGTCTACCGGGTCTGGCATCCGGAGGTATTTGCGCAAGCGAGCGAGCTCCTGGACTGGCAGCTTGGAGGACTGAATACGCTGGTGCTTCTGGCCTCAAGCTTTACGGTTGCCCTCGCGATTCATTACGTGCAAAAGGACGAGAACGAGAAGGTCATCGTACTCCTCTTGCTGACGCTTCTCTGCGCAGCCGCCTTTATGGTGGTCAAGTATTTTGAGTACACCGGCAAGTTCTCGCACGGCATCTTTCCGGGCGCCGCCTTCAGTCCGCACGGCGAGAGCCACGGTACCGACTACGCGGCCTACGACATCCCCTTTGCCGCGCAGTTCTTCAGCATATATTTCGTCATGACGGGCATTCACGGCGTGCACGTTCTGGTGGGCATGCTGCTCTTCGTGTGGCTGGTTACGCGCCTTGCTCGAGGACACTTTTCGAGCGCATACTACACCCCCATTGAATTAACGGGGTTGTACTGGCACCTCGTGGACATCATCTGGATTTTCCTCTTCCCCTTGCTGTATCTGATCTGACGCTGGGCATGCACGGAGATTCCGGTCATACGGCGCATCACATTATCCCGGTCAGGGTACTGGCTACTGTTTTCGGGGTGCTGATAGCGCTCACGGTCACTACGGTGATTACTGCCAGGATAGACTTGGGAGCGCTGAATGTGCCGCTTGCCTTGGCCATTGCTGCCTCCAAGGCCGCGCTTGTTGTTGCGGTATTCATGGCACTGCGCTATGACAACCGCGTAAATGCGCTCGTCTTCTTTATCGGCAGCATATTCGTGATTGTATTCCTGGCACTCACGCTCAGTGACACGGCCCTGCGCGGCGCGCTTGGCATGACGGATGCCGGAGCGATGACGGAGGGGGGACTTTCAGCCAGCACAGCCGCGCCGGGGGCAACACCGCAAGCCCCGGAATCGGGTGCAGCCGCAGCCAGTGACAGCATTGCTGCAGGCACAGATTCTCAAGCCGCTAACGGGATAGCCGTACCCGTTGTAGATGGCAGTGCAGTTTACACTCAGTACCTCTGCAACACGTGTCACAGCACGGACGGCACGGCTGGTGTCGGCCCAACAATGCAGGGCATCGGTGCGCAGCAGTCCCGCGAAGAGATTCGAAACTCTATTCTGACGCCCGAATCCATTATCGCGGAGGGTTTTGCTCCCGGGGTCATGACCGCCACACTCACGGCTTTGCGTTTCTTCGACAGCGTCTCGGAAGACGAGCTGGAGGCACTGGTCGACTACATCGTCTCTCTCTAGCGCCGGCGCCGGAATCCTCACCATAGCAACCACGGCACAAAATGCCAAAGCACCCTTCTCCGAATATGCCGGCCGCGGGCATGGCGGTTCCGCGTGGCCGAGCGGTGTTGCGAGCCCTTCCTTCCCGGTGCGTGCCCGCCACTATCCGCCCCGGACGCAGGGCCGTGCCAATAAGTTCGCACTGCGAAGGCGGTACGCAATGGCGGAGTGCGGCCGCCTTCTTCGCCACGCTCCTGTTCGTCGCAGGATGCAGACCGGATCAGCAACCGCCCCCGCGTGGCTATTCGATCCCCATGGTAGATCTGTCACAGGAGACGCACCGGCAGGTCGTGGTTGACCGTGAGGATGGCCAATACCTGGGCCATCCCACTACCGTGTTGCTGGAGGACTCCACCACCATGATCGTGGTGTACCCTAAAGGGCACGGACGCGGCGCCATAGTGATGAAGCGCAGCCTTGATGCCGGCCTCACGTGGTCTGGTCGACTCGATGTGCCAGAGAGCTGGGCCACGTCCCAGGAAGTCCCCACGCTCTATAGAACAGTCGACGCGGAAGGGACCCGGCGACTGGTTCTGTTTTCGGGGCTGTACCCGATACGCCGTGCAATCTCGGATGACGACGGCTATACCTGGACGGAGCTGGAAGCCATAGGGGAATTCGGAGGCATAGTTGCGATGGCCTCACTGGCGCGGCTCCAGAGCGGCAGCTACATGGCGCTCTTCCATGACGATGGACGGTTTATCGAGGCGACTCCCCGGGACCTTGATGAGCCCGTCTTCACCGTGTATAAGACGCTCTCTCATGACGGAGGCGTGACCTGGAGCGCCCCCGGTATTGTAACTTCCCATCCGAATGTGCATCTCTGCGAGCCGGGACTGGTGCACTCTCCAGACGGCAGCCAGATGGCATTGCTGCTTCGCGAAAACAGCCGAACGCGCAATTCCTTTGTCGTCTTTTCGGATGACGACGGCAAGACCTGGACCACGCCGCAGGAGCTTCCCGGAGCGCTTACGGGAGACCGGCACACGGCCCGCTACGCGCCGGATGGCCGCCTGTTCATTTCATTTCGAGATACGGCGCACGAGAGCTCCACGCAGGGTGACTGGGCCGGATGGGTTGGGACCTACGAGGATATAGTAAGCGGCGCCGAAGGCGAATACCGCGTCCGCATCATGGACAACAAGCACCAATGGGACACAGCGTACCCGGGAGTGGAAGTCCTGCCGGACGGTACAATCGTAGCGACGACGTACGGCCACTGGGAAGAAGGCGCTGAACCCTACATCGTCAGCGTCCGCTTCACGCTAGAGGAGCTGGACGCCAAAGCTGCAGCTCTATAGCGATCGGCGCAGCGCCGCGGTCCAGAGAAAGTGGAATACTCGTCCCGGTTGCTAGCACCGGAGCGACGTGCTCCAGCCAAACACTAACTCCCCCGAAGCGCGGAGACTTTGGGTATTGGTTGGCTCAATATCCGGGGAAGGAGCCGAGGAACGGTCAGGGTCGCGGTATGTGTCCGGTGACCCCCATCGGCATTTTGGAATCTTGCGGCGATTACACCGATGCGATTCCGTTCGGGCCACACACAGCTAACCAAAGCAGTGCCCGGCGCGACCTCTCATCCTACCGCTGCGACCCTATTCAGACTTGGTCTGGACCGGTTTGGCCTTGGCCGGAGGAGACGGAGAAGGAATCGGCGGCATCGGGAGGGTAATCCGCGTGACGGGCAGAATGCTCTTCCAGGAGCCTCCTTTCCCTGGCTTACTGGGGACCGCCGGTGATTGCTTGGGCTTTTCCATCTTTTGGATCCAGTACGGGGTAGTGCGTCTTGAGATACTGCTCCGCCAGGAGACTAGCCTTCTTCAGGATCTTCTCGTTGACGGGCAATGAACCGTGCCTGAAATGAACAACCTCAAGCTCAACCTTCCTGGTCCTTATTTCCACCATCCCCTGGTCGATCTGCTGGTCGTCTAGCTGTCCCGTGTGGACCTTGAACCAGAGGCCTTCGGCCTCCGATAATATCCGGAGGACCTCCGTCTTGAAGTCAACGATGGGGCGAAGGCGCGCAGCAAATGGAGGATACGGTTTAGCGACATTTGCCACGGCCATAACCACAATGAAAAAGGCCCTCAACTGCTGCGCCACTCCCGTCACAACCCGTAACGCCAAGCTTGCAACAGATAAGACGGCCAGTACGATGTTGAGATACCGCTCGGTCTTCATGCATCGATCATGATTAGCGTGCAGGTACTCGACGTCGGTCTTCAACTGGCAGAGATGCTGCGATTAAAGCTTTTGGTAGAAGTTTGGTTGGCTCACATCAACACTCGTCTTGAGTCGCAAAGATAAAGCTCTGATTATCCGGGAAATTGTAGTGTAAGGCCCAACGATTGACCGCTTTATCTATGTCACCGTCCGGACCACAAGACACACCGGCCAGGTGCGCTTGCCCGCCCGCGTGTCCCATGCCATGACCGCCGCTACAGCAAATCCATATTCGCAGCACACGGGACAACGCTAAGAGCCCGGCGAAAGAAGCGAGTCAGGTATGGCGTCTGGACCCGCTTCGAGAAACACGAACAGGGCCCGCATCTCCTCTCTCGACAGATTGTGCAGAAGGCCGTCAGGCATCGAAGACAGGGACGACTCGCGGCGCGAGGCAATCTCCGACCTGGGTATGGTCACCTGGCTTGCGCCCGGAATCTGTACTACTACCTCGCGACCGTCCTCACGGTAGATTGTGCCTGAGATCTTTTCGCCGTTCGTCTTCGTGATTTCCTGTACCGTCCACAAGTCCGAGACAATTTCAGAAGGATGGATGACAGCCCTGACGAGATCCGACCGCGAAAACCGGTTTGCGACGGTTGTCAGATCCGGCCCGGATTCCCGGCCCAGGGGGCCGAACGTATGGCATGTGCCACAAAAGGCCTTCTCGTAGGCCTCCGCACCCTTGGCCGGTTCGACGTTGAAGCTGGCGGGATTGTAGATCAGGTCTTCCTCCAATTCCTCGTCTGAAAACCAGACTTCATATTGGGGTCCGAAAAAGGGATTGCCGCCTTCGGCAAACTGCAGCGTCAACTGCGGAACACGCTCCCTGAGCACTGCCTGGACCGAGTCGGATTGCATGCTTGCAAAGTCCTCAAGAATGTAGGTCAGGTAGCCTACGAAGCTCGCCCCACCCTTCCACTGTTCGTCCCGCACGCGCTCAAACCACGAAGTCATTTGCTCGATGGCGGTCTCTTCCCAGCCAAACTCTAGTGCACTGAGAGCAAACGCGTAATGAATCTGTTGCGCGCGGCTGTTGTCCGGATTGCCCAGTTCCGCCACGAGTTTGCCCACTGTAGCCTCAGGTTCAAGGTGAACTAGCACTCTGGCAATCTCTCGATCCAGCGCATCATTGCGGGTCGGGAAACGATCCAGAAGAATTGAGCTGATCTGTGGGTACGGTCCTTCCGCTTGCGCATCGAACCGTCTTCTCCTTGGTCTCTCGAACTTTAATCCCATGTCGTTCACCATCGTGACCTGCATCGCGCGTATCAGGTTTAGCAGCTCGCCGTCAGACGGCTCTGCCTTGAGCAACACAAGCTGTCGCTCGACCAGGAGCGCTATCTCTTTCACAGACAGGTCACTCAGGCTCTGTACGTACGCCAGCAGGGCCATCGGCGCCTCCGGATAGCCATCAGCCGCAAGTGCAGCGTCGCGCCAGTCGTTCAGGTTGATCCTGCGCAGAAGCTCTTTCGCCGCAAATCGGACGTAACGGTCCTCGCTGGCAAGCATGGGAAACACGTCGTCGACTGCCGAAACCGGCGCCTCCATGCCGGGGTGAATGCCCGTCCTAATGAGTGCCTCGGCGGCGCGACGTTGTACGAACGGCTCCGAATCCCCAAGGCGCATGACCAATGCACGCCGGGCGACCTCCAGCCCTGATGCCATCCCGAGATAATAGGTTGCCGCCGCACGTACTTCCCAGGAAGAATCATCCCCCAGTTTGGCGAGAAAGGTCTCGTTGGGCTTAGGACCAAATACTTGTAGAAACTCCAGCGCGCGTATCCTGGCTTCAGGCGTGGTTCCGGCATCCAGCACAATGTTTGTCAAGCCCTCCTGCCACGCAGCCTCTCCCAACCCGGACTTGATCTCGCGAATCAGTCGACGGCTATAGGCTGAACGATGCTGCGGCATCGTGAGAGCCCGCTCCAGGGGTGTATCGGCATCCGGGCGCTCCACGGCATCCGTACCGGTATAAACGACGCGGTAGACGCCGCCCTGCGTGTTACGACCACCGAGCACAAAGTAGACGTTGCCATCGGGGCCAACGTCAACGTCGGTTACGTTTAGCGGCTCACCGTAGACAAAGTTGTCCCGGCTATCCTGTACGTAGGTGGCGCCGGTCTTGGTGAGCCGACCCGTGACGATGCGCCCGCGGGACCAGTCTCCCTGGAGGAATGCATCGCGATACTCTTCCGGATAGTTGTAGCTCTGATAGAAGGTGACACCTACAGGCGAACCGCGCCCGACATCTTCCATCGGAGGCAGCGTATCGATATAATAGTCCATGTGCTTGCCGGAGCCGGTTCTCCAGCCGAAATCTCCTCCGGGTACGGCATGCACCGACCGTGTCTCGCGAAACCAGGGCAGATCCCTGTCCCACTCCATGTCGGAGTCGAATGTGAATAGCTCACCGATCAGATTGAATGCGCCGTCATACTGGTTCCGAAACCCCCCGACAACCTGCTCCCAATCCGAGCCGGGATCGTCCAGATCCTTGCGCACAAAGGTCCCTCCTGGAACGCGGTAGCTGTTGGCGTGGCCACGCGGATCCAGGTGCAGCAGCGCCAGGGCATTCTCCTGGACGCCGCGAAATGGCGACATGGGAGCTGCCACCGAAAAAATCCCGGAATCGTTGCCGAGCGTCCAGTACAGGAAGCCATCGGGGCCGAAAAAGGGCTGGTGCGGACCGTGGTCACCCATGCCACCCACAGCCTTTTCCACGACTTCCACGCGGTCTCCTCGGCTGTCGCCGTCCTCATCGACCACCCGGTACATCGCGGTTCCATGAGGCCCCCCGTCCGGGCCATCGGCAACAGCGATCAGGTCAAGTCCATCGAATACGGTTCCCTGGGCTTCGGTTAGCTGGTCGGTAAAGACGCGCTCTTCAAATGAACCGTCCTCGGCAGGGTAGAGCGTAACGACAAACGAGTCCTCCCGGCTAAGAACAATGCGGCCAAAACTGTCGAAAGTCATCGCGACCACGGATTCGGCCTTTTCAGGGGAATACACCTCCTCCACGACGAAACCCTCCGGAACCGTGAAACGATCGGTGTCGGGCTGCTGAACACTCCTGAAGCTGATCAGGACGCAGGCGAGCAGCAACGTCAACAGCAAAGTGCGCTTCATGGTATGGCCTCCTTGGTCACTGGGTGCGGGTCCGCCCAAAAGATAATCCTCCGGCTACAGCTTGCGCTCCGGTGGAAGTGCACCGCTTGGTTGCGGCAGGGCCGGCAAGACCAGGGCGCGACAATTGCAGTCTACCGGCCACGGCGAACGCGTGGGGTTGCAAAACGGATGCGGCAGTGGTCCGGTCATGAAATCGGAAGGCGAGTCGGCTGCCTTCCCGGATCAGGACTCCCGATGCACGAAGGCCTTGGGCAACAAAACTGCCGGCTCGGCCGGCACTTGCTCCCCGGACCCGGGATGTGCGAACAACGGACCACCCAACCCTAGAGCACCCGGTCCACGAATTCGCGGTTACGCACTTCAACCGGAATATTCATCAGCTCCAGCACACCACGGGCCACGTGATCCGAATAGCGCCGGAAGGCCTCCTCCCCTTTCTCGGCACTTGCCCTGAGCGGATTTCCGATTACACCGCTCTCGATGAATTCGTGGTGATCCATCGGAAACGTGAAGTACTTGTATCCATCGAATTCTACATCCGGCATCCCGTCTTTTTTTTCAAAGGACTTGGGAAGAAATCCGGGTATGTGCGCTCTCGTGAATTCTGCCCTGTCCATACGCACGATGTCGGCGTTGTGGGCAAGATCCTGCGATGTCTCAAGCTCGCTGGCATGCCAGCCCGGGGTCTCGTCAAGCGGATTCTCCATGAGTCCCTTCATGAGACCAACGTAATTCTCCATGTACGGCTTCACAAAACTGATCAAGGCACCCGTTTCGTAGCGAAGCTTACGCAGGACCGGATCCACGACCTTGATATTCGAGCCGTGTCCGTTAACGAATATCAGGCGATTGAAGCCGTGGTGAATAAGGCTTCGGGCTACATCGTTCATCAGATTGAGGAGGGTGCTGCTGCGCACCGTGATGGTACCCCTGCCCTGTCCGGGTTCATGCATGTGCTGCGGTGAATACCCCATCCAGATCGGCGGGGTGTGCAGCACGCCAATCATCTGGGACACGCGCTGCGAAATCTCAATGGCCGTGATGGTATCCGTGTACAGGGGCAGGTGCGGCCCGTGCTGCTCGGTACTGGCCATCGGGACAAGGACAAGATCCTTTTCCTTCAGGTATTCGCGGATGTCGACAAATGACAGCTCTGCCAGATTCCAGGAGATAAACTTGCTTCGGAATGCCTCATCGCCTGACGTAATGGGCTTGATGTCAGTTCGCTTACCGTTGGCTCGGCTCATTTGGATTCCTCCTTGGTGGTCATGTTGGTCCCCATCTCCCCCATCAACGCCACGAATAGGTCTGCAACTTCAATGCCGAATTCCGGGGCGTTTACATGCCTGGGATACGTCCATATGGGTATATCCGGCCGGCGCCGCGCGAGATCTTCCCGTAGCGTACTCATAAATGCAGCATCTGCATCCGGATCCCAGAAGGCCCCGCCGGGCACGTTGGGAATAGAGAGCCCTTGCGTGGGAACCGCGATGCAGGTGGGCCCCCGTGCAGGTCCAAGTCGCTCAGCAAATATGTGCCCGAGTTGTATCATTTCCTCGCGCGACGTGCGTACCAGCGTGTATTCCGGGTTGTGATCGTAAACGGGCCTTCCCCTGAGCGCAGGCGGAATCGCCCCTGCGTGGAAGACGCTGAAGTCGATACAGCCCGGCACTACCACTTGCGGCAGATCCAGCCCGGCAACCCGCTTCAGGCGTTCTTCCCCCGCGTCATGAATACCGCCGACGAGCGGATCATTGGTTTCGTTGGTAGTAAAGTCAATGACGCCAACAAACTGACCCATCTCGGCCAACTCCTCCATGGCCGGTCCGCCCACACCGTTCGAGTGAAAGATCACCGCCTCGTAGCCTGATTCCGCCAGCCGCTCCTTGAGGGCCATCACGGAGGTCGTCGTGTTGCCGAGCATCGTCACCGCAACGTACTTGTCGTCCGGACACTGCTCCATGAGGCCCCGGTGACCGTGGTCGATCAATCCCCTAACGGCAGCCGCCACGTTGTCGAATACCGTGCGGGCAATCGAGTTAAGGCCCAGGATGTCCACCACCGAATGCACGACCATGATGTCGCTGGTGCCTACCAGCGGGTCGAAGTAGTGCTTCCCGGACGCAATGGGGGAAACAAGCACCTTGGGAACACCAATGGGCAGGACCATCATGGCGGCCGCGCCCATGACGGCGCCTTCCGCTCCGCCCATGCTGAAGACCGCGTCCAGCTTGCCGTCCCGGTAGAGCTCCCGCGTCAGCTGCTTGACGGCGTCCCGCATTCCTTCGACGGCACGGCCACGGCTTCCAGCCTCCTGCAACGCCTTGATCGTGGTGCCTCCGCAACGTGCGACAGCCGCGTGGTCGATATCGGGCACGATATCGAGCGGGTCGCCCAGTATGCCAACGTCAATCACCGTCGTCTCCAGGCCCAGGTCGTGCAAGCGGTCCCTGACATAGGCGAACTCCGGACCCTTCGTGTCCATCGTCCCAATTACAGCAACGCACTTGCCCGCGACTCTCGAATTCGGCATTAATGGACAGTGTCAGTTGAGAGAGGAGCCAACCGCCATAGCGCTCGACCCACGACAGGGAACAGGATTCGTCGTTCTGGCGACCGTTTGGTCAGCGGACGCTGAAAGGTACGGCACACCGGCTCGCCGCTCTCCACGAGGACGAAATACCAGGCGGTTCGGGAAAACTCACACCTGCCTTCTGCGGCAGGGCTCCGTATGAACTCGATTTGCACCGTTTACAGCGCCTGGCCCCCGTTCTTGATCAACGGCAGAAGAGTATTCGCATTCTCTTCCACGAGCCAGTCGTAGAACTGCCCGCTGAGCAGGCTGCTGCCGTGCTCCTCGATGAATTTCTTCTGCTCCGGCGTAATGTCAACCGGTTCTGTCTCAACCGCATTCGGATACTGATTGGCGGGCGTGCGGTCGACAGGTGCAACGAACTCCGTGGTCAGCGCACCGTCGTAGCCGACCATTCTGAGCGTACCTATTACCTTGACCCAGTCCCAGTGCCCGAACCCGCACGGCATGCGGTTGGTGTCCGCCACGTGAAAATCCACCAGGCGGTGTCCACAATCGATGATGGCCTGGTACGGATCTGCCTCTTCGATATTGAGGTGGAACGTATCCAGGCAGACGCCGCATTCCGGTCCGGTCTCTTCCGCGAGGGCCAGTGCCTGGGCGCCACGCGTAATGAAGTAAGTTTCGAAACGGTTGATGGGCTCCACCGCCAGTCGGATGCCTTCCTTCATGCCGTGGTCGTAAATCTCCTTCATCCCGTCGACGGCCCACTGCCATTCTTCCTCCGGTGTGGCATCCGGGACAATCTTGCCCACGGTTCCCGGAACGATGGTCATCTCATAGCCATCAAGTTCCTTGACCATGGTCACACAGTCCTTGACATACTTCACGGAATTGGCCCGCTTTCGCTCATCCCTGGCCGGGAGGCACCGATCTCCCAGCATCAGGGTTACTGATCCCCAGCACCTGATACCATTCTCCTTGAGAAGCTTCCTGACCTCCCTTGTATCAAATATGTCGGGTTCACCGCTGATCTCAATACTCTCGTAGCCATACTTTGCCAGGCGGGGAATCGTCACCTCAAGGGGCTCCGCCCGCATCCAGTTATGCATAGACAAATGCATGTGTTTACCTCCAGCTGTTGGTTTGATGTTCAGCGCGCCGGCGCAGCGCCTTCACAGAATCTGTCGATTTCATGGGTCACGAATTATCAAGATGGTCTGCGACCAGCTCGTAGAGCCCACGCACACGCAGGCCAAACGCGGGAGCGTGGCGCTCCAGATGGGCCAGGCTGCCAGGTCCTTCGGTAACGACGCCCTGGGCGCCGCCGCGGACAGCGTCGGCCAGCCGCGACTGCGTAAGTGCGTCGGATAATTCCGGATGCGTGAAATCAAGAGCCAGGTTCCCGCACGGATAAGCCCTGTCCTTCCGCCAGAATAATTCAACGGCCGGCTCGGGAAGCACAGCATTCAGCAGTGCGCGAGGTGCCCCGCTGCGCCCTGGCACTCGCACGGCGTGCGTTGGATCTACATACGCATAGGTCAACGGATCGTCCGTCCTCTTCAGCTGCAGGGAGCCTGCTTCAATCTTGCTGGCCAGGAACGGTGCCACGTCCACCAGCTCCACGTTTTCCGGTACACTGCAGCCCAGGCGCTCCTCATACATCTGGCCGAGGGCGAAGAAGTGCGCGGCCGAGAGAACAAACAGGCGCCTGGCGCCGGTAGCCTCAAGCTCCGCCAGCGTGGCCCGAGCCAGGTCGAGTGCCGTTTGGTGCAGCCCGAGGGAACTGGCCAAAAAACCGGAATTGCGCCCCTTGCCGATCAAAACGGGCAGAATGCCAACCGCACGAAGAAGCTTCAGAGCCGCCTCGAGGGCCGCCGGCCTCAGGAAGTAGGTGTCGTCACCTACGAACAGAGCTGCCACTCCGGTTTCGGTGACACGCCCGGGTAGCCGGTCTTCGTAGGGATTCGACCACTGACGAAGCCGCTCTCCGATGTCGTAAACGGCAGCAGGAGCCAAATTCGATTCCACAACGGCGGCCCTGGCAGCCGCGACAGCGTCCGGAAGCGCCTGGCTTGAAACACAGTGCGTTTTGCAGTTTCCGCAGTCGGCACAGTGGTAGAGCATATCTACCGTATCCTCATTCCACGTCGACAATCCCCTCCGCTCCAGGGCAACCAGCTGCGCCCAGCCATGGGGAGTAAGCGTCTCCAGGTTTGTGATGCCTCCGACAGGGCAAACATGCCGGCACATCAGACAGTGGCGGCAGTTTTCGGTGACCTCAAGTACGTCGTTTAGCATGCTGATCACGCTTCTGCGTCAACGAGCGCTCCACTACCTTCCGAATCCGACCTTTCCGGGATTCATGATGCCGTTTGGATCAATGCTCTGCTTGAGCTTCATGAGAAATGGCCAGCTGTCACCGTACTGCCGCCGCATGAAGCGGGCCAGCTTGAGTCCTACGCCATGGTGTTCGTTTATCATGCCGCCGTTTTCGAGAGATGCACTTACGGCAGCATTCCAGACACGGTTATGGAGACGGATTGCTTCCTCTGCATCTTCCGGGGGCTCTTCGATGATGAAGCGCGAATACATGGCCGAGCCCCAATGAAACCAGTGCGAGAAGTGCGCTATGTACTTGACGTTCCAATCACTGAATCCTTCTTCCACCGTCCGCTTCTGAGCCTTCCAAAGCCCTTCCAGCTTGTCGTAGGTCGACACAGTTTCGGTCGTCCCGTACATCCATGGCATCTTGAGATTCTTGGGCGGATAGTAAAAGTCGTACCGGTGCTTCCACCAGCGTTCCCCCGGCTCGCGCCCCAGATCCCGGGCACCGAGATCCCGGCATATCTGCATCGCCTTTTCCTCTTGCAGAGCGGCAATGTCCTTGTCGCCGTCGAAACCGACAACCATGTATGCTCCCTGGAGCTCGAGGCCCAGAATGGCCTTTAGCCGCGACGCTGTGGAATTCGGGTCATATAGGCGAATGACCATGGGATTGAGCCGACGGGTCATCATTTGACGGCCTGCCTCGATGGCCGCAGTGATGCTGTCGAAAAGCAGCGCCCGGAGAAGGCGCGTCTCCGGCAGATAGTCGACCTGCATCGTGGCCTCGGTAATGATACCCATCGTCCCTTCGGCGCCAAGAAACAACCCCATGAAATCCGGGCCCGACGCATGGCTGGGAACAGGCGGCGTGCGCATGATCCGACCGTCGGGCAGCACGACCTGCATGCTCAGGACGAGATCCTCTGACTTCCCGTACTTGGTGCTGATGGTCCCCGATCCTCGCGGGGCCAGGTAGCCTCCCAGGGTGGCGCAATTGGCGGACGCGGGGTAGTGTGGCAGCGTAAGCCCACGCTCATTCAACGCCCACTCCAGCTGCGTGCCGTTAATGCCTGCCTGAGCCGTTACGACCAGCGATTTCTCGTCGATCTCCACAATCCTGTTCAGTCGCTTCAAATCGACGATTATTCCGCCGTAAATGGGCAGAGCACCCCCTTGCGTCCCGGAGCCGCCTCCCCAAGGGATAACAGGAATACGGTATTTGTTGGCGATCTCCATCAGAACGGAAATCTCCTCGGGCGAGCCGGGGTGCACAATATAGTCCGCTGTCGGCAGCGGTTGCTTCCGATCCTGTACCATTTGCGGAAGCCAGAACCAGTCGGATGAGTAAATGAGCTTGTCTGAATCCTTTGTCGTGATGTAGTCCGGCCCAACTACTTCCTCAAGCTCGCTGCGAATCATCTCGTAGAACAGCTTCCCCGGGGAGTAGCGGCTCTCCGTCGGCGCCTCCGCCATGGCGCTATCCGGCGTCAGCGATCCCATTTGCTTGGACTGGCTGATGACATCAATCGGCGTTCCTGCTTACGCTTCCTGCGGCAGCCATTGCCGCATGATGGACCCGGAGAACGTGCGAGCTGACACCTTGTCGACTACTACCGATCACTGGTACCCGCATGGATACTGGTCCAGTTTCTACCTGCCCATAATACCAAACCATTGCCACAATTCACGTGCAAATTCGGCTAATCCGGTATGGCAATCGGCCGCTTACGGGGGGCGTAGTATCGCGGTTCGCACAGCGGAACCAATCAAGGCGTCCATCCTGCGCCTTGTCCCCAAGGCGCCTGGAAGTACCAGATACGCTTTACGTGACGCGCAGTGACGCCAGAGCCGGCAATCTCAAGATAGATTGGGCCCTACCCGTGCCAGATTCGAACAACTCGCGCTGACGGTCAGGGATGCCAATCTACAGGTCAGCAAGACAGGAGACCAATTGGCAGTGGTGCCTGTGATGAAGCGGACGGTCTGCCGGACCAATTGGGGACAAAGGAATGGCTGGCCTGTTTCCCCATAGCGACTCCGCGCGGGACCTGTAACAAGCCCGTGCAAAGCCGTAGATCGCCATGCCGCCGAGTGTCTTCATCCGCAACCTCCGCAAGAGCTACGGTAGGGTAAAGGCCGTGCGAGGCGTCAGCTTCGAGGTACGGAAGGGCGAGGTTTTCGGTTTGCTGGGACCAAATGGGGCGGGCAAGACAACCACTATCGAGTGCATTCTGGGCTTGCGTCAGCCGGACAGCGGAGAAGTCCGCATCTGCGGTCTCGACTCATTCCGTCGTCCGCGGGAGGTAAGGCAGCGGATCGGCGCCGCGCTTCAAACCATGGCCCTGCAAGACAAGATCACGCCGCGTGAAGCGCTGCGCCTCTTCGGTGCATTCTACCGTACAGGACACCAGCCGGATGCATTGCTCAGGCGATTTGACCTGCTGGACAAGGCCCGCTCCGCCTTTGGCACGCTATCAGGCGGCCAGCGACAGCGGCTGGCACTGGCCTTGGCCTTTCAGAACGATCCCGACGTCATCTTCCTCGACGAGCCGACAGCGGGCCTGGACCCCTCGACCCGCATCCGGCTGCGCAGCTATGTAAGGCAAATGAGCAACGAGGGGCACTCCGTACTGCTCACCACTCACTACATGGAAGAAGCCGAACAGCTCTGCGACCGCATTGCCATCATGAACCACGGCCGCATCCTTGCGCTGGACTCCCCTCTTGCGCTGATCGAACAATCGAGCGTGATGCCAACAATCTGCCTTCAGGCCGCACAGAGGATTGATCCCGGGATGCTCGAGCAAATCTCGGACGTGCAGGACATTGCGTGCAAAGGCAACAGCGCTCGCTTTAGGGCAAAGAGTATCAATCAGGCCCTGGCCGAACTTGTGGCGCTACTTGACAGCGAACGTGTAGACATCGCTGCACTGGTGGTGGAAAAGCCCGGCCTTGAAGAGGTATTCGTGGAGCTTACGAGCGGGAGTCAGACTCCAAAGGTGATGTCCGACACGCCATGAACCGAGTCGGCCTGCGACACTCATGATCAGTTTGCTGCCTCCGCTTGACATCGGCCTCCGGCTCTACTTCCGCAACAGGATGGCCTTGCTTTACGGCTACCTGTTCCCAACGCTTTTCCTCGTAGCCTTTGCCATCCTCTATCGCCACGAAACCGTGCCGCTGTTGCGGCACATGGGTGAGCTGCTGACAGTTACGGCCCTTGGAGGCGCGTGCTTCGGGCTGCCCACTGCCATGGTAAGCGAACGAGAGCGTGGCGTCTGGCGCCGCTTCAGGCTGGCGCCCGTGGCAACGTCCCAGCTGGTCGCCAGCATACTGCTGACGCGCTACATTCTCCTGCTGACAGCGGCCTTGTTGCAGCTGGGATTGGCCATGGGCATTGGCATGCCTTTGCCCGACCATCTCATGGATCTCTGGCTGGCGTTTACGCTTGTTTCCTTTGCCTTCCTCGGCCTGGGTCTTGTCATCGCGATGCTGGCAGACAACGTGCCGGCAGTGCAGGCGCTGGGGCAATGCATCTTCCTGCCAATGCTCATCATCGGCGGCGTTGCCGTACGCCTTGAGAGTCTGCCGGTGTGGGCACAGCATGTGTCGGCCTTCTTTCCGGGGCGGTACGCCGTCGACGCCATTCAGGATACCGTCAGCGGCATCGGCCTGGCAGGCGCACGCTTCAGCTTGGTAGCCTTGCTGCTCATCGGTCTGGCCGGCTGCATTGCCGGCTCCAAGCTCTTTCGCTGGGACGCCCGGGAGAAGTTCGGTGACCGAGGCGGCAAACCATGGCTGGCCGCAGCACTCTCAGCGTGGATAGCAGTGGGCATCTTGGCCGAACTCACTGGCCAGGTGGACGCTGGCCAACCGAAAGCAGCGCAAGAGTTACAAGTACCCGGCGACAGCTCCGCGACTCGCCCGCCTGCTGTGCAAGACATGGAATCCGTGCAGGTGCCAGACTCAGCCGTTAAGGAAAAGGGACCGGGCCCAGCCTCGGACGAAATGGCATCCGACCCACTTGCGAACACCCTGGTCATGCGTGATTCGGTTGTTCGACCAGAGCCCGCAGCGCCGGACATTCGGTCCATTGTAGACGAATCCGGCGGTGCAGAGCCACCCGCAACGTGGCAGGATGTCACCTCGGCTGACGTAATGCGTGACCTGCGCTTCGATCGCCTTCCGGACGACAGAGGGGTCATCGCGCCCGTTGCCACCAAGAGGGACCGCCTTGGGTCAGGGCCTGCGGACCTGCTTCAGTGCGTACGCTCCAGGCTGGGTTTCTGGCAGCCTGGACAAGTTGATGACCCCGTGCAGCGGACGCGCAGTTTCCTGTACGTTGCCGCTGTGCCTGACATGTTCCAGTACGAAGAATTGGAACGGTGGGTGCCGCTAGCCGTGTTCGACCATCTCAGATACTCCGTTGGGGATGAACAGCTCGTCAAGGTGCTCTACTGGATTGCTACGCATCCGGATGAAGGCGACGTTTCTGCCGCCAGCGAACTTGCCGCGGTCTGCCTTGACATGGGAGGTCCGAGTGATGAAGATACGCTCAGGGAACGGACCGTATTCTACGCGCTCAAATTGCTCGGCCGGATTACAGGCAACATTCCGGTGCAGTGACGGGCATCCGCCGGCAGACGGTGGCGCAGGCACGCAAATCACTGCCGGCCCCCTGCAATGCATTGGCGAATCCCCAATGGACAGCGTGTGGCATTACCAGCTCGCGCTTGAAGATGCAGACCCTATTCTAGGCCTTTCACCTGCACATCAATACTGGTCAAGTCCACACCCGTATAGCAAGATTGCTCAGCGCAGGAAGGTGTAGTTGACCTTGATCAGGAATACATTGCTCGGAATAATGTCAAATGCATCAGAGACCTGCCTCCCCATGGGAGTATTGTAGGGGGAGGCTCCCCAGGGCGCAAGCGGATTGAGCTCGTTTTCTGCCCGGCGGCCCTGTGTCCAGACGAGATAGAGCACCGAGCCCGGCCGGTATTCCCAGCGGAGGACCGTATTTGCTTGCATGTTGCTGAAAGCAAAATCGTCCCGCTTCGGGAACGGATCGAAGGGAAGCATGGTATCGCGGTCCCGCAGGATCTGAAACTGCTCGTAACGGCCTCGGGCCAAGAATAGCTGGCCGTAGAATTGCAGCGAAAGCCGGGGCGTAAAAGTAATGGTGCTGCGAACGGTAAGATCAATCGAGCGCGTATCACGAGCTCCGAATACGGGTACAAAATAGTGGCCGTTCGCATCGAATGGCTCGGCCTCTGCCAGTATCCCTCCGAGCAGGCCTTCGTCGTCGAAGAGTACGTAATCGTCGGGGCCGAGCTCATCCGGCGGACTGTTTTCGGAGCCAATCATCCAGCCGCCCTCGCTTCGAACGAACGGTTCGTTGGACGACCAGGCGACCACATCGTCCTCCCATTCTGCTTCGATTTCGCCCAGTAGCGACAAGCGCGAGCCTACGGTCCAGTTGGCACTCATTTCCAGCTCGTATTGTATGCCCCCATTCTCTTCAAATGTGACTCCGAGCTCCGGCCCGACCTGCCAGGGGCGCCTCTCGTCAGTCCGAAACTCTCCGCCGACTGCTACGGCGCCGGGCAGGGCGCGCGGCCAAAGCCCCCTGGTCTCAAACAGGTCGTAGCCGCCAAAAGGGCTTTCAACGAAAAGGTCGAAGCCCAAGTCCTGAAAACTGCGGGTGGTCCATCTTGAGAAAAGACGCACATCCATTCCCAGGTTCAAGCCGTCTTCGTATGACCATTGTTGCCCGCTGTTGAGCCCAATGAAGCCCCGCAGGAATGGACCAAAGGGCTGGCTGCCGTTTACCTCATGATCTAGGCCGGCATCGAGGCTAACGTAATTGTTTCGGCGCAGCCTGCCTACTTCGTTCGGGTTAAATTTGTCGTCAAACAAGTTGGCGGTGAAATCATAGCGGAGGAACCCCTGACGCTTGGCTCCTCGGACAGAGGCCGCTACGCCGGTTTCCTGCGGCAATTCTTCGTCAGCCCCGCTGCGATGCGTGAAGCTGGCGAAGCCCACAAGGCTGTAGGCGTTGTCCATGAAGCGGATATCCCAGTCCGCGCCGCCAGCCAGACTGCGCAAACCGCCATCGGCCTCCGGGCCATCGAAGCCGGTCAGTATGCCCCCCACCGACGAGAAGGCTCTGATCTGCTGGCTGGCGCGCGCTACGCCGTAGTGCCGCGCCGGACTGAAATCATGTCCTGTCGTAGTTCCGAGCACACCGAAAGAGAGGCCCCGAGCCGTTCGGCCGGAGAGCTTCGCAGCCCCGATTATGGGCGCTTGTGCCCCCATGCGCCGGGTATAGAGCAGGTTTCCGCCTCCGCCCGGGCCTCCCTGGCCTAAGCTGAACTCGTAAATCTGAGTGCCCTCGACGAAGAACGGTCGCTGCTCACGAAAAAAGGTCTCGAAGGCCGTCAGGTTGAGCTCGGCCGGGTCGGCCTCAACCTGGCCGAAGTCGGGATTGATCGTCGCATCAAGTGTAATGCTGGAGCTGAGACCGATCTTGAGATCGCCTCCAATATCAAGATTGCCGTCGCGTACGCGTTCGCCAGGCTGGTCGCCGCTTTCCTCGGTCTGCAAGCGTGAGACCGTATATGGCTGAACCTGCACGTTGCGCCGGGGCGATATGCCGTGCAGCCCCTCCAGCAGCCCGTAGTTGGCAACCTGGTTGAAGCGGTCGGCGCGGCGCACAAGGGGCCACTGCGCCTGTTCACCGCGCCTGGGCATTCGCCGCTCGAACTGGATGCCCCACGTCTGTTCGCTGGCTTCTGCAAAGCGCAGCATGCTGTAAGGAATGCGCATTTCCACGGTCCAGCCATCTGCAGTAAGGCGCGCGCTTGAGGCCCAGACGGCATCCCAGGACCGGTCTACGCCGCGGATGCCGCCGCCACCGCCACCGCCTCCACCGAAGCCGAAACCGGAGCGAATGCCATCGAATTGCACGCCGGCCGCACTTACGGCAAACACGTAGGCCGTCTTGCGATCAAAGTACGAGTCAATGGAGACAACAAACCAGTCCGCCTGGTTTATGAAATCCCGCCGGCCCAGAGTACGCATGATCTGACCCGGAGCATCGTCGTGCATGGTCGCACCAATGTACAGGGCGCTGCTGCCATAGAGGACGCGCACCTCGGTCGCCTGCGTGGCCTCATCGCCTTCGTTGGGTTCATACTGCCGGAATGCGTCCGCAAATGGGCCGGACTGCCAGTCAGCCTCGTCCAGAACGCCGTCGACTGAGATGGAGGTCTGGACAGCCTGGGCCGTCAGACTGGCACCTTCCGCAACCGACGTACTGCGCGTCTGGGCCAGAGAAGCGGTCATAGAAGCTGCCGCGCTCAGGAAAGCAACTACGGGTACGATGGCCTTTCTCATGGCAGGCATGTCGATATCGGTGAATTCATCTAGATCGAAGGCAGAGACCCCGCGTACAGTGCCGTGCACGCGCAACAGTAGGCCCGCGCGGAGCCGGGACGCAGCAGCGTCAGGGAAGGAAAGCTGAACATTGCGTGAGAGTCAACAGCACTGGCTGACAAGGGCGGGCGTTCCGCAGCGGATCGCTCATACTGCGCATCTGCCGCCGGTGGCAAAGTGATGCCGTGAATTCCGGAGTGACCCGGAACCATGGCAGAATCGATACGGAGCGGCAGGCCCACCGGAACGCCGGATTGTCGCATAGGGATTGAAGCGCAAATCCATTGCGCCAGAATCAGGCACAGCCGGCACTTTCGTTCTAGTCTCCGGCAATAAGTGGAGGGCACCATGCCAGCCCCTCGCAAGGTAGATTAGCTCAAGCAGCTGCAACGTCGACGTGAATGTTACGTCGCCTGCAATCGTCGGATCTCCGAATGGGCATCCCGGGTGCCACCTGGGTGTCGTCCGAGTCACGCGCGTTTGGAGGTACTGGAATCCTATCGGCCCGTAGTGCCCGGTTTCCTCCACGCGAAGCTTGACGGTTAGACGGATTATTCTCGGCTTCAATGAATCAGGGCGTGGAATCAGTAGCACGGATGGTACAGAACACCTGTCAGAATTGTTATAGACGCCAGCGGGTGGGGCCGCATTCCGTGAGCGATTCGCTAGCGGCTATGCCGCCCAAGGCTGCCCGTGCCCGCATCGCCACTGGAGCACGGGTCAGCTAGTCCCCCGCTTGGACGGAATACCGGCAGCAATGACTCCGAGGGTATCGCGCAGTCTCTTGCTCCCGGCGCGAGCTGACGGCTACCTGCATTCGTTACACGTGAAGGGGACTGCGGCATAGAACGCGCCTCCGGACATGCGTATTTTGTCAGAGGACCTTAACCCCGACTCTACCGTGCGCCATTCTTTGCTGTCCGTTTGCGCAATAGTCTTCATCACTTCCGGTTGCACGACTACCTCCCATAACCGGCCCAACATAGTCGTAATCCTGGCCGATGACATGGGCTTTTCCGACATAGGCCCATATGGCGGCGAGATCCGGACTCCCAGTCTGGACCGGCTGGCAGCCGGAGGCCTGCGCTTTACAGAATTCTACAATTCTGCCCGGTGCTGCCCGACGCGCGCATCCCTCCTTACGGGCCTGTACCCACACCAGACCGGTGTCGGGCACATGACGGGAGACGACGGGCTTCCCGGCTATCGTGGAGACCTCAACAATCAGAGTGTAACGATCGCCCAGGCCCTCAAGGAGGCCGGGTATCGCACGTACATGTCGGGCAAGTGGCACGTTACGGGCCAGATGGGACACTGGACCGGCGACAGTACAAGAACTTCCACGCACAATTGGCCGCTTCAGCGTGGATTTGACCGCTTCTACGGCACAATTATCGGTGCCGGCAGCTTCTATGATCCGGTAACGTTGACGGAAGGCAATACGCCCGTTGCCCCGGATTCGGGCCAATACTATTACACCGACGCTATAACAGAGAGAGCAACCGAGTACGTTCAGGCACACGCGCGAGAAATCAGCCAGGAGCCCTTCTTCATGTACGTTGCCTACACCGCGCCCCACTGGCCTCTCCATGCCCTGCCCGAAGACATCGCGCAGTATGCCGGACGCTATGACGCAGGATGGGACGTGTTGCGCCGTGAGCGTCTCGCTCGCATGACGGACATGGGCATAGTCAGTCCGGACTGGCCGCTTACGCCGCGTGATCCGAGAGTCCCCGCTTGGGAAGATGTCGCGGATGAGGAGCGTGCATGGTATCGCAGGGCCATGGAGGTGTATGCGGCCCAGGTTGAAGTCATGGATCGCGGAATCGGCCGCATCATCGCAGAGCTGAAGTCGACGGGCCAGTTCGAGAATACGCTGATCATGTTTCTGGCAGACAACGGCGGCTGCGCCGAAATACTGACGCCGGCGTGGCAGGGCCTCTTCATCGCAAGAAGAACCCGGGCGGGTGATACCGTGGCCGTCGGCAATGACATCTCGAATCTTCCCGGTCCGGAGGAAAGCTACCAGAGCTACGGCCCTGCCTGGGCGAATGCGAGCAATACGCCTTTCAGGCGCTACAAGCACTGGGTGCACGAAGGAGGCATCGCGACGCCCTTCATTATCCACTGGCCAGCGCGCTATCGCGAAGGCGGAGGGCTGACCCGCGAGGTCGGCCACATTATCGATGTCATGGCAACCTCCCTCGACGCGGCAGAAGCGGCCTATCCCAAAGAGTATGCGGGAAGCATCATCACGCCAATTGAGGGAAAGAGCCTGCTACCCATACTGGACGAGGCCTCCTTCGAGAGAGGCCCGCTTTTCTGGGAGCACGAAGGTCACCGCGCGGTTCGCGTCGGCAAGTGGAAGCTGGTGGCCGTGGCTCGTGGCGACTGGGAGCTCTATGACCTGGAAGCAGACCGGTCGGAAATGAACGATCTGGCAGAGAGGATGCCCGTGCGTGCAGCCGAGATGGCTGCGCTCTACCAGGCGTGGGCCGAACGTGCAAACGTAATGGCACTGCCCGATCTGCAGGCACACCGACGAAACAGGTAAACGTCGACTCACCGAGGCCTTCACGCACACTTTGCGCGCAACCCCGAGTCGCAGATGGCTTTCTTCTCGGCTTGCTCCGGCTGCGACAACCGCTGAATCCGGCATTGCCGGTCCCGCACCTAGAAGACGAAGCGGCTGATGGCTTCCTCGAATTCCGCTTGCGTCTCGTGCACGATGACCGTACCGCGCATGCTGTAATGGCCGCCTCCACAGAGTTGGGCGCAAGCTATTTCCATTTCTGGCGCGGCCGCGATCTCCGTGATGCCTGCCTCATGCAACCGGTCCAGAACCCGCGTTGACAGCCTCTGGTCCATGGACACCAGTACCGTGCTGTCCGGGAGCATGTGCTCCTCCTGCGAAATCCACCGGTACGGAGGATACTGGCGCCGGCGCGTCTGATCCTCACTGATCGGCATCACCTTCGTCATCGACTCCCGAAATTCCCGCGTTGACATTTCCGGCACAAACCACACGGGTATGACCAGGCCCGGAATGACATCCTGCTTGACCCGCATGTTGGGAAGGCCAAAGCTGTGGATGACGTCTCTTGCAGAGAGGTTTGCAATCACCGGTTGCCCCTTTAGCAGATGCAATTCATTGAGAACCAGGACATCATCCGCACCGCGCGGGTCTTCCGGATCAATCTGCATCGGCTTGGTAGGCGTCGTGAGCCCGAATTCGCCGTCGGCTCCCGGATAGACGACATTCCACGCAAACTGCTCCGCGATCACGTTTACAATGAGCGCCTCGCTCTCGTCCGGGAAATCGTTCTTTATTTCCGCCCAGATGGGGAAGGCGAAGCCCACAAGAAGTACGGCCTCGGCCACCACCACGCCGCCTTCCAGATAAGTCGAAAACTTGCTCTTCACGCCGCGATAGTTTGCCTTAGGCTGTCGCTTGGCGCTAAAGCGATACAGTGTGTACAAGAAGAACGGCGCCCAGAACACGAAGAGCGCGATCATGAGCCAGTGCACCCAGCTCATCATGGCATCTATGGGCGCGCCGTGCCCGGAGGCATCCAGGGGCATGCCCATCACCTTGCTCAGATCGAACATTTCACTTACTGGTTGTTGGGGGTAAGATCACCCTGCTCATTGACGGCTACGTTGCCCGGACCCAGCCTCTTGGTCCGCTGCCGCATGTTAAAGAAGAATGCACCGATTCCGGCGCCCACAAACCCGATCATGAGAAGCAGCGACGCCATGGAAAAGAACAGGGCTCGAATGGTTGGCCCATTTGCGCCGCCCGTCCCGAGGCACTGCTCACACGCCGTGGCAATGCCTGGAACAAGCATGTATACGCAAACCCCGGCGAGAATGGAACTAACCAGGCGCATGATCCGACCTACAGATAGCTCACGTTGCGAAACTTCTTCAGCACAGCACCACCGTACACTATCAGGCCCACAGCTACCAGGAACGCCACCAGGCCGCTGGCCAGCAGCAGCAGGCCACCGTCCGTCAGGTACATAAAGACTGCCCACACGCCATAGAGAATGGACACCAGAATGGATGCAGCGACGAAAACGATATGGAAGGCCTTAAGCGACATTCACCCTGTCCAGCACACTTGAAACAACTGTAACCAGTTGCTCCTGATCCGCAAGCGATGCGATAAAAAGGATAAACATGCAGATCAGGAAGATCACCGTTGTGATCAGAACCCACATGACAACTCTCTTCTCGCTGATCAGGTGCATGAAATAGGCAGCCACGAGAGAGCCTTTTACGATTGCTATGAAGAGCGCGATAATGAGCGCCGGATAGGTGGACACGTCCAGATACGAGACCAGGACGGTTACGACGGTAAGCACCGCCAGCGCCGCAAATACCATCATGTACACGCGGACATGCTTCCTTACGTCCTCAAGGGTCATGTGCTCGGCCATGGCTCGAAATCGATTGCAATTATTCTAGGCGAAACTACAGCAGGTAAATGGTCGGAAACAGGAAAATCCAGACCAGGTCCACGAAGTGCCAGTACAGGCCGGCAACCTCGATGCGATTGGTAAAGTGCTCCTTGGCGCGGGCGGTGCCCTTCTTCCACATCTTCGCTCCCGGGCCCCAGAAATAGGCGTTGACGATGATACCTCCTGTAACGTGAATGGCGTGCAGTCCGGTCAGCACAAAGTACACCGCGAGGAAATTGTTGGTCTCAGGATAGAGATGGTGGCCGAACTTGGAGCCGTATTCGAACGCTTTCACTACCAGAAAGCCCAGGGCCAGGAGGATGGTAAGTCCCATGTGGAGCCGGTACTTGCCGAAGTCATTCATTTTCAGCGAGGCCCAGGACATCACCATCGTGACGCTCGAGGCTATCAGAATCAGCGTGTTGAGTGTCGCCAGCGGCACACTGAGCACCTGGTCCGCGCGCGTGGCCATCTCCGTGGTATCCGGAATCAGCATTCCCGGCCAGGACTCCGCTCCCAGGCGAAGAAACACGTAGGCTGCAAACAGTCCTCCGAACAGCATGACTTCGGAGGCCAGGAACAGCCAGATACCCAGCTTGGCGTTGTATACGCCGGTATCCCGGCGCAGCGAAACTTCGTAGGGAATTTGGACAGACATGCGATCAGGCGTCTACTGCAACGGGGGCAGCTTCAGATTCCTCCGGGGGTGCCAGGTCCTGCGAATGATAGGGCAGCTCACTTCCGGGCACACTGTACTCGTACGGGTCCCGGTATACACTTGGCACAACAGCGAAATTGCCATGTGCAATGGGCGGCGTGGGCGTAGCGGACCAGTCCAGCGTCGTCGCGTCCCAGTGATTGTCCTTCTGGATCTTCGTGCCCTTCTTCATGCTCACGAAGAAGTTGATGATAAACGGTATCTGCACCACGAACAGAAGCGCTGCCGAAACTGACATGATCCAGTTGTAATGCAGGACCGGCTCCGAGAAGCTGTACGTCAATCCTCCGTCGAACAGGCGCCGCGAAACACCGACCATACCCTGAATGAGCATCGGAAAGAAGATGCCGTTCATCGCGATGATCGATCCCCAGAAATGAATCTTGCCCAGGGTGTCATTCATCTGGCGACCCGTAATCTTGGGGAACCAGTAATAGATGCCGGCAAACATGGCCAGGATGGTACCCGGTGCCACGACGTAGTGGAAATGCCCAATCACGTAGTACGTGTCGTGCAACGGAATGTCCGTTGGAGCCAGTCCGAGCGGCAGTCCTGTCAGCCCTCCGATGCCAAACATCGGCAGAAAGCCCAGCGCAAACAGCATCGGGACAGTAAAGCGAATCGAGCCGCCGTACAGCGTAATGAAGAGCGCGGACAGGATCACCACCGACGGAATGGAAATGATCATGGTCGTTACCTGGAAGAAGGCGCTGATGGCCGTTCCCATCCCCGTAATGAACATGTGGTGCGCCCACACGATGAACGACATGAAACCCAAGAACAGCAGCGAATACACCATGAGGCGGTAGCCCCAGAGCGGCTTGCGCGTATTGTTGGCAATGACCTCGGCCACGATCCCCATTGCCGGCAGGATTAGCACGTACACCTCCGGGTGAGCCAGGAACCAGAACAGGTGCTGCCACAGGAGCGGACTGCCTCCACCGGCAACCTCAAGGGGGCCTTCCGTCACCACGAGTCCGCTTGGCAGGAAGAAACTTGTGCCCAGCAGCCGGTCTGCCAGCTGCAGAAAGCCTGCGGCCTCAAGAGGCGGGAATGCGAGCAGCAGCAGGAACGCCGTGACAAACTGCGCCCAGACGAAAAACGGCATGCGAAAGAACGTCATGCCTTCGGCCCGTAGCTGAATGATGGTTGTGATGAAGTTTATGGCACCCAATAGAGACGACGTAATGAGGAAGACCATCCCCCAAAGCCACATCGTTTGCCCCATGGTCTCTATATCCGCCAGCGGAGGATAAGAGGTCCAGCCTGCCTTCGCAGCGCCCTCCGGCACAAAGAAACTGGCCATCATGATCACGCCACCCCAGAAAAAGAAATGGTAGCTGGCCATGTTCAGGCGCGGAAACGCCATGTCGGGTGCACCAATCTGCAGTGGCACGACGTAGTTGCCGAAGGCCCCAACAGCAAGCGGCACAATGCCCATGAACACCATGATGGTGCCGTGCATGGCGCCGAACTGGTTGTACAGCTCCGGCGTGAGCGCGCCCAGAAGCGGAATCTCGACGCCAGGCGAAGCCAGCTGCCAGCGCATGAGCAGCATCAGGACGAACCCGAAAAGCAGGAAAAACAGCGCAGTGATGCCGTACTGAATGCCGATCACCTTGTGGTCCGTGGAGAACCAGTAGGTCTTCCAGAACCCTTGGTGATGGTCGCCGGCTCCGTTGTGGGCAGCAGATTCTGCGGAGCTATCTGCCATGGTTTAGTCTATTTCGTGGTGAATGATGGCGCAGCCACAAAAGTAAGAAAGCGTTCAGCAACCGCGCACTTGCCGTCGCTGAACGCTTTCTCATATCTGGCCGCGAAGCTGGTCAATTCAGCTGGCGGCACTGTAGGTAACGTCTGCCGTTGACGCTTCACCGTCGGTCACGCTGACTGACATCGACTGCTCGCCCAACTCCGAGTGCCATGCCGTTACCGTGTACTCGCCTGCCGGAAGACCGCTGATGGTGAAGCTGCCGTCAGCACCCGAGACCCCGAAGTATGGATGGTCGAGCACGCCTATGTAGGCCTGCATCCACGTGTGTACATCACACTTGACGGAGATCATCACTTCCGGTATGAGAAACGACTTCTCCAGATAATCTCCCTCATTGGGCGTTGACTCGTTGAATCCGCGGTTGGTCTCGGGAACCGGATGAATGTTGTGCTGGAACGGATCGCTGTTTTCGATCCGGATCATCTGGCCGGTCTGCACACCCATGACGTGAGGCACATACATGCATCCTTCCTGGTCCAGTACAGCTGGCTCGGAAGGCGTGGCATAGGAATACCCGTCGGGAAGGCCGCCGGTAACATAAACAAACACGGACTGGAGCCCGCCCGCCTCGCCTACGACAGTGGCGTCGGATAGTGGGTCGGTATCCCGCTCGTCCATGCAATCGGCAGTCATGCGAAGCGGCATGCGCTCAGGCGGCGTGCCATCGAAGCTCACCATGCCGGTTATGGACCCGGTTCCCATGGGTGTCGAATCCACCGCTTCCGCCATCTCCTCTCCACCCTCTTCCATTGCAGGATCTTCGGCCGCGCTTCCGCCACCGCCTCCACAGCCTACAGCGAGAAGGGCAAATACCAGTAGTAGTCCGATAGGTCGCATCTTAATGTTCAGTTGGTTGTTCAGGATGCACGTTGCAGGCGAAAGCCGGAAGAAAGGTGGCAGGACGCCACACTCTCGAATCTCGTCTCGTCGCCCGATTGATCAAAGCTAAAATCTTGGAAATAAGGCCTTAATGTCAATACGGTGGACAGGGGTTCGCCGATTCTTATTAATGGGAGCAGGAACAGGACATGGACTGGGTTTGGGCCCTATACTCCAAGTATATCATGGCTGAGCTTCAGCAGCAGGGCAACGCCGCTCCAACCGACGACGAGATTGAAGCTGCCTTTCTTGCCGCCCTTGCGGAGTCCAGCATTACCATCCTGGTGCAGGAGCCCTTCCAGAATTCGGTTCGATTCAAGGGGCTGGCGCGGGATATGGTTCTGAATATGTCGGCGCTGCTGAACGACCCGATGACGTATCTGGCAGAGCGCTTCGGTGGCGGAAAATTCAAGCTGAACTTTCACCGTGGCTGGAGTTTTGTGGCCACGCGCAATTTCAAGCCGGAAGGAGAGCCCCTTTGGATGGACCTGCCGGAAATTGAATTCTGACGGAAGGGCAAGCCATGAGACCAACAGGCCGTAGCAGCACGCATCGTGAACGCGTTGTGCTGTTCCTGGCATTCCTGACTTCACGGGAGTGCCGCGAGCTCTGCGGGCGGGCGGCAATTCCCGAAGATGTCGCCTCTTCACTGGCAAGCATCTGGTTCGATGACCTGTATGTACCGGGCGACAGCTACCTGGATGCGGTCAAGGGCGACAGGGACGTGGACGAAGTCCATCGATTCCAGGGTTCTTTCACGGAAAGCGAGCTGCGGTCACTCGAGCGATTCCATGGCTTTTTCGAGCTGCGCGCAGGCTTCCTGTCCAATAGCAGGCAGGGCCGGGCCCACTTTCCGGACAACGATTCCTGGCAAGGGCTGATTCGCCACGCGGAACACGTATTGTCGGAACTGGAGCCAAATCCGGGTTACCTGCGGTCGGTATTGGCGGCGCTGGCACGCTGCGCAGAGGCAGGCCCGGAATCGCTTGTGCAGGCGTTCAGATCAGTGCCCGGACTGCCGGAGCACCACGGCTAATCGTACCCGGAGCCGGCAACTTTGCAGCTGAATGCCGGTCCATCGCCTACGTGCTGGCCTCGCCGGCGCCGTTTCCAATTCATTCACCATGGGGCGGGCAGTTGGCGGATCGTCCGCTACTCGTCCATAAACTGGTATTCCAGGAACTTTACAGAGGCGCCCTCGGGGTCTTCAATCTGGGCCATGCGCCCGACCTCCGGAATATCCATGATCGGCACCTGTATCTTCGCGCCGTGAGACTGCGCAGCTTCCAGCGTCTTTTCGATGTCCGCTACAGTTACGTAGCCACTCCAGTGCGACGGTATTCCGGGATCAGGGGACTGTGCAATGCCGCCAAATTCGACATCCCCGACTCCTACGGTTCGGTAGATGCCGCCCGGGAATTCCCTGCCGGTGACAGTCCATCCGAAAAGCCTGCTATAGTACTCGGCCGCGCCTTCCGGATCTGGGGTCAGCAGCTCAAACCAGCTGAAGAGCCCGTGTGTGCGGAAGGTTGCCCGAAAATCCTGCAGGCCTCCCACTCCTTCAACATCCGTGTACTGGATGGCAGCAAGGTACGCACCATAACGGTCGAAGAATCCGCAAAAGGGCCCCGCGGGGCTATCCTCGACTGGCACTACCATCTGCAGGTCATTCCCTTCAACCAGTGCGCGAATGTCTTCCACCGTCACGTAGAATGTCCAGCATGGCGGAATGTCCTCGGATGGACACTTCATGATACCCCCGGCGTTCAGATCTCCAACGCGCAACGTGTGGTAAACGCCATCAGGCGGCATCGGCCATTCCTGGAATTGCCAGCCGAGCACGCTTTCGTAGAAGCCTCGCGCGTTGTAGGGATCAGCGACCAGCAATTCCTGCCAGCTTATGGCGCCGTGGGTGGCAAAGGGATTCATGGCTTGAAGGGAGAGGAGGCAAGAGAATGCGATGAACCGCCCGGTGTTACAGCGCTCATCTGGCTTTGTTGCGGCTTTGCGACCGGCTGGTCGAGCCAGGCGTATCCTAGGTGTCGACCGGGCTCGGGTGCCACCGCAGCTTCGTTTTGCAGATGCCATTCAGCCCGCAACAAGGTTCGCCGCTGCCAGTGCCCGCAACCCGGGACAGCAATAACTGTGGGCAATAACGATGGACGTGACTGAAAGGAAGCTTCGCGCCTGGCACTGGCACGTGCAAGGGCTGGACGGAGGACTCAGGGACCACTCCCCTTCCCGCATACTGTCAGCAGCCGGATGGGCAAGGTCGGTAGGTGGAGCGTGCGTTTACCTAAGCTTGTTTAGCCGTGGAGGCCATGGTCGCGCAGCTGTGGATGCGGCGGCAGCCGACCGTGCCATCTATGAGCTGCCCAGCGTTCGCGGATGCGTATACGCAATGGCAGATGCGGACGCAGCTTTGGCACTGGCCGCCTGCCGGCCGTTCAAGGACCCCGAAATCAGAATCGCACGCCGGCTTGGCGTGACGGAAGAGGAGCAGGATCGGCTTTGCGCCGCGATTATGGAAGCGCTGGCCTCCGGCCCGCAGGATCCGACCACACTGCGCAAGGCGGTGCGCCGGCAAGTGCGGAATCTTGGCGAAGAAGGCAAGAAGAAGGGACTGTCGACGACGCTGCCCTTTGCCCTTGGCCTGCTTCAAGCCCACGGAAGAGTGCGACGGATAGCTGCCAACGGTCGCCTTGACAGTCAGCGCTACCTGTACGAAAGATGGGAAGACGCTCCATCGACTGAAACCGAGCCTGGCGGTCAGCCGGTCCACACCGAAATTGCCCGAAGGTACTTTGAGTGGGCGGCGCCAGCGACACTCGCCGAATTCAGGTGGTTCTCAGGACTTGGTGCAAAAGCGGCAAGAGCCGCCATCACACCGATTGGGCTTCTGCCGCTCAAATCGGATGACGACAGGCTCCTCTCCAGGCCCCAGCAATTGCGTTTACAGGACTTCGAGCCTGCATCAGGCCCCGATATCAAGCTATTGAGCAGCCTCGACAGCCTGTTCCTGCTCCGCCGCGATCTTGATGGCATGGTTGCTGCGGAAGACCGGCAACATCCTCTGTTGCAACATGCGGCGCGCGGGCTGACGAACCTGCCGCATCATCCGATCGTCGATGGTGGCAGACTGATCGGCTTCTGGGAGTACGACCCAGCGGAAGGAGCCATCACATGGGCAACATTTGGCAAGCCCGCAGACCCCGTGCGCGAAGCTGTATCTGAGACGGAGACCTTCATCCGAGAGGATCTCGGCGACGCCAGGGCGTACAGTCTGGATACGCCGAAGAGGCGGGCAAAACGCATTTCGGCCCTTTCTCGCTTCGCAGCCTGACCGGCCGGCCAGGTCGCGGCGTGCGTCAGCGGTCGCCGCTATCCTGCTCCACGCAAGACGCCAGGTAGGACCGAATGCCGGCAAAAACCTCCCGCCAACCCTTGACGCACGCGTCGTGGAAATCATCCGCCTCGGGCCCCATCGGAAACCCGCGCTGCGTCACGCGAAGGAGCGTGCCGGACCCTTCTGCCTCCAGATCAAAATCAATTTCGAAGCGCGCTTCGAACGGAAGAGGCCCCGGTCTGCCGTAGTAATAGTGATCGGCCAACCCCAAGTGGCTTGGCGCCTTGAGTTCCCGGATCGACGTTACCGTAACGTATTCCGGCGCGTCCTCGTCCTCTCCCCAGGCGACGGCATACCTTCCGCCTTGCTGCGGAACGACGATGGCAGAAGCAGCACTCCACCATATGCGTATGGCGCTGGGCCGGAGCAGCACCGAAAAAAGCAGATCGGGTGTCGCATCAAATGATTCCTGGTGCCGTAGCGTACGCGTATCCATTTGTATTGCAGGCTGAATGTTCGGGACTCAAAGATAATCGTCGGCCGGTATTCCCAGACAACTGACCCGAAGATAACCGGATTCGACGCTAGCGGCGAGACTTGGATGAGGCGCCTCGCCGAATCCGACCGCTCAGGCACGGGCAAGCGGCAACGTCAGCCCGAAGCACGCCAGGCGGCCGATCTTGTGCCAGCTCGCCCCCTCCGGAGAAGAAGGGACCATACCGCAGCTGCAGCTTGCAAGAAGGCTACCCGCACGGACCCCTGGAGAAGCGACCGGGCGCTTTCGACGGAAAATCAGAGTATTGTTCGCGTGCTAAGCCCCGATGGACCATAACGCATGATTTCGGTTGAGTCCGGAGCTGCCGCCATATCCAGCCGCGCGCTTGCCGATCGCAGAGCCGGCTAACGCAAGACCTGGTTGCGGCTGCTCCTGCCTTCCCGGTCGCTTCTCCACAGGTCATCCTTGTGATTGCAAGATACGGGTTCGCGGCTTTCGGAATCAGCACACCTGATCGACGGTGCAGAGATTGACGGCGTCCTTTGCGAGGTCAAGGCCGCTCCCCTGCTGTCAGTCGTTCTCGAGATTTGCGCATCCACCTGCAGGCACCCGCTTGAGGTGGCCCTCATCCATTGATTCCCGGGACCACCGCCCATGCACCTTCCGCGGAATCGGCTCTAGTGCCGGGCATCATGTGCTCAGCGAGCGATACGGATTCCCGAGCCAGACCCGGACAAAATCGAACAATCGGGGCCGATAACATCCAGCCCGCGGTTTCATTGCGACCCGATTCAGGCGCCGCCAAATTCGCCCTTCACGGGCAATGGGCCCTACGCGACATCGAACAGGTCGGTTTGCCCCCTCGTGATTCTCGCCATGACCTGGGCGTGCGTCAACATCCTTCCCCCCTCATCGACGTGCGAGACGGCGACGCCCCGTTTGTCCAGCTCCTTGCCGATCAGCTTGCTGCGGTGGCACCGCTCCGGTCTTAGTTCGCTGCACAGGAGCGCAATCCGAATTCCCCGCCCGGCAGCCGCCATCACACGCTCCAGTCCCAGCAAAAACTCCGGCCTTCCGGCAAGAATGCCATAGCTCACTTTGCCATGGACATAACAGTCCGCATCATCCGGCCTCCCGCCCAGGAATGCACCCATGAACGCGTACCGCAGACCAGCCTCACGCAGCAGGCGTTCGAGGGACGCCTTCCTGAAATCGGGATTGAATCGGGAATAAGGCATCGATCGTACATCGAAAACATGTCCAACCCCATGCAAGTGCAGCAGAGCGACCATCTCCTGGGCAGTCCTGTTGCCATATCCGATCGTGCATACGAGACCGGAGTCTGCGGAGTCGCTCATGCCGCGCTCCAATACTGTGCCTGGATGAGTGCGCCCGCTACGCGGCAGCGCCGCTCAGCAGGAAGGAGGCGATTTTCCACACCCTTTACCCGCCGTTGCATGGAAGCGGCACCCTGGCGATTCGTGACTACATGCCCAGGCTACTCTTCACCTCATCCAACAATTGCGCGTCAATTGCTGAGTGGCCGCGCTGCCGGGCAAACGATTCGATCTGCCTGCGCACCGAGGCCCGCACAAAGTCCGGAATGGCCGCCAGTCGCGCTTCGGCTTCGGCCGTCCAGGCGGGCGCACCCGACATGTTGTCTGCCGCCGCTACAACGCCGGTAAACGGGCACTTCGAGCCCGCCGCGGGCTCTGGATTCCCCTTGCCCGTGGCAAGCGACGAGCGGAGCATTTCCATGGGCTTAGCCTCCTCGGGACGACCCCCGATCTTGACACCCAGGGAGCGCACCATCTGGGTCTCCATCCTGTTGGTCAGCATGGCCATATCCCGGCTGCAGGAGGGGCATCGATACACAATGGACATGCTGCCATCCTCCGGCCCCAGAGCATTCTCGAGCAGCATGGGCTCGTCACAGGGTATACAAAGAAACTTCATGGGCTTGCAACTTCGCTTTCGACCAACTCCTGCTGCACGGCCTGCCCGATACGTTCGTATGCTAGCGCAGCCATGCTGCCAGCTGCCTGGTCAAAGAATGATATGCCTTGATCCGCGCAGGAACGGATCCGCTTGTCAAACGGAACGGCCCCCAGATAGGGTAAGCCATTCGCAGCTGCAAATTCTTCAGAACCGCGCGCGGAGCCGAACAGCGTCTCCAAACTGCCGCATCGGGAGCAGCAGAAATGACCCATGTTGTCTACGAGGCCGAGCATGCGGACGCGGCACGCGTCCGCAGCCATGGTGATTGAGCGCCCGACCACCAGATGCGAAACATCGCTTCCGACAGTCACCGCTAGTGCACCAGAAAGTCCCGGAACCAGCTCCGCCAGATTGGCCAGCCTGTCGCCGCCAGGCGGAAGATCTACCAGCAGCACATCCAGACTGCCCCATTCGGTATCCGCCAGCATCTCGCGAAGCGCGCCCATTTCCACCATGGGGCGCCACGCATACGCACCTGTCTGCGTGGGCGCCCGCCATAGAACAGGCGAGGTATCCTCCAACAGAAACAGGTCCATGGACATGACCCGAATACCCAGTCTGGCGACTGCGGGCAACATGCCCGAAGATCCGGCGCGAGGAGAATGACTCCGGACGCCTGTCATCTTGGGAATCGAGGCGCCGTGAATATCTGCGTCCAGTATTCCAATCGCCTGCCCCTGTCGTGCGAGCACATCCGCCAGGTTTACGGTAAAGGTGCTCTTGCCGACTCCTCCCTTGCCGCTCATGACGGCGACGACGTGCCCAATATCTGCCAGACGCTGCTGCAGCTGACGCTGCTGTGCGCCAACCTGCGCCGCTACATCCGATCCCCCGTCCCCGGCGATATCATGGTAGGACTTCAAGGCCCCGCCTGCTCGCGCATCATTTCCTCCATCAGCTTCAGTCCTTCCTTGATCCCCTCCTCAGTGATGCCAAGTGTAATCAGCGTGGTATTCCGGCCTTTCGCGACGGCCTGAACACGCTCCCTGGTGCGGTTTCGCATGAAGCCTTCCGGAACCCGGTCGAGGCGCGCCTTGGCCTTGGGTGTCCACAGAAAATCGCCATCGGCTATGAGTTCGTCCGTAGCCGGGGCCGCTGGCGCATCCCGCGGTCCGTCGCCATTTGCACCGGGCGTCTTGAGCGAGCCCCGCTCGGACAGGTGCCTGGTCTCCTCGTACTGGACTTCCGTCACATCCAGCACCATCTGGCGCGTAATAGTCGGAACGCGCTGCACGCGCGCGCGCTTCTCGATCTGCGCCTTGGCGCGCCGCATCTGGTACCCGTCAGGAACCTTGCGCAATTCCTCCCTCGCATCCCTTGTCCACTTCAGCTTTACGTCGTCGAATGTGGCACTCTCCCTGACACCACCTTCCAGCTGCCGGAGCTGCTCTATGGCCTGCTTATCCAGCTTCTGGAACGCCTCCCGCGCCGATCCGCACACTGCGCAGCGTACCGGTTCAAAATCACGGGCTGCATAGCCGCACTGCGCGCATATGTAGGTCACGGAATCAGAGGCCCGAATCTCTTCGGCCGCCGCATCCTCGGCAACTATGCCCATCTTGACCATAGAAGACCGGGGCAGGATGTTGCCCATAGCCTGCTCTACGATCTTGCGCGTTATGACGCTGTGGCCCCGCTCCATGGCCCACCTGTGAATCGTGGTCCGCGCTATGCCACGCGCAAAATCCGGCGCCGTATTCAAGAGTCGCGTTGCCGGCTCCGTCCATAGCATCGACGCTTCGGCCGCCACGTCCACGGGCGGCGTAAACCGCTGACTCGAAAGCAATATGTTGCACGGCGCCTGCCGAAGCAGGTTTTCCGTGTTGCTGCCGATGTCCATGTCGGTGTCGCTGTGCACGCCAATGCGGCCGAGCACCAGGAGCCAGGGCTGTTCGCGGCGCACGTACTGGAGCAACTTCTCGAAGGCCTTGCCGTCCAGCAGCGTAATCTTGAGGTCCGCTCCTTCTTCCTCGGCAATTTGCCGCGCCACCTCCAGGTGAGACTGGTAGATCTTCGCCAGGCCCGTATCGATTACTTCCTCGTGCAGCTGTTCCTGCTCCTTGAAGCGAAATACCTTGGATGCCTTCTCGGTGAGCACGTTCACGATGCTGTTGAACATCGCATAGTGCAGGTACGGGTCATACACCGATACCGCTTCAACCTGCCGGCCCGTGGCGCGTCCAAGCTGCAGCGCCGTCCTGAGGCCCGCGAAAGATTCCGGACTACCGTCGATGCCCACCACAATGGAGCCCTTCTCGAGGCTCTTTTCGGGCTCCAGCCGCTTGATCACCAGCGTGTCCGTCCGCACGCGGCGGGTAACGCGCTCGCAGACGCTGCCTAGCACACTGTCCTTGACCGCTCCGAGGCCCAGGGCGCCCAAAACGACCAGATCATAGCCGCTGTCTTCGATGTCCTTGACAATGACCTTCCAGTTCTTGCCGTCATACATTTTGGGTTCAAAAGGCACACCCGCTTCGCGACAACGCTGGTCGGCAACCACGAGATAGGAATCGGAAATCAGCTCCAGGCCCATCGTGATCAGCGTGTCATGAATCTTGCGCTGCTTCTCCATGGCATCTTCCAGCAGATACTCCTCCGGAAGCGTGTACTCCATTTGCTTGAACCGGTAGTCATGCATGCGCGCAGCGTAGGCATGGCTGCCGGTAATCGAAGCGCCAAACTCCCTGGCGAGCTCGACGGCCATGTCCACGGCGCAAATCGAATGCTCCGAATTGTCTACCGGAACGAAAATATTCTTGTACATGAGACCTCCTGGCACCTCGCGCGGCCTTGTCATACCGCCAAGTCCGACGAATGTGGCAATGGTATGGGACTTGTCAGTAGATGTAGGCCATGCGCTCCTGCACGTAGTTGAGTCTGTCCATGACATAGCTCAGCTCGGCGCTGTCCATTTCGCCGTGCACCAGCGCTGTTGCAAGAATCGCTGAAGCCAGGTGACGCGAGCAGCCGGATACCTCCTGGAGGCGCGCCCTGGCGACGCAGTCGACAAATCTCCGAAGCTCAAATCTGGCCCTGACCAGAGTATTGCGCTGTTCGACGGCGAGGTCCGGCTTCTCGAGAATGCCGGCGAGTCGCGTGATCTCCAGGGCCAGAATGGAGGGCGTCATCTGCTGAAACTCCTTCCAGCTCAGGAACTGGATTTCATTTTCAACCATCACACATTCTCCGTCTCCTCTTCGACCGCTACGATGGCATCGAACTCGCACATCACCAGACATTCTTCAAAGTCGCAGCACGTGTCATCAATCACGTAGACGGGATCGCCCTCGGAAATGGCCGATATAGGACACACGTCGATGCACATGTCGCACGCCGTACAAGCTTCGGTAATCGTATACGGCATGGCTGCTAGACGAGGTGCTTCGGGGCCTCAATCTCTGCCGCCTCCTGGACAAAGCGGCTGTTTCGCGTCATGCCGGAAAGCGCGCCCGTCATCACAGCCGTGGTGATGCAAGAGAGTCCGTGCCGCTCTGCGTATGCTTCCACGCCCTTGCGCGTCTTTTCGCGGATGAAGGCGATGGGAATGCGTTCCAGCCGCCGGAGCGCAGGCTCGCCCCAGACCATCGCCGTCTTCGGCAGTGACCTCCCCGCGGGCTGGTACCTGCAGGCAGGATCCTCCTCCAGATAGTCTCCCGTCATGGCATATGCTCGGCACCGACAGCCCCCGCAAATCTCCTTGAACTCGCAGACCCCGCAGCGACCCTTGAGGCGGCCTGCGTCACGCAGATCGCGGAAAACCGGTGAATTCTCCCAGATGTCCGTAAACGACCGCTCAAGAACGCTGCCTCCCACCGCAGTCATGTACGGACACGGGGTAACGTCCCCCTCCGGCGTGATGCGACAATACTGGGTTGCCGCCATGCATCCTCCACTTTCGAGGCCGGCCAGTCCCCTGTCGTAGGCGATCTGCTTGAACTGCGGCGCACACTTGGAGCGCACCAGCATCGGTCTGTAGTCATCCTGCATGTCGACCAGGCGCTCAAGCATAGCCTCCGTCCGCGCTGCCTTCAGTTCAGACATGCCCTGACCCCGGCCCGTCTGCACCAGGAAGTACAGGTTGAAAGCCCAGGCTCCCTTTTCTCTTGCAAACGAGAGCAATGCGGGGATTTCGTCGTAGTTCTCCTCCATGACGGTCGTCTGCACGAGAACCTCGAGACCGTGCCTGCGGCACGTGTCGATGGCGCGCACGCTGTGCTGCCAGGCATTTGGTCCGCCGCGAAAGCTGTTGTGCCGCTCAGGATCGATGGAGTCGATGCTGATGCCCACACCCTTTATGCCACAATCGACCATCCGGCCTGCTACACGGTCGGTTACCAGGACGCCATTGGTGCCCATGACCACCCAGATGCCCTTCCCGGAGGCCCGCTCGGCGATCGCAAAGATATCCCGACGAAGCAGCGGCTCCCCGCCCGTCAGGATCAACATCTCCGTGCCGAGCGCCTCCATCTCGTCCAGGAGACGGAGACACTCCTCCGTGGTCAGTTCACGCTCCGCCTTGCGCCCTGCCGACATGTAGCAGTGCGGACAGCGCAGGTTGCACTTCTTGGTCAGATTCCAGGAGATGAGGGAAGGCTTGTACTTCACAGCGCTGGTAGCGGCAATGACACGCGCTGCTAGACCTTCCTTTGGCGCCACCGAACCAGGCCAATCAGCCCGATCTCGACAAGCAGCACGACAAGCGCCCATGTGGCCATGGGGCCCGCTGCAGAAGTGGTCTCCAGTGGCGCCAGGTACACGTGATACCAGGCAGACAGTCCGCGCTTGTTGCCGCGCTCGCCACTCGCGCCGTCCCATACAGAGAACGAGACGGGCGTAAAGGCGCTCTCGGCGAAATATAGCCCGCTTGGCCGCTCGCGCGCGCCCTTGAAGATGACGGTCCAGACGCCGTCACCATACTGCAGGTAATGCTCAAGTACCTCGTCTGACTCCGCTATGGAGCCCGACCCCGACCCGATGAGAACTTGCGCCTCTTCTGCTGCCATGTCGGCAAACCAGATGGCCATGGGGTTCCTGTCGTCCCCAAACATGAAATAGGGGCGCTCGAGTCCCTCGGGTGTGGTGGCGGGCAATAGCAGGGCCACGGCGTCGGAATACAACAGGCTGTCGGGGGCCGCCGTTGAATCAAACGGCGGCACCGCCATGGCCGGATGGTTCGAACCTGTTGCCTCAGCCGTCATGTCGTGCCACGAGAGCATGAAGGCAATGTCATCCTCGTTGTAGACGGCACTGACCGAAACGCCGTTTACACCGGGATAGAAGGACCGGCCCGGCTCAATGACCTGTGCCACGATGGGGAAATAGGCCGTCGGGGCACCGTCAAAGAGCGCCGGCCCGCGCGTGATATCAAGCTCCTCGCTGAGGCCCAGACCTTCCACCACCGTTCCGTATTCGGGCTCATCGCGCGATAGTGACCACACGTAGTCTACCAGCGCCCAGCGGTCCTCCTCCTCGATCGTCTGGGCATAGGAAGGCATCGGAGTGCCGTTTAGCCCCGTGGTAAACGTGCGGTACACGTCTTCGCGCGTCGGGCTCGCCCGGAATGTCCAGCGCTTGGTCAGGTCAGCCGGACGGATGGGGTATCCCCAATCGTCCACGAGATCCGGTGCGGAAAACCCGTTTGCGCGACCGTTGTCACCGTGGCAGTCGGCGCACTGGTTGGCTTCGTACACTTCGCGTCCTCGCTCCAGCCTGCCCTCGTCAAAGGGCGGGGCATCGGGCACCTCCATTACCTGGGGCGTACCGTAGGGACCGGCAAAGGCCGGCTCGAAAGTCTTGATGTAGTATGCCAGATTGGTGATCTCCGACTCGCTCAGGATTCCCTCCCAGGCCGGCATGCTGGTATAGGGCATGCCCAGGCGTATGCTGCGCGCAATGTCCTCCGTGGTCGGAAGCTCACCACTGGCCGTGGAGCGAAACTTGAAGTTTCCCGAAGCAAAATCGCGCGGCGTCGGGCGCACGTACTGCGTTGCCACGGCCACTGCATCCCCTTCGGAGCCGTGGCAATGGGCACACTTAGCATCATACACCTCCTTGCCGGCAGAGCGCTGCTGCTCAGTACCCAGGTCGGGTTCCTGGGCAAACGCCACGGACGCCCACAACAGCGCGCCAAATGCTAGGGCGGCAGTCCTCATGGTGCCATATCTCCTCATCAATGCGGCATGCCCTGAGCGCGCGGCTCAAAGCCGGTGTATTCGTAAAGAAAAATGATCACGTCCCAGATTTCCTCCTCCGTCAGGAATAGCTCCCAGGCCGGCATGGCGCTCGACCATGGCGTGGACTCCGACGGCAGTCCGGGCGCTCCCTTGGCAATGCGCCAGAACAGATAGGATTCCTGCAGCATGGCGATGGTGGTGGCATCATTGAAGTTTGCCGGAATGGGATCATATCCGTGTGCAAACATGCCCGCTCCTTCCATGTTGTCGCCGTGGCAGTAGAAGCAGTTCTGGAAGTATATGCGGCGCCCGTTCAGGACGTGACGCTCAAAAGCCTCCGGATCCGACGTCTCGAGCTCCCGGTAGGGATTGACTTCCGTGGCGAGGTTGATCGACCTGCCCTGGAAATTGATGGATCCGGGCGGCGGCGGGTGTATGGTGCGAGCACTGACAGGCGGCTGTGGCGGCTGCGACATGTCGGAGTAGACCTTGAGCGCCGCAAACAACGGAAGTGCCAGCGTCACCATGAGCAGCGACCAACGGTACTTGGGAAGGACGAGGAAATTGACGGCGGAAGTCCGGGCCGAGGCCAGCTCTTCCACGTCGGCTGCCAGGTACGTTGCAAGCGCGAGCGTGATGATCGCCATGAAAAGCACGATGATCGAGCTTGGAAGCGGAGGATTGACGCCGAAGCTGAGCCCCAGATACACGGCAGCCCACCATAGGGCAATCCACGCAAGGCGGTTCAGCTTCAGCCACCGGGTTACCACCAGCTGGATCAGAACCAGTGCAGCGGCAATGCCAAGTACGACTAGCGTATTCATGTAGCCTGCCTATAAGGCAGCCAGGTAGTCGATCAGAATCTGCAATTCTGCCGCCGAGACCTGCTCATGAAACGAGGTCGCGGTCATCATGGCTGACATGACGCCTGCGGCAAACCCCTCCGTTACGGTCGCGTCCGGGTCCACGATGGATTCGTACAACTCGCCACGGCTCAGCCGACTGCCAACGCCTGCCAGCGTGGGACCGGCACCGACAGCGCCATCCAGCGTGTGGCAGGTGTTGCACAGATACGCCGTGAAGAGGGTCTCCGCATCGCGCGGCTCACCCGCTGCCACTGCCGCAGTCGGAGCCGCTGCGGGCGCGATCTGGCCTTGCCATTCCAGTTCGGTGTCCATGGTCACCGACGGCGTGCCGCCAAGCGACTGCAGATAGGCGATGACAGTCAGAATCTCCGTGTCCGTCAGTGATATCGGCGGGCGCGCAACGTTGGGCATGCCGGCCACAAAACCCTCCACGACGTAGGCGTTGGGATCGTACATGGACTCCGCCAGATAAACGACGTCGCTTACTCCTTCCTCCCGCTCGGCAGCGATGGCGCCGATGCCAGCCAGGTCAGGAAAACGGAGCCCCGTCCCGGATTCGCCTACGGTGTGGCATGTCAGGCACGTTCCCTTGCCCGCTGCAATTTCCTGGCCTACGGCCACCATTTCCTCCGTAGTAAGATTGGCGCCGATCACGATATCCTCGGGCGGATCCGTTCGCTTCTGCGGTACCCACAGACTGACGTACCAGTAGAAGGCCGATACGATGATCGTAAAGCCGAATATTTGAAGGGCGTGTTTCACTGCTACTGATGCCTGGCAGCCGAGGGCTTCGTCCTACGCCGGTTTGGGTGCCCACTTCTTCTTGGACGAAAGTCCCGTCAGGAAGAAGACGATGGCAATGAAAAGGAAGAAAATGATGACGGTAACCGAAACCACCAGGCCGGCATAGCCAAGCGTGGGAGTAAAGGCGTCCACGGACGTGTCCCTGATGACCCCGTATACGTGCCAGTGCTGCCGCATCCCGGCGCGCACATACCCCATCAGACCCATCGTCCACGCGAACGTAATGGCCAGGAAAAACAGCGCATACTGGGACATCGGGGAGATCTTGCCCCAGGCAATCTCTCCCTTCTTGTCCGCGCCCCGGAAGAGGAAAATGTCAATGACGGTCACGGAAATCATGGCGAAGAGCACCGACATGACCTGCGGCTGCGAAAGTCCGATCCGCGTCTGGGCATCGACAAAATACCCGTAGACCCCCAGGAAGACCACGAAGATGACCACGATGGCAAAGATGCCAAACTGGATGAGATTGCCGGCCCTGGCCCAGCTCACGGTGGCGACCTTGTTGGATCTCCGGTACAGCAGGAAGCTTACGTAGGTGGTGAGGATGAGCACGTTCACGGCCGTGTTCTTGGCCGACATCACGCCCAGTACGTTGAGTATTGGGTGGTGAGAGCCTCCCATGGCCCTGGCCTCCTCCACCGTGGCCACCAGCGAGTGAGGCGTGGCCCAGACGATAAAGCACAGCGTGATGACCGCCAGAAGATATTTTATGAACTTTCGATACCGCTCCGCACCGCCGATTCGCCCCATGCTCAGCCACAGGTAGAAGTTGGCCGCCAGGAACAGATTGCCGATCAGCACGGCCTGTATGATGAACAGCCAGGAAAACGTGCCGCCCATGAGCGTAATGCCCAGGCTCTGATCGTAGGCGTAGATCTCCACACCGAGCCAGTACCCGGCAAATGGCAGCGGCAACAGGGCGCATATGGCAATGAAATTGCCGATGTAGCCCATCCAGTCATAATGCGCCTTTTCCTCCAGCGTCTTGGCGCCAAGAAACTTGTAGGCGCCGTAGGCCGCCCCGATGGCCCCGCCAAAGGCCATGTTGGCAATCAGCCGGTGGATGTTGATGGGCATCCATATGTAATTGTTGATGGCGTCCCAAACGCTCGTCAGATTGCCCAGCTCGTCTATGCCATTGGGCGTGTTCATGAAAGTGAGCCATCCGTTGGCGATGAACATGATGGCCGTGCCCACGATATTGAGCATCACCCCCAGGAAGAGGTGTACTCTGGGCGAGAATTTGCCCCATCCGTAATAGTAGGCGTAGAGGAAGAAGGCCTCCAGAAAGAACAGCAGGACGTACGGCAAAAAGGTCCAGCTGAAGATCTTTACCAGGTACTGGGTTAGCGCCGGATAAAAGACCATGAGGCCAAAGGTGAGCAGCGCACCCAGCGTGGCCGTAAATGAGAAGGAGACAGACAGCAGGCGTGTGAAATCATGCGCCAGTTCATCGAATCTCTTGTCACCGGTCTTGTAGCCGATGAACTCGATGACGATGGCGAACATGGGCACTGCAAGCACGAATGCCGCGAACATCAGGTGCAGCTCGGCCACGACCCACATGATGACCCGGCTGCTGATGAACGGCAGTGCCCGATAGTCTCCCTCGCCCGCTGCCTCCTGGGGTCCGGCCCACGCGGCTTCGCCAGACAGCGCCGCCACAGCCAGCAAAAGAAGCCCTACGGGCAGTGCGCGAACAAGCCGGATGCGCATCATAGACGGTCAATCGGAAAGAGCCGCACCAAAACAACTGCCTGCCATGGACATTGTCAAGGCAATCCGCACCGGCTCTGAACCCATGAATATCTGTCTGAGACCAACTTTGGCAAAATGTACGAAGCAGCCGGAACCCCGTTCGACCGGTGGGCCATATAATAGTGCGTCATAGTCGGAAGCAGGAGTGAATTTTTTTGTTGCTGCCATAGCGGCACTCCTTTTGCCGGCAGCGTTTTGCCTGGCAGTCTGGGGAGGTGTGTCCCTGCTCAAGCGGATACACCGGAAGGGCCATGCGCTGCGTGCGCTTCCTGTGCCGAGAAAGATCGCTGTCGCCGCGCGTGCCCGGGTCACCGAGCCGGAGTCGGACGACGGGCCTTGGCCCGATTACACGTATGATTCGGGCATATCGCGCGGCTTTCCGGAAGCATGGGAAGAGGATTTGTTGCTCAGGCGCAACTAAATTAGCCCCTAACCAGACGGGCACATCCACTATGTTGCAGCGGCTCATCGCCAGGCTGGATGCGTACAGGGAAGTTGCCTTTGACCTGATTCGCATCTACCTGGGCATCGGGCTCTTTGTCCGGGGCATTCTTTTCGCCTACGATTCCGACGCCTTTGTCGCGCTGCTGCCGACGGGTGCGCCCGCCTGGCTTACGCTTTCGTGGGTGCTGACTACCGTGGCGTTCGTCCACATGCTCGGCGGACTGCTGATCGCGGTGGGCTACTGGACGCGCTTCGCCACGCTGGCCCAGATTCCAATATTGTTTGGCGCCGTTTTTATCAGCATCGGCGGTCTGTTCTCGCCAGACCAGTCGTTCGAGCTTTCCGCCCTGGTACTTCTGCTACTCGTACTGGTGCTCATATGCGGCTCCGGAAAGTGGTCCGTTGACTATGCCATTGGAGAGCGCAGGCCATCCATTCAGATCGCCCTTGACCGGATAGCCGAGTACCGGAATACGGCATTCGATGTCTTGCGGATGTACCTCGGGGTGGCGCTGTTTGTCCGCGGCGTGGTCTTTATTTCCGACGCAGGCGCATTCATGGCCCTTCTCGGCAATGACTCCGCGGGATTCTTGCAATCCTCCGTCCTGGTGCATTACGTGGCGCTGGGCCACGTATTCGGCGGCTTTATGATGGCGGCTGGACTGCTGACGCGCGTGGCGGCATTGGTGCAGATTCCCATTCTCGTAGGTGCCGTCGCTGTCAGCCAGGTGCAGGGCGGTCTCATGGCGGGCACCCAGGGCTTCGAGATCTCGGCCCTTACCCTGTTTTTGCTGGTCCTGGTGCTGCTGTATGGATCCGGCCAGTGGTCTGCCGACCATTACCTGCTGCGGCGGCCAGCGCCCGCTACCAGGCGGGAACGTACGGAGCGTGCAACGGAAATACTCTCGCACGACGTGCCGGAGGAGGGTCCCTTCGTGGATCCGGTAGAGATACTGGCCGTACCCGAAGCCAGAACGGACGCTGCCCTTGCCGCAGCGCTGAAAGACAACCCGCTGGTGGTCACACACGCGCGCTATCCCTTCTGGGGTTGGCTGCTCTTTCTGCTGGACGTGACCCCGCGCCCTCGGGAGGTCATCTTCCGGCACATGAAAACGGGGAAGATCATAAAGCGCAGCAAAGATCCTGACGTGCTGCGCCAGTTCCGGTATCGGTAGCGCCGGCTGCTGCCGGCCATGTCATGGCTAATCTCCGCAAGCTGCAGTAGCGATGAGAATCACCGAGATACTGGACCGGGCGAAGGACCCGCTCATCTCCTACGAGATCATCCCTCCCGTTCGCGGCAGCTCGGCCGATCAAATCATGGCCGTCGTCGAAGATCTGATGCCGTTCGATCCTCCCTTTATTGACGTAACCAGCCATTCGGCAGAAGCACACTACGAGGAATTACCCGACGGCACGTGGCGGCGCAGGGTCAAACGCAAGAGACCCGGCACCATTGGCATCTGCGCTGCCATCCGGAGCCGCTTCGGCGTCGAAACAGTGCCGCACATCCTCTGCCACGGCTTTACCCGCAGCGAAACCGAGGATGCGCTGATTGAACTGAACTACCTGGGTATCAATAACGTGATGGCGCTCCACGGCGATGACACGGGCTTCCAGAAGACCGTGCCGCCCGGCACGGGAGTCAACACGGCTGCCATTGATCTCGTGCGCCAGATCGGTGCCATGAACCAGGGCCGCTACCTCGAAGAGCTCATGGATGCGAAGCCGACGGACTTTTGCATTGGCGTAGCCGGATATCCCGAGAAGCACTTCAAGGCGCCAAATCTTACCTGGGACATCCTGTATCTGAAGAAAAAGGTCGATGCAGGTGCCCATTACATCACCACGCAGATGTTCTTTGATCCTGAGCACTACGTGGGCTTTGTCGAGCGATGCCGCGCCGTGAATATTGAAGTTCCAATCATTCCCGGCATCAAGGTACTGACAACCAAGAGGCATCTTCACCTGCTGCCGAGCCGGTTTCACGTGACGGTCCCCGAGGCGCTTGCGGCGGAGGTTGAAGAGGCGTCGCCAGAGCACGTGCGCGATGTCGGCGTCGAATGGGCGCTTCGGCAATGCGATGCGCTTATGTCGGCCGGCGCGCCGTGCATTCATTTCTACGTCATGCAGCAGTCCGGGCCTGTGCGCCGCGTTGTGGAGGGCTTGCGCAAGCTGGCCTGATAGAATAGCCGGATCTTCGCAAGGTTGGAATACGGGCGCCAAGCCTCTTGGTTGCCCCGTGAATACCTGCGCGGCAGCCAGCCGGAGTCGCTCATGGACACGCGCGCGTGCCCGGGTTTGCATTGCAGGCGTGAGCATGTTGACCATGCCTGCAGTCCAGGTAGCTCCCGCCGTGGGTACTGCCGTCGTACTTACGGAATACTAAGCCCCGTGGTAGACTCAATGGTAGCCAAGGGGGCGCCCAAGCCGGCCGTCAAGGCCACCGGGCCAGCATCCTGGACCGGCTTCTGGCGGTGTAGCCTGCGCGCAAGGCACATCCGCCTGCCATTGCCTCTGAAGGCGAGCAAAGCCGGCCAGGGAGCGGCAGCCAGTTGGCTTGCATGCCAGATGCGCAATATGTACTTATAGGGCTGACCGCCAACCTGCCGTTCCATGCGACAATTCCTTCCAGTTTTCCTCGCCTTACTTGCCGGCTGTACCCTGCAGTACAGCACACCGGAAACCGGGCTCTTTGCAGGAGATCCGTGGCCGGATATCCGCACGCAGCGCATTGAGACGCTACTGCCGCGGGCCATGGACGGCGCAGGCGTTGACGCCTGGATTACGCTGTGCCGGGAAAACAACAACGACCCCATGGCGCACCACATCGGCTGCGAAAACGCCGGGGGCCTGGCCGCCTTCCTGTTCTTCCGTACGCAGCAGGGGGTGTATTCCGTGGCCATATCGCCGGTAGGGGAAGCCACGGCGCTGGCCGAGAAAGCCATCATGTCAGAGGTCATTCCCATGAGCGGACGCGGACTCTGGAGCGAGATCGGCGCCCAGTTTGAACGCTTCCGGCCCGACAGCATCGCCATCAACAGCGGACGCAGCGCCATTGCGGACGGGCTTTCGCACCGACAGCACACGAGAATGATGCAAGAGCTGGGCGGCGAGTGGACCCGCCGCATGGTTTCATCTGAGCCTCTAATCCTGTCATGGCTGTCGGTCAAGCTGCCGGACGAGGTCGCAATCATGCGCGAAGCAGCCCGGCTGACGGCCCGCTGGCAAGTCGAGGCCTACGCTGCGGCCATACCGGGCGTCACCACTGACCGCGACATAGCGGACATGCTGGAGGCGAAGATGGCGGCTGCCGGCGTCGGGGATGCGTGGGCTCCGGAGCAGAACCCGTCCATCAATTCCGGCAAGGATCGCGGCCACTCGCATCCGACCGAGCGCGTCATCCAGCCCGGCGACTTCATTCAGACCGACTTCGGCATACGGGTGCATGACCGCTGGGTGACGGACATCCAGCGGTTCGCTTACGTGCTGGCCCCGGATGAGACCGCGCCGCCCCCGGACGCCCTGCAGAAATGGGAAGCTGCGCGCGCTGGCAGCCGGGCGGCGTACGCGGCCATGGAGCCAGGCGCCACCGGTGCTGATGTGGACCGGGCGCAGCGCATCTCCATGCGGAAGGCAGGCTCCCTGCCCGTGCGCTGGAGCACGGGGCACCCCGTCGGCTACTGGGCCCATGACAGCGGCCCGGCGCTAAGCGGCGGCAGGGAAGGCGCAGTGCCGTCAGGCCGCCAGACGCAGCCGCTAGAGCCGGGAATGACATTCGCCTTCGACGGATTTCATTCGTGGGGGCTGACAGACTCCACCACAAAGACCATTTCCGTAGAGGAGATGGTGGTGATCACGGAGACGGGTGCGGAGTGGATGACGCCGCCGCAGGAGGAGCTTATTCTGATTCCGTCGCGGCGCTGACGCCGGCGGTGCTTCCTCCCGGCGCAAGGTATCGGTCTTCCAGGGCTCGCATCGCGGCCCTGTCTTCCGTGCCTGCGTCGTCGTAGCCCATCAGGTGCAGGAGGCCGTGCACCACGTAGCGGCCCACTTCCTCTTCAAACGTCGCACCGAACGCGGCATGGTGCTCGAGCGCGAAGTCCAGATTGACGCAGATCTCGCCGTCCACTTCCGGGCCATCCCCAAGAGGAAAGGACAAAACATCCGTGTCGTAATCTGCCCCGCGATACGTGCGGTTGAGCATCCGGATGGTGGCGCCGTCCGCGAGGACGATGCCAAGATAGCGGCAGCGCTTGCGCTCCCCGCGCAAAACCCTGCGCGCCAGTGCACGAAGCGCGGCCTCGTCCACACCGAGGCTCGCGTGCATGCAGGACAGACAGATGCCTTCACCGCGCTCAGGCAGCAAGGCATCCGAAAGCAACCCGGCGTCCGCCACCTCAGGCCAGGTCGTTGAAGAGCGTCTCGGTCATGGATAGCGCCACGGCGCTCATGATGAGCTCCGGCGACAGCTGCGTAAAGTCTGTGGAGAGCAGACGCTCGTCAAAATTGGCATAGAGCGAGCACGCCGCCTGGCGCTCCACCACAAGGCCGTTCGTGATGCCGCCGCGGCGCGCAAAGAATATGACCTCTCCCAGTTCCTGGCTCGCAATATAGCCTGTGCATCCCTGCAGTTGCAGAAGCGAACTGGGGGCCATTACCGTTACCAGCGTATCTGCTTGCTCCTCCTTCATAGCCTTCGGTACAGCGAGGCCACGCGTGATTTCCAGCGTAATGCTGCGCTGCGAAGCTTCATCGTGCAGCTTGAAGCGGACGCTGCCGCCGTCGGCACGGCCGCCTACCCCAAGCACACTCCCGATGCGGTCAAAGTCCTTGTCCGTAAACTCGAAGTTCATGGCATCTGTGAAGGCAATTGCATCTAGGAGCCGCCTGCGCTTTCCGCCTGCTCCCCCGACAGGGAATCCGCCTCATCCGGTCCTTCGAACGTCTGGCGCAACTCCTCGGGTGTAATGGGCGCCTCTGCAGCTCCGGTCATCGTTAGCAGCCGATTCTGAAATGCAGCGGCGGCCTCGTAGTCCCGCGCCTCCAAATAGGACATGTAGATGGCATCCACAAACGCCGTCGCCCGATCAGTTCCGGCTCCGCGCTCCAGCTGGTGCATGATCAGGTCCTCGGCTCCCTTTGCAAGACCGCTTACGTGGTCCGTGCTTCCAGCGCTCAGGTAAGCCCTTGCTACCAACAGGAAGGACCGCTCATCGCCGGGGATGGTTTCAAACGGAATCTCCTCCATCATGAAATCCAGCAATTCGACAGCCTCGTCGTTGCGCCCGACCTCCGCCAGCTTCATCGCCGTCTGTCCAAAGACGTTGCGGTAGTTGTCCACCATCTGGCGAATGTTCTGGTCGAAGTAGACATCGGGATCATCCAGGCCCCTGAACCGGAATCTGCGGAGCTTTTCGGGCGTCACGTCCGGCACGACGCGCCCCAACGGCTCATTGTGCCGAACGGGCACCACGCGTTGCGCCTGTCCTTCGAGCTGAAAATACTCGTTGAGATCCAGCCATCCGTCGGGACTTACGGTGACGGCAAAGTATACGGGGCGCCCCCATCCCTGCTGCGCATTCGTGTGCAGAATGTCGAACGCTGCCCTGTCCGCCGCGTACAGCAGCCGCACTTCTTCTCCAGTGGACGGATTCTGGCCCCAGGTCCTGCCCCTGAGCGTCCAGGTCATGGGGCTCTCGACGCTGTCTTCGAGGGATGCGCCAAGGTATACGTCCGAGAATTCCTCCTGCTGCTTAACGTCCACGGGAAGCGCGACCGTCTCCGGCCTCCATCGTGTTATTCCCAGGCCCGAGATGGCAGCATCACTCATGGTTATAGGCAGTGGCGCCGACTCGCGCGATGCCTGGTGCTTGAGCTGCCGGATATACCACGACGTGTTGAGGAGCGACAGATTGACCACGCGTACGTCGCGCCGCACTTGCTCGACTTCCTGGGCATACCACAGCGGGAATGTGTCGTTGTCCCCGTTGGTGAACAGGATGGAATGCTCGTCCGTGCTAATGAGCATGTTGTAGGCATAGTCCGGCGCCACGTACCGTCCGGAGCGGTCATGGTCATCATAGTTTTCCACGGCCATCCAGCCCGGCACGGCCAGAAACACCAGCGCGCCCAGCCCAACGAGGGCGTACCGCCGCAGCTCTTGCCAGCGGCCCTGCATCGAGTCCAGGACCAGCTGCAGCAGCCCCGTTGCCCCGAGGCCTATCCACAGGCTGAAGGCAAAAAAGCTGGCCACATAGCTGTAGTCCCGCTCCCTGGGCTGCATGGGAGTCTGGTTCAGGTACAGGATGATACCGATGCCGGTGATCAGAAACAGAACCAGCACGCTGAAGGCCCGGCGCCAGTCCCGCGAAAAATGATACATCATGCCGAAAAGGCCCAGAAGCAACGGCAGCGCAAAATAGCGGTTGCGCCCTGCCCACTCGCTCGGCGTCTGGAAGTAGGTATCATACTCGCCGTCGATGAGCCCGAGACCGGTGATGGCCCTTGAGTCCTGCAGGTCCGACTCCTTGCCCGTGAAATTCCACAGGAAGTAGCGCACGTACATGTGCCCCACCTGGTAGCGCCAGAAGAAGCTCCAATCCGAGTCGTAGCGGGCATACTCGCGCCAGTGCTGCGGCATGGCGGAGTAGCGCCTTGGCAGGTACTTCTCGGCCGTCTCGCTGACCATGTTTGTGCGGTCGTCGAATGCCGGCCCTTGCAAGAGCGGCGTTTCGCCGTACTGCTCCCTCGTCAGATAGGAAACAATAGCTGCAGGTGTCTCGGGATCATTCTCGTCAATGGGCGGATTCGAAGCGCTCCGGATGAAAATGAGGGCATACGTCGAGTATCCGATCAGCACCATGAGCAGACAGAGCGCCGCCAAATTGGCCACGGGCCATCCGCGGCGGTGCGTGTAGTAAACGCTGAAGACCACGAGCGCCACCACGCCGAATAGTGTTACAAGCGGGGCAGCAGTCCGGCCGGCCATTTCCGGCAGCTTCTGGATGATGCCGGGATAGACAACGAAAAATGCCAGGGACGCCACCAGGAGTGCGGTCAGGATCCCGCCCCACCGCCTCGTAGACCGCCAGTCAGGCCGGCCTTCCACCGTCCACTCGGACCGGTCGAATTCCTCGAAGAAGATTATGAGGGCGATGAAGAACAGCGCCAGAAGACTCAGCAGGTGCACGCCGATCGCAAGCCCGAACAGGTAAGCCACGAGCACGAGCACGCGATTGGCACTGAGACCGAACGGGTTGTGTCCGCCCCGCAGGGAGGCCTCCTCCTTGCGTGCCAGTTCGCTCCAGCGCATGATGAGCCACACCACGAGTGCGGTAAAAAGCATGGAAAGCGCGTACACTTCCGCCTCCACCGCATTGAACCAGAACGAATCCGTCACCGCAAAGGTACAGGCCCCCACAACGCCTCCCGAAATGGCCAGGAGACGCTGGCTGAACGTCCATTGCCCGGGATCTCCCTGCCACTGCTGCACCAGCCGTACGATGATCCAGTACGTTAGAAGCACCGTCAGGGCACTTGCCAGCACGGAGAGCAGATTCACGGACAGCGAGACGTACTCCATGGGCACAAACATGGAAAACAGTCTGCCCACCAGCATGAAGAAGGGAGCCCCCGGAGGGTGCGAAACCTGCAGTCCGTGCGCAATGGCGATGAACTCGCCGGAATCCCAGAAGCTGGCCGTGGGTGCAACGGTCAGCACGTACAGCACGAGCGCGTAGCCGAACACACAGGCAGCAGCGATGCCGTGGACCCGATTCCAGTTCATGGGGCTGTCCTGCGGTTCAGACACATAAACTCCTGTAACTCCGGCACTGGATGCGGGTTGCGTTGACGGATTCCAGGCCGGCGCGCGGGACTCGGTCATACAGGCACAGGCCATGAAGCTGTTTCACCGAATAATCCTGCAGTCGCTGCCCGGACCGTTCCTGGGCTGGCTTGCCGCGCTGCTCTTTCTGCTGGTGATGCAGTTTTTGATCAAGCACTTGCCGGACATTGCCGGCCGGGGACTCCCCCTGGGCATGATACTGGAACTGATTGCCTACAGCATTGCCTACATGGTTGTGCTCGCAGTGCCGATGGCCACGCTGCTCGCCTGCCTCATGGCTTTCGGGCGCCTGATTGAAAGCAGGGCCTACATTGTTATCAGGAATTCGGGCGTATCGCTCTTTCAGCTCGCCTGGCCCGTGCTGGCTATCGGGGCCCTACTGTCGGCAGGCATGACGTACTTCAACAACGTGATTCTGCCAGAGTCCAACTTTCGCGCACGGGGCATCTTCCTGGACATCCGGAAGAAGCGCCCGGACTTCGAATTGCAGGTCGGAACGTTTTACGAGGGGATCCGCAACTACAGCATCCTGGTCCGCGAGCGAGACGAGGCCACGGGCGAACTGCATGGCATACTGATCTACGACTATTCGCGCGGTAGCCGCAGCGCTGTCACGATCCGGGCCCGCTCCGCGCGGCTTGTCCCTCGCAGCAACAATGCCGACCTGCTGCTGGAGGATGGCGAAGTGCACCGGCTTGCCTATGCTTCTTCCCTCTCCAGCCGCGAGCGTTACGAGCGCATGCGCTTCGACCGCCACCGGCTGCGCCTGGATCTCTCCGAATTCGAATTTGAGCGCAGCGACCCGGCAGAAGGCAGCCGGTCAGACCGGTCTACCCCCACCTCCGCGATGGTAGAGCTGGTGGATTCGCTCGAGGTCGCAGCCGCCGCAACGCGCGATTTGCTTCGGAGCTCGACACTGGCCGTAGTCCAGGCGGATTCCCTGCACCATGCGGCTCCGGATCATTCGGAGCTTTTCAGCACGCCGCCTTCGCGCGTGGCGCTCGGAGGACTAACCCGGCGCCAGGGAAGGCAGGTCTACGAGCATGCGGTCGAATCGGCGCGCATTGCACACCGGGACGCCGAACGCCTCGGCCGGCGGCTGTCGCGTGAAGAACGCTGGATCAGTCAATACCGCGTCGAAATCTACAAGAAATACGCCATTGCGCTGACCTGCCTGATCTTTGCCCTGATTGGTGCTCCGCTGGGCCTGAGCATCCGCTCCGGAGGTCTGGGCAAGTCGGCGCTCATCGCGCTCGGACTCTTCCTGTTCTACTGGGTCTTTCTGGTCCAGGGAGAAAAGCTCGCCGACCGCTCATTCATCAGTCCTTGGGTCGGCATGTGGATGGCCGACATCATCCTGGGCGCGGTGGGCATAGCCCTGTTCCTGTACGTGGCGCTAGATATGAAGACTACGGTGCGATCAAGCCGCCGCCGGAGATAGGGCATGCTGCATCTCGTTCCCACCCCGGTCGGCAACCTCGAGGATATCACGCTGCGTGCGCTCAAGACGCTGCAAAGCGTGGACCTGATTGCGTGCGAGGATACGCGACGTAGCGCGGTCTTGCTTCGGCACTACGGCATTGCTACGCCGACCACAAGCTACCACGACCACAACGAGCGGAAAAAGGCCCCGCGACTGGTGGCACGCATGCTGGCCGGCGAACAGGTGGCGCTCATTTCGGACGCCGGCTCGCCGGGTGTTTCAGATCCTGGCTTCTACCTCGTGCGCGCCTGCCTGAAAGAAGGCATCGTAGTCTCCGCATTGCCCGGGGCGACGGCTTTTGTACCTGCCCTGACGGCAAGCGGACTGCCTTGCGAACGGTTCTCCTTCGAAGGATTTCTGCCGGCGCGCAAGGGTCGCGCGCGCCGGCTGCGCGCCCTGGCAGACGAGACCCGCACCGTGGTTCTCTATGAGGCGCCGCACCGCCTCCTGCGAACCCTTGCAGATCTGGAACAGGCATGCGGCGCGGATCGTCCCGCAGTCATCGGGCGCGAACTGACCAAGAAGTTCGAGGAATTCCGCCGGGGAACACTGGGTGAGATTCGCCGCATCTTTGCCGACGAGGCTTCCCTGCGCGGCGAGATGGTCATTATCATGGGCGCTGCCCCGTAGCCGCCTGACGCTCCCATGACGACAATTGCCAGCTTCACCTGCAACCCGTTCCAGACCAACTGCTTTCTGGCGCACAGCGCCGGAGAGGCCGTGCTCGTGGATGCCAGCTCATACGGACCCGAAGAGCACGCCGGAATCGAGCAGTACGTGGAAGAGCATGGACTCAAGGATCCGGCACCTGCTGCTGACGCATGCGCACATCGACCACCTTTACGGATGCACCCATTTCGAGAAGCGTTACGGTCTATCGTGGCAAATCCATCCGGAAGCAAGTCCCATGCTGAAACAGGCGGCTGTTCAGGCCATGCTTCTGGGTGCCCCGCGGGTGAGCGTGCCTGGGACCCGCCCCACGCTGCAGGATGGCGACACGATCCGTTTCGGCACCTCCACGTGGCAGATTCTGCACACGCCGGGGCATGCACCCGGATCTGTCTGCTTTGTGGACGCCGAGAGCGGCTTTGTCCTGGTGGGCGACGTACTGTTCATGGGTTCCATCGGGCGCACGGACCTTCCAAAGGGCTCACTGCCGCTTCTCATGCGATCCATATTCGACAAGCTGATGCCCCTGCCGGACGACATGGTGGTCTACTCCGGCCACGGCCCCGCGACTACGATCGGGCAGGAAAGAAGAACCAATCCCTTCTTGCAATAATCGCAGTGTGGACGGGCAGAAACTCAGCCGACCGTGCACACCCGATTGGGGCAGAATGAACAACGTGCGGACCTGCCGTTTGGCATGACGCATAGGGCCTCACACGCTGCGCCCGGCCTCCGGCGGGTTTTGAACCAGCCGCCGGTTGGGGCATGCCAGGCCTGCCGCCACGCCAGGGACTGGTCAGGCGCAATTCGGCCGCCGATCCGCGCTTCTGTCTGGCACGAGAGACAGGGTGGGCCGAACAGCGACCGAACCTTATGGCGGCAAAGCCGGGTATCACGGCCATTATGCAAGAAACCGTGGCGGGGCAGCCATGCTCCGGACCTCCGGCGTCGCCCGGCGCCACGCTGGTCACCGTAATCATTGTCAATTACAATGTCCGAGAACTGCTGCAGCAGGCGCTCAGGAGCGTCCAGCGAGCCGCAGCCGGACTGCGGGCTGAGATTTTCGTCGTGGACAATGATTCAGTGGACGGTTCTGTCGACATGCTACGCCGGGAGTTTCCGGACGTCCATGTGATCGAAAACAAGCAGAATGTCGGCTTTGCCGCGGCCAACAACCAGGCCATCCTGGCCTCCAGGGGCAAGTACCTGCTGATTCTCAATCCCGACACCATAGTTCAGGAGGACACGCTGGAAGCCCTCGTCGGCTTCATGGACAAGCATCCGCAGGCAGGTGCCGCAGGCTGCAAGATCCTCAACCCGGACGGTTCCTTCGCCAGGGAAAGCCGCCGCGCTTTCCCGACGCCCAGAGTGGCCTTTTATCGGATGACGGGACTCAGCCGGCTGTTTCCCCGGAGCAAGGTATTCGGGCGGTATAATCTCAGCTATCTGCCCATCGACGAGATCGCCGAGGTGGATGCGCTGAGCGGCTCGTGCATGATGGTGAGGCGGGCGGCCCTCCTTGGGCCGTGGCCGGCCGCTCCCGCCCCGGGCGAAATCCCGGATGCCGAGGCCTACCAGGGTGGCGGACTGATGGACGAGGGATTCTTCATGTACGGAGAGGATCTGGACTGGTGCTACCGCATTCAGCGCTCCGGATGGAAGATCTTCTATACGCCTGAAACCCAGATTATCCATTACAAGGGGGCCAGCACCCGGAAGAGCGAGCTGCGTTACGTGCGGCTGTTTCACGGCGCCATGCTTCGCTTTGCCGATAAGCACCTGCAGGATTCCTATCCCCGCTTCTTCCTCTGGGTGCTCCGGCTGGCCGTCCTTTTCCGCGCCCTGGCGGCGGCGGTCGGCCATGCGCTCAGGCGCCAGCTGCTTCTGGATTTCCTGCTATTGGCAGCGGCCGTTTCCGCCCTCGGATGGTTCCGTTCCGTGTCCCTGGTTACCGGGTTTCCACCCGTCTACTACGCCGTCATTGCCCCGGGCTTCGCCATGCTGGCGGTGTGCACCATCGGCGCCATCGGCGGGTACCGGGGACGCAGTACCCGGCTGGGCCCCGTACTGGTCGGCGTGGCCACAGCCGTCGTGCTGCTTTCTGCTGCCTCCTTCTACTTCAAGCAGATAGCCTTTTCCAGGGCCGTGGTACTGGCCTGTCTGCCAGCAGGCGTATTGCTGTTGGCTGCCGTGCGACTGCTTCGCCGCGGCAAGAGGCACCTTCGCGGACGCACGCTGTTTGTCGGCCACCCGGACGAGGCTTCACATCTCAGGCGGGCCCTCCATGCAAGCGGCACGCCACCCTATGAACTGGTAGGTTACGTCGCCGCGAAGTCGGGGCGGCACGCCGGCGCCAGCGGTGCCATGACGAGGCTGGGCTCGCTCCACCAGCTCAGGGACATCGTGAAGCTGCACCGCATCAGCGATGTTGTATTTGGTGCATCGAGCCTTTCGAACAAGACCATATTCACGCTCATGCAGCGTTTGCACGGACTGCCCGCCCAGTGCCGCATCCTGGCAGAAGGCCCGCTGCAGATTATCGGCAACTCGCTGGACCGGAGCCATTCGGACGGGACGCTGCTGGAAGCCGAGGAGGCTATCGGAGCCCTTCGAGGCTCCAACTGGCTATTTGACAGCAGCGTCGCGCTGCTGGGGGCCGTCCTGCACCCGGCGATTGCTGCCACCGCCCGCCTGCAGGGAACGTCGTCCTTCTGGCGGTCGCTGGCCCTGCGCACACGTCAGTGGCCGACCGTCCTTGTGGGACGCCGCTCCGTCGTCGGCTACCGCTCGAAGGACAATTACATTCCTCCCGGCGAGTGGCGCCTCAGGGAAGGTGTATTCACCGTAACCGAAGCCCTGGACAGAAACCGGCCCGTGAGCCCGGAGGAAGCGGAGCAAGCGTACTGGTATTACGTTAGGAACCAGTCTGCTTTCCTCGACTGGATCATTGTGCTGCGGGCTATTCGTTTGATGAAACACGGGCATCGCCGCCCGCTTTCCTGACTCTGTATGGCAAAGCCCGCCCACAAATATCTTTTGGACTTCGAGAAACCGCTCGTCGAACTTGAGGAGAAGCTCAATGAGATGAGAGCGGTGGACACGTCGCGCGGCGACGTGGACCTGTCGGAAGAAATTGCGGCGCTGGCGGCCAGGGTGGACGAGCTCCGCGCGTCCATCTACCAGAATCTGACCCGGTGGCAACGCGTCCAGATTGCGAGGCATCCGCTCAGGCCATACACGCTGGATTATATCGAAGCCATCACGAGCGGCTTTGTGGAAATGCATGGCGACCGCGCCTTTGCCGATGACCGCGCCATCGTTGGCGGCTTCGCAATGCTGACGGGCAGCACCTTTGGCTATCGCGACCGGGCAGTGCTGGTGATCGGGCACCAGAAGGGGCGCGATACCAAGAGCCGCAAATTCAGGCGGTTCGGCATGCCCAACCCGGAGGGATACCGAAAGGCGGGGCGGCTCATGAAGCTGGCAGCAAAGTACAACAAGCCGGTTGTATGCCTGATTGACACGCCCGGCGCCTATCCCGGGATGGAAGCCGAGGAACGAGGCCAGGCCGAGGCCATAGCCCGCAATCTCTTCGAAATGGCCCGGCTACCGGTTCCCATTGTGATTGTCATCATTGGCGAAGGGGCCTCGGGAGGAGCCCTCGGGATCGGCGTCGGCGACCGGCTATTGATGCTTGAGAACGCCTGGTACTCCGTTATAGCACCTGAAAGCTGCTCGTCGATTCTATGGCGCTCCTGGGACTACAAGGAGGAAGCTGCCCGCGCCCTGAAGCTGACGGCGCCGGACCTGATTGAGCTCGGCGTCATCGATACCATCGTGCCGGAACCAACCGGTGGCGCGCACCGTGATCCGGAGACGGCCTTTCGCGCCGTGGGTACCGCTGTCTGCAATGTCCTCAGGGAACTCGAGCCGCTCTCAACGGAAGAGTTGCTGGATGGGCGTCTTGCGCGGCTGGATAAAGTCGGAGTGTTCGAAGAGGGGTAGGATGCAAGCGGCGTTCTGGCTGTAGCCGGAGCCAACCGTGTCTTGCCTGAGACGACGGGCGGGCGCCCGTGGCGGCGTCTCGTTCGAGAAATGCTGCATTCGTCGAATCACAGGGCTGGCGCCAGGCGATGCTGCTGCTCTTTGAAGGGTCCTGCGCGCTAGGCCGAACGATCCTCGTTTGCTACTCCCTTGCAGGCTGGACAGGGCGATTGCTTCCGGGACGATGTGTACCACCACCGCTTTCGTCGGGAGCGGGAGCTATGCGCGCCTCACCTTCAGTACCTTTCGTGTGGCAGAATAGGTTTGCTCAGGTCCAGGTCCGAGGACGATTGCTGCGTTAGAAGGCATAAACCCGCGTACGTCGTCAGGCCCAATCCTTTAATGCACCAGACAGTGGAATCCCGTATCAATTCATGATGGAGGCGAAGAAGCGCAGCGTCCAGGAATATGAGGATTTACATGGTCGCAATCCGTACAAGAAATGGTTCGATGACCTCAATTACCATGCTGCCACCAAAGTGGCTGTGGCGCTTGCCCGGTTGAAGCAGGGCAATCTTTCCAACGTTAAGGCCTTGCGACGCGGCGTCTTCGAGCTTCGTATCCACTTCGGTCCAGGCTACCGAATCTACTTTGGCAAGGACGGCGACACGCTAATTGTTCTTCTCGGTGGCGGAACGGAAAAACGTCAGTCTGGTGACATAAATCGTGCGGAACGCCGCTGGCAGCAATACCTTCGACGTAGAACAGGATAAAGGCTATGCCACTGACGCGGGACTACAGAGAGACGATTCGAGAGAGAATCAAGCGGGATCCGGAATTCCGTGAAGCACTTTTGCAGGAAGGTGTGGAGTGTATGTTGGGAGGCGACCTTGAGACTGGCAAGGCGGTGCTGCGCGACTACATTCTGGCCACCATGGGATTCAAGGATCTGGGCTCTTTGACCAACAAGTCCCCGAGGAGCCTGATGCGCATGCTGGACGCACAAGGAAATCCTCAGGCCCGCAATCTATTCAAGATTGTCCAGTGCATTCAGGAACGCGAGGGCCTGCACTTGAGGGTGCACGCCGTTAGGTAACCTGTGAAATGGTCGCTCCCTTTGCGACCGCGTTTCGAATCGCACGCACGGCTTTGCCATGCTGCTTAGCATGGATGTGTATCCGGTCCACTCTAGAGGTCATTCCCGCAGGACGGTCACCCTTCAGGAAGGGTGCCGTCTGATTGAGGGTAAGATCTGGAGAGACTGCGCTGCCGTGAATCCCTTGTACAGAATTCGTTACGGGTTGGCGAAAGAGCCGCCTTCTCGTATGCCACGCTGCCCAATTCATGGAGCGCCGGTTCGGCCGATTTCATTGCGAATGTACGGCGCTTGACTGAATCACGGGGTCAAGAGGGTCGAGTAATTCCGGGCGTCCCGTGAGTCGATTCTTGGTGAGGGTCGCCAATATACTCCCATGAAGGTCAAATACCGGCCCCTCCGCTTTTCGATGAGTCTTGTCGGGCACTGCTCGGTTGCAGGCACAGCTCCGGGCAAGAACCGATCAACAATCACATCGCACACTGGTACAATTCCGGACATACAGGCATAATCGTTGACCCTGCGAGCCAGAATAGCGCCATCAAGGCGGGACTCTTCGGCTCAGGCGGTCTCGTGTGAAATATGAACCACTCGCGACGCGCCCCAAACGCCTGAATCAGGTCCAAATACAAGTACTGTCCCGCCAATTAAAGGCTCGTGACGTCACCATGCAGCCCGAATACGCCGAATTCGTTCGTCGATTGGAAGTCAGCGGTGTTCTCGCCAAGCTCCTGGAAGAGGACGTGGGGCACGGAGACGTTACCTCTGAATCTACCATCCCACCCACATCGAACGGTCTCGGTTCATTCTTGGCAAAGGACGGCGGAATCCTTGCCGGCTGCGCCGTGACGGAACGACTGTTCAGACTGACGGATGCTGACGCCGAGGTTCAGTGGCTTTACGCAGACGGCAACGAGATGGCACAAGGAGCGGTGATCGGCTCGGTTCGCGCTCGTACGCGCGCACTGCTCATGGCCGAGCGTTTGGCGCTTAACATCCTGCAACGCATGAGCGGCATTGCCACCGCGACGCGCCGTATGGTTCATGCCGCTGCGCCTTTCCGTGTTCTCATTCGCGACACACGAAAGACCGTGCCCGGACTGCGGCTGCTGGACAAGTGGGCGGTTCGCATCGGTGGCGGTGAAAACCACCGGATGGACCTCTACGACCGGATCCTGATCAAGGACAACCACATAGCTGCGGCAGGCGGGATCCGGGCGGCTCTGCAGGCTGCGCGCCGCCACGTGCATTCGACGGGCAAGGTAGTGGGTATCGACGTTGAGGCCCGCACACTGGAAGAGGTCTCGGCCGCGCTTGCCACGGGCGGATTCGACGTATTGCTTCTGGACAACATGGCGCGTACGGATGTGGACGGGAATCTCGACGCAAGCATGCTCCACTCGGCCGTGCAGCTGGTCGCGGGCCAATTCCGTACCGAAGCTTCCGGCAACGTGACGCTTGAAACCGTCGCCCAAATTGCTGCTACGGGCGTGGACTTCATTTCTGTCGGCAGCCTCACCCACTCCGTGAAAGCGCTCGATATATCATTCGAAATCGAGGCCCTCTGAGGCGGCCGCGCTGCCTTTCGATCCATGCCCGATTCCTCCTTCATTTACCATTGCGAGAGCCGGACGTACGACTTCGGTCCCTCCCATCCGTTCAGTCCGCTGCGGCAGGCTCTGGTGCTTGACCTCCTGGACACGTTCGACGCCCTGCCTGCCGCGGTGGAGCCGGGCGTGGCAGGCCGCGGCGATGTACTCTCCGTGCACGACGAAGCATTCGTCGGCCAGGTCGTTGCTGCCTCCAGCGGCCAGTCCAAGCCGGATGCGGGCCGATACGGCATCGGAACCATGGACGTGCCCGCCTTCGAAGGCATGGACCGTGCCGCACGCATCCTCGTCGGAGGGACTCTGACGGCGGCCCGCATGGCGGAGCCCGGAAAACCGGCGCTGCACCTGGGCGGAGGCCTGCATCACGCCATGCGCGGACGCGCCGCGGGCTTTTGCGTCTACAACGATGTCGCCATTGCCATCCTGGATCTCGTTCGCCGAGGGCTGAGGGTGGCCTACGTTGACATTGACGCACACCACGGTGACGGCGTGCAGAGCATTTTCTATGACGATGCACGCGTACTTACCATAAGCCTGCACGAGTCCGGCCGGTACATCTTTCCCGGTACGGGCTTCGTGGACGAGATCGGAAATGGCCCGGGCCGCGGCTACTCGCTCAATGTTCCGCTTGCCCCCCGCACGAACCACGAAAGCTACCTTGAAGTCTTCGATCTGGTGGTGCCGACGGCGCTCAAGCACTTCGGAGCAGACGCGCTGGTCGTCGAGTGCGGCGCCGATGCCCATGCAAGGGACCCGCTTGCCCATTTGCGCCTCGACTCCCGGACTTTCGTCGAGCTCTTCGACCGGCTTTTTACGCTGGCGGAGACCTGCTGCGGCAACCGCCTCATCCTGCACCTGGGAGGTGGCTATGACCTTGACGCCACCGTCAGGATCTGGACCATCCTGGCCCTGCGCCTGCAGGGGCTTCCCCTGCCGGAGCGACTTCCCGCCACGTGGGTATCACGGTGGGAAAGAACCCTTGGGACAGACCTGTCGACCGGACTGCAAGACGCCGCCCACAGCCCGTCCGTCGGCGCCGCTTCGCGGCTGAACCGGCATGAGGCGCACAGGCTGCTGGACCTTGTAGGTAACTACTGGTAATGGCTGCCATGACCAACGCACTGCAAGTGAATGGCGCGCGGCTGAGGAGTACGTTTGGTGACCTGACCCGCGCCGGCGCCACGGCACAGGGAGGGCTGGACAGGCCGGCTCTCAGCGAGGCCCACCTTGAGGCGCGGTTCACGTTTGAGCAGATGATTGCGGAGCGCGGCTTCCGGCTTCGCCGGGACACGGCCGGCAACCTCTCCGCCTGCCTGTCCTGCGGCCTGCCGGATGCCCCGACGCTGGTGCTGGGCTCCCACCTGGATTCAGTCCCCAATGGCGGCAGATTCGACGGGACGCTCGGCGTGGCGGCGGCATTCGAGGCGTTGGAATGCATCCGCGAAAGCGGCGCGCCGCTGCGCTGCGACCTCGAAGCCATTGACTTCACGGACGAAGAAGGGACGTGGGTCTCGCTGATGGGCAGCCGCGCGGCAACAGGCGTACTCAAGGCAAAGGATCTCCGCAATCCGAGAGGATCGCGCGAGGCATTCGACAAAGCCCTTGCGCGTGCGGGCCTGACGGCAGAGGGTATTCTGGGAGCAAGCCGCGCTCAGGAGAATCTCGCCGGATACCTGGAAATGCACATTGAGCAGGGCACAAGGCTGGAAAAGGCGGCTGTAGACATTGGCGTCGTCAGCGGGATGGTGGGCATATCCATGTATCTCGTGACTTTTGGGGGGCGGGCCAATCACGCCGGCACGACGCCCATGCGCCAGCGCCGAGACGCTACGCAAGGCGCGGCGGCCCTGGCGCTGGAAACAAGGCGCACCGTCATGCAGGACTTTCCGGACTGCGTGGCCAACGTCGGCAAGATGACCTTTGCGCCAGGCTCCTTCAACATTGTGGCCGAGCGTGTAACAGCCTACCTTGAAATTCGCAGCCAGGACCCGGCGCGCATCGAGGCCCTGGAGTCTGCGCTGCGCGAGCTGGCCGGCCGCATTGCCGAGGAGCACCGCCTGACGGTGGACTTCGCCTTTCTCGAGTGCGTGGAGCCACAGGAAATGCACGCCCAAATATGCCGGAGCATCGAGCAGGCTGCCGCAGGATTGGGGCTGACCTCGATGCGGCTGCCGTCACTGGCCGGCCACGATGCCCAGTCCATGGCACGCATTTGCCCCTCCGGGCTCTTCTTCGTGCCTTCCATAGGCGGATTCAGTCATTCTTCCCTTGAAGCAACAGACTGGGATGACTGCCTGCGCGGTGCCAACACATTGCTGCATACCGCGCTAAGGCTGGCATCGCACCGATAGACTCGTCCGACTCGCGCCCGTTTATGCTCCGAGAGCTCAGCCGCCTTTTCCAGCGCCTGCTGTTTGCCGCCGATATCGCACTGGTCTGCCTGGCGTGGATTGCGGCCTATTATCTGAGATTCGAGGTTCTTGCTGACTGGCCAGTGCCGCTTCCCGAGTGGCTGCCTGTGGGAAGGTATCTCTCCTTTCTTCCGTGGATCGCAGGCGTTGCGGCCATCGTGTTCTGGTCTTCCGGCCTCTACATTGCCGACCGGGCCCAGCGGCTGACGCAGCTCATTGCCAGCGTCGCCAAGGCCTTCGGCGTGGCGCTGCTCATTCTGATGGCGTTCTTTTCCCTGTACCGCAATCTGTATGTCTCGCGCCTTACGATCATACACTTTGCTTTCCTGACACCGGTCTTCATGGTGGCCCTGCGGCTCGCATTGTATTTCTTTGTGCGACGCGCCCGGAGCCAGGGCAGAAACCTCAGGAGAGTGCTTGTCATCGGAGCAGGCGTTGCAGGCCGCAGGTTGGCCGCCTCGTTTGAGGCCTACCCCTGGATGGGCTACAAGGTGGTCGGCTTCCTGGACGACCACAAGCGTACTGAACCGGACGTTTTGGGTCCCACGACAGAAGCGGCGCGTTTCGTGGACGAGGCCAGTCCGGCTATTGACTACGTGTACATTGCCCTGCCGCTGTCTGCGGCAGGGCGCATTGAAACCCTACTGGGCGAGCTTTCCACCCGGCTTGTGCATGTTTGCCTGGTGCCGGACCTCTTGCAGTACGACATCATCAACAGCCGCATTACCGAAGTGGACGGCCTGCCGGTTCTGCATATAGCGGACGAGGCTCCCCTGGATGTGGGGCGCCTTGCCAAGCGCACCTTGGACGTGGTATTCTCGGCACTGGTACTCATTGCCCTGCTGCCGGCGTTGCTGCTCATCGCGCTCGCAGTGCGGCTTTCCTCTCCGGGGCCCGTCTTCTACCGCCAGGAGCGCATGGGTCTAAACGGCCTCCGGTTCCAGATGCTCAAGTTCCGGTCGATGCCGGTTGACGCCGAGGCGGCCACGGGAGCGGTATGGGCCAGTTCTGCAGACAAGCGACCAACGGCCATAGGCAAATGGCTACGGCGCACTTCACTCGATGAGCTACCGCAGTTCATCAATGTCCTCAAGGGTGACATGTCCGTGGTGGGCCCTCGCCCGGAGCGGCCCGTGTTCATCGAGCAGTTCAAGGACCAGGTGCCCCGCTACATGCTGAGGCACAAGATGAAGGCGGGCATCACGGGATGGGCCCAGGTGAACGGATGGAGAGGCAATACGTCTATCGAGAAGCGTATCCAGTACGATCTCTATTACATCCGGAACTGGTCACTCGGGCTGGATCTGAGGATCATGCTGATGACGGTGTGGAAGGGTTTTCTCAGCAAGCACGCATACTGAAGACGTGATCCAGCTGCACGGCATTTCCCTGGCGTTCGGAGGCCGCAGCATCCTGGATGGGCTCTCCTGGACCATCAAGCCCCAGCGCCGTATCGGGCTCATCGGTGCCAACGGCGCAGGCAAGACTACGCTGCTGCGGGTGCTCGCGAGGCTGCAGGAAGCGGACGAGGGCCACGTCGCTGGCGATGTGAAGGTGGGCTATCTGGCCCAGGATGCCCAGGAAGTCTCTTCTTCGCGCACCGTGCTGGAGGAGGCCTTGCAGGCCTTCGCTCACATTGAGCAGCTGCGGGACCAGGAGTATCGGACCACGCTCGAACTGGAACGGCAGGCGGACCCCACTTCAGAAGGCTACAGCAAGCTTCTGCAGAAGCTGGACCGCGTGCAAACGCAGCTTGCCGCGCACGACACGTCGCGCTTCCGGCCACGGACCGAAGCCGTCCTTGCCGGGCTCGGCTTCGAGAATGCGGACATGGATCGTCCGCTAAGCGCACTGTCGGGAGGATACCGGATGCGTGTCTCCCTGGCCCAGATCCTGCTTCGCCAGCCCCAGCTGCTTCTCTTGGACGAGCCCACCAACCATCTGGACATCGTCAGCATTGCCTGGCTCGAATCGTATCTGAAGAGCTACGGCGGAAGCGTAGTCTTCGTATCGCACGACCGGTACTTTCTGAACCGGATGGCTACATCCATTGCACACCTGTGGCGCGGCAGGATCACCGAATATGCGGGCAATTATTCATTCTTCCTCGCCGAGCGAAAGAAACGCCGCGTCCTGGAGCAGGCGGCATACGAGAACCAGCAGCGGGAAATCGCCCAGACCCGGCGCTTCATCGAACGCTTCCGGTACAAGAACACCAAGGCACGCCAGGTGCAAAGCCGCATCAAGCACCTTGCCCGAATGGAGCGACTGCTGCCTCCCGAGTCGGACGAAGCGGAGATAACCATCCGATTCCCGACACCTCGCAAATCCGGACGCACCGTTTTGGAGCTGTCCGAGTTCTCCAAGTCATACAACGACAACCCGCCCGTATTTGAATGCGCGGGACCCTTGCACATTGAACGTGGAGACAAGGTTGCGCTCATCGGCAAGAACGGTGCCGGAAAGTCCACGCTTGCCCGAATCCTGCACGGGACAGAACCCTTCGACGGCACGCGGAAGGTGGGCCACAACGTCGATCTGACCTTTTTTGCGCAGCACCAGGCTGAATCCCTGGCGCCGCAGCACACGGCACTCGAATCGCTTCAGCAGGTCTCGGTCGGCAAGACCGAGGGTGAGCTCCGCTCGCTTCTGGGCGCATTTCTCCTGCGGGGTGATGATGTCTTCAAGCCGGTGAACGTGCTTTCCGGGGGCGAAAAAAGCCGGCTTGCGCTTGCCCGCACCCTCGTCAACCCCGCCAACTTCCTCATCCTTGATGAGCCCACCAACCACCTGGATATCCAGTCCATCCAGGTCCTGATCGAAGCGCTTCGGCAGTACCAGGGTACGTTCGTCGTGGTAAGCCATGACCGGCATTTTCTGGACCGGATCGTCAACGCAATCTGGTACGTGGAAGGCGGCACCGTAAATGCTTACAAGGGCAATTACACGGATTCTGAGTGGTACCGGCAGCACGGGACCATGCGTCAAGGACAGGGTGCCACCGCCCGTGCTGCCCAATCGGAGCCAGCCAGGCGGGCGCGCAAGGGCGGGCCCAAGTCGAAGGAGCAGAAACGACGCGAAGCAAGGGAGCGGCAGCGGGCGTACGAGGCGGCGTCGCAGCCTGCGCCTGCCGACTCGCTGCCCGGGTCCGGCATACGCGCGCTTTGCAGCGAAACGGAAAGGGCCATCCAAGCCGCGGAAGAAAAGCGCAGCCAGGCAGAAGCTCTCCTGGCCGACCCGGCCGTCTATGCGGATCCTGAACGCGCTGCCGACGTCACCTCCCGGTACGCAGCGCTGGATCGGGACCTGAAACAGCTCTATGCACGGTGGGAAGAACTGGTGGAACAACTCGAAGTCACCTGATGCCCCGCCTGCGGCCATTTCCCGGCAGCCTCGGCATGGTTGCTGCCTTCTTCTGCGTGATCGGGCCTCCGATAGCGATGGCGCAGATAGACCGCCTTCCCCATGCCGACACGAGCCGCGGAAACTACTTCGGCGCGGCCGTGGCCATCGACGGAAACCGGATTCTGGTTGGGGCCCACGGCGAAACCAGCTGCGCCGCGAACGGAGGGGCCGCCTACGTGTTCGAAAGGGATTCCCCGACCGGCACCTGGAACCGGGCGGCACGCCTGGTAGCAACGGACTGCCGCAGCAACCTCTCGTTCGGGCGCGCGGTGGCACTCAGCGGTGAGCGTGCCCTTATAGCCTCGACTAGCGAGTTCTTCGCGACTGTCCGGGGCAATGCCGTCTACGTTTTCGAGCGCGACTCCGCCGGAGTTTGGGTGCAGACCGAGCGGCTGGTACCCTCATCCGACGCAGAGGAAGGGCCCGCTGGCGCTGCCGTGGACCTTGATGGCACTCGCGCGCTCATCACTACATGGGGAGATCCGGCCCGACCGGGCCGTCACGGGTCGGCCTACGTCTATGAGCGCGATGACGGCAAGTGGAATAAGGTGGCGCGGATTACAGGCGAGAGCCGCGCCGGCGTCTTCGGCGGTGCCGGCGCGCTAGCCGGCGACATGATGATCGTTACCGGCTCCACGTATTTTCAGAACCGGCCGGGCTTCGCCTACATTATCCGGCTGGGCCCGGACGGTTCGTGGCACCAGACGCAGCGGATTGCCAACCTGGACGACTTCTTTATTTCCATCGACATAGAAGAGAGCCACCTCATCATAGGAGAAAGCAGGGACGGACCCGCCAATTCCGGCCTGGCCGCCGTGCATGTTCGGGATTCCACGGGTCTCTGGGGTCTGGCGGCCACGCTCAAACCTCCTTCACCCTACCGGGACGGCAGCTTCGGGACGGAAGTTGCCATAAGTGCAGACCGCGCCCTGGTGGTTGGATACGACGAGCAGTTGAGACTCCAGTACAACGTCCACCGCGTGGTGTACGTTTACGGGCTCGAACCCGATACCGGCGCGTGGACGTATCGCAGCATCATCGACCTGGGAGAGGCGGCCTTCGGGACCGCACTGGATCTCGACGGCCGCCTGGCCGTCATCGGAGCAGGCGTCGGGCGATATTGCCGGTGCCGCCTACGTCGTCCATCTTCATTAGCGCCTGATACGATGCAAAGACCTGGCATCATCGTGCTGGCAAGCTTGCTGGTGTTTGGATGCTCCTCGCTGGAGGCGCCTTCCCGGCAAGCTCCCGGCTACGTGCGCGCATCGGACCATTTCCGGTCATTCGACGCGCCGGCCGCGCTGTCAGACTACCTGCGCGCCAGCTCGGATGCCGGCCCACTAGTGGCCGCACTGCGCGGGGGCACAGAGGCGGGCTTTCCGGAACATGCGCTGGCTTCCTTCGACCGGGCGCTCCGCCACGGTCCCGTGGTTATACACGCCGACATACGCCTGACACAGGACGGCGTACCCGTCCTCATGCACGACGAGACCCTGGACCGGACGACGACCGGAAGCGGACCTGTCCAGGAGCGCAGCTTTGCCACAGTGCGGTCCCTCCTTCTGCGCGATGCCTACGGCGCCATCACGCCATTCCGCGTGCCGACACTCGAAGAAGCACTGGCGTGGTCGCGCGGCCGCGCCATCCTCCTGTTGGACGTGCTGGACGCGAGATATCTGGAAATGGTTTTGGACGCCGTGCGCATGCGCGCGGCTGAAGGTCGTGTCATCGTAATGACGCACACGCTCATGGACGCCCTTAATGTGAGTGCGCGTGCTTCCGAAGTGACCATTGCCGCGCATGTTGAGGGTCTGGCCGAACTGAATGCTCTCCTGGCAGGCGGCATCGATCCTTCACGCCTGGTTGTTTTCGCAGGAAGTGGCGATGTGCCAGCCGAGATCGCCGACCTTGCACGCCGGCACGACATCCGCGTGATGCTGGCCACCTTCGGCGAGACGGATGTGCGCGCACGATCCGCGGGCTCGGCCGTGTACCACTCCCTTCTGGAGCGTGGCGCAGGCATATTGCTGACACAAGAGGTTGCACTTGCTTCACGGGCAGCAGGCACCTTCCACGCAATACTTTCACGCTAGTGGCCGCACCGAACGTAGTGGAGGCCCTGGCGGTTGCCACCGGCTTTCTGTGCGTCTGGCTATACATACGGCAGATTGTGTGGTCATGGCCGGTAACCATCGTAAGTGCAGCACTCTTCTTTGCGCTCTTTCTTGAGGCGCGCCTTTACGCCAACATGGGGCTCCAACTGGTTTTCGTGGGCGTAGCCGTCTATGGATGGCACCAGTGGCTGCGTGGCGGCGCAGAAGGAAAGGGAGTGACCGTTCGACGTACGCCCGGCAAAGAGGCTGCCGTGCTGGCTGCGGTCACGGCTGGAGCAAGCCTCAGCCTCTTCCTTGTTCTTCGTTCGTACACGGACGCCAGCGTGCCGCTCTGGGACTCCATTGCCACGGCGCTCAGCCTGGCGGGGCAGTGGATGCTGGCAAGAAAGAGGCTGGAGAATTGGCTGGTCTGGATCGCGGCCGATCTCATTTTTGTCGCTATATATTTGACGGCTGGCCTGTACCTTACCGCTGGCCTCTACGCCGCCTACCTCGGCCTGGCCGTCAAAGGCTATCTCACTTGGCGAAGTCCGTAAGTTGCCGGAAAACTCCCCGGGCAGGCGGCGCATTGCGCAGCGGTTTCCCGGGGAAGCGCCCCGGACTGCCGCAACAACGGCCGGGCTACGGCGTGCAGACTGCAGCCAGGGCCCTTTTCACGTTAAACCCCGCAGACCATGACGGAATCCCATACCCAGTCAGTTCTCAATAGCCTCAGTGAAGCCGAGAGGGCTGTGTTCCAGTCCGAATTCAATCGAAGCCGCAAGGATCCGACGCACGGGCTCCTCTTCTGCATGATTCTCGGCTTTATCGGCGGACAGAGGTTTTACCTCGGACAGGCAGGCCTGGGCATTCTCTACCTTGTCTTCTTCTGGACCGCGATCCCGCTGATCGTCTCCATCGTGGAGTGCTTTTACATAGTGGAACGCGTGCATGCCCACAACGACCAAATCGCAAGCGAGATCATCGCCAGGATTAGCAGGCAACGGGCGGCACCGTGATTTGAGCGGCGAGAATCCGGCAATGCGCCGGGTGCCGTGCGTGCTCCAACCGGCGCTGCATGCGAAACGCTTCCGGCACGTGGCGCAACGGGCCGCGGCGCGGGCCCGCTGCATGACAATTTCCTTGCACCTCACGTGCCTGCCAGGCACTCCGCCACAGCTACAAAGCGCGGCAGGGCCCCATGCGCGAAGAGAGGGCGGCTCCGCTTTCAGGCCAGTACAGCACCACGCGCGGCGTCCGGCCGGGCCGGCCTAACGCACCACCGTCATGGTCCGCGACTGGCCAGCACGTCCAGACTCCAGCCGGTAAAGGTACCTTCCGCTCGGAAGGCCTTGCGCAAAGAAGCGCACCTCGTGCAGCCCCGCAGGCCGCGTAGCGTCCACCAGCGTCCGCACGAGACGGCCCTGCAGGTCGAACACGCGCAGGCGGACGTGATCCGTTCGCCGCAGCGAATACTCGATGCTGGTTACGTCCGCAAACGGATTCGGGTAATTCTGGCGCAGCTCGAATTGCTCCGGCAGCTCTCTGCGCTGCGTGCGCGTCACGAGAGGATCCGCCGGATCGGCGATCACTCCCATCGACTCGAATGAGCCCCCAAGCACCGTCTCACTTGCTGAAGCGCTGAAACCAAACCAGTCTCGCAGTACGGTCGCATACACGGAGCGAAAATCTACGCCGTGCTTCAGATTGCCGGCGCCGTCTAGGTCGCTCAGCGACGGCGCGTTGCCGAACAGCCCGCCATTTGCACCGGGGCCGAAGAGAAACAGCGGTGCAGCCGTCCCGTGATCGGTCCCTAACGAGCCGTTTTCTTCCACGCGCCGTCCAAATTCCGAAAAGGTCATCACCAATACGTCTTTTCCCAATCCGGCGGCTCTCAGATCGCGAAGAAACATCGGTACCGCTTCTGCAAGCTGCCCGAGCAGATTGGCGTGCCTTCCGTACGTGGCCCCCTGCGTGCCGTGGGTGTCGAAACCTCCGATACTCACATGGTACACCCTCGCACCCAGGTCGCCCTTGATCAGGCGCGCCACAACGGACAGCTTGTAGGCCAAGCTGTTGTAGTCCTGGGCGGAATACTCTACTTCATTACGTCCGGCTTCTGCGGCTGCATGTATGGCCTTGCCGTAGCGAAACGCATCATTCGCTACGCGCCTCACATAGGACATCTCGTGCCCGTAGGCCGTGTCCGGGATGCCGTCCTCGTCGTATATGCGCCCGGACCTGACAAGCCGCTCGAAACGAGCCGCGCTTGCAACCGACATGCCCATATTGCGGACCGATCCCTGGAAGAGCACGCCTGGAAGGCCTCCGATCTGTACGGCAAGCGGATACGGCGTAGGATCGCTGACAAAGTCCGGGTATTCCGTCTCGAGCTGCCTGCCCGTCCATCCACTCAGTTCGTGATTGTCGCCGGGCCGGCCGCTCATCCAGATGTCTGTTCCCCTGAAATGAGACAGGCTGGAGGATGGATACCCCACCGCCTGGACGATGGCCATCCGCCCGTCGCCATAGAGTCCCGCAAGCGGGGAAAGTGCGGGATGCATCCCGAGCGTGGGCGTAAGCGGCAGGGCGACGCTCTTGGGTATGGCCAGGCGCGGACGGGCCCTGAAATAGTGGCCGTCCTCGACCGGAATGATGGTATTGAGACCGTCGTTGCCACCCTCCAGCTGGATCAGCACCAGGATCCTGTCCGAAGAGCCCCGACGCAGGTGCTCCAGCAGCGGGCTGCGTCCAAGGGCCGTAACGGCGGTGGAGCCGAGCATGACGCTAGCGCCTGCGGAAAGACCGAGGCCCATGACGAAGTCCCGCCGAGACCATCGGCGGTGCTCCGCCTCGTGCGCGCACCCGTGTTCCGGGCAACTGCCGAATCTCATGCCGCGCTTGGCCATAGCAATCAGGTAAGCTGGTATTCCGGAAGCTGCGTCAGGTACAGCAGGTATCGCGTCATAGCGAAGGCAATGCCCTGCCGATACAGATTCCACGAATACCAGGGGGCGCTGCCGAGAAAGATCTTGGCAAGGTCCCGCACGTGCGCGGGGCCGTTCGCAATCTCCTCCGGAATGGGAAAGCTGTCGAGGTCGCCGGCAAATTGCTCCGGCGCATCCAGGCTGAGCTCCGACAGCGGCGCTGCAATAAAGTGCTCCGCGAGCGCAACAGGCGCGTTGAAGGCAACCAGCGGATCCTCCGCGTCCAGAAGCTCCCGGGCAAGCGGCACCAGGTTCAGCGGACGGTTCGCTACGCCGCCACGCACCAGGAAATCCAGCTCCTTCCAGCGCTGCGGCAGCGACGAGGTAGATATCCAGGTCCGGTAACCGGGCCATCCCGCCACGTTGGGCGGATTGAGCAGCCGCTGGCCGAGAATCCTCAGACTATCCGCCACACGGTACAGCCCGGTCCGTTCCACGTCGATATGACCCAACTCTTTCATCAGACCGACAACCAGGGCTGCCGGACTCTTGATCTTGGATCCGATGACCTCCTCTGCATAGAAATGCCGGCTGGCCAGGATGGCCTGCACCACCGGAGCAATCTCGAATCCGCTGTCCAGAAAGATGTCGGCCAGCGAGGCCGCTATCTCGTCCGTGGGGGTTTCGTAGACAAACTCCCGGTAGAGCTTCCTCGCCATGAAGTCCGCGATCTGCCGGGCCCTGGCTTCGAAGATGAGATCATGCACACCCCTGTAGTCGTACCGACCGCGCTGGCCGAACAGCTCCTTTTCGCTGGCATCGCCCCTGCTGTGGCTATACCGGGCCTCGAACCTCTGGTAGTCCACCTGCCATCCCGCCAGGGCTCGTGACAGCTCGACAATGTCCTGCTGCGTGTAGTTCGAGGCTCCGCCGGCGTCCAGCTGCCCCATGGTGTAGAGCTCCAGGAGCTCCCGGGCATAGTTTTCGTTGGGTTCCTGGCGTGTGCTGAGCCGGCCATCCAGGTAGACCAGCATGGCCGGACACACGCCGATGCGGATGACGAAGTCCTTGAAATTGCCCAGTGCGCTCGCCTGAATCAGCTCTACGTACTGGTAGGCCATGATGGCGAAGAAGTACGTCTCCCTTTCCGTAGCGAAATGGTCGTGCCAGAATAGCGCGAGCTTCTCGCGGAGCCCGCCACGGACCATTGCTTCAATCCAAGAGGCCACCATTGCCGCGAACCACGGTCCCTGCAAATTGGCGTACTTGCGTCTCTCTTCATCTGTCCCGCCCCAGGGCGGAAAGTAACCGGCCCATGCCGGCGGCTCTATTACCGGTGCAGCCAGTGCCTCGCGGACGATGCGCGAAGCAGCCTGATCCGCGGGCATGCCAACCAGTTCCGTTACCTGCTCGTTGGCGGCGCCAAAGGCCGCTCTTCGCAGCAGATGAATGGCCTGCGCACGCGTAAGCGGTTCCACTTTCGGCTCCAGGCCATAAGCCGTCTGCAGCGCCGGCGGCGCATTGGAACGGGCATTGCCGGCGGCACGAGCGCCACGCGGCCGTCCGTACCTGACAGGTGGCTCGTAGACAGGACCGCTCATTGCTCTTCCATGCGTAGTTGGCATCCTTGAGGATGCCGATCCGTGACGATGGTTCCGAAAGGACCTTAATCGCGCCTTAGCGGTGCCGGTGCTGTACAAGAAGCGCTGTGTACTTTCTCGAATGGCAGGGCTACCTTGCCCTGCATCGATTTTCGGCTTGTGCGCCGCTCCCACAAACCGCAAGCTTATCTGCAAGCCGGTCGCAACAGGTGGCCCCACTTCGCACGCTGATACCACCAGCTGCTTCATTCGGCCGCGATGCGGCGCTGGACCAAGCAGCGGCATTTGATGTAGTGCCGGGCTATCGCAATCGGCCGCGCACGGACACCGATTCGCCCCTCGGGGCGGCCTGCGAGGAGATAGTCCTTGCAAGCCGCTTTGGCAATTGGCATAGCTGACATGAATTCTGCGACGCTCGCCGTTCTTGCGTTTTCGCCCATCGTGGTGGTGGGCCTGTTCCTGGTCGTGCTACGCTGGCCGGCCAGCCGGGCGATGCCGCTTTCGTACGTTGCGGCGGTCGCACTCGCGGCCCTCGTCTGGCAGGTGGCGGCCCGTCAAATCGCGGCCGCCACGATTCACGGGCTGATTGTCGCCGCCACCCTGCTCTACATCATTTTCGGAGCCATTCTGCTGCTCAACACACTCCAGGAAAGCGGCGCGCTCGCAGTCATTCGCGAGGGCCTCACGGGCATTTCGCCGGATCGGCGCATACAGGTCATCATAATAGCCTGGCTATTCGGTTCTTTCATTGAAGGATCCGCTGGCTTTGGCACGCCCGCTGCCGTCGCCGTACCTCTCATGGTTGGCCTCGGCTTCCCTGCCATGGCTGCCGTCGTCGCGGGCATGATCATCCAGAGCACGCCCGTTTCGTTCGGGGCCCTCGGAACGCCCATACTGGTGGGAGTCAACACCGGGATATCTGGAGATGCTTCCGTGGCCGCCGTCGCCGGCGCGGCCGGCCTCGGACCGGAAAGCGCAGAGTGGCTGTCCTATCTGGCCGTGATTGGCGGCAGGGTCGCCCTGCTGCATGCCGTGGCCGGCACGCTGATACCGCTACTGGTAGTCTCCCTCATGACGCGGTTTTTCGGCCGCGACAGGTCTCTTGTCGCCGGGCTGCGCGTCTGGAAGTTCGCCCTCTTTTCGGCCTTTGCCATGACGGTTCCATACCTGGTTGTAGCGAGCGTGCTGGGCCCGGAATTCCCGTCCTTAGCGGGTGGTCTGGTGGGCATGGCCATAGTGATCCCGGCTGCCAGGGCGGGCCTTTTCATGCCGCGAAAGGACCGCGTATGGGACTTCGGGCCCCGCGCCACGTGGGAGCGAGACTGGACGGGTTCTCTGGAGGTAGCAAGCACCGACGGCCGTGACCGGCGCATGCACCTGGTAACAGCCTGGGCGCCGTACATGCTGATCGCACTGCTGCTTGTCGCGACGCGCATTCCCGCATTCGGCCTTAAGGCGCTGCTCCAGGCGCCCCTGGCGACACTTACGCTACCGAACCTTCTGGGCACCGGTATTTCGTCGTCGATTCAGCCTCTCTACCTGCCTGGCACCATCTTCGTCGCGGTGTCAATGGCCACCTTTGCCCTGCACCGCATGCAGGCAGGGGCCTATCGGCGCGCCTGGGTCCACTCGGCAAAGACGATGATTCCGGCATCTGTGGCTCTTGTATTCACCGTGCCGATGGTACAGGTGTTCATACAGTCCTCCGGGGGCGCGGCAGGTTTCGACGGCATGCCCATAGTGCTGGCCGAGGGCGTAGCACAGCTGGCCGGTACGGCCTACCCGCTGTTTGCGCCCGTTATTGGCGGATTCGGTGCGTTTGTAGCCGGAAGCAATACCATCAGCAACATGATGTTTTCGTTGTTCCAGTTCGGGGTCGGCACGCGTATAGGCGTAGATCCAACGTGGATGGTTGCGCTGCAGGCGGTGGGGGGCGCAGCGGGCAATATCATCTGCGTTCACAACGTCGTCGCGGCCTCGGCCGTAGCGGGACTGGTCGGCAAGGAAGGTTCCATCATACGCAAGACGCTCCCGGCGTTCTGCTATTACGCTGCGGTGTGCGGCTTCCTGGGCTACGCCATCGTCCGGGCCGCCGAGGCCGGTATCTGGAACATGGGTTTATTCGGACTGGTCACGGTGTATGGGCTGATGGCCATGCTCGCCGTCGTGGCGCTCAGGCGCCGCAAGGCTGTTGCAGGGGCATCCTTTCCCCGGCAGTCATGAGGGATGTCACCAGCCGGAGCCTGGGTCTCGTCTGAGGCGCTGCCAGCGCGAAGGGACGCCATAAGCTTACCATACCATGCCCAGGAAAACCCGCGCCGCTGTCCTTTTTGAAATAGGCGAGCCGATGCGCATCGAGGAGCTGGAGCTTGCCCCGCCGGGCCCTGCAGAGGTCCTGGTGCGCATGCTGGCTGCCGGCATCTGTCGCAGCGACTGGCACGTATGTACCGGGGACACGCCGCATCCCCTGCCGGTGGCAGTCGGTCACGAGGGCGCGGGCGTGGTGGAGGCCGTGGGACGGGACATTGCGCATCTCGAGCCTGGCATGTCCGTCATCCTGAGCTGGGCTCCTGCGTGCAAGGCATGCTTTTACTGCCGGAAGGAGCGGCCCGCTTTGTGCGAGGCGTTCACGCCCACCATCTGGCAAGGTACCATGCCTGACGGAAGAACGCGTTATTCATGGCACGGAGCACCCGTTTATCACTACTGCGGTCTGGGCTGCTTCTCGGAATACACGGTAGTGCCTGCCGAGGCCTGTATCGCAGTGGCGGAGCCTTTGCCGCCGGCCATAGCTGCGCTTATCGGCTGCGCGGCGGCAACCGGCGTCGGTGCCGTCCTCAATACCGCGCTCGTTGAGGCCGGCTGCAGTGCAGCCGTCTTCGGTGCGGGCGGCATTGGATTGTCAGCCCTGATGGCGCTGGGACTGGCCGGGGCAAATCCTGTCATTGCCGTCGATACCGAAAAGCGGCGCCAACCGGACGCGCTGGCTCTTGGCGCCACCCATTTCCTTGCAGGAGGTGCCGGAGCTGCCGCGGCCATACGAGAGCTGACCCGTACGCGAGGCGTCGACTATGCATTCGATGCCACGGGAGAGCCCTCTGTCCAGGAGCAGTGCCTTGCTGCCGTGCGCCCCGGAGGAACGGCCGTGCTGACAGGTCTGGCACCTGTGGGAAGTACGACCAATCTGCCGGGCGCCGTCATCACGCGGCAGGAGAAGACCGTAAAGGGATCCTACTATGGAAGCTGCGTCCCGGAACGCGACTTTGCCCGCATAGCCCGCCTGTACGTAAGCGGAAAGCTTGACCTCGACAGGCTCCTCACGCGGACGTACACGCTGCAGGAAGTAAACCGCGCCTACTCGGATCTCGCAGGGGGGCTGCTCGCCCGGGGCGCAATTGTCTTTTGACCGGAAGTGGCTCCGTCAAGCCGCCGTCCACAACTCCTGTTCCTGGTACTGCAGTTCATAGAGCCGCTTGTACAGGCCTGCCGAGGCCAGCAGATCCTCGTGCGTACCCTGCTCACGCAGCACGCCCTTGTGGAGCACCATAATCCGGTCTGCATGCCGTATGGTCGATAGCCTGTGCGCGACGACCAGAGATGTGCGGCCCTCCATGAGCTTGTTGAGTGCCCGCTGGATGAGCTGCTCTGTCTCCGTGTCGACGCTCGATGTGGCCTCATCGAGCACCAGCACATCCGGATCAAACACCAGTGCGCGGGCAAAGGACAACAGCTGGCGCTGACCGTGCGAAAGCGATGCGCCGCGCTCCCGCACGTCGTGGGCATAGCCTCCTGGAAGTCGCTCGATAAACGGGTGCGCGCCTATAAGCTTGGAAGCCTCCCGGATGGCAGCCGGAGTGATATCGGGATTCTCAAGCGAGATGTTCCTCTCTACCGACCCGGAAAACAGGAACACATCCTGCAATACCAGTCCGATGCGCCACCGCAGGTACTTCAGGCGATACCGCTTGATATCCATGCCATCCAGCAATATCTCGCCGCGCTGGATGTCATAGAACCTCATGAGCAGGCTGATGATGGTGGTTTTGCCGCTGCCCGTGGCGCCCACAAGGGCCACGCACTGCCCCGGCCGTATGGTGAAGGAAACATCGCGGAGCACCCAGTTAGGCTCGTCCTCGCCGGCGCCGTCGTAACTGAACCACACATTGCGGAATTCGATCAATCCGTCCAGCTTCCTTGACGGCAGGGGATTGGCCGTTTCGGGGAGTGAATGATCCCTGTCCAGGACACCAAAAATGCGCTCCGCTCCCGCCATAGCCGATTGCAGCGTGTTGAACTGGTCCGACAGGTTGCGTATGGGCTCGAAGAACTGCCGGGCGTACTGAATGAATGCAATCAGTACGCCCACCGTAAGGCTGCCGCCAAGCGCCTGCACGCCCCCGGTCCAGATGACGAGGCCGATTGCAATGGACGCCAGTATGTCCACCGCTGGCCAGAAGAGCGCGTAGTAGAATACGGTCTTGATCTGCGCGATCCGGTGCTCATCGTTGATGGCGCGGAATCTTCGCATTTCTTCGCGCTCCCGGCCAAACAGTTGCACGATGCTCATGCCGGATACATGCTCCTGCAGGAATGCATTCATCCGGGCCACCTGACGGCGGGTCTCCCGGTACTGCCCGCGCACCTTGATCTTGAACCACATGGTTACCCAGAGCATGAGTGGCATGATGCCGATGGTAACCAGCGCGAGCACCCAGTCCAGCGAGAACATGAATGCGGTGATGAAGATCAGCCGGAACAGGTCTCCCAGGATCACCACCACTCCGGCGGAAAGCACATCACTGAGCGCCTCCACGTCGGCGGTAGTCCGTGTAATCAGCCTGCCGATGGGCGTTCGATCGAAAAAACTGAGCGCCTGCCGCTGAATGTGGCGGTAGACCCGCACGCGCACATCATAGATAGCCTGCTGCCCGATCCACTGCGTGAGATAGGCATTGACGAAGGCGAGACTGCCCTCCAGGGCGAGCGCACCCAGCAGCACCACGATCACGGTCCTCAGGCCCAGCAGGTCACCCGGAACGATATAGTCATCAATGGCTATCTGAACCAGCTTCGGGCGCAGTGGACCGAGAAAGGCCGTAACCAGAACCAGCACGAACGCCAGACCTACCCACCCCTTGTAGGGAATCAGGAAGGCAACAATGCGCCGCAACAGCCGCCTGTCAATGCCTTTGCCTTGCTCTGCCATGGGCGCTGCCTAAGCCGATTTGAGTGCGTAACGCTGAAGCTCCACCGCGGCCTCTACACAGGGAAACACCTCTTCCGCTTCCCCGACAAGTTCCGTCAGGTCCTTGTACCGTGCGCTGAAATGGCCCAGAAGCAGGCGCCGGGCACGCGCCTTGCATGCGATGCCAGCCGCCTCGCGAGCGGTCGAATGGCCGGTCTGGCGCGCACGCCTTCGGTGCGCATCCGCAAATGTGGCATCGTGCAGGACAAGCGTGGCATCCGCCGCAAGGCGAACCGCTGCCCGGCACGGCTGTGTGTCCATGATATAGGCAAAGGACACTGGCACCGGAGGCGGCGAGACGACCTCCTCCGGCTGCACGAGGGAGCCGTCATCAAGCGTCACGGCTTCTCCCCGCTTGAGCTTTCTGTAGTGCTCGTGGCGGCTTATGCCCAGGCGGCGCGCATGCTCCACGTCCAGGTTGCCGGCCCGTGGTCGCTCCTGTATACGATAGCCCAGCGTGAATACGCGGTGATCAAGGGACCTGGCCATTACCGACGAACGATCATTCTCGTACACCAATCCGGATCCGAATCCTTCCGGGATCGAGACGTGGCGGATCTCGAAGCAGCGATCCGCGTGGCCCAGCCCCGCCATCGCATCCAGACTTGCGGCCAGCGGATCCGGCGCAATTATCGAAAGCGGTGCCGTCCGGCCTGAGAGCACCATCGTGGAGAGCAGTCCGAATAGCCCGAAGTAGTGGTCACCATGAAGATGGGAAATGCAGATCGCTTCGATGCGGCCATGCCGCAACCCGGCATCCATGAGCCGGTTCTGCGTCCCCTCGCCGCAGTCAAACAGCACGATGCGACCCGCCTGAAGCACGGCGGTTGCCGAGAGGTGGCGCTCGCGTGTGGGCACGGCCGACGCCGTCCCGAGTGGGATTACGGTCATGCGCCTACAGTGCCTCGAGTTCGGCCTCCAGCAGCTGTTGCCGGTGAAGCCGGGCGTAGAGCCCGCTTCCCTGCACCAGGTCCTCGTGCGTTCCCCGCTCGGTGATGCTGCCCTCCTCAAGCACAATGATCAGGTCGGCCTCCTGCACCGTGGAAATGCGGTGACTGACGATGATCAGCGTGTGTCTGCCGTAGCGCCGCCTTAGATGTGACAAGATGCGATGCTCCGTGTTGGTGTCCACGCTGCTCAGGGCATCATCAAGGATCAATATGCGGGGATTGCGGAGCAGGGCCCGGGCAAGCGACGCGCGCTGCTTCTGCCCTCCGGACAGGGTCACACCCCTTTCACCGACAAATGTATCGAGACCGTCCGGAAAATCCGGTACGCTTTCCAGCAGCTCGGCTTCGGCAACCGCCTGCTCTATGTCTGCCCGCCCTGCGCCCAACCGGCCGAAAGCAACATTACTGGCGATGGATTCGCTGAAGAGGAACACGTCCTGCGGAACATGACCGATAGCCGCCCGCAGCATCGATACCGGATACGTGCGCAAATCGCGGCCGTCCACCAACACGCTCCCGGATGTAGAATCATGAAGGCGGGCAATCAGCTCCACAAGCGTGGTCTTGCCTGATCCCGTTCGGCCCACCACGGCGAGTGTGCCTCCAGCCGGAATTGAGAAGGAAACGTCCCGCAGCGCCCATCTTCCGGCACCCGGGTATTGAAAGCTCACGTGATCAAACCTGACGGAGCCCGTAATGTCAGGTGCCAAGAAATCCGTCAAATCCGAATCGGCTATCTCCGGCTTGGTATCGAGAATGGCATGGATGCGACTGATCGAAGCCGAGGCCCGCTGCACCATGGAGATAACGTATCCGAGCGCCGCTACGGGCCACGTGATCAGCGAGATATAGATCATGTACTCGACAATGTTGCCGATTGTGATGAAGCCCTCGGTAACCAGCCTGCCGCCCATCCACACGACGAGTATCTGCGAGAGTCCTATCACGGTGACAAAGACAGGACGCCAGGCTGCTTCCACCTTCGCCAGGGACAGCATCCGCCCCTTGTATGCTTCGCTTTCCGCCTCGAATGCTCGCGCTTCCGACTCCTGGCGCGAATAGGCCTTCAGCACCCGGATGCCGGAGAGGGCTTCCTGCACCCGGCTGGTAAGTTTGGCATACTGCGCCTGCAGGGCCACGCTCCTGCCGTAGACCATGTGGGCCACAAAGAAAACGGCCACGGCCAGCAGCGGCATGGGCCCGAGCGCATACACCGTCAGCCGGGGAGAGATGATCAGCATCGCGGTCACGGCCGTGATCACGATCACGGCCGCGCGCGTGATATACATGATGGCCGGACCGATGTAGCGGCGTACCTGCTCGATGTCGCTCGTGGAGCGAGTGATCACGTCTCCTGTCGAGGTGCCCACGTAATAACTCCTGGACAGCGTCTGGATGTGGTCGTAGAGCTGATTGCGCAAATCGAACTCAATGTGCCGGGAGGCCACAACGACCGTCTGGCGCATCAGGAACGAGCAGACGCCACTGGCCAGGCTCAGGCCGATTACCACAAGGCCAAACACCATCAGCGTGGTGAAAATGTCCGCATGGAGCGCGCCCTGTGCCTGCGTATCCTTAAATTGGTGGTACAGGGCGACGAACCTGGGGATGCTGTCTACGGCCTGGCGAACCACCATCGGTACGATGATGGCGAAGATGGCAGAAACGATCGTAAAAAGCAGGCCCGGGATATACAGACGCCGATAGGCAACGAAGAAATGATTTAATCGGGCCAGGGGACGCATCGCTCGTCGAACGCACCCATTCTGGGCCGGATCCTGCTGCTGCCATGCCTCGCTCTATACGTCTGATAGGGGCTCCGATGGACCTCGGACAGGACCTGAGAGGCGTAGATGTCGGACCCAGCGCACTGCGCTACGCCGGGCTGGCGCATCGGCTTCGTCAGCTGGATCATCACGTGGAAGACTTCGGCAACGTGGAAGTGGCAGTGCGCGGCTCGCTTGCCGGCCCGTCCTTCATCGAGCCCATCTGCAGCTCCTGCGAAAGGATCTACGAAGCTGTTCGCAATTCGCTTGCCGACGACAGCCTGCCGCTTGTGATGGGCGGCGATCATTCCATTGCGATAGGCACCATTGGCGGTGCCACCGAGGCCGGGCCGACGGGCGTGCTGTGGATTGACGCACACGCGGATTTCAATACGCCGGAGTCGTCACCCAGCGGAAACGTGCACGGCATGCCGCTGGCGGTCCTGTGCGGCCAGGGCCCCGCCGCGCTGGTGAACGTGGGGCGCAAGGGGGCAAAGCTCAGGCCGGAGGACGTGATGATCATTGCCCTCCGGGCCATTGATGCGCACGAGCGCGACATGCTGCGGGAACGGCGGCTGGGGCTCTACACCATGCGTGAAATCGATGAGCGGGGCATGGGGACCGTCGTCCGGGAGGCGCTGGAGCGCCTGGAGCACCACGACCGGCTCCACGTCAGCCTCGATGTCGACAGCGTCGATCCCATGTTCGCCCCGGGCGTGGGCACGCCTGTGCCGGGAGGACTGAATACGCGCGAAGCCCATCTCATGATGGAACTCATTGCGGAGGACGGTCGGGTCGGCTCCGTCGATGTCGTGGAAATAAACCCGATCCTGGACGTGGGCAACCGCACGGCCGTGCTGGCGGCGCAGCTGCTGGCCTCGCTCCTGGGCAAGACCATCCTCTAGACGGGTCCTACTGCACGGGCGCAACGTGCACGGCACTGGCCAGGTGGTAGCCTACCACGCACTCGCGTCCACCGATGCGCAGCGTCAGCGGCCCCTTGAACGGCGCCTTCGACACAACATCAACCCTGTTGGAAGGCAGCAGGCCCATTTCCTCCAGGTACTGGAGCCGTTCGGCATCGGAATCCGAAACCTCCAGTATGCGCACCGTCTGTCCGGCCTCTATCTGAACCAGCGGTGTGGTGGCGGCCTCGGTCAACTTTAGATCTGCCGACGGAATGGGATGCCCGTGCGGATCGTGCGTCGGAAAGCCCAGAAGCTCATCTATCCGCTGCTCAAATTCCTCCGAAATATGGTGTTCCAGGTGTTCAGCTTCCTCGTGCATCTCTGCCCAGGAATACCCCAGGACCTCTTTCAGGTATGTCTCCAGGAGCCGGTGGTGACGCAGGATCTCCAAAGCTATTTTCTCTCCTGCCGCCGTCAGGCGCACGCCGCGATAGGATTCGTACTCCACGAGTTTGGCCTTGGCCAGGCGCTGCATCATGTTGGTGACCGAGGCAGACGAGACACCAAGAGCACGGGCGAGGTCCGTCGTAGAGGCCTTGTCCTTTTCCAGCTTGTAGATTGCCTTCAGATAGTCCTGGACCGCGGGGCTGAGAAGTGGCGTACGGGACATAACGCCATGTGCAACCGGTGGACGCAAACCCGGATCCCCCTGGCATGCCAGACCACGTTCCACGCCACAACCTGAGTATTCGCCAGACGGCCGATGGCGCTGCCACGCTCTACTCACGCGCCTACGGGCAGACGTACCATAGCGAGCACGGTGCCATTCTCGAGGCGCGCCACGTGTTTCTTCGGGGAACGGCCTATCGCCCGCCGGCACGCGTACTGGAGGTAGGATTTGGCGCCGGGCTGAATCTCCTGGTAACGGCCTCCGAGACGCAGGAGCACGTCCTGCGCTACACCGCGCTGGAGCGCTATCTGCCGCCTGCGGACCTGCTGCAGGTACTCGATTACGGCGCCGTCGTCGGCAGGCCGCGGCTATGGGCAGCTCTTGTAGATTGGCGGCGCACCCTTCCCTTGGACGTGCCGGTCGGCACCTACCGCTTCTCGTGCATGGGCTGCGAGCTTGATCTGCTGATGGGCGAGGCCACCGAATCAAAGCTCCCGGCCCGCACGTTTGAGGCCGTGTACCTGGATCCGTTCAGCCCAAGGGCCAATCCCGAGTTGTTCACCCCCGGGTTCCTGTCCGCGCTCTACCGGGCTACGACCCCGGGCGGGCGTATTGCGACCTACTCTGCTGCCGGGGCCGTGCGACGTGCCCTTGCTGCCGCGGGATATGAGGTGAGGCGCGAGGCCGGCCCGCCGGGCAAGCGCGAGTTTCTGACAGGGCTCAGGAATGAGTCCTGTCCGTAATTACTATGCGTCCGTCCTGCTCCAGCGTGGCCCACTGGCCCGAGCGCAGCCGGCAAAAGTCGTCCTCCGACAGGCTTGCAACCGGCAGCACCTTGCCGTAGAGCTCCTCGGCCACAATCGAGGCCAGGGTCAGGAAGGCGTCCGGGCCGCAGGCAATCACGGCGGCCGGCGCCGTCCCCCGCCGCAGGGACTCCAATAGGACCGCCGTGGAGGTGCTTGAGCCGCGCGTGGCGGGAAGCGCGAGGATAGAAGCAGCGGCAACGCAGCCCGAAAGCGGATGCCTGCGGTCAATGATCTCACCGGTTGCAGCATCGTAGCCGCCCCAGAAGCTGAGCGGCTCCCGGCTGGCCAGCACCTTGCCGGCTGCCGGTCCCGCTACAAGCATACGTGCCCGGATCAACCCTTCCACGGCTCTTCGCTCAGCGTTACCCGCCCGCTCGCGGCGGACTCCACGCAGTCCCGCAGGCTCCCGCACACCACGCGGGTCCCCAGCAGCCCCGGCGCATAGTATGCGTACTTGGCAGAATTGGTCATGATGGTCCGCACGCGCCGCGGCAGCATGGGCGTGGTCAGAATGCACGTATCCACGGTCACCGCGCCGCCGAATGCTTCCAGGCGCGCCAGATATCCCATTCGCTTTGCCAGCTGCCGCATCGCGCGGCTTGAGGTAACCAGGAATTGCACATCATCGTGCCTTTGCCGTCCCTTGAGAAGAGGGGCCAAACGGCCAAACTCGGTGATGGAAAAATGCGGACTCCCCAGAATCACCATGTCCAGCGCTGCACCCTCTGCCGTAGTGAGCTCGCACCTGGCATCCCTCAGACGGTCCAGCGTAACCTCCACCGTCCGCTCCGGCGCATGGCCCTGGAAAGCTGCCTCCGCGGTAGGCGCCTCAGGCGTTACTCCCACAAGGTGCAATTCAACAAGCCCTGGCCCACCGGGGCCGACATGCTCTGCAATAGCCAACAACCCTGGTTGGGCTATGTCTTGGATTGATCGTGATAGTGCCAAGCATCGCGGATTCACTTCGCTTTGCTGTTCATGCGTGAATCGGCAGCCTGGGCCTATGGGCGTCCCTGAAATGGAGCGGATTCATGGCGCGTAGGTGTGATGCGTGCTCACCAGGATTTGCATGGCCATGGCTTCTGCCGGCTCGCGCAAGACCGCTGACTGCACGGGCGCTCTCGGTTTCCAGGCGTTGATGGACGATACTGGCGCTGCACTTGCAAGATCACCTCCTGGCCAGGCAGACCGTCAGCAGCAGGCGCAAGAGCTGCATCGAATCCTTCGTGCAGCTGACGCCGAAGCGGCAACAGGCAATGTAGCCGCTCGGCGTCTCCCTCGGATACAACTCACGGCAGGCCGCAGCCAAGGACAACACTCTCAGAGCGCAATTCCTCCAGGATGTGCTATTGGCGCCTCGTCCCTGCCTATCCGATTCTTGGAAATTCGGTCACGACACGGTCTCTGCGACGCGCAACATTCTGCCTGCCATTGATATCAACAATATTGCCATACAATTCTATTTTGTTGCCATATTTATAGCACGTAGTATTCACCATTATATCTGTAATGGCGTCATATCATTGAAATTCCGACTTACGACGATTGCTCTCGGGACAGGACTGGTTAAGAGCGGTGGAAAGGATACGGGCTCGGAGGAAGCCCTGCTAAGCAGACGTGATTCAGTCCCTTCATGGCTACCACCGTCGTCGACTTCATAACACCAAAGTGGTCGGGCTCAACGGAATGTGCAGCAATTCCGGAGAATGACGCGAGCAAGCTTGGAGACTTCACGCACTATCCCTCTTCGCGGGCAGGGCGCATGCCACCCGATTGGAGGTTGTCGGCGTCGCTGCCACGGAAGCATGATTTGGGCTCTGGAACGACAGTATTGGGATGAGGCCTCGCGGCCAGCTTCCGTTTGGGCGGCAGTTTGGAGGAGTGAAAACCGATGAAATTCATGTTACCTGAGACACTCAGCCCTGAAAGGACCAAGCGGATACTGTTGACGGCGGTTGTTGCGGCGACCATTTTCGTTCGCTGCGACAGCTTCAACATTGCCGACGTGGATTCGGCGACCGATTCCGCCTCGCTGATAGAATCGGTCAGGACGTACTACGAAGCGGCGATTCAGCCGAACGGGCTTGATGGACAAATCGGCGGCAAGATCTCTGGCGACAGCATCAGGGCCGCCGTCCTAGCAGAGATGGTACGACAGTACCCGCCCGACTGGACCCAGGCCGTGACGTGGAGAGACGGCAACGAATATCACCTTGCAACCATACTTGGCGCCGGCAAGCCCTCGATCAATCCCGCACAAGACAGCATTGCGGTGGTGCGAACTCTGGTTGCGGATCTTAATGAAGATGGGAAAGTCACCGATGCCCTTCTGGTCGAGTTCGCCAGTTCCGACCCGCTTGACCCAGCTTCCTTTGCTCATTACGTGAAACAGTGGTTCACTCAGGACTACGGCGATAACAAGGTCCTGGCCGCGGAGTATTCTCTTGGATACGAGGGATCACAGGCCTACTTATACAACCCATCGGACAGCGTACTTACACCAGCCAGCTTGTCGCTGGAAAAGCGCAGGACGGCAGGCAAGGCAGCAAGGGAGGACGGTGTATTCTGCTGGTATTCCCTTGTTGAATTTGGCGAAATATGTGGGGAACATCCTACCACAGGGGTTGAGGAGTGTAATGCCCGATATAGGTGGGAACTAACCTGCGTGCAGATGGATTCCGGAGGAGGGGAAGATGGAGGTGGAGGGGGCGGAGGCGGAGGTGATGACGGCAATGGCGACAGTGTAGGTACGGGAGGTGGAGGTGACGATGGAAAAGACGATGATGGTGAAGACACCAGTGATTCACTCTACTTGTCCTGCGACTCCTCTGTCGAACGAGGCCGCACGGCCGGGTGCACTGTCAACGCTCCGGATGACGGCAAGGGTTTGAACCCGGACCAACTCACGTATGACTGGTCTTCCTCGAGTGGAGCGACATTTACCGGTACGGGGACCGGCGGCAATGAGTGGAGGGGCACCGCAACGGAATCCGTCACGGTCAGCGTTGCGGTAGTTTCTCAGGGATTCTCTGATTCCCAGGAAATCACCGTTAATGCACGGTCAGGTTGGGGTGTAGGTCAAGCTAGTGTTACAAGCGTGACGTATGCGAACTTGGGTTCGATTTTGGGACGGTACACTGTCCCTTCAATCGCTACTCCAACTTTTGGAGACCCTGTCGCAGGTGGTGGACCATGGTCGGGGCGCTTCGCCTCCGGAAGTGCGCCGTCGTTTTCCGGTGACATTCAAATTAATGACAACTACGGCGGCGGGAGCAACACTTACCGAAATGCAAGGCGGGACGGCTGCCTGAGTGCACGGAACCAGGCGCAAGAATATGAAACATATAGCAGCATCAATTCCATGTGTGGGACGACTGCAGACATGAATGCCTACGAACAGCAGATCCGGACTCACGAGTACGGACACCACAATAACCTCAATAGCTGCTTCGGCGAGGCGCAGGGAGTTAAGGCAATGGCGAGCATGGAAGCCATTGTCGGCGAGTCGGCTGCCGCCGTAGGAACAGCTTTGGGCAACGAGTGGTCAAGCTTCTACTCAAATTATCTTGGGCCTGCCATGGCGTGGTCACCTGCTGCGCCGGGAGGAGTTGAATTCTACCACGCCAGAAACAAGGGTCTTGTTAGCGAGCACTGGTCCTTGGGCGTGCCCGCTACCGCCGGACACACGAACGCGAATTGCAACTAGCCATGAAAGCCTTAGCGGTTACACTCTCATTCCTGCTGCTTCCTCTTGCCTCGTTCGCGCAGTCCAAAGCGGGCATGATCATGAAGGGGGGCATCTTCCTGAAACCTACACCGCCGGTTGCACTTGACCAGCTTGTCGAGAAACGAAATATCGATCCCGCCATAGCTGTGCTTACGCAGAAGTTTGAACCGCGCCCCGTCCCCGAGCTCGATGCCTTCGCGGATCAGCTTGTTCGATTAATGCTTGAGCACCAGGACAGCACCACAAGGTCACATGCACGCCGCGCACTTTATGAGGCGGGTAAGGCTCGGTCCGGCGGGACACCCTACTCCAGGGCGACGGAGATATTCATAGAGATGTATGAGTCTGTCAGCAAGGACGAGGATCACCTAAAGCCAGACGGATATTTGCTTACCGTGTATAATTCAGGGGGCGAAGATTACGTGCATAACCTGTTCGAGACCAGTCCGCAGCCGCCCGCGTGCCGGATAGGCTACGATACGCCCTGTCCGCACAAGGGGCCTTGGTGCAACGCAGCTTACGTGCTTACGGTGACCAAGAATCTCCCGGACCCTAAGCTCTGGGAGGACAGGTGTATGCCCATTGTTGAATAGGGCGGGACGCCATGCCCACGGCAAGCCCCGGCTGTGGGCAGCGCTGGAAGAATGGCGGCCCACCCTTCCCTTGGACGTGCCGGTCGGCACCTACCGCTTCTCGTGCATGGGCTGCGAGCTTGATCTGCTGATGGGCGAGGCCACCGAGGCAAGGCTTCCGGCCCGCACGTTTGAGGCCGTGTACCTGGATCCGTTCAGCCCAAGGGCCAATCCCGAGTTGTTCACCCCCGGGTTCCTGTCCGCGCTCTACCGGGCTACGACCCCGGGCGGGCGTATTGCGACCTACTCTGCTGCCGGGGCCGTGCGACGTGCCCTTGCTGCCGCGGGATATGAGGTGAGGCGCGAGGCCGGCCCGCCGGGCAAGCGCGAGTTTCTGACAGGCTCAGGAAAGCGTCCTGTCCGTAATTGCTATGCGTCCGTCCTGCTCCAGCGTGGCCCACTGGCCCGAGCGCAGCCGGCAAAAGTCGTCCTCCGACAGGCTTGCAACCGGCAGCACCTTGCCGTAGAGCTCCTCGGCCACAATCGAGGCCAGGGTCAGGAAGGCGTCCGGGCCGCAGGCAATCACGGCGGCCGGCGCCGTCCCCCGCCGCAGGGACTCCAATAGGACCGCCGTGGAGGTGCTTGAGCCGCGCGTGGCGGGAAGCGCGAGGATAGAAGCAGCGGCAACGCAGCCCGAAAGCGGATGCCTGCGGTCAATGATCTCACCGGTTGCAGCATCGTAGCCGCCCCAGAAGCTGAGCGGCTCCCGGCTGGCCAGCACCTTGCCGGCTGCCGGTCCCGCTACAAGCATACGTGCCCGGATCAACCCTTCCACGGCTCTTCGCTCAGCGTTACCCGCCCGCTCGCGGCGGACTCCACGCAGTCCCGCAGGCTCCCGTACACCACGCGGGTCCCCAGCAGCCCCGGCGCATAGTATGCGTACTTGGCAGAATTGGTCATGATGGTCCGCACGCGCCGCGGCAGCATGGGCGTGGTCAGAATGCACGTATCCACGGTCACCGCGCCGCCGAAAGCCTCCAGGTGCGCCAGATGCCCCTTTCGCATTGCCAGCTGCCGCATCGCGCGGCTTGAGGTAACCAGGAATTGCACATCAACGTGCCTATGCCGTCCCTTGAGGAGGGGGGCCAAACGGCCAAACTCTGTGATGGAAAAATGCGGACTCCCCAGAATAACCATGTCCAGCGCTTCGCCCTCTGCTGTTGTGAGCTCGCGCCTGGCATCTCTCAGGCGGTCCAGCGTCACCTCCACCGTCCGCTCCGGCGCTTGGCCCTGGAAAGCTGCCTCCATGGTCGGCGCCTCGGGCGTTACGCCCACGAGGTGGAAGAGGGCAACCGCGCCCGAAGAGGCCATGGCTGCACCCAGCGCTTTCAGCGCGTCCTCGTCCGGCCGCACGTCCAGCCCCGCAAGCACCGGCACGGCATCCCTGGCTTCCTTTCCCACGAGGTGCCCCAGAACGCCGAAAAAGCCGTCGTCTTCCTGCACGGCCACCGGCACATCCACCAGCCGAATGAGGATACGTCCGGCCCTGTTCTCCTTCAGATGCAACCCGGCTGCCGGTGCCCGCCCCGTGATGGCGGCACAGATATCCAGAAGATCCGGGTACCGTTCGGTCCTGGCTCCCAGTACGGAATTGGCAAACACCACCGCACTGGATTCTCCCCAGGCCACCTGCTGTCCGAAGCTCGGGCGCGCGGCCTCCTGGTACGGAGCGCAGGTCCAGGTCGGCCGGCATCCCATTGCGGTGTAGGCCTTCATCTGCCTCCGTGCCGGCTCCGCCCAGTCCGCAGGGACGCTCCAGGCCTGCCAGCCGTGCACGTCCACGCCGCTCACGTTCAGCGTAGTCGGTACCACAACGCGCGCGCCGAGACCCGCCAGCCGCTCCGCGTATTCGAGCGTGGCCTGCCCCTGGTAAAGGCTGCTGTCCACGTGTGCGGCTTCGATATCGAGCAGGCTGTCGGTACGGAAAGCGGGCAGCATGCGCACCAGGATGCGCATGGCCATGGCTGCTGCCGGACCCCGCTCTCCTGCGAGCGCGGCCCGGTCTGCTTCGCTGAGCTGCATGGTACGTTGACTCCGGTTAATCAACATACTGCAAAGCCGCAGACTATGCATGGGCATCTCTCTTGACTGTGAGGCCCCGGTTCCATAAGCTGACTTCCGGTTATGCCTGCCGGCGCGGGCTGCCAATCCTTGCCGCAGTGCCATCCGGCATCCTTGATCCCTCTGCGAATCTCCAGCATGCGCATGCACTCCACACTGAAGGCCGCTGCCCTGATGTCGCTTCTGCTTGCAGGCTGCAGGGCAGATACCGCGCGCTTTGCGATGACACTTTCCGACAGTGCCGAACGGGCATGGATCGGACCCGACTACTATGCCAATCGACTCATGGACTGGCGGCTCGCCGACGGCCGCGTCGAATGCACGGAGGGACGCGCCGCCAAGCCGATGCGCACGCTTCATCTGCTGACGCGCTCTCTTGCAGAAGAACCAGCCGAGCTGGACATGTCTGTCAGGACGGGCGCCATAGTTCCGGGCGACTCCCTGCACGCGGGAACGTGGTCGGGCTTCCTGATCGGCGCCGGAGGCGCTCATGTGGATTTTCGCATCAGCAGCCTCGCGCACCACTGGCCTGCCGAGGACGGCGGACTGATCGTAGCCGTGGACGGCACAGGCAGCATAGTGGTGCGAAGCAATACCAACCCGGACGCTCCCAAGGGACCAAATGCCAACATGACGACAGACGCGTGGCCGCTCTACGAGGCCGCCTCGCGCCAGAGGGATGACGGCGAGGCCGCCGCGGATTATGTGCTGTCCGTGCGCGCAGAACCGCTGGAGGGCTCCTACAGCCTCGATGTCACGCTGCGCGACGGCCGCACGGACACAATACTTGAAACGGCTCGCTATGAGGGCATGGATGCCGAGCATTTATCCGGCAATGTCGCCCTGGTCTCCCACACGAGCCCCCGTATGGAAGGGCCGGGATACTGGTTCCAGGACTGGATGCTGTCGGGACCCAAGGTCGAGCATCATCCCGACCGTGCATTCGGACCCGTGATGGGCACGATGTACACTATCAGCGACAGTGCGCTGAACCTGACGGCCCAGATGGCGGCGCTCGGATCTGGCGACGCCGACTCGGCCCGGCTCGAAGTCCAGGAGGACGGCGCATGGCGGACGCTGGCGTCAGCGGAACTCATCGGAGAAAGCTATACCATTCCCTTTCGGGTGCGCGGATGGGATCGGAACACGGATACAGCCTACCGTGTGGCCTACGAGCTTGATGGAAAGGAGCATCATTTCGGTGGTACGCTTCGGGCTCCCCGGACCGGGGACGACGAATTCGTCCTGGCATCGCTCAACTGCCAGAATATTTCTCAGGGCCGGAATCTAGTGTGGAATCACAGCACGATATGGTACCCACACACCGACCTCACCAGGGCCGTGGCGCACCACGACCCGGATATGCTCTTCTTCGCTGGCGACCAGATCTACGAAGGCGGGCTGGCCGGCATCGTACGAACGCCCCTGGAGACGGCCATTCTCGACTACCATTACCACTGGTACCGGTTTGTCTGGGCATTCCGGGACCTGATGCGAGACCGGCCAACGGTTGCCATTCCCGATGACCATGACGTGTACCACGGAAATATCTGGGGCGACGGCGGCATCAAGGCCGAAGGCGAAGCCCGGCCGCTTTCGGACAACGGCGGCTACATCATGGATCCGCGCTTTGTCAACGCCGTGCACCGAACACAGGTCTCGCATTTGCCTGACCCTCACGATCCAACTCCCATAGAGCAAGACATTACCGTCTACTACACGGACATCCGCTACGGCGGCATCAGTTTTGCCGTAGTTGCGGACCGCATGTGGAAATCCACTCCCCGCCGGGTGCTCCCGGAGGCGGAGATCCACAACGGCTGGCCCCAGAATCCCGAATTCGACACCACGGTGCCAACCGAAGCTACGCTGCTCGGACCGAGGCAACTGGAATTCCTGTCGGACTGGGCCCACGACTTCAGCGGCGATACTTGGATGAAGGTGATGTTGTCGCAGACCCTATTCAGCAACCTGGCTACACTGCCTTCAGGGTCAACCGATGACAGCGTAGTGCCGGGCATGCGCTACCCGGAACCGGATGAGTATATCACCGACGACCAGCTGGGAACCGACATGGACTCCAACGGCTGGCCGCAAACGGGGCGCAACAGGGCACTGCGCATCATCCGCAAGGGCTTTGCCCTGCACGTCGCCGGTGACCAGCATCTCGGCAGCTTTGTCCGCTACGGCGTCGACGACTTTGACGACGGGCCGCACGCCTTTATTTCTCCGGCAATCGCCAATGTGTGGCCCCGCCGCTGGTTTCCCCCAACGCCCGACACCCGGCGCGCGCCCGACGCGCCGCCCTACACGGGACGGCACCTGGACGGCTTCGGCAATCACATGACGGTGCATGCCGTCGCCAATCCCGTGCGTTCCGGAAAGCAGCCGGAAGCGCTCTACGACCGGGTGCCAGGCTACGGCATCATCCGCTTCCACCGCTCGCAACGCACCATTACTGCGGAGGCGTGGCCGCGGTGGATCGACCCCTCGGCATCTGACGCCGCGCAATACGCAGGATGGCCCGTGACAATAGCTCAGGAGGACAATTACGGCCGCGCCAGGGAGGGCTTCCTGCCAGCACTCGAAATCGAGGGGCCGCAGGAGCCTGTCGTCCAGGTTGTCCACGAGCAGTCCGGCGAAGTTCTCTACACACTTCGTGCGCAGGCCGGCGTTTTCCGGCCGTGGGTCTTCGACGCGGGCGCCACCTATTCCGTGGCAGTAGGGGAATCACCCGGCGAACGCCTGGTGGCGCAGCGGCTGCGGGTCGCAGAATCGGATACCGCCAGGATTCATTTCATGCCTTAGGCCATGTCCCGGCTCTGGATTCTCTCGCTGCTTCTGGGTGCGTGCGCCCCGCAGCACAAGAACGTCGTCGTCGTCCTGGTCGACGATCTGGGCTGGATGGATACGGCGGCCTACGGCAGCACCTTCTATGAGACGCCCAACATCGGGCGGCTCGCGGCATCCGGCGTACGCTTTACCTCATTCTATGCCGCCAGTCCGGTTTGCTCCCCTACCCGCGCGAGCATCATGACCGGACGGCACCCGGCCCGGCTACAGATCACGAACTGGATCGGTGGCAACCAGCGGGGCTTATTGGATCCCGCTCCCTATCTGCCGGCACTGCCGCTTGAGGAGGTCACGCTTGGCGAGGCGTTTGAGGAGGCGGGCTACGCGACGGCGTACATGGGCAAGTGGCACCTGGGCACCGCGGGGCACATGCCCGTCGATCAGGGCTTTGCCACCATGCGGGCGGTCAATTTCGCGGGGCAACCGTCGTCCTTCTTTGCTCCCTACAGGAATCCTGGCCGCCCGGCGACCGACGTGCCGGACCTGGAGGGAGACGCGGATGGCACCTACCTGACGGACCGGCTTACCGACCTTGGCGTGCAATTCGTGCGCGAAAACCGGGACCGGCCCTTTCTGCTTTTTCTCTCCTATTACACGGTCCACACGCCTCTTGAGGCGAAACCCGAGCTTGTGGCACGCTACGAGCAAAAGGCGACCGGGACGACAGCGTTTGCAGAGGAACAGTACTCGAGTCTGACGCGACAGCACCAGGATCATGCCACGTACGCGGGCATGATCCACTCCCTGGACGAAGGCGTGGGCCGCTTGCTCGATACGCTTGCGGAGCTTGGCCTTGCCGGCAATACGGTCGTGGTTTTCACCTCCGACAATGGTGGCCTGAGCACGCTGAGCAACCGGCGATCGTGGGCACCTACCTCCAACCGGCCGCTGCGCGCCGGCAAGGGGTGGCTGTACGAGGGCGGAATTCGCATACCGCTGATCATCCGCGACGGTGGCCGGCGCGCAGAAGCTCAGTTGCGGGATGTGCATGGCACCACGACCGATCTGTTCCCAACGCTGCTGGACCTGGCGGGCCTGGCACTGCGCAGCTCCGATCACGTAGACGGGCAAAGCCTCTGGCAGGCTTCAGATGACGCACGCAGGCCGCTCTTCTGGCACTTTCCGCACTACCACGGCTCAGGCAATCGACCGTCGGGCGCCGTACGCAGCGGCAGGTACAAGCTGGTCGAGTACTTCGAGGACGGTCGCACGGAACTCTACGACCTCGCGTCGGACCTGGGAGAATCGACCGACCTCCGTGCCGCACTGCCGGATACGGCCTCGCAGCTGCACGCGGCACTCAGTCAGTGGCGTCGCGAAGTCGGCGCCCGCATGCCTACGGTGCCACAAGACGATAGCTGACAAACGCCACGTGCCGGCTGTCGGGAGACCACGAAGGCACGTTGATGGTCCCCTGCCCGCCGAACAGGGTCGCAAGTACACGCGGCGTCTCGGAACCGTCCGCCGGCATGATCCGAAGGACTACGTCTCTGTTGGGTGGATGGCCCTCCACACTCTTGTCGTAGGACAGGAAAACGATCCAGCGGCCATCAGGTGAGGGATGCGGAAACCAGTCCCCGTATTCGTCATGCTGGGTTACCTGGCGCTGGTCCGTTCCGTCGGGGTTCATCCGCCAGATCTTCATCTGGCCCGTCCGGACTGAATTGAAGTAGATGGTTTCTCCATCAGGACTGTACTCGGGACCGTCATCGAGGCCGGGTGCATCCGTGAGGCGAATCTCGTCGCCCCCTCCCGCGGGAATGGCGTACACATCGTACTCGCCGCCTCGTCTTGCGCAATACACGAGCGTCTGGCCGTCCGGCGACCAGCCGTGCCAGTACGAAGGCGCAAGCGGCGTCACGAGACTGGGCACCCCGCCTGCGGCAGGAACCGTGTAGATGAGCGAGCCCACCCCTTCGGGGCTGTGGCTGATGGCCAGCATGGTCCCGTCGGGCGAGAATCCGTGATCATTGTTGCACCGGTCGGCAAAACCGGTGTCGATCATGACGGGCTCGCCGCCCTGCATGCCTATCCGATACAGCCTGCCTCCACTGTTGAAAACAAGCTCGTCGCCATCCGGCGCCCAGTTCGGAGCCTCAAAATGTTCCCGGGCCTGCCGTACGATGTGCCGCTCGCCAGATGCGACATCAATGGTCTCCAGCGTACTCTCCACGACTCGCTCGCCCTGCACTTCCCGGGAGACTAGCTGCACGCCCGTAAAGTCCACCGTGGCAGTTGCCTCCTCGTCATGCGAGCAGACCACAAGCCCGGCGAAGGCGGAATCGGGAACCGGCACGGTGACGCTGCCCACGACCTGGCTCGCGCCGCCCTCCGGCGTCACGTAGAGCGTGAAGAGATCTGCCGTGCGTTCCAGCCGCAAGGTTGCCGGGCCGCGCACCGCAGCCTGCACTTCCTCCGTGGGTCCGTTCGCCTCCTTTCGGTACTGCAGAACAATGAGGCTGTCGCCGTGCACTAGCGCGTCGGCATACACCGCCCCGGGCGACAGGTCCGCGCGTACCATCCAGCCGGCCTTTCTGTGCGGGTGGCCGCCCTCCGAAACGAACTCGACATCGGCGGCAAGAACCAGATCGCCACGCGTCTTCGTCCACGCGAAATAAAAGGCGTCCTCCGTCCCGTATATGTTGGCACCGCTGCCTGTAACGCGATACGAATCTGTACCAGGGTCGTAGCGGATACTGCCGCCGAGCGGAGGATCACCCACATTGGTTTGACCCTCGAACATGCCGGCCTGTCCGCAGGAGCACATGAGCAAGGCTGCCAGCGCCCAGAGCGCGCCAGCTCCGGGCATGGATTCCGCAATACTACACATCATAATGTTGGAGACTTTGCAACGAAGAGCACCCAATTTGATAATATAGGCAAGGTTCAGCCACGGACAAGTCCGCCCCGCACCAACTCGGTATCAAACGCAACTGCACTGCACCATGCTTCGCCACACCCCAGTCAATCTGCTATTCGTCTTCCTGCCAGCCGCGGCGCTCGCGCAGACCGGCGGCTGGACGTCTCTCTCCAACAGCGCGGACCTTTCCGGCTGGAATGTGCTCAACGGTAAGGCAACCTACTCTCAGGAGGACGGCACCATTGTCGGCATCACGGCGGCGGGCACACCCAACACGTTTCTGGCAACGGAAAAGTCGTACGGGGATTTCGCCCTGCGTCTTGACGTGTGGGTCGACGAGGACATCAACTCGGGCATCCAGATCCGCAGCGAAAGCAAGCCGGATTACCTGAACGGCCGAGTCCACGGGTACCAGGTCGAGATCGATCCTGGCGACCGGGCTTGGAGCGGAGGCATCTATGACGAGGCCCGAAGAGGATGGCTGTACCCGCTGTCCGTGAACGAGGCCTGCCGCGGTGCCTTCAGGCGCGGGGACTGGAATGCGTACTATATCGAAGCCGTCGGGCCGTCCATCCGCACGTGGATCAACGACGTGCCGTGCGCGGCCCTTTACGACGACATGACGCCCGCGGGGTTCATCGCGCTGCAGGTGCACAGCATCCGGGATGCTTCGCTGGCGGGGCGTCAGGTGCGCTGGCGCAACGTGGAGATCATGACAGAGGGCATTGAGCGGCGGCCCTTTGCCGACAATTACGTCGTCAACCTGGTCCCCAATACGCTCTCGCCGCAGGAGGAGGCGCAGGGCTACCGCCTGCTGTTCGACGGAGAATCCACGGCCGGTTGGCGCGGAGCCGGAAAGGAGAGCTTCCCGCAGATGGGATGGCGCGTGGAGGACGGCGTGCTCCTGGTAGAGGCCTCCGGCGGTGCCGAGGCAGCCTTCGGCGGCGATATAGTGACGGAGCAGGAGTTTGCCACATTCGATTTGAGCCTCGATTTCCGGCTAACGGAAGGTGCCAACAGCGGCATCAAGTACTTCATTACGGAGAGCTACGGCAGCGACGCCTCCGCGATTGGCCTGGAGTACCAGCTCCTGGATGACGAAAGACACCCGGACGCCACGCAGGGAGCAGCAGGCAACCGGACGCTGGCGTCCCTGTACGATCTCATCCCGGCCGATGCCGAAAAGACCGTACGTGAGCCCGGTAACTGGAACCGGGCGCGCCTGGTAGTGCGCGGCACGCGCGTTGACGAACGCTTTGTGGGCAATCAGCTTAAGGTCCAGTCCTTTACAGGGGCGCATGTGGAGCACTGGCTCAATGATCGCAAGGTGCTCACCTACGAGCGCGGCACTCAGGCGTTTGATGCCCTGGTCGCGCGCAGCAAATACGTGATCTGGGAGGGCTTTGGCCACTGGCAAAGCGGGCACATATTGCTTCAGGATCACGGCGACGAAGTGCATTTCCGGAGCGTCAAGATCCGGCCACTGCCTGCAGGGCTGTAGCGCCAAGGCATCTCGGAGCAGGCTGGCGCCGCCTCACTTTGCCCCGCTCGCCCTTCACGTACACATCGGGGCTGCGGCGCAAAGCCGGTCAGGCCGACTGCGGGTGGAATACCTGAAGGTCGGTGCTTCTGCGCGCTACTTCGCGCAGCGCTGAATCGTCCGGGATGTCGCCGAGCGCTCGTGCCTGGATGAGCAGGTTGCCCAGCGCCGTGGCTTCTGCAGGACCGGCTACCACGGGACGTCCGCAGCGATCGGCCGTCCACTGGTTGAGCAGAGCGTTTCGGGAGCCGCCTCCTACAACATGCAGGACTTCAAACCTGCTGCCCAGGAGCACCTCCAGTTCCTTCAGGATCTGGCGGTACTTTTCCGCAAGGCTCTGTAGGACGAGCCGCACCAGGCCTCCCCGGGATTCCGGAACAGCCAGGCCATGCTCCCTGCAATAGGAACGCAGCATGGAAGGCATGTCCGCCCGCTTAAGAAAGCGCGGATCCTGAACATCTACGCATGCCGCCCTGGGCTCGGCCTCGCGTGCTTCCGCCAGGAGCTCATCGTAGCCGGCGTGCATGCCCCTTTCGCGCCAGGCCCGCTGGCATTCCTGCAGCAGCCAAAGCCCCGTCACGTTCTTGAGCAGCCGAATGGTTTCGCCAAAACCGACCTCGTTCGCAAACCCGGCAATCCGGGCGGACTCCGTCCGTATGGGATACTTCAACTCCATTCCGACGATCGACCAGGTGCCGCTGCTGAGGAATGCCCACCGCCCGCCATCGGAATCTGCCGGCACGGCGGCGACCGCGCATGCCGTGTCATGCGAACAGCCGGCCACTACGCGCACGGCGTCATGCTCCAGCAAGGGCCCCAGAACTGTACCGGAAGGGACCACGTCGGGCCACGTGCCCGGGTCCAGGCCATAATTCTGCATGAGTTTGCCGGCCCAGGTCCGCTGCCCCGGATCGAACAGCTGCGTCGTGCTCGCAATAGACGCTTCTGCATGCGCCTTGCCGCTGAAGCGAAAATTGAAATAGTCCGCAACAGGCAGGTGGCACGCGGTTGCCGCATGCAGTTCGGGCGTCTGCTCTTTGTCGGCGAGAACCTGGTAAAGCGTATTGTAGGGCATCGGCTGCGTACCGGTTACGCGGAACTGGTCGGCATCGGAGACCCGCTGCCGTGCCTTGTCCACCATGGCACTCGTCCTGGTGTCCCGGTAGCTGGCGCCGCGGCGGAGCGGCTGCATGGCCCCGTCAAGCGGGACGTAGTCCACGCCCCAGGAATCCACGCTCAGGCTTCTGATTGCGAAATTCTCTTGGGCCAGAAGCCGCAGGGCTTCCTGCATGCCTCTCCAGACGGCATCCAGGTCCCAGAACAGGCGCTGTCCCTCTTCGATGATGGGCGTCTGAAAGCGGTGAACCTCGCGCAGCCTCATTCGGCTTCCATCGAACGATCCGAGAATGGCGCGCCCGTTCGAGGCACCAAGGTCAAATGCGAGGTAGTTGCGCGTATCCGTCACTGGAAGATCCGCGGATTCATTAGGCGGCGTACGCCCGGTCCCGTGCAGCGCCCGATTTCGGCAAATGCCGGCACTGCCCGGCACACGGGCACGGCCAATGCGTCGTACCTTGCCGAGGCGCCGCTACCGGGATTTTACGACATTTGAACTATACATGAAGAAACTTCGGTGGGGCGTGCTCTCGACCGCCCGCATTGCAAGGGAGAAGGTCATTCCTGCCATCCAGCTAAGCAGATCCGGGCGTGTCGTGGCCATTGCTTCCCGCTCAGCCGACCGCGCCAGGTCGGTCGCAAGCGCGCTGCACATAGGAGCGTCGTTCGCATCCTATGAGGCGCTGCTCGCAAGCCCGGAAGTAGACGCCGTATACATCCCGCTACCCAACCATATGCACGTGGACTGGGCCATTCGCAGCCTTGAAGCGGGCAAGCACGTATTGTGCGAAAAACCCATCGGGCTTTCCGAATGGGATGCACAGAGGCTGCTGCGGGCCGCCATTCTGCGCCCGGATCTCGTAGTTGCGGAGGCATTCATGTACCGCTACCACCCGCAGTGGCAGAGAGTCCGGCAGATGGTAGCTGGAGGTGCTGTCGGAGCGCTGCGGACGGTGCAGACATTCTTCTCATACTACAACGTGGATCCGGCCAACATTCGAAACCGGGCAAATATCGGCGGCGGGGCGCTCATGGACATAGGGTGCTACGGCATATCCGTGTCGCGCCTTCTGTTCGGACGCGAGCCGATTCGCTCATGCGCGATTGTGCAAATGGACCCTGCCTTCTCGACCGACCGGCTAACCAGTGGCCTGTTGGATTTCGGCGAGGGGACGGCAACTTTCAGCTGCGCAACGCAGGTCCACCGCCACCAGAGTGTGCAGATACTGGGTGATGCCGGCCGGATTGAAATCGAGATACCGTTCAACGCGCCACCGGACCATGCCACGCGCATTTGGCATGAATCGGCCTCCGGACGGGATACCATCACTTTTGAGGCCGCTGACCAGTACGCACTCCAGGCAGATGCATTTGCCGGAGCCGTATTCGGCAGCCGCGGCGAGTTGCCCATACTGGAGGATGCCCTGAGCAACATGCGCGTGATCGACGCCGTAGCGGAGAGCGCGCGCCGCGCATCCTGGGTCTGGATTTAGCGTGCAATCCTGGTTGCGTCGTGGAATGGCATGGCACCCCACTCTGCTCAGCACCAAGAGAATTGCGAGCGAACTCCGTGAGACGTGGCGGGCGACAGTCGGTCCATTGTTTCGGGAAGCAGTCTACCCTATAATCTGTGCGTCCGCTTCCCCTGAGTTTCAAACAATGGATCTCGGCCACATAGTCGAGCGAGAACTACTTCGCGAGTCTCTGTTAGATAGAGATTAGAGTAGAGACTCGGATAGAATTCGCCTGGCTGGGAGCTACCCTATCAATTCGGGATTTTCGATTCCTGAGCGATTAATCCCAGCGGGCCTTGCTTTAGACCCTTAGCAGAGGGTTTGTTTGGCCCCAGTCTGCGACCCAAGCCATAGCCGCCTACCTTGATCCCGACATCCGCAAGTTGGCGTATCACCCGGTTACTGCGTTCGATCGCAGACTTGTCGATGCTGCGTGAAGCATGCTGAGGACGCTCATCTTTGGTTGCCACAGGACTCCTCCGGTCGTAGGTCTAGAAGTAATCCGGCGAATGAACAAACGACGTATGTCCGTTTCGCGCCATGTGATCAGCAAGAAAGATAAAGTAATTCCAAATTGCCTGCTTTAGTTCTGGGTTTTTGCTATAGTCCGTGATTCTAAGCTTCAGTTCATCTTGCAGCGTCTGCATATCAAGCCCACGGCCATGAGTTAGCCACCGCTCATGCTTGTTCAACTGACTTGCAATGCTGCGCGCACGCTCTTCCTTCAATTCTTCCGTGACAGGCACCTTGTTGGTCTCTGTCACTTTCCAATCCTTGAATTTGTACTTCGTCAGCCAGCGCTGGATCAAGGAAATTGACAGCTCGCGGGCATGCTGGAATTGTTCCAATTCCGCCAGGTCTAGTTTATTGAGCAGCACGATCTCTGCTGTCGAAAGAGACTCATCCTTACTTTTTTCTATTAGCTTTTCGTACTGTGACAGATACGACAGCGCCGGTATGAGGCGGTCGTCCTTGGGGAGCTGGGGATCAATGGGGCCCAGGCAGGAATGGTAATCCATCAGTATGTCATCACCCGACATCGCTAGCACAGTTCCAGCCGACATCGCTTGATCCGGAATGAGAAACTTGACCTCAGTGTAGTGCTTCCGAAACACGCGGACTATACGCTCAACGACTTCAACAACGCCTCCGCCGGTGTGCAGGATCACGACCAGCGTGGCTCTACGGCTCTCTCGTGCCTCAACAGCAACCTTAACGCGGTACTCCAACCCGCTTTGAATGGGTGATATGATAGTGAGGCAATCTGCATTGAGCATTTGCTCTATCTCAACGAGCCGACCGTTGGCCCACTCGCGAGCGCTATCGATTGTCGTGGGCGGTCTTGTGTGTTCGGGCATTTCAATCGGTTTCTGACCAGCTGATTCGGCGGTTTTGGACGGTCTAAGTGGCAGCTCCTACGGGAAAGATTCCCTATACCAATCGATTTTCCAAAATGACGTACCGAGCGGTGTCATAGACAATAGCAGGTCCGGCAGGCTCGTCCCGCAGAATCTCGGACTCTTCGGTCGCGACCCAGTTACTCCGTACGGTGTAGGCGGCCTCTCGGTTATCAACTCCTATTCGCTGCAAATGAGGAGAAGCTCTCAAATTGACTCCAGAAAAGCCCAAGCTCTGATCGGCTGATCCGGAGGGAGCGCATCCTGCAATACTTATTCACTGTACATGCTACTTATTCACTGTACATGTATATCATATTACTCCCACCAATCCTCAGAAGTTTCCGGCCGGATTCCCGCAGATTCGAATACAACGCGCATCGGCTCGCTGGTCTCTGGAATGCCGCCATATCAGGAAGAGCATAGCGAGTTCTACCAATTCCCATAATTGGCGCACTGCCAATGGCGACGGACTCGCAGAGCCTATCGCGTCAATCGGTACTCCTCGGCTGCCGCTGACGCGACCGTGGCCGGATCCGCTGCGCACTTCCGGCGGATGCTTTAGCACCAAGGCTGCACCCCTGTCCAAACCACCGTGTTTTGCGAATCCGGGCTTCGATAGCCAGTACGCGGGCCCTCTTTTACGGATGGGCGTTCTGCTGGAAGTCTAAATTCAATCCAGCGAACGAGTTGCAAGCTGGCCCAAATTATCCCGCGAACCATGGAGATATCGTACTGATGGATGTACACAAGCACTTGCAATGCCCCCTCCCGATTTGTAGTGTACCTGTTTGAGGCCCCCATGTCACCTCCAAGCACCATGAACAGACGTCAATGGCTCACCTCCGGCGCCGCAGCCGCTGCCGGGCTGGCCTTTCGCCCTGCCCTCTCTTTCGCGCCAAGGAGCATGAACCCTATTCGGCTCCACAGCAACGAGAATCCGTACGGCCCCTCCGCGGCGGCACGCGAAGCCGTTCTTGCTGCAATCTCGGAAGCAAACCTCTACCCCAATAGTGCCTACCCCACGCTCACCAGCTTGATCGCGGAGCGGGAAGGACTTACGCCCGAGCACGTCGTAATCGGTGCAGGCTCGCAGGAAGTGCTGCGCATGACCGCAATGGCCTTTGGTCTCGCTGGAGGTGAGGTTCTGGTCGCGCACCCCACATACGAGGGCATAGAGCGGCATGCGGCAACGATTTCAGCCTACGTCCACCGCGTACCGCTGGACGATTACCTGCTGACCGATCTTTCCGCGATGGACCGGCGCACAACCCAGAGCGTCGGTCTGGTCTTTATCTGCAATCCCAACAACCCCACGGGCACCATTAGCTCAGGTGAATCTCTGAGCAGTTTCTGCGAGGAGGTCTCGCGCCGGTCCGTAATACTGGTGGACGAGGCATACTACGAGCTGGTAGATGACCCCGAGTACCGTTCCATGGCCGGGATGGTGAAAGACGGACACAATGTCATCGTATCAAGAACCTTCTCGAAGGTCTACGGCCTGGCCGGATTGCGGGTCGGCTATGCGCTGGCGCGGCCGGATATAGCCCGGCGCCTGCGCCAGTATCGCAGCGCATCGTCACTGAACATACTGGGCGTGCGCGCCGCGATTGCAGCCTACCAGGACCAGGACTTCGTGGCAGAGAGTCGCGCGCGCATAAATTCGAGTAGAAGCATGACCACAGGCCGGATTCGGGAAATGGGATTCAACTGCCCCACTTCCCATGCCAACTTCATCTTCTTCCATCTTGGCAGTGACATTTCCGCGTTCCAGAGAAAGATGGAGGGCCAGGGCATTCTCGTTGGTCGGCCGTTTCCGCCTTATGTGGACTGGTGCAGGCTATCCATTGGCACCGACGAGGAAATGCGCATATTCCTGGATGCGTTTGCCAGTAGCATGTAGCCATGCTAACCCCGGCTGAACCGAGCATGAGAAGGCTTCCGGGAAGCGTATGGGCCATCGCGTTCGTTTTGCTGATGGCGTTCGGAGGCGAGCGGGACCTGGGCTTCAGGTTTGTACGCGTACAGTACGAAAGCCACCCGGGCCTGCGCTGGAATGCCTGGGCCACGGATTATCCGACGGCAGAACTGAACTTGCATGAAGCCATTGACCGTACCACGGGACTGTACGTTGAAGGGCCGCCGATCGTCCTGCCGCTGACCGATGACAGGATATTCGAATACCCGGTTCTGTATCTCACCGAACCTGGCTACTGGAAGACCAACGAGGAAGAAGTGACCCGGCTGCGCCGGTACCTGGACCGCGGAGGCTTCCTGATTATCGACGATTTCCACGACTATGGACGAGGGTACACCGGACCCCAGTGGAACAACATGTACGATAATATCAAGCGCGTCTATCCCGAGTATGAACCCTTCGAGTTGACGGCATCGCATCCAATCTGGTCAATATATTATGACATCGACCCGGATGCCGCTATCTCCACCAAGAACGGAGGAGGAAGATGGCGCGGTTTCGGGATGCGCTTCGGCCCCCTGGACGACGTGTATTACGGTATCATGGATGAGACGGGCCGCATCACTGTCGTCATCTGCTACAACCAGGACATCGGCGACGGCTGGGAGTGGCCAGGCGGCCGGGCCCTTGGCTCGGCCTCAACCGTGAGCTTTCAGATGGCGATCAACTTTATCCTGTACGCGCTAACCCACTGACTGCTCAATCGACGAAGATCGTTATCTGCTCGGATATTACGGGCGGATCGTGGGGAACGTGGTTGCGATCGCCTAGCAGCAACTGCAGCGTATGCGTGCCCCGGGCAAGTTCAATAACAGCTTCCGTCTGGCCCAGGCCGAAATGCACATGGTTGCTGTCGGCCGGGATGGGAAGATCTTCGGGCGGCAGCATATCTACATTCACCAGGAGATGGTGATGCCCTGTCCCGGGAAAGTCAATGCCGGCCGGTGCAATGCCCATGACTGCCAGGCCGAATGTGACCTTGACTTCCGGACCTGAAATCCGTGCGCTGTCAGCAGGGCTGATAAAGTAAACCTGCGCTCCTTCGATGGCAGCTGCGCGTGAAAGCCCCGGCGCAAGGGCAGGCACCGGATCAGGTTCCTCCCGACAAGCTGCCAGGAGGACAACGGGAAGAAGGAGCAATATGCGAGACTTCATGGCAGCATCCCGGGAATCGATAGTTGCTGCAATCTACGGCATATTGCGCATTGCATGCAGGTCATGGTGCGCCCTGTGCCACGTTTGGCACATTAAGGAGTATATCGCGGATTGCCGCACACGCCACATCTGCGCGAAGCTGCCAGGCCACCCGTGCATGCCATAGTCTCCCATAGCCCGGAAGAGACCACACGATTTGGACGCTGGCTCGGCAGCAGGCTGCCTTCACCTGCGATCGTTGGTCTGGACGGTCCGCTAGGCGCCGGCAAGACATGGCTGGCAAAGGGCATTGTGTGTGGCATCGGCAGATTCGACGCCGCGCTGGTCAAGAGCCCGGCCTATAACCTGATCCATGAGTATGTGCTGGAGGATGCACCCCACACCGTGTTCCACATCGACTTCTACCGGCTGGAAGTGCTCACAGAACATGATGCCTTGCTTTTTTCTGAAATACTGGATGCCCCGGGTGCCATAGTGCTGGTCGAATGGGCTGCGCGACATCTTGGGGACCTGGCTCCGGGATTTCTTTCCGTAACGCTCGAGGCGGGCGCATCCCCCCTTTCTCGTGTCCTGCGCGTGCGGGAAGTAGGCGCGCCGTCCCGCTACGGGTCCATCATCGAAGCATGCAGGAGCTATGCTGACACTGATTCTTGATACATCCGGTGCCATTTGCACGGCGGCGGTGGCTCAAGACTGCGAGGTGCTGGCAGCCTCGTCGCGCCGGGACAGGTCATCGACACACCTGCACGCGCAAATCCGGGCTCTGGCACAGCAGCTCGGAATAAGTATGAATGATCTTTTGCGCATCTCGGTGGTTGCGGGCCCGGGGTCCTGGACCGGGCTCAACATCGGAGTTACTTCCGCCAAGACACTTGCGCAGGTGCTGGATGTGCCGGTGGTTCCGATATCCAGCCTTGACGTGCTGGCAGCACGCTACGGCGGCCATGCCGGCGAGCTTTGTGCAATTCTGGGAGCCGGTCGTCAGCGCGTGTATTTCGCCTGGTACAGCCACTTAGGAGATGAGCTGCACTCCGCAGGCCCGGCCGTCCTGCCGTTCGCAAGCTGGCAGAAGCAGCTGGCCCTCCGGAAGGGAATTCCGCTCGTGGTGGAATACGGTCATGCCCATCAAGCGAAGCTGCGGGCACTTGAACCAGCGATTCGCGCAGAACAACATGACCGGCTGAGTCCGGCGGCCATGGCGCATGTGGCCGCCCGGACCGCCGGGCTCAGGGGAGATGAAGCTCTGAGGGTGGTGCCCGCATACCTGCAGCCCTCGCTGTTTGAACGCGACGCAGGCGCATGCTGATTCTGGGAATTGACACGACGTGCGATGACACGAGCGCGGCACTCGTTGAAGATGGCCACCACATCCGCTCCAATGTCATTTCGTCGCAGCACCTGGCGCACGAGCGTTTCGGAGGCATTGTGCCCATGCTCGCCGCCAGGGAGCACACCCGCAACATGGGAGTGATCCTGGAGGCTGCCATGCAAGAAGCCGGCGCAGGGTTCGCAGATATAGACGCCGTTGCCGTATCGAACCACCAGGGCTTGTTGCTCTCTCTCGTGGTCGGCGTTGCCGCGGCCAAGTCCGTCGCACTTGCCTGCGAGGTTCCCCTTGTGGGAATTCACCATCTGGAGGGACATATATATTCCAACATCATGGGCCGCGAGGACACGCTCCCCTTTCCGTTTCTCTGCCTTACGGTGGCTGGGGGGCACACGCTGCTTCTGCGCATCGAAGGCCACGGCCGCTACAAGCTGCTCGGGCACACGCGCGACGACGCCGCAGGCGAGGCCTACGACAAGATAGCGCGGCGCCTGGGGCTGGCATATCCCGGCGGGCCCGAGATCGAAAGACTTGCGGAGAGAGGCGATCCGGGTGCGTTCAGTTTTCCGAGGCCCATGATTGGTGCCGACAATTCCGAGTTCAGCTTCAGCGGCCTGAAGACTGCCGTTGTGCGCGCTATTGAAGCGCACGAAGCGTCAGGGACCAGCCTGTGCGTGGAAGATCTCTGCGCCAGTTTTCAACAGGCCGTCATTGACGTCCTGGTGGCCAAGACCATGCGCGTGGCTCAGTCGGAAGACCTGCCACGCATCGCGTTGGCAGGCGGCGTTGCGAACAATCATGCGCTCCGAAACGCGCTTCATGCTGCGGCTAGCGAGCGCGGATACCAGACGTATTGCCCTCCGGCCCAACTCTGCATCGACAACGGGGCAATGGTCGCAGGCGCGGGTTACTTCCTGCTGCGCGAGCGCGGCCCAAGTGAGCTCACCATCGACGCTCGCGCCAACGCCCCGTTGGGCGCGTGGGGCGTCACATACCGTCACTCGTCCAAGTACCGGTAGTCTCTGGAGCAAAAAACGGCCGCAGGTGGCGGTACAGTGCCCGGAACCTCTCGTAGGAAGCATCACCGGCGGCACTTCCGGGGAGCGTAACCTCACCCCTTCTGACTACCGTCTCGCATGCTCCCCGCACTGTGGGCCACAGTCCGGCTCCCACGCCGGCGAGCGCGGCTGCCCCCAGCGCCGCTCCCTCTGCCACTTCCACGGACACGAGCGGAAGACCCACTATGTCGGCTATGATCTGGCGCCAGAGCGCACTCTGGGCACCGCCACCCGAAATCCGGACCTCTTTCGGTAGTGGCAACCCGGCTGATTCCAGGAGCCTGAAATTGTCACGAAGCCCGAATGCCACGCCTTCAAGCACGGATCGGGTCATGTGCCCTCGAGTGTGCCTGGGCGCAAGTCCCACGAAGGCTCCCAGGGCATGGGGATCATCATGCGGCGTGCGCTCGCCTGTCAGGTACGGAAGAAAGGCCAGGCCGTCGCTGCCCGGCGCAACATGCGCTGCCTCGTCCAGAAGCGCATCGTACTCCATCTGTGCTGCCAGCGTATCGTGATACCAGCGCAGGCTGCCGGCGGCCGACAGCATGACTCCCATCATGTGCCAGCGGCCCGGCACCGCGTGCGGGAAAGCATGGGCGCGCCCCGCCGCGTCAAACCGAGGCTCCAGGCACGGCGCGAATACGACACCGGACGTGCCCAGGGTAACGGCCCACGTATCCGGATCAACGGCGCCAACTCCTACTGCCTGGGCGGCCTGGTCACCGCCGCCGGCCACCACCGGGGTTCCTTCGCGCAAACCCGTCTCCGCTGAGGCACGTGCATTCACGCGGCCCGTAATCTCGTGCCCCTCATGCGTTGGAGGAAGCCACCCTAGCGGGATTTCCAGGCTCTTCAAGACCTCGCGGGACCATGTGCGACGCCTCAAGTCCAGAAGCAGCGTGCCCCCTGCGCCTGCCTTGTCCGTGGCGAAAGCCCCGGTCAGACGATGCCGAACATAATCCTTCGGAAGCAGCACGTGCACAATCCTTGCAAAGACAGATGGCTCCTCATGGCGTACCCATAGAAGTTTCGGAGCGGTGAAGCCGGCGTAGGCGTTATTGCCCGTAACGGCAATCAACCGGTCCGCGCCGAGTCGGTCCCGGATAAGGTCGCACTGCGCAAAGGATCGGCCATCGTTCCACAGCATGGCCGGTCTCAGAACCTGCTGCTGATTGTCCAACAGCACGAGCCCGTGCATCTGGCCAGTTAGTCCGACGGCAGCCGGGTGCAAGCCGGTCTGATCGAGCACGGCACGAACAGCGTCCGCCATAGCCTGCCACCACTCTACGGGATCCTGCTCACTCCAGAGCGGTCTGGGGCTCATGAGACGGTGGGGCCGTGAGGCAGCGCCTAGCACATGGCCATTCTCTGCTACCAGAAGCGCCTTTGACGCTGTAGTTGAGGTATCAATACCCAGGACGCAATTCATCGCGGTCTTGGCATGCTTCCGGCCGGCTCAAAGATAAGCGGATCCGCACATTCCGGCAGGCGGCACCAAGTCTGCCAGCCGGACTTCGGGCATGCTGCCCTGGGCATATGGCCATACGCTCCGGTGCCACGGACAGGCTCTGAGCAGCCTATATTGGGCCCTACGGCTTTTTCTTCGGATACATGGCCATGGATTCGCCAGCGCCGGCCGGGTCGTACGGGCTACGAAATCTTGTCGGACTCTTTCTTGGTCCTGCCTGGCTGCTTGTAGCCTACCTGCTCCCGGCGCCTGCAGAGTTAGGTCCCGCAGGCTGGGGCACCGCAGCGATTGCGCTGCTGATGGCCACTTGGTGGATGACGGAGGCCATACCCATTCCGGTAACCGCCCTTCTGCCGCTGGTCCTCTTTCCTCTGGTCGGAGCCGGGAGCATTCGCGAAGCGGCCGAGCCGTATGCGAATCCGATTGTCTTTCTCTTCCTGGGAGGTTTCCTCATTGCCACGGCGATGATAAAGTGGAACCTGCACAAACGCATAGCTCTTGTCATCATCAATTCCGTTGGCACCAGTCCGTTGGCACTCATCGGGGGATTTATGGTGGCCACTGCGTTTCTAAGCATGTGGGTCAGCAATACTGCCACGTCGCTAATGATGCTGCCGGTGGGCATTTCCGTCATCGGACTGGTGGATGCCAATACCACGGATCCGACAGCGCGTACCCGCTTTGCCGTGGTCTTGCTTCTGGCCATTGCCTACGGTGCCAATGTAGGCGGGATGGGCACACTGGTTGGCACGCCACCCAATGCTTTCCTGGCAGGCTTCTTCGCGGAGGAATATGGCCACGAAATATCATTCCTGCGCTGGCTGCTCGTCGGCATCCCCATGATGATCGTGGCACTTCCCATTGTCTTCTTCGTCCTCACAAGGTGGGTCTACCCCGTGCACATCGAGGCCATTCCCGGGGGGCGCTTACTAATCCGGGACCAGCTGCGAAAGCTTGGCCCGATGCAAACCGGCGAGAGGTGGGTTGCCCTGGTGTTCGCATTGACGGCACTATTGTGGGTCACCAGGCCTCTCATTGCGCGTCTTGTACCGGGCATTTCGGATGCGGCCATCGCCATTGCCGGCGGGCTGGCCCTTTTTCTGATTCCCGTCAACCTCCGCAAGGGGGAGTTTGTGCACGACTGGCAGGCGGCCAGTACGCTACCCTGGGGCACGCTCATTCTTTTCGGAGGCGGCCTCAGCCTGGCCTCGGCCGTCACGCGCTCCGGGCTCGCTGACTGGATGGCTGAAGGCCTTGCCAGCCTCGATGTCCTGCCGCTCCTGCTCTTGCTACTGGTAGTGGTTACGGTCATTGTCTTCCTGACAGAGCTGGCCAGTAACCTTGCCACAACGGCCACATTCCTGCCTCCCCTCGCAGCGCTTGCCGTGGCGCTTGGGCAGAATCCGCTTTTCTTTGCCATCCCGGCTACCCTGGGCGCCAGCTGCGCCTTCATGCTTCCCGCTGCCACGCCTCCCAATGCCGTGGTATACGGCAGTGGCAGGGTCACCGTGCCGCAGATGTCGAAAGCCGGGATAGTGCTCAATCTTGTATTCATGGTCGTGATTGTAGTCCTGACCTATACGCTCTTGCTGAAGTCCTTCGGTGTACAGCTCGACGTACTCCCGAATTGGGCTGCTTGAGTGGCTGACGGCAGCGTTTTCAGCGCCTTGCGTCGCGCGTGGGCAGGCTCTTGAACAAGTATCGACGGAGACGGGACGGGCCCATCGAACCTGTAAGACATCATTCGCCGGATGGCTTGACGCCTCGCAGGATATCCGGAACCCGGCAAAACGGCCCATCGTGGACGCTGCATCCATTCAAGCCATTTTCAAACTGGGTGACACACTGGATAAATCCTGAGAACAGGTGCGGCAGATGCACGCTGCCTGTCCATTGGTCATTGGGCCTTCCGGCCGGATTCATTTGCGCAATGCTTCTTTGCTTGGCTGTGCACCCGACGGGCGCACAGGTTGCTCGAGAGGATTTCATGCGCTGCGCCGACGTGTCCTTTCTGGATGAGCTTGAATCGGCGGGCGCCGTCTACACCGAAGGCGGTGCGCCCGCAGGAGCCCTTGAAATCCTCAACAACCAGGGACTCAACGCCGTGCGGCTGCGCCTCTTCCATTCGCCCGACGTGCTCCGGGACGGGCTCGACGACATGCTCCAACTGGCCCTGCGAGCCAGCGCGCTGGGCATGGATATCGTCCTGGCACTGCACTTCTCCGATACATGGGCCGACCCCGGGCATCAACAGAAGCCTGCTGCATGGAATGGACTGCCCTTCGCCGCATTGGAAGACAGCGTGCAGGCCTACGTGGAGCGAGTCATGATCGCGCTCAGAGCGCAGGACACTACCCCGGCCGTTGTGCAGATCGGCAACGAAATCACCTCCGGCATGCTCTGGGACGACGGTCGCGTAGGGGGACCATTCGACACAAACGAGCAGTGGAGACGCCTTGCCAGGCTGCTAAAAGCCGGCGCAGCAGGCGTTCGGTCTGTCGGCGGAGACGAAGTCTTGGTAATGCTGCACATCGACCGCGGCGGAAGCCCGTCTGGCGCCAGGTGGTTTTTCGACCACGTGACGGATCAAGGCGTGCCGTTCGACTGGATTGGCCTCTCGTACTATCCCTGGTGGCATGGTCCCGTGGAGAGCTTCGAAGCAACCCTCAACCTCGTCAACCGCCTCTACCAAAAGCCGGTCTTCCTTGCCGAGACCGCCTATCCCTGGACACTCCAGTGGTTTGATAACCGGAACAACATAGTCGGTCTTCCGGAGCATGTATTGCCGGACTTTCCAGCCACTCCGAACGGCCAGGCTCGCTTTCTTGCGCGTATTGGCCTGGCGCTGGATTCCGTCATGGCAAAGGGAGTCTGTTACTGGGAGCCCGAGTACATCTCTGCACCAGGATTCGGCTCACCCTGGGAAAACCTGGCGCTGTTTGACGAAAACGGCGAGGTCCTGCCCGGAGCAGCAACGCTCGGTGGCCTGCGTCGCACAGGTCTCAGAATGGACGACGAACAAGCCCGGAGCGCTGCGGTGTTTCCGAATCCGGCGGCAGACGTCGTTTATGTGATGCTGCCTCACACAGAAGGCTGCGCCTGGATGACCGTATTCAATGTACTGGGGCAGCAGGTGAAGCGTATTCGTGTCAGCTGTTTGCCCGACGGCCCCGTCTCCCGCATTCCGATTTCAGATCTTGCGCGCGGCGTTCATGCCTTTGCCCTAGGCGATGACCGTCAGAACTGGACCGTGCGCGGGACCTTCGTTGTTGCGAGATAACGGCACGTGGGCACCGTTGGCGAATTGGGCCGGCTCTTCGGCTTGCCGATTCTAGGCAAGCAGCATGATGCTTTGGCAAGAAACGCTGTGTACGGCTGCCATGGTTGTAGACAAGCTACGCCGTGTTCCAGAATTGCCTTGGATGTCACCTCCGACTGGCGACCCCAGCCGCAATCATAAAGCCACCCTTGGATGCAAGTACCTGCCGCCAGGACATTGAGACGCCGTAGGCTGGCGGCCTGCATTCACAGGTTTGGCTCCCACGGCCTCTCCCTGGCAGGACGCACGCAGGAAAACATCCTGACCCGGCTGGTGGCGGCTAACACGGTCGCCAGAGTGCACTAGTAGTCCGCGTGCGGCTGGCTCGGTGCCTACCGGGGCACGGGGATAGCGAAGACCGGCGGCTTCGGCAGCGAAAGCCAACCCCAATCGAATTCAAAGGATGGACCGTAGCTGTCCAGATGCGTCCTCGGCCTTGAGCCTACGTCACACTCGGTGGTGCTTCCCATGACTGTTCCCCGCTCCGGCGCGACCTTCTGGCAGTACTTGCCGCAAATGGTCCCAATTCGATCTCTACAATTGAGAGTCTGCTTCGGAATCGGCCCGCCAGCCGAACCGTACAGGAACACCTCGCTCTTCTTCGGAAGATCAAGCTGGTAGAGAGCGCTGGAAGCGGGTGCGGTACTTCCTGGAAATTGAAGAGGCCTGTCGTCAATTGACCGGCTCCGCGCATTTATCTGCGCATTTCCGCGCATTTCCACGCGTTTATCCGCGCGTTTTGCAGGCAAAGCACGCTCCGGTCCCACCCAATATGACTCTGAATACTCACTCCAGGAGGCGCTAATCAGGAATTGGCGTGCCCGGGAGGATTCGAACCCCCGGCCTTCTGATCCGTAGTCAGACGCTCTATCCAGCTGAGCTACGGGCACGTGATCGCAAAAACGAATCCCGTATACAGCCGGTTCCTCTGCTGAGCCCGTGAACGCACGCTATGACTGCATAATAGTAGGAGGCGGACTGGCCGGGGCGACGGCGGCATTCCGGCTATCTTCTCGCTGCCAACTCCTTCTTATTGACGCAGGAGGCGGCTCCTCAAGGATCGCTGCGGGCATAGTCAATCCGCTGGCAGGACGGCACGCAAGGGTAGTCTGGAAAGCATTTGCCGCTCTGGACGCCCTTTGCGAAACCCTTGCGGCAGCAGGATGCCCGCACCTTTTCAAAGGGCAAGGTGTCTTGAGATGCGCCCTGGACACAAAGCAGGCATCAGACTTTCAAGCCTTGGCCTCGCGCTTGCCCGAATCAGCGACCTGGCTTTCGCACGGCGCCGTATGCGAGCGATTTCCTGGAGTCCACGCTCCGCTCGGAGCCCTGTTCGTGCGACAGGGAGGTACTCTCAACGCGCGGGCATATACAGATGCGTTACTGGAAGCGGCGCGCCGGAATGGAGCCGACCTTTGCCTGCGAACGCGCGTCCAGTCCTGGGGAGAAGACGGCGACGAGCGCTTCGTATCCACGAAAAAAGGCCGCATTCGAGCGCGGATTATCATATTTGCACTGGGTTACGGATTTCAGCATTTCAGGAAGCTCCGGCAGCTTAACCTGAAGACCAACAAGGGGCAATTGGTCCTCAGTCCACGCCCTTCCGCGCTCAGGACTGAAGTCCCCCTGACCGGCAGCGGCTATGTAGTGCCCGCCGGGCGCACCGTAGTCGTGGGCACAACGTACGAGCGAGGTTTCACCGACCTGCAGCCTTCCCTCGCCCGGTCGCGCACTATCCTCAACGAGGCGGCCCTGATGGTGCCGGCCTTGAATCGAGCCCCGGTGCTGGAGCAGTTTGCAGGAGCCAGGGTGACGGTTCCCGGCACACGCCTTCCGATGGTTGGACCCGTGGCTGACAGCCAAGGGCTCTGGGTGCTTACCGGCATGGGCTCAAAAGGGATCATGTTTTCGGCTCTCATCGGTCGGGAAATCGCCGGCTATCTGGACTGTCCGGAGAGCATTCCGCCGGAGCTGAGGGTCTCCTATGCGTAGCCGCGTCCCGCAGCGCATCCGTAATTCAAGGCTTCTTGGCTGCGCAGGCACACACGGTGATGTGAGGCGTTTCTAGTTTGTTGCCAATTCCGGAAATGGGAACCGTACCGACCGTCCGAATTGCACTCCATC
>CBDBLZ010000018.1:0-226369 GCA_965207385.1 Rhodothermales bacterium
CGATGATGTGCTGAATGCCCAGCGCGAGGTGATCTATGACCGCCGCATGCATGCGCTGAAGGGAGAGCGCTTCCATGGCGAAGTGCTTGACATGCTGCACACGCTAATCGAGGAGATCGTGTTCAAGTACCACGGCGAAGGCGATGTTGACGAGATGCGCGAGGAGCTCCGTCGCGTGCTGGCGCTGGACTATGGCATCGACCGAGACCGGTTCTTCGCCCTCGGCGAAGATGGCGTACGTGACGACGTCTTCGAGTTTGCCGTCCAGCAGTACCGAAACAAGCGCCAGGCTCTCGCGAGGCCTTTCTTCGAGAGCATCCAGCGGCTGGTTCAGAGTGAGCTGGAAAACAAGCCGGAGAGGATCTTTGTGGATTTCTCGGACGGACACAGGGGGCTGCGCTGCGTGGTCAAGGTGGAGGATGTCATCGAGTCGTCAGGCCACGAAATAAATCACGGGCTGGAACGCACGGCCATGCTACGGCTCATCGACGAGCGCTGGACGGAGCACCTGCGGTCCCTGGACGAGGTAAAGGAGGGCATCGGACTGCGAGCGTACGGGCAGCGGGATCCGCTTATCGAGTACAAGATGGAGGCCTTCAGGCTCTTCAAGGAAGTAATCGAGCAGATCGGCCGCGACGTGGTGTCCTTCGTCTACAGGGCCGGACCGGTGGTTTCAAAGCGGCCGGAAGCCCCGGCGGCCGGCAGACAGCGCAGCCGCCTGGACCGACAAAGGGCCCGGATGAGGCATGACTCCATGGAACCCTCCTACGGCGTTTCGGGAAACGGACAGCGTTCTGCGGACCGCGACCCGACGGCGGGGCGCCAGCCGGTGACCGTGGGGGAGCGGACCGGGCGCAATTCTCCCTGTCCCTGTGGCAGCGGCAGGAAATTCAAGCACTGCCATGGCAGGTCGTAACGATCCGGAGACGCAGAATGCCGGGCGGCACTGACGAGCTCCCCGACACATGCTCAGCACGCTTGCCATCCGGGATTACGCGCTCATCGAGCGGCTGGAGATCGAGTTTGGCCGGGGACTCAATATCCTGACCGGCGAGACCGGCGCGGGCAAGTCCATTATCGTCGGCGCGCTCAAGATGGTCCTCGGTGAGCGGGCATCGACCGACAAGGTGCGCACGGGCGCGCGAAAGGCATGGATCGAGGCCATGTTCGAGGACGCGAACACGGCCTCTCTGAGTGCTCTTCTCGAGGCGCACGACATCGAGTCCATGCCAGGGCTGATCCTGCGGAGAGAGATCGGAAGAACGCACAGCCGCGCCTTCATAAACGACACTCCGGCCACGTTGCCGCTGCTTCGCCAGGTGGCGGCGCACCTGATTGATTTGCACGGACAGCACGAGCACCAGTCGCTGCTGAGGACCGAAACGCACATTCAGCTGCTGGACAACTTCGGGCGACTGGGCGGCCTGCAGTCCCGCTACCGCAAGGCCTATTCGGCGGTTGCCGACCTCCTTGAGCAGCGGCAGCAGATCACGGGAGAGCAGGAGGGATTGCAGGCGCAGAAAGAGCGCTTGGCATTCGAAATCGATGAAATAGACGAGGTGGGTCCGCAGCCGGCCGAAGAGGAAAGGCTGGAAGAGCAGTGCCGGAGGCTTGAGCATGCCGAGCGCCTCTTCAGCAGCACGGCCTCGCTCTACGAAATGCTCTATGCGCGCGAGTCCTCGACAAGCGACCAGCTTGTCATTGCCCGCAATGAGCTGCAGGCCCTGGCGCGCATTGACCACAGCTTTGCCACCGTACTGGAGGAGATCCGGTCCGCCCACATCGCGGTGGAGGAGGCGGCGTCGTTTCTGCAGGAATACAACGCGCATGTCGAATTCAGCCCGGACAGGCTGGAGCGCATACGGGCGCGGCTCGGTGATCTGGACCGGCTGAAGAGAAAGTATGGGGGTACGCTTGCCTCTGTTGCACTTCATCGGGCACACTTGGGCGAGCGGCTGGACCTGGCGGAGAATTACGATGCCGCCCTGCAGCGGATAGACGAAGAGATTCGGCAGGCGCAGGAGGTGCTCTCAAGCGCGGCACTTCGGCTCTCTGAGAAGCGGCACGAGGTAGCAGAACGCATTGAAGGTGATATCGCGGCGGAGCTGGCCAAGCTGGGCATTGCAGACGGCCGACTGGAGGTGCGCTTCGAGCGCAAGTCCGATACTTCGGGTTGGATACGGCTTGCCGTCGCAGGCCAGCCCGATGCGTGTTTCACCGCGTATGCAAACGGAATGGACCAGGTCTCCTTTTATATTTCCACCAATGTGGGTGAGATGCCCAAGCCGCTCGCCAGGGTGGTCTCCGGCGGTGAGATCAGCCGCATCATGCTGGCACTCAAGACCATCCTGGCCCGGTCCGACCGGCTTCCCGTACTCGTTTTCGACGAGATTGACAGCGGGATTTCCGGCGTTGTGGCCGCGAAGGTGGCGGGGAGCATGCGAGCCCTTGCGCGCTATCACCAGGTAATTGCGATTACCCATCTTCCCCAGATTGCGGCACAGGCCGAGGCGCATTTCCTGGTGGAGAAGCAGGTCAGCGGGCACCGTACGGCGACAAGCATCCGCCGGCTGGAGCAGGCAGAGCGCGCCGAGCACGTAGCGGCGCTATTTGCGGGCACAGCCCTTACTACCACTACGCTTGAGAGCGCGCGCGAACTGATGCAGCGATAAGAGCCCTGAAGCGTCCCTGCTCGTGGATGCGTGTCTCCGCAAGTGCCGCGCGGGCCGGGAAGGCCAGGCGGGCGCCGGAAACCTGTTCCGCACATCTTCTGTAGGACGCGCCGCCCACGTGATCAATTGCGCAGCAGACTGCACGAATCGGTCGTTGCCGGGGGCTTCGACTGATTTGGCCCACTGCCCCCGCGCGTAAACGGACGCCACTATGCCGCATCCGCTTGCAGGCAAGCCGGCCCCGCAGGAGAGCCTTGCGAACATTGCGCGCCTTGTGTCTGCGTACTACACAACGGGGGCGCGCAGGCGCGTGTCCTTTGGCACTTCGGGGCACAGGGGCTCTGCCGCTGCCGGCACCTTCAACGAGGAGCACATTCTGGCCATCACGCAGGCCGTGTGTGATTTCAGGATTGAGCAAGGCATGGACGGCCCCCTGTTCATGGGCATGGACACGCATGCCCTGTCGGAGCCGGCCTTCGTCAGTGCGCTGGAAGTCCTGGCGGGCAATGCCGTGGACGTTATTGTGCAGCGCGGAGACACGTATACGCCGACTCCTGTGATATCGCGGTCTGTGCTGGTGCACAACGCAGGCGGAGACTCCGGCCGCGCGGACGCCATCATTATTACTCCGTCTCACAATCCGCCTACAGACGGGGGCTTCAAGTACAATGCCGACACGGGAGGTCCGGCCTCTTCCGAGGCAACAACGGCCATTGCCCAACGCGCAAACGAGCTGCTCGGCACCGGCCTGCGCGACGTTCGGCGCATTCCGTTCGCCAGGGCGCGGCGGGCATCGACCACGCACGAGCGCGACCTGGTCGAGCCATACGTGCGCGACCTGCACCGGTGCCTGGACATGGAAGCGATCAGGGGTTCTGGCCTCAAGCTGGGCGTGGATCCCATGGGAGGCGCCGCCGTGGATTATTGGGGCGTGATTGCCGAATACTACGGCCTCGATCTGGACGTGGTAAATACCGAAGTGGATCCCCGGTTTGCCTTCATGACACTGGATCACGATGGCAAGATCAGGATGGACTGTTCTTCGCCCTTTGCCATGGCTCCCCTGGTGGGTCTCCGGGACAGGTTCGATGTTGCGTTCGGCAATGATCCCGACGCAGACAGGCACGGCATTGTAACCAGGGGCGGCGGACTTCTCAATCCGAACCATTTTCTGGCCGTCGCCGCTTCGTATCTGCTGGGCCACCGGAGTGCCTGGGACGGCGATGTTTCGATCGCGAAAACGCTGGTTTCGAGCGCCATGATAGACCGGGTAGTGCACGGGATGGGCCGGCGGCTGTGGGAGGTTCCCGTGGGTTTCAAGTGGTTCGTGGACGGTCTATTGGCTGGCAGTGTGGGTCTTGCAGGCGAAGAGAGCGCCGGGGCATCGTTCCTGTGCCGGGACGGCACCGTATGGACCACCGACAAGGACGGCATCATCTTGGCGCTTCTGGCCGCGGAGATCACAGCGGTTACGGGGTGGGATCCCTCGGAGTGGTATGCCGAGCTTGAATCCCGGTACGGCAGGTCCGTCTATCGCCGGATTGACATGCCGGCTGCACCAGCGGAAAAGGAAGCACTGGGCAGGCTGTCACCCGACATGGTCCGTGCCGACAGCCTCGCGGGAGAGAAGATCCTTCAGCGCCTTACGCGCGCACCCGGTAACGGTGCCCCGATCGGCGGACTCAAGGTAACCACCCAGAGCGGGTGGTTCTGCGCCCGGCCCTCAGGGACGGAAGACATATACAAGATCTACGCGGAGAGCTTCCTGGGCGAGTCTCACCTGGCTCGTATTCACGAAGAGGCAGGGCGGATTGTCCATCAGGCCCTGGAGTCGGTGGGCCGATGAAGAAGCATGCCATTCGGTTCGGGACCGATGGCTGGCGCGCCATCCTCGGCAGGGAATTCACGTTTTCCAACCTGTCGAAGGTAACCCGAGCCACCGCTGCCTGGCTCCGTGATGTGGCCACGGGTACTCCCAGCGTCGTCGTGGGCTGCGACGCCCGGTTCATGGGCGAGACGTTCGCCCGCTACGTGGCCGACACCCTGGCCTCCGAAGGTGCCAAGGTGGTGCTGGCGCGCGGTATCACTCCCACGCCCGCCATAAGCTGGGCTGTGGGACATCTCGGACTCGATGCCGGAGTGATCATTACGGCCAGCCATAATCCCCCGGAGTACAATGGCTTCAAGATCAAGGCCGCGGGTGGGATTCCGGTTGCAGACGAGACCACGGTCCAGATAGAGCTCCTGATGGGCCTTGGCCGCGAGCGCCAGGATGCACACGGTGGCGGCGTGGAGGTGCGGAATATCCGGGCGGCATATCTGGAACATGTAGGGGGGCTGTTTGACCTGGAAGCCGTCCGCAAAGCGGAAGTACGCGTGGTACACGACGTGATGTATGGGGCGGCGCGAGGCTGCCTTGCAGAGCTGCTGGGCCGCACGTCAGTCGCCGAAATCCGCAGCGGTCCCAATCCTGGCTTTGCCGGCATCGTGCCGGAGCCCACGGAACGCAATCTGGCGGCTCTGGCGCGCGCGGTAGTGGAGCGACGGAGTACGGTGGGCATCGCCAACGACGGAGACGCGGATCGAATTGGGGTTGTCGACGACCAGGGCTCGGTGGTGTCATCGCAGATGCTGCTGGCGCTTTTCACAAAGTATCTGCACCAGTCGCGCGGCCTTTCGGGGACGATCGTCAAGACCGTCTCGTCGACCGGCATGCTCGACAGCATGGGGCGTGCCTATGGTTTGCCGGTCAGGACGTGTCCCATTGGGTTCAAGCACATGGCGCCGTACATGGCCAGGGGCGAAGCCCTGATTGCTGGCGAGGAATCCGGCGGGATCGCCTTCAGGCGGCATATACCGGATCGGGACGGCATCTATGCGGGGCTTCTCCTTACGGAGCTGCTGGCCGCCAGGGGCAGCAGACTCTCCGAGCTGGTTGCCGAGCTGCAGGTGGAATTCGGGCCGCACGCGTACCGGCGCCGGGACGTGCGCACGCCAAAAAAGGAGGCAGTGCTACTTCAGCTGGAAGTGCGGGGAGGGCTGCAGAGTCTTGCAGGATTGCCGGTCAGGCGCATGGAGACGCTGGACGGCTTCAAGCACATCCTGGATTCGGGATGGCTATTGGTGCGGCCGTCGGGCACGGAGCCGCTGCTTCGGCTCTATGCCGAGGCGGAAACGGAAGACGTGGTGGACAGCCTGCTGCAGGATGCCATGAAGCAGCTGGGTCTGCCGTAACAGCAAGGGCCTAGCAGCCGCCGTATGTGCTGCCGAGTTTGCTGCAGAGTTCTTCCAGGTAGCGGACGTCCGCTTCGCCAAAGGCTTCCGGAAGATCCGAATCTATGTCGAGTACCGCCATGAGGCGACCGTCTCGGCCAAGAACGGGCACGACGATTTCCGACCGGGTGGTGGCCGAGCAGGCAATGTGACCGGGAAACTTGCCCACATCAGGCACGAGCCGGGTTTGCTTCGCCCGTGCCGCGGCTCCGCATACGCCGCGCCCAACTGGAATCCGGATACAACCGTGGCCGCCCTGGTAGGGGCCGATGACCAGTCCTCCGTCCGCCTCCGCCCGGTAAAAGCCTGTCCAGTGGAAGCGCTCGAATGCGTGGTGAAGCTCGCATGCCACCGTTGCCATGGCTGCTACCCAATCCGGCTCGTCGTTCAGGAGGGCTTCGATGCGTGCCAGAACGGACGGGTAATCGGAAGCGGCTGCCAGGGACATGCGCGGCAACATTGGTGGGTGCGTTCCGTTAACGCTCGCTCAATCTGACTGTGCCCGCATATGCGCCGGAGCATCCTGCTTTTAGGTCTTGTTCATGCCCTGACTATACATGCCTCTGCCCAGGCGCTGCCGAGTGTGGAGCAGATCCTCGAAAATGTCCGGTTCGAGATTCCGCAGTTCCGGGATGCCCCGCTTGAGGTCGGGGAAATCACGGAGACATCGACGGCAGGCCTGTTCGAGGCCGACCTGACGGTGGCAGGCAACCAGTCGTACCGCATCTTGCTGGTGGAGGGCAGATTGTACATTCTGGCGGCTGATCCTATCGACATAAGCCGCAGCGAAGCGCAGCTTGCAGAACTCCTGGAGGAGGAGCAGGAGGAGATGGCCCGCATGGCCGTCGAACGGAATCAGGAACTTGCCAGGTTTTCCGCCGGCATGCCGGTCCGCGGCAACGCGGAGGCTCCGGTGGCCATTTACGAGTTTTCAGATTTTCAGTGTCCGTTCTGTGCACGCGGCTTTGAGACCATAGAGCAGCTACTCGACAAGCATCCGGATGACGTGAGGTTTGTCTATTTACACCTGCCACTGGATATGCACGAATGGGCGAAGCCGGCAGCCATTGCTTCCGTATGCGCGGCTTCCCAGGACGAGGAAGCTTTCTGGAGGCTGCACGACAGCTATTTCCGAAATCAGCAGGAGATAACGACGGACAACCTTCTCGAAAGGAGCCGCGATTTTCTGGACGGCAGCTCTGTTGATATGGACCTCTGGACGGCGTGTGCCTCGGACGAGTCCTCGGCAGCGTATAGAGGGGCGCTCGTTCAGGTGGATGCTTCCCTGGAGCTGGCGTCCAGCTACGGACTTACGGGAACGCCGAGTTTCTTTGTGAATGGCCAGTTTCTGAGCGGCATCCAGTCGCTGGAGGTATTCGAGGCACTGGTGCAGCAGTACGCCGGCCAGTAGGCTTCGGCGTCAGATTCCCATGCCGCCCGCTATTTCCAGCGTGTGGCCGGTGATGTAGCTGGCAAGAGGCGAAGCCATCATCAGGATGCCACCTGCGGCCTCCTCGACCGAACCGGGGCGGCCGAGCGGAATTCCGGAAAACGCGGCCTTTCTCAGTTCGGCTGGAATGCCCAGCGCCACGTCATGACCGGCCACCTGCATGGTGTGGCCTTCCTCCTTGGGCTGCGTCAGACGGGTATCGATGAAGCCGAAAGCCACGGTATTGCACCGAATGCCGTAGCGACCCCATTCGCGTGCAACGGTCTTGGTTAGGCCGACTATGCCCATCTTGGCCGCGGCATAGTTGGCCTGGCCGATATTTCCGTGCAATCCCGATGTCGACGACACATTGACGATGCATCTGTTCTGCTGCGGAGCCCCGCGGGAGTCGATTTCCTGTTTGGCGGCCTCACGCCAATGGCGGGCGAGTCTGCGAATAATCTTGAAGGGAGCCGTCAAGTGGATATCCAGCATGCGATCCCACTGGGCATCCACCATCTTGTGCAGCATTCCGTCCCACGTGAAGCCGGCATTATTCACGAGCACATTCACCCGGCCGAACGCTTCGTGGGCAGAGGCCACAAGCCGTTCGGGAAACTCCGGCGCTGTTACGTCGCCGGGCACGGCATGCGCGGTGGCACCGGTCTCTTGCAGCTGCGAGACCACCTTCTGGCAAGCCCGTTCATCCAGATCATTGACAACGACCGTTGCGCCGTGGCGTGCGAACATATCGGCAGCAGCGGCGCCGATGCCCCGTCCTGCGCCGGTTACAATTACGACCTGGTGTTCAAACATCGCTTCAGGAGTGGGAAGTCCCAGTTATAGCACAGCTACGGGACCATCGGCTGCGGATGACCTCCGAAGTCCTGGTCTGAATTTGTGCACCGGCAACGCCACTGTGCGTCTTGACAGGCGGGAATTGGCGCTGCCTTGAGCAGGCTGCACCGGGAGGCTGCGTCCGCTGAGCAGTGCAAATGTACGATTTACGGGCTTGGAAATAGTGGACGTACCACTTCGGCCTTGCACGGGGATTGGCTGGGATCACGCCTCGTACGCGCATGGTCTGCTCTGTGCGCCCGATTAAGTGTCGCATGGAATTGGCTGCTTTGCCCGGATCGGGCATGGCGCGCGGCAGTGCAAGTGCCCTCGACCCTATGGATCTTCGCTCGTATCTTGCAGGACGGAATCGGCCATACCACGCAGCATTGCCATGAGCTCAAACATCGACCGTCGAACCTTTATCAAGACGACATCCGCCGCTGCCGCGAGCGTTGGCGTGCTCGGACAATTCGCGGCTGTGGGCAGGGCTACTGCCAGCAGCGATACCCTTGTGGCTGCCGTCATGGGCGTTAACAGCCGCGGACGGGTTTTGGCTCAGTCTTTTTCGCGTGCCAGCGGCTGTAAGGTGAAGACGATTTGTGATGTGGATCCCCGGGCGATTGGAAGGACTATTGAGGCAGTCGCTGAGGTGTCGGACTCGAAGCCGGGGGGTGAGGAGGACATCCGCCGCGTCCTGGAGGATCCCGACATTGATGTACTTGTGATTGCTGCTCCGGATCATTGGCATGCCCCGGCTTCCATCATGGCGCTGCAGGCCGGTAAGCATGTATTCGTGGAAAAGCCATGCGGGCACAACCCGAGAGAGGGAGAGCTGCTGGTCGAAGCCCAGCAGCGCTACAACCGGGTGGTGCAGATGGGCAACCAGCAGAGGGCCTCCCAGGAGTCGCAGCAGATCATACAGGCCATTCACGAAGGGCTGATCGGCCGGGCCTACTACGGCCGCGCCTGGTATGCCAACACGCGCGGCAGCATTGGACGGGGCAGGGAGGCCGCTGTACCGGATTGGCTGAATTACGACCTGTGGCAGGGACCGGCTCCAAGGGTGCCTTATCGGGATAACGTCGTTCATTACAACTGGCACTGGTTCTGGCACTGGGGCACAGGTGAGATTTGCAACAATGGAACCCACGAAATCGATATCTGCCGCTGGGCTCTGGGCGTGGATTACCCCACGCGCGTAACCTCGTCAGGTGGCCGCTATCACTTTGATGACGACTGGGAATTCTATGACACCCAGGTTGCCTCTTTCGAGTTTGCCGACGGCAAGATGCTGACCTGGGACGGGCGCAGCTGTAACGGCAAGGCCGTTGAGGGCATGGGACGCGGAGCGTCCATCCACGGGGAGAATGGGAGCGTGGTCCTGGACCGGCAGGGCTATACCGTGTACGATCAGGACAACAAGGAAATCTGGAAGCGCGCGCGCTCAACCACCGTGTCGACCCTGGATCTGGCCGGAGGAGGCGGACTCACCGACGAGCACATTGCCAATTTTCTTAAGGTGATACGCGAGGGCGGAGATCAGTATGCGCCCATTGACGAAGGGCACAAGAGCACGCTGCTCTGCCATCTGGGCAATATCGCCCAGCATACGGGCCGGACCCTGAACTGCGACCCTGCCAACGGACGCATCCTGGATGACGCGGATGCGGCCGCGCTCTGGGGCCGGTCATACGAGCCCGGATGGGAGGTCACGGTCTAGTCGGTCGTCCGGACGCGGCACGCCGCGTTCGCGCCTTATCCCCAATTTAGCCGGCAACAATTAGACGAAAACGGGTCCAGCAATCATGTCAGCCCTGTCGAGGAGAAACTTCATCAAGGCCGGAGGTGGTGCGGTGGCAGCTACCGTGATGGCGGGCCCGCTGGCACGCCGAGCCCGCGGCTCGGGAAGCAGGATGCGAATTGCGCTGGTGGGGACCGGTATTCGGGGCACCAGCATGTGGGGCCGCAGCCTGGTGCGGGACTACGCGGACCACGTGGAATTCGTGGGTCTGTGTGACATTAATCCGGGCAGGCTTGCCTACGCCAGCGAGTACATCGGAGTCGATTGCCCGACCTTTACGGATTTTGACGAGATGGTGCGGTCCACGCAGCCCGACACGGTCATCGTCACCACCGTGGACTCCACGCATCATACCTTCATCATCAAGGCGATGGAAATGGGCTGTGACGTGGTCACGGAAAAGCCCATGACCACGGATGCCGAAAAGTGCCAGGCGATTCTGGACGCCCAGGCCCGAACCGGAAAGAATGTAACCGTCACGTTCAACTACCGGTATTCGCCGCATCGCCAGAGGATGAAGGAAGTGCTGATGTCAGGCCGGATCGGGCGCGTGACTTCAGTGGATTTTCACTGGTACCTGAACGTGTACCACGGCGCTTCCTACTTCCGCCGGTGGCATGGACGGGAGCGGTTTGGCGGGACCCTGTTTGTTCACAAGGCCACCCACCATTTTGATCTGCTGAACTGGTGGCTGGAATCGGAGCCCGAAGAGGTATTTGCCTTCGGAGATCTGGAATACTACGGATACAACAACGACTTCCGGCACACGAATTGCCGTGGCTGCCCGTTTGCCGACCGGTGTGCACACTACTGGGACATTACCCAGAGTCAGCGGCTTGTGGACCTCTACGTGAACAACGAGCATCACGATGGCTATCTGCGCGACGGTTGCGTCTGGAGCGAAAAGATCGACATCTACGACAAGATGTCCGCGCAGATACGCTACGCCAATAACGTGCACGTGAGCTATTCCTGTACCACGTATTCGCCGTATGAAGGCTATCGCATTGCCTTCAACGGGACGAAGGGACGCCTGGAGGCCTGGATTCAGGAACAGCAGCCGTGGGAAGCAGAACCGTACGACGAGCTGAGAATCACCGATAATTTCGGGGAAACGGAACGGGTGCGTATTCCGCACGGAGGGGGAGGACATGGAGGGGGCGATACGCGCCTCAGGGACAGGATATTCAAGGACCCGACCCTTCCCGACCCTTACCGACAGGCAGCCGGATCCCGTGACGGCGCCATGTCCATTCTCATTGGCATTGCGGCACGGGAGAGTGCCAAGACGGGGGAGCCGGTACGGATCGCCTCGCTGACTTCGCTAAAGCCGCGTGCCGTAAGACCATAAAACGGATATCCTCATGCGTACTGTGACCTTTTGTTTGATCGCACCCATTCTGGCGGCGTTGGCAGGCTGTGCATCGCTCCGCAACGCTGCTCCTGAGCCGCCTGCGATAGTTGGGCATTGGGACTACGAGCTGGACACGCCGCAAGGCGTGTACCGGGGTACTTTCATCTTTGAGCAATCCGAGGAGGGGCTGGCGGGAAGCGTTACGCAGGACGGGGGCGTGGACGGCGTCGTGCTCGAGGAGATCGCTTTTGACGAAGAGACGGGCCTCGCCACGTTCTCGTTTGACAGCGGTGAATTCGGCATGATCGATGTCAGCTTTACCGTCGCGGATGACGCCATTACGGGTGTGCTATCGGTACTGGATTTCAACGCCGACGTGGATCTGGTCGGTGAAAGGGCGGGCATGGAAGAAGGGGAAGAGTAGTGGCCAATCTCTTCGGCTTGCTGGGAAGGCGCGTGGCTGTGCATCTCTACTCGCGGGAAGGGCTGGTGGTCGGCACTGTCGAGGGGCGCGTGGCGGATGTTGCCGAGGCAGTCGAGGTGGCTCCGGGCATGAGGAAGGATCTGGCCTTTGTCGTGGATATAGAGACGGGCGGGGAACCTTACAGGAATAGCAGCGGCACGGAAAACGAAGGATGGTTCGCCGTGCAGGACCTGGAAACCAGGGATACCGAAGCGCCGCGCTGGTTTGTAAACTGAGTGGTCATGCACCCAAAGATTCTTGGAGCAGGCTTATTGATCATGGCTGTTGCTTCATGCACTGGTCCGCTTGTGGAACGCCAGAATTTCGGCATGACGCCCGGCGGCGAAGCGGTGGATCTGTATACGCTGCGCAACGCAGCGGGCATGCAGGTCTCCATAATGACTTACGGTGCGACCGTTACGTCGCTGATGGCACCGGACAGGGACGGCAAACTCGGAGATGTTGTCCTCGGCTACGATTCGCTGGCGGGATACCTCCGGCAAAGTCCGTACCTGGGTGCAATCGTGGGGCGCTACGGCAACCGGATAGCAGGCGGTGCATTCGAACTCGACGGCGAGCGGTACAGCCTGGCCCGAAACAACGGTCCCAATCACCTTCATGGCGGCATCGTCGGATTTGACAAGGTAGTGTGGACAGCGGAGCCGTTTGAGCATGATCACGGCGTTGGCCTCGCACTGACCTATGTCAGCCCTGACGGAGAGGAGGGATATCCAGGTACGCTCGCGGCAGAAGTAAGGTATACGCTGACGGTGGAAAACGAGCTTGTCGTGGACTACCTGGCGACGACGGACCAGGCGACACCCGTGAATCTGACGCAGCATTCCTATTTCAATCTGGCCGCCGCCGGCGACATTCTGGGACACGAGCTGATGCTTGCCGCGAGTCACTACACACCGGTCGACTCGACGATGATACCTACCGGCGAGATTGCCCCGGTCGCGGGTACCCCGTTCGATTTTACGGAACCGGTGCCTATCGGTGCGCGGATTGCGGAAGCGCACGAGCAGCTCGTGCGGGGTGGAGGCTACGACCACAATTACGTGCTGGACTCGGGCGAGCCTGCGGCTACCGTCTTTGAGCCTTACACGGGACGACTGCTGGAGATTCGCACGACCGAGCCCGGCATCCAGTTCTACTCGGGCAATTTTCTCGATGGCAGCATTACGGGCAAGGACGGGATCGTCTACGGCCACCGCAGCGGCTTTTGCCTGGAAACACAGCACTATCCGGATTCGCCGAATCAGCCGCATTTTCCCTCGACCATTCTGAGGCCGGGAGAGACGTACGAATCACAGACCGCATTCGCCTTCCGGACGCGGTAGGTTACTAGGCGCTTACGGCGGATAGACTGGCAACTGCGTCCAGCGCACGTGTCAGGTCGGACGCCAGGTCGCGCGTGGCCTCGATACCGACCGACAGCCGGACCAGTTCGTCGCTGATGCCTATGCGGGCCCGCTCTTCTGGGCTGAGCTTTGAATGGGAGCTGATGGCGGGCCGGGTCACAAGGGACTCTACGCCACCCAGGCTCGGCGCGTAGACCAGTAGCTGCAGGCTTTCGATCAGGCACCGGGCCGCCGTCAGACCCCCTGCAGGCACGAAGCTGATCATGGCGCCGAAGCCGCCAAAGAGGCGCGCAGCGCGCTCGCGCTGGGGATGATCAGGCAGTCCGGGATAGTTGACGTGCGAAACCTCCGGATGTCCCGCCAGGAATCGTGCGAGCTCTGCCGCGCTGGCGTTCTGGTGCCGGACTCTAAGTGCCATGGTGTGCATGCCTCTGTCCAGCAAAAAGCAGGCATGTGGATCGAGCGACCCGCCGAGGTGCCGGATCTTCTTTTCGGCCCCGCTCACGAGGTCGGCGCGACCCATGATGGCGCCGGCCACGATGTCGGAGTGCCCATTCAGGTACTTGGTGGCACTGTGAAGGGATAGGTCAAAGCCCTTTTCAGCGGCGCGATAATTGACAGGCGTCGCAAACGTGTTGTCGATAAGCGAAACCAGTCGGTTGCCACGGGCAAACTCCACGGCACTTTCGAGATCCGCAATGCCCAGTAGCGGATTCGAGATGGATTCCACGTAAATGGCGCGTGTTTCAGGGCGCAGCTTGCGCTCCCAGGACGTGGGATCATTGGCATCGATAAAATCGTGCTCAATGCCCAGTTCTTGCAAAAAATCAGTCGCAAAGGCATACGTGCCGCCGTATAGTCCGTCCTGGATCAGGAGGTGGTCGCCCGGCGAAAGCACGGCCAACAGTGCAGCCGAAATGGCCGTCATGCCGCTTCCGGTAACAAGTCCCGCCTCGGCTCCTTCCAGGGCGGCCAGCTTTCGATTGAGCACTTGCTGGTTGGGAGTGTTGTTGTAGCGGATGTATCGGAGCGGATCTTCGTCGTGCTCGAACATGGCCGACTGGAAGATGGGAGTGCGGACGGCACCTTCAATCCGCGGGTGCACTTCGCCGGCGTGCACGAGCTGGGTGTCAATGGCGTGTGGCATGATCTTGTAATGACGCTGGGTTGGCAGTGGTACGCTGCGCGACGCCGGAGCGTTCGTGGCTGATGCATCTAGATGAATAGGTCGCCTCGCATCGTCGCCACTGCGGATCCGCCTACGCGGACAGCGGCGATGTCGTGCCTCGGGCCGACAACCTCGGCCACGGCCGTTCCGGGGCGCCCCATCCAGTGACCCTGCTCGGCTGTCAGGCCGCTGGAGACGATCATGCCGTGACGCCACAGAAACGCTGCCATGCCCCCCGTGGCCGATCCGGTGAAGGGATCTTCAAATATGTCGGGAGGCGGCACAAAATGGCGGGCAAACGTGCGGGGCGGCTCGTCCTTCGACACGCAAAACACGTGAACGCTGAAAAAGCCGGCCAATTGGCGCAGCTGCGCCATGACTTCGTGGTTTACATTTATCCTGCGCAAGGTGTCGATTTCGCGCACGCATGCCATGAGCTGCGGCGTCCCGGTGCTGACAACCTGCGGAGGCGCCCGGGAGGTGAAGTCCGTCGGTGCCAGGCCCAGCATGCGGGCTACTAGACCAGCATCGGGCCGGGCCAGAAACTCCGGTTTCGGCTGGGTCATTACCACGTTCCTCACGCGTCCGCCAGCGCTGTGTAAGTCAACGGCGATGGGTCCGACCTGCAGTTCAAGGAAAATGCGCGTGTGATCGCCGTCGAGCGGAATGCGCGCCGTCTCGGCAAGGGCAAAAGCAGTGGCGATGGTGGGATGGCCCGCCAGCGGGATTTCTTCGGCAGGCGTAAAATATCGTGCGCGTACGTCCGCCACGTCCGAGCGCAGCACGAAGGCGGTTTCCGACAGGTTCATCTCCCGGGCTATGGCCTGCATGGTATTCGCGTCCAGCGAGTCCGCATCGAACACGACGGCACACGGGTTGCCGCAGAGCGGTGTCTCTGTGAAAGCGTCAACCTGCATTATGGGATACGTGGGCATGGTTCGGCGGTGGTCTGGTTGGCAGGTCAGCGACGCTTGGCAGAGGAATCCTTTGAGCGAGGTGGTCCGTTTGTGGCCCCATGCCGCGAACACTTTTCATTTCGATTTGCCTGGCGGCCACGGTTGCCTCCTGCACGCACGCGCCGGAGCGCGACTTGCCCGTGCATGTCGCGATGAACCTTGCCGGACATCCCGACGATGAAGACGGCGCGACCATGCACTACCTCAGGCACGTACACAATGCCGAGGTATACAGCGTCATATTCACGCGCGGAGAAGGAGGCCAAAACGAAATCGGACCCGAGCTGTACGAGGAGCTTGGAGCTATTCGCACGGCGGAAACGGAGGCAGCCGCCCGGCAGCTCGGCACGCAGGTGTATTACCTCAATTTCGAGGATTTCGGCTTCTCCAAGACGGCATCCGAGACATATGAGCGGTGGGGAGGAAGGGACCACGTCACGGCAGAATTGGTCCGTCTCATCCGCCTTCTGAAGCCCGATGTCATCTTTACCAACCATGATACGGTAACAACGGGTCCGCAGCGCCAGCACGGACATCACCAGGCCGTTGGTCTCTCGGCCTTTGACGCGTTCCACCTGGCGGCAGATTCCGCCTATCGTCCGGAACAGCTCTCGGAAGCCGGTGTGAAGCTCTGGCAGCCCGCAAGGCTGCTGCTGCGCCAGTTCCGTGGAGGCTCGAGTCTTGATGCGGCATTGCCGGTAGGGGATATCCATCCTGCCACGGGCAAGTCGTTTGCGGCAGGCGCTGCCGATGCCCTGGGTTTTCACGCCAGTCAGGGCATGGACCTCTTCGCGGCGCGGCTGCAGGAGGTCGATACGATGCGCTACGTGCTGCTTCGCTCCACTCGCCAGGAGGAGCTTCCGCTGACCGATTTCTTCGCCGGCCTGCCGGAGCGTCAACCGAGAGAGCCCGAACTCACGTATCTCATTGATTCCGGCCGCATCCAAGGAGCACGGTTCTCGCTTGATGACTCGCTGGCTGTGCCTGGTCAGAGCGTGGAGCTCTCGTGGGCATCGCTGCCCGAATCGCACCTGCGCTGGGAGTTTTCCGGTGCAATTGACACTACGCTAGGGCTTGAAACGAGTCCTGTCCGCCTGCAGGTGCCGGAATCGGCCGCCGCAACCCGCCCAGCCTGGGTGTTTCAATACCGGCACCAGACAAGCCATCCCCCTGTTGTGTACGCTGCCTTTCGGGAAGGGGAGCCCCATCCGATTTTCGCGGGATACCTGCCGCTCGAGATTGCGCCGCCACTCTTTTTGGCCACGGAAGAATCCGTTGTAAGGCTCGGGCCCGGCACGAACGATATTCCCGTGACCGTTACGGCCTTCGACCAAACCATGACGGGCGTCGACCTCCGCGCCGAGGTCACGGGAGGCGGACGAACGCTCCACGCAGCTACTGTTCGTGTGGAACTGCCGGCCCCTGGGGTTGTCGATCAAACCCTACGTGTGCCGCTTCCTGCGCCGCTGCCGGATTCCGAGTTTGTCGTGGAACTGTCGGCCGGGCCCGCCCAATTGGAGATTGCCGGCCGCGCTTTCGAAGTTTCCGCTGCTCCGGGCCTGCGCGTGGGATTGGTGCACAGCTACGACAATACGCTGGAGCGCGCCCTCCAGGAACTGGACGTATCCTATGTCGCGCTGGACTCGGTGGATCTAGCGGCCGGTCTCCGCGACGACCTGCATACGATAGTACTTGACATTCGCAGCTACCTGGTAAGGAGCGACCTTCGAGCGCACAACGATCGGCTGCTTGACTGGGTACGGCGCGGTGGGCACCTCGTTGTCACATATCACAAGACGTTCGAGTGGAACAACGAGCCATGGTCGCCGCACAAGCTGATTTTGGGACGGGCTCGCGTAACCCTTGAGGATGCGCCCGTTCGCGTTGTCCGGCCCGACCATCCGCTTGTATCTTGGCCTAACGGCATTGCGACCGGAGACTGGGACGGCTGGGTACAGGAGCGCGGCCTGTACTTTCCCAGTGAGTGGGATCCGGCTTTCGAGGAGCTGTTCTGCCTGAGTGATCCTGGCGAAGAAGAGCACTGCGGCTCAACGCTCCTGGCGACGGTCGGTCAGGGCACATACCTGTATACGGCCCTGGCCTGGTACCGGCAGCTAAAGGTATATCATCCGGGTGCGTATGCGACCTTCGCCAACATGATCAGCCTGCCGCTATTCCCGGTGCTGGCCGCCAGGTGAGATTTGTCCCGTCACGCCGGCAATTCCCTGTTGCAAAATTTGTGTGAATTGCCAACATTGTCGTCAGAACAGAACGAGACAGGCGGGATGAACAAGAGACAGCAGAAGAACCTGATCCTTGCGCTGGGAATCCTGGTCGGCATTGTGGCCATTCTTGCGGCGGTGGGTTCGTTGGGAGGCTGAGACTAGTTGCACTGCGGGCACGGGCACATGGTGCGCAAGCGAGTCCAGGTCTGGATGCCCGTATTGTGACCGTCATCCCATGTAAGTCGCAGTCCAACGCTTCCGGCGGGTTCCAGCCGCAGGTTGTTCCAACGCATTAGAGCCGGCACACGGAACACTTCGGGGTCGGGGAGAGCGTCCATTTTGTCGTGTCCCTGGCAGCCCGCGCACGGGCAGGCCCGGCGGAGTCCGTCGAGCGGGAAGACGGACTGGTGACCATCCTTCCAGGTGATGGACAGCGTCTGGGCCTCGCGGTCTACAACGATGTTGACCGGGACCGGGCCCATTCTGCTAGACCGGCTCTACTTCCGGAGACTCCAGCAGGAATGGATAGATTTCCTTCAGTAGGCCCTGAAGCTTGGTCCGGCCGCGATTTATGCGGCTCTTGACCGTGCCCATGGGCAGCCCGGTGATTTCCGCGATCTCATCGTAAGCCAGCTGCTGGATGTCACGAAGCACGACCACTTCACGGAAATTGGGCGGAATCTGATCCAGCGCATCCTGTATGTACTTGTCCTGCAGCATGCTTTCCGTGTGCCGGTCGGGAGAGAATGTCTCGTCCGGGATAGCAAGCTCGTATTCCTCGTTGTCACGGTTGACAGACTGGATGGAATACATGCGCCGCCGCTTGCGCTTGCGGTATTCGCTGCGGGCCAGATTTCCGGCAATCGTGTACAGCCAGGTGGAAAACTTGGCTATGCGCTGGTAGGACAGGCGATTGCGATGGACACGCATGAATGTCTCCTGCAGCAAGTCCTCGCAACGCTTGTGGTCTCCGAGAAAGCCGTACAGGTAATGCATCAGGCGCTCGCTATAGCGACTGACAAGAATATTGAATGCCGCGACTGTGCCTCGCTGGAAGTGCTCCATCAGGTCTTCGTCACACATCTGCTGGAGCTTGTCGAGGCGGCTGGAGTTTGCGCGCCGCTGCTTCTCTGTCTTGCGAACTATGCGTGCTATGCGTGTCACTCGACTCGTTTTGTTTGTGATCCCCGTTCGCGCTGGAGGAACTAGACGTGTATGACTTCGTTTTCCCATTACGAAAGCTTAGTACCGACCGTTACGTTGGTCAGCAAGCTTTCCGTAGTTAACGGCTTTCCGTGGCCTATTATTACGGAAACTATGCGACCGAAAACGGGAACAACCGGTGAATTGTTGACTTATTCATCCTGAGCAACAGAGGGATTAGGTTCTACGTTCTGTTTAGTGAAGTAAGATAAGGATTTGGCTGATCTGATGAAAGGCCCCCGTGGCGTCTGCCTCTGAATACACGGGTGACCGGGCTAGTATGCAGTTTTGGTGGGTTTCCCGGCCCCTCAGGTAATGGCAGAGTATTTGCAGTTGGGTAGGGCAAGCACCCAATCCATCCGTTTGCCATGCGCACCCTGCCAACTGCCATTTGGCTCGCCGCAGCGCTTGTTGCTACGGGCTGCAGCGAGACCGTCGTTGCACCGGCGCCGCAGCCCGGCGTGTTTTCCTTCAATGTAGTATTCCATCCGGGCAACGCCCTGCTGAACGGTTCGGTGGCTTCCGAGCAGTTCCGGATGCCGGAGATTACGCCGTCGGTGGTAGATCGAGGGGCGGTTCTTGTGTATTTCCGTGACCAGAATACATGGACCGCGCTTCCCTTTACCATCGGGGTTGAATCCAGCGAGTTTGCGGCGGTGGACTATACGTTCACCCTGGGCTATGCCTACGATGACGCCTTGGTCGAGATCTTTCTGGAGGCCTCCACGTCTGACGAGGCCGTATGGCGGCGGATCATTGGCAGTCTTCCGGAGAGCTACGCCATGAAGGTTGTGGTCTTAGATGGTCTTACGGTTGGAAAGAAAGCGGATCTCGACCTGAGTGACTTTGAAGCCGTGCGTGCCTACTATTCTCTGGAAGAATGACGCGGCCAGGCCGATGGTCCGATTGCCATGGACGACCCTGTTCAATACCCGATCGATGGCATTCTGGACCTGCATGCCTTTGCCCCGCGTGATGCACGCTCGGTGGTGACGGAGTACCTGAGGGCCTGTCGAGAGCAAGACGTGCTGCGCGTCCGGATCATACATGGCAAGGGACGGTCTGTCCTCAGGAGCATGGTGCACTCGCTGCTGGAGAGGGATCCGGCCGTGAACCGATTCCAGCTCTCTTCCGGAGACCAGAGCGGTTGGGGAGCAACGATCGTCTGGCTGAATCCGCTCTGAATGCCTTGGCAATTCGGGCGCATGGCAGCGTGGAGGGCCCGCCAAGGCTGCGCGGTAGCATATATCGGCCGCCAGCCGGTGCTTCGGACCAGGACATTGCGGTCCTAGACCTATAGCCCAGTGCCCGCAGGTGGTCAGTTGCGCTGCGGAAGGCGTAGAGCCTGGGGCACTCCGGGCCCCTTCCGGGGAGGGCGCCCGGTACAGCCTATGACGTAACTTGTACGTGTCTCTTGCCAGCCTGACCATGTTTCGACTCGTGCTATTCGCATTTGGCCTTTGCCTTACCGCCACGCCGGCCCGCTCGCAGGACTTCGAGCCCAACTACGATGAATCCAGGGTACCCGCCTATGAGCTGCCCGACGCGCTTGTGCTTGAGGACGGCAGGCGTGTTTCAGATGCCGAGACGTGGCGGCAACGACGCCGAGGAGAGATTCTGCGCCTGTTCGAAGAGCATATGTATGGCAGAGTGCCCGCCAGGACCACGGAATTGCAGTTCTTCCTGCGCTCGGTGGATTCGCTGGCGCTTGACGGCATCGCCACGCGCAAGGAAATTGAAATCCGCTTCTCCGGGGAAGCAGGAGGTCCCAGCATGGACCTCCTTGTTTACCTGCCCAATGATCGAAGCGGAGCCGCTCCGGTCTTCACGGGACTGAACTTCTACGGGAATCACACCATACACGGTGACAGTGGCATTGCACTGACGAAATCCTGGGTGCGCAACAATGAGGACCTGGGCATTACGCAGAACACGTCCTCCGACGCCTCGCGCGGCGCGCGCGCCCATAGATGGCCCGTCGAGCGGATCCTGGCGCGCGGCTACGCACTGGCCACGGCCTATTACGGCGATCTGGATCCGGACTACGACGATGGATTCGGCAACGGCATCCATCCGCTATTCCATGTGGGGGGCCAGACGCAGCCAGCACCGGATGAGTGGGGCAGCATCGGCGCCTGGGCCTGGGGGCTTAGCCGCGCGATGGACTACTTTGCCACAGACGACGATCTTGATGAAGGGCGGGTCGCCGTTATGGGTCACTCCCGCCTGGGCAAGGCTGCGCTCTGGGCCGGCGCGCAGGACGAGCGGTTCGCGATTGTTATATCGAACAACTCAGGCTGCGGGGGAGCCGCGCTGTCACGGCGCCGCTACGGCGAGACAGTGGCGCGGATCAATACGGTGTTCCCGCACTGGTTCAACGACAACTTCAATCGCTACAACGACCGGGAAGGCGCGCTGCCAATGGACCAGCACATGCTTCTGGCCCTCGTGGCTCCGCGGCCGGTGTATGTGGCGAGTGCCGCGGAGGATCGCTGGGCTGATCCGCGGGGCGAGTTTCTTGCCGCCAGGCACGCTGATCCCGTCTACCGGCTGCTGGGTACAGACGGATTGGATGCGGATACGATGCCGGCTACCGGCGAGCCTGTAATGAGCACCATAGGCTACCATGTCCGGCCCGGCAGGCACGATGTGACATCCTACGATTGGGATCGATTCATGGATTTTGCCGATTTGCACCTGCGCGGGCGCTGAAGCGCACCTTTTTCTCCACCGGATCGCGCCGGGGTGCTGGCTCCCAATGGCAAAACCCGAACGGATCAGCGGCTCATTTGCCCAGCGCCGGCCGACCACCCGGTGGCAAATCTGTCTCGCTACTGCGCCTGCAGCCTCCTAAGCGCCGCAAGATTTGCGCGAACATGCTCGGCCGAGGCGGCCATGAGCGCGGACTCCTGCGAATCCAGATCAACTTCTACGACGGATTCGACGCCCCGCCTGCCCAATCGAACAGGGACCCCGATGAACAGGTCGCTCATGCCGTACTGTCCCGTCAAATATGCGGCGCAAGGCAGGACCCGGCCCGTGTCCTTTACCATGGCCTCCACCATTTCGGCGGCAGCAGCTCCGGGGGCGTACCAGGCCGACGTGCCCATGAGCTGGACGATTTCGCCACCTCCCTTTTTCACACGCTCGGTAATAGCCAGGATCTTGTCTTCCGGCATGAGTTCCGTAAGCGGTATGCCTCCGACGGTCGTGTAGCGAGGCAGGGGCACCATCGTGTCTCCGTGCCCTCCAAGGAGTAGTGCCTGGATATCACGGACGGAAACTCCGAGCTCCATTGCGATGAATGCCCGGTATCGCGCCGTGTCCAGCACTCCGGCCATGCCGACGACCCTGTGGCCTGGCAATCCGCTACTCTTGTAGGCTACGTAGGCCATGACGTCCAGTGGATTCGAGACAATTACAAGAATGGCATTCGGGCTGCCGGCCATGAAGGACTCCGTGACGGAGCTGACGATGCTCGTATTGATGGACAGCAAGTCGTCGCGGCTCATGCCCGGCCGACGCGGTACTCCGGACGTGATTACACAGATGTCCGAATTCTCTGTAGCGCTGTAGTCGTCCGTCACGCCCGTAACGCGGGTGTCGTAAAGATGAACGGGCGCCGCTTCCCACATGTCGAGCGCCTTGCCTTCGGACAGACCTTTCTTGATGTCAATGAGCACAACTTCACCCACCATGTCCTTGCGGGCGATGCATTCTGCAACGGTCGCGCCCACATTCCCGGCGCCTATGATAGTGACCTTGTTCATCAGCGGATTCTGGATGTGAGGTGCTTTCAGCCGCAATGAAGGTACGCAAATTCAGTGAGCTGGTGGACCCCGGAAATCATCTCCCGCCAGACCCGCCGAGAGCATCCCCTGACGAGTCGGACGGCTTATATTGGGTCGCAGTTCGGCAGATGCAAGAAGTAAGGGGACGATTGCGGCAGGGGTGCGCTCTCGGTAGCAGCCCTTGCCTTCCAGGTCATGCGTATTGACGAGGCCACATTTGCGATCGTGGACACCGAAACGACGGGCCTCAGGCCCTCCGAGAGCCGAATCCTGGAGATCGGAGCTGTCAAGGTCTGTGGTGGCGCCGTGGTGGACCGCTTTTCGGAGTTGGTCAATCCCGGCCAGGCCATTCCCTACCGCATTGCGCGCCTGACCGGAATCACCAGTGAAATGGTGGCAGGCAAGCCTTCTGCGGACGATGTGCTGCCACGATTCAGTGCGTTCATTGGTGGGAGCATCCTGGTTGGCCACAATCTCAGGTTCGACACCGCATTCCTGAACGCAGAATTGCAGCGTGCGGGACTCCCCCCGCTGTCGTGTCAGACGCTATGCACGTTGCGTCTGGCTAGGCGCTTGCTGCGGGGACTGCCCGCGAAGGGATTGGGCAGGCTCATTCAGCACTTCGGTATACACGTCGAGGCGCGCCACCGTGCGCTCGCGGACGCGGAGGCCACCAGCGACATCTTTTTGCGATTCCTCTCCCAGCTTTCAGACGAATACGGTGTAACGAGCGTCGATGCCTTGCTGAAGTTCCAGATGCGTACGCATGCGACTATCGGCCGGCCGGCACGGCACATAGGCCGCCTTCGAGAATCGGTGCTGCCCGCAATGCCTCGGTGCCCTGGCGTGTACTTTATGAAGGGTGCCAGGAGAGACCTGCTCTACGTAGGCAAGGCGAAGGATTTGCACAGCCGCGTCCGCAGCTATTTCTCCGGCATAGAAGGGCTCCCGCCCCGAACCAGGCAATTGCTACGGCAGGTACGGGATATCACCTGGAAAGAGACCGATTCGGAGCTTGCGGCCCTTATTCTGGAGTCGCGTCTGATCAAGGAGCACCAGCCGAGGTTCAACAGGGCAGATCGGCGCTACCACAACAGGCCCTTCCTTCGCCTTGGTCAAATCGGAGGAGGAACCTGGCTTACCGTGATAACCCACATTCGGGATGACGGGGCGCAGTATTATGGGCCCCTGGCTTCGAGGGGAAGGGCGGAGCTGGTAGCGAAGGCCATGGTTCGTCTGTTTGGCTCCGATGAGGACCCGGCGCAGCCGATGCATGTCTTCAGGCAGCGGCCTTCCCGTTTCGGCGGCAAGTTGTCACCGACAGGGGCAGACCCGGTCCGTGCCTTTTTCCGGGGCGAGACCGATGGAATACTAGGCGAAGCCGAGGCGCGCATGCACAGTGCGGCGGCGGCGATGGAGTACGAAAAGGCGGCGCGCTGGCGCAATGCCCTGCAGCACCTGGAGGAGATCGCGAATCGGGGCGGCGTAGTGGCCATTTCCGTCTTTGATCGCAACATGGCCGTGATTTGTCCCCTCGAAGCGATTGCCATAGTGCATCTTGTCCGGTTTGGCCTCTGTGTCCAAACGATAACGGTGCAAATCCCGCTGAGGCAAGCCGACATCGGGCGCATCCGTGGTGCCCTGGCCACTCACTACAGCTCATTGGAGGATGTGCCGCAGCGGTTTTCACGGCAGGAGGCCGACGAAATCCGTGTCCTGGCCCACTGGCTGTACCAGGAAAGGGAGAATGTGCACGTCGTTCACCTGAATGAATCGATCGAGGATTTCAAACGCTCGATACTGGATGCCATTGGTGCACTGAACCAGTAGTAAGCCGGCGCCCGGCTTGGTACTTGGATCCGTGCGGAAGGACACAGCCATGCCATCGTGGAAGGAGCGACTCCGCTGCCAATTAACACTCGTTTGCCTTTCAGTTTGGCGGGGATTTGAGTAAATTGCGCGGCTGCATCCGAGGCATGATTCTCTCGCCCGTCACCGCTGCATGGTCGCGCCAAACCTGTTCCTGCTTTTTGGCTCTGTAGCCGTGCTGGCTGCCCTTGGGATGCTGATCTCCAGGAATCCCGTTTCCAGTGCGCTATGGCTCATACTCGTCATGTGCAGCATTGCAGGTCTTTACATGACGCTCAACGCAGAATTTATCGCCGTCATTCAGGTTCTGGTGTACGCGGGCGCTATCATGGTGCTGTTCCTGTTCGTGATCATGCTCCTGAATCTGGCGGAGTTGCCAAAGCTTGGACGAATCGGTTGGAATCATGCACTCGGCTTTATTCTCGGCGTGGTCGTGCTTGCGCAGCTTGTGCTGATTGGAGTAATGGGCACGGGTGAGGCGACGACACCTGCGGAGGCGAGCATGGGAACTGCCCGGGAAATCGCAAGAGAGCTCTTCACCCGCTACGCGCTCGCGTTTGAAGTGGTGGGGCTGTTGCTGCTGGTAGCCACGGTTGGGGCGGTTATGTTAGCCCAGCGAAAGTTCGTTTAGAAAACTGAATACGGATGGGAGTTGCCCTCGACTGGTACCTGGTGCTGAGCGGCGTGCTGTTTGCCATCGGCGTGATGGGTGTGCTCATACGCAGCAACGTGATTGTGATACTCATGTCGATTGAATTGATGCTCAATGCAGTGAACCTTTCGCTGGTCGCAATCAGCCAGTCACTGGGAGATCTCTCCGGCCAGGTACTGGTGTTTTTCGTGATGTCGGTTGCGGCTGCGGAAGCGGCGGTGGGACTGGCTATTGTCATTGCCATCTTCCGAAACAAGCTCACCGTGGATGTCAACAGAATCAACCTCTTCAGGTACTAGCTTGCTCCTCCGCGGTGGCGGTGCGCGGGTAGGGTCCAGATCACATGTCGGCTGACCGTCTCGTTCTGCTAATTGTACTGCTTCCGCTTCTGGGAGCCGTACTCAACGGTCTGGTCCCCCTGTTCTGGCACCGTGCCCGCCGGTCCGAATGGCTGATCGGGGCCGTTGGGACGGCCGTCGTTGCACTGCCGTTTCTGATGGCTGTGGCACTGTTTCTCGGAGGCGCCGACGATCCGCGCGTAGTCACCCTGTACACATGGATGGCAGCGGGTGATTTCTCGGCGTCGGTGGCCTACCGCGTGGATCACCTGTCCCTGATCATGACGCTGGTGGTAACCGGCGTCGGGATGCTGATCCACCTGTACTCCATCGGTTACATGCACGGTGACCGATCATTCTGGAAATTCTTCGCCTATCTGAACCTGTTCATTTTCATGATGCTCAACCTGGTCCTGGCAGACAATCTCTTGCTGCTGTTCCTGGGCTGGGAGGGTGTCGGGCTTTGTTCGTACCTGCTGATCGGATTCTGGTATGAACAGCAGAAGAACAGCGCTGCGGCAACCAAGGCATTTGTCGTCAACCGAATTGGGGATTTTGCCTTCCTCCTGGCGATGTTCATACTGGTCAGGCATCTGGGCAGCCTGGACTTTGAAACGCTCTTTGCCGGTGAGGCCGCTCTTTCGCAGGGCACGATCAGCGCCGTGGTCTTCCTGCTTTTCATTGGTGCCACGGGCAAGAGTGCACAGATTCCCCTGTTTGTGTGGCTGCCGGATGCCATGGCTGGGCCAACGCCGGTATCCGCGCTCATACACGCAGCGACCATGGTCACCAGCGGCCTCTATCTCCTTGCAAGAATGTCCTCGTTCGTTCTGCAGGCACCGGTCGTCATGGCAGTTATTGCGATCGTGGGAGCACTGACGGCGCTGGTCGCTGCGACCATTGCCTTGACGCAGACGGATATCAAGCGCGTACTGGCCTACTCGACGGTGTCCCAGCTGGGATTCATGTTCATGGCCTCCGGAGTCGGCGCCTTCTTCGTGGCCATCTTTCACGTTGTGACGCACGCCTTTTTCAAGGCATGCCTGTTTCTTGGCTCCGGCAGCGTGATTCATGGCATGCACCACGTCCAGCACCATCTGGACAAGGACGACGGTCCGCTGGATCCCCAGGACATGCGCCAGATGGGTGGGCTGGGGCGGTACATGCCGACCACGCGGTGGACCTATCTCGCGGCTACCCTGGCCATTGCCGGCATTCCGCTTACGGCAGGCTTTTTCTCCAAGGACGAAATCCTGTTCAAGGCCTTCGAAATGGGATACGACGGCGCGCCTTACGCGTGGTTCGTGTGGGGCGTGGGCATCCTTACCGCCCTCCTGACAGCGTTCTACATGATGCGCTCCTACATGCTCACGTTTGAGGGTGCAGCGAGGTGGCCTCGTTCCCGGGAAATAAAGCCTGCCGAGTCGCCCTGGACCATCACGGCCCCGCTCGTGGTGCTGGCAGCCTGTTCGCTCGTTGGCGGCTTCATCGGTTTGCCCAAGGCCGCGGAAAAGCTGGGACTTGGCAACTGGATCCACGGATACCTTGTTGGGCACGGCGAGCATCCGGGTCCTGTAGCAGAGCCGCAGCTGCACGCCCATGTGCCGCTCTTGGCGGAGCTGGGACTCATTTTGCTGGGCTCCGCGGTTGCGCTGGGCGGACTCTTGTATGCCTGGCGTTTCTACCGCAGGTTCGAACTTTCGGGCGATGAGCTGCTTCGTGGACGGGTAGGACAACTGTATGCGTGGTGGCGTGGTGCATACTTCGTGGACGAATTCTACGGCAAGACCATTGTAGGACCCGTAATCGGTGGCGCGGAGAAGGCGCTGGCCCCCTTTGACCAGCGCGTCGTGGACGGCCTGGTCAATGCCCTTGCGGCAACGGTAAGAGCCTTCAGCGGGTTGTCCCGTCGCCTGCAGACCGGTATCGTACAGCACTACGCTCTTGCGATAGTGATCGGGACAGCGCTCATCATTGCCTTGATGTTGGCGAGCTGACGAGAAATGGACGCCTGGCTGCTTTCCATAGTCATTTTCCTGCCGCTGGCCGGAGCGCTCGTGACGGCCGTCCTGCGCAGCGAGCGGTGGGTTCGGGTGGCCGCGCTTGTCTTTACTTCGGTCACGTTTTTGCTGTCCATTCCGCTGTGGATCAACTTCAGCGTCGAGCGCGCTGCCGACTTGCAGTTTGTAGCCCACCGGTTTCCTCTCATCTCTTCAGAGATCGATGTCAATTACGCGATCGGTCTGGACGGCATAAGCCTTCTCCTGGTTCTGCTGACGACTTTTCTGGGTCCCATCGTGGTGCTTTCCTCGTGGACGTACATCCAGCGGCAAGTCAAGGCCTACTACGTACTGTTGCTGGTGCTGCAGACGGGGATGACAGGCGTCTTCTGCTCCTTCGATGTCCTGCTCTTCTACGTATTCTTCGAATTGACACTGATTCCGATGTATTTCCTCATCGGGATATGGGGCGGGGAGCGCCGGATATATGCAGCCGTGAAGTTCGTCATCTACACGATGGCCGGCTCCCTGCTGATGCTGGTAGCCATTCTCTACCTGGGGTTCGCCGCCGGAGCTGCAGTAAACGACGGCGTTTTTACGACGGACTACTTCAAGATGCTGCAGTATGGCGTACCCCGGCACGCGCAGGCATGGTTGTTCGCGCTCTTTGCCCTGGCCTTTGCCATAAAGGTCCCCATGTTCCCGTTTCATACGTGGCTGCCGGATGCCCACGTGCAGGCGCCTACGGGCGGGTCTGTAATCCTGGCAGGTATCCTCTTGAAAATGGGCACCTATGGCCTGGTCCGGTTCTGTTTGCCGTTCTTTCCCGAGGCCGCACAATCACACGCTGTGCTCTTTGGCATCCTGGCCGTGATAGGGGTCGTTTACGGAGCCCTTGTTTCGAGGGCCCAGACCGACGCCAAGAAGCTCGTTGCCTACTCGAGCGTGAGCCATCTGGGATTCGTGGTGCTGGGCATCTTTGCGTTCACGCTGGAGAGCATGCAGGGGGCGGTGATCCAGATGATAAACCACGGAATCTCAACCGGAGCGCTGTTTCTTCTCGTGGGCATGCTTTACGAGCGGCGCCATACAAGGGAGATGGCAGACTTCGGAGGTATAGCGCGCTCGGTGCCGCTCCTTACATTCTTCATGGTGCTGACCGCACTCGCATCTGCGGGCCTGCCGGGACTCAACGGATTCGTGGGAGAGTTCTTGATTTTGATGGGTGCTTTCGGCAGCGAGATACCCGGTATGCCACTCTTGGTAGCGGTGGCGACAACGGGAGTGATCCTGGCAGCCGTTTACCTTCTCTGGATGCTTGGCCGCATGTTCTTTGGCCCACTCAAAGAGCAGGCCAACCGCGTGATGCCCGATCTCAGCCGCCGCGAATTGGCGGTTCTGGCTCCGATGGCGGCGCTAATGATTGTCCTGGGTATCATGCCGCAGCCCTTCCTGGCGGTAAGTGAGCCGGCAGCCGAACGGCTGCTGTCCACCGTCGAGCTGAAGCGGCTGGATCTTGCGGAGGAAGCCAGGGGAGTCGCCCGGAGCGCTGCTGCAGGCTGGTGTCTGTATCCCCAATGCCTGGACCAGCAAGCAGCCCTCGATCAAATCGAATACGTCGAACTCGCAGACGAGTGGACTAAGGGAAGTGATGCAGATCAGTAAAAGGAAACGTCACCAGAAAACACGCTACAGCATGTCTGTTTCTTCTTTAGTACGAGCATTCTGTCTGGCGCTGGCGCTTGTGGCTTTGACCTCGCCGGCGCGGGCCCAGGAGGCCCAGGAGGAAAGCCAGGTCGTTGAAGAGGCGCACCACGACGAATCGCAGGGCCATGCGGCCGCCATTCCGCCTGTTTGGCTGGTTGCGCCGTTTGCCATCCTGCTGCTCTTGATCGCTACGGGGCCGCTGTTCTACATGCACCACTGGCACCACCACTATCCGAAGTATGCGGTGGGCCTGGGGCTCAGCGTTACGCTCTACTACATATTTGTGCTGCATGATGCCACTTCGATGCTGCACGCGCTGACGGAATTTCTCTCGTTCATCGCGCTTGTTGCGTCGCTCTTCATTGCGGCCAGCGGCATCTTCCTGAAGGTGAACGCGCGTGGCACGCCCGCGACCAACGTTGCACTGCTGTCCGTAGGGGCGATAATCGCCAATCTCATCGCCACGACGGGAGCGGCGATGCTGTTCATTCGCCCCTACATGCGGCTCAATCGGGGGCGCCTCAAGGCCTATCACATAGTCTTCTTCATCTTCATTGTTGCGAACGTGGGAGGGGCCCTAACGCCGATCGGCGATCCGCCGCTGTTCCTGGGCTTTCTGCGCGGCGTGCCGTTCTTCTGGACGCTGGCACACGTCTGGTACGTATGGCTTCCCACCATGGTGGTGCTTCTGTTGATCTTCTACGTCATAGACAGCCGCAACCGGGCAAGGAGCACGACCGAGCTGTCGGACGGCGCAACGATTCGCATCGAAGGCAACCGGAGCTTCATATTTGTGCTCATCATCATCCTGTCGGTGTTCATTGATCCCAATGTCTTCACAGGCATGAAGGGCACGCCGCTGGACCTGGTCGGCACGTATCACCTGCCGCTTGGCATTCGTGAGATCATCATGTTCTCCATGTGCTTTGTCGCGTACAGGTTCTGTAAGCAGGAGGCACTCGCAAAGAACGAGTTTACCTTCGAGCCGATTCGGGAGGTTGGCTGGCTATTCCTCGGCATCTTTGCCTGCATGGTGCCGGCGCTCGCCCTGATCTCCAACTTTGCCAGCGAAAACAAGGAAATACTCACTACGGGCATGTTTTACTGGGGCACAGGAATCCTGTCCAGCATCCTGGACAATGCGCCGACCTATCTCAATTTCCTTGCAGCTGCCATGGGCAAATTTGACCTGTATGTCGGTACGCCCACAGATGTCAAGGCTTTTGCGCAGGCTGCGGAATCCATGCTCTATCTTTCGGCCATTTCGGTTGCAGCGGTGTTTTTTGGCGCGATGAGCTACATCGGCAATGCGCCGAATTTCATGGTGAAGGCCATTGCGGAATCAAATCAGGTCGCTGCACCTTCCTTTGTGGGCTACATCGTCAAGTATGCGATCCCCATTCTGCTGCCCGTTTACTTCCTGGTCTTTGTCGTCTTCTACAGCGGCTGGATCCTTTAAAAGAATCGAACTACCATGGCTACCACACCACTTGATGGCGATGAGATCAGCGCCGCACTGGCTGACCTGCCGGGCTGGCGCTATGACGACAACCGTCTCAAGAAATCCTTCCGGTTCAAGAACTTTCGCGAGGCCATGAGCTTCATCGTGCGCCTCGGATTCGAGGCGGAAATGGCCGGCCATCATCCGGAGCTGTTCAATGTCTATGCCACGGTAGACGTGGCCCTTACGACGCATGACGCTGGTAACAACGTCTCCCGTAAGGACGTCGGCCTTGCGAAGGCCATCGAACAGTTCGTCTGGGTTTAGCTGCTGACCTATGGACCTCTCCGGTGCCTACGATACGCTGCTGACGGATCTCTTGGGTGGGTTCTCACTGGTGCTGCTATCAGCGGCAGGTGTGGTACTCATCGTGTGGGATGCCTTCAGCAATGATGATCGGCGGCTGCCCTGGGTGGCCGCCGCGGCGCTTGTCGTCGCAACGATCTGGGAGGCGGCCCATCTTTCCGGAGGTCCGCAGACGGCCTTTTACGGCCTGATCCGCGTGGGAGGCCTTGCCTCCTTCATCAACATCGTGATCCTGCTCAGCAGTCTCGGGGCCATCGTGCTCTCTGTACCCTACCTGCGGGGCATCCGGCACGGCTACGGAGAAGTGTATGCGCTTGTGCTTCTAGCAACGGTCGGCATGATGGTCCTGGGCACCGCCAACAACCTGGTGACCATTTTTGTGGGGCTCGAGACCATGTCGGTGGCCCTTTATATCCTTACGGGTCTGGTGCGCGAAGATGAAGGGGCGGTGGAGAGCGCGCTCAAGTATTTCTTGTTGGGGGCGTTTTCGACCGGGTTCTTTCTCTACGGTATCGCCCTGCTTTACGGTGCGACGGGTACGATGTACCTGCCGGATATGGCGGCTGGTCTGGAGGCGAGCGGGGCGCGACTGCTGTTTGGCGCGGGTACCGCGCTGTTTCTGATCGGCTTCCTGTTCAAGGTCAGCGCCGTGCCGTTTCACATGTGGACCCCCGACGTTTACCAGGGTGCGCCAACGCCCCTTGCGGGCTACATGTCCACGGCGTCGAAAGCCGCGGCCTTTGCGGCAATGGTACTGGTCCTCTTCCACGGACTGGGCAGCGAAACCAGTTGGCAGCTGGTGCTGGCTCTTGTGGCGCTGGTAACGATGGTCGTTGGCAATCTCCTCGCGATTTCCCAGAACAACGTCAAGCGCATGCTCGCCTATTCGTCCATTGCGCATGCAGGCTACGTATTGGTGGCGCTGGCGGCCGGGACGCCGGAGGGATATTCGGGCGCTGTCTACTACCTCCTGGTCTACGCCCTGATGAATACGGGTGCCTTTGGTGTCATGGCCTTTCTGGAATGGGACGGGAAGGAAGGGCGCGTCCAGACCCTGGATTCCCTTGCCGGTGTCGGGTTTCGGCAACCGTTTCTCGGCGTGGTCATGGTGGTATTCATGTTCAGCCTGACGGGCTTTCCGCCCTTTGGCGGCTTCTGGGGCAAGATTGCCGCCTTTGCTCCTGCGGTGGACGCGGGTTTGACCTGGCTTGTCATTGTCGGCGTGCTGGCCAGCGTGCTATCTGGCTATTATTACCTGCGGGTCTTGTTCGTTTTCTGGATGCGTGAGCCCGCCGGCGACCGCTCGTTCCAGGTGCCGCGGTCGGCGGTGGCGGTACTGGCAGCGTGCGCCGTGGCACTGGTCGTGATCGGATTTGTGCCCGCCATTCGTGACCTGACATTCGGGTTCTTCGAGGGAGCACTGATGGCCCGCCTCCCGTGACGCCGTAGTGCGATGGTAGACCTGATTCGCGAACTCATTCCCCACGCGCCGAATCTGGGGCTCTACCTGGCTCCGCATATTCCTTCCAGGAAGCTGAACAACGCCATCAAGGATTACGCGCCTTCCCTGCGTCCCGCAGAAGTCGTCGCCCTTTTTGACGCAACGCGGATGGGCAGTGCCAAGGACGGGATTCTGCTGGCCGCCAGTCACATGGTATTCCAGAACAGTGACCTTGAGGCGCCGCACGAGGTTTACTACGAGGAAATCGTGCAGGTCGAGCGAAAGAAGGGCATGCTGAAGGGAGCCAGAATTGCGGTCCACGTGAACCGGGGACGCGCCACATTTCCGGTCGAGCTTAACCTTGCGGCGAAGCCCAAGGCCGCGGAATTCGTGTATAGACTGTTGCACGAGGTCATGCTTCGGCCTTCTGCGCCCAGTGCGGTCAATACCGACTGGGGTGCCGTCGTGGCGGCACTGAGGAAGCTTCGCGACCAGGGAGCCTTGACGGAGACGGACTACGGTCGCATACTGACGATCCGGCACAAGTAGGCCCCGGGCGATTGCCAAAACAATAGCACGCGTCGGCGTGTTGAAAAGCCCGACACCTTATTCAATTATCTGGAGGAACACCTTATGGCCTTTGCGCTGCCTGAACTGCCGTACGACTACGATGCATTGGAGCCCCACATCGACGGTAGAACGATGCGGATCCACCACGGAAAGCACCACCAGGGATATACCAATAACTTGAATGCCGCCGTCGCAAATGAGGCGGGTCTGCAGGGACGCTCCATCGAGGACATCCTCCGCAATATGGCAGATGTACCTGCGTCCATCCGGGGTGCCGTGCAGAACAACGGGGGCGGCTACGCCAACCACAATCTATTCTGGACGGTTATGTCGCCGCACGGAGGCGGGGATCCGACGGGAGCCCTGGCACAGGCCATAGCGCAGACCTTCGGGTCCATCAGCGAATTCAGGGCGGCGTTTTCCGCCGCTGCAGGCACCCGCTTTGGCAGCGGGTGGGCCTGGCTGGTCGTTACCGCTGGAGGCGCTCTTGAGGTTTACTCAACCGCAAATCAGGACAGTCCGCTCATGCAGGGGGATACGCCCATACTGGGACTGGACGTCTGGGAACACGCCTACTACCTCAACTACCAGAACCGCCGGCCTGACTACGTCGCGGCCTTCTGGAATGTGGTAAACTGGGACCAGGTAGCTCGCAACTACGCTGATTGTACTTAGGGCGGACCTTGACTTGCCGTCAGGGTTTGCGCTCAGATGGCAGTCAGGCGAGGCCGATCCCGCCATACTGACGGACGCGGAGCGCCGCCGCGCGGCGGGCATGGGCCACGCCGGGCGGCGCCGGCACTTTCTTCTCGGGCGGACTGCGGCACGGACGCTGCTCGCCGAGTTCCTGGACACGGAGCCGCAGGCCGTCTCTCTCCGCGCAACCCCGGATGGGGCACTGGATGTAGCCGGATCATCACTCTGTGTTTCGATAGCGCATTCGGGCAAGTATGCGGTAGCCGTGGCAGGTCCCCGGGCGCTGGGCGTAGACCTGGAACGAATTCAGCCGAGAAGTCCCGGGCTTGTCCGCCGCATCGCGCGCGAGGAGGAACGCAGCATGCTGGCCGCGCTTCCCCTGGACGAAGCAAGGATCGCCATCCTGGCCTGGACGCTCAAGGAGGCAGCGCTGAAGGCTGCTGGCACCGGTCTCAGGCGCGCTCTTCGCGACCTGGTGCTGGATCTGGATGTGCCGCGTCAGCGCGGCCGCTGCATTTTCCCGGACCGCGCGCCCATGGACTTGTGCTTCGCCGAAAGGAACGGATACATGGTTTCTCTCGCCGTGGAAAACGCGCGTACCGTCAGTTCACCACATCCTTGATCGTAACCAGCCCTACCCGATTGGAACTGCTCTGGTGTATGAGCAGCTTGTTTTCGCGCGTGACCCACACGTGGCGCACTATGCCCACGCCGGAGGGAATCTCCCAGCTTTGAAAAGTCTCCGTTTCAGGATCGAAACGGACCAGGGCATCCGGTCGCATGCCGGATTCATTGTACCAGATCTTGTCGTTGATCACCGCCAGCGAGTAGGGATGCGACGTGGGGCCGCTCGGGGAATCCCACTGCTTCACTTCACCGGTTTCGGGATCCAGTCTGCCAATGCGACCCAGCGTGGAATTGACGAACCATACCTTGCCTGCGCTGTCGAGCCCCAGTCTTCTAATGCGCGTGCGCTCGTCCGGGATGTCGTAGTAGCGGATCTCCATCGTTTCCGGGTCCACGGCTGCAAGCTTGTTGGTTCCGTTGTAGGCAACCCATAGTGTGCCGTCCTCGGCAACCCGGATGCCATACGGGCGGGGCTCCGTAGGGACCTCCGTCAGTGCGCCGGTGAGTGTGTCCAGCCGTCCGAGCTGGCCCGCTCCCTGAGCCGTGAAATACAGCATGCCGTTGGGGTGGAAGGCTGCCGTATGGGGATCGCGCGAGGCTGTCTTGAATTCCTTGATGTCACCGGTCGCAGGATCGAGGCGGCCAATCGTGCCGTTGCTGTTGCCGGTATACCAGATGCTTCCGTCATCTGCCGGAATTATGCTGTGCGGCCGCGCTTCCGGAGGAAGCGGATACTCTCTCATGTCACCTGTGGCGGGATCCAGCCTCCCCACCAGGCTTGCCCACATGCCGGTCCACCAGATGGATCCGTCCGGTGCCTCAATGGGATCGCGAGATCGCTGGCCGAGGGTCGGGACCATCCATTCCTGGATTTCGACCTCGACCGGCCCGGGCACCAGAGTCGGCCGGCGCTCCTTCCGCTCGGGGAAGTGCTCGGCCAAGTAATCAGCAATCGCGTTGGCCTCGGCTTCGGGCAACTCCACCATGGACTCCATCACCTCCAGCCATCGCCTGGGCGAGTCGTAACCGGCCGACCGGACGAGGGTTCGTCCAGTGTGGCACGAGGAGGCACACGCGGCCTCAACCATCTCCTTTGCGGGACCATCGGGGAGCTCGACGGGAGCGCCTCTTCGCTGGGCGGTGGCTGCTTGCGCCACGAGCATGGCCGCCAATGCGGCGCACGCGAGCACGCGAAAGCCGGGCGCTTTCGGGATGGGCGACCGCGGAGGGCGATCTGTTCGTGAGTTGTCAGTTGGCCTGCACATAGAATTCGTGCGAGTTGATTTCGGTGGCGCCTACCGTCCGGGATCCGGACGCAATATAGATGCGGTCGTCGTGGACGATGCCTTGGACGCCGTGCCGGCCGACTACCAGGGGAGCCCACGTGGTCCATTCCAGCGTAGCCGGGTCGAATGCCTCGACTTCGTCGTGCGCCGGGGGCGAGGACGACTGCCCCAACCATTGCGCGCTTTCGCCGCCGATAACGACCAGCTTGCCGTCAAGGCTCACGGCTGCCGCTCCCGCCCTCTGCGTGGGAATGTTTGCGGCCGGCGGAAGCGTTGACCAGGTGTCCGTGGCGAAGTCGTACACGTCCACCTCGGCAACTGTCAGCTGCAGCACTTCGCCCGTAGCGTACGAGCTTCGTCGTCCGGCGGCTGCGTACAGCTTTCCGTCCAATACCACTGCCTGAAAATGGTCACGCGGCCGCGGGGCATCCGCCAGCGTCGTCCACGTCCCGGTGGCCGGGTCAAAGGCATCCAGCCACGGCACGTGGCCGTCCGTGTGGCCGTTTTGAATCCCCGAGACCAGGTACAGCCGATCCTGGTATGCCACGACTCCCGCAGCGCCCCTGCGTCGATCCGGGGGAATCTCCGGGCCCTGGGTCCAGACATCTTCGTCAGGGTCGTATATGTAGACGTGGCCTATGGGCGTTTCGTCCGGAAAGCCGCCCGTAAACGCTCCCATAACGTAGATCTCCCCATCGTGTGCGACGGCCTGGAAGTGGTGCATTTCGAGCGGCAGCGAGGCACGTGTCTGCCACGTGCCCGTGGCCGGGTCGAATTCCTGCACGGGCCTCTCGCCGCGGCCTCCAATGAGAAAGAAACGATCTCCGACTGCCACGTAGCCGTGCTCGTGGCGGTGCATTAGCATGTCGTCAGACGGCATCAGCAACCACCCTCCCTGGCCACGGGCGTAGTCTGAAGCGGGAAACAAGAGCAGCCCGAGCGTCAGGCTGGCAAATGTCGCTCGAAGGAGACGAGTGGAGCCCGATTGCCAGGTGCCGCTCGCGCGGGCTGGACTTCCAGGATCCGCTGTACTCTGCGCTGCGGGGCCACCAGATAGCAACGGTCGCAATTCGTTCATGGTAAGGTCTTGGTCTGGTCGGTTTGCTGCCGCATGCCGTTCATCAATGCTGGTGGAAGCCCTGCGAAACAAAATCGAGCACGACGGGCAGGCTCTCGCGCCAGTAGGTCCACGTGTGTGCGCCGTCTCGGATCCTGAATTCGTGGGGTATTTCGCGCTTGTGCAGCGCAATAAAGGCCAGGGCGTTGCCCTCGTACAGGAAGTCGTCGTCACCACAATCAATGAACCACCGGACCGACTTGAGATCCTCTTCCGGCAGCGATTCGATGAGGGAGACGGCATTGTGCCTGTTGATATAGGCGTCAATTTCCTCGTCGGAGACGCCTGAGATATCCGTGCCGGACCGCTCCAGCATGAATTCGAACTGCTCCCGGGATAGCGGGCCCACGTACGCACTCAGCGGCGCTGCGGCCGAAAACAGGTCAGGGCGATGCAGGGCGTACATGAAGGAGCCTCCGCCTCCCATTGACAGTCCGGCCACGGCACGGTAGCGCTTTTGCTTCTTGATCCTGAATCGGTCCTCTACATGCGGCATCAGCTCGTCAAAGAAAAAGTCCTCGTAGCGCCAGTTGCCCGTGATGTCATTGAAATAGCCGCGCTGCCCCGTGTTGGCATCGGGCATTATGATGACCATGGGCGTAGCCTTGCCAGCCTTGATCGCCTTGTCCGCGATGTGCAACACTTCCCCGAACTGAATCCATCCGGTCTGGTCGTCGCCGGCGCCATGCAGGAGGTAGAGCACGGGGTAGTGGCGCTCTGACCGGTTGTAGTCAGGCGGAAGATACACGGCAAAGCTCCGCTCCGACCCCAGAATTTCACTGTTCATGCTCAGATTGTCGTAGACCATACCCGACTGGGCCTGCGCCGGAAAATGGCACAGCGAGACCAGAGCCGCGCCCAGAATAACGAATGGCGGAAGGGCAATCCTTCCTGAATGACGGCGCAAGAATAGGTGGTGGCGCATGACGTGTAGCGGTAGGTTTGGCAGTGTGCTCCGATTTGATGACGAGGGGCCATCGCAGGTGATACCGGATGGAATGTACCCAACAAATGCAAGAGCTGTTCGCCTGCGCAGCAGGGTGCCGATGGATTGATCCGCGGATGGAATCGGTCAATCAAGGCCTAGTGTGATTCGAATTGTGGTGTCCGCCCTGCTGTTGCGATTCCAGTAATCGATCATGGTGGACTCCTTCCGTGAGGCGCGCGCTACGACCAATTCGCCGCCAGCCTGCTCTCGCCAGCCCGCTATTTGGTGAGGGAATGACGGGTTGTAGCGGATGGAAAGCGACCGGTCGCGATTTTCGTACTGTAGCGTATATAAAAGGTCACCCTCAGGGGTGGTAGTACGACTCGCCACGGCATCTTCGGCGCGCCATTCGGCGTGCGTGAGCCTCTGGTCCAGAGCGCCGGGAATGACGCGCACCGGGCCCAAGGGCAGGGACTGCGGCGCCAGCCGCAATCGCGTCCAGATCTCGTCCTCAAGCAGCGCAGGCTCGAGTTGGACCGCCTGGTCGCCTTCGGATTCGAAATAGGAATACAGCTGCACCCGGTAACCTTCCGGCACCAGATTCATCTGGGTAAACGTATGCCCACACCATTCCTGTGAAGTAGCCGTGACCTTCAGCGTATGCGGATGTGTCGCGGAGTGGACCGGCGTAAACACCGACGACATCATGGAGTAGGGATAGATGCCGGTGGTAAAGCGCTTGACGAAATTGAGCTTGAGCACGTTAACGTCGCCCTCCAAGGGCACATCTACCTTGACGTGCCTGGATTCAGAGAAGTCTTCTGTCACGAATATGAGTACCGCGTGGCCACTGCGCACTTCTCCGTAGCGGGATTGCTCGAGTGCATAGCTAGTGATTTCTGCCTCGCCCTGGTACCAATACTCTGCGAATTGCGGGCTGGCGGAGATTGGGCTTGCTGCGCCAGGCGGCGATTCCGCTGCCGGGGCGCCGCATCCTGTCAGCAGGTGCCCCAGGAGCAGGCTGCTGGCGGCAAGTTGCGCTGCGTGTCTCTTCATGGCCGGATCCTTGTTGCGGTGTTGAATTCTCTATCCCGCGGCTTAAATGCGATACCGCGAAAAATGGCTCGAACATGTACGCCAGTGACGGGGAGCTTGCACGAAGGCCAACGCCTTTGGCTGGCGGAAGACATTGGCATTGAGAAAAGCAGTCCGCGCCGTGAACCGAATTTAGCGGAAACCGCATATAATGGAGTGTTGCCCGCAAGGAACAGTGCCGGTCCACTCATTTCGAATGATGTCCGATCCAGACCGATACAAACTTCGATACCCCGTCCGGTTCGTCACTGCGGCGAGCCTGTTTGACGGGCACGACGCTTCGATCAACATCATCAGGCGCGTCCTGCAGGCTTCAGGTGCCGAAGTGATTCATCTGGGTCACAACCGGTCGGTGCGGGACGTGGTCGAAACGGCCATCCAGGAAGATGCTCAAGGGATAGCTGTCTCCTCGTACCAGGGCGGTCACAACGAGTTCTTTACCTACATGGTTGACGAACTCAGGAGGGAAGGCTACGGTCACGTTGCAGTCTTTGCCGGCGGTGGTGGAGTGATTACGCCCGGGGAAGCGGCCAGCCTTCAGTCATATGGCGTTCGTCGGGTATTTTCTTCCGACGATGGTCTGGCCATGGGTCTTCAGGGCATGATAAATGTCATGCTCCGGGAGTGTGATATTTCGGTACTGGATGCAGCGGCTGCGCCAGGCCCGGCGACGCTCGCGCGGTCCATATCACGCATCGAGAACGGCAAGGGGAGTGCAGTTCGTTCTTCCGGCCGCATGCGTGCTCCCTCGATAGGCATCACCGGAACCGGCGGTGCCGGCAAATCCACGCTCACCGACGAGCTGGTTCTCCGCTTCCTTTCAGATTTTCCGGATCTGAGCGTGGCGGTGCTTTCCGTTGATCCGACCCGGCCCCGGACAGGCGGAGCTCTGCTGGGGGACCGGATCCGCATGAACGCGCTGTATGGTGATGCTGCCCGCGACGAGAAGGGCGGCCCGCGTGTTTTCATGCGCAGCTTTGCCACCCGGCGGGCGCACCTGGCTACGAGCAAGGCCTTGGGCGAGAGCATGGAGGCCTGCCGCGCCGCCGGATACGACCTGGTCATCGTGGAGACGGCCGGCATTGGCCAAAGCGACACGGAGATCGTGGATCTCGTCGATGTCTCGGTCTACGTAATGACGCACGACTTCGGCGCCCAGACCCAGCTCGAGAAGATCGGCATGCTTGACAGCGCCGACTTTGTCGTGCTGAACAAGTTTGACAGGCGAGGCAGCCGGGACGCTCTGCGGGATATCCGAAAGCAGGTGCAGCGCAATCGGCTTGCCTTTGACCGGAGCCTGGAGGAAATGCCGGTGTATGCGACCATGGCGTCGCGATTCAACAATGCCGGTGTAACGCGCCTGTACGTGGATCTCATCCGTTACCTGCATGGCGAACACGGATTTGCGAGAGTTTCCGGCCTGACGCTACGGGAGCCAGGTGCCAGTATGGCGCCCGTCATCGAACCCAGGCGCCAGCGGTACCTTGGCGAAATTGTCGATGCGTGCCGCCGCTACAGGCAGTGGGCTGACGGGCAAATGGAAACCGCCCGCAAGTGGGGGCAGGCTGCGGGAGTGCGGGCACAAGTGGCAGAGTGGGACCCCGAGGACGCCGAACAGCTGGGGCCGCGCGTGCAGCAGATGGCTGAGCACTGGTGGGATCGCCTGGATGTACGCTGCCGGCGCATACTGGAGCATTGGGATGACCTGTCGCGGCAATATGAGCAGGAGGCCACTACATACACCGTGCGGGGACAGGAGCATTCCGTAGCCCTGTTCCATACGTCCCTGTCCGGACTCAGAATCCCGCGTGTTGCGTTGCCTCGGACAAGGGATGCCGGTGAGCGCCTTCGGTTTGCCCTCCTGGAAAACCTGCCCGGCTATTATCCCTTTACCGCCGGCGTGTATCCGTTCAGGCGCGCGGCGGAAGACCCTACGCGCATGTTCGCCGGCGAAGGGAGTCCCGAGCGTACAAACAGACGGTTTCACCTGGTGTCGGCCGGAATGCCCGCAAGGCGCCTCTCGACGGCGTTCGATTCCGTTACGCTGTACGGATTTGATCCCGAGGAGCGCCTGGACATCTACGGCAAGATCGGAAACGCCGGCGTGTCGGTCTGCAGCCTGGATGACGTCAAGAAGCTCTACAGCGGGTTCCGTCTCGCCGATCCGAAGACCAGCGTGTCGATGACCATCAACGGGCCCGCGCCCGCGATCCTGGCCATGTTTCTGAATACGGCCATTGACCAGGAGATTGAACGGTATCTCAAGGCAGAGCGTCGATGGGAGAAGGCGGCCAAGGCCATAGCACAAAGGCTGGGTCCCGGACGAGCGGGGTACGTCCCGTTCGGACCTACCGGCAAGGAGAATGGCCTGCCCCCGTCTCACGACGGATCCGGACTGGGCCTGCTTGGCTGCTCGTCGGCCGATCTCGTGGACTGGGACGTGCTGACGTCCGGAGAGCGCAATGCCGTAGCGGAAAGAGTGCTGGGAGCAGTCCGCGGAACGGTCCAGGCAGACATCCTGAAGGAGGATCAGGCGCAGAATACCTGCATCTTCTCCACCGAGCTGGCGCTACGGATGATGGGGGATATCCAGGAGTACTTTCTATGCCACGGAGTCCGCAATTTCTACTCGGTGTCGATATCCGGATACCACATCGCGGAGGCGGGAGCCAACCCCATAACACAACTGGCCTTCACGCTGTCCAACGGGTTCACGTTTGTTGAGTACTATCTCGGCCGTGGCATGAACATCGATGCGTTTGCGCCCAATCTGTCATTTTTCTTTTCGAACGGGATGGACCCTGAGTACAGCGTGATGGGCCGCGTGGCGCGCCGCATTTGGGCCGTCGCCATGCGAGAGCGGTACGGGGCCAACGAGCGAAGCCAGAAATTGAAGTACCATATCCAGACTTCAGGCAGAAGCCTGCATGCCCAGGAAATTGAATTCAATGATATCCGTACCACTCTACAGGCGCTGTATGCTATCTACGACAACTGCAACAGTCTGCATACCAACGCCTATGACGAGGCCATCACGACGCCGACGGAAGAGAGCGTACGGCGCGCCCTGGCCATCCAGCTGATCATTAACCGCGAGCTCGGGCAGGCCAAGAACGAAAACCCCATACAGGGCTCCTACATCATAGACGAGCTCACGGACCTGGTCGAGGAGGCCGTCCTGGTGGAGATGGAGAGGATCAACGATCGGGGTGGCGTGCTAAGCGCCATGGAATCCATGTACCAGAGGAGCAGGATCCAGGAGGAATCGCTGGCCTACGAACGCAAGAAGCTATCCGGAGCTCTGCCGGTAGTGGGCGTCAACACGTTTGCGGCTCCGCGCGGCAATGGCCAAGACCGGACTTCGCCACCACAACTTTCCCGGTCGTCGGAGGAAGAAAAGCGGCACCAGCTGGATACGCTGCAGCGATTCAAAAAGCTAAACGCACACCGCGCAGGCGCGGCCCTGGCCCGGCTGGAGGCCGTAGCGAGCGGGCACGGCAACGTGTTCGAGGAATTAATGGAGACCGTCAAGGTTTGCTCCCTCGGTCAGATTACCAACGCCCTGTTTCGGGCAGGTGGCCAGTACAGGCGAAGCATGTAGAACCGGACCCGTCCCGCCACGCTTCTTGCGTTGCAAATCACCGATCGCAAAGACCGGACCATGCTTGTTGCATTTGAAGGAATAGACGGCGCAGGCAAGCGCACGCAGGCAGAGCTGTTGTGCTCTCACCTTGAAAAGGCGGGCCGAAGCGTGTCGCTGCTTTCGTTTCCTCGCTACGGGAAGACCCTGATGGCGCAGACCATCGCCGACTACTTGAACGGCAGATTCGGAGACCTGAACGCCACGCCGCCCGAGTTTGCGGCACTGCTGTATGCAGGTGACCGCCTGGAAAGCCGGGGAATGCTGCTTGAGCAACTGGGCGCGCACGATGTCGTGGTCGTGGACCGCTACGTTGCGTCGAACGCGGCATACCAGGCTGCAAAGCTGGGTGCGGATCGGAGAAAGGGATTCCTGCAGTGGCTTGACAGCCTTGAATACGGGTTGTATGGATTGCCGGAGGCAGATATTACACTGCTCCTTGATGTTCCCGTGGGGTTGTCATCCCGTTTGGTGGCCATGAAGGATCCGCGCGACTATACCCGCGACGCGGCGGATCTTCACGAGAGAAACCTGGCGTACATGGATCGTTGCAGCCAGATGTACGCGTCGCTACTGCAGCGCCAGCACAGGTCTCGCTGGCTTCGCATAGTCTGTACAGAACCTGATGGAAAGCTGCGCAGCAAGGTGGCCATCCATCAGAGCATTCGGGATGGCCTGGTGCCGCTCCTGGGTTTCCGCGCCCAGGATTGAGCTGCGCAGGCGCGTATCGCGAGGCGGCACATTCAGCCCTTGGACAGCCTTCCCGGACCTTCTCGCGGAAAGCGCTTCAAGCAGCCGGCCATACGGGCTCCGGTCTGCTGTGTACCCGCGGAAGCGGCTCCTCTGGTCGCCCCATCGGCCTGTGCAGCAATCACGTTTTCCGTGTACCTTACCGGCCCATTCGATCCAGAGCCATGTCCATCCGATCACTCACCGTTGGCATTGTCCTTCTCCTGACACAGACTGCCGCGGCGCAGGAAGCTGCGCCGGAAATGCTGTCGCTCGTTCCGGCCACGGATGCCGAGACGCGCGGAGAGGCGGTAGCGCAAAGAGCGAAGCTGATGGAGAAGTCGCTCATCTCGAACCTGCCCTTCCGCGGCGTAGGGCCGACCGTGATGAGCGGAAGGATTGTCGACGTGGACGTCAATCCGCAGGATCCAACCGAAATGTATGTCGCGTACGCGTCGGGAGGGCTCTGGAAGTCGACGAACAACGGAATGTCGTTCGAGCCCGTCTTTGACCACCAGCCATCGATGACCATCGGCGACATAGCTGTGGACTGGGCACGCGGCGCGGTATGGGTGGGAACCGGCGAAAACAACTCCAGTCGCTCCTCCTATGCCGGCACGGGAGTGTACGTGTCACCGGACCATGGTGCGACGTGGGAGCACAGGGGACTGGAGGCGACGCAAAGGACCGGGCGCATCCTGCTGCACCCGGGCGACTCCAGTACGGTCTGGGTCGCAGCGCTGGGCCCGCTGTACTCGGCAAGCGATGCGCGGGGCGTATTCATGTCCCGTGACGGCGGAAGCACGTGGACCAGGACGCTCTACGTCTCGGAGAACGCGGGTGCAATCGATCTCATTCTGCATCCGGGCAATCCGGACATTCTGTACGCTTCCATCTGGCACCGCGAGCGCCGGGCGTGGAATTTTGTGGAGAGCGGCGAGGCATCCGGCGTGTACAAATCGGCGGATGGAGGCGCTTCGTGGTCTCGCCTCCCGGCTGAAGGCTTTCCGTCCGGGAAGGGGGTAGGCCGGATCGGTCTGGTGATTTCCAGCCAGGATCCCGACGTCCTGTATGCCCTTGTGGACAACCAGGACAGACGTGAGCCAGAGGAGGATGAAGAGGAGCCGGTCCTGACCAGGGATGCGCTCCGCGGCATGTCCCCCGCGGCGTTCCTCGAACTGGATGATGAACCGATCGGCACCTACCTGGAGGAGAACGGCTTCGGCGACGAATACACGGCGGAAGGGATTCGAAGAATGGTGCAGGACGGGGAGATTGAGCCTGTGCACCTGGTCTGGTTCGTGGAGGACGCCAACCGCGAGCTGTTTGATACTCCGGTTCTGGGCGCGGAAGTTTACCGCTCGGAGGATGGCGGAAGCAGCTGGCACAAGACGCACGATGAGCCCCTGGATGCCGTCTACAATTCCTACGGGTACTATTTCGGGGAAATCCGCATTGATCCGGCGGATCACGACCGTGTGTATATCCTGGGAGTGCCGCTGTTGCGCTCCAAGGACGCGGGAAAGACGTGGCAGTCGATCGGGCGCGCCAACGTGCATGTAGACCACCAGGCCTTGTGGATAAACCCCGAGCGGAGCGGCCACCTGGTCAACGGCAATGATGGGGGACTCAATATCAGCTATGACGACGGCGAGACGTGGTTCAAGGCCAATACGCCGGCCGTTGGCCAGTTTTATGCCATTGCCGTGGATGATGCGAGGCCCTACAGGGTTTACGGAGGACTCCAGGACAACGGTGTGTGGTATGGACCGCACACGTACGAGCACTCGCTCGGCTGGCATGGAAGCGGGGACTATCCCTATGACCGGTTGCTGGGCGGGGACGGCATGCAGGTTGAAATCGATACGCGCACCAACGACATCGTCTATACCGGGTCGCAATTTGGCGCCTATGTGCGCATCGATAGCCGCACTGGCCGGCGGGCATCCATACGTCCGCGGCACACGCTGGGCGAACGCCCCCTGAGGTTCAACTGGCAGACGCCCATTCACTTGTCCAGGCACAACCCGGACATCCTGTACCTGGGCTCGAACAAGGTGCACCGCTCGTTCAATCAGGGCGGCGACTGGGAGACCCTGTCCGGCGATCTGACGCAGGGTGGCCGGCGGGGTGACGTACCGTTTGGAACGCTGACGACCATTGACGAATCGCCGCTGCAATTCGGGCTTGTATATGTTGGCAGCGACGACGGACTGATCCACGTATCGCGTGACGGGGGATATGCATGGCACCGGATCGTGGGCGGCCTGCCGGGTAACTTCTGGGTCAGCCGGGTGGAAGCCTCGGCTCACGTGACAGGACGGGTCTATGCCGCCCTGAACGGTTATCGGTGGGACAATTTCGATGCGCTGGTTTTTCGCTCGGATGATTTCGGCGACACGTGGAATGCCATTGGAGGCGACCTTCCAAGAGAGCCCGTGAACGTAGTACTGGAGGATCCGGACAGCGAGGATGTGCTGTATGTGGGCACGGACCGCGGATTGTACGTATCCCTGGATGGCGGAACCACCATCATGGCGGCCGGACAGTCACTGCCCAATGCCCCGGTGCACGATCTTAAAATCCAGGAGCGGCGCCGGCATCTGCTCGTTGGCACGCATGGCCGGTCGATCTACCAGGCCGATATAAGCCATGTTCAGGACCTTACGCCGGAGGTCATGGCGGAGCCGCTGCACGTATTCAGCCTGGAGGCGGTCCCTCACAGCAGTGCGTGGGGACGCCGCGCGGTCTCCTGGCGCGAGGCCTATGTGCCGGAAACCACGATTGTCTACTTCGCGGCCGAAGCCGGCGCCGCGCGCTTGCAAATTCTGGCGGAAGACGGCCTGGAGCTCCGCGTTATCGAGGATGAAGCGGAGCGAGGGCTCAACTACGCCGCGTACGACATGTCCGTTGAAGAGGCTGCAGCCGAAGCATTCAACCAGGATCTCGAGGAATCGGCCGATGAAATGGAAGCCGCCTCGGACGGCGTCTTCTACCTGATTCCCGGGACGTACACGGTGCAGGTATCGCAAGGCGATGCGCAGGCGTCAGCCTCCCTGGAGGTCAGTAGCCGGTAGCGGTGGGGGCGTACGCTCGCGAGCCGATCCAGCGCTTCGCGGCTCTCCGCGAGGGTGGCTCCCGGCCTGCGGGCGTTTCAGGAAGCGGGTTGCGCCTCCCCCGGATTCGGGATGCGTGGCAGCGGGAATACGGGCTGCCACGGTGGACAAGTCGCGAGGGATTCGCATGTCCGGGCGGCCGATACTCCCAGGAGGACGGTTGCGGGGGATCTGCCTCTTGCCAAGACCCCCGCTGCTTCGGAATCCAATCTTCAGCCGTGAGGTACGATGTCGCTGCTTTCGTCCAAGGTTGAGACGTTCGCACGAATTGCCGTGACCACGCCCGCCATGCTTTTCCGCTGCCAATCCCGATTCCTGCTTTGCCTGGCGCTGGTTGTGCTGATGGGGCCCGTCTCCCGGCCGGCGGCAGCGCATATCCAGAAGCGCATCTATCATCCGATTCCCGAGAGCATTCCCGATGCCTCGGACCCCGGCCTCGTAATCGATCTGAAAAATTTGGATGCGTGGGAAGAGCTTCCTCCAACTATCGACACCACTGGCTATGACACCTTCGTGTTTGGACGTGAGGACGGAGAGGACTACGAACTGCTCGGTCACGTGGCGGACATCGCCACCGACGGCAAGGGCACGATCTTCATCCTGGATGCCATGTCTTGGTCAAACCCCGCTTCTGCCATCAAGACGGTGCATGTCATTGACGCGCAAGCAAATTATCTGGGCAACTTCGGGCGCGCAGGGGAAGGGCCGGGGGAATTCAGGAGTCCCCAGGTGCTGATGGTAGCCGACGGGGGCAACACCGTTCTGGTAGCTGGCGGGCATCGACAAGTTGTTGTTTTCAAAAGAACGGAGAGTAGTACATTTCTGTTTGACCGGAATCTGCGCACGAAAACCAGCGCAAGGGCAGGGTGCATAATGAGGGACCACTTCTATTCTGTAAGCCACGACCTGTCCAGCGGCCACGTGATTCACAAGTACACCATGGACGGAGCCTACGTTAAGGGATTCGGGGCCTCGTATGATTACGAGAACCCGAGCGTGGTCATGTATATGTCTGACGCTGCGAGGATTGCGTGCAATGAGGCGCACGGGATCATCGCGTTCGCGCCGTTTTTGGTCCCGGTAGTCATGGCGTACAGCGAGGAGGGTGAACTGGTTTGGGTAATTCGGGTCGAGGGCATTCGCACGGGCCTCGAGATTACCGAGAATCAGGGCAGAACGACGTTTCACTCGGGTGCCTCCGAAGAAGAAGGCGGGGGGCGTCTAAGTGTATTTCAGGCGTTTGAAGACGGCTCGTTTTACCTGGCTGCTTTGAAGCAAATGGGAGATGATCGCCGGCGCGATTTGATCTTCAGGGTTGATCCGCGGACGGGTGTGTACGAGCACGTAGGAAGTGGACGCGGGGTGACCGTATCCGAAAAAGACCTGTTGGTGGGCGGGTCGTACCACTTTGGCATGGAATACCCGGGCTTCCCGCAGGTGATAGTCAAGTCGCGACAGACGGATCAGCAGTGAGCAGGATTTTGGTTCATTCGAGCAAAGGTCCTGATTGCTGCAGCCTAGTTGCGATGGGCCAGGTGAGCCTTGTGTGAGATCACACCTGCTACTGCGCGGGACAGCGACTCAAGAGCCCGCAGCCTGCCCTAAAGCGAAGCCGGCTGCCAGCACACCGAAAGGCAGATGTCTTGCGCGGCCGCTCAAGACCAGGGCGCCAGGCGGCGGCGATGCGTCGAGCGGCCCCGTCCGTGACGGCGACCAAATGAGATCGCTTGCGGAATTCTACTTTCCAATGCCGGAACCGCAGCGTGCGGCTGAACAGGAGGTGTCGGCCGCGGTCTACAGGGCCGGTCGCAGCTGACGGAGCAGGGAATCTCGTCGAACGGAAAAGCCGGCCCGCTGCTCTTCTGCAATGGGGGCTGCCGGCGGCATGTCAAGCAAAAGCGGATCTACCTGCTTACCATTCATCCAGAACCGGTAACAGACGTGCGGCCCGGTTGCCAGCCCCGTACTGCCTACGTAGCCTATCCGTTGCCCCTGCTCAACCCGCGTGCCCGGACGGATCCCGTCTGCGAAGCGGGACATATGGAGATAGGCGGTCGCATACGTGATAGTACTTCCAGCTATGGGGCAAGAGGCCAGCCGCGCGCCGCACTGAGCACCCCATAAAGCCTCCTGGAATGGACTTCGAAGTTTCGGTGCCTTGCAGCCTGGAACGCTGCAGAGGCCGGTTAAGGCCAGAATGCCATAATCCGGATACTATTGCGCCCTGATACCCGATCTACGCGAAACCTGGTGCAGGCGAGGGCCAAAGTAGTGCACGAACACCTCGTTTTCGGGAAATGCATCGGGGGCCACCCATCGCGCTCCTATTCGTCCAATCAGTCCGGCAATCCAATCTGCGGCCTGCAGATTCTGATAGCGGTGACTCTCCAGATGAAACGGCTGCTCGATTAGGCGCTTGCACTGATCGACTGGGCCATACATGGTTCGTGCGGCCTGAGCCAGCAAACTGGCACGCTGGTCATGTTCATCCAGCAGCATCACAAAGCCCTCCGGTGATGAGCAGTCCTGGTCGCAGAACTCGTCAATGCGCTTGATCGATTGTCGCAGGATACTACGATACAGGCCGTTCGAATTGTGTTCACTGGGCCAGGCCGGTTTCTCTAGACCGCAGAAGAACACGAAACCACCCGCGTTCTGGATTTTGGAGAAGAGGCGCAATGTGAAATGGCGGAGCCACGGGTAACGACGCATATTCTTCGGATGGTATAGCTTCGCTCCTTTCTTTTCCCACTCCCATGGATGCTTGCCAGACCGCCTGATATTCGCTTGCATGAGTTGGCATTTCCTCTGGAAGAACCATGTCCCAAAATGGCGCACCTCATTTGCAGGCATCACAAATCCAGCTAGGCCGAATACCGGGCTGTCCTTGTAGCGCGGATGCCTGCGGTCTACGTAGGGACCAATGTGACCAAATTCATCGAGATAGGCGAAATACATGGGCTGATCGGAAAGGGCCAAAAACACGAAAGCCCACGCGGTGAAACGTGGGCCTCGGAGGGAGAGCAATCACATGGATTGCGTCTCGCTCACAATATACGGCTGCTGACACACGAAGTTCACATGCCCCGGCCTACTTTTTTCGTGGCCACTCGGCAAATGCAATTCGACGTTTCAGCAGATTCGGATCGCCCCTTCGGCCTGACCCTGGCAACCCACGACCCTTGCCACTTGCCCCCGCTTCGACGAAATGGCGCGGGCAATCAGACCCCGATGGAGAGCCACATCCTTGCGTATGTGCACTCGGGTTTGCAATGGTACACCGCTCTAACTGAAACGGCGGCCAGCCCACTTGACGCCTGAACCGCACGAGTTGCCTGCGTTGTAGCAAGATTGGTCGGCTCCAGCCTACAGGCCCGGCAGTAGTTGCCGGAGCAAGGAATCTCGTCGAACGCGAAAGCCGGCCCGCTGCTCTTCTGCAATGGGGGCTGCCGGCGGCATGTCAAGCAAAAGCGGATCTACCTGCTTACCGTTCATCCAGAACCGGTAACAGACGTGCGGCCCGGTTGCCAGCCCCGTACTGCCTACGTAGCCGATCCGTTGTCCCTGCTCAACCCGCGTGCCCGGACGGATCCCGTCTGCAAAGCGTGACATGTGGAGATAGGCAGTCGCGTACTTGTCGTTGTGCCGGATTTTCACATAGCGTCCATTGCCGCGGGTATAGGCAGCCTCCACCACAGTGCCGTCCGCCGTGGCAACAATGGGCGTGCCCGTCGGCGCAGCATAGTCCGTGCCGAGGTGAGCCTTGTAACGGCGCTGGACGGGATGGAAGCGGCGGAGAGAATACCTGGAGCTGATGCGTGTGTATTCCAATGGCGCGCGAAGAAAGGCCCGTTTCAGCGTATTGCCGTTTTCATCGTAGTAGCCGCCACTGCCGTCAAGGCCGTACCAGAAGGCGTAGTGGGTCTTGTTAGTCTGCTCGAAGCGAGCTGCTACGATGGAGGCGTCCGTTACGGCGCCGTCGATTCGATGCTCGTCAAACGCAATGCTGAACCTGTCTCCTTTCTGAATGCGGTAAAAGTCAACCTGCCAAGCGAAAACGCGGGCCAGCTCGAGCGCCAGATTCGGGTCTACGCCCTGTCGGGCCAATGCCTGGTAGGGCGAGCTTTCAATGGAGGCATGCACGACTCTTCGCGCCACGAAAACCGGCAGCTCGTCACCGTAGACAGCGACGGAATCCCTGAAGTCCAATACCACATACCGCTCAGGAGACGGCTTGTAGACGAAAATACGCGCAGAGTCTGTCCGTACTTCGCGGTAGACCCAGATGGGTGCTCCGGCCCGAAGCCTGCGCGGATTTAACAGAGGCCCCATTTTCTGCATGGCATCGGCGATGCGAGGCGTGGCCGTACCATGCCTTGCCAGGATGGCCGCGAAGGTTTCGCTCCTTCGAATCTGCTCGGCAGCAGGCTTGTAACGGGTGCTGTCGATCCCGAACCTGTCCGCAGGCGCGGGCACCACGGTGGCGTATTCAACGTGCGCGAGATCGGCACTGGGCAGAAGCACGCACGCCCCGACGGCCGCGCAGACCATGTGGCGCAACCAGTTTCGGGCAGTTCCGACCAGGCTCTTGAGCACGTTCACTCGGGCTCTACGGGGTTACTTGAGGGCGCCGGCTGTCGCCACGCAGTCCATTCCACATCCGGGACGTTCTCCATGCGATTGACCCAGCGTGCCAGGACAAACAGAAGGTCCGACATTCGATTGATATACTCCAGCGCGTGGACGTTCAGTTCTCCCGCAACCCGGGCGGCGACAATCTCTCTTTCGGCTCTGCGGCAAACTGTCCTCGCCTGATGCAGACTGGATGCAGCAGTGCTCCCACCTGGCAAGATAAAATTCGTGAGCGGTGGCAGGTCCGCTTCGTACGAATCAATGCAATCTTCAAGACGCCGAACATCGGACGGAGCGATGCGGGGGACCGATGCCCGGGAAGTTGGCGGGGTTGCCAGATCCGCGCCCACCACGAACAGCTCGTTTTGCAGTCGAACCAGCAGCGACTTTACGGGCGTCTCGGCTTCCAGGCTTGTGGCGCATTGACCGAGGCATGCATTGAGTTCGTCTACCGTGCCGTAGGCGCGGATACGGGCGTCGTCCTTCGAGACCCGGCCTCCGCCAAAAAGGCTCGTAGAGCCATCGTCGCCGGTACGAGTATAAATCCTGGCGGCCATCAGTTAAGGGGTTCGACGTAGCTGATCTGGAAGGCTGGCGCAATCTGGCATCGCATGCGGAACACCGCAGCCATCAGCTTCGGGGTCAGGACCTGGGAGGGCTCGCCGGAGGCTGCGACCTTCCCTTCAACGAGTACTAGCAGAATATCGGAAAAACGAGCGGCGAGCTCTATGTCGTGAAAGACGACAATGGTGGTCCGGCCGCTTTCGACGAGTTCTCGCATGAGGTTCAAGAACCGAAACTGGTGGTGGACATCGAGGTGGGTGGTGGGTTCATCCAGCATGAGCAGGTCGGATTCCTGCACAAGTGCCTGGGCCAGAAAAGCACGCCTGCGCTCGCCACCACTCAGCGAATGAATGCTGCGGTCAGCAAATCCGGCCAGGTCGACGCGCTCGAGTGCGCGTTCCACCATGCCATGATCCGTGCCCGTGTCCCGCTCCAGGAAATTCTTGTGCGGAGAGCGGCCGAGCAAGACGATCTCGCGGACAGTGAAATCAAAAGACATTGGTGTAGCTTGCCGAACGAAGGCCAGTCGCCTTGCCAGCGGACGCGGCTTCCATTCGCTCACTTGCCGGCCCCGGAATGCCAGGGAGCCCGTATACGGCAGGAGCCCGCCTATGGCGCGCAGGAGCGTGGTCTTGCCGCTGCCGTTGGGTCCTATGAGGCCGATCTGGATGCCCGGCATGATCCGGAGATCCAGGCCTTGCAGAACGGGTCGCGCGCCGATGTTGACGCGCAAATTCGTAGCTTCAATCAGGGCCAAGGAGAGCGATGGGAAGAATCATGACTGGGGACGCGAATGGCGGCAGGCGGCTGCAGGCGCTGGTAGTGTGCGGCGTACTGGCCATGATGGCATGTGATACTGCCGAGCTCCAGAGCGATTTCGAGGAAGAGGCATTCTCAATGCCTTCCGGCATCACGAGCACGGACAAGAACGGTGAGGTTGCCGAGACCGATGAAGACGACTGGCGCACGTCTCCGGCATACATGGGGCGCGTCTACATTGATCCTGCCTTTCCGAACCCGGTAGGCCCCAACGACTTTGTGACGATTCCCGTCCGGGTGCGGCAATTCAATGCGCTGGAAGGCAGTCTGGCCCTCGTGAGCTTTGACGAGGACCGCGTCGCCCGGCGCCTCGACGACATCAGGGATGCCAGGGATCCGGGCGCCTACGTATTCTCTTTTTCTCCGCGCGTTCTGGGAGTTACGGGGCTTGTCCGTGTGTATGTCGTTGACAACGGAGGAGGACTGATTTCGTATGGGGACCTGCTCATTGAGTAATCTCATCGCGCGCGGCAGTGTTGCCCTGCTCCTGGTTGCAGCTCTGGTGAATGCTGCCAGTGGCCAGGTGGTGCGAAGTGATCCCATGCGGTTTGTGACCTGGGTGGGGGAGGACGTTGGAGCCATCGCGCGAAAAATAGCTACGCGCCGCGTAGCCGCCGGCGCCGCCGGCACAGCCGGACTGGTTGTCGTGCTCTCCGGCAGGGACGAGCAGATAACGCAGCGGGTAATAGACTTTACGGAATCTGCTCCACAGCAATCACGGCGTGCCCTTAACGAAGTGGGCAACGTGAATGTCGTGCGGCCATTGGCATTGCTGTTCTTCTTGGGCACGCTGGCTTCGGGGAACGAGCACTTGCAGGACGCGGCCTTTACGTCCGTGGAGGCCATTGTTCTTTCCAACCTCATTACGAATGCGCTCAAGGGAATCGTCGGGCGCGCGCGCCCCTACCAGGACAAGGGTGCCATGTCATTCGCGCCATTTTCGGGTAACACATCTTTCCCTTCCGGCCATGCCACGACCGTATTCGCATTTACGACACCCTGGCTGCTGTACTACCGCAACATCCCTACAGCTGCCCTGTTTGCTCTCGGAGTAGGTACGTCTTTCGTCCGGATGGCGGACAACGTACATTGGTTTTCGGATGTGTTCGTCGGCACAGCCATCGGGATTTCAACGGCATTCTTCCTGACCCGGCGTCACCAGCGCAGCGTCAGCCTTGTGCCCGTTGTGCGAGCCGCCGGGACAGGGTTTGGGCTGACGGTGCAGATCTGACGCTGCCAGATGCACGATTGAGGCGGTCCATCAGGGCCCTTCCGATGCCTGTCGTTTCCGTCACTTGGCAATAGATGAGGTTAAGTTTCAGCCTGTCGCACTGGCGGAAAAACCGAAAGAGATCACGCGCATAATCTTCCTCACTGGCGCACACGCGTACGGCGCCAAACGCTGCCGGATCTGCTACGGCCTCCAGCCCGATATAGGCCGCCTTTGTGTCCGGCACAGTCTCGCCGAGGGTTCGGACCAGCTGCACACGGGAGTCGGGTGCATAGTGCCGGTACTGCATGCCCGGGCTTCTCACTGGTTCGCCGGCGAGGGATTGCCCCGCGACCACAGAGGGTGCAGCCTGTCGGAGTGCTTCCAGACTAACGACACCGGGCCGAAGCAGTACGGGATTGCTTCGCGTACAGTCCACAACCGTGGATTCCAGGCCCGCTCCCGGGCCATCATCCCTAAGCAGGCATGCTATGGATCCGCGCAAGTCGTCCAGTACATCGCGCCACGTGGTGGCGGTAGGTCTTCCGGAAATGTTGGCGCTCGGGGCGGCAACAGGCGTTCCGCAGGCCGCAAGGAATGCGCGGGCCAGGCTGTGTCCCGGAATGCGCACGGCGACGGTTTCCAATCCGCCCGTTGTCACCGCGGGGAGTTTCGGGTGCCTGGGCAGTATGAGGGTCAGCGGACCGGGGAAGAATGACTCCATCAGGTTCTTAGCGACGCCTGGAACCGAGGATGCGAGCTGCCCTACCTGGTGGGTCGTGGCGGCGTGCACGATCAGGGGATTGTCGCGTGGCCGGCTCTTCGCCTCGAATACCTTGAGCACGGCATCCTCGTTGAAGGCATCGGCCCCAAGACCATAGACGGTCTCGGTCGGGAAGGCCACAAGCTTCCCTTGCCGGAGGTGGGAGGCCGCGCAGGCGGGATCGCGCGTGAGAACGGGAGGGACATCTGCCGGACGCATGCCCCGTGCAACGTCAGGCACGTTGCAACGTTGCCGTTGCCGGCTCCGGCGGACCTGTGAAGGACGCCCGACGCCATGCATGCGGCAGCTGAAGGCACAGGTGCATGCCCGGAATCGGAAGGCCCGGCACCTGATGCTGCTTACCTGTATTATGGTCTGAAAAGACCATTTTAGGCATGCCACTTATTGCACTAATCGTAGCCGCGCTGGGATGGACGGCGCCCCAGGAGCCTGAGCCCGTGCGCGTTGGTGTAGTGGGGCTTGTTCATTCGCACGTGCACTGGATTCTTGGTCGCGAGGATCTGGGCGACATCGAAATCGTGGGCATTGCCGAGGCGGACCATGACCTGGCGAGGCGCTTTGCCGAGCGCCACGGCTTTGACATGAGCCTCGTATACGCCAGTGCGGAAGAGATGCTGCGCGAGGCGCGGCCTGAGGCCATTACGGTATTCACGAGCATTCGTGACCATCTGGAAGTTACGCGGCTGGCAGCGCGCTATGGGGTCCACGTGATGGTGGAAAAGCCTCTTGCAATATCGATGGAGCACGCGCGGCTGATGAAGGCCGCCGCCGATTCAGCCGGCATTCGCCTGCTAACCAACTACGAAACCACCTGGTATGCCAGTGTGCACGAGACGCGCCGACTGACAGGGAGCGGGGATGTGGGGCCGCTGCGCAAAATCGTGGTTCGCGATGGCCATCGGGGTCCCATCGAGATCGGCGTAGACAGGGAGTTCTCGGACTGGCTTACGGATCCGGCGGAAAATGGCGGAGGGGCGGTGATTGACTTCGGCTGCTACGGCGCGAATCTCATAACCTGGCTAATGGACGGGCAGCGGCCAGAGTCGGTAACGGCTGTGCTGCAGACATTCAAGCCGGACCTTTACGGCCGCGTCGATGACGAGGCCACCATAATCCTTACCTATCCCGGTACTCAGGGAATCATCCAGGCCAGCTGGAACTGGCCGTTCAGTCGCAAGGACATGGACGTATACGGAGCCACGGGCTACGTACATGCGGACAACGCCTCCGACATGCGGATCAGGCTAAGCCGGGAAGACGGGGAGGTGCGCCAGACAGCCGCGCCTCTGCCGCAGGAGTTGAGCGATCCGTTTTCCTACCTCGCGGCCGTGGTTCGGGGCGCGGAGGATCCTGCGGGAAGTCTTTCGTCGCTTTCCATCAACATGGTCGTCACGGAGATCCTGGATGCGGCCATCCTGTCCGCAAGTACTGGCACGGTGGTAGAGCTTGGAGGCGAGTGATCCTAGGGTGTCCGCACGGGAGGGCGGTATTCCTTGGGCACTTCGTCCGCAATGCGTTCGAAGGCGTAATAGCCGTACACCGTCACGCCATAAGGATCGATTACCTCGCCCGAGCGGTCCACCAGGGTTGGCCCGGTGGTCAGTTCAAGAAAGGATCGCTGCTCCTGGATGCGGCCGCTTCGCCTTTGCCACCGGTGAAAGGCGGCGTCCTCCAGTTCATTTGTATAGACCACCTCCAGGAAGCCATGGAATGCCAATTCCATCTCGTCCGGCGAGGGTCCGCTTCGCAGTAGCTCGGCGGTGTTTGCCCTGACGGCCGGTGACTGGCGCTCCAGGCTGTATCGCCGGTACGTGGCAAATCCCTCCTCCTCCGATTCATTCTCCATCAGAGACAGGAGGAAGTGCCGGAAGGAGCCATTGAAGGCCTTAACCCGATTGGCTCTCCAAAGCGCAGCCTGCTCGGCATCCTGCGGTTCCAGCTCCGCAAAAAGGGGCTCGCCATCGTACTTGATTACATCGCCGTAATAGAAGAACTCCTTGAGATAGTATTCGATACGGTAGCCGAGGGCAAGGTTCTCGATGACAAGGGGTCTCGAGGCGGTTGCGGCAAACCGGCCCCAGGAACTGGTGAAGCTTAGCACTTCGGGGTTCTTGATCACCGCGAGCGCACTGTTGGGAGTCTCACCCAGAAACAGCCGGGTAAACTTGAGGAGTCTCCGCTGCCAGCGCCGTGCTTCCCGGGCATTTACGACAATCTCCTCGAGTTCGATGACGGCCGGGCTCAGATCGAACGAGATGGAGTGAGATCCGCTTGCGCGCAGCAGGGTATCGATGTGGGTCGCCTCGTAGCCCAGCATCGAGACGAAGAGCCGATGCGGGCCGGGTGGCACGTTCTCAAGCCGGAAAACGCCGTCTTCGTCGGTCGCCGTTCCGATTGTAGACGATGCGATGAAAACGTGGGCGTTCTCCAGCGGCAGGCGCGAATCCTCTGCGCGGACGGTGCCCGTTATATCCAGCGGCTGGCCCGCCGCCTGGGCAGCAACATTCGCGACCAGAACAAGCGGTAAGGCGACTTGCGTCCACATGCTACTCGTGCCACGGCCGGTATTCCTTGGGGAGTTGATTTGCAATGCGCTCATAGCCGAAGTAGCCGCCATAGAACGTGACCCCGTAGGGATCAAGCGTATCGCCCTTCAAATCGATGATGGTCGCTCCCCTGTCGAGCTTGATCGGCGATGTCTGGAACCTGGCACGCCGACGCGGTGGCTGCTGCAAGGCCAAGAAGGCCCTTTCCTCGAGCTCGCGTGTGTACACCACGTCAATGAATCCCTCGAAGTCCAGAATCCTCTCGTTCTCGCTTTCACCAGGCTTCAGGATTTCACTCGCCCGGACCGGGAAACGCTGATTGCCGGCAAGCCTGCCGCCACCGCCGATGCCGCCGCCCGGTCCACTCATGCCCGAAGCCGGGCGTGAAAACATTTCAAAGCCTTGCTCACTTACCTGGTCGTTAATGACCGCGAGCAGGAAATGGCGGAAGGAGCCGTAAAACGTGGAGTCGCGCCGGGCATTCCAGAGCGCAGCCTGCTCCGGGCTCTCGGGTTCAAGTGGCTCGTAGAGGGGCTCGCCGTCCCAGCGCCAGCTGGTGGGCTCGGCAACGAATTCGTTGAGAAAGTACGTGAGTCTGTACCCGAGGGCCTTGTTCTCGATAATGAGGGGCTCGCTGGCCTGCGCGCGAAACTCTCCTCCCTGGGCAGAAAAGTCCAGTACTTCGGAATTCGTGATAGTCGTCTGACCGGCGAACGGGGTTTCTCCGATAAAAAGCCGTTTGAATCGTTCGAACTGGCGCTGCCAGCGCCGGTTGTCGGCCGTAACCGTGATTTCGCCGATTTCGTACGTGGCGGGCACAAGCGCGAAATCATGGACATGCGTCCGCGCCTCCCGCAGGAATATGTCCTCGTGCTGAGGCTCGTATCCGACAGCCGACACATAGAGGCGCAGCGATCCAAGCGGAAGTCCAACGAGCTCAAATTGCCCGCGGCTATTGGTCACGCTTCCCTGCATGCTGGAAGCAACAAAGACATTGATGTCCTCCAGCGGAGTGCCGGTTGTATCGGTAACCGTGCCAACGATCCGGGCCGCGACCTGCGCCTGCGCCGCGGTAGGTCCCAACGTGAGAAGGCAGAGAACGAGCCAGATTCTGGACATGCGCGTGCTGTCAGGCCTTGTAGAACTCCACGCCGCGTCCGGCCATGTCCGCCACGCGATCAATCAACTCAGACCTCTCGTCTTCCTGCATGGGCTCGAACGACCGGGCCAGGGCAATTTTCTCGCGCATCTGATCTACGTTGTCCGGTCCGGAGACAATGACGCTAACCGGAAGTGACCACACGAAATGCAAGGCTTCCCGAATACTCAGCCGATTCGGTACGACGCGTGGCCTGCCGCCGTGCTGTCCGTGATTGCTGCCCCCGAAAAAGCCGCCGTTGGCCAGTGTCTTCATGGCAATTATGCCCAGGTTGCGGTCAACCAGCCTGGGCAGAACGCGGCGGGAAAAGCTCAGATAACTGGCATCCGCAACGTTGACCGGCATTTGGCAGCACTCAAAGCTGTCGGTTTCCTCGAGCATTTGGAGATGGGCGGCAGGATCCCGGTGGCCCGTAAAGCCGATGTGGCGCACCTTGCCTTCGCTCTTTGCCTGAAGCGCGACATCGAGCACGCCGCCCGAAAGCCTGCGCTTGACATCCGCCGGGTCATTGACGGCATGTACCTGCCAGAGATCCAGGTAGTCCGTAGCCATCCGGCGCAGAGACTCCTCCAGATGCCTGCGGGCACCACGTGCGGCAGAGGCTGTGGTCTTTGTCATAAGAAAGACGTCTTCCCGATACCTGGGGACGAGGAACCTGCCCAGCATTCGTTCGCTACCTCCGGACTGGTAGGATTCGGCGGAGTCGAAAAACCGAACTCCGCCTTCAAGCGCGGCTTCTATGGTCGCCTGCGCGTCACGGTCCGACATGCGCCCTATATGCCATCCGCCCACTCCGAGCATGGTAACGGCCACTCCTGTCCTTCCCAGATCACGCATTGGCAAGGGGTCTCCCAGGCGGTCCGGGGCGGGTTTGCGGGTTACCGGAATGCAGACGCTGGCGGCGAGGCTCCACTGCAGAAAAGATCTCCTGTCCATGATGTCAGACGGTCGAGGGAGTTGGCTGATTCCATGGCCATGCCACGCAGCTCGAGATATCCGGGAACAGCACGATGTCCGCGGTGCCTTTCAGGACCATGGTAGTAGCGGTGACGGGGGCAAGATGCCGGCGGGCGGCTTCCAGAGTCCTGCCTGTAACGGACACATCATCCACCAGAAGGACGTGCCGGGTGCCGGCTGGCAGGTCGCCGCTTCGCTGGAGTCGGGGACGCGCGTAGCGCGGCCGGTTGTCTTCGTCGCGATAGTTGTACCAGAGCATGTGCAGCGCAAGGCCGAGCCGATACGCTGCCAGGGCTGCGGGCACGGCTCCGCCGCCGCCGATGCCAACCACGAGATCGAACGAACCTGTTTCCACGCCGCGAATGGCTCGGGCGATCTCCTTGAAACTGAGCGGGATCGTCATGCCAAAACCGAAGACATGGATGCCCGGGAGTACGGGCCAGAAGCTGTTTGAATCTCGTATCTTACGCAACTTTGCTTCCATTCGTTCAACATGTCACTCATTGTCATAACCGGCGCCAGTCAGGGGATTGGGCAGGCCATTGCGGAGCGCTTTGCGCAGGAGCCCGGCGCACGGGTCGCGCTCCTGGCGCGGACCGGACACCGGCTGGAAGAAGTAGCGGAGCGCTGCCGCTCCTTTGGGGCGGAGGCGCTCGTGTGTCCTTGCGACGTTACGGACGATGAATCCGTCCATGTGCAGGTCGGCCGAATCCTTGAGTGGGGCGGCGCGCCGCGCGCCTTGGTGAACAACGCAGGCTTGTTCAGGCCGGGCAGGCTGGTTGATACCAGGGCGGCGGAGTTTCGTGCGCAGGTGGCCGTGAATCTGACCAGCGCCTTCGTCGTCACCCGGGCGTTCCTTGATTCCATGATCCGCCAGCAAGGCGGCCACATTTTCTTCATGGCATCGGTTGCTTCGCTGCGAGGCTATGCGGGCGGTGCGGCCTATTGCGCGGCGAAGCACGGTCTGCTGGGATTGGCCCGCGTGGTCCGCGAAGAGCTTAAATCACACGGCATACGGGTCACCTCACTGCTTCCGGGCCCTGTCCGGACACCAAGCTGGAACGGCACAGATTTCCCGGATGAGCGGTTCATGGCCGCTGCAGACATCGCCGAATCCGTGGTGGACGTATTCAGGCTGGGCAATAGAACCGTGGTGGAAGAAGTGCTGCTCCGGCCCCAGCTGGGTGACTTGTAGACCGGACTGGGAAGTTATTCTTGCCCCGAAACCAACCGGAATAAACCATGGATCTTCGCTACCCCATTGGTCGACTCACCTGGCCACAGGCCGGCGGGCCTGATGCGCGCAAGTTGTGGATTCGGCAAATCGCCGAGCTGCCGGAGGCACTCTCGGACGCTGTTCATGGGCTTGCGGATTCCCAGCTGGATGAAGCATACCGACCTGGCGGCTGGACTATTCGGCAGGTTGTCCATCATGTCGCCGACAGCCACGCAAACGCGTATATCCGCTTTCGTTGGACGCTGACCCGGGATGCAGACCCGATCAAGACGTACCGTGAAAAGGATTGGGCGCGGCTGGCGGATGCCCGTACGGCTCCGGTGGAGCTGTCGCTATCACTGGTCCGTGCCCTTCATCGTAGGTGGCAGGTGCTGCTTGAGTCCATGGAGACCAAGGACTTTGAGCTAACCCTCGTACATCCGGAAGACGGTACGCTGACCCTTGAGAGACTCCTTGCCACGTATGCCTGGCACGGGCGCCATCATGTGGCCCACGTTACGTCTCTGAGGGATCGACGAGGCTGGTGACAGACCGAGGACTCCGGCGCGCGCTGAGTTGCGCCGGGCCGGAAGAGCGATGCCGCTGCAATGGAGGGCGGTTGCAACACCGCGCCGGTTCGCCGGGGGCAGGATGCGAATTCGCTCCAACGGGCAGCACTGCGGGGGCGTCTGCCAGCTACCCTACGCCTGCTGCCAGGCCAGATGCCGGATTTCTACCCCTTCCACAGAATAGACAATGCTCTTCGCCACGCTCTTGGCATTGTCGGCTACGCGCTCCAGGGACTTGCCAATGAAGGCCAGGTGGATCATCGATTGTGCCCTGTCGGAATCTGCCTCGCAGAGCCGGACGATATCGGATATCAATTCCCGGTACGCCCTGTCCACGCGCAGGTCAAGTGCCATTACCTTCCTGGCAGCCAGTCGATCGCCGCTGGCAAGTGCCTCCCTGGTGGCGCGAACCATGATCCGCACCGCATCGGCCATTTCGACGATACACGTATCTGACTGCCAGGAGCCAAAGTCCTGGAGACGGATCGCACCGGTTGCCACGTTCTTGCACTGGTCTCCCATCCGCTCCAGGTCCGCGCTCATGCGCATGGCTGCGATCGCCTCGCGCAAGCTCGCTCCCTTTGGTGAATAGGTTCCCAGGATGCGCTCGCATTCCGCGTCGATTGCAAGCTCAAGGGTGTCAACCTCCTTGTCCAACTGGCGCACCTGCAATGCCAGCGCCTCGTCTCCGCTCATCAGTACATTCACGGCATCAGCCAGCTGTTCGTCTACGATATCGAACATGCGTGCAACCAGGCCGAACACGCTGCGCAAGGCATTATCCGAATCAGGCATAGTGCTTCAGGGTCTGTTCATGGGATCATCAGCGGGCGCGAGACCTTCGTGCTCATACATCTCGATATTATGACCTTCGCTGCCGAAGTCAGTTGTGCCCGCGCCACGCGTTGCAAATATAATGAGCAGTGGAAGCAGAAAGAAAATAAGCAGGATATAGACGAATGCGTAAGCACGGCTCCTGACAGCCATGGAGCCCAGCCTTAGGGCCAGCCAGACCGGGAAAGCGCGCAGCGCTCTGAACGGCAATATGGCAGCAACGCCCAGGACATTGAAGAGCATGTGCGCAAAGGCGACCTGCAGGGCTGCCAACCCTGCGATGTCACCCTGACCTGAGAGCACGAGGGCCGCCAACAGGGCCGTTACCGTCGTACCGATATTGGCGCCAAGTACGAAAGGAAATATCTGGTGCACCGTAACGAGACCCGCGCCAACCAACGGGACAGTAATGGATGTCGTAATCGAGGAGCTTTGTACCATGACGGTAACCAGCGCTCCAAAAGCCAGGGCAATGGGTACAGGGCCGAACAGGTACTTGTTGATGAGCTGCTCAGAGCGGCCAAGAAAGACGGTACGAAGCAGCACCACCAGGTAGCGCAATGACAGGAATAGTACCACGACGCCGACCATAAACACGACGATGCCGTTTCCAGAGGAGATGGCAATAACCCAGCCCGCAACAGGCTCGGTGACCACGCTTATCGGATCCAGCAAGTTGGCTCCTCCTGCATTGGCAAGTCCTCGGGTCAGCATTTCCGAGCCGCGGGTGAGGAAGCCCGTCAGAAGCTCAAGTGGAAAAAAGACTGCCACGGCCAGAATGTTGAAAAAATCGTGTACCGTGGCTGCCCCTATGGCGCGCTGAAATTCGTCCTTGCGGGAAATATGTCCGAGCGAGACAATCGTATTGGTGACGCTCGTGCCTACGTTGGCGCCCATGACTATGGGGATAGCACCGGCTACAGTCAATCCCCCGCCCGCGACAATGCCTACGGCCATGGAAGTAACGGTCGACGAACTCTGCACGAGCGACGTGGCGAGAATCCCGATAAACAGGCCCACGAATGGATTGGACGTCGTGCGAAGCAGGGCCTCAGCCACGCCGCTTCCCATCAGCTTGAATGACTCCCCCATCAGCTCGATACTGACAAAGAAGAGCAGCAAGACGAGTGCAAGTCCAGCGATGCGAATGGCAAAGATGTGCCGTCCCATGGGCAATTCTAAATCATGTGATCCAGCTTGGCATTGTACTTGCGGTGTATCCGCAAACAGCGCGGTATGGGTGCCGGAGCATTTGTAAATGGGCTGCTGCTAATTGAGCAACATCATTTTTCGGGCGATAACACTACGGGTCGCTTGCAGGCGGTAGACGTACAGCCCCGACGCGAGGGCGCTCGCGTCAAAGTTGAAGCGGTGCGTGCCTGCATCTCTCTGGCCATTCTCCAGAAGTGCGACTTGGCGGCCCATCACGTCATAGACGGCGAGCACAACGCGTTGCGCACGGTGAATAGCAAATTCGATGGCAGTGACAGGGTTGAACGGATTCGGATAGTTCTGCGCAAGACTTACGGAAAACGGCAATTCCTCGATGCCGGTCTCGATTGCAGTCACGGGTATTTCGCCTAGGTAGCCCAGGTGATCAAGAGCCGTCCAACCATAGGCCCAGTTGTTGGTGCCGAAGGCGCCCATGTAGCTGGTTGGCGTGAAGTAGGGATCCGAATATTTAGCAAGTGGAGAGCGGAGGGCAGCGGGAAAGAGGTCAAGCTGGAAGGCCTTGCGGTCCGGGTCGGCGCTGGGCAGCGTGCCGCCGTCCACCATGATTCCTGCAATGGTCCCAGTTTGGCCCCAAGCCAGTGCAGGCCATGCCAAGCCCGGGATCACACTCAATACCGGGTTCTTGCATCTCCACATGCTGGTGGCACCGTTGTCTTGTCGAATACTGGTCAAGCCGACGAAACAGCCCTAAAGGTATCCTCGCGCCGTAAGTACAGTGTTATTGCTGCATTACCAGTCGGTTAAGTGTCGACCGGATTTGGTATCCCGCATTCGGCCGCTTTGAAATGCATCACGACTAGGCAATCTGTCCTTGGTGCTGGGGGGCAACTCGTTCCTCGCCAGCCCCCGCAGGACCGGAAACCTGGCCACTCCTGTTACAAAGCAGCCGGTCAGGCGTTAGTTTAGTTTGATCCGGGAAAGGCCTGGTATCGGATTCCATGCACCAATCAATCGCACCGACATCCGTGGCAGTGGCGTTAGCAGCCAGTAGCGATCCCGGCGCCAAAGTGCTGGGATCGGCTGCAGACCTCAACGATCCAGCGTTGTATATCAACAGGGAGCTGGGACTGCTTGCGTTTCAGGAGAGGGTCATGGAGGAAGCCCGTGACGGGAGCAATCCGTTATTGGAGAGGCTCAAATTCCTCTCTATCGTCGGGTCAAATCTGGACGAGTTCTTCATGGTAAGGGTAGGGGGGCTGACGAAGCAGGTAATGGGAGGCGTGACGGATCCGTCCCCGGATGGTCGCAGCCCGGCCGACCAGCTCGCAGTAGTCCGAGCGGCCGCGCATCGCATCATGAAAGTGGCGACGGAGTACCTTTGCGAGACGTTGGTACCCACGCTGGCCGGGCAGGGAATCCGGATACTTGATTACCGGGAGTTATCCGGCCGGCAGAAGAGGAATGTCGAAAAAAGATTCCAGGAGACCGTATTTCCGATACTCACGCCGCTTGCGTTCGACCCGGCGCGCCCGTTCCCTTACATTTCTAATCGAAGTCTCAATCTGGCCGTGATTCTGTGTGACGAGCATGGCCAGGAGCGGTTTGCCAGGGTCAAGGTACCCGCATCCATTCCGCGCCTATTCCCCGTGAGGCGATCATCGGGGGGCGTGCGGCGGGACGGGACGGTACCGTACCGGCATACTTTCGTCTGGATAGAGCAGGTCATCTCCGCAAGGCTGGCTTCGCTGTTTCCGGGTATTGAAGTAAAAGAGGCGCATCCGTTCCGCATTACGCGCAACGCCGACATGGCTATACAGGAGCTGGAAGCGGATGATTTGCTTGAGACCATGGAGCAGGGTGTGCGCCGCCGCCGCTTTGGGTCCGTCATCCGGCTGGAGATCAATTCGGATATGCCCGAGCGCGTGCGGCGGCTCCTGGTGCAAAACATGGAAGTGGATGATAATGACGTGTACGTGATTGACGGTCCCCTTGGTCTTGACGGGCTCATGCGCGTCTCGCGCAGCATTGAACGCGCCGACTTGCTCGATCGACCCTTCGTACCGCACACGCCTGCCCTTCTGAAGGAAGCTGTACGCGAAGGGAGCCTGTTCGACGCGCTGGCAGGCCAGTACCACTTGCTTCACCATCCGTACGACTCGTTTTCTCCCGTCGTGGACTTTCTCGAAGCGGCGGCAGCGGACCCGGACGTGCTGGCCATCAAGATGACGCTGTATCGCGTAGGCTCCAATTCCCCGGTAGTTGCCGCTTTGCTGCGGGCCCGGCAGAACGGCAAGCAGGTGGCCGTCCTGGTTGAATTGAAGGCGCGGTTTGACGAGGAGAGCAACATTGGTTGGGCCCGGATGCTGGAGCAGGAGGGCGTGCACGTTACCTACGGGCTGCTCGGTCTCAAGACCCATTCCAAGGTATCGCTGGTCGTGCGCAAGGAGGGCCGGCACATTCGCCGGTACCTGCATTTGTCTACTGGCAACTACAATGCGGTAACGGCCCATCTGTACGAGGACGTGGGGTTCTTCACCGCCGACGAAGACATTGGCGCAGATGCGACGGACCTGTTCAATTTCCTGACAGGATACTCGGAGAAGCGGGATTACAGAAAGTTGCTGGTCGCACCAATCTCGCTACGCACGCGTGTGGAGGCGCTGATCCGGCGCGAGACGGAGCTCGGTCGTGAGGGTCGTCTTATCCTTAAGACCAACGCATTGGTGGACAAGCCCATAATCAAGCTGCTCTACGAGGCATCGCAGGCCGGAGTACGCATTGACCTGATAGTTCGCGGAATCTGTTGCCTGAGGCCCGGCCTTGAAGGGATCAGCGACAACATTACCGTAACCAGCGTAGTGGGCCGCTACCTTGAGCACAGTCGCATCTACTATTTCCGGAACGGGGGGAAGGAGGAGATCTACATGGGCAGCGCGGATCTCATGCCCAGAAACCTGAACCGGCGCGTAGAGATACTCTTTCCGGTGGAAGACGAGCAACTGATTCGCTATCTGCGGGACGACGTGCTGCAGACGTACCTGATGGATAACGTCAAGGCGCGGCAGATGCGGCCGGACGGCAGCTACGCTCGGGTGCGACCGGGACGGGACGCAGAGGCCGTTTGCGTGCAGGAGCACCTGATGGCTATGCGCGACCGCAGGGCGGAGCACGAAAAGGAGCAGCCCTGGGATGTCTTCTAGCGGCCGCTGATCAAAGAAAGGCGGTCCCGGATCCGCAGCCGGTTTGTGTCGCTACGGAAACAGAAGGTGTGTCTTCCAGGCACCCTCTGATTTTTCGAATACCAGCCGGTCGTGCAGGCGCCTCGGACGGCCCCGCCAAAACTCCAGGCGGTCAGGAAGAAGCCTGAACCCACCCCAAAACGGAGGCAAGGGCACCTCCTTGCCCCTGAATCGCTCTTCGATGGCGGCAAATCGGCCCTGCAGCATCGGGCGCGCTTCAAGTACGGCACTCTGGCGGGAGGCCCAGGCACCGATCTGGCTCTCGCGGGGCCTTGTGGCGAAGTACGTCGCAGATTCTTCCTCATCCAGGATCTGAACCGGTCCTTCAATGCGCACCTGCCTCTCCAGTGCACCCCAATAGGCTACGATAGCAGCATAAGGGTTCGCCCGCAGCTCGCGAGCCTTGCGGCTGGCAAAATTCGTGTAGAAAACAAAGCCGTGTTCGTCTACGGCTTTCAGGAGCACCATGCGGGCCGATGGCCGGCCAGCCGGTGTGGCTGTGGCCAGTGTCACAGCCTCCGGCAAGTCGATTCCGGATTCAACGGCTGCGGTGAACCAGTCCTGGAAAAGTTGGACGGGATCAGAGATATCGGAGTGGAGCACGGGCATGTATGGCGACCAGGGCGCAGGTCCTCTCTTGCGTAAAGCCGATGGTGAATCGCGCGGGCAAATGGCCAGGCACGGGAATGGCATCAAATGGCCGCGCGAGTATACTGTAACGCTCGTTCGTCAAGAGCTGCTCCCCGCAGACCGATGGCCAGGCGCCATGTGGCGTGTACCTGCATTCATGCCCCTGGTCGCAGGGCACAGCTCCGGGCCTTGGCCTTGCCAAGAGGCAAGGTGCCGTAGCCGGCCGCGTGCCCGTTCGAATGGGAGGAGATAGGCCTGAAGGCAATCGTGCGGCACGTTTCGATACTCGCTGATCCTCTGCAGGCGAGAGGCTTAAGTCCGCAAACCCATTCGCGGCTCTTGGCTACGCGAGACGCTACCCGGTTATCCACGATAATCCGGGTCGCTGCCCCGTCTTCTGGACGTATCCGGCACAGCGCATGCCGGTGCCCGCTTACGCCTGTGTACGACAGCAATACGCGGGGGCCGAGGTTTGCGACCACGGCACCGAACTCGCCGGGCCAATCCGCCGCGTGGCACCGGACAAGGTCCGTCGCTGCGCCCATTTCTGTCTGCATCTCAGGCCGGCGAAGGCCGCATGCGCTCTCGTTGGCAAAGTGCTCCAAGCCGCGCCCCAGGGCCCTGCGCTCTTCCGTGTCAGGTTGCATTCGTTCAAGCGCCACCGATGTGCCCAGGTACCGCAGTCAACGCAATCCTCCTGCGCAGACTCCAGCCTCCCTGGTTCGTAAAGAGGACACCTCTCGGGCACGCTTCGCGGCCTGAATATTCCAGCGGAGCATTGCCTTGCAGGAAGGGCCGGCTAGGGCCTCGCAATTGTCACATTGCGATCAGAGGCGGAAGGCGGGACTGCAATGGCAGGCCTACTTCTTGCGCTTCTTCTTTGCCTTTTTCTTAGTTGCCTGCTTCTTGGCCTGCTTCTTTCCTTTCGCCTTGGCTTTGCCGGAGGCCTTTTTGCCGGACTTCTTGCCCGCATCCGACGCCTTCTTGGCCTTCTTCTTCTTCGATGTGGCCTGCTGCACCACGACGATGACAGAGTATGGGCCTGCAGCCTGCACCTCGGCCAGCAGACTGTCCAGAGAGGTGCTGCCGTCCTGGGTGATAACAATTGCCGGCGTGGCGGCGGGTCGAGCCTCTTCCGCTTCCTCTGCTTCGTCCTCTATCTGGTCGTCAATTTCTGAGGCCGGAACGTCCACTGTCGCCGGCTCCTCGACTACAGCGGGTGTCGCAGCTTCTGTCTCCGGCGGATCTAGCGCGAACGGTTTTTCCTCCACGGCGCCTGCGACGGCCGCCAGAGCGCGTGGCGGAAATACGGCCATGCCGTCGCGCCTGTATTCGCGTCGCCAGCGAAGAACGGTGTGAGGCGTTTGAGACATCCGCTCGGCCACCTCTCGCGTCTTCAGCCCTTCGTCATATAATAGCAGTATTTCTGCGCGGCGGCGAATCGGGGCGTTGGGGCCATGTTGAGCCAAATGCCGGACAATCGCGTAATGTCTACGGTTGAGTAGATTATACATGACAATTGTATTTGGTGAAGAATAGGTGCGGCTTAGTACACACGGAGCAAGAAACTAAGCTTTTGCACAGAATACTGCCAATCACCAAAAAAGATCAATCACGAAAAAAGATCGGGCACAAAATGCTGTGTTTCCATGGGCGGCCGAACATACCCAATATCTCCCTGCAGCGGTGGCAATTCTACTGATGGCGCTCTGAGCCCCTCGTGTGGAATCTTGGACAACAAGTGCGCGATGCAGTTTACTCGTGCGCGGCGTTTGTCGTTGGAATTAATGACATACCAGCGAGCCTCCGGTATGTCCGTATACAAAAACATTTGGTCCTTTGCACGAGAATACTCCACCCACCGGGCGCGGGATTCCATGTCCATGGCGCTGAGTTTCCACCGACGTGTCGGATCCGCCATCCGGCGCCTGAATCGCCTTTCCTGTTCTTCAGCGCTGACCGAAAACCAGTATTTCAATAGCAGGATGCCGGAATCAATCAGCAGTCTTTCAAACATGGGACAGGATCGCAAGAATTCCCGGTATTCCGGATCTGTACAAAAGCCCATCACCCGTTCGACGCCGGCACGATTGTACCAGCTCCGATCAAACAGCACCATCTCGCCCGCCGCCGGAAGGTGCGGGACATAGCGCTGAAAATACCACTGCGTTTTTTCTCTGGGTGACGGCTTGTCAAGCGCTACCACCCGGCAGATTCGCGGGTTGAGTGGAGCCGTGATCCGCTTTATCGTGCCGCCCTTTCCCGCCGCATCCCGGCCCTCAAACAATACAACCACCTTGAGCCCTTGAGCGCGGATGTATCTTTGCAACCGGGCAAGTCTGATCTGCAGGCTGGCCAGTTCTGCCTGATAAACTTTTTTCCCGATGCGCCGAGAGGAATCCGGCTCCTCTTGCTTAGCGTCAGGATGGGTAGTATTCCCGGTAACCATTGCTCCAGATTCAGGCTGCATACTGCAACAATATAGGGGCTGATCACGTCAACTGGTTTCATTGTGGGCCGGGGAGGTGCAATGATGGTAAAGGAATTCGGAATGGCCCAAAAGCACGCGTGTCATGGCCTCATCTGACAAGGGACGCAAGCTCGGCTTTGAAACGCGTATGCTTCATGCCGGCCATATACCGGACGCCGCCACGGGAGCCAGGGCGGTGCCCATATACCAGACGACATCCTACGTTTTCGAAGACGTTGACTATGCCGCGCAGCTTTTTGATCTGAAGCAGTACGGCAACATCTACAGCCGGATCAACAATCCGACCACGGCGGCCTTCGAAGAGCGAATGGCCTCGCTCGAGGACGGTACCGGTGCAGTTGCCACGGCCAGCGGGATGGCCGCGCAATTTGCCGCAGTGATGACGCTAATGGAACCGGGCGACCACCTGGTGTCGTCTTCACACCTCTACGGTGGTACGCGTACCCAGTTTGTGCATACCTTCCGCAAGCTCGGCCTAAGCGTTTCGTTCGCGAATCCGTCTGATATGGAGGCATGGGAGCGGGCTATAGGTCCGCGCACGAGGGCACTCTATGGTGAGACAATCGGCAATCCCCAGGGGAGCGTGCTGGATTTTGGGCAATTGGCGGAGCTCGCCCGGACATATCGAATGCCCCTGATTGTCGACAACACCTTTGCTACGCCTTATTTGTGCCGCCCGCTTGCGCTGGGCGCCGATATTGTGCTCCATTCGGCCACGAAGTTCATCGGCGGTCACGGCAATTCCATAGGAGGAGTCATTGTTGAGTCCGGAGAGTTTGACTATGGACACTATGCTACCATAGCGGCCCCGAGTCCTTCGTACCACGGACTGCGCTTTTACGAGACCTTCGGCCACCAGGCCTTTCTGATGAAGGCCCGCGTGGAAACAGTGCGGGACACCGGTGCCTGTCTTTCACCATTCAACGCCTTTCTTCTGCTGCAGGGACTCGATACGCTGTCGGTAAGAATGGAGCGGCACGTGCACAATGCCCTGCGGATTGCCTCGTTTCTCGAAGACCACCCGAAGGTTGCCTACGTGGCCTATCCGGGTCTTGCCAGCAGTGAATACCACGATCTGGCCAGCCGCTTCTTGCCAAGGGGGGCCGGGGCCGTGTTTTCCTTCGGGCTCAAGGCTCGCGAAGCGAGAATGGCCGGCAGGACTTTCATTGAGGCTCTAGAGCTTTTTTCCCATCTGGCGAATGTCGGAGATGCGCGGAGCCTCGTCATTCATCCTGCATCCACGACACACCAACAATTGTCGGATACGGAGCTGGAAGACTCCGGCGTGGGAGCGGGCATGATCCGCCTTTCCGTCGGACTCGAAACAACAGATGACCTGATATGGGATCTGGATCAGGCCTTGCGTGCGATCTAACGCTGAATTCCGCGCTCAGTCCTGCCCTGCGCGCGCGGTACCAAAGCCAGGAGACAGTCCGGCGGGCAATTGCCGAAACGCGCACCATAGCGATGGTAGGCCTGTCGACGCGGCGACAAAAGGCGAGCCAGTTCGTAGCCACGTACCTGCGCTCCAACGGGTTCCGGATCATCCCCGTTCACCCGCGCGCCAGGTCCATTCTGGGAGAACAGGCGTACTCTTCGCTCGAAGACGTACCGGATCGCATCGACCTTGTCAACGTTTTCCGGCCTCCCGCGGAGTGCCCCGACCTTGCGCGCCAAGCTGTCAGTATCGGGGCGCGCATTTTCTGGCTTCAGCTCGGCATTGTTAGCGAGGAAGCAGCGGCCACAGCTGACGCGGCAGGGCTCGCGGTGGTCATGGATCGCTGCCTGAAGATGGAGCATGCCCGCTATGACGGGACAATGCGCTTCATGGGCATGAACACGGGCATCATCACGGCGCGAAGGGCGAGGCCGCCAGTCACAAGGCCTCGGGCCTAGTCCGACAATCCGAAGCGCGGTGAGACGAGCTGCCGGTCCTCCAGGGGGACATCGACCTGTACCACACGCGGCCAGGAATCGCTCACGGCAGTAACGGACTTGAACAGCCTGCCGTCCCGTTCGCGTTCTCCGGCGGGCCGGATGATATGGCGGGAAGAACCGTACAGGATGGCTGCGAGCTCGCTGTTATGCGGCAGCCCGCCACCCCGAAACTCATCCTCCCCGCTCGAATACAGGATTTCTCCGCTCAGCGATGCCGCGTGAATCTTGCCCATGTTGGAGTGCTGCACAATCCTGCACAGCCGGCCTTCAATGTCGTCCTTTGACCAACCGGCTGATTCAGCGCTCTCAATGAAGGCCTCGGCGAGCGTGGCCTGGATCACCATTTGTACGCCCAGAATGTCTTCCATTACGGCGCGGATCTCATCGAGGCGGTCCGTAAAGGCGTTGGACAAGAGATCTGCCTCACCGAATGCCGCCAGCACGGCAGTCATCACGGGAGAGGCATAGGAATCCTGGAAGAGTCCCTGTTCCTCGAAGGACAGCGCGTTGCCAACCTGCACGATGCGCTGGCGGTCGACGCCGTTGACCCCCACGTACTTGAATATGCCAAAGTCTATTTCGCGTACCTGCGCCGCCTGTGTAATGACCGCGTTCTCGCTTATGTCGGTTCCCAGCAGAGGATAAAAGTGGGAAGCCTGCGGCTGCAGGGCGGGGTCAGCATGGAATCGGAACTTGAGCGGTACGCCATCCTTGTCGGCTGCCGTTGTCAGATATGCTGTGCCGCCTTCATCCGTGATCCAGATTTCATCGAGAACGGTTCGTTTCCTGACATTCTGAAGAATCTTGATAATCTGATCCGGCGACCGGCCGGCTGCCTCTGCGGCGGCAACCAGATGGGCCGCAATGCGTGCCTGGCCGGTCATCTGGTTGTCCAGCAAATCGTCGAGAGCGTGCGCAATGGACGCTAGTGACATCCTAGGCATATGATTTCAGAGTTTTGCTTCGCGAATCAGTTCAAATCCTTCGATCTGCCTCAAGCGGAAATACAGGCGACAGACACCACAAAATCTGGTAGGCACCATTGGCAATGATGTTCCAGTTCTCGAATGTGACCCAAGTTATATCTTGACCTCCTCCCAAACCTGACACGAGGCAGTTATGCGCCACACATCACGGGCTTGTGGCTTGTTCCTGATGGCTTTGGCCATCCTGGCCACCGTACGGCTTGAGGCTCCCATGCTCGGCTTCGGCGAAAAAGAAGCCGCAAGGCAGCAGGCCCTGGAGGCCCGCTTTGATTCGCTGCTGGACGCGACAAACCTTCAGTCATGGATGCGCAGAATGACGGCGAAGCCGCAGCACGTTGGATCGCCGCATTCCCTGGACAATGCACGGTTCATGGCGGAGAACTTCCGGGCGTGGGGATACGAAACGGAGCTGGAAGTATTTCATGTGCTCTTTCCGACACCCGTGGAGCGCATTTTGCAGATCGTCGGCCCGGATGCCCCTGCGCTGGCCCTTCTGGAGCCAGCCGTTGCCGGGGATGCCACGTCGGGACTGCGCGAGGACCGGCTGCCTCCGTACAACGCATATTCGGCGGATGGAGACGTTACGGCGGAGGTCGTCTACGTGAACCAGGGAATTCCAAGAGACTACGAAGAGCTAGATCGGCTCGGCATTGACGTGAGCGGCAAGATTGTCATCGCCCGGTACGGCGGGTCGTGGCGGGGCATCAAGCCGAAAGTCGCAGCCGAGCACGGCGCCATCGGCTGCATTCTGTATTCGGATCCAAGAGATGACGGCTTCTTTCAGGGCGATGTCTATCCGGACGGGCCCTTTCGCATGGCATTCGGCGTGCAGCGCGGCTCCGTTATGGACATGCCGCTTTTCCCCGGTGATCCGCTGACTCCCGGGGTAGGAGCCACCGAGCATGCAAAAAGGCTGTCCCGCGAGGAAGCGCCCACGTTGCTCTCCATACCGGTGCTGCCCATCTCGCACGGCGACGCGATTGAGTTGCTTTCGAGACTTGAGGGCCCCGTAGCACCTGCATCCTGGCGTGGCGCCCTGCCGCTCACGTACCATGTCGGCCCAGGCCCAGTCCAGGTTCGGCTAAAGCTCTCCTTCAGCTGGGATCTGGTTCCGGCCTACAACGTCATTGCCCGCATGGAGGGCTCGCTGTATCCGGACGAATGGATTGTGCGTGGCAACCATCGCGATGCCTGGGTCTTTGGAGCCGGGGACCCGACCAGCGGCATGGTCGCGCTCATGGAGGAGGCACGGGCTATCGGCCAGCTCGCGGCGCAGGGCCATCGGCCGAAGAGAACGCTTGTATACGCGGGCTGGGATGCAGAGGAACCAGGATTGCTCGGCTCGACGGAATGGGCAGAGGAACATGCGGAGGAATTGCGCCAAAAGGCCGTCATTTACATTAATTCCGACAGCAACGGACGTGGATTTCTTGGTGCAGGAGGTTCCCATACGCTGGAGCGCCTGGTCAATGAAGTGGCTCTGGCCGTACAGGATCCACAAACGGGGGTCTCCGTCGCCGAGCGCATGCGCGCCCGAGCCCGTGTTGCAGGCAGCACCGAAGCTGACACACGGAAGGATCTCCGAATTTCTCCGCTGGGCTCGGGCTCAGACTATACTCCGTTCCTTCAACACCTCGGCATCGCGTCGCTCCATATCGGTTTTGGGGGAGAGAACAGAGGGGGATCCTATCATTCGGCATTTGATTCGTACGACTACTACGTACGTTTTGGGGACCCGGGGTTTGCATACGGCATCGCCCTGGCGCAGGTCACCGGAAGACTCGCGCTGCGTGTAGCCAACGCGGACATCTTGCCGCTGGCATTCGCCAATTTTGTCGACAACGTATCGGGGTATGTTACCGAGGTAACGGAGCTGGCGGCAACCATGCGACGGGAAACCGAGCGGCACAACGAGCTGGTTGCCGACGGGTCCTACGTGCTGGCCGCAGATCCCAGGAAGATTTACGTGCCGCCGCCCAAAAAGACAGAAGTGCCTCACCTGAACTTCGCGCCGCTGCGCAACGCACTGGACAAACTCGCCGAAAGCGCCGCGGATTGCGATGCCGCGGTGGCAGCTGCTACGCTTTCAGGCACTGCCGGCGGCGAAGCCAATGGATTGCTGCTGAAGCTAGAGCGAGCCATGACACGCTCGGACGGTCTTCCCGGCCGGCCGTGGTTCAAGCATCACATATACGCCCCCGGATTCTACACGGGCTATGGCGTAAAAACATTGCCCGCGGTACGCGAAGCTATCGAGGCCCGGGACTGGCAGGAAGCGGAAAGACAGATCGAGATCACTTCAGCAGTGCTGCTGTCTGTGGCAAACGAGATGGACAGGATCGTGGAGGTGTTGCAGTAGCATGCGCAAACGAGGTACGGACGCCGTACGTCGCGCGCTGGAGCAGGCCGGAATTGACTGCGAAATACGGCAGTTTGCGCGCTCCACGCGCAGCGCCGCCGAGGCGGCGCTGGCTCTCGGCTGCGACGTGGGGCAAATCGTCAAGTCACTGGTCTTCCGAATGGCTGAGACGGCAGAACCTGTCCTTGTCCTTGCCAGTGGGCGCAACCGCGTGGACGAGAACAAGGTGCACGCTATCCTTGGGCAGAGAATTGGCAAGGCCGACGCCGGATTTGTCCGCCGCTCGACCGGATTTGCGATCGGGGGCGTACCGCCTGTCGGGCACGACGGGACGCTCCCTACGGTAGTGGATGCGGACCTTTCGCAGTACCCGGTATTGTGGGCGTCAGCCGGCAGTGCCAATGCCGTATTCTGCTGCACCCCGGCGTTTCTGAACAATCTTGGGACGGTGGCCGAGATCAGGGAGTCTCGGCGGCATTCATCTCCATGAGAAGCCGGATGCCCCGAAGCGTCAGGTGCTCGTCCCGACAGTCGATCATTGTAAGGTTTTCGGCCAGCACCTGACTCCAGCCTCCGGTGGCCACGACCGTGCAGGGATCGCCCAGGTACTCCGTGATGCGGCGTAGTGCACCGGCTACCTGGTCCAGTACGCCCAGCATGATGCCGGATTGCAAAGCCTCCTGAGTGGACCGGCCAATGGCGGTCGCCGGCACGGAAAGGGGGGTACGGGGAAGCTGGGCTGTGTCGCTGGCCAGTGCCCGGCCGAGCATTTCAGGCCCCGTGCTGATCAAGCCGCCGAGATACACGCCGTCCGCAGAAATCGCCTCAATATTGGTTGCCGTCCCCATGTCAACAACCACGACAGCTCCGCGCCCTCCCCATGCATTCCAGGCCGCAGCTGCTCCGGCGAGCCGATCCGCCCCTAGCGTATGAGGTGTCCGGTATCCAATGGTGAAGGGCACCTTCAGTGACGCGTGTACCTCGAGCAGCGGCACCTCCGTGCCGAGCGCCTGCCCGATGTTCCTTGCCATCCAGGGCACTACGCTCGCCATGCCGACACGGGACAGGCGTCGACCCCCGGCGATGCCGGAGAATCGCTCCAGCCATGCTTGCGTGTCGCCCCGCGCAGGCAGGGGCAGCTGCCAGTCGCCGGCCATGCCATCAGGGCCGAAGAAGGCGCCCTTTACACGGCTATTGCCTATATCCAGGGTAAGCCACACGGCGACTACGCTGTCAGCGGGGAAACGGTGCCTGCCGAAATGAGTCGCTCGCCCTTGCCGGTAAGCAGACGCAAAGCGCCGGTTGCGGAAATCCCCTTGACGGTCCCCTCCAGCGACTCGGATGTCCAACCCTGGTCGATCCTGCGCGGGTTGCCCAGGTCATGCATGCGAGAGGCGTACGACTGCCGGATTGCTTCCTGGTCCACGTGGACTTGTGCATAGCGCGCCTCAAGGCGCCGAAGAAGGCCGGCCATGAGCGGAGCACGGGCAACATGTCTGCCGGTCTCCAGGAGCAGTGACGTGGCGAGACCTTCAAGCTCGCCCGGAAACCGGTCCTGGTTTACATTCAAACCGATGCCAAGAATCACGACCGCCCCTCCAGCGGGTATGAGTACAGATTCCAGCAGCATCCCGCAGCACTTGCGTCCTTCAATGAGAATGTCGTTGGGCCACTTGATCCGGGAGGTCAGCGGCGCGACAATTTCGTCAACCGAGTCGGCGACGGCAAGGCTTGCAGCAAGTGTCAGAAGATTGAGGCGTGAAGAATCAAGCCGCGGTCTCAATACAATGGAGAAGAGCAGGCTCTTGCCGGCATCCGCAAACCATTTCCTGTTCAGGCGGCCTCGGCCCTCTGACTGGTGCTCGGCCAATATCACGCAGCCTTCCGCGGCTCCCTCTTCCGCCCACGCCTTTGCCAGGGCATTCGTGGAGGTGACGTCGTCGAATGCCCTGAGGCAGCGCCCGAACGCCTCGGTTCTGAGGTCCTGCGCAAGCTGTTCAGCCAATAGAAGCATGGTGAGCGTCACTACGTGTCATCCTGCACGCCGGTCCCGGCAAGGCAACCCATCTTGGGCCAGTTGTGTCGTCTCTGGCACCGGCGATCAGGCAAGTGGGCGTCCGGGACCGCCTCCAGTCCTGTGCGTGGTTGCCTTGCGTATGGAGGCAACAGCAAGGTCGGGAAAGCTGCACGCGACGCACGCATGGGACTATTCGAGCATTGGACGAGTGCGCTTGTCGCAACGGGCATCGCGCTTGGACTTGGCACCCTGGCCGCGCGACTGGCGTGGGACCGAGCCATGGCCATCAAGTTTCGGCATAGCCGTAAAACGCTTCGGTTCTGAAAAGCGACACGGCGGGGCGAAGTGGCAGCTTCAGGCGTGTGGCAACCCTGACCAGGTAGGGCACCCAGCCCAGTCCCTGCGCTTGTCGAAGCTGGATAAAGTATGTGCTTGATTCCAGGTAGAACAGCGTCTGGGCGCGATGCGTGACGGCAAGAGCCACGATGTCGCCCAGGTCCTTGTCAATAAAGTAACGAACCTCCTGCAGGGGCTGCTTTCGACCGCGCTCAGGATGGGCTGCAACATGAACAACGTGCGCCATTCGGCCCAACAGCAGGGTGTCCGGTAGCATGCTGTAGCGAAAGTCCTCGGAATACCTTTCCTCCAGATAAGGAGGATCTTCCGGCAGCAGACTCGAAATCAGGGCAGGCATATCGAAGGAATCCGCCGCTTCGGCCGTGCTCTGCGAGGTGTCAGAGATGGCCGCGCGTGCGACAGCCACTTCAATCATAGGAGTGGTGGAGCCGTCTGCCTTGCGCTCCGTACGGGAGTAACGCATGTGCGCCGGCGCTCGAAGGAAGGATTCCCAAAACGCGGCATGGTCCGATGTGCGCAGAATTTCGAGGGCGTCTTCCTGGGCCTTAGCCTGCCACGTCAGCGCAAGAAGCAGCAAGCACAAAGCTATAATTGGGCGCGAGTACACGTGACTGAATGGACTTGGTGGGTGCGGCGAACGCGGATTTGAAGATGAATCCCTGCACAGGCTGCGTCGTTCCACAGCCAGCCGTGATCGAATAGGGTCCCGTTTTGCACGTCGCACACCGCACGAGAGTTCTGACGCAGCTGTGAACCTGACCATGGCACGGGAGAGCGCCACGGTTGTGGCGCGTGAGGCAGCGCGCGTGATTCGTGACACAGTACGCGGTCTGGATATTCGGGAGAAGGGGCCGAGTGACCTGATTACCGTAGCTGACGAGGCGTCGCAGGCCCACATTGTAGACCGGCTGCGCTCACTGTTCCCCGAATGCGGTATCCTTGCCGAGGAAGACGGAGCCGAGGTGGCGTCGGGAGAATTCTGCTGGATTATCGATCCTCTGGACGGGACGACGAATTTTGCGCACGGATTGTCCCCGTATGCCATCAGCATCGCGCTGCAGCGCGAAGACACTGTTGTTGTCGGCGTGGTGCTGGACGTCAAGAGTGGGGATGTATTTGCAGCTCAGCGGGGGGCCGGTGCATTCTGCAATGGCAAGCGCATCAGCGTAAGCGAGCGCAATTCCCTGGCGGAGTCTCTCATAGCGACGGGGTTTCCGTACCGTTCGTTTGATTTCGATCGGCAATATCTTGACTCGCTGCACCGTTGCATGGTTGCCACGCGTGGCGTCCGCAGGCTGGGCTCTGCTTCGATAGATCTCGCTTACGTGGCGTGCGGCATCTTCGACGGCTTTTTCGAAATTGACCTTCGGCCGTGGGACGTAGCTGCCGGGCTACTCCTCGTCGAGGAAGCGCACGGCGTAGCTACTGATTTTTGCGGCAATCCCGACCCCCTGTCCGGCAGGCAGATTCTGGCCACGAACGGCCGGATCCACGATGAGATGCTGGATATCACGTCGCCGCTGCGCGAATCCATGACCGTTGCGGCCGAAACGCCATAAGTATGTCCATATCCTCCCATCAGTTGCTAAGCGAAAAGAAGGGCGTCATTTTCGGGGCGCTCAACGAAATCAGTATCGCGTGGGCCATAGCGGAATCAGCCCATAGAGAAGGCGCACGCTTTGCGCTTTCGAACGCGCCCGTGGCCAGAAGGCTCGGTTCGATGGACACCCTCGCCGAAGAGACAGGCAGTCCCGTTCTGTGGGCCGATGCCACGCGGGACGAAGACCTGCAGAAGCTCTGCGCTTCGCTCGCAGAGCACTATGGCCAGATCGATTTCATCGTTCATGCCATCGGCATGGGAGTAAACGTGCGAAAAAGGGTCCCGTACGAGAAGCTCAATTATGACTGGTACCGCAAGACACTGGACATTTCCGCCGTCAGCCTGCACCGCATCATCCATCATGCTGTGGAAACGGGAGTATTGGCGGACGGGGCTTCGATTGTAACCCTATCGTACATTGGAGCGCAGCGCGCGTTTACGCGTTACTCGGAGATGGGCGATGCGAAGGCGCTGCTTGAGAGTATGGTGCGCACGTGGGGTGCGGTTCTGGGAAGCCGCGGCATTCGCGTCAACTGTGTGTCCCAGTCGCCAACGAAAACCACGGCAGGGAAGGGCATTTCGGGGTTTGACGCCATGTTTGAATTCGGCAACCGGCTGTCGCCCTTGGGCAATGCCGACGCAGCCAGTTGCGGCGACTATGTTGTGACACTGCTAAGTGACTTGACGCGCATGGTTACCATGCAAACGCTGTATCATGACGGCGGATTTAGCAGCGCGGGCATTACCGAAGAGGTTGTTCGATCCATGGTGAGATCCGAATGAAGGCCTGCTCCGTGCCATACCCATTGAAGTACGCAGTCTTCGTGATGCTGGTGGCCGCGCCGTTTAGCCGGTCGGCGGCCCAGAATGGCGCGGACGTTTCGGCAAGCGAGTCCGTCCATTATTCGCTACGGGCGGGCACGACCGTATTCGCCGAAGCTGACGGCACGAAGCCCTACGTTCGCCTCGGTTTCATGGAGCCGGTTTACGTCATGGACACGAACGCAGGATGGAGCAGCATACGCACGCAGGACGGTGCTCGCGGGCATGTCAGGTCTCACCTGATTTCCAATGCATGGATCCGGGTTTCCAAGTCTCAAAAGCGCCTTTATTTCTATCGGGGTATGGACCTGGTGCTGGATTTGCCTGCGGATTTTGGTTTCAATGCCTATTCCGACAAGGAAAGAAGAGGTACGGAGTCCAACCCGGATGACTGGCGAACGCCTGAAGGGTCGTTCTTCGTGGTCAGAAAGAACCCGCGCAGCCAGTTCTACAAGGCATTTGTGCTCAACTATCCCAACAAGGAAGACGCCGTGCGGGGCTTGCGCGAGGGGATTATATCTCAGGGCCAGTATGGTGCAATCGTGCGTGCAGCAGACCAGTTGCGCGAGCCTCCCATGAACACTCCGCTCGGCGGGATGATTGAAATCCACGGCGAAGGAACGGGCAGGTCCACGAACTGGACACAGGGCTGCGTTGCCGTGCACAACGAAGGGATGGATCGCCTCTGGGAGTGGGTCGAAGTTGGCACGCCCGTGATTATCGAGAAATAGGCGGTTGCGTGTCCGATTCCGGTCGAGACGCCTCCAGCAAGTCCGAATCGAAGGCAGGTCCTCCAATACGGAGAGGCATGACCAATCGGGCCCTGTTTCAATCTAGCATCTGACTGCCTTCAGGGTTGCCGATTCCGTACTGCCCAACTGGCTGGAGCGCGCCAATTGCAGGCTGCGGCGAATCATGCCTTGCCTCGCCAGGATAGACCCCTTGCTCAAGCTGACTGGTGTCGACGCTTCAGAGGACCAAGTCTCCGTATTCGCAATTGGTCGCGGATTGGGCCCGCTTCAGGAGGGAGAGCCTGTACAAGCTGCCTGTTTCCGACTATGCACTCGACGCAGCGCGGTGCAGCAAAGTGATTGGACACGGGCAAGATATCAATCGTGCTGTCACGAAATCAAAGCACGCAGCTACGTCCTTCCTTGCTGATGTGCGTGAGCCCGCCTTCACGCGGGCAAGTAGTGTTCCCCGTTGGCTTCGACTCGGCGCCTGTCCCTGTCACGTCCAGTTCCAATCGCTCCAGGCCTTCTTGGCTGTCATTCGGAGGCATTTCCGGATCCTGGCCTCGGAGCGCAAGCGCATCAAGTTGCAGCTTTCGCTGATGCAACTGAGGGATCAGCTCTGAATCCCGGCGTCCTGTTTTTGCGTATTTTCGCAATAGCCCTGCATGAAATTCGGTGCTTCATGGCACGAAGCTTGAGGATTGCGGTGGTTCTGGCGATTTGTGCGTCCGGAACCGCAGGAGCACAGGACCGTGCTCCGAAGCCCCTGGCCTTTGACGATCTGGGTCCGGGTCCGGTCTATGTTGTGCCCGTAAGTGGCATGATCGACAATGGCTTGGCTCGCTATATTGAGCGTGCGCTGGACGACGCGGAAACGGGTGAAGGCTCCATCGTCCTGCTGCACATCGATACCTTCGGCGGACTGGTGGATGCGGCGGACAAGATTCGCCAGGAGCTACTGGATGCCGCGCTGCCTACGGTCGCATTCATCGACAAGAACGCTGCCTCTGCGGGCGCGCTGATATCGTATGCATCGGATCGGATAGTGATGGTGCCGGGGGCGTCCATAGGAGCGGCCACGGTGGTGGAAGGCATGGGTGGCGAAGCTGCTCCGGACAAGTACCAGAGCTACATGCGCGGCCTCATGCGCGCCACCGCGGAAGCAAACGGACGGGACCCCCGCATCGCTGAGTCGATGGTTGATCCATCGCTTGAGGTGCAAGGCGTTTCCGAAGCAGGCAAAGTGCTGACCCTTTCCTCCCAGGAGGCGCTAAGCCTGGGAGTTGCAGACAGCATTCTGGACTCCGTGGCAGACGTGGTGGGTGCCTTTGGGCTCTCGTCGTCCAGTCTGGTTGCACACAAGGAAACAACCGCGGAGCGCATTCTTCGCTTTCTCGGTTCGCCCGTGCTACAGTCGCTGCTTATGCTGATGATGCTGGGGGGGCTCTACTTTGAACTCCAGACACCGGGCGTGGGCTTTCCGGGCGCAATTGCACTGGTGGGAGCGGCGCTGTTTTTCGCTCCGCATTACCTGCTTGGCCTCGTGGAAATCTGGGAGATCCTGATTTTCATCATTGGCGTCGGGCTCATCCTGACGGAGCTATTCATACTGCCTGGGTTCGGCGTTGCCGGGACATCGGGCATCGTGTTGGTGCTCGTGTCTTTGCTTGTATCCCTGGTCGGCAACATCGGGTTTGCGTTTCCGCCCGTGCGTTCCTTCACGCCGGCGGTCGTTACCGTGGCGGCCACGCTTGCCATGCTGGTCGTTACGGCGGTCGTGCTGGGACGGTCGGTTTCCCGGTCATCACCATTCGGCCAGTTGGTGTTGGCACCGGAACTTGCCAGCAGCTCCGGCTACACGTCCGCGGAGACGCACACGGAATTTCTGGGAAGGACCGGTCCGACACTTACCCCACTGCGTCCTTCAGGAGCCATGGAAATTGACGGCCACCGCGTTGACGTGATTACTGCCGGAGAATTCATCGCCCAGGGCAAGCTGGTGCGCGTGGTGGAGGTCCGTGGCAGCCGCGTCGAGGTCAGGGAAATACCACAGGCCTAGGAGAGCCCCGTGGAATACGTGATACCCATACTGCTGATTGCCACGGGATTCGCCCTCATTCTGATAGAGGTTTACCTTGTCCCGGGCTTCAATGTCATCGGGATTTTGGGTGCGCTGATGATCGTGTTTGCCATCGGATACGTATACAGCGAATCCGGGTTGATCGGGGGGACGATCGCTCTAGCGGGAGCCTTGACGGGAGGAGGATTGCTCGGATACGTGTTGTGGTCCTCGGGTGCGTGGAACCGGTTCATTCTGGCGACCAATCTGCGCAAGGATGAAGGGGAGCGGGCCAGGGAGCACGCCCATCGCGCCCGACACCTGGGCAAGTCGGGCGTGGCGCTAACGCCGCTTCGGCCAACCGGTATCGTAGAGGTTGAGGGTGAACGCATCGAGGTCGTAACGGAAGGCGAATTCATCGCCGCCGGAAGCCAGGTACGGGTGGTGGCCATGGACAGGCGCAGGTATTTCGCGCGCCTCGATGCCGCTTCCGGCCAGTAGCCTGGTCGCTGACCGCGGCTTGTGTAACGGCAATCCGGGTGGGCCTGAAGGATGGACACAGGGGCAAAAGCCGCCTAGAAATGCAGCCGCATGGAAAAGACAATGGCGCGTCCGAGCAGGCGGCGGTTCCCTCTTGACAGAGCGGCGGTTTCTGGCCCGCCGTCCGGCGCATCAGCCTCTCGCAGGTCATAGTGTGCGATGTTGTAGCGGCCAGTGGCGTTCAGTACGTCCACTTGGCTACGAAGGAGCACGGAGCCAAGAGCGCGCTCATAGGAGACTCCAAAGTCCAGCTGCCGAACCGGCGGAAGCTGGTGTGCCCGAAGCGTCGACGGCTGCCGAAAATCAAACTCGCCGAACACCAGCGGCTGGTTCACGTCCATGCCGAGCAGGTCGTAATACGCTTGCCGGAAGCCCCATACACGCCCCCAGCCACCGTGCAGGCTTGCTCTAAACTCCAGGGCCGGTGCAGGAGCAAGATCCAGGAAGGCATGCGCCCGGTAGGGTTCGCTCCACGGCACGGGCTCCATGCGTCTGTCACCGCCGCGAAACTCGTATTCGCGCTCCGCTTTGTTGGCCTCGCCCTGCAGGCCAATCCGTAGCCAGGATCGGTCATATTCCAGGGCTGCGGAGGCCCCAAAGGCGCGCCCGTGCGACAGCTCAATGAATCCCGCCTGGGTTTCGATGGGTTCCGGGATACGGAACACGATCTCGCCTTCGTCCGGACTGTACAGCGTCGGATAGTCGACCCGGTAAAGGCGTGGCTGCCACTTGTAGTATCCTTCGAGGCGGAGTGTCCAGAGCCCCGGAGTGAGCGCCAGATCTGCGGCCAGGTGGCGGGAAACGGGCGGCTCAAGTGATCCGTCCACCGGCAGCCAGAATCTCTTGTAAGGGACGATTGCGCTCGGGCTCAGCGTAGTCACCTCGAACTGGTTGACAAATTGGTAGTACTGCCCCACCGCCAGCCGGGCCGCAAGGAGCTCCTCGATTTCGAATGAAAAAGACGACCGTGGCTCGGCGTACCACCTGGCTTGTTCCCTGCTGTAGGTAAGACGCGAGCCCAGCATGAACGTAACACCGGGCGCGATACGGTTGGTGTCCTCCGCATAGGTCGCAAGGCGAACCGAGGAGCCATCCACGTCAATGGTCTGGGGAAAGATGCTCGGCAGCGTAAATGCGTGACGAGTGCCAACCAGTTCGGCGCCCAGCGCGAACGTGCCGTAGGCGTGCTCCGCATCGAGTCCCAGATCCAGCGCGTATTCGCGAATCTCATTGCCGTTGTCGACGGGCTCCAGATTGAAGAACAGCCGGTCGTAGATGACGGTCTGGGCGGCCTGGCGGGTCAGGCCGGCGAATGCGTGCGCAAGCCGATAATGGCTTGTCCTCGCTTGCACGGAGGCTAGCGTGGACAAGCCCAGGACGTGCGAGTAGGTCACTTGCGCGCTCTCATTCTTCCATTCATACTGATCCGGTCGTGCTACACTGACGTCATCCTCTAGCAGCGAGGCAATGAGACGGCGGCCGAGGATACCGCTTGAGCCGCGGAAATAGGAGGGCAGAAGCGACCTGCCGCGGCCCAGGCGCAGGCGCGCGGCAAGGTGGATGTCGCTAAAGCTGATATCAGGCAGATCCGGCGGTGGAACGCCGTCCAATCGCTGGACAAACAGGTCATATAGCTGCGGCTGCAGACTCTGCACCGTGAAGAAACTGGCCCGCTGCAGAAACTTGTCCGGGGCGTTCCAGGACAGAAGCAGGCTGTCGATAGCGGAGCTGCGCAGCCACGGCACCGAGTTCCATAGGCTTCTTCTTACCGCGCCCATCATGTCGAGGCGCGATCCGATCGCTCCGCCCAGGCGCATATTGACACTTAGTGGATCGACCTGGAAGTCACCGAAGTATTCGGCGCTGTCCCGGAGGGCGTGCGCGGCGCGAATGACGCCGGAGAGATAGCTGCCTTCAGAGGCACCGTAGCCCGCCTTGCTGACTTCCACGCGGTTAAGGGCGAACGGATTGGTGGCTCCTACGAGGCCGAGTATATGCACGGGAGAGAAGACAGGGCTGCCGTCCAGCAGGAAACGATGCTCTCCTGCATCTCCGCCCTGGATATATATGTCGCCGGATAGATCGCCGACGCGTATGCCGGAAGTACGATCCAGGCTGCGGATGGGGTCGGGCGTTCCGAGGCCGGCCACTTGTCCCAATTCCTCGACCCTGAGGACATCCGACAGGATATCCGGTGTCGACAGATCGCTGACCGGGGCCTCAATAAGGACAGGATCAAGCTCCTTCGACACGTACACGAGCCGAAGAGCCAGCCGCGACGTCACGCCTGCTGTCACGGAAACCCATGCCGAATCAGGCGCATATCCCACGTGCGAGGCAACGACCTTGTAATCCCCCGGCGGCAGTCCCGGCACGCCGAAACTGCCCGTGGCGTCTGTCAGCCTGCCGTGGAGTCTATCCGCGGTCTGTATTCTGACGTGGGCGCGAGAAAGCGGCGCATCGGTGGAGTCCTGGAATACCCTGCCAGCTATTCTGCCCGTTTGCGGCGTAAGGACTACGCTCAGCGATCCTCCGGACAGGCGATGCGGTCGCAGTCCGGTCCCTTCAAGCAGGCGTGCCAGGTCGGCCTCCGCGTTTGGTTCCCTGGGCCGTATCCAACTCGTCCACCTCCCGTCCAGCAGCGCTGCATCGTAGGAGACATCGACGCGCCAGGCATCCTGAAACCGTACAATGGCCTCGCGAAGAGGGATCTGCTGCGCTGCCACATCCCTTGATAGCAGGATGCCGCTTCCGAAGATGACCGCAAGGAATAATAGCCTGCTGCGGGAATGCGCTCGCATACAAGAAAGCCCGGACCGGAATCCCGGCCCAGGCTCCTTCATGGACAGTTACGGCTGAGGCTTAGTCTGCCGTTACCGCTACAATCTCAAAACCGTCCGGGACAACGCTAAGTCTACAAGGCTTCAACTCACACACAATGCGCAGGATCTCTTCTGCGCCGTCCGGATCTTCCTCAAGGATGCCAATCCGCTCTTGGGCAAACTCCTGGGGCGATATGCCGACAGTCACGTCGAAGCGACGCTCAACCTCCCGGACAATAACGCCAATGGGATGATCCTGGAACTTGAAGCTGCCATCCTGCCAGGAAGGGGCGTTATCGGCGTAGCTTTCTTCGAGGCGAACAGGGCTCTGGTCTCCGATGCGAGCTGACTGGCCTGCAGCAAGAATGAGGGTTTGTCCGGAGGACTCGGCGGCCGACACCTTGACGCGACCCGTAGTAACGGCCACGTCGGCAAATCCGTCACGCGGCCAGGCCCGTACATTGAAAATCGTGCCCAGCACCTCCACGTCTCCCTTGAACGTCTCTACGCGGAACGGGACTGTGCTTTCGCTGACTTCGAAATGTCCTTCGCCCCGCACCAGGCGCAACTCGCGCGTCTGCTGACCAAAATCCTTCCCGTACGTAATCTTGGAGCCGCTGTTGAGCCTGAGTACCGAGCCGTCGGGCAGTACATGCTTCATCTCTGCTCCATAAGGCACCGAAATGGACTTGGAACTCGGCTGCAGTGCTATGCCGACCGCTATGAGCATGGCCAGGCAGGCAGCCATGGAAAGGGCAAAGCGCACCGGCATGCGGCGCAGTGGCCGGATTACGGCGCGCGGCCGCGTCACGGAGCGCAGAGCGCGGCGCATCTCGGCACCGGCACGCCTTATCCAGGCCTCATCCGGCTCTGCGCGCGATGCGGTACCTGCCAGGACCCACATTCTGTCGAGCGCCGCCACGTCGTCACGATCGCTTAGCGACGCAAGCACATCCGGGGGAAGGGAGTAACGGTGTTCGGGATCAGTGATGGTGGACGGCATGGGTGGGAAGGGTTTGTAGTGCGCGATAGCGCTTGCGCAGGTCCCGAAGGGCCAGCGTGATGTGGGTATTTACCGTACGCGGGGTAAGTTGCATTACCTGTGCAATCTCCTCGTGACTGAGGCCTTCAAATCGACTGAGCGTAAACGCCTCGCGGCGCCGCTCTGGCAATTCGTCAATGTACTGACCGAGCCGGACGCGGAGCATGTCTGTATCCATGCGTTCATCCGCTTGAGGCGAGTCGTCGAGCGGGCCCTGCTCCGGCAAAGTACCAGCCTCATACTTGTTGCTTCGCTTGTAATTGAGAGCCAGATTCCGCACCATCGTGTACAAAAGTGCATTCAGCGACCGCTTGGGATCTACCGTGGCACGGATCCGCCACAGCTTTTCGAAAGCGTCCTGGACTATGTCTTGCGCAGCTTCCTGCCTCTTCAGGATGCCCCACGCATACCGGAGCAGTACCGGGTGCATGGCCTCGAACAACTCTGAAAAGGCGCGGGGATCCGAAGACCGGATGCGCTCGCTCCAGCGAGCGAAATCTTTGTCTTGTGATGTGCGCGTGGAATCGTGGCCTGGGCTCTTCATTCTGTTTGGTTGTACTGGTAGTACACCTGCTACGCAATGGATAACGAATACTGTGGAAAACTGGTCCACAGCTCCAGATGCCGCCCTCGCTAGACCAGCATGCCGGCTATGGCAGCCGTCATGATATTGGCCAAAAGGCCCGCGAAAACCGCCCAAAGTCCAAGCTCGGCAAGGTCCGAGCGCCGGGAAGGAGCCAGCGGCGCAATGCCTCCGATCTGTATGGCGATTGAGCTCAGATTCGCAAATCCGCAGAGTGCGAATGTGGCCATGGTTACCGCCTTGGGTGACAGGCTGGAGCTGGTAATGCCTTCCGCCAGATGAAGGTAGGCCACGAATTCGTTGGCGATGACCTTGGTGCCCAGCAGCGAGCCAAACTCCGCGGCGTCAGCGAGCGGAACGCCGATCATAACAGCAAGCGGGGAGAAGACCCAGCCCATAATGCCGGTAAAGGTGAGCTCCGCCCCGAAGTGCCCCGATGCCCAGCCCAGCAGATGATCGCACATGGCAATCAGCGCGATGAAGGCAATGAGCATGGCTCCCACGTTCAGTGCGAGCTTGAGCCCGTCCAGAGCTCCCGTGGCCGCCGCGTCGATCAGGTTTCGGGATGCCTTGTCCATTTTGGCGGGTTCCGATCCCAGTGTGACGGGCACGTCCGTCTCGGGATAAATGATCTTGGCTATGATCAGTGCGGCCGGCGCAGACATCAGGCTGGCGCCCAACAAGTGCTCTGCGAAGTAGAGTTGCCCCATCTGCACTTCCATTCCGTTGGCTGCGGCAAAAGGCACGCCCAGGAAGACGATGTAGGCGGCCATGACGCCGCCTGCGATGGTAGCCATGCCTCCGGTCATGACGGCCAGGAGTTCCGACTTGGTCATGCGCTCCAGGTAGGGCCGTATGACCAGTGGAGCTTCGGTTTGCCCTACAAAGATGTTGGCCGTAACCGAGAGAGACTCCGCGCCGCTGGTACCCATGGTGCGTCGCATAATGCGGCTCATGCCGCGCACGATGAATTGCAGGATGCCGAGGTGATAGCCGATGGAGGCCACGGCTCCGAAGAAGATAATGGTGGGCAGCACCTGGAACGCGATGATGCTGCCCCACGAGCTTCCGGATACCAGGGGCGTTCCCGGCGGGAAGTCGCCCGTGGGCGGCCTTGCCAGGTCGCCGAGCACAAACTGGCTCCCCTCGCTGGTAAAGCCAAGCAGCAGGACGAAAAGCGAGCTGATCTGCGAGAACAATGCCTTGGGCCAGCCAAGCGGAGCGAAAAAGTCCGCCATGGCATTGCCTTTCAGAATCAGTACGGCGAGGGTAATCTGAAGAAGCAAGCCAGCGCCGATCATCCGCCAGTCCGTCAGACGGCGGTTCCTTGACAGCAGGAGCGCAATGCCAAGTATGCCGGCAATTCCCAGCGTGCCCCTGAGAAGACCCGTTACGGCTTCCATGTGGCCTCGGGTTGAACCTGCGTTGAGACGCGCAGGCGGTCGCGTTGCTCCGGCGATCCAGGTGCAAGGCTGCAACCGCGGGGGTGGCACCCTTGTACAATAACACTGCCCAAACCATGCAACGCATGCGCCGCTTTGCTGTCGACGCGGCGGTAACCGCCGCGGAAATCCTGGAAGGTCTGAACGATAGCCAGCGCGAGGCGGCCACATGCACAGAAGGCCCCGTCATGATCATAGCGGGGCCCGGATCCGGCAAGACGCGGGTCCTCACCACGCGCATGGCCTACCTCATAGGGACAGGACGTGCGCATCCTTCCGGCATTCTCGCGCTCACGTTCACCAACAAGGCCGCCCGCGAAATGAAGGAACGCGTGGCGCGTCTCATGAAGAATGCCCACCTGGAGCCGAAGTGGCTCGGGACGTTTCATTCGGTCTTCGCGCGCGTACTGCGCACAGAGGCAGAGCGGCTGGGTTATGGCAGGGACTTTTCCATATATGACACGGACGACACCGAGCGGGTGCTGCGCCGGCTCATGGATCGCTATAACGTGGACAAGAAACAGATTCGCCCACGCGCGATTCGGGCGAAGATCTCGCGTGCCAAGAACAGCATGCTCGGGCCGGAGGCCTACCGGAAGCAGGTGGACTCCTTCGCCGGCGAGCAAGTAGCGAAGCTTTACGGGCCGTACCAGGAGGCGTTGCGGGCAGCCAACGCGCTGGATTTCGATGACCTGCTCCTTAAGCCGCTTGAGTTGTTTGATGCCCATCCTGAAGTCCTGGACAAGTACCAGCGCCGTTGGTCGCACGTGCACATCGACGAGTACCAGGACACCAACCACGTACAGTATTTGCTTGCCAACCGGGTTGCGGCGAGGCGAAAGCACATCTGCGTAGTAGGGGATGACGCTCAGAGCATCTACGCGTTTCGCGGCGCAGACATAGGCAATATTCTCTCGTTTCAAAGGGACTATCCGGAGGCGAAGGTGGTGCGACTGGAGCAGAACTACCGTTCGACCCGGTCCATATTGCGAGTGGCATCCGCCTCCATCCGTCACAACACGAAGCAGCTTGAAAAGGAACTTTGGACGGAGAACGGGGAGGGTACCGGTGTCCGGGAGATCAGCTGCATCAGCGAGAAGGACGAAGCCCAGAAGGTCCAGGACCTCATCCGCGAGCTGAAGCTTCGCAGCGGCTACACGTACGACGACTTTGCGGCGCTCTACCGCACCAACGCGCAAAGCCGGGCCCTGGAGGAGGTGCTACGCAGGGCCGATGTCCCGTACCAGGTTATAGGCAGCCTGTCCTTTTACCAGAAAAAGGAAATCAAGGATGCCCTCGCCTACCTGAAAGTGCTCGTTAATCCGGCCGATGAGGTCAGCCTGAGGAGGATCATCAATTTTCCGGCTCGCGGCATCGGCGCCAAGACGGTCGAACGGCTTGCCTCGTGGGCGCAGAGGGAGGGTGTGTCGCTTTGGGATGCAGTTAAGGAGCGGGAGCGCGTCGGACTGACAACTCGGGCGCTAAAGGCGGTTTCGGGATTTCAAGCGCTGATCGCCCGGCACATGGAGTTTGAAGGGTCTCCGGAAGAGACGGCCCGCTCGCTCATTCTGGAAGCCGGGCTGCTGTCGGATCTCAAGCGGGACGACACCCATGAGGGCCTGGTCCGCGCGGAAAACGTGCAGGAACTGCTCAACGCGGTCGCCGAATACCGCATGCGCGCGGAAGGAGAAGTCACGCTCGCTGGATTTCTCCAGGAGGTGGCGCTGTTTACGGATGCAGACGCTGCCGAGACCGGTAGCGGGCGCGTTACGCTTATGACGCTGCACGCATCGAAGGGGACGGAATTCCCGGTTGTCTTCATCACGGGCCTGGAGGAACGGCTGTTTCCGCTTGCCGCCGCAGACAAGAGCGTGACGGCCCTCGAAGAAGAGCGCCGACTGTTCTATGTCGGTGTGACCCGGGCCGAGAAGCAGCTGTTTCTGCTGCACGCCATGACGCGCCTGGAATACGGTCAGACGCAAAGCCGCCTCCGGAGCCGGTTTCTGGAGGAGGTGCAGGAGACGGTCGGCGGCTCAGGGCCCAGACCGCGCAAGCGGCGAGCCAGGGTGGTGCCGCTGGTGCGGCGAAGCGCCTCAGAGACGGACGACCGCTTCAAGGTGGGCGCCCTCGTGGAGCACCCCGTATTTGGCAAGGGCAGGATCCTGTCAGTGGCGGGCCGCAGCGATGCCCGCCGCGCAGTAGTACGATTCGAAGAGGAAGGCAACAAGAATCTCATGCTCCGCTTCGCGCGCCTTCGACTTATTGATGAGGGCGGCGACTAGGCGGGTTTCGCAGCATGTGCCGGACGCTGTCCAGCGCGCCGTCGTTCGGCGCGGGCTCTGTGCCGAGGATATGGGTCATCAGTGCGTAAACGTGCACATTGGAGAAGGCCGGAACGTCAAGGCCTTCCGCAAAGTCCGGGCCGCGCGCCAGGAAGATGGCGTGCATGGAGGAGAGGGCCGGATCGTAGCCGTGCGTGCCTCCATCGAAGCGGGCCGGATTCCGTTCGAAGCTGCTGCGCGTGGAGATTCGCCACCCGTCCTCGGCCAGGCCAACAAGCTCGGGGATGCGCCGGTGGGTTCCGAAGCGCAGGTGCTCAGGCAGTGCGCCCTTGCGGTAGAACGCTACGTGAGGCATGCTGCCCAGCTTCCGGAGTAGCTCGTCCGGCTCTCCGGACTTGGGCTGCAGCATTGCTACGGGGTCAAGCTCCCGGACGAATACCTCTTCCATGTCGATGTAATCATCCAGAAAAGCGACGCGCTCGCCCGACGTGGCCGCCATGCCGTGGTCGCTGGTAATGATGAGGTTCACGTGCTCGGCAAGGCCTTCCTCGCGCAGCCTTGCGTCAAGGCGGGCCACGAGGCTGTCCACGCGCTGTACGGCTCGCGCTGTTTCCTCGGAATTCGGCCCGTGCCGATGACCGGCGCCGTCCACATCGGACAGGTAGAACGTCAGGAATACCGGGCGCTTATCCGGAGGCTGGCGGAGGGCATCGATGATCCATTCGATGCGCGTGTCAGCCGGCGTTGCATTGTCATACGGGAAGTAGTACTGCGGGCGGTGTCCGTCGATTTCAGCTTCTGATCCGGGCCAGAAGTAGGGGGCCGAAAGCTTGCCCTGCTTTTCCAGCGTTACCCAGATCGGCTCTCCCTCCCACCAGATTCCATCGCCGACGGCAATGCGGTCAGACAGCCTGAACCACCGGCCAAGGCTCTCGTCGTACATGGTGTTGCTGACGATGCCATGGTGATCCGGCCATAGCCCGGTTACCAGCGTGTAGTGGTTCGGAAAGGTCTTGGTCGGAAAACTTGCAAGAAGGTATTCGGCCCGCACTCCCTCTTCGGCGATGCGCTCAAGGGCAGGCGCGCCGTAGCGCTCGAGATATTCTGCGCCAAACCCGTCGAGCGACACCAGCACAACTGTCGGTGCGAGGGCATCCGGAGCTAGAGGCTCGTTGAGCTGCGTGCATCCAGCCAGAAGCAGCAGCGCGGCAAGGGCCGCTCGAAGGGGCGGCAGTGCAGCTAGTTTTTGCGTCCGAACAGGAAATACGCCAGAACGCCGACGACCGGAAGGAAGAATATCAGAAGGCCCCACAGCACCTTGTCGCCCACGGTCCGATCGCTGCCGAAGACCTCTACCAGCGCAATGACATTCAGGATCAGTACAATCAGGCCGAAGCATCCCAGGCTGCCTGTGTTCGTGGCCATTTCGGCCAGGTTTCGGCCGCATCCCGATACCAGCGGGACGAAAAGGGCAATGAGCAGGGCGGAAGGCAAGACTCGCATGGGTCCGGGAATGTAGTGTGCGCACGGTCTCCATGGTATACGATATGCACGCAAAAGGTTGTGTACAGGGTCCATTCGGCGGTTTTCGAGGCGGCGCCGGGTGGCAGCGCGGCGTTCATTATCCGAAGATAATTGCCAATGGCCTTTGACTGCACGCATTTATGCCGGCGCCGAAAGAGCGGCTGGCCACGCGTCCGGCTGGGGGGTCGCAGCGGAAGCCGGGCCAATGGTCGCTGCGCGGAATGAGCCGACTGCCTAGGCGGCTAATTCTGTCGGCCAACCAAGAAATATGCAAGTGCCCCGAACAGCGGAACCATCAAGATCAGGAGGACAAGGAGCATCTTGTCGCCTCCGGGCCGGTCGCTCCTGTTGATGTCGACAATGGCGACAACGGCGGCAATGGCGGGCAGGAGTACGACCAGACCAATGATGCCTAATTCAATCGGGCCGATCGATGCAACGCCTTGGAAGCAGCCCGAAACAAAAGGGGGAAAGCACGCAAAAAGCAGGAAGAGTGAGCTATTTCGCATGGCGCCAGTGGAAGATGTGTACCAAAGGCCATACGCCCGAGGCAGTAGATGGGTTACATCGGCAGCGCTGCGGAGTAAAGCCAGGCATCATCGCTGCCTCGGCACAGGCAGGATACGGGCGCATCCAGGCAGTCTAGCGCCCGGACAAGCAGGCTCCGGCGAATACCGTCCGAGCATCGGCCTCATGGCAAGAATCGGACGATGCAGCGGCCATGGCACTACTCCTGGCCGCGCAGCGCAAAGTAGGCTAGAATTCCGATTATCGGAATAGAGAATATCAGGACGATGAATATCGCCTTTTCACTTGCCAGGCGCGTGCTCCTGAAGATGTCGACCAGGGCTACCACGTACAGCACACCTACAATCAGGCCGAAGAACATGAGCACTAGCGGGCTCACTAGACCGAGGCCGAGGCCGTGGTCGAAGCTGCAGCTCGATAGCAGTGGCAGACAACTCGCTATAAGCAGGGCGAACGTGGTTCGCATGGCTAAAATCAGGTTTGGCATTGCCAATGCTGATCGGAATACGCTGGCCGGTGCCTAGTATTGCAAGTGGTCGGAACAGCAAATTCCTGGGCGGCGTTGGGCGCCACAAATGCATTGGCCCGATGAAGATAGGTAACATAGACCTGGGAATGCGTCCGCTGATGCTGGCGCCGATGGAGGATGTGTCTGATCCGCCCTTTCGTCGCCTCTGCAAGCGTTACGGGGCCGACGTGGTCTACACGGAATTCATTTCTTCGGGCGGACTTGTCCACGAGGCAGCAAACTCCGTCATGAAGCTGGATTTCACCGAGTGCGAGCGTCCGCTTGGCATCCAGATATTCGGAGGCGATATCGCCCAGGTGCGTGCGGCAGCCGCAATCGTGGATGCCGCCCGCCCGGACATCATCGACATCAACTTCGGCTGTCCGGTCAGGAAGGTGGTGTGCAAGGATGGCGGTGCTGGCATTCTGCGCAATCTGCCCAAGATGATGGCCATTACGCGGGCCGTCGTTCAAGTGGCCACGCGGCCTGTCACGGTCAAGACGCGTCTTGGCTGGGATGACGAGAGCATTGACATCGTGCGCGTGGCCCGGATGCTGGAGGACTGCGGCGTACAGGCTCTCGCCGTGCATGCCCGCACGCGAAAGCAGATGTACCGGGGCGAAGCCCGGTGGGACTACCTGCGGCGCATCAAGGAAGACGGCCTGCGGAGCATCCCGCTGATTGGCAACGGCGATGCTACCACGCCCGAGGCCATCGCGCGCATGTTTGAAGCTACGGGTGTTGATGCGGTCATGGTGGGAAGAGGTGCCATAGGCAATCCCTGGATATTCCGGGATGCGAAGGCGTACCTGGAGAGTGGTACCGTGCCTCCTCGGCCGCGGTGGCAGGAGCGGATAGCCGTCGTGTGCGAGCACCTCAGGCTCAAATGCAACTGGCTTGGTGAGCGGAAGGGCGTGCTGGAAATGCGACGCATGTACGGCGGCTATTTCAAGGGATTCCGGTGCGCAAGTCAACTGCGGATGCGTCTGGCCAGGGCGGCGACGCAGGGCGAAGTCATGGAAGTGCTCCTGAGCGAGCCGGATCCAGAGCGGCCCTACGCCGGCCTGGCGGACTCGTTCAGCCGGTAGAGCAGGCTGTCTATGAGCACCAGCCCGCCGAACAGAACCGCAAGCGCCGGTATGGCCAGCCACTTGTCGAAGATGACGAGGCCGCCGATCGTGCCCAGCGCTCCGCCCAGGTACTTGATGTAGTTGAGCTGGTCGTTTGAGGAGTTCTTGATCAGCGCCTCAAGCCTGTATTCGTCGTAGCGGCGCATGTTATCGACCACCATGGCATGAATGTCGATGGAGCGGACAAAGCCCAGAATGAACTTGGTCGCCCAATCCTCGATATCCTCTGAACGTTCCGCCAGTCTGCCCGGCACCTCGTCAAGGAGCGCATCAATCTGGTCCAGCATGACATCGACGGATCTGGGCAGGTCCAGGACCGCGTCCTCCACAAGGCGCCGCAGCTTTTCCTCCTGGAAGAGCCGGTACGCCTTGAACGCCAGTCCTGCCAGGCCGGACTGCGAGTACTCCTCCAGCTTCTGCAAGGTCAGATCAACGACTTTCTCGCGGACCGTCTCCGAGCCGAGCACGCCTTCGACGTAGCTTCCCGCGATGGCCTTGATGTCCGAGCGAAAGTCCGGATCGGCGAGCACGTTGTGCGTAACCGACAGGGCCATGCTCCGGTACCGGGGTACCACGCCGCTCGATTCGATCCGCTCCTTGATAATTTCCTCGTTGATGAGCTGGTCACTGACTGCCTGGGCCAAACGGAGAATCACCCGGTCCCGCTGCGCGGGAATCACCCCCTGGCCGAGCAGAGGCCGGCGGCCTCTGGGATGAAACAGCATGGTTATGGCGAGCCAGTTGGTCAGAAAGCCGATTAGCCCGCTTACGGATACGGTTAGCAGAAGTCCTTCCAGTGCAATGCTGTACCCGAATAGCTGCAGCACAATGCCGTCAAAGTCCCAGGCGAACGACAGGAGGAAGAGCCCGCCCAGGCCCCAGGGCACCAGGCGCAGGAGGCGCAATGCGGCAGACGGCCGGGCTCGGCGCGGCGGCCCGGGACCCGCAGGGCTGGTACCGGGCTCCGATGGCCAATGCCTCCTTATGTAGGTGCCGAACAGCGAGCGCAGATCCGTAGGACGGTTCGGTGCTCGCGCATTCGCGGCGTCGCCGTCTACAGGCCGGGAGGAAGAATCGCGTGCAGGCACGTCGAAGCGCCCCTGGGGAGCACTCAAGGTTCCAGCCCCAGGCGTGCGGCCCGCGCCTGCATGCCGGCAATCACATTCGAAATGTGCTGGCCCAGGTCAATGTCAAGACCAGCGGCACCCTCCTCGATATCCAGGCGGCTGACAGCTGCCGCAAAGGCCCGGTCCTTGAGCTTTTTTCTGACCGACTTCACCTTCATGCCGATCAGCCTGGTCGGGCGTACGTAGGCAACAGCCGTAATGAAGCCGGCCAGTTCGTCCACGGCAAACAGGGTCTTGGCCAGGAGGCTTTCACGCTTGACTCCGGTAAAGTCCGCGTGTCCGAGGATGGCCTGCGTTACCTCGGCTGGATAGCCGCGCTCGCGCAGCGCCTCCACTCCGCGGTAGGGATGCTCATCGGGGTGTTTTTCGTAGTCCATGTCATGCAGCAACCCCGTAATTCTCCAGCGCTCGACATCCTGGCCGAAGAGCCCGGCATAGTGCTCCATGGCCGCCTCGACGGCAAATGCATGGCGACGCAGTCTCTCGGTCTCGGTCCACTCCAGAAAGAGATCCAGTGCTTCGTCGTAGGTCGCCATGGCTCCAGATTGGCTAATGTCTTGGTGCACTACTGCGCTAAAAGATGTCAATCAGCCTCATTTCTCTGAGATACTTGCCGGGATCTTCCTGAAAATCCTTGAGGAGGCTGTTCATTCCATAAATGGCATCAACCAGCTCCAGGTACAGGGAGTCGTCCTGCATCAGCTTTCCAATGGTTCCTTCGCCCTCGGCTGTCAGGTGAAGCACGGTTTCAGCGGCATCGGCAGCCCTCGTTACGGCGGCCAGGCTCTCGTTCAATTCGCCCATGGTGCCGTTCAGCGCGCCAATGGTTACCGTCAGCGAATCCCGCAATACTGCATCCGTGGTGCGGGCCAGCGATTCGAATCCGGCAAGAACGCTTTCCACGCGCTCCTGCTGCGCAAGCAGCAGGGACTCCATGGTCTGGGCCGCGCCGCGGAAGGACTGCAGGGTAAGCAACAGCTCACTCGCCGGCTCCGTCATGAGCTGGCGCGCCGCAATCAGTGCGTGGTCCGTATTGGCGAGCAGCGTATCAACCAATCCCACTGTAGCCGGAAGGCTGGCTGCGACCTCGTCCACAATCTTGTTATTGGCGTTGGGCAGAATGTCGCCGCGGGCGTGGGGCGTGGCATTCGCGGGTCCGAGCACTACTTCGAGTCGAAGGTCACCGAGTGCGCCGAAGCCCGCTATGGCCACGGTCGTACCGTGCGTGACGCGGAGGTCGTTCTGGAGACTGAAATGGACCTGCGCGCCGTCTGCAATGAGATCCACGCCGGTAACGGATCCCACCTTGACACCGCTAATGAGCACGGAATTGCCCGATACGAGCCCGGCGGCGTTGGCCACCACGGTACTGTAGCGGTCATTGCGCGAAAACACCGGGATTTCTCGCAAGAACTGGGTGCCTACGTAGAAGATTGCAGCAGCCACCACGATGACCACTCCTACCTTGATTTCATTGGAGAATTTCACGATTTCGGTGGGTCAGGAATGCACGGGATGGCCAATGTGGTATTCGTTTGCCTTGACAAATGCCCGGAGAATGCGATCGTCACTCAGGTGCAAATCTTCTATGGATCCCACCCAGTGCAGGCGGGAAGCATGCAAAAAGGCTACGCGGTCGGCGATGCTCAGCACGGAATGCATGTCGTGTGTCACCACGATGCTCGTGATATCCAGCTGGTCGGCCAGCCCGCGGATCAGGTCGTTGATGGTGGTGGATGTTTCCGGGTCCAGGCCGCTGGTCGGCTCATCGTAGATGATATAGCGGGGCCTGAGCGCAATGGCGCGGGCCAGGGCCACGCGCTTGCGCATGCCGCCCGAAAGCTCGGAAGGCCGTTTGCTGCCGACATCCCGGAGCTGCACGACGTCCAGGCACTCCTGAACCTCGCGGCGGATTTCATCCTCGGTCTTGTCCGTGAAGATGCGAAGCGGAAATGCCACGTTGTCGAAGGCATCCATCGAGTCGAATAGCGCTCCTCCCTGAAATAGCACACCAAACTGGCGGCGAACCCGTCGAAGTTCCGTATAGGAAATGGCATTGATGTCGGTGCCGTCTACCAGGACGCGGCCCGCATCCGGCCTCAGGAGGCCTATGATGTGCTTCATCAGCACACTCTTGCCCGATCCGCTGCGGCCGATGATGGCAAGGGTCTCGCCTTCCAGTATGGAAAGAGAAACATCCTGCAGCACCGCTGCGGTGCCGAAGGCTTTGCTCAGGTTTTCGATTCGAATCATGTAGCGTTTGCCGCCTGCCTTTACAGCAGCAGCACGGCGAGGACCAGGTCGGCCAGGAGAATGTAGACGCAGCTGGTCACGGCCGCGGATGTCGTGCTGCGTCCTACGCCCTCGGCTCCGCCCTCGGTGTAATATCCCATGTAGCAAGAAATGGACGTGATCACGAAACCGAAGACCAGGGACTTGATCAGGCCGAAGTACGGTCCGAACGGCAGATAGTGATCTCGCGCGCCCTGCAAGAACTCGCCAATGGGCACGACGCCCGTGAGTTCGGCTGCGCCAAGCCCGCCGCAGACACCCACGACGACAGCACCGATGTACAGGATGGGGAACATGATTATGCCGGCCAAAACCCGGGGCACGATCAGATAGCCCACTGAATTGAGGCCCATGGCCTCAAGTGCGTCAATTTGCTCGGTAACGCGCATCGTGCCGAGTTCGGCGGCGATGCGGGCGCCCACACGTCCGGCGAGAATGAAGGCCGTTACCACGGCGCCCAGTTCCAGGACGAGCGAGGGTACTACCACCGCCCCGATAATGGCCGCCGGTATGAGGGGAGAAACCAGTTGGTATGCCGTCTGAACGGTGGTAACCGCGCCGGAGAAGGCCGCCGCGAGTGCCACAATCGGGAGGGACTCGATCCCGATGCGCACCATCTGGACGAACAGGTTCTTGCGGTAGATGCCGAAATGTCCCAGCGAGCTGAACGCCTTGGACAACAGAAGAGCGAAGCGGCCCAGGCTGTAGAACGGCTGCGTAAGCTGCAGCTGGGGCAAGGCCAACATACGTGGGCAGGTCTGTCGTAGAAGCGCTGTTAATGACCGTGCAACACGCTTGTTTCTTGCCCGGAAGTGTGTGACGGTACGCCGTCACAGGCCGAGGCGTATACTATGCTCAGACGGCCTAATGCCATGCCCCGGATCAGGACCCGATTTGTTTGCCAGGAATGTGGCTTTTATGCCCAGAAATGGCTGGGTCGATGCCCGGGATGCGGCATTTGGGAATCGTTCCTGGAGGAAGTGGAATCGGAGCCGCCGCCTGCAGGTGTGACCGTGGCTGCGCCACGTCCGCTGGACAGCGTTGACGCGGAAGATGACCCGCGCATCGTCTCCCGCCTGCAGGAATTTGACCGCGTAATGGGAGGCGGAATTGTGCGCGGATCCACTACGCTAGTAGCTGGAGATCCCGGTATCGGCAAGAGCACGCTCATGTCGGAGCTCGGCAGGCTCTTGGACCCTCTCCGGGTTCTCTATGTCACGGGGGAGGAATCGGTCCGCCAGGTTCGAATGCGGGCGGATCGGGTGGGGGGCGCCACATCCAATGTGCTGCTGTTTGCCGAGACGAACGTTGAAGCTGTAGCGGAGGCGGCGTCAGAGGCCCGGCCAGATGTGGTCGTAGTGGATTCCATTCAGACCGTATTTCGGCCGGAGCTGGACAGTGCCCCGGGCAGCGTCAGCCAGATTCGGGAAAGTGCGGCTTTCCTGCTTCGCCTGGCAAGGCGGCTCGAAGCAGCCACGTTTCTGGTAGGTCATGTCACGCGCACGGGCTCCATCGCGGGGCCGCGCGTTCTGGAGCACCTGGTGGACACGGTGCTGTATTTCGAAGGGGACCGCCACCACGGATACCGCATACTGCGTGCCGTAAAGAACCGATTCGGTTCAACCAACGAAATCGGCGTCTTTGAAATGGGGCCCATGGGGCTGACGGAAGTCGCCAATCCAAGTGAGGTGTTTCTGGCCGAGCGCCGGTCGGACTCCAGCGGATCCAGCGTGGCATCCATAATGGAAGGCACGCGGCCCGTGCTCGTGGAGGTGCAGGCACTGGTTACGGAATCCTCCTATGGTACGCCGCAGCGAACCACGAGCGGATTTGACCTGAGACGTCTCCAGTTGCTGTTGGCGGTCCTTGAGAAGCGGGAGGGACTCGGATTCTCGGGACACGACGTATTTCTCAACGTGGCAGGGGGCATGCGCGTAGACGAACCGGCCGCCGACCTGGCGGTAGCCGTGGCCCTGACCTCTTCCCTTCGCGACGTGCCGGCAGAGCCATGCGGTGTCGTGGTCGGCGAGGTCGGCCTTGGCGGCGAAGTGCGAAGCGTAAGCAGGCTGGATACCCGGCTTCGCGAGGCTGCCAAGCTCGGCTTTTCCAGGTCCGTTGCGCCGGCGGCCAACCTGTCGGGAGATTTCTCCGTAGAAGGTCTTGACATCGTGGGCGTGGATCATCTGGGAGAAGCCCTGGATGTCCTGCTCTGACCTGGCCCGGACAATAATGCACGACCCGGGCACGTTGTAACTGTGTTTCCTAGCTGGCGCTTGATGCAGGAGCCGGACGATCACCTTGTACAGCAATACCTTGACCGGGGGGACCAGGATGCGTTCCGGCGACTGGTAGAGCGGCATCAGGAACCCGTTTACAGTTTTCTGCTCGGCATGGTACGTGACCGCGACGTGGCGGACGATCTGTTCCAGGACACCTTTGTCCGCGTTCTCGATGCCCTGGGGCGCAGGCGCGGCTCGTATGCGCAACAGGGAAGGTTTCCGGCATGGGTAATGCGGATAGCGCGCAACGCTACACTGGACTATTTTCGAAGCCGCAGCAAGTGGCACGATACGTCGGGCTCCGACGGCTTCTGGGACCGATTGAGTTCGGAGGCGCCTGCGCCGGATGAAGTTCTGGTGGCCAAGGAGCGACGTGCGTGGCTTGATCTGTGCATCGCTCGCCTGCCCGCGGAGCAGCGGGAGGTTCTTGTGCTCAGGCAGGACTCAGAGCTGACGTTTCGGGAGATTGCCGAACTGACCAATGTTTCGATCAATACTGCTCTCGGGCGCATGCGCTACGCGCTGCTTAACCTGCGGCGGATGACCGAGCAGAGATCAGTCTCAAAAAAAAAGCGGAGCGCTAAGGCCGCGGTGGCATAATGACGAGTAAACCGGAAAAGGAAGCACGGCTGGAGCTTCTGCGTCATTTGTATGGCGAATTGAAAGACGAAGGCGAGCTTCGAGCGCTGCTGGAGAACGAGGAGGCAGTGGCTGAATACGTGGCGCTAAGCGAATCGAAGCGCGCACTGGATCTTTGGCGAGGGCCCTCCAGGCCGGATCCGGGCGTCGTGGATCGCATCGTGGCCGCAGCCTCCAGAAGGCGTCTCCGCGTGGTATGGCGCCGGACAACCTATGCGGCGATTGCCGCGGCGGCGGTCATTGGCGGGATTTTGTCAGTTAATACAATGCGCCAGGACAGCACACAGGCTCCTCTTGCCGGCAGCGATGCCCAGGAGGAGCTCTCCTGGGACGAGGCCGGAAGCCTGATTGACATTCACAGCCGCATCAGCGCCCTGAACGCGCGAAGCTCCACCCAGCTGTGGGATGCGGCAGATGTCATGTCACTGGACTCGCTTCCCGCCACCAGTACCCTGAACGGATTATCGACGGCAAACTCAAGGTAAAATGGCAAGAACGCTCCTACCCCTCGCCGGCATGCTCTGCGCCGTGCTGCTGGCGATGCTGCTGCTTCCGCACTACGCGCAGGCGCAGAAAACCAATGTTGTGATCGAAAACGGTGTCGTGCGCGTTAACGGCAAAGTTGTACCTCGGGCAGAGTGGCCGGAAGGGCTGATACTCAATGGTGTCAGGGTTCGAATTAGTCTTTCCGGCTCGCGAAGCACAGGTGTATTTTCAGGCTCGGACGGCAAGAAATTCAAGGTGGAGGGGGGCATAATTAGGCCGTTCACGGAGAAGGAGTACCGGGAATACAGCGCTAAGCTTCAGGAGCGCAGCGCCGAATTGCAGGAGCGCAGCGCCGAATTGCAGGAGCGCAGCGCCAGGCTGCGGGAACAGAGTAATCGGTTGGTTCTGCAGAGCATGGAATTACTGAATCTCTCCGGGGACAAGGTGCAGATCGTCTCGCGCCCTCCGATGCCCCGCCCGCCAATGCCTCCCGAGCAGAGTGCTCGGGAGGCAGCGATACAGGAAGCTCACGCCACCTATCATGCCATTCTGGGCACATATTTCGAGTCCGTGGAACAGGAGAACCGACAGCTTTATCAGCGTCTGCTGGAGGAGTGGGGAATGGAGAACGAGACGGTTCAGCTGGCCTTTGAGATTAGGCGCTTGCCCGAAGGAGACCGGCGCGAAGACGGGCTGCGCCGATTGAGAGAGCTTCTAGATGAGGCCTTTGAGCTGAAGCAGGAGAATCGAAGACGCGAAGTGTCCCAGCTGGAAAGTGAGCTGGAGGCACTTCGGGCGCGCCTTGAAGAGCGGGAGCGCCAGCGGGAAAGGCTGATCGAAGCCCGGATTCGCGAGCTCCTGGAGGAAACACAATAAACCACCAAATCAATGAAAGCACTCTACACAACGCTCGGCTTAGCCATTGCCGCACTGGTGGCCGCCCCTGCCGGTGCGCAGGACGAACGTGCAGTTGATACGCTGGTCGTTGAGCACAGCGGCCAGACCATCGTTATCCTCGGCGAGGACGGCGAACGGATCAGAATCCTTGCGGAAAAGGACAAGGAGGGTGGCTACTCCGCTTGGATTGAAGAGGGTGACGACAAGGGCATAATTCGCCGGAGACTGCGCACCCTGACACATCCCCGAGGTTCAGTGGGCGCCATCGAGGTTGAGAATATTGAGCTCATGGCGGAGGATTTGGCCGCCTCGCTGCGCGGCAAGAGCAGAATCCTTGCACTTGGGGCGGCCAGGCACAACAGTGAGCTGGCCAATCAGGAAGCTGCGGCGCGGAGCCTGGCGATGAAAGCAAAGCTGGCCGATGGGGACGAGAAGGAGGCCCTGACTGCGGAGCTGCGCGAGGCGTTGGAGGAGATTTTTGCTCTAAAGCAGGAGCTGCGCCAGGAAGAGATGGAAAAACTTCGCGAAAAGCTGGCCGAGTCGGAGCAAGAACTCGCAGAGCGGGCGGAGGTCAGAGAGGAAATCATCGAGCGCAGGTTGAGCGAGCTACTGGGGAGCCGCTCGAAATACGACTGGTAGGGCGCTATATTCCGGCGTAAAGATCACGCCGGAATTCGATGGATCCTTGTGGTGAGCTGCTGCGCAGCCTTAGAACGATACCGGATTTCCCGAAATCCGGCATTGATTTCAAGGACATTACGCCACTCCTGAGCGATGCCGCTCTATTGGACAAGGCTGCGGCAGCACTACACTCTCCGTGGGGCGGATCTGGAGTTACCCGCGTCGTGGGCGTCGAAGCCCGTGGCTTCATACTGGGAGCGGCCCTGGCCCGGAGTCTTGAGGCGGGATTCGTTCCGCTGCGCAAGGAAGGCAAGCTGCCCGCTCGGACCCTAGGTTTGACCTATGACCTGGAGTATGGATCGGATACGCTGGAAATGCACGCCGATGCGCTGACGACAGAGGACAGGGTGCTGATTCACGACGATGTGCTGGCGACCGGGGGAACGGCAGCTGCCAGTCACGACCTTGTTCTTCAGTCAGGTGCGCAAGTCATCGGTTATTCGTTCCTGCTGGAGATCGCTGCCTTGGACGGCCGTTTGAGACTTCCGGCAAACGTGCCCGTGCATTGTTTGCTCAAGGTCTAGGTCGCATCTTAAGTCAGGGAAACGGAAGCAGGGATCCACGGTGCGTAACTGTATAGAAGACAGCGATTTACGTACTTGCGCGAGCAAATGGACCAAGTTTACTCGCTGTGAACCGGAGGCGCTGCCTTTTGCCGGACTGGCGTGGCGCAGGGTAGTCGGAGAGTATGGTGGCGAATGCATGTCGTCCGACGCACGTGCCATTCTTTTGCGATAGATCAGGGGTCTCCGTACGACATTGTCCAGGGTAGAGCGGACCCGAGGTCATATTGTCCTGCGTGCCAAAGCGCGCTGACGGCTACCGCACGAGTGCCCTGCTGCCTAGTGCCAAATCCCGCACCAATCGGCACGGCCAAAGATTCCACAACCCGAACTTACCTGGACTGATGCATTGCGCTAGTCACTTGTGGGTTAACGGCCGTTGTCGGATGAAGTCTATCTCTACACTCCGCGACGGGACTGGATCTTGCTCCTGCATCGAAACGCGGGCAATGCCGAATTCCACGGCTGAATTCGGTTCGCGGAATTCATCACGAGGATAACTAACTGCCTTTGGGTTAGGCGAAAGGTTTTCGCTCGCAGGAAAAAGCTCCTTTGGCTTGATTTCATTCCGGGTCAGGGGGTTCGAAGAACGGCCGTTTTCTTGAATCACAGCCCTTGGCTCACTACAAGCGTCACATCACGTTTCCGCGGCCGCTTGGACGGACGGGTGGCCCGGTAGATACATGACCTGATCAAAGGATACTGTGCGGGACAGAATCCCTCGATTTCGCCCACAAAAGACGCGCGCGCCCCTCGCCCTGCTAGTCTGGCCCCAATTCAAAATCGGCCTCCAAGATCACCACCTGCGGAAATGGGGATTCACTTACCGCATAAAGGCGGTCTCCTTGCACCGCGTAGATTGGGGGGAACATGTCTCCAACGTATGTACCGTTTCCGGACTGCAACGAAAAGACATACGTGCTCAAACGGTCATGTGGCAGCCGCGCCTGTCTGCTCTCCGGTGTGATGCGCTTGATCTGGACGAGCACATGACCGGCTGACGCTGCAACTGCGTTCTCAACAACATCGAAGGCTTCCCCGGTACCCTCATACCTGATCTCTGAAGCGCCATAGGAAACGACGCGGGAGCGATTGAAATCGGTCAGCATGGACATCCACCGGCTTTCTCCCGCCTGTGAGAAACTGTAAATCACGGGAAGCCAGCCGAACATGTACGCCAGACTACCGCCATCTTTGCTGCAGGCAAGCGGACCGTATGACAATCCTTGCCTGAACAGGGGAACGTCGGACTTGTACAGCTCACCAAAGGATCTTACGTGGTTGCCGTTTATCGTCAACACATGGACGTAGCGATCCCCCTGCTCCTGCCACGCACCTGCGAGCAAGAGCCGACCATTTGTGACGCACATGTCTTTAGGGGAAAAGCCTAGCGCGATCGTCGATTCAAGAGAACTGGTCCCGGCATTCAAAGCGAAGACACTTATTCGAAGCTTGCCATCCGCTACAAAGAGGAGGCCGTGGTTATCTGTTCCAATCGCCTCCGGGAATTCGAATTCCCCGGGCCCCGCGCCAGGCTGGCCTATGGACTGAATGAAGCCTCCATCACTGCCATACATGAACACCGACTTGTGCTGGTAGTCCAGCACGAAAATGTCGCCACCTTCGTTCGCGGCCACATCCACTATGTTGCCGAACATTTCATGGAGCTCCCCGTCACGTACGCCGATTCTCAGTACCTCCTCGGTGCCGGATAGCCATTGGACCGCTTTCCGCAGGTTGACGTCGTCAGTCATGACAACTTCCCGGTCCACATAACTCGCCAGTTCAGTCTGGGGTGGAATGTTTTCCTCCGTGGGGTGGCGGACCTGTTGCAATGACGTGCTGATTCGGCTTGCCGCCTCGGAATTCGTTGCGGCGAGCGATGTAATCGGCATGGCGAGGCACGCGCCAATAACGATGACGGCAAGTTGGTCCCGGCACAGAAAGAATGCGAACGATAGTCGCGAGCGTGCGCATGGGGTCACCCTGCAAAGATTTACGTACGCGTCAAGAATCGAGATGCGCCGAACAGAATAATACGAAGCCAACGTGGATCTGGCACTACGGGTACGGCTCATTCCGGAGGAAACTGGTCACGGGACAGTGATCGTGCCGGCGATGGTCTATGGGGCTAGCACAGGGAGCACCACCGCTTTGGGCCGCTAATCGGAATAGGATTCCTCTCAGCCCTCGCGGCCTTTGTTGCACCAAGATGCATCGGGATGGGGACCGTGATTTACTCCGCCGAACGTGTCTCCGGGGCAGTGAATTGGGACCGTATTCGCCGCGCGATGACCCGGTTTCTGGATCTAAGGACGGGGTCAGGCGCATAGGTGCGGGCGCCCCTACATGTTAAGTGCCGTCGACAGAATCAGTTCGCGCTGCACCCAACCTTCCGCCATTGAGAATGCAGTAAATGATTCGGAGTTAGTGGAGCAATCGATATCGCCACTTCATTCCAAACCGGAACTAGAACAGCAAGAGGCCCTGCTTTCGCCCGATTGGGAAGCTATGGCCGCGAGAGCGCGCGAGCTCACCACCGATAGCGCCAAAGCCACGATCCGGCAATCTTTATGTCTCATGGTACCTTGCCGCACGGATGACTTGTCGTCGTAGAAATCCTCGGGCCATTGTCAAGCAAGAGGTCGGGATCGGCCAGCCTCGTTGACGTCAAGCGGTTTGCATCCATGAGGCATGATGCGGGCCTCGCACTTTAGGCGCGCAGCGTTTGGTTGTCCTAGGCTGGTACGGTGCCCCTGCTGCCATGCCACCGCGGAAGTGTCTTAGGACTTTATTATGCGCGCCCTAACAACCAGCTCGGCGCCAAGTTCATCCGTGGTTATGCCATAGAGCAATCCGTCTCGCACTATCGGTTCCGGGTTCAAATCCAGTGAAAATGGAAAGCGGACCTCTCCCAAATAATACCCTTCGCCCGTAAACAGGTCGAAAAGGCGCCCTTCATCCTCAGGAGTAGTTCCGACCCGATTCACCCACAGAGTTCCTTCGTCGTCGCTGAAGAAGGAGTTGACAACGGGTCTTGTCCTCGGGATTCTTGACTCGTCAATCTTTCCGCCTTGATTGGTGAACCAGGTGAGCCGCTCGCGGGCTGCTTCCATATCTGCACTGGTTACAGGAATTGGTTCGAAGGCTTTGGTTACCCTTCGAAGAATCCTGCCATCGGCCGTGACTTCGGCAAGTTCGTACGGCCTGGTGAGCAACGTCCAGAAGTTACCACTTGAGGAGAAACGCCACGTGAACGATCCCTGAAACGGGATGCTGGAACTGATTCGGCCTCCGCCTTCATTTACTACTTCGAAGCGTTCAATTTCCAAGGGGCTCTCCGGAATTGCAATCGTATCAAGCGGTGCGAAGGACTGGTCAAAGCGGGCCAACAGCCGGGTCGTGTTCTCGTCATCATAGGAGAGCACGAACGCATTGTAGCGCCCCAGCTGGTCGAAGCCGCCCGGGTAAGGCCAAAAGTCCCAGCCAGCGCTGTTAACCTGTTCGGTTCTCTGGTAATTCCCCTCCGAGTTCAGAATCGTGAGCTGGCCCTTCTGCATTTGCATGACCCAGATCTCGCCGGTGCGGCTGACATCTACTGCCGCAGCGCGTTCGAATTCCCCAGGCCCGGCTCCCTCTCTTCCGACCGTGCGTATCAACATGCCGTCCGGGCCGAAAACATGGATTTCCTGCGAGTGGTCGTCTAACACGTAGACTTGACCCTGTGCATCCACATCAAAAGAGCGGATGCTTCCGAACAGAATGGCGTCTTCCCCCGTGTCGCCTCCAAGCCTCATCTCCTCCAGGATCTGCCACTGGTCTTCCGGTGCCCAATGAGGGTCATCGTTGTTGCGTACCACGATTTCACTGGAGGAAAGCGTGTCGATTGAGCCAGACCTTCCATCGGAATCATCGGGGTGCACAGGTCCGCATCCGAATGCCAGGAATGAATAAGCCAGGACAAAGAAGAAGGTGGCCCTCGGAGTAGTGAGTAGCATGGTAGCGTAAATGGTGTTGAGCAACTGCATCGGGTATGTGAGGAAAAACGCAAACCGCTGTTCAATTATTGCGACGAGTGGCAGGAGGCACGTCCTCACTGCACCATATGCCGAACCCTACGACGCCCACGACACAAGGCCTGCACGCGGCTCATGAGTTGCACTTGTCCGCAGGAGTTGGTCGCTGGCGACCGCTCCTGGTACCAGGAAGCAGAGTGAAGGTGCGGTACAAGCAGCATTGCAATATGATGGCACCTCTTGCGGAGTGCCAGGCCGACCATCTTGATGTGGCCAGGGTCGAACATGGCGCGGGGCGCACGTTGGCAAAGTGGGTTTCCGGTTCTTGCCCGGGCCTGAGTGATCTGGATTACCACGATGGTTTGCGGGGTGAATCGGTTTCGGCCTTTCCCGTGGCAGCTGCATTTATGGCGGGAGATTGTGGTTTCAGTCAGCACGACAACGGACATCCACGTAGAAGCTGCAGGACGCCCAATCGGCCGAATAGGTATCAGCAAGAAGCAGACACATAGGACCGTTCGAGAACTTGCGCCGCGGAATTGGGGCCCCGAACTGCATTGCAAGACTGGTAACTTGACTATCCCTAGCGAGCCGGCGCACTCCAGCCTAATGCCACCGAGCGATAGCTTGTCTTCCAGATTGACCTTGCTCATGCAATAGATCGACCATGCCGTTCGTTAGGTGTCCGGGACTTCGCGCCGGGCAAGTTATACGTCCGCCCGGGCATCTAGCAGAAAGAGCGAATTCGCTGACTGGACGTTATTCAATGATCCCGCACCTGCCGAGCACCAGGGTGCCCGTTAGCCGCTTCCCTTTTAGCCCGTCGGCCTGCTAGAAACTCCTTCCCTTTCAACCTTCATGCTTCAATGTCCTAGCTGATTCATATCATGATGTACAACGTTAATCTGAACCTGCGATGCCTGATTCTGGTCAAGCGCTGCCAGCCGCTGATGGCATTGCTGTTTCTTCCAGCGACGGTGTTTGCACAAGCCGGGACCGTGACCTACGCCCACACGCAGAGGTTCGATTTGGACCTGCCCGAAGAAATGGCGCAATTCAAGGAGTTCATGCCGCCCAGCGTGACTGCGAACTACGCAATGGCCTTCAGCGGAGAGAAGGCGCTCTCCAGATTCCTGGACGTGGATGAGCCGGATCAGCCCGATCTCGATCCCTCGGAAATTCTTTCGTCTGAAATCGGGGCGACACTGGCTGCAGCGATCGGGGCCGAGATGGACAACGTGGTGGTCAAGATGGACGTTTCGTCGGGCATGAAGAGCAAGGAAACGCACTGGTACGTGGACTACGCCGAAGGCATTTACCTTGATCGTAGAGAGCTGCTCAACCGGGAATTCCTAGTTCAGGGCGCGCTGCCCGAAATCGCGTGGAAGCTGACAGGCGAAGAGGCGCAGTTTCTTGAGCGCCGTGTGATGAAGGCTACTGCCGTGATGGATTCCACTACGTTAGAGGCGTGGTTTGCGCCCGAGATTGCGGTAGCGCTGGGGCCGAATCACTACGGCGGGCTGCCTGGCCTGATTCTGATGCTGTCGCTGAACGATGGCAAGGAGCTTTACGAAGCGACCGAGCTGGCCCTGGATGCCGGTGAAGTCGACGTAAGTCCTCCCGAAGACGGCCGCGAGGTGACCGAGGAAGAATACCAGAAGCTTGTTGCCGAAAAGTCCGAAGAAATGCAACAGCGGATTCGCAGTTTTCAAGGTGAGATCATAAGAATGAATCGCTGATGAAGTACGGGCAATTTGCGATCGCGGCGGTGGCATTGTTGTGCATGGCCTACGGGGCGAGTGCGCAGAGCCAGCGATTTGATGTAACGGGCGTTGTCGTGGATACCACCGGCGCCGGGCTGCCGCAGGCCACCGTGGTTGCCCTGACACGCGAAGATTCGGTCCTGACCAAGTTTTCCACATCTGGACCGAAGGGGCAATTCACGCTGCGCCGCATGGAGCCGGGCGAATACATCCTGCAAGTAACGTACGTGGGTTTCAGCACCTTGCGACAGGACTTCGCCATCTCAGATGGAGACATTGATGTTGGCACTGTGACGCTCCGCGAGCAAACATCGGAACTGGAGACGGTGATAGTAAGCGCGGACCACATACCCTTTGTGGTCAAGCGCGATACGCTCGAATACAACGCCAATGCCTTTACGACGCGGCCCGGGGATGTCGTGGAGGATTTGCTGCGACGCCTGCCGGGTATTGACGTGGAGCCCGATGGATCCATCAAGGCGCAGGGTGAAGACGTAAAGAACGTTCTCGTGGACGGGAAGGAATTCTTCGCCGAAACGCCAACCGTGGCCACGAAGAACCTGCCGGCCAAGGCCGTGGACAAGGTTCAGGTGTACGACAAACCCAGCGACCAGGCGGAATTCACGGGGATACCGGATGGCCAAGAGGAGAAGACCATTGACTTGCTGCTGAAGGACGAAGCCAAGCGTGGCGTGCTCGGCAATATCAGCGGTGGACTGGGCGGTGAGCAGGCGCCCGTCGGACGCTACCAGGCCAACGCCAGTCTGAACCGGTTTTCGCCGGCAGTGCAGCTGTCGCTGATTGGCAATGCCAGCAACGTCGGCCGTGGAGGCATTGGCCTTGCCGATGTGATGAGCCTCGGCCTTGGAAGCGGAATGAGTATCGTGACCAGTGTCAATGGCATGTCCGTTGGCAGTCGCTCTGGCGGAGGGTTCACGGAGTCGGTGAACGCGGGCCTGAACGCCAGCCGGGATTTTGGCGGAAAGAACTGGATCCGCTCCAGCTATTTCCTTAATTCGCTCGACCGCGTTCGGGACAGCGAAACAAAACGCCAGGAGCTGGCCGGCATAGGCTCAAGCTCATTTGCTGACCGGACCGACCACAACTCATCGAGTAACCTGGGACATAGTCTCAATCTGAATGCCCAGCTTCAGTTCAGTCCGGAGCATCGGATCCGGGCACGAAGCAGCTTTCGCCTGAGCTCCAATAGTTCGATCTCGTCCGGAGATCAAGAAACGCTTGGGCAATTGCGTGGCCTGATAAACCAGGCTACGACCAACCGCGATACGGACAATCGATCGGTGAACGGGACATCTTCAGTCACCTGGCGCAAGAGAATCAGTGATAACGGACGCAGTATAGTTGCCACCGGCGAATACTCGCTATCCGACACCGATATGACGGCCGATTTGCTTACGCGGACTGGCTTGTACACGTCGGGCAACGTGATGACCTGGGAGGAAGTGCAGCAGGAACAGGAGCAATTCGGCAAGTCCACATCAAATGAGCTGCGCGTATCCTTGACAGAGCCCCTGGGCGGGGATCTCGTGTTCGAGGTGTTTGGTGAGCGCAACTTCCGACGCAGGGAGGAAGACAAGCGGTTTTACAATACAGCCGGGGATGAGCGAGTGCTGGATTCGCGGTTGAGCGATGCTTTTGAGCGAACCTACGCCTACTACCGAACGGGAGCGCAGCTTAGCCGCAACCGGCAGACCGACTGGCTGACCTTCAGCGTAAATCTGCAACGTACGAGCCTGCGCGGAACGGTCACGTCGGGCAGAGCAGACGTGGCCGCAGGCTTCACGCACGTACTGCCCACAATGATGTACAAGAACACGTTCAAGGAGCGAAGCACAATACACGTGCGGTATCGGGCCTCCACACGGGAGCCTTCGTTGCGGGAACTTCAGCCGTACCCCGACAACGACAATCCGCTCCGCATCTATGTAGGCAATCCGGATCTGGTGCCGGAGTACCGCCACACGCTTTCGGGGTCGTACCGGTTCTTTGATTCCTGGTCGTTGATCAACATTTTCGTTTCCACCGGCACGACCTATACGCGCAACCGCATCGTACCCACACGCAAGATCGATGCGTTGCTGCGTCAGACGGTCAGTGCCGTAAACTCCGATGCGGGCTGGACGAACAATCTGGACGTGAGTTTTGGTACGCCGGTAAGGCCGCTTGGCATTAAGCTTAGCGTGGAAAACGATCTGTCGATTTCCAGGGGCTCCGAGTTTATCAATGCGCAGGAAAACGCGAGCCGCATTGTGCGCAATACGGTGGGCCTGCGCGTTGCAAACCGCAGCCAGGATGTGCTGGAGCTTGAGAGCGACATTCGAGCAACGTTCAACTTTACGGACTATTCGCTCAATGACGCACTTGGGCAGCAGTACGTTAACACTAGGTTCCGTGCAGAGATTGCCTGGCATCCTGCGTTCTCCTGGACGATCCGGGGAGACTTCCGGTACCAGTTGTACGACCGGGATGTATTTGGAAACGTGCAAAATGTGGCCCTGGTAAATCTCGGACTTTCGCGCCAGCTATTAAATGAACGTGCGGAGGTTGAACTGGTAGTGCGGGATGTCTTCAATCAGAATCTGGGCGTCAGTTTCACGAACGCGGCCACTTATATTCAGGAGCAACGTGTCGAATCTTTGGGCCGCTACATTATGCTTCGCTTCTCCTACCGGCTCAGCGCAATGAAAGGCATGGGCATCCTTGCCAGGTAGACCGTCGGCGCAGGGAGGCCTGCGAAGCGACCGTGCTGCTATCCGGAGTGGGCCCTCTCGCAGATCGATCGTGCAGCAATTGTATTCCGGAAGGCCAAGCTGCTGCGGTCCGAACGCACGCCGGCTAATGGGTGCCTTCGGCAAGTCGCAGCCGGACGCACTGCAGTCATTTGTCCGGACCTGATTCGAAAGCGGGACCGGAGCCTGACGACCAAGAAAGTTTAGGTCCGTCGTCCGCACGCCCGCAGCAATTGCAGGGGCAGATGGCTTTCGATGCAAGTCCGATGCCGGCAGAGCGTGGTTCTGATTCCGTTGCGCAACAACGCGCACCGGGAAGTGGCTTACACCCGCGCGCGCGGCATGGTGCCAGCCCGCTGGCAACGGAGGACGCGTGCGATCATAACATCAAGCCTGTCTTGCAGGGTCTGACAGGTACGTCTGGACTGTTGTTGTCCAACCGAGAGCCTGCAAGCGACGGCTGCAGCGGTGATGGAACCCGGCAGACGGGCTTCGCACCACTACTTCTGCGTTCTGCAGCCTGCGTTAGGGAGCGTCGGCTAGCGTACCGCGACGCAGGAAATCTCGACACGGGCTCCGCGAGGCAGTGCACTGACCTGCACGGTTTCTCGGGCCGGCGGAGTCTCGTTGAAGTAGCGGGTGTAGACTTCGTTGACCTGGGCAAAATCGTCCATGTCCACGAGGTAGACGCGGCACTGGACAACGCTCGAGTAGTCCAGACTAACCGCGTGCAGGATGGCGCCGATGTTCTGGAGCACCCGCTCGGTCTCGTCCGCTACATCTCCCGAGATGAGGGAGGCCGACGTGGGATCCAGCGCGATCTGGCCGGAGCAGTAAAGGGTGCGGTCAACCAGAATGGCCTGACTGTAAGGTCCGATGGCTGCGGGCGCCAAAGGCGTTTTCACCACCGTAAACGAAGCTTCTTCGACGTACGGCATGGAGCCACCTCCGGAAATAGAGCCAAACTACCTAGGGAACATGCGCAACGGGAGGGGATAACTCAAACGAAGAAATGTCTAATTACGGCGTCTCCGCTTTGTAACAATTCCCTGGCGTGGGGGCGTCTGGAAGCTGAGTGCCATAACGATTCCGGGATCCGGCCATGGATTTGGGACTGAAAGACAGAGTGGCATTTGTCGCGGGTGCCAGTAGTGGACTGGGCCTGGCCGCGGCGCTGGCCATGGCCCGCGAGGGATGTCGCGTGGCCATTTGTTCGCGCGACGAGGGACGCATTGAGCGGGCGGCGAAGGATTTGGTGCAGGACACGGGCACTTCCGAAGAGCATGTGCTTCCCCTGGCGTGCGACGTTACGGACGAAGCCCAGATCGCAGCTGCCATGCGCAAGATCCGTGATGCGTATGGCACTTTACATGTTCTGGTTACCAACGCAGGAGGTCCTCCAACGGGACTCCTGGATGACTTTGACGCGAAGACCTGGCGGTCGGGACTGGAGCTTAATCTGGTAAGCACCATCAACCTGTGCCGGCTTGCGTTGCCACTGCTGAAGCAGGCGGCAGCCGAGGACGGTCATGCGCGGATCGTCATGGTGACGTCCATTGCTGCCAAGCAGCCCATTGGCACCCTGTATTTGTCGAACACGGCCCGGGCGGGAGTCCAGGGCTTTGCAAAAACGCTGTCCGAGGAAGTGGGACCGCTCGGCATTACGGTAAATACGGTACTTCCGGGGTTTACCCGAACGGAAAGACTGCAGCACCTTGTCGACGACCTGATGCAGCGTACGGGCAAGACCGCCGCGGAAGTAGAGGCGGGATGGGCGGAGAGCGCGGCGCTTAGGCGCATCGCCGATCCACAGGAATTTGCGGCCGTCGTGACTTTCCTGGCCAGCCGCCAGGCCAGCTTCCTGACGGGCGCGGCGGTACCCGTTGACGGAGGCTATTCGAAGCACGTCTTCTAGAACGAGCTGTATCCGGTGCTGCGCACGGAGGCGCAATCTGGCATGAACGACAGGATACTGGTAGCGATGAGCGGTGGAGTGGACTCCTCCGTGGCTGCCGTGATGCTGAGCCGCCAAGGCTACGAGGTGGTAGGACTCACGATGAAGACGTGGGACTACGCGCAGGGCGGTCGATCCGCGGGCAAGGAGGTTGGCTGCTGTACGCTGGACTCCATGAACGACGCCAGGTCGGTCGCGCAGAAGTACGGCTTTGCGCATTTCGTGGTGGATATCCGGGGCGAGTTCGGCGACTGGGTCATCGAGCGGTTCACGGAAGAGTACCTTGCCGGCAGAACCCCGAATCCTTGTGTGCTCTGCAACACCCATATCAAGTGGGCGGCGCTCCTGGCGCGTGCGGATGACCTTGGCTGCGACCGCATCGCTACGGGACATTACTCCCGGGTGAGGCGCGACAGCGAAACCGGTCGCTACGTGCTGTCAGCGGGCGTGGATCTGAACAAGGATCAGAGCTACGCGCTGTGGGGGCTTCCGCAGGAGCACCTCGCGCGCACAGTCTTCCCCCTTGGCAGCCTGACGAAGCCCGAGATTCGCCGCAAGGCGGAGGAGTTCGGGCTCAGCAGGGTCGCCGCGAAGCCGGATTCGTATGAGATCTGCTTCATTCCTGACAACGATTACCGGCGGTTTCTCCGCGAACGAGTGGAGGGACTGGCACCGAGTGTGGAAGGAGGGGCCTTTGTGCTCTCGGACGGCACACATATCGGCCGGCATGCCGGCTATCCGTTCTACACCGTCGGGCAGCGCCACGGCCTCGGTCTGGCGCTGGGATATCCGGTGTACGTAACGGCCATAGACCCTGCCACCAACACCATCACGGTGGGGCCTCGCGAGGAGCTGCTGCGCCAGACGCTGACCGCTGATGGTGTCAATCTTGTCAAGTACGAAAGCCTGGCAGAGGAGCGCAGCGCCACGGGCAAGGTTCGATACAAGGATCCGGGAGCTCCCTGCCTGGTGCGACAAACTACCGAGGATCAGCTTACGGTGTCATTTGCCGAACGTCGGCGGGCCATTGCTCCCGGACAATCGGTCGTTCTCTACGAAGGCGATGACGTATTGGCTGGCGGCTGGATTCGCACGGTCGAGGAGCCGGAAGAGGCGACTGCGAACAGGTAGATCCGAGTGATGCACCCAGGCGCTGCCGCTGCTTCAGGTGCGGCGCCGGAAGAGTCTCTTGTCATGAAGTCAGGCAGCCGACCGAGCGCCGGAATGATCAGTGGAACGGGCCGTGTTGCCTTCGTCGAGGTCGGCCGCGGATTCTACGGCATTCGCTCCGATGACGGCGCGCGCTACGATCCTGGTCGGCTGGACGAGGCATATCAGCGCCACGGATTGCGCGTCCGGTTTGTGCTGCGGCCGCGCCCCGGTGCCATGTCCGTGCGCATGTGGGGGGAGCCCGTCGAGCTGGTGTCCGTGGAGCCGGTTGGTGCCGGGTAGCCAGCCCCGGTGCTATAGCGCTACGCGCGCGCCCAGGTTGTCCTCTTTTGCCCGAGCCGCGAGGTACGTGGCCACGGCAAGGTCCTGGACGGCGTTGCCCACGGACTTGAAGAATGTGATCTCGCTGTCAGATTCCCGGCCGGCCCTGTTTCCCGATGCCACCTCTCCCAATTCTGCGTGTATGTGGCTCTCGGTTATCAGCCCCTTCGCGAGGGGCGTGAGGATATCGCCTGCCTCTTTCAGGCAGGCGGCCCGCTGATCCACTACCACTTTTGCCCCGCACACCGCTGCGTGAGGTATCTCCGTCATGTCCGGCCGGTAGGAGCCCACGCCGTTTATGTGGCAGCCCGCTTTTAGATGCTCGGCCCTGAAAACGGGCGTAAGGGACGTTGTGGCCGTGCAGACGATGTCAGCACTACTCAGCAATTCCGGGCGGGAGGCTACCTCGACGTCAACGCCCACGGTGCGCCTCATCTCGCGGGCAAAGACCTCTGCATTGTCCGGATCCCGGCCGAAAACGAAGGCCTTTTCCAGGTGCCGGACGGCGCAGACAGCCTCCAGCTGCGTGCGGGCCTGCACGCCCGCACCGAAGATGGCTGCCACCCGGGCATCGCGCCGCGCCAACAGATCGGTGGCCAGACCTGCACCGGCTCCCGTACGAATGGCGGTGATGCACTCCCCGTCCATCAAGGCGAGCGGCTCTCCCGTGGCAGCGTCCGATACCAGCACGAGGGCATGAATAAAGGGGAGTCCGCGCCCCGCGTTGCCGGGATTCATGGTTACCACCTTGAGCCCCAGTCGCGCGCTGCCGGGAGCATATGCGGGCATAAAGAGCGCACGGGCCTCGTGCTCCGGAATCTCGATGCTGGAGCGGACGGGCACCGTGACTTCGCCGGCGGACAGGGCAGCAAAGGCATCGCGCATGAGCGCGATGGCCTTCGGCATGGAAAGCGTCTCTCGAATCAGCTCCCCGGAGAGAATGCGTATGACGGGCATGTCTCCAATCCTGGCTAGCGCAATATGAAGCCGTTCCGCAGGGGGTCGGACGGGTCGAGGCAGAACAGGTGCCGGCCCGTGATATAGGCCCGCCCTTCTACCTCGGGCACAATGGCCGAATACGTCCCGAAGGTGGTTTCCTCTGCAACCCGGACGGTAAACCGGCTGCCGATAATGCTCTCGATTACCAGGGGCTCGCCTTGCGCTGCCTCGCCGCGTGCATAGTGCAGCGCGGCCCGGCCACTTACGCCAGTTCCGGTCGGACTCCGGTCCACTTCGCCTTCGGCAAACACGCACACGTTTCTGCTGTGCCCACCGGGGTCCCTGGCGTCATCAATGAATATGGTGCCGTACAGGAAGCCCAGATCATCCTCGAACGGATGCGTGATGGGCTTCTGTTCCATGATAGCACGCTTGATGGCCATGCCTCGTTCGACAAGCCTTGTAAAGTACTCCGGCGTGCATCGCAGGCCTGCTTCCCGCGCCTGCACGTAGGCGTAGAAGGCCCCTCCGAAGGCGATGTCGTAGGAAATTGTGCCGAGGCCCTCCACCTTCACATGCTGATCCATGGCGTATACGAAGGAGGGCACGTTCCGGAAAGAGACGGATGATACCCCGGTGGCATCGAGCCGGGCAAACGCAGTAACCCTACCCGCCGGGGTGTCAATACGCACACGCGTGACGGGGTGAGTTTTTGGCAGCAGGCCTGTTTCCAGCGCCACCTTCGTAACAGCGATGATGGCATGCCCGCACATAGTGCTGTATCCCTCGTTGTGCAGGAAAAGCACCCCGAAATCAGCCTCCGGCGTCACCGGCGGCACGACGAGGCAGCCGTACATGTCGGCATGGCCGCGCGGCTCCCACATGAGCGCCTTGCGAAGCAGGTCGTGACGCTCGGACGCCTGCCTGCGCCGGTCAAGAATGGTTGCGCCATCCAGTTCCGGATAGCCGCTCAGGATTATGCGCAGCGGCTCTCCTTCCGTGTGGGCATCAATCGTGACAAACTTGGGCCAGTCATCCGGAGGTTGCCATCCGGCGGCAGGCCCGAGCGAAATCCTGTTATTCATGGACAACGTGTGGAGGCGGCGCTGAAGGATACGGAGCGCTCGGCTAGGTCGCTACCGCGAGTGCACAATTGCTCGCGGGATAGAGTGTCTTGGGGGCGCAGCGGTTTTGGCTGTTGCGATTGCACGGGCTCTGCGCCTTCAGGGGGCACAAGTACAGTTTACGGGCCGCGGCAGGCATACTGCAACCGATCCGCGGGCAAGATATCCTGGGGGCATTGAAAATGCCGTTCGCGTGCGGGCCCGGGCGCTTGCAATTACGCGCTCCGAGCCTTTGTCTGCGGCAGACAAACAGGCAAGGTGTGAATCCTTGAACAAGAATCTGCCGGCGCGCGGCACGGCGCAGTAAACGCTCACCTTAGACGGTAAGGCCCGGGCAGAAGCGCAAGAGTTGAGGCGGGCAGGAATATCCACTGCAAGCGCTGCCGCCTGCAGATGATGCAGCAAGGCGAATCGGCAGGACTCTATTCGGGGCCGTCCGAATGGGTGGCGAAAACGGCGGCTTGACCAGCCAACTGCATTCAGGACGCAAGGAAGCGCATCATCTTAAGAATCCTGTCCTCGCCAGTCGAGCTAGCTATCAGTGAGGTGACGGAGGCACCTAGAATTTGCTGCATATCCCCACCTCGCACGCACCTGCCCGTTTCCGTCAGTATATGTCTCCTGGCAGAGCCACGTGCGCCAGTTGCTCTCACCGGCAAATGCCTGCCCGGATGATTGCCTCCCGTGCGGGTGTCCATTTTGATGGCGGCGGCCAACCGTGCTGCGTACTTCGAGATCCAGAATTGGAATGGGCAGGGACTTGCGGTCCCAGTTTGGCGGCCTCGATGTAGTCGATGGACCGCTCCTCGTCAGTGCACGGGCCATTAGTCGCGCTGGCCTTGACCGGTTCAAAAGCGACCACAAGCACGGGGAATCAGGAGATCTCCGCCGTTCCTGCCTAGAACCCAAATGCGGATAACGGCATTGCCAAGCCGGACCGCGCATTCCGTTCCGCCGCACTCGGGCAACGCGGTTTAGGCTGGAGCCAATGAGCGGACTCGAACCGCTGACCTGCTCATTACGAGTGAGCTGCTCTACCAGCTGAGCTACATTGGCGGAAAGGGGCGCGTTACGCCGGCTGGGCCGGATTGATCCGCCCGCGGCGCGTGTGCCATGCGCGAAAAACTCGCTGCAGATGGTTGACATTTGACCCTTCGACGGGGTGACAGAATGGGCTACGGAACCATTTCGGAATGACATAATTGTTGCGCTCGCAAGTCGCAGTTGATGCTGCCGCCGAATAGACCAATCGACCCATTTTGCTGCCCTTTTCTCATGGATGCGGCACAGGTTCATTTCGAGGAACTGCGCGAGCTCTTGAGTGAAGTACAGGACCTGGAAGCCGCAGCCGAAATCCTCGAGTGGGACCAGGAGACCTACATGCCGGAGGCAGGGGCCCGCGCACGGGGTCGCCAGCTTGCAACGCTGAGAAAGGTCGCCCACGAGCGCTTCGCTCGAGACCGGACAGGTTTTCTGCTGGATGCGCTGTCTGCTGCGTTTGATGATCCGCTCTCCTTCGAGGCGTCCCTGGTACGCGTAGCCAAGCGCGACTTCGACCGGGCTGTGCGCCTTCCTGCGGCCCTTGTAGCGGAAATGGCAGAGGTGAGCGCGCGTGCCCGGGCGGCATGGCGCCGGGCCCGTGAGCAGGACGACTATGCGCACTTCGCGCCGCACCTGCGGCGCATCGTTGAGTTGTGCATCCGGAAAGCAGAGGCGCTGGGCTACGCTTCGTGCCGCTATGACGCGCTTCTGGATGAGTACGAGCCCGGAATGACCACGGCGCGTTTGGGGACCGTCTTTGAATCGCTGCGCGAAAAACTGGTACCGCTTGTTCGGGAGCTTGCGGCAAGAGACGATTCGCCGGACGCATTTCTCAACGAGGCGTATCCCACCAGTGCCCAATGGGAGTTTGGCATGGAGGTGCTGCAGGACATCGGATACGACTTCCGGCGCGGCCGCCAGGATATTTCGGCGCATCCGTTCAGTACGGCATTCTCGGTCATCGGATGTGCGCATAACCACGCGCCTGGACGAGCGCTACCTGCCATCGGCGCTCTTTAGCAGCCTTCACGAGGCGGGTCACGCGCTGTATGAGCAAGGCATAGACCCCGCGCTCGAAGGAACGGCTCTGGCCTCGGGTACATCGCTTGGCATGCACGAATCCCAGTCAAGATTGTGGGAGAACCAGGTTGGCAGAAGCCGTGCGTTCTGGAGTCACTACTATAGCAAATTGCAAGCCCGCTTCATGCCGCAACTGGGCCACGTGCCGCGGGAGACGTTTTATCGGGCCATCAACAGGGTTTCCCCTTCTCTTGTCAGGGTAGAGGCCGATGAGGTGACGTACAACCTGCACGTCATGATGCGTTTCGAGCTGGAGCTCGACCTTGTCGAGGAGCGGATTACCGTGGAGGAATTGCCCGAAGCTTGGAACGCGGCCATGGAAGCCTATCTCGGGATTAGGCCGGAGACTGATGCGCTGGGCGTTTTACAGGATATTCACTGGGCCCTTGGTGCCTTTGGCTACTTTCCGACGTATGCACTGGGCAATCTGATGGCAGCTCAACTCTATGCCAAGGCGAAAGCCGACATCCCGGCATTGGAAAGTGCCGTGGCGCGCGGGGACTTTTCGCCGCTGCTTCAGTGGCTGCGGAAGTATGTGCATGCCTACGGACGAAAGATGACGGCGGAGGAATTACTCGTGCGCGCCACAGGCCACGGGCTTTCAGCCGGGCCGTGGCTGCGGTACGTGGAGGACAAGTTTGGAGCACTATGCGGAGTACCGCGAGTGCATTCTATAGGCGGACATAGCTAATTCGAAGAGGAGAGAATGCGAGCCATGACAGAGATCGGCATCGAGTATCACGCGGAAACGGAGGAGTTTACGGAGGCGCTCAGGAGCAAGGTCGAGCGGCGCATGCAAAGGCTGGCCGGCGGTCACCGCGATATTTCCGGGGCCAGTGTTGCTGTAAATCCGATCAGCGGCGCCAACCGGCACGCCGAATACCGTGCGCGGATTGTGGTTTACCACAAGCTGGGCAATGTAGCAGCGGTGCGCGTGGCGGATACGGTCTCGCATCCGGTACTTGAAGCGATGGATGCCGTCGAGCGACAGGTGCGCGAGCAGCGAGAGCGCAACCGCGAAAAGAGCCGCTCCCGCAGGCAGGAAGCTAGTCGGTAATGCGTACCCTGCCGCTTGGCAGACTAGCCACGAAGCTGTCCATCGTGTAGTTGGTGCTGTCTGTCGGATTGCCCGGGACGCTGCCGCTCAGCAGTACGAAATAGGACGGCTCAGGGCCGGGGTCCGGATCAGGCTCAATCGTAACATACACGCGGGCAGATCCGACGGGTGTTGGGAAGGTCAGCCCGTCCGGTGGATTGACCAGAAAATCCTCTCCCGGAAAGTCAAACCCCGCCAGGGAGCCGCTGTGCGGCGCCGCACCATCTGCATTGTTGGCACCGAGGATGGGGCCCGTGGCCGCCGTAATGCCATCTATGTCTACCCATCCGTGGTAGCTCCAGCCTGCCAGCGGGTAGGGGACAAGCAACCCTCGGGCAAACTGTCCGCCGGTGATATTTATGAACCAGACGCCACTGGTCTCGTTGCTGCCCGGGCCATTGGTCGGTGTAGCCAGAATAAACGTGCCTGATGAGGTTCCGATCGATTCATGGATTCCGCCCTGAACCGTGAGTGTCGCCTCCAGGCCTTCGATGGGTCCTGCCACGAGGTGCGTTTCGCTTGGAGCCTCGCCGCCTGAATCACCGGTCTCGATCGTTACAAGGAACTCGAGGGCGTTGGTAAGGTCTTCGGGCGCGGTGAACCGGCCGCCGATCAGTCGATTGCCTTCAAGGTCGACGAGGGTGCCGTTTGGACCGGCAGAAAACCTGCCTACGGCAACCAGGTCGCCGCCTGGCAGCTCGGCCCAGCCTGCGTAGTGGAACCCTCCGGGGAGCGGCTCCAGGTTGGACATACTCACGTGAACGGAGAAGAGCCCTTCCTCTTCCGTCTCGGTAGAAGTACTGTCACAGCCGGCAGCAAGGAGCAGCGCTGCGAGAGCAAGAATGCGTCCGTTCATCAGGGCATCTTGAGACTGGTGTCAGCTCCAAACTGGCATTCGCTTTCAAACGCAGGCTGCATTGATTCGTTGCGCGAAGGCCGGCACCATTTTTTCCCGTGCGAAACGCCCCGTTCGGCGCGGCGTAATGCGCCCCTGGACACGCAGGAGGGAGCAATGGCCAGGCGAACGCCAGAATGGACTCCGGAGTCGTGGCGAGATCGCGAGGTGCATCAGGCGATAGCGTATCCGGACGCGCGCGCGCTTCAGTAGCGTGCTCGACGAAATCAGCGTCCTGCCCCCGCTGGTTACGTCCTGGGAAATTGATGCGCTCCGCCTGCAGCTGGGCGAGGCGGCGCTGGGAAAGCGGTTCCTTTTGCAGGGAGGCGATTGCGCGGAGCTATTCGGAGACTGCAGGTCGGACGTGGTTGCCAGTCGCCTAAAGGTGCTTCTGCAGATGAGTGTCGTCCTTGTCTACGGTCTTCGCATGCCCGTGGTACGGGTTGGCCGCTTTGCAGGGCAGTATGCGAAGCCCCGCAGTTCTCCCGACGAGGTGCGCGGCACCGTGAAGCTTCCCAGCTACCGGGGCGACAGCGTCAACGGGGATGATTTCACGGAGCAGGCTCGGCGCCCGGATCCGCAGCGGCTGCTGACGGCGTACCGATGTTCGGCCATGATATTGAATTTTGTGCGCTCGCTGTCAGACGGCGGATTTGCGGATCTGCACAATGTTGGATATTGGAATCTGGGCTTTGCGGCACGTTCTCCTCACGCAGAAGAATACCAGAATATCGTGCGCACCGTGCGCAATGCCCTCCAGTTCGCAGGCACTGTGGCAGAACGGCCGCTGGGCGGTCTTGGACGCGTGGATTTCTTCACGAGCCACGAGGCTCTGCACCTTCCGTTTGAACAGGCGCTGACGCGGTACTTGCCCCGCCGTAGCGGCTACTACAACCTTTCCGCGCATTTCCCGTGGGTCGGCAAGAGAACCAACCAGCTGGACGGAGCTCATGTGGAATATATAAGGGGCATTCTCAACCCCGTCGCCATCAAGGTTGGACCGGACATGACTCCTTCGGAGCTGCAGCGCCTGATCAGGCATCTTGACCCGGGCAACGAACCCGGACGACTGACGCTGATAACGCGCTTCGGTGCCCAGCACATTGAAAGGTGTTTGCCTCCCCTGGCTTCGGCTGCGCGAAGAGTGGGAAGCGTGGCGCTGTGGTGCTGCGACCCCATGCATGGGAATACGGTCAAGGCCGGAAATGGTAGGAAGACCCGCCGGTTCGATCATATTCTTGCCGAGCTGGAACTTGCCTTCGATATCCATCTGCGCGCCGGCACGATATTGGGTGGCGTGCATTTCGAGCTCACCGGAGAAGACGTCACGGAGTGTGTCGGGGGCTCGAGCGACATTCGAGAAGCCGACTTGCACCGGGCCTATCATTCGCGCGTTGACCCGCGGCTGAATGCGGAGCAGTCGCTCGAGATGGCGCTGCGCATCGTGCAGAAGTGCCAGAGCGCAGGCACTTCGCCATGAGTAAGTACACTGCGTCGCTCGTATTGGAGGCGCCGGGGCGCCTGATCTGGCGGGAGGATCCACCACCCGCGCCGGTTGGCGGCGAAGCCCTGGTGGCGACCGTATGCGTTGGCATCTGTGGCAGCGACCTGCATGCGTTTGCGGGCACTCATCCGGCTTACTCGTATCCACGAAGACTGGGGCATGAGCTTGCCGTTCGCGTGATTGCCGGCCAGGGGCTGCAGCCAGGCGCATTGTGCGCGGTAAATCCGTACATGAGCTGCGGCCGGTGTGCGGCATGCCGCCGTGGCATGACCAACTGCTGCGAGACGCTCGAGGTGCTCGGTATTCACCGGGATGGCGGCTGCATCCGGAAGCTGGCCCTGCCCGTGTCACACCTGTATCCCAGCCGGCTGCTGTCCGCCGAACAGCTGGCATTGGTGGAGCCTCTCGTGGTGGGAAGGCACGCAGTGGTACGCGGCGGCGTAACGCGCGCAGAGGGGGTCGCAGTTGTGGGCCTGGGGCCCATCGGAATGGCCGTAGCCATCTTTGCCAGAGAGCTCGGAGCGGACCTGGCACTGGTGGATGCGCGCAGCGACCGGCGGCGGGCAGCCCGGCATGTAATGGAGACGGACCGGGTATACAAGCCGGGAGAAGGGCTCGGGGATCAGCTTCGCGCCTGCTTCGGAGGAGAACTCCCTCGGGTGGTAATAGACGCCACGGGCAGCGAACGGGCCATGCGCGGCAGCTACCTCCTGGTGGGGCCGGCCGGCCGGATGGTACTGGTGGGCATCATTCCTCAGGATTTCTCCTTCCCGGATCCGGATTTTCATCGCCGGGAGCTTACCATACTTGCTAGTCGCAACGGCTCGGCGGAGGATTTTCGTCACGTCGTGGCGTCCCTGGAGGCAGGCCTGCCGGCGGCAGCGAAACTCATTACCCACCGGTACGCGTTTCAGGACATCCCAAAGCACTTTGGCTCCCTGGCTGGCAAGCCGGGACTTGTCAAGGCGATGGTCAGCATGGAATGACCCGTGCAGATCGCACCCTCGAACCGTTAACCTGGCAGCTGCCATGAATCCTTCCCCCAACATGGCGCGCGAACAGCCGGCCGCATGGCTGGATGTAGGTGCGCGCGCCACCTTCATCACCCGGACCTATATGCACCTGCTGGGTGCGGTGCTGTTCTTTGTGGCCATCGAAATGTGGCTGTTCTCGACCGGTTTGGCCGAGCGCATCGCCTCTGCGCTTCTTGGCGTGTCCTGGCTCGTCGTGCTGGGCGGCTTCATGGTCGTGGGATGGTTTGCCAGCAAGACGGCCTTCAACTCCCGCACCACAGGCGCGCAGTATGCCGCACTCGGTGCCTTTGTAGTGGCCGAAGCCATCATCTTCGTTCCACTGCTCTATCTGGCTACGCAAATTGCACCGGGCGCCATTGAAAGCGCTGCGTCCGTGACCATTCTCGGCTTTGCCGGACTAACCGGTGTCGTGCACTTCATGCGCCGGGATTTTTCGTTTCTGGGCGGGGCGCTGCGCTGGGGATTCATCATGGCCCTGGTAATGATCGTGGCTTCCGTGATCTTCGGATTCAATCTGGGAACGTTTTTCTCGGTGGCCATGATCGCGCTCGCTGGCGGCGCCATCCTCTACGATACCTCGAATGTGCTGAACCACTTTCCAGAGGATCGCTACGTCGGAGCCGCGCTGCAGCTGTTTGCCTCTGTGGCGCTCCTGTTCTGGTATGTGCTAACGTTCTTCCTGCAGACACGGGACTAGAGGCGAAGACTGCATTCATTCATCGACTTCCGCGATTCGTTGCAAGAGCCATACGATCTGGTCACGATGGGGCGAAGCTCCATTGACCTTTACGCCAATGACGTTGGCGCCGCATTTCCGGACATAAAGAGCTTTGCGGCCTACGTTGGAGGATCGCCGACCAACATCAGCGTCGGGGCGCAGCGCCTGGGACTGAGAACCGCGCTTGTTACGGCCGTGGGAGAGGATCCCGTGGGAGACTTTGTGGTGCAGTTCCTGGAAAGAGAGGGCATCGACGTCTCCTTTGTCGCACGCAAGGCGGGGCGCCGCACCAGTGCAGTAATACTCGGCATTGAGCCGCCAGACAGGTTTCCTCTGGTATACTACAGGGACAACTGCGCAGACAATGCACTGGACATGGAGGACGTGCTGGCGGCACCGATCGCTCACTGCCGCGCCTTCGAGTTTGCGGGGACCAACCTGAGTGCGGAGTCCAGCCGGAGTGCAACCCTCTTCGCGGCGGAAGTTGCGCGGCGAGCGGGTGTACCCGTCATTCTGGATATCGACTTCAGGCCCGATCAGTGGCATGATCCGCGCGCGTTCGGAGTGGCGCTGCGGTCCGCGCTGCCCCTGACGAATGTCGTAATCGGCACGCAGGACGAAATCAAGGCGGCCGTACTAAGCGACGCCCGGCAGGTGACTCTCACGCATCAGCAGGTATCGGATGCCAGGGTTAGCGGGGACCTGGGGACGGCCATAGCGACCTTGCACTCCTTTGGCGCAGACGTGCTCGTGGAAAAGTGCGGCGCGGAAGGGGCCCGCATTCACCGCGCGGACGGATCTTGCGAAGAAGCGCCGGGATATCCCGTGGATGTATACAATATTCTGGGAGCCGGCGATGCGTTTGCGGCAGGCTTCATCTACGGGTATGTCAACGGGTGGCCGCTACGCAAGGCAGCGAGGCTGGGAAACGCCTGCGGTGCAATCGTCGTGACGCGGCACGGTTGTGCCAATTTCATGCCCACAATGGTAGAAGTGCATACCTTTGTTAAGCCGAGAGGCGGACTCTAGCTCAAATCTCATGGGGCCATGTCGACCGTACGCATGACGATGGCGCAAGCCGTCATCGCCTTCCTCAAGCAGCAGATCGTTGAACGTGATGGTCACTCCCGCCCGTTTTTTGGGGGATGCTTCGGCATTTTCGGACACGGCAACGTCGCGGGAATCGGCCAGGCGCTGCAGGAGCACCTGGATTTTCGCTACTACCAGTCGCGCAACGAACAGGCGATGGTCCACGCGGCGGCGGCCTATGCCAAGTTGACCAACCGGCTGCAGACTCTGGCCTGTACTACTTCCATAGGACCCGGCGCCACCAACATGGTCACCGGAGCGGCGGTCGCCACCATAAACCGGCTGCCCGTGCTGCTGCTTCCGGGAGACATCTTTGCGCGCCGCAATGTGGCGCCCGTTCTGCAGCAGCTCGAATCGGAGCACTCCCAGGACATTTCCGTCAATGACTGCTTCCGCGCAGTCAGCCGCTACTGGGACCGGATCAACCGGCCGGACCAGATCATTGCCGCGCTTCCGGAGGCCATGCGCGTGCTCACCAGTCCGGCGGACACCGGCGCCGTCACGCTTTCCCTGCCGCAGGACGTGCAGACAGAGGCGTATGATTATCCCAGTGCGCTCTTTGAGCCGCGCACGTGGCACGTTCTGCGGAACAGGCCAGATGCCGCGGCCGTGACGCGTGCGGCCGAATGGATACGCGCCGCCAAGCGTCCACTTATAGTCGCCGGAGGCGGCGTGCACTATAGCGAGGCTACCGAGGATCTGCGCCGTTTTGCTACCAGGTATGGCATCCCGGTCTGCGAGACCCACGCAGGAAAGGGAAGCCTTCCATACGATGATCCGCTCTGTCTGGGCGCCGTCGGCGTAACGGGCACGTTTGCAGCGAACCGTGTGGCACGGGACGCGGATTTGGTAATTGGCATAGGAACGCGGTACAGCGATTTTACCACGGCCAGCAAGACCCAGTTTGCCTGTCCCGATGTCCGTTTTGTCAATGTAAATGTGGCGGAGTTTGACGCCTACAAGCACGCGGCCGTGCCCCTGGTAGCCGATGCAATGGCTGCGATTAAGGACCTGGAGCACAAGATCGGATCCTGGTCTACCGACGAGGCCTACCAGGCGGAGTGCCGGCAGCTGTCCGCACAGTGGGACCAGGAGGTCGAACGCATTTACGGCATTCGCCATGGGCCGCTTCCGAGTCAGGGTGAGATTGTCGGGATCGTCAACGAGCTTGGAGATCCGGACGGCGTAATGGTTTGTGCGGCCGGCAGTCTGCCTGGTGATCTGCACAAGCTGTGGCGCACGCGGCATGCCAAACAGTACCACATGGAATACGGCTACAGCACCATGGGCTACGAAATAGCAGGTGGTCTGGGCATCAAGATGGCCGCGCCCGAAAGAGAGGTGTACGTCCTGGTGGGTGACGGCAGTTACCTCATGCTCTCATCGGATCTTGTGACGTCCGTCCAGGAGGGATACAAGCTTACGATCGTACTCATGGACAACGAAGGGTTCAAGAGTATCGGTGGCCTGAGCCGTGCACTGGGTCAGGAAGGATTTGGTACGCGCTATGTCTATCCGCAAGACGGAAGCCTGCCCGGGGACGGTAACGGCGCGGCAAAACCGCTGCCGGTAGACCTGGCGACGAACGCCGAGTCGCTGGGCGCTCATGTGTTCCGCTGCCAGAGCCGCGACGATGTTGCACGTGCCCTGCAGGCGTCCAGGTCTATCGAGACCACCACCGTGATCTACGTGCAGACGGATCGCTACGAGGATGTCCCGGGATACGAAAGCTGGTGGGACGTTCCCGTGGCCGAGACCACCACCATGCCAAGGGTAGCAGCCGCGCGTCGGGAATGGGAGGTGCATCGGGCCCGCGAGCGGTATTTTCTGTAGGAATCATATGAGATGGCAGGGCGGCGCGGCGCTGCGGCCGATCGCCTACCGGCGGCAGATGCGCGGTAGCTGTTCGAATATGCAGGCAAGACCGGGCATGGCCGCGGCCGTAGTGCGCCTTTCATAATCATACCAGTAGGCAAATGCGCAGCTGTACTCCGATTCGCACGAATATCTGGCCCGGGCGCCGCCCGGTATGGCCGCGCCTGCAGACACTCCTCGCGGTCCTGGGCGTGATCGCACTCGCAGCCTGCGCATCGGAGTCCGCGGCCCCAGACACGCCGGAGTTACGCATTGTTTTCGTAACCCACGGACAGGCGTCTGATCCTTTCTGGTCGGTTGTGCAAAACGGGGCGAACGATGCCGCGCGGGAAGTTGGCGCGCGCGTGGAATACCAGGCCCCTGAGTCGTTCGACATGGTGACCATGGCGCAGCTTATTGATGCGGCAGTGGCCTCCATGCCGGACGGTCTGGTCGTTAGCCTGCCCGACGCAGAGGCGCTCAGGGCGCCCCTTGCCGCGGCGCGCGAAGCAGGCATTCCATTTATCAGCATCAATTCGGGCAGCGACGAGTCTTCTGGCCTGGGCAGCCTGTTGCACGTCGGTCAGACGGAATTCGAAGCCGGATTCGGCGGAGGAGAGCGCATGGCAGGGGCGGGCGTCAGGAAGGCGCTCTGCGTGAACCAGGAGGTTGGCAACCTGTCGCTGGATCGCCGCTGCGAGGGCTTTGGCGCCGCTCTCCGGAATGCAGGGGCGGAAATGGAGATCCTGGCCGTGGAGCTGACCGACCCGACGGAAAGTCAACAGCGCATGGAGGCAGCCCTGAGGAGCGATTCCCAGGTGGACGGTCTTTTGACATTGGGTCCGACGGGAGCCGTGCCCGCGCTTCGCGCGCTCAGGGAGACCGGACGCACGGGCGCGGTGCGCTTTGCGACCTTCGATGCGAGTCCGGAAGTGCTGCAGGCCATCGAGGACGGAGAAGCCCTGTTCGCCATCGACCAGCAGCAGTACATGCAGGGATATCTGCCGGTAGTGCTGCTGGTGCTCTACCGGCGCAACGAGAACCTGTTGGCGCACGAGGTCATTCGAACCGGGCCGGGGTTCATCACCGCAGACAATGTGGCAAGACTGCGCGAGCTGACGCGGCAGGGCACCCGGTAACAGCTCGCGCGCGGCCTGCGCCGAGCGCGCCAAAGAAGTGCCGCAATTCCTATTACTGCTTTCTCGCCAATGCCCCGGTCCGTGCACAATCTGCATTCTGCCATTCGCCGGTTCGTAGTGAGGCCCGAGCTGGCGGCTGTAGCCGGCGTGGTGGTGGTGTGGATCTTCTTCGCGGTGGTTGCGGGCGACACAGGCTTCCTGTCGCTGCGCGGCGTATCAACCTACCTGGAGGTGTCCGCCGAGCTCGGCATCATAGCCACGGCGGTGGCGCTTCTCATGATAGGCGGGGAGTTTGACCTGTCCGTGGGCTCTGTCATCGGGGCCTCCGGCATGCTGCTGACCATCCTGTGCGTACAGTTGGGCTGGAGCATCCTGGCTGCCATGGCCGCCGTGGCGGCGTTCGCCGTGGCGGCAGGACTGTTCAATGGCATTCTCGTCATCAGGACGGGACTGCCGTCCTTTATCGTTACGCTCGCGACGCTCTTTGTATTTCGCGGCGCGACCATTGGGGGCACGCGACTGGTAACGGGCCGGACGCAGCTCGGCGGTCTGCAGGAGGCTGCGGGCTACGACTTCGCACGGCGCATATTCGCGGGCGAGATTCCGGTGGCGGGAACGGATTTTCCGGTATCTATTCTGTGGTGGCTGGCTCTGGCGGTCCTGGCAACGTGGATCCTGATGCGCACGCCCTTCGGGAACTGGATATTCGGTACCGGGGGAGATGTGAAGGCTGCGCGCAGCGTCGGGGTGCCGACAAATACTGTCAAGGTGGCACTGTTCGTAGCGACCGCCCTGTGCGCTGCCCTCGTCGGCGTGATGCAGGCCGTGGCATTCAGCGGGGCGGACGTTCTCCGGGGAGAACTCCGCGAGTTTCACGCCATCATCGTGGTGGTAATCGGGGGCACATTGCTCACGGGAGGGTACGGTTCGGCGATCGGGGCGGTGTTTGGCGCGCTGATCTTCGGGATGGTGCGCCAGGGCATTGTGTTCTCCGGCGTTGATGCTGACTGGTTCCAGGTGTTTCTGGGAGGCATGCTGCTACTCGCGGTTCTGGTCAACCACATGGTCCGGAAGCGGATTCTTCGCACATGAGGCATGACTGAAAAGGGAGTCCCGGTGCTCGAGGTCCAGAGCCTGGCCAAGCGCTTTGGGCGGGTTGTTGCCCTGGAAGGCATCGACATGCAGTTGCATGAGGGCCAGGTCACTGCGCTACTCGGCGACAACGGGGCCGGAAAGTCGACACTCATCAAGTGCCTTTCGGGGTTTCATGCCCCTGACGGGGGCACAATCGTGATGGACGGCGAAACAGTCCGGTTCGCGTCCCCGCGCGATGCCATGCGCCAGGGAATTGCGACGGTCTATCAGGACCTGGCCATGATTCCGCATCTGAGCGTAGCCCGCAACTTCGTCCTGGGTGCCGAACCAACCCGCGGCCGGGGACCATTCAGGCGCCTGGACCTGCCCAGAGCGGATCAGATGACGCGCGATGGACTCTCGCGACTCGGCATCCGGCTTCGCTCGACCGCGCAGCCGGTAGGCACGCTCTCAGGGGGCGAGCGGCAGTCCGTTGCGATTGCGAGGGCCGTACACCTGGGTGCCCGCATACTCATTCTCGATGAACCGACCAGTGCACTCGGCGTCTCGGAAGCGGCTGCAGTCCTGAGAGACATTGCCTCCGCGCGCGATCGCGGCGTCAGCGTGATATTCATCACTCACAACGTGCATCACGCCTATCCCGCATCGGATGCCTTTACGGTGCTCCGGCGCGGAAGGCTGCTCGGCACCTGGAGCAAGCCGGACATTTCCAGAGAGGAGCTCCTTGATAAAATGGCCGCAGCCTAGGGCCTGGCCAAGAGACTATTCCTGATCTATGAGCAACGCTGTAGCACTCCCCAATTTCATTGACGGAAAGTGGACCGCGTCCGGAGCAAGCCGGCACGTGGAATCTTCGAACCCTGCAACCGGAGCGGCACTGGCCCGTGTGCCCCTGTCTTCCGCAAGCGAGGTGAGTGCTGCCGTCCAGGCTGCCTCACGGGCGTCCGTAACTTGGCGCCGCACGCCCGCGACCGAGCGAATTCAGCATTTGTTTGCGTACAAGCAGCTTCTGGAGGACAATCTGGAGAGCATTGCCCGTGCCATCACTGAGGAATGCGGCAAGACGCTTGCCGAGAGCCGGGGGGAGTTGCGGCGTGGGATAGAAAACGTCGAGGTGGCCTGCGGTATTCCTGCGCTTATGCAGGGGTACAACAACGAAGACATTGCAAGGGGCATTGATGAGCACATGATCCGGCAGCCCGTGGGAGTGGTGGCTGCCATCACGCCATTCAACTTTCCGGGCATGATCCCGCTATGGTTCCTGCCGTATGCGATTGCCTGCGGAAACTGCTTCATTCTGAAGCCGAGCGAGAAGGTGCCACGAACCGCGCATCGCCTGGTCGAACTGTTGCATCAGACCGGGCTGCCGAAAGGCGTGGTACAGCTCGTGCACGGCGGCAAGTCCGCCGTTGATGCGCTCCTGCAGCACCCTGAAGTGCAGGCGGTCAGCTTTGTCGGCTCAACGCCTGTGGCCCGGTATATTTACGCGGAAGCGGCACGGCACGGCAAGCGCGCCCAGTGCCAGGGCGGGGCCAAGAATACGGCCATTGTACTGCCGGACGCGTCCATGGAGATGACCACGCGCATCGTAACGGATTCAGCCTTTGGCTGCGCCGGGCAGCGCTGTCTTGCCAATTCGCTGGCCATCACCGTGGGTGAGGCTCGGGAACCCTTTACCGAGGCAATGCGCGAGGCGTCTTCGTCGCGTCGCGTAGGCTATGGTCTGGAAGACGGAACCGAGATGGGTCCGGTCATTACGCCCCAGAGCAGGGAGCGCATAGAATCACTGGTCTCAGAGGCTACTCGCGACGGAGCCCGCGTAATCGTGGATGGCCGCGGGCAACACGTGGACGGTTTCGAAAACGGGAACTGGGTTTTTCCGACGCTGCTCGACGGACTGAGCCCGGATGGCACGCTTGCCCGGACCGAGGTGTTTGGTCCCGTATTCGGACTCCTTCACGCGGAATCGCTACGCGAGGCGATTGCGCTTGTAAATGCCAGGTCGTTTGGCAACATGGCCTGTCTTTTTACCCGTAGCGGTGCCGCGGCAAGGCAATTCAGGTATGAGGTCGACGCGGGCAACGTGGGCATCAACCTCGGCGTGGCTGCACCAATGGCGTTCTATCCCTTCAGCGGCTGGAAGGACAGCTTCTTTGGCACGCTTCATGCGCAGGGCCGGCATGCGGTGGAGTTTTACACGCAGACGAAGGTGGTGGTGGAGCGCTGGCCGGACACGTGGAGCCGGAGATTCTGATTCTTGGCTGGGATGGTTTTTGTCACATCGGGCAGACGGCTTGCGTCAGCGGCATTTGCGATGATAGCTCTTGGGAAACCGATCCCGTGACCTGAGGATCGGAATCGCCGCGCACGAATTGCCGCAGCAATATTCTTGGGTCACGTGCGTGCGAAAAGAGCAAGGTGACGTTAGAGTGCGGAGTCCGGCCAGTCCCCAGGCAATTGGCGACGAGTTGATCGAGGGAGAAGGGCCCGGTCCGCAAGCCGGCCTATAAAGCCGGTGCGACTCTGCACGGAATTGATTCGTTTTCCAGAATTCCAGCCTGAACATTGAGAGGTCTCCGGTTCGGTGAAAGCCGTGATGCCACGGCCTCGATTTGCGCGCACGGTGAAAAGGCGAACGCCATTTCGGGACAGTCCAATTTCGCATCCACTGCCTGCGCGTCTGTCTCCGGCGCTGAGGCAAGTCGCCTTGTGCGGCAGCACTGACTAAGCAGTGCCGCAAGTAGGTGGCGGTTCTGCCGGTGCCTGCCGGAATAGGCTGCGATCTCGTACCGGGGTAGTGCAGGCGCACCCCTGTTGGTCCCAGGGCTGGGCGGCTGGAATACTAACTGTCAGAGCGTAGCTTAGGATCAGGGCGACACAGATAGTCTATATTTGTGTCATACAACATCAATGAATCCGGATCCGATACACTCGGGACTCGCGCGGCAAATCGATGCAAGGCCTCACAATCACGTCCATCGCTGCTTGTGCGAGCCTGGTCCCGCATGCGCCCTCATGCGCTGCGACGCGGCGGCGGCAAGTGCGTGCGGGCCGGCAACACGTGGCTGCTTTGTGTCCAGGCTAGGCATAGTTGCTTGTTCATTCCGCCGGGCCACAAGACCTCGCCCTATTGTCCGCATCTTGGTGGCTTGTGCGGTGGTGGCGTCGCTCGCCGGTGAAATCCATGCCCAAACCGGCAACTGCGAGCCCGCGGAAGGTGAGGCTTACCTGGACGTCAACAACGTGCGGGCCCGCATCCTGAACAACGGCAATCTCTTCTGGCGGGCAGGAGGTCCGCATGTATACGAGGTGCCGAAGGGCGGAGGCGTGCAGGCCGTCTACACGGCCGGTATATGGATTGGTGGCTTCATGGGCGACGAGTTGCGCCTTGCCGCTGCCCGCTACGGCAACTACCAGTTCTGGGCCGGTCCGCTGGACGAGCAAGGGATGCCGCCTGCGGACTGCGCACAGTACGACCGGTTGTACAAGGTAGGCCGCTCAGACCTAGCCGAATATGAAGCCACAGGCGTTGCGACACCGGATCTGAGCGACTGGCCTACAGGTCTCGGAGCTCCGACGCTCGCTCCGCCGGATAACGGCATGGATGACGACGGTGACGGAGAAGTGGACGAGGAAGGCGAAGAGGTACCGTTTGATATCGACGTTCCTCTATCGCTTCGTGAGCACCGCGTGATTGATCTTGCGGCAGGTGAGCGTCCGGCCATTGTGGGCGATCAGGCAATCTGGTGGGTCATGAACGACCGCGGCAATGAGCACTATTTTCGGCGCGGTTCCTCCTCACCCATCGGCCTGGAAGTTCACGCCATGGCATTTGCCTTTGATGCGGCAGGCGACATGGGTAATACGACGCTGTACAGGTACGAACTGTACCTGGACGGTTCAGCACCGCTGGATAGCACCTACTTAGGGATCTTTGCTGATCCGGATCTGGGCAACTTCCAGGATGACTGGGTAGGCTCCGACACGATGCGAGGAATGGGGTTTAGCTGGAATGAAGACAACTTTGACGAGGGAAGGCTCGGATACGGGGTGCCGCCAGCCATCGGTTTCGATCTCCTACAGGGCCCGATGGTCCCGTCGCCCGGAGATACCGCCCATGGTGGTGGCACGCATCGCGTGGGATACAGAAATCTGAAGATGGGTCATTTCACCACAACCGAGAACGCTCCATTTGACGTGTATACTCGACCGCTTTATGTCTACAGAAAGCTGTCTGGCAGGTGGCATGATGGCTCTCGCATGACGCTGGGCGGCAACGGTCGCGATTATTCGCGTGTGCCCGTGGATTTCATGTTTCCCGGTGATCCCGGGTACAGCGACGCCGAATGTCAGTTCTGGTCTGAATGTAATGTAGACAGACTAGGTACAGATACCTACCGGTCATTGCATGCGCCGTACGGGCACTTCAACATGTCCACAGGTCCGTTTACCCTTGAGCCCGGAAAGAAACAAGAGGTCGTATTTGCCATCGTGTGGGCCCAGGGGAAGGACAACTTCGATTCGGTGCAGGAGCTCAAGAAGGCCGACGACGTGGTGCAGGCGGCCTTCGATGCTGGACTCAGAAGGGCTACGTTTCCTGCAGCTCCTGTCGTCACGGCCACTGCACTGGACTCAGAAGTGATCCTCGAATGGAGCAATCCGACCTACTCCAACAACTACCTTGAGAGCTACCGGGCAAGCGATCCGTTTGCGCGTCCCGGTCAGGATGTCTACGAGTTCGAAGGCTACACGGTTTACCAATACGAGTCCGCGATTGACCAGGTCGGCACGGTCATAGCCAACTATGATGTTGCCAACGGCGTGACGCGAGTGCTGGATGCTGGTGGCAGCGAAGTGCCGGAGATAACGGCTCTGGGCTCGGACCTGGGCGTGCAGCACTACCACACGGTTCGCGGCCTTGCCAATTACACGACGTATCACTTCGGCGTGCAGGCCTATGTCTACAATGCACACTTTTCGCCCAGGGTCATTCGCAGCGCGGTCAGCCGAGTGGAAGTGATACCCAGACGATTAACTCGTGTGATATCGGATGCCGCCAGGGCGGCGGCGGCAAACGCGGGTGCCGACTTCCATGCCGATAAGCTCACGCGAGGCGACGGAGAGGTATGGGCCAGAATCGTCAATCCGGCGGCCGTAGAGGAGGGCACGTATACGGTCGAGTTTTTCACGTTGGACGGTGGACATCCGGCGCTGCGGATGGATGACCTGGCGCGCGAGGCGCCGGATCCGCCCCTTACCCTGACGCCAGCCAAGACTCCGCTGGCAGAGCGGCTCACGTTTGACATCAAGCGCAGCGGCGAAGTCATTTTTGATGGCAGCGCGTCGGGCGAGCCGGTGCCGCTGCGGCCACGCATAGTGGTAGCGGACGGCATGGAGTTCTCCGTAAGCAGCCCGGATCCGGGATTTCGGGATTTTCTGACGGTGGCCAATGCAGCAGGCCTGCTTGATCCGCCGGAGTCGGCCTCGTTTGCCGGCACGGGCTTTCCGTCATCTGAAAATCTGGGCTCTCCCGTGCGGGGCCGGCAGCAGTCGATGAGCGATGCGCGGTGGGGCTTCAGCGCCGGAGGCGGAGGCGGCGCCTACGGTCCGGCCTCGGATCCGGGCTCGTTTCTGGGGCGCGCCTTGCGTGGCGGCCAGAACCTGCCCAGCGTGGGTCCCTACGACTACGAGATGCGCTTTACCGAGCGTTGTGCCTCTGGCATAAACGGAGCGGTGGAGGCCAGCGACTGCCTGGGCGTGCGCGCCTTCCGGGACGGCAGCAGGATCGAGTTGCCGTTCGAGCTCTGGCGCACGGGGATTGATACGCCGGACGATGCGGCAGACGACGTGCGCCTGATCCCGGTGATCTGTGACACGGACTTGTGCGGAGGGGGGCGCGTGGATGGCGTCTTTGACATAGGCGGCGACCATGCGGTGTCGCGCGCGGCGAACGATCCGTACACGGACTGGGTGTACTGGTACCTGCCGGAGGACATGACGCCGGGCGAGGCGGGGCATGACCGCTACTTTGCGGCAGAGGCGGGCATTGGCCCTGAGGTGATGGCAAGGACGGTACTGGTGCTGGAAGGCGGAGGAGAGCAGCCGCCGTACGAGGTATCCATGCCGGAGCAGGGGACCGTCTTCCGGATCGTGTCGACGAAGCCGATCCGCGCAGGGGACGTATTCGCGTTTTCGACGGAGGGCTACGGGGCAAGGGATGCCGATGCGGCCGTGTGGAATCAACGGCTTAGCGAGATTGGCATGGTGCCGAACCCGTACATAGGGGCATCAGGCTACGAGGTGAGCCCGCATGCGGACGAGGTGCGCTTTACCAACCTGCGGGATGCGGCGCTGGTTAGGATATTCACGCTGAGCGGCACGCTGGTGCGGACGCTGCGGAAGCAGTCGGCATCCGTGCTGTCGTGGGATTTGCGCACGGATTACGGCCTTCCGGTAGGCAGCGGGGTGTACCTGGTGCATGTGGAGGTGCCGGGCGCAGGCACCAGGGTGATCAAGTTCGGCGTGGTCAGAAAGCGCACGCAGCTGAGCGTCTACTAGCGCGCTCGGCCCTCGAGTCGCAGCCAGGCCGCGCCTGATAACGGTCTGCCTCCGACGTAACGAGAATGGCGTGAATCGATGCCTGACCGGATGGGCAGTCGGGACGCCGGCCAGGATCGAACGATTAATCGGTACGTGTCCGACCTCCCCGGCTCTTCCACCGATAAGGGCAAGGCGACGATTGCCACGGCTTGCCGTGCGGCAAAGCACTGCCGAAAGGGATCGGGAGCAGCTGACCTGCTTGACCGGGCCGACTTCCGGGGCTGCCGTATATACCACAAGCCAGGTCCAAGGGCACTTCGGATCGGCACGCCTGTGGTGTAGATGGTATTTTGGATTGCCCCAAAGCCCTCCTGCCTCGCATGAACCGGTTGCGCCCCGTCAATCGTTACTTACAGGACAGCCGGGTTGGCGCGACCTGCACATTTCTTTGGCGATGCCTTCTTGGTCTGCTGGCGGCATCCGGTACGCACGCGCCCGTGCAGGCTCAGGAGATGTCCTTCGTGCTTCATGAGCTCCTGGTCATCGGCGATGACGAAAATGCGCCAGCCGAGCACCTGCTCTATTTCCCCGAACTGGTACGGACGGACTCACAAGGCAACATCTATGTCAAGGATGCCAGGGAAGCGCACGTTCGAGTCTTCGACGCCAGTGGCCGCTATGTCATCGCGATAGGCAGAAGAGGTGAAGGCCCCGGGGAATTGCGGGAGATCTTCGGTATGCACGTGGATGACGAGGACCGGCTTATCGTGGCTGACCGGATGGGCCGGCGGTTCACGATTTTCACCGATATGGGCCTGGGCTTCGAAACCAGGTCGTTTGCGGAGGAGAGGATGATTGCTCCCGATCCTATCCTGTCTCTAGACGATTCATTTGTGCTCAAATATGTGGATTTGTTTGCCAATCCTGAAGGAGGTCCCAGCATCAAGGGCGACAAGGTTCTCCACATACATGACAAAGAGCTGAACCGACTTGAGAGCTTCGCGCGATTGGATGACATTTACGACTTGGACTCGCCTTTCCTGAAGGCGTATTCCACTTACCCCCGAGCCCTGCATGTGGCTACCAACGGGATCGACGCTGTAGTCCTGTCTCCCTATGTGTACGATGGATACATCTACCGGTACACACGTGCAGGTGGTTCATGGGTCACGGAGAAGCTGAAAGGGGGGCCGGTCCCCAAGAGATCATTTATGCCCGTGAGCAGGACAGACATTGATACGAATCCGGACATCAAGCGGGGAGCTGTCATGCTATCGGGCCCCTCGGGGACCTACCGCGCGAGGATTCTCAGCCGAAGTCGAGGCGCAGTGATACTGCGTACGGGCGAAATCCTGCATTTCCCTATCCGAACGCCGCTGAAGAGAGACTTTGAGCCCTGGGTAGAGCTATTCGGCCGGGATGGCACACTATTGGGTTATGGCCCCCTTCAATTTGATGATCCCGAGCTGAACGGCGACCAGAGCATCGTGGAGTCCGTCAGGATTCAGTGGAAAGACGCGGACGATCGCCTCTACCTGGCGCGCAGGAACAGGGAGGGCTTTGTTGTGCTAAGTGTTGCCCGGCTCGAGATAGGCTCGCGGTCGGAAGGACGGCAATAGAAATTCTGGGGGCGCACTTGAGCCGCCAGAATCCGGCCGGTAAACCGAGATTCCCGCCAGTTTCGCGCAGAATTCCCTGGGCCGGATGTTTCCGGCCGTAGTACGGAAGAGGTCTGCGCACCGGCACCGGGAGCGATTGGCGCAAATCGGTGCCGGCGGTTCGCAGTGCGGAATTGATTGTCGGCTGATTCTGCATGACGAAGGAGAGCTCTCGTTCGGTATACCGCAACTATTTCCTTGATTTGCAACTGGGCGGAAAGGCGCGGGGGCGATGCGTGGATATTCGGAATGCTCAAGTGAGGAGCCGGCTCTCTTGACCGGTGCTCATCCGGGGCGGCGCGAGTCACAAACGCGTTGCATACAGCACAATGCGTACGGTATTTTGAAATGCGGCTGCGGGCCGCCCAAGAACGTAGACACACGGAGACATGGCAAGCTACTCGGCAATGAAGCGGATGAGGACTCTGGCGGCAGCGGCAGGTGTGGTGGTGCTCCTGGCCAAGTCGACTTCGCCTGGCGTCGCCCAGGTCCTCGACGGGCCTCATGGCCCTGTCGAGTTTATCGGATTGCAGCAGTGGACCGCACAGGAGCTGTTCGATGCCATTCGCGAGCTCGAGCCTGACCGTCCGTTCCATGCCTGTGCGGCCGTCATGACAGGGCAGCTGGGATTCGCCGACGCGGCCGCCTTTCTTTACTTTACTGAAAACCTGGACGCCATCGATCAATCGAGCAATCGATACACGGTCGTGGTTGGCGTGGAGGACTCCACACGCGTTTGGTATCGTCCGCGCGGAACCGAATCGATCGATTTGCCGGAGGCATGGGTGGACCTTCGGGATGCAGTCGGCGAGGATATGAATACGCTGACTGTTGCGGCCCGCACCCTACACATGGGAGAGCTCGCGCAGTACTTTGCCGAGGCCATGGGGGCCGATCTCGGCACTGTTGAACAGATTTGGGATTTGATTGGCCGCGTCAGCAGCACCGAGGATCTCCGCCTGGCGCACGAAATTCTTTCCAGGGCCGAATCCGCGACTTTACGGGCTATCGCAACGCTCGCGCTCGGCAATTTCACGGAAGATGACTCATCCTGGCATGGTTTGGTCGAAGCTCTAATAGATCCGGACGGGCGGGTTCGGACAATGGCCCAGAGCATGCTCGAGGGGCTGCTCGCGAAAGACTGGGATTCGGTGGGGTGGTCCGGGGCTCACGATCCTCTGTTGGCGCTCTTTGGAGGTACGAATCCGTTTGCGTTCGAAGAAACCCTGGAAGTACTTGTAGCCACCGGCATCGACCCCGAATATGGACAGCGGCTGGTTCGCGAGCGTCCGGAATTGCTGCTGGCGTATGCAGGTGCCGAGCATGAAGACACGCATGAGCCCGCCATAGCGTTTCTGAAGGCCATTAGCGGCGAGGATTTCGGGGCTGATGTCGATGCGTGGACGGATTGGGTCGACGGCTAGAGCTCTACCGGGGGTGATCGGCCTCCTGGTTCCGGCGCAGATGGCTACGCCACGAACGTGGGTTCCCGGGCATGCGTGAACGATCCCGGGCTATCCTGCCAGACCGCTCCCGGCGCAAGACTCATCAGTTCCCATGCTAGCTTCTTCCGGCCGCTCGTTACCCTTGGCCGGTCGCTCGGACAGCGGGGTGCCAATGAAGTCAACGCCGTTTCCGCACAGCCAAAACAGAACGTGCACAACATTAACTTAGGGCACATTCAAGAAGCTACGCTGCACATGGCTCGCTGTACAATTCTGGCATCACTGCTCCTGGTCAGCGGCGTCGCCGCTCAGGAGGCGCCACCTGTTGATCCTGTGTTCTTCGAGGATCTGGAATTCCGGATGATTGGTCCCGCGCGGGGAGGACGCTCGACAACGGTAACGGGCCACAGGGCGCAGCCGCACACATTCTACATGGGCGCGACGGGCGGAGGAGTATGGAAGACCACCGACTATGGCAATTCCTGGCAGAATATTTCGGACGGGTACTTCGCCTCGGCATCGATCGGCTCCATAGACGTAGCCGACAGCGATCCGCAAATCATCTACGTTGGCACCGGCTCTGACGGCATTCGCAGCAACGTCATCGTGGGCCGGGGAGTGTACAAGTCGACCGATGGCGGAGACTCATGGGTATTCGTCGGGCTGCGCGAGACCGGGCAGATTGGAGCGGTAGTCATTCATCCAACGAACCCGGAAGTCGTGTTCGTCGCGGCACTCGGCAATCCTTTCCGGGCCAATCCAGAACGCGGTGTTTACCGCACGGTGGACGGCGGCGCTACCTGGAAACACCTTCTCTTTGTGTCGGACAGGACCGGGGCCGTGGATATCGAGCTCAATCCGGAAAACCCGGACGAAATCTATGCGGCGCTATGGCGCGCCGAGCGGAAGCCGTGGACGATCATCAGCGGTGATGACGAGGAAGACGGCCTCTATGTCTCGCGGGATGCGGGTGCGACCTGGACGAAAGTGGAGGAGGGGCTGCCTGGCGGGCTAATCGGCAAGATAGACCTTGCCGTGTCGCCTGCGGACCCAAGCCGCGTGTACGCGCTGGTTGAAGCCAAACCTGAGGAGGAAGGACTGTACAGGTCCAATGACCGGGGGGCTACCTGGCACCTGGTCAACAACGCCGGCTACCTGATGACGCGGCCTTTCTATTACACCAATGTGGACGCTGATCCGACAGACGCCGATGTCGTGTGGGTTAACAACCTGGGTCTGCACGTCTCCGAAGACGGTGGCAAGGATTTCCGGAGGGTCTCCACCCCGCATGGGGACAACCACGACATCTGGATCAACCCGGACAATCCCCAAATCATGGTCCAGTCCAATGACGGCGGCGCCAACGTGACCTTCGACGGCGGGCGCACATGGAGCTCCCAGCGCAATCAGCCGACTGCGGAGCTTTACCAGGTTCACGTGGACAACCGCTTTCCATACTGGGTCTACGCCGGGCAGCAGGACAATTCAACAATTGCAGTACCAAGTCTGCCACCAGAGGGCCGTCCCGGCGGTGCGGTTGCATTCTGGGAGGCCATCGGCGGCTGCGAAACCGGACCGTCCGTGCCGCATCCGGAAGATCCTGACATTGTGTACAGCAACTGCAAGGGCACCTTTCGGAAGTACAACAGGGCGACAGGCCAGGAGCAGCACTACTACGTGGGAGGCGTTTACCTCTACGGAGTCAATCCGGCAACGTTGCCGTTCCGGTTCCAGCGCGTGGTTCCCATCGAGATCTCTCCCCACGACAGCCGGGTCATTTATCACGGATCCCAGTACGTGCACCGCACTATGGACGAAGGCCGGACTTGGGAGACGATCAGCGGCGATCTGACGGCCTTTCGCCCGGAGCGACAAATGGTCTCGGGCGGGCCCATCACCCGGGATATCACTGGCGAAGAACACTACAGCACGCTTTACGTGATCGAGGCCTCGCCACTGGAGGAGGAAGTGATCTGGACGGGAGCCAACGATGGCCCAGTGCACGTAACGCGTGACGGAGGCCGGTCATGGTTGGACGTGACTCCCGCCGACATGCCGCCGGAGGGGCGTATCCAGTCCATTGAACCGTCGCCGCATGCTGCCGGAAAGGCCTTCTTTGCAGGCTACCGCTATCTGCTTGGTGACTTTGCGCCGTACATCTACAGGACGCAGGATTACGGCCAGACCTGGACACGCATTACGACGGGGATTCCTGATGACAGTCCTGCCCGCGTGGTGCGGGAGGATCCCGACAGAGAAGGGCTGTTGTACGCGGGGACCGAGTTTGGCCTGTACATTTCCTTCGACGACGGAGCGAACTGGCAGGAGTTTCAGCGGAACCTTCCGGTTACGCCTGTAACGGACATCAGGGTGCACCGCAAGGATCTCGTCCTGTCCACGATGGGCCGATCTTTCTGGATCCTCGACAATCTGACGCCGCTGCACGCTCTGACGCACGAGGTTGCAGCTGCCGAGCGCCATCTGTTTCCGGTTCGCGACGCCTACCGGATGCGCTACAGCACCGGTTCGAGAAGTGCCGCAGCCCCGCAGTATACGCCGCCTGGCGCCATGATCGATTACTACTTGGCGGAGAACGAAACCGGTCCCGTCGAGCTTGTCATTGCGGACAGCACGGGCCGTGTCGTGCGCGCATTCACAGCCGGCACTGCAGTGGAAGACACGCCCAGGCAGCAGGGCATGAGAGGACCGGTTCGTCCGTTTGGCACGGCGTCCGGGCTGGAGACCGCAGCGGGCATGCACCGGTTCATCTGGGACCTGCGGCACGACGTCCCGGAGGAGTCAGGCGAAAGACGTGGACCGCTTGCGGTGCCCGGCACGTATCAGGTCCAGCTCAAGGCAGGAGACTGGACATCGTCGCGTGACCTTCGGATTCGTATGGATCCGCGCGTCAAGGCGGCCGGTATCACGAACCAGGACCTGGCCGATCAGCTGGCCTTTAACATGGACGTACTGCATGCGCTCTCTGATGCGCGCCAGATGGCGAGCCACGTTGACACGCTTCGCAGCCATATTGCATCTGACAGCGAGGCCGGGTCCGCGGCATCGGAAATTGATGCGGAACTCGGAAGGCTCCACGCAGCTCTGGTTACGGAGGAAGGGGACAGCTACCCTGCGCCGATGCTTATAGACCAATTGGGCTACCTGGTCGGATTCACCTCTCAGGGGGATCAAAAGCCTGGGGCGGACGCCTATGACCGCCTGGCGCAGCTCAAGAAGGAGCTGGAAGGCCACAGGGAGGCTCTGGCTGGCCTTTCAAGGCATGCCGATCTGATCATGGGAACACGGTAAGCGGACATGCGCATCGCGAATGCTCCGTGCTCCTGGGGTACCCTGGAATTCGACGGGCTGGAGGGAGAGCAGATAGGGTACGGCCAGATGCTGGACGAACTCGCGGAAACCGGTTACGAAGGCACGGAACTGGGGGATTGGGGCTACATGCCGACCGATGCCTACGCCCTGAGTACTGAGCTCGCAAGGCGGAAGATCTCGATGCGCGGCGCCTTTGTGCCGATTGCGCTGAGCAGGGCCGAAGAGCTGGAAAGCGGCATTCGCAGGGCCTTGCGGACGGCCCGGCTTCTGACAGATGTGGCAGAATCCACGGATCCGCCCGTGCTGGTGCTGGCGGACGAAAACGCCCGGGATCCCGTCCGCACGGCCAATGCGGGACGCATAACGCCGGCCATGGGATTGTCCGATGCGAACTGGACGACGCTAGCACAAGGGGCCAATGCCGTCGCAGCCGCAGTACGGCAGGAGACCGGCCTCGCTACCGTGTTTCATCACCACTGTGCCGGGTTTGTGGAAACCCCGGCCGAGATTCGCCGATTCCTTGCGCTTACGGACCCTGACCTGGTGTCTATGGTCTTTGACACAGGTCACTACGCCTATGGCGCGGGCGACTGCGCAGTGGTGGTCGATGCGCTGGAGGAGCTCTTTGACCGCATTGAATATGTTCACTTCAAGGACTGCCATCCTGGGGTTGCAGAAATGGCCAGTCGCAAGGCGTGGGACTACTTTACCGCCGTGGGCAGCGGCCTGTTTTGCGAACTCGGAGACGGAGGCATAGATTTTCCCGCCGTAATATCCTTTCTTCGGGCGCGCGGCTACGACGGATGGGCCGTTGTGGAGCAGGACGTACTGCCGGGTATGGGGAGCCCGCGGGAAAGCGCTGCCCGCAACCGCGCGTACCTGCGCAGGCTTGGTATCTGAACCGGCATGCCGGGATGCACCCGGTAGCCATTACTATAGCTTGTCATGCGAAAGCTGAACATTGGGGTCATAGGTACCGGAAGGATTGGTCGGATGCATGCCGCGAATATCGCCTATCGCGTGCCCCGCGCCCGGCTTGCTGCCGTGACGGACCTGAATGCGGCTGCGGCAAGCGCCTGCGCGGAAGAATGTGGACCATGCGCTCGCCTGGACTCCGCTGAGGATATGCTCGCGCGAAGCGACATCGATGCCGTCGCCATTTGCACTTCGAGCACGACCCACACCGAGATCATTGAGGCGGCAGCGGCGGCCGGCAAGCACATCTTTTGCGAAAAGCCGGTAGACCTGACGCTGGCGGGCATTGACCGCGCACTGGACGCGGTAAAGAAGGCCGGTGTGCTGATGCAGGTAGGCTTCAACCGGCGGTTTGATGCAAGCTTCCGGCGGGTGCGCGAGGCCATTGTAGGCGGAGAAATCGGCCAGCCGCACAGTCTTCATATTGTCAGCCGGGACCCGGCACCTCCTCCGGTCAGCTATATCCGGTCGTCCGGCGGCATATTCCTGGATCTGACCATCCACGACTTTGACATGGCCAACTTCTTGCTGGGGAGCGATGTGGAGAAGGTATTCGCGTTCGGAGCAGTCAGGATTGCTCCGGAAATTGGCGAAGCAGGCGACGTGGATACCGCAACCGCATTGCTCCAGTATGCGGACGGCACCATCGCAACCATCGAAAATAGCCGCGAGACCACGTACGGCTATGACCAGCGTCTGGAAGTGTTTGGAAGCAAGGGAAGCATGCGGGCTGGCAACGCCTTTCCTGACACCACGGTCATGGCCAATGAGATGGGCGTAAGGCGCACAGTGCCGCATACGTTTTTCATTGAGCGGTACAGGGAAGCCTACGTCGAGGAAATCAGGGCGTTTGCCGAGGCCGCTCTCACGGGCGGAAAGTCTCCGGTCTCGGGCGAGGATGCCCGCGTGCCGGCCGTTTGGGGCCTGGCGGCCGCCAGGTCCCTGGAAACGGGGCTGCCCGTGCGTCCACGGGACATCGACGGCGTCTAGGGCAATGGGGCACGCCGCCTCCATACTCGGAGACGAAGCAGCGGGGCTCCTGGAGCACAGGTGCGAGACCCTTCCCCGAAAGGGCATTCATGTACCCGGCCCGGATTTTGTTGACAGGGTATTAGCCGCGACAGATCGCCGCGCGACGGTTCTGGCTTCAGCCCGCCGCCTGTTCGCAAGCGGGCGCCTTGCCGGTACCGGATACCTGAGCCTGTTGCCGGTAGATCACGGCATCGCGCATACGGCAGGGATGGTGTTTGCGCCCAATCCGGCCTATTTCGACCCCGACGCCATACTTGAATTGGCGCTTGAGGGCGGCTGCAGCGGTTTGGTAACCAGCTACGGGGTCATCGGCGCACTCGCGCGCAAGGCGGCGCACCGGATTCCGCTCATCCTCAAGATCAATCACGACGAACAGTTCGCGCATCCGGCAAGGTATGCGAACACCATGTTTGCGAACGTGCGGCAAGCCAGCCGAATGGGCTGTGCGGGCGTAGCTGCGACGGTCTATTTCGGAGGGCCGGGTGCCAGGAAGGAGCTGGCCGCCGCGTCGCGCATCTTTGCAGAGGCGCACGCACTGGGCATGATTACCATCCTGTTCTGCTACCTGCATCCGAAACTGCTGGGCGCCGGCGGACTGATCTTCGCCGCTGATCTGACGGCGGAAGCGAATCACATAGGCGTAACCATCGAGGCCGATTTCATAAAGCAGAAGCAACCTCTTCTTGGCGGCGGATTTGCAAGGTGCCCGGAGCGGTACGCCGCTACCCATGCCTCGTACCCGGTCGCTTTGGCAGGAGATCATCCCGTAGACATGACCCGGTACCAGGTGGCGCTAGGATTCGAGGGGCGTGCAGGCCTGCTGCATTCCGGGGGTCCAAGCGAGCTGGATGATCGCCGCGCGGCTGTACGGGCGGCAGTGATCAACAAGCGCGGCGGAGGCATGGGAATGCTGGCCGGCAGGAAGGCCTTCCAGGTGCCGCTGGGCCGCGGCATCGAGCTCCTGCACGCCGTGCAGGACGTCTACCTCGACAGCTCCGTTACCTTGGCGTAGGCTATTCTTCCCGAATCATCCGGACCAGCTCGTAGATGAGGCTGTTCGGCACGGGAAGTGTCAGGTGGTACTGGGCCACCTTCCACGAGTCGTCCGTGCGGATGAGTACGCCTGTGCCACGTGTGTCACCAAAACTCTCGTTGGCAAGTATCTCGTCGAACCACGCTGTAGTACTGTCGGCCGAAATATAGATGTGCCTCTGCCGCGGTACGTAGGTCCATCCTCGGCCCTCGGCAAATGGTCTCTGCGCATAGCCCCGGAACTCTTCCACCGTCCAGCGCTCCGTGATATCAGTGCCAAGAAAGATGGCATTTTCCGCGAAGTGGCCGAAGTAGCGCGCCGAATCAGCCTCCGCAGCCGCGGCGTGAAAATCATCCAGCACGGCGGACACTCGGTCCTCCTGGGCAAGCGATGCCTGCGCGCTGACAAATAGCAGGATGAAAAGTGCAAGTCTGGGCATGATGCAGGGTGTTCAAGGGTTTTGCCGAATGTGATCGGCCGTGCGCAGGCTCTGCGCCGCGATGGTCAGGGCCGGGTTCATGGCCGCGGACGAGGGCATGAAGGAAGAATCCACGACGTATAGATTGCGGATGTCGTGCGAACGGCACCAGGGATCAAGTACGGAGGTAGCCGGATCGGTGCCAAATCGCAGTGTCCCGCACTGGTGCGAGTTGGTGGCGATGCCCATCGCCCGGGTTAATACCAGGGAGTAGCCCGCCCGCCGCATCATCTTGCGGGCGTGGTGCACAAGCCGCTCGTGCGCCGCCAGGTTGTTCGGTTTCCACCGGACACGAATCCGGCCTTCCGACGTCAGTGTAACGCGGTTGCGCATATCCGGAAGATCCTCGGACATCACCCACCAGTCCATGCTTCGATGCGCAACGGCGTCAAGAACAGACATTGGAATGCGTGGCCTAACCGTCTTCAGCATCGGCGCCTGTACCTTGCCGATGATCTGCAGATTGCCCATGGGATAGGGCCAGCCGGGACCGCCGAAATAGAAATCGTTGACGGACAGCGTTTTCTGGAAGACGGTCCGGTTGCGGCGCGTGGCACTGATGGCCAGAAGCACCGAATTGTTGTGCATCATGTAGTGGCGGCCCACTAGACCGGAGCTGTTGGCCAGTCCGCCCTCGCGAGAGCGGAGAAGGAGTGCGGCGGAGTTGGCGGCGCCGCATGCCACTACAAAAGTGTCGCCGCGAATCAGGCTGCGCGCACCATCGTGCTCCACCTCTACGGCTTCGACGTGCCGCCCGCTGGCAATGAGCCGCCGCGCGAATGCGCGCGTCATGATGTCCACGTTCGGGCTTTCAAGCGCCGGGCGCACGCAACAAAGCTCCGCGTCGCATTTTGCCAGCACCTTGCACGGATAGCCGTCGCACGTGTGGCAGCGGATGCAGCGTCCGCCCGGTCCCAGGTCGATGCCCATCGGGAGGTGGAAAGGGTGGAGGCCCTGCTGCCTGAAGGCCTGCGCCAGCGCTTCCACCCCCGGCTCGTGCGGCACTTCCGGATGCGGATACGGCGCCGAGCGGCGTGGCTCGGTAGGGTCGCAGCCTGCGCGTCCGTGTGCGCGGTAGAGACTCTCTGCGCGCACGTACCATGGCTCAAGGTCGTCGTAGGTTATGGGCCAGGCGGGGGATGTGCCCCCTTCGTGCTCTACCGCACCGAAATCCTGCTTCCTGAAGCGCGGCAGCGCCGCGCCGAAGACCTTGCTGTTGCCGCCGACCGCATAGTGGACGCCCGGGGCAAAACTGGCCCCGTCTCCGTCTTCCCACAGCTCGCGGGCCTTGTAGCGGCCAGCGCCAAAGACCGCTGCCGCATCCCAGTTTTCCTTTTCCTGGGGCAGAAATCCACCGCGCTCTAGGATCAGTATGCGGGCACCGCTGTTGCGGAGCGCCCACGCCAGCGTGCCGCCTCCTACGCCGCTGCCTACTATTATGATGTCGTAGTGCATGGTCTCAAGCCTTGACGGCACCGGATACGAGTCCTCGAACAAACATGCGTCCAAGACCTATGTAGACCAGGGCAGTGGGCAGCGCAGCAATCACTGCACCGGCCATTACCACGTTCCACTCGACGGAGAATGATCCGGAAAGATTGTTCAGTGCAATGGTTACCGGCTGGGCCTGGGGATTGGGAACCACCGTAATGCCGAACAGGAAGTCGTTCCAGATATTGGTGAACTGAAAGATGAGCGTCACGGCAAAGGCCGGCAGCGAAATGGGCAGCATGACGTGCAGGAATGTCTGCAGCATGCCCGCGCCGTCCACGGTGGCGGCCTCGACAATGGCATTAGGTACGCTAACGTAAAAGTTGCGAAAGATCAGCGTCGTGACGGAGATGCCGTACACGACGTGGGTAAGCACCAGTCCGGGCAGCGTGCCGTAGAGTCCGATCAGCTGCAGAAATCGGACCAGGGGCAGCAGAATGGCCTGGTAAGGAATGAAGAACCCGAAGAGGAGTAGTGCGAAGAGCAGTTCCGATCCGCGGAATCGCCACTTGGAAAAAACGTACCCGTTGAGCGAGCCGATAAGCGACGATATGACCGCTGCCGGCAATACCATCGCAAGGCTGTTGCGCATGTTGGGGGAGAGCATCTCCCAGGCGTGCAGGAATCCTCCCGCACCCAACTGCTGTGGCAGCTTCCACATCTGGCTCAGGCTGACTTCCTGTGCTCCCTTGATGCCGTTTGCCACCATGACGTACAGCGGCAAGAGATAGAAAGCCAGTGCCGCAATCAGCACGGCCCACAGCAGCAGACGTCCGGGTTGCAGCTTCATCGTTCTCGCTGGCGGAGGGTGCGGGCGAGGTAGGGCACCACGACCAGGCATGAGAGCAGCAGCATAACCACCGATGCTGCTGCACCCAGGTTGTAGCGCGCAGCCCGGAACATCATCTCGAACACGAATATGGCAGGCACGTCCGTGGCAAAGCCGGGACCCGGGCCGGACATCGAGAAGACCAGGTCGAAGATCTTGAGCGAGACGTGCAGCAGAATGATGGCCGTGGACGCCGTAATCGGCCACAGCATGGGTATGATAACGCTGCGGTACATGCGGGCTTCGCTTGCCCCGTCCATGCGGGCCGCTTCGCGAACTTCGTTGCCGATAGCCGCCAGCCCGCCCATGTACATGGCCATCACGAAACCGGACAGCTGCCACGTCGCCGCGATGGCCACGGGGATCAGCGCCACGGGCACGCCCCACTCGATCTGGAATTCGGCACCCGCCGGCCAGGCGGCCGCCAGGACCTGGTTGACAGACATCACAACCGAGGGGTCCGTGGTCCAGCCGGGCGCAAGGGGTCCCAGTCCTGCCAGTTCCAGCGCTGCATTTACGCCCAGCATTTCAAAAATGAGGTTTATGCCTGTCTCGGGATTGAAAATCCAGCGCCACACCACACCCGTGACGATGAACGAAAGGGCGTAGGGAAATAGGAACGCGCTGCGAAAGAAATTCCGGGCCCGGAACTTCCGGTCGAGCAATATGGCAAGGGCGAGTCCCAGCCCCATGGCCATGGCGATAAAGAGCGCCGTAAACACCACCGTATTGCGCAGGTCCGCCTGGAAGCGCGGCATCCTGAACATGTCCACGTACGTTTGGAAGAGCGGCTCGCGCAGGCTCAGGTCCACTGCGAGCGTCCGCCAGTCTGTAAGTGAGAAATAGAAGCTCGTGCCAATGAAGCCATACACGAAGATGGCCGTGGCCACCAGCGAGGGCAAAAGCACAAATAGGGGCTCTCTGGACCGAAGAGCGCTGGAGCGGCGCAGCATGGCCCTAGCCGCCGAAGCCGCTCATGGCTGCCGCCTGGCTGAGCGTCCGCGCAAGCGCTTCCGCATTGCGGTCTACCACGAACACGGTCAGGGCGTCATTCAGCGCCTGCTGAAAATCTGCCGGCGCTGCAGAGCCATGCACCACCGTGGGCACTATGGTGTCCGTGGCGTAGGAGTCCATGGACCAGTTGAGATATGCTCCGAAGCGCGTGCGGTCGCAGTCCGTACGCGGGCAGATGGCTCCCTTCTTGAGGTTGAAATCCTCCTGCACCTCGCGGCGTCCGACGATCCTAAGCATGTTGCGTGCCTCTTCACGGTGCGGGGCATTGCGTGCAAGCGTGAAGCCGTCGGAGACCACGAGGAAGGCGTTCTCCGTACCGGGATGCGCCACCCACCCGAAATCCACGTTGTCCGAGAGCCCGGCCTGCGCGAGCTCGCCGTACACCCAGTCGCCCATGGAATAGAAGGCGCAGCTGCCCTCGACGAGCTTGTCGACGGCCTGATCCCAGGAAAGAGCCGCATGGTCGGCATTGAGATAGTCGAGCAGCCGCGAGTACGTGGCTACGGCCTCCAGCACCACCGGGTCCTCGAAGCTCACGGAACCGTCCCACAGGCCGAGGTAGCGCTCCGGCCCCAGCACGCCCAGTAGCGTGTTCTCGAACATGATGCCGTTTGCCCAGATGCCGGCATCGCCCATGCAAAGCGGCGAAAGGCCTTTCACGGCAAGTTCGTCCGCGATCGCGAATAGCTCCTCGTGGCTCAGGCTCTCTCCTATCGCGATCCCGTGCCGTTCCGCGAGAGGCTTGTTGTACCAGAGCGTGTTGCTGCGATGCAGATTAAGCAAGACCATGTAGGGGGCGCCGTCCTTGCTCACCTTGTCCAGGAGTGACGCGGGAATGACGTCGTACCAGCCCTCTTCCACGTACAGGTCGTGCAGCGGGGCCGCAAAGCCCGGCTCCACGTACTGCAGCATCACTTCGGCCCCGTGGTGGGTCTGCCACGTGTCGGGTGGATTGCCGCCCACCAGGCGCGTCTGCAAGACCGGCCGGGCGGCAGAGCCTCCGCCGCCGGCAATGGAGGCATCCACAATCGGAATGTCCGGATAGGTTGTGCGGAAAGCATCAAAGACCGTCTGCAGGGCCGCCGCCTCGCTGCCGGAAGTCCACCAGGAGAATACCTCCACGGAAGGGGTTTCCTCCGACGTGCAAGCGGGAAGAAGCAGAACAAGAAGGACAGGAATAAGCCGTTTCATTAATGCAGGCGGTCTACAGCCAGGTACTCCGGCTGCTGCCCAGGTGGAGCTGGACCGTTTTCAGTTCGGTAAAATCATCCGTGGCAAACCGGCCAAGCTCTCGTCCCAAGCCGCTATGGCGGTACCCGCCGAACGGCAATTCGGGATAGCCGTCCATGAAGCAGTTAATCCAGATCGTGCCGGCCCGGATGCCGCGGCTTGCCTGGAAGGCCGTATCCACATTGGCTGTCCAGACGCCTGCGCTAAGCCCGTAAAGCGTGTCATTGGCCATGGCAATGGCCTCTTCCGCGGTGTCGAACGTGAGAACCGACAGCACGGGGCCGAAGATTTCGTCGCGCGCAATCGACATGCTCGCGCTTACGCCGTCAAACACAGTGGGTGCGACGTATCGCCCGCAGGAGGTAGCGAGTCTTTGTCCTCCCAGGCGCAGCGATGCGCCCTCCTCTTGCCCGCTCCGGATATAGGACAGGATCTTGTCGAGCTGGGCCTCATTGATGATGGCACCCACCTTGGTCTTTTCGAGAAGCGGGTCGCCCACGGGTACGGATGCCGCGCGCTCGATGACGCGCCTGGTGAAGTCTTCCGCAATAGAGCGCTGCACCAGGAGCCGGCTGCCGCTGTTGCAGCACTCGCCCATGTTGAAATAGACGCCGAAGACGACGGCGTCGAGGGCCGCCTCCAGGTCCGCGTCACCAAAGACAATGTGGGGGTTCTTGCCACCCAACTCCAGTGCAACCTTCTTCAGTCCGCTGCCGGCTACGGAGGCAATATGCCGGCCTACGCGTGTCGAGCCCGTAAACGATAGGACATCCACAGCCGGATGCTCCGCCAGTCTGCTACCGGCCGGCTGGCCGAATCCTGTTACCACGTTCAGCACACCCTCCGGCAGGCCCGCCTCGTGGCACATGGCGCTGAGGCGGAGCGTGGTGCCGGGCGTGAGTTCGCTGGGCTTTACGATGGCCGTGCATCCGGCGGCAAGGGCAAACGGCAGCTTCTGGCTGATGATGAGCAGCGGAAAATTCCACGGCGTAATCATGCCGACTACGCCGGCCGGCTCTCTTAGAACAAAGGCCAGCTTGTCCGTGCCCAGCGTATTGTAGGTGTCGCCTGAGATGTGGCGCGCCAGCGTGGCGGCGTAGTCCCACAGATCGGCGGCGGCCTTCATTTCCTGGCGGGCCTGTGCGATGGGCTTGCCGCTTTCCATCGTTTCGAGGCGTGCAAGCTCTGCGGTTTCGGACCGGATGGCTTTTGCCACCTCGCTCAGCAGCCGTGCGCGGTGACGGCCGCTCATCCGCGGCCAGGGGCCTCTGTCAAAGGCTTCCCTGGCTGCCGCCGCCGCCGCATCCACATCGGCGCCTTCGGCCTCGGGGTAGGACGCAACGGCCAAGTCGTGCGCGGGACTCGCGGTTTCGAAGCGCTTCCCCGAGCGGGCCTCCGCTTGCGTTCCGCCAATCCACATGTGTGCCGGGCGGACTTCGCTCTGAAAGGTCATTGTGCTTGATAGATGCTCACGTGCTGTTTTGGATCATCTCCGCGCCCTTTTCTCCGATCATGATAGAACTGGCCTGAGTGTTGCCGCTAATCAGGCGAGGCATGATGGAGGCGTCCACGACGCGCAGCGCGTCGAGGCCGCGGACACGAAGCTCCGGGTCGACCACTGCAGCGTCGTCCACACCCATCTTGCACGATCCCACGGGATGGTAGTCATTCTTGGACCACTTGCGGATATAGGCGGCAATCTCCGCGTTGGACCGCACGCTGCGGCCGGGCAGGATTTCGCCGCTTATGAAGGGGCGGAAGGCAGACGCGCCCAGTATCCTTCGGCCCCAGCGCAGCCCTTCCACGGAAATGGTCAGGTCGTACGGGTCGTCCAGGAAACTGGGATCAATCGCGGGCATCTCCAGCGGATTGGCGCTTCGCAGCGTAACGCTGCCGACGCTGCGCGGGCGAAGATTGCACGTGTTGATGGTAATCCCGTGTCCGCGGATGCGCATCCGGCCGTGGTCGACGACATACGCTGGGAGGCAGTGGATCTGGATGTCGGGTGAGCGCACCTTGTCCGAGCTTCGGACGAAGCAGCCGGCTTCCGCCACGCAGGCGGTCACCGGGCCCGTCTTGTAGAGCAGGTACTGCAGGCCGTGACGCAGTGCGCGGTCCCAGCGGTCGTGCCCGTTGTAGCTGACCGGCTGGCTGCACTCCGCCGCTATGTACACGTCCATGTGGTCCTGGAAATTCTTGCCTACGCCCGGGAGGTCATGCTGGACGGCAATGCCGTGTCTCAGCAGCTCGTCTGCCGGGCCGATGCCGGAGAGCATCAGCAGCTTGGGCGAATTGACAGCGCCGCCGCTCAGGATGACCTCGCGCTCGGCGTACACCTTCTTCATTTGCCTGCCCCGGCGAAGGTAGGCTACGCCCTTCGCGCGATTCGACTCCATCAGCACTCGTGCCGCCTGGGCGTCGGTCCGCACCTCCAGGTTCGGCCGGTTCTGCTGGGAGCGGATGAACGCGGTAGCGGCGCTTTCGCGGCGCACGTTGCGCTGCGTGACCTGGTAGAAGCTCACGCCGTCCTGCTGCTTGCCGTTCAAATCAGGATTGTACGGAATGCCGACTTCCTGCGCGGCGCGCACGAACGCCCTGGTCAGCACGTTATGCTGCGTCTGGTCCGCAACGTTGAGTTCGCCGCCTTGGGCGTGATAGTGATCGGCAAAGCGCTCGTTGTTCTCCGACCTGCGGAAGAACGGCAGAACGTCGTCGTAGCCCCAGCCCTTGCATCCGAGTTCCAGCCACTCGTCGTAATCCAGCCTGTGCCCCCGGATGTAGATCATGGCGTTGATCGAGGTGCTTCCGCCAAGCGTTCGCCCCTGCGGGTAGTGCATTTCCCGGTTGTTGACGTGCTTCTGGGGCACGGTTCGGAAGCCCCAGTTCACCTTGGGTCCCGTGAGCTTGGTAAAGCCGGCCGGCAGGTGTATCAGCGGAGATGAGTCCGGGCCTCCGGCCTCCAGGAGCAGGACGCGCACAGACGGATCCTCGCTCAGGCGGCTGGCCACAACGCAGCCGCTTGCGCCGGCTCCCACCACAATGTAATCGAACGCGTCCATGTCACCTGCCGCGATACGTGGGACTGCGACGCTCGCTGAAGCTTGCTGCACCCTCGCGCGCATCCTCTGTACCGGCGCTCAGCGCGCCTGCCAGTATTTCCAGGTTGGCGGGGTTGCCGTCGATGGCTTGCTTGGCAAGCTGCACAGCCACGGGTGCGTGTGCCGCTATGCGACGGGCCAGGCCCAGGGAACGCGGAAGCAGCTGCGCTGCAGGGACAAGGGCGTTGACCAGTCCCCAGTCCAGGGCCTTTGCGGCATCGATGCGTTCTCCCAGGAAGATCATCTCCTTGGCACGCGCAGGACCTACCAGTTCCGGCAGCCTGGATGTGGCTCCCCAGCCGGGTACCGCGGCAATGGAGACTTCCGGCAGGCCGAACGATGCTGAGTCGGCGGCAATGCGCAAATCCGCCGCCAGTGCAAGCTCGAGGCCACCGCCGAGGGCGAAGCCCTGGACCGCTGCAATGACCGGCATGCGCAGACTCGCCAGGCGTCCGAAGACGCGGTGTCCTTCGCGCATCCAGGATCGCCACATGTCGAGGGGCTCAAGGCCCGTCCAGGCACGGATGTCGGCTCCGGCGCAAAAGGCGCGCTCTCCCTTGCTGCCAAGAACCACGACCCGCGTGTCTTTGCTGCGCTCCAGCGTGCAAATCCCATCTTCCAGAGCGCGAAGCATGGACATGTCCAGCGCGTTGAGCTTGTCGGGACGATCCAGCGTCAGCTGCGCCACGTGGTCTTCCTGCGTCAGATGAACCGTGCCCATGGCAGCTCAGATTGTCAGGCCCATGGGCCCGGGGTCGAACAGGCGAGGATCCATGGTCCTGATGTCGGGGCTTACCGCAAGCTCAAGCGTGGTCTGTGCAAGCACGTCGCGCTCCAGGTCGATGCCGGGTGCGATTTCGGTGACCACGAGGCCGTTTTCCGTAAGGCGCAGCACGCAGCGCTCCGTGATGTAGGTGACATGCTGCCCCGTCTTGCGTGCACGCCGACCGCTGAAGCTGACGTGCTCGACCCTCGGAACCAGTTTCTGAACGGCTCCTTCCCGGTCTATATGGAGTTGCCCGTTCTCGATGCGCAGCCGCAACCCGCCGGCGGTATAGTAGCCGCTGAATACCAGGCGGCGTGCAGATGCCGTGATATCGATAAAGCCCCCGACGCCGGCCGTAATGTGCGGCCGCGCAGCCAGTCTTGAGACATTCACGTTGCCCTCTTCGTCTATCTCGAGGAAGGATAGGAGACTGCGGTCAAATCCTCCACCCTGGAAATACGTGAATTGATCGGGCGACGACAATATGGCATCCGCGCCGGCGGCACAGCCGAATTGAAAATCCATCAGCGGGACACCGCCAACGGCTCCCTGTTCGATGACCCACGTCACGGACCCCGCAAGGTTTTCTTCCAGGAGGATTCTAGGCACGAGCGCGGAAATCCCAAAGCCCAGATTTACTGCCTCGCCTCGCCTCAGCTCCATGGCTGCCCTTCGGGCGATTGGCTTGGCGGTACTCCAGGGCGCAGCCGTGAATTCGCTTTCCGCAGGCCGGATTGCTCCGCTGATGGAAGGCTCGTACGGCGTCTCGGTAGTCTGCATTTGATCCGGTGCGATCACGACGTGGTCGACGACGACGCCGGGCACGCGTATCGACTGCGGCGGAAGGGTGCCCGCGCTGACAACGCGCTTCACCTGTGCCAGCACCAGCCCGCCGTTGTTGTGTGCGGCAAGCGCCTGGTCGTAGATGCCAAGAAAGGCTCCCTCGTGCTCCGTGGAAATGTTGCCTTGTTCGTCGGCTGTCGTGCCGCGAATGACGGCAACGTCAACGGGAATTGCACGGTAGTAGAGCCAATCGTCGCCGTCGAACTTCACGCGCTGCACGAGTTCGTCCTTCGACCGCTCATTCATGCGCCCTCCCAGGAGTCTCGGATCCACGAATGTATCCATGCCCACCTTCGAGAGCACTCCCGGCCGGTGTGCAGCTGCCTCGCGATGCATGTGGTAAAGGATGCCGCTGGGAAGGTTGTAGGCCTCGATGGCGTTGTCGTGAATCATGCGCCATATGCGGGGCGAGGGCATCCGGGAGGGGCCGCTTGGCAGCGAGCCCGCCACCACGCGTGCCAGCAGACCCGGACGGGCGAGGTGATCCACGCCGTCGATGCCATACATGTCGCCTGCGGCGATGGGATGCACGGCCGTAAGGTTTCTGGGGCGCCCCGTGGTTTCGAACCGGTTCCCGATGGCTGCCAGGAGGGCGTCGGGACAACCCAGCCCGCTTGAGCTGCTGACCGTTACTACTGCGCCGTCGGGAACGAGCGCTGCCGCTTCCTCGAGGCTGATCACCTTCGTGCTTCTCGACAAGGAGGAAGGCATCACTTTCCTGTCACTTTTCCGGCCCTTTACGCGTAGCGGACGGGCGTTTGCCTGCCTGAACGCGTGGACTCAAGCACGGCCAGGGCGACGGCCAGCGACCGGATGCCGTCCTCTGCCGTAGCTGCGGGCTTGCCTGCGCCGTCCACCGCGCGGTTGAAGTGCCGCACGGCACGGGTGTACAGGTCTTCATGGTCTCCGAGGTCGACTTCCGTGCGCACATCACCACGCCGAATAAAGACGCGGCCCACGGCGCGCTGCGTCATCACTTCCTCCGCGATGAGCGAGCCGTCCGTTCCGTGTACCTCAAGGCCCGTACCCGCGTGCGCTACCGTAAACGCATCATGAAACTGTGCCAGCGTGCCGCGACTGAATCGCATGACACCCATGACGGCGTCCTCGACGCTGCCTGATGCAAGGCCCTGGCTGGCAGAGATGGCGGATACCGTTTCGACTTCGTCATCCAGCACAAAGCGCAGCGTGTCCGTGTCATGGACGGTGACATCCAGGATGACGCCGGCGCCCGCTGTTGGCTCGTGAATGCGCCATGTGCGCAGATTCTGCGGCAGGGAGACCGCGTGAAAGACGCGCGCCGCGAGCGGTCTGCCAATAGTGCCTTCACGCAACAGCCGGCGAAGCGTGCGGTGCGTTACGGCATTGCGGAGATGGTGATTGGTGCCCATGACGACACCGGCCTCCTGGCAGGCCCCGGCCATCTCCAGGGCATCATCAAGCGTGAGCGCCAGGGGCTTTTCGCACAGCACGTGCCGGCCGAGCCTTGCGGCTGCCAGTGTTTCTGCCCTGTGGCGTTCATTGGTCGTGCAGATATAGACGACGTCGACATCGGTATCGGAAATCAGCGCTTCCACGCTGTCATACGATCGCGGTATGCCGCATTCGTCGGCAAATCGGCGGGCGCGGTCGCCAGAACGGCTCATGAGGGCGACCACGCGGCTGTCTGCCTGGCAGTTGATGGCGTTCACCATGTACTGCCTGGCGATCGTGCTGGCGCCAATGATTCCCCATCCCTTGATGCTTGCCATGGTACTGTCTGGTGTTTGAAGGCAGGAAAGTACAAAAAGGCGTTCAACTTGTAATTAGAGCAGGGGCGCATCTACCTTAGAGGCATGTTGCATGGTGCAGCTTGGCGCAGCCTCGACTCGGGGTGCGGACTACGGCTCGCTGCCGCGGTGGCACTGGTAGCGGCGCTTCTGCTCCAGGCGGGAGAGGGCCGGGCGCAATCGTTGCGCGGCTTTGTCACCGATGCCGAAAACGGCGCGCCGCTTGAGCTTGTTCACGTGGTGCTCAGCTCCGCGGACGCGGCTGCCAGGGGCGCCGTCACGGACGTGGACGGGTCTTACCTGTTGGCTGGCCTTGAGCCGGGTCGTTATGTGCTCCGCGCTTCGCGCGTAGGTTACAATACCTTTGCGGACACGCTGGATCTTGAGCTGGCCGACAGCCGTGCGCTGAACATCGAGCTTCAGCCGGGCTTTGACCTGCAGGAGGTTATCGTCGAGTCGGAAGGCGCGCGCACAACGGCCGGATTCCGGTCCGTGCGGCCCCGGGATATCGCCCGGATACCGACACCGGACTTGACCGGTGACCTTGCCGCCTACCTGGCGACCATGCCGGGCGTGGTGGCGCTCGGCGATCAGGGCGGGCAACTGTTCATTCGCGGGGGCGAACCCGCGCAGAATCTCGTGCAGATAGATGGGGTGCTCATCTACCAGCCCATGCATATCCTCGGCTTTTATTCCGCGTTTCCCTCCGGCATCATCAGCCGAAGCGATATTCATGCCGGCGGCTTCGGCAGCTCCTTTGGCGAGCGAATCTCCTCCGTCATAGACGTTACGGCGCGCACGGGAAGCAGCCGGGTGTACGCCGGCAGCGCGACCCTCTCTCCGTTCATCAGCAGCGTGCAGGTGGAGGGCCCGATTCTGCGCGACAGGGTATCGGTGCTGGCCTCTGCACGTCAATCGCTGGTGGAGCGCGGAGCCTCGAACATCATCGGGCGCGAGTTGCCGTTCAACTTCGGGGACGCATTCTTCAAGCTGGCCGGAAACACGACCGAATCAAGCCGGGCGTCGCTGATCGCGCTGCGAACCTTCGACAGGGGAACGCTGCACGAGGGAGCCGACCCCGACGAAGTCAGGTGGGGGAACCTGGCCACGGGGCTGCGCTATCTCGTGTTGCCGCGCAAGTTTCCGCTATCGGCCGACATTCGTGCTTCCTGGTCCAGGCTGTCAACCGAGCTGGGCCCGCGTGCTGATCCCTCGCGCGAGAGTCGCATAGCCAGCCGGCACCTGTCTGCCGAGGCCACCTTTTACGGTGACCGAACGGACGTGGACGCCGGCATTGCGCTTCGAGTGGTCGCTACAAGCAGCAGGCTGGACGGATTGTATCAGCGCATCGACGTGGACTCCGAGCGCGCGCAGCATGTCGCGGCGTTTGTGGAGCCGCATTTCCGGATTGGGCCCGGATTGCGGCTGAGCACCGGTGTGCGCGTCCAGTTCTTCGACATGCGCTTTGCACCCTTCGTGGAGCCGAGGTGGCGCCTTGAGTGGGAGACAGGCCGGCATCTGCTCAGTGCTGCCGCCGGGATCTACTACCAGTCTGTACTGGGTCTCTACGATCGGCGGGATGCGGCCAGCGTATTCACCGTCTGGACTTCCGCGCCGCGCGAGCGCCTGGGAAGCGAAGACATCCGGGCAGGACGCGCCCAGCGGGCGATTCACGCTCTTGCGGGGTACAGGCTTGGGTTGCTTTCCGGGCTGCACATTGCGGCCGAGGCCTACGTAAAGCGCCTGGATAACCTGTACATCGCGGAATGGACGGCCTATCCTCGGTTTACGACCCGGCTGCAGCCGGCAGACGGCCTAGTGCGTGGCATCGACCTTCGGCTTGAACTTCAAATGGGGTCTATGTCCGGGCAGGTCGGCTACGGCTATGCTGCCGCGCGGTATTCTGCCAGGCAGGCCTCTCTCCGTCTCTGGTACGGCATGGAGGAGCTGGCATTCAATCCTCCGCACGACCGTCGGCACCAGGTAAATGCCGTCTTCAGCGCGACCGTTCTCGGATTCGAACTGGGGGCCCGGTTGGCGTTCGGCTCGGGACTTCCCTTCAGCCGGGCCGTGGGTTTTGACGGTTTCGCACTGGTGGACGACGTAACGAGCATAGCCGAGCGCCCGGGCTTTCGCCGGGTTATCTACGAGCGGCCCTATGACGCGCGCCTGCCCACGTATCACAGGCTGGATATGTCCGTGGCCCGGACATTCAACGCTGCCGCCGCGGAAATCACGGTGCAGGCGAGCGTGCTCAACGCCTACGACCGACGAAATCTCTTCTACCTGGACGTGTTCACGCTGCAGCGCGCTGACCAGCTTCCCTTTCTTCCTTCACTGAGCCTGGGGGCTGCCTTCTGATGCGGTACGTCTTTCTGCCTGTCATAGCCCTTGCCCTGATTCAGACAGGCTGCGAGGAAGATGTGGTCGCCGTCACCGGGACGGACATCCCTTTTTCCGTATTCGGGGCGCTTACGCCCCAGGCCGATACGCAGTGGGTACGCGTCTATCCTGTGGAAGGACGCCTTGAGCCCGCGGGCGCCGGGCCGCTGGACGCGGTGGTCACTACCAAGGCGGAGCAAGCCGGGACCATGCAAACATGGCGTGATTCGCTTATTCGCGATCCCGGCCGCCTTTTCGCCCACGTTTTCTGGCATCCCTTTGCCGTCGAGCATGGAGAGCTGTACAGCCTCGTAGTGCGTCGAAGCGACGGCGAAGCGTCACGCGTTTCGGTTCGCGTGCCCGATGAAGCTACGCTCGTCATGCCGCCGCCCGCGAACGTGGCGCCATCGCGGCTGAGGGCATTCGTAGCCGGTGATGTGCCCAACCTCATACGCATTGAAGTAACGTACCAGTATCGCTACCTTACGCCCGGCGGCGTGGAAGGCGGCCAAACCGTTTTCACGTACGACGACCAGAAGCGCCGCGTGGACGGAGGCTGGATAATTGACCTCATGCCAGCATCCGATCTGCGCGGGCTGCAAAACGAACTGGCAGAGTACATTCCCCTTGATCCTACGATTGGTCTCAGATTGACTCGTCTGATTTTGCGCCTCATTGTGGCTAACGCTGAATGGGAGCCGCCCGGCGGCGTCTTTGATCCGGAGGTACTGGTGCAGCCTGGCAATATGAACAACGTGGAAAACGGGTTCGGATTCCTGGGCGCCGGCTACCGTCTGAGCGCCACCTGGATCCCTCGCGACACGCTCGTCGTGGTGGGCTGAAGCGAGATTGCCATGGAAATAGCCGTATGCGTCAAGCAGACGCCGGATACCGAAGCCCGGATCGTTCCTGGGCCGGATGGCCGGAACGTGGAGGTAGAGGAGGGTGCGTGGATAATCAATCCGCATGACGAGACGGCAGTGGAGCTTGCTCTGAGGCTCCGCCAGGACTTTGGAGGCACCGTCACGGTCTATAGCCTGGGCCCGTCCAGGGTGGAGAAGGCGATCCGCGAAGCTTTGGCCATGGGAGCGGACCGGGGCGTGCATCTGCGATGCGACCAGATGCCGGAAGATGGCGCGCAGACTGCCCGCGCTCTGGCCGGCGTGCTCCGAGGGCGCCGGCACGAACTGATCCTGACCGGCGAAATGGCCATCGATACGCAGGGGGCCCAGGTGCCGCAGCGCCTGGCCATGCATCTTGGCCTGCCGTGCATCACCGCCGCCGAATCCGTCGACGTGGTAGATGGCCGGTGCCAGGTCCGTCGCATGGTGGAGGGGGCGGAGGAGCGGGTCCGGTGTGCCTTGCCCGCCGTGCTTGGCATAAACCGTCGCCTGGCGGAGCCGCGCTATCCCTCTTTCAGGGGCATCATGCAGGCCAAGCGCAAGCCCGTGGAGACCGTCGAAGTGCCGTCTTGCGAGAGCCAGATGCGTACGCTGGGCGTGCGCAAGCCCGGCCGCAAGGCAGGCGGTCACATCCTCAACCACGAGGAGGGCGCGGTCGACGTTTTGATTGGCCTGCTGCGGCAGGAAGCGAAGGTGATCTGAATTGGGACCCATACTCGTGGTGACGGAACGCGCTTCCGGCGCTCTCAGCAGCGCCAGTCGCCAGGTATTCACCATGGCGTCACAAATGGCGGACGCCGGCGGCTCGGAATGGGTGGCCCTTGTGTATGGGCCTTGTAAGGGCGGCCTGGCGGGACCCGCCAGGGTCCTGGTGCCGGTGGAAGAGGCGCTGGCGGAATATGATCCGGAGACCTATGCCGGCATCGCGGCACAGGCCGCCCGGCACATGGAGGCAGAAGTTGTGCTCATGGCTGCGACGGCGACGGGGAGAGACCTGGCGGCCCGCGCGGCGCATATTCTCGGTGCCGCGCTGGCACAGGACTGTACGGGGTTTGCGCTTCAGGACGGGCGGCTCAGCTTTACCCGGACGCCTTATGGCGGCAAGATCATAGCGGAGGTAGCACTGGAGACGCGGCCGATGGTAGCCACGGTGCGTCCCCGCACGTTCCTGCCGCTGGACGCCTCCGGCGTGGTTGCTTCGGAGCCGTTTCGGGCGCAGCTGCCGGAGCGCCGCATTACGGTAAGCCGAAGCGATGGCCGCGCCACCGGCCGCCCGGATGTCACGGACGCGGCCATCGTCGTAAGCGGGGGAAGAGGTATGCAGGGTCCTGAGCACTGGCCCATCCTTGAGGAGCTGGTGGACGCGCTTGGCGCGACCGCGACGCTCGCATGTTCGCGCCCGGTGAGCGATGACGGATGGCGACCGCGCTCCGAGCACGTCGGACAGACGGGCCGCACCATTGCGCCGGATCTCTACGTCGCGTGCGGGATCTCGGGGGCGATCCAGCATGTGGCCGGCATTGCCGGCTCGCGCTGCATAGTTGCCATCAACAAGGATCCCGAGGCCCCGATCTTCCAGGTGGCCGACTACGGAATTGTCGGCGACCTGTTCGACGTGGTTCCGGAGCTGACGGAGCGGCTAAAGGCATCGGGATAGCCGTCCGCTACGTACTCTCAATCACAATCCAGCTCCAAGCAATCCGATTCAGAGCTGGTTCAGAGTGTTGTGGCACCCACAAGCGATTATCGGGTAAAGCCGACGGTCACACCTCGGTGCCGCGAGTGCTTGTGCGGCGCCGACTGGCTGATTTCGAGGTGGCGAGCGATCTCGCGTAATCTCAGCATCCCCTTCCGGTAGATCGATGCTGCGGCTGTAGCTTTATTCCTCGCTTGGTTTGACAATCCTCTGAGAGGTCCGCCATTTCGTCCGCGGCACGCCGGCTCGTGCACCCTCATGGATCAGATCGCGCTCGAACGCTGCCATTAAGGCAAAGGTCTTGACGATGAGCCGGCAAAGAGAGCTGGTCGCGTCAATGGGGTCGTTCAGGCTCTTCAGGGCCGCACCCCGTTCCATGAGCCGATGCATCGGCGAGACCAAGTGTCGGAGCGATCGCCCCGGCCGATCCAGCCTCCATATGTCGACGTCGTCTCGCTCCCTCACCCATTCCCGCAATCGGGCCAGTTGGGACTGCTCGGCGTTTGCGTCGCAGCCGCGTTTCCGAAAGATCTTCTTGCTCGCTTCTTGAACTAGCGCATCGAGGTAAAGGACCAGGCTCGGCCACCTTGTCGCAACGCGGGCATAGCCGTGTTTCATCAATGCAGTGAATTTGCGAAGCTCATCTCCGGGCGAGGCAAGGGCAGTACTGCTGGGACGCAAACCGGGTACAACCAGCTGCGGCTGAGCAGCACGGACTGATCGACGCTAAGCCGGTCTCAGTCGATAACCGGTGGAAGTGGACGGATGCTGTATGCCGCCTGGCTGCTACCGTATGGAATGCTCATCCGAGGCTGCCGGAAGCCACTGCTTCGGCTGTGGCGCTGTACAGGGGACACGGACTAATTCGGCCCGCGGTCGGCCAGCATCCGGCAGTCTTGGGTCAGCGAGAATTCTTTTTCCGGAGGATTCGTAACTCTACCGCACTACCACCACAGGGCGAGTAACCCGGCCACCATCCAGCATTAGAGTGAGAAAATACACCCCGCTGAAAAGATGATTCGTATCGAATCCAATTGAGTGACGGCCCGCCCGCTGTACGCGGTCTACGAGCTGCGAAATCTCCCGCCCTTGAAGATCGTGCACTACTAACCGCGCCTCGGTCTCTTCGGGCAGCAGATAATCGATACCGATGATCCCACGGGCGGGATTCGGGAAGGATTCCAGCTCCAGGAGCATCCCGGGCCTGTCCCCTGAACTTGACTGAAGATCCGATGGCGGTGGCAGAATTCCCGCAACATCCCACATCCAGACCACTCCGTCGATCGATATCGAAGCCAGGCGGGTCGCGTCGGGTGAAATCTCGATACCGAGCAGCTCGCCTGAATGGTCAAAGCGGGCTACCTCGTCTCCTGAGGCGATTTCCCATAGACGTACCGTCCTGTCTTCAGATCCGGAAGCCAGGTATGCACCGTCGGGCGAGAATGCAACAGAATTTATCAATCCTGTATGGCCAGAGAGCCTTGCTGCCTCAGTCCCGGTCGAAATGTCCCACAGGCGCACCGTTCCATCCAAAGCCCCCGAAGCCAAATGCGATCCACGAGGAGAATACGCCAGGGCAACAGATTGGCTTGCAAGGGCTAGTCCTCCGAACCTGACTACTTCGTTCCCGGTAGCGATTTCCCACACGCGTATCGTGGCGTCCCGGCCCCCCGAGGCCAAGTGCGTTCCGTCAGGAGAAAACACGACAGAGCTCACTTCGTCGGTGTGGCCTTCAAATCTTGCTTCTTCAAGTCTTGTCCTGGTGCCCCAAAGGCGCACGGTCTGGTCGTGAGACCCGGAAGCCACACGCGTACCGTCGGGCGCAAATGCAACGGCTGTAATCCATTCCGCATGGCCCGTGAACCTGCCGAGTTCATTGCCGGTGGCGACCTCCCACAGTCGCACCGTTTCATCGAATGCCCCCGAAGCAATTAGCGTACCGTCGGGCGAATACGCCACGGCATTAATGACGTTTGTATGGCCGGAGAGCTTCGCCATCTCGGTCCCCGCAGCTGTGTCCCAAACGCGGACGTTGAAGTCTCGAGACCCCAGGGCCAAATGTGCGCCGTCGGGCGAAAACGACAGGGAGCGCGGCAATCCAGCATTAGTTGAGAGCCGGGCCAGCTCATTGCCCGCCGCGGCATCCCAAATACGCACGGACATATCGTATAAGCCTGATGCGAGGCGTGATCCATCGGGCGAAAAAGCCACGGAAAATACCGTGGAGGAAGGGCCCTCGAACTCGGTCTTTTCGAGTCCGGTTGCAACGTCCCACAGGCGTAAGGTACTATCCCGAGTAGTTGATACCACGGTTCCATACCGAGAACCTGATGCCAGGTACGTCCCGTCCGGAGAATATGCCAAGGACCAAATCGGTTCGGTATGGCCCTGTAGCCTGCCAACCTCAACTCCCGCGGCAATGTCCCACAGCCGGATCAATTCATCCGTTGCTCCGGATGCCACGTGGGTTCCATCCGGAGAAAACGACACTGCATATATCGGATAGTTATCTGCAAACCTGAGAATTTCATTTCCTGTGGCGATTTCCCAGAGTCGCAGTGTGCCGTCATCTGATCCGGAGGCAATGCGTGTCCCGTCAGGCGAAAACGCTATGGCGAGTACAGAACTCGCGTGATTCTCAAACCGGGAGACCTGACTTCCCGTGTCTACTCTCCACACGCGTACCCATTCTTGTCCTCTACCAGAGCCATCTCCGCCACCTGCAGACGCCAGATGCGTTCCGTCAGGGGAAAACGCAACGGCATCTACCCAGTCTCCGCGGCCGAATTCGGCTACCTGACTTGAGGTAGCAATCTCCCAGAGCCGCGTTGTTCCATCGCCAGACCCAGAAACCAGGTGTCTCCCGTCGGGGGAAAAAGCGATACTGTTCACCCAATGCGTGTGGGCTTCGAACCTGGCAATTTCATGCCCCGACGAGATATCCCAGAGCCGGATCGTACGGTCTTTGGATGCCGATGCCACGTGCGTTCCATCGGGCGAATACGCGACAGAAAGAACCTGGTGCGTGTGGCCGTCTTGGCTGCGCCACAGCAACTGTCCAGCCGCCGGCACGGACAGGAGTGCCCCGAATACCAGTGCAATGCCGACAGGTCCGCACCAATGAAAAGCACACCTATACATTCTGAGAGCCACTACGATCGACAGCCCGTAAGCTTTGTCGAATGATCCACTATGGCGACAGCAAGCCACCTTGCACGGGCTAGTCGTGCCATTAACGGGCAAAGATCCGCATGAGGCTGCCGGCCAAATGATAGAATTGGAATTTCGCAAAGATGTACAAATTACGCTTACTACGTTGTCAGGTTGCGCGCGCGGGTCGCGATGGCCCAGTCGGATGTCCAGGCTATGGCCTGAGTCACAAGGGCCCTAGTCGCCCATTGATCCTTTACGGCCTCTGAGCAGTTCCGGGACGGTCAGGGCGACCGTCGGATGCTCTGGAATTGCTACTGCCGCGCGAGGCTGAAAGGTTGGGGCTGCGGCGCCATGGCCATGCGCCGGCAGGCAGAATGATTGCGGGCGCCTTCAGGGCGGTGCTGGGAGATTTCTGGCCCTTGACTGCATGTGGCCCGATTCCGAATACCGGACACAATATCAATCCTTCGCCCAGGAATTCGGTGGACGCCATAGTCCTTTTGATTCGCAGGGCCGGGCAAGCACGCTCTGCCCTGTATTTCACGGGCTCAGACAGGCAGATATAGCTGAGCTCCACGATCCTTCTGTCGAACTGTGAACCGGACTGCTCAATTTGGGTCCTGCCTACGCCCTTACTTCAATCAGCAAGCGGCAATGGTCGCTGGCTCCCCATTCTTCGGGTTCATTCATTGCCCGCACGGAAATTCCTTCGTGAAAGCCACGCGACGCGAAAGCGTAGTCCAGCTGCGTCTTCGCGGTTGCCGGGCTTTCTCTAGTTGAGTAATACGTCGGGACATTCTTCGTATCAGGCTGAAGATCGGCATGTAACGATACAGCCGGACGCCCATGCGGCAGTTGCGGACCAAGAAACTCCAGCCCGAGAGCCTCCATGCGCGTCCAGACCGTACGCTCGCGCTCCGGAAGCGAAAGCCTGCGGCCAATCGCACCGTAGATCATATTCAGATCGCCGGCAGCCAGAATCCTGTGGCTTGCAGGATTAGTATCACCAATGAATGCCGACAGGTCCGAGATAATCCGATGTGCCGAGCTGTCCGCGCATCCTACTTTCCACTTGCTAGCGGTGCTAGGGTGTGGCCTTAGCCAACGAGCGTACATGGACACTGCCACGAAAGGTCTCTGGTCGCTATCGCGCGGTGTTACCTTCGCTGCAGCAATCGTGCCGATGCCGCTGACGCCTATACTGCCTTCCGCAAGGTCGCTGATCGGAGGGACTTGCCGGTAAGGTTGGACTTCTACGTGGTCGGAGAGCTTTACAACGAGCGGCCAGCGATCGTAGAGCTGCCGGTTCCAGAAGACTTGATCGTCGAACTCCAGATTGCCCGACAGATCTTCCGGTGGACTTCCAGTCTCCTGCAGAAGCGCAACGTCGACTGCGCCGTCGTGCGCCATTTCCTGGAGCGTGCGCCAAGGCTCCTTCCTTCTGCCGATGTTCCAGCTAACAACCTTTATCATCCGGCGGCGTCGCTTGCGCGACCAGGATCGTTGCCCGCATCACCAGTCCTCAGCGTGGAATTCAAGGTACGTTACTCGATTCCTCCGGACGAAGGCTCGAGAATAAATAGGATATCACTTCGTTCAGTTCAACCGCTGGCAACCTGGCTTTCTCTATGTCTTCACGCATGTCACCGGCAACCGCGAGAACCTCGCCTGGAGCGCGAACCTCTTCGCCTGCCTCCTGTCGAAGGGCTACGACTGCAGGGAACAGCGCAACCTTGCGAGATTCGTCGCTCGAGAGAATCCTTAGCAGGGCACGCGGGTCTACACCCGCACCGACAAGCTTGATCAGAATCTTCAGGATTTCTCGCATCGAAGTTTCGTTATCGGGCTCATATTTGGAATAAAGCACTCGAAACGTGTCCAGAGTATCCTCGACGCACCCTTCAGCAATTTGTAACCGGATCTTGACTACCAAGGACTTGACGCTCCAAGCTTGCAATTCCGGGTTCTCTGCGGTGTCGACGCATTCAACCAATTCATCAAGGGTTGCCAGGGCGGACTCCGGGTTGCCCCGAATGTGAAGCGCTACACCTTTTGCCATCAACAGGTATGCAGCCAGCCGTTGCAGCGCTACTGCCACCGCGCTGCTGAAATCCGCCCGATCCAGGGAGTCGATTAGCTCAATGCCAGTATCAAGAGTCAATACCGCTGAAGTGAGTTCACTAGTGCAAAAGAGAGTTATGCCTTTGTTGGCAAGGGCATAGGCTACGCGAAGCTGTAGCATGGGCGCCATGGCGGTACCGAATCGCTCGATGACCTCGTCGAAGGCAGCCAGGGCGCGTTTCAGCTTGCCTTGGGCCAGTAGCACGCCCCCTTTGCCGATCAGGGCCTGAGCAACCATTCGTTGCAGTTCCTCGATGTCTGCTGTGCTGTAGCGTCCGGTGACTTTCTCGAAGGCGGCTAGGGCGCACTCCAGCTTATTCTGGGCCTTTAGCAAGTAGCCTTTGGTGCTAAGGGATTCAGCAACCGAAAATTGCAAATCCGGGCTGTTTGCGCTTCCGAAGCGCTCAATGATACCCTCGAAAACAGCTAGGGCGGGCTCCAGCTTGCCCTGATCCATTAGCACTCTTCCTTTGCCGCGTAGGGCTTCAGCTACCGAGTTTTGCAGCTGCGGGCTATTTGCGTTTCCGAAGCGTTCGATGACTTCGTCAAAAGCTGAGGCGGCGGACTGCAACTGCCCCAGTTGGTGCAGCGCCGCTGCCTTATAGACCAATGCCCATGACAAGGTCGATTCCCGCAATCGAGAAGGATCGGGATATTGGGAAGCCATGTCTTGATCCACGAACCTGACCACACTCTCGTACTCGCCCTTCCTGAAGGCTGCCATGATTTCCGCCAGGAGTCGCCTCTGCCTGGTCGGCATATCCTCATCGGGGGTACGCTCGATCTCGGGACAATGAATCTCGCCATGGATGGCAGCGAGTCCCGGCATCTCGGCCAAAGCTCTGTCGAGGCCCGCCCGTATGGCGGGTGAATCAGATGCCTCTGCAATCAATGCATGAAGCAGTTCTTCTTGTTCTTCTTTGGTGTAATACGCCGCCATGCAGCGAATCAGGCCCTGCACAACGGTCGCTTCATCTCGGTCGCGTCGCAGCTTGTAATAGATGCTGTAGAGAGGTTCGGCCGCTTCGTACGTCCGTTTCCGGCCGCGCCCGTTCACTTTCACCATTCCCCGGTCATGTAGCCTCTTGAGCATGGTTGACACCACACGTATGTCCATACGCACCCTGTCGCTGATCTCACTTGGTGACGACAATTGCCAGAGATCGATGACCGCTAAATACACACGCCGCTCGGTCTTGCCAAGCGCTTCGAGGTGCCCGCGAAAGTACTCCGTATGATCATCGATAAGGAGCACGAGCTCTTCCATCAACCGGCGTATAGACTTGTGCCGGGCAAAGCCCGCCATTATCACCAAGAGCCTGGGACTGCCTCCCGTCAGGATTTCAAGTGGGCGCATCTCTCGCCCGCTCACGCTATCCCCGCTGACGACAATCCAGAGGCGTCGGCACTCATCCGTATTCAAAGGTTTCAGGTCGATGATCCGGAAGAGTTCGAAATAAGGTAGCTCAGCGTCAAGAAGTTCTTTGAAACGGCTTGTGGCCGAGCCAACAAGCATTACCTGGGGTTCAGTCTGCAATACCTTGCGAAGCTTCCAGCCGAAATCCTTGTCCACGTCTTTGGAAAGCGCCTGAAGGTTTTCGATCATAAGCACGAGCTTGCGGCCCAGGCGATCCGCCGCGTCCAGAACAGCGAGTCGGGCATGATCCTCCAATTCAGGATTACGCCACAGCTTGCCTAAGGCGGCATGCCTGGTTCGCAATTCCCGTGCCAGATGGTGCTCCGTTCGCTCGCATTCTTTGGCTAGATGAAAAAGGGTTTCGAGCCAGAAGTCGGCCATGTTGAAAATCTCCTGACTCTCTTCCATGAAGCGAACCGGCAGGAGAGCGGCGGAGAACTCATCGTTTTCGCGCAATTCCGCTGCAGCGCGAGCCAGGAGCATGGTCTTTCCCCGGCCGCGGGGGGCGACGATCAAGGTGTGTTGACAAGATGGTGATTCGACGTTGCCGCGAAGGACGTTGAGTACTGTCTCTAATTCGTGATTTCGAACCACGAACTGCTCGATCACTTCATCGTCAGACAGGAACGTCCCGGGATTGAACTTTCGGATGCGACGGTCCTTGTCCTGGCTCATTGCGCCGCCCCCGAGCTATGATCCTTATTACTGCTATCATCAAGGGGCAAGTAGTGGCCTCTAAAGCGCAGTGCCCACCACTCTTTCAGCAAGCTAAAGGAGAAGCGGTAGCCTTCATCATCCGAGACGAGATATCCGTCATGCGTGAGGACATCGAGAACTTCATCAATGCGCTCTCGTGTGTTCTCCACGATCCTGCCATGTTCTCGCTCAAGGGCTACGCGGGCTTTCCATGTAAACACGCCCTGGATGGCTGCTTCGGCCAGGATCACGTCAGCAATCGCATAGGTCTCCTCGGTCAAGGCGTCATGAAGCCTCAGTCTATAGTGGTCAAGATCGGCCTGCCCCGAAGGGCCAAGAAGCTCGGTGCGATACACGGTATCGACGTGCTGTACTAATACTTGCTCTAATTCGCGCATAGCAGCGAAGTCATGCAGACGCGCGAAGAAGGACTGGACATGGTGCGGAATGCCAATCCCCAGTGTTTCATAGACAGCTTCGGCTACTCCGCTTTCAATATGCAGCCCGTTGTAGTGGGCAAGGCGCTCAAAACATCCGATGCAGGTTTCCCGGTCCCACGGTCCGAGTCGATAGGAATAGAGGTGGTTGATCCTGTCAGCAATGCCCAGTCAGCGAACAAGGGGCTCAAGACCGATGCTGCCCGATACGATGAGAACAGGTCCGTTTTGGCCGAGCTGCTGAAGTTCTCCTCGCAGCCAGCTCAAGAACTAGTCCACCCGTTGGGCTCCCCGATCATGATCCAGCAATCGTTTGAGGAATATTGGCAGCTCGTCAATGACCAGGAGCACTCGCTGCTCCTGGTCCGCGCAGTCTCTTAGCAGATTCCTGCCATGATGCTTCCAGTTTCCGGAATCGATTCCGGCCCGAACCTTGACGCGAAAGGCGGATATGCCGACTTCCTCGACCCTGTCTTCGAGCCACCGGCCCATTCCGCCCATAAACTGTCTAACGGGCGACCGGGCCGCATGGGCCGCGTCCGCCATGTCGGCAATCACATCCTCCGGACAGGCTGCTCCCTCCGCGTCACAGAAGAGAAATGTCCAGCCATCATCCTTGAGCAGTCGGCCGAGCTCTCGCGTAACGCTTGTCTTGCCCATGCGCCGCTGACCTGTCAGCAGCACGTGGTTGTGGTCCAGAATCCGCCTTTTCAATAGTTTCAAGTCGGCCTCACGACCAAAGAAGTCTTCGCCGCTTACCCAGCGGCCGGTAGATGATCTCATGGTGCACGGTGATGTGAATTGATTAAAATATAATACACAACAATTCTGTTGTCAACATATTTGTTGTGTAAATAATCGGTCCTGGTCTGTGCTGCAGCGGCAGCGGTGGCCCGATGCAGGCGTATCGCATGGCACTCTTAGCTTTCGTCGCAATAAGACGGGTCCAGACGCATTGTACACCGCCTCGTCGGTGCTTTAACGGCGTTCAGAGGACCGCCTTCGCTGCCTCATGGCCTGCAATTGGGGCTAACGGACCATTTCCGGTGCATGCGTGCGCCGCCTGGCTGTGCGGGCGGCCATGCCAGGCCGTTTCCGTCCCTACGATCACTCATTGGGGCAGCACGAGCACAACCAAAGGGCCCCCTGATTCAATCGGTGCAAGCCGGTTAAACCCCGCCATTTGGAGCTCCTTGCGAAAAGTCAGGGCTTCTGGCATGGCGCTATGGCGACCTTCGCCGTGCGCAGCTTCGCTCGAGGGCGCTTTGGATCGCGCTGGATGGCCTCTCTAGCAGCGCCTGCGGGTTGTATTGCTCTGCGTTGAGATTTACCCAGCCGGGCGCGGCTCTTATTCGGATGCCTGGAGCCAATCTGCTTCCGCATGTCAGGGATTGGCTCAGCCTGACCCTTTAGATCAGTTGCAAAAGGTATCCGAGCACGGCTCCACCGAGCACCAGGATGGCCGCGTTCAGCCGGAAGCGAAATACGGCCAGCGCGGCCAGCGCGAAGATTGCGACCGGCTCCCAGCCGGCAAAGACGAACACACCCAGGCGCACGGTCACCACGGCCATCAGTGCCACGGCGCTCGCATTGATTGCATCCAGGAAGGATCCGGTGACGGGAGACCGGCGCAGCTTCGGAATAAGCGGATTCAGGATGGCTACGAACACGAAGGAGGGCAGAAAGATGGCGACCGTTGCCACGGCGGCACCTGATGCGCCGGCCAGCAGCACACCAATAAACGTGGCCGTTGTCAGCACAGGCCCCGGCGTGAATTGCCCGATGGCCACGGCATCCAGCAGTTGCTGCTCGGTCAGCCAGCCGTAATCCTGCACCAGGTCCCCCTCCAGAAATGCAATCAGCACGTAGCCGCTTCCGTAGAGCACGCTTCCTACCTTCAGAAAGAAAAGGCCAAGAGCCCAAAGGGATACCTGCTTAGTCGCCTGCAGTGGTGCAAAGAGTGCGGCCAGGCCGGCCGTGGCCAGGCCTGCCTCCATGTAGCGATGCCTGTAGCGGAGCCACAGTAGGCCCAGGATGCCGCCGCCGGCCAGGGCCACCACTTCGCCCATTCCAAGCAGCAGTGCCGCCGACACGGCAAGGCCCACCGCGGCCAGGGAGACGCTCTTGATGGCCGTTTTTCCCAGCCGCCAGAGCGCCGCCAGGATAATGGCGATTACGGCGGGCTTTATGCCCAGCAGAAAGGGTTCTACGGCCGGTACCGTGCCGTAGGAAAGGTACAGCCAGCCGAGTGATCCCGTCATCAGGGCTGCCGGGAGTATGAAGCTGGCACCCGCTACGGCAAGGCCCGGGAACCCGGCCCGTTCGTAGCCGATATGCATGGCCATCTCGGTCGAGTTGGGGCCCGGGATCAGGTTCGTGGCACCGACCAGGTCGAGGAAGTGCTCCCGGCCAAGCCAGCCGCGCCGCTGCACGATGTCATCATCCATCATGGCGATGGTGGCGGCGGGTCCGCCAAATCCGATCACACCGAGCTTCAGAAAAACCCGGGCCAGCTCAGTAAGCCGTTCTGACCGAATGGACATGCGACGATGGAAGTAAGGATTCTGTATGACGGGGAATGCCCGCTGTGTCAGGGCGCCGTTCGCTGGATTAGCGAGCGTGACCGCACCGGTCGCATTCGCTTCGCGCCCCTGCAGGAAAATCCGGCATGCGGACTCGAAAGCATGGTTCTGCAGGAGCGAGGGCGCCAGTACCGGGAATCTTCGGCTGTACTGCGCGCGGCGGGATATCTGAAGGCACCGTGGTGTTTTCTGGCCGTCTTTCTGGTTGTCCCTCGGCCGCTACGGGATGCGTTGTACCGGTACGTGGCCCGGCGCCGCTTCGCTATCCGTCCGCGTCCTGGAGCAGCAGAAAATAGCGCTTGATCAGTTCTTCGTAGTCGGGCGCGTATCCACGCTCGAGTGCCTCCAGGAGAGCTCTTCGCAGCCGGGCTGCCTCTTCCGCCGGGTCAGCGCCCGGAGGACTCTCTCGCTCAATGTCCTGGCCGCGCTCACCTTCCCGCCGGCGTTCGCGGCCGCGCTCCTGCATGCTTCTGGAGGCATCCAGAAGGCGCGTCAAAATCTCCTGTTGGCGCTGTTGAGTGCGCTGGCTGATGCTGCCTCGCGCCATCTCCTGTATCGATTCCTCCATGGATTCCGCGATTCTCTCCAGGTCTCCAAGCAGCTGCTGGGCCAAGTCGCGGTCGCGATTCATTTCGCGCAGCTGGCGCTGCATCATCTGCTGCTGCATGCCGAGCTGCCGCAGCCGTTCCTGGTAGTCCGCCACGAGGCGCTGGCCCTGGGCCTCGTTGAGCATCTGCTGGATTTGTTCGTTGAGCTGGGCCTGCTGGCGGGCCATCTGCTGCAACTGCTCAGTCATCTGTTCCATGGACATGCCGCTGGATGACGCGCTGGAGGCGGCATTCATGAGCTGCTCCAGGAGGTCGCTCAGCAGTATGGCAAGCTCGTTCAGCCGTGTCATCGAGATCTTCTGACTGGTCACTGCCTGCGTTCCGCGCTGTTCGACGAGTGCGGCAGTGGCATCGTCCATCGCCCCTAGAGATTCGCCTGCGAGGCGCTGCACCTGGCGTGTGAGCTGCGGGATTTCGCGGGCAAGGCTCTGCAGCGAATCGGCTACGGTGGAAAGCCCCTCCGAGAGGGCCTGCTGGCGCCTCGCAAGCTCGCGCATGGCCGGACTGTCCGCTGGCACGTCAGCAAGCGCCAGCCGCACATCCTCCTGGTCGTGCGACAGCGTCAGGACATCACGCAGCACCCGGCGCAGGCCCGCACTGTTGATCTGTAACTGGCGGCCTTGCATGGATGACTGCATATTCTGCAGGTCTGCCTGGAGCGACTGCATCTGCTGCTGCATGTGCCGCTGGCCAGCGTTAGCCTGCTGCATCTGGCCCTGCTGCATCTGCTGCGCATTGGCCTGCATCTGCTGCGGAAGCTCCTGCCCTTTGGTCTCGTTGTAGAGCTGCTGCATCTCTTGCTGCGGCGCACGCGAGAGCTCCTCCATGCGTTCGGCAATGTCGGCCAGGCTTGCCTCCAGTCCCAGCATGTCTTCGCGGGACTGCAGCTGCTCTTCGGCCAGCTCCTCGCGCTTCTGGTCGGCGTCGGCGTGTTCTGTTTCTTCGGCCAGCGACTCCTGTGTATTGGCAATGTCTTCCGACCGTCTGGCAGCCTCTTCCAGCTCCCGCTGCAACTGGAATCGCTTGAACAGCTCCAGGGCGCGCTCAAGGCGCTGGCGGAACATCTCTTCGCTGAATTCGAAGCCTTCCATGGCTTCCTGCATCTGGCGAGGGTCCATCTGCTCCAGTGCCTGCTGAAGTGCCTCGAGTGCCTCCATCAGCTCCGGGGAGTGGATCTCCTCGACAACCCGCTGGACCTCGCGAAAGAGCTCCACCGTTTCCTCGCTGACCAGTTCGTGGTCCTCCATCTGCCCGGCCGCAGCTTCAAGCCTGTCGCCAAGCTCCTCCAGCCTCTCTTCGAGGCGCCGCTGCTCCTGCTGCAAGTTTTCCAGCTGCCTTGCATCCTCCCAGTCGCTCTGGGGGTCGCGTCGCAGCTCATCTCGCAGCTCCTCGAATCGCTCGCGGATTTCTTCCGTCTCCCTCAGCAGGGACTCCATCTCCGATTCGGCCTCCGTCTGCGTTTCGTCTAGCGCCGCGTAGCGTTCGGCGAGCGAAGGCAGGCTGAGCAGCCGAGTGCCGCTCCTGGCACTCTTGAAACCGCTTACTGCATCGTTGTCAAATACTTCGGCATAGAATTCGATGGCGTCACCCGGCACGATGTCCAGCCCCGTGGACTGCGCGAGGTCCCAGTCCAGCATCATGAGCTGGTCAAGCTCGGGTGCCGGCACAAGGTCCACGGCCACGAACTCTGCCATGATGTCGCTGAACCGGCTCTCGGCCAGCCGCCAGCGCAGCTTCAGGCCGGAGAAGCCGAAATCGTCGTTTAGCCGAAGGCGAAGCGGCGCAATGAGCGAAGGATCCAGATTGGCATCGGAGGCCGGATGCACGATTTCCACGGCCGGATACAGGTCCGGAATCACATCCAGACTATAGGGAATGGGGTCGGCGTTCCGGACGCCGTCCGTGTTCTCAAGGATGATGTGATAGGTCTCGGGCATTCGCAAGGTAAACGTGCCGGCTAGCGGATCGCCCGGCTGCAGCGCCACGGAGTCGGACTCGGAGAACCTGAGGTATGCCACGGCCACTTCCTCTGCGCCGGTCTGCACAAGTACGGAAACCTGCGTGCCGGCTAGCGCCGTCACGTCGCCGGAATTGGGCGGGAGCTGCTGCGAAGGCAGCTTGGCGTAGGCCGGCGGACGCAGCTCAACCCGGAGGCCGCGGACGACGGGCCGCTCAGTAACCTCGATGTCGTACCACGGCGAGTGCACCGGTCCCGCTTCAAACATGTACCGAAAAGCGTTTCTGACGGACGGGATGTCGTGCATGAATGTGCTGCCTTCAAGAAGATGGAGCGGCACGGATTCTGCATTGACTTCTCCGCTGCGGTGCATGTACAGCGTAGCCGTCTCGGCAAACGATGTGCCCGACAGGCGTGCGCTAAGCCGCAGCGGCTCGCCACGGATCACGCGGCCGAAGCCGGGCTCCACGCTGAGTGCAAATGGAGCGGGGGGGACGTAGTGCGTGCCCGGAGACATAAGGCGGAGGGAGGCGCCCGTGAATGCCGACGGTGCCGCAACGGCAAAGAGCAAAAGGCCGGCCAGCGGAATGACGGCCCAGCGGAGGGCCTTCCTGGCCGGGGAAAAGTCGGCGCTGCGCTCAAACCTTATCGGCATCACCTGCTCTGCCAGCATGCGAACGGCCCCGTCTACCAGCGGCGGGGGCGCAAGACTCACTCGCCCTTCGGACAAGTCGAGCATATTGGAAAGCCGATCCGAGATCTCCGGAAAGTCCTGTCCGACAGCGCGGGCCACTTGCGTGTCCGGGATGCCGGGCAAGAGCCCCGCCAGGCGCAGCAGAAGCATGCCCAGATGCACCGTGCAGACCAGGGCAAGCGGTACCACGATGCCGAAGACAAGTATCATCCGGGCCGTGGAAGACGTCCAGAAGCCTGCCTCTATGCCTACAAGGAGGAGCGCCGCGGCGGCAAGTGCGCCGACGTAGAGGGCCAGGAGGCGCAGCCACCTGGCCAGCGTCATGCGGCGGGCGGTCGCGCGAAGCCGCGCCCGCAAGGCGCTCAATAGCGCCAGTGTCTGATCACTCATGCTCCATAGGGGAAGGCCAAACCGTGTACCGGACCCCGCCAACCGTGTTTCGAATCACGCGAAGCTTGGCAGATTGGCAAAAGACCGTGTTCGGCTGGTGCGTATCTTGGGCCGCAACCGTAAGGCATTGAGGACCAGGGCTGGCATGGACCACGCTATTGCATTGATTCTGGGCGGAGGCGCCGGCACGCGGCTGTTTCCGCTCACGCAGCGTCGGGCGAAGCCCGCTGTTCCGCTGGCCGGCAAGTATCGGCTGATAGACGTACCCGTATCGAACTGCATCAACTCGGAGATTCACAAGATATTCGTGTTGACGCAATTCAACTCGGCGAGTCTGAATCGCCACGTTGCGCACACGTATGACCTGGACCGCTTCAGGGACGGCTTCGTGACGGTGATGGCCGCCGAGCAGACACGGGCTTCGCTTGCGTGGTTTCAGGGCACGGCCGACGCGGTGCGCCAGTGCATTCCGCACTACACCGTGTACCAGCACGACCATGTGCTGATTCTCTCCGGGGATCAGCTGTATTCCATGGACTACCGCAAGCTTGTGGCGCATCACGAGGAGTGCGACGCCGACATCACCATTGCCGCAATACCGGTACCGGCCGCCGAGGCGAGGCAGTTTGGCATCCTGAAAATGGATGCGCAACACCGCATAACGGAGTTTCACGAGAAGCCGCAGGATCTGGCCGGCAAGGACAGTCCGGTGTCCGAGTCGATGCGGCGGCAGGGCCGTACGTTCCTGGCTTCCATGGGCATTTATGTATTCAGCAGTGAGGTGCTAAGCGAAGTCCTGGATGGCCGGCCGCACGATCACGACTTCGGAAAGCAGATCATTCCGAATGCCATAGAGGACCTTCGCGTCGTAGCGTACCCGTTTGACGGATTCTGGAACGACATCGGTACCATCCGCTCGTTTTATGAAGCCAATCTGCTCCTGGCGGGCCGCAGCCCGCACTACAGCATCTACGATAGTGACATGCCGCTGTATACGAATGCGAGGATGCTGCCGCCTGCGAGGCTCCATGCAGCGGATGTGGCTGATTCCCTCGTGTCGGAGGGCTCCATTCTTGAGCGCTGCAGCGTTTCCGAGTCCATCATTGGAATTCGATCCTACGTGGGCAAAGACACGACCATTGAGCGTTCGATAATCATGGGGTCGGATTACTTCCCCTGGCTCCCGCGAGAAGCTCGTGATCTCGTGGAGGGAGCTGCGAGCCCCGGAATCGGCGCCGGGTGTACCATCTCGGGCGCGATCATTGACAAGAACGTGGGAATCGGTGATGATTGCATCATAAAGAACGTCGAAGGCCTGCAGGATCACGACGGCGAAAACTATTACATCCGGGACGGCATAGTTGTCATTCCCAAGAATGCGGGAATCCCTCCCGGAACGATCATCTGAGGGGTTCGGGCGTTGCAGCCGCAAACCCCTCTGCTATTATGCGACCCGTCATTCCGGTTATTGTCTGCATGGTGGGGCTGGCCGGTTGCCGGATGTACGGTGCCGGCGATAGTGCGGACCTCGTACAGGCGCGGCTGCAGGCATCGGAGCAGCGCCTGGGGGCAGAGCTGGCCGAAAGGCAGGATGATACGGAAGCACTGGCCCGTGCTGCCGAGTTGCATCCGACTCTTGTGCCGCTGGCGGAGCGCTTCGCAGCCGTGGTGTCTGAGCATGGCAGGCTGGCGGCGGAGCACGCCGAGCTTGTTGCCAGTTTGCCGCAGCAGAATAACCTGCTGTTTGCCTGGGTGGGACCGGACCGGTACCGCGCGCTGCACAATGCGTACGGCGCCGTGACAGCGGACCGCCAGTTGCTCAGTGACAAGTATCAGGATGTGCTGCTTGACCTGGAGGAGGCCCTGGGTGATCTGACCGTCCCCCGTTCAGCAACCCTTGCCCGTTACGGAGTTGCTCCTCCGTTTTACGCGCGCCTGAGCTCTACTGCGCCAAGTCTTGAGAAGGTACTGGCCATCGTGGCGCCGGCGCCGGAGCAGTAGATGCTGCAGGGTTACCGGGCACGTATGGCTTTCAAGGCTTCGTTTGCGCTGTATGTGCTGACGCTATCCGGGCTGGGGCAGGCTGCCGGCCAGGTCGTGCCCGCTGATACGATCCTGCGCCACCATATCCCCGGTGAGATCGTTGTAAGGGGTCAGGGCGAGCCTGCAGAAAGGCGCACAGCCAACACCATGCAGCGTGTACCGCTCGCGGCCATTGCCGGAGCTGATGCTCCCGCCATTGAAGGTGCCTTGCGCCGAATTGCGGGCCTTCATCTTCAGACCAATTCCCGGGGCGAGACCCTGGCATACCTTCGCGGCGCAGGAGAGCGTCAGATGGCCGTGTTTTTTGACGGCGCGCTGCTCAACGTTCCCTGGGATAACCGCGTTGATCTGGGTCTGGTGCCGTCAGACGTGGTTGGCGAGATCATCGTTGCAAAGGGAGTTCCGTCTGTGCTCTACGGTACAAACGTTTTGGGAGGCGCGCTGAACATGATCTCCCATGACCTGACCCACCCGGGTCGCTATACGCACTTTACCGCCGGTGGGGGATCCATGGGCGTGCGACGCGCGAGCCTGGCCCACCTCGGCCGGCACAACAGGGTTAGCTATGCCTTTTCGGGCGGCGTGGCGAGTCGCGACGCGTTTGCGGTGTCCCGGCGCGCCGACTTGCCCTTCGGCCAGGACGAAACAAGGCGGCGTACCAACACGGACCGGGAATCCGTCAACCTGTTCGGACGCATCACGTACGGCACCGAGGAAGGGGCCCGCTTCGGACTGTCGATCTTGAGCGTGGACGGAAAAAAGGGCGTCGCCCCCGAGGGCCACGTAGATTCGCGCCACGTACCGGTGCGGTACTGGCGCTATCCAGACTGGTCTACGTCCATGGCCATTGCCACGGCCAGTCTACCAATGCAGCGCGCTCTGTTTCGTGGAACGTTCTGGGGAAGCACGTTTGACCAGACGATTGAACAGTACGACGGAGCCAGCTATTCTAGGCGTCAGGCGCAGCAGGAAGATGAGGATATTACGGTGGGCACGCGCCTTACGCTGGAGGCCGACGCAGGTCCGGGGCAGCTGGGCCTGGCCGTGAATGCGCTCACGAGCCGCCACCAGCAAACAGACTCCGATTCCAGTCCGCAAGCGCTGGATGTCCTGCAGACTTTTCGGCAACATGTCTGGAGCACGGGTGCCGAGTACACCCTTCCCGGAGTCACACGCCTGATTCTGGGCGCGAGCATTGATGGAATAGCCACTCCGGAGACCGGAAACAAGCCTCCTCGGCGAGCGCAAATGGACTACGGCCTTAACGCAGGGTTTGTCTATTCACCCGCCGACGCATGGACAATTCGCGCGGCGGGAGGCAGAAAGGTCCGCTTTCCGACCATGCGGGAGCTGTTCGGCGATGCGCTCGGCAGATTCCTGGTAAACGAAAAGCTGCGCGCCGAATCCTCTCTCACGTCCGAGATAGCCATCGCCATGGACCGGGCCCGGGTTCGCGCCGGGGCAATAGTCTTCTACCAGCGGACCTTTGACACCATTGACCAGCGCATGGTTGTAGTCAAGGGCGAAGACGTGCCTCGGCGTCAGCGCGTCAATCTTGATGGCAGTCGGGTAACGGGTATCGAGCTGGAGCTGGTCTCGCGCGTAGTGTACGGCCTGGGTATTGAGGGCCATCTGGATCTTGAGGGCAATCTGACCTGGATGAGGCCCAGGGCCCTGCTTCCGGACAGGCAGGAGCCGCTGGTGGAAAAGCCCGGAATCCTGGGGTTGGCCACGGCGACGTACAGGCATCCCGGCGGCTTCTCCGCCGTCTTTGAAGGCGTGTACACGGGACAAGCCCACGGGCTGGCGCCGGATAACGAACTGGTGCCGCTGGCTTCCTCGCTGGTTCTCAATACGCGGATAGCCATGCTGCTGCTCTCCGGACGGTGGGGAGTTCAATTCTACGGCCGCCTCAACAACGTGACCGATGAAGTGGTTTTGCCGCAACTGGGTCTGCCGGGGCCGGGCCGCGAGGCCGTCGTAGGCATCGATATCACCTTCTGATCAGCGATCCGTCCCGCAATCCACGACCACACTGCTGTGTGCGACGGCGGGCGCCGCAAAGAAGGCCGATGCAGTCTGCCAGGTTTCCTGGAAGAAGCTGCTTTCGCGGTAGCGTTCCAGTGCTTCGGCAGAATGCCAGTGGCTGTACGACGTGAAAATGTTGGGGAAGCGTTCGTCCTGCCAAAGCTCCAGGTAACCACAACCCGGAAAGGCCCTGATCCCGGCACTCACCTCCTTGAACACTTCCAGGAAGGCAGGGACGGCTTCCGGGCGCAGCGTCATGCGAACGGTACGAATGAGCATCGTCCTGGTAGAGCTTACTCGGGAACCATGCCGCAGGCTGCCATCTGCCTCTGCAGGCTCCGGGCCTGTTCCGCGGCGCATTCTGCAAAATCCCGTCCGGCTGATGCGTAGAGGATCTGGCGGCTGCTGCAGACCAAAAGCGGTCCCTCGACCTGCTGCAGATCCTCGAGTCTTCCGCCCTGCGCGCCGATCCCCGGAATGAGCATGGGCTGTCCGGGGCACAGTTCGCGGAGCCTCGACAGGCGGCCCGGGCTGGTAGCGCCCGCAACCAGGCCGGCTGTACCCGGCCACCGGCTGTTCCAGGTTGCGATTTGCCGTGCAACATGTTCGGACACAGTTACGCCATCCGCGACCAATTCCTGCAGGTCGCGGCCGCTTGGATTTGAGGTACTGGCAAGGACAAACGCGGCCTTGTCCCCGTAGGCCAGAAAGGGAGCTGCGGCATCACTGCCCATGTACGGCGCCACCGTGCAGGCATCGAATCCCAGGACCTCGAATACTGCCCTGGCATAGAAGCGTGCCGAATTGCCGATGTCGCCGCGCTTGGCGTCCGCCACGGCAATAAGTCCCTCCGGGATGCGTGCCAGAGCGTCTTCCAGCGCGGCGTAAGCGTCCGATCCCAAGGCCTCGTAGAATGCGAAGTTGACCTTGAAGCCGCAGGCGTAGGCTTCGGTGGCGGCGATGATCTCCCTGTTGAACCGCACCACGGCCTGGGCAGTGCCATGCCTGTCCAGGAGATGGCGCGGTATCCGCGCCGGATCCGGGTCCAGCCCCACACACAGCACCGATCGATTGCTGCGCTGTATGTCGAGGAGACGCGTACAGAATTCCGGCATGAACGAGGTGTCTAAGGCGTTCCCTTCGGGCCTGCAAGATACGGTGGCGGCGCGGCAGATACGCCGGGCGTGCTTTCCGCGCGGGAGCCCCAATACTGTGGTTGGCGCCGGAGTAGGCCCGTGCGCCATCGGGGGCGTGCGGACCAGGACGGGTGGCGGCGCGGTGCACTCGGTGGATACGGCAGCCAAGCGGCGAGCCCCGGCACCAAGGCCCCGGAGATGCCAGACGAAGGGCTCGGCCTGGCGCCTCGGTCACTCAGAGCACTTTACGCCACGGCATCAATCTGTGCGAAAGCTTCCGGTCTAGCCGGGCGACGCAACGCAGTACCGGTCCACACACCGACAATTCCAGCTCAGGTAAGTGGCAAGGCCCCCTCATCAACGCGCAATGACGCGGCTGAAGCTATACGGGTAGAACCCGAGCGACCAAGAGCGACTAGCCGAGACAAACCCCGATTGGGGCCAGACGGACTTTAGCTCTTGTACTTAACCGAGCAGCCGTAAGGGCGGGACGTCTCGACCGAAACCGCCTTGCCGCTCAAAGCTTCGTCCAAAGCCGCCCGGACATAGTTGTTGGCGTCCTTGGTTTTCTCGTAACTGGCCCGAGGTTGGTCGTCGATGCCGCCTTTGTAGATCAGCACACCTTCCTTGTTTATGATGTACATGTGCGGGGTCGTTATTGCCCCGTACATCTTGCCGACATCACCTTCAGGATCCAACAAAATGGCGGACTGCATGCCGCCCATCTTCTCTTTTTCCGCATTCATGGCGTCCGCTTCGTAATAGCCCTGCGTGCCCGGAGCCGACGAAACAACCGACAGCCACACGACATCCTTCTCGATGTATTCTTCCTGCAAAGCAGGCATATTGCCCGTTTTGTAATGGCGCTCGACATAAGGGCATCCGAAGTTCAGCCATTCCAACACGACGAATTGCCCCTGAAGATTTTGTAGCTCGTAGTCGTTGCCGTCCGTGCCCGGGAGCGTGAAACTCGGAGCCGGCTCACCGATGACCGCATCGTCGTCAGGGCCGAGTTGCATGCCGACGAGAACGACCAGGGCGACGGCCAAAACGCAGGCAAAACTGAAGGTGCGCTGATGATTCATGACGTTGTGGTGGTGATCAATCCATCTTGATTCGACAGAGGTGCCAACGCGTTTAGCACGATGGACTCGGTCAGCACTTCCGGTAACAGGACGGGAGGCGCGTTGTTTCCCGGATACAGCACGTAAAGCGGTACGCCGCTGCGTCCGTGAGATTCCAGAGCGCGCGTGATTTCGGCATCCCGACTGGTCCAGTCGGCGCGCATGAGTATCACATTCTTCTGCCGAAACGCCGACATTACGGCGTCGCTGGTCAGCGTAGTCTGCTTGTTCACCTGGCAGGTGAGACACCACGCGGCGGTAAAGTCCACAAAGACGGGGCGGCCCGCGTCGTCCAACTCGGCGACCTTTTCAATGGAAAATGGCGACCATGCGGCATCCGACAATGCAGCGGCAGGCGAAGCTCCCATGGATTCGGCGCCCCGGTAGGCGGAAAAAAGTCCGACGCACGCCATGAGCAACGCAATCGAGCGACTAATCAAGCGTGCGCGAAGCGGCACAGTCAACGCCGGCCACCGGCCCAAAATCCACATTGCTGCCGCTAGCAAAAGCAACCCGACAAGAAGCAGCCCCAGTCCGTTGACGCCGACCTGGTTGCCGAACACCCAAAGCAGCCAAACCATCGTACCCAGCATCGGAAAAGCCAGCACTTGTTTGAGCGTCTCCATCCAGGGCCCCGGCCGCGGCAGCTTTCCAAGAAGCTGCGGCATGGTCGACAAACATACGTAAGGCAAGGCCATGCCGAGTCCCAGACAAACGAAAATCAGCAAGGCTTCTGCCAACGGAAGCATGATAGCAGCTCCCAAAGCAGCGCCCATAAACGGCGCGGTACACGGCGTAGCCACCAACACGGCCAAGGCGCCGTCCGCACACGACCGCGCGACCGGGTGCGCAGATGCGGACTGGCCGCCCTGAGAAATGGCGAACCCGCGCAATTCAAAGACGCCGAAGAGGTTAAGGCCGATGGCAAGAAATAGAATGGCCATGCCGGCAATAAACAGCGGCGACTGCAACTGGAAACCCCAGCCGATCTGGCCGCCCGTTGCGCGCAGCAAAAACAGCAAACCGGCCAATACCAAAAAAGAACCTACGACCCCGCCGGCGAATGCCAGCCCGTGCATGAGCCGCGCTCTACCGCCATGTGCAGTATGCTGCGCAAATCCGAGCACCTTGAGCGACAGTATCGGAAAGACGCAAGGCATCAGATTGAGCAGCAGACCGCCCAACAAAGCAAAAAGAATCAGTACGGGTAGCGCCCGAGAATTCTGAGGGGGTGCGGACTGCGCGATTTGTAACGGCGCATCGACGGCCAACGCTCTGGCGGTTCGGTCCGCGTCCAGATACCGCCCTTCGGCGGCAACAAGTACGCCCCGGAGCCGGTCGGGCGTTCCAGATGCGTAGTCGGAGGCCTGCAAGGCAAAAACAAAGCTGCCATCGTCCTCATGGATGGGCTGATCTGCAGCATGCTCCAACACGGTGAGCTCCGACGGGAAGAAATAGGCGCCTCCAAGGTCCGCATCGGCGATGGCCGGCGGCGTCACGCGCAGTGCGAAAGAATTGGTATAAGCGACGGCCGACGTGTTCCAGGCGGAATTTTCAATTGGAATGGCGGTGCGTGCACGCGCGATATCCTCAAAATGCGCCCCAGGCTCCGGTGCTTCACTGCGAACCGGCGTTCGCAGCCCCACAGTTTCTTCGGCAAAGAGGCAGACATCTTCACAGATAAGCCAATTGGCCGTCGTCTTCAGGTCGGCGGTATCCGCCGCCCAATCGCTAGGCGGCGTGATCTCGATCAGAAAGGTCACTTCGTCGGCATAGCCGTAGGATCTAAGCGGTTCGGCGTCGATCTTCTTGGGGTACGGCCATTGAATGGCTCCGGCGCTGAAGCCATCAGGCAAATCCCACGTGAGCAAGATGGGCTCGCCGACATCGCCCGGGTTGACCCAGTAGCTGTGCCAGCCTTCGTCCAATTGGAGCTGCAAACCGACCGTAAACGGCGTGCCGGGCGTTATCCAAGCCGTCTCGCCGATCAAGGCAGCAGAGCTATACGGGCTCGGGTCTTCGTCAACGCCTGCGTCCTGCCCGGAAGCTGCGATAGGGCTCCAAAGCAGTCCGAAACAGGCACCCCAACTGATAAGTGATTTCATTCCAGCAGATACGCGTTCGGGCAAGTGAATAATACCCGCAGGGCAGCGAAATGGGTCCATGCGCGTCGCATGCCCGGCAGCCGAGGCCATTTCTGCGGCGGACGGCACAACGCATCAAATGACCCTTCGCGCCAGCCAATCAATCCTTACTGCCGCCCGGCGGACCGACATGGTCATTGACTAACTGCCTGGCTGATTCGAGCGTGCTTGCCACATGCCGGGCAGGCACACGATCAAGGGTGTACAAGCTGCGAAAGGTCGACGACACATCCTCGTACAGACCCGAAGTGAAACACGCGGTGCCGGGTCCGATGGCTACGTCCGAAAGCTGTCCGAAGACCGCCGCGGCACTCGCGTCGACATGCTTGACACCTGCGGAACCAATCACGACGGCCTTGAGCTGCCTTGTGTCGAGTCCGATGATGCTCGCCTTATTATGCGACGAAGTCGCAGTCAACGTGCCGCTCAGCGCCGCCAACGCGGCACGGGCTCCGACGCGATCGATCTCCGCTTGCGGGATTTCGGCTCTAGACAGCACCGAATCCAAATTGGACACGGAGGTCAGCGTGTCCAGCTCCTGGCGCTCGAGTCGGTAGGCATGCGCCATCCGGCCGGTGATCAGCCCTATGGCCACGGTGATGATCAAGTTGCCAAAGTTGGTCAAATACAACACGGACAGCATCACGACCAGACAAGAGCGATTCAGTCGAGGAATGCAGTGCTGAATTCGCCAGTCGACGATGTACCAGCCAACCCTGATCAGTACGCCCGCAACGACCGCAAGGGGTATCGGCTCCACCAGCGGGGCCAGCCCGAGACCCACGATTGGAATGACGTTGGTACACAAGGCGCCGGCGACGGGTGTGCGTCCGCCGGAGCGAACACTGGTTACGGTCTTCATGGTCGTACCCGCGCCGGGAAGAGCGCCGAAAAATCCGGCCACCGTGTTCCCAATGCCCTGTCCGACCGCTTCCTTCGATAGCGTCCCACGCTATTCGCCGAGGCTCGCACCTCTGCCAGCGGTAACGCTCCCCACGAGTGGCTCTAGCGAATCTCCGCGTTCAGGGCAAGGTTTGGTCCAGTAGGGACAGACCAAGGTTCGCGCGATCACCCGCCCACCGCATTAGGCCCTGGAAAAGATCTACGTTGCGTTCCACGCCCGTCTGGGCGGGCTGCGGCCGGTGCCAGCCATTCCGCGTGAATCCGCTCGGGCCGGGAAAACAGGCCAGTATCCGGCACGCGCGCTAGAATAGATCCGCCGCCAGGCGCACGTACCATGCCGCGCCGTTGTAGTCCCACGGCGTGCTGCGGGGATGAAGGTTGCCTTGCCGCGCGGTTTCCTCCGGATGCGCCTCCGGAACCCTGTCCAGTAGATTGTGCACTCCGATGGCCAGGCGATACGTGGACCAGAAGGACTGCCCGATTTCCGCACCCACAATCAAGGCCCCGTCATAGGTATCCAGTACGCTTACGCCTCCGGCACCTGCGCAAGATGCCGACCGAAACCGGCAGGCACTCCACGAATCGTAGTAGTTCAGGCGTAGCATACCGTGCAGTGACGCCCACTGGTACCGGCCAGTGATTACTACCCGGTGCCGGGGACTGTACTTCTCGATTTCCACCTGGCGCTGGGGCGTAAGCAGACTCAGCATCACGGGCTCTTCGAGATGGGTCCCGAGGAATTCATTGATTTCCCTGGGTGGCGCGAAGCTGAGGAGCTCGGTAGAAGTCCAGTTCCAGGCAGCGCTGGCGCTCATCTCGTCGCCGTTGGCGCGGTCCCTTCGCCATGCCAGGAGCACGTCCGCCCCCCGCGTACGCGTGTCGAAGTCGTTGGAATAGAACTTGATCTCTCCGAGGTTTCCAACGCCCCCGAGGATGTCACGCTCGTCGATGATGCGGGTGATTTCGCTTGTGAGCGGAATGCTGCCTGTTACCGCGATCCGGTCCCGGAAGCGGACGTCGAACAAGTCCACCGTCAGGTCCAGATCGGGTGCCAGCTCAAGGATGGCACCGAAGGACAGGTTGGTTGAGCGCTCCTCCGTGAGTTCCCGGCCACCCAGGCCCTGGGCAATGGGGTGCGAGGGCGGCAGCTGGCCCACTTCGATCAGGCCCTTCTCGACGGAGAAGGACGTTGTCCTGAAGACGTTCAGATTGACCTGTCCCGGTGTTGGAGCCCGGTATCCGGTGCTGGCCGTGGCGCGAAGCGATGCCCAGCCCGATGCCCGCCAGAGTGCCGCCAACTTGCCTGTAAGCGTGCTGCCGAAGCTGTCGTAGAAATTCTCGTAGCGGGCCGCGGCACCGACGAGCACGGCCTCCGAGGCATCGGCCTCCAGGTCGACGTAGAGTGCGTAGTTGGGCCGGGACCACTTGCCGGCAAATCTCGGATTCAGCCCCTGATACCCGTTGGAGCCGACGCTGAATCCCTGCACGGCATAGGGTCCGGCGCTATAGGAATCAGGATCGCCGGGAGTGCTCTCGAATGTCTCTCGCCGCCATTCCGCGCCCCAGGCGACATTCAGGGGAGAGGCAAGGAATCCGATCGCCACCGGATATGAAAAGTCCACGTTTGCTGCCAGGTCTTCCTGGATGTAGTCGCGGGGGCGGAACGAGGTAGGCGTTGCCGGGCCGTATGAGGCGTTGATGGTATTGTAGATATAGTAGTCCATCACGCTGCGCGCGGCGGAGATACTGGCATCCCAGGTCAATCCGCCGGGCGTAGAGCCCCTTGCGCCCGCGACCAGGCTCAGATCGTCCATGTCCGCGCCGAACCGGGGCGTAAACCCGCCGGGGAAGAGTCTGTTGAACAGAAAGCAGCTGTCGCCAAATTCGCGCAGGAACTGCTCCACGGCCGCATTGTCGGAATTCAGGTTCGGCAGAGCCGGCACGGCTCGGCAGTCAATGCCGTCATTCGGGTCCAGATCAAGAACTGCGCGCACGGCGTCCTGGCCGCTGCCGAACCGGAATACGCTGCCGCGTGCAGTGGTGGTGCCTGGCGAGCGGAAAAAGAAGCCTCCTTCGGAGGAGCGTTGCCCCCATCCCCCGAACGCATAGGCCCGGATGGACGGCCCAAGATCCAGCCCGGCGTTCAGAAAGCCGACCCAGGCATGGTCCACGTCCGGACTGCCCCAGATCTGCGCGGGGTTGGCTACCGGATATCCCCGGCCCTCGAGGATCCGCGCATCTTCCCGCTGGTCGCTTCGCACGGTAGGTGCGGTGTTCCGGTACTCAAAGCTGATGTTGACAAATCCGTTTCTCGAAAGCGGCAGCCCAATGTTGGCACCGACATCCCCGAATCCGCCGTCGCCTTCAAGGTACTGTCCACCGTGCAGGTGGACATGGGCGCCATGCGCCGCATCCCGCAGCTGGAAGTTGAGCACGCCGGCCACCGCATCAGCCCCGTACTGCGCAGCCGCACCGTCGCGAAGCACTTCGATTTGCTTTATGGCAATGCCGGGAATCATGTTCAGATCCGGACCCTGCGCTCCCTCGTTGAGCGATGTCGCGGAAAGCGCTATGGAGGCAGATCGGTGGCGCCGTTTGCCGTTGACAAGAACCATCACGTTGTCGGTGGGCAAAGACCGAAGGGTGGCGGGCCTTACCAGCATGGCTTCATCGCCACCCCTCTGCACTCCGTAGGACGGAATCAATGTCCTCAGCATGTCATCCATGTCCGTGGTCGGCACGCTCTCTATGTCACGCGGGCTCAGAACATCCACGGGCACTGCCGAATCCTTTACAAGGCGCGGAAGCCGCCGCGAGCCTACGACGACCATCTCCTCCAGCTGCAGGATATCCGGCACTAGCGTGACATCAAGAGTGGCTTCTCCGGCGGGCACGCGTAGCTGCTGCGAGACGAAGCCTACGAATGAGAAGGCGAGAATGCCGTCACGGGAAGGCAGCTCAATGGCATAGGCGCCTCCAGAATCGGTTGTTGTGCCGATGGTAGTGCCCATGAATACAATCGTTACACCGGCGACCGGGGCTCCGGTATCGCTTTCGGTCACGGTACCCGTGATGGTGACCTGCGCGTAGGAAAGCCCGCTGGGGCCGCCTGCCAGGATCAGCAGCGCTGTCACGCTATTTAGTAGGTTCCTCATGCTGCGCGATTGCATTGGCGGTTGTTCTCGAAGGCTGTAAACCCGGATCCGAGCCCTTCCGGTTGAATTCCGTACGAGCAGCAGACGCTCCGGCGCAATGTACCGCGAATCTCGCCAAGTCGCTCGGGCATGGTGCAATTCCGCCAGCGGGAGTGAACCGGCTCCGCTCGCAGTTTGGCCTCCTCTTGCCGGCTGTCAATGCGCCGGCTGCAGGAGCCTTTATTGATTCGCGTCGGTGTGACTATCTTCCTTCACGGACAAAGGCGGAGTATGCCTAATGGTTAAGCTGAACGAAGCGCAGGAGCCTTCCTTTACTATCGGCGTGGAGGAAGAATACATGCTGGTTGATCGCACGACGGGTGATCTCATCAAGGAAGCCCCGGATACCATGCTCAGCGAAGCCGAAGCGCTCCTGGAGGGTCAGGTGGCCCCGGAATTCCTGCAGTCGCAGATTGAAGTGGGAACAAGGGTCTGTCACACGATTGAGGAAGCGCGCCAGGAGCTTTCGAGGCTCCGCAAGGCCGTCTCGTCCGTGGCAGAACAATACGGCCTGGCCATCATCGCATCCTCCACGCACCCGAAGGCTACGTACCTCACGCAGCAACACACGCACAAGGAGCGGTACGCGGTGCTTGCACAAAACCTGCAGGTTGTCGCAAAGCGCATGGTCATAAGCGGCATGCATGTTCATGCAGGCATCGAAGATGCCGATCTGCGCATCGACTTCATGAACCAGACCGCCTACGTTCTGCCGCACCTCCTGGCACTCAGCACGTCGTCGCCGTTCTGGGAGGGCCAGGATACGGGACTGATGTCATACCGGATCGCGGTGTGGAATACGCTTCCAAGGACCGGGTTGCCGGAAAGGTTCGAGAGCCACGCCGAGTACGAGCGGCACGTGAACATGCTGGTCGATGCTGGAGTGATCGAAGACAGCTCCAAGATCTGGTGGGATATTCGCCCGAGCAGCAAGTTTCCGACGGTCGAGATGCGGGTAGCGGACATTTGCACGAGGCTGGAGGATGCGCTGTGCATTACTGCGCTTTACCGGTGCTGGCTGCGCATGCTGTGGCGGCTGCGCCGCAAGAATCAGCGGTGGAGATCCTACTCAAACCTGCTCGTGTACGAAAACCGGTGGCGAGCCCAGCGCTACGGCATCGACGGGTCGCTGGTGGATTTTGGTCGTGGAAGCATGGTACCGTACGCGCAATTGGTAGACGAGCTACTCGAAATGATCACCCAGGATGCAGAGTTCTTCGGCTGCGTGGAGGAGATCGAGCATGCCCGCACAATTCTGCGGCGCGGCACCAGCGCCCACTGGCAGCGGCGCGTATTCAATGCGGCCAAGGAAGAAGGTGCAAGCGATGATGAAGCCGTTCGCTGCGTCGTGCAACTGCTCATCAAGGAGACCATGCACGGGCTCTGACTAGCGCTCGCCTGAAGGCGGCAGCACGAGCAGGTCATAGTTTGCCCGTGCGTAACTGCCGAAGACGCCGTGCGCACCCTGGATATTCTCTAGCGGATTGGGGATCTCGCCGGGCGAAAGTGTGGATCCGCCCTGCTGTACGCTCTGGGACCGGAAAAAGTCGTAGGCGTTGTCGTCCAGTGCGTTGATGCCGATGCGGTTGGGACCGTAGAAGTTGATGCCGATCCAGGGAAAGCGAAGAGATAGCGTACCGTCCGGATTGACGTCGTAGTTCTCCTCATTGAAGATGGGCGAGGCGCTTACCACCAGGGACTCCAGATCCGCGCCTCCAATCTCGTTTTCGAGGATATCGGCCGCGAGTGGCGTCAGCTGATCGGGATCCGGCTCAAGGGCCTCGGTCAGAACTATAAAGTAGGTCTGGCTTTGGCCTACCGAGCGGCTTCGCGTCATCGTGAGCTCCAGCTGCTCGGTGCTCTGGTACACGGCAGTTTGCTGGTTGCCACTGATCACGCGGAATGTGTCCGGAACGGTGGTTGTGCCGGAAATGGTCTCGTCGGAGGAGGGCACGCGGATCGACAAGCGGTAAGTACCCAGGGGCGCGGCCGCCAGGGACGAATCCACCGGGAAATAGACGCCCGCCGAATCAGGAGATTCTGCGTATTCAATTGTGGAGACCGCCGCTTGGGATCCTTCGAGGAGATCGACGGAGACGTCCGCGTCCGATACCGCAAGGCGGCCGAAGTCGTACGCGCTGTTGATGGCGGCCGTACGGCTGAGCCGCACCGGGGGCAGGGGCTCTCCCGCAATCAGTATGCTCTCGACTACGTATTCCGCACCTGTGGTGCCGGTTTCCACGCTGTCACAGGATGCGAGACCGGCCGCAAGTACGACTACGACCAGCCATGCGGGGGCATTCAGGCAGCTCCGCTTTCCCGAAGCCTCAGAATTCAAGGCTGAGCGATACATTGGGCAGGGGTACGGGGATTTGGGGTACATCCGAGCGTGTTACCGTGTTGTCGTCTTCGAACTGGTGCAGGATGAACCACGTGTTGCGCCGCGCATAGGCGTTGATGACCTGGAGCTGCAGCTCGTAGTCCGCGATTCCGAAGAAGCGACCCGACTTGCGCGCTCCCAGGTCCAGCCGGTGATAGGGAGGAAGGCGCGCCTGGTTCAGCCCGGGGGAAAGCAGCACATCGGTCGTTTCGTTCCCGGTAAGCAATTCTGTGGTTACCAGTCGAAACTGGGCGTGCGGTTCCGTGTGGGCCTGGCCTGTAGCATACGACAGGACGCTGGTGAGCCGCCATGATCTTCCCAGATCATAGTTCGCTACGGCGTTGATGTCCAGCAACCGGTCATACTTGGGCGAGTACCGCTGGGCCGCTCCGCCAAGATCCAGGTTGAGGATGGGGAACTGGCGGTACGTATCTCCGAGTGTCGCGGCCACGAATCCGCTCACGCGGCCTCTCGCCTTTTCGACTTTCAGCTCCACGCCCCTCGCGGCGCCGCGGCCTATGGTAAAGAGCTCCGCGTATTCCAGACCTGCGGGCTCGGGCAGGAAGGGATCAAGTTCAAACAGGTCGCGCATGGTACGGTAATACGCCTCCGTATCCAGGGTATAGGCGTCGCCGAGACGCAGCTTGGCGCCGGCAATGACCTGGTCCCCGTATGCCGGACGCACGCCCGGACCACTTGTCAGCCAGACATCGAAGCCGGAAAAGCTCTCGTTGGTAATGAGCGTCTGAAACTGGTAGTACCGTCCCAGACTCGCCTGCAGCCTTACTCGCTGCGAGGGGCGGAATTCAGCCGAAAACCGGGGCGAGAGCCTCGTGTGGCGGCCATTGGCGAAAAACGTGGCGCGCAGACCACCGTGAAGCGTCCACAGCGTACCCAAGTCGAGCCGATCCTGCAGGTAGGCAGAGGCGTAGGCAGAGCGCGTCCGCCACTCTATGCCGGTCTCGCCGTCGAAAATGCTGCGCAGGGGAAGTACCAGGTAGCCCGCCCAGAATCCTCCCTCGACCACGTGGCGGTCGTTAGGGTGATACTCGAAGTCTGCCTTTAGCGACGAATCGTAGACGCGGTTGTCCTGGCCGAACTGGGTCCCCCCGAAATAGACTCTCGGCTGGCTGTGGTAGCGGGAAGTCGTGAGCGTGAACGTGGAAAAGAGGGTCTCCGAAAACAGGTGGCTCCAGGTGGCGCTGGCTGTCCGGTTGCCGTAGCGCAGGCGCAGCTCCGAGTCCTCCAGGAAAGACAGGCGCAGATTGTCCTGGCCAACGTAAAAGGAGAAGGACAGACGGTCATTGGGCGTGGCGTCAAAGTTGACCTTGCTGTTGATGTCCACGAAGCTGAAGGCCTCGGGAACCCCGTTTACGTCGTCAAGGATGGCCAGAATGGGCTCAAGCGTGGATCTGCGCACGGCAAGCATCCAGGAGCCCTTGGAATACGGTCCTTCGGCGTAGGCCCTTGATGCGAGAAGGCCGAGCGTAAGCCCGGACTGGAACTCGCGGCGGTTGCCGTCCTTGTTGTAGATGTCGAGCACGGAGCCGATCCTGCCTCCGTAGGAGGCCGGAAACCCTCCCTTGAAGAGCTGGACATCCTTGATGGCATCGGGGTTGAACGTGGAAAAGAAGCCGAAAACGTGCGTTGGATTGTAGACGCTCGTCCGGTCGAGCAGAATCAGGGTCTGGCCCGGGTTCCCGCCGCGAATGTAGAGGCCGCTGGAATAGTCCGACGCCGAAGCAATCCCCGGCAGCAGCTGCAGCGACCGGAACACGTCGGGCTCGAAGACGGCGGGAAGCTCCTTTATGGTTGCCACGGTCATGCGGGAGACGCCCACATTGCGAGCTGCTTCCTCTGTCAGGGTTTCGGCGGTAACCACGACTTCGCCCACGAACACGCTCTCGGGCACAAGCGCAATGTCCAGACGGCTGTTTTCGCCCGCAGAAAGGGTGACCTGGGTATCCAGGGTTACAAAGCCTATATAGCTGCAGCGTATGGTATACGTGCCGGGCGCCAGTCCGGTAATGGCGTAGAATCCGGACTGGTTGGTGGCACCGCCCGTACCCGCGGGCAAGGCGATTACGTTGGCCAACAGCAGGGTTTCGCCCGTTTCGTCGTCGGTCACAAATCCGCTGACGGTCGCCGTTTGCTGTCCTCTGGCTCCGGTAGCGGCCAGGAGCACAAGAAGCAGCACCAGCGCTGCCCGCAGACATCCTCTTGCGGTAGTCGTCTTCGCAGGAATGACCGCGATGGGCGGGCGCTGCGGGCGAGCAGCAGATACCGTCATGGTGCCAGGAGCAATCGGGTTACACTCTACGCAGGTATTCTGCGTGCGTTGCACTCGCCGATGCCCGGCACGGCCGACCATGGGCCGGGCTCGGCCGGGCTGCCCCGCCCGCGTCAGCCGATGGCATCGAATCCGGTGTAGATTCGAAGGCAATCCGGAATGGCAATGCTTCCGTCGCTTCTCTGGTTGTTTTCAAGAAGTGCCGCAAGAATGCGCGGAAGCGCCAGCGCGCTGCCGTTCAACGTGTGAACGAGCCGCGGCTTGCCGCCCTCTTTCGGCCGGAACCGCATGCGCATCCGCCGCGCCTGGTAGTCCGTGAAACTGGATACACTGGAGACCTCGAGCCAGCGCTCCTGGCCAGCGCTCCAGACCTCCAGGTCATACTGCGCGGCCTGGTTGAATCCCATGTCACCAGCGCACATGTGCACCTTTCGGTGTGGCAGGCCGAGGGCCTTTATCAGCTGCTCGCTGTGCGCGCAGAGATCCTCGAGCGCGGCATCGCTCAGCTCCGGATGCACGATGTGCACCAGTTCGACCTTGTCAAACTGGTGGAGCCGATTCAGGCCGCGGACCGTCTTGCCGTACGATCCGGCCTCGCGACGCCAGCACGGGGAATGCGCGCATAGCAGGATCGGCAGCGCCTCCTCCTCCAGGAGTTCTTCCCGGTACAGGTTGGTCAGCGGGACCTCCGCCGTGGGAATCGCATACAGGCCATCAGCCGAGATGACGTACATCTGGCTTTCCTTGTCCGGAAGCTGTCCGGTGCCTCGCGCACTTGCCTCGTTTACCAGGAGGGGAGGCTGGATTTCGGTGTAGCCCGCATCTACGGCGCGCTCCAGGAAGAACTGGATGAGCGCTCGCTGCAGCCGCGCTCCCTTTCCGATATAGAAGGGAAACCCGGCTCCGCTTACCTTGGCGCCGCGCTCGAAGTCAATGAGTCCGTGTTTTTCGGCGAGCGTCCAGTGGGGAAGGGGCGCAAAGTCAAAACGGGGCAGCTCGGGCGCCTGCCACTCGACTACGTTGTCGCTCGGGCCGGTGCCCGGCGGGACATCGCTTCGAGGAATGTTGGGTATGCCGAGAAGCAACTGCTCAAGCTTGCTCTCCAGCCGGCGAGCCTCGTCCGCCAAGGTTCGTTCCTCTTGCTTGTAGCTGGCCTGCGCAGCGATCAGCTCCCTTGCCTCTTCCTTGCGACCGGCTTGCATCAGGCGTCCAATGCCGCGGGCGGCGGCATTGGCCTCGGCCTGCAGCTTTTGCTGCCGGGTCAGCACGCCGCGCCTTTCCGCATTGCACTTCAGCGCGCGGTCGACGATTTGCGCGTCCGGCCAGCCCCGGGCCTTCAGCGCCTCGCGTACCCGTCCGGTGTCCCTTTGAATGGTCTGTATATCCAGCATGTGCCGTGTACCGGCTGCCCGCCTGTCTGCGTCAGCACGGGGCGAAATCCAGTTGCTCTCTTAGTCTGGCAAGCGCCGCTTCGGTAGAGTCAGGGCGGTACCCCAGTTCGGTTTCCGCCTTCAGAATGATGAGCCCCGTATTGCGGGGCCGCGTGGCCCGCTGCTGCAATGCGGTGCTTGTGATCGGCTTGACCAGGCTCTCGTCCAGCCCGAAGACCCGGGCAATCGCCAGCGCAAACGCATGCATACTGAGCAGGTCCCGTCCGGAAACGTGGTACATGCCGGTCTTGCCGTAGCGGACGATGCGCATAATGCCGTCGGCAAGATCGCCCACATACGTTGGCGTCCTGACCTGATCGGTGAATACGTGCACGGCCTTGCCTTCCGATATACGCTGAAGAACCCAGAGCGCGAAATTGCTCCGGCGCAGCTGTTCGCCTGTGCCGTAGACAACATTGGTGCGAGCGATAGCCCACCGGTCCAGTCCTGCTTCGCGGGCCGCGTTTTCGCCTCCGAGCTTGGCCTTGCCGTAGTAATTGAGCGGGTTGGGGCGGTCGGCTTCCCGATACGGCCCGCTTTCGCCATCGAAAACAAAGTCCGTGGAGATCTGCACGATGCGTGCGCCTCCGGCCCGACATTCCCGCGCCAGGCAGGCCACGGACTGGGCATTCACATCCCAGCAGCGCTTCCTGTTCTGCTCACACCCGTCGACATCGGTCATGGCGGCGCAGTTTACCACCACGGTTGGAGCAAAGTCGGAAAAAATGCTCCGCACCTGTGCCGCGTCGGTGATGTCGAGACCGATATAGCCGCATGAAGCATCCCGGAATTTGGGGTCGGGCGAATTGGAGGTCGCCAGCACATCGAACCGGTTGTCCTGGCTGAGCCGATTAACAAGCTCCTGGCCCAGCAGCCCGTTCGACCCCGTTACCAGAATACGCTCGTACAGCATGAGACCATCTCTGGTGCGCTGCGGCACTCACTTTTGGCGGTCGGCGAGCTGGTCCAGACGCTGGCTGCGGCGCTCGGCGGCGGCAGCATACCGGCTCTGTTCCACGGCCGTCTGCGGATATATGGCGGGCACCGGCGTCGGACGCCCGTTCTCGTCAATGGCCACAAACGTGAAGTAGGCGTAGTTGCAATTCCGGCGAAGGCGGGTGAGCGCGTTTTCTGCCACCACGGTGAGCTCGACTTCCATGGAGGTCCGGAATGCACGGTTTACCCAACTCTCCAGAATGACGATCTCGCCAACGTGGATGGGTGCGTCGAACGAGACCGTGTCGACGGAAACGGTAACGCAGATCCGGTTGGCATGGCGGTGTGCGGATATCGCCGCGCACTTGTCCATCAGGTGCATGAGCCGGCCTCCCATCATGTGTCCCAAACCGTTGGAATCGTTTGGGAGCACGATTTCGGTCATGACGCAGCGCGAGTCGATTACGGTCTTTAGCTCCTTGGCCATGAATGGAATTCAGGTCTTCTGCTTTTTCTTGCGCGCTGCCGGAAACAGGATATTGTTCAAAATGAGCCGGTATCCAGGTGAATTCTTGTGCAGATTCAGATCAGTGGGCGGATCTCCCACGAAGTGCTGATAATCCTCCGGGTCATGCCCGGCATAAAAGGTGAAGGTCCCCTGTCCGTACGAGCCGTGTATGTACTTGGCTTCGCTGCGCCTCGGCGTCTCGGCGAGAACCACAACGCCGGGCTTCAGCAGCGTCTTTCTGAAGCCGGTGGTCTGGCCGACGAATCCGCGCACCGTGGAAACGTGATTCTGGGTGAGCATGGAGGGCACGGGGTCCCACTTGGCGCTGAACTCGAAGAGCGTAAAGAAATCCAGTGCCGGATTCTGAAGCTGCTGGGGAGGCGGTCCCGTATCGATATCGGAGTGTTCGTATTCCGCGGCATTGAAACTTGGCAGGAAATCGGTAAAGGCCATGGTACGGCTGAAATCGAGCCTTTGCACCGCGAGGGGGTCTATGGGATCACCGTCGTACTCGGAAGGGACAATGTCCGTGGCGTGGGCGGCAAGGGAAATGTCGTACGTATCCGTGCCTGAACACATGGCAAACAGGAATCCGCCCTCGACCACATACTCCTGTATGGTGCGCGCCACGGCGTGCTTGAGATGGCTCACCTTGCGGAATCCGTGCCGCCGGGCGGCCTCCTCGGCCGCGCGCTGCTGCTCCAGGTACCAGGGCATGTTCCTGTACTGGTAGAACTTGCCGTGTTGCCCCGTGAAATCCTCGTGATGCAGGTGCAGCCAGTCGTATGCTTCAAGCCTGCCGGCCAGCACATCGTCGTCGTAGAGCACGTCATGGGGCACTTCGGCATACGTAAGGGCCAGAAGTACAGCATCGTCCCAAGGCAGCGTCTGCTCCGGCGCGTAGACGGCGATGCGCGGCGAGGTCTCGAGCCGGACGAGCGCGGTGTTTGCACGGTCGCTCTCGACCTCGGCCACCATGCGCGCGGCTTCGCTGCCTGTCAGGCTCTCGTAGTAGACTTCGCGGACCGCCAGCTCTTCCAGTAGGTCGTCCGAAGCCTCCAGCAGGAAGGAGCCTCCGCGGTAGTTTAGCAGCCAGTCCGCCGTCTGTCCGCGCTGCAGCACCCAGAACACGAAGCCGTAGGCCTTGAGGTGATTCGACTGCCGCGAATCCATAGGGATAAGCAGGTCCTGCGCCATCAGTGGCGCCGGAGCCAGGAGCAGAACGCAGAGAATAGTGCGGCGCATGATGCTAGACTCCATTGGAGCGCAGGCGGCGGATCCGCTTGCGGATCTCCGAGGCCAGGAGTGTGCCGGGGTGTGCCCTCAGTACGTCGGTGTAGCCTTCGAGGGCCTCGCGCGGGTTGGCAAGCTCCAGCTCCAGGATTTCCGCTGCCAGGAACAGGGACTGGTCCGCCAGCGGACCGTGCGGATACATGAGGGCGACTTCAGCGAAGGCAGTATGGGCCGCGGCGGCCCGTCCGACTTCCCGCAGCGCCTGGGCACGCACAAAGCGCAGCTCGTCCGCCAGGGGATGGCCAGCGTAGTGCGCCAGAAGGGAATCCGTTGCCTGAAGGACGTACTCCGGGCGGCGCTGCCGCTGCATCAGCAGCAGATGCGCGTACGCCCTGAGCGCAGCATTGGTCGAGTCGGGTCCCGTGTTCTCCAGCAGCACGATTCGCTGGGACAGGGCATCATTTGCCACGTCGACGGACGCATCTTCGTCAAGCAGGTCGAAAAGGTCGCCGGCTTCTTCAATGTCGCCCCGGTACAGCCGGACCAAGGCCTGCTCGTAGCGGGCTTCCTCGGCCAGTTCGCCCAGCAGCAGCGTGCCCGCGAGGCGCCCGAAGATCTCGTGGGCCTCGTCCAGGCGGTTTCTCAGCACGGCTATCCGGCCGAGCTCCAGGCGGGCCCGGTTAGCGGCCTCCATACCCGGGTAGCGGCGGATGATTTCCTCGGTGAAACCGGTAGCCTGATCCAGGTCCATGAAAACGTCTCGCTGAAGACGGGCCATCTGCACGAGCACGTCCGGGCCACGCGAATCCTCCGGAAACTCCTGCAGAAACCGTCTGAGCGATGCAGTGGCCGCCTCGTAGCTGGGAGCCGCCTGGCGGTTGCCTCCACTGTCGTATGCCGACTCCCGGTTGGCCTCGCCCCAGTGGATGTGCATCCTGGCCCGTCCCAGGAGCGCGTCCGCTGTAATGGGAGCGGCGGCGTCATGCTGCAGCGCCTCGTTGTAGGCCGTCAGGGCGACTTCGAATGCACCCGCTCCGGCTGCCCGCTCGGCAAAGTCGAATATGGCGCGGCCGCGCTCTTCGCCGAGCTCGTCCACGACCGCATACTCGGTATAGGCCCGGCTAAAGTCACCTGCCTCGAGGTACAGCCAGCCTAGCAGCTCGCGCAGGCCCCGGCGAGAGGGATGGGCGGCGGCAGCGCGTTCGGTGGCCCCGATGTAGGCCGGCAACGCGCCCTCCTGTTCAAGGACGCGGCTTAGCCGGTTGCGCACGTAACTGAGCTGCCGCTCGTTGTCCATGAGCAGGCCGAGATACTCCTCCATGGAACGCTCGTGGTCGCCCGTGTGCGTGTACAGGTAGGCCAGGTCAATCTGGAACAGCGAGCGGTCGCCGAGTTCGGCTCGGCCGCGCAGCAGCACGTCGATCGCGCGCCCCAGCAGGCGCACTTCAACCAGGGAATTGTACACCGTGCGGTAGTTGGCTTCGCTTCCCCGGGACAACACCAGGCTCTCTTCCCAGAGGCTGTCCGCTGCAGCCTCGTCTCCGGCCAGAAATTGCAGGCGTGCCTTTGCGGAAAGCAGGGTCGGCATTTCGGTAGCAGGGGCCCTTGCGATGGCCGCGTCAAGCAGCCGCAGGGCATCGTCGTAGCGCTTGACTGCCTCGTAGGCGCGTCCCAGCATGTCCATTCTTGAAGGGGCATGCGGGCCCTCCGCGTTCACAGACTCCAGCAGCGCAATCGCGCGCTCGTACTCGGCGGCGCGAAGAAACGAACTGGCCAGCTCCAGTCGCGCAACCGCGACCGTGTCGACGTCCTGGGCCAGGACGAAGCCTGGACACGCAAGCGCGGCAGCCAGAACAAGTCCCAACAGTCTTTGCATGGGAAACGGGTGAGATCCAGCCTGATATCTCAATCGGGGAACGGAGGTTTCGCCAGACCGCTGGCGAGGAGCCCATCCGGTCTTCGTGCTGCAATATCCGGCCTTTTGGGCCGACGTGCACTCGCCGGGACCGTCGGGCGACCACGCACAAGGCCAATTGCGTACCTTGCCTGCGTTTGCGTTGCTGAATTCATGCCTGATTCGCCCGACCCAAGTCCGCGAAGCCTTTCCATTCTCGGCTCGACCGGATCGGTCGGCACGCAGGCCCTGGAGCTTGTTCGCCTCATGCCGGACCGGCTGCGCGTGGCGGCGCTGACGGCGAGCTCCAGCACGGACACGCTCGTGGAGCAGGCGCTCGAGTTCCGCCCGGAGCTCGTGGCGCTGGCACGGGCCGAGTCTGCGAAGAAGCTGCGGGATGCGCTTGCGCCCCACGGCATTCGCGTGGTCGCGGGGCCGGAAGGGCTATGCGAGGCGGCCTCCCTTGCGGCAGCCGACGTGGTCCTGGCGGCCATTTCGGGAGTGGCAGGACTGCGCCCCGTACTGGCTGCCCTCGCCTCGGGCAAGGTCGTGGCGCTGGCCAACAAGGAGACCCTCGTGGCCGCGGGAGCCCATGCCGTGCGCACGGCCGCCCGGTTCGGCGGCACGCTCGTGCCTGTCGACAGCGAGCATTCGGCCATATTTCAGTGCCTTGCCGGAGAGGAGCCGGACGTCGTGGAGAAGATCATCCTTACGGCTTCCGGAGGGCCGTTTCGCACCCGCGATGCGGCTGCGCTCGCGCGCGTGACGCCCGCCGAGGCGCTGCGCCATCCCAATTGGTCCATGGGTGCCAAGATTACCATCGATTCGGCGACCATGATGAACAAGGGTCTGGAGGTGATAGAGGCGCGCTGGCTGTTTTCGGCGGCGCCCGACCAGATCCAGGTCGTTGTGCATCCCCAGAGTATCGTGCATTCCATGGTGCTGTTCCGGGATGGCAGCGCGAAAGCCCAGCTGGGGCTGCCCGACATGCGGCTGCCCATCCTGTATGCGTGCAGTTACCCCGACCGGTGGAGTGCGCCCTACGGGCGCGTGGACTGGAGCGCCATCCAGCGGCTGGACTTTGCGCCTCCCGATCTCGTTAAATTCCCCTGCCTGCGCCTGGCATACGAGGCCCTGCGGCAGGGCGGCACGGCGCCGGCTGTGCTCAACAGCGCCAACGAAGAGGCGGTTGACCTTTTCCTGGCAGATCGCCTGCGGTTTGTGGACATACCGCGTGCCGTTGAGGATGCCCTGTCCCGGCACGCCACCGCCGGCGAGCCGGATCTGGATGCCGTTCTCGAAGTGGACAGGGCTGTGCGCAACAGTGTGCTGGAACAAGCCTACGTACAGGCTATTTGACACCGGCTATTGAGCGAGGGCCCCTGCCATGGATATTTTTGGGACTATACTGGCCGTTGTGGGTGCCATCATGATACTCGTGTTCGTGCACGAGTTGGGCCATTTCCTGGCGGCCAGGATGTTCGGCATGCGAGTGGACCGGTTTTCGGTCGGCTTCCCGCCCAAGATTGCGAGCCGGAAGATCGGGGAAACGGAGTACGTACTGGGAGCGACGCCGCTGGGAGGCTACGTCAAGATCGCGGGGATGATTGACGAGAGCATGGACAGCGAGTTTGCGGATAGCGAACCGCAGCCCTGGGAATTCCGGTCGAAGCCCCTTTGGCAGCGAGCCATCGTCATCGCTGCTGGCGTGACATTCAATTTCATTCTGGCCGCTGCCATTTTTGCAGGCCTGAAGACGGTCTACGGGGAGACGGGCTATCTGGCGCAGCAGGACGGCCTCGTGTATGTAGCGGACAGTTCGCTTGCCGCCGAGCAGATAGGTCTGCAAACGGGGGACAGGATCGTCTCGATCAGCGGAGTGCCGTTTGATCCCGACGATTTGGGAGGCAGCATTATCCCGCTTTTGGCAGATACGCTCGTCTTCGAGGTGGATCGCGATGGCCGGAGGCTCGCGCTGCCCGGGCCCCGCGACATCATGACGCAGATCCAGAATTCCTCGGACGGAGGCATCTTCGGTCTGGGACTCTACAACGAGCCAAGCGTGGTGGGCGATGTCGCGCCGGGCATGCCTGCGGACACGGCCGGCCTCGTGCCGGGCGACAGGATTGCTGCCATCAATGGCTGGCCGGTCACGTTCTGGATGGAGATGACGAGCTTCATTCGTGACTCCGATGGCCGTACGCTGGAGCTAGACGTCGTCCGCACGGCTGATGGCAGCACGCGGACCCTGCGCAAGAATATCCGGCCAAACCTGCAGGAGGACGGCGAATACCGCATTGGCGTCGGCATCGCGAGCCGGACCGTGGACTATGCCCCGATGGAAGCCGCATGGCGGGGACTGGCTGACACCTGGGACAATACGCGCGCCATTGCGATTAATCTCAGGCGCATTGTTACGGGCAAGGAAAACGTGCGCGAAAACCTGGGCGGACCCGTGATGGTGGCCAAGATTACGGGCCAGGCCGCGCAGCAGGGTGGGCAGTCCTTCTGGAGAATCGTGGCCCTGCTATCGATTACCCTGGCCATCGTCAACATTCTTCCCATCCCGGTGCTGGACGGAGGGCATCTCGTTTTTCTGCTTTACGAAGCCATCGTGCGCCGGGAGCCCTCCGTGCGCTTCCGCATGATAACACAGCAGGTTGGCTTCGGCATATTGCTGCTTCTGATGGCGTTCCTGGTCTTCAACGACATTACGCGCCTGTAGGCGCCTTATCGCGAATCGACGGGTAATGGCCGCCGGGGAAGACCTCAGGCTGCAGCAGGCGCTCGCAGAGCGGGGGCCGATTCCGGCGCACGTAGCCATTATCATGGATGGCAACGGACGCTGGGCGAAAGAGCGCGGAACGCCCAGAATCATGGGCCACCGGGCCGGCGTCGATTCAGTCCGGGACGTGGTTGAGGCCTGCGCAGAGCTCGGGGTAGGATTCCTGACACTGTATACGTTCAGCGTCGAAAACTGGCTGCGCCCGGCAGCAGAGGTGGAGGCCCTTATGGCGCTGCTTCGCCGCGCCTTGCGGGAAGAGCTTGCCGTGCTCCAGAAGAACGACATTCGCCTGCGGGCCGTTGGCGATATCGGAAGGCTGCCGGGACGTACGCGCAGCGCACTGTCCAGGGCCATGGACGCGACGTCCGCCAACGGACGCATGCAACTGGTGCTGGCGCTTTCGTACAGCGGGCGCCTGGACATCACGCGCGCGGTGCGGACGCTCTGCATGCGGGCGCAGGACGGCAGCCTGGACCCGGCCACCGTCAGCGAGCATACGGTAGCCGAGGCCCTGTATACGGCGGGCATGCCGGACCCGGACCTGCTCATACGGACGGGTGCCGAGAGCCGAGTCTCGAATTTCCTGCTCTGGCAGCTCGCCTATACCGAGATGGTGATGACGGATTGTTACTGGCCCGCATTTCGGCGCGACCATCTGTATGCTTGCATACGCACGTACCAGGACCGTGAGCGCCGCTTCGGCAGGCTCTCCGGACAATAACGAGGGAACGGGCACGTTTGACGACGAAACCAAGTGCGCTTCGAACCCGTTAATTTCCCGAGCATTATGGAATCCATGGTCCGGTTTCTGACCGCTGCAATGTGCGCGGCACTGGCCTTGCTGCCTGCAGCGGCGCACGCCCAGTCGCTCGCCTCGTCCCTCGCCAGCTCCGACACCCGTTCAGGAGCCTTGTCCTCCCGGCCCGAGGAAGTGGAAATCCTGGGTATTTCGGTGGAAGGCGTCGACTCCGAGAGCATGCAGCAGTATGTGCTGACCACCAGTGAACTCGCTGTCGGACAGACCATTACGCTGCCCGGCGACCCGGCGCTTGCGGGCGCCATACGCAATCTCTACCAGCTTCGCGTATTCTCGGATGTCAAGATCGTGGAGGAGCGCAGAGCGGGCTCGGGCGTCTTTCTCGTGGTGCGGGTAGTGGAAGAGCCGAAGCTCGTCGACTATACGTTTTCCGGTATCAAGAAGAAGCACACGAAGGAGCTGGAAAAGGAGGTACCCCTGTTCAAGGGTACCCGGGTGCGGCCTGCGGACATGGAGAGATCGGTCCAGGTAATCAAGGACTACTTTGCCGGAAAGGGCTACGTCATGGCCGATGTCGAGGTGACCCGGACGCCGGGGGCGGACAACTCGGTCAGCCTCGAATTCTCCGTCAACCAGGGCAAGCGGGTGAGGATTCGCGAGGTGCTTATTTCCGGCAACAGCGAGGTGTCCAGCCGCGCGCTGCAGCGCAAGCTCAAGAAGACCAAGCCAAAGAGTGCGCTGAAATTCTGGCGCAAGGCCCGGTTTGACGAGAGCCTGTACGAGGAGGACAAGGCCAAGCTGGTTGGCTACTACAATTCGCGTGGATACTATGACGCGCGCATCGCACGTGATTCGGTCTACCTGGATCTGTCAGGCGGGGAGCCGGGCATGGTTGTGGAGGTAGACGTGAATGAAGGTCCGCAGTATCACATCCGCCGCATTGAGTGGGACGGCAACACGGTCTATCCGGATGAGGTGCTTTCGACGGCGCTGGGTGTGCTGCCCGGAGAAGTCTACAATGCAGAGCGACTGGAGCAGAACCTGCACGGCAACAAGCGCAGCAGCGACGTCTCCAGCCTGTACATGAATCGCGGGTACATGCTCTTTCGCGTGCAGCCGGAGGTGCGCGTCGTGGAGGGCGACTCGCTGGATCTGTACTACGATCTTTACGAGGGCGACATATTTGAATTCGGCGAGATCACCGTTGCCGGAAACTCCAAGACCAAGGAGCACGTGATTCGCCGCGAGCTGTACACAATTCCCGGGCAGACATTCAGCCGTGAGCATATTCAGGAGACCATTCGCCGGCTGTCCCAGCTGAACTATTTCGACCAGGAGAAACTGGGCGCCGGCCCAGCCCTGGATCTGGACCAGGAAAGCCGGACGGTCGACTTGACCTACAGTCTGGAAGAGGTAGGCAGCGACCAGCTTGAGCTTTCCGGTACGTACGGCAGATTCGGGCTGATCCTCATGCTTCGCTTTGGATTCAACAATTTCTCGACGCAGGATTTCTTCAAGCGCCGCGCATGGCGGCCGCTGCCCAGCGGTGATGGGCAGCAGCTCTCGGTGGGACTTCAGACCAACGGCAGGGCCTACCAGAGCTACTCGCTCAGCTTTACGGAGCCCTGGTTCCGCGGCCGGCCCACGCCGGTTGGATTCAGCCTTTCGCATTCCCGGTTCAGCGGCAGCTCCTTCTACACCTTCACCAGGAGCAACATTGATACGGGGCAGCTGTTCGTGCGCTCTTCGGCTTCCGTCTTTTATGAGAAGAGGCTGCAGTGGCCGGATGACAAGTTCAGCACGTCCACGTCCCTGGGATATCAGTATTTCCTGAACAGGAACTTCACTTCGGTGCTTCCGCTGGGCACCAGCGAGCAGGTCACGGTCAGACAGGCGCTTACCCGGAGCTCACTGGATCACCCGATATTTCCCACAGCGGGATCAAGCCTGCTGCTCTCGCTCGAAGTGGCCATGCCGGTAGCGGATTTTGTTCAGTATCACAAGTGGCGCTTCAGCACGGGCTGGAATGTGCCGCTCGCTCGTAAGCTCACCGTTAATCTGAGCGGCGAATTCGGCTATATCGGTTCGATCTCGGGCGAAGACGTACTGTTTGAACGCTACGTTGTAGGCGGATCCCCGTTTGACTTCCAGGGCTTCCGCGACAATTTCGGCAAGGACATCATCTACATGCGCGGATATCCGGCGCGTGTGCTGGGTCCCCGGCGCGGCGACGAAGCGATCGGCGGCCGCATTCTCAATAAGTATACTTCGGAGATGCGTGTGCTGGCCATACAGTCTCCCCAGTTGACGGCGGCGCCCTATCTTTTCATGGACGCGGCCAACACGTGGGACGGCTTCTCCACCTACAGTCCCACCCAGCTGTACCGGTCCGCGGGGGTTGGCGTGCGCCTTTTCCTGCCCATTCTCGGAATGCTGGAACTGACTTACGGGTATAATTTTGACCAATTCATCCCGATTCCAGGCCAGGCACACAAGCACACGGGAGCCAACAAGTGGCTGTTCCAGTTCACGATCGGTCAGGGGTTTACGCAATAGGACCGAGGCCATGAAGAAATATGCAATGCTGCTACTGACGCTGGCGATTGCCGGCATGGCCAGCGGGCAGCAGAAGGTGGGCTATATCGACTCGGAATTCATCTACGGCAAGTTCCCCGAGTTTGCCAGTGCGCAGCAAACGCTGGACAGGATGGCCCAGCAAATGGAACAGGACATTGCGGACCGGCAGAATGATCTCAACGATCTGTTCCAGGAATACGAGGCGCGCGAGCTCTTGTACACGCGCGACGAGCGGCAGCGGCGTCGTGAAGAAATCATGCGTGAGGAGGAAGACCTGGAGCGGCTTCGCGCGCAGTACTTTGGACCGGAAGGAGAGCTGTACCGGCAGCAGGAACAGATTCTGCGGCCCATCCAGGAAAAGATCCTGATCGCCGTTGAGGAAGTGGCCGAGGCTGAGGAGTATGACTACGTATTTGACAAGGGCGGCGACCTGCTGTTCTTGTATGCCACGGACCGACACGATTTGAGTGAGCAGGTGCTTGAAGTGCTGGGCATTGAGGTACAGCCCGGAGAGCGCGAAAGGGCCGGCTCCAATTGACATCATCAGCACAGCACGAATACAGATGAAAAAGAGAACAATACTTGCCCTTGTGCCCCTGGCGGCCGTTGTGCTCACGCACATGGCAAACGCCCAGCAGCTGGCTGCCCTGCGTATCGGCTATACGGATCATGAGATACTGATTTCGAACATGCCTGAGTATCGAACAGTGCAGGAAGAGTTGCAGGCCGAGTTCGAGACCAGTCAGCAGGAGCTTCAGGCTGCTTACGAGGACTTCCAGGGACAGGTTGAGCGGTATCAGAGGCAGCAGGCGCTGCTGGCGCCCGAGAGGCAGCAGGAGCGGGAAGCAGAACTGGCCCAGGCGCAAGCCGATATTCAGGAACAGGCAACCCAGAGTGAGCAGGAACTTGCCCAGCGCGAGGCAGAGTTGCTCAGCCCCATCTTTACCCGGGTGGACGCGGCCATCAAGAAGATCGCCGCCGAGAAGAGCCTGGATCTGGTATTGCGCATCCAGGCCGGGCCCATGCAGCCGATAATCCTGTATGCAAATGAAGATCGTATATTGGACATCACCCTGGATGTGGCCATCGAGCTGGGTATCGATGTAGGCGAGGGAGACGGCGGATAATTGCCTTCGGGCACGTTGCGTGCGGAATCGTTCCTCCAACAAACAGCAAGGGAGGGGTCGAATATGGCTTTGGGTGACGTCAAGCGCGTGACCACACAGACGCTGCAGCGCATGAAGGCGGCAGGTACGCCTATCGCTATGCTGACGGCGTACGACTATACTTTCGCGCGTATTCTGGACCGGTCCGGCGTGGACGTGATCCTGGTTGGCGACTCCGCCTCCAACGTCATGGCTGGACATGAAACCACACTGCCCATAACGCTGGAGCAGATGGTCTACCATGCCCAGTGCGTAGTGCGTGCGGTGGGGCGTGCTCTCGTGGTAGTGGATCTGCCTTTTGGATCGTACCAGGGAAACTCCAAGGAAGCGCTGCATTCTGCCATACGCGTGATGAAGGAAACGGGAGCGCACGGAGTCAAGGTGGAAGGCGGTGAAGCCGTACTGCCGGCTATCGATCGCATTTTGGCTGCCGGCATCCCGGTGCTTGGACACCTGGGGCTCACGCCGCAGAGCATCTACAAGTTTGGCACGTACAGGGTGCGCGCACGTACCGGTGAAGAGGCCAAGGCGCTCAAGCTGGATGCGCGATTGCTGGAGCGGGCGGGTTGTTTTGGCATCGTGCTGGAAAAGATTCCTGCGCCGCTGGCGCGAGAAGTCTCGGGTCTGCTCCGCATACCGACCATAGGAATCGGGGCCGGAAACGCCTGCGACGGCCAGGTCCTGGTCACACACGATGCCCTGGGACTTACGACGGACTTCAATCCCCGGTTTGTGCGACGCTATGCCGATCTGGCAGCTGACATCACGCGGGCGGTAGGCGCATTTGTAAAAGACGTGAGGGAGCGGGATTTTCCAGGCGTGGACGAAAGCTATTGGGATGCGCCCGCATCCGAGACCGCACTCGCATGAGCACGGATCAGGCGGACAGGGATCGGCCCCTTATTCTGGTATGTAACGACGACGGGATTGACGCGCCCGGAATACGCACCCTGGTCTCGGAATTGAGAGATCTCGGAGAGGTGGTCGTAGTAGCACCGCTGGACGAGCAGAGCGCGGTGGGACATGCCATTACGATCCACAGTCCTGTGCGAGCCCGCCCCTGGCACCTGCCGGGGAGCAACGGTGACGTGCAGGCATGGGCCATAGCCGGCACACCCGCCGACTGCATCAAGCTGGCCGTCAATCGTTTGCTGACGAGAAGGCCCGACCTGGTGGTTGCAGGCATCAATCACGGGTCCAATACCGCGGTAAACGTGATCTACTCGGGAACGGTGGGAGCCGCGGCAGAAGCGTGCATGCTCGGGATTCCGTCCATCGCCGTGTCACTTTGCACGTGGGACAAGCACGATTTTTCGCCGTCTGCGCATTTTGCGGTGCGATTGGTGCGCAAGGTGCTCAGCGAAGGCATCCCTCCGGGTTTGCTGCTGAATGTCAATATTCCGCCCCGTCCCCTGGAGGACATACGGGGCATTCTGGTTACGCGCCTGGCGCGATCCCGTTGGGAAGAATCATTTATTGAACGGACCGACCCGTTCGATCTGCCCTATTTCTGGTATTCCGGAAAATTCGTCAACCTCGATACCGGCGAATCTACGGACATCGATGCCGTTGACAAGGGGTACGTATCCGTGACGCCCCTTCAGCTGGACCTGACGGCGCACGCCTTCATGGGTACGCTGCGCGCGTGGGCCTGGGAGGAGGACGCTACGGCCTGAAGAGTGCCCGCGCGTCCAGGTTGCCTCCGCTTATGATGGCTCCGACGCGCCGGCCGCTGCACGCTACAGCGCCGCTCAGCAGCGCGGCGACGCCGAGGGCGCCAGTCGGCTCGACTACGATCTTGAGTCGCTCCCACAGAAACAATGCGGCTTCCCTGATGGCATCTTCCGTGACCGTTACCATGTCGTTCACGTAGCGCAGCACCAGCGGAAACGTGTATTTGCCCAGGGATGGCGTGCGGGCGCCGTCCGCTATCGTATCCGGATCGTGCACGCTGTGCAGTCGCCCAGACCGGAAGCTGAGCGTGGCGTCGTTGCCGGCCAGGGGCTCTACGCCTATGATCCGGCATCCCGGGGCTCGTCTGCTGGCCGCCAGTGCGGTTCCGGAGAGCAGTCCGCCTCCGCCGCACGGCACCACAACCATGTCGAGGTCCGGGAGCCCGTCAAGGAGTTCGAGACCGGCTGTGCCTTGACCGGCTATGATGTCGGGGTGGTCGTAAGGAGGAATGGTAGGCAGGCCCAATTCGTCGGACAGCCTGGCTGCCAGTGCTTCGCGGGTCGTCGTGGATCGGTCGTAGGGCACGATCTCGGCACCGTAATCGGTTGTGGCATCCAGCTTGACGCGCGGTGCGTCGCGAGGCATTACGATGGTGGCGGACATGCCGAGAAGTCGGCTCGCCAGAGCCACGGCCTGCGCGTGATTGCCGGAAGAGTACGTGAGGACACCCCGGGCCTTGTCCGGTGCACTCAGGCGTGAAAGCGCGTTATATGCCCCCCGGAACTTGAAGGCGCCGGTGCGCTGGAAATTCTCGCACTTGAGGAACACACGTGCGCTGGCGCGCGCGTCCAGGAGCCTGGATGTCAGTACCGGTGTGCGATGCGCAATGCCGCACAAGGTCGTGGCCGCAGCCTCGACGTCCTCATAGCCTACCACGGACCCTAGACGTCCCCGTTATCCCGGGGCGCAACGGCGTCCGTTACATCCGTTTCCTTTTCGATTATGACGCTTATGTTGGTCACCAGCGCGGAAATGGCGCCGATGGCCGCAAACATGGGCGCAAACAGTACGGCGGCGGCTGCGCCCGTAACGCCAATAGTCAGCGGAAACTCAACGATGACGCGGTCGTCCTTCTTCACGATGACGCGACGCGCCCGTCCTTCCTCCACGACTTCCCGGACCTTGTCAATGAGCTGCGCTCCCCTTACCCTAACCTCTTCAATGGCCACTTTGGCCTTGCGCTGATCAATCATGCTGGTCGCCTTTTCTTATCTGTATGCAACTGTCTAGTATATATGGCAGGATCGAAAAAAGGTTGCGTTGGCCCCGGGCCTGCCCGGGCCGTAGCCAGGTTGTAGCCCTCATGCTCCTGGCCTTGGGCTGCAGCTCCCTGCAGGAACTCGAGGTCGTGGATTGGCCTACGCCGGATGCCCCTGCATTCAGCGAAGAAAGGATCCTCGAGCACCTGAGATTTCTGAGTGGCCAGGGTGCGGGTGACAACACGGCCGACGAATCCGGCCGGGAAATGGGCACGGCCTATGTAGCTGCACAGATGCGCGGTCTGCAACCCGCGCTGGCCGGTTCCTACCGAATCCACAGGGAGGGCCAGCCCGCAGGCGGCGGAGCCAATGTATTCGGAGTAGCGGAGGAAGGCGTTGACTTCCTGGTGGATGCGCGCAGCGATACCGGTGAGGCAATTATTCGGTCTGTGGTCTATTGTCCCGATGGCCGCAGTAGCGGACTGGAGCAGGTGGACGCGATCATTGTACCGGATTCCCGAGCCTCGGACGACTTGGCGCAGGCACTGGAAAGTCGCGGGGCTCGCGCGGTCATTGTGGTAGGGGCACTTGAGTCGGGGCAGGAAGAAGGCCCCGTTGCCGGACTTCTCGTTGTGCGACTGACAAGTGACGCGGCAGAATGGCTCATTGGGCTTGACGCCTCTTCGTTCTCCTGTGAAGGATGGCAACTGGCCGAACCGGTTCCGCTGCGCGTACATGGGCCGGGAGCACGGTTGCGGCCCGCAACGAGCGTAATCGGACTTCTTGCCGGCAAGAATCCGGCGCTGGCCGGCGAGCTGGTGCTGGTCTGCACGGAGATAGACGCTCCGGGCGGCATGGGCGAAGGCACCGCAGCACTTATCGAGCTTGCCCAAAGGTACCGCAGCTTCATGACAACGGAGCTGTTCCCGCAGCGCTCGCTCATGTTCGGCGTCTTTTACGGGTCCGATCGGGGGCATGCGGGCCTCAGACGGTATCTTGATCAGCCGCTGTGGCCTCTTGCCGGGACGCGGGCCGTGCTCTATATAGGAACGGATTCTTCCGAAGAGCCGGTCATCCGCGGGATGCTGGAGGCACGCGGCCTGGAGGTGCATTTTCTTGCGTTCCCGCAAGCGTCGCCCGCCGAAGACGGCTCCGCTGCTGTTCTTGGGGCGGCAGCCCAGGAAGGGCTGCGCCTAGTACGGGCGGCTCATGCTCGTCTGCGCCGGCTTGCTGTCTCTAGTAGTGGAGACCGACCATGAAGACGAGGCCGGTGTTTTCCAGCTGGGGATCGCCCAGGAGGGGATCAGGCTGTGATATGTCGCGCAGTCCGCGCATATAGCGGGCCTCCGCCGTAAACAGCTGTGCGGCGAGTTCGAAGTCCAGCGCCAGACCGAATGCAATGCCGTAGTCAACGCTTTCTACTGAGTGATCCTGCTCGATGATGGCCAGGCCACCTTCACGCGGCGTGAGCGTCAGGTAGGATTCCATCTTGAAGGCCACGTACGGTCCGGCAAACAGGCGCGGGTAGGTAGTTGCACGCGTCTGCAGCCGGTACTGGAGGAAAAGCGGGATGGCCAGATACGTTAGGTCGGAATTCAGAATGACCGGAATGTCCTGGTATAGGGCCGCGGTCCCGGCGCCCATCTGGACGTAGTGCAATTCGGCCTGGGGTATCAGGCCTCGCCCCAGATCCAGGCCAAAGGCTACGGAGGCGGCAAGCCCCGTCTCTCGTTCCCAGGTCGTGGGCCCGATAACCAGGTCTCCAATGAACGTGGATGATACGGCTCCAATCTTCACGGCTCCCGCCCATTGTTGTGCGCTGGCATTCGAGCACAGGAAAAAGGCTGTGGCAATCGTACACGCGACTAATCTTTTCACGGACCGGACCGTAGGGTGAATGGGATAAGGAAGCGCATTCAGCGGGCCAGGGTTCCCGACCCCAAGGAACAGCCGGGAGGACATCTTGTAAAGACGGCGCAATACCCGGGTAGCATGGCTGTTTCCATCGAGGACGTTCGGTACATCGCTTCTCTCGCCCGCCTTCAATTTGATGAGGAGGAAGAGCGTGTGCTGGCCGAACAGATGAGCGAAATACTGGGGTATATGGAGAAGCTTCGCGAACTCGATACAACAGATGTTGAACCCATGACCCATGTCCTGGAGTTGTCGAACGTGTTTCGCGATGACGTAGCCAAGCATCGAATGTCTGTGGATGAGGCCTTGCGGAATGCGCCGGATGCCGACGGGCAGTTTTTCCGGGTGCCGAAGGTGATTGGCTAAAGCATGGCGAGACGGCGCAAGGCGAACCGGCGCAGGGCGAAACAGGCGCAGACGCAAGAGCCATCCTGGTGGTCGAAGCAGTCCGACACCGTGCAGCACGGCGTGTGCGCCGCCGCGCTCCTTGTGTTGGCACTGGTTTTCTACGGTCCGGCGCTGTTTTCCGGCAATGAACTCGTAGGTAGCGATACGAGGCATTGGCGCGCGGCCGCGCAGTCCATGCTGGAATACCGCGATGAGACGGGCGAAGAGCCACTATGGGCGTCCAATGTTTTTGCCGGCATGCCGGGCTATGTGATTTCCCCGCCTCCGATGGTGCCGCAGCTGGACTATTTGCCCAGGTGGATCAGGCAATTCGCGTGGCCCGTGTCCCACTTTGTTTTCCTGCTGTTTGGTACGTACCTGCTGGTCTGGTTTCTTTGGCGAGACAAGCTTGCTGCCCTTCTGGCTGCCTGCGCCTTCGGCCTTACCACCTACCTTCCCGTAATCCTGGTAGCAGGCCATAACACGAAGTTTGTGGCGCTCTGCTATGCCCCCTGGTTGCTGCTTGCTTTTGCCTATGTGCTCCGCAGGCCCGGACTGCTTTCCGGTGCACTCTTCGCGATAGCACTGTCGATCCAACTCCGGGCAGGCCATGTACAGATTACGTACTACATAGTCTGGATAGCGGTGATCTGGTGGTTTGCGGAGGGCATTGGTGCATGGCGAGCCAGAAAAGCGGGGGAGTTTACCAGAAGCACGGCGACGCTCCTCGTGGGTGCGGCAGCTGCATTGCTGATGGTTGCCGAACTCTACTTGCCCACATGGGAATACAAGCCGTACAGCATTCGCGGGATGGCATCTGGTGGAGCGGCCGGAGGTCTCGACTGGGCCTATGCCATGAGCTGGAGCCAGGGCCCGGCCGAGCTTGTTACGCTCCTGGTGGCGGACGCCTTCGGCGGCTCGGCGCTATACTGGGGGCCAAAGCCATTTACAGGTGGTCCCCACTACGTGGGCGGCGCAGTGTTGCTGCTTGCCGCCATTGCAGTCTGGAGGGTGCGCACAGCCACGGTCAGGGCCCTTGGGGCGGCCGTTGTGCTAATGGTGCTGTTTTCGATGGGTCGTCACCTGGAGGTCCTCAACCGGCCGATGTTCGAACACTTCCCGCTGTTCGACTCCTTTCGCGTGCCGGAGACATGGCTCATTGCGGTGGCACTGGCCCTGGCGGTGCTGGCCGCAAACGGTTTGGCCTACGTAGTGCGGCAGGGACGGCAGATGGAGGCGCGGAGCGCCGCGTGGAAATCGGCGCGAAAGGCGGCCGGTTTGCTTGTTCTGTTCGTGGTCCTTCTACTGGCGGGCCGCTCGGCCATATTCAGCTTTGTCGGCGAGGGGGAAGAAGCCCAGGTGAGGCAGCTGGTAGCCAATCAGACCCAGCGTTCGCCGGAGGATCCGCAAGTTGTCCGCACAGCGGAAGAGCTCGTCAGGGACCGGCTTGTAGAGCCGCGCAAGGAGGCATTCACGGCAGATGCCGCTCGTACGCTGATAGTGCTGCTTTCGGCAAGCCTGCTTCTTGCCCTGTTCGCTCGTGGCAGGCTCCCTGCGTGGATCATGCAGGCAGGGCTCGTGCTCCTGGTCGCCGTTGATCTGGGGGGAGTGGGCAGGCGCTATTTTGGCGAGGACCAGCTGGCTCGAGCGGGCACGTTGGAGAGTCCTATCAGTGCTTACGACGTAGACCGATACATAGTCGCGGAATCGGAGCGTGCGGGCGGCAGCGGTCATTTCCGGGTGCTGTCTCTGGAGCAAAGAGACCAGACCCAGAACGGTCGCCCCTCGTATTTCCACGAGTCCCTCGGCGGTTACAGCGGGGCGAAACTGCGACTCTATCAGGACTTTCTCGAGAATATCCTGACGGATCCGGCGACGGGATTACCCACTCAGAATGCCCTGGACATGCTCAATACCCGCTACGTTATCGCTGCGGGGCCAATTCCCGGCCTATGGGAAGTGTACCGGGGAGAGCAGACTGGGCTGCTGGTCTTGGAGAATCCCAGCGCGTTGCCTCGGGCCTATCTGGTTGGAGAGACCGAGATCATCCCGGATGCGGAAGAGGCCTGGGTCAGGCTGCGAAGCGCTTCATTTGAACCGGGGCGCACGGCAGTGCTCCATGTCCCGCTGGAAATGGAAATCGCGCCGATCGATTCTGCCAGCACGGCCTCCGCCGTGCTGCTGCGCCATGGTCCGCGGGAAATGGCGTGGCAAGTTCAAACGGACGCCGCACGGCTGCTCGTGATTAGCGAGGTGTATTATCCGGCAGGATGGAAGGCGAGCATAGGCGGCGTGGATACGCCCATTGTGCGTGCCAATCACCTGCTCAGAGCCGTGCATGTGCCGGCCGGAGCCCATGAGGTGGTGCTTCGTTTTGATCCCCGATCCTATGCCGTGAGCGCTGCCGTCAGTGCTGCGAGCACGGCTGTGGTCTATCTGGTCCTGTTGGGTTTGCTGGGTGCGAAGTGGTACAGGAGGCGCAGCAGAAGTGCGAGTCCAGCCTCCAAGTGAAGCACGCGCTGCTGATTACCTACTACTTTCCTCCCTCCGGTGGGCCGGGAGTCCAGCGCATGCTGAAGTTTGCCCGGTACCTGCCGGAATTCGGCTGGAAGGCCACGGTATTAACCGTTGATCCCAGGTACGCAGCCTTTCCTGCTACGGATACGGCCCTTCTTGATCAGATTCCCGATTCCACGCACGTGGTCCGGACACGAGCCTGGGATCCCTATGCCCTATATGCCCGGCTGCAAGGCGTGGACAGGTCATCCGTCGTCGGTGTAGGCTTCGCGAGCGATGCAAAGCCCAATTTGCGACGCAGACTGGCCCGCTGGATTCGCGGCAACTTGTTCTTGCCAGATGCCAGGGTAGGATGGTACCCCTTCGCAATACGCCAGGCAAAGGCGCTGATGCGTAGCAATGTTGTGGATGTGGTCATGACGTCAGGTCCGCCGCACACCGCACACCTTGTCGGCAAATGGCTGGTCAAGCAGCGGCCGGCTCCTTGGGTTGTCGACATGCGTGATCCGTGGACGGATGTATACTACACCGATGAGCTGGCGCAGTCAGGGCTTGCGCGCTGGCTGGACAGGAGGATGGAAAGGCAGGTGCTCTCTCGCGCGGACGCCGTATTGTCCGTAAGTGACGGCATGGGCGCGTGGCTCAAGGACAAGGCCTCGATTAGGCACTACCAGACCATAACCAACGGATTCGATCCCGGCGACTTGCCAGCCCGGCGCACTGAACAGGCCGGCACTGACACCTTCATCATTGCCCATTACGGTACATACTCCAATCTCCAACATGCTCCCGGTCTCCTGCGGGCCCTGACCAGACTGGCTACGCGTCATCGCGTGGAATTGCACTTTGTCGGGCACGTGGACAGCGCGGTACTTCATGAATACAGGCAGGCGGGACTGGGCGCCGTTGTCAAGTGCCATGCATACATGCCGCATGCCGAGGCGCTGGAATCAATGCAGGATGCGCATCTGTTGCTGGTGGCGGTACAGCGAACGGAGCAGGAGTTTGGCGTTCTTCCCATCAAGACGTTTGAATACCTGGGCGTCGGAAAGCCAATATTGGGTATAGCCCTTCCCGGCGGTGAATTGGCCACCGTACTCGAGCGCACAGGAGGGGGCAAGGCGTTTGGCCACGAAGATGACACGGCTATCGAGGCACATATTGGCATGCATTTGCAATGCGTTGCTGAGGGCAAGGATAGTCCGCGACCGGATTTCCAGGCCACCCGTGCGTATGAGAGGAAAGAACTGACACGCCAGCTCGCGGGACTCTTCGATAGTCTGCAGGGGAAAAGCACCAATTCGCGGGACAAGTGAATCGTATCTGTACCGTTGCAGGCGCCAGTCCGCAATTCATCAATGCTGCCGCTGTAAGCAAGGCGCTGGCACGAGAGAGTTTCCGCGAGACTCTTGCTCACCCGGGCCAGCATTACGACAGCCTTCTCAATGCCAGATTCTTTGACGAGCCGGACATTCCAATCCCGGACACCAATCTGAATGTCGTATTCGGTCCGAATGGATAGCAAGCCGCCACTACAATGGGGCGGCTGCTTGCGCGTCTCACCCCAATAAGGCGCATCGAGCATGACGTAGGGAGCGCACAATTCAATGGCGACGGCAACGTACCTTGTGGCTCGCCGGAAAAAGGTCATATCGGACGATGGGGCAGGCCTGCATTTTCGAGAGCAGCAAATCGTAACCAAGTCGCTCGCGCATTCGGACTGCCCGCTAAAGTCACCTGCATCAAATCTATAGATCGCCGCCAATGCGCATTTGCACGGTAGTAGGTGCCCGCCCTCAGTTCGTGAAGGCGGCCGCAGTAAGTCCTGCCCTTGACGCCGCTGGAATTGAGGAAATTCTGGTCCATACTGGCCAGCACTACGATACTAGCCTAAGCCAAGTCTTTTTTGATGAACTCGGCGTCCCGAGCCCGTCCGTAAACCTGTCCGTCGGTTCAGGTTCACACGCCGTCCAGACCGGACGCATTATGAAGCGCCTGGAGGACTATATCCTTGGCTCCAGGCCGTTCGATGCCGTTCTGCTGTACGGCGATACGAACAGCACACTCGCAGGTGCGCTTGTGGCGGCGAAGTTCTGTCTCCCGATAGCCCATGTTGAAGCCGGAATTCGCAGCTTCAACCGCACGATGCCGGAGGAAGTCAACCGGGTGGTTACTGATTGCCTTTCGAAGTGGCTACTCGCCCCGACTCAGACTGCGGTGAACAATCTCAATGCTGAAGGGCTCTCCAACGGGACCACGCTGGTAGGAGACGTGATGCTGGATGCAACGCGCATGTTCGCCGAACGCGCCCGGGAGCGCTTCCCGCTAAGCCTGCTTACGGCACACGCTTCAAAGGGATATGCTTTGTCCACGGTTCACCGGCCGTCCAATACAGACGTCAAGGAGCATCTTGGTGCTATTTTCTCTGCATTTGGACGTTTGCCATGGCCCATTATTTTGCCATTGCATCCGCGCACAAAGGCGAGGATGGAAGGGATCCGAATTCCATCGAATGTTGAAATCATCGATCCGGTCAGCTATTTGTCCATGCTGACATTGATTGACAATGCAACCTGTGTGCTGACTGACAGCGGCGGTCTTCAGAAGGAAGCCTATTGGTTGAATGTGCCTTGCGTAACACTTCGTATCGACACGGAGTGGCCTGAAACGTTTGAACATGGCTGGAACACCTGTGTGGGAGCAGATGAAGAAGCCATCATCAATGCAGCGCTAGCGACCCCGAGCGGACCGCAGGTTGCGTTGGGCGAGCCTCCTTCGGGTACGGCGTCGCGCATGATTGCGCAGGTGTTGACAGTGGAATGCTAGGTGGCGCGTGAAACGATGAGCAAGGGGACACTCAGCGTATCGCCAGGCAAGCCGGCCCAAATCTTGATGGTGCTTGATCAGCCGTTTCCACCAGATCCGCGCGTATTGAACGAAGCAACTACCCTGGTCGAAGCAGGATTTGGTGTCAAGGTACTTTCCATTGGACCAGACAGTCGCCCTGTCAGCGAGAATTACCGTGGCATCGAGATAATCAGGTTTCGGCTACCAAAGGAGCTGCGCAACAAGATGCGTGGGCTTGCCGGCTCTTTGCCGATACTTGCTTGGTTCCTGGGCTGGCTGATTCCGCGGGTCCATCGACGGTACGGATTCGACGTGGTGCACTTGCACGATCTATACCTTCTGGGTGGCGGACTTGCTGCCGCCCGACGCCTGAAAGTGCCGGTAGTTGCGGATTTGCACGAGAACTGGGTCCAGGTACTTTCGCAATATGCCTGGAGCACGCGGTTTCCCGGTAGGCTCTTTGTCAACATCCCAAGGTGGCGAAAGCTTGAGAAGCGTTGGCTGGATGCTGCGGATCAGGTAATTGTAGTGATCAAGGAGGCAGAAGAACGGTTAGCCAAGCTAGGCATCGAATTATCGAAGTTGACGGTTGTGCCCAATACCATAAAGATAGGAGAGTTCGCCAGATGCGAGATTGAGAAGAATATTGTAGAGGCAATCAGGTCGGATTTTACTATCACGTATACTGGAGGCATTGATTTGCACAGGGGACTGGATACTCTTATCCGTGCGATGCCGGCCGTACTGGCTGAGGGAGCCGCCCAGCTGGTAATTGTCGGTGACGGGCGCATCAGGCCTGAATTGGAAGACCTGGCGCGCGAGTTAGGAGTTGCAGAATACGTGTTGTTTGCCGGATGGCAGCCGCAGCCTCGCATCAAGAGTTACATTGCAGGCAGCCACGTTTGCATGGTGCCGCATTTGAAGAGCGGGCAGACGGATGCTACAATACCGCACAAGCTGTTTCACTACATGTATATGGAACGACCTGTAGTGGTCACTAGCTGCAAGCCCTTGGAGCGCATTGTCCGGGAGACCTCCTGTGGGCTGGTCTGCGAATCCGGTAATCCGGACAGCATGGGGCAGTCCTTGAAGTGCCTCCGCGAGGACGCTGAAGCGAGACGCCGTATGGGAGAAAATGGCCACCGCGCCGTGGTGGATCGTTACAATTGGGATGCCACAGTCAGGCCCATGGTCCAGATGTACAAGGAGCTTGTCCGTTGACTATCGCTGGGACCCCATCTATCTTCGCAGCATACCATGGGGGTTGATTCGCCCTGGCGGCGGATGTAGGTGCTCGAGAATCGGCATGTGCCCACGCGCCTGACGGGGATCTCAAGGATGACATGGATTATGTTGCTCGAATGCGGCGTGGGGACTGGGGCCGCATTGTGCCTGCAAATCCACTGTGGCTGCTCCGAAAATTGCAAGTGGTGTCAAGGCTGCGGGCATCTGGTATGGTTCACCCCGCAACAAGGTTGGCGCTGATGCTGTCATGAGCAAGATGCGGTTTTCGTTTGCAGGCGTGCAGTCCGCGTTGCGCCGCCTCGTCGGGGCTGAGCTGGAGGACCGGGCAGGGGGCGGCAGCCGACGCCCCGGCCTGGTCGTTTCGGTCTGCGTGTCGGTGGCCTTGGTGATGTGGATCACGCTCAGCCTGGATGAAACATACACGGTGCTGGTCGAGCTGGACACGCGCGTGGTAAACCTTCCGCCTGACTCGGCCCTGACTGCGGCGCCGCCGAAGAGTGTCCAGGCCCGTGTCCGGGGTACGGGTACCGCGCTTTTCAGCTTGAAGTATGACAAGCCGCTGGTAGACATCGATGCCTCGCAGGATGCTGTCATGTTGGCCTCGGTAGCCAATTTGCCTCAGGACGTAACCGTTGAAGATTTCTTCCCGGAGCGCATCCAGTTGAGCATTGAGCAGCGGGCCCGGAGGCGCATTCCCGTTGAGGTGCGCGCCGTCCTCGAACCCCAGGAGACGTTTCATTTCTTTACGGAACCCGAAGTGGTGCCGGATTCCGTGGATGTGGAAGGCGCTCTATCCGTAGTCTCCGAGCTGTATGCCTGGCCGTCCGTTTCGGGCATTCACACGGGACTCAGGGATTCAGTGAATATCCACCTGCCTCTATCCGATAGCCTGTCCGACCTGGTTCAGGTTGACCCTACGCACGTAGTGCTTCATTCCAATGCGCACCGATTTACGGAAGCGGCCCGCATTCTGCCCGTCATTGTAACGGATCTGCCCACCACGCAGCCTCCCGTGGAACTGGATCCTGGCAGCGTCGAGGTCACCTATCGCGTCGCCTTGTCCCAGTTCGATGCCGCGCTGGGCGCCGAGGACTTTTACGCAACCGTGCCGTACGACGACATACGCAGCGACACGACGGGCCGCGTTACTCCAAGGATCCATCTGCCGACCGAATTGTTAGTACGCCCCGTCGAAACCTATCCGAGGACACTGGCCTACTTCATCTTTCTCGGTTCGGAGTAAAGGAGTTGAGCGGGGGCCATATCCCGAATGGGAGACAGCGTATCCGCCAGACAGTGTCATGCCCCTTTTTCTCCGAACGGAAGCTACATTTGTAGACACTCCCCGGGGAATTTTTACGGATTCGGGCATCTGGTTCAGAACGCGGGAGGCGTGGGTGCGTGACTACGCGGGTGCCGTTGTAGATCGCCAGTCTCTCGGTCGCCTTCTGGCCGACGCTGAAGTGTGGCTCCGGTCTCCCCAGACCCTGGCCCTCTGGCTACTACCGGCACTGCTGTTTCTGATCCCGTCCCTGCAGGCATTTCTGGCGGCGGTAGTGGCCTTTGTGGCCTGGCATTGTCTTGGCCCGGCCCTGGTAAGCCGCATGTTGGTGCCTCTGTTTCGGCTGTTGGATAGCGTGATGCTGCAGGCAGCCTACTACGTGTGGACGATGAGCATCTTTGCCATTCGGTCGGAATTTGCAGCGCTCGCCATAGGCCTTGTTAGCTTTGTACTATTGCGCTGGGACCTGCTCCGGCTGGGCGTTCAGCCCGTAGTCCGACCCATACGTGCTTCGCTGTACCGCATGCCTGTGCCGGACTATGTGCTGCGAGCGCTTATTGTACGTGCGGCACTGCACTTTGGCGTACAGCTTCAGGGCTTCGCTGAAATTGAAGACCGAATTATTCAGACTCTGAAACGCAAGTAACCGTACGGAGAGCATTACCGCAGTCTTCTCCACTCCTGAATCATGGCGGCAGGCCCGCGAATATCCACTGCGATGCAGACGAACGCGCGCACTAGCATGCGTGCGCTCCTGGCTCGCGTGCGCGCCTTTGCTGCAGACTGGAAAGGGGAGCAAAGTCGCCGGATACGCATCAGCGTGGACCAGGAGCCGCCGAATGTCTTCAATTGGCTTCGCCCACACGCGGGCCGCACGCGCATATACTGGTCCAGCCGGGACGAACGGGAAACTGTTGCGGCCATTGGCGTAGCCGATCGCCACATGGCTGCCTCCAGTGCATCTGGCCTGCGTGCAGCTCTCACTCCGGTACTTGACACGTGCGCTCCCGGAGTGCGTCTCTATGGCGGAATGCGTTTTGACAGGGCCGAAGCGCGTGATGCTCGCTGGAAGCCCTTCGGAGCCTTCCAGTTTGTCTTGCCGCGCTTCGAAGTTCGCTGTACCCCCGAGGGATCAAGCATTGCGTGCAATCTTGTCATGCCGCGCGACCTCTCTTTTGCCGAGTGTGCGGTGGATGAGCTGGAGAACGTGTGTAACGGGGAGACTGCCTACACGAGAGGCATTCCCAGACCTTTCTCCCGCTATGACGATCCGGACGAGGGAAGGTGGAACGAGTCTATCCTGTGGGCTCTGGATGCATTCTCGCGCACCGCGCTTGACAAGGTGGTCTTTGCGCGCAAGGCGGTGTACGAGTTCATGGACGCACTGGAGCCTGTTTCCGTGCTTGAGAGCCTGACGTCAGGCACCATGGACAGCTTCCATTACTGTTTTCAGCCTGCGGGCGGCGCGGCGTTTGTCGGGGCCTCGCCCGAGCGGCTATTCAAACTGGACGGCGCGGTGCTGGAGAGCGAGGCGGTCGCTGGCACGCGGCCGCGTGGCGAGCCGGGCGAAGAAGATGAGCGGCAGGCCGAAGCGCTGCAAAACAGCAGGAAGGACAGGCTCGAACACGACTACGTCCGGGTGAGCATTCGCGAGCAGCTTGAGCCGATTTCGTCCGGATTCCAAATGGAACGGCAGCCCGCTTTAATGAAGCTAGCATCTACGCTGCACCTGCAGTCACGCGCACGGGCTATCCTCCAGCCAGGCAGAACAAGCCTTGACGCCTTGGAGGCGCTGCATCCCACGCCGGCGGTCGGCGGCTATCCGGTGCAGGCTGCAATGGAGGCTATCCGTGAGCGCGAACCCTTCGACAGAGGCTGGTATGCAGGCCCCGTCGGCTGGATCAGCAGAGACGCGTCCGAATTCGCGGTGGCAATCAGGTCGGGACTGGTGTGCCGCAATTCGCTCGCACTGTATTCCGGTGCCGGCATTGTTTACGGCTCCACGCCCTATGCCGAATGGCGGGAGATTGAGCACAAGATCGGCACTTTCATGCGTGTAATCGGGCTCGGGAAAAGGCGCGGAGTTCCCGTTTCCCGACCATGAACAATGGCGGCAGCCTCAATCGCCTGTGGGCCGAGCTCATGGTGGAGGAGCTGGTGCGGTGCGGCGTGGATGTGTTCTGCATTGCCCCGGGGCTGCGCAGTGCTCCGCTGGCCCTTGCAGCAGAAGGTCATGAGGGCGCACGCATTATCGTGCACTATGATGAGCGGGGCGCGGCATTCTATGCGCTTGGCTATGCCAGGGCCACGGGCCGGCCCGCGGTATGGATCACCACATCGGGCACTGCACTGGGGCACGGTCTGCCGGCGGTCATCGAGGCGAGCACCGATCATGTGCCCATGCTGCTCCTGACGGCGGACCGCCCCCCGGAGCTTCGGGACACGGGAGCGAACCAGACCATTGACCAGGTCGGGGTTTTCGGACGATACGTGCGCTGGTTTGCGGATCTTCCTGCACCCTCGGGCGCTGTGGATCCCTCTTACGTGCTGACGACCATGGACCAGGCCTATTGCCGAAGCTGCGGAACGCCCGAGGGACCTGTCCACGTCAACTGCATGTTCAGGGCACCGCTGGTAGGGCAGGCCGCCCGTGCGCCGGACTCGGCTGGATCGCTGGCAGCATGGAAACGGTCGGCCGCACCGTATACACAGTACGCTATGGCAAGGCCTGAGCTACCGCAGCTGGATGGCATCACATCCCTCTTGAACGAAAGCCCGAAGGGCCTCATAGTGGCTGGCAGGCTCCGCTCGCGGGAGGATGCCCGGGCGGTGCTCCGGCTGTCAGTCCACCTGGGATGGCCCGTGCTTGCCGATCTTCTGTCTCACCTGCGCCTGGGCCACGAGGAATCTCCAACCCTGGTGGGCGGATTCGAGAGGCTTCTTTGCCGCAGGGATTTTGCAGATGCGCATGTGCCAGATATTGTGCTGCAACTGGGCAGAACGTGCATTTCGAAAGTACTGCGAGAGTACCTTCGCAGGCATCGGCCCGAAGCCTTCATTCTGGCGGACGGGGGACCGGAGCGCATTGATCCGGATCACCTGGTGACGCATCGCCTGCAGGGTGATGTCGCCCGGCTGTGCGAGGCGCTTCAGGAGGGGGCTGCACCGTCCTTCGGAGCAGATTGGCTTCAGTCCTGGAGAGAGGGCTACCTGGCAGAGGAGCGGTGGACGGAGTCGGTGCTGGAGGATACGGCGGCTGTTTCCGAGCCCTACGTGGCAAGAGCGGTCTCGCGACTCGTGCCCGAATCGCACGCCCTGTTTGTCAGCAGCAGCATGCCGGTCAGGGACATGGACCTGTTTGCGGCGGCGGATGGCCCTTCTGTCCGGGTTGCCGCAAACCGAGGAGCCAGCGGCATTGACGGCACTATTGCGAGTGCCGCAGGTTTTTCTGCAGGCCTGTCGCATCCGGTTACGGTGGTTGCGGGCGATCTTGCGTTGCTGCATGATCTCAATTCTCTTGAGCTTGCCAGGAAAGCCGGTCTTGTGGTCGTTGTTCTTAACAACGACGGAGGCGGTATCTTTCACTTCATTCCCGGTGCCTTGGCCGAAGGGGGCTTCGAGACCGTTCTGGGCACTCCCCACGGGCTGGCATTCCGGGACGCAGCACGGATGTTCGGACTCGAGTACATGTGTCCGGATACCCGACAGGAGTTTAGCGAGGCCTACGCCCGTGCATGCGAAAGCGGGGTCTCCACTCTGATTGAGGTGAAAACGGATCGCGAATCGAACCTTGAATTGCACGCGAGATTGGCGCGCGGCGCACCGTAGGACTCACTGGAGAGGCAAACAAGAACAAGCAACGAATATCCGGAATGGCATCAGGAAAGCGACACCACTTTACACACAGGCCCGTAGTCGAAGGGCCTGTGGAATGGCAGCAAGCCGGCACCTACACGGACATCACCTTTCATGTCGGTGTCGAGGGCACTGACACAGAGGGCATCGCAAAGATCACCATCAACAGGCCCGAGGTGCGTAACGCGTTTCGACCCCTGACCGTGGCCGAAATGCAGGACGCGCTCGGCAAGAGCCGTGACGATCCGCGTGTCGGCGTCATCATACTGACCGGGGAGGGTCCGCACGCATTCTGCTCCGGAGGCGACCAGCGGATCCGTGGCGACCATGGCTATACCGAATCGGCAACGGGAGTCCAGCGCCTGAACGTGCTCGATTTTCAGCGCCAGATACGAACCTGTCCCAAGCCCGTCATCGCCATGGTTGCGGGGTGGGCCGTGGGCGGGGGTCACGTATTGCATGTGATTTGCGATCTCACGATCGCTGCGGAAAACGCGCGCTTCATGCAGACCGGTCCCAAGGTCGGCTCGTTTGACGGAGGATACGGAGCCAGCTTCCTGGCGCGCAGCGTCGGCCAGAAAAAGGCGCGCGAGATCTGGTTCCTGTGCCGGCCCTATGATGCGCAGCAGGCGCTGGAGATGGGTCTGGTAAATGCCGTGGTTCCACTTGAGCGCCTGGAGCTGGAAACCGTACAGTGGTGCCGGGAGATTCTGCTCAATTCCAATATTGCCATCCGCATGCTGAAGGCCGGACTCAACGCGGACTGCGACGGGCAGGCCGGGCTGCAGGAGCTGGCAGGACATGCCACCATGCTCTTCTACATGACGGAAGAGGGGCAGGAAGGCAAGCGGGCCTACCTGGACCGGAGGCCGCCGGAGTTCGACAAGGACGGCTACAAGCCGTGACACACCTGGAAAGCGGCTCATCGCGGCCTGGATCCCCGGCCGTGTGGCTGGGAGCGATCCGGCCGAAGACCCTCACCGTGGCCGTGTCGCCGGTCCTGGTGGGATGTGCGATGGCCTACGAAGCTGGCGCCTGGCACTTGGCGGCTGCGGCTTGTGCACTGATCTCCGCATTGCTCATTCAGGTGGGGACAAATCTCTGGAACGATTACAGGGACGTGGCAAGCGGTGCCGACACGAAGGACAGAAAGGGGCCCCGCCGTGCAGCACAGGCCGGGCTTGTTTCACCCGGAGCGCTAAAGGCAGCGGCCTATGCCACCTTTGCGGCCGCGTTTGTGTTTGGGCTGTATCTGGTCATACGTGCTGGCTGGCCCATCCTCGTGGTCGGGCTTCTGGCCATCGCATCGGGAGTGCTGTACAGCTCTGGCCGGTTCTCGCTTGCGCGCACGGGTCTGGCGGACCTATTCGTCCTGGTATTCTTCGGGCCCGTGGCCGTGGGGGGGACGTACTACGTGCAAGCCCTGACCCTCGAGCCGCTTGTTCTGCTCGTCGGGATGGCCCCGGGATTCCTGGCCGTTGCCATCCTCATGGTAAACAATATCCGCGACGTCGCAGAAGATCGAAAGGCAGGGAAGCAGACCCTGGTGGTTCGTTTTGGCAAGGGATTCGGCATTGGAGCCTGGGCCGTTTGCGTTGTGGCTGCCGCCCTTATCCCGCTGGATATCGTTCTATTCTCCAATTCGCATACGTGGGCCGGACTGCCGGTCGTGATCGTGCTTCCGGCGCTTGCCATATTTCATCGCCTCTACAGCGCCACCGACCCGGTCGCGCTGAACCCGCTGCTGGGTGCGACCAGCTTGCTGCTTATCATACACAGTGCGCTCTTCAGTATCGGATGGATCGTCTGACGCAGTGCGCGAGCCTCTCCGAGAGGTTGATGTCTATGCGTATCAGGCAGGCGTCGCACGGCCGGCGGCCAAGGCCATCGGCCGCGTTCGCCGGGGACTGCTGGTAAAGTGTAGCGGCAAGGATGGGCATTTTGGCTGGGGAGAGATTGCGCCGCTCAAGGGCTTCAGTGCCGAGTCGCTGGACGAAGCAATGCGCCAGGTCTTGGAATGGCGGTCGGAGCCGACGCCCGATCTGGAGAGCCTCTTTCCATCCGTTCGATGCGGGCTGGAGCAGGCGCTTGAGAGCTGCGGCACCTGGCCTTCCCTGCGGCCCCGGCGGCAGTCCGTAGCAATAGGCGGGCTGCTTCTGGGTACGGGCCCGGACGTTCTGAATGCCGCAGTCCAATGCCGCAATCAGGGCTACAGGGCGGTGAAGCTGAAAGTGGGACGCAGTGACATCGACTCGGAGATAGACCTGGTCCGCGAGGTCCGGCGCAGCCTGGGCCCGGGCATGGCCCTCAGGCTGGATGCCAACAGGGCGTGGTCGCTGGAGTCGGCGGCGGAATTCGGAAGCGGCGTACGGGCGGCCAAGGTGGACTATATCGAAGAGCCGCTTCGCGAGACGGGGCAACTGGAAGAGCTGGCGCTGCGCTTCAGCGTCCCGGTGGCGCTGGACGAGTCCCTGGCGGAGCTGGCTCCCTCGGACC
>CBDBLZ010000019.1:0-136277 GCA_965207385.1 Rhodothermales bacterium
GGACGCGACGTGGCGCTGCTCGGCGACGTGCTCGGCGGCAATGCGCAGCGCACCCGCGCCAGGGTTGTGGCCGCCCATGCCGGAGGCGTGCACGAGTGGGAAGGCTATGTCCACCGCACGGAAGGAGCGTTGTCGGAGGCGTCCCGCACGCTGAATGCGGTGATCCGGGTGCTCCGGCCCTATGAAAGCAATGGGCAGCGCCCTCCGCTTCTTGTGGGCACGTACGTGACGGCCTATCTGGAGGGACGCCAGTTTGACGAGTACTACACACTGCCGAGAGGGGCACTGAGGCAGGGCGCCGCGGTCTGGGTGGTCGAAGAAGGCCGGCTGCGGATTCGCCCCGTGGAAATCATTCAGGAGGTCGAGGACATCGTCTATGTTTCAGGCGGTGTTACCGAGGAAGACGCGGTCGTGACAGGCGCGTTGGACGCCGTCACGGACGGCATGCAGGTTCAGCTGATTACGCAGTAGCCGCTAATGGCGCCGACATGAAGAACGCCATTGCCTATATGGCGCAGAACAGCGTCGCCGCAAACCTGCTCATGGCGCTGATCCTGATCATGGGTATCCTCAGCCTGGTGAGGATTCCGCAGGAGGTATTTCAGGAATCGAGCCTTGACGCCATAGAAATTCGGGCGGACTATCCCGGCGCAACGCCCGAGGAAGTGGTGGATTCCGTGGTACGCCGGATCGAGGAGGCTGTCGACGGCATCGAAGGGATCAAGGAAATCGTGGCAGCGGCCTCCGAGCACGTCGGAGTGCTGACCATCAGCCTTGAACTGGGCACGAATCTTGACCGGGCACTTGGCGACATCAAGAGCGCCGTTGACCGCATCGACACCTTCCCTGCCGAGGCGGAGCGACCCGTGGTGCGCGAGCTGACCACGCGCAGAAATGTGCTCCAGGTTGCCATCTATGGCAACGCAGACGAGCGCACGCTGAAGGCGCTGGCCGAGCGGGTAAAGGACGACCTGACGGACCTGGATGAGGTCTCTTATGTGCGAACGGCGGGCGTGCGCGACTACGAGATCTCCATTGAGGTGCCGGAAAGTGCGCTCCACGCATACGGACTGCGTCTTTCCGACGTGGCAGCGGCTGTTCGCCGGGGAAGCCTGGACTTGTCGGGCGGCAGCCTCGATACGCGCGGCGGTGAGATCCTCGTGCGGTCCACGGGCCAGCGCCTTACCGCGCAAGAGTTTCAGGACATCATAGTCCGCGCCACTCCCGATGGCGCGGTGGTGCGCGTACGCGACCTGGCAACCGTCACGGACGGTTTCCGGGATGCCGATCTGATCACCCGATTCCGCGGATACCCCGCCGCGCTGGTCTCCGTGAGCCGATCGGGCGATGAGCGCGTGCTCGACATAGCCGAAGCCGTGGACGAATACCTGGCGGGTTTTCGCTTGAGCGTACCCGAGGGGATATCAGTGGACACCTGGCGCAACGAGCACCTCTATCTCAGGAGCCGGCTGGACTTGCTCATACGCAACGGCATCGCGGGCTTTATCCTGGTGACGCTGGCCCTTGTGCTGTTCATGAACCTGCACCTGGCGCTATGGACGGCGGTGGGTCTCGTGCTTTCCTTCGTGGGCACCTTCGCCGTGATGGGGGTCCTGGGGCTTTCGATCGATATGACTTCGCTTTTCGCCTTCATTGTGGCCATCGGCATCGTGGTGGATGATGCCATCGTAATAGGCGAGAACATATACAGGGAAAGGGAGCGTGGCCTTGCTGCTGTGCCGGCTGCCGTGAAGGGGGCCACGCGCATTAGCGTCCCGGTGGTCTTCGCCGTGCTGACGACCATAGCGGCTTTTGCACCGATGCTCTTTGTTCCCGGATCGATGGGCAAGCTGATGCGCTCCATTCCCACGGTGGTGATCGCGGTACTGGTGTTCTCACTGATCGAGTCGCTGTTCATCCTTCCGGCCCACCTGTCGCACATGAAGCGAGGTGGCGGCTCGGGCGCCGTGACAATGTGGCTCAACCGCGTGCAGCAAGCGACCAACCGGGCGCTGCTGCGCTTTGTACAGGGTCCCCTGGATGCCGTGCTTCGCTTCAGCACGCGGCGATACGGACTGGTGATCCTGGGCTCGGTGGCGCTGATGGTGCTTTCGCTGGGCGTGGTCCGCAGCGGGCTGGTAGGGTTCATCTTCATCCCGGAGATCGAGGGCGAGGTGGTTGTGGCGCGCATTGAAATGCCGATCGGCACACCCGTGCAGAGAACGCAGGAGGCCGTTGAATACGTGCTGTCCACGGGGCACGAAGCTGCCCGGGAAATCGATGCCTCCCTTCCCGAGGCCCACCCGCCCATTGTTGCCAGTTTCATGTCGAATGTAGGGGAGCAGCCTTCGCTGCGGCTGGCGCCCATGACGGCGGATCAGCACCGCATCATAGAGTCGCATGTCGGCGAGGTCAGCTTCGAACTGCTGAGCGCGGAAGAGAGAAAGGTCACTGCGCGTGAATTCGAGGAGCTGTGGCGCAGCAAGACAGGCGCACTGCGCGGAGCGAATTCGCTGGTATTCCAGTCCGAACTGATTTCGCTTGGCAGCAGCATTCGGGCAGAACTGACGGCGCCGACATCGGTGGAGCTGGACAGGGCCACGGCGCGGTTCCGGGAGGAAATCAGCCAGATCGCAGGTGTTTCGAACGTGGATGACGACCGCGACAAGGGCAAGCCGGAGATCCAGCTTGCGCTGCTGCCCGGAGCGCATTCGCTTGGCCTGACGCAGCAGGATATGGCCACGCAGGTGCGCAGCGCGTATTTCGGAGCCGAAGCCGTGCGTGTACAGCGAGGCCAGGACGATGTGCGCGTGATGGTTCGCCTGCCTGGCCAGGAGCGCAACACGCTTTCCGACTTGCAGCGCCTCCGCATACGAACGCCCGCCGGCGGAATGGTGCCGCTGGCCGAAGTGGCACAGGCGAGCCTGGGCACCAGTCCATCCACGATCGCGCGCCGCGACCGTCGCCGCGTGGTTACCGTATCGGCTGACGTGGACGCCGACCAGAATTCGCTGAACGCGGTGATTCGCCGCCTGGAGCGGGAGGTTATTCCTGAAGTGCAGCAGGAAATACCCGGCTTGCGCGTTCGCTTTGAGGGAGAGCAGCAGCAGCAGGCGGAGGCGATGGGAGCGCTTGCCAGAGGCTTTCTGATTGCCCTGTTCGTCATCTATGCGCTACTGGCGATACCCTTCCGGTCGTATATCCAGCCGTTTGTACTCATGGCTGCGATCCCCTTCGGATTCATCGGTGCTCTGGTGGGGCACATCCTTATGGGCCTGAGCCTGAGCATGCTCAGCGTATTCGGGATTGTGGCCCTGAGCGGCGTGGTCATCAACGGGTCCCTGGTGCTCATCGACTTTATCAATGAGCGACAGCGGGCCGGTTCGTCCGTGGAAGAGGCCATATGGGAAGGGGGCAAGGTGCGATTTCGTCCGATCATGCTGACGGCGGTAACCACTTTTCTGGGTGTGCTTCCGCTCATCCTGGAGCGTAGCGTGCAGGCGCAGCTGCTCATTCCAATGGCTGTAAGTCTGGGCGTAGGGGTGCTGTTTGCCACGGTGCTACTCATGATGCTGGTGCCGGCCCTCATGATGCTTCAGCACAGGGCGGGAGCCCTGCTGCGCGGCCAGCGGCGCCAGGCGCCCGGCTGACAGGGGCGGTAAGCGGATTGCGACAAACGCGACGGAACCCTCGCGGAAGGGTTTTTCGTTCATGCCCTTGAGCCAATCCCAATTCAGGAGTTGTCATGCAACGATTTCGCACCACGCACGGCTGCATCGCGGTAGCAGCTGTTCTTCTTGTTCTGGTAGCGCCAGCGGTGGCGCAAGACGGTCCCAGGTTTTATGTCGGCGCTGAACTTGGCGGCCTGCTTTCGTCTGATGTTACCGTAACGGGCGACAGCAACGATCGCGCCAGCATATGCGATGAATACATCAATCCCCTGTTTGCATCCGTGCCCGGCTGTACGGACGCGGCCCGAGGGGTAGGAGACAACTGGCAGGTTCCGTTCGACGGCGCGCGCGGATTCCTTGCCAGCGCCATGATCGGCTACAGGCTGCATCGCATGGTGCGGCTGGAAGCGGAGTATGTGTACCGCTCGGCCAATCATGCCCAGAGATCCGGTGTGCTCGCGGCCCAGGGAGTCAATGCCGACAAGCTGAGCGACGAGCTGTTCCTGGCGCAGGAGTGGCTGGGACTTGTTTCGTCGAACGCCCTGATGGGAAACGTAATCCTGGACATCCCGGGGGTAAGCGCGCGCCTGACACCGTTTGTGGGTGTTGGTGCCGGCATTGCCAGCACAAGTGCCGACTACGCCAGTGTTTGGTCCAGAAACACGGACCCTGCGGCTATCGCAACGGGTCGGGACCAACCCAATGCGGAGCAGATTGCCCGCAACCTTGCCGGAACGTCCAGTTCGGCTCAGGCCACCATGACGGACAGCCAGGTGGGCTACCAGGTTCTGGCAGGATTTGACTATCCCTTGGCCGATGCAGTCTCTATTGAAGTGCGGGCACGCTGGATGCTTACCGACGAGTTTGCCGGCACCGTCGTATGGGACCCGCTCCGCAGCCATGTGCCGAATCTCAGGCGCGACGGCAGCGAGCCGGTAAACGGCATTATGTCGACGAAGGACTTTTCCTTTGCCGGTCTGAGTGTGGGGATGAAGTACCACTTCTAGCGACATGCCGCAGTGCCAGGGTGGAGCCGGAGTTCGCGGAAAGGCCCCGGATGTGCCTCTTCCCGAAGCAAGGTGGTACCGGTTAGCCGACCGGGCAGATGCGAGCGGGCCCCGCTCTGCGATACGCGGGAACCGGTTGCGCAGACCTTTGCGAGGACTGAATTGATCCGGGAGGAAAAGTCGCGCCACAGCGTTCGGCGCCACCTCTGCGTGGACGTGGACGCGTATGACGCCGCCATCCGGTCGTTTTGTCCGGGCTACGAGGAAATGCTGGGCGTGCTGGCAGGCGCCGTCGCCGGGCCGGTGCCAGACGGGTCCTCGACCTTGGCGCAGGCAGCGGGGCGCTGTCCGAGGCCATACTGCGGACAAGCGGCGATGTCTGCGTCGAGCTCCTGGACCAGGATCCGGATATGCTGCGCCACGCGCGAATTCGGCTGGCGCGCTTTGGAGATCGTACCACGTTTACGGAGGGGTCCTTTTCTTGACGCGCTGCCCCGGTGTGATGCAGCGGTGGCGTCGGTGTCTCTGCACCATGTGCGCTCGCTCAAGGCGAAGCGCGCACTGTATGCGGGCATCCAGGCAGCACTGGAAGAAGGGGGCATCTTCCTGAACGGGGATGCGGCCGTCCCCGCCTCAGGCGCGGCACGGAAGGCAGCCATCCATGCCTGGACCGAACACATGGGAACGTGCGGCATTGACGCGGAGGGTGCGCGCGCCAACCTTGAAGCCTGGTCCAGCGAGGATACGTACTTCTCGCTTCCGGAAGAGCTGGATGCGCTGCAGCGCGCCGGGTTTGAGGCGGACTGTATCTGGCGATGCGGCCCCATGGCCGTGATAGCGGGCTGGAAGGCCTGAGAGAGGCAGTATGGCGGTTTGGGAACAAGGGTTGAGCGCGGAAAGAGCAGCCCTCGAAACCGCCTGCCTCATCACGGCCTGTTTCGCTGCGATTACCGGATGCGGTTTGCGATCCGCGCCCGGACATGCATCAGGCGCGCAAGTGATTCTCAAGGGCGGACCGGCATCCCGGCTGGCGGCAAACGCGGCCAAACAGATTTCCTGCGTGCAAATGCGCCTGGTCGGCCCTTAGTGGCGTTTATGCGCTTGCCTGCCCGTCCTCGGTTGAGTTTGTGGACGGATCGGACATTGACCGGCACCAAAATGCCAAGCACCAGATCAAAGACGATTACGCAATACAAGATGTGCTTGCCACCGGCGCAGGCTATTTTTGCTTCTCAAGGCCCTCGCACGATGGCCTCTTGATTGTCTCGGCTCTGGCATTGGCGGAATCTTAGCTCTTGGGCATACCCTCGTCTTGCTCCCACCGAAGCTCAATGGCCGGTGAAGTCCGCTGTCAGGAGGCTGAGACCGTAGTGGAGACAGTGGCAAGATGCGCCTCCCCGCTGAATGTTCGCCAGAAATCCGAGGCGAACTGGAAGGTGGTTTTCCTTGGTGCGGCCATTGTTCAATTCTAAAGATAATTGAAAGTATGATTTTGAATTAGCATATAATTCTATTAGATTATCGATCACAATGATCGACCGAGACATATCTGCCAGCGTGCTTGAAGCTGCAGCGCAGCTACCCGCCGTTACGCTTACCGGGCCACGCCAAAGCGGCAAAACGACTCTGTGCCGTCTCCTGTTTCCCGAGCATCGCTACGTAACGCTCGAAGCTCCCGACGCGCGTTCATTCGCAACCAGCGACCCACGCACTTTCCTGGCACAGTTCCCGGCAGGCGCCATCCTGGACGAAGTGCAGCGCACGCCCGACATTCTGTCCTATCTGCAGGGTATCATTGACGATGATCCGGCGCCCGGTCGCTGGATTCTGACTGGTTCCCGCAATCTATCCTTGCTGGCGTCTGTAAGTCAGTCCCTAGCTGGCCGTACGGCGGTGCACAATCTGCTGCCGCTTACTTACAGCGAGGTCACGCGATTCTCCCGGCATCCCTCCACTCTGGATGAAGCCCTGCTTTTTGGCGGCTATCCGAGAATCTTCGACCGTGAACTCAGCCCGGCCAGCTGGCTTGGCGATTACGTTGCCACCTATCTGGAACGGGATGTGCGGTCCATCACCAATGTCGGCAATCTCGAAACCTTTCGCAGATTCCTCGAATTGTGCGCGGGACGCACGGCGCAGCTGCTGAATCTCTCCTCCCTTGCCAAAGACTGTGGCGTCTCGCAACCTACCGCCAAATCCTGGCTTAGCGTGCTTGAGGCCAGCTTCATTGCCTTTCGGCTCCCGGCGTTTCACTCCAACTTGAGGAAGCGGCTTGTGAAGATGCCCAAACTGCACTTCTACGACACGGGACTGGCCTGCTGGCTATTGGGTATCCGCGAGCCGGTGCAAATTCGTTCGCACCCGCTTCGCGGAGCGATTTTCGAAACCTGGGTGGTATCGGAAGTCATCAAGCACCGCGCGAACCAGGGGATTACGAGCGGTCTTACCTTCTACCGCGACAGCAATCGCGCCGAAGCCGACCTGATAATCGAGCAGGCGGAATCGATGACGCTCATGGAGGCCAAGTCCTCCTCGACTCCATCCCCGGGAATGCTCGCCAGCGCGAGGAGGATCCGCCGCCACGTAGCCAACCCGGGGCGCCCTTGCCGGATCGCAGTGGCCTACGGCGGCGACGAAGCTCAGCAGTACTCGGACGGACAACTTATTCCGTGGCGGAGGCTCGCGGAAGTGGCTCGGCCAAGCGCTTGCCCTTCCGTGTATGTGACAACGTCCCAAGGCGAAGCAATTCAGAAGGCGGATGTCCTGGCGCTCTTTCCGAATATGACCTGGAAAAGGGCCACCACTGCTGAGGATGGCTGGGCGATTATTCAACTGCACAGCGATGAGCTACCAATGACCCTGTTCATTGCGGCTCCAGGATTCACAGGAGAGGTTCAGCGCGGCTGGATCCCCGCCAAAGGCATCCTGCGCGCTGAACTCTTGCCCCTTCATTCCGGAGGCTCCGTCATTTTTCCAGCCGCTACCGGCCACATCCCAGGTCTGGCGGGCAGATTAGAGCCGGTACTGGATAACCACGAGAGAACCTATCTCTACGCCAACAACATTGCCATTAATGGAGGAATGCAGCAACCCGTGCACTTTGACCTCGGAGAGGAATTACAACTAGCGGACGCGGAGGGCAACGAAGTGCAGGTTCGAATTGTCGACATCCTGGGACGGTCGGCCCTGATCGATTACCGTGCGATGAACGAGATGATTGAGCGCAGCTGATGGCCGCCGTCGGGTAGGCCGTGGGGGAGTCTTACCCCCAAGCCCTGCCGTTTACGCCTTGCTCATCCATAACAAACGAAACTGCAAGCCTGACGGGGCTGAAGCGTCAAGGCAAATGAATTCATTCAATGGGGAGTCTTTGCCTTCTTCCGGGGCTTTATGGCGGCTGCTGGGCTTGATATTGGGCTTTGCGGGCAGTTATTACGGCACGCGCACAAGCATGTACACGGGGAATCCTTCACGATGCACACGGGCTGTCGGGCGCCAGTGCGGGCTGGTTTTGTCGCACAGTTCATTTGGGAATTACATATATCGCTATGCATGCGATCCTGTGTCGTGGTTGCGCTTGGATCCGGCCCCGTCTCCAGAGGCGCAGCGTTCAGGGCCATAGCCCCGTCCTTCCAACACACAGGGCCTCCGGCTCTGCCGGAACCGGATGGTCATGGAATCCGTGCGTCTGGCATGGCGAGACCGCGCAAACCGCAGGGCGGCACCTGGCATTCCTCCCCGGGCCAAATGCCTGCGCTGCGGAAACGCACGGTGAATACCCGCCAGCATCTGGCGCCTGCAAGCGGCGGTGGGGCCGTCTCGGGTCGACGCATGCGGGAAGTTTGGAGTCCAGGACTGTACCTTAGTTGAGGCAGGTGCGGCAGAAGCCGCTCGAAAGACAGGCTCGGCTATTGCGCTGGCCTGCACATAGACGCACGGATGCCAACGGATTGCGGGACACGATGCAAAGTGAGCGCATATTCCTGACCGGCTTCATGGGCTGCGGCAAGAGTACCGTCGGGGCGCTGGCGGCGCCGCTCCTGGACTGGCGCTTCCAGGACTTGGACCAGGAAATAGAGGCGAGAGCCGGTCGCGGCGTCGCCGCCATTTTTGCCAGCGGCGGGGAAGCGGCGTTTCGCGTGCGCGAACGTGAGGCCCTCCTGGCCACTCCGGTGCGTACCGTCTGCGGTCTTGGAGGTGGTGCGCTCGTGGATGCCGAGAATCTGAATTGGGCCCGGATAAACGGTCTGGTGATTTACTTGCAGGTGGATTCCGAGGAGCTGTGCCGTCGACTGGAGAGCTCCGATGTGCGGCGGCCGCTCCTGGAAAACGACCGGGGCCGGCGCCTGGCGGGAGAGCGGCTGCTGGCCAGGATCAGCGAGCTTCTGGAGGTTCGCACGCCTACGTATATGCAAGCACACTGCATGATCGAGGCAACGGACATCAGCGCGGAAGAAGCCGCCCAGGCGGTCGTTGCCTCCTACCGGAGCCGGAATGATCGGCGGTGAAAGGCAGTAGGTCCGTGAAGGGCAAGTGCCTCGTAGTGTGCCGCGGTCGGGTAGCCCACATTGCGGTCCCAGCCATAGGCGGGAAACCGGCTGTGCAATTTGTGCATGAGCGCATCGCGCGTGACCTTGGCAACGATGGAAGCCGCCGCAATGGACAGGCTCTTTCGGTCTCCGCCCACGATGGTACGGTACGGCCAGGGCGAGTCGCTCCGGAAACGGTTGCCGTCCACCAGCAGATAATCGGCTTCCGGTTCCAGAGACCCGGCGGCACGGAGCATGGCCTCAAGAGCCGCATGAAGAATGTTCATGCGGTCTATCTCCTGCGCATCGCAAGCGCCTGTGCCAACGGCGACGGCTGTCTCCTGGATGGTCTGGAAGGCAGTTTCCCGCCTGCGCCGCGTAAGCGTCTTGCTGTCACGAATGCCAGGCAGTACAGTCTCTGGCGGCAGCACGACTGCCGCCGCCACTACGGGCCCCGCCAGGGCGCCGCGCCCTGCTTCGTCAATGCCCGCAACGCGACGAAAGCCTGCCCGCCACGCAGCCTGCTCCACTTCAAGCGTGTCTTTAGGGGCCGCCATTGTTAAGCTTCTGTAAGCTTCGAAACTGAATGCGGATGTGTGCGTGACATACGGCCAGAGAGGGTACATGCCTCTCTTGCGGTAGTTCGTCTGCGGCACGTGTCGCCGCGGGAAGGTTGGGGTTCCTTTGTGGGTGCTGGGTGGAAACGTTGCGCGGGAATGTAGCGTGCGCCAATCCGAATTTTGCGAGGCCTTGCCTGGCCACGACCTGAGGCTTGACGTCGCGCATTTACACACGGCGTACTCATGGCTGAAAAATCATTTCGGGGTCTGCTCGAAATAATTGGTGACAAGAAGTTCGGATTCATTCGCGAATTCCGTGCGGACGTGCCGAAGGGAAAAAGGGATCCGTTCTGCTCGCCCCCGGTCATCCGCCGGCTGAAGCTTCGCGATGGCGTTGTGCTGGAAGGCACGCTGCGTCCCGGCCGCAAGGGGGATATGCAGGTACACCGCGTGAATTCCGTCATGGGCGTAGCACCGGAGGCCTGGGCAAAGACCCGTGTATTCGAGTCCGGCAACATCGTGTATCCACGGGAAAAGCTCAATCTTGTCAAGGGCCCCCGCGACTACACGATGCGTGTCGTTGACCTCGCCTGTCCGCTCGGCAAGGGCCAGCGGGCGCTCGTGGTGGCGCCGCCCCGGACAGGAAAGACCGTCATTCTCAAGGAGATAGCGGCCTCGCTTTCGAAGAACCATCCGGAAGTGAAGCTGGTGGCGCTCCTGGTGGACGAGCGTCCGGAAGAAGTAACGGATTTCAAGCGGTCCACCGACGCAATGGTGTTCGCCTCTTCGAGCGACCGCGAGGAAACCAACCACGTGCGGGTTTCGGTGCTCTCCCTGGAGTATTCCAAGCGGCTCGTGGAGCTGGGCCATGACGTGGTACTGCTGCTGGATTCGCTCACCAGGCTCGGGCGCACGTTCAACCTGTGGGGTGAGGGCAGCGGACGCACGCTTTCGGGCGGTCTGGACGCCGGGGCCATGAAAATACCGCGACGGATTTTCGGTGCGGCGCGCAATATAGAGCGAGGCGGCTCGCTAACAATCGTTGCCACGGCCCTGATTGAAACCGGCAGCCGCATGGACGATGTGATTTTCGAAGAGTTCAAGGGAACGGGCAACGCGGAGATTGTTCTGGACCGCGAGATGGCCCACAAGAGGATTTGGCCGGCCATTAATCTGCGCAAGACGGGAACGCGCAATGAAGAGCTTCTTCTAGGTGACAGTCTGGCCATGCACCACCGGCTGTTCAGGGCACTCAACAGCCGAGGTCCAATGGATGCCATGCAGGCCCTGACGCGCCACATGCAGCAATTCCCCACCAACCAAGCCATGCTTAACGGGCTGCTTAAAGAAATGTAGGCCGGCCGCCCGAGCAAGTATTGATTCGGCAGATTTTCATGGAGCGTTCCTTCGACAAGATCACGTCGCTATGCAAGCGACGCGGTTTCATTTTTCCCTCGTCTGAAATCTATGGCGGGCTCGGTGCGGTTTATGACTATGGGCCGCTCGGCGTTGAACTCAAGCGCAACGTGAAGGAGAGCTGGTGGCGCGCCATGGTCTACGAACACGAGAACATTGAAGGAGTGGATGCGGCCATCCTAATGCATCCGAAGGTCTGGAAGGCCAGCGGACACGTGGATGCCTTTCACGATCCGCTGATCGATGACAAGGCCTCCAAACGGCGCTACAAGGCGGACCAGTTGATCGAGTCCCACATCGAGCGGCTACGGGCTGCGGGAAAGGACGACCGTGCGAAGGCCGTACACGCGCGGCTGGTTAGCGCGCTGCACGCGGACGACCTGCCAGGGGCGCTGCACGCCATTATCCTGGAGGAGGAAATCCGGGCGCCGGACTCCGGTGCATTCGACTGGACCGACGTTCGGCAGTTCAACATGATGTTCGAGACGCAGGTCGGTGCCGCGTCGGGCAGCACTATCTACCTGCGGCCGGAGACGGCGCAGGGCATTTTCGTCAATTTCCACGGCGTGCGCGAAACGGCGCGGCTCCAGATGCCCTTCGGCATCGCACAGATCGGCAAGGCATTCCGCAATGAAATCGTGGCCCGCCAGTTCATATTCCGGATGCGTGAATTCGAACAGATGGAAATGCAGTACTTCGTGCGGCCGGGCCAGCAGAGCGAATCCTACGAGGAGTGGCGACAGAAGAGATGGCAGTGGCACGCGGACAACGGGATTGCAGAGGAGAGGCTGCGGTGGCACGTGCACGACAAGCCCGCACATTACGCGGACGCTGCAGTTGACATTCAGTACGAGTTTCCGATTGGATGGCAGGAAGTCGAAGGCATCCATTCCCGAACGGACTTCGATCTGTCACGCCACCAGGAGTATTCAGGCAAGAAGATGGGAGTGTTTGATGCGAGGGCTGGCGAACGCTACGTCCCGTACGTCGTGGAGACTTCCGCGGGTCTGGACCGGACAATCCTCATGCTTTTGTGCGAGGCCTATGCGGAGGAGGAGGTAGAGGGTGCGCGCAGAATAGTCATGCGGTTTGCTCCCCGCATCGCTCCTGTCAAGGCAGCAGTTTTTCCGCTCGTCAGAAGAGGGGAGATGCCCGCTGTTGCGCAAGTCATCGCCCGGGACCTGCGAGCCAGCTGCCGCGTCTTCTACGACGAGAAAGGCTCCATCGGAAAGCGTTACCGGCGCATGGACGAGGCCGGCACACCCGTTTGCATCACGGTGGACGGCGATACGCTGTCGGACGGAACGGTCACGGTCCGGGACCGGGACACGCTACGGCAGCACCGCATCGCAAAGGATGCCTGCGGCGTCTATCTGCGTGATGTGCTCCAGGCCTAGTCTGCGCCCTGCAGCTCGCGCGCCGCGCGTTCTACACCCTCCCAGACGCGGAGCGCATTCTCGCCCAGAATCTTGGCAATGTCCTCGTCAGCATAGCCACGAACGATGAGCTCAGCCACTATGTTGGGGTAGGTCGATACGTCTTCGGCGCCGGCGGGCAGGGCGGTGACGCCATCGTAGTCGGAGCCAAGCCCCACATGGTCCACGCCCACCAGGCGCGTCACGTGATCAATGTGGTCGACCAGGTCCCCTACGGTGCCTACCAGGTTGGACTTGCGTTCACTCTCGGCGTATCGGACGCCTTCCTCGCTGCGCGGGTCGATGCCGCGCTCTTCCAGATAGGCGTCAATGCGCGCGCCCAGGGCCTGGCTCTGTTCCCGGTACTCGTTCTTCAAGAACGAGGAACCGAAGCTGATGAGAATAACGCCGTCCCGTGCCGCTAGGGCGCGAATCAGGGCGTCACTCATGTTGCGCTGCCATCCCGGTGTGAAGTGACGTGCCGACGAGTGTGAGGCAAACACAGGCGCCTTTGACCGGCGCAGGACCTGGAAGATGGAGCTGTCCGTCAGGTGCGAAACGTCAACAACGATGCCAAGGCGATTCATTTCGTCGACCACTTCCTCGCCGAAGGGGCTGAGGCCGCCCCACGTCTTCGTGCTGTCGTAGGACGAGTCGCTGATCTGGTTGTCCCGGCCGTGCGTGAGCGTGATGTAGCGAATGCCGCGGTCATAGAAGTGCAGCAGGTCCGCGAGGGAGTCGATGGGCGCTCCGTTCTCCATGCCCAAGGGAAGCGAGACGAGGCCGGCTTCCTTGTGGGCACGCACGTCTGCCACCGTAGTGGCGATGCCAAACTTGTCCGGCGCGTTGGTGACCCATCCTTCGACCATGTCAATGAGCGAGTCGGCCAGCGCTCGCGGCGCGCCTGGCACAAGCTGACGCACGCTCGGAATGTAAATGGACATGAAGGGGGCATTGAGGCCTCCCTCGATTGCCCGCGGATAGTCGAAGTCGCCGCCAAAGGTGGCTTCGGACACGTCCTCCGTGAAATGGCTCAAGCGGTAGGGTACGTCAATGTGGCCATCCACAATGATGTGCTCCTGGGTCAGAGCGCGGGCCCGCTCCATTACGGCGGGGTCGTACCCCTGCTGCCGGCTGCAAGAAGCCAGTACCAGAAGGCTGGAGCACAGAAAGATGCGTAACATGGGACCTTGGATTGTGAGATTCAGACTACTTTGCAACTGCGACAGAGCGCACTTCCCGGATCACGGTCACCTTGACCTGTCCGGGGTAGCGCACTTCGGATTCTATGCGCCGTGATATGTCCACGGCGAGCTCTTCCGCGGCGCTGTCCGAAACGCGGTCGCTGTTGACCATGACACGGATTTCCCGCCCGGCCTGGATGGCAAACACCCGCTCTACTCCGTCAAAGGAGGAGGCCAGCTCTTCCAGTTGCTCAAGCCGCTTGATGTAGGCCTGAAGCGCCTCGCGTCTGGCTCCCGGGCGTGCCCCTGAGATGGCATCCGCAGCCTGTACAATGGGCGAGATCAGGGTTGTCATTTCGATTTCGTCGTGATGGGCTCCAACCGCGTTGCAGACATCCTCCACCTCCTTGTAGCGCTCGCAGAGCTCCATCCCGGCGATGGCGTGCGGCTTGTCTATGGGCTCCTCCACCACCTTGCCTATGTCGTGCAGAAGGCCGCCCCTGCGGGCCATCGTCGAATCGGCACCGACTTCCGCGGCCAGCAGCGAGGCAATCCGGGCCACTTCCATGGAATGGGCCAGCAGATTCTGCCCGTAGCTTGAGCGGTACCGCATGCGTCCCACCATGCGGATCAGTTCCGGGTGCACCCCATGCAGCTGAAGCTCGATGACGGCGCGTTCGCCCGCTTCGACGATTTCCTCCTCAATGTTGGACGTAACGGTCTTTACCACTTTCTCAATCCGGCCGGGATGGATGCGCCCGTCTTGGATCAGCCTTGCCAGTGCGATGCGGGCGATTTCGCGCCGCACGGGATCGAACCCCGAAAGGATTACGGCCTCCGGCGTATCGTCCACGATCACTTCGATGCCGGTTGCGGTTTCAAAGGCCCGGATATTGCGGCCCTCCCGTCCAATTATGCGGCCCTTTACATCGTCCGACTTGAGGTTGACCACCGACACCGTGTTCTCGATGGTGTGCGTAGATGCCGTTCGCTGGATGGCGGTGAGGACGGCCTTTCGGGCTTCCCTGCCGGCCGTCAGCTTGGCCTCGTCCCTTACGGCCTTGACGCTGGCGGAAGCCTCGAGCTTTGCCTCGTCCACAAACCGCTTTACAAGGTGCTGGCGAGCTTCCTGCGCCGTCAGCCCGGCAACCGTCTCAAGGCGGCGCGTGTGCTCGTCAATGAGGATGCGCAGCTCCTCCTGCAGCGCACCGGCGGCCGCTTCCCGCTCCGCCAGCGACTGCCGCTCGCTGACAAGCTCCCTGTTGCGCGTGTTCGCCTCGTCCAGCAGACTCTGCACCCGTGATCGGAGCGTGTCTGCATGTTTGCGCGTCCGGTCGGTACCACGCTGAAGCTTCTCCAAAGCGCCGTCCGCTCTCTGCAGGAGCGACTCGCGTTCCTTTACGCGCCGTATGCGGTCGTTTATGCGCTGGTGCCGTCGATCCAGCTTCTTCCTGGCTCGCCGCTGGGCCCGCTTGGCTTCTTCTCGCTCCGCATCGAGTGCGTTCTGCTTGCTTCGATATTCCTTCTTGGCTTTCTCAAGGTACCGTTCCCGGTAGGCATCCGCCTTCTCGCGCGCCTGCGTTACCAGGCGGGCCGCTTCTATCTCTGCGGCCGAGATCTTGTCCGAATCACGGCGCCTGACAAGCCATTTGTAATAAGCGATTCCAAATCCAAAAAAAGCTGCGGCGACGAGCAGGAGAAGTCCGGACAACATCAGATTGTCCATCATTCCTCCTCGCCTTATGTCCTGTCCTCTCAGGGACAAGCCCGGACGGCAGGGATGCCTGGCCGGGCAGGAAAACAGCAACCGGCTGTAATCCGCAGCGGCGGGGTTCGAAGAACCCGTTCCTTACACGATAGGTACCACTCGAATCCTTCCATCTTCCCCGGCTCCACAAGGAGACCCCGGATCAGGATTGGGGTTGAGGTCTGATGTCCAGATTTGAAGAGTAACTGTTCTATTTAAAGTTGTCGGTTCTTCGCACTAAAACCGCTGCGGACTGCAGCCAGTTGCGCCAATTCCTACAGCGGCCCCGTTGTCACGGTTCCGCCAGCGCACCGGCGAGCTCGGTGTCAAGTTGATCCAAGGCGGAGATGAATTGCCGGATCATGTCCTGCCTTTCACTGCGAAGCGCGACCAATTCCTCGGCAAGCCAAAGCGCCGTGAGTACGGCAGCAACCAGGTCGGACTGGTCGGGATGGGACTCCTTGAACTCCTGCATGCGCACGTGCAGGTTCCTGGCGAGCTGCCGGGTGGCAGCCACATTCTCGGCGTCGACGCGGAGCGGGTAATCGCGGCTGAGTATTCGTACCCGAATGAGCTCGTCCATCCTATGTCTGGTCGGATTCCAGGTATTCGTCGATTATTTCAATGAATTCGTTGACCTTCTCGCGCACATCTTCCGGATCTTCGTCAATAGCCACGACCGTGCTATCCGTATCCCGGCCGGCCTCTTCTTCCAGTTCGTGGACACGCGCCTGCAAGGCGTCGTTTTCCTGGCGCAAACGCTCCAGTTCTTCGGCCGCCTTGCTCACCCGGTCCCGGAGGCGGCGCAGGGAGTCGCTGCCCTGCAGCGACTCCAAGACGGGAAACTCCCGGTCCTGCGCTGCTTCTTCGGCGCGGCCTGGGGCCGCATCATCCGGATCGTTGCTCATGACCTCTGATTCGGGCTGATTTCAACAGGTGGCACCCGCCTGATCTGGCTACGCGCCGACAATATACCAATTCCGGGTGTACGCGGGCTCAGGCCTGCCGGAGGCGGGCACCGAACCGAGACTCCAGTTCCTTCAGGATCCCGCTGGTGCAGGCGCCGATCTCGGCGTCCGTGAGCGTGCGGTTCGCTCCCAACAGCAGCGAAAACGCCAGACTCTTCTTCTTCTCGCCGACGGGGCCGCCTTCAAACTTGTCAAAGACATGGGCTTGCCTTAGAAGAGGCGCACCGGCGCGGTGAATGGCCTCCAGCATATCGCCAGCCGGGACGTCCTGCGCCACCACCAGTGCGAGGTCGCGTCTTACCACGGGGTGTCGGGGAACGGCGGTGTATTTCCTTTCAAGATGCTGCGCTGCCAGAGAGGCCAGTACATCCCAGTTCAGCTCGGCGAAGTACACGTCAGTACGAATGTCGCAGGATCGGGCAAGGTCCTCCGCCAACTTGGCCACGTGTCCAATGTGGTGGCCATTTGCCTGGATTACAGCGTGGAATTCTGTCAGGGCTGTCGCCTGCCGGACCGGCAAGATGGCCGCCTCCGGCAGCCGCAAGGCCTGAATCAGCGCCTCGACGTCTCCCCTTGGCTTCATGGAAGTCCGTGTTGTCTGCCGGCCGATCCCAGTTTGGCGGTCCGGTCGGTCCGCTGGCTGCCAAAAGAAGCGACTCGTGCTCGGCGTATCCCGGCACCAGGGCATCCTCCACGTCTGCCCGATGAAACACGTGTCCGAATTCGAAATACCGGAGCTGATCCTGACCCCGGCGAGCATTAAAGCCCATCGTTCCCAGTGCGCCGGGAAGAAGACTGGGACGCAGCGTGGTCATCGTGTCCGATACAGCATTCAGGGTTTCGACCACGTCACCGGGTGCGCCCAGTTCGCGGCTGCAGTAATGCTCGGCCTCCTTCCTGGGCAGAAGGCTGTTCGTGTAGATCTCCCGGTAGCCGAGACCTACGAGGCACGACTTTGCGGCGGCGAGAACGGCGTCCTTGGGACGCGTGCCCGGCAGGAAGCTTGGAACCGGTATCTGTTCCGGCTCCGGAATAGCGTCGTAACCGTGAATGCGCGCGACCTCCTCGATGAGGTCGATTTCGCGTGTGACATCGGGACGATTCGGCGGGACACAGAAATGCAGCACCTCTCCTGCGTCGTCTTCCAATGAAAACCCCAAGGCGCCCAGAATGCGAAGCACCTCACTGCGCGCCACATGGGTGCCCAGGACATGATCTATCCGAGCGGGGCGCAGACCGACAACGGCCTGCGCAACCGGATTTGGATGACAGTCCACCATGCCGTCTACCACTGTGCCGCCGGCCAGCTCGCAGATGAGCTGTGCGGCCCGCGCTGCCGCCCAAACCTGGCCGCGGGAGTCCACCCCCCGTTCGAACCGGTAGGAGGCGTCCGTGGAAATGCCCAGCGCCCGGGCAGACCTTCGTGTAGTGGCAGGCTCGAAGTAGGCGCTTTCCAGCAGAACGTTGACTGTCCTGGAAGAGACTTCTGAGTTGGCTCCGCCCATGATGCCTCCAAGGGCAACAGGGCGCTCGGCGTCGCAAATCAGCACGGCAGCCGCGGGCACGTCGCGCAACTTGCCGTCAAGTGTTTCGAACGATTCTCCGCCTGACGACTGCCGCACCTCGATACGGGGGCCCGACAGGCGTTCCAGGTCGAACGCATGCAGGGGTTGTCCGCATTCCTGCATGACAAAGTTGGTAACATCTACGATGTTGTTGATGGGACGCTGGCCGATGGCCATGAGGTGCTGGCGGAGCCACAAGGGCGAGGCTTCCACGCGCACGCCCTGTACCAGCACGGCAACATAACGCCGGCATGCATCGGGGCAGGCGATCCGGATCGTGACGGCCTCCGCGGCCGCGCCGCCCGCCACGGGAAGCTCGACCTCCGGAAGGTGCAACGCCGCCCCCGAGCGGGCGGAAATGTCGCGCGCGACCCCCAGGTGGCAAACGGCGTCCGGGCGATTCGGCGTAATGGCAAGGTCGAAGATGGTGTCGCGCGCTGCTACGTCCCTGGCGCACAGGTACTCCTCCAGCGGCTGGCCAATGGGCGCGCCTGCGTCCAGGACCATGATGCCGCTGTGGTCATCGGAGAGCCCGAGTTCGTCTTCCGCGCAGATCATGCCTTCGGAAACCTCTCCACGCAGCCGCACTCTCCGAACGCGGACGGGCGCAAAAGCGCGTTCCGGAGGCGGACCTGCCACGTTTACTGTGGCGCCGATGCGCGCCACGGCTACCTTCTGGCCAGCTGCCACATTGGGAGCGCCGCAGACGATCTGTACGGATTTTCCGCCGCCCAGGGCTGTCCGGCACAGCGTCAGGCGGTCCGCATTGGGGTGAGGTGACGTCTCTTCCACAAAACCTACTACCGCGCCGTCCAGCGGCACCCGGCGCGATCCGACCTCTTCCACCTCAAGACCGCACATGGTTAGCATGTGGCCCAGCTCTCCGGCTGCCGGCAGCCGGTCCAGGTACTTCTTCAGCCAGTGGTAGGATACTTTCATCAGAACTGTGCCAGGAATCGCACGTCGTTCTCGTAGAAAACCCGGATGTCTCCGATTCCGTAGCGGAGCATGGCAGGGCGCTCGACTCCCATGCCGAATGCATACCCGGTATAGCGCTCGGGGTCAATGTCGACCGCTTCCAGGACATTGGGATCCACCATGCCCGATCCCAGAACCTCCATCCATCGGCCTCCGGCCGGATGGTCGGGGAGGGGCCACCAGATGTCGAGCTCTGCACTCGGCTCGGTAAAGGGAAAAAAGCTGGGCCGAAAACGAATTCCTACATCCGGCCCAAAGTAAGCCCGCGCAAATGTGAACAGAACATGCTTCAAATCGGCCATCGTGACGCCCTCGTCAACGACCAGACCCTCGATCTGGTGGAAGAGGCAGAATGACTTGTAGGTAATGGTCTCGTTGCGATAGACACGGCCCGGCGCAATGAGCCGGAAAGGTGGTTTGTCTGTCATCATGGCCCGGATCTGCACGGGCGAGGTATGCGTGCGCAGCATCACACCGCCTTCGCCGTCTTCCGACTCCTCCAGGAAGAGGGTGTCCTGCATGTCGCGGGCCGGGTGGTCCGCCGGAAAGTTGAGCGCGGTGAAGTTGTGCCAGTCGTCCTCGATTTCCGGGCCTTCGGCGATGGTAAATCCCAGGCGCGCAAATATGCCGGTAATCGTCTCAAGGGTCTGCGTGATGGGGTGCAGCGATCCCGGAAACCGGCGCCGGCGCCCCGGCAGCGTGAGGTCGGCAGGACGGCACATCACGGGGATTAGGGCTGCGCTCCTGTTGAATCTCGGCCCGAAGTCCTTGGCATATGGTAACCGCGCCCCGACCTTCATGCTTTCGGTGCCGCCGGCCAGCGTGCCTCTGGTGCCGCTCCCGGGCGAGCTTTCGCAGTGCATTCAGCTTCTGGCCCGCCTCGCGCCGGTCGGCAGGAGGCAATTCCTTTATGCGCCCGAGGAGATGGGTAATTATGCCGCTCCGCTGACCGAGAAACCGGATGCGGAAGCGCTCGGCCGATTCTGCAGAATCGATAGCGGCCGCCTCTACTTCACGCCGCACTTCGTCGGCCCGTGCCAACAATTCTGCGGCGATGCCGGATGGCTCCATGGCAATCGTGCGTGGCCCGGGCCTGCGCCGAGGAGCGGGATCTACCCGGAGGCCTCTGCCACGATTCGGGAGAACGTGGCGGGATCGTGCATGGCAAGGTCGGCAAGCACCTTGCGATTGAGCCCGATGTTACTGCGCCTGATGGCACCCATCAGCCGAGAGTAGGTCGTTCCGTTCAGTCTGGCTGCAGCATTGATCCGGATTATCCACAACTTGCGGAACTGCTGCTTCCGCTTGCGGCGATCGCGGTAGGCATACTGCAGGCCCTTCTCCACCGCGTGCTTGGCTACGGTGTAGATCTTGCTGCGGCTTCCCCAATAGCCCTTGGCCATATTCAGGACCCGCTTGCGGCGGCGCCGCGAGGCCACTGTATTGCGTGCGCGAGGCATACGGTTACGTCAGTCTAAATGCTAGCTTGCCAGGAGTCGGTTGATGCGGCTCTCGTCCTTTGCATCGACGAGCGTGGACTTGCCCAGATTGCGCTTCCGCTTGCGGCTCTTCTTGGTCAGGATGTGGCTCCTGAAGGCTTTCTCCCGCTTGAGGCGGCCGGTCGCGGTGCGCCGAAATCGCTTCTTCGCTCCGCTGTTGGTTTTCATCTTGGGCATGGGATCACCGGGGTTTCCGACTCGCGTGCCGAATACAAACTGTAGAAATTACGGAATCCAGCAGTTCCGGGCAATTTCAGACTGCAAATATGCAGAACCTTGACAAGTTACTTGGTTTTCTGCGGCGACAGAATAGCTGTCATTCGCCGGCCTTCCATCCGGGGCTCCTGGTCGACCCTGGCGATATCCTTCAGCGCTTCCATGAAGCGTTGCAGTACGGCCATGCCCTGTTCCTTGTAAATGATGTCCCGGCCCCGGAATTGCACGTAGGCCCGCACGTTGTGTCCTTCCTCAAGAAATTCGCGGGCATGCTTGGTCTTGAAGTCGAAGTCGTGCGTGTCCGTGCGTGGCCGGAAGCGAACCTCCTTCAGCTGGACCTGGTGCTGTCGCTTTCTGGCCTCGCGTTCCCTCTTTTTCTGTTCGTACATGTACTTGCCGAAGTCCATGATCTTGCACACGGGAGGATTCGCCTGGGGTGCAATCTCAACCAGATCCAGCCTCTGCCGGCTGGCGAGGTACAGGGCTTCTTCGATGTCGTATATGCCGTGGTTTCCCTGGGGATCAACGACCCGCACGCTGTCGGCGCGGATGTCCCGGTTTACACGGATCCGTATGTTTCTTGCGATGGTTGCTCCTCCTTTCTAGGGCACAGACTTGTTTGGCAATGCAGGCAGCAGGCGGGCCGTGCCCACCGGTACGGCGAGTGGGTCCTAATGGATTCGAACCATCGACCTCTACGATGTCAACGTAGCGCTCTAACCAACTGAGCTAAGGACCCGTGAACAAGGAAAATTAGACCGGAAGCACTTGGAAGTCAATCGAAGGGCATTACAGTTTCAACCTTACGTGGACATCAGGCCACCGGCTGCCCGCGACAAGCCCGAGCGACACGACCGGAGTCGACTCTTCGCGGCGCGTCGCAAGAATAGTGGTCAGGGCGGCAAGGACGCGGTTGATCGCCAGAGTGGATATGAAAACGGTCCGGCGCCGGGACCACGTGTCCGCCTGTCGGCGCAGCCGCATGTAGGTTTGCCTGTCCTCCTCGGATGCCCAACGCCACTGGTAGGCAGGGTCGCTGACATACGAGAGCTGGTCCCACCGGCGACGAAGGAGGTGGTCCTCCACATAGGCGTCCGAAGAGCTGTAGGTGCCCAGGTTGACAAAGAAGCGCCGGTCCTTGCCTTCCACCAGTGCCCCGGCGCGTCCGGCCGCCAGCGTGCGATAGCTTTGCACGGTCTGGCCGCGCTGCCACAATGCGCTTCCGAGGCCCAGCCAGAGGCCGACTTCGGCCATTACAAAGGCCGTTCCAGGCCTGCTCCACTGGCCGCCTTCCAGATACCGGTGACCGAGGCCCGGCACAAGAAGACTGAGAGCGGCAGCCTTGCCCGCGCTTCGATCCTGGGCATGACCGGCGCCAGTCCCAAGCAAAAGCAGTGCAAGAAGCAGCGTACGAGGCACCATGTGGCTTATTCTATGGCTCGCGTCAAACGCCTTACGCTGCGGTAGTGTCCCGTCACGCCTGGAATCTGTCAACCGGAGACGCCATACGGCTCCAGCGGGAGCTGGCGCACCAGGTGCAACGCGCCGAGCTTCCCGGCGCGCCCGCCAAGCTGGCCGGCGTGGATGTCAGTACGAAGAAGGGGTGGGGACACGCCGCCATTGTGGTGCTGAGTCTACCCGAACTTGACATCCTGGAACAGGTAACGTGGCATGCTCCCCTGACCTTCCCGTACGTTCCGGGACTGCTGTCATTCCGGGAAATGCCGCTGCTCATCCCCGCGTGGGAGGCGCTTTCGGTGCGCCCCGATGTCCTGATGGTAGACGGACACGGATATGCGCATCCGAGACGGTTCGGCCTGGCTTGCCACCTCGGCCTGTGGCTGGATATTCCCTCTTTCGGAGTGGCGAAACGCCCTTTTGTGGGCGAATACGAGGAACCGGCGCCGGAGAAGGGTTCCAGGAGCGCGCTGTGCGATCCGGCCACTGGTGAGGTCCTTGGAGCCGTTCTGCGCACACGTGCAAGAGTGCGCCCGGTCTATGTAAGCACAGGGCATCGCATCACGCTGGAGGAAGCCGTGCGCCTTGCATTGGCAACGGCCAGTCGCTATCGCATCCCGGAGCCAACGCGCGCGGCGCACCTTGCAAGCCGCAAGTGGCCCGAACGTGTTGCCTCAGAACGTAGTCCGTAAACGGATATTGAATGTACGCGGGGTAAGGCGTGTGGGCACGCGCTGCCATATGCCCGTGGCATCAGGCACCCACGAATAGGCAACGGTGTTTACGATGTCAAACGCGTTCAGGAGCTCTGCCGTGATTTCCAGGCGCAGCGCTCCGCGGCGGGCCCGGTGCAAGAGCGTCAGATACTTGGTGACGCCGACGTCCAGGCGCCGGTAGGCCGGGTAGCGCGCCGAATGGCGGTTGCCCGGCACCTGTACCACAATCTGTCCCACGCGCTCTCCGGGCACCGGAGGAGTGTAGGGCAAACCGCTGCCGAAGAGTGCTCGGAGGTGGAGCTTCCACGTTGAGTCCGTGGGAATGAAATCCTGCACGACCAGGGCTACCGTGTGCCGCTGGTCGGTGGGCCGGGCGATGGAGCCTTGTTGGCGAACACCGGCAAACTGCGGCAGGAATTCTTCTCGCGTGACCAAAAAGCCGTAGTTGACCCAGCTTTCCATGCCGGGCACGAACTCGCCACGGGCCTGCAGATCCATGCCGTATGCGTGTCCCGAGGCGTCGTTGATGCCCGAGTAGTTTATGCGCACGTTTTCCAGGGAATAGGAAATCACGTCACTGAGCCGCTTGGAGTAGGCCTCTGCGCGCAGGTATATGCGCCGGCTGGGCACAAACAGCTCTGCCCCACCGACCAGCTGCACGGAGCGCTGGGAGCGCAGCTGACGGTTAAGGGCGTCTGCTATCGTGGCTCCGGGCACCGGGGTGCCTCTGAGCTCCCGGTAGGTGGGACTCTGGTAGTAGAGTCCCGCAGCGCCGCTAAGGGCAAGCCGCCGCGAAGCGTCATACCGGAGGGACAGGCGCGGCGAGAGCGTCCACTCGGAATTGAACGAGTAATACTCCGCCCTCAGACCCGGCACTGCGACAAGCGAAGGACCCAGAATCATGGCGTTCTGGACGTAGGCGCCGAACTGCGAAGCGCTGAAAGTGGCGTTGTCGCGGAAGCTGTTTGCGACCGTGCGGATGAGCTCGCCGTCCGTCGTTGCCCGAATGATCTCGGATAGTTCGTCGATGCGGTCCTCGAAGGCCAGACGCCGAACGAACCAGCCCGCTTCGGCGGCATGCATTGACAGGTTCGCCGTGTAGCGTCCCTGCAACGTCCACATGTCAGCCGCCACGGTGTTGTCTGCCCGGTCGGCTTGCCGAACCGCTCCACGCTCATGCAGGGTCGTTTCGGCATCCCGATTGCGCCCCACGTCATAGATCAGGCTCTGGCCCGTGAGGCTGAAAAGCTCCGTCTCCTCTGTGCCGAAGTAGGCGATGTCGTGCTCGGCCTGCACGCGCGCTGAAAGCCGGGAGCGCAGACGGAGGCCTGCAAATCCCGTGCGATAGCCGTCGCGCTCCTCGCTGGCCGCATCGAAATTGGTCCAGACGGACCGGATATCCGTCAGGCCGCCGGTAGCGGAAACGATGCCGTAGTAGGTGCGCCGCCCGCGGGGGTCCAGGTGGAAGCGGTGGTCGGCCCATACGCCCAGCACTTCGGCTTCGTGACCGTTGCCCACGCGATACGTGACCAGGGCCTGTGCATCGAAGTAGTCGGGCTGGTAATTGCCCTTTAGCTCCTGCGTGGAAAAGAAATGCCGCGCCTGTGCCTTTCGGAGGCCGACAAGCCATCCCAGCGATCCGCGAGAGCCACTTGCGGAGGCGCCCGCATCCAGCAGCGATACGTGGGCCGTAGCAGTCACCTGCGGCTGCGGCTCGTATTCTATTTCAAGCGTCGAGGACAGCTTGCCACCGTATCGGGCGGGGAATCCGCCCGTATAGAGCGTCACGCTGCGCGCCAGCTCGGGATTGAGGAGCCCCAGACCTTCCTGTTCGCCCTGGCGCGGACGAAACGGCATGTAGATTTCGAAGCCGTTCAGGAAGATGAGGTTTTCGTTAAAGCCACCGCCCCGCACGGAATACTGGTTCGAGAGTTCATTCGAGGCTGCTACTCCCGGTAGTGAGTGCAGCGCCTGGAAGCCCTTGAACGGCGTGGGAATGGTGCGAATCTGCTCCGGATTAAGCCGCTGCACGCCTGCGCTGACGGGAATCCTGTCCTCGACGGTTACGCCTTCAAGCTCAAGGGTGCCGGTCTCGAGTGCCACATGCATCCGGGAGGGGCGGTCGCGTCCCACGTAAACCGAGTCGCGTCGGGTTTCGAAGCCCACGGCCGAGAACTGGAGCAGGTAGCGGCCGACAGGCAGGCTTAGCGCAAAGTTGCCGTCACTGTCCGTGGCTGTGCCGAAATCGGTGCCGGCCACTACCACGTGTGCGCCCGGAACGGGAAGTTCTGTGGCAGCTTCGGTGACCCGTCCGTTGACCTGCCCCCAATGCTGCGCTGCACACCACGAAGCTGTGGCCGACAGCAGAGCTGCGCACAAGACGGCTTTCCGCAGGCAATACGATGCAGCGACTGGCCGCGCACTTGCGGTCCGGCTTGTCCCTACTGAGACCATGCGGTCGGGGTGCGGTCCCATCTGTGGCCGGCGAGCTGTGCCATCAGGCTCTTGTCCAGTGGGCCGAGGTCACTGGCGGCCATATTGGCCTCCACGTGGCGAAGTTTGCGCATGCCGGGAATTATGGTGCTTACCGCAGGCTCGTCCAGAATGAAGCGAAGCGCCATTTCCGCCATGGTTGCGCCTTTGGGCACCAGCGGCTTCAGGGCATCGGCGTGCGCTACGGAACTCTTGAGGTTTTCGGGCACGAAATAGGTGCTGCGCCAGTCATCCGGAGGCCAGGTGCTGTCCAGTGTAATGTTGCCGGTCAGCGTGCCCTCGTCAAAGGGCACTCGGGCAATCACTCCCACGCCGTGCTCCCGGCAGGCCGGAAACAACTCGTCCTGCGGATTCTGGTCGAAAATGTTGTAGATCACCTGGACGCAGTCCACCAGGCCGCTTCGTACCGCTTCCACGCCGTTCCAGGGTTCCCACCGGTTGAGACTGATGCCGATGCCCCGGATGTGGCCCTCCGATTTCTGCCGGGTCAGCTCGCTGATCCACCGATCGTCGGCAAGCCACGCATCTTCCCAGGTGTGCAGCTGCATGATATCGATGGATTCCAACCCCGTATTGCGGAGGCTGCGCCCGACGTATTCCGCCACATGGTCCGGGGGGAAGCAGTCTTCTAGCGTGTGCGAGCGGCGGCTCGGCCACTGCCTGTTCCGTGGGGGAACCTTGGAGGCCGTATACAGCCGGCGGTCCGGGTTGGCCCGAACAAGCCTGCCCAGAAGCCGCTCGCTGTGGCCATCTCCGTATGCCCATGCCGTGTCGAAGAACGTGCAGCCGAGATCTACGGCGTGCTGCAGGGACTCCAGGGACTGACTGTCGTCGGATCCGGTCCAGCCGGCCATACCCCACATGCCGTATCCGATTTCGCTGACTCTGAATCCGAGGCGACCGATCGAGCGATATTTCATGGTTCGTCGCGTTTACTGTGATACTGGCGCGCCAGGACAGCGTGCGAGCACGTAACGGATACCGTACGCTCCGTCCGCATTTCGGGACGCCGGCTGGCCGAGTCCGCGCCGACATGCCGTCAATAACCGGGGCGAAGCGTTTGGCCCGCTTTTTGCTTTATGGGAAGTAGCAGGGCGAGAGTTCTGCCGGACCCTTGTGTCCATGATGCACGTTATCTTGAAAATGCAATCCTGACCTGCCGGGTGCCAAGATGAAGATCCATCCCAAATACAACCAGGTAGTGCCCCGAGTCCACTGGGCTCCCGGCCTTGTAGTAACGGTCCTTGCGGTGACGGTTGCAGGATGCTATACCCAGCTCGGCTATCACTATGTGGAGGAATTGCCTGCGTACGAAGTGGAGTACGTGACAGAAACAGGCGAGGACAGCGTAGTTGTTTCCGACTATTATTACGAAGACGATTACTACTACGTTCGGCCCCGGCGCTACAGGACCTACTTTTCCACGTTCTACGGCTACCCGCGGTCGTCGTTTAATTCTTGGCACGACCCCTTCTATTACGATGGATGGGGTTGGGGTCCGTCCTGGTCCATGGGCAGTTGCCTGTTCAATTGCTCTTACGGTCTGTACGACCCGTGGCTGTTTGGTCCGGGCTATAGTCGGTGGGGGCATTCGAGCTTCGGATTCGGCTACGGCGGTTACGGCGGTTACGGATTCGCGCATTTTGGCTATTCCCCCTATTCGCGCTACGGCTACTACGGCTATCCCGGCTACTATGGATACTCTCCTTTCGGCTACTACGGCGGGAACTACGCGCGACGCTCCTATGCAAACTACGGTCCGCGCGGCTCGACCGTGGGCCGGGGTGGCCTTGGAGGAGTGACGGAAGGCAGGGGTGGTGTGTCCACGTTCGGGATAGAGCGGGGAGCGCAGCGCGCAGGATCCTCCGGCGCAGCCAAGACTGCTGCGACCCGCACGCGCGGAGGAGTTGCTGCGGCAGGCAATTCCACGCGTGGCACGACTGGTGCCAGGACGCGCGGAACGGTGCGTAGCGGAGACGCGTCGCGCACTTCCGTAGGCAGCGCCCGCAACACCGTGAGGCGTCCTGTCGTGGGCAGGAGCACGGTGCCCAGCCGCGGCAGCACTGCGACTCGCTCGAGGGTAGGCCGCAGCACGACGCCATCCCGCAGCGGCACTGCGACGCGCTCAAGGGTTGGACGCAGCACGACGCCCAGCCGCAGCAGCACTGCGACCCGCTCAAGGGTGGGCCGCAGCACAACGCCATCCCGCAGCAGTGGCACGACCCGCTCAAGGGTTGGACGCAGCACAACGCCAAGCCGCAGTAGCGGCACGACCCGGTCGAGGGTGGGACGCAGCACAGCGCCAAGCCGCAGCAGCGGTACGACCTCGTCAAGGGTAGGCCGCAGCACGACGCCATCCCGCAGCAGTGGCACGACCCGGTCGACGCCATCTCGCAGCAACAGCCCGGCGCGCAGCAGTGGAAGGGTATCGCCGCCACCGTCCCGGAGCGGGGGTACTGTCAGCAGGACGCCTTCCCGCAGCTCGACACCGTCTCGCAGTAGCGGCGGCCGCAGTTCCAGCCGGCGCGGCAACGGGTAGAATCTGTTGATCAATGCGGATCCAGGCTGGCTGTGCCCAGCACCTGCACGCCTGGACCCAGAACGAAGAGAAAGCGCGAATCCATGCATACCTATATGCGAACCCCACTAACCACTTTGTCAGCCACTCTCGTGCTGCTTGCCAGCCTCAGTGGCACCGCCGCCGCTCAAACCGTGGAAGATGCCTTGCGGTTTAGCCAACGCTCGCCTGCTACTGGTCCCCGCATGATGGGATACGCGGGAGCGGGTGTTGCCGGAGTGGCGGACTACGGCGCCGTATATCGCAATCCGGCCGGGCTTGGCTATGTGCAGAACTCCTTCTTTTCCGGCGCCATGCAGTATGTGCGGGTCGAAGACCAGGCGTTTTCGAGTACGGGCGGATTTGAGACCAATCGGCAGGGTTACAAGACCAATTCCTCCCAGATCGGCAGTTTCGGGTATGCCTACAAGGCGCCAACCCGGCGCGGGTCGCTGGTACTGGCCGTGGGCTTCAACCAGATTCAGAGTTTTGAGCGTGTACTCCAGTTCAGCGGTACCAATTCGCACAGCACGATTTCCACATCCTTTCTGCCGTTCGATGGCGAATACTCGCTGGATGGCACCGAGCTGGCCTCAATGGCCGACCTGCCGTTCATCGGGTTCAATGGCGGTCTGGTCGAGTTCTTCCCGGAGATTCTTGAGGACGATCCGAACGGGTATCCCTTCCTCGAGGCTGTAAAGCCCGGAACTCCTATCGGGCAGTATGGGCGCGTGACCGAATCCGGACGCATGAGCGAAATGAGCCTGGGCGGCGCGGTGGAGGTGGCCGAGGGTGTGATGGTGGGACTCGGGGTCAATATCGCCTATGGCCGATACGACTTTGACAGCACGTTTGAAGAAGAGGACAAGTTTAATGCCAATGGGCCCGACGACTACAACGTCCTCCAGGATGATGGCTCGCTTCTGGAAGGCTTTCATTCCCTTTCCTACAATCAGAGCCTTACCAGTGACCTGTTGGGCGTAAACGCGCGACTGGGAGTGTCCGGCAAGATCGGCCATGGTCTGAGCCTGGGCGTTGTACTCGAAACGCCGACCGTTCATACGGTAGAGGAACGGTACGGCACGGTGCTGGAGACCGTATTCGATGACGGGGGCCGGCTGTCCTATGGCGGTCGCGATGACGATGTGGGCAACGGCTTCTATGATTATGACCTCATAACCCCCTGGAGGCTGGGCGCGGGTGCGGGCTTTGAAAGAGGCCGGTTTACGCTATTGGCCGACGCGGAATGGGTGGACTGGAGTCAGATGCGCTTTGACTCCCAGTCGGATCATGCCTTCTTTGACGGGCTCAATCGCAGCATTCAGGACGATTACCGTGCCGTACTGAATATCCGTGTTGGGGGTGAAGTGCGGCTGGGCGGAGTCGCCTTGCGCATTGGCCGCGCCACGCAGCCTGGACCGTACCGGGGGACGGTATCCAGCAGCTCAGGCAGTGAGCTGAACCTGGACAGGAACTATTACACAGGCGGCGTCGGAGTGCGGATAAGCCAAAGGCTGCATCTTGATATAGGCTGGATTACCGGAGAATACAATACGGTGTACCTGGCGTATCCAGAAGACAGCCTGGGTCCGCGCCAGGACGGGACGCTCCACATTGACGAGCAGGTGAGGGACTCGCAGGTCGTCCTGGGAGTGCGGTACAGGTTCTAGCCAGACATTGGGGTTCTGCTCCGGCAGTCCATGCTCTGTCAGTCGGACTCGTCGCCTGCGCTGCGCAGCGTCGGGACTGCGCGGGACGTCAGGTTGTGGCGGGGGTTGCCGGACTCAATGCCGGGCGTCCGGTCGGCGCCTGCAATGGGCAGGGCCTCAGCCTACAGTTCTTCTGCCGCGGCCTGTCGCTGCCTCTCGCGCAGATATCGCCGGAACACGGCCGCGTCCCTGTTGTGGCCGCCGAGGGTTGCATTGAAGGAGTGCCCGCCCTCCGGACTTGCCACAAAGAAGAAATACGAATGCTCCTCCGGAGCCGCAGCGGCCCGCAGGGACGAAGCGGAAGGGTTGGTAATCGGACCGGGGGGCAAGCCGGTAAACAGGTACGTGTTGTATGGATGGTCCACAGCGTAGTCCCTGTAGCGCAGGCGGCGCCTGCTCCCCTCGCTCTCAAGAACGGCAAGCTGGACGGTTGGATCAGCCTGCAATGGCCAGTTTCGCTTTAAACGGTTAACATAGACACCAGCCACGCGGGCCTTTTCCTCGACGACGCGCGTCTCCCATTCGACTATGGCCGCGAGGTTTACCAATTCGTCGTGGGATTCCAGTACGCCGTTGCCGGCGCCGGGCGTGGCATCCGCTATCACGTTGTCCGCTATGGCCTTCATGCGACGAATGACATCTTCGGGCTCGGTGAGCCAGTAGAAGAAGTAAGTGTCCGGAAGCATGTAGGCAAACAGGTGCAGCGTATCGGTGCCCAATTCGCGTGCCAGCTCCTCATTGTAAAGCGCCGCATGAAACGCCTGCGCATCAAAGGCCATGTTGCGGGCCGCCGATTCCGCAATCCTCTCCGGCCTCGACCCGGATGGAATGGTCACCCGGACCTGGACCTGGAGACCGGCCCGAAGGGTGGCCAGCATCTCGCGATTGGATACTCCGCTGGCGAATTCGTACCGCCCGGCCTTGATCTGGCTACCCCAGCCGGTTAGCCGGGCCAGATAGCGGAAAGACCAGCGCGAGCTGAGAATTCCGCTTGACTGCAGGGAGTCCATGATAGACTCGAGGTCCGATGCCGGCGGAATGCTGACAAGGCGCACCCCGTCAAAATCAATGCTGTTCTCGCTTTCAACCAGGTATGTCAAAGCCCCGCCGCCTAAAGCGCAGAGGCAGAGCAGTGCAACCAGCACAATCCGGACGCTTCGTTTCGCGGCCACACCGTCACGTATTGACGTCAGAATCCGGTTTATCCTGGTAGGTCTGCCGCTCGAGCGAGCGCGTTTCGTCGATGAGACGCTCAAATAGTCGGCGTACAGCCTGGCTTGAGAGAGGACCTTCATTTGCCGAGATTACGTTGTCTAGCACCTCTTGCTCTCGGCGCGGAGCGTAAATTGGCAGGTGCAGCTGTTTCTTGATAAATCCTATGTTGTTGGCCGAACGGGCCCGGACATTCATTAAGCGCAGTAACAGAAGATCAATCTGATCTATGTGGGCTCGCCACGGTTCAATATCCGATTCGGAAACCTGCTCCGGCATGGCGGGCAGGGACTGCTCAAGGCCCGACAAGAGCTGCGTCATACGATCAACCCGTTAAATTGGTTGCGTGAGTTTTGGCGAGCCGGTAAGGTACGACTAAGGTCGTATAGGCGCTTGTCAGTCGAACAAACGCCAGGGCTGGTCGTATTGACAATGGAGCGGATTCGCTCTATAATCACATATCACCGGTTCTGATACAGCACGCCACAGCTCATGCGCAAGACGCTTCTTCTGTCCGGACTCCTTATTGCCTTGGCAGGGACGGCGGACGCCCAGTTCAGGGATGCCGCGCCCATGGCCAAGCCCTCGGCCCGAATCTATGATGCGGCCAATGGCGCAGGTTTTGCCTTGGGCAAAATATTCAACCCTTCCGTCTTCCGCATGTCTCACGCCTTCGAGATGTCTGCCGGTTCGTTTGGCGGTCGCGGGTATTCCATGGGCATGTACACCAACACCATGCAGTGGCAATTCAGTTCGAAGCTCGCGGCGCGCATGGACGTCAGCATGGCGTATTCGCCTATGAATGAGGCAGCCACGGCCCTCGGGTTTGGGCAGCAACGGCCCCAGGTGTTTCTCAGGAATGCAGAGGTAGCCTGGAAGCCAACGGAGAAGATTCAATTCAACATTCAGGTGCGGCAGGACCCGTACGCCAGGTATAATTATGGTTACTACGGGGATCCGTACGGTTACGGCCGTTATGGCCGCCACGGCTACATGTACGGGGGCTACGGTGCCGCGGACCGGGATCTGTTCTGGCGCGAACCCGGATGGTAGGCGGGATCGGGGCCTGATGGACCCAAAGCGGAGCACGGGTACACGGACGGCTTGAGTGAGACAAATGGCCCGAGGCCGCACGGCGTTAATCAACGTGGCTCTCGCCGGGCTGGGTATTCTCGCACTGCTCCTGTGTTATTTGTGGCTGCGAGGTGTCTTTCCCCCGGCAGAAGATCCTGCGCTTGGAGACCAGTATCCTCCACCGGGCGACATATACCAGGTTGCCGTTCGCAACGGGGCTGGCATACAGGGACTTGCAGAGGAAATGCGACGGTTTCTCAGAATCGAAGGCTATGATGTCGTGGAAGTCGGAAACTATTCTTCGTTTGACGAGGAGCAGACCCTTGTGCTGGACCGGGTCGGCAACCCCGACATCGCGCGCCGTGTGGCCATGAGTCTCGGCCTGGATACGGACCGGATCCGGCTGGAGATAAGGGAAGACTATTTCCTGGACGTGACGGTCGTAATCGGCAAGGACTACGAGAGCATTCGCCCGTTTGCGGATCAGACCCAGACGGCACAGGAATAGGTCGCCTCGCCCACAGTTACCATCCTCGTCATTGCTTATGGATACCGCTACATTCGCAGAGCAGGCCGGTCGCAGCATGCGCGCGACCCAGACGTCCGTGCGCACACTTGTCCACCATGCGGTGGAGGCGGCCCTCGACAAGAAGGCGGAAGACGTGGTGATCATGGACATGCGGACCGTGAGCGGACTTGCCGACTACTTTGTACTGTGCACGGGCACGAGCGATTTGCAGGTAAAGGCCATTCACGAAAGTGTACAGGAGCGCATTAAGGCGGCATGCGGAGAGCGGCCCTGGCACCGCGAGGGGATGGAATACCGGCAATGGGTATTGTTGGACTACGTGGACCTGGTCGTACACGTCTTTCGCCCGGAGCGCCGGGCATTCTACGATCTGGAGCGACTCTGGAAAGACGCTCCGCAGGAGCACAAGGAACCTGCGGCTGCCGGGACCGAGGACACCTGAAATGCGGAGCTGGTTCGTCATAATTTGTTTGGTGGCAGCGGGATGCACTGGCACCAGGGCGCCGGTGGAGGTTTCTCCCGATGAGCAGTTCGGCCACCGCTACGAGGGGCAGGCGCCTGACGGACGCAGGACCGTTTCCATTGATCCTGCCGAAGGCGGCGGACAGTTCGCATACTACCCTGCAACGGTAGAGACTGTTGTCATCCGGCCCGCTCCGCTGCCAGCCGATGATCCGCAGGCTGTGGCAGAGGTGGAAGCACTCATTAAGGGGGCCTTCCCGGATGGCTGTCTGCAACTACACGCCTTTACCCAGGAACGCACCGGGAACATCGTGGATGCCACGCTGCAGATGCGACGCCCGCAAGGAGCTGTGTGCACAAGCGTATTTAGGCCGTACCGGTTTTACGTCACGCTCGAAGGGCAATACGCGCCGGGGCACTATACCCTGAAGCTGAACGGACGTGCGGTGCCCTTTGAAGTCCGGATAGAGGCGGAATCATGATGCTACTTGCCGGGGCGGGCGATTTGGGCCCGTTCGATGCCCATCGCCCGGACTCGTGTCTAGTGCTCCGTGATCTGGCAGCGGCAGGGTTTTGCTAGTGCCGAACGAGGGCATGGAGCCTGAACTCTGTTCTAACAACAGCATTGACTAGCCATGCAGCGAAGGTTCTTTTTCCTGGGCGCTACCCTTGGGGGAGTGGCCGTTCTGCTTGGCGCCTTTGGCGCGCACAGCCTGGACCTTGATGCGGCCGCTATGCAGACGTTCCGGACGGCCGTACTCTATCATTTGGTGCATTCGCTGGCCATCATTGCTGCCGGCTGCGCGGCGCAGTTCTGGCCGGGCTGGCGCATCCGGGCCGCGGGCACACTGTTTGCGGTAGGCGTCGGCCTTTTCTCAGGCAGTCTCTACCTGCTGGTCCTTACGGACGTTCGCTGGTTGGGCGCTGTAACCGCGCCGGGTGGATTGGCCTTCGTGGCCGGGTGGGCGCTGATGGCCTGGGCGGCCTACGCGGCCAGGTAGGTCACACCTCGCCTTCTTCCTCGAAGAGTAGCGTAACACTGGGCAGCAGACCCTTCTGCCGGGCAAGATCCAGCAGCACTGCGGCTGCCTCGGCAGCCGATGCGTAACTGCCATAGTCAACCGAATCTATCGCCAGAGCATAGCCTATCGCGTCGTCGTCGCCAAGATCCTCACTGTCCTCCCATTCGGAGGCTTCCTCTATGGCGAAGGTTCTTGTCTTGGGCACGTAAGATGCCACATAGACCTCACGCCCGCGCAAGGGATCGATAAGGCTGAGATTGCCAAGCGCGCCGTATTCCTCGTCGTAGAAAAGCGTCTCCGCGATAAGGTGCGCGGCCAAGTCCTCCAGTGCGTGGGTGCTCATGCTCGATTCGGTCAGCGATGGGTTTTCGTGGCGGTTCGGCAGGCGTCCATGCGCGTCAGTTGCGCCTGGATGTTCGCCCGTCCGACCAGTTCTTCCAGAAACTGGAACGATTGTTCTTGCTCAAGCATGGTGGCAGTTGCCTCAAACACATGCTCGTAATGATGAAGAATGCGCCCGCGCACGGATGCCTGATCGCACGGCTCGCCACGCTCGCGAACCATTGAGGTTACTTCCCGGTCCATGATGCCGCACGGTACTATTTCGTCGAAGAAGGACAGGTCGGTATCGACGTTCAGCGCCAGACCGTGCATCGTGATCCATCGGCTTGTCCGAATCCCGAGCGCGCAGACCTTGCGTTCGGGTCCGTTTGCGTCCGGTCCTATCCAGACTCCGGTGCGCCCGGTTACGCGCCGGGCATGCAGCCTGAAGTCGCCGCACGTACGGATGACAATTTCCTCCAGAGCGCGCATGTAGCGGTGCAGGTCCCGGAAATAGCGCTCCAGATCGAGGAGAAAGTACCCGACGAGCTGACCGGGCCCGTGAAAAGTTATATCTCCTCCGCGGTCGATGCGATGGTATTCGGCGCCCCGTCTCCGGAGCGCGTCATCGTCCAGCAGCAGGTGGTGCGGGTTGCCGCTCTTGCCGAGCGTGTACACCGGTGGGTGTTCCAGCAGAAGGATTACGTGGGGCAGGTGTTCGCCGCTCTTACGGCCGCGCAACAGACGTTGCATGATCCATTCCTGCAGCGTCCAGGTGGGGGAGTAGGCGACACGCCCCAGATGGCACACGATAGTTGACTCGGCCATCGTAAGGGCTCAGTGAGCGAAGCTCAACCGGAAATTGAAGCCGCCGTTGATGGACTTGTACGGCAGCCTCCGGCTGTCTCCCTGGAAATCCTCGTATTCCACGAACACGTCCGCGGTAACCTGATTGCTGAACTGGTAGGCTATCTTTGGCGTGATCAGGATGCGGGCGGTGCTGGTAAGGACATCGACGAACGGCTCTACCAGTGCCATGTCCGGCGTGAATTCTGCATTGATGGCGGCGGCTTCCATGGCGCGCCGGATATAGAAGCTGCGGTCATTGTTGACGCTGCGAGACGCTTGCACCGAAAAGCTGATCCGGTTGCTGAGACGCCTTCCGAAAAGCGGCAGCCGGAGATTCCGCGTAGCGTACGACGCGGTGATGGAAATGTCATTCGTCTGCGCTTCGTTTACAACGTTGTTGGTTGTGCTTAGCGAATAGGAGTTGCTCTTGTTCCAGGCGATGCCCGTCTGCACGTTCCCTTTCAGGGAGAGGTCTAACGCAACTAGCGGCTGAAAGCGTTGGTTCACGCGCACCGCATCAATGTCTACATCCTGCAGCGTGTAGGCTATTCTCGGTCCCTGGCCCAGATTGAACATGTCCATCTGGCCGCCCCTGAGGTTGGACCGGAAGTCCGCGCTGTAGTCGGCATTGTAGGAATGCCGAAGGGTTGCACTCTGCGTCAGACTTCGAATTATGGGCCACCGCGAAATGCCGCTGTAGCTGATCTGCCAGCTGGGGAGCGGGAAGGGAACGCGCCCGGAACTACCGAGCGTGCCGCCCGGCCCCGTGAGATAGCTGCCCAGAAAGTCCTCGAATACGACGCCGTTGGTAAGGACGGTGGAAGTTATTACTGAGTCAGCCAGTATGCCTTCGGTTTCGCAGACCGTGCCGCAATCCTCCCGGAAACGATCGAGTTGACGCCGAAACAGCTCCTGGTAGTCCGCGCTGAAGGCCCACACCGAGCCGCGGACGTCACCCGAGCTGGTCGTGTCGGCTCCGGGCGAGCCGTCGGGCAGCGGTCTGTAGGTAAAGTCCTCCCTGGTCGAGCTCTCCAGTGTCCAGCTGAGGCTGATGCGCAGGCTCCGCGTCGCATTGATCGTTGTGCGGCCCTGCAGCCGGTCTGAATCGGCCAGCGCGTCCGTAACCTGGAGCCGGTCCGAGATGATGCGCTGCGAGGCCGGGTCAATAGTGCGGTCCAGGCCAAGCCGGTACCGCACGGGTGGGCCGTGGCCAGAAAAGAGCGCATCACGCAAGCTGTAGCTTACCTCCACCTGGTCGTCCTCCCCAAAGCGGCCCACATTCGTTGCATTGGAGGTGCGGCTTCCGGTGTAGGTAAGGTTGATATCCTGCACACCGGTTGCGGCCAGCACCGCCTTCCGCAGTAGGGACACCGGGTTGGGCAGGAAGGGAATGCCCGGCAGGCGCCTTCGCGTAGTGTCAGCTGCTGCCTCAAGATTCGGGACAGCAAGGCCAGGCTCAGGCGCCTGTTCGGGTTCCTCTTCCGGTTCGGCAGGCTCGTCCTCGGCCTCCAGCCCTTCCTCCTCCCGGGCCTCCTGTTCCCGCCTCTCCTGACGGCGCCGTTCCCGTTCGATTCTGCGCTCTTCCAGGCGCCGTTCCCGCTCGGCTTCCCGCTGCGTCCTGCGTGCGGCGGCCGCGTTTTCGGCAGCGCGCTGTGCCTGCTGAAGTCTGGTGTAGAAACCGAATTTCTCGAACAGATTCTGCGGGCGCACGGTCACGCCGCTACGGAGCGTGACTGAGGTACTTACACGTGCACCCGTGTTGTTGCTCACAGATCCATTGCGCCACGAAAACGTTGAGCTGTAGCCCACGTCCTGGAACTGTAGCCAGCTGAGGAACCGATACTGCTGCAGCCGCGGGCGAAAAGTAGCGCTGAACCGTGACTGATAGCGTTCCGTGCGGATGTCGGTGGTTGGAGTAAGGCTGCCGCCCGTGACCCTGCTCATTACCTGGCGAACGCCCAGAGACTGCAGGTTCTCAAGTTCGAATGCGCTTACCCCGACCCGGGAGCTGTCGACCGTGCCGTCGGCCAGAAGCGAGGTCAACCTGGTGCCGTCCAGGCGCGTTTCCTCACCCAGCGAATCCACCAATATCACCGAGTACAGCGTGTCCACCCCGACCGCATTCAGGCTCTGGTTGGTGTTGGCATCCAGGCTCAGATTGAGAAAGCCCAGCGGACTGTACTGAATGGCAAACTGCCGGGCATGCGAAAAGCGATGCTGCGGGCGCACCGGAAACTCCACATCGAGAGGCACACTCGAATCGCGTGGCCTGACAGGGTCCGGACGGCGCTTGGACTGCGTAAAATTGCGGTCGGCCGAGAGCGAGTAATTCACCGATGTCGGCAGATAGCTGAAACCGATATTGCTGAATACGCGAATCACGGGAATCCGGCCAAGAAAGCCCAGCGGCCGAAGCACGCGAGGCCTGCGCACGGACAGGCGGTAGCCTAGCGTCGAATTCCACCGCCAGGATTCGCGCAGCGTCTCCGAAGGAGTCCGTCCCGACGAACTGGAATACGAATAATTCAGGCTGACGGCGTCAACTGTATTGCGGAGCAGCCTGGTCCGCGATCCCATCTTGCCGATTCTGGAGGTGTATGACCGCGTTTCGGTCCGGGTCTGAGCCTGCTCCTGTATGGCACGCTGCCGCGCATCAATCTCTTCAGGCATGAGGGTGGAATCGCTGGCGATGGCCTCTTGCAGGCTCTGCACTCGCACGTCGCCGCGGCTTGGATCGAAACGCGGAATGGACGAGACAGATTTCATCTCCACGCTGACGGGCACGGTCCACCCGTAGCGCTCCGAGACGAACTTGTCGAGATTCATCTGGGTATTGACGGTCCAGTCCGTACTGTTTGTCTGGTCCCGCTCCCCGAGCGAACTGGACAGCGAACCGAAGCCGTCTGTCTGCGCCCGGAGGGTTCCCTTGACCCTTGCAAGGTCCGCCAGGGCTACGTCAAGGTTGACCACGCTTGCCAGCCCGGTGTTCTCGTCGTAGCCCGAAACGCGGAGCTCGTTTACCCACACCGTTACTTCCGTGAGCACTCCACCGTCGTCGCTCGTGTTACGCAGTCCCAGGACGATCGTATTGACCCGGGCCAGCGAAGGCGTGCCTTTCACGCCAATCCGCGTGCCGGGCGGTGCGAAGTCGGCGATGATGTCTCCGAGCAGCCCATGCTCGTCATTCCAGAATGTTTCTGTGGGGTCAAGCTCCGACTCCCTTGCGATTTCGTCGCGGTGAAACTTGAGCTGGTTCAGCGCACTCATGCGGACGTTTACGGAGTTGAGGTCGATGAAGCCCTCACCTCCGGATTCCGGGTCGGGCTGGTGCGTGCGCCAGAGATAGTCCGCGCGTGCCTCGGACGTTTCGGGCAGTTGGTCCAGCGGACTGGGGGTCAGCGGTTGCTCGTATTCATAAAAGTCGCTGGTCTCGTTCGCGCCAAGGCGAATGAAGAGCTTGAGTGCACCGCGATCCTCTTCCTCAAGCGGCATATCGTCCTTGAATCCGTTCAGGTGCACGAACATGCGAAGATTGCTGTACTTGAGCAAATCAAGCGGCGTGGACCACGTATGGAACACGGCCTGCTGGGCGTTGGGCTTTATGTTCTCGGCGCGCAGAACCATGGACTGCTCACGCGCATCGCGCAGCGTGGCGGTTTGTGCCTCCCGTATGCGATTGCGAATGGCTCCGTTGGGGATTTCGTAGATCGTATTCTCCTCGTTGTTCACGCTCTCGATACTGATGCGCCCCCCTGTCAGAGGATCTTCAGGAGGCAGGACTTCGCCGTCGGCGTCGAGGCTGCTTACGGCCTCGGACTTGCGCCACTGGCTACCCACGAATTCAAGCGTGGCAAAGCGCAGCGTAATCGGCCGGCTATGGCCCGTAGTCCACACGCGAATGGACTCGATGAGCGTGAAATCCTGAATGGCTCCAACCTTTCTTGAATAGTCCTTGACCGGAATCCTCACCAGGAACCAGCCGGTGCCGGCGCCTGAAGGCGTGGCGATTTCGTTTATGACATAGTCGCGTGTCTCTTCGGGAGCGGCAAGCGCGCTTAGCGTGGCCAGGTTGAGCGGCAGCTCGTACTGGAAGTAGCTGTTGTCCGTATCAGGAGCCGAATTGAGGTTGATATCTTCCGAATCGGGGATGCGCGAATTCCCCCTGGCCGTGGTAGCGTCCGCCAGTTTGGTCTGCGCTTCGTACGAATTGAGCTCGTGGCCGCCGAAGAATTTCGAAAAGCGCTGCTGCACGCTCGCGCCACCCGGGTATAGCCGGGCGTCGGCGAAATAGCCGTCATCAAGAAAGTAGTGGTAGTCGTCACCTGACGGGTCGCGCCGCGCCTTGATCTTTTCCCGCTCCAGAAGCTGCGGAAAGCGAGCGCTTGTCGTCTGGTCCAGCGAGGCAAGAAACTCCGTAAAGTGCGACTGCTCGGTACCCAGGCCACCCTCGCGCTCGAACTTGTTGTCAGGAAAGGATGCCAGGCCGTCCAGCCCCAGGTCCTCGGTAATGCGGTCCGATCCCGTAATCGGGTTGATGGTCTGGTTTTGCTGACCTGTAGAAAGCCTGCCGTGAAGGCCGACGGGTCCGCCCTCCGTAAGCGAGAGACCGTCCTCCGTGTTGAGCTTGTTGTCCGGTATGACATCCTCGGAGATGCGGCCGATGTCTATGTATAGCCTGGCGTCCGGATCGGCATCGCCGCCCTGGGGAAATGGCTGGAAGACGAATTCGATGAACTCGATATTCTTGGACGTGAAGTCCGTGTTTCCCTCCGTCAGACGCTGCGTCATGCCTCCCCAGGCGCGCTTGGGATCGTCCAGAAAGCCTCCGAGGTCAAGGTTATAGTTGTACGGCCCGCGTTCGTGGGGCGTAAAGAAGTAATCGAGCGTGGTGAGGATTCGCTCCTGCGTGGATGGGTCGCGGTTCGGAAATACATCCTGCGGCCTTACGAGCAGCACCGCAGGATCGGTTGGATTGCCGAGATGCTCCCGCGCAGTGACATTGAGCTGGTACCAGCCCAGGGTAGCGCGGCCGCTGTTGGGGTATTCCACCTCCAGGCCTGCCAGCTCCTCTTCCGCTCCCAGGATGGGAGCGCTGGAGAGCTGCCAGGCGCCCGGCCGCATGAGCGTGAACAGATTCTCGAAGCCCTCGAAGTCGTCCACATACGAAATGCCTGCGGTCTCGTCCGGATAAAAGTCACGTCCCAGGCTGCGAAGGTCCCGCCGCTCAAGCTTGAAGGCATTGGTAAGCGTATGTCCCGGTCGCAGCTGGGCTACCTCCCCGGAAATATCGATGCTGCTTGGTGCCCTCGTCTGGATAAGGGGCACGGCGTCAATGGCCCGCGTAAGCCAGGTGGGCTCAAGAGCCACCTGGCCGTCCAGGCCCCAGATAAAGTTGGCTATGGGCTCTTCTCCAATGCGGAATTTGTCGGTGATGGATTTTTGGCTCAGACGCATGAAGGTGCCCCCGACAGCAAACCGTTCGTCCGTCGAGTAATCCATGCGCCCTCCCAGAAGCGTCTTCTTCTGGAAGTTGACGAGGGCGTTCTGCTCCGATTCAATGGTAATGTCCCTGCCGGCGGTGACGAAAGCGGGGTTGATGATCTCGACCGTACCTCCCTGGTAGTCCACCACGTAATCGGTGCCTTCTGCCAGCGATACTCCGCCCGAGGAGACCCGCACCGATCCCTCCACCAGTCCCGAGAATGCTCTCAGGTCGTAGAAGGACGGAATGCCTCCGCTGAAGGAGCCCTGGATCCGGTACACGTTGAGCTGCGTGTTGCGGACCGCGTTGATCTGTTTCGTGCGGTACAGGTCGGAAAAGACGTACACCGCCTTGGCTTCGGCCTTTTCCGCAGGCCCCAGATCGCTGGCATCTATGAGTGCTTCGATCCGGTTTCCGAAGGGCTCCAGGTACGGGAAGATAATCGTGCCTTCAGCCTGATTCACCGTGTAGTTGATCAGAAAATCGAACAGGTCGTCCGGCTTCTCTGCGCCGTCCTCATTGAGGCGGTCCAGCCCCAGCAGCTGGATCAGCGTAGACTGTCCGCCTATGCCCGGAAGGGTCTTCGACGCGCTTCGCCCCGGCGGCTGGTGCTCTATGTTGAGAATGAAGTCCGACGGCTGCAGACCCGTTCCCAGCCGGTATATGTTGCGCATCTCCAGGTGCCAGGCGGCAGGATTCAATTCATTGTCCTGCCCCGTATTGGCCGGCTGCTGCAGATTAACAGGCTTGAGCAGCTTGAGCACAATGCGCTCGCCTGTCTGGCTGTTGTCGCCTCCGCCCGTCTCGGACGAGAAATCCCCCACCTGCAATTCCGTGCCGTTTGCCAGATATCGAAATGACACGGCAAGCGCCTCGCTTTCCTGGATGCGCTGCTGGAGCGTGATGTAGCCAAGCAGCTCGTCCACTTCGTAGTCCCGCCCCCGCGCCAGTTTCTTGAACTGCCCGACCTGAAAGTCTCCGGCCGCCAGGGGCTGTTCCATGGCTGCAGATTCCAGGTAGTCCTTGGGCACGGCATCGCCGGGCCGGAGCTGACTCGCCAGCTCCGCCTCAGAGTACTGGTCAAAGTCCTCATCCGGCCGCACGGCCTGCGTAAACCCGTCCGCAAGGCTTACCAGGTCAGACGGCTCGCCCAGGTCTACCACGGCGACTACCTGCCGCACATTCTGCTCCTCCGGCGCCACGGGCGTCAGCTTCCAGACTTCCAGATCCGTAATCCCCGAGAACACGGCATCGAGAATGATATTCGGTGGGTCACTCAGGGCCTCCTCCCACCTGTTGCGGAAGTAGTAGGAGAGGAAATAGTGCATGCGCTCGTTGTAGTCCGTTGGCCGGGCGTTGAAGGCGGTTGTCTCCGCGCCGCCTTCGAGAGAAAGGACACTGGATTCGCCTTCCTGCTGGCTGGCCACCGTGGTAAGCCGGAATCCTCCCACCTGGAATTCCGACTTGACGCCAAACAGGCTCTGGCCGCCCCGGATCAGGGAGGACGGCGTCTGAAGGAACACGTTGCCGGCTTCGATGCTCTGTATGATCTCGTCCTCGTACCCCGTGTATTGCAGCTTGAGCTGGTTCTCGAAGTCGAATTGCCGGTTCGTGTCCCAGTCCACGCCCACCTGCATTTTGTCCCCGATGGTGCCGGTTACGCTGAGGCGCTGGGACATTTCGAAGTCGGGATCCACCCGGGCGGCTTGTCCCAGGATCACCTGCTGATCGCTCTCGCGGTACGCAAAGCCTGCGCGGATGTCGGCCGTGCCGGTCACGCGCAGATCCACCTCGTTCTTGCCGAATATGGTGGTAAATCCGCTCTGGCGTCCTCCAGGCACCGTTATGGAAAGGCCCAGACCGCCGCGCTGGCGCCGCTGTTGCTGCGCGCGCCGCAAGGCGATCAGTTCATGCCAGTTGCGCTCTAGGCTTGCCTCCATCTTCCGGCGTCGGTACAGATCCCGACTGAGCTGCTGCGGGATCCGGACATCATTCTCGCCAATGGTCTCCCGTGCCCGGTAGCTGAAACTCGCCGAGTCGAGTTCGATGTCATGCTGGCCAAACGGGTTAACGCCGAAGGAGCGTCGCTGGCGGGGCAGGGTGGAGGCGATCCTGCTCCGGCGCCACAGGCCGTCCAGGTAGCGATGCGTCCGGTAATTGGTGTCAACCGGTGCGAGGGAGTCCACCAAAGCCCACAGTACCGGGTCGGCGTCCATGGACTGAACCAGCGCCCGGAGAGAATCGGCACCGAGAAGCCGGATGAAGGCAAGCAGCGAGTCGACCCGGTAGAGTCCTACCGTGTCGGTGTCAGCCCGGGCTATGTCGTAATGGTAGAGGTCACCGGTCGCGTGCGGGGCCAGGCGGCGCGAAATGTCGCCCTGCGCTGCGCGAGCCAGCATGAACCAGCCGGCAAGGGCGCATGCGGCAAACAAGCCCAGTCTTGCGAGAGGCCGATGTAGGGGCACGGACTGCTGCATTTGACCTGCGACACAACTCCGGTGCAGTACGCTGAATCAGGTGAACCCGATGCCGGGGCGTGCCGCCATTCTACGTGGTAGCCAAGAATGCGTATATGCTGCCTCTCTTTTGTCGTTCTATTTTCGTAGGCTTGGTCGAACGATATACACGGGACCATGTTCTAGGAGGTAACACCGTGGGGCGATCAGTTTTTTGGGTTGCAATTCTGGCCGTAGGGATGGTCTGCGGCTGCGCGCGAACGGCAGCGGACGAAGAAGACCTGACCGCGCTTCTCATGGAGCAGCAGGACGCGTGGAATCGCGGGGACGTGGAAGCCTTCATGGACGGCTACGTGCGTTCCGATGCGCTGCGCTTCGTTTCAGGCAGCGGAGAAATACGCGGTTGGCAGCCGACGCTGGAGCGGTACCTGCGCACGTATCCGGACCGGGTGGCGATGGGTACGCTCACCTTCGAAGTGCACGAGATCAAGCTTCTTTCGACGCGGCATGCGTTTGTATTTGGAGGCTACACGCTAATGCGGGAAAGTGACCAGCCGACGGGACTCTTTTCGCTGTTGGCAGAGCGAACGCCTGAGGGCTGGCGCATTGTGCACGATCACACGTCGAAACTGGAGGAATGAGGATGGGGCAGGTTGTGGTCGTTACCGGGGCGACCGGAAGGCTTGGCAGCCGCATTGCGGAGGGCTTCGAATCGGGCGGTGCCACGGTTGTCAGGGTAGATCGCCGTTCGGAAGGTGGCGTGCGGGCTGACCTTACGGACGAGGCCTCCACCGTGGCGGCATTCCGGCAGATCGCCGACAGCTACCCCCGGGTCGATGCCGTAATTCATACAGTCGGAATGTGGGGTGGCGCACCGCTCGCTGAGACGACGGTGGCTGACTGGGAACGGTTGTTGGGCGTTAATCTAACGTCCACCTTCCTCTGCTTCAGGGAAGGGGCGCAGCTTCTGGCGCGCCGCGGTGGCAGACTGATCGGCTTTGCTTCCATACAGGGGGCGGACCGAGGAAAGGCGAGGCAGGCAGGATACTCAGCCTCGAAGGCTGGCGTGATTCGTCTCGCAGAGGCGGTGGCGTCGGAATTTGAAGCCAGCGGGGTCACGGCGCATGTAGTTGCACCTTCCTATATCCTTTATGGCGATGAGGCGCCAGCGCAGCGCGGCGTGCCGGTGGAGACGATCGTAGAGCTCGTGCGCTATCTTTGCGGCGGTGCCGGAGCCTCGCTGAACGGGGCTACTCTTCGGGCATACGGTACACTTCTGGCATGAGTGATTCTCCTCCCGGCAACGGCCAGCGCGCATTCTGGCGCGTGCTTGCGGGCGTACTGGCCATGCAGATTGCAACGCTGCTGGTGCTCTGGTTTCTACAGGCTGTCTATCACGCCTAGATGCATCCGATAAACTGGCTGATAGTAGCGGCGTATCTGGTCTACGTGGTGTGGGACGGGCTCCGGCGCTCCAGGGACACCAGCCGCATAGAAGGGTACTTTCTCGCCAACCAGAGCCTTCCCTGGTGGGCCGTTGGCCTGTCGGTCATGGCCACGCAGCTCTCGGCCATCACCATGATCGGCACCACGGGGCAGGGCGCGACGGACGGCATCCGATTCATACAGTTTTATTTCGGGCTGCCGCTGGCCATGGTGATACTGGGCGTGACGCTGGTGCCATTCTTGCACCGCAGCGGCGTATTCACTGCCTATGAGTATCTGGAGCGAAGATTTGATGCCAAGACGCGCTCCCTGACGAGCCTGCTCTTCCTGCTTTCGCGGGGAATGTCGTGCGGCACCATTGTCGCGGCTCCGGCTGTCGTCCTATCTGCCGTCTTTGGCCTGGATCTTACCTGGAGCGTCGCCTTGATCGGGATTCCGACCGTGCTGTATACCATGTTCGGCGGCATCCAGGCCGTGGCATGGGCGGATGTCAAGCAAATGGTCCTGATCGTCGTAGCCCTTCTGGCTGTGGTGGTTGTGCTGCTGTTCCGGATGCCGGTTGACGTGGGAGAGGCCCTGCACATTGCGGGTTCGACGGGCCGGCTGAAGGCGTTTGATTTTTCATTTACGCTAACGGAGACCTATACCGTGTGGTCGGGGCTCTTGGGCGGCACATTTCTCATGCTGTCCTATTTCGGGACGGATCAGAGCCAGGTCCAGCGCTATCTGGCGGCGCGTTCGGTCGACGAAGCTCGCAGCTCCCTGCTGATGAGCGCATACTGGAAGATCCCGCTCCAGGCACTGGTCCTGCTGATCGGTGTGCTGGTGTTTGTCTTCTACCTGTTCCAGGCGCCGCCGCTACTGTATAATCCGGCGCACGAAGAGTCCGTGCGAGCCGCGCGGGGCGAAGAGTACGCCGCGCTTGAGGATCGTTTTCAGAGTGCCTTCGCCGAGCGCGAAACGGCCGCGCGCGAGGTCGCGGCAACGTCGGACGGCGCGGGGAGAGCAGCGGCCATGAACGCGTTCCGGAGCCGGGAAGGGGCAGTGGAGGAAATCAGGCAAGAGGCCCTCTCGCTGGCCGAAGATGTAACGGGCGAGTCCAGCCGGGATGTCAACTACATCATCCCGTCGTTTGCGCTGCGCGAGCTACCGCTGGGCCTTACGGGACTGTTTATTGCAGCCATTATGGCTGCGGCCATGTCCAGTATTTCCTCGGAGCTAAATTCTCTGTCTACGGCTACCGTGATAGACTTTTACCGGCGCTGGATTCGGCCCGAAGGGTCGGACGGCCATTTTCTGGCCGTTTCGAAGTGGGCCACCGGCTTCTGGGGACTGTTCGCCTGCTTCGTGGCCACTTTTGCGGCCTCGCTGGGTTCGCTGATCGAAGTGGTAAACCGCTTCGGCTCGTTCTTCTACGGTTCCATACTCGGCGTATTTCTCCTGGCCATGCTGCCAGGGTCCCGCGCGCTTGGCGCATTTGTCGGCCTGCTGAGCGGCATGGGTGTCGTGGCGCTCGTTACATTCGGTGCTCCCGAGGTGTCCTTCCTGTGGCACAACGTAATCGGCGCGGTCACGGTCGTGGCTGTCGGTTGGGGACTCAGCCTGCTGCGCCGGAAAGCCTAGACATTGCCCCGGCCTGCCAAGGCGCGTGACAATGTCGCCTCATCCGCATACTTGAGATCGCCCCCTATGGGCAGGCCCCGCGCCAGGCGCGTCACCTTGACCTCAAAAGGAGCGAGCAGCTGCGAAAGGTAGTAGGCCGTCGTGTCGCCCTCCACCGTCGGATTCACGGCCAGAATGATTTCCTGCACGGCGTGGCCTTCATCCGAGGGCGCAACACGCTGGACGAGCTCTCTGACCTTCAGGTCATCCGGTCCAATGCCATCCAGCGGAGAAATGACCCCGCCCAGCACGTGATAGGTGCCCTTGTATTCGCCCGTGCGTTCTAGCGCCGCCACATCGCTGGATTCTTCCACGACGCAGATTGTGGAGTGGTCGCGCTTGTCGGAGCGGCAGAGCGTGCAGGGAACGCGGTCCGTCACATCCTGGCACACAGGGCAGAACTTGACCCGGCTCTTGACCGCAATAAGGGCATGTGCCAGGGCTTCGACCTCTACTCTGGGCATCTTCAGCACGAATGCCGCCAGTCGCTGGGCCGTTTTTCTGCCGATGGTGGGAAGACGCGTGAACTGCTCGACAAGCGTCTCGACAGATTCCGAAGAGAAATGCATGGATTGGGCGCGTTCTAGTCGGAGCTATGCTTTCCAGGTTCGCGTGGTACGACCCATGGGCGAAGGTTGCTCACGCATATCGCCGCTGGCACAAGCGTTGCGTTTCCGTTGCCAAGATGCGCCGGGCTGCATGGCGGTCCCGGCTCCCGCCATGGCAGCCTGTAGAGTGCAACACGATTCCCGGATGGCCATGCATTGCACCAGGCATGACAGGTCGCCGCATCACGAATCATGGCGTTCGGCAGCCTGATCGCGCAGGCCTGATACTTGTTGGGTGAAGAATCAGCGAGCGGCTACCGTCTCGGAGACTGCGGATACAATGGGCGGCAGGTGTTCGAGCTTCAATGGCCGCCGACTTTGGGCGCGAAAGACCTCAAACATGCGCTGCGCTTCCGCTTCGACGTCGGGATCAGGGCAAAGCCGCTCCCGGTTGCCTACGTAGGCGCGCAGAAAATTCCGGTCGGGAACAAGTACCGTGTACCCGTGCCAAACGTCGAAAACAAGAATCATCCAGAGGACAGGGCTCAGGAATAGGCCCCTAATTGCGCTCGCCAGGGAAGCCGGCTCTGCTTCCCATATCCGCAGCTCCAGGACAAAGAGAAAGATCACAAGCGCTGCAAAGAGCGCCAGAGACCAGGGCCAACTGCGCTTTCCGGTCCGGGCTGCCTTGCCGAAGCTCCGCAGCCACCGCAGGCTGCGCTGCTTGCTCCAGCGATGCTTGACACGACGTGCAGTTGGGGGCACTAGGTTTACTTGCTGCCTGAACTATACGTGTGAGAGGATGGGTTCGGGAACGGCAAGAGGCAATCGCCGGGACGTTCCCCGGATGGCAAAGCAGGCATACGTCTCCAGTTTCCGGAAGACGGAGGGCCGCCTGCCAAAAGCGCCCTTCGGGGACGGGATCCGCCAGGCGGTCTAGCGATGCAGGGTAAACCGTCCACTGCAGCTGCGTCCTATATTCCCAGGCTCGACAGATCCATGCCCGGGGGCAAGAAGTCCGTGGCCGCGTGCTGCATTTCCGTCTTGGCGGCGCGCGCTGCCTCCTCCAGCGCCTTGTTGACGCCCGCAATGATGAGGTCTTCCAGCATTTCCATGTCGTCCGGATCCACGATTTCCGGCTCCATGTGAATGGCTGTGATACGCTGTGCTCCCGTTGCTGTCACCTTTACCATGCCGCCCCCTGCCTCGGCCTCGACCGTAATCTTGCCGACGGCCTCTTGGGCATCGGACATTTTCTTCTGCATCTGAGCCACCTTGCCCACGATTTCGGCCATGTTCAGGCCCTTGAGATCACCGAGATTCATTGCTTCTGAAGGATGCGGTGCGTAGCCTGTTCACCAAACCAGTTCGCCGCCAAACTGTTCTATTATGCTTCGAATGACGGGGTTCTCCTGACGCTGCTTCTCCAGGTCTTCCCGGCGGGACTCCGCGCTCGACATGTCATTGCTGCTGTCACTTGCAGCCAGCTCTTCGCGGTAAACAAACTCCATGCGACGTAGGCGCCTGCCACAAGCGGCGTCAAGCTCCTCCAGCAGGAATTGCTCTGCTCCTGCCAGAACCTCGACCGCGTGCCGGGAAGGCAGACCGATGCGCAGGGTTCCCTGCACCTCCTCCAGCACGACCGAATTGTCGAGCATGAGCCCAATGTGGATGCGTTGCTTCTCGACTCGCCCTTTGAACTGCGGCCAGAGCGCGGAGAGCGGCTCCGTGCGCGCCGCAATTGCTGTATTGCCTTCCGTGGATACCGCGCGCGGGTTCGACTCAGTACTTGACTCCTGGCCAAACAGGCCGCCCAACCCCTGGTCGGCAACTACATTCGTAGCGTCGGGCACCGGTTCCGGTGCGCGGGAAGGGGGGTTGCTACGCTTTGCCTCGGCCGCATGCCTGGGCGCCGGCGAAGGCGGTGCTGCAAACAGTTCAGGGGCCAGCTTGCCCTCGCGCGCCAGCTCTTCCAGTCGGTCGAGCTGCTTCATCGCCTTGGCAAGGGAGAGCGCGCTGCTAAGACTTGCCATCTTTATCAGAGCAAGCTCAAGCTTGAGCCTTGGATAGGCACTCTGTGAAATGGAGGCTGCCGCTTCATCCACGATCATGAGAAGGCGGAGTAGCAGCGGCTCTGTAAAGGCACCGCTCTCTCTGTTGTAGCGCGCACGCGTGGCTGCCGCAGCCTCAACCAGGGATGCCTCTCCGAGGCTGCGGGCGACCAGGAGATTGCGCAGGTGTTCGGCGAGACCCACCAGAAACTCCTGCAGGTCCAGGCCGTCGAGCACGATCCGCTCCACGAGCTTCAGCATGCCGCCGCTGCTGCGGTCGAGAACATTCGTCGTGGTTTCAAAATAGAGGTCGATATCGATAACGCGGAGCGCCTCGGCGAGGCTGCTGTACTGCAGCGTGGTGCCGCAGAGGGCGACAGCCTGATCGAACGCAGACAGCGCATCGCGCAACGAACCGTCGCCTTTGCGACCGATAAGCAGGAGGGATTCCTCGTCAGCCGTGATGCCTTCCTGCTGCCCGATCTCTTCCAGGCGGCTCACAATATCGGTCAGTGGAATGCGCCGGAAATCGAACCGCTGGCACCGGGAAAGGATGGTGGGCAGAACCTTGTGCGGTTCTGTCGTGGCGAAGATGAAGAGCACATGCGGCGGAGGTTCCTCCAGCGTCTTGAGCAGCGCATTGAAGGCCGCGTTCGAGAGCATGTGGACTTCATCGATGATGTAGACCTTTTTCAGGCTGCCCTGCGGAGGGATCCGCACGGTCTCGCGCAATTCCCGGACATCTTCCACCTTGTTGTTGGAGGCCGCATCGATTTCGAAGATGCTCAGACTGCGCCCCGACTCGAAATCACGGCAGGAAGTACACGAACGGCACGGCTCGGCTGTGTCCTGATCGCGCTCGGTGCAGTTGATGGCCTTCGCCAGGATGCGTGCTGCCGTCGTCTTGCCTACGCCCCGTGGACCACAGAACAGGTAGGCATGGGCCAGCCGGTCCAGACGGAGAGCATTTCGCAGCGTTTCCGTTACGTGCTCCTGTGCCACGATTTCCCGGAATCGGGCTGGCCGGTACTTCCGGGCTGTAACGAGGTAGCGCTGTTCGGACATGAAGGAATGGATACCAGGAGTAATCCCAAATTACATGGCGTCACAGGACGTGTTCCACGCTTTGCACCCTGATCGACCTAGATTTCTCCGAGGAATTCACGCGACACGTATCCGCGCACGCCGTTGGGCAACCGGACTTCGGCGACGCCGTCATGTAGCCCCAAGACATCGACCTTCACGCCCTCGGTTACATCGAGAATGGCGGGTCCGTTCGGGTCTTCCCGCAGCTCTGCCGTTGGCTCGATGACGATGGCAGCTGTGCCCGAGGAAGTGCCCAGAGAGCCCCCGTAGGCCATCACCAGGAGCACCAAGGCCAGACCGAGAGTTGCGGTACGTGCCCGCCGGTGCCAGGGGCTTCGCCGCTGCGTCCAGGCCCTGTGGGCAAAAAGCAGGCACGAAGCCAGATAGAAGACGGCGCCGGCCGCAAAGAACAGCCAGGGACTTCGCGCTCCGACAGCGGCCTGCCACCACTGTTGCCAAACGGGAACGGGCAATGCCGCAATAGGTGAGGCGACCTGGGCACGGACAAACTGCAGGTTGTGCATGAGATGCGGCTCTTCTCCCAGGAGGCGATAAGCCTTTTCGTAGTAGCGCAGGGCCTGGCCCCGCTGATCCAGCCGGTAGTAGGCGTTACCCACATTCAAAAGCAGCGCCCCGCTGGTAAGGCCATAAGTCTGGGCTTCCTCAAAACGCGCCACAGCCTCAAGATAGGCGCCCTGGATGTACAGCTGGTTGCCCTCCTCGAACAAACGCGTTGCATCGGCGATTTGCGCGCTCACCGGAAGCGCGCTCAGCAGGGCTACCAGCAACACGGCGGCCGTGCCGCGTGCCACCCCGATGTATCGGCGTTTTGGCTGTGAGTACTTGCGCATGGCTCTCATGCGTTCTAGAGCGTGCGGAAGGCTGCGTCAAGGACCACGACCAGACGGCTGGCATCCTCAAGCGCTCGTTCCATGGAGTCCTGGTCGGGCAGATCCGGCAAGAATCGACCTGTGTCGCAAATGGCAAGAAACTCCTGGACCTGCCGGCAAACCTCATCAGTTATGCCTGCGGCCTTTAGCTCGGTCTCCAGCTGGACCCGCGTCATCCCCAGTTCGTGAATGTTCAGGCGGTTGCCGATAAAACCCAAGACGGCGCGTTCCAGCTCTTCGTAGAACGCGCGGGAGCTCTGGCCACGAAGCATCATCCGGGCCTGCTTCAGGTGCTTTCTGGCCAGCGGATGGGCGCGCTGGCTTCGTGCGTAGGCCGTATCCAGGGCCAGGCGCGTGGCGCGGCGCCGCGCCAGGAAGACCAGGCCCAGGAGCAGCAGCGGAACTGCAAGAAAGGCATACGGCCACCCTTTCCGGTGCAGGGGTTTCGAGTCCAGCGATACCCAGGGTGATGCAGCGATTGTGGTGGTTATGTCGTCCACGGGAAATCCCGAAATCGTGGTGCCCGTGGCCAATGGGCCACTCGTCGTGCCGGTGACAGACACAGGCATGTTTTCGGAGCGGAGCGTATGGTACGAATTGCTGCGCGGATCGAAGTAGGCAAATTCAATGGGCGGTATGGAAAATGCGCCGTTGGAGCGTGGCACAAGGAGGTACTTGAAGGTCTTGGTGCCGTTGACGATGCTGCCGGTTCGGGCAATTGCCATCTCGACCTCCGGATCATACGCTTCGAATACGCCGGGAAGAGACAGCTGCGGCCTCTCCAGCATGGCCAGATTTCCGGCTCCGGTGATGCTGACGGTGAGCTGTACGGGCTCTCCGATTTCAACCTCGTCGCGAGACGTGGCCGCCTGGAGCCGGAATTGGCCTACGGCACCGTTGAAGGAATCAGGGGCTCCCGCAGGCACCGGGATGGATTCGATGCGTACCTCGGGAGAAGCACGTTCGATGAGCTGAAACGGTGTGCGCAGCGAAAAGAAGGGCCGGCTGAACGGATCTCCGGCCCGTCTGGGCGCGATCACTTCGGTTTCGATCCGGAGGGGATCCACCGTCAGCGGACCCTGCCGCGTCGGAAACACCGCTACACGCTTTAGCAGGATGACGTTATAGCGCACTCCGTTGTGCACTTCCGTGCGCGCCACGGGGCGGGGCTCTATCTCCAGCTCTTCTCGCCAGAAGCCTTCGGCATCCCAGGAATCCGCGAGCCTGCTGTTGCGAGGCTGCAGATCGCCACGGAATAGGAGTTCGTAGTCAATGGTAACCTGTTCGTTCTGAAAGGCCTCTCTGGCGCTGGGCAGTGCGCGGATATAGACATCGCGCTCTCCCACAGCGCTGGCAGCGGGTTCCTCATTTGACAGGCCAAAGGGATCGAGCAGGCCTCCACGCGGCTGTGGCCTCGCCTGTGGCCGCTGCGCCTGCGGCACCACCATGAGCTCGATGGGCTCCGTGGTGAAGGTCAGATCGCCGATCTCCACGCTTGCCTCGGGAATGCGGACGGTACCTTCTCGCAGCGGCTGGTATCTCCAGCTGTATCCGATGCTACGCACCACGGTCGCTCCCGTAACGGAAATGCTGGTCTGGGTCGCCGGGTTGCGCTGGACAAGCGCCAGGCCCTCCGCCTCTGGAGGGCTCGGGATTCTGATCTGGTCGAATTCTGCGCCCCGCACCTCGATGGTGAACCGCACCAATTCTTCTGCGCCTACGGTAGTCTCGTTGACCAGGGCTTGCACCTCTTGGGCACGAGCCGTTCCGGCAGCCCAGAAAAGGGACAGCGCGGCCAGGACAAAGCAGAACGATGTGCGCATGCGGCTACCAGTCCTTCGCAACGCGCCGGGGTCGTCCCTCAACCTTCTGTATCTCTCGCAGCAACTGTTGTTCTTCATCTTCGAGAGCCTGCAGGATGCGCTCGGCCTGCTCCTGAGTCAACTCTTCCTCACGAGCCTCGCTTTGCTGCGGCTGCTCTTCCTGCTGCGGCTGCTGCTCCTGGTTCTGCTGCTGCTCTTGATTCTGCTCCTGCTCATCCTGGTTTTGTTGCTGCTCCTGGTCTTGCTGCTCCTGATTCTGCTGCTCGTTGTTCTGTTCCTGGTTCTGTTGGTTCTCCTGATTCTGCTCCTGGTCTTGCTGGTTTTGCTGCTGCTCCTGTTGCTGACGCCGCACGAATTCATAGTTGAACCGGGCATCCTCGTTGGTCGGATCGGTAAGGAGCGCATTCTTGTAATAGGCCAGGGCTGCCTCAAGGTCCTGCCGCTGGAAAGCGGCATTGCCGGCGTTGTAGGCTGCTCGGGCGTAGTCGGGATCGCTCAGTGCATTTTCGGCAGCCTGGGAGAAGGCCGCATTCGCGGCATCAAATTCCTGCTGCCGGTACAGTGCCGCGCCAAGGTTGTTCTGCAGCCCGTAGTACGTCCTGTCGGGCGTTCTGCCGTCTTCGAAGGATTCAATGCCGCCCGCGAAGGCGTCGGCCGCCTCCACAAAGCGACTGTCCTTGTAGTGTTCGTTGCCATCGCGCCCCTGTCTGGCACCGCCGGTTCCCGGAATGACCTGTGCGGCAAGGAAGAATGCGCAGAATGTGAGCAGTTGCATCAGCGTCGCTTCTTTCTGTCCTGTATCATAGCCTCGGCAAACAGCAAGAGCAGCGCCGCCGCGAGCGGCCACTGGTACTTGTTATCATACTCCTCAAACTCTTCGGCGCCGAACTCGGCCCTGTTCAAACGATCGAGCGCCGGGATTATTTTCGGCAGCGAACTGGACGTACGAATGATCTGGAAATACGCTCCGTCCTGGGCAAGCGACTTCAGGCTCTCCTCTTCCAGGCGCGTATGGACTATCTGTCCGGCCAGATCCTGCTTGTAACCGACACGCCGGGCGCCCTGGTACAGCGGGATGGGACCGCCTGAGGGTTCTCCGACGCCGGCTGCAAAGATCACGATGCCTTGCCTCCTGGCCTCCTGCACGATGGAATCCAGGTCTTCCACGTGGTTTTCGCCGTCTGATACGATCAGCAAGGCGCGGGAAGGTGCTTCTTCGTCGCTTTCAGCAGGGGTATCGAAGGCCTGGATGGCCATTCTTAGTGCCGCGCCGAAGTCTGTCCCGGGCGTGGGCAAGAGGTCCGGATTGGCCACGTCCAGAAAGAGCCGCACGGCGCTGTAGTCCGTCGTGAGCGGACACTGCAGAAACGCATCACCCGCAAATATTACAATTCCGACGCGGTCGCCGCGAAGCTCGCCGAGCAGCTTCTTGATCTCGTTACGGGCGCGCTCCAGCCGGTTCGGAGCGACGTCTTCCGCCAACATGGACATCGAGACGTCCAGAGCAATGACCAGGTCCACGCCCTCACGCTTGACCTCCTTGAGACGGGTACCGACCTGTGGCCCTGCCAGCGACAGGCCAAGAGCAGCCGCACCTGCTACCAGCACAGCTGCCTTCCAGCGCCTGCGCCGAAGGCTTATCGAGGCTGCAAGCCGGGCAACGAGGTGAGATGAGCCGAATCGGTTTCGGATTCGTGCCCGCTGCCAGGCAGCCAGAAGAAACAGCACCGCCACGGCGGGGGCGACAGCAAGGGTCCAGAGAAAGTCGGGATGCAGCCAGGCCATGGATCCGGCTTCAGGGGAAGCGGCGAAGAACGGTTGTACTCAGGAGCATTTCTACCAGGAACAGACCGAATGCCGGCCACAAGAACAGGGGATACCTTTCAAGGTAATCGGTATAGATACGGGTTTCTATGCGAGTGGTCTCCATTTCCCCGATGCGGGCGTAGATGTTGCGCAAGGCTTCCTTGTCCGTAGCCCGGAAGTACTGCCCGCCCGTGTTGGAGGAGACGCTGCGGAGCATGTCTTCGTCGATTTCCACGGGAACCATCTGGCGCTGTGGACCGGCGAAGGGATTATCGACCACGAACGGAGCTTCGCCGTGCGTTCCGACGCCAATGGCATATACTCGCACGCCAAGCGCCGAAGCCACGTCGGCGGCCGTGACCGGGTCCACTTCACCCCGGTTGTTCTGGCCATCGGTCAGCAGGATGATGACCTTGCTTTCCGCGTCCGAGTCCTTCAGCCTGTTGACGGCCGTGGCCAGGGCCGTGCCGATGGCCGTCCCGTCTTCAATCACGCCGACCTCCACCTCTGCCAGCATGCGCTGCAGAAAATTGTAGTCCAGCGTAAGCGGCGTCTGGGTGTAGGCCTTGGCGGCGAAGACGATGAGGCCGATGCGGTCCGACAAGCGCCCGTCGATGAATTCGGAGGCCACATCCCGGGCGGCTTCGAATCGGTTGGGGCTGAAATCCTGCGCGAGCATGGACGTGGAAGTGTCCAGAACGAGGACAATGTCCACTCCTTCGGCGAAGCGCTCCTGCGTTACATCACGCGTCTGCGGACGTGCCAGCGCCAGGATGCCCAGTGCCAGGGCACCCATGCGCAGCACGGGAGGCACGGCACCGAGATACGAGCGCACGGTTCGCGGAGCGGCCCGTACCGCGGCCATGTTTCCGAACCGCAGGCCTTCGGCGCTCCTGCGGCGCCACCAATGCCAGATGCCGGCAATCGGCACGACGGCAAGGAGCAGCAGCCACTGGGGATTGGCAAATTCCATGGCGCAGATAAGAGACTAGGGCGCTGTCTGGAGGCGTTCGCGATCGCGGGCAATCTGGTTTAGCTTGGCCTGGACTTGCTCAATGATGGCAATGGCCTCGCGGGCCGCGACTGCGTGCTCCGGGGCGGGCGGCAGAAAGTCGGCGAACTTGACGAGGTCGGCCAGACCAAGTGTACTCCCGGTACGGGAGGCGATGCTTCCGGGCACGAGATGCCGTACGGTCGCCTGATCAAACTCCTGCATCAATTCGCGGGTGGTCTGCTCTAGCGCAGGCAGGCCCAGAGCGCCCTCGAAATAGCCGCGCAGCGCCGCGGAGAGCTCCACGTAGTAGGGCTTTATTTCCGGCGGCACGGCGGGTCTGGCGCCTTCAAGACGCCGAAGACGCAACAGCGCTTCCTCGTAGGGCGAGATGCGGGGCGTTTCGGGAGCCGTTTCCAGCACGAGTGGCTGCTTCTTTCGCCGCAGGAAATAGACCAGCAGCGTGCCAGCCAGGATTCCCGCCAGGCCCAGCAAGACGTATGGCCAGAGGGGCATGCCAAACTCGGCCAGCTGGGCAATATCGCGCACGCCCGCCGCCTCGGGTGGCACCAGGGAAATCATCGGTAGGACCAGCTCCTCCGTCGTTGCCACTGCAGTGCCGCCTTCGAACGTCACCGCCAGGGAAGGTACACGCGCAGAGTCCAGCGCAAAGGATGTCACGTCGTACACGACGCTGTCTAGTCTTGCTCCGTCGATCACGCGCGAGCCGGCACTGTGGATACCCAGCACCTCAAGGTCGCCGAAAGCGGAGTCCCGGGCCGCGGCCGCCGGAAACGACGGCTCGCCGGGAAAGGCGTGAAGCGCATAAACCGTCAGCGTAAACCTTTCGCCAATGGCTGCGCTGTCAACAGAGAGGAGCGCCTCTGCGCGCTGGGCCCTGCATGGCAGTGCTGCCAGCACGATAGCCAGCAGAATGGTACTTCGCTTCGCCGTTCTCGTCATTGTACGCGTGCGCGAGCCCTGAAGAAGCGAACCAGCGGTTCGACGTAGTCCCTGTCTGTCGAAATCGAGATGCGGTCGACGCGGCAGCGCCTGAGCACCGTGTCCAGCTCATCGTGCACCGCGGCGGCGTGAGACGCCAGCGCGCGGCGCACCGACCGCATGCCCGTATCCAGGATGGTGGTTGCGCCCGTTTCCGGATCCGTGAGTTCGAGCAGGCCCAGCGGCGGCAGACGGAGTTCCCTGGGATCCCGCAGGACGATCGCCACGGTGTCATGGCGGCGCGCCAAGAGGCGCAAGGGTTTCTCGAAGCCCGTGTCGAAAAAGTCGCTAACCACCAATACGATGGACCTGCGGCGCAGCATGTGAACCACGTGGCCCAAGGCTACGCTGAGAGAGGTTCGGCGCGAGATCGGCTCGTGGGCAAACAGGTCCCGAATGAGCCGCAGCACATGCCGCCGCCCCTTCTTGGGAGGAACGAAGAGTTCCACCTGATCGGAAAACAGCAGCAGACCAACCTTGTCGTTGTTGCGGATGGCACTAAAGCCCAGAATGGCGCAGATCTCTGCCGCGATTTCGCGCTTGAACTTGTCGTAGGTGCCAAAATCACCGGAGCCCGAAATGTCAACAACGAGGAAGAGGGTCTGCTCACGCTCTTCTTCGAACACCTTGACGAATGTGTCGCCGGCGCGGGCCGTCACATTCCAGTCTATCGAGCGGATGTCGTCGCCAAACTGGTACGGCCGAACTTCCGAGAATTCGATGCCCCGGCCCTTGAACGCCGAGTGGTACTCTCCGCCAAACACGTTGTTGACCAGTCCCTTCGTCCGTATCTCGATGCGCCGGATCTTTTTGAAGAGTTCCTTTGGAATCATGGCGCGGAAATATCAGGGCGCAAAATCAACGAATTGTGCCTGAAAAAGTTGACGGGACCCGGGCAATGGCCTGTCCGTTGAATGCGCGTTCTTTACACAACCGGCGTAACCATGAAAACTCGCATTGCGGCCCTGTCGGCCGTCCTTTGTCTTGCCGCATTCCACAGCACGGCGCCGGAGAGAGCGCCGACCACCTGGAGCGTGGATCATGCCCATTCCAGGCTGGGATTCAAGGTCAGGCATCTGGGCATTTCCAATGTCAGGGGCGATTTCAGGGAGTATGATGCCATGCTCAGCATGGAGGGCACCGACTTGAGCACGCTTTCTGCCGAGGCCACGATTCAGACTGCCAGCATCAACACCGACAACGACCGTCGCGACAACCATCTGCGCTCTCCCGATTTCTTTGCCGCGGAGGAGCACCCCGAAATGACATTCGTAAGTACCGGCGTGCGCAGTGTCGATGGCAGCACCTTTGAAATGACGGGCAATCTGACCATCCGGGGTACGACGCATGCAGTGGTTCTGGATGCCGAGTTTCTGGGCAGCGTGGCCATGGGCGAGGAGGAGCGTGCGGGCTTCGAGGCAACAACCACAATCGACCGCATGGACTACGGTCTGGCCTGGGATCGGCTGACCGAGGCGGGAGGCCTTGTAGTCGGCCACGAGGTGGAAATTACGCTCGAGCTTGAGGTTATCAAGGATTAGGCCGTTCCATGCCTCTGAGGCTAGGCGTCATCGTTTTTCCCGGGTCCAACTGCGACCACGACGCGTACCACGTGGCCCGGCATGTTCTGGCCTGGCAGACGCGGTTTATCTGGCACAAGGACACGGACCTGGGCGGGGTGGACGTCGTCGTGGTTCCGGGAGGCTTTTCGTATGGCGATTACCTGCGCGCCGGAGCCATAGCCCGGTTCTCGCCCATCATGGAACAGGTGGTGCGGTTTGCGCGGCGCGGGGGCCTTGTGCTGGGCATCTGCAACGGGTTTCAGGTATTGTGTGAATGCGGGCTGTTGCCCGGGGCCCTGCTCCGGAACGCCTCTTTGAGATTTGCCTGCCAATGGGTCCATCTGCGGGCTGAGAACGTAACGACGCCCTTTACACGGGCCCTGGCGGCCGGACAGGTCATCCGGGTGCCTGTTGCCCACGGGGAAGGCAACTACTTCGCGGATGCGGATACGCTGCGCCGGCTAGAGGAGGGGGAACAGGTCGTGCTGCGCTACTGCAATCCGGACGGAACGGCCGGCGGCAACCCCAATGGGTCGCTGCACGACATTGCCGGCATCGTCAACGAAACCGGCAATGTCCTCGGCATGATGCCGCATCCGGAGCGGTGCGCGGAATCCATATTGGGAAGCTCGGACGGCGCCCTGGTCTTTCGGGGCATCGCTGAGCATTTCTCGGCACTGGCCTGATGCCATTCCTGGATAGTCCCATAACGCTGATGCTCCTGGTTACCACGGGGCTGGTCAGCGGCTACGCACTGTACGCCGACCCTACGCTGGTGGGACGTCTGAGTTTTCGGCCACGCATGATACGCGAGCATGGCCAGTGGTACCGCTACGTTACGGCTGCCTTCGTGCATGTGGCCCTCTGGCATCTGGCCTTCAATCTCATCACGCTGTTTTTCTTCGGGCCGCCGCTGGAGCAGCTTCTCGGATCGGTGGCGTTTGCGCTTCTCTACTTCGGAAGTGTGCTGTCGGCGCACGTCCTGACGTACGTGCTGCGGGCCGGCGATGCCGGCTACAGTGCCGTTGGAGCTTCCGGCGGCATAAGCGGCGTGCTGGTGGGTTTCTGCCTTTTCCAGCCCTTCAGCCTGATCTATTTCTTCGGCATTCTGCCCATCCCGGCAGTCCTGTTCGCGGTGGGCTTTGTTGTGTTTTCGCTGATGGCCCTGGGCCGCGACGGAAGAATCGCCCATGAAGCACACCTGGGCGGTGCACTGGGAGGGGGGCTCCTAACGGTCGTCCTGGAGCCGGGCGTGATCGCCGTATTCCTGAGCCATTTCGGCCTCTGACGCTTGCGGCGCCAGCGGTTTCTGAAGCATGGCGTACTTCTTGTCCACGACGGCACCGATGGACAGCAGCAGGCTCTTGATCACTTTATTGGAATCCAGTATCCAGCTCATTTCACAGCCGTGAAATCCGTATTCGGGACCTTTCTCTATGGTTTCCAGCACGGGCAGCACGTCAAAGCCGCGGCCGTGATAGGCGCTCAGCACGCCCATTATAGGGAGGCGGATGTCCCGTGAATTTGAGTAACGGATGCCAGCCCACAGCCTCAGAATGCCCAGCGGGAGCAAGCGGCCCTTCCTCAGTCGCCGGAAGGCCGGCGTGATGTCGGGAAGAGCCACCGCAAAGCCGACGGGCTTGCCGTGCATCTCCAGGATAAAGGCCAGGCGCGGATCGACAATTTGCTTGAGATCACGGGCAAGCTTGTTGAATTCCTCCTCCGTGGCGGGAACCGCCCCCCAGTTCTTCTGCCAGGCTTCGTTGTAGATCTCCCGGACGATGGCGGCCTCCCGGTCGTAGTGTTTCATGTCCAGCGTGCGCATGGAAAGCCCGGGATTGCGTCCCCGAATGATGTTGGCTCCCCGCTTCAGCCGGTCGAACTTGACGTATTTTCGGTGCACGTAGAAGGCCCACATCAACATGACCTGCTCAAAGCCGCTCTGGAGGAGATAGTCCTCGTAGTAAGGCGGGTTGTAGGGCATCATGATGGAGGGCGGGCGGTCAAAGCCCTGTATAAGGAGCCCCGCGGTATCGTTGAGTGAAGGATTGGCGGGTCCCTGCATGCTGGTAAGACCCTTCGATTTCAGCCAGCTACCGGCAGCGTCGAGCAGCGAGGCTGCGGTCTCTTGCCTTTCCTCGACTTCGAAGAAGCCGAAAAACCCGGTTCCGTCATCGTAACGGCTCAGGTGCATGCCATTGACTATGGCAGCTATGCGGCCGACGCATTCTCCACCCCGCGTGGCCACAAACAGCTGCATGTCGCCGTGCTGGAAGAAGGGGCTCTTCTTCGGATGGACCATGTGCGCGACATCCAGGCGTACGGGCGGTACCCAGTACGGATTGTCGCGATACAGGGCATACGGCAGATCCAGAAATTGCCGCAGGTCCCTGCGAGTCTTCACCGGCCGGATTTCCGTTGCAGGTGCTGCCATGGTTGGCCTCTGCTGGGTCGCCTGGCAGACCGCCTGCAATGCTCCGGCCGGGCGCCAGCTAAATCATCCCGTTGCTGACCGTACCGTGCTTGCGGCCTACGCGGCGGAAGGCGTCCAGAATATAATCCAATTCCTCATCTGAATGCGTTGCCATGTAGGAAGTCCGCATGAGGGCACGGCCCCTCGGCACGGCACCCCGCCAGGGCACTACCGGGTTGACGAAAACGCCTTCTTCGAGGAGATCAGTCCAGAACTGGAACGCCGACATCATCTCGTCGCCTATGACTACCGGAATGATGGGAGCCTGGCTGGTCCACACGTTGAAGCCGGCATCGCGGAAGCCGTCACGCATATACGTGGAAATGTCCCAGAGACGCTTGAGCCGCCACGGCTCTTCCTGCAGTATGTCCAGACACTTCAGAACCGTTGCCACGCTGGCAGGAGGCATGGAGGCGCTGAAAATGTGGGCGTGAGCCATGTGCCGGATGTACTCGATCACGTCCCGGTCCCCAACAGCAAATCCGCCCAGGGACGCAAAACTCTTCGAGAATGTACCGGTGGTAAGGGGCACGGCATCCTCAAGGCCAAAATAGGCAGCACTGCCTCGACCTCCCGGTCCGATGACACCGACGGCGTGTGCGTCATCGAGCATGAGAGCCGCGTCAAACTCGTTTGCGAGGCGGACAAGGTCCGGCACCTGCGCTATGCGACCGCTCATGGAAAAGACGCCGTCCGTAACGATGAGCTTGTCCGACTCCGGACGTTCGGTTTCGGCTTTTTCGAGAAGCCGCTTTAGGTGATTCAGATCGTCGTGACGAAACCGCCAGGTATCGGCCGCACTGATTTGCGTGCCGGCATGGATGCAGGAATGATTGTCCTTGTCGGAGAAAATGAGATCGTTCTTGGAGGTGACGCCCTGAATGACGCCCATGTTGGTCATGTACCCCGTGGAGAAAACCACACATTTCTCCTTGTCCATGAACGCTGCCAACCGCTCTTCCAGCTCGAGATGCAGGTCCAGGGTCCCGTTGAGGAACCGGCTGCCGGTACAGCCGGTGCCGTATTTGTCGATGGCCTGCTCGGCGGCTTCCTTTACCCTCGGATCCGACGTAAGGCCCAGATAATTGTTGGACCCTGCCATTATGAGCTCCCGCCCGTTGATAATGGCACGCGTTCCCTCGCTGCGTTCGATCGGGCGGAAGTAGGGATAGAGGCCCGCGTCGCGAGCCTGCGCGTGCAGCGCGCCCGGCGCCATGAACGCGTGCGTCTTGGCGAAAATCGACGGCTCCTCGTAGGAGGCCTGCAACGTGGGTTCCGGCGCCAGTGCGGCGTGAACACTGGTATCCTTAGACGCGCGCTGACCTTCCATTGATGCAGTGTGTCGGGCCAAAACCTGGATTCTTTGCGCCTGCCCGGACCGAAAACTTACCCATATGAGGCCATCGCACGAGTAAGCGATGGCGCCGCCGGCGAAGCAGGTCTGCCCTGAACCGTAGGCCCAGCGCGCGTTATCGATTGTTCGATACTTGACAGCGCCTCTTTGTTCCCACGTGAATTCCGCTCCCTCAGGTGGTCGAAGAATCCGTCCAGTCTGCGGTGGAACACGTGCACGTCCCGACAGGTCATGGGGTGGCCGATGACGGCCCTGTTCGGCCCTTCACGCTTCAGAATCGGCACGTCCTGCGGCAGGCTGCGGTAGCCAGACCAGCTGGCAGAAGGTGTCCCCATACCCTCCCTGGTACTCCCGGGCACGACATGACGCAGAGAGGGAGCCGGGAAGGCGGTTGCCCTCCGGAAGGAACAAACGCTACTTGCCGCCACGCCGCCGCAAAACCGAGCGCCGCAGCCTCGCTCCCGGAGGGAAGCTGCCACGGACATACCGGGGCAGCTGCGGCCCAGGCCCTTGCCCCCGGGCGTGCACTCTATGCGAGCCATCCGCTACCGGTAAAACACAATGGTCGCCGATATGTCGGCTGGGCCCGGCTGGAGGGCCATGCGAACAGCCAGGTCTTTACCGACGTCAAATTCGAAAAGATGCGCACTTACGAAGGCGTCAAGTATGGTGAGTCCATACCATAAGCCGATGCCAATGTACAGAAGGTCACGGTTGCGTCGAAAACTGTCTCGCTGTGTGCGGAATTGCGGCTCAAGGCGTGCTCTTCGGCGGGCGATTTCCTGAGCGTCAAGCGTGCTCTCGGGTGGCAGGCCCAGTTCTGACAGCAGCAGCGCGTAGTCCCCGGCATATTCCGGGAACACGGGCTGGCCTGCATCATCCTCGCGAGCCGTAAATAGATAGGCGTGCCGATACCGGAGGTACCGGCCATTGGCGTATGCAGCGCCGGCTCCGATCAGCCCCAGCCCGGCGTAGACCAGGGGAATCTTCAGGTACTGGCGATTGTAAAGCTGGCCCCATCCGGGCACCAGAGCGCGAACAAGGGCCTTCTGTGGGCGCCGATCCGCGCTGAAGGTGGTGTCCGGCTGTGCGCTGGCAGCGCAAGTGATGCCCAGCATCATGAGGCACAAGGTGCTGCTGCGCAGCGCCGGGCGCAGGGCCAGCGGCCAAAGTCGCGGCGTGCTAGCCAAGCAAAAGCTCAAGCACGCGCTCCAGTTCATCCGCCGAAAAATAGTGCAGTTCGATCTTTCCCTTGCCGCTGTTATCATGCAGGAGGCGAACCTTGGTGCTGTATCTCGCGCGCAGGTTATGCTCGTACTTCTGAAGCTCCAGGAGCGTTCTCTCCGATGGCTTGGCGGGGGCCGGCGACGGCTTGGAGTTGAGCCGGTCCACGCGGCGCTCCACCTGGCGGACAGAGAGCCGCTCACTCAGGATCGCCTCCATGAGCTGCAGCTGCTGCGCATCGTCGGACAGTCCCAACAATGCTCGGGCGTGGCCGGCTGTCAGCTTGCGCTCGCGCAGCGCGGCCTGGATGCGGGGCGGCAGGCGCAGAAGGCGCAGCGTATTGGTGACCGCTGAGCGGGTCTTACCTACGCGCCTGGCCACCTGGTCCTGCCTCAGGCCGCACTCGGATACGAGGCGCTGGTAGCCCAGGGCTACCTCCACGGGATTCAGGTCTTCCCGCTGAACATTCTCTACCAGGGCCATTTCCAGCATCTCTTCCGTATCGGCCGTGCGCACGTAGGCGGGCACGCGATCAAGACCGGCCATCTTGGCTGCCCTGAGGCGTCTTTCACCGGCAATGAGCTCGAAGCGGTCGTGGGCGAGCAGTCGCACGGTCAGGGGCTGAATAATGCCAAGTTGCCGGATGGATTTGGCCAGGGCCTGCAGCGCTTCCTGATCGAAATCCAGACGGGGTTGATACGGGTTGCTTTGAATCTTCTGGATCTCGATCTCGAACGAACTGTCCACAAGCTGCTGCTGGGAACGCAGCGGACCCTCCTCCTTGAGCAGGGCTCCCAGTCCGCGCCCCAGCGCTGGTTTGTTCGAGGCCATGCCGTCTAGGCGTTATTGCTAATCGGTGTCATTTGCGCCCGGCTGCGTCGTTGCCGGTGGACTGAAAGCAGGTCTCTCCCCGCTGGCCGAAATATCCAGGTCCGGCCTCCTGCGCGGCGCCCGCGGATCCAGGAATCGCGGATTGTTTACCACGACTTCCTTGGCAAGTGCCATGTAGTTGCGGGCTCCGATACACCGGGCGTCGTGCAGGAGCACCGGCTTGCCGAAGCTGGGGGCTTCCGCCACGCGCACATTCCGCTGCGCGATGGTGCGAAACATCTTGGCTCCGAAGTAACGCTGCACTTCGGCAGCAACCTGGTTGGAGAGGCGGAGCCGCGTATCGAAGAGCGTCAGCAGCACGCCCTCTATTTCCAGGGCCGGATTGAGTCTGCGGCGGACGATCTTGATCGTGTTAAGCAGCTGTCCCAGCCCCTCCAGTGCAAAGTACTCCGCCTGGACCGGAATGAGTACGGAATCGGCAGCCGTGAGCGAGTTGAGGGTCAGCAGGCCCAGCGACGGCGGACAGTCGATAATGATGAAATCGTATTGGCTCCGGATCTTGCTCAGCGCCCGCGCCAGGATGCGCTCGCGGGCCGCTACCTCGACCATCTCGATTTCTGCCCCTACCAGGTTGATGTCACTGGGAATGATGTCAAGGTTGGGAAGGGTAGTGGGCAGAATCGCGTCTTCCACGTTGGTCTTGCCAATGAGAATCTCGTACGCGGAGTCATTGACGCGCCGGGATTCGAAGCCCAGGCCGGACGTGCAGTTGGCCTGCGGATCCATGTCCAGCACGAGCGTAGGATACTCCGACGCCGCCAGCGATGCGGATAGGTTGATGGCCGTCGTAGTTTTTCCGACACCACCCTTCTGGTTAGCGATTGCTATTATCTTGCCCATGAGAGGTGTGCCGCGTGGCCGAAACCCGCCGAGAGCAGTGCACCTGCTCTGCACGGCAAGATACGAAATAGAGGGTAGGACCCCGGGGAATGGTGCCTCCGCGGCCCTGCGCCGAGATTCCATTCGGAAGGCACGGTGCCGCCTTGGCCGGCAGGTAGCGTGATGCGAGGCGAGACATGGCCCGCCAGTTTGTTCTCAGGCGTGAAGCACCCGATGCCGGGCCCCGCCATTCGATAGATTACGCCTCCAGGCTCAACGAGCAGCAGTGCGCAGCCGCCACCGCAGGCGCCGGTGCCTTCCTGGTGGTCGCGGGTGCGGGTACCGGCAAGACGAGGACGCTCGTCTACCGCGTGGCCTACCTCGTGGAGACGGGTGTGCCTGCAGAAGGCATTGTTCTGCTCACATTTACCCGCCGGGCTGCCCGCGAGATGCTGGATCGGGCGGCCGATCTGCTCGATGGAAGGTGCAGCGGCGTACGCGGGGGCACATTTCATCGCTTCTGTCTTGGGCTGTTGCGCAAGCACGCATCGGTGATCGGATTCCAGGATGGCTTCACTATCCTGGATTCCGGAGACGCGGCGGATGTAATTGACGTGCTCCGGGCCCGCGTGTTTTCAGGTTCCTCGATGCGGGCTCCCCGAAAGGAGGCCATAAGGGCCATGTTTTCAGCGTCCGTCAACAGGCGATTGTCACTTGAGGCCGTCGTAGAGGCACGTCACGTACGATACGTGCCGCTATTGCCTCAGTTGCGGCAACTGCGTGCGGCCTATGCCGACTACAAGCGTCGCCACAATCAGATGGACTACGACGACCTTCTCGTGAACACTCTTGTCCTCTTTGACCGCCATCCATCCATCGGAGCGCAGATTTCCGGCCGGTGCTTTCATGTGCTGGTGGACGAGTACCAGGATACCAATCACCTGCAGGCCGTGCTGGTCGAGGGATTTGCTTCCGAGCACGGCAACGTGATGGCTGTCGGTGACGATGCCCAGAGCATATACCGCTTCCGCGGCGCCGATTACCGCAATATCCTCGCATTCCCGGATCGGTTCGAAGGCACGACGATCGTCAAGCTGGAGCAAAACTACCGGTCGACACAGCCCATTCTCGATCTGGCCAATCATGTGCTTGGCCAGGCGGCAACGGGCTACGGCAAGGAGCTGTACACTAAGGCGAAGCCGAAAGGCGAGGCACCGGCACTCGTGCTGACCAGAAGCCCGGACGATGAGAGCCGCTTCGTGGCGCAGCAGGTCCTTGACCTGCGGGAGATGGGCGTGTCGCTCGACCAAATAGGCGTGCTGTTCAGGGCAGGGTCCAATTCGTTTGAACTGGAAATCGAGCTGGACCGCAGGAATATTCCGTACGTGAAGCGCGGCGGAGTGCGCCTGCTGGAAGCGGCCCACATTCGCGATTTTCTGGCCTACCTGAAAGTACTGGAAAACGGGAGGGATGCCGCTTCCTGGTTCCGCCTCGCGCGAGTCTGCGGGCACGGCAGCGTCAAGGCGCGGCGCATGGCCGAGGCCATGTCGGATATTGGCCCGGCGAAGGTCAAGGTCTCGCCCAGAATGTCCACCCTCGTTGGCGCCTTGCGCCATGCCGGCCGTCCCGACGTGCCGCTTGCCGCGCAGGTGGAGGCCATACTGCAGCACTACGAACCGGTTTGCCTGCGCAGGTACGACAATGCCGGCAAACGCTGGGAGGAAGTGATGCACTTTGCAGGAATTGCCTGCACGCATGGCAGCCGGCGGGACTTCCTTTCGGCCCTGGCACTGGATCCAATAGATGACGTCCAGCGACATGACCGCGAGGCCGACCGTGACGAGCCGCCGCTCGTGCTTTCCACCATCCACTCGGCAAAGGGCCTGGAATTCCGGCATGTATTCATCATCAGGGCCCTGGACGGCGTCATGCCGAGCAGCTTCGCGCTGTCGGATCAGGAATCACTGGACGAAGAACTTCGGATGCTGTATGTAGCCATCACGCGAGCAGAGGAGGACCTGATTATCTCCTATCCTCTGCATGACGAAAGGCGCGGAGGGATGACCGAACCCAGCCGATTCATAGCTGACGTACCGATGGCGCTTCTCGAGAGGCACGTGCTGCGGGACGGTCCGGACCACACGCCAGCCACGTCGCCGTGACGTCAGCGGGCGGCGAGTCCATTTGATCCGCAGTTCAATACAGTCCTGTCAGCGGACGCATGCGCCAGGCCGAAGTGCAGCGGAGGGCGCGCCGCGCGCTTAGAACAGCGCGTAGATGAAAGGCGCCAGTGCCGATCCCTGCGTCACCACGATAAGAAGGCTCAGCAAGAGCAGCACGAGTGCAATCGGCGCAAGCCAGTATTTCTTGCGCACGCGCAGGAACTGCCAGAATTCCAGCATGATCTGAAAGCGATTCAAGGCTCTCTCGCAATAGCTGGTTCGTCAGTTCTCCGGCCGGGCCTCGCGGGATCCGTTCAGCCGGGCCTCGGGCAGTGCCATGCCTGGGAGATTCCGCCGGCGGTGCAAGCGGCTCTCCCACCTGCATAAAGGTTCCCGCTGCATCCTTGAATGGTCGCGCATCAGCACCATATTGAGGGAGGCTACTGTCCCAGAAGCCTTACAGCGCCGTCGTGCGCCGTCGCCTGCAACAACGCCCCGCCGCCGTTCAGGCGGCCCTCCACGCGCCGCTTTTCCCAGCGTCCTTCGAAGGCCGGAGCAGGACAGCAGTCCAGCTGAATGCTGTTGCCCCGCAGGTCCAGGGACGCAGCACGTTCGGTAGGCATCTCTACTATGATGTCACCGTCCGATGCCCGCAGCTTTACGTTTCCCAGAATTGCCAGGTCAACAAAGATGGTCCCGTCCGACGCAGTAATGCTACTGGTCTGGGAGGCAAGCGAATCTACCAGAATATGTCCTTCTGAAGAGCGGGCTACCAGATTCAGCGAGTTGGCAGATTCCACGTCGATGCTGCCTTCGTACGTGACAGCTTCAAATCTGGAACCTGAAAGGCCGGATGCCTTGATGTTGCCGTCCGAGGTTGTGCCTTGCAGGTCGCCGTTTACATCATCAAATGCAATATCGCCTTCGTACGTGCGCAATTCGACCTTTCCGGCAGTTACATCCCCAAGCGAAATGTTGCCATCCGACGTACGGGCGATAAGGTCCTTGAACTTCGTCGTCTCCACGGTAATGTCTCCGTCATAGGTTCTTGCGTTAAGCGCAGTCCCCGAGAGCCCTTGCCCCGTTATGTCCCCGTCGGAAGTGATGAGTCGCAAGCTACCCTTCACGCCGTCGCATGAAATATCCCCGTCGTATGTGCGCACGTCGACCCCTTCGGCAGTCGTCGCCGCGAGCGCAACGTTACCGTCCGACGTATGCGCGACCATATTATTGAATCTCGCCTTCTCCACGGTAATGTTTCCGTCATAGGTTCTCGCGTTAAGCGTAGTCCCCGAAAGCCCTTGCCCCGCAATGTCCCCGTCGGAGGTATGCAGTTTCAGGTTGCCATCCACGTTCTCGACCGCAATGTCCCCGTCGGAGGTATGCAGTTTCAGGTTGCCATCCACGTTCTCGAGCGCAATGTCACCATCGTAGGACCGGAGATCGACGTCCACGGAACGTGGCGTCCTGACGACGATCCGTATCTCGGGCTCGTTGCGGCTCAGCAAAGACCTGAGCCCACGGCTGTACGCCTTCCGCGTTACGATGCTAACTATCCCGTCGCGCTGCGACACATCCCATCTCTGAGTATCGAAATGCTCCTGGGCACGTTTCTCCTTTTTCGCCGCAACAAAGACCTGAACGCGGAATTCGTTTTTCTCACCGGAGATAACCTGCACATCCCCGTCACGTATCTGCATCTTCAGGGATGCCTTTCCTTCAACCGGAAAAGCGGTATCCAGCATCTTGTGCTGCTCCTGGGCGAAGCTGGCCGAAGCCAGGATCGCACAAGCCGTCAGAATAAGCGGCAGAGTCCTGATTGTCATGGTAAAGCGGGATTGGGATTGCGATCCAATTCGGTACATTGGCCTCTCGCTGCGGGTTCCGCCGCAATCGCAAGCGGTGACCGCAGGGGCCAGGCATGGAGCCGGGCGCGAAGGCGCAATGCAGCATCCGCGCTGCGCAGTGTCCTTGAGGGCGCAATCGGGCGTACGTCAGTGCTCACAGATGCCACGTCGCCAGCCGCGCCGGGACCATTCGGCAGGGCGCTGCGCCGTGCCCTGCACCGCACTTCGCATAAGGGATACCTGCGCCGGATTCCGACTCTGGCGCAACCCCGAAGTGCTTTGATCGTACCGTAGGCAATGCTCATATCAGCCTGGTCGTGATACAGTATTTGGTAGAAGTCTGGGAGGGATTCCAGATAGCCCTTCGCGCGCTCTTCTCCAACAAGTTGCGCAGCTTCCTTACCATGCTGGGCATCATCATCGGGATCGTCACGGTGACGGCCATGCTCACCGTGATCGGAGGCCTGGAGAGGGGACTGGAGCGCTCGCTGGGGATGCTCGGCATGGACGTGCTCTACGTGGAAAAGATGCCGTGGATACGCACGCCCCAGGACTGGGTAACGCTCAGGAACCGGCGGGACATAAGGCCGGAGGTCGCAGATGCCATCCGAAATCGTGCAAACTATGTTGCGGCGGTGGCCCCTTCGGTCTCCACGTCCCGGCCCGTACGGTATCGGGACCGGGCGATGTACGGCGTTTATATCGAGGGTTCCACTCCGGATGCCACGCGTATTTCGGACGTCAACCTGACCAGCGGACGGTGGTACAATGAACTGGAAGTGCAGAAGTCGACCCATGCGGCGGTTATCGGCGCGGAGGTGGCTGAAGTGCTCTTTCCTGCCGAGCAGCCCCTGGGCAAGCGGATACGTATTCACGGGCACCGGTTTGAGGTTATCGGAGTCTTGCAGCGCCAGGGCAAGTTCATGGGGCTCTTTTCGTTTGACGAGCAGATTCAGATACCCTTTACTACGTTTGAGCGGCTGTTCGGCCGGTATCGGAGCATTACCGTCGAGGTCAAGGCTGCCTCGGTCGAGTCCCTGGATCTGGCGGAAGACGAAATTACGGGCATTGTCCGCGCTGTGCGAGGCGTGGACGCCATGGAAGATTCGGATTTTGTGATCAACAAGGTGGAGGCCTTCCGGGAGCGGATTGCCGGCGTCAAGGCTACCATTTATGCAATCGGCATATTCCTGACGGCGCTTTCGCTGCTCGTGGGCGGCATAGGCGTAATGAACATCATGTTTGTCACCGTAAAGGAGCGAACCAAGGAGATCGGCATTCGAAAGGCCGTCGGAGCCAATCGCAATGCCATTCTCGTACAATTCCTGATTGAAGCCGTGCTGGTATGCATGGTAGCCGGGCTGATAGGCGTCGGGATTTCCCTCGGCGTTTCAGCCATAATCAACAGCTTTCTTCCGGCCTATCTGTCGCCCTTCACGGTAGCACTGGCGTTTGCCATTTGCGTGGGGGTCGGCATTATATTCGGCATCGTTCCCTCCTGGAACGCCGCCGGTCTGCGGCCCATTGACGCGTTGCGGTACGAATAACTCGCTCAAGTCGTGGTCAACCTGGAATACATCAGGCTTGCCTGGGAGTCCGTGCGCAGCCACAAGGTGCGTGCCGCGCTCACGCTCCTCGGCATGGTGATCGGCGTATTTGCCATCATCGTGGCCGTGACGGCGGTCAAGGTCATAGAGACGGATTTTTCCGACGCCATACGTTCGTTCGGGTCAACCACGTTTACCGTGGAGAGCGGCTCCGCCGTGCGCGTCGAGGGAACAGGGCGCAGATACAGGCCCCGCGTGAATCTGACCTATGAGCAGATGGAGCTCCTGGCCGACCGGGTGGAGCTGCCGGTGGCCATAAGCCCGGAAATGGTAGGGGGATTTGCGGAGGAGGCACGCTACGGCAGCATCAAGACCGACCCGGTTGTAATCAAGCTGGGCTCGAACGAAGACTGGGCCGGCAATTCGAATTTTGATATTGCGCAAGGCAGGTTCCTGACGGACCAGGATGTGCGTCTCGCGCGGCCCGTCGTCGTTATTGGCCATGATCTGGCTACGGAGTTATTCCCTAACGAGCAGCCGTTGAACAAGGACATCATCGTGGACGGCTACCGCTACCAGGTAATCGGTGTGTTTGCGCGCAAGGGCAATGATTTCGGAAGCAACGCGGACAAGCTGGCTCTTATTCCCATTACGCGGATGATCAGCCAGTACAGCAGTGGACTGCGGGACATCGAAATCAAGGTTCGTGCGGAATCCATCGAGATGCTTGATCCGACCATGGAAGAGGTCACGGGTCACCTTCGCGTGATTCGCCGCAACCGCCCCGGCCAGGAAAACGACTTTCAGATTGAGAGCAACGAGGCCATTGTAGAAGAGATGTCCAACTTTACGGGTCGCCTCGCCGCGGGCGGCGCCGCCATCGGGCTCATTACGCTGTTGGCCGCCGGTATCGGGATCATGAATATCATGCTCGTCTCGGTCACGGAGCGAACGCGAGAGATCGGCATTCGCAAGGCGGTCGGGGCACGCCGCGATGACATCCTGCGCCAGTTTCTGTACGAGGCCGTCTTCCTTTGCCAGATCGGAGGCATTCTGGGAATTCTGCTGGGAGCGGGTGCCGGAAACCTGGTGGGAATATTCTTTGACGCCGCCGTGGTGTTTCCCTGGTTCTGGGCTGCTCTTGCGGTGCTCGCCGTCGCAGCGATTGCCCTGGTATTCGGCGTATATCCCGCGTTCAAGGCGGCTGGCCTTGATCCCATCGACGCATTGCGATACGAGTGAGATAGCCTCTGCATGGACAGGGACGCTGCCAAGCAAGCTGCGGGAAAAGCAGTGGCCGACCTCGTGAAGGACGGGCAGCAGGTCGGACTTGGGTCCGGATCAACAGCCGCCTGTGCCATTGCCGCTCTGGGGAGCAGGATTCGAGACGAGGGCCTCCGTGTAGTGGGCGTGGCCGCGTCGAGCTCTGCGGAGCATCTTGCCCGGTTGCATGGTGTTCCCCTCGCGAGCCTGTCTGATCTGCGAAGCCTTGACTTGGCCTTTGACGGCGCCGACGAAGTAGATCCTGCCTTGAATCTGATCAAGGGAAGGGGGGCCGCACATACGCGCGAGAAGGTCATAGCCCGGGCCGCCTCGCGCTTCATCGTACTGGTGGACGAGACAAAGCTGGTTCGTGTGCTGGGTACGCGCATGCCTGTGCCTGTCGAATTGCTGCCCATGGCGGAATCCGGAGTCATGAAGGCGCTGGAGGAGATGGGCGCGCGTCCGGAATTGCGGATGGGATTGCGCAAGGACGGTCCGGTTGTGACAGATCAAGGCTTCTGGGTCGTTGACGCCCATTTTCCTGCCATTGCGGATCCGGCGTCCGTGGACCGGGAATTGCTCCTTATTCCCGGGGTCCTGGACCATGGCTTGTTTATCGGCCTGGCCACGGAAGTCCTGGTAGGCGTGCCGGGCGAGGGAGTCCGGACGTTGACCCGGCAGTAAGCGGCGGCTCGCGAGCAGCCCTATCTCGGCGCACGAAGTCGCATCCGCCCCCAACAGCCTGGATACATGCCGGGAGCTGCTCTTGGGGTGCCGTTCGCCGGAGGGCACGCCGGTCAGTCCGGGTTCTCTGGCCGTCTTCGGACGATGGTTGCATCCCTGCCTGCCTACGCGCAGCCGCGCACGTATTCCGCTGCTCTACGGAGAGCGGCCGGGGCAATAGCCAGAACCTCTCCGGCTATCGCCGCGAGCTAGCGGCGCACAAACGCAACAGGGGCACCCCGCAGTCGCGGAGCGCCCCTGTTGGCATTCTACAGTTGAACAGGCCCTACTTGAGCTTGAACGTGATCGGCAGTGACATGTGCACCTTCACCGGCTTGCCACGCTGTTTGCCGGGCGTAAACTTGGCTGTCCGAACCACGCGGAGAGCTTCCTGGTCACAACCGGCTCCAATGCCGCGCGTTACCGTCGCGTCTGTGACGCTGCCCGTTTCGTCTACCACGAAGGCGATGTAAACCCGTCCTTCCACACCGGCCTTCCTCGCAATCTCCGGATACTTGATTTGTCGCTGCAGGTCGCCGATAGTACCAATCAGTTCCGGCATCTGCTCTACGACGATAAAGATCTCGGGCTCGGGCTCTTCCTCAGGCTCATCCGGCGGAGGGGGAGGCGGCAGCGCGGCCAGCGGCTCCTCAATGTCCAGAGAGGCGTCCAGATCCAGGTCGTCGTCCTCCAGAATCTCATCGTTTGGCACTTCCACCGGCACAGGCGGCCGCGGAGGCGGAGGCGGCTTGACCTCCTGCTTCGTCTGGACTATTTCCTCCATCTCGATCACTTCCTGCTCCATTTGCTCTATCTCCATCCCGTCGCCACGGTCGAGATGCATGCGGAACGCTGCGATCAGGATAACGAGCGCTGCGATCATGCCAATCTGGACCACGATTCCGTAGGTCCGGCGCAGATCAGCCTTGGGATTCTTCTTGATGGCCATAATCCGGTGCTTCTTGATTGTGGGTGTAGGGTTCAAAAATATACCCTAGTACATGAGTTATTCAAGTCGAATGTTCCGGCACCCGGTATCTCACCGTCCGACACTGCCTCGGCCCTGTCGCCGGGACCATTTTCCTGGCCGTGAACACGTCCCGGGGCAGATCAAGTGCGGCAAGTCTCCGGAATTCATTGGACAGGTCTGGCCGAATGCAAGCGCCTGGCCTCGCCAGGGCTCTGGTCTAATCCGCGACTCGCCGTGCCAGGAGGCAGGCCCTGGCGCAAGAAGACTTGCGCCTTATCGCAATCTGAACACAATGCGCTGGTTCATGTGCACCTTGACGGGCTTGCCTCGCTGCATGCCCGGCGTGAACTTCGCTTGGCGAATGACGCGCAGCGCCTCTTCGTCCAGCGCCGGATGGCCGCGCACGACCCTTGCATCCTGCACGTTGCCCTCTTCGTCAACGACGAAGACTATGTCTACGTTGCCCTCAACCCCGGCCCTGCGGGCCGTTTCGGGATATCTGAGCTTGCTGTAGAGTCCTTCTCTTCCTCCTATCAATTCCGGCATCTGCTCCACCACCACAAATATCTCCGGCTCCAGCTCTTCTTCTTCCTCTTCCTCCAGCACAGGGGGCGGACCGGCCGCAATCGGCTCGTCGATCTCCCATGTTACGTCCAGGTCTAGCTCATCGTCATCCAGAATCTCGTCGTTGGGGACCTCCACCGGTATGGGGGGACGCGGAGGCGGAGGAGGTGTCTGCTCCTGCCTGGTCTGGACCACCTCGTCCATCTCGATAACTACCTGCCCGTCCTGCCCAATTTCCACGACGTTTCTGCGTTGAAAGTCTGCGCGGAACGCCACGTTTAGCAGCAGCAGCGCGCACACGGTGCCAATCTGCAGCGCCACGGGATATGCAGCTCGGATGTCCGCCTTGGGATTCTTGCGAAGGGCCATGATTCCTAGGAAATTGCGTTGAGAAATGACGCGAACAGCATTGGAAGTGCCGGCTGCCCGCCAGGTTCCGGCCCTGCTACGCGAACCGTTCCGAAAGCAGGCCGGGCAGCTCGCGTACCAGATCCATGGCCATCATGGAGCGGCCTTCGCCTCTTGAGGCGCAGCGGTCCGAGGCGGCGCCGCCAAGGTGGACCGCGCACACGGCTGCCTCTGCCGGTGACAGACCCTGGGCCAGGAGGCCGGCGCAGAATCCGGCCAGCACATCCCCGGTACCCGCTGTGGCCAGTGCGGGGTTGCCCGTGGCGCATATGTAGACCTCTCCTGTCGGCGATGCCACGACGCTCGGCATGCCTTTCAGCAAGAGGACGGAATTCCACCGCTGCGCGCAGGCCCGGGCTGCGCCTATCCGGTCGGTCAGGTCCACGTCCACAAGACGCCGGAACTCTCCCTCGTGGGGAGTCAGGATCAGGCGCCCGCGGGCCAGGGCGCCCAGCTCGCCTTCCATGTCCACCAGCGCGTTCAGGCCATCTGCGTCGACAACCATGGGCAGTTCAGCGGTTCGGACCAGCTGTCGGGCCAATTCCGCGGCCTCCGGATCCTGGCCTAGTCCTGGACCCACGAGCAATGCGCTTGCTTTTGCCATGCGCGCCGCCAGCGTCCTGAGAGCCTGCCGCACATCAATTCGGCCCGAGCCGGTCTCCGGCAACGCTTCCGTTGCGATTTCTGTCAGCTTGCCGGCCAGCACCGGCTGCAGGGAGGCCCGAGTGGCACATGTCACGTAGCCGGCGCCAATACGTGCCGCGGCCCGGGATGCCATTGCCGGCGCACCCGTCAATCCGGGCGCGCCGCCGACTACCAGAGCCATGCCTACGCTGTACTTGTGCGCATCTCGCGCGCGATTGGGCAGAAGGCCGGCGACGGCCGCGTCCGTAGTCAGCCAGATTCGCCCGGACAAGCCGTGCGCCCGGTCCATGATGGTCCCGGGGATCCCGATGTCCACGACCTCGACCTGCCCGGCCACCTCCGGGCCGTCGCCCAGTACAAGGCCCGGTTTGAGCGCTCCCATCGTGATGGTATGGGATGCGCGCACGGCTTGTCCGAGAACGGTGCCGCGGTCTGGATGCAGCCCGGTTGGTATATCAAGCGAGACAACGGGACTGTTTGCTGCATTCAGGCGGGCGACGAGGCCCAGCATGGGCTCGCGCAGCGGACTTCCCACTCCCGTTCCCAAGAGTGCGTCCACGTACAGGTCAGCCTGTACGTTGTCCCGGAAACCGCCGATGCGCAGCCGGTTTGATTCCGAGGCTACCTTGCGCAGGAGCGTCAGGTTGTGCGCGGCGTCGGCGGTTGAGACCGATGGAGGCGCCAGTATGTCTACCGAAGCGCCCCGCTCATGCAGCCACCGCCCTGCCACGAATCCGTCTCCGCCGTTGTTGCCCTTGCCGCAGAAGATGGCTACGCGCTTGCCTGCCAGGGGGGCGAATTCTCGGCCAATGGCCCTCGCCGCACCGCTTCCCGCCAGCTCCATGAGCGTGCGTCCGGACAGACCGAAGCCGTCAATGGTCTCTTGATCGGCAATTCGCTGTCCTTCGGAGGACATAACGCGGACCAGATCTTCAATGGAGTTCATGATGCCGGATGCAGTGAGGCGGATATCCAGTCAATCTACGGATGGGCACTTTGGCCTGGCGCTCGGCATGGCTTGGTCATTGCGGAGCAAATGCGAGGGTATCGGCGAGCGCGCTGTCCCATCTCGCCCTGACCATGGCGGGCTCGGTCGTCCACGTGATCGGCTCGGCGCTGCGGTATGGCTGTATGCTGCCGCCGTCCCATCTTCCGTTTCCGTTAAGATCAGCGTAGAGGCGAAGGTCGTAGGCGCCCTCAGCCAGTCTTGTCAGTGAAAATGCCCCCGAAGAATCTGCCAGGGTAGTGGCAAGGGGCCTGCCCTTCGTGCCTGCTTCGTAGGCTTCCACGACCACTGGCGAATCCTGCGCCACCCGGCCAACCGCGCCGCTCAGGCTGCCAAGGTCTCTGGTGGAGGGAAGAGCGAATTGCTGCACGTAGAGCGAGTCGCCGATTTCGACGTGGATGTGCACCCGCTCTCCGGGCGCCAGCCCGGGTTCGAATTGCAGCAGGTAGGAAGTGCCATCCCGGGTCAGCGTCTGGAATGCGCGCTTCTCTCCGCTACTGTCCATTGCCGTCACCAGCTGCGGGAGCTTGGCGGCCCCTGGAGGCTCGCTGAAGAGGAGGCCCGGTGCTGCACCCGATGCCAAAATGACCTCCGATTCGCTCTCCGAGGGTAGAAATCGCAGCAGCGTGAGCGCGGCCGCTTCCTGCTCGGTTCCGGAGCTAAAATGCACCGCCTCGAGGTTCAGGCTGTTGCCGCTTGAGTCGGCTATCGATGGATCTGCTGCCAGTGCCAGGGACCGGCCTGCCGGAACGTCTGCGCTAAGAAAAACGCTGCGCGGATCATCCTCGATCTGGAATACCTGGCGCACGGTGAAGCGTTGCCCCGAAGCGGAATCGGAGAGCGTCCAGCGCTCCGGTTCCCGGTGTTGAAGCACGACGGACTCGGAGAAACGGACCTGCAGGAGGCCCGCACTCTGGAGGCGTGCCCGGTCCACGGCAGGTGCGAGGGTGTCCAGGCGCGTAATGACCCATTGCATGTCGGAACGCGTAGTGTCTTCCGTGGTGTGCAAAGTCTCCACGGGAGAGACTGCAAAGGCCTCGTTCGCATCCGGCTGCAGATTGCGGTTTCGATCGCCCAGGACCACGACCCTGTATTCTCCATCTCGCAGGTAGGCCAGCGAAAACCTGCCCTCCTCGTCCGTCTGCGTGCGATAGGCCGCCGCTTCCGAGCTGTCATCTTCTTGCAGATAAGCCAGGACATCGTATCCCGCTGCGGCAAGTCCGGCGTGCGGCTCCACCACGCGTCCGGTCAGTCGCCCCTGGTCTATGACGGCCCCGGTGGCGAAGGCCAATGAAATGGGCGCCGTCAACGGCACGCCGTGGGCATCGCGCAAGTCCGTGTCTATAGTGATCACGAAAGTGGTATTGGGGCGCAGTGCTTCAGGAAAGGATATGTCCACGCGCCGCTTCCGCCACCTGAACCTGAGTTGGCCTTCAAAAGGGGGCGCTACCGAAAACGCGCGCGCGAACGAGGCCTGATCGACATATTCGGAAAAGACCAGACGCACCGCATCACCTTCGAAGAGCACGGTTTCGTTTTCCGGGAAGGAAGATACAATTGCGGGGGGCGTACGATCTGTCGGACCACCCGTCGGCAGCATTGGCTCCGCACAGGCCCAGGCAAGCAGCGCCAGCACTGGCGGCATCGCGCGCCATGCGGTAGGGACCGGACGAGGCACACGATCAGCGCTCGCACCGGGCCCTCTTGTTTCGCTAGCCTCCGCCATTGGAAGACTCGCTGCGCAGTCTGAAGAACAGGAAGACCGTAAGGGCGCTGGCCGTGGCAAGCACAGCCGGCTCCAGGTAGCGGCGCGTCCAGCCGGCGTCCGGAATAGCACCCAAGGTTTCCGGGAATGCCGGCACTTCCAGTCCGCCGACCGAGCTTCGCCGCACCGCGTCCGAATACTCCCGGCGGCACGGCTCGTCAGCAAGTATTTCGCCCGACTGTGCAATCAGTGCGTAGTTCAGTTCCAGCTCCACCGTACGCCTGAGAACCCTCCGACGGGCCTTTTCGTAGCGGACCCGAGCCTCATGCACGTCATAGGTCAGCCGGTCCAGGTCCCTGGTGCGGACCGTGGAGGACGTATCTGCCACGAACACGGCGCGTCCCTGCTGCCTCCAGTGCTGCACGAGCGCCTGGCGCAGGTAGGGCATGCCAGGCGCGGCCTCCAGGCGGAATTCACTCCGCGTGCCGGGCACATCGGACAGGCAGCGGACGGCCAATTGCTGGTAGGCCTCCAGGTTCGTGAGCAGGTCCTGGGCGCGCGCTGACGAAGCTGCGGCCCACAGGAGGATGGCTGCTATGCAATAGGAGCGAAGCAAGGTGCGAAGTGCGGTAACTGTCGGGCCCACACAGGCACGGGCGTCTGCGCTACGTGCGGTGCTTGCGGAGTTCGCTGACAAGGTGGCGAATCTCGGGTACAATAAGTTTTTCCATGGCCAAACGGACCGCCGGAAGGGCCCCGGGCATAGAGAATACCGCCGTCCCGCGGTATATGCCGCCGATGGCACGCGAAAGCATGGCCGCCGCACCAATTTCCTGGTAGGAAAGCGACCTGAACAGTTCGCCGAATCCCGGGATCTCCTTGTCCAGGAGCGCTCTGACGGCCTCGTGCGTGTTGTCGCGCCTGCTGATTCCCGTACCTCCCGAAAGCAACACCAGGTCTGCTTCCGGTGCCAGGTCGCGTATGGCCTTCTGCACCAGGGTTGGCGAATCCGGCACCAGCCTGTATCCTTTCATGTCATGTCCTTCGGCACGAAGCCGGGACATGATGTGCTGACCGCCGGTGTCATTGGCTTCCGTGCGCGTATCGCTTACCGTAATTACGGCGCAGCCCACTTTTCCTATTCTTGCGGCTGCAGCCGTGTGTGCATGCGAATTTGTCACGGTTGCACCCTCCTGGCCGGGGGAAGCTCACGAAACCGCATTTGGCTCCGGTTTGGTTGATTCTGCAGATTGGCGCTTGCCGGCCCACCTGGGCGGATCGTGACCGTGCGCAGCCCAGGGGTGGCAGCGCAGAAGGCGCCAGGCGGACAGCACGGTGCCCTTCATTGCGCCATAGCGCGTGAGCGCCTCGACCGCGTATTCCGAGCACGTTGGCACGTATCGGCATCCGGACTGCAGGTGGGGTGAAATGACCCGCTGGTACATGCGAACCAGCACTACGAGTCCGCGCCGTGGCAGCTGGTAGAGTGATGATGCCATATTGGGAATCTGCAAACGTTCAGCACGGGGCTTTGTCCCCCGGCCTGTTCTCAGTTGCCGGCACTCGCCGTCGCATGAATGGCTGAAGGAGGACAGGCAAGCTGCGCGTATTCTCCGGTGCAGCCATGCCCGCAGGCGCATTCCACGCAGAGTGGACTACTTGCCACGCTAGCCGCGGGGGCTGTGCAGTACTTGAGGCTTGACTGGTTCGGCGGGCATGCGGGCTCGAAAGTGAAGGTAATGTGCCGGCGCTGCATGCGGCACTTGGCGCCGAAGGGCATGACCTTGCGCGGCCCGGGACTCGTGTGACGGGTCCGGGAGCGCAGCACGGACGTTGCCGTATACGTGCTCAGGTGACGCCGAGTGCGCAGATCTCATGCTACAAATCGTAAATCACGTAAGGTTCGACGAGCGCGGCCTGGTGCCTGTCGTGGTGCAGGACTCTGCCTCGGAAGAAGTGTTGATGTTGGCATATATGAGCAAGGAAACCTTGATCAAGACGATCGAGAGCGGCCTGATGACCTATTGGAGCCGGTCCAGATCACGGGAATGGGTAAAGGGGAAAACAAGCGGCAATTATCAGGAAGTGGATAGTGTGGCACTGGATTGCGACGGCGATACACTGCTGTTTCGCGTGCGGCAGATCGGGGAGGGTGCGTGCCATACCGGTCGCAGGTCGTGTTTCTTTCGGCGATCGGAGCTCGGCGGCGCGCCGTCTGGCGCAGATGATGCCTGATCGAGGAGGGCCGGTGCGTTTTGTACTCATTGCGGTGTTTGTCCTCGCGGCGGCCTGCTCCGTGCAGGACGGAGGGCTGCGCCCGGACTGGGTGGCGGACCAGGCAGGCCTCTTGAGCGATGCAGAAGCGGCGGAGCTTCGCGATATGCTCGTGGCCTTGGAGGAACGTACTTCCGTGCGGCTGGTGAGCGTGTTTGTGCCGTCCCTGGAAGGCACGAGTATTGAGGGCTTCTCGCGGGGGGTGGCGGCGGACTGGGGCCTTGGCGATGCGCCGCTCAATAACTACATCGTGTTTTGCGTGGCAATGGCAGAGCGGCTGCGACACGTAGAGGCCGGAATGGGCATGCGCTGGAGCTTGCCGGAATCCATAGTGGACTCCTTGATGGTGGCGACTGCGCCGCACTTCGTGGGTGGCAGGTATTTTGAGGGCGTTATCCAGATTCTCGAGCCTATCGCTGCCCTGATTGATACTGTTGAGTGGCGCACGGCATTCTACGATCTTGCGGACCTTGCAGCTGCTGCGGAAGAGGCAGAAGGGCAAATTGTAAGCTTCGAAGCCACGATTGCAGCTCTTGAAGAGGATGCCTTGCACGTTTCCGGAAGCGGCGTTCGGGCCAGCATTCTGATTGGGCCAACGGCTGCGCCAGGCCCGCTTTCGGTGGAAGACGTGCGCATTTTTCACGCCAGGGTGCTGCAAGCGCGGCCGCCCGTGCTTCTCTTGCTCGGTCTTGAGGAGATCTGACAGTTCTGGCTATTTCCACTGCGTATTCTCTAGCGCATGGCAAGGGCACGAGGCAAGGCGCGGCTTGGCCGCGTCGTGCGGAGGCGTATTGAGCATGGCTTCCCCTCGGGCGGCTTCGCGAATGCGGGTCCGTACGGGACATCCGGACATGTTTTCCTTCCTGGCGTGGCCGCATGGGGCAATGCCGGTCACGATTAGAGCGAGATCTTGCCTGACTGCTTCTGGAGAGATTGGGCATGGCGCAGAGCCGGGCTTTGCGAGGAGGCCAGACCGATCGCGTGGCCGCACGGCAAGACCCCCGGGCGGATTTCAGGCCGGGATCGTTAGGCTGTTTGCCGCGGTTATCGGTTATCAATTCTGAAACGGATGCGCGCATTACTCTTCAGGGTCGCGGCGATGGCGTTGCCCGTCGTCTTGCTGTTCGGCATTGAACTGGCCTGGCAAGTCGCTGCGCCCGAGAGGGCCTTCATTGCGGTTCCGGGGCGTCCGGAGTACATGACGATCAACCCGGAGCGCGGCGCTCGGTATTTCGAAGACTTCTTGCCGCAGGTGGCTTTCAATCCCTTCCTGAAGGAAAAGCCGGCAGACGTGCTGCGCGTTGTTGCGCTGGGAGGCTCGTCCACTGCCGGATATCCCTTCCATTTCTATCACGCTTTCCCGGAACGGCTGGCGGCTGAGATTCGTGCGCGCATGCCTCTTCAGCGCGTCGAGGTCATCAATCTGGGGATGACGGCAGCCAGCAGCCACGTACTGCGCGATTTGCTGCCGGCGGTACTGAGTCTGGCACCGGATGCCGTGCTGATCTATGCCGGACACAACGAATATTACGGAGCGTTCGGGGCCGGCAGCGGCGCCCAGGGACTCGGTCAGAGTCTCTTGCTGAAGCGGACGGCTGTCTGGCTGAGGAGGAGCAAGATCTTTTCGGCGCTGCTGGCCATTGCCACCCCGGACAGTGAAGGCGACCGCACCATGATGGCCCGGTCTGTAGGCGATGCGGCCATCGCCTGGCAAGGCAGCGTATACCACAGGGGGATCCGTCAATTCCGTGCCAACCTGGATGCCGTCCTTCGCGGATTCCGCTCGCGCGGCATACCGACCTACGTGGCCACGGTAGCCTCCAACCTCCAGGGCCAGGCGCCGCTCGGGCTGGACTCCTTGGCCTCAGAGGCGTTCCGGACAGGGCAGTCCCTCATGTCGTCCGACTCAACAGCGGCATGGACCGCATTCGAACGGGCCAAGGAGCGCGACGACGTGCGTTTTCGGGCACCTTCGGCTATCAACGACGCGATTCGGGAGCTTGCAACGCTGCGAGGTGCAACCGTGGTTGACGTGGCCGCCCTCGCGTGGCCTGACTCGCTCTTTACCGATCACTTGCACCCTACCGCTGCCGGGCATGCACGGATTGCACGGGCATTTGCCGGCGTGCTGGAAGCGTCTCCGGCCGTTCCTCCGCTCCGGACGCGGCCGGACGGGCTCGAACGGGCGTACGCGGACTTGCAAATCGAACGCCTCAAGGGCGGATTTCCATTCACCAGGGGCCGTACGGCAGAGGATGAACTGCAGGCATTCCAGGACAATCTGCAGTCGCGCCTGCGCTCGGGCAAGCTGGCGGATTCGCTTGCGGCCCGCGTGGTTCTGGGTCAGGCGCCCTTGCCGCAGTCGCTGCTGCTTGCCGCAAGGGATGCACAGGCAGAAGGGGACACGCTCGGCGCCCTCTTCCACTTGCGCGCACTGATGTACTGGCAACCCTTCAATGCATCAGTGCGAAGAGAGGCTGTCGCTCTGGCTGCCGCAAATGCGCAGGATCTGGCACTGTCCGGCGAAATCATCCAGCTGGCCTGCGCACATGGGCCGGACACGGACTATCTCAATGCGCTTGCCGCTGTGCGTTTGCGGCAGGCAATGCCGGAATTGACGCGTACAATCCTGGCAGAAGTCGAAGCGCGCGATCCCGGCTCCTCGGTCATGTTGTACAACACAGCCCGGCTTCTGGTAATGACGGGGGACACCCTCGGGGCACGCGATTACTTCGACCGTTACCAGCGTGCGGTGTCCGGCAATTGACGCATATCCGGACCAGGTAGTGCGGGCATCTCCAGAGGTCCGGACGATCGACAGAGCGCTTCGAGGCGGCGAATCTGCCCGTGAGTTGACTCTGCGATTGGCCATGGGCTGCCAAGCCACCAACCGGGAATTGCCGCCGGATGCCCGACCGGAATGCTCATACGGGGCCGGGCAGCAAGAGGGGATCGAAGGCGCGGGGCACCGGTACCACCGGCAGTACAACTCCAGGCCATGAATCGTACCTGCCTTGCTATTGCGCTCCTGATGTCGATCGTTGCAGGCCGCACCGAATTCGTGCACGGCCAAAGCAGTGCCGATTACACGGTTACATTTGCGTCCACGTGGAGCGAGGCCACGCATCCGGCCGGTTTTCCGGCCAGTCCGCATTTCTCAGGCCTGATAGGTGGCACCCATAACGAGCAGGTGTCTTTTTGGGCGACGGGCGGCACGGCCTCACTCGGGATCAAGCAAATGGCCGAACTGGGCGCCAAGGCCGCCCTGCGAGGCGAAGTACAAACCGCCATCGACAGCGGGAATGCCGAATTCGTGCTCTCCGGCGGTGGCATCGGCCGTTCTCCCGGTTCCAGGCGATTGAATTTCAGCATGAGCCAGACTTTTCCGCTCGTGACGCTGGTCTCCATGCTGGCGCCGAGTCCGGACTGGTTTGTGGGTGTGCGCGACCTGCCCCTGTTTCAGGGCGGGCAATGGGTAGACACGCTGACGGTCGTGCTCTACGTATACGATGCCGGAACGGACAGCGGCTCGTCGTACGAATCGCCGAACCAGGTCACAAGTCCCCAGGAGCCCATCGCCCGGATCGAGACCTCTCCCTTCCTGGTGGCAGGACAGGTTCGACCGGTCGGTACGTTCTTCTTCCGGCTGGGCAGCGTCACTTACGACCGGGCAGGGTACTTCGCCACGGATGGCCCGAATATCGTGGACTCGACGGGGAGTCCGGCTGTACTCAAGGGCGTCGGGCTCGGGGGCTGGCTGATGCCCGAGGGCTACATGCTGCACATCAGCGCTCCCGATGGCGGGTCGCCTCGCTCCATTCGGTCGCAGATTGTGGATCTGATTGGCGAATCGGGCGCGGATGAATTCTTTGAAGTCTATCGTGCCAACTACGTGGAGGAGAAGGATATCGCCGCCATCAGGTCATGGGGCTTCGACCACGTTCGCCTGCCGTTTCATTACGCCCTCTTTTATGATCCGGATACGCAGCAATTCAGGGAGGACGGCTTCGAGCTGCTTGACAGGTTTCTGGAGTGGTGCCGGATGCACGAGCTTGGCGTGATTCTGGATATGCACGCGGCGCCGGGGGCGCAAAGCGAGCACAATATCAGTGACAGTGACGGGGTCGCCCGGCTATGGACGGAGCCGGATACCTATTGGCCGCAGACCGAGGCCATCTGGCAGGAAATCGCGCGGCGCTACGTGGACGAGCGAATTATAATCGGCTACGATCTGCTGAACGAGCCCGTGACGCCGGACGGCGTGCCAGGGTCCGACCTTCGCGCGCTGTATGAACGCCTTGCGACTGCCATCCGGGAAGTCGACCCGCACCATATCCTGTTTATCGAAGGCAACTTCTTTGCCACGCACTTTCCGGATCTCATACCGCCGTTCGATGACAACATGGTCTACGCTTTCCACAAGTACTGGAACGGTACGGGACTGAACTCCATCCAGTATCTGCTGGATATTCGCTCGCAGACGAACGTGCCGCTCTGGCTAGGAGAAACGGGCGAAAACTCCAACGTGTGGTACAGCGCCGTGGTGCGGCTGATGGATGAGCACGCCATAGGATGGAATTGGTGGACGCACAAGAAGATCGAGGCGGTGACGAGCCCTCTGTCGGTGCCCTTTGCACCCGGTTACGCGGACGTGGTGAATTACTGGCGCGGCGACGGATCCAGGCCCTCTCCCTTGCAAGCCCGGCTTTCGCTGCTGGGAATGGCGGAGGGACTCGACATGGACAACGCCACGACGCTCAGAGGCGTGCTTGCTGCCCTGTTCGACCCGGAATTCTCGACGCGTCGGACGCCATTCAAGGACCATGTCATCCCCGGTCAGATTCACGCTGTAGACTATGATCTCGGTCACCAGGGCGTGACGTACTTTGACACCGACTTCATGGCTACCAGCGGAACGCCCGGCGGTGGCAATACGGGTGGCAAGTACCGCAACGACGGAGTAGACATTGAGGAATCGACGGACCCGGAAGGCTTCGACTACAACGTGGGCTGGACAGAGCGGCTGGAGTGGCTGAGCTACACCGTGCACGTCGATACTGCCGCGCACTACGACTTAGACGTACGCGTTGCCAGCGCGACGGGCGGCGGCGCGTTTCGCCTGTTCCTTGATGGCGAAAGGATTGGTGAGGACGTCCAGGTCGGGCCCACGGGCGGCTGGCAGATCTGGGAATCCCGGCGCCTGGAGTCGGTAGCGCTGCCGCAGGGCAAGCATGAGCTGAGGCTGGTCATTCTCAGTCCGGGCGCCAATATCAATACGATGCGCTTTACCCGGAGCCCTGATCGCACGGACGTAGAAGCCCGCGAGTTGCCTACGGCCTTTGCGGTAACCTCGCTGTTTCCCAATCCGTTCAGAGACATGCTCAACGTGGAATTCACGCTGCCCGCCTCGGGCCATGTACGTGCCCGGATTTTCGATTTGCTTGGCAGGAGCGTTTTCGAATCTCCGGAGGACATGTATGCCACCGGTCGGAATCGCCTATCACTGCGGCCGAGCCTGGCGGCGGGTGTATACTTTCTGCGCCTGGATCTGCACGCGGACGGGGAAAGGACCAGCATCGGCGTGCCCGTCGTCGTCGGTGCCAGGTAGCGGATCAGACGATGTCGGTCGGTTGCCGTTCGGCAACGCGTCCGCGGTACCGGAAAAGGCGCTGAACGAGCCGGATGGTGCGCGGAGAAGCCCTGCGGGCGTACCATTGGTCAGCAGCGCGGCGCACGCCCTGTCCAAAAGTGGGGTACGGGTGAATGGTGTCCGACAAACGCCTTAGCGTGATGCCCGCGCGCATGGCAATGACGACCTCGCAGATCAATTCTCCGGCTCGCTCGCCGAGAATCGCAGCACCCAGAATGCGGCCGCTGGCCGGGCGGGCGAACAGCTTTATGAGACCGCCCTCTGCTCCGTCAATGGTGGCGCGGTCCAGTTTGCTGTAGGGAAAGGCGTACGTGGAAAACCGGATGCCTCGCCGGGCCAATTCAGCTTCGCTGGCGCCAACATGGGCCAGCTCCGGATCCGTGAACACCACGCCCGGCACCGTTTTCTCGTCAAGGCTCCGGCGCACATGCAGAACGGCATTCGTTGCCGCAACGCGCGCCATGTGCTCGCTCATGTGCGTGTAGGCGTAGCGACCGGTTACGTCGCCGATGGCATAAATGTGGCGCACGCTGGTGCGGCACTGCCGGTTGATGCAGATGCCTTCGGAAGAGACGGTGACCCCTGCCCTGTTCAGGCCTAGGCCGGAGGTCCTGGCCTTTTTGCCGGTTGCTACGAGAAGCTGGTCGCAAACAGTGCGGTGCAGGCGGCCCTCGGCATCCAGATACCGGGCCTCTTGTCCTGCTCCTTCCTTTGCCACACCAACTACTTGTGCTCCTGTTACCAGCCGCACACCCTCGCCGGCCAGCCGGGCGTGCAGCCGTGCGGCCAGTTCGGCATCCAGGTCCGGAAGGATGCGGCTCTTCTGTTCCAGCACCGTGACGCCGGATCCAAGTCTGGTGAATGCCTGGGCCAGTTCAACACCCACAGGCCCTGCGCCGATCACGGTCAGCCGCCGTGGCAGCGTCTCAAGCTCGAACACCGACTCGCTCGTCAGATACGGGGTCCCGGCCAGTCCGGGAATTGCCGGCACCGCGGGGTCCGCGCCTGTGGCAATGACCATTGCGCGGCTGCGCACGGGGCCCCTGCCGGTCACTTCGACGGCAGCGGGATCCCGAAAACTCGCCGCGCCCTTATGCACTTCAACTCCCAGGGCAGCCATCCTGGCCGGGCTGTCCGCGTCGTCGTAGATGGTCTGCCGCAGCTGGTGGAGCTTCTCGCGAATGTAACCAAAGTCGACAGATACAGAGCCGCAAAGGATGCCGAATCGGCCGGCAGTGCGAACTGTCTGCGCTATGCCGGCGGCCTTTAGAAGCATCTTGCTTGGTACGCAACCCGTCCACGTACAGTCGCCGCCGAGCCTGCCGCGCTCGATGAGCAACGTCTTCGCTCCCAGGCTCGCTGAGATCCCGGACATGGTCAGGCCAGCCGCCCCGCCGCCAACGACGACTACGTCATAATCGGACGCCATCTGCCTGGTCAGTAGCCGAGGGTATGCGTGTACTTGACAAGAATGGTCTGGCTGTCGGAAAGTGTTTCGTACCGTCCGCGATAGTCGTCCACATACTGGTTCGTGTTGTAGACAATCCAGAGATCATTGCCCTCGCGGAAGTTGTACCGGAATCGGATGTTGGCCGAAAGGTTGTCGCGTGTGCTGTTGTACTGGACGAAGGCGTTGGCCGAGACCTGCGTGTTGAGCGCGGAGCCGATGCGGATGCCGGCCAGGTGGATGCCCAGCATCGCGTCGCGCGCTCCGAAGCGAATGTGGGTGTAGCGGTAGCTGGCAGAAAGCTCCAGGTGCGGCGAGACGTACCAGATGGGCGCGATGCCGACAGAAGTGTTGATGCCGTCATAGAAGCTGCCCGTTTCCACGCGGGGTCTTATCTGAATGCGGCTCGTGTGCGTTACGCTGTAGCGCGCTCCCAGGCGCCAGTAGCGGTAGTTGCCGGCGGGCACCGGTAGCGTGTCCGCAATGCGAAAGGACTCCTGCGGCACCTCCTTGTGCAAACGGGCCTGGATGCTGCCGCCGGCGCCGGACTTGGCCCGAAATTCCCATTCGGGGCCGATCTCACCGGACTCTACGCTGCCATCGGCATTGCGCAGAAATGCGCCTGCGTGTACACGCAGGGCGTGCCAGATCAGGCGCGACTCCGTGCCGTGCAGCCAGGTATACGAACCGCCCTGTTCGACCAGGGTGAAGTTGTTGCGCTGCGTAAAGCCGGCGCCGGGCGTGTAGTGCCGTCCCGCGCGGGCCAGGACCGTATTGTACCCCCAACCGCGGCGGCGCCTGCGCTCGAGTTCGAACGTCATCCGTGCCGAGTTGAGTCCGCTCTGGTCTCCCGAATCCAGAAGCTGGCTGTCGAAGCTCTGCGCCCACTGGAGCGTCATGTAGTCGTCTCCCCGGAGACGAACAACACTGTCCAGTCCGTAGGCAATATTGTAAACTCCGTCCGCGTCGATGCGGCTCGTCGTCATGATGCCCGCGTACGAATACGGATTGAACACCTGCCTGCGGAGGCGCACGACGCCGAAGTTCTCGGGCGCCAGTTCCTCGTGCCGCTCCGTCATGAGGTTCAGCAGGCCGATGTCCCAGGGACCCCGCCGGCCGACGATGCGCCCGCCGCCCAATAGGCCTACCGGCCGGCCATCCTCCGTAAGTCCGATGCGCCGGCTGTGAAAGAGCCGGCTGAGCCCTCCCGTCCGGAAATCGAATATCCCTGATCGCTCCTGGAAGAACTGCCGCTTTTCGGGGAAAAAGAGCGAGAATCGCGTGAGGTTGACTTGCTGGTCGTCGGCTTCGGCCTGGGCGAAGTCCGTCTTGACTGTAAGGTCCAGCGTAATGTCATTGGTGAGGCCATACTTGAGGTCCACACCCGCCTGCAGACTCCGCTCTGCAGGAGCGCCGCTGGTTACATCCTGCGCCCCAAGGCCGAAGGGCGTGATGTATACGGGATTGCGCGGCCGAATGCCGGTAAGGACGATTTTCTTGGCCAGGGAGGGTTTGAGGAAGGCCCAGTCGGCAATCGATGGCACGGGCGGATACACGACCCGCTCGGTCTTGCGCGCCACCTTCCGCTGCAGTGTGATGCCCATGATGACCTCTCCTTCCCGGGCCTGAAAACGCAGGCTGGAGAACGGCACCCGCAATTCCGCGAACCAGCCTTCGGCAGTGATCACGGTCTCGACATCCCAGAAGGTATTGAAGTCTCCGTTTATCCAGCCGCCGGAGGCAATGCCGCCGCCACTGGCATCGTTGGAGATGGCGGCATCCTTGCGGATCCCTTCCGGTGTCGTCGTAAACAGGACGGCCGTCTCGTTGTCGTTGAACGTGTCGAGAAGGATCTCGAAGTGATCATCGCCGCTGAGACGGTCGCGGTAAAGCGTATTGGCCCGTATGCCGTCGGGGTTGCTGTCGAAGGCGCGCAGCGCAAAGTAGATATGGTCGTCGTCGTAGGCCACGAGGAATTCCGTTCGCTCGGTGGCGGCGGCGCCGTTGTCGGGCTCATACTGGACGGGAATCCAGGGCGCTACGCCGTTCCAGGCCGGCTCGTCGCTCATGCCGTCGATGTGAACGGGTCCGCTTATCTGCGCGAGTACGAACGGTGCCCCGTCCTGTGCACTCGCCAGGAGCGGGAGGATGCCCGTCAGCAGCGTCGCTAGCGCTGTTCTGTACTTCATCGGGTCACCATGCAGGAAACGGTCCGGGCAAAGGTGTCCGGACGACAGCAGCGCACGGGGCAGCGATGCACCCTCGCATGGCATGCACTGGTCACGGCAAGCCCTAAAGTACGCTTCGGCGGCGATTAAAGAGTAAAGCGTCTGCGCCCTTCGTATGCCAGGGAGAACGCCGGTGCCGCGGCAGCGTTTTGTAGAGCGGTTGCAACTGCCGGCCCCATGTACGGAACCATTGCTGATATCGCCAACAGCTCTCCGCATGCTCGATTGCTGCGGAAGGTGGGCTCGCTGGCCGAAGAGGGCGGCATCGAGGTCTATGCGGTCGGCGGCCTGGTCCGGGACATGTTGCTGAATGCAGTGCCCGAACGGGATCTGGATTTCCTCACGGTTGGCCAGGGCACGGGGATTCGGCTGGCGCGGATTGTGGCCCGGGCACTGGGCGGAAGCACCGTGCACGTGTATGAGAAGTTCGGTACTGCCGCCATCCGGGTTCCGCGGGCGGAGGGCGCCCCGGTGCTGGAATTTGTCGCGGCGCGGCGCGAGAGTTACCGCCGACACTCTCGCAAGCCGGTGGTCGAAAATGGTACGCTGGAAGACGACCTGCTGAGGCGCGATTTTGCGGCCAATGCCATGGCCATGCACCTGGCCCCCGAGCGGTTTGGAGAACTGATAGACCCGCACGGCGGAAGGCAAGACATTGAATACCGGGTGCTCAAAACGCCGCGGACGCCCGGGCAGACGTTTGCGGACGATCCGCTGCGCATGGTCCGCGCGGCCAGGTTTGCGGCCCAGCTTGATTTTGCCGTGGATGCCGATGTTCAGGGGGCCATGCGCGCGGAAGCGCATCGCACCAGGATTGTAAGCCAGGAGCGCATCACGGAAGAGCTGGAGAAAATGATGCACACGCACGCGCCGTCGACGGGATGGCGCTGCCTGGAAGAGACCGCGCTGCTGCCGCGCGTTCTGCCCGAGCTTGCCGCCCTCAAGGGAGTGGAGACCGTCCGGGGACGCGCGCACAAGGACAACTTCTACCACACGCTCACGGTGCTCGACAACGTTGTGGAGGGGACCCAAGAGCTCGAATACGAGCGGGATTACTGGCTTCGCTGGGCCGCACTGCTGCACGATATCGCCAAGCCTCGGGTAAAGCGGTTTGTCCGGGGCACGGGCTGGACCTTTCATGGGCACGAGGATGTGGGCTCGCGCATGGTGCCGAAGCTGTTTCGCCGGCTCAGGCTGCCGCTGGATGACCGGATGGAATTCGTGCGCAAGCTCGTGGCCCTTCACCACCGCCCGGTGGCGCTCGTGGACGATACGGTCAGCGACTCCGCAGTCCGGCGCCTGCTCTTTGATGCGGGCGACGACCTGGATTACCTGATGATGCTGGTGCGCGCGGACATTACGTCACGCAATCCGCGCCGGGTCAGGCGCTACCTGCGCGCGTTTGACGAGGTGGAAGAGAAATTTGCTGAAGTGGAGGCAAAGGACCACCTTCGCAATTTCCAGCCGCCGGTGGACGGAAACGAAATCATGCAGGTAATCGGCATCAGCGAAGGCATTGCCGTAGGCATCATAAAGGACACCATACGGGAAGCCATACTGGAGGGTGAGATCCCCAATGAGCACGGCCCCGCATTTGATTTGATGATGCAAATCAAGGACGAGGCACTGCGCCGTGGCGAGCTGTTCGACGAGTTTGCTCGTGGCCTTCACCGCAGCGAGCGCCGGGCGATGGGTGCCATCAAGGAGGAACTCTTCCGGGGAGACGTGCCCGCGGATCCGGCGAAGGCGCGCATGCACCTCTTGGCAATAAAGGACCGGGCGCTGTCCGCGGAAGAAGAGGGCGGCCGGACTTGCCTGGTTACGTAGGCCGTACGTCCCAGGTCAACATCTGCTCAATTGTAGCGTAATCCTCTTCACCGTCAGGATCGGTGAAGGAGTAATCCCCGAGTGTTGTGCGCTGGATAGGACCCAGGCGCTTCCAGAGCATTCCCTCCTGATCCATGAATTCCTGCGGGAACGGACTGCGCACACGGTAAGAAGGATGGTAGGACCTGTAGGTGATGTGAGCCTGGTGCAGGGCCGCCCTGCGCGCACCGGGCCTGGTCGTGCTCTTGCCCGACACCCGAAAAGGAGAGACGGTAATCGATGCCTGCACGTACCCGTCTTCCAAATCCGTGTATTCCGGGCGCATCACTTCGAATTCCTCGGGATGCGGATAAGCGCTGCGCTCGTTCGTATCTGGCATGTCTTGCCTGCGTTTTGGGGGCTCCATACAACGAACGACGCTGCGCCAGGATTCAGCATGCAAGCGGAGCTGCTGTCCGCAGCTTTTGCACACGGAATGCGGACGCTCGTGGAAAAGATGTTCGCTGAATGTGTGGTGCGACTTGCGCCTGCAATAACGGCCATTGGGTACATGAGTGCAGTGCTGAAGGAGAGAGGCCACGCCAGGCATCCGAGTTTTCGTGCACAGCTGATTCGATCGGGATTTATGCTGTGGGCAGTTTTGGGTGCACCTGTGGTGCATTTTCCCCACAGCAGGGCCATTTATTGCTCAACATAGGGGTTTGTGGCGACGTTATTCCCCACATTTGCAGAACAGAGGGGCTTTGCGGCCCAAGAAGGGAACACGACCCGGCAGGTCACTGCACTTTGCACTTGCATAACGGCGATCCATGTACTATAGTAGTGTGACACTCTGCCCGGTTTCGTAAAATGATGCCGGGCTGTCCCGCATCGGAGCCATAGACGAGCGAAATCATGGAAAAAGACCAGACAGTGGCCGCTGCCGCATCCCCGTCCACAGCCATGGCAGGCGGACTCTTCGCCGATGTAACCACGGAAGAGCAGCCCGACGTTACGCGGGGTCTGGCCATCAAGCGCGTCTTCTCCACGGAGGGCGAGAATGCCCTCGATTCCGTTGAATGGCAACAGCGCGATGCCGTAATAAGGAATCCGTCCGGTGAGGCGGTCTTCGAGCAGGAGGGCGTGGAGTTTCCGGAAAGCTGGAGCCAGCTCGCCACCAACGTTGTGGCCTCGAAGTACTTCTATGGCGACCTGGCGCAAGCGCAACTGGATCCGGATGTCGGCGGGCGGGAGCGTTCGTTGCGGCAACTGATCCACCGGGTTACGCGAACCATCGCCGACTGGGGCACAAACCAGGGCTACTTTGCCAGTGCTGAGGACGGTGAGTGCTTCTTCAACGAGCTGACCTGGCTGTGCACGAATCAGTACGGCAGTTTCAATTCACCGGTCTGGTTCAACGTCGGCCTGCATACCAGGTACGGCATACGGGATACCGGCGGCAAAACCATCCACGCGTGGGATGAAGAAAGCAAGTCTGTCGTCGGAGTGGATCCTTACGAGCGGCCGCAAGCCTCGGCGTGCTTCATCATATCCATTGAGGACTCGATTGACAACATCTGGCAGCTCATGGCGGAGAGCGCGCGGCTGTTCAAGTTCGGCTCGGGCGTGGGTGCAGACTGGTCGCCGCTCCGATCGAGTTCGGAAAAGCTGTCGGGAGGCGGGCAGCCCAGCGGGCCGGTCAGCTTCATGCGCGTACAGGACGCCACCGGAGGCACCATCAAGAGCGGAGGAAAGACCCGCCGGGCTGCCATCATGCAGACCCTCAAGATCTGGCACCCTGATGTAGCGGAGTTCATCGGTGCGAAGCAGGCGGAAGAGCGCAAGGCCTGGGCCCTCATAGAACAGGGATATGACGGCAGCTTCAATGGCCCGGCCTACGGTTCGGTGGCCTTCCAGAATGTCAACCAGTCGGTGCGCGTAACCGACGAATTCATGGATGCGGCCGAGCGCAGGGACAGCTTTGCCCTGCTTTCCGTGACCACGGGGGAGACGGTCGGGCACGAACAGGCGGATGCCTTGCTGCGCCAGGTGGCGGAGGGTACGCACGTATGCGGTGATCCGGGCATGCAGTATGAGGATACCATCCAGAAATGGCACACCTGCAGCGGCACCGGTCCCATCAACTCGAGCAATCCCTGCTCCGAGTACATGTTTCTGGATAATTCTGCCTGCAATCTTGCCAGTCTCAACCTGCGCAAGTTCCAGACGGAGGACGGCAGCTTCGACGTAGAGCGATTCCGCGCTGCCACGCGCATCTTTATCACGGCGATGGAGATCCTGGTCGACAACGCGGGGTACCCCAGCGAGCAGATCGCCCTGAACAGCCACAAGTACCGGCCGCTGGGCCTGGGCTTTGCCAACCTGGGTGCGCTGCTCATGTCGATGGGCCTGCCATACGACAGCGACGAAGGACGTGCGGTGGCGGGCGCCGTCATGGCTATCGAGCACTGCGAGGCTTACGCCCGCAGCGCAGAAATAGCGGCCAATCCCCGCATCGGCCCCTTTGACGGATATTCGTCCAACAGCGATTCCATGCTGAACGTCATGCGCATGCACCGCGAAAGTGCGCGCGAGATCGACGCCAGCTGCCCCGCATATCTCAAGGCGGCGGCCGTCGAGTCTGCCGACAGAATGGTGGCACTGGGCGAGCGGCACGGCTACAGGAATGCGCAGGCCACGGTGCTGGCGCCCACGGGTACCATTGCCTTCATGATGGATTGCGATACGACGGGAATCGAGCCGGATATCGCGCTGGTCAAGTACAAGCTGCTGGCCGGCAAGGGCGACGGGACGCTGAAGATCGTGAACCGAACGGTTCCGGAAGCACTCGAAAAGCTCGGCTATGCTGCCGAGACCGTAGAAGACATCCTGGCCTACGTGGACAAGATGGATACCATCGAGGGGGCTCCCGGGCTCAGGGAAGAGCATCTTCCCGTGTTTGACTGTGCATTCAAGCCTTTCCAGGGGAACCGGAGCATTCATCACGCGGGCCACATCAAGATGATGGCGGCGTGCCAGCCGTTCGTATCGGGCGCAATCTCAAAGACGGTCAACATGCCGGAGGAGGTAACCGTCGAGGAGATTGCAGATGCCTACCTGCAGGGCTGGAAGCTGGGCTTGAAGGCGCTGGCCATTTACCGCGAGAATTCAAAGCGAAGCCAGCCGCTTGCGACTTCAGAGGGTGGCAACACGAAGGGGATTGCGACCGCGGCGACCAATGGCGAGGCGGCAGAAGCACTTGAAGTGGTTGAACGGATCGTCTTCAAGCCCATCAGGAATCGATTGCCGGATGAGCGGCCAGCGCTCACGCACAAGTTCAGCATCGCGGGTCACGAAGGGTATCTGCACGTCGGATGCTATCCCGACACCGAGATGCCGGGTGAGATTTTCATCACGATGGCCAAGGAAGGCTCGACTATTTCCGGGTTGATGGATGCCTTCGCCACGAGCGTCTCCATTGCGCTGCAATACGGTGTGCCGCTCTCGGACCTATGCCAGAAGTTTAGCCACATGCGGTTTGAGCCAAGCGGATTTACCAACAACCGGTCAATTCCGATGGCCAAGTCCATCATGGACTACATCTTCCGCTACCTCTCTCTGAAATTCCTCGGCTCCGTGCAGCTGAGCAAGGAAGAGGAAGACGTGGTAACGGGTGTATCCCGCGTGGTCAACGAGAGCGGGCCGGCTGCCGATGAAGCACAGATGTCGTTGCCATTTCAGGATGACTCGGTAGATGTGGGGCAGCTGCTATCCGTCATGTCCGGCAAGGAAGAGCTTGTGTTAGCCGAGAATGCTGCACCGTCTGCCGCGAGTGCTGCTTATCAGAACCAGGAAGATGCGCCTCCGTGTGCCAATTGCGGTGCCATCACGGTGCGAAGTGGCGCGTGCTACGTGTGTACGCAGTGCGGCAGCTCCAACGGTTGCGGATAGGTGCTTCCGTCCGCATTCCGGTCTTAGTCTGGTCCAGCAGGCGCTGGTAGCCGGCCATGCGGGTTCGGCCGCTGCACGGAAGTGGCCATTGAAGCAAGCACCATACCAGGGGCATCGGGCTGCACTCTCGGTTTCTGCAGCTCGATAGTCGGGTCGTGAGGGCAAAGCCGGGCGATGGGCCATTCGAACCAGCGCCTTCGGACCACACGCCACAGACTCGCTGCGACAATACACCGGTTGACGGGCTGCGCAGAATTGCCTACGATACCGATGCCACTCTGCCACAGAATACCATGAAGTCTCTCGCTCTACTGGCCGCTTTCTGCGTCTTCCTGTCGCTATGCCAGGTCGCGCGCGCACAATTGCAGGTGTCAGGTACCGTCGTATCCAGCGAAACGCACGACCCCCTGCCGGGCGTAACCGTGGTGATTGATGGTACGCTTACCGGAACGATAACGAACCAGGAAGGGGCATTCGAGATTACCGTTCGCACCGCGGACGACATACTGGTCTTTTCGTTTGTCGGCTACCGGACGCAGCGATACGCGGTGCGTGCGGGACAGGCTGCAATCGAGATTGAATTGGAGCCCGATGTCGTCAGGCTCGAAGAAATCAGCGTCGTTGCGGACGAGCTCCGGACGTTTGCCAGTAACGTTGTGTCCGAGCCGATGCTGCGACAGCAACCTGCAGTCGCAAGCGTGGCGGGCGTGGTGGACAACCTGCCCGGCGTATCCGTTCAGGAGGGTGATTCCTATGGTCTGGACGATTGGTCGAGCAGCGTGGCCATGCGTGGATACCAGGTTACCATAACGGATGTCCAGATCGGGACTACCGTGGACGGCTTGCCCAATGGAACGTCCGATTACTGGAGTGGAGCGAAGGCGGGCCGGTTCGTCGACCCGGCCAATCTGGGAGCCGTCGAAGTATCCCAGGGTACGGCCGACATTGCCTCGCTGTCGGTGGAAGCCCTGGGCGGGACGATTCATTATCGAACTAGCGACCCGGCCGATGAGCGCCTCTATACTGTTTCGGCTACGGTCGGGGAGCACGATGCCAAGCGCATCGCGATGCGCATAGATACCGGTCCGATTCTTGGCGGTAAGGCACATTCCTGGGTCTTCGCGACCAGGCAGGAATCATCCGACTGGGTCCAGGGCTCTGCCCGCAATGAACGGGAGCACGTTGCGGCCAAGGTCGCGACAAGCCTCGGATCTACGGCCCTTACAAGCTACTTCTCGCATGACCGTATCCATGAGGATGTCTACCAGCGCCTTTACAGCGACGCGGACTTCAGGGCCAATCCGCGGTGGGACCGTCTGCTGGGCGACTGGCCGGGCGTTCCTTACCTGAACCAGTTCTATCGGCCTGGCTGGCAGACGCGGCGGAGCAACACGTTTGGTTACGTCAAGGCGGACAGGCAAAACGATGCCGGGATTTCAACTACGATCAGCGCGTATTTCCACTTCAACCGCGGCCGGGGAGACTGGCTTCCGCCCTACATCGTGGATGTAAGAAATGATGGCGGCGGGCCGGAGTCGGAGCTGGTGGGCGGACCTACGGTCCGGGGCGGCGAACAGCTTGGTGTAATACGATTCGTCGACCGCGCCGGCGCGGCGGTGGCTCCAATCGAGGGCTGCACGTCTTCCTACATTTTCAACTACTACGGCGCGGGGGGGGCGGAAGTCGATCCGGGATGTCATCCGGGGGCAACGGCCGTGCAGTCGTACCGCCACAGCCACTACGGCAAGGATCGCTTTGGCCTGTCCGTCGATGAACAGTGGATCTCCAGTATAGGGGCCGCTACGAATTCGCTTCGCTCCGGACTCTGGTATGAGCGTTCAACGCGCCACCTTGCACGCGATTGGCACCGGATTCTGGACCCAGCATTAAGCATGAGGTGGGACGAACGGGCCTACTGGCACCAATACGAGTGGGATTTTCCGCAGGCGGTAACCAGATACTATGTAGAGGACAAGCTCTTTGCGGGTCCCGTAACCGTGACCGCAGGCGTGAGGCAGTTTTTCGTCAAGGTCGAGCGTGAGGACCAGTTCGGGGCCCAGCAGGATCTGGCCGTGGAATCCGATTCCGAATTTCTCCTCTCCGGAGGAGTCACGTACGAGCCGCCGGTAGAAGGTTTGCGCGTCTTTGCGGGCTACGCCCAGAATTTCAAGGCCATCGGCAGCACGCTGCTGGAGGTACCAGGAAGAAGTCTGGATGAACTGGAGCCTGAATCAGCCTCCAACATAGATGTCGGCTTGCAGTACTCGGGTAGCCGAATGGCACTGAGCGGAACCTGGTATACTTCCGACTTCAAGAACCGGATCTTTTACCTCGGACCGCAGACAACTGCCGGGCCGAACTACCTGATTCCGGGGGGAGGCGCCTATTTCAACGCGGGAGGAATCAGTGCCAGCGGCATTGAGCTGGCCGCGACCCTGCAGCTTCCGCACCAGCTGTCGCTTTACAGCAGTTTTACGCTCAACAGTTCGGAGTACACGGGCACAGGTGATCCTCTGGTTGACGCTAGCCAGGGCATTGCACCCGGCAGCGACGTCACAGGTCTTCCCGACCGGCTATGGGCCATCGCGCTCGACAGGACCGGACCGCTGAGCGCTGGTGTCTCGGCCAAGTACACTTCAGAGCGGCGCGTAAGTCTTGCGGCCGATTGGTACGCGGACGCATACTGGATGGTGGACGCATACGTCATTCTCTCGGGCGAGGCCCTGGGTCACTTGCTGCGCTCGACAGAATTCTCGCTCGTAGCCAGCAATCTTCTGAACTCAACCTACCTGTCAACCATCACTGAAAACGCGGCGTGGCTCGGAGGACCGAGGACGATCTCGATGACCACGACCGTAACGTTCTAGAGAGACCGGCCCTTGCCACCATCTGCAATGGCCGCGCGCAGCACCCGGCCCTATTGCGCAGTCGTGCACGAGGCGAATCCTCGCCCTACTGATTGCACTTGCCACTTCAAGCTCACGTAAGACTGACGTGGACTTCACTGTGGGGCGATGCCCGTCCTTTCGGCCCGTGGCAGTCGATGCGATTAGCGCAGGCTGATCGGCTGCGTTCCGCGTGGTATTGGCAGCACGATATTGGTTCGCCGGGACATGCGCGGGCTTTGGCAGGCCCGGAATCGGGCAGCCGCACGCCCGAAATCCTCTGCTGATTCCGGCCTGGCCACGAGAGTCCGAGAGGCAGGCCTGCCAGTCCGGGGCCCAGGGACAGGAACGGGAGAACGAGGCCAGTGCGCAGGCTTGCTGATGCCAAGTGCCATGCCCGGTCCGACATTCCTGAACTTGGGAAAATGCCCGCACGACACGTCCATGCAGGAGCAGGACGCGCCTTTTACGTAAAGACGGCCTGACGGAATTTCCCCGTGATTCCGCTTCTGCGCTTACTGTTGGCGGAACAGAACTCAGCCGGTCCCGCTGCCGCCGCGCTGCCTACGGGAGGGTCAGGTTTTCGTAGTAAACGAGCCCTCCTCCCAGTCCGCCGCTAAACAGGTCGAAGTCGCCGTCGCCGTCGATGTCGGCAAACTTGGGAACTGCATAGATCGGCAGGGGAAAGTCAAGGGAGCCGGCATCCTCGAAAAGCGGCAGCTGCGCGGTACCGATGTTTCTGAACAGTAGGGCACTTCTGCCTTCCCGTCCAACAATCAGGTCCATGTCACCGTCCATGTCCAGATCCGCGAACGTGGGTGTGCTCCTGCGGCCGACGTCTATGCCCTCAAACTTGTCACTAACAAGCTCGAATGCGGGCTCGGTCGCGTCTCCGACGTTGCGGTAAAAGTTGAGGTCACCGGAAGATTCGCCGACAAACAGGTCCATGTCGCCGTCTGCATCGATGTCCACCAATGCGGGAGTGGAATTGCTGCCTCTGGTAAGCTTTACATAGCCGTCCTGCACGAGCGTGAACGCAGGACTAGCGGGGCTGCCATCGTTACGGAAGTAGGCAATACCCTTGTTCCAGGTACCGGCCAGCATGTCCATATCCCCATCTGCATCGAGGTCCGCGATGGCAGGAGCGTAGTGAAAGCGTCCGGTTATGTCCAGCCGGCCCTTCAGCACGAATTCGGGGTCGCGTTCGCCGCCTTGATTCTCGAAATGGTAGATGGCCGCGGTGTCGAAGGCGTCCGCTTCGATCTTGTTGGAAAGCAACAGGTCCAGGTCGCCATCAGCGTCCAGGTCCGCAAAGGTCGGTATGGTCTCCGCTCCAATGTCGATGGACCTCAGGAATGTTCGCGTTCGCAGCGTGAAATCCTGGCCATCTGCTTCGAGGAAATAGAGATTCTCTGCTGAGGTGTGGTTCGGATTGAAGGCACCGCCAAGCACGCCCACAAACAAATCCTCGTCGCCGTCCGCGTCAATGTCCGCGAAAATGGGGGCATTGTATCCGCTCGTGCTCACGGGGTCTTCCGTAGGGAATGGCAGGGGCTCCCCCCGAAGGCTTGGCTGCTCACAAGACCCCGTATTTGGAATCAGCAGCACGCCGGGCTCGAAGAAGTCTCCCCAGAAAAGGTCCAGGTCTCCGTCCTTGTCCACGTCGTGAAAGGTCATCGTGTTGGCGCCGTGCATCGTCCCGAACTGTGACACGATTTCTATGTCTTCAAACCGGTCGGTCACCAGCCTGAAACGCGGTATGTCACGCTCGTCCTTGCCAATGGACTCGTAGCGCCGCACCGTTCCGTCCACGCGCCCCACGAACAGATCCATCCGGCCGTCGCAGTCCAGATCCGTGAAGTGCGGGATGTTCTGCCGGTCTGCAAACAGGGGCTCACCGTCCGCGTCGCGCAGCGAGTCCGCATCCGGCACGAATCGGGGCGCCGTCGGCGAGCCCTCGTTGCGAAAGAGCCGGACGTAGCTGAAAGGCATTTCTCCCAAGAGGTCGAGGTCTCCGTCGTCGTCCAGGTCTACGAACCGGTACCATTCGCCTACGTCAAGTCCGAGGTACTGGTCCGTGCGCCAGACAAACCGGGCCTCCGACGGGCTGCCCGCATTCTCAAAGAACTTGACCTCTCCCGTCAATTCCTGGACAAACAGATCGTGGTCGCCATCTCCGTCAATGTCCGCAAATTGGGGCCTCGGAAGGTTGAGCCCGCCCATGAAAGCATGCTCCAGAACGGCACCCGAGGAGTCCCGTACCACGAATGGATAGGCGCGGTGCTCGAATGGTGGGGGGAAGGTGGCGGGACCGAGGGCACCGCGCGGACCGGCGCAACCTGCAAGGATTACAGCACTCGCAAAGGCAACGGCGAATTTCAGCATTGAAAAATGGCACGGCAGCGGCGTGCCCGGGCATTGGCTAGTCATGTGGTGCAGCCGCCAGGCCGGTGGCATTGGGTCCGATTTCGAGCATTTTGACAATCTCCCTGTCTTCAACGCTGATAACCGCCACGGCGCCGGGCTGGCCTTCAAATCCGTAGCGCGACGAGTAGGCGCCATTAAGGTTGTTGTTTGAAATGAACACGAACTGGCCATCCGGTGAGACGGCTGCGCCGTGTGGCTGCGCCAAGCCGCCGATGACGGCCGTTACGTCGCGCTCAACAACATCCACCACGGTGACCGTGCCCGCCATCTTGTTGCCGAACCAGACGTGTCGTCCTGTTGGTTCGAATACCGGATGCCAGGGCGCCGCGCCTACGGCTACGGAGTCGACCAGCGATGGACTCGCGGGCGTCGTAGTGTCGAAAAACAGCAGTCTCCCCGTCAGCTGACCGCCCACGACCATGGTGCCGCCGTCCGGGGTGAGGGCGAACTGCACGAGCGTATGGATTGGGCCCTCGATGGGAAAGAGCTCCACGCTCTCCGACGTGTCGTCAAGCGTCGCCATGCGATTCTCCGCGAGGCTGCCCACGTAGACGTGGACGCCGTCCGGATGAATGGCGAGTGCGTGCGGTCGCGGAAAGAAGACATCGATTTCGTCAATTTCCATCGTCGAACGCGTGATTCTGCCGATGCGCTGCGGAGGGTTCACAGCCTTCATGGACCGGCCGACAAAAAGGGCGTCCTCCTGTCTGTGCAGTGCCAGCATGCCCGGACGCTCGAAGTTGGTCTGACCAATCAGTTCGTTGTCCCGATTGAACTTCAGCACCACATCATCGCCGATTAGCGATACGTACCACGCGGAACCGCCCGGTTCTACGGCCACGTGGTGCGGCCGCGAATCGCTGGTAAAACCCAATTCTTCCAGCTTTATGGTTCGGACTACCACCTGCGCGTCCATGTCTATCACGGATATGGCAGCGGCACCTTCGTTGCACGCGTACAGCAGATTGACAGCGTCTGCATAGGGCACGGCGCCGCCATCGTTTCGGGCGCCTCCGTCAATCCATTCGCGCACAAGGGAGATCTCCCGCTCCGTCAACTGATCCGCGTGTTCGCGGAGGGGATGATCCTCTCCCAGGTCCGTGGCAAGCCTCACCAGGAGGCTGTTCTCCGAATCGAAGGGTATCAGAACCTGACCGTAATCGGAACCCCGTATCAGCGATTGCCACGAGTCGAGGGCAAGCCCCGTCTCCTGCTCCAGCAGGGGCGCGAACCTTTCCTGAAGCAGGGGAAGAATGTCGTTAGAAAAGGATCCGTCCTGGCCATTGGCACCTGTGACCAGGAGGGTGGATGCCAGGAAGGCGGCGACGAAATGGCGCATCACGATGTCGGGTTGGATCAGGTATCAACGGTGCGTTTCCTGAGCACGAACAGGCCTTCGTTCATACTCGTAATTACGATGGATCCGCTCGGGAAATACGGATAGTTGCTCCAGGATCCGCCGAAGCCCGGCTTGTCGGTTCCGGCGGGTACGGAGTCAAAGAACCCTACCTCCACGGGATTGGCCACGTCGCTGATGTCCAGTATGCGCAGTCCGCTCAGGTAGTTGGACTGGTACATCAGGTTGTCCAGGATATAGAGATTGTGGTCGCTGGCCTTGTTTTCGGAAACATGTTCCGCAATCAGTTGCGGATCGTCTAGGTCTGCCACATCCCAGATAAGCGTCCGTGTCCCGTCCACCTTGCCGTCAAGCTCGTCCAGCTCGTCATTCATGTAAAAGTGGCTCTGGTCCTCCGTCAGCCATCCCTGGTGTGAATAGACGACGTTGGGATAAGAGGCTGTGGCCAGCGAAACGGGATTCTCCTTGTCGCTGACGTCGGCAATGCTCAGTGCAGTCTCGTTGGCCCCGAAACAGATCTCCTTGCCGCGATGCTCTGCATCCGGACCTTCGTACATGACGCACTGCGCGTCGTGCGAATAGCCGGTGCCGCTTCTTCCGGTACCTACGTCGGCAAAGCATCCTGCAAAGGTCGGATTGGCTGGCTCCTGCAAGTTGATCATATGGAGGCCGCCCCCGCACGTTTCGCCACCGCCCCTGCTTCCGACCGCATATGCGTAGCCCGATTCCTCGTTGATCACGATGTTGTGCGAGCTGAAGATCTCCCGGTAGATGGCGCTCTCTTCAAACGTTACCGGCATATCTGCCGCGTCGCGAAGCTGCGTCAGGTCAAAGACCTGCACGCCATGGGCTCCAGCACCGTCGGCGACGATGTAGGCATGGTCCCTGTATACTTTGACATCTCTCCACGCATTGGGATTGGCCCCTTCCGTTAGCGGCAGGTCGCCGACATAGACCGGATTCAAGGGATCCGTAATATCCACAAAGGACGTTCCATCCGACCTCCCCACCAGGGCATACTCGCGACTGGTTTCGGGGTCTGCCCATCCCCATATGTCGTTAAGATGCACCGAGCCGGAGGCGCCAAGCTCGTCGAGGGGCATAAAGGATAGAAGGTCCACTTCGCTGCAGTTGAACTGGCCGGCCATGCCCGCCTCGCACTCTGCCGGACCACTGGCGACAAGCTCCACGTGGGGCACCAGGCTGATGCGACTGTCTTTGGTGATTGCTCCGGACTCCGGATCCACCATCAGCACGGATGCGGCTCCGTCGCCAAAATTCGCGCCCGGCGCGGTACTCACGACCAGACGGTCGACTGCTGCGACAGCAAATCCGAATAGCTGATCGCCGTCATCTCCCCTCATGCTTCCGGTTTCCGTCCACGTACCATCGGCGCTTCTGGCAAACGCGTATACGGCACCGCCAGCCTGGAAGGCTAACGGTGCGCCTACATACAGCCGGCCCGCCGAATTCGCCATTCGCATGCCGAAAAAGTCCATCCCGCCTTCGGTCGATGCAGCGATTGTCTGGGAAGTCCAGTTTTCCGATTCGTCCCGCTCGAAAATCACGACGGCGCCGGGCGGCGGCATGGCGCCTTCCTCAAGGTCCGTTCCGGGTCCGGGCCCCGGAGAACCCGCGGCCAGCGTATTGCTATCGAGCAGCTCCAGGGAAACGCCCAAGCTGTAGACCTGGGACGCATCATCGGTCAGCATGCGCTCTAGTTGGTAGATGCCATCGCCGCGGCCGTAGACGTACACGGCCCCGTTCTGCCCGTGCCCCGGAGACCCGACAAAGACGCGTTCCGATCCCAGGGCGAGCGAAGTGCCGAAGTCGCCTGAATCCTGCTCCCCTTCCGGAGTCAGGACGGCTTCCTGCTGCCAGCCTTCTGCGCCAGGCCTGAAAACGATGACGGCACCGCGCTCACTGTCCTTCGCGGTAGCGAGGAGGATGTTGTCGCCGAGCGCAACTGCTTCTCCAAGCCGAAGCCCTTCTGTCTGCGCAGAACCCGCAAGCCGGGCAGTTTCCATCCATGCCCCCGAGGCCGCATCGCGATCGAATACATAGACGGCGCCCGCGCCATCTCCGGCACCGGGCGCACCCACCGCCATGCGGGCACCCGCTACCGAAATCGCAGACCCGAAGCCGTCTCCGGCCGCGCCGTCCGATGCCGTCAGGCTGGCATTGATGTCCCAGCCGGCACCGCTGAGGCTGCGCTGAAATACCAGGACAGCCCCTGGCGCATCTGTGTTAACCGGCTGACCGATCAGGACCTCCCGATCGCTGACGTCGGCAGCTACACCAAAGTTGGGCTGCTGGGAGTAGGAAACTGCGGCCAAACCTGTTAGCAGCAGCATGCAGATGAAACTCTTCATGGCAGAGATATTGGAGCTATGACACAAGCACGGCTAAACGATGCTCGTGCGAAAAGGATGCATGCGCTGCAGCGCTATCGCGGCTCGGTCGGCGGCGCTATGCCAATGGCTGTGAGCAGCGCTTTGGCCGTAGCAACGTGCCTCGCCGGAGCCCCGGTGATGCGCCCACCGGCGCCCGCTGCCGCCCTGGCATGCCGGGTGCCTATGCACCGGCCACAGGCGAGAATCAGCTATCTGTGGGGCGCTCGCGAAGAAGAAACAGTCCGCCCGTCGTACTGGTCACGGCAATTGTGCCGCTTTCGAAGTACGGATAGGCGCTCCACGCCCCGGACATGGCTGCCCGGTCGGGACCAAGCGGTTCCGTATCGAGGAAGCCGACCAATACCGGATTGCGCGCGTCGCTTACGTCGAATACGCGCAGCCCGCTAGTGTAGTTGGCCTGGTACATCCGGTCATCGCGGATGTACAGATTGTGATCCGAAGCCGGGTTCTCGGTCACGAATTCCCGCACCAGCGCAGGATCATCGAGGTCGGATACGTCCCAGATCAGCGTTCGCGTTCCCGCAATGCGCCCCATCATCTCATCGTGCTCGTCATTCATGAAGAAGTGCTGGTGGTCCTCGCTGAGCCATCCCTGGTGCGCGTATCCCACATTGGGGTACGCTGCACTTGACAGACTGGCAGGACGTTCCTTGTCCGTCACATCGGCGATGCTGAGAGCCGTTTCGTTGGCCCCGAAGCAGATTTCCTTGCCCCGGTGCTCAAGATCCGGGCCCGCGTATGTCACGCACTGGGCATCGTGGGTGGCGCCCGTGCCGGTCCGGCCGGTGTTCGTGTCAGCGAAGCACCCGGCGAACACGGGCTCCACGGGCATCCGGATGTCGATCATGTGCAGCCCTCCTCCGCACGTGGCGCCGCCGCCATTGGCACCAACGGCGAATGCAAACCCGGACGCCTGGTTGATTACGATGTTGTGGGCACTGTGAATCCCATTGTATAGCGCCGTGGCTGCAAACGTAACCGGGCTTTCTCCGGCTTCCCGCAGTTGCGCGAGATCAAATACCTGCATTCCGTGCTCGCCGGCAAGATCTGCCACGATAAAGGCGTGGTTGTTGTAGACCTTGATGTCGCGCCAAGTGCTTTCCTCGGCGCCTGCCGTCATGGGCAATTCACCGACCACGCGTGGGTAGTAGGGATCAGTAATGTCGACGAAGGCTGTGCCGTCCGTGCGTCCGACGAGCGCATATTCGCGCCCCGATTCCGGATCGGTCCAGCCCCAGACGTCATTGAGTCGCATGCCGGAATTGTTGCCCAGGCTTCTCAGCGGCACGAATGAAAGCAGGTCGACGCCTTCACACGGAAACGGTCCGGCCAGGCCGTCTTCGCATTCCGAATTGATGACGGATCGGGTCGTGTCCGGCGCAATCCGCGCCTTTGTTTCGGGAGCGGCGGCCGCGCTCCCGGCCAAGATCAGGGCAGCTGCTCCTTTGCCATCATAGGCACCCGGGGAGCCGACCAGTGCCGCGTCTCCGGCCATGGCAACGGAGAAGCCGAAAAACCGGTCATCCGGCTCGCCCTGAAGCCGCCGCTCCTGCAAGAGCGCACCGTCGCTTGTCAGCTCGTACAGGTAGACACTTCCCCGAAATCTCCGCGTGCCGGGAGCGCCAACCACAAGGGTGCCGCTGCTGATAGCGAGGCTGTTGCCAAACATGTCCATGCGAGTGCCGCTTGTCGGGCTGAGCGCGACAGCATTCCAGTCGCTATCCTGTCCCGGGCGGAGCAGGACGATAGCACCCTGAAGGCGCGGTCCGGCTTGTCGGCGCGGATCCAGCTCCATCGCCGGAGCGCCGGCAAACAGCACGCCCGAATCCGATGCCGCGAGCGATGAGCCCAGGCGCGACAGGGCCGGGTCCGCGTGCATCAGCACGCTTTCGCGCATGTATGCTTCGTCACGCTGTCCAAATACGTAAACGGCGCCGTTCTCACGCGCGGGAGCGCCGACGTAGATGCGCCCTTGTCCGGCCGTCACGCTGAAGCCGAATTCCTCCCCTTCGTGTTCCGGCTTCAGCACCTGCACCAGCCTCCACGCGTCCTCGTGGCGCCGGTATACCAGTGCCGCGTCATTGGCTCCCGCAACAAGCAGGCTTCCCTGGAGGAAAAGTGACCGGCCGACACCTCCGTCCGGAGCACTGTCATCCGCGGAGAGCTTTGCCTCCAACGTCCAGGCTCCCGTGTCCTGTGCATACTCGAACAGGTAGATGCTGCCACCTCCTCCTCCGTCGCCCGGAGCGCCAGCGGCAAGACGTCCGGCATCTTCCGCAAGGGCAAACCCGAACAGGTCGCCGGGCATGCTGCGACCAGAGCCAAGCTCCGTTTCACGCATCACGGCGCCCCCGGCAGCATCAATGCTGAAAATCCGGACAGTGCCCGGCGCGTCCTTGCCCGCCGGTTGCCCTACCAGCAGTTGGCGGCCGCTAATCGCCACCGCGTGTCCCAAATCCGGCAGCTGCGCGTGCGCCGAAAGAGCCGGGGCCATCAGCAGAAGCAGAAGCAGAAGAATGCGGGTCACGGCACCCTTACCCTGTGGCTTGTCTGCCTCCGCTCTCTCGGTCGCCAAGTATTCGGGGGGACAGCTCTTGGCGGAGCGGGTACGGCAGGGCCATTGCCAGTGCTTACGTTGACGAAGAGGCCGCGCCAAAACCCGAGACAAGCACGCTTCTGCAGTCTCGCCGGTTGCATCAGTCCGTGGTCTTCCTTTCCAGCACGAGTACTGCCAGGGCCGGCAGCGTCAGGGTGAGGCTGAAGTGCTGCCCGTCGTACGGCACGGGATGGCTTTCCACTTCGCCGAAATTGCCCTTTCCGCTGCCGCCGTACGGGGTGGCGTCACTGTTCAGACGTTCAATGTAGGTGCCTTCCTCGGCAACTCCGACGCGGTAATTGTCCCGCTGCACGGGCGTCATGTTGAAGACGAATGTGAGCGCGCTGCCGCCGTTGTGGCGCCTGTAGGCCAGGATTCCGTTCTCGGCGTTCTCGGTGAGCCAGGACCAGCCCTCGGCATCGTCCCGCCACAGGGCAGGGTGGCTGCGATAGAGCTGGTTCAAATCCCTGACCCATCGCTGCAGTCCGCTGTGCACCGCGCTGTCAAGCACGTCCCAATCCAGAGACACGTCGTGGTTCCACTCGCCGGGCTGCCCGAATTCGCCTCCCATGAAGAGCAATTTCTTGCCGGGATGGCCGTACTGGTGCCCGTAGAGCAGACGAAGGTTGGCCGCCTTTTGCCAGGTGTCGCCCGGCATGCGTCCCCAAAGCGAGCCCTTGCCATGTACGACTTCGTCGTGCGACAGCGGCAGCAGATAGTTCTCCGAGAACGCGTACATGAAGGAAAATGTCAGCCGGTGCTGCTCCCACTTACGGTGAACGGGATCCTTGCCCAGATAGAACAGCACGTCGTGCATCCAGCCCATATTCCACTTGTACAGGAAGCCCAGTCCTTCGTGGTACGTGGGCGCGGAAACTCCCCGAAAGTCCGTTGACTCTTCCGCAATGGTAAGCGCGGTAGGGAAGTGCAGGTAGATGGCCTCGTTGGTTTTCTTGAGCAGGTCTATGGCCTCCAGGTTTTCGCGGCCACCGAAAGCATTGGGCGTCCACTCGTGTCGCGAGTAGTCGCGGTACAGCATCGATGCGACGGCGTCCACCCGCAGCCCGTCGATGTGGTACTTGTCAAGCCAGAACAGGGCGTTCGACACCAGGAAATTGCGTACACCCGGCTTGTTGTAGTCGAAGACATACGTGCCCCAGTCGGGGTGGTATCGCATCTGTGGGTCGTCATATTCATACAGCGTACTACCATCAAAAAAGACCAGACCCTGCGGATCGCTCGCAAAATGGGCGGGCACCCAGTCAACAATCACGCCTATGCCACGCTGATGCAAAGCATTGACGAGATACATCAGATCCTGCGGGCCGCCGAAACGGTATGTGGGGGCGTAGTAGCCGAGTACCTGGTAACCCCACGAGCCGTAGTACGGATGCTCGGCCACAGGGAGCAGCTCCACATGCGTGTAGTGAAGGTCAGCGACATAATCCGCCAGCGATTCCGCCAGTTCGCGATATCCAAAGGACGAGCCGTGCGCGCGATGGCGCCAGGATCCCAGGTGCACTTCGTATACCGACAGCGGACCGTGCAGCGTGGCGGGACCCTGGCGAGTGTCCATCCACTCGTCGTCTTGCCACCCAAAACCAAGATCGGAGATCACGGATGACAGGCCTTCCACGGTGCTGCCGTTGCCGGCGGGCGGCTCGACAGCGAAGGAATACGGGTCCGTCTTGTTTGCCTCGTAAGCACCGCGGCGCACGTGGTACTTGTACCTCTGGCCGATCCGGGCAGGCGGCACGAAGCCTTCCCAGAGCCCGCTGCCGGCGCGGCCCAGCGGGTGGGCGGCAGGATCCCAGCCATTGAAATCACCGACAACGGAGACGCTATCGGCATTAGGTGCCCACACCGCAAACCAGCAGCCACCCTGCAAGGCATGCGCCCCGAGCTTCTCGTAGCTCTTCTCGAAGGATCCCTGATCCCAAAAGTAGAGGTCCTGTTCCGTAAGCCAGGTCATGTTGAATGGTCGGCGATGAATGAAGACGGACCGCGTCCGAGAAGCCGCGCCAGTCCGCGCTGCGGCAGATGTGCCCAACCAGGCCGGTGGCCGCGCTCGTAGCGCAGCTCATGGAGCGCACGCTGAAGCATGAGAATCCAGAGGAGCGGCCGCCACTCAGAGTGCCTAAGGCCGCCGGCTTCCCGGTAACCTGCCAGGCAAGCCTCCTGGCAGCGGTCAGAAAGACGGAGGGCCCGGTGCGCCCGGTCGTCAGGCGCGGGGCCGCAGGCCGCCAGTGCAGCATACTCCAGCGAGCGCAGCAGCCCGGCCAGGTCCCGCAGCGGAGGATGCCTGAGCGCTGTGTCGCCTGGACGGCGCACGGGCTCCCCCTCAAAATCAATTAGGCATACGTCGCCGCGTGAAAGGAGGACCTGGCCCAGGTGCAAGTCCCCGTGCACGCGAATCCGCAGGCCGCCTGCCGGCAGGCTCAGGGCGTGAAGGGACGCCAGGCCGCTCTCCCACATGCCACCGTCAGCGAGCGTTTCCGGGGTCTGGTGCTCGCGCGCCAAAGCAAGGTCCGAGGCCACCTCTTGCACCAGCTGCGCCGCATCGGCCTCCGTGAACGGCACAGGCGCCATCCGGGGGCCGGATGCCTCTGCCATGATGCGGTGGAACTCTGCCAGCCGGCGCCCGATGCTGCGCGCCAGTTCCGGCATCGGCGTCGCCGCCGGCCTAGAGTCGGGCTTGCCCGACGGCGGCTCTTGGAGAAACTGCCGAACCGTGCGCACGGCAAGCGACCATGCATCCTCACTGTCCGGCAGTATGCGGGTGGCGGCAGCAAGCGCCTGCGTGCCGAAGCAGATCACTCCCATGAGTCTCGGCGCATGCCCGTAGCCGGCCGAATTCAGATAGCGGAGCATCTCCGTCTCTGCAGCGGGCCCGGAGTCGAGGTTGCGGTAGAGCTTCACGCAGCATCGCTCGTCCACGAAAGCCACGGTATTGCTCTGCTCTCCTGTATACACCTGCACGGAGCGCGCCGGCAGAGCGCTGGGCAATGCGCCCTGACGCCGGCCGAATCGAACGAGCGCGCGCCAGAATTCCGGATCAGCGGAAGCGTCCCGGAGGCTGCGCGTCCCGACCGGCGTGTCAAGCGAGGCAAGACCCTCAGCATCCGGATCGGCCTCGACCACGGGCACCTGGCATCGCCGCCGCATGCCGGCAACGTCCACGTCCAGTACCAGGATGCGGGGCACCTGGGGCCCGTCCGCGAGGCGAATGCACGCCTGAATTGCAATGTCCCGTATGGTGCTGTCCTTGAAGCCGAACCACCTCTGGCTCGCCAAAAAGGCGGCCAGGCCGGCGCCGGGTCGCACCCGGGTCGCCTCGGTCCGCCGTGGCGCAATGCTTTGCGCGAGGGCTCCCTCAGACATAGTAGCCGAAGTCCGCTTCAGTTCGCACGCGGCGCAGCACGCGGTATACACGCAACGGCATCACGCCCGGGTCCAGACGCACGAAGTGGCTGGAGCCGTGCAGCAGGAAGCGTTCGCCACCCACCTGGTCGTGCAATTGATGCTGCGTCCCCAATCCGGCAGAGGCAAGATCGACGGTGCCTTCCTGTACCTGAAAGGGGTCGAGGCTTACAACGCACACCACCATGTTGTCGCCGCTCTCCTTGCTGTAGGCAATTATCTGCGGGTTGTCGACAGGCAGAAAGCGCAAGGACCTCAGTGACTGAAGGGCGGCATTTTCCTTGCGGATGCGATTGATGCGCCGAAAGAACGGCTGCAGCGAGGAAGCGTCGTTCCAGTTCCAGGTTCGGATTTCATATTTCTCGTTGTCGCAATACTCCTCCCTAATCGGATGCTGCAGGTTGCGGACATGCTCGAAGGGCGGGCCGTACACGCCATATACCGACGAAAGCGTGGCGGCCAGCGTGAAACGGATCTGATGGGCAGCGCGCCCTCCCTGGGCGAGATAGTCGTGGAGGATGTCCGGCGTATTTGGCCAGAAATTGGGCCTGAAGTACTCGGCCACCTCCGACTGGGTGAGCTCGGTCAAGTAGGTCTCCAGTTCCTCCTTGGTGTTGCGCCACGTGAAGTAGGTATACGAGTTGTTGAAGCCCACCTTTGCCAGCGAGTACATGGTCTTGGGCCGGCTGAACGCCTCGGCCAGAAAAATCAGGTCCTTGTGCTCGTGCTTCAGTTCTCCAAGACACCACTGCCAGAAAGGGAGCGGCTTCGTGTGCGGATTGTCCACCCTGAAAATGCGGATTCCCCTCTCGATCCAGAATGCAAATACGTCCCTTAGTTCGCTCCAGAGGGCGGTATGGTCGGAGCAGGCGAAGTCGAACGGATAGACATCCTGATACTTCTTCGGCGGATTCTCGGCGTAGCGAATCGAGCCGTCAGCACGCTTGTTGAACCACTCCGGGTGATTGTGGACGTAGGGGTGATCCGGAGAACACTGGAAAGCGATGTCGATGGCTACCTGGAGGCCCACCTCCGTGGCCCGGGCCACAAACCGGTCGAATGCGTCCAGGCCTCCGAGATCCGGATGAACACTCTTGTGCCCGCCGTCAGAGCTGCCTATGGCCCATGGACTGCCGGGATCGCCCGGCTCAGCCTCGGGGCTGTTGTCCTTGCCCTTGCGGAATGTGGAGCCGATCGGGTGCACGGGGGGAAGGTATACGACATCGAATCCCATGGACCGGATGCCCTCCAGGCGCTCTGCCGCCGTATCCAGCGTGCCGGGGCCGTCCGCGTCGGTTCCGGTAGAGCGGGGAAAGAACTCGTACCAGGCGGCAAAGCTGGCCAGTGGCGTATCCACTTCCAGTGCCAGCGAAGGGCTCAACGCGGCGCCCATGCCGGGATCGCTCCTTCGGTAGACTTCGGCAAGGCTGCTGTCCAGTGCCGCATCCACCGCACCCTTTTCGAGCGAGGCAGCGCGGGCAAGAAGTTTGCGCTTGTCTCCCTTTCCCGCGTACTCGGCGATCTCTTTGAGCAGGCTGGCGCCGGATAGCAGTTCCACGCGCAGCTCGCTCTCGCCCGCCTCCCCCTTTACCCTGCGTCCGAACTCTTCCTGCCACGTGGCAAAGCGGTCCACCCAGGCACGAATCCGGTAGGTGTATTTTCCCAGTTTCCGAGCCGTGAAACTGCCCGTGTACTCGTCATTGTGCCGCAGATGCAGGCGGAGGATCTCCGCTTCACCGTCCTCGTGCTCGACGTGAAGCTCTACGGCCAGCGTTTCGTGCCCGTCGGCAATGACGCCGGCCACGACGTCGACGGATTCCCCGGCGGATCGCCGGATCGGCCAGCGACCCCCATCCACATTCGGTTCGACCGATGTTATGACTACGCGAGACCAGTCCAATTCTCCGGATTCCATACTCGGAGGCAATTGCTTATACTTGGGGCCACCAAAATGTCATGGTGTGGGCCCTTGCGGGGCAAAGCGCCAGGCTATTCGGGCTACACAAGGGAGGCCGTCCGCACGGTATGAGAAAGCGCAGGGAAAGGTACGGCACCGGTCCACGGGCAACCGTGAAATCCGGGCGTAGTCAACGCGGCGCACCCGCCCCGCTCGGTGCCACATGGGACGGGCACGGCGTCAATTTTGCTCTTTACGGTCCCCATGCCATGGCGGTAGAGCTGGTACTCGTTGCCGGTCCGGAGCAGCGTTCGCTCAAGTTGCCTGGTCGAACCGGACCGATCTGGCACGGGTACCTGCCGCATCTGGGGCCGGGACAACTCTACGGATATCGCGTCCACGGTCCGTATGAACCCGCTGCGGGCCACCGGTTCAATCCAAACAAGGTGCTGCTGGATCCATATGCCCGGGCGGTGGGAAGACCTCTGTCCTGGGACGACTGCCTGTTCGGATACGAACGCGGGCACCCGGACCATGACCTGTCCTTCTGTTCACAGGACAGCGCCGCTCACGCGCCGCTGGGTGCCGTAGTGCCGCCCGGTCTGCCCGAGTCCGCGTGGCTGGACACACCATGGGAGGATACGATCATTTACGAAACGCATGTCAAGGGGATAAGCCAGCTCCACCCCGGCGTGCCGGAAGCCCTGCGAGGTACCTACGCCGGCCTGGCATCGGACGCTGTCATTGAACACCTTCTTCGTCTTGGAATCACGGCCGTGGAACTGCTGCCCGTCCACGCGGCAGTGCAGGATTACTCGCTATACAGGGCTGGTCTGGAACAATACTGGGGCTACAATACGCTTAGCTACTTCGCGCCGGAGCCGCGCTTTGCAGCCGCCGGGCCGGGCGGCGCGGTCGAGGAGTTTCGGGGCATGGTGGATCGTCTGCATGCGGCCGGCATCGAAGTGCTGCTCGATGTGGTGTTCAACCACACCGGAGAAGGGGACCAAATGGGTCCCACGCTGTCCATGCGTGGCATTGACAACAGGGCCTACTACAGACTGCGTCCGGACAATCAGCGATTCCTGATAGACTATACGGGCTGCGGCAATACGCTTGATACGCAGAACCCGTTTGTGCTGCAGCTCATCACGGACAGCCTGCGGTACTGGGCTCAGCACATGCATGTTGACGGCTTCCGGGTCGACCTTGCCGCTGCACTCGCCCGGTCCAAGTACGACGTGGACATGAACGCCGGCCTTTTTCAGGCCATACAGCAGGATCCCGTACTATCGCGCAGGAAATTCATTGCGGAGCCGTGGGACCTGGGCCCTGGCGGGTACCGTCTGGGGCAGTTTCCCTGGCACTGGGCCGAGTGGAATGGCAAGTATCGGGACGGGGTGCGCCGATTCTGGCGCGGGGATGCGGGCATGGCCGGCGAGCTTGCAACGCGTATGGCGGGCTCCAGCGACATTTTCGCCGCCTCGGGCCGCCATCCCACCGCATCGGTCAACTTCGTTACATCCCACGACGACTTTACCCTGGTGGATCTTGTCAGCTACGTGACAAAGCGCAACAGCGCCAACCTTGAGGGTGGAAGGGACGGCACGAGCTATTCCTACAGCTCCAACTGCGGCGAGGAGGGCCCGTCGCGGTCGGAACCGGTACTCGCCTGCCGTGAGACGCGCAGGCGAAGTCTGCTGACTACGCTTCTTGTTTCGCAGGGAGTTCCCATGCTCCTCGGCGGCGATGAGCTGTCCCGCACGCAGTCCGGCAACAACAATGCCTATTGCCAGGACAATGAAACGAGCTGGTACCACTGGGGCCTGGACGAGCACCAGAAGCACTTCCTGGCCTTCGTGCAGCGGCTGATTCGCCTTCGCAAGTCCAGGCCAGGCCTGCGGCGGAAAACCTACCTGACGGGTGCAGAGGGAGCCGGCGGGGCACGGGACGCCGTATGGCTCTCGCCTGATGCCACGGAAATGCATCGCGGCGACTGGGCAAGTGCGAAGGCCTTCTGCCTTATGCTGTCGACGGAGGAGGACCGGCTGCTCTTGCTCTGCAATGCAACCGATAGCCCCGTCCAGTTTCGGCTGCCGGAGTCCGCCGGCTGGAAGGACGAGCTGTCCGGGGACGAACGGACGTTTGCGGCCCACTATTCGCTGCCTGCCGGGGCCATGGCCGTGCTTTCGGCGGTCCCGCCTTCAGACGGTTAGCTCGGAGCCAAGGTTACCCTGGCTGTGATTCGTGTTCGTTGGCTGGTGCCTTTCGGATGCGTGACTTATTCTTGTATATGGCCAGATTGTAGCTGCCCCATAGATACTTCAGGCGCGGGAATGCTGTCTGGATCCCGGCCTGCCTGTTCCCCCATACACTTCGATTCTTGCGCTCTCTGCTGCCGTCTCTGCACCGTGCTGCCTGGGCTGCGGCAATCGGAGGCGTCTTGTGCAGCATGGCCCCGCCTGCGCATCTGGCGCCTGACGCAGTAGCCAACTGCGTACCCGGCTCTCGGCCGGATCCCGAAGGCAAGGAATTGTACATGCAGGCTTGTGCGGCGTGTCACGGCGCCGACGGCAAGGGCAGCCCGCAGGTGCTGCTGGGCTTTGAAACTGCTCCGCCGGATTTCACGGACTGCAATTTTGCCACAAGGGAGCCCGACGCAGACTGGCTCGCCGTGGCACACCAAGGCGGTCCGGTGCGCGGATTTGCGCCGGAAATGCCGGCATTCGGCGATGCCCTGACGGAAGAGCAGTTGCTTTCCATCCTGGGATTTATCCGCACGCTCTGCGGCGACGATACCTGGCCCAGGGGAGAGCTGAACTTTCCCAGGGCCATCGTGACCGAGAAGGCCTATCCCGAGGACGAATGGGTCTACACGGTGGAAGCCGATCTGGGAAGAGATCCGGGGCGCATCCATGAACTCACTTACGAAAAGCGCTTCGGCGCCCGGAGCCAGCTCGAGTTGGTAGTGCCCGTCGGCTTTGGTGAAGGCATAGTCGGCAGCGGTGGAGTGCTCGGAGACGTGGCGCTGGGCTGGAAGCGCGTCATGGCGCATAGCATGGCCCGTGGAAGCATAATATCTGTGGGCGGCGAATTGCTGCTGCCGACGGGAAACCCGGCGCCGGAGAACGGTGTCACGCAAGCTCAGGGCCTCCGGGGCCTGGGCACGGGCAAGACCATGATCGAGCCGTACGTGTCGTTTGGTCAGGCGCTGCCTGCCGATGCGTTCCTGCAACTCCTGGGTGGTGCCAAGGTGGCGGTGGACGGATCGACGGCCGACAACAGGTTGCTGCTGCGCGGCGTGCTCGGCAAGACCGCTATCCAGGGGCGCTGGGGGCGTGCATGGACGCCCATGCTGGAGGTCCTGGGTTCGCACTCCGAAGAGGGCGTGCAGATTGACTTCCTGCCGCAGGCCCAGATTGCGCTCAACCGTCGGCAGCACGTATTGCTGAATGTGGGCGCGCGCCTGCCGTCGACGGGCTCGGACGCATCTGCCGCGCTTGTCGTCTATGTGCTGTGGGAGTGGTTCGACGGCGGATTCCTGGAGGGATGGTGACGAATTCCTTTGCCAACGGCAAGTTTGTGCGGCTCGGCATGGTTGCGGCTGCTGCCCTCGCTGTGGCGATGGCACACCCGGTGCTCTTTGAGGAGACAGTTCCGGTGCAGGACGAGGGCAGCTTCTTCCGTCCGGGAAGGGTCTGCCAGGGCTGTCACAACGGGCTCGTTTCCCCTTCGGGCGAGAATATTTCCATCGGGACCGATTGGCGCGCTTCCATGATGGCGAATTCGGCGCGCGACCCTTACTGGCAGGCAGCGGTCCGGCGCGAAGTAATGGATCATCCGGGCGCGCAGGCGCACATCGAAGACGAATGCGCCGCATGCCACATGCCCATGGCGCGGTTTGAAGCCCGGGCCCAGGGCCGGCTGGGCGAGGTATTTGCTCACCTGCCGATCGGGCAGCAGACGGAACCGGCTGACATGCTTGCCGCGGACGGGGTCTCCTGTACGACCTGCCACCAGATCCTGGACGAGCAGCTGGGCACCCGGCAGAGCTTCAATGCCGGCTTCGCCATCGACATGGATACTCCTCTGGGGGAGCGCGCGGTATTCGGACCCTATGACGTGGATGCAGGGCGGAGCACCGTCATGCACTCCGCTTCCGGCTTCCGCCAGGTCCAGGCAGCGCATGTGCAAACGTCCGAGCTGTGCGCATCCTGCCACACCCTGTACACGACGGCCCTGGGCCCGGACGGAGAGGTAGTGGGGGAGCTGCCGGAGCAGGTGCCGTACCTAGAGTGGCAGCACAGTGCGTACGAGGGTGTCAAGAGCTGCCAGTCCTGCCACATGCCGGTTGTAAGCGACAGCACGGCAATCGCGTCGGTGCTGGGCAAGCCCAGGGCGGACGTTTCGCGCCACGTCTTTCGCGGAGGCAATTTCTTCATGTTGCGGATGCTCAATCGCTACCGTGCGGAGCTTGGAGTGGAGGCATTGCCGCAGGAGCTGGAGGCTGCGGCAGAGCGGACCGAGCGGCACTTGCAATCGGAATCGGCGCGGCTGGCGATAGAAGGGGCGAGCGTGAGGGAGCAACGCCTCGAAGTAGCGCTCCGCCTGGAGAATCTGGCCGGGCACAAGCTGCCCACAGCCTATCCGTCGCGGAGGGTATGGATTCACCTGGAAGTCCTGGGCTCCGATGGCCGCGTGGTTTTTGAATCCGGCCGCCTGGAAGCCGGAGGAGCTATAGAGGGCAACGACAACGACGCGGATCCCGCGAAGTATGAGCCGCACTACGAGCGCATTGCGAGCGAGGACGAGGTGCAGATCTACGAGTCGGTAATGCAGGATACCGAAGGGCGGGTAACGACCGGGCTGCTGACGGCCACCGGTTATGCCAAGGACAACCGGCTCCTTCCGGCCGGTTTCGACAAGGCAACGGCCCACGTAGATGTGGCCGTGCATGGCATCGCCGCCACCGATGCGGACTTCATCGGGGGATTCGACACCATATCATACGATGTCGACCTGGCAGGCCTAGGCGGACCCTTCATCGTGAGGGCCTCCCTCTGGTATCAGCCGATTGGTTTCAGGTGGGCCGACAATCTCCGCTCGTATGATGCCGCGGAAACGAACCGGTTTGTAGGCTACTTCGATGCCATGTCGGATGGCTCTGCAATTCGGCTGACCTCGCAGGAAATCGTGGTAGCAGCGCCCTGATGGCGCGGGCTCCCGCAGTCTGGCGGGCGGGCGGCCTGGCCGTGGACAACTGCACACTTTTGTATATTTGACAAAGGAATGGCCGCACGCAAGACCCTAAGGCGCATGAGCAAAATCGACCGTACCTGTCCGATGAGCCAGCAGGCGCTCATCGACGAGTTCTTCATCGAGCATCGCGTCCATGTCCTGGAAATCGCTGCGTACCTCGATCGCCTGGGCCGTGCGGCCGCGCAGAATGCGAGCGACGACTTCCGGTATGCTGCGCTCAAGAAGGCCATCGCGGAGCTTGCCTCCAACGTGCCGGGAAGGATAGAGCGGGTCCAGATGATATTCAGCGATCCGGACGTGCGGCTGCTTGAGGAACGGGATCAGCAGAGCGCCTGGGGTGCACCGAAGCGGCCTGCGCGCTCCAACGGCCTGCCGCCACACTCAGGGAGTTAGCGATGGAGTACATCGACATGCATGCCCACATGGTCTCGCGTACCTGCGAGGACTATGAGCAAATGGCGCTGGCGGGCTGCAGGGCGGTGACAGAACCGGCTTTCTGGGCCGGATTCGACCGACGCTCCGCGGATGCGTTTGCGGACTACTTCCATGAGTTGACGACGTTTGAGCCGGCGCGTGCCGCACGTTTCGGCATTCAGCACTATACCTGGCTATGCCTCAATCCAAAGGAGGGTGAAGACCGGGAAATGGCCCGGCGCGTGCTGCCGCTCATTCCGCCGCTTCTGGATGGCCCGAATGTGCTAGGCATTGGCGAAATCGGACTCAACCGCGTAACGCGCAATGAACTGGCGACGTTCAGGGATCACGTGGAGATGGCCGTCGAGCATGACCAGATGATCATCATCCATACGCCGCATCTCGAAGACAAGTACAAGGGCACGCGTGTGATCGTGGATGTGCTGGCGGCGGATAGCCGCATTAGGCGTGAACGCGTCATCATCGACCATGTGGAGGAGCACACTGTCGACATGGTGATCTCTGAAGGCTTCTGGGCCGGCATCACGCTGTATCCCGTGACCAAGTGCACGCCGGCGCGGGCCATAGACATGATCGAGATGCATGGCGACGAGCGCATATATGCGGCCTCGGCGTGCGACTGGGGCCGCAGCGCTCCGCTGGCCGTCCCGCGCTTCATCGTGGAAATGCGTCGGCGCGGCTACGGCGAGACCTTCATCAGAAAGATTGTATTTGATAATCCGTTGGCATTCCTGCAGCAGAATCCCAAGTTCAGGCTGCCTTCGGCCCAGGTCTCCGTCGCCCTGAATGCCTGATGGAGATAGGTCCGGACCGGCACCTGACGTACTGCACGAATATCCACGCAGGGAACGGGCTGGACGCCGTGCTGGCGAGTGTCCAGCGCTATGGCAAGGCGCTCAAGGCAGCTCTCTCTCCCGAGGCACCTTTCGGAATCGGTCTGCGCCTATCAGGATCGGAGAGCCGGGAAGCGGCGCACGCGCAGGGGCTTGAAGATCTACGTCGCGTGCTGGGACAGGAGGGCCTATACGTGTTTACGCTCAACGGCTTTCCATACGGGCCATTTCATGGCCGGCCGATCAAGGATGACGTTCATCGGCCGGACTGGCGCGACCCCGAACGAGCGGCGTATACGCTGCGTCTGGCTCGCATCCTGGCTGAGCTGTTGCCGCCGGGCATGGAGGGCGGCATTTCGACGAGCCCGCTTTCGTACAAGCCCTGGCTTGGCGCAGTTGACCGCGCCGCCTGGACCACATTTGTCGGACACCTGGTACAGGTCGTCTCGGAACTTGCAGAGATTCGCGAGCGCGAGGGCCGATTCATCCACCTGGACATCGAGCCGGAGCCCGATGGCCTCCTGGAGACCAGCGCCGAACTGGTTGCCTTCTACAACGACTGGTTGCTCCCCATCGGGTGCCGAATGCTGGGCGAGCAGCTGGGCACAGGCGCGACCGACGCCGAGAGGCTTCTTCGCGAGCATGTTCAGGCCTGCCTGGACACGTGCCACGTCGCCGTCGCATACGAATCCGTGCCGGAGGTCCTGGAGCGCTATAGCCAGAATGGTATCCGCGTGGGCAAGATTCAGATCAGTTCCGCCATCAGGGTCAGCCTGGAAGACGAGCGCGCCGCGGTCGAGGCGGCGCTCGCGCCGTTTGTCGAGCCGGTATACCTGCACCAGGTCGTGCAGCGCAATCTTGACGGCAGTTTCACCGCGTACAGGGACCTGGATCAGGCGCTTTCCCGCGTGCATGACGGGCAGGCGGCCGAGTGGCGCATACATTTCCATGTACCCATCTTCCTGGGGACCTTCGGCCTCGTGCATTCGACGCAGGATGCCATCGTGGACACGCTCACTCTTCTGGGCACCATTCCGGAAACCCGGCACCTCGAAATCGAGACCTACACCTGGGGCGTGTTGCCTGCCCGCCTGCAGCTGCCGCTGGCAGCTTCGATCCAGCGGGAGTACGAATGGGTGCTGGCGCAGCTGGATGCCCGGGGTTCCGGCCGTCCGCTACACTGAATGATCGCAACATGACGCCGGCGGTGAAGCAGCAGTATTCATTCAGGCAACGATTCAGGGGGCATCTTGCGCTGGCGCGCGTGTCCAATACTCCGACCGTGCTTAGCAATGTGCTCGCTGGCGCAGCCCTGGCCGGCAGCGTGTGGGATCCGAAGGTGGTGCCCGTGATGGCGGCCGTGGCCATGTTCTATACCGCGGGCATGTATCTGAACGACGTTTGCGACTACGCGGTAGACAGCCTTGAGCGTGCGGACCGTCCGCTGGTGCAGGGAGTCGTTTCCCGGCGCGTGGCAGGCTTCATCGCCGCGGTGCTGTTCGCGCTAGGGAGCGCCGTCCTTCTGGGCGTATCGCGCCCGGCTTTGCTGTCCGGGCTTGTGCTGGCCGGCTGCATCGTGCTCTATGACTTCTGGCACAAGGGCAATCCCGTGGCTCCGCTGCTCATGGCAATTAATCGCGGGCTGGTATACGTGGTGGCCTTCATAGCCGTGGGGGCGCAGCAGGACGCACCGCTGGTCTGGGTGGTGGCGATGGCGCTTGCCTACGTAACCGGGCTTACGGCCATTGCCCGGTTTGAAACGAAGCCGGGCGTGCTGCAGCGCTGGCCGACGATTTGCCTTCTCGCACCGCTGGCCTACTTTGTCTGGCAGATCCCGGCGGGATGGAACGTTGCCCTGGTGCTGCTCTTTGGGGCGTGGATCGGCTGGAGCATCGCACTTGTGCGACAGAGACAGCCGGCGCGGGGGATCACCCGGCTCATCGCCGGCATCTCCGTGTTTGACGCCCTTGTTCTGCTGATGCTGGAGCAGAGGATTGCCGCGCTGGTTGCACTTGCGCTGTTCGGACTGACGCTGTTGTTGCAGAGATTTGTGAAGGGAACCTGACATAACGGAGCCGTGCCTGGCTCCCCCGAGCGTAGCCTTTCCCGGATGTGGGTGTGAATAAGACCGTCGTCATCAATGTGGTGGGCCTGACGCCGCGCCTGATCGGTGAGCACACGCCGGCGCTGGCGGCGCTCGCTAGCCGGGGCAACATGGTCTCCATACGCCCCATGGTTCCGGCCGTCACCTGCCCTGTGCAGACTACCTATCTGACGGGCGCGCCCCCTGCGGAACACGGAATCGTGGGCAACGGGTGGTACTTTCGCGACGAGTCCGAAGTGAGGTTCTGGAGACAGTCGAACCGCCTGGTGCAGCGCCCCAGCATCTGGGACAGGGTGCACGAAATGGCTCCGGGCTGCACCGTGGCGAACATGTTCTGGTGGTACAACATGTATTCCGCAGCCGACTTCACGGTCACTCCGAGACCGATGTATCCGGCTGACGGGCGCAAGATACCGGACATCTACACGAAACCGGCGGGTCTTCGCCAGCGCCTGCAACAGAAGCTTGGTCAATTCCCGCTGTTCCGGTTCTGGGGCCCCGGGACCTCCATCGTCTCCAGCCGGTGGATAGCCGACGCGGCAATTGCGGTAGATGGCTGGCATGATCCGACGCTTACGCTGATTTACCTGCCGCATCTGGATTACTGTCTGCAGCGCGAGGGTCCGCGTGATGCCTCTGTCGCGCGCAACCTGCAGGAGATCGACGCTGTGGTCGCTGACCTGGTGACGTTTTACGATAGCCGCGGAGCACGGCTGCTCGTGCTTTCCGAATACGGCATTGTGCCCGTAGACCAGCCTGTGCATCTCAACCGGCATTTTCGCGGCCAGGGCTGGATCACGGTCCGCGAGGAGCGGGGAGGGGAGCTTCTGGATGCGGGAGAATGCGATGCATTCGCTGTAGCCGACCACCAGGTGGCGCACATCTACGTGAGGCGCGCGGAGCTGCGCGAGGAAGTCGCGAGATTCGCCCGTGGCCTGCCCGGCGTGGCCAGCGTAATGGACGGCGAGGGCAAGCGTGCGGCCGGCCTCGACCACCCGAGGTCCGGAGACCTGGTCGCGCTGGCGCACGCAAATGCCTGGTTTACCTACTACTACTGGCTGGAAGATGTCCGGGCGCCCGATTTTGCGCGCACAGTGGACATCCACCGCAAGCCCGGGTTTGACCCGGCGGAGCTGTTTCTCGATCCGGCGGACCCGCTGGTCAAGGCCAGGATGGGCCTTGCCCTGCTGAAAAAGAAGTTGGGGTTCCGCTACCTGATGGAGGTGATTCCCCTTGATGCCTCGCTCGTCAAGGGGTCGCATGGCGTAGTGACGGCTCCGGAAGACAGCCCCGTGCTCATTTCGAGCACGCCGGACCTTACATCCGCCGATGCCATAGGCGCCACCGACGTGCACGACGTCATTCTGGCAAGCCTCGCGGACTGAGGCCCAAGGCCGGCCGCGATGGCCGTACAGTCTTCTACGCAGTGGGCCGCGCGAGCGAGAAGGCGGGATTTGCTGACGGCTCGCTCGCCCGTGTGTGCTCGCGTGTGAGGCTCAGCAGGCGGGCGCCGGCCTCGCCGGCAAGGGCGTCCAGTTCGTCCGTGCGCAGTCGCCAGCACCAGTTGCTCTGCACGGTCCCCGGGACATTCATGCGCGCGGCGCCCGAGAGTCCCAGAATATCCTGGACAGGAGTGATAACCCATCCGGCGCGGGAGCTCATCAGGGCGCGCAGCGCGCAGCCGCGCATGTCGGAGTCCACGTCGCCATAGCGCTGCAGATACTTTCGGGCAAAGCGCCGTTCGTTTTCCGGCAGCCTGGGCGAGGACCACCAGCCCTCCAGCGTATTGTTGTCGTGGGTGCCCGTGTAGGCCACCAGATGGGGCTCGTAGTTGTGGGGCAGGTGCTCATTGCTCAGGTCATATCCGAATCCGAACTGCAAGACGGCCATGCCCGGAAATCCGAATTGCTCCATCAGGGCCGTGACATCGTCCGTGATGATGCCCAGGTTCTCGGCCAGGATGGGCAGGCGTCCCAGACGGTCCTCGACGCACGAAAAGAAGGCGGATCCGGGACCCGGCACCCAGCGGCCCGTGGCTGCGGTAGGGGCTTCCGCGGGCACTTCCCAGTACCCGGCGAACCCGCGAAAGTGGTCCAGTCGCAGTACGTCAAAGAGGTCCAGCGCCCGGTCGAGCCGCGCGGTCCACCAGGCGTAGTCCACCGTCCGCATGGCGTCCCAGCGGTACAGCGGGTTGCCCCAGCGCTGGCCCGTTTCGCTGAAGAAATCCGGCGGAACGCCGGCTACGAATTTAGGCTGGCCGTCTTGGCCCAGATGGAATAGGTGCGGCGCGGCCCAGACGTCGGCGCTGTCGTGTGCGACGTAAATGGGAGCATCCCCCATGATCAGCACGCCGCGGGCATTGGCATAGGCCCGGAGTGCATGCCATTGCTCATGAAACAGATACTGCCAGAACTGGTGCTTGCGGATCCTTCTCCGGTAGGCTTTCGAGGCTGAAGCGAGCGCCTCGGCTTTGCGGGTGCGCAGATCCGCGGGCCAGTCTGTCCAGGAGGCGCCTTCCGCCGTGTCTTTCAGTGCAGCAAAGAGGGCGAAATCGTCCAGCCAACCGGACTGCGACCGGCAGAATGAGTCGAATGCATCCGGCGCGCCCTGGCGCTCGAAACGGTCGAACGCGCGCTCCAGCAGCGCCGTCTTCCAGGCGGTAATGCGCATGTAGTCCACCCAGCCTTGGGCAAATTCCGGCACCTCCTGCAGGTCCTCCTTCGTCAGATACCCGTCGCGCTGCAGGATCTCGGGGCTGATCAGCAGGAGATTGCCTGCGAACGCCGAGGGGCTGGCGTAGGGAGAATATCCCAGGGCGACGGGTCCCACGGGGAGCACCTGCCAGATGCGCTGGCCGGCGGCCGCACAGGCATCTACGAATCGGTATGCTTCCCGTCCCAGGTCCCCGATGCCAAAACGACCCGGCAGACTCGTAATATGTAGCAGCAAGCCACTGGAGCGCTCAAGCTGCATGTGAAGCTGCAGTGAGTTAAGTCGCCCAATTTACGACATGCCAGCACTTTGACGGAGCCAGATCATGTTCATTTCTACGTGCGGACTGAAGGACCTGGATGCCCTGATTGAGCTGTTTGAAGCCTACCGCCGCTTCTACCGGGCCCCCGCGGATGCAAAGGGGGCGCGGCGATTTCTGCTCGAGCGTCTTGAGCGCGGCGACGCCACCATCCTGTTGGCCCGCTCGGATGCGGGCGAGGCCGTTGGCTTTACCCAGCTGTATCCTTCCTTTTCGTCCGTTCGTATGCTGCGGTTATGGATACTGAACGATCTGTTTGTGGTCAGGGAGGCGAGAGGCCAGGGCATCGGGCGTGCGCTCATGGACGCGGCCCGGCGGCGGGCCCGCGAAGCCGGAGTTTCCATTCTGGCCCTTGCCACGGAAAGGAACAACCACCTGGCCAAGGGCCTGTACGAATCGAGCGGCTACGTGCTTGACACGGAGTTTGACCATTACGAACTGGATTTGCGCAGCCCCTGAGGTGCGTTTTCTGGCAGCCCCATGCAGGATATCCTCCAATCGCTAGAGACGGAAGACTTCCGGTTTCTCGTTGGCGTCATAGACGGCCCGCTTACTCCGGCGAGACGCCTGCGCAGCCAACTGGAGCAGCTGGAGGACGGCTGCGGGCCCGCCGAGCGGGATGTGCTGTGCCACAGCCTGGAGCACGAGATCCGGTATCTGGGCAGCAGCGACGTGGCCTACGGGCTGCGCAAGGCGCTGGGAAAGACCCCGGGTGTCGCTTTTTCTGCCATCGTTCGGGATGCCGCGAACGTGCTGAAGGTTCCGGTCAGGCGCCTGGGCACCGACCGCGAAGTGCTGTGTGAACTCGTCGAGGACTACGTCACGAGGGAATTCTCCCGGCGCTCGCGCCAGGAGCAGCAGGAGCTCCTGGAGAGCCTGGGCATTGACCGCAAGCGTGCTGCGGCCTTCCTCAAGAGATCGGCGGGGGTCTTTGCCCTGCCGGTGCTGGTCCAGGCCTTCGGCACGCTCGTCGTCGACGGATTGATCAAGACCATGCTGTTTGGCCTGATTGCGCAAATCCTGGGCCGGCAGCTGAGCGCTCGGCTGTTCTCGTTTCTCTTTTCCCGAATTCCCTGGTGGGTAGGGTGGATTGGACCTGCTGCGTGGACGGCGGCCATCGGCTGGACGGCCCTGGACATCCAGGGCCCGGCCCGGCGAAAGACAATACCGATTGTGCTATATCTGGGTCTCTGCTGCATGCGCCAGAAGGGCGAAGTGCCGGTGCAATCAGGGGCCGAGAATGGGCTGCCCGGGGCTGATCCTGCGTAGGCGTTCGGCATCGGCGTGCCTTCTGCGGCAGGGGAATGGGATTGGTCGGACAGGAGGCCACACATTTTGTAGCCAAGAATCGGGCGGCAAGACAGGATGCCAGCGCGATACTCGGGACGCACTTGCGTAAATTGGCTCGCCGAGCTTACCATCCACTGCCTACTCCGGCCAATCTCCAGACATCATGCAGCATACATTCTCACGCCATATTCGATGCAGCTGGAAGGGCACGGTGCTCTTAGCAGTGCTCCTTGCGGCATGCTCGGCTGCGGATAGCGGTCCTGAAACCGGCGGAACCGTTCCTGTCACTCTGGAGGAAATCACGCGCCTGGGCGACGAATCGGCAGGCGACACGCTGCTCTTTGCTCCGATAAGTCAGGTAGCGGCTAACAGCCGCGGGGATTTCATGGTTCTCGAACAACGGCCTCTCGCCGTGCGGGCGTTTCGTGTGGATGGCACGTTCATCAACGCTGTCGGAAGGCAGGGTGGGGCGCCGGGCGAATTTCGTTGGGTTCGCAACGTGGTAACAGGCCCTGCAGATTCCGTGTACGTGTGGGATTCCCTACAGAAAAGAGTTCTCATTTATGACCCCGATTCACTCAGCTTCGTCCGTCATGCCACGGTGGAAGAGGACGGGGCAAAGCAGTTTACCGACCTGATCGGAGTGTTCAGCGCCGGGTGGCTCATGGCTGCGGGCTGCCCGATTTCATGCCGACGGAGGCCGGCAACATGGAAATAAACCCCGATAATCACAGGGAGGTGCGGATGGTGAATCCGGATGGAAGCTACGGGCCAGAGATAGTTGCCACACAGCGGGCTGACGAGATGATCCGCAACATCCAGGAGGGAGGCGGATTCAACTTCGTGAATGTACCCTTTGCCCGGACCGGTATGTGGGACACGGGTCCGAATGATCTGCTTTACGTCGGGTGGAGCGACTCCATCCGAATCGCAGTGACATCGGTCGATGGGTCATTGCAGAGCACGATCAGGCACAGCCATGATCCCGTGCCTATTACCGATGCCGAAATGGCAGAGGCCGAGTACACGGAGGTCGAGCTTTTCCGGGAGCTCCTGGCCGCCCGTGAGCCCCATGCGACAAAGCCCGCGTTCCAGACGTTTGTGGTAGACGACGCAGGCCGGGTGTGGATCAAGCTCAGCGCTCCGGAGAGTGCGACGAGCGCAGACTGGCTGATTCTGGACCGCGACGGAAAGGCAGTTGGCGAGCTTGAATTGCCCATTGCCGTAGACCTTGAGGTGATCCGGGATAGCCGCGCATACGGTACGCACCAGGAAGCCGGCCGCGATCCCATGGTCGTCGTGTACGAGATTCGTGGCTGATGCGTGATTCGCCGGGTTCAAACTGCTGCGGCGAAACTTGGCGGCGGCGCAAGCGGGACGCCTGCTTGCCGTGTCTTGCCGGTTCGGGGCAGCTCGCCGCCACGGATCCTGGCGCCGCAAAAATGCGCAGCCATCGTCGACTGAATTGAATCAGCCGTATGCAAGGGCAATGTGCCCCCGCGCGGAAGATCGCATCGCAAGCGCAATGCGAAAGTCAGCGCATTAGTTGAGGCCAGGGGAATTCCCAGACAAACTCTTGACCAGAGGCGATGAGCAACGCGAACGGCCTGAAGGCAGATTAGGGCGTGTTAGACTCCTGCTGCGAAGCAGATCGTTTGGATGGCGACCCCAAATACGTAAGGCGCGCTTTCGCTCGGAGATAGAATCACGGGACGAACGAATCGCGGCTCGGCGTATGGGAAGATCACTGAACCTTGGATTCAAAGCCTGCAAAATTGCGGGTTCTGATGTTTGGTTACGGCGCTGATTCAGTCACGGGCTCCCCAGGTTGGGCAAAGGCTCGGATGGGCAGTGCGTGAAGGCAGAAACGTATCTCAGAGAGGCAAGGCTCCGATTCTCCATGTGCATGAGGCTTTCATGTCACGCCGGGCAGCAAAGGCCGAAATGTTGGGTGACGACCGCACGTCATCAGCCAGTATCAGATTCAGCCTGAATATAATCTGTTTCTATTGCGTGATGACCGCAACCGACCTCGACTGGATCGCCGACTAGACTTGGAACATCGTGGCAGCGGTGCGCCGGGATGTTCATGTCCCGAAGAACGTGATAGTCGGCTACGAGAGAATCTTCAATCGACATTTCTACAAGCCTGAGCCCGTGTCCACGTTGGAAGAGATCCACGCCGAGACTGCGGGCGTAGAATGAAAGGCATAGAGAATGTTCGGGGGACCTTTTGACGCTGCGATTCCCGATTCGTACTGTTCGGAAACTGCGCATCTACGTCGACACATCCGTGATCGGCGGTTGCGAGGACGACGAATTCCGTGAAGCGTCACGGCGGTTAATTGAACGGTGCGCGCGGGGTGAGGTGACGCTTGTGGTATCGGCCGTCACGGCGGAGGAACTCCGGCGGGCGCCCTCGCGCGTGCGCGGGGTGTTGCCCTCGATAGACCCGGAACATTTGGAAAGGGTGGAGATCACTCCAGAAGTTGAGGCACTTGCGAATAGGTACATTGAGTGCGGGGCACTCGGCGAAGCAATGCGTGCTGATGCCCTCCATATTGCCATCGCAACCGTATCTGACGTCGACGTGCTGGCAAGCTGGAATTTCCGACACATGGTGAACTTGCACCGGATTCGGCGATACAATGACGTGAACCGGCAGTTGGGATTCCCTCCACTGGACATGCGTACTCCGATGGAGCTTGAAAATGACGAGTAAGGCCGAAACGAAGCGATTTGACTGCGTGAAGTCGATGCGCGAAATCAGGGATCAGATTAGCGCCGAGATCGCCGACATGTCGTATGATGAGCTTTCGCAGTGGCTTGACAAGCGAGTGCGGGAGAATCCCCATTTCTCTCGCATCCCCCATTCCCGGAAGCCGGCACGACCTTCCATTGGGCAGACCGGAATCCGTGAGGGAGGAGACCCAAGCTCAGCGATTGGAGACGGGACCTGAAGCGGAATGCTTAACAGCGCAACTCAGTTACGGCTTCCGCGGTCGAATCGCTGTTGACCTGCTTAACGCCGGGTGAAAGCGCAGCCCCCGGCACTCTGCGCTCTTGCGTCCTGTCCACGTTAAAGTTTTGCAATCTGCCCGGTTCTCCCTGCAACGTAAATTGGTCGCAAGCCTGAGCTCCTGACACAATCGTGTTTCCAGACGCATGGACGATAGTGTGCCGTCTGCGTAGCGCGCTTATTATTGAAAGCCAGCGAGCATTCACAGTGCAGACGGGGTCGCTTCTTTGGCATGTTGGGTCCAGACTGGATTGCCTCGCAGCGTGGCCCCGAATCGCTTCAATTCTGGATTAGGTACGACCTGTTCGGTCCCTGAATGTCGCGTACAGGCGGTCCATGAGACTTTCTGAATGCTCCGCAGGTAGGTCTACTATCCTCGGACTTGACAGCGGAAGAGATCCGGCCGTGTCCACGATAAGGGATCGGAGGCCCAGACGGCGCTGAAAAAGCGTGCCCTGTCGATAGAAGACCTGGAACCGTTCGACGGGGATGATCCACGTGCGCTGTCTGAACACCCCGCGCCTGATGAAGAGGTATTCCTCCGACAGGACATACCCGTGCCTGCGATACTGCTGCACGGCGAACCATGACATCAGGGGAGCGGCGCAAAGCCCCCATATAGCGGGCTGCCAAAAGAGAGCGGCGCTAACTACCAGCAGAAGCAGCACAAGGTAGTAGCGAATCGATATGCGGCGAATGGTGCGCCTCGAAACCCGGTGGAAAGTCTCCGGGAATTGGAACGGCTTTATTCGCGCGGCCACCCGCAGCGTCTCATCCAGCCTGGCAAACGGGACGGCCATTTCATTGCCTACCTTGGATACGTCATGGCCAATCGTTTGCAGCTCCAGTCGGAACCAGCCAAAGCGCCGCATGACTGGATTGGTGCGAATGATGAGCGCCTGCAGGCGGCGAAGGGGAAGGATTCCCTCGCGCACCGTAAGCAGGCCGCGCCTAATCTGCAGTCGCGCACCGTCCAGGCGCAACTCAAAATTGTAGTAGCGCACAACCTGCAATAGCAGGCCGCAAAGCCAGCCGAGGACGATGGCGCAAGCCGCGAGGGTTGCCGCAATCAGCCACCTGGCGCTGGAGGCGGCAAGCGCCTGCTCCTCTGCTCCCAACCGGTACAGCCAGCCCTCGATGTCACTTTCCGTAACGCCGGTGGCGTCCGCCAGGACCTGGAATCCCGAAAACGCGATTGCGATGTAGAGCAGTGAGAATCTGAAGGCGCCCGATAGCAGAAGGCGCCGCATCGGCAGGCGAAACAGCGCCTCCGGAGCCAGCTGCTCTGCCTGGTGCGAGGGCGCTTCCGTGCGGTCCGTGTCACGCGGGGCCTCGCGGAAATCACGAACGATGCGTCGGATGCGCCGGGCCTCCTCCAGGCGTACGTATTCAAGGACTCCCTCTGCCTGGTCGCTGCCGGCCGTCTCGATCTTTACGCGGGCCGTGCCCAGCATGCGGGGAAGAAGGCTCCGCTCGATGGCAATATTCTGGATGCGTTCAAGGGGGATGTTTCGCTTTCGACGCGTGAAAATCCCGCTGTGGATGACGATTTCGCGCGGCGTAGTCCAGTAACGAAACCGGAGGTACTGCGCCGCAATAAGCGGGATTGCCACAAATCCGTACAGCAGGAGCAATACCAGGAGGATGGTATCATCCACGCGCGAGCGCCCCATGATCACCGGAAAAAGCCCCAGGAGCACGGCCGGAATGCTGCGCAGAAAGCGATGCAGAAGGGAAAGCGGGTGAAGGCGCTGGCCAGCCATCACACGGCGTCCTCTACGATCGAATCCCTGAGCTCGTTGCGGAGGCTCTCGGCCTTGTCGTACCGGAGTCCCGGAAGTACAACCTGGCTGCTGCGAGAGCCGGCCGTATGGACGATGAGCCTGCCCAGTTCGTAGTTGCGCTCGATTACGTCCTGGGACACGTCTATGTGCTGAATGCGGCTGAGCGGCACTACCGTGAATACGCGGGTCCAGATTCCGCGTTCGAGATACAGCTCTTCTGGGCGGAGTTCAAATCTCCAGAACCGGTGCCGCAAGGCCGGCACTACGGTCATCCACAGGGTTCCGACTCCGACCGCTACCGCCGTCAGAGTGCCCAGAGGCAAATCACGCCCAATGCCCAGCGGTGCGGCCGCCTCCACGAAGAACGTGCCAAAGGCGGCAATGCCCCAGCCCAGGGCCGCCTTGATTCTCCAAACGGTCTTTATGGCGGGGTCGAGGGGCTCCACGAGTTGCCGTCTGCGCGGTAAATAGCCTTGAGTTACGGAGGTTATGCGGCCCTGCACGGCCGGCAATTTGAAACCTGCGGCGTCCGTCAGGTTTCAGGAGTAGGCTTTCTAATATCCATCCACGAGATTTTGCCCCGGACAGCAAGCATCCTTGGATGCGGCTACCTCGGTCTGCCTCTGGCCGCGGAGCTCGCGCAGCGTGGCTGGCAGGTGCGGGGCTCTACAACGACGCCCGCAAAGCTGACCCGTATTGCGGATGCAGGGGCCGAGCCATTCTTGCTGCGGATTCCGGAAGATGTCCTGGACGAGCCGAGGTTTTTCGGCTCGACAGTACTGGTGCTCAACATCCCGCCGGGCAGAAAGCGGCCCGAAGTCGAGAGGTGGTTCAAGAATGCGGTTGATGTCATCACGGAAGCCAGTCTGCTGGGAGGCGTCGCGTTTCTGCTCTTTGCGAGCTCCACGTCCGTGTACGCTCCTCAGAGCAATCCCCTGGTGGAAGAGGATGCGGGCAAAGCGATTCCGCCAACGGCCTCCGGGCGTGCATTGCTGCGGGCCGAACAGGCACTGCGCTCCGCCGGGTGCTTCGATACGACTATCCTTCGATTCGCGGGCCTTTACGGCTATGACCGCGCGCCGGGCCGGTTTGTGCGCGGCGTAATTCAGCGGGGGAATTTACCAGTCAATCTCGTTCATCGTGATGATGCTGTCGCTGCCATGGTGACCGTGCTTGAGCAGGACGTTCGTGGAGAAACGTTCAACGTCTGTGCGCACAAGCATCCAAGTCGCGGCGCCTTTTACGGGCGCGCGGCTGAATGGCTAGGACAGTCCCCGCCGCGGGCGATGTCCGGGGACACGTCGACGTATAAGTGCGTAAGTAGCCGCAGGCTCAGCCAGAGGCTCGGATTCACTTTCCGCCATCCGGATCCCCTGGTCCCTGCCCCGTAAGCGCAACATTTGCCTCCAAGCCATCGCCGCCTTGAATCCGCTGACACCCGAAGAGGAACGCGTAATCGTGCGAAAGGGCACGGAACGCCCTTATTCCGGACGATACTACATGCACGAGGCACCCGGTCTCTATACGTGCAAACGCTGTGATGCCGCGCTGTACCGGTCGGAAGACAAGTTCAATGCCTTCTGCGGGTGGCCAAGTTTCGACCAGGAGATTGAGGGTGCGGTTGCACGGGTGCCGGACCCCGACGGTCACAGGACAGAAATTCTCTGCAGCAATTGTGGAGCACACCTCGGCCACGTTTTTGTCGGAGAAGGTTTTACGCCGCGCAATACGCGCCACTGCGTAAACTCCATCTCCATGAATTTCGTGGCGCGCGACGAGTAGCACGGCTAAGCGGGCTGGTTGCCCGTTCGACGGCCCTGGTGCCTGTCCGTAAGTCGGCTGCACGTGCGTGCCGGAGGTGGGAGTCGAACCCACACATCCTCTCGGATACAGATTCCTAAGACCTGCGCGTCTGCCATTCCGCCACTCCGGCAAGTGAAAATTGAAATAAACTGCATCCCGGCCATGTTCCTGCCTTCGGATGCACGCCCGCGGTCTATTTCCGCTGCAGGGAGAGCATGGAACCGGATGCCAGCGGAGCCAGAAGCGTGGCCGAAAAGAGGTCTCCGACGACTTATGAATGCCAGTTACAACTATTGCAAGCCAACCGCTATCGTCGGAGGCAAAATGGCTTGAAGGATTTGGCGAGTGATTCGGTACGCGGAATGAGGTCATTAGTGCTGGTCGCCGCGATCTGCTTTTTGGATTGGGTTGTGGCGTCGTAGTCATCCCTCGCGACGTGCTGGCCAAACTAAAGCAATGCCGTGGCTAAGATTACTTTGAGGCTGGGTGTCCGTTGTCTGCGTTTAACCGATTTTGGGATCCCCATCGCGGTGGTATCGGTTTGGGCGTGCGGCCGACTGCGCTGAGGAGGTGTTCCAATGCCGGATAGCAGAGACGCTCACTGGTCGCGCAGTCTGACGCCCGATTCCTGCGGAGATCATCGCAGTTCGCCTCTGCCGAGGCGATCAGCAAATTGTCTGCTCCTGTCATCGTGTCTTTCCGAGAGTCGGACGCCACACTACCGCGATGTGCGGTCAGATAACGCAGGAATATATCAGTGTGAATGAATTGCGGCGGACTTCGCCTGCCGATACAGATCTGGCTCGCACGCCACGTTGGTCACTTGCTAGATGCCCGTCGGGCTGATGTCCGGTCTTGTCACCGTGGTGACGCGCGCGCAACCAGCAAGCTGAAGGGGGAGCCGGAGGACCGGTTTCGAGGCAATAGCGTCGTACCCCGGGCTCACACCTGCACCGTTTCCGGCCCTGGTGGTTCCTCCGTCGAGCAAGCCCGGTTAGCCAGATAGCGAGGTATTGCAAACTTGAATAAATTGGGGATTTGGTATGTTTGAAGTCGTTTGCTATTTCACCTGATCGGAGGAATCCAGCATGAATAACAAGAAGATGACGGCGTCAGCGGAGCCGCTCAAGTGAGCGAGGAAGGCTCTGTGCATTCTGTTGACAACACCCTAGCTCAACTGCGGCGACCCAAATCACGGCAAGAAAAAACGTGTGTTCAATTCGGACTGCAAGATCTGCCCTTCTTGCCGTCGGCCATGTCTGACTTCACCGTACTGCATCAGCGGGGGAACGATACCGGAATGGCGGGAACAGGATCCGAATTCCGAAGGGTCCGGCCGACGAGACCGACGGCGTTCGAGCCGCGGAGAATGGTAGCCTCGCGATTTGCCGAGTGGGGTACGTTAGTCGTTGACGCGATTGCGTCGGCGGAGCTATTGAGCCCTAAAGGCGGGCCGAGACTTGCCAGTACGCGTAGAATACCCGGCAGAGCGCCCCCGCGTGAGAGGGTTGTTAACCGGGAACATCGGTGCCCAAAGCCTCGCCTCCGTTGGGGAGCCCAGGATGGGGCTCTACCCTTCTACCAACTCGGACCACGACAGATGTGAGTCCAAACACAGTTGAAGGAGTTCAGTATCATGGTCAGAAGTCGTCGCCGCAAACTAAGGAGACTCGTCGCTGGCCAATTGCCGACAGGTGGGATTCTCAGGGCCTTGTGTCTCGGACCGGTCTTGCCATATCTCCCTTCCTTCAAAGTCAATTTCATTCCTGATTTACACTGATCTATTCCACGTCAGTCAAACTCGACCGACCTGCACCCACGTCATTCCGAGAATCGCTAGTGACTGTATCAGCTCGTTTACTCGCCCGGATCCTTTTCGTGTGCCTACACACGGCACTCTTTTCCTCAATTCCTAATTACAATACGCTCAGCGCACAAGAATACCTCGGGCTTCGTCAGGACGCAACGGGGAGTTCGTTTACATACGATGAGCACTCTCAATACGTTCGCATTAGCCTAAAAGACCTCTCGCTCCCGAGGAGTACTGGCGATGACAATGACATTGCACGATTCTTTAAAGAAATGCTGCGAGGACGCGATTCAGAATTCGCTCTTGCAACTCTCGAAGTAGCACTACCTAATCGCCCTATTCAGAAGCATGTGCTTTACTCGCTCGAGAAGGACAATAGGAACTACAACGTTACCGCGCTCGCAGCTGGGACGGCAGCGAGAAACCGTTTAACGGACGGATTTGTGTTCGATGAGTCATTGCCTATTGGTATAACAATAAGGCGTACAGAGTGGGAGGAACGGCAAGACGTTTTTGGTGCCTTGATTTCGAATGCAGAGGGGTTGTTTGGGTCTGGACCGGCAACTATTGCATCAACGGTGTCTGGTTTACTGAATACAATGTCCGAGTTGTTTCCGCCAGACGACTTTAGGACAGGTATGAGTGCAACGGTCACGCCGCACGACCTGATTAGCCCCGATCTGATCGTTACGAGTGAACTTCAGTCACATAACGTTGACCTCTTTACTTTGGAGTTTGAAATCATGGAAGGATATTTTCGTGACTATTCGTTAGCAGACGGCTTGTTGCGAGCTGGCCTTAGAGACGATGTGGCTTCTTGGGCGGATATGGTTCGCGATGCAGACAGGCAGATCGAAGTACACGGATTGGGGCCCTTAGATGCCGCCTTGCTGGCCTTTTCTGATTATGTCGTTGGGCTTCCCCTCACGCGACAAGACCGTGCGATACTGACGGCTTGTGCAATCAAAGACTGGGCACCAAACGCCTACGGGGGTACTCGACATGAAGGCCAGAATGTTCAGTACACCGCGAGTCGGTATCTGAGACTTGCCACCGGAAGCCTTGAATCGATTCGAGGCTCGCTTTGTGACATGCCGAATCAAGTGGATTGCAATACTGGCGAGTGCCGCAGCATGGCTGACTTTCTCAATAAGTCGGCACGACGAAACGGGCGACGCGCCGCAGCGGAATTGTATATCGACGAATCATTGAGCCTCCTGTTGAATGGGGATGAAATCGAGGCGACAGTGGAAGATTACGTCGAGAAGTTCCGGATCCGGAGGCCAGCGTTTTTCGAAAAAACGAATGTAGTGGACAATCAATGGAGTTTTATCTTCAAACCTGGCGCTCTGACCATGTCATATGATGGCAATAATTATCAAGACTCACGGATTACCATCGATGTTAGTCGCGTAGAGATGAACGGGGAGCTGCGCTATATTATCACAGGGGTTGAGGCGCCATCGGCCACAGCGAGCTAGGGCGCTGGTGGTGGTGATCTTATCCAAGTTTGTGGGCTTTAGCATCGGCCTTGCTCTGGACGTCACGCAGTGCCGTCAAGTCGCCCACCCACTCATTCGTTCTCTCGACTGGGTTGCCGGGCCGCTCCTTCGAGCCGATCGCTTTCGAGCGGGACGCTGGTCTATTCGGCGACTCCCAGAAGCCTCCTAGTGCAATGATTGAATGAGACACTGTTCCGTCAGAGATTGTGAATCGACGTGGCCCGTGTCGAGGAGGAAGATAGCCTTGTCCGGCTGTCTATTGTCGCTCTCAAGCGACGACTCTATGTCATTGAAGACGATCTCACATCGTTAACCGACGGGGCCATTGAGACACAGCCTACGGAAGTAATTCCGCGGACCTGCCAGCGTCGATTCTCGGCAGCATTCAAGCTCCGGATGCTGCTGGAAGCCGATAGATGCAAGTACAGCATCTTGCATCCGGTGCATGCCAAAAGAAGGCTTATGGAGGACGCCTGCAATGATCAACACGGGATTGCGCAATGCGCAATCTTGATTCCTGGTTGCCTGTCCCGGCCGAACAATCTATCTTCTTCATGCGGCTATACCCGCATTTCCATATTGGGCAGGAGACAGCCTTCAACATGATTGCACAGCGCATATTTCTTGGAGTGTTCGGGGGGATCTTTCTCGCGGCCGGCATCTTCACTTTTTTTGATCCACGCGCTATGGGCGAGGCGCTCGGGATCGCGCCGGTTGACTACTCGGGCGAAACGGAGATCCGTGCTACATATGGTGGTCTTGTGGTTGGCACCGGATTGTTGCTGATCGGCGGGCTGTTCTCAAGAGAGTTGGCAATAGCGGCGCTGGCAAGTACCGTGTTCGGCGGCGGCGGCTTGGTGTTGACACGGATGATCATCGAAATATTCTCCGGAGAGCCGGGTTTTGCCGTCAATCAAGGAATCATCATAGTATTCGAACTTGCAATGATCTCTTTCGCATACGTACTCCTGCGGCGGGCGATTCATTTCTACCGGCGGCCCACCCATGCCCCTCCTGCTGCTCCGTAGTTCCGGGGGAAGCTAACCCTCAGGGTCAGTCGCAGCTCCTCGGAGCTTGCCAGACTACCCAAACTCTCCAGAGTCGGTTTACTCAAGCTGCATCGGCAGCAATTGAGCGTCTCGAGATTGGATAGCAGATGCGGTCCCCAACAGGAAGGCGACCCGTTTCTTGATTCCCGCAGGTTACAGCACCTGAAAGGCCGAAGGGTCGACCAGCAAGGCTCTTTATTCCGCGTGCGGCTATCCTCCGCAAATACAGAATATGGCTTGTAGCGTCAGAGGCCCATGCGCCGATACGGCGTGCTGAATTCAGGTGGCGTCTCGTAGCATCCGCCTGTCTGCGATAAGTCAGCGGGATTCACCTCTGACCGACGAGATCCTGTTCGGACGGCTGTGGCATAGCACCGATCCAAACCTGATTCAATTGTAATGATGACGCCCCCATAAGCACGCTGGACATCAAGGGGTAAGCC
>CBDBLZ010000020.1:0-373887 GCA_965207385.1 Rhodothermales bacterium
CAAGCATACCCCGCTCGAACAGAGCAACCGTAAGCCCGCGGCGAGCCGCCTCAAGGGCATGGGCAACGCCGACGATGCCCGCGCCTACGACTGCGACATCCACGGTCCGGGAAGCAGGGACTGAATGTCCGCAATCGGAAAGTGGCAGAGGCATATATGTGTGTCCTGATGGTGCGGGCTTGCTACGGCCGACCCCGTGCGCGGGCCTGGCCCCCGCTCAAGAGCATATGCAGCAATCCGCCAGGGATGCAGTCGAGCTCGATCGGATTGGCGCCTGCGAAGTCTCTCCTGTGCCGCACTTATCTCAGCACGGCCAGCTTGCGGGAATGAACTTCGTCTCCGGTTGTCATGCGCACGAAATAGGTGCCAGGCGCCAGCCAGGACAGGTCCAGCTCCGAACGGTATGTCCCGGCCGGGGTCTCGCGCTCCATCAGGGTCGTAAGTCTCCTGCCCTGAATGTCAAAGAGTTCCAGCCGGATCCGCGCCTGGCGGGCAGTACGGTACACAACGGTAGCCTGCTTCGCCATCGGATTAGGGAAGATCGAATCGAGGCCTGCCGCTCGGGGCAGAGGAGTTGCGGCAAACTCATCCGCCGAAGAGGCGAAGTACTTGTTAATGGTAAAGCGGTCAATGATAGCGCCGACCTTGTCAATCGCGGACACCTGCAGCTGCTCCCCATCCACGTCGATGCGCGTGAAATGATGCTTCATGTCCGAGAACGTGATGTGATCGTAGTCAACAAAGAAATCGTCCAGACCACCTCCTCCTCCACCGGTGACCAGATAATGCACGTGCTCTTTTTCGCCGCGCTCGTAACTGTGTGTATGGCCGTTCATGACCATGTCCACGTCGTACTCCTCAAAAATCGGCACCAGATGATCCTGTACCCGCTTGTCGCCGTAGTAGTTGGTCCAGTGCTCGGTGTACGGCGGATGGTGGGCGTAGACGAATGTCCAGGTTGCCGATTGCCGCAGGCTGTCCGTCAGTGCGCCGACAAGGAATTCATGCTGGGCTGAGCCAGGCGTAAAATCCCCGTTCGTATCAAGCGCGATGAAGTACGCATTCGCCCACCTGAACGAATAGTATCGTTCCGTACTGTCCGGATTATTGTTCGGCAGGTAAAAGTCATCCAGGTACACGGCCCCGTTATCCGTAATGACATCGTGGTTGCCGAGCGACGTGAATACATTGATGTTTTTTAGCAGGCTCCGGTAGGGCTTGAAATATATGTTGTCGTAGTAGTCGCCGGACCCCTGATGCACATCTCCTACGTGAACCACGAAGTCAACTTCCTGCTCATTCGTGCTGCGCTGCATCTGTCTGCCAATATCCCATTGGGTAGGCGTATCCACTCCACTGTCACCGAGAACCAGGAATGAAAAGGTCCTTTCGTCGTGCCTGCGGGCAGTCCGGAAGTTCTCTTCGCCCGCCACGAGCCCCTCGCCGCTGTAAACTTCGTAGAAATAGCGACTGCTGATCTCCAGGCCCTGCAACTTTACGTGGTGTTTCTGGCGCGCCTCGGCTTCGGAAACCTCTTGCAGGAGCTGCCCTTTTTCCAGGCCGTACCGTACGCGGCCCACCTGCCGCTCAAGCGTCCGCCACGCGATTTCCACGGTGGTCTGCGTAGGGTTCTGGATGTACGGAGCCCGAAACTCGCGGACGGGATACGTCATGGCAACCTGTTTGGGCTTGTCATAGATGGTGCGTTCGGCCGTAACGGACACGCTGTCGTAATAGGCTCCCGTATTGGCATAGGAAAGCATGCCGATACGTCCTGCGCCGTACTCGTTGTCGCGTGCGGAAAGAATCAGTCGGCCATTCAGGTATGCCTTGATGGAATCTCCTCGCACGTCTGCCGTGAGCGCAAAGTATCCCTGGGGAAATGCCTGCGACACCAGGTTCTCCGCGAGGATATAGGGCTCGCCGTCCACAAACTTCTGTATGCGCTGCAGCGGCGTGTTGACCTCGACGCCGGACGAATCCCTGCCCGACCAGGCCGGGTCGTTCATCAGAAGCACGCGGTAGTAGTTTCGCGCGTCCTGGTAGCGAAAGATCAGTCCCACACCGTCGTTGTCTGTAGAGCGGACCAGCGCGTTAAGCGTATAGTCCGACCAGGCATCATTGCCCGTATGGATGTGGGTGCCGAGGTGGTATTTGGTTTCCAGTTCTACCGGGCCGTATGACCAGATATTGGATTTCTGGGCGAGAACGCCGAACTCGACTAGCCACCTGCTCGGGCCGTACTGCGGCTCCACATCGTCCTGCACCGTCCAGCCGTTGTAGTCACCATCGTCAAAATTGTCGTGGAAGGGCAGCGGCTGCGCGCGGGCCAGCCCTGTCATCAACGCGAAAAGAACCGCTGCAATCGGCAAACACCTTGCACGCATCACATTACCCGTACGTTTTGTTAAGAAAACCTGACAGAGCGAAACCCGCGTGGTCGGCGCCTGGGCAGCCGGTGCCCTTGCACTTAGCCTCTGGTGCCGGGCCTGTATCCCAACCGGGCCCGGAGGCTGTCTGCTTGCCGTTAGTCACACGCATTGAATTGCGACCTGAAGCCGTAAACCCTCCCTGTTCTTCAGGTTCCGGTCTGATCCGCGGGGGCGCGTACCGCCCACCGTAGTGAGAATGGGAGAGGCCGAAAGCATTCACCAGGGCAAGGAAAACGTCTTGACGACAGTCATCCCCTTTATCGCTTCCAGTACTCCTTCCTTTATCCCCAGTCCAGAGTCCTTGACGCCACCGAAGGGAGAGAGCTCGATGCGGTAGCCTGGTACTTCGTTTATGTTGACCGTGCCGGTCCGAATGCCCCGGACGGCTGCCAGGGCCTTGTCGATATCCCGGGTCACCACCCCAGAGGAGAGGCCGTAGTCTGTGCTATTGGCCAATGCAATAGCATCGTCGATATCCTCGATGGGAAGAATCGGTGCAAGCGGACCAAACGATTCGCACACTACCATTTCCGCGTCTCGGGGCACGTCGGCGATAACCGACGGAGCCATGAGCGCCCCGCTGCGCTCTCCCCCTGCCAGCACGCGTGCTCCGCTCTGCACGGCCTTGTCTACGACGGATTCCAGGCGAATGGCGGCAGGTTCGTCAATTACGGTACCGACTCGCGTTTCCGGAGCCATTGGATCACCGTAAGTATACGTCTTGGTGCGATCCACGAGGCGCTCGGTGAATTCTCCCAGCACAGCCTCGTGAACAAGCAGCCGCTTCACCGCAGTGCAGCGCTGGCCCGAGTTACGGTAGCACCCTTCTGCGGCAAGATGCACTGCCAGATCCATGTCGGCATCCTCCAGGACAATGAGGGGCGCGTTCCCTCCCAGTTCCAGAATCAGTCGCTTGTAGCCTGCCGCCTTGGCGATGCGCTTGCCCACCTCGACGCTCCCGGTGAAGCTGACTACCTCCACGCGGGGATCCACGACGAGCTCCTCTGCGACCTCCTTCGTAGGACCGAGGATGACGCTCAACATCCAGCCAGGGAGCCCTGCTTCGTACATCAATTCGACACAGCGGACGGCAGTCAAGGGCGTCTTCTCTGACGGCTTCAGCACCATCGGCGCGCCGGCAGCAACAGCCGGTGCGATCTTGTGCATGACCTGATTAAGCGGATGATTGAACGGCGCTATGGCAGCCACCAGGCGGTGCGGTTCTCGCAGCGTAAATATCTTCCGGGCTTTGCCACCGGGCGTAATGTCACAGGAGAATGACTGCCCGTCGTCCTTGAGTGCTTCCATGGCAGAGAATTGGAGCACGTCGCAGGCTCTGCCAACCTCGTAGCGAGTTTCCCGCATGCAAAGTCCTGATTCTGCGCAAATCAGGTGTGCAAATTCCTCGCGGCGCTGATCAAGAATTGTCCGCGCATTGTTCAGGATCTCAAATCTGCGGTAGCGGGTCAGCGGTTCTCCGCCTTTGAGTGTGGCCTCAATGGCTTCATGGGTGTGAGAGCGGCCCAAGCTGGCGACGCTCCCTACCTCATTGCCGTTGAAAGGGTTGAACACGCGGATGCGAGTCTCGGTGTCTACCGGCCGGCCGGCTATATAGCAGGGCAGGTGCATGGGTTGAATATGTTGAGCATGGAGGATGAAAGGGGTAGTAGAGGGGCAGCACGGCCCCTTTGCCAATGCAGATGGCCAATGCGTCGCTATGAAATACTCTCGGCTGCCAACAGGCCGTTAAGTGCAAAATCGAAGATGTCGTAATTACGCGGGTCCATTGCGGCCATGCGCTCGTACGCAGGGCGCAGCGGATTGGAAAGCAGCAGCGGAACCATCTCCTCGTAGCGCCCTCCGTGGGACCTAAGGCCTTCACTGACAGCACCAAGATCGTGATGCGCGGGAGTGCGGCCCAGCGCCACGTCCCTGCCCGCAAGGGCCACCAGATCTCCCAGTCGATCTTCGGGCAGCTCCAGCTTGCGAGCGGCAATCCTTCGGTCGTATACCTCCGTAATGCCATCTAGCTGCAACAGGTAATCGGAAACCGAAGGCACGAGCCGCAGATCCGGCAGGTGCACTACGGCAAAGGAGCCCAGCGCTCCGTGATGCACGACATACGGATCTGTTATAGGCAGTATTACGCGCAAGCCATCCCCGAAGCGCTCCGATAGCAGCGTTTCCAGGTAGATCACGTTCGGGGAGCCATCCATGCGCTGCTTGGCATTCATGCCATGATCCGCCGTTGCTCCCACCACAGCTCCGCAATCGAGAAGGCGCCCCAATTCGCGGTCTATAGCTCTATGGAATTGCAGGGATTCTGCATCGGCGGGAGCAAACTTGTGCTGCATGTAATCGGTGAGCGAAAGGTACACGAAGTCGGCCAGGCCACGCTCCAGTAGCGCAACTCCGGCGCGCAGTACAAACAGGCTTGCCTCGGCGCTGTAGATGGCAGGAGCACCGGATCCGACTAGCTCCTCCGCATCATTGATGCCATGCGTCTTTGCACTTACGCAGTCCGCCTTTTCGGCGGAAAAGGCAATGCCCTGCAAACCGCTGGAAAGCATGTCTCGCAGCTTTTCCTTGGCTGTCACCATTGCCACTCTGCGGCCGGCATCCGACGCTGCGGCCAGAATGGTGTCAGCGCGCAGGTAATCAGCGGAATTCATCATCACTTCCTCTCCCGTATCAGGATCCAGAAAGAAATTGCCGCAGATGCCGTGTACGGACGGCGCGGTACCCGTAACGATGGATGCGTTGTTGACATTGGTGAAGGATGGCAGCGCTCCTCGCACCAGTCCCCTGTACGCGCCGCCTGCCAGCATGCGCTCAAGATTCGGCATAAATCCGCGCGCAAGCGATGTACTCAGGTATTCGTCGGCACACCCGTCAATACAAATGACTACCACCGGCTTGCCCGGAGGATGATATGTCCGGCCATTAACAGAAAAGGAGTCAGTGGAGATAGGCACACCGGTCCGGGATGAGAAGGCCATGGCTCTGCTCATGACTGAACTGTTAGCAAATCTCCCCTGGCAATCTGGGGCGTCACGGCTTGGCCGCGGCGGATTCCACGTGCGCTATACATTGTTCAAGGATATCTAGCGCGTTGACAAGCTCGGCCTTCGTGATGGCAAGCGGAGGCACGAGTACGATTCTGTTGCCCATCGTCAACTTGAAGCTGAGACCCTTGGACAGCGCCCTGTACATTATCGCTTCTGCTGCTGCAGGCGCCCGCTTACTCGTTTGCCGGTCAGTAACAATTTCCAGGCCGAGCAACAATCCAAGGCCGGTTACTTCACCAATGATGGAGCGGGCATTCTTCATGGCGCGCAATCGGTCAAGCGCCCACGCTCCCAGATTCCGGGAACGCGCCGCAAGGCCTTCCTCCTCCACAAACCGAATCGCGGCCAGCGCCGCCGCACAGGCTACCGGATTCTTTTCGTGCGTGTAGTGTCCGAGCGCCCGGTCCGGCACTACATCAAGGTCACTGCGCGCGATCATGGCAGCCAGCGGAAATATGCCGCCGCCCAGCCCCTTGCCAATAACCAGTATGTCCGGCTCAATCTCGTAGTGCTCACACGTGAACATGGCTCCGGTCCGGCCAAGAGCGTGCGGGATCTCATCCAGTATCAACAGAGCTCCGTGACGGTCACATGCGCGGCGGACGACGCGCCAGTAATCCGGAGGAGGAATGTATGGCGTGCTCCGAACGGTCTCCGATATCACCGCCGCCACATCACCTTCCTTGTCCAGAACATAGTCGATGTACTCTGCGCACCTGAGATCACACACCCGCTGGCAGCCGAACGGGCACGCGCTCGGATTCGGAGGCGGCACATGTTCCGTTCCCGGCAACAGTGGACCAGCATTCTGCCGAAAAATTGCCTCTCCACCGACAGATATCATGTCGAGAGATGCTCCATGGAATGCATCCCACATCGAAATAGTCTTGAACCGGCCCGTCGCAGCACGGGCAAGCTTGAGCGCCATACCCATCGCCAGGGTACCTCCTGGCGCAAACAGGACCTTGCCCAGCGCACCCGGGGCCAACTCCACCAGCTTGCGGGCCAATTCGATGGCCGGCAGGTTTGTGTAGCGACGCGTGCAAAACGGCAGTGTTTGCATTTGTCGTACAATGGCTTCGATAACCCGCTGATTGCGAAATCCAACCTGGTGCACACCGTTGCCGTGGAAGTCCATGTAGCGACGGCCCTGCATGTCCTCCACGTAGATGCCCTCACACGAGCGCAGGACATTCAGGCAGGGAGTCGACAGCGACTGGCGCAGGAAGAACTGTGTGTCGGCGTCCAGAAGGGCCTGAGTTTCATCGTCAATATGCTCCGCAGCCCATGCGTTGCGCTGCGGAGAAATATTGAGATCTCCTTCTGAAGCGAGCCGGTCGGTGGCTCGGCCGGACGGTCCGGGCTCCATGGGTTTCGCGGCCGATCTGATTGGCAGGCCCTACTTCGGCAGGATCAATTCATGCGTAAGATGCTGCAGCTCGATTCCCGGACCCTTTAGCATCACCTCCAGGTGCTCACCCCCGTAATCCTCGAAGTACTCCACCACTATGGTGTGCCTGCCCGGCTCAAGGCTGATGTCACCACTTTCATCCAGCGGTCCGTGCGAGCCGTCATTGTTCACAACCTCCGTGCCGTTCACGTATAGCTTGGTTCCGTCGTCCGAACGGGTGTAGAATGTGTACGTCCCGGACTCCTCTGCTGCGATTATGCCTTCAAACCTGACGGCGAAATGGTCTTCTCGCTTGGACTCCACGCCTTCCAAATGGAATTCATGCGCCATTCCCGTGTGTACGGGCTGAAGTTCGGAGAAGTCCGGCAGCATGCTCCACTGTCCCTCGTAGTAGCTGTAGGCCACCTTTTTCTGCTGTCCGGGCTGCAGGATGCGAAATCGCGCCCCCGATTCCAGGCTCTGGCCGCCATCCCGAAATGATCGGGCCCTCACCGCCGCCGATTCTGCCACCTGTATCGGGCCTTCATAGAGAGAGGATGCGTCCGTGGGCTCACTCCCGTCAAGCGTGTATCGGATCTGCGCGTCAGCATCATTTACGCTCATTGTGACCTCAACGGGCGCCTCCAGAAGTGCCAGTCCTCCCAAGGGCACGATGCGGGGCGCGGGCACGTACATTCCGAGATCCTCGGACGGGTCATGAAAGCGGCTAAAGGCAGAAAGCACGGGACGCGCAATCCACGCATACGGCTGCTCGATTCCCAGGGCAAACAGCACAGTTGCTGCTGTGTCGTAGGTATTGATGGGCACCGCCAGCTGCTTTCCTACAACGACACCAGGCCCGTGCACAATCCACGGGATTTCGACCTCGGCCATGGAGTCCCCACCGTGGCTCTTTCCCATACCTCCGTGGTCGGAAGAAACAATCACGAGCGTCTGCTCGGCAATACCGGCATCGTCCAGGGCCTGCAAGATGGTCCCGATAAGCCTGTCCGCTTCCTCTACCGAGGCATAGTATTCATCCGAGCCGTGTCCGTACGTGTGGAGTGCGTGGTCGACATGGTCCAGGTGGACAAAGCTCAGGCGCGGACGGTGCTCCAGAATATGGGCTGCCGCCTCCTCGGCCGCATCCTGCGGACCGTCCGCATCAATGTTCACATCGACCACGCTGTGGGGAAACAGGCGCCCGAACCCGCCCCAGTCGTAGATGCTGGTGATATAGGCGTCCGGCTCGGCTGCACGCAACTCGGAAAACATCGACGGGAACAGGTCTTCCGGACCCTTTGCCGTAGGCACGATGGAAAAGCTGTCACGCTCCCAAGCGTTGGAGGTAATCCCGTGCTGGACGGGTCCGGCACCCATGATCATGGACGCCCAGTTCTGGCTGCTCGCGGTCGTACGTACGGCCCGGGCATGCAGGCTGTACGCGCCGCCTGCCAGCAATCGATTCATCACCGGTGTGTGAGCCTTCTGGACTCCGTCCGGGCTCAAGCCATCCACACCGATGACTACTGCATGTGCAACGTCTTGAATGCCCGGCCGAATCGGCTCGGGGCGGTCTGGCCGTTCAAAGGCGCTAAATACAACTCGACCGATCCAGGCAAAGGGAGCGTCTAGTCCGAGCACGTACGCAGCCGTCACGGCCGTGTCAAAGGTGTTGATCGGGTCCGTGATTACGGTGCCCGCCGCGACCCCCGACCCGTTGATGATCCACGGAATCTCCACCTCGGCCATGGATTCGCCGCCGTGCCCGAAATCCTTGCCGCCGTGATCAGCAGAGACTATCACCGTCGTGGTTTCCCGCAGCCCGGCTGCCTCCAGGCCGGCCAGGATTTCGCCTATGTAGGTGTCCGCTTCTTCCACAGAAGCGTAGAATTCGGGCGTGCCGTGGCCGTACCTGTGCCCGACGAGGTCCACATGGTCAAGATGGACAAATGTAAAATGCGGGGCGTTTTCCCGGAATACGCGAACGGCAGCGTCAGCTGTGGCCTGAGGACCATCCCCGTCTATGTCAATGCTGACTATTCCTTCATTGTACAGGCGTCCGAATCCGCCCCAATCATAAATGGATGCGGTTACAGCCGCCGGTCGCTGTTCGTGAAGCAGGTCGAAGATGCTGGGAAAGACGGGACCCGCTCCCTTGGCCGTTGGCTCTATAGTAAAGTAGTCAGGCTCCCAGGAATTCGACGTAATGCCGTGCTGCTCGGGCCCGGCCCCCATAATCATGGACGCCCAATTCTGACTGCTGGACGTGGTTAGCACGGCGCGCGCTGCCAGGCTGAATGCGCCTCCCGCCATCAGCGAATCCATGTGCGGCGTGCGAGCCTGACGTATTCCGTCCGGGCTCAGCGCGTCCACCCCGATAATCAGGACGCGCTGGGAGCCGGCATCCTGCTGAGTTCCAGGAACAGCACAAGATAGTACCAGGATTACCGCGCCCAAATGGAAGAGCCAAGAACGGTTCAGAATTGCTTGCATGGTCTTGCACCTCATTAGGTCTGTAACCCGCGCCGTGCGCGAGCTCCATGAACGGATTGGAGATTGCGGACTAAGTGCCTAGCCTCGGATTTGACAGAATCTGCCCCTTCGGCTGCCATCCGCGCCGGGCCGACCCACGTGCAAGCGCAGCGGCACCAGACGCCGGCACCCATACGCCTCTCGGGAGGGGCCCTCCAGGATGACGCTGGTGGTTCTGTCAAATACCGGCGCGAGCTCTGCATTGGCGTGTGGACAAAGCCTTCCAGGCATCAGACTGCAGGCTGCTTCTTCGGTTGCATTCCCATCGCACGCAGCGTCTCGCCGATTCCTCGCAGAAGGCGGGTTACATCATCGGGAAATACCTGGCCTATGGTGCCGATGCGGAAACAGTCCGCACGGCTTACCTTGCCCGGATAGATGACAAATCCCCGCCGGTTGAGCTCTGCATAGAAAGCTTCAAACGTAAAGCATGGATCTTCGGGGTAATAGAAAGACGTGATGATATAGGACTGTAGATGCTCAGGCACGTAAGCCTGGAATCCCATCCTGGTCATGCCGGCCAGGAGCCGGGCGTGGCTGGCGCGGTAGCGCGCTGCTCGGCCGGCGATACCCCCTTCTGCCTCTAGTGCCGCAAGTGCTTCGCGGAACGCGACAATGGCATGCGTTGGCGGGGTAAACCTGAATTGACCATTGGCCTCCAATCCACGCCACTGCGCGTGCAGGTCCAGGCTCAGCGTTCGGGCCGCACCTTCCGTGGCGAGCAGAGCGCTTCTTCTGGCCAGTACTATGGAGAATCCGGGAACTCCCTCAAGGCACTTGTTGGAAGATGAAACCAGGAAGTCGACGCCGGCCTTCTCCAAATCGACGGGAATGGCGCCAAGACTGCTCATCGCATCCACGAAATAGAAGCAGCCTGCCTCGCGAACCACTTCTCCGATCTCTTCCACCGGATTCAGAATGCCGCTGGTCGTTTCGCAGTGTACAACAAAGACGTGCGAAATCGCCGCATCTTCTGCGAGCGCCCGACGAACAGCACTCACTGCCGGAGCTTCGTTTTCCCTGCAGCGAAGCACCCGGGCGCCAATGCCGTAGACTTGTGCCATCTTGGCCATGCGGTCGCCGTAGGCCCCGTTCACAACAATGAGCAAGCGGCCATCAGTGCTCACCGTCGAAGTGAGCACTGACTCCAGGCCAAATGTGCCGCTTCCCTGCATCAGGATGGATTCGAAACCGTCCTGCCGGGAAGTGCCTGCAAAATCCAGGAGCTTGTTGCGCACCTGGCGCACACAGCCAATAAAAGCTGCATCGCGGGAACCGTAGTCCCGGAGCATGGCTTCTTTCACGGCGCGGCTGGTGGTAAGCGGTCCCGGTGTAAAGAGCAGCTTGTCGGTCATCACGCTTGGTCTGGCCTCAAAGAATAGCACGGGGGCGCGAGGCCCGGTCCGTGCTTGGCGCCATGCTCACCTCTATTCGACCTGCATCGACTGAGCCCTGTAGGCGGAGCCTCCGGTTGCTTCGATGCAGACATCATGCCATGGTCCTTGTCTACCACCGCACCCTGCGTTCTGCCGCACATCCGGACCAGGATTCTGGCGCAGTCACCCGTGCGATCTGGCCCGCACAGACTGCCTCAGACCCTTCGGCCACCAGACCACCCCGCCAAAGCCGGGCCGTGCTCCCGGTACGGCAGGCACGTTCAATCAATCGCCGAAAAGAGTATCGCATCGAATGGTTTACGGGGATTGCCAATCACCTGCAGCGGGTCTCCAGCCGGGATCCACTATGGGGAATGGCATCTTGTTCGAATTGCTCTTGACCAGATGTACCGTCATCCGGGGATTGGATGCCGTGTGCGTCAGCGGCAAAGAATCCAGCATGGCACTGTCGACCGATATGCCGTAACCGGCGGCTACGCTGTCTGCGAAGTGAGCGAGCCATGAGCGCGTCCGCATCTGGGTTGCGCCTGCCGGGACCGCATCCCCATCCGCAACTCCAGCTTCGGCTTCGGGCCAAGAACCGCCGGAACCACCATGCCCGGCGGCACCAGCGACTGGAGGCACCTGGAGCAGCAGCTTGACGTATTCCTGAAACATCCACTTGTCCTTCCATGCCTCAAGCGTGCTCCTGAACTCAGGCGAGTCATGCAGTTGCTCGTCCGCAGCCATGCGCAGAAAGACTGCATCTCGCACTACGAGAGCCACCACGTCCGCAAGACGCGACTCAAACAGCGTCGGATCACGGGCCCGGAGCGAGTAGCGACCAGGCGTAAAGTGCTCCAGAAACGAGCGAATCGACCACTGCTCGTCTCCGAAATACACCAGATCCGTGTCGTATCCCGAGACCAGTAGCCGCGTATAGGGCGTGTCCCTGCGCTGATCCTCTATGTAGTGCAGGAGATTGCGCATGGGCGTCTCCGCGCTGTACCAATGCCACAGGGCCTCCTTAAGCAGGTCAAAGCCCTGTCGCTTGGTTACAACGGCAAGCGGCTGCATAGTGCCAGCAACAAATGCCTGGCCTGCTTCCATTGCCTTCCGATTGTAGACCACCTTTTCGTACCTCGGCGCAAGACGCTCGTAGTCCGACGCCGAAACTGGGCGGCGCACGATTTCAATTACCTCGAAAACGTACCAGTATCCTTCGTATTCGACCGGCTTCGAAGGCGTATTGATTTCAAGGCCCTCGAGAATGGCAAGTATTTCCGACTCAATATCTTCCACGCTCAATAGCGGCGAAGTCAATTCGCCACGCGCGATAAAGAGCTCGGGGATGGTCTCCTGCGATTGCTCAAGGGCCCGCCCGTAGCCGTGCCTGGTCATCACGTCATGGATCGCGTCTGCCTCCGTCTCGCTGGCTGCCGGCAGGAAGCGGAACCGGATACTGACCGCCGCACGGTTTATCTCCTCCCGAATTTCTTCGTCTGTCACTTCCACTCCCCGCAAAGCGTGTTCCTCGAATACCCGCTCGATAAGCAGCTCTTCTCGCAGCGTATGCAGCGCGTGGACTATGGTCTGCGCCGTATCAAGCCTGATCTTTTGGGCCTCCAGTGCCAGCGCTTTCTCCCGAATCATGAAGTCGAGATAAGCCCGGCGTGCGTCCTCGCCCTGTCGCAGGTGGCCATACCCGAACTCATAGTTCAGCAGGAATTCCTCGGCCGTGATTTGGGTATCCCCTACGCGGGCAAGGATCGGTTCCTGGGGAGACCGCTTTCCGCACGCTGAAAAGATCAGCGTCAGCAGGACCAAAGCTGAAACACGCACCACTGCCCCGCGCACTCGATATCCCCTGCTACGACCTGCTAACCAGCTTCTCAAGAAACACGGGCCCATCTGCTTTGCTCCGGGCGCTTCAGCCTTAGGCGGCAGGCACCGTCAAGATTTGCCCGCATGAAGATTGCAGCAAGGACGGGAGCCGCTCTACCCGCAGCTCCCGTCCCCGCCATGCGCAAAGCAGCAAATACCCCTACTTGATCAGGGTCATGCGCTTTGTCTGAACCAGGTTTCCGGCCCGCAACTGGTAGAAATACATGCCGGACGCCAGCCGGGAGGCATTGTACTGAACGCTGTACGTTCCACCTGCCTGGAATTGACTCACAAGTATGTCCACGCGCTGCCCGAGAAGGTTAAACACGACCAGTTCCACTTCCTGTGCCTCTGGCAAGGAATATGTAATGGTCGTAGTCGGGTTGAACGGATTGGGGAAGTTCTGATTCAACACAAACTCGCCGGGCAATTCCTCGGGAGTTACGTCCGTGATGAGAATCGGAGTACCATCCATCTTGGTTACGGTCAGATTGTACTCCCCGCGGGACGGGTCGCGGTCCGTCGCGCCGCCGTAGTCCTGCGAATGCAGCATGACGTAATAGGAGCCGGCTTCCTCCGCAACGAATTCGATTTTAGAGTGCCAGTCAAATCCTCCGTCGTCATTATTGGCCAGCGTGTCCCCCGAAGCAGCCAGAAGTCTCATGTACCCGTCATAATCCCGTGGCCACAGGGGCCCGTCAACGGGCGAAGACTCTGCTACCAGGGTGTCCCCGGCAGCTAGATCATAGCGGTAGATATCCACGTCATCTCCCCAGCGCGCGGAGATATGATCGTTAGCCGGATCCCATTCGAAGCCCTCGTTGAAGAGCATGTACGTCTGGGCCTCGCCGGGAAGGTCAAATTCCTGGGCGCCGATTGCATCCGCTTCGGCAACGGAATTATTCGGCTCACCCTTGGATTTTAGCTCCGAGATATCCCGTCCCTTCCTGCCGACCTGATACGCCCCCTCTCCGTCACCTGTAAGCTCCAGGTAGTAATCTCCGGCCTCGTCCGGAATGAAGTTGATCTTGACGTTATCGCCGGAATAGCGCGTGTTGTAGCGGCCATCGTCGCTTAGCAGGTTAGTTCCCGTATCGCTGGCCTTGACCAACCGGGCCGCAAAGTTGCCGCCATAGCCACCTTCCGGCTTCAACGTCCGGAAATGATATATCCAGTCAGTTTGCAGCGTGAGCTTGTAAATGTCCGTTGGCCCGCCGGCCTCGTCGAATGCGGCATCCACGAAGCCGCCGGAGAGGACATTGCCGTCCGCTTCGGCAAACGTATTGTTTGGCTCAACCTCCTCAGACTTGACCTCAATGTTCAGGTAATAGTCGCCCCGGTTCATGCTGCGGTCATCTGCACTTGCCGGCGTGCGGCTCGTCCTGACCTGCACGTACACAATACCGTCCGCCCCGGCCGTATAGGACGCCGACGAGTACCAGTCATTGCCGCCGTCGTCGTCGTTGGCAAGTTCTTCACCGGACTCACTGATGAGAACGATCCTCGTGTCGGTGTCACGGGCCCATTCATCCGGGTTGTTGGCAATCGGCTTGGTTTCAGCCGATAACGTTTGCCCGGCCGCAACAGGAACGCGGAACCAGTCTTCATCGCCGAAGAAACGCGGGTGCGCCGGCTCCGAAAGTGCATAGGCCACGTCCGCTCCCAGCGTCTGGTAATTCCCCTGCGCATCAGCCTCAGTTCTGGAGTTATTCGGCTCACCCTTGTGCTGCAAGGCCCAGTAGTCCTCGTTAACGCGCGAGGCAACCTTGTACTTGCCCGGGCTGCCGGATATTCTCAAGTAGTATGTCTTGTCTTCCCGCGGGATGATATTCGCAATCTTGAAGTTGTCCCCGCTGTAGTTATTCACCCAGGAGGATTCATCCAGAAGTGTCGTTCCGTTGACTTCATCGTAGAACTCCACCTCCAGGGAAGCGCCCGTTTCGTTATCCTTTGAGCGGAAGGAATACAGGCTGCCAGCCTTGAGCTCCATCTTGAAAAAGTCCACGTCGCCGTCCGTCAGGGCCGCCTCGTACACGAAGGACTCGCCCGTGGCAATCAGGTTGGCTGTTTCGAAGGTATTGTTCTCCTCGCTCTCCTCGAACGGCTCCCCTCCAGACAACTTGTAGAAGCCGACTCCGGGCGACTGCACGACCACGCCGTAGCTGCCGGAGGCCGGCGCGGTAATGCTGATGCCCTCCGCGCTCGTCCCCAATAGACTCCCGTCCGGCGCGACCAGCGTAATCGAGCCGACAAAGTCAGCCACAATGTCCTGCGTCCCGCTCAGCGTCAGCGTGATGTCTGTTCCTTCATCGACCGAGAAGTGATAGCCGTCTATGTCACCCTCGGGGTAAATCATGGCATTTACAGCCGGAGCTCCGGGCCCAACGGGCAATTGGTCCGTTTCCGCGACTTCGGCGGGCGTGTCGTCAGGCTCATGCGCGATGAGCCCGGTCCAGATCTGGCCCTTGTCCACGACGCCAAACTGGTACGCGCCGCTGCCGCCGGAGAGCTTTATCAGGTACGCTCCCGAAGTCTCCGGTGAATAGCCCGTAACCAGGCCATTTACCACCTGGTCCGCAGCCAATAGGTTGTCTGACATCTCTGTCGAGCCATCCGTATCGGATTCATACTCGTGATACAGCTCAATCTGGACCGCCGGATCGGTCACAAACAGCGTATACATGCGCACCTGATGAAGAAATACCCGGTACCAGTCCTCGTCCCCCGCATCCAGCGTTCCGGCAGATGACGTATCGGACCGCGCCGCAATGCTGGTCGCGTCTGCAGCAGAATTGTTGGGCTCTATCTCGGCCGGGTCAGCGGAGTACTGATGCAGATACACCTGGTACATCAGGCGACCCGGATCATTGTTGTTGACCGTGCCAAACGTGGGATCCCGGGTTGTGGATGCCCACGCGGAAACCCACAGCCAAAGCGGCGTATCTCCCGTGATTCCGTTGTCCGCCAGATTATCGGGCGTGAGAACAATCCGGGAGTGAATGTTATTCGGGCCGTCCATCTGCTCCCTTCCTCCGTCGTCGTCCTCAAAAAGGATAGACGTATAGTCGCCGTCATAAACCCGTATACGCGGATCAGACAAGCGCGACCCGCCCGGACCGATTGTGCCGTCATTGTCGCGGTACCACCCGAAATACGGCTGCGTTTCGACGACCACGTTGTGGCCGGCTTTGTAGTCGAACAGGAAATGATCCACGTCCTCGTCACCCCGGCCAAGCAGTAACGGGTAGGCACTGTTTGCCTGAATAAAGCCTCCGCCCGCTTCCTGGTTCTTCAGCGTGTCCGGATTAAAGAGCATAAACGTGCGCAGGACTGCATCCGTAGGCAGCCTGGACGTGAGACCGCCCGTCAGCACATCGACGTTCGACTGGTTCGGCTCAAGCTTGTCAACCCAGGGCTCCCGGTCTATCGCGTAGGCGACAAGGTGATATGGCCCTACCTCCGCTTCGTCGCTGAAAACCCACACATAAAAGTCGCCGGTCAGCATCTGGCCGGTCGCGGCATCTACCGGCGAAACCCAGCCCGTCATGCGGAAATCATCCGATCCGTTACGGCCGTCACCCGGCTCCCCGATGATATCGCCCTGCATCTTGTCGACGCCGCTGCCGCCGAAGTCTTCCACGAACGTAGTGTCCAGGTCCGACTCGTGGAACAGCCTGCTACTCACGTCGAGCTCGTCTTCTCCGTCGTCCAGAAAACTGTGCGTCGAAGCAAAGTAGTACATCTTTGTAGTGTCAACCGTGAAGCGGTAGACATCCACGTCTCCTGCGTCCAGCCTGGCACGGATGAGGCCTCCAGTAGCTTCATCGGGCCGGACCGCCGACATCGTACCGAGGACATCGTTGATGTTGTCGGCCGTATCAAAGAAATTGTTCGCCTCCATCTCCTCCCTGACGACATACTGGTCGCCGCGGGTTGCCAGTCGCTGTGCGAGCGCGTACGGCAGGGAGCGCTCGATGCGCGCCTGCGCCTCCGCCTGCTCCAGCAATTCCGGGTATTCGCTGAATTTCTGGAGTATTTCCTCGTACTGCTCACCGTAGCGCGCCTGCAGCGCCGGGTCGACGGCCTTGGACTGCGCAAACGACAGAATTGGCGTCAGCAGCAAGGCAAGACCGGCAAGTATCGTGGTAGATGTTCTCATTGCCTTCTCCGTAAGTGGATGATGGTTCAAGTTTAGAGATAAATTCCGAGAGATACGCGGTGCACCTTTTGCAAGATGCCCCAGTTGGAATACGCGTAGTCAAAGGCAAAACGGCTCCTGTTGCGGAGCACATATTGCAGTCCGGCGCCCAGCGCCAGCCCGTTTACGGCCTCTCTTTCGTACAGGCTCTGATAGCCGACACGCAGGAATAGGATGTTCAGCAAGCCGTACTCCATGCCCACGTTTATGCCCTCAGTCGAACCGGTCGGGTGCATCAGGTCTACGCCCATCACAACGCGGTTCTGCATGGGCAGCGATAGCATGTAGCTTACGCCGAAGCGAAATATCTGCGGCAGCGAAAAGCTGTCGGTTTCGTAGCCCACGGGTACATTCTCGATTCCCCGGTTCACGGGGTCTGGATCCAGGACATTGGTCAGGTGCCGGCCCTGCATGCGCAAGTCGGGACCAAAGTTGGAAATGCTGGAGCCGAGGACCAGTCCGCGGAGCGGGGTCTCGTAGTAGACCCCAACGTCAAGGGCGAACTGGCTGGCGCTTTCGGTCCAAATCCGCTGGCTGATGTACTTCCCCGAAAGACCTACCGAGAACGAGGAAATGAGGCGTGCTGCAACCGATACATTGACGGCAAAATCCTGAGCACTGTAATTCTCGCCGGTCCCTTCGGGTTCGGCTACCGTTCGCACGGGTTGCTGCGGCACAGCCAGCGAAGTAAAGCTCGCAGCCGCTACCGCGTTTGCGAAGGGCAGCGGAGCGGCAACCGAAAGAAACTCGAAGTTCGTTTCGGCCAGCCATTCCGTGTGGCTCAGCGACACGGCCAGGCCGTCCACATAGGCCAGACCCGCGGGATTCCAGTATATCATTTCCGCGGTCCCGGCCTGGGCCGTGTACGCGCCTCCCATGGCCTCGGCCCTTGCGCCGATGCCTATCTCCAGGAATGCGGCAGCAACGGTACCCTTGTTGGACACGTTGCGCACAAACGGGTCATCCGGTTTCGAGTCATCCTGCGCCTGGGCCGCCGACAAGGTGCTCAGCGCCAATGCACTTGCCACACATGCGTATCCAAGTGCTCTCGCGGCCCTCAGGGATATGTTGCCTACTAGTCGCATGCCTACCGGATAATGGCGAAACGCCCCACTTTCTCTCCGATGCCGGGTGCGTCCACATGGTAGATGTAAACGCCAAAGGAAACGTCCAGACCATCGTCAGATTGCAGATTCCAGGTGGCCGTGCTCTCGGCCGTGCCGCCTGCATGGCGGATTACCTTTACCTGGCGCCCGCTTACCGTGAATATGCGAATGGTGCACTCCGGCGGAAGATTGCGGAAGTCGATGCGGCGCTCTCCTCGACCTGGCAGCTGGATGTTGCGCGCCTCCAGCGGATTGACGGCCACATACGGATCCGGCACTACGTAAATCTCGTCCAGGTCCTCGGGACCCAGGTCCTCTTCCATCTGATGTCCGTCCACCTGGAAGCGAAGGACATCGTCACGATCAAACGGCTTGCTGGTCTCCAGAAGAAATACGTCTCCGGGCGCAGGGATGTCGTTGAGGGCGATTTGCGCAAAGCTTGAGAGGTAGTCCTCGGGACTGAAAAGGTCCACAAGGAAAGGCTGCCAGCCGGGAATGGCCATGAGCGAGTCCAGTATACCGTCGTACCAGGGCTGGATTCGTTCGTAGAAATCTTCGAGTTCCCGAACATCCAGGGTTGGACCCAGCGGTCGACGCTGCATTCCGCGCACCTGGCGAAGCGCCAGAGAATCATACAGGGCTTGCGCGTCGCCCGTCGCTCTCACCATGAACGCCTGCGCATCCTCGGAAAGCCCAAAGACGAAGCGCCAAGTGGACTGGACATAGAACCTGTATCCTCCCAGGTCCACGCCGCCGACGCGGACATTTATTTCGTCCCCCGGAGAGAGCGTGCCAGGTACGGAATCAGCCGGAACAAAGGGGCCCGTCTCGGTGAGCTGGAATGGTACCTGTAATGGCGCGTTGAGATTGGTGACATCCCATACAGTAAAGTTGACGGGAATCCGGCTGCTGGGCGTAAGCGAATTCGAGGTATCGACAACAGCGGCCTCAACCCTTATTTCATAGTCCAATGGGACGGCCACATTGAGGTCGCCAGACTCAATGGAGACCTGTGTTGACGGCACGATCCATCTGCCTTCCGCCGTTGTGTTCTCCAGCCAAAGCGCATTCACCGGCTCCGGTACCACGGGCGCATCAATGGTGAATCGCATGCCGTCATACGTGTTGGCGTGCAATACGTCGCTGCTGTAGAGATCGGCACCGCGGTCACCAGGACTGCTGACAGCGAGAGTGTCACCCGTAGTCGTGTTGCGAAGGACAAAGCCGGTTGTAAGCCCGTTGGTCAAGAAAAGCGAATCCAGCTCCTCAAACGACCCGTCGTCCGTAAACGTGAATTCGTATTCGTACCCTTTGCTGTTGGCTTCCTCCGGTACCAGGAACTCCACATTGAGCGATCCGGTCGCATTGCCAGCTGCACGCTCAATGCCGCCGACTACGTGCGGTTCGATGTAGCCCAGCGCCGGCCGCTGGGGCACGACGACGGCGCAATTACGGTCCACATTTACCGGACGATCAAATGCGTCCACTTCGATGATCTTGGAGCTTTCCGTGGGCGTGATATCCGCCAGGTTGGCCTGTTCGGCAAGTCCGCGGTCGAAGAACGACTGGTGATAGCCACGGTCAACGGATACCACGCAGTAGTAATAGGTGCGCCCGTTTTCGACAGTCGAATCCACGTAACTGTACGAAAGACCGCTGTCGGTGCCCATGTCGTAGCTGATGCCAAATGCGCCGATGGGAACGGGGTGTGCGCCCGAGAGGCCGTTTTCAATGTCGAACTGCACCTTGTCGCCGGTCGGCGACTGAAGGGGCTCCCACAGCAGGGGATTGCCAAAAGCATCCGTGATGGTCTTGATATCATTGAACTCCGGATCGGTACTTCGATAAACTTTGTACATCTCGAAGTCCTGCCCGTAAATGGGGTCCCTGGAGGACTCGGCGCTCTGGTCCCAGACCAGGGTTACCCGCTTGTTGCCGGGTACCGCCGTGAGGAACGGCGTCCGGGGCGGCTTGGCAAAATCGTAGTCCGAATCATAGATATTCTGCATTGTCCGCTTGTTGCGCAGCATATCCTGAAAGTCGTTCCCGCAGAAAAATGCCAGCGAGAAACGCTGCTCCTGCCCCCTCAATATGGAGCTCAGTCCCGACGCATAAACGTAGATGATATCCGCCGTCTCCGAAGGCGTGATGAACAGGCCGGGCTGTATGTACTCTTCCCAGAACAAGGGATCATCGTCAATATCCCGATCAAATTCCGCGGGCGTCCGGATGACCATCCCTGTCAGGCCAATCTGGTCTATTTCGTCGTTGTCGGTAAACTCGAAGTTGGGCTCGCCCGGATCCGGCCGTCCGTTGGTCTCGGTACCATCCGGATCGGGTCCGGGATAATCCTCATCATTAGGACCCAGGCCGTCCGAGCCGGTGTCATCGTTGACAGGCTCGATCGTAAGGCGTCCATCCCCGTTTACATCCTCCCCAGGGTCAAGGATGAAATTGTTATTCAGGTCCTCATTGTCATGCATCCCGTCATTGTCGACATCCGTCCACGGCAGCCAGTCGCCGTCGTCGTCGATGCCATTTGCACGGCTTTCGTCGACCAGCCCGTCAGCGTCGTTGTCCCTGCCATCACGGGGAAGCCCCGGACTCTCCAAAAAGCCGACCCCGCCGTAGCCAACCTTGAATCCATTAACGACCAAGTCCACCTTGTACCACTGGTAGGTAATGTCATCGACCGTATCGAAGAATGCCTCGTTGTTCGACGTCCGACCGGCAATATCGTAGTCCACAATCATGGAGATTATGGACGTCGGAATATCGTGGCGGCTGACATTCTTGACATCGAATGTGGAGATAAAAATGTCTTCCGCCAATACGCTCGCCCATTGATACTGGCGGGCCTTAACCTCCAGTCCCAGACCCCGGCGGCCCCCTGCCGAGAACGGCCGCCGATCAGGCTCGCCAGTTGCCGGGTCCAGGAAAGGGTAATAGGGAAACTCGTCGTTGTCCCGGTCGTCCGTCAGGTAATACGATTCCTGGTCCCCGCGCACAAAGGCCCCGTAGGCTCCGTTCCAGCGCCCGGCGCGCACGCCCGGCTGCGGGCTGCAGGTGGTGCCTTGCTCGAATGCGCACGGCGCCCGGTCGTCGCCAACGTAGGACTGCGGCGGCCAGAATGCCGGCCAGGTGTTCTTCAGATTCGTTTGAGCTACGTACTCGACATCATTGATCAGCTCCTCATTCAGGGCACCGTCTCCGTTGAGATCTTCTCCGGCATCAAGTTCGCCGTTGCCGTTCACATCCTCGCCCAAACCGCCCACATAGTAAAAGCCGGACTCAGCCAGCAATCGTCGATCATCCACATTATTATTCAGACGATTTCGCGTAGCAGGGTCACCGCTCATGTTGTAGTAGCCCGGCAGTGGGACGAAGAAATATTTGTGGCTGCCTGTCGGATGCTGGTCCCCGCCGCTCCTGTTGTAACTCTCCGAGATAATGCGCAGGGTGTCTCCCTGCTCCGTGGTGACCTCCCCTGCAACGACGAAGCTCATCGTGTGCCCGTACCTGACGCCGGAACCCTTCGGCCAGATAATGTGATTGGGCGTCACCGATCCCCCCCAGTATCCCGCAGAGATATTCAGGTTGTTGACATACGGCACCTGCATCAGGTTACCGTTGGCGATTGCACCGCGCACAAAGTTGCGAAATGACATTGGAGCCGCCGCGCCCGTCCTTGCTGCGTTCCTCTGCGCCTGCCGCTCCATCCTGGAGATGTTTCGATCCAGGTTCTGGGAAACTTCCATGGCCTCCAGTTCGGACGCCGAATTCGCCTTGCTCTGGGCCTGGCTTTCGCCGTTAGGCGCCAAGCCGACGGCTATCGACAACAACAGTGTGGCAATGTGCCTGTGCATGGAAGTAGCTGTTGGCGAAGAGTCAGAATTCGATGGTCACAGCAAAGAGAACTCGGCGCGGCGCCGAATACCGCGTCGCGACATTGTCATCCTCCGCAAGCGTAAAAAGACCTACATAGTCGCGAACAAAATCCCGTTCGGTCTGGATCAGGGGCAGGCGCACGATCTGATCGGCTCGACCAGAGATGGCATCCACCGCCAGCTCATTGAGCCGATTGAACAGGTTGTCTACTTGCATGCGAACCCCCCAGAGTACGCCGGCCAATGCGAAGCGCTTTTCCGCGCGCAGATCAAAGGTAAACAGGATGGGCTTGTGCTCTGAATTGTTGAATTCATTCGCCGGGTAGTTGACGCTAGGGTCCAGGAATGCCGGCGTATAGGGTTGCCCCGTGGCCAGTTGGCTTATGAAGCCGACATTCCAGTTGTCAGCCCTGCCGATCGTCGCCGCCAGGTTTGCCGTAAGCGTCTGATCCCAGTCGAGAGGTATGACCTGTCGATCGACAAACAAGTCACCCACTTCTCCGGAGCGGCCCGCAATGACCACATCGGCTATGGCACCAGGATCGGAGGAACTGCCCCTAGCGTCCGAATACGACAGGTCGAAAGAGGACTGCAGCAGCATGCCAACGGGCCGGGTCGACAACGCAATCGTGCCGCCGCGCACCAGTCCGTAGTCCCGATTTACGGTGCGCGTATACTGAACGTTGTCCAGCGTGCTGAGGATTTCGAGTCCGAGCAGATTGCGGATATTCTTGTAGAACAGGTTTACATCGACGCCCAAAAACTCAGCCAGCTGCTGCTGCAGCCCCAGCTCGTACTTGATGGTGCGCTCGGGATCGAGATCGGGGTTGCCTATGGCGCGCCCTTCGAGCTGACCCACGTTTATATCGGCGAAGATGGGATTCTTCAGCATTTCGGTATAGGCCGGCATCTGCACGAAATGCCCGTAAGCCACCCGCAGCGCCGAACGATCCGAAATTGGATAGGAAATCCCCAATCGCGGACTGAGGTATTTCTTGGGAGGAGACGGTTCAAAGTTGTCCGACCGTCCGATCCGGTCCGTTGGCGTCCGGGGATCAATGAGCTTCTGCGCCTGGACATCGAAGTACTCGAACCGCAGACCCGCCTTGAGCACGAGCCGGTCTCCGAATTCAAGCTTGTCCTGAGCGAAGGCCGCAAACTCCAGGGGCTCCTGCTCGAATCGGTCATCTACCTTGTACTGCGCCAACTCCGGAACCAGCACGGGCTGGCGCTCCCTCAGCTCATTGACATAGTCGTCGAAATACGGAAATTGCGCAGCGGACGGGTACGGGAAATTCACGAACAGGGAATCCCTGTCGTCCCGAAATACCCAGCTGCGGTCCAGATCCTCCACTATGCGTCTGTCCCTTCTGAACTGGGCACCGACCTTGATTTCGTTGAAATCGTTAAGCTGCCAGGTAAAGTCCGACGACGCGTAAACGCTTCGCTCCGTACTGCGGGATTGCCCGTTGGACGTGCCGCCGAGACTGAATCCGGTTACCGGGGCGCTGGCACTGAAATACTGGATGCGTGGATCGCTCATGGTCGAAAACGCATATGATTCGCTTTCAAGCGTCTTGTACGACGCCTGCATATTCAGCACCATGCTGCTGCCGAAGGCTTGCTTGAGCGCCACGATATGAGTCTGTGCCGCGAACTGGTTCTTGGGCCTGTTGTCCGGCGCAAAGCGTGAGCTGTGGCTGTAGCCTTGCCCCTCCGACTGGTTATACAGCAACTGGTAGGACAGCCGCAGCCGCGGTGTCGGCCGAAAGACAATCTTGGGAGCGACAGTCAGACGCCTACTCCAGCTCATATTGACCGTGCTCCCATCCCCGGAGGAAAACGTGATGGGATTGCCCTGGCTGTCGAGAATCAGGTCCCCGGCCGGCGTGCGCGCCGAGTCCAGCGCGATCAGGCGCGTGTCGTCCGGCTGAAAGAGATCGCGGTACCAACGCGAATAGGCGGCCGCTCGCAATCCGTCCTCAGCCGTAAATCGCCGCTGGCCCTTCAGATGACCTACCCGGTCTTCATACCTGCCGGAAACAAAGAACCCGATGCTCTGCCAACGCTTGAGTATCGGCCCGCCGAGCGTCACGGATACGTCCTTGGACTCCGCTGGGCTGAATTGTCCCGACCCGACAAACAGCTCATCGTTTCCCGTAAAGAAATTCCAGCCCGAGGCGCGGAAGGTGCCCGACAACTCCTGCCCGGGATCCCGCGTCTTGAGGCTCACGATACCGGACTGGGCGCCTCCCAGCTCCGCGTCGAACGTGCCCGTAAAGACTTGGAGCTCCTGCACGGATTCCACTTCCATGTCCACAGTATTGCCCCCTCCCTGCCCGTACACGTCGTGCACGGGAATTCCGTCTATCATGTAGACGACCTCGCGCGAGCGCCCGCCCCGAAAATGGAACCTGCCTCCGGAGGTAACGACGCCGGGCTGAAACTGGACCAGCTCGCTCACCTCCTGCACCGGAAGTCGCTCAATAGTCTCCAGGCCGACATAGGAAACACTCGTCGTACGGTCCTTGACGACGACGGGGCGCTCGGCCGTTACAACCAGCTCTTCTCCGACAAACGCCTCGATCCGAAGCGTGCCATCTATGGTTGTCGTACGGCCGGAGAACACTTCGACGTTCTCGTGCCTCAGCTCCGCGAAGCCGACAAAGGACATGACAAGCGTGTACGATCCCGGAGGCACGCTGAGCAGCACGTACCTACCTTCCTCGTCCGTGATCGTCCCTATGTGTTGCCGCTCCGCCAGGTAAACGCTGACACCTGGTAACCCGTCATCCGATTCAGCTTCGATGACCGTTCCGGAAATCTTCCCGTTGGACTGCGCGGAGAGGGCGATCGCCGTTGCCAGGCACAGAATTGCGGCCGCAACAGAGACGAAGGCAGTCTTGAAAATCAAGCCGTCTACCTGCATAAGAGCCGGTTTCGGATCATACGATACGAATTCCCGAATCCAAATGTAGCCATAAATCTTTACACTGTGGTAACATTAACACTCCGCCCCGGAAACCGTCGCAGTCCCGTTGCCGGTCGGCGCTAATTGCGAAGGAATCCCGGCCTGGCTACGCGGTTTCGTCTGGCATTCAAAGGGAGGAATTGGCGGCCTCCAATATGAGGCATTCCTTCGAAAAATGCTCGCCGCAATCCAGGCTGCGTCCAAGGAAACGGCAGAGCCCGTCAATCCGGCGAGCGCCGCTTTGGATGACTGACAAGCCTGAGCGCTGCGCGAATTCAGCTTCCGCCAAATACCTCATCAATCGGCTTCGGGAACTGCCGAAAGATCTTGTCGCCCGGCCGGTCGTTGGGCAGCTCGTCCAGGCGGCCATGCCGGCGCATGTCCACCCACCGGTGGCCTTCCATGAACAGCGAATACATGCGCTCGTGCAGCAGGTCATCCAGCGCCGTTGCCGCCGTCAAGGTCCTTGCCGGCAGGCCGGCGGCGGCACGCACGCGGTTGATGTCCGCCTCTGCCGCGGAAAGATCCCCCGTGCCGATGTAGGCTTCGGCCCTCAGCAGCAACAATTCCTCGTTGCGCATCATGGGAAGCGGCGCAGTCGCACTTGCTGCCACCGTTACCACGAGCGCGCTGGAGAGACCGCCGCCAGAAGTCGGAGCAGGATCAAAGGACGCGTCATCCGAGCGATCGAGAATCTTCGCTGCATAGCGCAGATCGCCCGGCGAGGCCATTTCCTTTAGCTGCGGATGGGCGCGCAGTTTCACCGTTGATGCCGTGGCCACGGAAAAGAGCGGGTTCAGCTGATCGCCTGCACCGGCGCTGTAGGCGTGGTAGACACCGACATCCATGCCCGCGGCCACATCCAGAAAGGAGCCCGCAAGCGCGGAAAGCGCCGCTTCGTGGTCACCCTGGTAGATGGCCACGCGCGCCCGGAGACCGCGGTTGAAACCGGCAAACGTGCCCGGCGCGTCAAAGCCTGCAAAGCCGGCAGAGAGCTGGAATGGGAAGGCACTGCCTGCGGACTGCAGGCTCTCGTATCCAGCATCCAGCAGCTGCTCTATCCTGTCGTATGCCTCGTCCGCCGATACAAACGGCACGTCCTCCGCCCCCGAGACATCAAGCTTGATACCGTTGTCCCCCAGGTAGTTGAGGTTCAGCAGCAACTGGTAGGCGACAAGCGTGGAACAGAACCCGGCTGTGGCAGAAAGTGCAGACCCGGCGAGCTCCGCCTCTGCCCTGTCCAGGAGTGTCATCAGGTTGCGGACCGCGCGGTAGCGCGCACTCCACGGCCGAAGCAAAATGAAGCCTCCCGGATCCAGCGGACCGACAATAAGCTCGTCAACCCAGCGCGGATCAGCGGCATCCATGTTGTATGCCTCCCGGCCGAGACCCGCCGATGCCGCAAGGTAGACAAACAGGTCCGTGCGCAGGCTGCCCTCCACGCCGGAAACCAGGCTCTGCAGCGACACGTCGGCGGAGTTGGGCGCATTCGGATCGGTGACCTCCAGCGAATCGCAGGCGGCGAACCAGAGAACGAACGCGGTGGCAAGGAAGGCAGCGGCCGACAGCTTGTGCATAACGCGATAGTCCGTGGATCTGCAGATTCTAGAAGCCAACCGAAACCTTGAAGTAATAATGCCGGGCAGACGGAAACGGCAGCGTATCCACCGAGCGTCCGATAGCCACGTTGCCAAACTGGCTGACTTCCGGATCGTAGCCGGAATACGGCGTAAAGACCAGCAGATTGCGTCCGGATAGCCCGATCTCCAGGCTGCTGACCGAGGAGCCGAACCAGCCTTGCACCAGATTCTGGGGCACGCTGTATTGCAGACTTACTTCGCGAAGCTTGACATACGTGCCGTCTTCGACATACCGCTCACCCGGGCTCTCTATAGCCAGTCGAGCCTGGCCGGAAGGCATGTCCAGATCAGGAGATGTCCCTCCAATATCAGAAAGGAATCTTCCCAGATTGATGACGTCACCGCCCTGCTTCCAGTCCCAGAGGAAGCTGAGATGCAGGTCCTTTGCGCGCAGGGAGCTGCTCCACGAAAGCGTAAAATCCGGCGTCTCGTCGCCGTATGCCGTCTTGACACCTTGCGGATTCAGGCCGACAATCGTGGTGGGCGAGCTGCCTTCCCTGATTTCGTACTGCCCCAGGGAAAGCGCAAAGCCGCCCAATTCAAACGTGTCCACGTCCAGGCGCGTAATGCGGGAGCTGTGCTGGCCGAAATTGAACCGCGTCTGCCATCTGAGACCTGGTCTGAGCACCGGCGTCAGGCTAAGTGAAAGCTCGTAGCCGCGCGTGCGCATGTTCCCCGCGTTGATGAACTGGGAAACGTAGCCGGAAGAAGGCGGAAGGCTGTTTTCCAGAATCAGGTCCCTGATGTCCTGGTTGTAGAACGTCGCTTCCAGGAATGCCCTCTCGTCCAGAAGGCCGATGTCAAAGCCTGCCTCCAGCTCCTGCGTGATCTCCGGCTCAATATCCGGATTGCCCAGCCTCGACGGCGCCGATACGCCACCCAGGCCCGCGATATTCTCCGGCACCAGCGACGTGAACCTTGCCGCAAAAAGCGGCAGGTTTCCCGTGCGACCAAAGGCTGCGCGCAGCTTCATGGCGCTCGCCATAAAGCGCCCCGGATTCCAGAACCCGTATTCCGACAGCTGCACGGAGGCCGATACCTTCGGATACAGATAGTACCGGTCGGGATTCCCGTTGCGGCTGCTGGCATCCGCCCGCAGTCCGGCCGTCACGTAGATGCGTCCTCCGATGTCCACTTCCTCCTGAGCGAAGAATCCCCGTTCCCGCTGCCGCAGTCGATCCTGCAATCCGTCAAGGCTGGAGGCCTGATCAATGTTCTGCTGCGTCTCCACCAGTCCCCGGGCAATCACACTGATCGAATTCCGGTCGCGTTCCTCGTATTGATAGCCGAGCGATGTATTGAGAAGCGTGCCTGCGCCCCACTGCCAGCGGTGCACCGCGCTGAGTGCGTAGTTGGTGCTCAGGCTCGTGGTCTCTCCGGCCACGGAGATGCCCCGGAACGCGGCATCCTTGGCCCTTTCAAACTGCAGTGTGGGCGGAGAGACTACCGTGTGCTCCGCCGAATAGAAGTCTGCTCCGCCCTGGAGGTTCAAGTCCATGACCGCGGTACGGGACGAGTACAGATTGAAGTCGATGCGGCCCGAGCCCACCACGCGGTGCACGAGTTCGTTGTTCGTCAGTGCCTCAACCGTATGCAGGGGATTGGAACCCGCCGGGCCGTCAGGATACGCGCTGCCGACAGGGCGCAAATCGATGAACGGCAGCGTAAAGGCCTGCGCAAAGCCAAGCGTGGTGCTGCCCTGGTTCTCATTGCCGGTAATGCTTCGATCGCTTTCTGACCGAACGATATTGGTACTGGCCTGCACGGAAAGCCGCCTGCCAAACCGATGTTCGACGTTAATGCGGCCCGAGACCTTGTCAAAGCCGGTATTGTTGACAATGCCGCCTTCGCTGAGCGCCAGGGCACTCACGTAGAAGCGTGTCTCTTCCGTGCCTCCGGATACGCTGGCAACCGTTTCTCGCAGGAAGCCGGTGTTGCCGTATAGCAAATCCTCGTAGTCGATGTTGCCGTTTTCCCTGAGCAGCGCCGCTCCACCGTCCATGACCGCTTCCGCAGTCTCTTCCGTGAACCGACGAAAACCGATACGCTTCAGGATCCGGGAGGCGCCCAGCTGCTGGGAGACCTGAATGCGGGTCCTGCCCGGCAGACCGCGTTTCGTGGTGATTATCACTACGCCATTGGTGGCCTTGGAGCCGTAGATCGCAGAGGCACTGGCACCCTTTAGCACTTCGATGTTGGCAATATCGTTGGGATTGATATCCGCTATGCGGTTCGAGGGCTGGCCCTGGGGACTCGCGCTGCCGGCGACCGTGGCCGCCGTCACGACATCAATGCCGCTCTGGACGGCCGAGTTGTCCAAAATGACTCCGTCAATGACATAGAGCGGCTGGGTGTCACCGGTGATGGTAGACGTGCCGCGAAGATTGACGTTTATGCCCCCGCCCGGCGCACCCGTGTTCTGGCTTATGTAGAGCCCGGCGATCTTTCCGCCCAGTGCCCGTTCAAGCGTCTGTGCCGGCGCCGGGATGAGATCCTCCGCTGAAACCGTGCCTACGGCATGAGCCAGCGCACTACGCTTCACGCTGGTCGCCACACCGGTTACCACCACCTCTTCCAGGCCCAGGATATCTTCCCGGAGCTGAACGTCCAGGACCGCCTCACCGCTCCAGGCTATCTCCTCCGACCGGTAGCCCAGAAATGAGTAGACGAGCGTACCCTCGGCCGCCGCCAGCACAAGCTGGTAAGTACCGTCCTCTGCGGTGGCCGTGCCCGTCGTCGTTCCCTTGAGGAGTATACCCGCTCCGGCAAGCGGCGCACCCGTCTCCGCGTCCGTTACCCTGCCGGAAACGCCCTGGCCGGCCGCAATCCCGGGGGCTACAAGAGCAAGTGCAACACTCCAGAGGGCGCAGTAGCGCATGGACCTAGTCCGAGTCAGCTGCATCCATACATTGAATATACTTGGTTGACGCGAAAGTAACGCCCGGGCGGGCAATCGCTGCGCAAATTCCCATCACGAAGCGCAGCCCCGTATATTTGCGCCACCGAAACCGGTCATTTCGTTTTCATGCCTGAAGTTTACAATGTCGCCGGGCTCGTCAGCCGGCTTCGCAGGCAGGTAGAGGAGGTCGGCGACAGCCTCTGGGTAAAGGGCGAGGTATCGTACTTCAAGTCGTACGGCCACTGGTATTTCAGTATCAAGGACGAAGAGGCCCGCCTGGACTGCGTAATGTGGAAGTCGCTCACCGGCCGGGTAGGCTTCACGCCGGAGACCGGAATGCTGGTGCTGCTCCAGGGCATGCCTACCGTGTACGTGAAGGAAGGCCGTCTGCAACTGGTGGTGCAGCAAGCGATGCCGGCGGGCGAAGGTGCGCTCCACAAGGCATTCGAGGCCCTGAAGGGACGACTGGAGCGAGAGGGGCTGTTTGCCCCCGCACGCAAGCGAGCCCTTCCGCGGTTTCCGGCCGTTATCGGCGTGGTGACCAGCGGCGAAAGCGCCGCCTACAGGGACATCATCAAGGTACTCGGCCAGCGGTTTCCCGTAGCCCGCATCGCGCTTCGCTCCGTACGCGTGCAGGGACCGCGTGCCGCGGCCGAGATTGCCGGTGCCATCGACGAATTCAGCGGCCTGGCGGCAACGCACCCGGATCGCCCGGACGTGCTCATCGTCGGCCGCGGAGGCGGCGCCGTAGAGGACTTGTGGGCATTCAACGAGGAAGTGGTGGCGCGTGCGCTCTTTGCCTGCACGGTACCGACCATTACCGGGATCGGCCACGAGACGGATGTGTCCATCGCCGACTATGTGGCAGATTGCAGAGCTTCCACGCCAAGCAACGCCGCGGAACTTGCAGTTCCGGCAGCGGATCAGATCACGCGACGCATCCGCGAAATGGCTCAGGCTATGCACGCCAGCATGCGCTCGCGCATCCGCGCGCGGCAGCTGCACGTGCGAGCGGTCGTGGATTCCAGCCGCTTTGCCCGCCCTGTCAGACGCCTGAATGATGCCAGACAGGACCTGGACAGGCTCGTGGAACGACTGGCTGCCGGGATCCGGCACCGCCTCCAGAGCACTAGAAGCAAGGTGACAATCCTGGAGGGCCGCCTCGGAACACTCGATCCGCGTCGCGCATCCAATCGTGGCTATGTACGCGTCGAACGGGAGGGCCGGCGCATCCGCAGGGCTGTTGAGTTGTATACCGGCGACGAAATAGGGCTGAGGTTCGTGGACGGAGAGGTTTCGGCAAGAGTACTTGAGGCACTGCGAAGTGCCACGGCAACTTCCTGATTCGCGGTCGGCGCGCCGCCTGCACATGAGCAAACCGACCATGCAGCATTGGCTTGAGCTGCGTCCGCAAGCGCGGCTTGACCTGATCGATGTCGCGAAGCGCGTTAGGGCAGAGACCAACGGCACGCTGGATCCCTACGCCAAGCTGCTGTTCTGCTCCATGCACACGACGGCCGGATACCTTGACCAGGCTCTCGTGGAACGCATGCAGCACAGGCGCCAGTCTGTCAAGGACCTGGTGCGTGCCGCGCAGCGACTGTTCCCCGAGGGAGCCGCCTACTGGCACGACCGGATGAGCCTCCGCACAGAGCTTTCAGCTGACCAGAAGGACCGGGAGCCCCATAATGCGGACTCGCATCTGGCCTATATCGGTCTGGGCCTGGACAACTGCGCATCTTACGACAATCGTAGCGACATCCCCGTCTATTTTATCGATCTAGATGGCGTCGTCCACGGCACGCAGCGCAATCGCCGAACCCTTGTGGTGGGCTACAACAGCGCCGAGACCGTCGCGGAATTCACGGTGGAGGTACCCGTCGCGCGCAGTCCAATCGACACCGTTAACCTTGACGATGCCGAGCTCGGGCTTGCCGCCAGGATTGAAGACCTGATCAGGGAGCACGGCGTAACCAGCGGCGTTGTTCGCATTGCGCTGGATGCGGCCGAAGCGGACGCGGGGCTGACCGTAAACGAATACGAGCCGCTGCTTGTGCGGAATGACCTGCCCAGCGTGCTTCGCAACCCGCTGCAGTACATGCGGGAGCAGGCCGTGAGCATCATCCGTGATCCGCTCAGCCTGCCGACCAAGGCCCGCCACTATCTGCGGCACGACCTGGTGCAGATAATCCACGAAATCCGCAGCACCATCGGCCGCAACGCTTCGCTGCTGGAGAGCCTCATACACAGGCTGGGCATAAACGTGGCGCTTCTGGACAGCGTCATAGACCGCGTGGCAACAGTACCGGCGCCGCGCTGGTTGCGCGTAGGCCGTGCCGTGTCCCTTCTGGTGGCCGAGAACGGCGGTGCAGGGCGCATGATTCGCGGACGCTACCAGAGTCCTATCCTGCTCCAGTGGCACCGTGCCCAGGGCGGCCGTCGCAAGCTCGCCGTAACGATTTGCCGGTTTGCTGGCTAGATCAGCGACCGGGATTGGCCACCGTCCGCATTCAGGCAGGCCCCGGTAACCAGGCTTGCCCGGTCGGATACCAGAAAGGCGGCCACATCAGCGATCTCCTCGGCGGTGCCGAAGCGGCCAATGGGCAGATTCCGAGCCACGAACGCCCGCATCCCCTCGGGATCACTCCGTACCCGCTTGTCCCACGACCCGCCCGGGTATCGGATGGAGCCGGGTGCGAGGCTGTTGACACGGATGCCATGCGGGGCCAGCTCGAGCGCCATGATCTTTGCCGCGCTGATAACGGCACTTTTCGTCGCATTGTATATGGAAAGTCCGGAGCCGCCCGCCTCCCGCCCGAAGATCGATGCCACGAAGAGAATCGAGCCCGAGCCCGTGCGCTTCATGGCCGCAATAGCATGGCGGCTGCACCTCAGATGCACGCGCAGGTTTATGTCAAGCACGGCTTCCCAGTCCTCGTCCGTCGTTTCCTCGAAGGCCTTGCGGCGGTTGCCACCCACGTTGTTGACGAGCACGTCCAGGCGCCCCAGACGGCTTTCGGCCTCGGCAATGAGATGCTCCGGGGCATTCTTCTGCGTCAGATCAAGAGCGATGTCATGCGCCGCAACCCCCAGTTGACGCATTTCCGAGGCGGCCTGCCCAAGCTCCTCCCGGCTGCGGGCACATACTACCAGATTGCAACCTTCCCGCGCGAGGCGCAAAGCCATGGCCCTGCCGAGCCCGCGGCTTGCGCCCGTTACTACCGCCGTCTTCCCGTTCAGGCCGAGATCCATTTGCAGTCGCGCTTGATGACCCGGCCAAGATACCGAAGCAGCCGATAGCAATTGCGCGGCGAATTTCGGAAATTCCGTGTTGTTTCACGCCAGTGTGGGTCCATGCCTGAGCCCCTGCCGTCGCTCGAAGAGGCATTGCAGCGCCTGGAGGCCATCGCCAGGCGACTGGATGAAGACGCGGGCACGCTTGAAGAGGCCCTGAAGGATTACGAGGAGGGAATCCACCTGGCTCGCCAGTGCCTGGAACGCTTAGATGTCGCCGAAACACACGTAGCCGAACTTCGCCAGTCCTTGCAAGGCGAGGACGACTAGCCAATCGCCCGAGCCAGCCATGAAACTCTTCCCCCGTTTTGCCGATTCGGCCCGCGTGTGGATATTCGCTCTCGATCACGCGCCGGACGATCCCGGCATCGTACTGAAGCCGGTCCGCGCGTTTCTGGGTACCTGGACATCCCACGGCATCCGCGTAGCGGCGGATGCGACGCTCCTCTGGAACCGCTTCCTAGTCGTTGCCGGCAGCCGGACGGACGGCAAGGCCATTTCCGGGTGCGGCATTGACGCCCTCATGCAGGCCGTTACCCAGGCTGCGGCTTCCGAAGATATGAGGCTCCTTTCGCCGCTTGCGGTCCATTACCGGGACGATGCGGGGAGCGTCGTGAGCACCACCCGCAAGGGATTGCGGTCGCTTGTCCGAACCGGCGTCATTGGGGACGGCACTCCGGTTTTCGATCTGAGCGTCACGACGCTCGGAGCCGTTCGCGCCGGCCATTTCGAGCGGCCATTCCGGGACAGCTGGCACGCCGGGATACCTGGGCTGGCTGTCCAGGCGGCATAGCCTGCCCGGCTCCATGCCCCTGGCGAGTCTAAAGCGACTGCTTCGAAGAGATGCCGACGACGAACCGGAGCACCACGGCATCCTCCTGGCTACCTTCCTTCTTACGCTGTGGCTGGGCATAGGCACTGCGGGCTACGTCGTCCTTGAGCGCTGGTCCGTCATTGACGGGCTCTGGATGTCCTTCCTCACGCTCACGACCATTGGGTTCAATGAAGTCCAGCCGCTGTCCACGACCGGCCGCCTCTTTTCCATCGCCTTTGCATTCATCGGAATTGGAACCGTAGCTTACGTTGCAGCGCGCTGGGCCAGCCTTTTGCTGGCGGGCAACCTGATTCGAGAGCGTCAGCGGGCACGAATAATCAAAGGCATGCGCGACCACTTTATCGTATGCGGCTACGGGCGCATCGGACGGCCGCTGGTGGCGGACTTGCGCGAGGCGCAGCGCTCTGTTGTGGTAGTGGAGAAAAGTGCTGATCTGGTCCGCGAGCTCCGGGAGGACGACGTGCCGGTCGTGCACGGAGATGCCACGGATGAAGACACACTGCTCAAAGCGGGCATCAGCCGGGCAAGCGGACTGATAACCGGGCTGCCTTCGGATAGCGTTAACGTCTTCGTTACGCTCGTTGCCCGCGAGCTGAAGCCCGACCTCTTTATTCTTGCTCGAACCAACGACGAGCGAAACAGGAAGAAGCTGATTCAGGCAGGAGCCGCTCACGTCGTGGCGCCGTCCAATGTGGGCGCGCTGCGCATGGCACAGGTCATCCTGCGCCCGTATGTGGACCGCTTCCTGTCCCAGGTCATGAAAACCGATGATCTGGGCATGATCATGGAGGAAGCCCTGGTGGAGCCGGGATCCTTTCTGGCCGGCAAGACGCTGCAGGAAGCCAAATTTAGGCAGCATTTCGATGCCATCGTCGTAAACGTGATCAAGGGCAACAGCATGGCGATGCAGTTCAACCCCGGTCCCCGCGACCGCATTGACGGAGGTGACGTGCTCATCGTGCTCGGCCGGCAAGACATGATCGAGCGCCTCAGACAGGAAGGGTGCTCCGCCAAGGTGCCGGTCCCCTCAACTCTGAACCAACCATGAACGACCGCCATGCCGCCACGCGACGGACTGCCCGGTGGGCAGGGCTGTTCTGCTGTCTGCTGATCGCGGCCAGCGCCGCAGGCCAGGCCGCGTATATCGACCAGGACGCCGTAGTAGCGCTGCTCAATCGCCGGGCTGCGTCACTGGAGGAAATCCCTGCGGTTGGCTACGAGTATCACGTGCTGCGCGACGAGCGGGGCAACAACGTACTTGCACGGAACGGCTTCTACAAGGAGATCGGAGACGGAGATGCGCACAGGGGCAAGGATCTCTCTGAACTGGTGCAGATGCTTAACCGGCGCCTGATGCGAACGGTCTTTATCGGAGACACGCTGGTCGTTCCTACGCGATTCGATCTGGACTTTCGTGCCTATTCGCCCTTTCCCCTTAACTACTCCGGTGCGAGCGAATTCGGCAAGCTCATCATCCTGGACAAGTCTTTCCAGGCATTTGCGGCCTACGAGTACGGAGAACTCATGCGCTGGGGCATCATCAATACGGGCGATCCGGAAGGCGTACCCACGCCAAACGGAAGATTCAACGTCACGTGGAAGGAGCCCTACCGCGTCTCGGACCATGACTCAACATGGGTCATGCACTGGGTCGTCAATTTCTATCTGGAGCGCGGCATGCATATGCACCAGTACGAAATGCCTACCGGGGGGCCGATGAGCAATGGATGCGTCCGGCTCGTGGATGCGGACGCGCAGTGGGTATACAACTGGGTGGACAACTGGGAAACCACCACCGGCACTACGGACAAGGGCTCCGCCAAGGGCCTTCTGATCAGGCCCGGCACTCCCGTGCTGATACTGGGGACGGAGCCCGCTGACAAGCCGGACCCGTTCGTGCACACGAACAGGGGCCCGGTCCTGAAGCAGGTGCAGCTGCCGGATCATCCCTATGACGTACCGCCCGGTTCGCCGCAGCAGATCTGGCTCGACCGGCTGCGCCAGGGTGAGCAGGCGGAACCGGATGCGGAGGCAAACGGGTAAAACAACCCCGTCCGGACACGTGCACGGCTGTTCGCTCGCGTTCACTTGCCCTGCAATCGCCTGGCGCACTCTGCCACCAGAACTGCGAAGACTCCATGCGAAACGGCGTACCTAGGGGAGCCATCCTGGCGCTCGCGGCCATCCTTCCAGCGGTCGCAGCTTTCGGGCAGGGCGGGTACATCGATCAGGAATCGGTAGCGGAATTGCTGAACCGCCGCGCCAGGACGCTGGACGAGATTCCCGACGTCTTCTACGAATACCACGTGCTGGCGGACGCGCGGGGGAACAGCGTCCTGGCCAAGAACAGCTTTTACAAGAAGATCGGCGGCGGCAACACTGCCCTGGGCAAGGAGCGCGGGGAGTTGGTGCAGATGATCAATCGGCATCTCATGCACGACTACCAGATCGGGGACACCATTATTACTCCCACCCGGTTCGATCTGGACTTCAGGGCCTACTCTCCGTTCCCGCGCTACTACACCGGGGGCCGTGATTTCGACAAGCTGTTCATCATGGACAAGACCATCCAGGCATTTGCGGCCTACGAGTACGGCCAGCTCATGCGCTGGGGCATCATCAACACGGGCAATCCGGACGAATCTCCCACGCCAAACGGGCGATTCAATTTCAACTGGAAAGAGCCCTACCGCATTTCAACGCTCAGTCCTCCGGGCGAGGACTGGGAAATGTACTGGGTGGTGAACTTTCATCAGGCGCGGGGCATGCACGTCCATCAATACGAGATGCCCACCGGCGGCCCGCTGAGTCACGGCTGCGTTCGGCTTGTGGACGCCGATGCGGAATGGGTCTACAATTGGGTCGATACGTGGACGACCTCCAGCGGCAGGGACGATATCAGCTCCATTGCCAGCCGCTTCATCGCTCCGGGCACAACCGTCCTGGTAATCGGGCAGGAGCCTCGGAATCGGCCGGAGCCGTTCTCGCGGGGACCGCGGTACCCGGTCCTGAAGCCTGTACAGCTGCCTGCCCATCCATACAATATTGAACCCGGCACTGTACAGCAGCGGCGCCTTGATGCGGCTAGGCTCGCAGAGTCCTGACCAATCCTACCGTATGGGCCGCATGAGGCGCCCGAAGCGGATCTGGCCGATCAGAGGCGGGCTTCCGTCCGCGTCCCAGGAGAAGTAGGTGAGGACCGCCTTGCCAACAACATGGGTCATCGGGACAAATCCCCAGAAGCGGCTGTCCTGTGAATTGTCCCTGTTGTCGCCCATCACAAAGAAATAGTCCTGGGTGAACGTGTAGCTGCTGACGCTCTGCCCGTCTATGCGAAAACCGTCCGCGCCCGTTGCCGTGGCGTGGCCTTCATACTGGCGGATGGCAGGCTCGAGGTATCGCCAGTTTTCGGGTGTCAGTACGATTTCCTCGCCCTTGGCTGGGACCCGAATCGGCCCGAAGTTGTCAGGGGTATATCCCTGGTTCGGCGGGTACATGAGCGGACTGTAGCCTCCGTCTGATCTGCTGATCGCCGGTGTGACGCGATCCACATAGGGCCACGCCCTGAGTGAATCCGCCGCCGACTCCGTTGCCAGAATCTGTACGATGACAGGATTGGAGGTAGGCATCACCTGTTCGACGCGAAGCTCGCGCAGACGCTCGCGCGGAAGGCGCACGCGGGGATCATTCTTGTACACGTACCAGAGCTGCTGCATGTCCTGCCTGAGCGCCTGAACTTCGCCGTTTATGGAAACAGCCTTGTCCCGGATAACCAGCGAGTCGCCGGGCAGAGCGACCACGCGCTTGATGTAGTGCATCTTGCGATCAACAGGCTTGTCCTCGTCCGCAGGCCAGTTGAATACCATGGCGTCTCCCCGCTTGACGCGTGAGAAACCCGGAAAGCGCGTCCACGGAAGGTGCACCCCCTTGAGATACACCGGCGTGAAGGGTATCCCCAAACTCATGGGTGTACGCGTCCCGTAGTGCAGCTTGGACACGAACAGGTAGTCGCCCACCAGCAGGCTCTGCTCCATGGACGGGGTGGGAATCCTGAAAAGATCGAAGAACAGCGAGCGGACGATAACCATCACGACGATGGCAAAGACCATTGCGTCGATCCATTCCCTGAGCGCTCCCTTGGCCTTGCGCGGAGTCTTTTCCGCGCCCGCGCGCAACCGTGCACGTTCGGCACGGCGCTTTCGGCGCATCTTCTTGTCCGGGATGTCAGTCAACAGCTAAACGGGCGGGCTAGTGTCTGGAAGATAGCTTCGGGGGCCCGTCTTCAAGCCTGGGCCGCCGGATCCGTTCTGTGAAGAACGTCTCGCCGTCGTAACCGGTCAGGTACCACCACTCGGATACCGGGCTGTAATAGTAGTCGATGTACGGAGCAGGCTCTTCGTGGAGCAGCAAATCGCCCAGAAATGACTGCCGGAGATTGAACAGGTATTCCCGGTAGCGCTGGTCGCCGGCGAAGATGATGCCCCGATCCAGCGGACCTGTCGCATCCATGACCATTACGCGGATGGAATCATTGAGCTGAAACCAGTACTCGAACTGCATGCCCTGCTCCGCAGGTGCACGTGTGCCGGTTACCAGCGTGCGCGTGGGCGGTCCGAATCGACCCTCGAGATACGCCCGCAGAACCGGGGTCGCCGTCGTGTCCAAGGCAGTAAACTGATTGGCTCCGAGAAATGCCCACTCCGTGGACGCATATTCGCGGCCGTGCTGCACGCTTGAATCCGCGGCTACCAACCGCCAGTGGGATACCTCCCCTGCCCAGTCCGGGTTGCCGTGTATGTAGTCATGGGCCTGCCGCAGGATCCAGGCTCCCAGCGTGTCCGACAGAACGGCCACATGCTCCATTTCCCGCGGCGGGACCAGCCGCCCATGGGCGCCGACAATCCGCGCAAAATCCTTCCTGAACCGCAGCTCGGCGTAGACTTCTGCCAGCTCCAGCGGATCGATACGTGGCAACAATGGCTGCGCGGCCGCCGACAATCCGCAACACAGCACCAGGGCGGCCCCAATCCATCGACCAAGACTCGTTGACCACTCCAGCGACATCAATTCGGTGTACGGAGCGGCACTAGTCTCCCATTGACAGTACGGCAAGGAATGCCTCTTGCGGCACTTCCACGCTGCCTACATGCTTCATACGCTTCTTGCCTTCTTTTTGTTTTTCCAGGAGTTTGCGCTTGCGCGTGATGTCACCACCGTAGCACTTGGCGGTGACATCCTTGCGGGTGGCCTTGACGTTGGTGCGGGCTATGACGCGACTGCCGATGGCGGCCTGAATGGCGACTTCGAACATCTGTCTTGGAATGAGTTCCTTCAGCTTCGATGTAACCTTGCGGCCCATCTCGTACGCCTTGTCCCGGTGTACGATAACCGACAGCGCATCCACGGGATCGCCGTTAATGAGGATATCAAGCTTGACAAGGTCGCTGCGCCTATACTCCGAAAAATCGTAGTCGAACGAGGCATAGCCCCTGCTGATACTCTTCAGCTTGTCGTAGAAATCGAATACGATGTCTGCCAGCGGCAACTGATACTCCAGGCACACGCGGCGCGTATCCAGGTAGGTCTGGTTGAGGTAGCTGCCGCGACGGTCCTGGCAAAGCCTCATCAGGCCACCAATGAAGTCCGTAGGCGTGATGATTTCCGCCTTCACGAACGGCTCCCGGATGTGGTCCTTGGAACTGTCCGTCGGCACCCTGTTCGGATTCTCCACGATCTGGACCTCGCCCGAAGTCATGACCACCTCGTACTTGACATTCGGCAGCGTGGTAATGATGTCCAGGTCGAACTCGCGATCCAGGCGCTCCTGTACGATTTCCATGTGCAACAGCCCCAGGAATCCGACGCGAAACCCGAATCCCAGCGCCTCGGATGTCTCGGGCTCGAACGTGATGGCCGAGTCGTTCAGCTGCAGGCGCTCAAGAGACGCGCGCAGGTCTTCAAAGTCCTCGGAGCTTGCCGGGTATACCCCGGAAAACACCATGGGCTTGACTTCGCGAAAGCCCGCGATGGGCTCCTTCGCAGGACTGCGGGCGTGCGTAATGGTATCGCCCACGCGCGTGTCCCGGACGTCCTTGATGGAGCCAATGACGTAGCCAACTTCTCCCGCGCGCAGTTCCTGTACCGGCTCCATGCCGAGGCGCAGCAAACCGATCTCCTCGGCCGCATACCTCCCGCCCGCCGCCATGAAGAGTATTTCATCCCGCTTCTTGAGCACGCCCTGAAACACGCGCACGTACGCGATGGCGCCCCGATACTGGTTGAATATCGAGTCGAAGATAAGCGCCTGCAGGGGGGCCTCGGGATCGCCAGACGGCGGTGGCACGCGATCAATGACGGCCTCCAGAACTTCCCGGATTCCTTCGCCCGTCTTGGCACTGATGCGGGCGATACTGGCCGCGGGTTCTCCCACCAGCGTCTCGATGGATCTGGCCACCTGCTCCGGCCGCGCACTCGGCAGGTCGACCTTGTTCAGCACCGGAATGACTTCGAGGTCGGCCTCCAGTGCCAGGTACAAGTTGCTGATGGTCTGGGCCTCAATTCCCTGCGCCGCGTCCACTACCAGAATAGCCCCCTCGCAGGCCTTGAGCGCCCGGGACACCTCATAGGTAAAGTCCACGTGCCCCGGCGTGTCGATAAGGTTCAGCGCATACTCTCTGCCGTCTACGGCGGAGTACCCCATGCGAATGGCATGGCTCTTGATCGTGATTCCCCGCTCGCGCTCCAGGTCCATGGAGTCCAGTACCTGGTCCTGCATGTCGCGCTGCGAGACCGTCCCGGTGATCTCAAGAAAGCGATCAGCCAGCGTGCTCTTGCCGTGATCGATGTGCGCGATCACGCAGAAGTTGCGGATATGACCCAGCCGTGAAGACATGCCCTGCGTTTGGCAGCGTGAGTGCCTGAAGATAAGGACCTGCTACTCGGGCAACTCGCTGCCGCGCCGCGGTACCTGCAAGTGGCGCAGCACAGGTTGCGGCCGCGCCGGGAGTGCGCGAACGCGGCGTTGCAACTACGCTACAGAATTGCAGTGCGGCCCCCGTTCGCGTACCTAGCGTGCTCGCCCCCAAGCTCCCGCAATGCCAGAATCGGCATGCCGGGGTCGCGGACCCCTGCGTGCCCACTACCCTGCCGATCCGGGCTTGCGTCCAAGGCCCAGGTTCCGGTTCGTGCACCCCACCGGCGTAGGCTGACCACCTTAATTCCCTGCGCCGCACCACTGTAATCCTTGCAGGCTCGAAGGCTCAGGGAATGAGCAACAAATTTCCAGATGCAATCGATCCTCAAGACCACAGTGCCCTGGAGAGGACTCGAACCTCCACGCCCGTACGGGCACAGCATCCTGAATGCTGCGCGTCTACCAGTTCCGCCACCAGGGCTTGGCCCCGCAAAACCGAATTGCGCAGGCCAGGTTCCTGCGTTCTTGTGGCCCGGCAACCTGGGGACTGCTGGTTCGTTTGACTGCGCTTGACGCCAAGTTGGCCCGTGGCGTATCATTGCAGGCCGACTTTCCTCGGTAGCTCAATGGTAGAGCATGCGGCTGTTAACCGCAGGGTTGTAGGTTCGAGTCCTACCCGGGGAGCCATCATTCGCCCGCATGTCCAAGTGCGCCAGCGATTGGCGCGGGGCCCGAGTGCCTTCTATTAGGAGCATTTTGACCGCCCCCGGTGCGGATCCTTGCTTCCTTAGGCCGGATGCCGTTGATCGCGCGAAGCATCCGGGGCGGCCGGCATGATAGCCTGCGCGCCCTACCGGTCAAAGACTCCCTTCCCGTCCAGGATCTTGCTCCGGAGTTTATGAATCCTCCGGACCCGCGTACCTGATTGCTTTGCGCCGGCAAAGTGCAGCACGTAGCCGCGCCGCCTTCCAGGGGTAAGTCGTTCGAAGGCCGCCTTGAACTCAGGGTCTTCCCCGAGTATGGCAACGAGCTCTTCCGGATACTCAGGCTCATCGCCGGCTTCGATCTTGAGGCCAGCCTCTTCCGCCTTGATGGCTTCGCGCACGAAGTACCTGATACTGGCCTCCGCCTCCACCACATCCCGAACACTCGAAAAGCGCAAGCGGTAGCCTGCTCGTGAATTGGGGCCCTGGCGCTCGAGGATGCCTCCAGGGTCCATCAGAAGCGCACCCTTGAAGAACATGAGCGCCAGGAAGGACTTCATCCGCTGGATGATGCAAATGTTCTTGCCCCCGCTGGTGTAACAGGGAGATCTCCACTTCAGCTCTTCCTCCAGGTCACAGTCCAGAAGAATCTTCCTAAGCGCTGTAGCTTCCTGCCTCCAGCGCCTGGCATAGCGGAATTCCCTGTCGACCGGAGAGCTTGCGACCATACTTTCCGCGTCTACTGGCCTTTTAGTCGCATGGCTGGCACCGCCGAACCGCGGTCGCGCAATGACTTCATGAATTGCTACTCCCCACTACATCATGCGGCAGCGGGGCTGGGTGCCGGACGCTCACTGAGCGCATTGAATTCCGTACGGATGGCGCCGGTGGAAAAGCCGCCGTCCACTAAAATCGTCTGGCCCGTCACGTACCGGCTCGACTCGGAGGCAAGGAATACCACTGCGCCGTCAAGGTCGGTGGGCTCCCCGGGCCGGCCTATGGGAGTGCGTTCCAGAAGACTTGCCACAAACCGCGGTTTCTCGTACAGGGCGGTGTTTTGCGCCGTCCTGAACCAGCCGGGAGCAAGACAATTCACGGTTACGCCAAAACGGCCCCAGTCGCACGCCAGCGACATCGTGAGCTGCTTGATGCCGCCTCGGCTGGCACAGTAAGGACCAAAGCCGGCATAGCCCGCCACGCACGTCACGGAGCCGATATTGATGATCCTGCCATATGCCGCGCTGATCATGAGCGGCGCAATTGCCTGGGAAACAAAGAACGCTCCCCGCAGATTGGTGTCCACGATCGTTCTCCAATCCTGCGGCGTAACATCCAGGGCCGGTTTCCGGATATTGCATCCCGCGTTGTTGACCAGGATATCAGCCCTGCCACAGCGCCGCTCCACTTCCTTTGCCATGCTCGCGATGCTATGTTCATCCTGCACTTCGAGCGCCACGGGCACCACACTGGCGCCCAGAGCGGAGAGCTCGCCAGCGGCCGACTCCAGCCGATGCACTTCCCGGCTTGTAATCACGAGATCGGCACCGGCCCGGGCCAACGCGCGACTCATGTATAGCCCAAGGCCTCGGCTTGCGCCGGTGACAATGGCGGTGCGTCCCGAGAGATCAAACAAGGAATCCGGCATGACAGTGACAGCAGGTTGGACAGGTCAAGGATGATAGCACATCGGAACCACAGGTACCCGACGCGCCGGACGGCGGCAGCCATAGGCATCAACATGAGAAATACAATCCATCCCCTGTTGGCCCTATTCCTGATGGCCGCGTGCGGCACGTCCGGGAAGGCGGAATTCAGCGGACCCCTTCAGCGCTACCACGCCGTCACGGTCGACTTCAAGGGTCCGCATACGCGCGAGGACGCCGAACCCAACCCGTTCCGCGATTTCCGCCTTGAGGTTACGTTTGCGCATGCGGCAACCGGCAAGGAGTACACCGTGCCGGGCTATTTTGCCGCCGATGGCAATGCGGCGGAGACAGGTGCCACGGAAGGTTCCGTATGGCGCGCACACTTTGTGCCGGAGGAGACAGGAGCATGGACCTACCTCGCATCCTTCCGCCGGGGCAAGGACATCGCCATGGACCTGGATCCTGAGGCCGGCGTGCCTTATTCGTTTGACGGCGCCCGGGGAACGCTCGAGGTGGCAGAGACGGACAAGGAAGGCAGGGACTTTCGCGCCAGGGGCATGCTGCGCTACGTGGGTGCGCGGTACTTGCGCTTCGACAGCGGGGAGTACTTTGTCAAGGGAGGCTCGGACAGCCCCGAAAACCTTCTCGCGTACGTGGATTTCGACGGTACGTACTCGCTGCGAGAGGCCGGAATCCAGCGCAGCGGCGAAGCGCCGACAGCATCGCTGCACGCGTACGCGCCCCATGCCGCAGACTGGCACGCCAATGACCCATCCTGGCGCGGCGACAAGGGCAAGAACCTTATAGGAGCGATGAACTACCTGGCAGGCACGGGTGTCAACGCCATATCCTTTCTGACGCTCAACATTGAAGGCGACGGCCAGGACGTATGGCCCTTCACGTCACACGACACGCGTGATCGCTACGATGTCTCCAAGCTGGCCCAGTGGGAGATCATCTTCAGCCATGCCGACAGCCTTGGCCTGTTTCTTCACTTCAAGACCCAGGAGACGGAAAACGACCTGCTGCTGGACGGCGGAGAGCTCGGAGCGCAGCGCAAGCTCTACTATCGCGAACTGGTCGCCCGATTTGCCCACCACCACGCCCTGAACTGGAACCTGGGCGAGGAAAACGACATCTGGGAGGAGCTCGACGACCCGCGGCAGGAGCGAATTCGGTCGTACATCGCCTACGTTCACGCGCTGGATGCATACGACCACCCGGTCGTCATCCACTCCTATCCCCAGCAGAAGGAGTCCGTATATGGTCCGCTCCTGGGTCCAGGCACTGCCCTGGACGGCGCGTCGCTACAAACGCATCCGGATGCGGTCCACAATGAAACCCTGTACTGGATTCGGGCCTCGGAGAGGGCTGGCCACGCGTGGGTTGTGGCCAATGATGAACAGGGCCCGCACACGATTGGCGTAATGCCTGACGGGCCAGGCAGCAATCGCGCGCTCATTCGCCAGCGCGTACTCTGGGGCAACCTCATGGCAGGCGGGGCGGGCGTCGAGTACTACTTCGGGTACGAAAACCCGCACAATGACCTCAATCTCGAAGACTTCCGGAGCCGCGCCGAGGCATGGAGTGACGTCGCGGCCGCGCTCACATTTTTCCGTGAGCAATTGCCATTTAACGAAATGCACGCGGCGGACTCGCTGGCCCGGGGTCCGAGCCCTGCCTACGTCCTTGCGCACACCTCCCAGGCGCTGATCTGCATCTATCTGCCGCAGGGCGGAAGCATGCGTGTCGAATTGCCGGCGCATGACACCGAGTGGCACGGGACATGGTTCAATCCACGTACCGGACTCGCGCTGGACTCCGGGGCCTTCACGGTATCCGGCGCTGCCCCTGCGGTCGGTCCCGCGCCGCACCCCGGCGACGCGCTCGTCATCCTGCGGCTAGGCGCCCAGTAGCGAAGCAAACGCGGTACACTGACGGGCGTCAGCAGCAAATGCATAGCCCGGTGCCGCTGGCTTCAGGCCGTCGGACTGCCGCTACCGAATCAGTGTCATGCTCTTTGTTTGAACGACGCCGCCCGCCTCCATCCGGTAGTGGTACAGGCCGCTTGCGTGCCGGCTGGCATCCCACTCTACCCGGTGCAGTCCCGCCTCGTACTGCCCGTCCATGATCGTGGCCACCAGGCGTCCCGCCATGTCAAACACCTGGATCCGGACGTTGGATGCGGCCGGCGCCTCGAACGTAATAGTAGTCGCAGGATTAAAGGGATTGGGATAGTTCTGGTGCAACTGGAATGCACGCGGAACTTCGGGTTCTTCATCTGCCGCCACGGCCTCAGGCAAATCCAGCGTCCAGATGCCTCGGCCGTGCGTGGCCAGAATCAGCTGGGTGTCCACGATCTTAATTTCCCATACGGCGACGGCAGGCAATCCACTGTCACTGTATTGCCAGGTGACGCCCTCGTCTTCGGAAACGAAAATGCCGATATCCGTGCCCACCCAGATGACATTCGGCTCATGCGGCATCACAAGAAGGTCGTAGACCGCCACGTTGGGGAACCCGTTCGAGCTCGTTGCGCCGCGATCCTCGAATCCCGACAGATCAGTCCAGGTCTGGCCAAGATCCGTGGTCCGGAGGATTTTGGGCCTGGCGTAGGCGGAAAACAGCACAAACGCCGTACTGTCCATTCCGGGATGCGTCGCAAGTCCGGACACAGGCACCTGCGGAGCAAAGTCCGGTACGGTAACCGGGCTGAACGTGTCACCGCCGTCGGTCGACACATGGACTTTCCCCGTAACTGAACCCGTGACATCAAGCCGAAACCCGGCCCAGATTTCGTTCGGATTGGCGAGAGCCACCTTCACCTGGCCCAGGGAGCTGAAACCCCAATCCTCCCGCGGAATGCGGTGCAGCCCCCAGGTCGCGCCGAAGTTTTCCGAGCGCCAGACGCCCGCAGACCCGATCATGAAAACCCGGTCCGGATAGTCTCCGGAATTGGCAAACTTGGTGATAAAGGGACCCTCGTCATCAAATCCTGTATCAACAGGTACCCAGCTCCGTGCCTGGTCCGTCGAACGCCAAACCGTATTGAATTGACTCGAAGCCAGCATCAGCTGGTCATCCCCCTTGTGCCAGACAGTTTCAAAGCCGTCCCCGGGCGTAGCATCCAGCCATCCCTGTCGTGCGTGCGGCCGGTTGAAGGAACGCCAGGTGCCGTTGTCCTGCGTCCCCCCGATGTACTGCTCAAACCCCGGCCGCTTGTCCACGCCGTAGAACTGCGTGGTGTTGAGGCCTCTGCTGACACCGTTGTAGCCCCTGCCGCTGTTTTCGCTGAAATGTACGCCGCCATCGTTGGCGTTCAGCTTCTTGAATGTGCCGGCCGTCTCGTCGACGGGGACTATGATGATGTTGTGATGATCCACGTGCATGGCACCGGTCTGCGGGTGAATCGACGTTGTGCGCGACAGGGCCGTGACCGTTTTTGCGGTGATGCGCAGCATGGATTCGGGAAGGTTGTTCGGATCCCAGGTGCCGCCCTCTGCCAGGTGCGGCCACATGAAGTACAGCATCTGGTTTACGAGTCCGCCATCGGCGGCAATGTCCTGCTGCGCCTGGCTCTCGTTGTACGCATACGTGTGCACGAAGAAATACTCCCGGCTCTGCTCCGCGTAGTCGCCCTCCGTCAAGCGCGGAAGCAGGTTGTATACGCCGTCACCTGCCTGGTCGCGGAAGGAAACAGCAAGCTGCACGTTGTTGTCGATATCCCAGACCTCGAAGGGTATTTCCACGTAACCCGCATACATGTAGTCGGCCAGTGCTATGCCCGCTCCCCCGTCGCCAGCCGTACCCCCTTCAGGGGAAATAGTGAAACGGTGCGCCATCTGGCTGCGACCGGGACCGAAGCGGATTTCGGCGGATACGTAGTCCTCCTCTGTAACGCCCGACACCTGGTCCTCAGTGGCTCCGGTCTCAAGCGTACCGCCAAAAAAGGCAGACCCGAAATTGACAAATTCAATCAGGGAATCCGTGTTGATTTCCTCAAATCTGGTTAGCGTCCGGACGTCGCTGGTGCCGGGAACAATGGTTGCCTCCCAATACTGAATGCCACCCAGGAATACGTGGTTTACGTCGTACGGGTCTACGGCCAGCGTCTGGTCGTACCATCCCTGGTCGCCCAGCCAGTGGGCAGTCCCGCTGGAATTCAAAATGGCATTCCAGGTGTTTCCGCCATCGCTTGTCCGGTACAGTCCAGAGTCACCGCCACCGTCTGCCGAGACATAAACCACATTCGGATCGGAGTGGGCGAAGGCCAATTCCATCCGGCCTCCGCCAACGACGAATTCATCGAGAGACGTCTCCCACGTGCGCCCGGCATCCGCCGAGCGCAGGACCGCCGTGCACCGTTGACCGTGGCGAACTGGATATTGAAATCATCCGGTCTTGCCTCTCAGGTCCTGCACGCGACGTGAGTCAGGATGTACGTACGTCGTATCCCAGGATACCCCTCCATCCTCCGTGCGGAATATGCCCCTGTTGGTAGCAGCCACCAGGACGTTCGGATTCGCCGGATCGACCGCCATCCGGTTGATCCAGCGAAAAGCCGGATCGTAGGCCGTCGAAGCAATCTGCGTCCAGGTAACGCCCCGATCCGAGGTCCTGAAAATCCCGGATCCGTCAACCGCGTCAACATTGCCGAATCCTTCGCCGGTTCCCATATAGATCACATCCCGGTCCGAGTCCGCCATGGCAAGCGCCGACACACCCAAGTTTGGCAGGTGTTCGGTGAGCGCCTGCCACGAGCCTCCCGCATCGGTCGTCTTCCACAGCCCTCCGCCCACGGAGCCTACAAACCACGTCTGGTGGAAAGGATCATCCGGATCAATGATCAGGGCCCGCGCGCGGCCCGGGACGTTGGCCGGACCACGCTCGACCCAGTCCAGCTTCCGGCCGGGCTGCTTCCTGGCCGCAACAGCCTGATCAAGCTCGTCGATGCGGTAGTTGCGGGGATACCTCTCGCCATCTTCTGCCGTCCGGATCGCGGCGTGACCTCCAGATACTTGTCCGGATGGCTGTAATCGGCCATCCGCTTGGATTTCTCAGTCGACTGTGGCTCAATCTTCGGCTCGGCCACTTGTGGCGGCTGGTGCGGCATTACGCGAAAGAACAGCACAAGAAGCAGGCACGTCGCGGCTCCTACAGCAAGATAGATCCGGGTTGATGGCATGTCGGGACGAATTAGCTGATGGACAGGTGCGCGTAGTACAGTATGGTAACCAATTGAGAGGGCATTGGCAACTGTTTTCGGCCCCGGGACGGTGCTCCTGTACACCCCCGACGACACCTGTCCGAGCGCCAAAGCCAGGCAACAATTGAAGCTCCGCAAACCGGGCTAAATCAAAGCCGCAAGAGCATAATAGGCCGGATCCGTAGCCCGAATGCTGAGTGTCGAGGATCACGATGCACCTGAGCGCATTCGCAGGCAATATTGCTGCCTCCTGCCACGTTTCAGCCTACATGGCTGCGAGACCTCAGACCAGTCACAGCAGGCAAGGCTGCGGAAGGCTCTAGGCGCCCACAGGACCTTTCAAAAATCTCCGTTGTAGTCCAGCACTCTGGCCAAAGGCGCGGCGCCCACGGCCTGGCGACAATGGTTGTCGGAAAATGAAAACGCTACAGTTCTGTATTGTCGGCGCCTGCCTGGTCATCGTGACCTCGGCTACCCCCTCCGGGCTGGCACATGCGCAGTCCGGCACATTCTTCAACCAGCGCGACGACACATATCCGCTCCTCGGGCTGAAGCGAGCCAAGGAGGCGTACGAGACAGCACGCCTGGAATACGAGCGGCAGACCGAGCTCTTCGACAAGCGTCTGGTTTCCCGGCAGGAATACGACCGCGCGAGCTCCAATCTCGCAGATGCGGAAGTGAACTACCAGCAGTCCCTCCTGGCCGTGCTCTTCGAGCAGCAGTACGTCGTCATTTCGAGTGCGGTTAAGTACCAGGGCGATGCAAATCGCAAGCGCGTGCGCGTGGTGCTGGAGAATTCGACCGGGGGAACGGCAGAATTTCAGAAGCTAATAGGCATCGAGGACGAACTCTTCCGTTCCCTCCAACCCGACGTCATCAACAACCTGTACGTCTCCCTGGTAAACGATGACAATGCCATCATAAGCGAGCCGTACGAGCACAAGATCGACCGGCTGGCCATAGGTGAGCCCGCGACGCTGGAGTTTGGCCTGCTCCAGGACCTTGACGCGGTGACGGTAAGCATCCTCTACGGGGACGGCACCCACCAGAGCCGCAAGATCTTTCTTCAAAAGGATGCGTCGGCCAACATTGCTGCCATCGAGGCCGAGCAGTTTTCGCAGGAAGTGGAGCTTGGCGGCAGTACCGACTATCGCATGACCCTGGAGCTGTTCAGTGGCATTTCCAACACGTTCAAGCTGGATGTGGTGGGATTGCCGGCCGAGATCAACCGGTATTTTCTGGACCCGGAGTCCGAAAACAGGCTGAGCCAGTTCCAGTTCACCGAAGGAGTGAACACGCGGGCGGCCGCCCTGCGGGTCTTCCTGCCTGAGCGGCCGACATCCAACGTGCATATTGACGAACCGCTGTCGTTCTACGCCGTGGCCATACCACGCGAGCGCGTCGAGGAGATTGGATCCCTGCAGAACCGGACGGTTACGTCAGCGGAGCTCACCGCGCTGAATGTCGGCTTCGAACGATTCGAACTTGTAGCCAGAGGAATCGGGGAATTGTTGGTGCGGGCACCCCAGCTATTCCATTCCATCAAGCCTGACGAATCCGTCGAGGTATTCATTGAGCTGGTAAACGAGGGTACGCGACACCTGGACAACGTGCGTGTGGAGGCCGACGTACCGCTCAACTGGGTTGAATCGATCGCACCGCCGGTAGTCGAATTCCTCGACATAAACGAAGAGCACAGAATAGCGCTCGAGTTTACGCCCCCGGAGGATGTATCGCCCGGTCGCTACGAGGTCCGCGTGCGAACCACCTCCCTGTCGGACGACCTTCCGATCAAGGGCGAAGACAAGACCGTCACCATCCAGGTGGAGCAGGAAGCGAACATCATTGGCATTTCGCTCCTGATCCTGTTCATCCTCGCGCTCGTGGTCGGCATCGTAGTCTTCGGCATACGGCTTTCCCGACGTTAGCGGCCGAGGGGGCCTTTACCAGGCCTCCCGTAAGGAATCTTGTGCCCTTGCTCATCCCCGACGGTCGGCCACTTTCCTGGCGTTTGGCAAGGCTCTGCCATGCGCGTGCCCGCAGCCATGTGGCCCGTCAGGCTCGCCGGAATCGCCTCCTCCGACTCCGTGGACACCGGGCGGGCCGGAGTGAGCAAAGGTCCCGGCCCACACAACCGGGTGCATAAGGCAAAGCGCCGCGCGGCACCTGTCTGAGTCTGATTGGCAACCGGGCTTACAGCTGCCGTAGCGATCGTGGCGCACCTGTTCGCCCTCCCATCGGCGCCGCAGTGCCTTGCAAGCGCCTTGGCTAAAGAAAGCCTGGCATGTGGCCGGCATTGTGCTCTAACTTTGGAACCGCTTGTGAACGCAGCCTGCGACCGCGCCACCGCGCATTACAAGGCCTTGCCATGGATGCCTCGCCCACATTCGATCTCAAGCGCCGCCTCGCTATCGTAACGGGCGGTGCAAGAGGCATCGGAGAAGCCGTTTGCCGCCGGTTCGCAAGAGCGGGCGCCGCAGTTGTCATTCTCGATATCGATGCCAGCGCCTCCGGGAGGCTTGAGGCGGAGATTGCCGCCGCGGGTTACGCGTGCGAGTCGCATACCTGTGATGTCGCGGATCTGCAGCGCGTGCAGGCGATTGTGGCGGAGCTGTACGGCCGGTACGGCGCTATTGACATCCTGGTAAACAACGCGGCCATTTCCCACATCGGCACGGCAGAGTCCACGACCGAGGCCGAAATGGACGAGATCTACCGCGTCAACGTAAAGGGTGTCTTCAACGGCATGAACGCCGCGCTGCCGTTCATGCGGCGGCAGGGCTTCGGCTGCATCATCAACCTCTCCTCCGTGGCCTCCGACCGGGGCGTGCCCGACCGATTTGCCTACTCCATGAGCAAGGGAGCCGTCAGCGCCATGACGCGCTCAGTGGCGGTGGACTACCTGCGCGACGGAATCCGGTGCAATTGCATTGCGCCCGCCCGCATTCACACGCCCTTTGTGGACGGCTATCTGGAGCGCCACTACCCGGGCCGCGAAGCGGAAATGTTTGACAGGCTCTCCAGGGCACAGCCGGTCGGCCGCATGGGAGATCCGAAAGAAGTGGCCGCACTGGTGCACTATCTTGCATCCGACGCCGCAAAGTTCATTACCGGGGCGACCCTGCCCCTGGACGGAGGCTATCTGACCGTGAATCCCTGACATGAAACTCATACGATTCGGACCGCCCGGGGCAGAAATGCCGGGACTTCAACTGGCAGACGGCACGCGCGTGGACGCGAGTGCCTTCGGTGAGGACTACGGCGAAGCCTTCTTCGCTACGGGCGGCCTCAAGCGGCTAGCCGAGTGGGTTGAAAGGGCGGGCCCGCTTGCTCCCGTAGCGCACAATGTTCGGCTCGGCGCGCCCGTTGCCCGCCCCTCGAAGATCGTCTGCGTGGGGCTCAATTACGCCGACCACGCCAGGGAAAGCGGCCTCAGACCCCCGGAAGAGCCCGTGCTCTTCTTCAAGGCTCCATCGGCGGTGTGCGGCCCGCATGACGACGTTCTCCTGCCCGGAGACAAGACGGACTGGGAAGTGGAACTCGCCGTCGTGATCGGGAAGCCTGCCTCCTACGTCCCGGAAGAGGCAGCACTGGATTACGTCGCCGGATACGTTCTGCACAACGACTACAGCGAACGCGAATTCCAGATTGAACGCGGCGGCCAGTGGGTAAAGGGAAAGAGCTGCGATACCTTTGCACCGCTGGGGCCTTTTCTTGCGACCACCGACGAAATACCCGACCCCGACAACCTGGGGCTCTGGCTGACTGTGAACGGCCAGATGATGCAGCGGGGCACTACACGGAATTTTATCTTCAAGACCGCCCACGTGGTCAGTTACATCAGCCAGTTCATGACCCTCGTGCCCGGCGATGTCATTTCGACTGGGACGCCGGCAGGTGTCGGACTGGGCCTGAAGCCGCCTCGTTATCTCAAGCCCGGTGATGTTGTCGAGCTGGGCATCGACGGCCTGGGTAGCGCGCGCCAGATAGCGCGCGCGCGCTTTTCCTGACCGGCTCCGCGCTGCATGACACCTCTTCTTATCCTCGTGCTGGGCATCCTGACCGTGGTCGGGATGATCGTGGGCCTTCGCATCAACGCTTTCGTGGCGCTGATTGCAGCTGCCATCATCGTCAGCCTGCTTTCGCCCGGCCCGTGGGCGGAGCGCATTTCCCGCGTGGCTGTCGCGTTCGGGTCCACGACCGGAAGCATAGGCATCGTCATTGCGATGGCGGCCATCATTGGCGTCACCATGATGGGCAGTGGCGCCGCGGACCGGGTAGTGATCGCCTTCATGCGCCTGCTCGGACAGGAGCGCGGAGGCACGGCGCTTGCTGCGAGCGGCTTCGTGCTCTCCGTTCCGGTTTTCTTCGACACGGTCTTTTACCTGCTCATTCCGCTGGCGCGCTCAATGTACCGGCGCCGGGGACGACACTACCTCAAGTTCATCATGGCGATTACGGCCGGTGGTGCGGCCACGCACAGCCTGGTGCCGCCCACACCCGGCCCGCTTGTAATCGCCGATACGCTGAACATAGACATCGGCATGATGATGATGGTCGGCGCACTCATTGCGCTGCCGGCTGCAATCGTGGGGCTGATGTTTGCAGGTTGGCTAAATTCCCGCATGCCGGTTGAGGCGCGCGACGTGGCGGGAATGGACGAAATGGTGCCTCCGCAGAGCGGCCTGCCGAGCCTTGCAGCCTCGCTCCTGCCCATCCTGCTGCCGGTCGTCCTCATTAGCGCAAACACGGTAGTTGCCCCTGTCGCTGCTTCGGCCGGAGCGGCCTCTGTCTGGGCCAGCCTGGCCAACTGGACATCGGTTCTGGGCGATCCGAACCTGGCGCTTGTTCTGGCGGCGTTTGCTGCCGTGGCCCTGTACGTCAAGATGCAGCGCCCGACGCGCAAGGAGCTCGGCCATGTCATTGAGCAGGCACTCATGAGCGGCGGCATAATCATTCTCATAACGGCCGGCGGCGGGGCCTTCGGCGCCATGCTGAAGGAAGCCCAGATCGGACCGGCCATCCAGGGGCTGTTCGCGGGCACAACCCAGTCTACCGGCTTCATCATGCTGCTCATCGGATTTGGCGTGGCGTGCCTGCTGAAGTTCGCGCAGGGATCCACCACGGTGGCCATGATCACGTCGTCCGCCATGCTGGCCACCATGGTTTCGCCGGAAAGCCTCGGCTTTCACATCGTGTACCTGGGCACAGCCATTGGCAGCGGAGCGCTGGTGGGCTCCTGGATGAATGACAGCGGATTCTGGATCTATGCCAAGATGGGCGGTCTGACGGAGACTGAAACGCTCAAGTCGTGGACGCCTCTCCTGGCCATTCTCGGCATCACCGGTGGAATAATCACCTTTCTACTCGCCACTTTTGTGCCACTCGTCTAGTGGCTATCGAATGCGCGCCATGAACAGATACAGCAGACAGGTCACGCAGAACAGGCTTCAGGGCGGTGCTCGAGCCATGCTGCACGCCATCGGTCTCTCCGAAGAGGACCTTGCGAAGCCGCAGGTCGGCATCGTAAGCATGGGCTGGGAAGGCAATCCCTGCAACATGCACCTGAACGACCTGGCCCTGAAGGTGAAAGCCAGCGTGCAGGCCCGCGATCTGATAGGGCTCGTCTACCATACGATAGGCGTCAGCGACGGCATTTCGATGGGCTCGTCCGGCATGCGGTTTTCGCTTCCCTCCCGGGATATCATCGCAGAGTCCATCGAGACGGTAGCCAGCGCACAGTGGTATGACGCCGTCATCGCCGTGGCGGGATGCGACAAGAACATGCCGGGCTCAATCATGGCCCTCGCGCGACTGAACAGGCCCGGGCTCATGCTCTACGGTGGCACGATCAAGCCCGGTTGCCTGAACGGAAAGAACATCGACATCGTAGCCGCCTTCGAAGCAGCAGGGCAGCGCGCCAAGGGAAAGATCAGCGACCAGGAATTCCGCGAGATCACGCGCCGCGCGTGCCCGGGGGCCGGCGCATGCGGAGGCATGTATACGGCCAATACGATGGCCTCTGCCATCGAAGCCCTCGGCATGACAGTGCCGTATGATTCCTCCTACCCGGCCGTCAGCCCTGAAAAGCAGGCCGAGGCGGAAAGGATCGGCCCCGCAATCCGGCGCCTGCTCGAGCATGACATCAAGCCGCGCGACATCCTCACGAGAGAGGCCTTCGAGAATGCCCTGCGCGTCGTGATCGTTCTTGGCGGCTCCACCAATGCCGCACTGCACCTGGTGGCCATGGCCAAAAGCGCCGGCGTACCGCTGGGACTGGACGATTTCCAGGCAGCAAGCGACACAACGCCCCTTCTGGCGGACCTCAAGCCGAGCGGACGCTACGTAATGGAGGACCTCTTCAAGGTGGGCGGCGTGCCTGCCGTAATGAAGCTGCTTCTCGCCGAGGGCCTCCTGCATGGAGACTGCCTGACGGTAACGGGCAAGTCCATTGCCGATAACCTGGAAGGGGCTGCGCCCCTCAGAGAAGGCCAGCGCGTTGTGCAACCGATGGAGAGCCCGATCAAGGCGACCGGCCACCTGCAGATCCTGTACGGCAATCTGGCGAAAGGCGGTGCCGTGGCAAAGATTACCGGCAAGGAAGGCGAAGTATTCTGCGGCCCCGCCCGGGTCTTCGACACCGAAGAAGACGCCATGGATGCCATTCTCGGCGACGTCGTGCAACCCGGCGAGGTTATCGTGATCCGGTACTGCGGACCCAAGGGCGGACCTGGCATGCCGGAGATGCTGCGCCCCACGGGCGCCATCATGGGTGCGGGGCTCGGCCGAAGCGTGGCGCTGATCACAGACGGGCGCTTCTCCGGCGGGACCCATGGTTTCGTGGTGGGCCACATCACGCCGGAGGCACAACTGGGCGGCACCATCGCCCTGGTAGCCGACGGCGACCCCATCACGATCGACGCGCGCAACAACACTCTTTCCCTGGACATTGCCCGGACAGAGATCGAAAAGCGGCGCCGAAGTTGGCGCGCTCCCCGGTTGAAGGCGGAGCACGGCGTCCTGCTGCGCTATGCGCACACGGTTTCAAGCGCAACCGAGGGATGCGTGACGGACGCCTTTCCGCGAAGCGTAGCTGAGGCGGCGGCGCATTGAAGGCACTCGTCTACAGAGCGCCGCTGACATTGGCCCTTGAAGACGTGCCGGATCCCGAGTGCGGGCCGGACGATGTCTTGGTGCGGGTCCGCGCGGTCGGTGTCTGCGGCTCGGATGTTCTGGGCTTCACCGGCAAGACCGGCCGGCGGCTGCCGCCGCTCATAATGGGCCACGAGGCCAGCGGCACGGTGCAGGCCGTAGGCGCAAACGTGGACCGCGTCGACGCCGGAGCACGTGTCTGCTTCGATTCCACGGTATTCTGCAGAAGTTGCGCTGCATGCCTTTCCGGAGGGTATCACCGCTGCAAGAGCCGGCAGGTGCTGGGAGTTAGCGTGCCGGGCATGAAGCGCCAGGGAGCGATGGCCGAATGCGTGGTCTTGCCCTGGTGGACGCTGCATCCCATGCCAAGCGCGCTTTCCTTCACGGATGCAGCGCTACTGGAGCCCCTGGCGGTCGCCCTGCATGCCGTGCGCCGATCCGGTTTGCGCGCGGGCGAAACGGTTTATATCCTGGGCGCCGGCACCATTGGCCTGCTGATTTTGCAGGTCTGCCGAGTCATGGCGGCCGGCAAGGTAGTGGTAGTGGATCTGAATGAGCGGCGCCTGGAGCTAGCACGGGACTTCGGCGCAGATGCGGCGGCCTTGCCGGAAGATGCCGACACATTCCTGCCGCAGAGCGGCGTGGACATCAGTTTCGAAGCCGTGGGACTGGCCTCAACCCTTCAGTCTGCGGCGGCACGGGCGCGAATGGGAGGCCGCGTCGTTCTCGTGGGAAATCTGACGCCCACGGTCCCGCTCGACGTTCAGGATATCGTGGCCCGCGAGCTTACCCTGATTGGGACCTACGCCAGCGGCGGCGTCTTTGCGGACGCCCTCCGGATGGTAGCCGGTGGCCAGGTGAATCCGAGACCACTTGTGAGCGAAGTCCTGCCGCTTGAGGACGGCCCGTCGGCCTTCGACCGGTTGCTCCAGGGGAAGGAAAAGGGCCTGCTCAAGGTAATTCTTGAGCCCTGACCGCCCGCCACGGCGGCTGCTCCGGCAAGATGGCATAGAGCTCCGCCACAAGGCTCTCCTGGTAGGATCCGGCAAAGCCGCCGCCCAGGAACCGGTCAAGACCCTCGCCTAAGAGCCTCTGCCAGCTGGCCTCTTCCCTGCCCGGCAGTATGGGGAAGAAACAAGCCCCCGTGGAGCGGGCCGCCGCCAGGTCGCCGCACGCATCGCCAATCATCAGCATCCGCGAGGGCGCATACCGGCCCGCCGCCGCCATGTGCAGGTGGTCCGTCTTTCTGCCGCACTCCTGGCCCGCAATGGCCTGGACAAATGGACGGATGGCATGCTCTGTCCACTCGCGCTCCAGTGCCTGCTGCGGCGTTCCCGAGGCCACGATGAGATCAGCGCCGGACGCGGCGCGCTCCAGCGTCTCCACTACACCGGGAAACGGGCTGACGCCGCGCACCATCCTGCCGATTTCGGAGTTGACATCCTCGCTCCAGCGCAGTACCTGCGCCAGCTCGGAGCTGGCCGGCGCCACGCGGCCAAGCGCCGGATTGCCCAGGTCTGTTTCGGCCTTGATCCATGCCCGCAGGCCGGGTAGCGCCGGCACCCGGACTCGGCGTCTTGTCACGGCTTCACGAGCGCGCAAGAGGTCCAGAACGGAGACCAGTGCCGGAAATCGATTCATGCCCCGCTGCCTCGAATACAGATTGACAAATTCCCAGGCCTCGCGGGCATACCGGCTGACCGCTTGCAGCCCGAAATGCCGCACTGTCACCGGACAGAAGCACTCCTTGTGTTTGACCTCCATGGTGTCAAACACGCAGCCGTCGGAATCGACTGCAATAAAGTAGTCGTGCCGAGGCCGGAGTGTGCGCAGGCGCTCTTTGGCTGAATCGAGGGGCATGGCACGGGGGATGGCCGTCAAACGCCGCGCCCGCTGCGGGTTCCCGGCTGCGCATTCGGCCTCGCAAGCGCCGTGCGCTACCCATTCCACGCGCGGCGTCTTTACCTTAAAAGCTTCAAAAAGCAAGGACTCAACAGCCATGCCCGTTTCCCGAAGACGATTTCTGAAGCACTCCTCGGCCGCCCTGGCGGCAGCCTCCTTTCCCTACAGCTTAGGTGCAGGTACCCGTTCCGTGGCTCCCAGCGACACGGTCCGCATAGGCGCCATAGGCATAAACGGCATGGGATGGAGCAACGTGCGCTCCTTTCTTGAGATACCGGATGTGGAAGTCGCGGCTCTCTGCGACGTGGACCGGTCCGTGCTTGACAGGCGCGCCGGTGAGCTCCTTGAGATGACAGGAAAGTCCGCCAGACTGTATGGCGACTTCAGGGCGCTTCTCGATGAGCCCGACATCGATGCCGTTATGATTGCAACGCCCGACCACTGGCACCCGCTAATGACGATAGCAGCGTGCGAGGCAGGAAAGGACGTGTACGTGGAAAAGCCGCTGGCAAACTCCATTGAGGAATGCAACGCCATGGTAGCGGCAGCAAAGCACTTTGGAAGCGTCGTGCAGGTCGGCCAGTGGCAGCGCAGCGGACCGCACTGGGATGAGGCTATCGCCATCGTGCATTCAGGAGAACTCGGCAAGATTCGTACAGCCAAGGCGTGGGCATACCAGGGGTGGATGACCAACATCCCCAGGCGACCGGACGAAGCGCCGCCGCCCGGTGTGGACTACGACCTGTGGCTCGGACCCGCTCCGCAGCGCCCATTCAATCCCAACCGCTTCCATTTCAATTTCAGGTGGTTCTGGGATTACGCCGGCGGCCTCATGACCGACTGGGGCGTCCACCTTGTAGACACGGTGCTGTACGGCATGCAGGCCGTGGCACCTCGAGCCGTACTTTCAGCGGGAGGCGCCTTTGCCTACCCGGACGGCGGCATGGAGACGCCCGACACGCAGCAGGCCATCTTTGAGTACGACGACTTCAGCATGCTGTGGGAACATGCTGCGGGCATTGATAACGGTCCATACGGAAGAGATCACGGCGTGGCCTTCATCGGCAACAACGGGACGCTGGTCGTGGATCGCCAGGGCTGGCAAATCATCCCGGAAGGCGAAAAGGTGGAGGCAGTCCCCGTGCAGGCAGCCCGCGAGTCCGGGTTTAACCGCCACACACGCAATTTTATCGACTGCATCAAATCCAGGGCCGAACCCGCCTGCCCGCCGCGAACGGCCTGGCTCGCTGCAGTCAATGCCCACCTGGGAAACGTCGCCTTCCGAACCGGTCGCAAGGTATACTGGGATCAGGAATCCTTGTCCTTCCCCGGAGACGACGAGGCCAACGCACTCATCCGGAGCAGCTACCGCCGTCCGTGGAAGCTGCCCGATTTCGGCTGAGACGCTCGCTACTAGCGCTGCGGAATGAACTGCCTCAGGTAGTTTGCGCTCAGCCGCAGGGAGGCCTTGCGATCCTCCAGCGAGCCCTCGTAGGCACGGTCCTCCACCTCCACACATACCGCGCCGCGGTATCCTGCATCATTTAGCGCCGCGACGAATCTGCCCCAGTGGACATCTCCCAAGCCTGGCAGCTTGGGCGTATGGAATTGGTTGGGCGTTGCCATGATGCCGACGCTGTTGAGCCTGTCTGTGTCCAGACGCGCATCCTTGGCATGCACGTGCACAAGTCGGTCGGCAAACTCGCCGATGGGCGCCAGGTAATCCATGTGCTGCCAGATCATGTGAGACGGGTCGTAGTTGAGACCGAAGGACGCGCTCGGCACGTCCGCAAACATGCGCCGCCAGACGGCGGGCGTGTGCGCCAGGTTCTTGCCGGCGGGCCACTCGTCCGCGGTAAAGAACATCGGGCAATTCTCGATACCGATCCGTATGCCGTGCTTTTCCGCGTGCGCGATGAGCGGAGGCCATACCTCCAGGAAGCGCGGCCAGTTGTCGTCCACGGATTTCCGCCAGTCGCGGCCCACGAAGGTGTTTGCGCACCCCAGGGAAAGCTCCCGCGCGGCCAGCACCATCTCCGCAATGTGGTCCGTGTATATGCGGGCCTCTTCCGGGTCAGGGCAGAGCGGGTTCGGGTAGTAACCGAGGGCGCTTATGGATATGCCCGTATCACGCGCAAGAGCAGCGACGCGGCTGAGGTCCTTGTCCGTGAACTCCAGGTGTGTGACGCCAGCGTAGCGGCGCGCGGCCTTTCCCTTCGGCCAGCACATAAGCTCTATGCAATCGTAGCCCGTCTCGATGGCCGTCTCAAAGACGTCCTCCACCGGAAGATCGGGCAAAATGGCACTGACAAATCCAAGTTTCATGGCCATTGGGGATTCTCTGCAACGGGCGTTCAGGATAGCAAAAATACTGCGAATTGGCTCTATGTCACGCGGCGCGTGGACCCGCTTCCGCCTCGGATACCCGGCAAAACTCTGCAAATAGCGCATCCGTCAGCCGAACGCCGAAGACATGGCTAATGACGCTTGACCAACCGTGCATGAAGTAGTGCCAACCGTCCGTGACAGCAAGCTCCCGTGCCCGCGCCTGGCTGCGGGCCTGCTGAAGGAATTGGCGCTCGCCACGGTAGTTGAGCTCCCAAGCGGCGCCACGCTCCGGAAAGCGCGCGGCCGCGGTAATGGGCGATCCCGGCAAGTCCTTGCCCATTCCGGTGGCATTTATGACGAGCGACCGCGGCGGCAGACCACCGACCAGACGATCATTGGCTGCCCTGTCCGAGCAGAGAATGAACCGCATCTGCAAACCGGCCGGACACAGCATCCGGGCAACGCTTCGGCAGTGCTCCAGATTGTCCTCGCGGATATCTACCAAATGCACCTTCGCCGGACGCCACCGGGCCCGCGTCAGCAGATGGACCAGGAGGGCTACCGTGGCACCGCCCGCACCAAGCGACAACACCTCTGCATCTGAGTAGCGCTGCCAGTAGTCCGAACCCAGAAAATGGTCCATGGCATCGCCAGCATTCTCGGGATCGCATGCGTGTCCCCAAAGGAGGCCGCCCCGCTTGTAGAGTGCCGAAACCTCTCCGCAAAGCTCCGCTTCGGGCGTTAGCCTGTCCAGCATGTCCCGTGCCGCGCGTATCACCGCCAGCTTGTGCGATGTGACCAGTGCCCCGCGCACCGCAGGATTGTCCCGCAGAGTCTGGACCGCAGCCCGGTAGCGAGCCGGCACGGCGCCGAGCGGCAGGTCCACCCCGTCAAGCGTGGCTTCCCCTAGGCCAAGAACACGCGCCCAATGCGGAAACAGGCGCATGGAAAGGGAGCCGGACGTGCGGACTCCGAAAAACTGCATTATGTTACGGGCTGCTTCCATGAACATTGGCCTGTGACTGCCGCATGCAACGCCTCCTTCTGCTTGTCGTGCCCCTTCTTGCCGCTGCTGCGTGCTCGGACTTCGATCAGGACTTATCAGAAAGGGCCGCGCCGCCGCCGAACATCCTCTGGCTCGTGGCCGAGGACATGAGCCAGAACATTGCTCCGTTTGGGGACTCGACTGTTTCCACGCCCCACCTGGAGCGGCTCTCCCGCGAAGGCATTCGGTTTCCAAACACGTTTTCCGTCTCCGGCGTGTGCGCTCCCAGCCGGTTCTCCATCGCCACAGGCATATACACCACGAGCGGCAAGGCGCAGCACATGCGCACCACGTCAAGACCTGCATACCACGAGATCATAGGCGTGCCGGCCTATGAGGCTGTCCCTCCGCCCGAGGTGCGGATGATGAGCGAAGTCCTTCGTGCGCACGGCTACTTTGCCACCAACAATGCAAAGCGCGATTACCAGTTCGTGCCGCCGGTCACAGCCTGGGACGAAAGCTCCAACCAGGCACACTGGCGGCAGCGACCGGAAGGCGTGCCGTTCTTTTCCATTTTCAATTTTGGCGTCACCCACGAATCGCGCATCTGGGCCAAGGCGGAGGACTCGCTGTGGGTGCCGGAAGACCTTGATGCGCCCATTCCGCCCTACCTGCCGGACACGGAGGCCGTGCGCACGGACATCCGCCGCATGTACTCCAACATCCGGGAACTCGATCACCGGATTGGCAACGTTCTTGCGGACCTGGAGGCCGACGGGCTCCTCGACAATACCATCATCTTCTTCTATTCCGACCACGGCGGACCCTTGCCGCGGCAGAAACGGCAGCTCTATGACAGCGGCCTTCGCGTGCCGCTGATGGTTCGGCTGCCGGACGGCACGGGCGCGGGCACGGTCGACGAGCGCCTGGTAAGCTTCGTGGACCTGGCACCGACGGTGTTTTCCCTGGCGGGCGTGCCCCTGCCCGGCTACCTGGAAGGTCAGGCTTTTCTGGGCGGGCAACAGGCCGATGAACCGCGGACATACATACACGCGGCTGCCGACCGCTTCGACAGCGTTTACGACACCAAGCGCGCCGTGCGGGACGGGCGGTTCAAGTACCTCCGCAATTTGAGACCCGAGCGCGGCTACTACCTGGCGGTTACGTATCGCGAGCAAATGGCCACCATGCAGGAGCTGCTGCGCCTGCGCGACAGCGGAGGCCTCAATGAAGCCCAGGCGCAGTGGTTCCGGAGTTCAAAGCCGGAGGAAGAGCTCTTCGACACGTGGTCGGACCCGCACGAGCTCCGCAATATCGCCGCCGAGGCTGCTTATGCCGACAAGCTGGCCGAATTGCGCGGTGCACTCGAGCGCTGGATGGCCGCCACTGGCGACGCGGCGACCATGCCGGAAAACGACCTCGTGAATGCCATCTGGCCGGACCAGGCGCAGCCCGTGACGGCCGCGCCCACATCAACCATCGAGGGGAAACTTCTCCAGCTGAGCAGCGCTACGGAAGGGGCCTCTATCGGCTACCGTTTCCCGGACGAGGAGCGCTGGCGCGTCTATACCGGTCCCATTGCACTGGGAGACCAGTCGCATGTGGAGGCCGTGGCCCACCGCATCGGCTTTGCGCCGAGTCGGGAAATCACGCTGCCGAACTAGAGCTCCCAGCCCGGCCGGTATTCGCGCGTCCGCAAGGTATTGGCCTCTTCGTCGCCCTTGAACTCCATCTTGTCGGCATCCCAGGCCAGCTGCCTTCCGGTGCGCAGGGCGACGGCCAGGTGGCACGTGGCCTCCGCTATATCGTGTGCGTTGATGAAGCTGCCCCGGCTCTGCTTTCCGTCGCGGATGGCGTGCATGTACTCATCCACCGCACCGGTCACCTCTTCGTCCGGTCGGGCCGGCGGAATGGATCCCTTCAGGGCCTCCATCCGGCTCTCCGGAAGCAGCCGGAAACGGCGCCCGTGGTAGTCGCCCAGAATCGTGCCGAATTCTCCCACCAGCAGCATGCCCTGGTTGGAGAGTTCCTCTCCGGGCGCGAGGAGTCCCCGCTTTATGCGCGGCTTCATGCCCCCGTCGTACCAGTAGAGGTCCATGCTGTCAAACTCGAAGTGGGCCGTGCTGGCTGCGGGGAAGGCCACGCTTGAGCGGCGCCACTGACTCTGGTTGCCCACGATGACTGCTCCGGTGGCGGCATTCGCCTGCACGTGCCGGACCCGCCCCGGGTCAAGCATGCGAAAGATCCTCCACAGGCTGTAATTGCCCATGTCTCCAAAGCAGCCGCTGCCGAAGTCATACCAGCCACGAAACAGCGCATGCGTATAGTCTATATGGTAGGGGCGATCCGGCACCGGACCCAGCCACAGATTCCATTCGAGGCCCTTGGGCACCCGCATGGCTTCCTTCGGATTCTCCAGCCATCCCTGCGGCCACACAGGACGGTTGCTCCAGTTGTGGACTTCCCTCACCTGGCCGATGATGCCCTGGTCAAGCCACTCCTTCAGCTGATAGAAATCCGCATCGTTCTGCCATGCCATGAGATGCGTTGTCACGCCGGTTTCCTTTGCTACCGCCACCACCCGGTGCACCTCGTGCAGCGTATTGGCCACAGGCTTGTGCGAGACGACCGCCTTGCCGGCCTCCATGGCGGCGATGTTCACGGCGCCGTGCAAGTGGTCCGGCGTCATGTCGATGACCGCGTCGATGGATTCCGAGTCGGCGAGCATTTCGCGATAATCCACGTACGTCTTGCAGCCGGTGTAATCCGCCTGGTTTCTCACGTTGGCATAGTAGCCCTCGACGACTTCGCGACCGGCTTCCCGGCCTGCGCGGATTCCCGTCTCGGAGCCCCAGCTGGAGTTTCCAAGGAACCGGCGGACGCTATTGCGAACGCCGTGCGGGCTCCAGTCCCGGTAGTCATCGGAATCTTCATTTGGATCGCAGATGCACGCCAGGTGGAGGTCCTCTCGCGGCAGCCAGTCGCCCATCAGCTGGCGGAGTGCCTGCGTCCCGCTGCCCACCAGGGCAACATTAATCTTGTCGCTCGGCGCCACGTGACCTTGGCCGCCGAGCACGCGGCGAGGCACCACGCTGACCGCGGCAGCAGTGGCAAGAAACTGGCGGCGATTGATGTTGGAGTGCGCTGGCATGGAGAGCTTCGTTTGTTTCCGGACCGTACCACAGAATATACTTTCCCGGCGCGGCTATATTCCACCTTCCACCCAGCAATCGGGTAGCTCCCATGAAGACACTTGACAGAAGATCCTTCCTGCGCCGCGCCACATTGGGTGCGGCAGCCCTGGCTCCGGTCCTTACCCTTCGCAAGAAGTACGCTCCGGATATGGCCATCGGGTTCCAGACCTGGGTAGTGCGTGAGCCGCTGGCCGAGGACTTCGCCGGAACGCTCGCCGAAATGGCCAGCCAGGGCTACGAGACGCTGGAGATGTGCTCGCCTGCCGGCTATTCCAGATTCGGTTTCGGCCCCATCGCTGAACTCGGAACCAAGAGCATCAAGAGCATGATCACGGATGCGGGGCTGACGTGCGCGAGCAGCCACTTTACGCCCATGGAGCTTCGCGAGGATCTGGAAGCGAGCATCGAGTTTGCCCAGGAACTCGGTCTGTCGCAGATGGTGATTTCGTCGGCGGGCATCCGGGCCGACGCCTCGCTTGAGGACTGGAAGCGCGTCTCCGCGGACATGAACAGCTGGGGCGAGGCGATTTCCGAAGCAGGGCTGCAGTTCGCCTATCACAACCACAATTTTGAGTTTGAGAAGGTAGAAGGACGTCTCATTTACGACATACTTCTGGATGAGCTCAATCCCGCGATCGTCAAGATGCAGTTCCAGGTCTGGGTGGTCAGCATCGGATACCATGCTGCCGACTACTTCCGGGCGCACCCCGGACGCTATATTTCCGCGCACCTGGCCGACTACTCGGGCAAGGACGAAGAGCAGGTGGCCGTCGGCCAGGGCGTGGTGGACTGGGCCGATTTCTTTGAGGCCGGGAGCACAGGCGGATTGCAGAACATCTTCGTCGAAATGGGACCCGAGCTGCTTGCCGATAGCGCAGCGTACCTGCACGGACTCAGATAGAGCCTGCGCTCTGCGCGGTAGCGCACAGCCGGCCTTCCATCTAGACTGGCCAATATGGACACAGCCACGGTCGTCAGGGTAGCGGCCATCCAGATGTGCTCGCGCCAGGACCGGTCAGAAAACCTGGCACTGGCCGCCGAACTCCTGCAGCAAGCTGCGGAGCAGCAGGCGGACATCGTGGCACTGCCGGAGAATTTTTCCTTCCTGGATCGAGAGGGCGACAAGCTGGGCGTTATCGAGGATTTCGACAGCGGCCCCAGCATACGGCTTCTGCGCGAGTTTTCGGCAAGGACCGGCATCGTCGTTGTGGGAGGCAGTGTACCGCTCGGCACGGCGGACGGCAAGCGGGTCACCAATTCCTGCCTGGTGTTCGGCAAAGGAGGCGCGCTCTGCGCGCGTTACGACAAGATTCACCTGTTCGACATCGCGCTGGACAGCGCCCACGCCTTCCAGGAGAGCCGCTACATCGCACCCGGGAAAGATTCGGTTGTATTCGAGTGCCTTGGCTACACAATGGGGCTCAGCATCTGCTACGACGTGCGCTTTCCGGAGCTCTACCGCCAACTGGCGCTTGCCGGTGCCAAGACTATATTCGTTCCCTCGGCCTTTACCATGCGCACGGGTCGCGACCACTGGGCGGCTCTGCTGCGGGCGAGAGCCATCGAGAATCTGGCCTATGTTGTGGCGCCAGCGCAATGGGGTCGCCACAATGACCGTCGCGAAAGCTACGGAAGGGCCCTGATCATCGACCCGTGGGGACAGATTCTGGCTGAAGCACCGGACCGCAACTGCGTAATCGTGGCCGACCTGGACTTTGCCTACCTGCAGGATATCCGGCTGCGGCTGCCGTGCCTGGATCATGCGGTGCTTCTGGGCAAGAACACTACGTAGCAGCGGCCCTGAGGCCGGGCTCGCAACCAATACAGCAACAATTCCACGCCACTCGTCATGAACTCTCGATTCAGCATCCCCGCCATCCTGCTCCTTTTCGCCTATCCTGCCTCGGGCCAGGACGCCGTCGTATCCGAGGCAAACTATTCGGGCCTGGAGCTTCGCGGCATCGGGCCCGCGTTTACGTCCGGGCGCATCGCCGACATTGCGATGGATCCTGGCGATGACAATGTGTGGTATGTAGCCGTGGGCTCCGGCGGCGTCTGGAAAACCGACAATGCCGGCACTACGTGGGAATCACTCTTTGACGGCCAGGGGTCGTATTCCATTGGCGCCATCACGCTGGATCCGGGTAACCCCCACTCCGTGTGGGTCGGAACAGGCGAAAACGTGGGAGGACGCCACGTCGGTTACGGTGACGGCATCTACCGGAGCGACGACGGAGGCAATAGCTGGTCCAACATGGGACTCAGAGAGAGCGAGCACATTTCGCGCATCATCGTGCACCCCGACGATTCGGACATCGTGTGGGTCGCGGCGCAGGGACCACTCTGGAGCTCCGGCGGCGAGCGTGGCCTGTTCAAGACCACCGATGGCGGTGCCACCTGGAGAAGGACGCTCGGGGACGATCAGTGGGTGGGTGTAACGGATGTGGTCATCGATCCGCGCGATCCCGACCGGTTGTACGCTGCCACGTGGCAGCGCCATCGCAATGTGGCCTCCTACATGGGCGGCGGCCCGGGCTCGGGCATTCACCGGAGCACGGACGGCGGGGAAACCTGGCAAGAGACCAGGAAGGGCATCCCGACTTCCAACCTGGGCAAGATCGGGCTCGCCATCAGCCCGCACAATCCGGACTATGTGTACGCCGCAATCGAGCTTGATCGGACCACCGGAGGCCTGTTCCTCTCACGCAACCGGGGTGCCAGCTGGACACGGATGTCGGACGCCGTAAGCGGGGCTACCGGGCCGCACTACTACCAGGAGCTGTATGCCTCACCCCATGTGGAGGGCCGGCTCTACCTGATGGATGTACGCGTGCAGGTCTCGGACGATCACGGCGCCACCTTCCGCCGCATGACCGAGAGCGACAAACACTCGGACAACCACGCGATAGCATTCCGTCCGGACGATCCGGACTATATCCTGATGGGCACGGATGGGGGTCTGTTCGAGACGTTTGACGGCACGCGTACCTGGCACTTCATTTCCAATTTGCCCGTTACCCAGTATTACAAGGTTGCGGTGGACGATGCCCTTCCCTTTTACAACGTCTACGGCGGCACGCAGGACAACGGATCGCACGGCGGACCCTCGCGCACCGATAACCGTCACGGCATTCGCAACGCCGACTGGTTCAAGATTCTGGGCGCGGACGGGCACCAGACCGCTACCGAGCCCGGCAACCCCGACATCGTCTATGCAGAAACGCAACAGGGCGGATTGCATCGCATCGACCGCATTACAGGAGAGCAGGTATCGATCCAGCCCGGGCCCCGCGAAGGCGAAAAATTCGAGCGCTACAACTGGGACGCTCCGATAGTGGTGAGCCCGCACGCCCCTGCTACGCTTTATTTCGGCTCCTACCGCGTATGGAAGTCCACGGATCGCGGCGACAGCTGGGAGCCCGTTTCAGGAGATCTCACGCGGGACCAGGAACGGTTCTCTCTCCCTATCATGGGCCGCGTCCAGAGCTGGGACAATGCGTGGGATCTCGGGGCCATGTCGGTCTACAATACGATCACGTCCCTTGCCGAGTCACCGGTGGAAGCAGGCCTCCTGTACGCCGGTACGGACGACGGCCTGGTGCATGTCAGCGAGAATGACGGCACGGACTGGCGTCGCATCGAAGTTGGCAGCATGCCTGGCGTGCCGGCAACGGCGTTTGTCAATCACGTGTACGCAGACGTGCACGACGCCGACGTGGTGTACGTTGCCCTCGACAACCACAAGTTCGGAGACCTCGATCCCTACCTCTTGAAGAGCACGGACCGGGGAGAGAGCTGGACATCCATAACAGGCAACCTGCCGGAGCGCACGCTAGTATGGCGCCTGGTCCAGGATCATGTAAATCCCGGGCTGCTTTTTGCCGCCACGGAGTTCGGCATATACTTCACGGTCGACGGAGGGGGTGAATGGGTGAAACTCAAGACACCCACCATCTCGTTTCGGGACATCACCATTCAGCGCCGGGAAAGCGACCTTGTGGCGGCAAGCTTCGGCCGCGGCTTCTTCGTCCTGGATGACTACAGCCCGCTGCGCGAAGTCTCACCTGAATTCCTTGCCGGGCCCGCCCACCTTTTTGCTCCCAGAGAGGCTTACCTGTATTCGCCCCGTGACGTCGCCGGCGGCTCGCAGGGATCCAATTACTTCACTGCGCCCAATCCTGACTTCGGTGCCACGTTCACGTACTACGTGAAGGAAGGGGCCTCCACGCTCCGCCAGGAGCGCGTTGAGCGCGAGAAGGCGGCGGGCGACGCCAATATTCCGTTCCCAGGCTGGGAGGCCCTTGAAGCAGAGAGAAACGAGGTGCCCGATGCACTTCACGTCGTTGTGCGGGATGCGAGCGGCGAACTGGCAGGGCGCGTGGAAGCCAACCTTTCTGCCGGCTTGCACAGGGCAAGCTGGAACCTGCGCTATCCGTCGAAAGCACCGCTCACTCCCGGGGGAGGCTCTGGAAGCAGCAGCGGGTTCATGGCAACGCCGGGAACCTATTCCGCCAGCCTCGTCCGGACCTCCGATGGGGTCGAGACGACTTTGGCCGGACCTGTGACCTTCGAGGTGACGCTGCTCCATGAGCCTGCGTTGCGCGGTGCGGCGCCGGAGGCAATCACGCTCTTCCGCAAGGAAATGGAGCGCTTGCAGGGTGAAATGGCTACATTCAACCGCAAGCTCGACCACCAGCTCGACCGTGTTTCGGCCATGCAGACCGCGCTGGCCAGGGCGTCGCTGCCGGATGCGGATCTGACGGCTCGCATGCACCAGGCCCGCGAGACGCTCCTGGACATGCAGGTGCGCGTCGGCGGCTATGCCTCGCGCCGCGAGGCCGGAGAGCGAACGCGTCCGACGGCCCAGTCCAGGCTGTTTGCAGGATACCGGGCCCTCGGCACCACATACGGGCCGACGGCGCTGCACCGGGAAAGCGTCGCAAGCGGCGCCAGGGAGCTGGTCCTTTTGACCGCAGAACTGGACTTGTTCACAACGTCCGTCATGAACCCTCTGGAAGCAGACCTTGAGGCCACGGGCGCCCCGATCATACACGACCGGTAGAGTCTACTCGACTGGTCCTATGAGAAGCTCGGCCCGGACGGTGACTTCGTCGCCCGTCCTAAGCGCCCCGAACATCGCGGTCGGCGCCTGCAGCCCGTAGTCGCTGAGCAGCAGGCTGTGATTTCCGGCAAAGGAAACGATGCCGTCCTCGCGCAACGTAGCAGAAACGGGAAAGCGCACCTCATTGGTGGCAGGGCCGAGAGTGAGGGAGCCCGCAACCTCCAGGGTAGAGGCAGAATCCGTGTCTGCCGTGAGGGACTCCACTGCCGTCAGCTCGAATATGACCTCCGGATGCTGGTCCACGAGCATGGCCTTGTACATGGTGCGATCCATCAGGCTGCTCTTGTTGCTCTTGATCATGCGCATGGGCACCACCAGACGGACGCTTTCCACGCGCGGATGCACAGCCGCTTCGTCCGCTCCGGTGCCGAGCGTCAATTCACCGCTCAGTTCCGTAGCATACACGGTCCATTCCGGCGTATTGTTCGACGTGCCGTCCACCGAAATCGTGCTTTCGGGCAAGAACTCGTAAGTGGCTGACTGCGCGCTCGCAGTTGCGACGGCAAGAACAAACAGGGCAGGCAGGAGGCAGCAGATTCTCGACATGGCGCGGGAAGGGTCTTGACTGGGAGCTTGACAGGCTGCTTCAAGACGTGAGGCCAGCGCAAAGTTTCACGGGCGCCGCTGCACTGTCAAGATTCCTTGCAGAATGGATCGGATGTTTGGTAAAGTGGAATTTCAGCGCCGCTGAAGTTAACTTACTTAGCCGCCAGAATTCCCGGCGGATTGCTAATTTGCCTTAACCTTCCCCCCTTACGCACGATGAAAGATTCCACTAACGAACGCACGCTCTCGGCTACGCGCCGGGATTTCCTCAAGAAGAGCACGCTTGGAGCAGCGGCAGTAATGGCTGGTGTTTCGACCGCAGCCAAGCCGCGGCGTTCAGGAGCCAAGGCGCCGGTCATTGCTCCGGTACTTGGCGCTAATGATCAGCTGGTCGTCGGCTTCATTGGCGTAGGCGGACAGGGCTTCAATTCTCACCTGGTAAACGTGATCAATATTGGCCGCAATGGCGGGCCGCGGCACGAAGTCCAGCTCAATGCCATTGGCGCCGCCGCGTGCGATCTCTATTCCGGGTACCGTGACCGCGCCCTTGCGGCCCTGGACGGTGCGCGTCAGGCTGCCGGCCGCGAAGCCAAAGTCACTGTTCACGAGGACTACCAGGCCATTCTGGACAATCCGGACATCGACGCCGTCTTTATCGGCACCGTGGATCACTGGCACGCGCAAATCGCCATAGACGCCATGGATGCCGGCAAGCATGTTTATTGCGAAAAGCCGATGACGCGGTACATGGATGAAGGCTTCCAGATCTACGACAAGGTCATGGAGACAGGCAAGAAATTCCAGATCGGCTCACAGTACTGCACCGAAGGCAAGTGGCACGTGGCCGCTGACATGATCAAGGCGGGCAAGATCGGCCCCCTGGTACTGGCGCAGGACTCCTACATGCGCAACTCTCCGGACGGTGAGTGGAATTATTACCAGCTCGACGAAGGAGTCGTGCCCGGCAAGACGCTGGACTGGAAGAAGTGGCTTGGACCTGTTTCCGAGCGCGATTTCAATCCGCAGCACTATCACAGGTGGCGCAAGTACTACCCGTACTGCGCTGGCATTCTGGGCGACCTTCTTGCCCACCGGATACACCCGCTGCTCATTGCCACGGGCGCGCCCGAATTCCCGAAGCGTGTGTGCTCTGTCGGCAACAAGTCCATCACGGACGCAACGCTTGGGCCGGAGGATCGCTCGGTTACCGAGAACACGCAGCTGCTGACCGAATTCCCGAGCGGCTTGTGCATGATGATCACGGGCTCCAGTGTCAATCAGCAGGGCCTGCCGCAGGTTATTCGAGGCAACGAAGGCACCCTGTTCTTCGGCAATGGCCGCGTAGAGCTGAGGCCGGAGCGTCCGTTTGCCGATCTGGTGGACGCCGAGACGGTGGAGAACATCGAGCCGGGCTTCAGCGTGCCGCATCATATCGCGGACTTCTTCACGGCGATTCGCGACGACACCGAGACCAACGGCAACATCGACGTGGCCATCAAGGCGCAGACCATCATCTCCATGTCGGAGATGTCGGAGCGCCTGGGCGAAATGCTCTACTTCGATGAGAAGACCCGCAGCCTGAGTACGGGAAGCGGCAAGAAGATCGAAGCCATTACGTACGGCACGCTCGAAGATTCCTAGGAGTCTTTACGCCTGCGATCTTAGGGAGCCGGGTGTCAATCACCCGGCTCCCTTTTTTTGGCCCCATGCAAACGGCACGACTGGCTCTGGCGGCCATGGCGACGCGCTTCGAGCTCGTACTACACGGAAGCGACGCCATGGCACTGCGGGCGGCGGGCGAGGCGGCCCTTGCCGAGATACGGCGCCTGGAAGAGGCCCTGAGTTTCTACCGGCCCACCAGCGAACTGAGCCGCCTGAATCGGCGGGCTGCTGCCGGTCCCGTAACCGTGACCCCGCAGCTGTTCGGACTGCTCCGGCACGCAAGGAAGCTGCACTCCCGCACCAATGGCGCCTTCGACGTCACGATCGGACCGCTCATGAAGTGTTGGGGATTCACCGGCAGCGGTGGCGCTCGGCCGACGGAGGACGCAATAGAGCGGGCCCGGTCGGTTACCGGCATGGGTCTGGTGGAGATGGACGCTGCCCGGAGGACCGTACGGTATCAGCGGGCCGGCGTACAGATCGATCTCGGGGCTATCGGCAAGGGATTTGCCATCGAGGAAGCCATTTCAGTGCTGCGCTCCTGCGGCATTGAGCACGCGTTTCTGCACGGCGGTACAAGTTCCATGGCAGCCATGGGACGCCCTCCCGGTGAGAGCGCCTGGAAGGTGGCCGTTGCCGTACCGGAATCCGACCAGGTGGCTGCCGTCGTGCACCTGAGTAACGAAGCCCTGTCCGTGTCTGCTCCTTCCGGCAAGGCTTTCCGCGAGGGCTCTTCCACCTACGGCCATGTGCTCGATCCGCGCGCGGGACGCCCGGTGCAGCGAGCGCGGCTGGCGGCCGTAGTGCACGCTTCGCCCACCGTCTGCGACGCCCTCTCTACGGCGCTTCTCGTTCTAGGATGTGGAGAACCGGTGCTGGTGAATGCTTTCGGCAACAGAATTCGAACATTGGTATTTTGCGGAACCGAAGAGCACCCTGAATTGATCACCCACGGGATCAAGCCCCTTCTGCACGCACGACAAGTCAGCCATGAATCAAACGGACAAGGGCAATCTTAGCCGGCGCACTTTTCTCAAGGCAGGAAGCATGGCCTCCCTCTTTGGGCTGGGAGGGGCCATGGAAATCATCCCGGAGCCGGTACGTGCACGAGCCCGCCCTCAGGGTGCCGCTCCCGTCACTTGTGCCATCATCGGGTACGGGCCGCGAGGCCGCGAACTGGCGGAAACGCTGGGCCGCGTACCGGATGCGCACCTGGCAGCCATTTGCGATTCCTATCCCGTTATGCTCAGGCGCGCTGCCCGTGACGTGCCCGAAGCGAGTACGCACACGGACTACCGCGAAGTGCTCGACAACCCCGACATCCAGGCGGTCCTTGTCGCCACGCCTACCCACCTGCATCGGGATATTGCTCTGGAAGCGCTGGATGCAGGCAAGAATGTATACTGCGAGGCCCCGATGGCTTCGTCCATCGAAGACGCGCGGGCCATGGCGCGGGCCGCGCGGGATGCAACCGGCAGGATTTTTCAAGTCGGCCAGATCTTCCGTTCCAATCCGCAGCACCGTTCCGTTTTCCAGTTCATCCGAAGCGGGGCACTCGGGCGGCCCGCTATGGGACGCGCCCAGTGGCATTCCAAGGAGAGCTGGAGGCGCGTGTCCCCGAATGCAGATCGGCAGCGCGCGCTTAACTGGCGTCTGGATCCGGAGGTGTCCACGGGCCTCATCGGAGAGGTGGGACTGGTCCACCTCGATGTCGGCTTCTGGGTCCTGAACGAGTTACCTGTAGCTGTAACGGGCTTTGGCCAGGTCATGGCCTGGGACGACGGACGCGAAGTGGCCGACACCATCCAGGCCGTCTTCGAATTTGCCGGCGGACTCCATCTGATCTATGACGCGACGCTGGCTAGCTCCTTTGATGCTGCCTACGAGATCTACTACGGCACGGACAGTGCCATCATATTCCGTGACCGTGGCAAGGCCTGGATGTTCAAGGAAGTGGATGCGCCGCTTCTCGGCTGGGAGGTATATGCCCGCCGCGACAAATTCTACAAGGAGACCGGCATCGCGCTTCTGGCAAATGCGACGCAACTGGATGCGCAGAATCAGGATCCGACGGAAGATGACCCATCGGTAGAAACGCCGCTCTGGTATGCCCTGCAGGAATTCATGGACAACCATGCCTTCGGACCTTATCCTCCGGCGGCCAATTACGAACGTGCTCTGGAAGCTAACGTCGTAGCGATTACCGCAAACCAGGCCATACGCCAGAATACCCGCCTGGAAATAAACCCGGCGGACTACACGCTGGACTAGGCGGCGCAAGCGGCAGCATCGCCTCGGCCCGGTTCGAGCGCGCATTGTGGCACCTTTTTCCGAGCCTGGCACACGCACACCCGAGCCGGGATCCGACCCTCGCGCATCGAGGCCTGTCCGGGCATTGCACCGCCCCGGGGCCTGATTTCTTTTCTCTGGTTGCCGGCTCGTCGCAGCGCTGTGTGCAGGGCATTGAATCCTTGTCCGGACAAACGATTTCGTCGGTGCATATTCGTCACCTGAACGTGCTACAAGCAGAGTTCGACAAATCCTGACGAGACTGGCACAAAACCGTTTTCGTACGGTTCACTGGGCCTGCAATAACCCATTTCCAGACGCAAGACCATGAAACTTCGCTTCCTCCTTTGCTATGCCGCCATGCTCGCATGTTCCGCGAGTGGCGTGCATGCGTTGCAGTCCGGATTCGGTGCCTCCGCCGCCGCGCACGACGACGCCGTCTTTGTCAGCTACGCGCGCAACCAGGCCGGACCCGGTACAGTGTACGTCTTCGCCCGGGACGCCGACACCGGCGCCTGGGTTGAACACCAGCGACTCCAGGCATCCGACGCCGGTGCAGATCCAGATCAGTTCGGCGCGACTTTGGCAACGGCGGGCAATTTCTTGTTTGTTGGCGCCGCCGACAGTGATTCGGAGCGGGGAGCAGTTTATGTTTTCACGCGGGAGAACGGAATGTGGAGCCAGTCGGCGCGGATTGCGCCTGACGGCAGCGCAGAGGAGCACCGCTTTGGAAGCAAGCTTGCAGCACTCGGCAACCGGCTGCTTGTAACAGCCTCCGGTCCGACCGCGGAGGAAGCCGCCGTTTACGTTTATGAAATGGACGCGGCATCCGGCAACTGGACCGAGCATGCCGTTTTCCGCGGCAGCGATACGGGTGTAGAGGCCGAAGAGGGCTCAACCCGGTTCTGGCGCATGGGGCGAGCGGCCGTGGCCGGATTTGGAGCGGCGCTAGCCCTTGGAGAGCATACTGCCATCGTCTCTGCTCCGGCATACGGAGGCGCCGTGCTGGTTTACACGCACGACCCTGAAACCGATGCATGGTCTCAATCAGGTACACTGGACGTGGAGGGACTGGAATCCCGCCACCTGTTCGGATTTGCGCTTGCCATGGAGGGCGACGAGATCTTCGCTTCGGCGCCCAGGTTTGGAGACAACCAGGGAGCAGTCTTTGTGTTTGAAAGGGATGATGAAACCGGCCAATGGCAGCAAAGCGGCCGCCTTTCCGGTTTTACGGACACAGGACGACTCCGCATGCTCGGTGCATCGGTCACGCTCGCAGATGGAGACCTGTGGCTCGGTGCGCTGATGGAAAACCGGGGCGGTGGTGCGGTATACCGCTACATTCGAGACGGCGAGACCAAGCGGTGGCTGGGCGTTTCCGGCGTAGTGCCAATGGAGGCGGCGGCAGAAGCAGCGCCCAGATTGGGCCTGGGAAGTACGCTTGATGTCAGCGGAAGCGTCGCCGTACTAGGTGCCCCTTCTGCCGACTACGGAGCAGGCAAGGCCTTTGTTTTTGAAGACGTGGATGGACAATGGGTTGAACGAGCCGGCGTGATCGACGAGGTTACCGGCATTGCATCAATTGTGGGTGACGAAGTCGCATGCGAGGCTGGCGAGGCTGATCTATTCGGGTGCAGCGACGTCGACCTGCTGTCCTTTCTTTCTGTGCCTGACCTCGGAGGAGGGCGTGGCGTAAATGTCAATGACCTCTGGGGATGGACGGACCCCGAGACTGGCAAGGAATGGGCCCTGATTGGGCGCATTGATGGCACTTCCATGGTGGATGTCTCCGATCCGCATAACCCCGTCTACGTGGGCGATCTGCCCAAGACAGCCGCAAGTCCGGCCAGTACGTGGCGGGATATCAAGGTGTACATGGACCACGCCTTCATTGTAGCCGATGGTGCTGGCAATCATGGCATGCAGGTGTTTGATCTGAGGCAACTTCGTGACATTGCAAATCCCCCTGTAACGTTTGAAGTCAGCGCTCACTACACCGGCATCGCCAGCGCGCACAACATTGTAGTCAACGAGGAAACAGGCTTCGCTTTCGCGGTAGGCAGTGGTGGCGGAGGCGAAACCTGCGGCGGCGGCCTGCACATGATCGATATTCGTGATCCGGTTCAGCCTACTTTCGCGGGTTGCTTTGCGGACGCCGAAACCGGGCGGCGCAGCACCGGCTACTCACACGATGCGCAGTGTGTGAACTATCACGGTCCCGATACCGAGCACCTGGGCAAGGAGGTCTGCTTCGGAGCCAACGAGACGGCGCTCAGCATTTCCGACGTGAGCGACAAGGACAGTCCTGTGAAGCTGTCAAACGCTACCTATCCCAACTACGGATATTCCCACCAGGGGTGGCTGACGGAAGATCATCGCTTCTTCTACATGAACGACGAACTGGATGAACTCCAGGGCCTCACGGACGGAACGAGGACGATGATATGGGACGTGTCCGACCTGGATGATCCGCAGCTCGTCAAGGAGCACGTATCGGAAAACAAGGCCAGCGACCACAATCTGTATATCGTGGACGATCTGATGTACCAGTCGAACTACCAGGCCGGCCTGCGCGTGCTGGATATCTCCGATCGGGAGAATCCCGTTGAAGTGGGATTCTTCGACACGGTACCTCATGGTGAAAACGTGCCGAGTTTTGGAGGATCCTGGAGCAATTACCCCTTCTTCCAGAGCGGTATCATAGTCGTTACCAGCGGAGACGAGGGCATGTTCATTCTTCGGAAACGCAGCGTAGATACCTGATCGACGCTCCTGGCGCATCTTGTCGGCAGAAGTCAATCGGACCTGATCGCCGACGTTCGCCGTCTGTGGCCAACCGGTCGCAGGCTTGGCTGCTGTAGTGCCGCTTGGGCGTGAGACTTTCCTTGCTGCGAGCCGGAATTTGTCCGGGCATCCTCCTAATCGGAGGATCCGATCGCGCCGGTCAGGCTGTCAGGGTCCGGCACCGCGCAAAGCCGAAACGATGATTCATTTGCGCGGAGTCTCTAGCCGGCGGCTATAGCACGTCCAGCGCGACCGCCGATGCCGGGATACTTCGGCTGCTGTTTCGAGTGCGCTTGCGCCCACCGCGGCATTATCTGTCTTGGCGTCTCAGCGCAGTGGCCAAGACACCTTGTCTACTTCTGCTCCGGCATGGAGGGAATGTGGATCTGTGACCTGTCTGCAAGCCGCAGACTTTCGGGCATCCGTGCTCGAGCAAGTCGATTCGGGATTGCAGTACCGCGGGAAGGACTCACAACACTGCCGAGATGGCATTCGGATGGACGCTTCTGCCCTGCCAGGGCGATAAGTACACAGCCGGCGGCCTCTTCTGCCGGGCGCCCCGCCAATTCTCGTGAGGACCTTATCTTGCCGGATAGCCCTTTCCAGCTTCGCTGAAGATGCTCACACTGACAGAGAAAACCCTTTTTGCACTGGCTGCCCTCTTTTCCGCTTACGGCACCTATCTGGGATTTGACCATGTGTTCAGGGTCATTCAGCGAGGCCAGGGCGCACCTCTTCGCCTGGATACGCGCCGAGTGTGGAAGACCCTGCGCACCTGGGTCCTTATGGCAGACTTGTGGAAGATGCGGCGATTTTCAAGCCTCATGCACGTGATGATTGCGTGGGGCTTCATCTTCTATCTGATAGTTAACGTCGGAGACATAGCTCGGGGCTACGGCCTGACGCCGTTTGCCGTGCCCGCGGTGCTCGGCAACGCATACCGACTCCTGGCCGACCTGCTCAGCGTAGCGGTACTGGTGGGGATGGCGTGGTTCCTCCTGCGGAGGTTTGTGCTGCGAACCGGGCGCGAGCTCACTACGCGGCCGGATGTGCTGATGCGAGACAGCGCCCCGCTCGGCCTGGTGAAACTGAACGTGCGACGCGATTCCCTGATCGTGGGCTTGTTCATACTCTTGCACGTGGGCTTCCGGTTCGCCGGAGAATCGGTCGCAATCACCCAGGAGCGGCTTGAGACCGGCACCCCGGACATGTACCAGCCACTGGCGAGTGCCATAAGCCCGCTGTGGGTCGGCATGTCGCCGGAGGGTCTTGTCCTCGCCCAACATATCTGCTGGTGGCTTGCCCTGGGCCTCATATTGCTATTCGTGCCGTACTTCCCGTACACAAAGCACTTCCATTTCATTATGGCGGGCTTCAATTTCTGGACAAAGCCGCAGCGCCGTTCCATTGGAGCCCTGGATCCTCTGGATTTCGAGGACGATTCCGTCGAAGCGTTCGGGGCCTCGTATCTGGAAGAGCTACCTAGGACCAGCCTGGTAGACGCGTTCAGTTGCATCATGTGCAATCGCTGCCAGGAGGTATGCCCGGCCTATGCCACCGGCAAGGACCTCTCACCTGCTGCACTTGAAATCAGCAAGCGCTATTACCTGACTGAGCACATGCACAGACTGGCGGCCGGCGAGCCATCTGGCGACCGCCTGCTGGACTTTGCCATAAGTGAATCCGCAGTCTGGGCTTGTACAGCCTGCGGCGCATGCGTAGACGTGTGCCCCGTGGGCAATGAGCCCATGCTTGATATTCTGGATATTCGCCGATACCAGGTGCTGATGGAAGACAGATTTCCGCGTGAGCTGGAGTCGGCCTATCGAGGGATGGAGCGCAACGGCAACCCGTGGAATATCGGTGCCGCAGAGCGGACCAATTGGAGTGAAGGCCTGCACATTCCAACGTACGAGGAAGAACCGGACGCAGAAGTACTTTGGTGGATTGGGTGTGCCCCGTCCTACGACGTGCGGGCGCAAAGGACGGCGCGAGCCTTGGCCCGCGTCATGCACGCCGCAGGGGTCCGGTTTGCGACGTTGGGCAGGCGTGAGCGGTGCACGGGCGACGCAGCCCGCCGCAGCGGCAACGAGTACTTGTTCGATCAGCTTGCCAGTACCAACATCGAAACGTTGAATTCCGTGCGACCACGGCGAATCGTCACTACGTGCCCGCATTGTATGCACACGCTCGGAAAAGAGTATGCGGCGCTGGGTGGCCGCTACGAGGTCGTGCACCACAGCGAGCTCCTGGCAGAGCTTGCAGAGGCAGGAAAGCTGAACCTCAAATCCGGCGCAGATACGGAGACCGTCACGTTTCACGATCCGTGCTATCTCGGGCGCCAAAACGGCATAACGGAAGCTCCGCGCCAGGTGCTGGAGGCCTTGGGGTCTCCATCGGTCGAAATGCCGCGCAGTGGCCGAGCCTCCTTTTGCTGTGGTGCAGGAGGGGCCCAGATGTGGAAGGAAGAGGATTCACCTCGGGTCAGTGAAGCCCGCTACGAAGAAGCGGCCCGCACCGGAGCGGCAAAAATTGCCGTGGGCTGCCCATTTTGCCTGACCATGCTGACAGACGCATCCAAGACTGCGCCGAGACAGCTAGACATCAAGGATGTGGCAGAGTTGGTTGATGAGCAGCTAGAGGCAGATTCCGGGTAGGGTCGATCAACTCTGCGGGGCCCAGGCCCTGCCCGCTCCCCGAATTCGACCGGTCACCGTGGTAGCCGTCATGTCACGGCGCGAAGGCCACACTGCCTACATCGACGTGGCCGGTGTGCTCCTGCCCAATCTCTTCGCATCGGAGGAGCAAATCCATGCGCAAGTGTCCGTCAGAGCTGCAAACTCCCGCGCACAAAAGCCACTGCCGAGCCCGTTAATCTGATCCAGTCGCACCAAGGCAATCAGGGTGGTCAACCTTCACTAGACCCCAGAGATCAAATTCAACGAAGTGTGCATTATCCGGCCATATGCCTGTAACACAAGTCTGCGGGGCGCAATTGTAGATTTGAATTAGGCGCCAAGCCGAGAGGAAGTATCGCGCACCGACGCGGGCTGTGTCATGAGACTTTTCCGGCCGATATCAATCGCAGTACTGGTTGGCGCACTGCTGTCGCTCGCCATCGCGATTTGGCCAACTAACCCGACGTCGCCTTCCGGTGTCGACCCGCTTGCGGCTCAGGCCGGAGAGTCCAGATACAAGGCCAGTGCGCAGGGCAATCCGGACCTGTTTTTTCAATACCACCACGGCATCAGGGCTTCTTCAGACGGGACGAACGACTATCCGATGGGCTATCGGTTTACGGAATTCTACAAGGCGCTTGAGGCCTCGAAAAACTCAGGAACCAAGCTCAATTGGGTCGAGCGAGGCCCTGGCAACGTGGGTGGCCGGACTCGCTCAATTTTGGTTGATCCGGACGATCCAAGAAACACCTGGTGGGCTGGCTCGGTCTCTGGCGGCCTGTGGAAAACGACGAATCGTGGGCGCACGTGGCAGCCCATGACGGATGATCTGCCTACCCTTGCCGTCAACAGTCTGGCCATGGCCGAGAGTGATCCCAACGTCATCTACATGGGCACCGGCGAAGGCGTTGGCTATTTCAGTTCCGTTGCCGGTGACGGCGTATTCAAGTCCGTGGACAGAGGTGCAACCTGGGATCACCTGTTGGCTACTTCCGGCAACCCGGACTTCCGGTTTGTAAACCGATTGGCCGTAGATCCAACTAACCCGGACGTGGTGCTGGCCGCTACCCAGGCGGGTATTTTCCGAACGGTTAACGGCGGTGCAACCTGGGATGCTGCATACCGGACTACGTCGGAATCCGAATGGGTCGATGACTTGCGTGCGAAGCCCGGCGAATTCAGCAGGCAGATAGCTGGGGTCAGTGCAAGCGGCATAATCCATTCCAAGGATGCCGGCCGGTCGTGGACGTATGCGTCAGCAGACCTGGAGCCCGAATCGTTTGGTCGCATCGAATTGGCCTATTCGCCCTCCAGTCCGGACATCGCGTACGCTGCCGTGAATGCGTGGACCACCGAAGGAGATTTCAGATTCTTGGCTGACCTTTACTTGAGCGAGGATGCCGGAATGAATTGGGAGCGCACCGCTACCTATAGCGACATAAACTGGTTCGGGGCCCAAGGCTGGTTCAACAACACGCTGGCGGTGCATCCGTTTTCGCCCGATACCGTGTATGTCGGCGGGATACACCTATGGCGCAATAGTATTGTCCGAGGCTTGGTTGTGGTCAATGACTTTGACTACGGTGGCTCGGACGAATGGCTTGCATTCAGGCACATTTATGAAGATGAGATTTACTTCCGGAAGGAGCAGGGGATCTATGCCGATCACCCGTACGCCACAGACGTTTCGCTGGCGGACTACACTGATATCGAGATCCGTTGGGGGCAGGGTACGCAATTGGCGCACCGCTTCTGGGTAACTGAAACTTCCGGGCTGAATGGGACCACTCGAATTCCGGTCGCAGAGTACATTTATGGCGGCTACGTTGAAGTACCTTTTCAGGTTTGGGATACCGAAAATGATCGCCAGCTCACGGTCTCATTCCGGGATCAGGCCGACGATGGCGAGTTCACCCTTATCCCCTTTTTCTTCGACTGGATCCACAGCCCGCGTAACGCCCAGAGTCTGGAATACTTGTTCATTCACAAGTACGAGTACGACGACGCGCCCCACGAGAGCATCGCCACAGACGGTGGCTGGGTCCATGGCCTCTTGTACATGATGTGGCCAGTCCTCGCGAATTCGGCGATTCCATGGACCCCGACCAGTCTGCCGAGTCATACAGTCTCAGTCTCAGTAGAGATCGGGGAGCATCCTGGTCGAGAACTGGACGATCAAACCGACCCTGACCGCAACACACATGTGGATCACCACAACATTATTCCTATCCCGATAGATGAATCCCGCAATGAATTCTGGCTTCTGGATGCCAATGACGGCGGCGTAGCGTTGTCCACGGACAACGGCCGAAGCTACAGAGAGCTGGATGAAGCGGGATCGGGATACAATTCGATGCAGGTCTACGGGGTAGCCAAGAAGCCTGGAGTCCACGAGTATGTCGCCGGGTCTCAGGACAACGGGACGTGGAGATCCCCCGGCGACCCGAACAGCAGGCACGCGTGGGTAGAGTCCGGACCGGGCGATGGATTCGAGACGGTATGGCACGCCACTGATCCGAACAGCATCCTGATTTCGGTCCAGTTAACCTCCATAGGGAGATCAGTCGATGGCGGAGCCTCCTGGCACCCGTCGCTCGACGCACCCAATCCGCAGTTTTACACCCAGGTGGCGAGCTCCGACAAGGCTCCCGACAACGTGTATTCCGTCACGAGTGACGGCGTGTGGTATACGAGAAATTTTGGCGAGACCTGGGCCTTGACGACCATCTCAACCCCGTACTGGGAGCCCTGGACATTTGCCAGGATAGAAGTCTCCATTGCTGACCCGAGTATAGTATGGACCGGGTACGGCATGATATCTGAGCCAGGTGACGACCGGGTCCTGAACAAGGTGCATGTCTCGCGGGACTGGGGTGAATCCTTCGAGCCGACGGCCTTCCCTTTGTTGCAGCGACCTCCCGAGGCCTATATCTCCGGCTTGGCGACACATCCCATTGAGCCCGGTACCGCCTATGCGCTCTTTTCGCGCTCCGGGCATCCCAAGATTCTGGAAACCAACGACTTCGGGCAGACGTGGACCGATCTCTCGGGCTTCGCCACATCGAACGCAAGCACGAATGGGTTTCCCGACGTGGCTGTCTTTGACCTGGTTGTAATGCCGCACGCACCGAGTGTCCTTTGGGCAGGTACTGAGATTGGCCTTTTTGAGTCCCGGGACTATGGTGCTCGATGGCACTACGCAGACAACGGCCTGCCGGCCGTGCCAGTTTGGCAGATAAAGATTCGGGACGGCGAGGCTATTCTGGGCACCCACGGTCGCGGTGTTTGGACTGTCCCGATCGGTGAAATTGCGGTTGGAATTGCCGAAGAGGCCGATGAGGTACCGTCGGAATTCGGCCTTTCCCAGAACTACCCGAATCCGTTCAATGCGTCCACGACCATCGAATTCATGGTACCCGCGCGAAGACAGGTAAGGCTGACGGTTTTTGATGCACTCGGCCGAAAGGCGGCCGTGCTAACAGATCAAGTATACTCGCCCGGCGTCCACAGATTGCAGTGGCGCGCTGAAGCGTTTGCGAGTGGCGTGTACTTCTACCGGATGGATACAGAGGGCCGGCCCATCCAAACGCGGCGAATGACGTTGTACAGGTAGCCGAAAGGAATCAGGTGCAATGCACTGCCGGCAATGACGGAAGCGCCGAAGCGGGGCCATACGCCCTATCGGCTCGGAATTCGTGGGGGCGCAGAGATACATTCACTTCGTTCTCAATTGTCCATTCACGTTTGAGGCGCTCCTCGAATACCCAGTACCCCTTCTGGCCCGTTAGCCGGTCACGCTGCTCGGACCACACAGAAGCGAGCGCGGCGAGCGCTACCACTTTCGCCTGGCCAATGTCTTCAATGAGCGCCCAATTGCGGACCATAATCCCGTCTGGTGCGCAGGGGGCTTCAGTCCCGGCAAATCAATGTGCACAAACGGAGAGCCTGCGCCACTGCCTGAGCGTGGTTGCACGATGCGCTGTCACCAGAATCCGCCGCGCGCCTGTATTGCACCGTAGCCCGGAAGGCGCTTGCTCGTCCGGCCTTCCACTCACAGCGCGGATTCTGCTACGAACCCGGTGCGACGGGAATCCAAATCAGCCCGTCGGCTCCTGCACGTCAAATGCTTCCAGCGCCTGGACAAAGGGCTGGTCGTAGAGCCGCTGGCCTGTTGCCGAAGCCAAGGCATTCGCGAGGGCAGAAACTGCCGGCGGCAGAGAAGGCTCTCCCAGACCTGTCGGGTCAATGCCGTTGTCCACGAAGGAGATTTCTATCTCTTCTGGAGCCTCGCTCATTCGTATCAATCGGTACGTGTGGAAATTGTCCTGATCCGGGCGGCCGTTGGTCATTGTCAGTGCACCGTACATGGCGTGACCGATGCCGTCGACGATTCCACCCTCCACCTGGTTGCGCGCGGCATCCGGATTGACCACAATCCCGCAGTCGATCGCACACCAGACTTTCTTGACCTTCGGCTGGCCGGTATCGAGCACCACATCCATCACCTGGGCCACGTAGGAATTGTGGCAGTAATAGGCGCTCACTCCGCGGAAGACGCCGGGCACCGGCTCAGCCCAGCCGGACATTTCACGCACCAGGGAAAGCACACCTGCAAAGCGCTCTGCGTCGTAGTCGTTGCGCTCGCCTACCGGGTCCCGCTTCGCCCGCTCGAAGAGTTCCAGCCGGAACGCTATCGGATCCTTGCCTGCCGCCTCTGCTACCTCGTCCAGGAAAGCCTGCTCTGCACCGGCGATGAAGTTGGACCGCGGAGCACGGAAGGCACCGATCAGGACATTGGATTCAAGCCTCAGATTCTCCGCAAGGTAATTGTCCACCGCGCCCGCCGGGAACCGGTTGACGAATACCGGCAGATCGTTGATGCCTGCGCCTCGCACATGGAATCCGGTCAAATCGCCGTTCTCGTTTAACGCAGCGCGGTATCGCACCTTATACGTCGGGCGATACGTCCCCTGCGTCATGTCGTCCTCACGCGTGTAGACCAGCTTCACCGGCGCACCGGCAGCCTTCGAAATCAGGGCCGCCTCCACACCAAAATGGCCATACAGGCGGCGCCCAAACCCGCCACCCATGCGCGTCATGTCGATGGTTACCTTGTCCTCGGGCAAGTCCAGCATGGCCGCCACCGTTCCGCGAAGGAATTCCGGCGTCTGAACGGGCCCGAGGAGGTATGCTTCCTCGGCCTGGACGTCGGCGAAGAAGTTCATAGGCTCCAGCGTGTTGTGCGGCCAGATCGGCGACGAATACGTACGATCTACAACCTCACTTGCCTCGCTGAATGCACTCTCAGGATTCCCGTCCCGGCGCTCGGCATCCGGCGCTCCGCCCTCCAGGAGCGCCGCCAATTGCGCGGAGTGGTAAGCGCTGCTCTCGGGGGCGGAAGCCTGCTCCCACTCGACGGCAAGAGCCTTCTTGGCCTGCATTACTTCCCACGTCGTGCGCCCCGTAATGACCACCTTGTCCGTGAACGCGTTCACATCCGACCACTGCGGGCTCGCGGGCGCTGCGTCAATAGTGAAGACATCCACGATACCCGGCATCGCCTTGGCCGCGTCGGCATCCATGGACTTGAACTTCATTCCGAAGGCCGGTGCATGCACAATCATGGCGATCAGCATGCCCTCACGCTGCACGTCCAGCCCAAAGAGCGGCTTGCCCCGCACGATGTCCGGTCCGTCCACATTCCGGCGCGAAGTGCCTATGATGGTAAAGTTGGCCGGATCCTTGAGTTGCACATCATCCGGTACTTCCAGCAGCGCCGCGTCAGCAGCAGCATCCCCGTAACCCAGCGTCCGCCCGGAGGCCTCGTGCCGGATGATGCCCATCGAGGTGGTCAGCTCCTCCACCGGGACCTGCAGGCGACTGGATGCCGCTTCCAGCAGCATGCGCCGCGCGGTGGCACCCGCGGTCCGCAGGGAATACCACCCTTGGCGTATGGACTGGCTGCCGCCGGCCAATTGACGGACAAAGCTGTCCGTATTCAGCCCGGCCTGCTCGACCACCACGTCCCTCCAGTCCACGTCCAGCTCCTCGGCTACGATCATGGGCATGGAGGTTTTGACATTCTGCCCTATCTCCGGATTGGGTGACAGGATGGTTACGAGCCCGTTCTCGCCAATGCTCAGAAAGGCATTGAGCCCATACCACGCTTCGGGCATGGTCTTGACCGCCGCCGGTATCACTGCAGGCTTGCAGGCAGTCAGCCAGTTGAAGCCGAGCATTAGGCCTCCGCCTGCAACTGCGGATGCCTTGAGGAAGGAACGCCTGTTGTACTGGGTTCTGGACACGGTTCTGCTCGATTGCGGTTACGGGTTCAGCGGCTGTTGGCTGCAGTCTTGATAGCAGCGCGGATGCGGAGATAGGTCCCGCAGCGGCATATGTTGCCGCTCATTGCGCGGTCGATGTCTTCGTCCGTGACGCTCCTGCGCTGGCTAAGGAGCGCCGCCGCACTCATGATCTGGCCTGCCTGGCAGTAGCCGCACTGCGGTACGTCGTGCTCAAGCCACGCCTGCTGGACAGGATGGTCGCCGTTTTCACTGAGTCCTTCGATCGTGGTGATTTCACTTTCGCCGATGCTGGAAACGGGCAGCGAACAGGATCGGACCGCACTACCATTCAAATGCACCGTACATGCGCCGCACTGCGCAATGCCGCACCCGTACTTGGCTCCCACCAATCCCAGATGATCGCGAAGTACCCAAAGCAGCGGCGTATCCGGTGTTACATCCACCTCGTGCAGGGCGCCATTGATTTGCAGGTTAAAGACAGCCATGGCCTTAGTTGCGTGTTCGCTTGTTGAATTCGGGACTCTTTGTCAAAAATCCGTCTCCGTCGTCGCAAGGTCAAGCTCCTGGATCCAGATGTTGCGATACCGCACGTCGTGGCCCTCCGCTTGCAGCTTTAGCCCTCCCGGCGTGTCCGTGATCCCCAGGCCACCATCGTTGCCTCCGTCCAGTCCGGAATTCGGGCCGCCCCATACCTTGTTGATGGGTTGGTTGGAATGCACCTTCACGCCGTTGAAATGCAGCGTCACGTGGGCCTTCTCGGTGCGATTGCCTTCTTCGTCGAATCTGGCCGCACGGAAGATGGCATCATAGGCATTCCAGTTGCCCGTACCGTTGTAAGGATAGTACGCCGATGCGGCTTCATTGATGACGGCAGCCATGCCGTGGACGGTGGAATCACCGTCCAGCACCTGAATTTCGTACCGGTTCTGGAGGTACACGCCGCTATTGCCTCCCTCTTCTGTCACCAGAAACTCCACGTGCACACGAAAGTCGCGGAATTTGCGCTGCGTCACAATGTCTGCTGCGCCGTAGAGTCCACCTGCCGCAGCAGGGTCCTTGCTGCTAACCACTGTGCCGTCGTTCACAGGATCGTCCACGATCTGCCACTTGATGGGGAGCTCCGCCGCGAATCGCGGCCCCTCCCAGTACGTCCAATTCTCATCCAGTGAGGCGCGCGTGCCGTCAAAGAGTACCAGAGCGCCGTCCGGAGCCTCAGCCCCGACCCCAATCTGGGCCTGGACAGACAATACGCCCAATGACAGGAGCAAAGAGGCGACGATGGAAAAGCGAATTGCTTTCATTGTGTTGTGGTTACTGGTTGTTGTTTCAAACGGGATTCTAAGTTAGAGATTTGAAGTATAGTTAGTTGCGGCAGTGCGGGCAACGCGAATCCTGACGACGTGTCTGCCCGTAGAATCCGTCCTCATCAATCGGGCCTGGAAATGGAAACGGCGACCTTCGGTGCAGGGTGCTTCTGGGGGGTAGAAGCCACTTTTCGGCAAATTCCGGGCGTCGCGGACGCTGCCGTGGGATTCATGGGCGGCACAGTGCCGAATCCAACCTATCGCGACGTGTGCGCGACGGAAACCGGTCACGCGGAAGTGGTGCAGCTGCAGTTCGACCCGGAAGAGGTCTCCTATAACTCGCTGCTAGATGTATTCTGGCAAAACCACAATCCGACAACCCTCAATCGCCAGGGGCCGGATGTCGGTACGCAGTACCGCTCCGTGATCTTTACCCACAGTGCGGAGCAGGAGCAGGCGGCCAGGGCTTCGAGGAAGCGATGGAGCGGGAGTTTTGCCCGGCCCATCGTAACACAAGTCGTGCCCGCCATGCCGTTTTATCGCGCCGAGGAATACCACCAGCGGTACCTGGAAAAGCGCGGCCTGGCCCACTGCCACTTGTAGCGGCGGCTAGATCGAGTAGGTCGTAACAAAGGCCTCCGCTGCGAAGAATTCTGGCAGCCCCAGCCGATTGAGGCGATCCGCCGTTCCTGTATTGCGGTCCCGGGCCCGCTCCCAGAACTCCCGTTCGTCGTGGGCACCGGGAAACATGGCGCGGTCCTTCTGGCTCTCGTGCTTGAAGATGGCTTCTATCTTGCGTGCCATATCCGCCTTGGACATGGGTACGAACACGCTGGCCTGGTGAATCTCCCATTCCTGCCATGCGCCTCTGTAGAGCCATACCTTGGGCAGGGCGTGATCCTTGAGCCTGTTGTAGCGGGTAAGGGCGCGCGCAATGGCGTCGTAGCAAAGCCTGTGCGTGCCGTGGGGATCTGACAGGTCACCGGCTACAAACAGGTGGTGGGGGTCTAGCTGCCTGAGCAGCTCGTAAATGATCTGGACGTCGGCCTCCCCAACCGGTTTCTTCTTGGGGCTTCCCGTCCTGTAAAAGGGAAGATCCAGAAACCTGGCGTGCTCCTTCGACAATCCCATGACCTCGATGCCGGAAATGGCCTCCGCACATCTTATGCTGGCCTTCAGCTTCTGGGCAACGGCAAGGTCTACCTGACCGGGCTGCTTTTGACTAAACGACTCCAGGATTTGCTGCTTGCGCGCGTGGAATGCCTCTTCGGCCTCCGCTGTCATCCCCAATTCTGCGAGGCTCATCTCGACGAATGCAAGGTAGCGGCGCAAGTCCGCGTCGAATACGGCCACTGACCCGTTCGTCATGTACGCGACAGTGACTTCGTTGCCGTTGCGTACAAGCTTGTCCAGCATGCCGCCCATGGAAATCACATCATCGTCCGGATGCGGGCTGAAGAGAATGACACGCTCCTTTCCTGGCAAGCCATCGAGATACCGAATCGATTTTCGCAGGTCCTCAAACACCCGCAGACACAGCGCCTCAATGTCCGGGTAGGCGTGCAGCAGACCGTGGAGCCGGTTAGCGTGAAAATCTGCCGCCTCCAGTCGAAGCAAGGCCTTGTCCACTGCAGCGGATAGCCAGATGACGGCCCGCCTCGCCAGGTGCAGGTCCCACTTGAGGTCGCGAACGACGAGCCAGGGCGTCTTTTCACGGGTAAGCTCCGAGGCCGCCGCAGCGTCGGCGTACAGAGCAGCATTGGGGTGTGACTGTACGTGACTGGCAACCACGTCGTTGTCGCGAGAACCCTCCACGACGCGCCGAACGATGTTGGACTTGTGCTCTCCCGTGGCAATAAACAGGATTTCCTCGGCCTCCAGGATGGTCCGCACGCCCACCGTCAGTGCCTCCAGCGGGACGTTTTCCTCGCCGTAAAAGGCGCTGGCCACGGTCTTGCGAAGCATGCCGTCCAGGGTTACCAGGCGCGTCCGCACATGGGCACTCGCGCCGGGCTCGCTGAAGGCAATCTGCCCACTCCTGCCGATGCTCAGCAGTGCAAGGTCAATGCCACCGGACTGCCTTATAGCCCGATCATACGCTGCGCAGTGGGAGTCCACATGCGTTGGCCCAAGGCTGCCATCCAGGAAATGGACTTGATCAGCGGGAATGTTGACCTGGTCCAGGAACTTCTCGCTCAGATACCGCCGACAGCTCTGCAGCCCTGCCGGCGGCATGGGGTAGTATTCGCCAAGAGAATAGGCCTCAACCGTCGAGAAATCCAAGTCCTCTTCCCGATGAAGCCGCACCAGCTCGCGGTATACACCAATGCAGGTAGACCCGGTGGACAGGGCCAGCACCGTGCGCTGCCCATTCTTCTGGCGGGCCTGGATAACGGCCGCTACGTGCATCGCTACCCTGTGGCACGTCTGCACAGGGTCCACGAAAATGGTAACGGGAATCTTCTCGCGCTGCGTACCGTCTCTTCTCTGGTGATGCCGCATGCTTTGTTGGGTAGCGCCCGCAAAAGGGCCACTGATACATCTGTTTAGTACGGGAGTTCTAGGTCCCGTACTACGCAGAATTCGCGGAAACTCTATAATGGAAAAAGGGCGCCGACTTGAATTTTCCGCACATATTTCGGAAATTCAGGCGAATTATTCGTAGCCCGCAAATAGAAGACTTGTCGTCCGCGTGGGATTGCGTAACCTGTCTCCCCGGTTGAAAAGGTGTTGAGGAAAAGGAGTTGTCGCTCCAGGCTAGTAGCTGAATGTTAGGGATTGGGACGACAAAGGACAACCGGGGGCCAAAGAATCTTTAGACCCGAATGCAGCATGGCTGAGCGCACCAGAATCCTTTTCGTTTCCGGAGAAGTGGAGCCTTTTGCACGAGTGTCCGAAGCAGGATCCTTGGTGCGCCATCTTCCGGAACACCTCACCGACAGCGGCTCGTACGAAACGCGGATCATGATGCCGCGCTATGGCACCATCAGCGAGCGAAGAAACCGCCTGCACGAGGTAATCAGGCTGTGCGGAACACCCATTTCCATGGGAAAAAGCGTGCAGAACCTGAAGGTAAAGGTGGCGTCGATACCGGGCATCAGGCTGCAGGTCTATTTCATGGACAATGTCCACTTCTTCAAGCGCAAGGGGCTCCACCGGGACCGGCAGGGTACGCTGTTCCCGGATAATGCCGAACGAGCCCTGTTCTTCGCACGGTCCGTGCTTGAAACCGTGCTGAAGCTGCGATGGAAGCCGGACATTGTGCACGCGTTCGGCTGGATCAGCGGTCTTATCCCGTTTCTGCTGGCGGACGAGTATCGCGACGAGCCACTCTTCGAAGGCACGAAAATCGTGTACACGCCGGACGGCATCGATGCAGAAGCCAACATTACGGGCGCCTTTGTAAAGAAGATGAAGTTGTCCACGAACGGTTCGCTTGACGGCCTCAGTGTGTCCGACGTGGGGCTGCAGTTTGCCGACGCTTTTGCCTTTCCTTCGTCACTCAAGGAAGAATCGGACGGAGCGGTCCGATTCAGTGCGGATATGGAAGAGATGGCGGACCAGGCTATTTCCCTCTATGCCTCCACTATGGAGGCCCTCCAGGACTGACGGTGCTCAGAAAGCACAAGGAGCGTCAGGGCCACGTCCGGAATTAACGCACCCTTCGCACAACACGTGCGTTGCATGGGACGTTAGATCCGCATGCAGAAGCGCCACCCGCTGCTCGACATGGCTAGAAACGCCCTTCCGGCAATGCTCCTGGCACTTGCCGCATGCACCGACGTGACATCAGACGTTGGAGCAGACCTTCTTGAGGCTGGTACGGCGCCGGAGGTAGTGCAGGCCGTGCCAGTCGTGTTCGAGCAGATGCCGCATCGCGACATCACGGGCTCGCTGGAGCGCGTGCTCGCGGGCCATGTCGTGGACGAATTGGCAGGCACTATCAGAGTGACGGGCTATGCCGACTTCGCCGGGGGGTTTGACGAATCGGACGCTTCCGCCATTTCGGCCGTGGATCTGCGCCTTGTACGGGACTACCTGTACGGTGACACCCTAGCGGATCTGACACTGGATGTCCATGATATACTGCAAAGCTGGGAAGCGCTGGGAGGCAGGGCCGACACGGTCTTGCAGCTGGGCCCTCGCATCACGTCACTTACGTTCCCTGCCGCGGACACGCTCGCAGTCGTTTCCCTTCCACAGTCCTGGATTGATCTGCACGTCGGTGCGCTGCGCAGTCCGGACTTTGACGAACGCTTTCACGGTCTCGCCTTGTTGGCAAGGTCTGAATCCGGCGTGGCCGGCTTTTCTGCGCCCGGCAGCGAACTCCTGATAACTACCGGCAGCGGCACAGTCTCCTACAACCTGTCCCGCGCCATTTCGCGTATCGAGCGCCTGAGCCCTGCTGCTCCGCCGGAGGGCACGGTGCTTCTGCAGGACGGCAGCGGTCCGAGCATCCGGATTTCGTTCGATCTTGAAGACTTCAGGCAGCGGCCGCTGAGCGGAGCAACGGTCCGGCTGTCCGCCGATGCTGTACTGGGCCGGATGGCCCCCGCGCATTTCGTGCGGCCAAGCATTGAAACGCTTCATCTGGTAATGGTGCCGGAAGAAGGGGCCATTGGCACGGTAATTGCGGAATTTGTACGTGCGGACGGTGCCATATTCGAGACCTCGGGCCTTGATCTGGCTGCATTCTTTCAGGACACCTTTCTCGGCGTGCACGAATTTGCCTACATGGAACTGCGCGTGCCCGTGCAGGAAAACACCGTCAACACCATTTTAATCCATGATGCCACCTCGGGCGACCTTGCGCCGGAAGCGCTCTTCGTCTTTACGCGCTAAGCCATGACAGACGGCCTCGCCAGATCAATTGCCGCTCTTCTCGCGTGCATGGCGGCAACCCTCACAGGCCCGGTTCACATTGCGGCTGCACAGGCGGCGCAGGACGGCTCCATCTACTCTCGGTACGGCCTTGGCGAGCTCCGAACCTTTTCCTCCTCCCGAATACAGGCCATGGGAGGGGGAGGCACCGCCCTGTGGTCCGGCGAGTCTGTCAATCTCGGCAATCCGGCCACCTGGAGCAGCCAGACCCTGGTGCATGCTGCAGCCAGCATGCGCTTTGACGGCATAAGGACTCAGGACGCAGCAGAAAACAGCAAGAACCTGCTGTCCGGCACACTTGGCGCTATCCAGTTCGGCATGCCGCTACTGACTAGCCGGCTGGGCTTCGGAGTCGCGTTCGAGCCCTACTCGCGCGTCAATTACGGCATCGTCACAGATGGTTCCCTGGTAACGGATCCGCGCTCGGCGGAGGACGTCGCGTACCGCCTGATTCACACAGGGACGGGCGGGTTGCAGCGCGTGAGAACCGGGCTGGGATATCGCCCCGCCAGCTGGCTGTCTGTTGGGGCCGCCATCGAATTCCTGTTTGGTATCATTGAGGAGACGCGCCGCACGACCCTTTTCTCCGACGAGTTTTTCGAAACAAACCTGGCTACGAGCACTCGCATGCGGGCGACGACGGCGACGGCAGGCGCGTCCGTTCTGCTGGCCGACGTGCTGACGGAAAACGATGCCCTGGCATTGGCAGGCACCGTGACGCTGCCCGCTACAGTATCCGCCAATCGGGCAGTGACGCTTGGCGAAAGCCTGGATCGGGATACGCTTGGAACCCGGACAGAGGGCAGCATGCACCTTCCGCTCGGGATTCGCGGCGGCGTGAGCTACGCGCTTCGAAACAGGTGGAGCGCCACGGCGGATCTATTGTATGAGCCCTGGACTGACTTTGAAACCGACCTCTCGCTTCCCGGCATCGTTCCCGGCGAGCCGGGCTCCATGAGGGACCGCCGCCGGATCTCTGCCGGCTTGGAATTCCTGCCGGCCGGCCCAAGCCAGCTGGAGTCCTACTTCGCGAGGATTGCCTACCGGCTGGGCTTCTTTGTGGACGAGATGTACGTTTCCCCTGCAGCCGACTCCGAGGTGGGTACGCGCGCCATAACCGGGGGCCTCAGCTTCCCGGCGATGCTGACGGGAACGCGCCTGGACGTGACCTTCCAGATGGGCACACGCGGATCGACGGCGCGCAATCTGGTTCGCGACCGGTTCCTTACATTGTCCTTGACTGTCAATATCGGTGAACGCTGGTTCGTAAAGCGGAAACTTGGATGATTTCCGCGTGTCTATAGATATTGCTCCTTTGGCCACCAACGGGCCCAGACCCAGAGAAACCATGATCAGCTTCGCACGGCTTTTATCCTTTGCAGCCATTGCTGCTTTGGCCACGACGGCGGCATGGCAGCCGCGGATCGCGCTCGCCCAGGGCGGCGAGTTGAATCAGGAGTCTGCCGTGCAGTTTAGCCTTTACTGGGAGAATTTCAAGAACAAGAATTACATCGACGGCCTGCCGAACCTTGTGTGGCTCCTGCAGCACGATCCGGGCTTCCCGGGCACGAGAGACAGGAATTTTGAAAAGGCCGTGGAAGCCTACGAAGCCCTGGCGATGGAGGAAGAGGATCCGGCAAGAAAGCGCGCGCTGTTCGATTCCGCCCTGGTCCAGTTTGATCGGGTTGTTCCGGTGATCCAGGGGCTGGGCGGTGAGATCGACGCCTTCGAGTGGACCCGCAACAAGGGACGCTTTATCCAGGAGCACCTGGCCGATCTTCCAGATCTGGAAGGCGAGGCCATAGCGGCATATTCGGCGGCCTACCGGCTGGAGCCTTCACGCCTGGATCCCTACTACCTGGACGTGATACTGAATGCGCATTATTCGGACGGAGACATTGGTGCAACGCTTGGCCTGTTGCGTGAGCTGAACGACACGCGGGGCGAAGAAGACGGCGTCGAATTGCTTGTGCGCAAGTACTTTGCGGTCATTCCACCGGAGGAGCAGATCGGATTCCTTGAGGAGCAACTCGCCGAGGACGAAACCAATGTAGAGGTGATTCAGCAGCTGTTCGAACTCTACGAACAGGAGGGCTACCACGGAAGGCTCCTTGAGCTCGCTCCCAAGGTACTGGCGCTGGATCCAACCCCGGAAGTACTTCGGATGCTGACTCGCATGTACCTCGAAGAAGGCGATACGGACAAGGCCATCGACGTATTTGACCAGTTGAGGGAATTGCCCGGTGTCGAGCTGGAACCGCAGGATCTGCACAACATGGGCATCGCCCAGCAGGAGAAGGAGAATTATGCCGAAGCCCGGCGCTACTATCAGGAAGCAAGCAATCTGGATTCGGACTATTCGCCGGCGCTGCGTGCCATAGCGGACCTTTATGCCACTGCAGCTGCCCGGTGCGGCGTGGAAGACAGGGAGCAGTCCGCCGTGTTCTGGCTCATTGCGGATGCGTACCAGCGAGCCGGCGACGGTGCTGGCGCAGCTAGAATGAAAACGGCATTCCCCACGGCCGAGGATATTTTCTACGTTCAGAAATGGACCAACGGGGAGCCTACTTCGGTCTCGTACACGTGCCGTGGCATGACCATCAGCGGCACAACGACGGTGCGACAGCGGTAGGTCCTGAACGTGATCGCAATATGCAGGCCGGCGGCTTCCCTATTGCAGCGGTGTCGCCGGCCTGTTTTTTGTTGTGCTAGTCGTGACCTTCGATAATCGGCGGTTCCGGCCTTCAGAAATAGAACCTGATTCTTGAACACATGGCTCTGATTGATCAACTTGTGGCCCGGCAAATCCTTGACAGCCGCGGCAACCCGACGCTGGAAGTGGATGTCCTCACTTCGGCGGGAGTGCTGGGTCGCGCAGCCGTGCCCAGTGGCGCCTCAACCGGCGAGCATGAAGCGGTTGAACTCAGAGATCACGACGAAACGGTATACATGGGCAAGAGTGTCTACCAGGCCGTCGACAATGTCAACAACCGGATTGCGGAAGAGCTCAAGCACAGCTACGTACTCGACCAGGCCGGCATTGACCAGCGCCTCATTGATCTTGACGGAACGCCCGCGAAGTCCAGGCTCGGCGCCAACGCCATCCTGGGTGTTTCACTTGCGGTGGCCAAGGCAGCCGCCGCCACGGTCGGGCTACCGCTGTACCGGTATGTTGGGGGCGTCGATGCTCATGTGCTTCCCGTTCCGATGATGAACATTATCAATGGAGGACGGCACGCCGACAACAGGGTCGATATGCAAGAATTCATGGTCATGCCCACCGGCGGAATCACGTTCGCCGAGAGCCTGCGCATGGGAGCAGAAGTCTTCCACACGCTCAGGAAGGTATTGAAGGAGCGCGGATACAGTACTGCCGTCGGAGATGAGGGCGGGTTTGCTCCCGACCTGGCGTCAAACGAGGAAGCCGTCGAGGTTATTCTCCTGGCCATTGAGCGGGCCGGATACACGCCCGGTGAGGACGTGTATATTGCCCTCGACCCCGCCGTGTCAGAGATGTACGAAAGTGGAGCATATGTATTCTGGAAGAGTGATCCGGATCGGAAACGGTCTTCGGAAGACATGGTCGCGCTTTGGGCGCAGTGGACCGAAAGGTACCCAATCATCTCGATAGAGGACGGACTGGACGAAAACGACTGGCAAGGGTGGTCGCTGCTGACAGAATCCATAGGGGACCGCGTGCAACTGGTAGGAGACGACCTTTTTGTGACCAGCACCAAGCGCTTGCAGAGAGGCATTCGCCAGCGCGCCGCGAACTCCATCCTGATCAAGCTGAACCAGATCGGGACCCTTACCGAGACCCTGCGGGCGATCGAGCTTGCTCACCGGCATGGATTCACGGCCGTAATCAGTCATCGCTCGGGGGAAACCGAGGATACTACCATTGCTGATTTGGCTGTCGCCACCAATGCGGGACAGATCAAGACGGGCTCAGCCTGTCGCAGTGACAGGCTGGCCAAGTACAACCAGCTCCTGCGCATAGAGCAGGAGCTGGGGGATGCAGCGGCCTACCGGGGCCGCCACGCCTTCCACGTGTAGAACCGCGTATGCCCGTTGGCCGCAACATACCTCGTGCCGTGCGCCGGGCCATCATTGCCGTTCTGGTACTTGGAGCCGTCGTCTGGTTTGTCTTTTTTGACAGCTACAGCGTGCGCAAGCGAATCGACTGGCAAGCCGAGTATGAACAGCTGGAATCGGAAAACGCGCTATTGCGCCAGGAAATAGCCCGCCTCAAGGAAGAGCTGGCTGAACCTCCAACCGACGAAATGATCGAGAAGATTGCCCGGGAACAGTACGGCATGCGCCGGCCTGGAGAGTTGGTCTATCGGCTCGAAACGGCACCACCGCCCGAATAGAAGCCAAATGCAGGATTTGGCCATAGGGATCGACCTGGGCGGCACGAACATCAAGGCGGCCGTCGTGGGCCAGGCATCCGGCCTTATCCAAATGGAAACAAGGGAGACCCAGGCGGACCGTGGTCCCGGGCACGTGCTGGACAGGATCGTCGCCATCTCAGAATTCCTGATGGCTGGCAGTTCGGCCGGCAGACTGGCGGGTATTGGCATCGGGGCCCCCGGCACGATCGACTGGGACCGAACCACGCTCATCCACCCGCCTAATATTCCCGGATGGTCAACGATAGACCTGAGCGAGGTGCTGCGCCGGAGGCTGGGGACCGACCTCCACGTCGTCGTGGAAAACGATGCCAACGCGGCGGCGCTGGGCTCTGCCCACTACGGAGCCGGCAGGCCATTCGATTCCTTCATCATGATTACCCTGGGAACGGGTGTCGGCGGTGCTATCATCTACCGTCGCCGCATCTTCCGCGGAATGACCGGAGCCGCTGGAGAACTGGGGCATATGACCATCGACTATGCCGGGCCTCCTGACAGCGCGGGTGTAGCCGGAGCTATCGAGGCCTATCTGGGGCAGCGCAACCTGAGCGCCTATGCCCGAAAGCGGCTCTCTTCGCGTCCTGACAGCGTGCTTCACGGCGTCCGGGATCTTAATCCGGCCCTGTTGACTGTGGCAGCCCAAAACGGAGACGAGCAGGCCCGCTTGGTGCTCGAATGGGCCGGACACAAGCTGGGCTGTATCCTTGGCAGCTGCATCAATCTGCTGGATATCCGCAATATCGTGGTCGGCGGCGGGATATCAGGAGCGGGAGACCTGATTCTGGACCCGGCCCGGAAGACGGTCCTGGACTATGTCAAGCCGGGCATGCACGATGACGTCGAGATTGTGCAAGAAACCCGCGGAAACGAGGTCGGTATGCTCGGTGCGGCCTCCCTAGTCTTCGAGCATCTCGACGCGCATGCTTCCGTTTCCGGGGGATAGGAACAGCGCTCTGGATCGAGGACGGATTGGCGGGTGGCTTTGCCTTGTGCCAGTACTCCTGGCCCTGGGCGAGGCAGCGGCGCAGGAGCGGCCCGTCACTTTCAGCGCGTCCGATTCCCTCATTATCGACTTTGACGCGGACCACGGCCGCCTCCTTGGCAGCGCCGACGTGGCCTACGACGACATTTCGCTCCAGGCCCACGCGGTGGACATCCTGTTCGAGGCCGAGGAATTGCATGCCACGGGCCTGGAATCAGACTCGGGACTCGTAGGTGCACCCGTCTTCTCACAAGGCTCGGAGACCCTTACGGGCATCTCATTCGCCTACAACATGGCCACAGACCGGGGCCGAGTTGTCGGAGCGCGCACACAGTTCCAGGAAGGATTCATTCAGGCGGGCATCGCCAAGGTCAGGGAGGACAGCTCGGTCTTTATCCGGGACGGTCTGTACACAACCTGCGACTGCCTTCCCGAAGAAACCCCCTCCTACTCCCTGCGCGCGCGCAGAATGAAGGTCGTCGACCGCAAGTGGGTCTACACCGGGCCCATACAGCTTTTCATATTCAATATCCCGACACCGATCTGGCTACCGTTTGGCTTTCTGCCGTACAGGGAAGGTCGCAGAAGCGGCCTCCTGGCACCCGCTTACGGCGAAGACCAGCGAGGCTTTTACCTCAGAAACTGGGGCTACTACTGGGCGGTAAGCGAATTCATCGACACCCAGCTGCGCCTCGGCATCTGGACAAAGGGCAGCTGGCAGGTCAATCCGTCGTTTCGCTACAACCGGCGCTACCTCTACAGCGGCGGCCTCAGCGTAGACTATCTCCGGGAACGCAGTGGGGAAAAGGACGACCCGGACCTGCTGGTGCGCAACAGCATCAGCGTGCGGTGGTCGCACAACCAGACGCTGAGCCCGACCGCACGCCTTACGGCGAATGTCAATCTCACGTCAAGCAGCTATCTGAAGACCGTTTCGGAGCAGTACGAAGACAACGTGCGCCAATCCGTGGGTTCTTCCATACAATACTCAAAGCGGATGGGCGGTGGGCGGTCGCTCTCCATCAACCTCAGGCAGAATCAGATCCTGTCGACCGGTGCGACCGATCTTGCGCTGCCGGAACTGTCCTTCTCGCAGAGTACCAAGACGCCATTCAAGCGTGGAGGCGCCTCCCGGAACCAGCAGTGGTACGAGCGACTGCAGTTCAGTCTGCGCTCGCGCGTGAGCAACCGGTACTCCTTTCGCCCGCTTTCCGACGCCCAGCTTGTGGCTGGCGGAGATACGCTCGCGGACGGCTCGCCAGTGGACATAGCCTGGTACGAGGCATTGCTTGATCAAGAGCGATATGAACAGGCCACGGGAAGCGCCGACAGCCGCATAGATTTTCGCGCCACGCACACCGTACCCGTGGCGCTGCCACTAGCCATCAGCCGCTTGCCGCTGCTCGGTGCGTTGCGGTTAAATGTGTCGCCCAACGCAAACTATCGCGAAGAGTGGTTCGTGCAGACGACCCGGCAAGTGACAGACTCGGCGGGAGCGGTCGCGCGCTCCACAGACCGCGGCTTCTTCGCCCTCCGGCAATTCAACACCGGGGTTTCCGCGACCACCACGTTTTACGGCCTCTTTCCCGTTCGCCTGGGAGCCTATCGAGGCTTGCGCCACACTGTGCGGCCTCGCGCGGGATATTCGTACCGGCCAGATTTTTCGTCCGATTTCTGGGGCTATTCGCGACTGCTGCTGGATGCGGCAGGCAATCCCGTATCAAGAGGCGACGACATGGTCCGCTACGACCTCGTGCCGGGCGTCCAGCGCGGCCTTCAGCAGGCGATAAACTTCGGCATTGACAACGTATTCGAAACCAAGCGCGTGACCGCAGACTCTACCGGCGAAGACCAGAGCCGGGTGCTGAAGCTGTTCAATCTCAATGTGAGCTCGAGCTACAACTTTGCAGCAGACTCGCTCAAGTTGGCGCCCGTGCAGATCAGCGCCCGCACTAACGTGCTCGGCAAACTCAATCTCAACATTTCCGGCGCGCTTTCACCCTACAGCCTGAGCGCGGACGGCACCCGGCCGGTGGATGACTTTGTATTCTCGCTCAGGGAAGGCCGCTTGGCCCGGCTTACCCGGCTTAGTGTTCGCGGAGACTTTCGCCTGCGGAGCCGCAGCGAGGCAGCTCCTCCGCAGCCCGCCCAGCCGGGAATACCCTCCTTTGACGACTTTGGAACATCCACAATGGGCCTGAGCGATCCATTTTCGTCTCGCGCTTACGGTGCGGGAGCATTCGCCGACTGGTCGCTGAACGTCAGCTTCGGCTACCTGATTGCGAGACCGGCCAGTGAACTCATCCGGCGGGCAACCATAAATACGGGATTCGACTTTAACGTGACCTCCACGTGGCGAGTCCGTGGACAGACGGGTTACGATTTCGAGTCGGCGGAGCTGGTAACCACCACGCTCAACATCATGAAGGAATTCGAATGCTGGCAGATGTCCTTTCGATGGATCCCGTTCGGGAGCTTTCAGTCCTGGGGATTCGACCTTCACGTAAAGAGTGGCCGGCTCCGCGAATTCCTGCGCCTGCAGCAGCCGAGGGTAGAACGCGACCGTGGCCTGAGGCCACGACCGCAGGGCTTCCCGATTTAGCGGAGGCAGCGCGCTTCAGTCCGAACGAAGCGCCCAGGCATCTTCTACCTGCGTAAATCCAAGGTGCGCATAGTAGCGCGCGACCGTGCCGCGCACGATCACGTCCGTCCCCTTGCAGCGCTCTAGCACGGCGCGGACCAGCCGCTTGCCGATGCCCAGCCCCTGCGCATCCGGCTCTACTGCCAGGTCACAGAAGTAGCTGAAGAGCACACCGTCTGTAAGCACCCTGGCGATGCCGACGAGGTGTTCTCCCTCCCACGCCGTAAGCACGAAGCTGGCGTTTTCAAACATGGCCCAGACCCGTTCCGGGTCCCCCACGGGCCTGAGCAGCGGAGCCCGCCGATAGAGCGTTATGATCCGTGCAGGCGTCAGCCCGTCCAGGCCCTCCCGGATGCTGAATTCCCGGGATACACGTGTGAATCTGTGGCGCATTCGGGCCGCGGTCTACTTTAGGGCCAGGCTTACCTTCTCCGCAGCCTCTTCGAAAAGCGTGGCTGTCTCGATGACCAGGTCACTCTCCTTGAGTACCTGAAGTCCCTGCTCTGCGTTGGTTCCCTGCAAGCGGACAATCAGCGGAACGTTGATGTCGACGTTTCGCGCCGCATCCACAACGCCCTGCGCCACGCGGTCACATCGGACAATGCCGCCGAATATGTTGACGAGCACGGCACGCACGTTCGGATCCTTCAAAAGGATGCGAAAGCCCGCTTCCACGGTATCGGCGCTGGCGGCACCGCCCACATCGAGAAAATTGGCAGGTTCGCCGCCGGCCAGCTTGATGAGGTCCATGGTGGCCATGGCCAGGCCGGCCCCGTTCACCATGCACCCGACGTTCCCGTCCAGCTTGATGTAGTTGAGATTGAACTGGCCGGCCTCCACTTCAAGCGGATCCTCCTCATGGAGATCACGCAGCGCCGCGAGATCCGGATGGCGAAACAGGGCATTGTCATCCAGTGTCAGCTTGGAATCGATGGCCACAACATCGCCCGTCGTCGTCAGCACGAGCGGGTTTATTTCCGCGAGCGTGGCATCTGCTTCGACGTAGGCCTCGTACAGGGCCTGGATGAACGCCGAGGCCTGTTTGAATGCCTTGCCCTTGAATCCGAGTCCGAACGCGAGCTGGCGTACCTGAAACGGCAGCACCTTCGTGCCCGGATCGATCCAGATCTTGACGATCTTCTCGGGCGCCGATTCCGCCACCTGCTCTATGTCAACGCCGCCTTCCGTGGAAGCCATGATTACGTTCTGGCTCCTCGAGCGGTCAAGGGTGACGCCTACATAGTATTCCTTTGCGATATCGACCGCCCCGGCCACGAGCACCTTTCGGACGCGCTGCCCCTCCGGACCGGTCTGGTGCGTCACCAGCTGCATGCCCAGCATGGCGCCGGCCGTATGTTCAACCGCGTCGACGCCTCGCACGAGCTTGACCCCTCCACCCTTGCCGCGCCCACCTGCATGGATCTGGGCCTTAACTACGAACAGTTCAGTCCCGTCCCCTGCCAGCCTTCGCGCGGCACCTGCAGCTTCCTGCGGCGTAGTGGCCACGATTCCCGGCTGCATGGCTACGCCGTACTGCTCCAGTATATCCTTTGCCTGGTACTCGTGTACCTTCATGCTATTCTGTAATCCTAGCGATGGACAATCAGCAAGTTGCAAGGTACACCGCAACGGACGAAGTTTCCCAAGATCCGGCGTAAAGAGTTGACCATTTTCGATCGCCACATCCTGTGGCGCCTCGTGAGCGCCTTTCTTCTGCTTGTGGTCGTATTGACCGCGTTTTTCATCTTGCTGCATTACATGGAATACGTGGACGATTTCCTGGATCGCGATGCGCCCATGGGCAAGATCTACCTTGTCTACTACCCGAGCTACATCCCGGAGATCGTACGATTGATTTCGCCGCTGGCCCTCTTTCTGGCCGCGATCTATGTAACGGGCTCCCTGGCGCAGACACTGCAAGTAGCGGCCCTGCAGACCAGCGGAGTGGCCTTGCACCGGCTGCTGGCTCCTTATGTGGTCCTGGCGCTAGCCTTTACCGGCTTCATGATCTGGTTCAATGGATGGGTAGTGCCTGTCACCAATCGGCTCGTGCTGCAGTATGACAGCCTCTACCTGAGAGAGGCCCCACGAAGGATCGACACGAGTGAGATTCATCGCCAGGACAGCCCGCAAAGCGTGTTGACGGTGGGCTATTACGACCGGGAAACCGATACGGCCCACCGCGTCGTGCTGCAGGCATTCAATGATTCCGGTCACATCGAGAAGCGGGTCGACAGCGACCGAATGGTATGGAGGGACTCCCTTTGGCACATGCCGCGCGCGACCATCCGGCTTTTCAGCGAGGCAGACGAATCGAGGCGTCAGATTGCGGACCTGGATACGGTGCTGCGCGTGCTGCCGCGCGACCTTGCGCGCACGGAGCGTGACGTGGAATCCATGACCGTTCCGGTGGCCCGTGGTCACGTCCAGGCCCTGCAATCGAGCGGCGCAATTGGCATCGGCCGCCCGCTGGTCAGCTACTACACGAAGTTCTCCTATCCCCTCGCAAACCTGGTAGTGGTCCTCATCGCATTTCCCCTGGCCATCAGGCGCCGGCGAGGCGGCCAGACCCTGCAGGTCGGCATCGGGCTTCTCTTGGCGTTCGGATATCTGTCAGCCCAGAAACTGCTGGAACCCTTCGGATACTCCGGAGAGATCGACCCGGTAGTGACAGCCTTCGCGCCCCACCTGCTCTTTGCGCTCGTTTCCGCAGCCATGCTGCTGCGAGCGAAGGCGTAAGCCCTACCAGGCGCCCGGCATACCACCACCAGTGCCGGCGTATGGCGTCACGCCGCCAGCGCGCCCGGTGCCGTAGCAGCACTTGCCTGTTACCTCAGGCCTGGCCCACGTGACCGCTGCCGAATCGTATCGCCGGATCCTGCACGGAGCGCTCTTCGATGGGGCCGTGCGTGCGTTCGTATCGCTCTATGTTGTCTGCCAGCGCCCGAAGGAGACGCTTCGCATGCTGCGGCGTCACGATGATGCGGCTTTTTACCCGGGCCGTACGCACGCCGGGCATGACACGAATGAAATCCAGGATGAATTCTTCGGGAGAGTGCGCAATCATTACCAGGTTCGCGTACTGCCCTTCCGCGAGACTGTCACTCAACTCAATGCTGAGTTGAGACGATTTTTCCTTTCGTTCTTCGTCGGCCATCTAGTGCAGGGGATTGAATTCGAATGTAGCACGCGAATGCGCAGCAGGCGGACTACATGGTACGGAATTGCCGAGAGATAACCCGCACGCCATGATGTCGCATTCGGATGCGGCGGCAGTGTACCGGGGCCTACAGCAGATCGTGCTCGCGCATCCAGTCGTCGTTGTACGTTTTGCGCAAATACCTGAATCCCGAATCAGGCAAAATTATCACAGCGATATCGGATTCGGAAAGCGTCTCTCCTTGCGCGCGCAGCCAGTTGAGTCCTCCCGTCATCGCCAGGCCGCTGGATTGTCCTGCGAATATGCCCTCTTCCCGCGCCAGGCGTCGCGCCATCTGCATCGTCTCCTTGTCGTCAACGCGGATATAATCGTCTACCAGATCGAAATCCATGTTCTCGGCCAATATGTCTTCACCGGCACCCTCAGTGAGATACGGATAGATTTCATCCTCGTCAAACTCGCCCGTGTGAAAGTACTTGTAGTAGGCCGACCCGTAAGGATCCACGCCCACTACCGTAACCTCCGGATTCTGCTCCTTCAAATACTGCGCCACCCCCGAAATCGTGCCACCCGTGCCGGCGCCGGAGATCAGGTGGGTTACGCGTCCTTCCGTCTGGCTCCAGATTTCCGGGCCGAGGGTACGGTAGTGCGCCTCACGGTTATCCAGATTGTCATACTGATTCATATAGCAGGAATTCGGAATCTCCTCGGACAGGCGGCGTGCCACGCTGTAATAGGAGCGCGGATCGTCGGGCGCCACGTTATTCGGGCAGATCCGCACGTCCGCGCCCAGGGCCTGCAAGACATCGATTTTCTCCTTGCTCTGCTTGGATGTCGTCGTAAATATGCACTTGTAGCCCTTTGCAATGGCGACCAGTGCGAGTCCTGCCCCCGTATTGCCGCTCGTTCCCTCAATAATGGTGCCACCCGGCTTCAGGTCACCACGCCGCTCGGCCTCCTCCACCATCACTACCGCTATTCGGTCCTTAAGCGACGCGCCCGGGTTGAAGAGCTCCACCTTTGCCAACACTGTGCAACGCAGATCGGTGGACAGGCGATTGATCCGCACCAGGGGTGTCATTCCTACGGTGCCCAGTATGCTATCATGCCACATAAGCCTATTCCCGATCATTATTTTGGAGATGCCCGTCCAACGCACGACCTGGAGTTTTGGTCTTACCCGAACGGCAGCCATCGCGCAGAGTAATGTCGGACGGTTAACGAGTTTTCCGCGACGGACAGTTTGTCAGCGAATGGTCTTTGGCCCGGTTTTTGTTTAATCAGTTTGTGATCGCTTCACAGAGTGCCGGACGAGGCCTCTCAACTATTCTGCGCGCAGCATGAGCACGCTATTCTTGATGGTGGAAGACGAATCGGAGCAGAGTATCCCGCTACCGACTCCGGAAGAGGAGCAGGAGATGAGCAGGAGCAGCATCCCGGACGAGCTGCCCATACTGACGCTTCGCAATACAGTCCTTTTTCCGGGCGTCGTACTTCCCATCACCGTGGGCCGGGACGCTTCTCTGCAGCTCGTTCGCGATGCCTTCGCCGGCGACAAGCTCGTTGGCGTAGTTGCACAGCGCAAGAGCAATATCGAAAACCCCGATTCCGAAGAACTCCATCACGTAGGCACCGTCGCGACAGTGCTGAGATTGCTCAAGATGCCGGACGGCTCCAAGAGCATCGTGATCCAGGGCAAGCGCCGCTTCAAGATTGCGGACTTTGTCCAGAGCGATCCCTATTTCCGGGCACGCGTCGAGCCTTATCCGGAAGCGCAGGAGCCGGAGGAAGAGATTCGACTCAAGGCGCTGATTCGATCCATCAAGGAATCGGCGATAGAGATAGTTACCCTTTCTCCGAATTTGCCGAGCGAAGCGGCGGAAGCAATCCAGCACATAGATTCTCCGACGTTTCTGATTCACTTCATCGCCTCAAACCTGGAAATCGATGTAGCCGGCAAACAGGCGCTACTGGAGTCCCACTCACTGGTGGACCGGGCAAACCTGGTCATGGAGCACCTGTCGCGCGAAATTCAGGTGCTGGAGGTGTCCGAGGAAATCCGCTCCCGCGTCAAGAGTGACACGGATGAAAAGCAGCGGGAGTTCTTTCTGCGCCAGCAACTGAAGGCCATCCAGGAAGAGCTGGGAGAAGGCGACGGCGCAAGTGAGGTTGACGCCCTGCGCAAGCGGGCCGAAGAAAAGGACCTGCCAAAGCATGCCGCCGAGGCGCTGGATGCCGAACTCAAGAAGCTTGCACGCTCCAATCCGGCGGCATCCGATTATGCCGTCACGCGCAATTACGTGGACTGGATTCTGGATTTGCCGTGGCGCGAGTACTCGGAAGACAATCTGGACATACAAAGTGCGGCGGAAGTGCTGGACGAGGACCACTACGGGCTTGTCAAGGTCAAGGATCGGATACTCGAATACCTCGCCGTGCTCAAGCTTCGGGGAGACCTCAAGGCCCCCATCATTTGCTTCCACGGTCCGCCGGGCGTGGGAAAGACCAGCCTGGGCAGGAGTATTGCGCGCGCGCTGGGCCGCAAATTCGTGCGCATGAGCCTCGGAGGCATTCGCGACGAAGCCGAAATAAGGGGACACCGCCGTACATATGTCGGCGCACTTCCGGGACGCATTCTCCAGGGCCTGAAGAAGGCCGGGACAGCCAATCCTGTCTTCATGCTGGACGAGGTGGACAAGGTCGGTGCCGATTGGCGCGGAGACCCGTCAAGCGCGCTGCTGGAGGTACTGGACCCCGAGCAGAACTTCGCCTTCAATGACCATTACCTGGAACTCGACTACGACCTGTCGAAAATTCTCTTTATTGCCACCGCCAACTTCCTCGACCGCATTCCCGCTCCTCTGCGGGACCGCATGGAGGTTATTCATATTTCGGGATATACCCAGTACGAAAAGCTCGCCATCGCGAATACATACCTGGTTCCCAGGCAAACGGAACGCAATGGCCTGACCACCGACCAATTCACACTCAGCGATACTGCGATTGAGCACATTATCGACGGGTATACCCGTGAGTCAGGTGTGCGACAGCTTGAGCGCACCATTGCGAGCGTAGCCCGCGGCGTTGCCAAGAAGGTGGCCGTCGGCGAGACAGAATCGGCAACCATTGACGCCGAGGACCTCGAGGACTTCCTGGGGGCCCGCAAGTACTTCAGCGATATCGCGGAAAGAACGGAGGTGGCGGGCGTCGCCACCGGGCTTGCCTGGACGCCTACAGGCGGGGACATTCTTTTCGTGGAAGCATCTGTGTCCCGCGGGTCGGGTCAACTCATCCTCACGGGACAGTTGGGCAATGTGATGAAGGAGTCTGCCCAGGCTGCGCTGTCCTATGTGAAATCCTATGCGGGCGACCTGGACATCCCTCTGGACGCATTCAAGCACTGGGACCTGCACGTCCACGTACCCGCCGGAGCCGTCCCAAAGGACGGACCCTCTGCCGGTGTCGCACTGCTGACGGCGATCGCTTCCATCTACACGCAGCGCCGCGTACAGCATGACCTTGCCATGACCGGCGAAATCACGCTACGGGGGCTCGTGCTTCCGGTGGGCGGAATCAAGGAAAAGGTCCTCGCGGCCAAGCGCGCCGGGATCACGCGCGTGGTCCTTCCCGCCAAGAACGAGAAGGACATCAAGGAGATCAAGGGAGACGCCCTGAGCGGGATCTCCGTTACCTACGTAAAGCGGATGGGGGAAATCTTGCGGGCAAACCTGGAATCCACGCCGATGCGGGACGCAACAGACATGTTTGCCGTAGCGGATGTGGTCAGCTCAACCTCCGACGTAGCCGGCACCCAATCGACGTCCGCCTAGCTGAGACGGCTCCCTACTGATCCTGGTCGACCAGGCCGGCGCGGAAGGCCCGCCTGGTCTCGCGAGCCACAAAGCGGACGCGCCGGACGGCTCGCCGCGTGCATTTCGCGGAAAAACCGGCTACGGCGCCGGCCATGAACACCGCCCGCCCCAGCCCATTCAGGCGTTCGTATTCAACAATCGTGCGCTCTCGGCCTTCGGGGCCGGACTCTTCAGGCATCCTCGGACTCCGCTTCCTGCTCGCGAGAAGAGAACACAGCGTCAAACTCCTCTTCCACCGCCCGGATGACACGGTCGACCCCGCAGGCAATAGTACCTGCGGCCTCCTTGACCAGAAACGAAAACCTGTCCGGGAGTTCAAGGCGCTCGAACGCCTCGCGCGCCTGTTCGTAGGCCTCTTGGCGTGGATCCTCCTGGCTTGTCAAAGCGTCTTCTCCGACATTGAAACCGAATTGCTGCCGCCCGCCTGGCCGGCGGGACAACGCCCGTAATTCAGCATACGCAGTCCCCATTTTGCAGTTTCACTAGAGGGCATGCCCCACGAGTCGCATGAATCCCGCCAGGCTGCCGGCACAGTGGTCCGTTCCACCGGCAACTGGGTCGATGTACGGGTGGGCGAGCGCATCATATCCTCCAGAGTGCGCGGTCGCTTTCGGCTCTCCGACCAGCGACTCACCAATCCGATTGCCGTCGGTGATTCCGTCTCGGTGCGCATAAATGCCGACGATACGGGGCTGATTACCGATATCCATGAGCGCCGCAGCTATCTGAGCCGCCGGGCCGCAGGTAGGCGCGTAGGACTGGAGCAGGTTCTGGCGGCCAATATAGATGCACTGTGGATTGTCCAGGCCGCGCGGCTGCCAAAGCCCAACAGCCGCCTCATCGACCGGGTACTGGTCGCGGCCGAGGCGCAGGATATTCGTGCAGGAATAGTCATCAACAAGATGGACCTTGTCGCCGAGACCTCCGCTGCCCAGGCAAGGCACTTGCATGACCTCTACAGCAAGCTCGGATACGAGGTACACCTGACGAGCGCCGTAACGGGTAAGGGCGTGGATGCATTCCGGCGGGCGCTCGCCGGCCGCGCCAGCGTGGTGACCGGCCCCTCGGGCGTGGGAAAGTCCACGCTTCTCAACCGGGCCGAACCCGGGCTTGACCTTCCCTCCGGTGCCGTGAGCCTCAAGACCCGGAAAGGCCGGCACACTACGGCCCATGCGGTATTGCACCCGCTTTCCGATGGGGGTGCCGTGATCGATACGCCGGGAATCCGGGAATTCGGAATAACCGCGCAGGAGCCCTGGGAGCTGTCGCACTTCTTCCCGGAGCTTCGCCCCTTCATTCCTTCGTGCCAGTATCCCAGGTGCACACACGATCATGAGCCCGGATGCGCCGTAAAGGAGGCGGTTGAAAGCTGCGCGGTCACTGCGGACCGCTACCGCAGTTATCTCAACATCCTGCAGTCCATCCGCGACGGCGACGCGGATGTCGGACGGTGAGGGCGCACCCGACTTGGCCAGTAGCCCGCTGCGGGCACTGCCTGTTGCCGGTACTGCTGCTCTGGCAAGGCACAATTGCATCCGCTCAGCAAGCGCAGTTTTCAGGGGGCGCCTCCTTTGGCAGCACCCTCTCCGTGGACGGAACAGTCCTGGCGGTTGGCGCGCCCTGGGAAGACGAGCAAAGGGGGGCGGTCTACGTTTACCGGCACAGCGAATCCGCCGGATGGAGGGAGGATGCACGCCTGGTCAGTAGCGATGGCCTGAGCGGCGACATGTTTGGTGCGGCTGTGGCCGTTTCCGGCTCCAGCCTGCTGGTCGGATCACCGGGAGGAGGACGTGAGGGGGGCCACGATGCGGGCGCGGCCTATGTCTTTCACTATACGTCGGACTGGCAGCAAATTGCGCGGCTGACAGACCCCAACCCCTCGCTGGGCTCCCGCTTCGGGGAAGCCGTCGCCGTGCACGGCATCTTCGCATTCATCGGCGCCCCGCTCGACGACGATGCGGGCACCGAGGCGGGAACGGCCCATGTATTCTTGCAAAGCACCTCGATGGCGTGGACCCATAGCCAGGAAATTCGGGCCGACCGGGCACTGGAGGGTGACCGTTTCGGCAGCAGCATCTCCCTGGATGCCGAGCATGCCGTAGTCGGCGCACCGGGGGCCGACGAGGCCCGCGGCCGGGATGCCGGCCTTGCCTTTGTCTTCCAGCGCAGCGCCGGTTCAAACTGGCATCTCCAGGCCGTCCTTACGGCCGGCGACGCCGGCGCAGACCGGCACTTCGGGACCTCCGTCGCCGTGTCTCGCCATCTGCTGGATACGCGCATCATGGTCGGGGCGCCAGACGCAGGCGGGGGCACCGTGTACTATTATTCGTGGATCGACGAGTTCTGGCAGGAGACGTACCGTCACGGGAAGGCGGACTCGCGCCTGGGAGCGTCCGTGGCGCTGCACGACCGGACGGCGCTCGCCGGCGCACCTGCAGCCGCCCAAGTACTGGTGCTATCCGAACAGGAGCCGACGTATCTCCACGAGGCAGGCATGCTTGACTCTCCTGCCAGCCGCCCGGGCTCATGCTTCGGCTGCGCGGTCGATGCATCCGAGAAGTATTTCGCGATTGGCGAACCGGCCGTGGACTACGCATCCAACTTGCCGGGCACGGTGTACCTGTTCAACCGCCAGGACTTCCAGACGGGCATCGCGGAGTCGCAGGAGACAGCAGGAGCCCTGGTGGCCATTTACCCCAATCCCTTCCGGACTGCTACCACCATTGCTCTTCAGGCCGTGCCGCCAGTAAGACTCCGCCTGGAGATTCTGGATGGAACCGGGCGCAGCGTCGCCGTGCCATTTGATGGGTTCTGGCAGCCGGGTCAGCGCCACGTAGTATGGCATGCGCACGGGCTTGCTTCCGGCATCTATTATGCCGCCGCCTACCTGGATGGACGACGGCTCTTGCGCCCGATGCTCCTTCTCCGATAGGCAGCGACGCGAAGGCTATACCACGATGCGCTGCAGCTTGGGGGAAATCGCCGCAAGAATGTGGTAGGGAGTGGCATCGCACAGCGATGCTATGGCGGCCACGGAATTGGCAGCATCCTTGTCCGCGTCTATGACCATGACCTGCTCTCCGGGGCGAGGATCCACTACCTGACTGACATCGATGGTCGTGGTATTCATGCTCACGCGGCCTACAATCGGACATGCCACTCCCCGTACGGTGAATGCCCCCTTGTTCGCCAGCCGCGCATCCACGCAGGAATGATACCCGGTGGGCACCTGGGCAAGGATCGCTTCGCGACCGGCGGTATAGGTCAGGCCATACCCTATCCGCGCGCCGGCCTCCACACGCTTGAGCGACGCGATGCGAGAGACCACATCAAGCGCGGGGCGCAGGTGCAGCTCGCGGTCCGGACAGGAATCTATCCCGTAGAGACCCGTACCCAGACGGACGACATTGGCCTGCACATGATCGTTGAATGCGGTGCCCGCCGTAGCGGCGACATGCAGATACTCCAGCGAGGGTACCGCTTGCCGGGCAAGCCCGGCAACCTGGTTCCACGTCCGTATCTGGCCCATGGTATACGGGGCATTCGCGGCGTCAGCAAAATGCGAGCACAAGCCGACGAGCCGAAATGCATCGCAGCGCTTCGCGAGGGCAAGGACATGCTCGATGCTATCGGCCGCAACGCCGTTGCGGTGCATGCCCGTGTCCACCTTCAGGTGGAAGGCCATCCGGCGGCGCAGGCGGCGGACAAGCTGCTGCAACTGCTCCGCATCGGAAATGCAGAATGCTACCCCTGGAAGCCGGCATGCCAGGATGTTCGTCGTCTCGGCGTAGCCCATCACCAGGATAGGACTGCGAATACCCTCGTTGCGCAGCACGAGCGCTTCGAAGTAACCGTCCACTACGAGAAACGGCGGCCGTTGCCCTTCCAGAACGCGCGCTACCTCTACTAGCCCGTGGCCGTAGCCGTTGCTCTTTAGCACGGGCGCCACGCGGCGCGGCGCGCAGATTTTGCCGAACTCGGAGTAGTTGTGGAGCAGTCTCCCTGCGTACACCCTTGCGGTGACGAGGCGCTCGTACGCGTAGCGCCGCTTCCGCCAGCGCCGCAGCACGGTTCTTACTTGCCGCAGCGGTGCCCTGGTCAGCCACATCGCAATTTATCGAGCCGACCTTCTTCGCCGCCTCCTTGGTCCTGCCGCCTTCGCTGCAGCCAGCAGTTCCAGCGCCTCCTCCAGAGTGATAGAGTCGGCGGCCTGCTCCTTCTTCAGCTTCGCATTCAGTTTCTGATGCCTGATGTACTGGCCGTACCGGCCTTCACGCACCTCGATCGCCTCTCCGCTTTCCGGGTGTTCCCCGACTACGCGCAAGACTGCCGATCCCCCCTTCTTCGCAGCCAGAAGCTCCAGTCCTCGCAGCAGCTCTACCGTAAACACGTCGTCCGGCACCTTGAGCGAAGCAAACTTGCCGTCATGGTGAACGTACGGACCGTACCGGCCAATATCGGCCGTTACTGGCTTGCCCGTATCCGGGTGCTCTCCCAGGTCTCGCGGCAGCGACAGAAGCTTCAGCGCATCCTGGATTGAGACGGTCTTAATGGATTTAGGTACCGAAACACGCCTTGGCTTGCTCTTATCATCTCCCTCGCCAAGCTGGACATACCGGCCATACCTTCCCTGCTTGAGGTAAACTGCCTGTCCTTCGTGTCGGCCGAGTTCCTCGTCGGCCTTCATTGCGGCACCGATAAGCGCGCGAAAACTGTCCGCCGTCGCATCGGCCGGCATCAAGTCTTCCGGAAGGGTGGCCCTGATCACCTGCCCGTCCACTTTGCCTTCCACATAGGGTCCATAGCGTCCCACGCGAACTACGAATGGGTCCCATTTGGGAAACGACAGTGTCGACACATCCCTGGCGTCCACCTCTCCCAACGCCGCGCGCGCGCGCTGTTCAAGCCCGTCCTCACCCTTGAAAAACCGGCGCAGAAAGAGAGCCGCCTCCTCCTTTCCCGTGGCGATGTCATCGAGCTCCTGCTCCATCCTCGCCGTAAAGTCGGTATCCACCAGCCTGGAAAAGCGATTCTCCAGCAGCCTGTTGGTTGCAAAGGCAGTAAACGTCGGCACCAGTTGAGTGCCCGACGACCGGGCTGATCCTCGCTCCTGTATGGTTCCAATAATGGATGCATACGTGCTCGGCCGGCCTATTCCTTCCGCTTCGAGCTTTTTGATGAGCGAGGCCTCCGTATATCTGGCAGGCGGCTTGGTCTCGTGCCCGCGTGCCGAAATGGCCCGGCAGGCGGGGCTGTCTCCCGGTGCAAGCTTTGGAAGAGGATTGGACCTGTCGCTCAGCACAGCCGAAGGATCATCGGAGCCTTCCACGTACGCGCGCACGAATCCGGGAAACACAATGGTCTTTCCGGCAGCGCGAAACCGTGCCGTTTCTTCGCCCGCCGCGGCGTGCAACCGAACCGTGACATGGCTTTCGATGCACTGTGCCATCTGCGTCGCCACCGTCCGCTTCCAGATCAGGTCGTAAAGCCGGGCCTCGTCGCCTGTGAGTCCAAGCTGCGCTACGGTGCGCATCTGGCTGCCCGCAGGCCGGATGGCTTCATGCGCCTCCTGTGCGTTGCGCACCTTGGCAGAGTAGCGGCGCGGGCCGGGACTGAGATACTCCTTGCCGTAGCGCGCCTCCACCACACGGCGGCTGGCCTTGATCGCTTCGCTGGACAGCTGGACGGAATCCGTCCGCATGTACGTGATGTGCCCCTTCTGATAGAGGTCCTGGGCAATGCGCATGGTTCGCTTGGCGCCCATGCGCATTTTGCGGCTCGCTTCCTGCTGCAGCGTCGAGGTAATGAAAGGCGGGGCAGGCGTACGTCTCTTCTCGGTCTCCTTCACCTCGGCCACGTGCCAGGGGGCCCCTACCAGCGCGCGCTCCAGGCGCCGCGCTTCGGATTCTGAAAGCAGCAGGACATTCTTTTCCGATACCAGGCCCGGCTTCAACTCGCCCGTGTTGTCGTCGAAGTCGCGCCCCGTGGCCAGACGCAGATCGCCCAGGTGCGTGAGATCCGCCCTGAACGCGACCCCGTCCGTCTCCAATTCTGTGGCAAGACCCCAGTACGAGGCGGGCACGAAAGCAATGCGTTGCTGCTCGCGCCGAACCAAAAGGCGCACCGCCACGCTTTGCACACGGCCAGCGGCCAGCCTGGGCGCGATCTTTTTCCAGAGCACGGGAGATATCGTGTACCCAACCAGGCGATCCAGTACGCGGCGGGTTTCCTGGGCCTCCACCAGTAGCCGGTTGATATCACGCGTATTCTCGAGCGCACGCTCAATGGCGCTGCGCGTTATCTGGTGAAACACCATCCGCCGCACCGGCACCTTGGGCTGCAATACCTCGAGTAGATGCCAGCCTATGGATTCGCCCTCGCGGTCCTCGTCTGTCGCAATCAAGAGCTCCGTGGCATCCTTGAGAGCGGCCTTGAGCAACCTGACGACCCCCTTCTTGTCCGCCGGAACGACGTAGAGCGGCTCGAATCCGTTGTCCGTCCGGACCCCCATGCGTGCCCAGGGCTCCTTCTTGTACCTGGCCGGTATCTCGGCCGCCCTGGCGGGAAGGTCCCTGACATGCCCCATGCTGGCCTCGATCCGGTATTCCCGGCCGGGCAGAAACCTGCCAATGGTCCGGGCCTTCGTTGGCGACTCGACTATAAGAAGACGTTTCATCGGGCGGCAAATAAGGGCAAATGCCACCGGCACTCAGGCGGCGGCGCATCTCACGCTACGGGTCCGACTACGTTCCACGGGGCAGGGCATCTCTTCATAGGCATTGCACAATTCACTGGAGTAACTTACGGGTCTTTGGCCTGCGGGCCGGCGTGACGCCTGGGCCGGTCCAGGCTGCTTACACGAACCTTGATCACATCCAATTTCAAAATAAATGCCAGCCAAACTCAAGTATGTCTATTGCTTTGGCAACGGGTCTGCCGAAGGCTCCAGGGAAATGAAGGCATTATTGGGAGGCAAGGGGGCCAACCTGGCGGAAATGAGCGCCATCGGCCTGCCCGTGCCGCCCGGTTTCACGGTCACGACGGAAGCCTGCAGCTTTTACGGTACGCACGGCCACTCGTGGCCCGAAGAGCTGGAGCAGCAGGTCGGGAAAGGCTTGCGTCACGTCGAGGCGGCGCTTGGCCGCAAGCTGGGCGACGCCCGCAAACCGCTCCTTGTTTCCGTACGCAGCGGCGCCGCGCAGTCCATGCCCGGCATGATGGACACGGTGCTGAATCTCGGCCTGAACGACACCGTCGTTGAGGGACTGGCGCGGGAGACAGGCAACGCCCGCTTTGCCTACGACGCCTACCGGCGCTTTATCGACATGTTCGGCAACGTGGTCATGGGCGTGCACCACGACCACTTCGAGGAAGCCCTGCACCGGATGAAAGTGGAAAAGGGAGTTACCGAGGACCTGGACCTGGATGCCGACGACCTGAAACGCCTGGTCAATGCGTACAAGTCCATTTACGGTGTTCATACGCAGTCCGCGTTTCCAACAGATCCCATGAACCAGCTCCGCCACGCGATCAATGCCGTGTTTGGTTCCTGGGACAGCCAGCGCGCCGTCAAATACCGCCAGATAAACAAGATTACCGGACTTATCGGCACGGCAGTCAATGTTCAGGCCATGGTCTATGGCAACATGGGAGACAGCAGTGGCACGGGGGTCTGCTTTACGCGCAATCCGGCAACGGGTGATCACGAGCTCTACGGCGAATTCCTGGTCAATGCGCAGGGCGAAGACGTGGTGGCAGGAATACGGACACCGGAGCCCATTTCCCGCATGGAGGAGAAGTTTCCGAAGCCGTACCACGAATTGCTCGCCGTCACCGACCGCCTGGAGAAGCACTACCAGAACATGCAGGACATCGAGTTCACCATCCAGGGCGGCACGTTGTTTATCCTGCAGACACGAAACGGCAAGCGCACCGGCAAGGCGGCCCTGAAAACCGCCGTGGACATGGTGGCAGAAGGCCTGACCGACAGGAAAACAGCCGTTAGGGACCTGGTCGAGCCGATTCACCTGGATCAGCTTCTGCACCCCGGCTTCAAGGACGAAATCGGCTACCGGGACCGGGTACTGGCCAAGGGGCTGCCCGCATCTCCCGGGGCAGCCGTGGGCCGCGTCGTATTCTCTGCAGAGGAAGCAGAGGCGTGGAGACAGAAGGGCGAGAAGGTCATTCTGGTCCGGACGGAAACCAGCCCGGAAGACGTGGGAGGCATGGACGCGGCGGAGGGCATTCTGACTTCGCGGGGCGGCATGACGAGTCACGCCGCCGTGGTAGCCCGCGGCTGGGGCAAGCCATGCGTGGCCGGCTGCAGCGGAATCGCGATTGACTACGCAAAGCAGCTCTTCGTGGCCGCCGGCGAGCATGTGGTAAAGAAGGGCGACTGGATCTCCATCAATGGCAGTTCGGGCGAGGTCATTCTGGGCGCGGAGGAATTGGTGCCCGCGGGCCTCAGCGACGAGTTTGCCACGTTCATGCAATGGGCCGACGAATTCCGCACCATCGGAGTACGCACCAACGCGGATACGCCGGAGGACACCGCGCAGGCCGTCGCATTTGGTGCCGAGGGCATCGGTCTTTGCCGGACCGAGCACATGTTTTTTGAAGGGGACCGTATCCAGGCCATGCGCGAGATGATTCTGGCCACCGAGGAGCGGGAACGCGAAGCGGCCCTTGCCAAGCTTCTGCCCTACCAGAAGGCCGACTTCCTGGGCATCTTTCGGGCCATGCCCGGCATGCCGATCACCATCCGGCTGCTGGACCCGCCACTCCACGAATTCCTGCCGCACGACGAGGCCGGCATGAAGGAAATGGCCAGACAACTGGGCGTGCCCCGTCAGACCATAAAGGCCAAGATCGCGGATCTGGACGAGCACAACCCGATGCTGGGCCACCGCGGCTGCAGACTGGGTATCACGTATCCGGAGATTACGGCGATGCAGTCCCGGGCCATAATCGAGGCAGCGGTCGAGTTGCACATGGAGGGCATTGATGTGCTCCCCGAAATCATGGTGCCGCTCATAGGAACCGTGGAGGAGTTCGTGAACCAGAAGCGCATCATCCAGGATACGGCAGAGACGGTTTTTGCGGAAAAGGGCGAGCGCATCGACTACCTGGTCGGTACCATGATCGAGGTGCCGCGTGCCGCGCTGACTGCAGACGACGTGGCACCGGAGGCGGACTTCTTCTCGTTCGGCACCAACGACCTGACGCAAATGTGCTTCGGCTACAGCCGCGACGATGCCGGGAAATTCATGCCCGGTTACGTTGAGCACAAGATCCTGGTGGATGACCCGTTTCAGGTCCTCGACCGCCGCGGGGTGGGCCAGCTGGTCCGAATGGGAACAGAGCGCGGACGGCAGGCAAAGCCAGATCTCAAGGTCGGAATCTGCGGCGAACACGGCGGCGACCCCGCGTCTGTCGCATTCTGCTTCGGCCTCGGCATGGATTATGTCTCCTGCTCCCCCTTCCGCGTTCCCATTGCTCGGCTGGCAGCCGCGCAGGCCCACCTGGCAGCGAACAGCTGATCTAGCCGCACGGTGCTAATGGCATGAGCTGGACTACGGGCTATTTCGGCGAGCATCTGCCGCCGGCTATCCGTTCCCGGCTCAAGGCGCAAGGAGATCAGGAAGTTGTCCGCGCGGACGCCGGGGGCAGCTTTATCAGGGCAGGCGGGCTCGCTGCTACATGTCTGCATGGAATTCTGCCGGACGGCCGCCGCTGGCTAGTGGTCGGTCTCGGCCTGCAGACCGGCGAAGCCGGCTTCCACGTGCTGGACGCGGCGGCATGGTCGGATCTGGCCAGCCAAGCGCAGCCGGAGATGGACCGGCTCGATGGCCACTTCGTGCTGCTTCGCTGGTCCCAGCGCAGATTCGAGGCATTTGTCGACCAGGCCTGCACGCGCACGCTCTACTTCAGACCTTTCGCCGAAGGCCTGCTCTTTTCCACGCGGCTGGACCACCTGGCTCGCGTTCTCGGCGGACTCGAGATTGATTACGCTGTATTCGGCGCGCAGTGGATCACGTTCAACCAGCTGTCGAGCCAATCTCCGGTGCAGGGTCTCATGCGCCTGGGCCCGGCAGGACGTGCGAGCTTTAGCAGGGGCCGGCTAGAAGTCAGCGAGCGCGCCTGGGCGCCGCAAACTGACCGCACGGACCGGACCGGCCATTCGTTCGCACGTCGCGTCAGAGCACTGCTTCGTCCAGTGGACGGGCGCAGACTCAGCCTCGGGCTGTCCGGCGGCCTGGATTCGAGGCTGCTCCTCGCACTTGGCCCTGCCGGCATGTCGACGCACGTTTTCGGACCGCCGGACCACCCGGACGCGCGCATAGCGAATTCCATCGCCGCCAAAGAGGGCCTTCGCCACGTGCACCTAGACCTGCCTGATCCGGAGATGGACCAATGCCTGGAAGAGGTCTACGAAGCAGCCGGAACGACGCACGCCATTGCCCCTGCATCATCCACAGCTTCGCGCAATCTTGCATCCAGGCTACACGCTGCCGGACTTGCCATGGTGGACGGAGCCCTGGGCGAAGCCGCCCGGCGACAGTTCATGAATCGGCTGTTGTGGCAAGGCCGTGGGTCCAGGCGACCACCGACCATACTCAAGCGCCTGCGCGTGCAGCGTATGAGCTGCTTCTCCCGGGGCGTGCAGAAGCTGATGGAATCCGGCACGCTGGGCCAGATTGATGCGCTGTGGAGCGGGCTCCCCGGCGGGCTTGGGCGCGAGGATTCCCTTGATCTCGCCGGCGTCCGCTCCCGCCTGCCCAATTTCTTCGGCTTGGAACAGCAGCGCCTGGACGGGCTACTGGTATGCTTCATGCCGTTCGCGCAGCCGTCTGTCCTGCGCAGCATCTTCCGTCTTCCCCTTCAGCTTCGCCGCTCCGGACGTCTGTTTCGCACGCTGGTACGCAGCGGCAAGCCCTCGCTTGCCCGCCATCCGCTAGTCAAGGACGGCATTTCCTATCCCTACCATCTTGCCGGGCCCGGCGCATTCCTCTTCACCAGGGCGAAGAAGAAGCTGGGCTACCGGCACAAGGACGCCACCCAACTCGCATTCCTGCACATACTGAAGCCGTTTGTACTGGACACCCTGCACTCGCAGTCGGTAAAATCCTATGCTCCTTACGACGTGCCAGCTATCGCAGCCGCTGTCGAGGGCTACTACAAGGGGAAGATCGGGCTTGCAGGCTCCGTGGACTGGTGGCTCTCATTCGAGATCTGGCGGCAGAGCTTGTCAGCTTCCGGTTCGATTCTCCGCTGAGGTGTGGCCATTTATCCGCCCCCAAGCTCGACTTCAAACTCTACGGTGCTGCTGTTAAAGGCACTGAATACTCCAAGTCCGCCATTGATATTCGAAGGCGGCTCATTCAGATCACGGGAGTCCTGCTGCCGATTCTCGTAGAGATCAGCGTACTCCTTGTTAACACGGTACACTGTCGCACGATGCGGTCCCAGCACCTGCAGGCTGCGCACATTTATATCGTGGTAATTGGCATCGGTCGGCACGGTCACCAAGCGGAATCCGCCGAATCGCTCCCGAACAAAGTCTGGCAAAATGTACGTGGGCTCGTCCTCGGTGAGGCTCTCGACAACAACGTAGTGGAGAGCCCCGTCAGGATTGTCCCAGGTAATGGTCAGGTAGTTGTCTTGCATGCCGCGGAAGCCTCCCCCGATGCCAGCACCGGGGACCTTGAGCACTTTATCGGACAATGTCACGTCGACAGGCGGCGGCGGTACCGTGGTCTCTGCCGTAAGGTGGTGGCCTTCCACCTGCACTTCCAGCAGAAAGATGTCGCCGGCATCCACCGAGAGGTCATTGCCCAGATACGCGTATCGTCCGTCGTCGCCGACGCGTGAGAGCGCAAACGCCGAGCCATTCTTGGCCAGTCGCACACTCGCGCCCAATACGGGTGCAGCCACCGGGTCCTCGCTTGCCAGGGATACGGCTTTGGTGATCCGGATGGCAGTTGCCGGCTCACCGGCGTACAGAAATGCTTCGACGACCACGAGTGCATCGGCTGGCTGCATATCAACGGTGTCACAGCCGCAAGTCAAGACCACGACGATCAGGAGATTTCGCGGCGCTACAAGCTTCTTCATGTTCGATCAGAGATCTACGCGGAGGGACAAGTTTGGCGTTACGCCAAGAAAGGCTACGTCGGTAGTCACGAATGGCGACTCGGTCAGGTCAAATTCCTTGTACCACACGTTTATCCGGTTATAAATGTTGAACACCGAGAAGCCCACATCTACATTCGCCGAACCCCAGGGAAACCGGTAGTGAATGGCTCCGTCCAGCCGATGATAGGCCGGCAGACGCTCGCCGTTCTTCTCGCCCACGTGAATGTAGCTTTGGCTGGTCCCATCCAGCAGCGCTAGAGTGTATTGCGACTCCGGCGCGGTGTAAGGTCGGCCTGTCGAGAATGCCCACGTTGCGGACAGGTCCCAGCGCGAACCGAGTCGGGCCGACCCCACGGTCTTCAATTCGTGCGGCTGGTCGTGTAACGCCGGAAAGGGCTCTCCGTCGTTCAGTCCCTGAAACCTGTGCTCGATCCGGGCAAACGTATAGCTGAGCCAACCGGTATGCCGCCCAGACTTTCGCTGAAGGAGTACTTCCAGTCCTCTGGCAACGCCACCACCGTCAAAGAACAGGTCGTCAGCCTCGAAACCGGCACCCTCCCGACTGAACCGGAGCGAAAACTCGCTCAGCCCATGCAATGACTTGTAATACGCTTCCACATCGAGTAGCCAGGAGTGGGCCTCCAGGCTACCTCCAAGCACGTAGTGCGTGGCTTGCTGAATCCCCACATTCTTACCGTTGGCAAGCAGCCAGAAATCCCGGGCGCCCTCCGTAACGGCTTCATTGACAACGCGGGCTACAAACTGGTTGTATCTGCCGTAAGCGCCCTTCAGCCGCATCATGTCTGTTGCGTCGTATTGAATGGCAAAGCGGGGTTCCAGATACATGTCCCCGGTTAGATCATTCCAAGCCGTTCTGATGCCGGCAGTCAGACTGAAGGCCGGCAATGGCTTCCATGTGTCTTGCATATAGGCTGCGACGTGACGAGCGTTCTGCTCCTCATCGAGAATTGTAAGCGTGTCGTTTCGCACGTTTTCGTAGCGGACATCGGTCAGCGTAGCAGCAAACCCGAAGTCAACCTTGTGTGCCCGCGACAGATGCCACTCGTTGTCCAGGCGAACGGTAATGTCTCTAAGGCGATTGTTTTCGAGAGTACCGCCCTGCCTCGAGAAAATGGCCGTATCAGCCTCGGCGGCATAGCGCTCAGCCAAGTTTGCACGCGTGTTCTCGCTACGATACCGGGAGGATGCAACTAAGGCATTGGAATACAGCCGCGGCGTCCACTGGCGCGACCACTTAGCACTGGCGCCAAAATTGCCCCAGTCCGTGACATCGTAGACATCATTTACCAGCCTCCCGCCGATCTGGCTGCCTTGAGTGATCTCATTTGCAGAAAAGCGCGATTCATCCAGATTGTCCTGGCCTGCATAGAGGCTCAGGGCCAGCACATCTTTCGAAGTGGGTCGGTAGCTCAGTTTCGCGTTGAGGTCATAGAAGTAGAAGTCAGGCTGAACGGTTGCCTGCCCAGATCCTCGTTGCACAGCTCCGAGAGCACCCCTTTGTCGGTTTCCCGGGCCTACGGAGCCGTTCCCGGGGCCCTGCGGACCCTGGCTCACGCCGGGGTCCGCTCCGGTCAGCATGTCGTAGATGTTATTGTAGGTCGCGGTCCGCAGCACATCCGTGTACGAGCGCCTGCCGGTAATCAGAACAGAGCCTTGCTGTCCTAGCGGCGCTTCAAGGACTGCTGAAGCACTTAGCAGGTTCACGCCAATACTCGCGCCCAGGTCATTGCGGCCCGTGCGTCCGGTCAGGTCCACCACGCCTGATGCGCGCCCGCCGTATGCCGCCGGGTACCCGCCCTTGTAAAGCCGTACATCCTTGATGGCGTCGGAGTTGAACGCGCTGAAGAAACCGAACAGATGATCAACGTGGTATACGGTCATGCCGTCTAACAACACGAGATTCTGGTCCGGCGTACCGCCTCGCACATACAGTCCGGATGATCCTTCATTCGTGCCGCTGATCCCCGGCAGGAGCTGCAATGCTCTGAAAACGTCTGCATCCCCGACATTGGGAAGCACTTCTGTTTCCACGGGTGCGATGACAACCTGGCTTACACCCTCGGACGTATTCATCATCCGCAGCTGCTCCGCCGTCACGAGAACCTCTTCGAGATAGGCCGCTTCCCTTGCTAATCTGATCTCAAGCGGAGCCGCGAGCGACTGAGTATTCACTTTGATCTCCGCAGACTGGAAGCCCAGATAGGTTACCCGAAGCACATATTCGCCTTCGGCCAAACCGACGAGCGCAAAATAGCCGTCGACGTTGGAGGCACTGCCTTGTCCCGTTTCCTGGACAACAACGTTCGCGTAAGGCAAGGATTCGCCGGTTTCCGCATCAAGCACGCGACCACTTACGGTTGCCAACCGCTGCGCCATTGACGGGACCGGCAAGACCAGACAGAGCAAGACCGGCACAAAGGCATTCCTAATCACGCGTTCTGCGAAAGTGCTTATCGGGCCTTTGAAACAGGCTATCATGACTGTGCGCATAGAAGAGGCAGCCGAGGCCGGCATCGCTGTTTTGCCTTTATTGACGTGCCGGAACAAGGCCGCATTCCCTTGCCAAGCGGACTCCGATACAACCAATAGGACTCGCAGGCAGGCGTCCTGCCAGCAGGAGCCCTTCGATTTTCCGCAAGAGGCGCCAATCCTTACAAGGGCGCGCTGCTGTCTCAATTCGTCCGACGCGCGGCCTTGTTCTGCCAGGAAAGCGGCCAAAAAGCGTGCCCGTTTCTAATGGCTGGGGCTGGTCAGCACGGCTAGGGAAAGCGGTCTGTTAGGGCGGCCGCTTGGCTGCCAAGTTTCACCTCGCGCCGGCCCGCCTTGCAACATGGCCACGGCGCCAACGGCAATGGACGCGCCACGCAGGACTGGCTTGGCGTTCGTGTACCACGATTGGAGCTGTACTATAGGTGACGAAACACTTAGCAGCGCCTACGACCCGCGCGAGGGCCTGGGAATCGACGCAGCCCTTGGCAAGACAAGTGCAACCTGGTAACTCGGGCTTCGTCCTTGGTCGTCGCAATCTTGCCGCACAGCCACCGCTGGAGCTCTATGCTCGCCTCGACCCGCGGTCCGGGGGCCAACTCCACCCGGGCACGAATTGTCCAGGCGCCCGCAGACCTTGCCTCCAACGTGTCTACAATCGTCTGGCCGGTTTCCACATCGAAAGGCTCGGTGAGATTGAATTGCCAGCTCGTCGTCAGGAGATCCTCAGAGCAAGGGCCTGCCAAATGAAGGAATCGGATGGTCTCATTCCAGACCTCCTGCCTCTCAAACGAGTACAAGGCATCGTGATCCTGTTTGAGCCGGGCGCAAATTGCTGAGCAACACACCTGCGCGGCTGGGCCGGGTACAGTGTCACTGGGATTCGCCATGGACTGCATTGCAGACAGGCAGCACCTATGCACATCCGTTAAACCATTACTCATGCGGATTCTTGACATAACCGATTGCATCAACGACAATTGCCCTTGGTCCGGCAAGCCGGTACAGGCGGATTCGCTCACCGAATTCGAAGGCCGCGTCGTCGGATTCTGCAATCCGGGTTGCCGAGACAAGTTTGAGGCGGCAATCCGTCATTTCGAGCGCGCGAGGAGCAAGACAGAAGCTGCCACGCCGGATCCGGATAGAGGCTGATTTGGCTTGTCGGCGACAACACCGGCGGATGGCGGGAAATTGCGCCGGCATTTGCCCGCCTCGCCTGCAGCGGGAGAATATCCGTCACGTCGGGAGCGCGCGAGCGACTCTGCCTTAACGAGAATGTGCGCGGCGGCCAGCACTCCGGAGCGATAGCATTCCGGCCGCTCAAGCCCGGTATGGGCAGATAGAATAGCGCAATCTTGAGGCTCCGCAAGGAAACCCACGCCGACCCGCTACGCGGCTACAAGGCCTAACCGGGCCTGTACTCAAGGCGTTCCGCCAGCGAGGGCACGCTTTTCATGACGCGGAACTACCCCGCGATAGCTGCTTAGTTTGCGTGCCTTCCAGTCTGTGGCTGGCCTCTCGCAACTCTTCTTCCAGCGCGTCCAGCCGTGCGTGAAGGGGAGCATTTCCTGCTTCTACGGCGCGACCAATCATCTCCTCCAACTCTCCAGCGCTCATGGAGACTCCTCCCTCCTGATCGGCAGACCCTGTGTTTGCCAGGTTGTTGAAGATCGGCCGCAATGCGTAGGAAAAACCTGTCAGCACGCCGAGACATGCGGCCGCAAATGCTAGCAATTGCCAGTATCCCATATATTCACCCCGCAGGAGAATTTTCCCGCAACCGCCTGCGGTCGCAGGGCAAAATGGTACTTGGCCTCATTTGAGCGAGTTTCCCCGAGGAACGAATGCCTGCAGGCCGGTAATGGCCCGGCCGAGGATCAGCCCGTGGATATCGTACGTGCCTTCGTAGGTATTGACGCTTTCCAGGTTCATCATGTGATGCACTACGCGAAACTCTCCGCTGATGCCGTTTCCGCCCAGCATGTCGCGGGCCGTGCGCGCGATGGCAAGCGCCGCAGCACAGTTGTTTCGCTTGGCCAGGGATACCATTTCCGGCACGGCCTCACCCGCATCCATAAGGGCGCCCAGACGCCAGGCCAGCAGTTGCATCTGCGTAATGTCCGTCAGCATGTCCGCGAGTTTGGCCTGTACCAGCTGCATTGCGGCGATGGGAAAGCCGAACTGTCGGCGCTCAAGCGCATACCTGCGCGCCCGGTGGTAGCAGTTCTCGCCGGCTCCCAAAGCACCCCAGACTATGCCGTATCGGGCGCTGTTGAGGCACGTGAATGGGCCCCGCAGTCCCGTGATATCCGGGAAGGCGTGTGAATCCGGCACAAAAACGTCCTGAAGCACGATTTCGCCGGTCAGCGATGCGCGCAGCGACATCTTGTCGCCCGTCTTGGGGGTCGTAAGCCCGGGGCTCTTGCAGTCGACGATAAATCCCCTGATCACACCTTCTTCGGACGCTTGCTCCTTTGCTTTCGCCCATACAACGGCCACATCCGCTATAGGAGAATTGGTAATCCACATCTTGGCACCGTTCAGCACCCAGCCACCCTGAGTACGCAGCGCCACGGTTTCCATCGAGCCCGGATCCGAGCCGTGGTTGGGCTCCGTGAGCCCAAAGCAGCCGATGAGCTCCCCCGTTGCAAGGCGCGGAAGATACTTCTGGCGCTGCTCTTCCGTCCCGAATCGGTGTATCGGGAGCATTACCAGGGACGACTGGACCGACATGAAAGACCGGTAGCCCGAATCTACGCGCTCAAGCTCCCTGGCCACCAGCCCGTAGGACGTGTAGCTGACGCCGGCCCCGCCGTATTCTTCGGGAATGAATGCGCCCAGGAGCCCGAGCTCACCCATTTCGCACGGAATCTCGCGGTGGAATACCTCATGCTGGTTGCCCTCGAGCGCCCGCGGCTCCAGCTTCTGCTGCGCATACCTCCTAGCCGTCTGCATGATGAGCTGCTCCTCTTCTCCGAGCGTGGCCTCAAGCCGGTATGCATCGTCCAGATCAATCCGCCGCTTTGGCATAACTCTTGGGTAAGCCGTATTGGAAATGGCGCTGTTACTCCGTGGACATTCTGACGTTCGCGGCTGCTCCCATATACGCAACCGATTGACATGCCGGTAGTAGGATTCGCCGCCATTCGATCCCCAACCAGCGCCACAATGCACTCACGAATCCGCCTGGTGGCTCCGCTTGCGACCACCGCCGTTGCCCTCGCGATATCGCTTTCAGCTTCTGCACAGACCTTGACACCACGCTACGGCATCGGGATGGGTACCTTGCTTACCACGGGCGACCGCCTGATGGCACTGGGATTCCACGCGAGAAGCGCATTTCCGTACAATGAGGATCTCTCTTTCGCAATCGACCTCGGCGTATCAGGCTTTGTGCTGAGCGGACGTGAAGGTGCGGCCTACTACGTGGATCCACTGGCGTCTGCCATTGTCACGCTCTATCCCAGCAATCCCCGATCCCCATACGTGATGGCCGGATTCGGGGGGCACGTACCCGTCGGGAGCGCCCGCGAGTCCGGGGATGGCGGCCCAACCGTGCACGCGGGAGTAGGCTGGGTGGTTGGCCTCCAGGCTACGTCCCTGTATATCGAAATTGATCCCGCGCTTCTTATTGCGAAGGACTACGTAGACCTGCTGTTGCCCGTAAGACTGGGCATTGTGCTTTGAGCAGCGACCAGATGGCCAAGGCAATTGGGATGGAATTCAGTGCGGCAGACTATTTCTGGTCACACGCGTCCGAATACTTTCCATTCCGTTCGATTGCGTAGCGCCTTGTTTGCTTCTTTTTGGATAGGCGGAGCCCTCTTGTTTGCGCTCTTCTGGGGCGCCTGCAGGCCCGCGAGCGAATCCGTCGAGGAAGTGCCCATTGCCGGCCTAGCGCTTCCTGTCGTGGGTCAGGCAATAGCCGAGCGAGTATGGCAGAATGCCACGCTTCGTCAATCGCACGTTATTCCGGTGGAACCGGAGGTGCTGCTCTACCGCCCGGGCCAAGTCAGAGTGGATACGAAGGGTTACATTTACGTCACGGACTACGGAGACTACAAGGTCAAGCGCTTCAATCCGGAAGGCATATACGTGAACTCCGTTGGCGCCGGCATGGGAGACGGGCCCGGGGAAGTCATGAGCATCGTGGACGTGCAGATACCCGGTGACTCCCTACTGTTTCTGCTGGACGATGAAATCAGGCGGATCTCCTATTTTTCTCTTGATGGCGCATTCCTGAGAAGCGAGTCGACGGAAGAGAGCATTTGGAGATATCGGGTTACTCCTGAGGGCAGATCCTATGGGATGACCTTGCGCCTTCCCGACGATCTGTTGTTTCAGACCAGGAAGGGTGCCGATGTCATCCCATTCGGCACGGTGCTGGAGGGTCAGTCCAGCGACCGGAAAGGGCTTCTTGATGGATACATTGCTACCTATGGAGAGCGCATGATCTACGTACCGCGCTTCTATCCCGTGATCGTGCAGTATGCTCCGGACGGATCTGTAGCCTATAGCCGTGCGACGCCGGATATTTGGTCGAGCCAAGCCCCCGCAGTGGAGACCCAAACGATGCCGGGGGCAGTGATAACCCGCGTAATGGGTCCGTCACTTAACAGATCCGTGTCCGTTGATGGGAACATGTTGTATGTCCACTCGCGCGCTGAGAAGATATTTACGATGCGATGCGTATGACGGGGATTACCTGTCGTCCATTCGCTTGCCGTCGCCACGGAGAGCATATGCAACCGCTGATCGTGTATACCAGATTCAGGATACCACGGTAGTTGTTTATGCCATTGAGCAATAATCCGGATGCGCCCGAGCTGAGACAGGAATTTGCGCGTACACGTCCGGTGCCCGGACATTCTGCGTTGGAGATGCTGTCAGGGTAAATCGGTGCAGGGGGCGACATTCCATCTGCGCGGCCCCAAGCCTGTTGCGATCGCCGTGTATTTTGAATGGCCGAGAGTCGTCTGATGCACCGGCATCATCAGCATGCTAGGAATCTACATTCACGTACCGTTTTGCAGCCAGCGCTGCATCTATTGCGACTTCTATTTTGTTACGACACGGGGAGGTCGCAGCAGCTTCGTAGATGCCCTCTGCCGCGAAATCGAGCTGTACGGCCGGCGGTACAAAGGCAGACGCGTGGACACGGTTTATGTGGGCGGAGGCACGCCCTCGTTGCTACCGGTTGATGCCATTGGGCGAATATTCGACGCCCTGGGGGACTCGTTCGATGTTTCCTGCGTCAGGGAAACCACCCTGGAGATGAACCCGGAGGACCTGAGCCTGGAATACCTTGCAGGGCTGCGCAGCCTGGGCATTGACCGCGCAAGCGTCGGCATTCAGTCCTTCTTCGGCGAAGACCTGCGCTTCATGAACCGGAGCCACGGCCCTGCGGAGGCAGAGGCGGCCGTTCCCATGCTCAGGCAGGCAGGTTTCGACAACTTTACGGCGGATCTCATCTTCGGCCTGCCCGATCAGCGCAGCGACTACTGGCAAGCCAATCTCGAACGCCTGGCAGAGAACGCCACGCCTCATGTATCAACATATGGACTGACGATTGAGCCGGCTACTCCGCTGCACAGGATGGTGCAGCGCGGGAAGACGGTACCTGCCGATGACAAGGTCCACGCAAAGTGTTACGAGCAAGCCATCGCTACACTCTGCAGCGCGGGTTACGAGCACTACGAGATTTCCAGCTTTGCACTTCCGGGTCGGCGTGCCCTGCACAACCAGCGCTACTGGCAGCACCTGGACTACCTGGGTTTCGGTCCCAGCGCCCATTCCTTTCTGCGAGCGCCGGCGAGGCGCTGGAGCAACGTGCGCAGCCTGCGGCGCTATGTGACCATGCTCGAAGAAGACGCGCTCCCCGTGGATCTGGACGAGGTGCTTGCATGCAGGGACCTTGCCAACGAGCGTGTCATGCTGGGGCTCCGCACGGCAGAGGGTATCGATCTGAGCGATCTCACATCCGACTACGGCTACGACCTTGCCCGGGAGAAGGAGAACGAGTTGGCCGCTATGGAAGCGCGCGGACTGATCACGCTGAATGACCGTCTGCGACTTACGGACCGGGGCAAGATGGTATCGGATGCCGTAGCAAGACGCCTCTTGCAGGGATGAACCCTGCATCCGGCGCAGGGTACAAGGGGATCTGAACGGAGTCGGAGAGCGAATCCCCAAGGCCCGTGAGAACCTGCCTCGTTTGCCTGATCCTTTTGGCGGGATGCGCGCCTGACCCGCCGGATGCCGACGCGGGTTTCAGCAAGGACGGATCGCTGGAGTTCCTTCGCCCTGACGGTACCATCATTCGGGCCATCGATATCGAGATAGCCGAAGACGAAGAAAGCCGCCAGCGCGGCCTTATGGAGCGCAGGCAGATGACACTCGGCGAAGGCATGCTTTTCATTTTCGCTGCGCCTGACTCGCTCAGGTTCTGGATGGCGAACACGCCCATCCCCCTGGACATCATGTTTCTGGCTGCAGACACGAGCATAGTCAACATCGCCAGGCGCACGCGCCCGCTCTCGCGCGAAAATATACTTTCCGAAGGCCTGGCCCAGTACGTGGTCGAAGTCAGGGGCGGCTTTTCGGACCGATTTGGCATTGACGACAGCGTCCTGGTTCGCTGGACGCGCACGAACTGATCATGAGTCGTTCCTCACTCGCAGTCCTCGTGCTGGCGGCACTCGCTTGCCAGGCGCCCGAAACGGAAACCCCTCGGCCCGCCACGGTGATACCCTTTCGCGTGGACGGAACGCTTGACATCGTGCGCGCCGGCGAGACCTTGCTGACCATTGACATCGAAATCGCAGCTTCCGATTCCGCCCAGGAACGGGGCATGATGCAGCGCACATCCTTCCCACCGATGTCCGGCATGCTCTTCCCGTTCGAACAAGAGGAAATACGCCAGTTCTGGATGGGCAATACGCCGCTGTCGCTGGATTTGCTCTTCATATCGGCCGATTCCCAGATCGTGGATTTCTCCACGTATGCCGAGCCGTTTTCGGCTGATCCCATCCGCTCACGGGTTCCGGCACAGCACGTGCTCGAGGTGCCGGCCGGCTTCGTGGACAGCCAGGGCATCGTCGAAGGCGACCACGCGCGCTGGCGCAGGCACTAGGCCTGCCTTACAGTCCGAAGGACTCTCCGCATGCACAGGTCCGCTCCGCTTGCGGATTCCTGAAATGGAAGCCCTTTCCTTCAAGCCCGTCGGAGAAGTCCAGCTCGACCTCCTCCATGTACAGGCGGCTGCGCCGGTCTACGACCACCTTCACTCCCTGGACTTCACTGATCAGATCGTGCTCGGCCGCCGATGTGTCCCAGCCCAGTTCATAGGTTAGCCCGGAGCATCCACCCGGCACTACAGCCAGACGCAACAGGCCGGTTGCAAGATCCACGTCCTCCGATAGAGCGATCGCCCTGATCCTGTCGAGGGCACGATCTGTTATCTGAATATCCACGGTACCGGCGCGAGTTCGCAGAACTATCATCCTGAATGTCAGAAACAGATAGTATATACGGCCGTTCCATTTCCATTGTTTTCCGGGCGCAATAGTGCGTCCTTTCTGCTGAGTCGAACAGGCCAGATTGATGGCCCAGGAATGAATACTGACACGCAATACCTGCATGAAGTCGCCGAGAGCGACTACGAGTTCGGATGGGCTTCCAACATCAAGGCCGACACGATTCCCCAGGGGCTGGATGAAGGCATAGTGCGCCTTATTGCGGCGAAGAAAGGAGACCCGGACTGGCTGCTGGAACGACGTCTGAAGGCATTCCGCCACTGGAGTACGCTGGCCGACGACCGGGACAAGTATCCGCGTTGGGCCCACCTGGACTATCCCGAGATCGATTTCCAGAAAATCAGCTATTACTCCGCGCCAAACAGCAAGCCAAAGTACGAGAGCCTGGACGAGGTCGACCCGGAACTTCTTCGAACGTTTGATGCGCTGGGAATCCCGCTGGAAGAACGCAAGGTTCTGGCGGGTGTAGCCGTGGATGCCGTGCTCGACAGTGTTTCCGTTGCCACTACTTTCAAGGAGGAGCTGGCCAAGCTCGGCATCATCTTCTGCTCGTTTTCCGAAGCCGTGGAGAAGCATCCCGAGCTTGTGCAGAAGTACATGGGATCCGTCGTCCCGCACACGGACAATTTCTACGCGGCTCTCAACGCGGCCGTCTTCAGTGACGGCTCGTTCTGCTACGTTCCTCCGGGCGTGCGCTGCCCCATGGAGCTGTCCACCTACTTCCGCATCAACCAGGCGGGTACGGGCCAGTTCGAACGCACGCTCATCGTAGCCGACGAAGGCTCCTATGTATCATACCTGGAGGGGTGTACCGCGCCGAGGCGCGACGAGAACCAATTGCACGCTGCCGTGGTGGAGATTATCGCCGCGAAGGATGCCGAAGTAAAGTACTCGACCATTCAGAATTGGTACCCCGGCGACCGCGACGGAAAGGGTGGCGTATTCAACTTTGTCACGAAGCGCGGCCTATGTGCCGGCGCAGGGTCCAAGATATCATGGACGCAATTGGAGACCGGCTCGTCCATCACGTGGAAATATCCGAGCGTGCTGTTGAAGGGAGATAACTCCGTTGGCGAGTTCTATTCTGTGGCATTCACCAAGAATCGCCAGCAGGCCGACACCGGCACCAAGATGATCCACATGGGGAGAAATACCTCAAGCACCATCATTTCAAAGGGCATTTCCGCCGGAGAGTCCAACAACAGTTACCGGGGGCTTGTCAAGATCGGTCGGGGCGCCAGGAATGCTCGCAACTTTTCCCAGTGCGACTCCATGCTGCTGGGAGACCGCTGCGGAGCCCACACTTTCCCCTACCTGGAGGTAAATCACCCTACCGCGCAGGTCGAACACGAGGCCACGACCTCCAAGGTCGGGGAAGACCAGCTGTTCTATTGCCAGCAGCGTGGCATCAGCGAGCAGGACGCCATCAAGCTGATCGTGAGCGGCTTTTGCCAGGAGATTCTGGCCAAACTCCCCATGGAGTTTGCCGTGGAGGCCCGCAAGCTATTGGCTATAGAACTGGAGGGATCTGTAGGATAGCCTCCAGCTTTCCTGTTCACATTTATTCTGGCCCCGCAAGCTGCGGGGAAGCTATTGCATGAGACCCATACTGGATATACATGATCTTCGGGCATCCGTTGACGGCATGCCCATACTGAAAGGTGTGAGCCTCGCTATCAATTCCGGCGAATTGCATGCCATCATGGGGCCTAATGGCTCCGGCAAGAGCACACTTGCGGCCATCCTTGCAGGCCGGGAGGAATACGACATCGACGGAGGATCCGTACGATATCGCGGCGAAGACTTGCTGGAGATGGATGTCGACGAGCGGGCCCGGGAAGGCCTCTTTCTGGCCTTCCAGTACCCCGTCGAGCTTCCCGGCGTGAGCATGATGAATTTCCTCAAGCAAGCCGTCAACTCGGTTCGGGAACACCGGGGCGAACAGCCGCTGAATGCTGCTTCGCTGCTCAAGCTGGCCCGGGAAAAGGCAGCTCTCGTCGGCCTGGACTCCCGGCTCAAGCGGCGCTCGGTGAACGAGGGCTTCTCCGGCGGCGAAAAGAAGCGGAACGAAATCTTTCAGCTTGCAATGCTGGAGCCCGCCATGGCCATCCTGGATGAAACGGATTCCGGACTGGACATAGATGCGCTCAAAAACGTCGCAGACGGCGTAAATGCCTTGCGGACTGCCGATCGCGCCTTTCTCGTGATCACGCACTACCAGCGTCTGCTCAACTACATCATTCCGGACTTTGTGCATGTTATTGTAGACGGTCGCATTGTCAAGAGTGGAGGAAAGGAGCTGGCACTGGCACTGGAAGAGCGGGGCTACGACTGGATCCGGTACGAACCATCGACGGTGCCGGCATAAGCCAGCACACGCAACCAGACCACTATGGCAAGATCGGCCGCGCAGACCGAGCGCATCGAGGATCGGTACCTGTCAGCGATATCGGAGCTGGGAGAGCCTTCGACCAATGGCGCATCCTCCGAGCTTGCGCCTCTTCGCCACAGGGCCCAGCGCAGCTTTGCTGCCCAAGGATTCCCTCGGCCCCGGACCGAGGCCTGGAAATACACAAACCTGCGGAGCGTGCTGCGCCGCCCGGTTTCCCATGGTGCTACATCGGCTGAGGCCCTCGCCGCGGCATCCATCCCGGATCTGGACGCGCATACATTGGTGATCATCAACGGCCGGTTCAGTGCTGAGCATTCGCGGCTGGGCCGGCTGCCCGGTGGCGCAGTCCTTGGCAGCCTTGCAGACGCAACGCGCACGCACGGAAGCATTGTGCTTGAACACCTCTCGCGCCACGCCGGAGTGGAAGACCTTCCCTTTGTTGCCCTGAATACGGCAGCACTGGAGGACGGCGCGTTCGTCTACTTGCCGCCGTCCGTAAGTCTAGACCGTCCGGTTCATGTGGTGCATGTAGCCGGTGCCAGCTTCTTTCAGCCGAGGATCCTCGTTGTTGCAAGTGCTGGATCCCGGTTAGAGCTGGTGCTTTCCAGCGAGGTGAATGCCCACGACGCCGCCTTCGGAAACGCGGTTACGGAAGTGAGTGTGGGACCGAGGGCAGAGGTCGACCTTTTCAAGGTTCAGACCGACGCCCCGAACGCAAGTACCGTATCGGCCGTACACGTCCACCAGGACGCGGACAGCCGCTTCGGTTCCCACACGTTTACATTTGGCGGTGAAATTGTTCGCAACAATCTCACCATCAAAGCCGACGCGCAGCACTGCGAAACGGTACTGAACGGACTGTTTCTGGCACGTGGCAAGTCCCACGTGGACAATCACACGCTGATGGATCATGCCAAGCCTGACTGCCTGAGCTCGGAGCTCTACAAGGGTATCCTGGACGAAAGGGCCACGGGTGTATTCAATGGCAAGGTGCACGTGCGTCAGGATGCCCAGCGCATCAATGCCTACCAGACGAGCAAGGCAGTCGTGCTGAGCGATACCGCCCGCATGTATGCAAAGCCCGAGTTGGAGATCTACGCGGACGACGTCAAGTGCAGCCATGGAGCCACGACCGGCCAGCTTGACAAGGATGCCCTTTTCTACCTTCAGGCCCGCGGACTGAACCCGAAGCAGGCCAGGGCCCTGCTGCTGGAATCATTCGCCCGCGAGCTCATCGATCCGGTCCGCCTGCCCGCGCTGCGCCGGCATCTGGAGCGCCTGGTTGCCTCGTGGCTGGCCAAGGCCTAGCTTCCACGTTCTGCCCCATCAACCAGGAGTCCACCGATGCCGCTTTCCCCCGGTGGCGATTCCGCGCCGATTCTGGATGTCCACCGCATCCGAGAAGATTTTCCGGTGCTTCACCAGCGGGTGGGCTCTCGGCCGCTGGTCTATCTGGACAATGCGGCCTCCAGCCAGAAGCCGTCAGTCGTTATTGATCGGCTTGCAGCGTATTACCGCCTGGAGCACAGCAATGTGCACCGCGGCGCGCACCGATTGAGCCAGCGCGCCACGGACGCCTACGAAAACGCGCGTGCGCGCATAGCGCGCTACATAGGAGCCGCCCACTCGCACGAGATCATTTTCACGCGAGGAACCACCGAAGCCATAAACCTTGTTGCCGCCAGCTACGGACGAAGTGCACTGGCGGAAGGCGACGAAATCGTCGTAACCGGCATGGAGCACCATTCAAACATGGTGCCCTGGCACATCCTCTGCGCGGAAAAGGGAGCCAGGCTCCGCATTCTTCCCGTCGACCGGAATGGCCAGTTGCAGAAAGGGGCACTCAATAAGGTGCTGTCAGGGAAGACGAGACTGGTTGCGGTCGTCCACATATCCAACAGTCTGGGCACCATCAACCCGGTTCGACGCATTGTCGAAGATGCCCACCGGTACAATGTGCCGGTTCTGATTGATGGCGCCCAGGCGGCGCCACACATGCGAATCGACGTGCAGGAGCTGGACTGCGATTTCTATTGCTTTTCCGGGCACAAGGCCTTTGGCCCCACGGGCATCGGCGTTCTCTACGGCAAGGAAGCGCTGCTGGATGCCATGCCCCCTTACCAGGGCGGCGGCGACATGATCGAAACGGTTAGCTACGAGCGCTCCACGTTTGCCGAGTTGCCTCACAAGTTTGAGGCAGGAACGCCCCACATCGCCGGCGTACTCGGACTGGAGAGTGCCCTGGACTACATGGAAGGCGTAGGCTTTGCGGCCATGACCTGCCACGAATCCCGACTTCTTGACCGTGCCCACGATCGCCTTCGTGCCATCCCGGGTGTCCGGATCATCGGCACCGCACCGAGAAAGGCCTCCGTCGTAAGTTTCGTCGTGTCGGGCACTGCGACCTACGATGTGGGGAGGCTGCTGGACGAGCACGGCATTGCCGTGCGAACCGGTCACCACTGCACGATGCCGCTCATGCAGCACCTGGGCCTGAGCGGAACCGTGCGGGCATCCATGGCCCTGTACAATACCGTCGCAGAAGTGGATGCTTTCGCAGATGCACTGGAGAGCGTGGTGCAAAGGCTCAGACCCGCCAGAAGCCGCCCGGCTGCGGCCGACCGAGGCGCCAGTCCGGGTATCGAGGCACGCAAGCTGGAGCTCCTGGAAGAGTTTGGCCTGTTCGATGATGCAGATTCCCGGTGCGAATACCTCATGGAGCTGGGGGAAGGCCTTCCTCCATTCCCTGATGTGTACCGCAATGAAGCGCACAGGGTGCACGGTTGCCTTTCTACCGTCTGGCTGCGCACCGAAAGCCGCGACGGTTGCCTGTACTGCGAGGCGGACAGCGACGCGCTCATCACCAAGGGAATGATTGCGGTCCTCGTTCGTCTAGTACAGGGCCAGGAGATTTCCATCGTGGCAGGCGCTGACCTTGAATCCATCATGTCTGAAATCGGCATGCAGTCCATGGTCACTGCACGCCGCAAGAATGGGCTTCTGTCGATGATCAAGCGCATCAGGAGGGAAGCATCCGCTCACGCCCAAAGCATACTGACGCCATGACGCCGGAAATCGTTAACAACGCCTCGGACCCCGCCCTCGCCGGCGAAGTCATCGCCTCCATAAAACAGGTGTACGATCCCGAAATTCCGGTAAACGTGTATGATCTGGGCCTGATCTACAAGATTCGCATCGAGCCGGACGACAGCGTGTACGTCACCATGACGCTCACCACGCCCAACTGTCCGGTGGCGGACAGCTTGCCGAACCAGGTAGAGTCCATTGTCATGCTCACCGACGGAGTCACGGATGCGCGCGTCGAGCTGACCTTCGATCCCCCCTTCACTATTGACATGATGTCCGACGAGGCCAAACTGGAATTGGGAATGCTATAGCCTCAAAGCCTTGGGAGCACCCATTCAAGCAATTCACAAGAGCACTGCGGTTCGGAAGGCTAAAACGAGACCTGCCATGGCCCGTGCTGTCGCACTGATCGCGCTGGTCCTGGCCGCGGCGAGCGCAAGTGCACAGACAGGAACCATCCGCGGGTTTGTCACCGATGCATCGGACGGCCAGGCCCTGCAGGGCGTAAACGTTGGCGTACTGGACGTTTCCGGCAGCCTGCGCGGAAGCATAACGGACGACGACGGCTTTTTCATCATTCTTCGACTGCCTGCGGGCCGCTACATCCTTCGGGCCTCGTATATCGGCTATGAATCGGCCGTCGACACCTTGGACCTTGCGCCGGGGGACACGGAGCGGCTCTCGCTTGCCCTGGTGCCGGGCATCGCACTCGAGGAGCTCGTTGTGGAATCCGAGCGTGAAGGCGGTGCCATGGTTGCCGCCGGCCTGCAGACCGTGCGGCCACGCGACGTCGAGCTGGTGCCGGCGCCAGACGTGTCAGGCGACCTGGTTTCGTATCTCTCCACCATGCCCGGCGTGGTGTCCATCGGCGACCGGGGTGGCCAAGTATTCATTCGCGGCGGTGAGCCGTCCCACAACCTGGCCCTGCTGGATGGCATGTACATTTACCAGCCATTCCATATCCTCGGCTTCTACTCCGCCTTTTCCTCCGAAATCCTGCGCAACGCCGACATTTACGCTGGCGGTTTCAGCAGCAAGTTCGCCGGACGCATGTCGTCCGTGATCGATGTGCATACCCGCAACGGCAACAGCCAGGAGATGCGGAGGACGATTTCCCTGGCGCCCTTTGTCAGCATGGGCATCCTGGAGGGGCCGCTCAAGCGCGGCAGGATGTCCTACCTCTTCTCCGGCCGGGCTTCCACCGTCGAGCGCGTGGCCACCTCGTACATCGACCAGCCACTGCCGTACACATTCGGGGACTTTTTCGGCAAGCTGCATACGGTCATTAACGAAAGCCATCAGGTATCTGCGAGTGCCATCCATACCTACGACCGTGGCACGCTTGAGCAGGACGTGGAAAACGCGAACGAAATACGCTGGAACAATACCGCTTACGGCATCCGCTACCTCGTGGCACCACCGTCGCTGCCCATTCTGGGAGAGGTACTCTTCTCCATTTCACGTCTGGACATGGAACTCGGACCACAGGATGAACCGGTCCGGACCTCGGGCATCGAGGGATTCAATCTTACGGTCAACGTCACCAATTTCGGGCAGCGCTCCCGGGTCGACTGGGGCTTTTATCTCCGCGCCCCGAGACTTACCGCACAGCTCGGAGGGCTTTACCAGAATGTTGACTTCACGAATGACCGGATCACATCAACCGGTGGCTACTTCGAGCCCGAGGTGAATATCACGGAGTCCCTTCGGGCCCGGGCCGGTGTCGTGGTCCAGTTCCTCGGCGATCAGGGCCTGTTTCTTGAGCCGCGCATGCGCATCATATGGGAGCGCGGACCACACCAGTTCAGCGCCTCTGGCGGCTTGTACCGCCAGGAGGCTGTCGGCCTCAATGACCGCCGCGACGCCACAAACATTTTTACGGCATGGGCGGGAGCACCGACAGGAACGCTTCCCAATTCGATCCACGCCCTCGGCGGCTACCGCACGGCGCTAACGGACTGGCTCGCGCTGTCGGTGGAAGGCTTCTACAAGCGTCTGTGGAGTCTTTCGATCGCCGAATGGACGGCATTTCCCCGCTTCTCCGCGCGCCTGCAAGAAGCTTCCGGCCGGGCCTTCGGCGCCGATATCAGGCTGGAGATCCAGCGCCCTGCATACTACGGATTCATCAACTACGGCATCTCGTCCGTCGAGTACAATGCCATGCAGGAGACTTTGCCCGTCTGGTTCGGCTCAAGCGAGGTGCGCTTCCGGCCGCCGCATGACCGGCGGCACCAGGTCAACGCCCTGACACGCTTTTCGCTTGGCGGCTTCGACGTGAGCCTTCGCTGGAATCTGGGCTCCGGGCTGCCCTACAGCCAGATCCGAGGCTTCGACGGATTCGTGCTGCTGGATGGCCCAGTCGACGTCTCCAGGGAGCCCGGACAGGCCCGTGTCATTTATGACCGGCCATTCGAGGGCATCCTTCCGGCGTACCATCGGCTCGATGTCAGCGTCTCCCGAGTTTTTCAGTACCGGGACGACTCCTGGGTGACCTTGCAGGCGGGCGTAATCAATGCCTACAACAGAGCCAATCTATTTTCCCTCGACACGTTCACGCTGCAGCGGAATGACCAGTTACCCGTCATTCCTACCGCGGGCATCAAATTCGAATTTTGATGAAGAGCCCGGAACACTGCCGCAGAATGATCCGCTCGCTGGTGCCTGGAATCGGCCTTGTGACCTGCCTCGTGATGCTAGGCGGCTGCGATCAGGCCATCGAACCCGTGGTCGGGGATGAGCGCCCGTTTACGATCTGGGGTTACCTTGACGCACATGCTGACACGCAGCGCGTGCGCGTATTCTCCATAGAGTCTCGCCTGGGCATAGACCGCAGCGGTCCCATTGACGCGGCCGTGTTTTCGACGGATCTGGGTACGGGAGAGCGCAGGGAGTGGACGGATGCCGAAATCACCTTCGCAGACAGCAGCGTCGGGCACGTCTTCTGGTCGGATTTTCGGGCTGAGTACGAGCGCAGTTACCGGCTGGAGGTGCGGCGCTCGGACGGCGAAGCGACCTCGGCGGAAGTAACCATCCCGCCGCCGGTCGAAGTGGAGCTGGTAGGCGAGAGAGACCGCGTAGTCATCCCGGCCCTCATCCACGGCAAGCCGCCGAATCTGGTAGATGTATCGGTGATCTACGACGCCATCACGCTGCCTCCGGCCAATCCCTGGCCGCCGGGCACTTCCCCTCCGCCACCGGTGCTGCTGAAAGTTGCCGTGCCTTATTCGGGTGAGCAGGAGCCGACAGAGGACGGATGGCGCTACGACATCAACCTGCGCCGCGACTTTGCGGTGGTCCAGGAAGAATTCGCAATCAACTGCCTGCGCGATGACCTCATCGCCCTGAGGCGAATCGATTTTCGCTTCCTCGCAGCCGACAGCCAGTGGGATCCGCCGGGAGGTTCGTTCGATCCCAATCTGCTGATCGAGCCCGGCACGTTTTCCAATGTCGATAACGGCCTGGGCTACTTCGGAGGCGGCTATACCGTCTCCACGCGATGGATCCCGAGCGATGTCATCCTGCGGACCGTAGGGTACCGAACTTCCGGTCCATGCCCTCTTTCTCCCCAGAACATCCCCGACTGTCAGCTGCCACCTGAGCCCTGCCTGCGGGATCCCGGCGGCTGAACGGGGCCGTAGTCGTCCTGCAGCGGCCAGGCAAGCGCTCGCCAGGAGCCATGCTGGCCGGGTATCAGATCTGCGCGAATTTACCCTTAGCTGTGAATTCAGGTACGGGCTCACCTGGAAAGGGCAGTGCCGCTAGCTGTTCGACCAGTCTGTCCCGGTATTCCGCCGGTATCCTATGCAGCCGCAGACACGCTCTGTTGTCAATTCGGAGCGTTGCCAAGTCATATTGACCATGGAGTTGCTCCACCTGGGCCGTTGACGCATCTACGCCTGCGTATACTTGGCCAACTTGTTGTGGCCCCTCTGAATGTCCGCTTTCCTGTCACCTCCCCATCGCCGCGCCGGTGCTATCCTAATTGACGCATCCCTTGAATTGCCAGATCCTAAAGCAGCCCCGCCCTGGTGTTTCAGAGCCGGCAACTTGCGGGAATGAAGCGGCAGGTCACGGCACTGGCTCGGGCGGTGGGTTGCCAGAGACTTGATGAATCAGCCGCTCATTGTGCCTTGCAGGGTAGGCAGCAGGCGGACTGTCAGGGCGATCCTGTAATGCCGCGGACGAAAGACCACATCGGAGGGCCCTGGAGGCCCGCAGCCGGGCGTCCAACCAGACCATTCATGGCGGAAACCAATCAGCCGGAACCCGCCTGATCCATCCCGTAAGATCGGGTTATCCCAACAGATACCACTCTCGGATTCAATGCCTGACCAGAATAGCTACCACATGTCGCCCGATGAATTCCGCCGGCACGGCAGGGAAGTGATCGACTGGATCGCCGACTACCACGAAAACGTCGCCCGTTATCCCGTTCTCTCGCGCGTCAGACCCGGCGAGATTGCCGACTCCCTGGGCACTGAGGTGCCGGCCAAGGGAGAGGATTTCGCCGCCATGTTCCGGGACATCACGGAGCGGATCCTTCCTGGTATCACGCACTGGCAATCGCCCGGATTCCACGCCTATTTCCCGAGCAACATATCCGGACCCGCCATCCTGGGCGAGCTGCTTTCCGCCGGTCTCGGGGTGCAGGGCATGCTCTGGTCGACAAGTCCCGCCTGCACCGAGGTCGAGACCCGGGTGCTTGACATGCTGGTCGGCCTCCTGGGCCTTCCGGAAGCGTTTCGATCCACCGGCAGCGGCGGCGGCGTCATCCAGGATACTGCTTCGAGCGCCGTTTTGTGCGCCTTGATCGCGGCGCGGGAAAGGGATTCGCGGTTCCATACCAACCGGGAAGGCTGCGACGGCACACAGGTCGCCTATTGCTCTACTCAGGCGCACTCGTCGCTGGAAAAGGCCATGGGCATCGCTGGTCTCGGCCGCGCAAAACTGCGGCTGATCGCGGTGGACGAGAATTTCGCTCTTGATGCGGCCAAGCTTGCGGCGCAGGTCAAGGCCGACAGAGCCAGCGGCCTGCGGCCCATTTTCGCCTGCGCAACGATGGGCACAACCTCTTCCAATGCGATGGACCCGGTTGCCGCCATCGGCAAGATCTGTCGTGCGGAGGGCCTATGGTTTCACGTGGACGCCGCCATGTCGGGCACGGCAGCAATCTGTCCCGAATACCGTTATCTGCACGAGGGCATCGAATACGCCGACAGCTACTGCTTCAATCCGCACAAGTGGATGTTCACGAACTTCGATTGCAGCTGCTTCTGGGTGGCCGACCGCGCGGCGCTGATCGGCGCGCTGTCCATCTTGCCTGAATACCTGGTGAACAAAGCGACCAGCAGCGGCACCGTCTTCGACTACAGGGACTGGCAAGTGCCGCTGGGCCGCCGCTTTCGGGCATTGAAGCTCTGGTTCGTACTGCGCTACTACGGTGCCGAGGGTCTGCGGCACCACATCCGACGGCACATCGAGCTGGCCCGGCGATTGGCGGACTGGATCGAAGCCGAACGGCACTTCGAAATCATGGCCCCGGCACCGCTCAACCTGGTCTGTTTTCGCCACCGGGGCAGCGACGAATTGAATGAGCGCATACTGAATGAGACCAACGGCGGCGGCGAGATCTTCCTCACCCACACCAGGCTGAACGGTCGCTTCGTCTTGCGGCTGTGCATCGGCCAGGCCCGCACGGACGCGGAACATGTCGAAAGGGCTTGGAACCTCATTGTCGCAACAGCACAACGATTGCGCCAGAGCGAAGCGTAAGGACGGCCAGATCCCGGCCCGACCCAAGAGACGCCGCCACGAGGACCGGCAATCCCGCTGGCCGGCGGGCACGTCAATCTGCACCGAATGCCTCCGGCACCGGTCCCCATTACCGGTCGTACGCTACACCAAGCCTATCAGTGGCTTCGCTAGGGCATCCGGTCCACTCCGTGACATAGACGTTGCCCATATACCGAAGGTCCTCCACTCCCATCCTGCTGCTGAAAAAGCCTGCAGCCACCAGGTCTCGAAGCAGACTGAAGAACGCCACGCCCTGACTCACATCAGACGCCGCCGCTTCCGGGTAGGCAATCTCATCCAGCAGGCTGTGCTGCCTAGCGGCATCCAGATCCACAAACAGGTTATCGAAGCGGCGACGGGCATGGGCATCTAGCCAGGCCAGGCCGCCACGCATGGGCACTTGCAGCCCGGGCCGGTCCGTCATCACAAAATCAATGTACTCCGGCACTCCAGCCTCGGAGGCGCTGCCGGAGCGCTCATCCGCCGGCAAAACGAGATCTGCCACTACGCGCACGGTCGCATATTCGTGCTCGGTGAAGAAGGCGGGCTCGCGCGTGGCTGCCTCGCCGGTACGCGTGGGGCGGGCAAACGACACACCCGGCGCAAGCGAGGCCGTGGCCAGCAGGCGGAGGCTTGTTCTGCGATCCATCAGAGATTTCCCTTGTTTCGTTCTGCCACGATGAAGTCCGCCGTGCGCCAGGCCAGCGCGAGAATGGTCCACGTGACGTTCTTGTGGGCCTGAGACACCAGGGGGCCTGCGTCTGCCACAAAGAGGTTCTTCACGTCGTGTGCCTGGCAGTACGCATTCAGGACGCTGCTGCGCCGGTCGCCGCCCATGCGGGTAGTGCCGCCCTCGTGAATAATGCGGCCGGGCGGCAGGATGCCGTAGCCCTCTTCGCGGGATGGCATTTCGTCCAGCAACTCCCCTCCCATCTCGACAACCATGCTCCGCATGGTCTCCTGCATGTGCTTTACCTGCGCATACTCCTGATCGCTCCACCTGACACTAAAGCGCAAGACAGGTATGCCGTACTTGTCCACAACCTGCGGATCGATTTCACAGCGGTTTTCTCGGCGGGCGATCATTTCGCCACGGCCGGAAAAGCCAAGCACCGCGCCGTACAGCCTGCGGTAGTCCTCCTTGAGCTGCACGCCGTAGCCCCCGCCTCCTCGCGGCCGCAAGTCTCCGGATGCGCCGCTTTGCCAGCGGTTCAGCCGCTCGATACCTCCCATGAAGTTGTAGTCCGGCATATGGCGCCCGCCCCACGGCTCAATGTGGTAGCCGCGGGCAAAGTCGAGCCTCTTACCATCAAGCCACCAAGGAATGTACACATGCATGCCGCCGACGCCGTCGTCGTTGTGCGCAGGCATGTCCATGAGCTGCGGAAACAGGCCCTGCACGGTAGTGCCCGTCGAATCCGTGATATACCTGCCGACGGTGTCGCTGTCGTTGGCAAGACCGTTCGGGTGGCGCCGTGATTTCGAGTTGAGCAGCAGGCGGGCAGATTCACAGGCACTGGCCGCGAGCACCACGATGCGGGCCCGGACCTGGTATTCCCGCATGTCATTCTTGTTCACGTAGGAGACACCCGTGGCGAGCCCGTTTTCGTCTGTCAGCACTTCCCGCGCCATCGAAAACGGCATCACCGTCAGGTTGCCGGTACCCTCAGCCGGCCTGATAAGCACGGAAGGGGAAGAAAAATTGGAATTGGTGGTGCAGCCGCGTCCGCACTGCCCGCAGTAGTGGCAGGCTGGCCGACCGTTGTGCTCACGTGTGAGTATCGACAGGCGCGAAGCGATGCAAGGGATTCCCATGCGGTCGCAGGCCCGCTTGATCAACAGCTCGTAGCAGCGCGGTTTGGGCGGGGGAAGGAAAATCCCGTCCGGCTCGTTTCTCATGCCTTCGTGGCTTCCGAAAACGCCCACCAAACGCTCCACACGGTCATAGTACGGGCTTATGTCCTCGTAGCCGATGGGCCAGTCGTCTCCCAGGCCATCAATACTGCGCCTTCTGAAGTCATCCGGACCGAATCGGAGCGAAATGCGTCCCCAGTGGTTCGTCCTGCCGCCCAGGTTGCGGGCGCGAAACCAGTCCCACTCCGTGCCGCTAACGTGGGTATATGGCTCCCCGTCTATGGTCCATCCGCCGATCGTGCCGTCGAATTCCCCCCAGTGCTTTTCCGGCGTCGGACCGCCGCGGCGCGGCGAGTCATAGTTCCACTGAAACATCTTGCTGTGCGTCTCGGCGTACCACAAGGGGCCCGCTTCCAGGAGCGCCACCTTTGCGCCTGCCTCCGCAAGCACCTTGGCCACCATGCCTCCGCCGGCGCCGGAGCCCACAATACAAACATCAAATTCCTGCCTGCTAATGACGCTGGGCATCGAATTCCCGGATCAGTATGGAACGCTGCCGCCGGAGCTCGGCGCCAGGCGCCCCCATATTAATGAACTTGGCACACTCTGTTGGCCAGGCTGAGACCGGCGACGACGGCAACGTCCCATTCTACCAAAACCGGGAGGCATTCAGTAGGCACTGGCGATGTGCCAGGAAACTCACCGCCTTAGCGGATCCACACGCCTTATGACCTGCGCACAAGTGGCCCGGAGTGCCACTTGGTGAATATTCTGCAGAGGCTCCACAGTTGTTTGGCCCGGTCATATCTTCTGTGGCTCTTTCAACACCCAATCAGTACAGAGGCAGATCAACATGGAAGGTCGTGAAACAGGCCGGGTAAAGTGGTTTAACCCGGAGAAAGGCTATGGCTTCATCGAACGTGACAGCGGCAGCGATGTATTCGTGCATCATTCGGAGATTCGCGTAGACGGATTTCGCACGCTGGAAGAGAATCAGCGTGTAGAGTTTACCGTAACCAAAGGCCAGAAGGGCTTTCAAGCCCAGGACGTAGACCTGATCTAGCGGGCGTCAATGATCCGCGCACTACTTGCGGAATAACCCTCGGGCCTCCGCCCATAAGCGCAACCTTGGGCAATTGCTGACAATGCAAGGCTCAAGCTGGCAGGTCCGCGCCGGCAATGCTCGGCCAATGCAACTCAGCTAGCCCTCCACTCGTGGGGCGCTGTGTCCAGCCTGCAGGGCAATTCCAGAGTTCCTACGGGGCCTCAGGTGGTGCGCGGCAGCCTTGGTGAGGCTGCCCGCGACGGGCGATCTGTTCGGCAATCAACGCTACGGGCGGTTTCCCGGGCAGGCAGACCCCTGTCGCACTGTCATTGGTAGGTGGACCGGCGCCTTCAATCGCCGGAATGCCGGGGCAAGCTGGCGGCACAGGCGATTCCAGCCGAGACGGCGCGCCGCGGATGAGCCTCCGCGCTGCAATGAGGGTGACATAGCGCCTGAGGTGGCCAGCTGCATCCAGTGGGTTTGTCCCGATCCGCCGCGCAGCCTGCAACGGTCAGCCGCAAGTGTACCGGGTCGCTTCCCGGACCGGGCGAGAGCGACCCGGCATTGGATAGACGTCCATGGTACGGACCCGGCGTCTCCGATGGAGGCTATAGGCTTTGTCGCTGCCGGCATTTAGGCTGACGGGCCCTATCCGTTTGCAAGGCCTTGTGGACCGGTACGCACGCGAATTGTAGCTCATCTGCTGACTCGCGCTCCCAGCCGCCACCCGGGACATCGACAAATGGCCCCGGGCGGTCGGCATACCGGCGCGCGCGGGGCCTGATGCCATGGTGCTGCGTGCGGCGCTGCTGATCCACGCCACTCCACCTGCCAGGAGCACGCCGTAGGAACTACTGCAGCCGCATGGGGAATCCGGCCCGGCGCCTGCCAAGCCAGTGCCCACGATGGCATGTATCGGCGCCGGTAGTGAAATACTTGTGGGCTTCGACATGTCGGCCGTCGAGGGACGGATTGCGCGACTGCCTGCGTAGCTCTTCGGGGTACGACCCAAATGATTCCAACCAGCCTCGAGTCACGGAGCAAGGCTCTCTTGGCGGCCTTCCCGCCGCTTGCCGACCGGCCCCGTGCTTTGCGAGTATCGCGGAAATGGTGTATCGTGGCGGGACGCGGTACAATAGGTCTGACCACATGGCTCGCAAGCCCCATGGCTTCCCGGCGCTCCAGCACGCCGCCTCCCAGCCCACGACTCGACGGAAAATTTCAAGCCAATCGCATGGAGGCAACGTAGTGACCAGGATCCACGCAGTGCTGCTCGCCGGGCTGGTACTATCGGGCTGCCTGCGCACAGACGGACAGGCAGGCAGGGAATCAGCGCCGGATAGAATTGACGACTGGCAGACGGTCGAAAGCTTCAAGATAACTCAGCGGATCCACCGTCAGCGTGTCGGAGAGTGGCTAAGGCTGCCGGGCAATGAAGGCAAGGCGCCTGGAGAGGCCGAGGCGGCATTGGGAATGAATGCTCTCGATCCGCATCCGGCCATCGATGCAGCATTGCGGATTGCAGAAGTCAATCCCTTAGACGATCTGGGATTCCTGGCGGTGCATTTTGCCTTCTATGAACTCCGAGCGATTGACGATCGTCAGCGAGGTGAGTACGAGGACGCGGTATTCGAGATTCTGGACGAGCACTATATTGACGACCTGCGACTCAATCGCATGCTCCTGGGATTGATCCGCTTCGGAGGCGAGCGCGGGGTCGATCTTGTCGACAGGGTTGTAGCCCGGAGCGACGAGCGCGAACTTCGCGCGAAGGCAGCATTCTGGTCCGCCACAGAGCGCCTGATGGACGTCGACGATCTTGCGACCCCACCTTCCGTGAGGGCAAGTGTGCGCGCCGAGGTTGCCCGCATGGCCCGGCTGGTAGCAGATGAGTACAGTGATGTGGAGGTATTTCGCGGCGAATCGGGTGGTGACGCGATCAAGCCTGTCCTGTACGCCCTTGAAAACCTGGCTATCGGGAGCGTGCTTCCGGAAGCCACCGCAAAGCGCATACGCGGGGACACGGAATCGCTGATCCAATACAGGGGAAGTGTGTTGCTCATTGATTTCTGGGCGACCTGGTGCGCACCTTGCATCGCCAGCTTCCCTGACGTGGTCAGACTCCAGCAGCTACTGGGCGACCGGGGCTTTCAGGTCATTACGATCAGCACGGACGAAAGCACGGAGCTGGTTGAGCAGTTCATGGATGATCGCCTTGAGTTGCCCTTCGTCAACTGGTTTGTCGGGGAGCAGTCTCAGCTCTATGAGGATTGGGCCATCCAAGGCTTGCCCACTTACATTGTAGTGGACCGGGAAGGGGTGGTTCGTGGCCGGACTCATGACTTGGAATCGCTCTACGAAGTGATTCTGGAGACTACGGGCGCCAGCGCCGAAATACGGGCGCAGTTGATTGGGGACATGGCGGAGGCTAGCGGACCTTGATCGCCCCTGCACGCGCAATTTGCACGGGGCAAACCCGCGAGTGAGTGCGGTGGAGGTCCGGAGTCGCGCGATTGTGAGCCACGCCGGTCCCGGCAATGGCCCAATGCTGCATCAATTGGAAAGCCCTGCCCTCAAACCGAATTGCGAGGTGCTGACGGGCACCGGCTGCAGCAGGATCTCCTGAGCGAAGCTGCTGCTGCCAATGGCGTGGCTGTGCACGGCGCGCAGCCAGGTCCGACAGATCAGGTAGTGACGCCTGGCGCATAGGCTCAACTGCCTACCGCTGCGCGTGTCCGTTTCCCGGAATCAGCAGCGAGACTCGGACGAGAGTCCCCGGAGACTGCCGTTGCGAAGCCCTTGCAGGCTGCCTGTCGACTTCCCTTCCGCTCTCGTACAGAAACGAGATTTGGGCCCTCCAGTCCGCGACGGCATAATTCATGCATTTGCCACTCGGGTTGCTATAGTTGCGGTGGCGGGTTGGCCTCCATCCCATTCGAAGCCTGCCGGGCCGGCCGGCGCCGCGGGATGCGTCGCCAATCCTGCGGCAAAAAATGCCGGGCCCATTGCGCAGCGTCCATTGCACTATGGTGCCTGATGTCCAGGAAGCCTGCAGCTTACGCTTCTCCATATCGCGCAAGCCTTCGCCGGGGCCCTGCCACGGGTCCTTCACTCCTGCAGCACCTTCCGGCGCGTTCAGTAGTCCAACAGCACCTTGACGGCCCCGTCCCGCTTCGTCTCAGCCAGCTCCATGCCTTCTGCCAACCGGGAGAACGGCAGCCGATGGGACACGAGGCGCGACACTTCCAGTCGCCCTTGTGCTATCATATCCAGGGCGAGCCTGAAGGAGGCAAGGTTCGGCTCGTGCTGCGCATATGCGCTTGTTACCACGCGCAGATTGCCCCGCAGATACGATTCAATTGCAATGGGCAGCGTCGCCTTTTTTGGTACCCCGAATAGCGCGACTTCGCCATGCTGCCGCACAAGACGAGGACACAGGTTGATGCTTTCTGCCTTGCCGACCGCTTCGACGACCACGTCGGCCATCCGGCCGGCTGTCGCCTCGCGGATGCGCTCCACGGCGTCGCCGCCCCTTACGTCAACAGAACAGGCAGCTCCGACCTCGATGGAAAGCTCCAGCCTTCGATCCACGATATCCAGTCCGTAGACCTCGCGCGCACCCATCGCTTGCAGCAGCATGGTAAAGAGCAGCCCGGCCGGCCCCTGACCCACCACGGCCACGCGCTTGTCCATCACGTTGCCGAGCTTGCGGCAGCAGTACACGACGGTGCCCAACTGCTGCGCCAGTACGGCGCGCTCCAGCGGCAGTCCTTCGGGAAGCGGGATCACCTCGTGAGCCCATGCGGACACATACTCGGCAAATGCATCAAAACGCGGAACCAGCGCGAGCACGCGTGTGCCTGGAGGCAGCGCCGCCACAGAGGACTTCTCCACCACGGCCACGCATTCATGGCCGGACTGGCCGGCAGCGAACGGATAGCTGTCCGCCGGGCTGTCGTGCAGGAAGTGGAGGTCGCTGCCGCAAATAGTCGTCAGAAGGACGCGTAGCAGCAGCCCATCCTGCGGCGCTTCGGGCACCGGAACGTCAACCCATTCTATCTCGCCCGGGGCAGAATACTGGACCGCCCGCATGCGCGCTAGGAAAAGGCTGACCGGAGCAACTCCAGGCTCTTGGGCACAGCCGTCTGAGGGTCTTCCCTCCCTTCGAATTCCAGAGATACGTAGCCCCTGAAGTCGTGCCGGCGCATGATCTCGGCTATGCGCGGATAGTCAAGATCCAGCGTATACCAGGTTCCGCCACCATAATAGGTCTTGGCTTGCATCAGCACCGTACGGGAGGCCAGCATTTCCAGCTTGTCGTAGGGGTCTTCCAGGAAGTTTCCCGTATCCAGCGTAACCTGGAGCCACGGTGAATCCAGTGCCTCGACGATCCTGAGCACGCCTTCGGGCGTGCGACCGAGCCCCCAGTGGTTTTCCAGACCCAGCAAAACGCCGCACTGCTCGGCCTTGGGAATGCACTTTTCGATGCTGGCAATAACCCAGTCGTATGCATCCTCATCCGAATATCCTTCCAGTGCAGGTTCAATTCCCCTGTTGTCCATGAGTGCACTGAAAGACTCCGACGTTCCCCATCGCCCCGTATTGAGCCGCATGGTCGGGATGCCGAGCTGGTAGCACAGCTCGATCTGGTGTATGGTGCGGTCAATGTTGCGCTGGCGCTCTTCCGCATCCGGAGACATGAAGCCCTGGTGGGTGGAGAAGCCCATCAGGTCCAGCCCGTTGACAAATGCCCGACGCTTGATATCCTGGAGGTAGGCGGGATCTTCAGAAGCCATCTGGACATGGAGCAGCTCCACCCCGTCAAATCCCATGGCAGCGGCATCATCTATGCACTGCTCAATCGGGTAATTCTCCTTGGGGCCAGCAAATCGCCAGAAGGAGTAGGTGGAAACGCCTATCGGGTTGGGGCGCCGATTCGGCGGCGGTGCCTGGTCCGCTGAAATGCCGAGGCCCGCAGCAGCGAGCGCCGCATTGCGCAGAAAATCACGTCTTCTTGTCTTGATGGCGGTACCTCCGATCAGTCTTGTTCAAATCTTGGTCAGACGAGCGGCCCGTGTGTGGCGGCGGGACAAGCGCTTTTGGATATTGCCACGAGCTACTTGCCGAAACACCATGGATAGTACGCTTCAGGCCGCGGAACGTCAACGCTACCGCGCAATATTCGAGCACGAACTCTTCGAGCGGGTGATCCCGTTCTGGGAGCGACATTCGCCGGACACCTTTCGCGGTGGATACTTTAACAATCTCGACCGGGATGGCTCGGTTTACGACACGACCAAGCATATCTGGCTGCTTGCGCGCCAGGTCTGGATGTTCAGCAAGCTGTACCGGAGCGTTGACCAGCGGGCGTCGTGGCTGACGCACGCCCGTCTCGGCATGGATTTCCTCATGGAGCATGCCGCGCGGCCTGACGGCAGGGTATATTTCGCCCTGGCTGCGGACGGCAGACCCGTCTACCAGCAGCGAAAGATTTTCACGGAGTGTTTCTATGCCATGGCCCTGGCAGAATACGGCCGGGCGGCGGACAGGCCCGAATTCGTGCATAAGGCCGAGAATGAACTGGCCCTCGTATGGCAATGGGCCTATGACTGGGCACCGCTAGGCCGGCCCACTCTGCCGGGCACGGTCCCCTCGCAGTCCCTCGCCGTTCCCATGATCCTGCTCAATCTGATCGAGGAGGTGGCAGGCGAGCGTACGGACCGGTATGGAGCGGAAATAGAGGACTGCATGCGAAGGGTAGCGCTTCACGTAGATGCCACATCCAAGCGGGTGCATGAGCACGTTGCACCTGACGGCGGCCCGCTGGACGGACCCGCCGGGCGCTTGCTCAATCCCGGCCATGCCATTGAGGCGGGCTGGTTTCTGCAGCACTGGGCCCAGCGCCTGCGGCGCAAGGACCTGGCGCAACTGGCAGTCAACATGGTCCGGTGGTCACACAGTACCGGCTGGGACAACGACCACGGCGGACTGTTCTACTTTCTGGACGCAGGAGGACACTCACCGGTCCAGCTGGAATGGTCCATGAAGTTGTGGTGGCCCCACACGGAGGCCCTCTATGCGCATTTGCTGGGCTTCGCCTTGTCCGGAAGCGGCGCCGACCTGCAGGCCTTCAGGGACGTGCAAACCTACGTATTCGAGCACTTCGTCGACACCAATTACGGCGAATGGTACGGATACCTGGACAGGGAGGGTCGCGTAACGCATCGCTTCAAGGGAGGTCCCTACAAGGGATGTTTCCACGTGCCTCGCGCGCTGTGGCTATGCTGGAAGCTGCTCGGCAACTGGCCGGAGGCTGGCGATCAGGAAGCCGACTCATAGTCCTTCATATCCATTGCCAAGAATGGTATACTGTGGGGTTTCGAAACTGAATCCATGATCGTACTCTTTACGCCGCTTGACTGGTTTTGGGTGGGAGTATTCCTCCTTCTCATGATCGGCAGCGGGGTACTCTTCTACCGGCTCGGCAAGCGTTCGGCATCGGATTTCTTCCTCGCAGGGCGCGGACTGCCGTGGTGGTTGCCCGCATCCAGCGTGTATGCTACCCATACCGCCACAGACACGCCGATGTGGATCACGGGCGTGATCTACCAGCACGGGCTGGCCGGCATATGGTACACCTTCTTTTCGGCCTGGGGTGCCATCAGCTCATTCGTCTCGACGCGCATATTCCGACGTTCCCTCGCCTACACACAAGCCGAGTGGAACGTCGTCCGGTTTTCCGGGCTGGGTTCGGAGCTCCTCCGTGGATGGATGGCCGGATGGCAGTTCTTCATGAACATGTTTGTGCTGGGCTGGGTCGGCATTGCCATGGGCAAGATCTGCGAATTCCTGTTCGGCTGGCCCACCTGGATCGGGCTGGTCAGCTTCTCGCTCGTCTGCGCGGTCTACGTTCTTGCCGCCGGGTACTGGGGCGTAGTGATGGCGGACTTTCAGCAGGGAATTATCGCTTTTCTAGTTATCATTATCGTGTCCTTCTGGGGCATCGCCGTTGCCGGCGGCCCGACCGGCATCATCGACAAGCTCGCGGCCCTGGGGGAGCTTGATCGCATCAATCCCTTTGCCTTCTCCGGCTGGTGGACCGGATCATTCCCGACGGCCTGGTTCGTAACCATGCTGGTAATTGCGATTCTGGGCGGCTTCGGCATGGGTACCAGTATAGACTGGTACGTGGAAGCGCAGCGCATTCAATCGGCCCGGACCGTTCGCGACGCGAGTTACAGCATCTGGTGGGGCACGCTCATCGGATTGGTTCGCAACTCCATCTGGGCCGTGTCCATACTGGCGTTTTTTGTGCTCTTTCCCGGCATGACGGCCACCGAAGAATATGAGATGGGCTGGTTCCGCCTTGGCTTCGACTACCTGCCCGCGGGCATGCTGGGCTTTTTCTTTGCTGCCATTCTCGCGATCCACCTTTCGACCATCTCCTCCCATCTGAACCTGGGCGCATTGTACGCAACGCGCGATTTGTACCAGCACTATGTGAATCCGGAAGCAAGCCAGAAAAGGCTTGTGCAGGTAGGCAGGATTTCCACGGTGATCCTGCTTATCGGCTCGTTCTTCTACGGCCTGATGATGGAGGACATCACGTCCTGGCTCATTTTTGCCCTGTGGGTCATGGCTGCCGGCATCTGGTTGCCCAACATTTTGCAGGTCGTCTGGTGGCGCTTCAACGCATGGGGCTATCTGTCCGCATGGATCGCCAACCTCGGTTTCAGCTGGCTCGTCGTATGGATCCTTCCGGCCCTCGGCGTGATACCTGACCTCCTGGACTACCAGCAGTTCTGGCTTCTCATGGTGCTGGGGGCCTTCGTGTTCATCCCGGTGACGTTGATTTCCCGGCCGGAGAACATGGATCATCTCGTCCGCTACTACGTCATGTCCCGGCCCATTGGCTGGTGGGGGCCCGTCAAGCGCGAAGCCCAGCGCCGCGGCCTCATCACGGCCGGCGGAGACCTGGCGGGCCTGAGCGAAGAAGCTCTGCGAACAGGAAACTTTTGAACCCAACTGTCCAAGCCATGCCACTAGTCAGACGAGCGTGGTCGGCCGCTGAAGCCGATGAATGGACCCGGGAAGACTGGATTACCATAATCATCTCACCCATCTGCTACATTTGCATGACGCTGGGCGTTGCACTCAGCGTACTGCTGCTCTGGCAAGGATTCGTGCTGCTTGCAGGCAGCATTGTGCTGACGGCCGTCATGCACTGGATCATTGATCCGAAGCTTAAAGCCGTTTCGGCCGAATACGAAACCAAGCAACAGGAATACTTGCACGAACTTGAGCAAAACGTTCGCTGGCAGGCCCAGGACGAGAGCGCGCCATGACCCAGGGACTGGCCACCGTCATAGGCATGACCATTGCCTACGCCGCTTCATTCCTGGGGCTCATCCTCGCATGGCGCTCGTACAGGAAACACCACAAGAAGGACCAGCCATGATCGCCTCGGCTCTGCAGCAGTCGTCGAATCTGCTCTGGGGCATCCTCGTGCCCGCACTGATTTTCGTAATCGCATTCGTGGTCACGCTGCTGCTTTACCGGCATTTCTCCCGGCAGGTCTGACCGGCTGCACCGCCATGGCCGCAGCGGCTTCGCGCCTGGTATTTGACGCCCATTTTCACATTGGTGCCTACGGAGCCCAGCTCTTTGAAGGGCAGACGATCAGACCAATCCCCGCGCACCTTGACCACCATGGAGCGCGGGAATGCGCGAGGCACATCAAGCGCCATGGCCTTCGCGGCGGTCTTGTTGTGCCTACTTACCTCGAGGACCAGACCGCAGCATTCCGCTACAATGAACTCGTCCTGCATGCTGTAGAGGAGCATGAGGAGTTGCTGGGCGGACTCTGGGTCTCCCCCCTGCCGGAAGTGGAAGCGCTGTGCCTCGCGGCGCTGGACGTACTGCCGCGACCCGGCATCCGGGCGCTCAAGATTGCCAGTAACACGTGGCAACCCTACGGGATAGATCCGGCAGGCTGGTCGGTCCGCGTGCGTCGAAACGTGGAGCGGATTCTAGAGGCTGCGCGTCTGCACAAGCTGGTCATCCACTTTCACACCGGGTACCTTCCGGGAGCACAACCTGCGGCGTTTGATGCCTTCATGAAGAGCTATGGCAAGGCCGCAACCTACCAGTTCGTCCACATGGGCGAAGCCATTGCGCCTGCCTTTTCCTTTGTACCACGATTCCTGCACTGGCTGGACGCGGGTTGCGACATCTACGCGGACACTTCGCTTGTTCCGGGCTTCGCTCCAAGATGGCTGCTTGGCGAGCTGGACAGGCGTGGAACAGGCTGCGAGCGCATGCTCTTCGCCACCGACGCACCGTGGGGAAGCTTCGAGGCCGAGTATGCCAAGGTCAAAGCGGCCTGCGAGCGGTCGAAATGCCTGGATCAGATCTGTTGGCAGAACGCCGCCCGACTTTATGGGCTGGGGGACGGACCGGATGCCGGATAACCCGACTCACTGCGCATGTGCACGGCAGCCCACTCCTTGCCATCGCCTCGCTTAGCGCGCACACTTCACTTGCCACGAAAGCGTGCTACGCCGGCCTGCACAACCAATAGGAGTGCCGTATCATGGCGTGGCCACACGCAGGCGCTGGCTAATACCCACTGCTCCCCTAACATGACAACCCGACCGCTCATCCTCGCACTTCTGCTCTTGGCCTGTGGGTCACAAGTTGAAACAATGGCCCAGAGCGATCTGCCGCTGCAGGTGCTTTCCCTGCACGGGCTGGAGGCATTTGACAATCCCGCACCGAACTGGTCCCTGGCTTCAGAGGTCAATTCCGACAGGCACGCCAGGTGGTCGCTGGAAGCCGTGCCCGGCACAGGAGTCCTGGCAAACAGGCCGGACGCTGTTGCGAGGGGAAACCTGTTCACGGCCTGGGAGCACGGCGACCTAGAGCTTCGGCTGGAATTCCTGATGCCGAAAGGCTCCAATTCCGGCATTTATCTCCAAGGCCGCTACGAAGTGCAGCTGCTGGACAGCTGGCACAATCAGCGGCCTACATTCAGCGATGTCGGGGGGCTATATGAGCGGTGGGACGAGGCGTCCAGCCAAGGCTACGACGGGCGCGCCCCGCGTCACAACGCTGCACGCGCACCGAGTCTGTGGCAGGAGCTTCATATCATGTTCCGGGCACCGCGTTTTGACGCTGCCGGCAGGAAGCTGCAGGACGCGCGCTTCGTTCGCGTGGCGCTGAATGGCCTCCTGATTCACGAGAATATTGACGTTTCCGGCCCGACGCGAGCCAGCGCCTTCGAAGACGAGCGGCCTCTGGGACCGATTATGATTCAGGGAGATCACGGACCGGTAGCGTTCCGGAACATCCGATACAAGCTCCTGGGCGACGATCTCGTAGAGGCCCGGGACATCTCCTTTGCCGTCTTTGAGGACAGGTTCGAATCCATACCCGACACTCTTCCCGCGTCGCCGGCAAAAAGTGGTCAGACGAATTCGCTTCACGAGCATGAAGTAATCACGCGCGAGCCCGTGCTGGTAACGTATGAAGGCATGCTGGACATACCGACGCAGGGACGGTACCTCTTTGCCCTTACCCTGGACTGGATCACGGGTGATCCGCACTTCCAGTCCGCCCGCATTGGCGGTGCGAGACTACAGATTGGCGGTGCGGCAATACTTGTCCACGACAGCAATTATCCCGGTGCGGAAGGCGCGACGGAATTGGCCGCGGGCCTGCATCCGTTCTCGCTCGTCTACTTCAAGACTGTCGGCGGCCGCGCATCCAGCATCACCCTTCAGGTGGAAGGGCCTGACTCGCCGAGGCATGTGCTCAAGGCATCGCTCCCCGGCCGGCAGCCACCCCCTCCCATTCTCGTGGAGCCGGAGAACGAGACGCGCCTACTCCGCAGTTTTGTATTCCACAACGGGAGGAAGCGAACGCATGCCCTGTCCGTGGGAGATCCCGGCGGCGTGCATTACAGCCTCGATCTGGAGACGGCGGCCCTTTTGTTCGTATGGCGCGGTGCCTTCCTCGATGCCACGCCCATGTGGCACAACCGGGGAAGAGACCAGGTAGCGATCCCGCGGGGCAACCTGCTGACGCTGGACGGAACTCCGTCATTTTCCCTGCTTCCCGATGAAGAGGCCCCGTGGCCGGCTGCCTCCCACGCGGAATTTGTCGGATACCGGCTTGACGAAGCAGGAAAACCCACGGTCCGGTACCGGTTGGGCAATACTGCGATTGAGGATCACCTGGCCCCGGCCACCGAAGGACCATACCTCCTGCGAACCATCCGTGCAGTAACCGACGAGGGCACACAGTCTGTTCTCTGGGTCCGCGCCGCGGCTGCAAAGGCCGTCTCCAGGATCGGCGAGGGCACGTATTCGGTCGGACCTGGTCACTACCTGATCGAAATGGACAGCGATTCCGATGTCAGGCTTCGCCAGTCTTCCGGCGGGCACGAACTGGTCATTGCGCTTCCCCTTGAATCCGGCGAAGCATCCACAAACTATGCCATTGTCTGGTAAGCGCCCCAAATGAGAGCCCTGCCGATACTGCTCAGTATGCTGTTTGCTGCCTGCGGCGCGCTTGCGCAGCAGGAAAATGACTATTACCGGCTGTCGACGATACCTGTCCCCGAAGGCATCTTCCTTGAAGTAGGCGGCCTGGCTGTGCTTCCTGACGGACAACTGGCGGTTTCCACGAGGCGGGGCGAAGTATGGATGGTAGAGAATCCGGAAGGGGTTTATCCGCATTTCAGGCGGTTTGCGCACGGTTTGCACGAGGCCCTGGGGGCGGCCTTCGTGGACGGCGCAATCGTCGTGGTCCAGCGTGGGGAGCTTACCCGCCTCGTCGATGAAACCGGTGATGGACGAGCCGACCTGTACGAGGCCATTCGCAGCTGGCCGCTTGACGGCAACTACCACGAGTACTCGTATGGACCGCTGGTCGGCCGTGACGGATCCATGACTGTGGCCCTAAACCTCGGCTGGACAGGCTTCGGGGCAAGCCTCTCGCCCTGGCGCGGCTGGATGCTTTCCATCCAGCCCAACGGCGACATGACACCCATTGCCGCCGGCATGAGGTCACCGGCGGGCATGGGTTTTAACATGTCCGGGGATCTGTTTTACGCGGAGAACCAGGGAGACTGGGTAGCATCAGGCCATATCACGCATGTGGAGTCAGGCGATTTTGTGGGCAATCCGGCAGGGCTCAAGTGGGCAGGACAGGAAGCATCACCACTCGCCCTTTCGCCGGACGATATTCCGGACAGCGGAGCACCCATGTTTGAAGTCGCCAGCGAGATTGAGGTGCTCAAGCTGCCGGCCGTCTGGCTGCCCCACGCCATCCTCGGCATCTCCACATCAGACATCGTGCCGGATTCCACGGACGGTGCATTTGGTCCCTTCGCCGGGCAGCTTTTCGTTGGTGACCAGGGGCACAGCAAAATCACCCGAATCTTTCTTGAGAAGGTTGATGGCGTATACCAGGGTGCCGCATTCCCTTTCCGCGAGGGCTTTTCATCCGGCGTGCTGCGCCTGGCATGGGGCAAGAGCGGCAGCCTCTACGTGGGCATGACAAACCGGGGCTGGGCCTCGACGGGCAGGGAGCCCTTCGGCCTGCAGCGACTGGAGTGGACCGGCAAGGTGCCATTCGAGGTACACGAAGTGCGGGCACAGGCGGACGGATTCGAACTTTCCTTCACAAAGCCCGTGGCCCACACTACAGCAGGCAGAATCGACTCGTACCGCGTACAGAGTTTCACATACCGTTACCATTCCACGTACGGCAGCCCACCCATACGCCGCCAGGCCCACGACATTGCCAGCGTGGCCGTCTCGCCTGATGAGCACACGGTCCGCATAGCCGTTGCGGGATTGCGCCAGGGTTACATTTACGAAATCCTGATGCCTGGCATCCGGTCGTCAGACGAAGAGCCGCTGCTGCACGATGCGGCCTATTACACGCTGAATCGCATCCCGGAGGGAGAAGCACTGCCGGACGTCCTGCAGACCGTCCGGGCCACGATTGCCGATACGGAGCCGAAGTACCAGTTGGCACGCCCGGCCGCGTGGGCAGATGGAACAACAACGGTGCTCACGATTGGCACACGGCCGAACCTGCGTTTCGACGCGGAGGAGCTCGTAGCCGTCGCGGGAAGCCGTGTGGCACTGACGTTTGTCAACGACGACGACATGCTGCACAACCTGGTCATCACGCGCGAAGACAAGGCAGATAGCGTTGCCCTGGGTGCCCTGCAGCTTGGATTGAGTGGCCACGACCTGGCATACGTTCCCATATCGGACAATGTACTCTTTCATACGGGCCTGCTTGAGCCGGGTGCAGAGGAAACCATTTACTTTACGGCGCCCGACGTGCCAGGCAGCTACCCGTTCGTGTGCACCTTCCCGGGACATGCGGCAACCATGCGCGGAATACTGCGCGTGACAGCCTATTCTCCGTAGCAGTGCTGCCGCAAATGCGTGCGCCGATGGAACGACCAGCTGCCCTGCAACGGAAATGCATTAAGGTGGCCGAGAATCGCTCACATCCTCAGGCGTCATTCCAAGTCTGGACAATTGGCACCCTGGACCTTCTAGCGCGGCCAAGCAGGTGCTGCTCTTTACCTGCCCGCAGACTATGTTAATGGTTCTTTTGCCCCAGTGCCGGGACGGGCGAGGCTGCCGGAAAGCAGGCCGCCGCTTGGTCCGTCCGGAGCATGGTCAATGGCCGCTTTCAACATCCTGTATCTTGCCTTGCAGCGCGTAGCCGCCAGAACTAGCGCCATCCCGACCGAACGGAGAGGCAGGATGCCCGGTCACCTGTATTTCCTGACCGTGATTCTGGGTGCGCTGTTGACACCACTGGCATACGGGCAAGCGGCACAGGTCAGGGGATTCATCACGGATTCCGCCACTGGCGAGCCCCTGGTTAGCGTAAACGTAATCCTGCAAGATGCTGGCGGCGATCTCAGGGGAGCGGCAACGGACGGCGACGGCATCTACAGCATCACGCGACTGGCCCCGGGTCCGTACGTGCTGCGGGCGACGTTTGTCGGGTACACGCCCCACGTAGACAGTCTGCTGCTGCGTGCAGGTGAACGGCTCACACTGAATTTTGCGCTAGAAGAGTCCGGCACCGAACTCGACGAAGTCGTCGTGGAGGCCGAGCTGGAAACCGGAGCAGCCAACGTCACGGCGGGCCTGCAAGTCATCCGACCGCAGGACATCGAAGTCATTCCGAGTCCGGATATCTCGGGAGACCTGGCGAATTTCCTTACGGCGCTGCCCGGCGTAGTTACGCTTGGGGACAGAGGAGGCCAGTTCTTTGTGCGGGGCGGGGAGCCGTCCCACAACCTAACGATGATCGACGGCATGTACGTGCATCAGCCGTACCACATTCTCGGATTCTATTCCGCGTTCCCTTCCGACATCATCCACCAGGCCGACATTCACACGGCAGGTTACGGCGGCCCCTACACCGGCCGAATCTCATCCGCGATCAGCATTCAGTCTCGAAACGGCAACAAGAACCGGTATGCCGGCGCGGCATCCGTCTCTCCGTTTGTCAGCGGTTTGCAGTTCGAAGGCCCGCTAATCCGTGAGCGGGCCTCCATCATGGCATCGCTGCGGCAGAGCGTCGTCGAGCAGGCAGCCGAGCGATACGTCGCCCAGGACATGCCCTACACGTTCGGCGATGCCTTTGCAAAGGCACACGCCGTCCTGAGCCACAATAGCCAGCTGTCTTTGAGCGCGTTGCACACGTATGACCGTGGCAGGATCGGCCTGGCGTCGGAGGATAACATCCTGGAATCAATTGGATGGCGCAATTCCGCTGTAGGGATACGCTACGTCGTGTTGCCCCGCGCGCTTCCGTTCATTGCCGAGGTACAGCTGTCGTACTCGCGGCTTGAAACAGAGCAGGGTCCCCGGGCCAATCCTGTGCGGTGGTCCAGAGTCCACGGCTTTCACTATGCGGCAAACATGACCAGCTTCTACCGCCGCACGCAGTGGAAGTGGGGATTGTACTGGCGCGCCCCGGAAATCCGCTCGGAACTCGGTGGCGTCTTCCAGAACCTGGAAATTGGCCTTAGCCGACGCCACAAGGCGGGACTCTACCTGGAGCCGGATTTCAACGTGACTTCCCGGCTCAAAATCCGAACTACCCTGATCACGGAGATCTTTCCCGGTCAGCGAAACCGCACCCTGTTTGAACCGCGGTTCCGGCTCATCTGGGATTCTCGGCGGCACGAGGCCAGCCTGGCCGCCGGCTACTATCACCAGGAAATATTCGGCCTAAACGACAGGCGCGACGCCACTAATGTATTCACTGCCTGGCGTTCGGCACCGGAAGAGGACCTCTCCCGCGCGGTGCATGCGCTCGCCGGTTACCGATTCCGGCCAACTCCCTGGCTAGAGCTGTCTGCGGAAGGATTCTACAAGCGGTTGCGCAACCTCTTCATTGCGGAATGGACCTCATTTCCGCGCTTTACCACCCGCTTGCAGCGTGCGGACGGACGCGTCGTGGGCCTCGAAGCACGGGCCGAACTGCGACAACGACGTTTCTACGGCTACGTCAACTATGGCCTCTCTTCCGTTCAATACGTTGCCAAGGAAGAGAACATTGCGCTGTGGTTCGGCACGGAGCGACTAGAGTTCCGCCCGCCTCACGACCGGAGGCATCAGCTAAATATCGTGGGAAATACCACCCTGGGGGAGTACGACCTCAGCCTTCGGTGGAATTTCGGTTCCGGGCGTCCCTATACGCGCGTCTACGGATTCGACGGTTTTGTGCATCTCGACGGAGTGCAGGACCTCTTTACGGTGCGGGACGACCAGCGGGTGATATATGGCCGGCCCTTCGGCGGTGTTCTTCCGACGTACCACCGGCTCGATGTATCCGTGGAGCGCAGGTTCGACTTCGAACGCGGCGTTCTTGCTGCGCAGATTGGTATCATCAATCTCTATGACCGGCGCAACCTGTTTGCCCTGGACCTATTCACGACAGAGCGAAACTACCAGCTTCCTGTTGTACCGACAGTGGGCTTGCGCATCGAAGTGCAATGACAGAATGCGGCGACAATGCTAGCAGGCGCTCGCACAAGCTGCGGCACCTGGCACTGTTTCTGGCTGCCGTGCTGATCGCCGCAGGCTGTAGTGAATCTGTGGACACACGCCTTAGAATCGACTACCCGTATTCCCTTTACGGCCTCATCAATCCGAAGCTGGATACGCACGCCGTGCGCGTCTTTGAAATCAAGTCCGAAATCATGCTGGTGCGACCGGATCCCATTGATGCAAGAGTCAGCACGACGCTGCTCCAGACCGGAGAGCAATCAACGTGGAAGGACTCCTTGATTCAGCTCTCAGACGGTGACTACCGGCACGTATTCTGGTCCATGTTTTCAGCTAGTTCAGGCGAGACCTACCGGCTGGAGGTGCGCCGCTCCGACGGCGAGGTTACCAGCGCCGAGACAACTATCCCGCCCCTGGTCGAACTGGAAGTGCTTGAGCCCGATACACTGCACCCGCGCGAGGCGCTTATGCCGGTGCTTATTCGCGGGCGGCCTCCAAACATGCCGAGGATTGATGTGGAATACGTCGTCGCCGGCTTCCGCGAGGAAGGCAGCGAGGCCATTTTCAAGCCCGTGACCTTCAATTATGCGCAGCGGCCGACGCCAGCTGACGAAGGTTATCTCCTGGAAGTCGATCTCATCGCGGACTATGCCGAGATATTTCAGAAATTCGACGACGACAACGACGTAACCACGGATATTATCGACCTGCGTGAGATCATCGTGCGCATCCATGTCGGAGATGAGAACTGGGCCTCCCCCACCGGCTTCTTCGATGCCGACTTGCTAGTCGAGCCCGGTACGTTCTCCAACGTAAATAATGGCTTCGGCTACTTTGGCTCGGGTTACGTGGAATCCATCAGTTTTCGTCCCCCGTTGATACTGCTCCGGCGCGCGGGCTTCTATATCGTGGGAGAGGGCGGTTGATGATTCCTGTCATTGACGCCCACCTGGATCTCGCCTGGAATGCCCTGTCCTTTGACCGGGACCAGGCGCTTGAGGTAGGCGAATTGAACGCCCGTGAGCGCCACATGACGGACGCTCCCTTTCGAGGCGCCGTAACCGTGAGCCTGCCTGAGATGCGCAAGGCCCACATGGCCGTATGCGTAGCCACGCTGCTTGCCCGGGCCGGACCGGATCAGACACGCAAGGCGGGCTACCGCCGCTTCGACCTGGATTATGCCGCGCCGGCAATCGCCCATGCCCATGCGCACGGCCAGCGCGCATACTACGCGCTGCTGGAGGCACAGGGGCTCATCCGCATAATCCGGACCGCTACCGAGTTGCGCGAGCACTGGGACGCCTGGAATGGCGCCTTTGGCGCTGCGCCGCTTGGTGTCATTCTCAGCATGGAAGGATGCGATCCCATTACTCGTCCGGATCAGGCGTCAAGCTGGTGGCAGGCGGGACTGCGCGCCGCAGGACTAACACATTACGGCCCGGGGCAGTTCGGAGGTGGTACGGGAACGGAGAGCGGACTTACGCCAAAAGGCGCCGAGCTGCTGCGGGAATTCGAGCGCCTTGGTATGGCCCTCGATGTCACGCATCTTTCCGACCGCGGCCTGGACCAGGCTCTGGACATATTCCGGGGTCGGGTACTTGCCAGCCATCACAACTGCCGCGCGCTGGTTCCGGGGCAGCGCCAGCTAACCGATGACCAGATCCGCCGCCTTATCGCCCGTGATGCCGTAATCGGAACATCCATGGATGCATGGATGCTCTATCCGCGATGGCAGCGAGGCCTCACAAGCCGCTCGGTCGTGGGACTCGATGCTGCGGCCGATCAACTGGATCACGTTTGCCAGTTGGCGGGAAGCGCCAGGCATAGCGCCATCGGCAGTGACCTGGATGGAGGCTTCGGATCTAACCAGACTCCGCGAGACCTGGACACGATTGCCGATATCCAGCGGCTCGTGGCCATCCTGAAGCGCCGCGGCTACGTCCAGTCCGACTTATCGGCCATATTCCACGGAAACTGGCTTCGCTTCTTCGGCGAGGCCCTCCCCTACTCCTGACCAGCCGCATGCCCATGTCCAGTATCGCACACAAGCTCGAATCACTGGGATTTCCGCTTGGCGCAGCACCAAAGCCTGGCGGCATTTACAAGCCCGCCATCCGGGCCGGTCGCACTATATACGTATCGGGCGCTATCCCGGTAGAAGACGAGAAGCTCCTGTATCAAGGCAAGGTGCCTGTTGACATCGGCCTGGAGGAGGCTCGGTTGGCTGCCCGGCTCTGCGCTGCCAACAACCTGCGGATGGTATACCATACCCTGGGATCCCTGGACCTCATAGCCCGGGTTATTCGACTTACAGGCTTCGTGAACAGCGCCGCCAGCTTCACGGAGCAACATATTGTAATAAACGGGGCATCGGAACTGCTCCGTGAAGTGCTTGGCGACGCTGGAATCGGCGCGCGAAGCGCCGTTGGCATGGCACAGCTTCCGCTGGGCGCAGCTGTCGAGACGGAGCTCATTCTGGAGGCTCATGCCAACGGCTTCTGATCGGTCTACTTCGCCACAATCTGGCGGTGGCTTTCTTCGGGCCCGCCGGGAGGCAGCGCTTATCCTCGCGTCCTGGGCCGCATGCCTGCTGTGGACCATCGTCTACAGCCACTTGTTCGGATACAAGACAGGGCCCGTGTCACTGGTATTCGGCATACCCTCCTGGGTTTTCTTCGGCATCCTCGTCCCCTGGGTGGCAGCAACGGTTTTCAGCGTGTGGTTCAGCCTGCGCTGGATGAAGGGCGGCGAAGATGGGTAGCGGCACAGACAGCTCCCTGGTCCTGTTTGTGGCCTACACGGCCGTGGTATTGGCGCTAGCTTGGCTGTCGCATCGGACGCTTAGAAAAAGGTCATTCCTGAGCGAGTACTTCCTGGGCAGTCGCGGTCTCGGCATGATCGCGCTCGCGCTCACCTTCGGCGCCACGAGCGCCTCCGCCGGATCATTCGCAGGCTTTCCTTCGCTTATCTATGCCCATGGCTGGGTCCTGGCCCTGTGGATCGCCAGCTATATGATCTTCCCGTTGTGCGGGATGGGGCTGCTCGGTAAACGGCTGAACCTGGTAGCAAGGAAAACCGGCGCCATCACGGTTCCGGACATCCTTCGCGAGCGCTTCGGCAGTCCGCTTCTGGCTCTGGTAAGCACGGTGCTGCTGGCGCTGATGCTTACGGTCTATCTCGTGCCCCAATTCACGCTTGCCGCACTGATCATGCAGCAGCTCCTGGGCGAGACGGCTCTATTTCAGCGCAGTGCCTTTGCTCTTGCAACCCTGGCCCAGGACCTCATCCCGGCCGGCGTCAGCAGCGAGTACGTGCTGGGACTGCTGCTATTTGCTCTTCTTGTGGTCGTCTATACGACGTTCGGGGGGTTCCGGGCCGTGGTCTGGACCGATATACTGCAGGGCTTCGTCATGCTGTTCGGTGTGCTCGTCATGCTCGGCCTGGCACTGCACCAGACCGGGGGCCTGGAGAAAGCCACGAGGGCACTTTCGGCCATGACGCCGCCCCGCCTGGGAGAGGCCGTCTTTGAATCCGCGCGGCCTGCGCCGGACGCAGGCTACCGCCTTTCGGAAGACACCTGGTTTGCACTGCCGGGCGATGCGGCGTCCCGGCTGTTTCGGACCAACCAGCCCGCTACCATCCTGCCGGGCGATAGCATTTCCAATGTTGTCAAGGTCGTCGAAATCACTGCGCCGGAGCAGCTTGGGGCTATCAATCCGGACCCGCTGCCCGCGTTTCTGGCGCCCCGCATTCTGTCCGTGCGCAGTTATGCGCACGGAGCGGAGTCACCTGGAGCGTACGTGCGGGCACCGGGACCCAGTGCCGACGACACGGACGGGTTTCTTCCACTCGGCCTGGCCATTTCCTTCTTTGCGTTCTGGGCCCTGTCGGGTACCGGACAGCCCGGCAACATGGTCAGGCTGATGGCCTTTTCCCGGAGGGTGACGCTCAGGCGTGCCATCGCCTCCCTGTCCGTCTATTTCAGCCTCATTTACTTTCCTCTGGTAATCATCTTCTGCTGCGCCCGCGTTCTGGCTCCCGGGCTGGACCAGACGCCGGATCGCATCATGCCCGTCATGGCCTATCTGCTGTCGGACGGTGCGCACGTGCCGTGGCTGGCCGGCATTCTTATCGCTGCCCCCTTTGCCGCGGCCATGTCGACGGTGGACAGCTTCATGCTCATGATCACATCCAGTGTCGTGCGGGACATTTACCAGCGGAACGTGCATCCTCTGGCCAGTGAGCGGACGCTGAAGCGCATGAGCTACGGATGCATGATCGTCATCGGCGCGTTCGCCACGCTGGGAGCGCTCTATCCTCCCCAGTTCCTGCAGTATATCATCGTGTTTGCCGGCGGTGGTTTGGCCGCAGCCTTTCTCGCGCCTGTAGCGCTCGGTCTTTACTGGCCGCGCTTCAATGCGACGGGGGCCTTGGCGTCCATGCTGGGTGGCTTTCTGACCTATGTAGCGCTGTACGTGGCCGGATTCCTCACGTACGCTGGTACTGCTCCCGTAAGGCCGCTCGGACTGGACCCGCTGATCTGGGGCTTTGCTGCGTCTCTGGCGTTTGGCGCCATAGGTGCCGCGCTGGCACCGCCGCCACAGGAGAAGATCTTGCGGACCTTCTTCCGAGACTAGTGCCGCAGCCCTTGCATAGGCGGGGGCGTGCACCGGCCGCTTGCCTGCGGACGATATGCCATCGCGCTGCTGCCGAGGCGTATTGGACCTTCTTTGCCCTCTTGGCCGCGACGCGAGCGCCTGGGCCAACCCCATGCGGGCCATCACCTGCATCGGAATTGTGCGGGACGCAGTGGCCCTACCAAGTCAGTGCGAGGTTTAGCCTCGCGTTATGCTCGGGACCCCCGAAGGCCGACCAGGTGCTACGACCGGCCTCCAGGTTTGCCAGGAAGTTATCAGCAAGCGTCAGGCGGCCGCCAAGCCGGTAGCCATACGTCCCCTGGTTCACCGCAGCAGGCGACCCCGGACTCGACAATGCACCCATTCCCATGAATTCCGGGCCTGGCTGCTGCGCCACAGTGAGCCTTGCATACGGTATGAGAACGCCCCTGGCACCCGGGGTATCAACTCCGTAGCCGATTTCCGCGTCCATCCGTTGTCGGCCAAAAGCATCGCCCGTCATTCCTGCTGCACCCTGCGCCCACAGTCGCGCCAACCCGCTCGAAGTCGACCCCCATGTCGGTCTCAGATCCAATGACAAACCGCGCCCCCGACTGCCGGGATCGAATGTAATACTGCCTCCAACTCCCCATTCATCATAACCGCTCTGCTCGTGAGTGACCAGCGAGCGACCATGCACACTAACGATGAGTCCACCGTCCATGGCGGCAAGTTTCACCTCGCCGCCCACCTCCAGTCCAAACCCGGTTTCGATATCCCCGCCGTCGTGGCGCAAGCCGGCGCGCACGGCGGGCTCCAGTACCGACCCGGCGCCTATCTCGATTCCCTTGGAAGCCTCAAGTCCGAGCCTGATGCGGCTGACATCCGTCGCCAGTTCGCTCCGTCCTTCGACCTCGTCGGAATTCATCCGTGCATATACGGCGTCCGAGCGGACACTGAGCTCGACGTCACGGGGATTCCGGGACGGCACGATGGCGCCCTTCATTCCCAAGCCGGCCATCTGCATGGAGATGTCACTCTCCGGATCCTGCTCACCTCCACCCTCAATGTTCAGCGTGCCCACACCATAGCCAAGCACGCTCCAGGCATAAACGCGTTCGCTGATCGCGAGTCGGGCATACGGGAAGGCGCTCGTAAGAGTGGTCGTTACTGCGCCCACGTCATCGTCGCCAGCTCGCCCCAGTTCAAAGTCGCCGGATCCCTGGCTGTAGGTCACGGCGACGCCGGCCATGGCCGCGCCGAATTCATAGTCGGCGCCGAGCGCAGCCGTGCTGACATCTCCCTTGCTGAATCCGCTCCCTACATCGTTGTCGAACCGCATGAATTCTCCACCTCCCCAAAAGCCGACGCCTCCGCCTCCAGCCGCGCCACCGGGAGAGGCCTGGAAGGAGGTTTCACCAAGAAGCCTCCCTGACGACAAAGGAAGCAAAGCGGCTGGTCCGGCCGCTCCGGCAGCGGCCAGGGTGGCTGGGTTGAGAAACGAACCGAGGCTAAGCGTTCGCCCGCCCACCACCAGGTGGTCATCCCGACTGTTCGTTAGCGAGACCCTGTATCCGATCATCTCCATCGCCTGGCTCGCCACGGACCGGCCAAAGCGAGCCAGCCAGTCCTTGGATGCATCCTCGGCTTCGGCTGTCGAGAAATTTCGGTAGAATCCCGCGCCGACAATGAACTCGAAGTCCTGAAACACATCGACGGTACTCTCTACTGACCGTGCGTAGCTAACCTTGGGCGTTCCAGTATCCTCGTCTCCTTCTACCGTCGGATCATCCCAGAAATACTCGACGAACCCTCCCCCGGACTGGGCAACAGCGATAATATCCCGCACAAAGGGCCTGCCCTGGAAGTCCGTGTTGTCCAACACCGTTCGCCCCTCCCTCCACGCGTCCGCGCCGTGGAAGATCACATATGCCTCGGGCGTAAAAACGAACAGGTAGATGGGACCCGACTTGAACGGCCCACCCTCCTCGCGAAGCACGGCTTTCCACTGATTCGCCCTGGTGAAGCCGACCTGTGCCACGAGCTCGGACAGCCAGACAATCGAGCCCTCGACAAACTGCTTGAGCGTCTCACGGTCTACCACGTCGGCTGCAGTCACTTCCGGAAGCGGGATTTCGGGGAGCGGCTCTCCAAAATGCGTCAGGTCCTGGTAGTAGCCACCTACCACAACCAGGTCGACCCCGGCTACAAGGGACGTATAACGGAGTGCGAAGCTGTCCTTGCATCGCACGTCGGTCGGGTCCACAGGATCGTCCCAGCACCACTGCACGAACTTGCCTTCTACGGCATCAGCGGTAACCAATTGTTCGACAACACGAGTTCCGTCATCATCCATCACACCCGCAACGTACTTGCCGTCCAGGTTGGGATCTTCGCCGTGTATGAAGATGTGGCCGTCCGTCGTGAAGAGTATGAGATACATGTTGCCCACGTTCCAGTCACTGCCTTCCGTCCGGAAATCCTGCAACAACCTCGTCCCCACGTTGATGTCCGTGACGGCCGCAAATTCAGCTGTAGCCCAGGTTACAAATCCCTTGAGAGATTCTCGGTCGACTACCTCGCCCGCGGTTACCTTTGGTACCTGCGCGCGGGCCTCCCTGGCACCGGGAAATAAACCTGAAAGCCCCAAGAACCCAAAACCCGTACCAAGAGTCAGCAGAAGTCTGAAGTTCATCGCTCCGTCGTTTGGCTAAACAAGAAGCGCGACCCCATCACGAACGGCGTCATCATAGAGTAGCGCGGTGCCACAAAAGTAATGAAGATTGAATGTAATTGTGCCGAACCTGCTATAGATGAGATTTGTGTGATGCTACGGCTTCAAGGTCTGTTTGTCATCAGACATCCCGGCCGCCAGTCAGCAATCGATCGGGGGCTCTGGTCCTTGTGCCCTCTCCGCAGGGTCTTATGCCCAGCAAAAAGTAGAGGGGCCTTTCAGGCCGGAATTGCTCGATGACAGCAGGGACCTGGATTCCTCCGGCTCCCCGGACAGATGTGTTTGTGCCCGATTGAGCACATAGCCCTTCACATCGGCTACTCCGATAATTGCAAAATTTTGGCAGTATTCCGACCACGGGAGGCGGATTGCGAGCCTCGGCCAGTCCTTTTCACTATGACGAGTATTGAATAACCCGGAATGCCCTTCAGCGAGCGTCGGCATAGTAACTTTCACCAGATGTTGCGCAGCCGGTTGGAGCGCCGGCAGAGGTAACCGGTGCCCTTTCGGACAACGTAGTAGTACAGCCCACCGTTAAGCACCAGGTCCAACTATTGACCTATCTCGTGCACATCCCTGTGCACCCGGCAGATCCCCACGCGCTTCTACCGTTTCAATAATCGCGGCACCCGTTTGGCAACAGCCATGCCCGCGAGACTTTAACTCCCTTACCGGATCACGTTACTGCAAAGCGCGAAGCCCACATTGTCAAGGGTCTCCGGGCGACCGGTGCTCCGCCCCCTGTCATCATTCCTCGGCAAGCCACCCAAATGCCAAGAGGCGTGATTCTCCCGGACGCAGGCTGTGCCTGAAGCACTTGGACCGGCCCTGGTGTCGGGCCCACTTGATCTTCGGCTGTGCTGGCGGGCCTGTCCAACTACGCCGGCTCCTTACTCCGGCTCTGGCCGCAGGTGCAAAACCAACGTTCAGCTCCCGGGCTAGGTCGTAATCCGGGACGTGCCCTAGAGCGAATAGTCTCCCGGGTGAGCTGGCTGCCGGGCCTTTGCCGGGAGGGACACGGCAAGACCCGCCGCTCTGCCATTTACATGGTTCTGGTCCGGATCCGGACCTGGAGCTGGTCGGCACCAGGCGAAGGCATGTGTACCATGAGGCCCTCTTCCAGAACGGAAGGTATCGAGCCCCGCCCTACATGGTCCCATGCACCAGTCTGCGCGTCCACCCTGAACACTAACGAGCGCCTATTGTCCTCACCCGTTGCTACGAACACGACTAGGTAAAAATTGCCGTCCCCGCGGACTATAGCAGCCCTAAGGGAGCCGCGACCTGCCTCAGACTGAAGGGCCCCGCTGTACCTTATGGATGGTGCACCATCATCTGATACCGTTTCCAGCACTTCTGTTGATGGCTTAATGCCCTCGACTCGCAAGTTCCAATCTAGCTCGCCGTCTTCTCCATACGCCATGAGGACAGGAACGAATTGCGGAAGGTATCCGATGATGCCGCGCGTCTGGTTGCACACCAGTTGCCCCCTACCTGACAAAATTTCAACCACAAAAGGGTTGGTGGATTCATAGCGCTCACCGAAACCAAAGATATACTCGCCGTCCAGAGCGTACTTGTGAATGACGTGACCGCTTTCGGCGTCGTATGCCAAGAGATAGAAGTGATCTCCAATAGCACAGCCATCCTCGGCGACCGTTTGCGTAACTATTCGCCTTTCGAATTCGAATTCTCCGGAATTGCCTCGCCTGAACGTGTCTATATGGCGTTCTCTTCCCGCAACCATGAGAAGATGGCCATCATCCGCAAGGATCAGGTGGTCCACATGCATGAATTCTCCTGGTCCTTCCCCTGGCTGACCCAAACTGCCAAGATACTGTCCCGTGACATCGACCATGTGCACGACCTTTACGTTCGACGAAGCGTTTGATCTCGGGTCAGCATCCAAGACAAAGATGGTACCCTTGCCATCGAAAGCTATATCCTGTACCCATGCGAGTAATTCGTAGTCTTCTCCGTCATCCCGCCCGAACATTGTCGTAGCATACCCAACAGTATCCGCGAAGAGCGGTCCGTCCTCCCATGCCTCGAGGTCGCTGAGGTCGATGACTAGAGAGGGATCCGTTGCCTCCGGGATGTTCTCCGCTGTCGGATGGATCGTGCCCTGGTTTACTGAGCTTCCGGACTGACACTTAACGATCAGCAACAGAAAAAGCAGGCACGTTAGTAGGGATCGGAACTGCATCGCGGCAAGAAAAGAGTGAATGCTCAAGAATGAACCGCTCGGTGTTACAAATGCGGCGCGCATTGTTCCGGCGGCATGCTGAACTGGGTAGCCACTATGCCGGACAGTTGCCGACAAGTCCGGGCCAAGGGGACCACGGTACCTACACTCTTGTTGAGACGGTTGAACCTGAAGTAGGAACTACTGGCTGGTGTTGTATCCGAAAGGGCATACTCGACAGAATGCTCATGCCTACGCGGACACGATTCGTGCTGGCAGTTGCTGCGACGGCTGAGCATGCTGGCATCGGTCCAAGCTGCCTTCATGCGAGATGGTCGGAAGCCGCAGGATGTACGGACCGACACTGGCCAGCGGGGTAGATTCCGGCGGAGACCCGGGTTAGGGAGCTGACCGAAACGCGCCCGTAGCCGGTATATGGCGGTGCGCTCGCCACCGGCCCGCCCGTACCGGCCCGGTAGAGCTACTCAGAGGCTTCCAGGAATCGGGCACAGTCTGCGGGGCATCGCAGTGCGCACTACCTCCGTCGCAATCTCGCAAATCATGCTCTATTCACCTCTACAGGCCTGGCTGCCTTCCGCTCGTGGAAAAGACGAGACGTTTAAGCTCGCCCTTCAAGCTTGCCAGTCGAGGAGCAATTGACGCTGCCCGCATGCCACCGAGAATCTGTCTGCCGCTGCGACGCGCCAGTCGGCTCGTAGATAGCCAATGATCCCGAATGCGTCGCCCCTGACTTAGACGCAAGCCGCGAATCCAGCCTGTGGCAATCAGCCCTCAAAACGGGATTCTGGACGAAAGTGAGAATCCTAAAGGGATTCTCGACTGTGCGGATTGAAAGAGCTCGCGTTCTCCGGGGAGACTACCGAACTGACATCCAGTCTCAGCGCGTGATCGCACGCATCGCCGGTCAAGAAAGCCATCGTTCCAGGCGGGTTGGCCAAGAGGTCCAGCTCGGCCTCCAGGTCCATGTCCATGCTGCACGTACCTGACCGGGTTTCGACCATCCAGTCCAGTGTTCCGGCCAAGCCCCCGTCAATGCCGAAATCGTCGAAGAAGCCGACAATCCTGATGTTCAGGCTATAGTCGACGCCCGGATTGGCGTCCAGCACAAAGTCTGTCCCCTCGCTTCCCTTTATCCCACACCCGGCCGGCACAAAGTTGATTCCAAGTCCCGTGCTTACAGTGTCGCCGGATGCATTATCCGTGGCACTGATTCTTGCGCGCGCCTCGCCCCCTTGCGGACAGGCAATGGTAAACTCTTCCGGGCCGTGAATGGCAGTGATCTGCGGCATGGTATCCGCCATGACTGCCATCATTCCTTCCAGAAGGCCCACCGTTTCTTCTTCGCTTAACGGCCTGTTTTCATCCGGTTCAGAAGAATCGCACATGGCCAGGAATGCGACAATGGCGCACAACAAGGTGACTCGTACTAGACTCTTCATGGTTTCGGCGCTGGTTTATTGCATGTGAAAAGACGATCCTCCTGAGACGAAGCGGCCAGGACTTGCGTCAGGCTCCTGAACTGTGCCGTGCTGGTGGAGCTCGGCCAATTGGAGTTCTTGGCACATGAAGTCTCAGCGTCCGTCACATGTTATTGCCGCCGAGAGTCGCGCCTTGGTCACTTGCCAAAGTAGCGTAGGCACAAGACGTTGATACACATACCTCGCGCAATGGGGGTCAAAAACATTCGGGATTCCCGGTGAATTGTAGCGTGTGAAGACGCCTGCAGACTTGCCTATTCAGCACGGCAGGTTTGTCCTTCCAGGCTAATAGTACGTTTGCTGCAATTCGTCAGTCCGGGCCCAGCTAAATCCTCTGGTGCCACAGCCGCCAACGCGCGATCCGGCACACCTGCAACAGACGCAATTCCCAACATACGCCAGCTTGGAGCCGCGTGTGCCGGCGGGGTCGAATCAGATCCGAGCCTGGCAGCAAGTGTGAGCACGCGCCAGGACGCAGTGTGCGTGGCATGAAGCCGGCCCCGGGCATCGGCAAAGAAATCGCCTTCGGCATGCAACCCGTTTCGGCCACACCTGCCGTCTAGCAGCTGCCCACGCGTTTTCTCCGCGAGGACTTTCTGGCCTTCGCCCTCTGGATATAGGCCGCCGCGTCGGGCGTCTTGCAACTGGTTTCGCCGTGATCGACGTGTACGGTGCCTATGGCATCCGCCACGCGAAGCGCCTCCTTTTCCAGCGCGTCGCCGCGCATGCCGATGGCAACGAGCGCCATGTTCATCGCATGTCGCTCCCGGTTATGCCGCCCGTGAATAACTCGCTCTATTACCGATAGGAACGGAAGAAAGAACTCGTCGGGTACCTCATTTGACTGCAGTGCGAATTGTGCCAGGATGCACCACGCGGCCTGCCCTTTCCACTCGTGCCCTGCATCCATCCATTCTCGCATGAGCGCTTCCGCGTGCTTGGTGCCGCCTGCCAGCTTTGCAAACGCATCCGTCAGAACATAGCTGTCGAGATCTTCAGACCATGCTTGCAGCAAGGCCGAACCGGCCGTCTTCGGATCCGCGATCATGGTCGCCAGCACACGCGCATCGTGGTTGCCGCTTTTCCAGAGCTCCACGGCCGCCTCATGGTTCCTTTTGGCCTTCTTCCTTAGCGCATTCAGATTGGCGTAGCTTACGCCGAACTGGGGGCCGATCACGCCGTGGCGCCGGTAAACCTTGCGGTTCTGTGCGGTGCCGCACGCTTCGAGCGCCTGGAGTAGTTCCGGGGCGGTCATCCTGTCGAGTTTCCTCTAATTCCTGTAATCCAGTGGCGGCATGCGGTCGCCAAGCAGAGAACGGTAGACATAATCCGCTCCCCGACGCCGCTCGAATTCCTCCCGGGCCGAACGAAGCAGCGCAGGATCTGTGATCAGATCGACTGCGCTGAGCGCCAGTGTCTTGGCAGCCAATGCCAAACCCTTGATCCCTATGCTCATTCCACCTGCCGCTACGGCCTGCCAGCTGTGCGCCGACGTGCCAGGCACCCACGTGGCAATGTCGACGCCCGCTGTGGGGACTACGACACTCACGTCACCCACGTCAGTGGATCCCTTGGACATGCGAAGCTCAAAGGGCTCAATCATCTGCCCATTGTCAATGGGCGGAAGGGCTCCCTCCAACGTTTCCCGGATGGCCCGGGCGAAGGCGGCTTCGTCCTCCGAGTACTGGACTCCTCCCAGAGAAGTCAGATTCTCGTACACGGCCGACGCCAAAGCCTCGTTCGGCAACACGCTGTGTATGCCGTGGATTATTTCGTAGTCCATTTCAGTGCCTGTTCCCTGCGCCGCACCCACGGCAGCCAGGACCACGCGCTCGAATATGCCTTCCAGCAATTCCGCACTTGGATGACGCACATAGTAGTAGACTTCACTGTAATCCGGAACCACGTTCGGCGCAAGGCCTCCACGCGTGATCACGTAGTGGATGCGTGCCTCCGATGGAACGTGTTCCCGCAACAGATTCACCATATAGTTCATGGCCTCTACACCGTCGAGCGCTGATCTGCCACGCTCCGGCGCACCCGCCGCATGCGTGGAAAAGCCGTGAAAGCGAAACTTGGCCGACCGGTTGGCCAGCGTAGAGGCAGCACTGGCATCATTGCGGTCGCTTGGATGCCAGTGAAGCGCGGCGTCCACATCATCAAAGAGACCCGCTCGCACCATGTAAACCTTGCCGGCACCACCCTCCTCTGCCGGCGTGCCGTACACGCGGATGGTTCCGCTGCTGCCGCTTCGCTCTAGAAAGTCCCTGACCGCTACAGCAGCCGCCACAGAAGCCGCACCAAACAGGTGGTGCCCGCAAGCATGTCCGGCCGCCCCGTCCGCGCGAGCCTGCCTATGCGGGACAGCCGCCTGTGACAATCCCGGCAAGGCATCATACTCGGCCAGTATGCCGATAACGGGACTGCCTGCCCCGTATTCGGCGACAAAGGCCGTAGGAATGCCCGCTACGCCCGACGTAACAACAAAGCCCTCGCCCGCAAGCTCTGCGGACAGCAATTCCGCGCTCCTGGATTCCTGGTAACCAACCTCGGCCCACTCCCAGATCTGGAGCGCGACGCTCTCGTAGACGTCCATGCGGGCATCGACGGAGCTGACCACACGCTCGTGTACTGACTGGGCAGCTACCGCAGGTACCATTAGCGCCGCGGCGGCTGGCAGCAGGGCGAATCGAACACTTTTCATGGCTAAACGATGGCTCCGGAGCCGCCGAGCCGCCTCCATGCCTCGGCATAGGCCCCCGCCGGGAAGCCCAGATAGCCGGGATAGACGAGGCGCGCCTTGTGCACCTCTCGCAAGTCCAGCGTCAACACTGCGAGGGATTCTGTGGTTTCCAGGAGCACGGTGCCCGACGGACCAACGACATAGGAGGGTGCACCCGCCTCGGGACCGGGACGGTTCACGGAAATAACGAAGGCGGCCGAGGTTAGCGCGATCGCCCGGTACACAAGTAGCCAGTTGTGGGCCGTCGCCTCTTCTGTAGCCCTGGGCGCCAGAATGATGTCCGTGCGCTGCGCTGCAAGAAGCTGGCTCCCGACTAGCCTGTTGGCGTCCGAGCAGACCTGAATGCCGAGTCGCGGACCCAGTGCAGTGGAGGTTTCGGGCGGCTGGCAGCCCGCGGCATAGTGATATGTCTCCCAGAAACCCTCTTCCTCGGGAAGGTGCATCTTGCGGTGCTCCAGCACCAGGGCGCCACCGGCATCGAACAGAAGCGCCGTGTTGTATCGCAGCCCCGTCTCGCCGTCAGAAATGATGGCGCCGCCCAGAAGGCCTATCGTCGCATCCTGCGCTGCCGTGCTCTGCGCCTGGAAGCGCGGACCGCCCGGCGCCTCGGCATCGCTCTCCACCGCAGTTTTCGAAACAGGGGACCACGGATTCAATGGCAGCTCCGGCAATACTGCAAGCTGCGCGCCGCAGTGCCGTGCCCGCCGCAGCACTCTGCACAGCCGCGTCGCTTGCTCCGCGTCCGCGAAAACCTGGCCAATCAGGGCAACGGTAAAGGTGTCCTCCGGCATCATTGAAGTGGGCCCGCAGGAAAGTGCGCGCGGATCTTCTTGTTCAGAAAGGCCGCGCTACGATGCAACTGGTCCAGACCGTCCACGCCGTCCTCTATGCTTATCCAGCCACCAAATCCTGCCGTGGCAAGCTCAGAAAGGATAGCGTCGTAGTCGTTAAGTCCCTGGCCTATTTCACCGTGTGCCAGACGAGCGGCATACCCTTCTCCAATCTCTTCACGTGCCAGGTCATCGAGCGTGCCCGTCGTCAGATACCGGTCACTTGCATGCATCGTAACCACGCGGTCGCTAACGGCATGAAGCCAATGGAGCGGGTCCTCGCCTGCCATGATAGCATTGGAGGGATCATAGTTGACACCGAAATTGGGGGCATTTATGCGCGCAAGGAGCGCCAGGAATACCTCAAGCGAGCGGGCAAATTCAGGGTAACGCCAGTAATTGTCCTTGTAATGATTCTCCAGCACGAGCGTGATGCCGGATTTGGCTGCATACGCCGCGCACTCATGCACGGCTTCCGCAACATAGTCCAGGCCGCGTTCGACACCAATTCCTGGCCGGCCCTGCCCAGACAGTACGCGGCAATAGCGTCCGCCAAGTGCAGCCGTCATATCAATCCAGCGCATCTGTTTATCCACTTCGGCCCAGCGAAATCCAGCATCTGGATGACAGAAATCCGGCGAGCAGCATAGCATCGGGATCTCGAGCCCGTGCTCCCGTGCGAGGTTCCTGAAGACCGGCCAGGAAGCCCCTTGCTTCAACTCGAGGAAGCCGCCGTAGAATTCCAGCCCTTCGACCTCGAGCGTAGCGGCCATCGCAATCCACTCTGCCAGGGACAGGCTTCCCGTTACGCACAACGAATCCATGTACGCCTTCGGAAATACCGCGAGACGGGGCCTCCCTCTACGGTTCATCGCCCGAAACTTCCTTTGGAGGATTGCGGCCGATCATCGGGTATTGCTCCATTTCCACCACGGCGCCGCTAACGGGACGTGAGGCATCGCTCAGCCAGAAGACGGCGCCCGCCGCGATGGTCTCCGGCGTTACCAGCCCGCCCGACGGTGCCACCGTCCGCGGCAGTCGCGTGGGCCAGTCTTCGGGCAGGCCGTCACTCAGCTTCAACCGGTATTCGTTCTCCGTCAATACCCATCCGGGGTTGATCTGGTTTACCCTTATGCCGTGAGAGCAGTGCAGTGCATCACCCAGATTGCGCGTCATGGTCATGAGCGCGCCCTTGGACATGCTGTAGGCCAGTAGAGGCGGCTCGCCGCAATAGGCATTCACAGAGCCAATATTGAGTACACTGCCGCCCGCCTTTTCCAGGGCTGGAAGCGCGGCCTGAATCAAGAGCATCGGTGCGCGGACATTTACCGCCATAACCACTTCAAAGAGCTCCACGTCAGTAGTGTGGATGTCACTGCGCGGAATGTAGGCGGCATTGTTGACAAGCCCGTCCAGGCGACCGAAACTGCGCATGGCTGCCCCGACGATCCGGACGGGCGCGAGCGTATCCGCCAGATCGTCCACGTGGACTGCGCTCTCGGGCGCAAGCTCTTCGGCAACGCGATGTGCCTCCGGTTCGTTACGATCCGTAATGAGCACGCGCGCGCCCTCCGCCACGCAACGGCGTGCCAATTCCTTGCCGATTCCCGCTGCGCTTCCGGTGATGATGATGACTTTTCCTTCTAGTTGCATGGCTCCTCGCTCGCTTCCGGTACCAGTACGGTCTTGACTACCTGTCCCGTGTGCATGGCCTCGAACGCTTCCTCCCACCTGCCTAGCGGCAAGACGCCTTGCACAAGCGGATCCACGTCCAGCTTCCGCTCCGCCATCAGTCGCAGCACAGCCTGCCATACGGGAAAGTAGTGGCTGAAGCTGCCGCGCAGGGTCACATTCTTCTGCACCAGCGGATCCAGTGAATGGCCAAACGGCTCGCGCCCCCAGCCTACCTTGGTGATCCAGCCTGCAGGGCGGACGATGTGCAGCGCGATGCGGAGCGACGCGGAAACGCCGGCGGCATCAATGACACCATCCGCGTGCATGCTGCCTGAGGGGTCCCCCGTCATGGTCTCAAGACCACAGTCCTCGGCCACGGCCAGCCGTGCACTGTCCCGCTCAAGTCCAACGACAATCACTTCCGCACCCTGCAACCGGGCCATCAGGGCGCACAGCAATCCAATGGGACCAGGACCCAGGACTACCACGCGGTCTCCCGGCTTTGCGTCGCCGTTGTGCACCACAGCGTTGTAAGCTACGCAGCACGGCTCTGCCAAAGCTGCCTCCGTGAACGTAACACCAGAAGGCAAGAGGTGAAGACAGCGCGCCGGAACAGAGATATACGAGGTCATGGCGCCGTCCACGCCGTATCCGAACCCTTTGCGGGACGGATCCAGGTGATACCATCCGCGACGTGTCATTGGCGATTGTGGATCAATCACAGCCGCGGTTTCGCAGGTTACGCGATCGCCCGCCGCAAAGCCCTGAACACCGGCAGCAACCTCTTCCACCGTACCTGCAAATTCGTGACCCAGTATGACGGGGTAATTGACGGGCCAGCTGTGCGTACCCCGCCACTGGTGCACTTCAGATCCACAAACGGCCACCGCAGCCACGCGGAGGAGTACTTCGTCCTGCTGCGGGACCGGGCATCTGACGGCCGAGAGTCTGACGCGCCCGTGCGCATGGTTGACTACCGCGAGCTGCTTCATGGCAAGTGCCGGAAGACGACTGCCAAGGTACTCCATATGTCCCCCTCCTGCCAGCCGTTGGAACACGGTTCAAGGCGCCCTGTAGGCTACTGGAGGATCCGGAGGCACCGGAATGGCAACAACCGACGGCACCGCCAGCTGGACGAGGCGGCAGTTTGTGAAAGCCGGTCTCGGCTCTGCCCTGGTGGCCAGTGCGTGCTCGGATCTCGGATTCGAGGATGATGAAGAACCGTCCCTGTTTGACGGGCCTAGAATCGACGAGGAGGAATTCCTCGCGCTCAACAGCCGGTATTATGACGCAGGGATTCATCAGCCCACGCAGTTTCCGTACCGTGCAATCGTCGGCGGGATGCCTGTCGCGGAGACCGATCCTATTTCGATCGCCTTTAGGCTGCAGTATCTGCTGGACGACTTGCGCAGGTCTGCCGAGGTTGACAGCCTCCTTGCCAGCCTTCTGAATGCGCAGATCTCGGATCGGCCGCCGCGCAATTTTCGGAATATGATTCCGCGGTTGGCGTTGACGAACTCAGGTGCCGAGCCGGCAACACTTGAGTATTCGTTTACCGACAATGCGCTGTTGTCTTCACGCGTGGCCATGGCTGCCCAGGCATTCAATGGCACAGGCACCGGAGACAAGGCTCTGACGTTTCTGGATCGCCAGAAACTGGGATACAACCAGGCTTTGAATGGTGCCCAGTCCGGATTCCTGCCGACGTTTGCCCACGCGGGTCTGTTCGGAGTCGATCCGCAAGGACTGGACCTGCTCTTCGGCGGCTACTACGAATCGGCAGCATTCGTGTTGGCCTACTTCATCGGAGACACGCAGGTCATTGCCGATCCGACTCGGGGTCTGGACACGTGGGGGGCCATGATCAACGCGCAGGCCACGTTCTCCGACCGGTTTCCGGCATCTACCACGGGACCGCTGAATATCGAGAGTCCGCTTTCGCGCAACGGCAGTGCGTACCAGTATTTTCACTCGCTGCTGGGAATTGAGCCCGAGGCACTATCTCCCACGCTGTACAACGGTCTTTACAACGCCCTCTTCTCCTACCTGGACGCGGCCACATACGACCGGCTGCCCGGAATCTATTCCGCATCGCCGCACGAAGGTGGTTTTCTTCTTGACAACGGCCTGAACCGGCTGGCTGCCCGGCAGCGCCGGCATGCATCGCAGGAATTGTTTGCGACTGTTGACGCCCTTGCGGCAGCCATGCGCCTATTCCCGGAAGACGCGGACAACCGGGAGATCATTCGCGGATGGATTGGACTATACGGCACCGTGGAAGGAGCGGTAAGCCTGCAAGGTTACTACGGGGGCATCGACAAGGAGGGCGCGCCTGTCAATTCCGTGTACGCGCGGCAGAATGGAGCCATGATCCTGTTCAATTCGGAGACGCCCTCCCTGCTTAACGCCTTCCTCGCCGAGCAGGGAAGGCCCAGCATGCGCGAGCTTATCGGGCAGATTGCGCTTACGCACCAGGGAGAGCCCATTGAACGCGTAGCTGCCCACCTTCCCCTGCCGCCCCGATACGAAAGACTGTTTACGCCGATTCGCTGACCGACCGCAGACCGGGCGGCATCGATGAGCCTGCGGTGGCGCTACCGGGGCCGCGGTATCTGCAATTGACTCCGGAAGCTCGTTGACGAGGAAGCGTGATTCCCGGAAGGTCACGGGTGTGGCGCAATGGGCTCGGGAACCGGGTCACGGAGGCTTTGACTTGCCTCAGAAACCGTATCATCCTTCATGAATATAATAATGAGTGATGTTGCTCAGTAGAGTATATAATTCCAGATGCGCACTCTCCCTCCCTTCCAACGCACGCATGTTAGTCGCCTGATCGGCCTCTTGACCGAAAACGGCCCGATGCGGCTAGTTGCAGTCACCGGTCCCCGCCAGACCGGGAAGACGACCATGGTCCTTCAGGCGCTGGAAGAGCTGGAGCGGCGCGGCGTTCCATGCGGTTACGCAGCTGTCGACGACCCTTCGCCCGAGGGCCATCGCTTCAGGGTTCGGCTTGCAGAGCCCGGGGCGCTGGTACCCGGTCGCTCGGTCGATGCACGGTGGCTGGTCTCCACCTGGGAGCGTGCTCGCATGGTAGCCGACAACTCGCGCACAGGGGCGGTGGTAGCGTTCGACGAGATCCAGCGCATTACCAACTGGTCGGGACTTGTGAAAGGCCTTTGGGACGGCGATCGGCGCGTCGGCCGACCACTGCGCGTAATAATACTCGGGTCCGCTCCGTGGACGATGCTGACAGGCATGTATGAAAGCCTGGTCGGCCGCTTCGATCCGTTTCCGGTCACTCACTGGTCGCTTCGCGAAATGCAGGCTGCATTCGGGCTTACACTGGAAGAGTATGTCTTCTTCGGGGGCTACCCCGGGTCGGCCGTTCACATCAATGACGCTGCTCGCTGGAGGTCTTATGTCCGGGAAGCGATCATTTCTCCGGTGATCAATCGCGACGTACTGTCACTCACCCGAGTCGATAAACCGTCTCTGATGCGCAGCCTAATGGACATGGCTGCAGCCTACTCCGGACAGATCATGTCCTACAGAAAGCTGCAGGGTCAGCTGGAGGATGCGGGCAATACCACGACGCTGGCCCGCTACTTGGACTTGCTGTCTGACGCCGGTCTCGTCGCTGGCCTTGAGAAGCACAGCGCAAAGCCGTACCTGGTCAAGCGGTCGATTCCGAAGCTCCTTGTGCTGAATACGGCCATAATGACCGTCGGATATCATCAGTCTTTTGAGCATGCACGAGTCGACCCAGCCTATTGGGGACGTCTCTGCGAAAGTGCCGTCGGTGCGCATCTGAAAAGCTCCATTGCATCTGGCTCAGTCATCCATCTCCGCTACTGGCGAGATCAATCACGGGAGGTCGACTTCGTCCTGTCGTCCGGGCCGCATGTGGTCGCGATCGAGGTGAAGACCGGCCGACGGGCAGGCAAGGTCCCAGGCCTTGACGCATTCGTTGCCCGGTTCCCCGGAGCCAGGAGGCTTCTCGTGGGGACAGGCGGCGTGCCTCTGGATGAATTCCTGTCCGAGCCCGCAAACTACTGGATCAGGGAGGCCAGGAGTGCCGGTTGAGCGAACTGTATCACGCTGGCGAAAGGGCCGGTGGGACACTGCGGGTGAAAAGCTCGCGAGCTATCAGTCGGTGCACGCTTACGTGCTCTTGGGCGAGGCGGGATCCGGCAAGTCGACGTCATTCAGCATGGAATCTGAAAATGACGTGGCGGGGCTCTGCATTTCAGCGCGGCGATTTGCGCGGCGCTCGTCTCTGGATCCTTCGCAGTGGGCAGGCGAGACTCTGTTTATCGATGGCCTGGACGAAACGCGGATCGGAGCCCCGGATCCGAGGAAACCGCTGGATGCGCTTCTGGGCCACCTTGAAGCCATCGGCAGCCCGCGCTTCAGGCTATCCTGCCGCGAGGAATACTGGCTGGGAGACAACGACCACCAGGAACTCAGATCTGCTACCAATGGCAAGGAACTCCACCTCCTGCGGCTCGATCCGCTGACCTTGGATGATACCCGTCAGATTCTCGAGGCCAAAGGAATTCAAGATCCCGATGACTTCATTTGGACCATGATCGACCGGGGCCTGGCGTCCTTTCTGGGAAACCCTCTCCTGCTTGATCTCCTGATCAAATCCGAGCTTGCAGAATCGGGAGCACTGCATCCTAGAGAGATCTTTGAGCGCGCCTGCCGGCACTTGGCCAAGGAGACAAACGCCGGGCACGTGGCCGCGACGGATGGCGCTCGCTATTCAACCGACCAGGTGGTTCGCGCGGCTGGAAGGCTGTGCGCAATCATTCTGATTTCGGACAAGTCCGGCTGGTCGGGGCACGGACCGAGAAGCGAAGATTTCCCGCAGCTTAGCGACGTGGGCGGAAATCAGCTCCTGCTGAAAACTGCCCTGGACACCATGCTCTTCGAGGGTAGTGTCGATACCGGGCGGCACCCGCGCCACCGGCACATTGCCGAATTCCTGGCCGCGGGCTACCTGGACCACGCTATCAGCGCCCAGCGTCTAACACCCGCTCGCGCGCTTGGCCTGCTCCAGGGCAGCGATGGTATCACTATTCCCTACCTGCGCGGCACTTCCATCTGGCTCGCAGCGATGAATTCTGTTATACGTCACTCGCTAATCGAGGCCGACCCCGTGGGCGTAGCTTTCCTGGGAGACGCCAGCGGATTCAGCCGCCAGGACACCGAACGCCTTTTTGGGAAGCTGGAGTTGCAGTTGGAACATCAATGGGAGTGGCCATCCCAGGCGTCGCTCGCAGCACTGGTGGCCGGCCCCGCCCGACAGCTGTTGTGGAACATGCTTGAATCCAGGGATCGCTCTCCGGGACGCAACAGACTGGTAGCAGATCTCCTTTGGGGCCTTGCTGCCATCCCGGTCAGCGATTGCGCGGGGACGGCAGAGGACAGATCGACCACCGCATCCAAGGCCTGCGAGGTCCTTTCCACCGTAGTGCGAGATGCAACCTGGCAGGCTGCTGTCAGAATTCGCGCCATCTCCGCGCTCGTCCACATCGCCGATACAAGAGTGGACGGACCACCGCTGCTTCGCGAAATCTTGCGTGATCTGGACGAGGGCAGGATCGCTGAGGATGAGAGCGGCGAGCTGCGCGGCAAGCTGCGCACCTTCTTCTATCCGCGATATCTGTCGGCCAATGAGATCTGGGACTATGCCGAAGGTATCTGGGAGGGCGTTGAGGCGCGCCCCTTGCTTCATGGAACAGGCAAGAATTTCTGGACAGAGCATTTGATAGATGGTTCATCGCCAGAAGACATCAGAATCCTCCTCGACACCCTTGTCCCAAGAGTACACCGCCTGAACCCGCTTCTCGCGCGAAACGGCGTCGAGTCTCTCATTCCGCGCCTATTGGCCCGGGGGCTGGAACTGTTCGGTGAAAAGGTGCCGCTCGACAAAATCTATGATTGGTTCCAACTCGTCGAAAACGATTACGAGCACACGGAATTGGTACCCGCGCACTGCACGGCAGAGAGGCTGCGCTCACGCAACGAGCAGGACCAGAGGCGCATTCGCGGATGGCTCCGTGATCACCCCGACATCCAGCTCGGCCTGATCCTGGAAGGCGTAAAGCGAAATGCCACGCGGCAGATCATTCTCGTTTTGCCGATCGGCATGAAATTCCTGGGCAAAACAGCGCCACCGGATTTCCGCGAGTGGTGTTTGAAAACGGCTATCCGGCTCGCGGATGAATCCGTTCCTGCATCGCGCCACTTGGCTTCGTGGGCTACGACGAAGGAGGACCGGGACCAGTGGGGACCGCCGCTTTCCGATGCATCGGTTGCGGCGGCCATAGAGAGCACTCCTGCCCTGCAGGAATGGAATAGGCAACGTCTGGATGGCAGGGAATGGGAGGCGGAACAGCGTGAACGCCAGCTCGAATCCCCTACCCTCATCCGCTCCCGCAAACGCCAGCAAGACTACGTCGCCTCAATTCAGGAGCACTTGCCCGCCATCATGGAGGGCGGGGGTCCCCTCGGCATCCTGCATGATCTCGGCCGCGTGTACCTGAATGGAATGGAAGCTGGCGGCGCTGATCAAGCGCACGAGGACCTGCAACGGTGGCTCAGACCCGACCAGGCACTGTATACGGCTGCAACCACTGGTTTTCGCCGCCTCTCGCATCGGACAGACCTGCCAACGCTAAATGACATTGTCAAACTCCACAAGCAGTACAGGATGTCGCTGTTCGCGGCTCCGTTTCTGGCTGGCCTGAGTGAGAGCGAGCTAGCGGGTGTGGACCCGCTCCAGCATCTTGGCGGCGTGGGTCTCTCGCGCGCACTCGGATACTATCTGCTCTCCGGCCTGCCAACCCGGCGGCATCCAGACCCTCGACTACCCTCCTACACGGTGGATTGCCGCCCACAGTGGTTCAGGCTGGCCTTACAAGAACGCCCAGAAATCGTCGCGAGAGCCTTCGTGAAAATTAACCGGGTTCGGGTCGCGGTCAAGGATCCGCCCGACCAGCACCTTTGGGACATGGCAAAGGAGGAGGAATACGAAGGCGTAGCCAAGCTCGCGCTTCCGGGGATGTTTGGCGCATTCCCTACTCGCTGTACGGAGGCTCAGGTAGAGAGGCTCCGCCCGATACTGCGGGCCGCCTTGCGGCATTTGGCTCCGGAAAAGCTCAAGCAACACGTACTTCAAAGGATCGCCCGCAAGGGCATGGACAGCGCCCAGCGAGTGCTTTGGCTTGCTTTGGGTCTCTTCGTGAAGCGTGACGAGTGCCTTCCTGAGCTGCTGGACTTCGTTGCGGACGGAGGGGAGGCCAAGCTTGGCCGTCTGGTTCAGTTCCTGGCCCCGGATGGCCGTCCCCTGCAAGGTCAGGACTGGCCAACGACCGACCTGGCGGCCCTGGCCAAGGCGGTAGGCGGCGCACTGGCGCCTCCATGGCAGAATGCGGACCGCATTTCTGGTATCTTCCGCGCCTCAGGACGGGGTTTCCCGCGGATGCAGGCTGAGCGTCTCGTAAATGGCTGGATCGATACGCTGGCAGACCGAACAACGCAGGAGGCCATTTCCACGCTCGGCGACCTTGCGGAAGAGCCGTCTCTGAAACCGCGCCGCGCCAGGATCCTGCAGGCAATGGACGGCCAAGCCCGAAAGCGCCGGATGGAGGCCTACCAGGCACCTACCCTCAAGTTCGTCCGGCAAGCCCTAGAGGGTGGACCACCGGCCAGCGCGGCGGACCTTGCTGCCTTGACCGTCGACAAGACCCGGGAACTCGCTGTCCGAATTCGTCACGACAATACCGACATCTGGCAGCAGTTCTGGCACACGGACGCATCTGATGGCCGCAAGACCTATGGCATCAAACCCAAACCGGAAAGCGAATGCAGGAAAGTGCTTCTTTCGCACCTGGGTCCGTTGTTGGAACCATACCGAGTAATGCTTGAACCAGAAGGTTTCCATGCAGAAGAGAAGCGGTCCGACATAGTCGCGATTCACACTCCCCACATTGTTCCAATCGAGATCAAGATGACCGGCAGCAGGGATCTCTGGACCGCAATCAAGAACCAGTTGATCCCCAGGTACATGCGCGATCCCAGGTGCGGCGGCTACGGGATTTTCCTGGTCTTCTGGCATGGACATAAGCATCTGGCGAAATCGCAGCCGCCCGGAATTCGCCGCCCTACATCTGCCGAAGAAATGAAGCAGCAGCTTGAAGCAGCGCTCACATCACAGCAGCGCCGCACTATCTCCATCATTGTCGTGGATGTGAGTGCGCCGCAGGGATGGGTAAAGTAGGAGTCCGGATGACGGCCTGCTCAAAAGGCCCACGGTCTCGGACGACGCTTGGTCAGGCGGCCATGCTGGGCACGTTCATCCCGCAAATCGGTCGCGGCCGGCTCTGGCTAAGCCTGTTGCCATGCATTTGGCGGCCGCGAAGGTACACAGCAAGCTATGTCTGGTCCCGGCAGGTTTCTCGGTGCGGTGGAAAGCCGGTACAGGAAGGCCCACCGTCTCGTTGTCCAATACATGGCCGTCCGCCACCGCACAGTGCACGCGATCCACGGCGAATTAATGCGGGACGATTCCAGCACCGTGAAAGTGCAGCAGCTTCAACAAGGCATGGCTTGCATTCTTGGCCAAACCTCTCGATTGCGTCTATGCCCGTCTTTCCCCGGCCCGCATCCTGGACGCGTTTCACCGATTCGTCGGCAACTGGCCTGCCTGGCCTGCCACTCCGATTGCCAACAAAGAGCCTGCCCGGGCGCCACGCGAAGTCCCCGGCCAGACCAGCGCCGCATTTGTCCAGGGCTTAGATAGTAACCCAGCGCGGATTGCTGTCGGATGCCGGATCGTTGGTCAAGTTGGTGAGTCCCGTACCGTCCTCTGCCATTACGAACACGTCCATGTTGCCGTCTTCGGCAATGTTTACGAACGTGATCATGGAGCCGTCCGGCGACCATGCCGGCGCCAAGTCCTCACCTTCATGGTTCGTCAGTCGCACGAGGTTGGAGCCGTCCGCCTCCATCGTGTAGATCTCCGCGTTGCCCTCGCGGTTAGAACTGAATACGAGTCTGCCGCCCGAAGGAGACCATGCGGGGTACCGGTCGTCAGCTTCATGCGTAGTCAGCCTCGTAAGGCTTTCGGTCTCGAGATCCAGCACGTAGATGTCCATGGAGTCGCTCGCCACGCCGTCCCGATTGGAAAAGAACGCAATACTGCGACCGTCCGGCGACCACCAGGGATGACTGTCCACGGCTTCGTGGTCTGTCAGCCGCACGACGCCGGAGCCATCGGAATTCATCACGTAGATCTCGCTGTTGCCATCGCGATCCGAATCAAAGGTGATCTGCGTGCCATCAGGTGAATAGGCCGGGTCAATGTCCGCTGCAGGGTGATCCGTCAGGCGGTCGACACCCGTGCCATCCACGTTCATGGCGTAGATCTCCCGATTGCCGTCGCGACCGGAAATGAACGTGATCCTGCTGCCATCGAACGAACCGGAAGGGTGGTAATCCAGCGAATCATGCCGCGTAAGGTTGGTCACCATGGAGCCGTCCGCAGCCATGGTGTAGACTTCGGTGTTGCCGGTGCGATTCGACTGAAAGGCGATGCGGTGGGCGATAATGTCCGGTTGCTCGGTCGGCTGGCAGGCCATTGCTGCGAGCAGCAGCGTGAAGAGGGACTTGTTCATGGCATTCAGGGTTCGGTCCGGCACTTACTCGGCACGGTAGATGGTAGTGGCCGCGCAGCCTACCGCACGCGCCAGCCGTACTTGGGCCCGCTGTGGAAGAAGTTCATGGGCATCACCACCCCGCCTTTCTTGAATACTTGGCCATCTTTCATGACAAAGCGCACATCCCGTAGCGCGTCGATGTCCTCCAGGGGGTTCTCTGCCACCGCAATGATGTCCGCCGCCAGACCGGCCTTGATGGGCCCGCGTTCGTCCTGCACTTCGCATGCTTCGTATCCCGTGAGAGTCATCGCCCGCAAGACGTCCGCGGCGGGTATTTCAGCCGCCTTCCAGGTTTTCAGGAAGTCGATCGTGATCTCGCCCCGGTGAAGCCCCGGAACATAGTAGTCTGCGTCTGTCGAGAACGTGATCTTGACGCCGCGCTCGTACGCGTTGCGCAGCCCAGCCACCGTGCGGGCAAAGCGTGCTTCGGTGCCGCGGTACCAGGTAAGCGGCGTTTCCGTGCCCGCGCGATAGATGCCGCGCTCGACCATCATCTGGTGCAGCGAATCATTCAGCGCGCTCGAATGGTCCAGCGACCAGAGCCCGGCCTGGATGGCCCGCCACGCACCCTTCGTGGTCTGGACGTGCCCGGACACGCGCAAACCTGCATTCGCAGCCTCCTTTACAAACAGCTGCAGCTGTTCCACCGTGTACGGATACTGCTGACAATCCACGCATACCTTGATCACTTTGGCTCCGTAGTGGATGTTCTGCCGTATGGCCTTTACGATTTCGTCATCCGTGTCTGCGTTCAGGTATTCGGGATAGACGGTGTCCTCCCACTCCGGTACCTCGCGAAACTGCCCGCCGTAGGCACCGATGATGATGCCTGCGTTGATGAGCGTGGGTCCCGGCACCCATCCCTGCTCAATGGCGTGGCGCAGGGCTGTATCGGCGTATAGCCCGTTGTTGCCCAAGTCTCGCACCACCGTAAAGCCCGAAGCCAGCTTCTGGAAGCCGTTGGAGAAGGCCTGTATTGCCCGAATGGGCGTGCTGTCCATGATGATGGTGAAGTAGTACACGTTGTTCTCCGGCACGCGCTTGTACGTGATGGCCAGGTGATCGTGGGTATCGACCAGGCCGGGTAGCACATACTGGTCCGACAGGTCGATTACGTCTGCGCCATCCGGAATCGTGACATCCGGGCCCACTTCCAGGATTTCACTTTCTCCGCTTCGTGGATCAAATCGGGTCATTATGATCTGGTCTTCCGCGACTGTCGCCGTCTCGGGATCGACCAGGTATCCCGCCATGACTGCCGTCAGTCTCGGCGTGAAATGCTCTTCAATGATCTCCGGTGGGATGTCTTCCGGATCAGGCCAGTCTTGGGCAAGAAGCTGCTCTGCCCCAAGTAGCAGCACTGCGAATACGAGAAGCATATAGCGTGACATCATGGCCTCCTGTCTTGCGTTCAAATGTGAATATTTGACAAGGTATTGAGGCGAGGGCGAGAACGCAACGAGGAATCTTTCCGTGCATCTAGGGACCTATTGGGACTACATGCGCCCACCATCACCGAGCTGAACATAGCTGTATCCCGGAAATTGGACGCTTCGCGGCTGCAGTACCCCTCCGCAAACGTCAAATGGGTGCGCGCTACGATCCGCCTGTGACGCAAGTCTGGCCGGTTGCTAGTCCGATCAACGGCGTAATCTCCGCGAAAGCAGTGCGGTTTTCTGTTGTCCTCTCTCCTTATGTATGGATTGCACATCCACTGCGCTCCGGATGTGGTCTTTGGCGCGGAGCGTATCCGGTGGAGAAAACCGAGACTCCGTCCGTTACTATCTATGCATAGCTGTCAGGACCAAGATACCGCGCCCCCGAGCGTAGGACGCCTCTCTTGAGTCCATGGCGTAGTTACGCCTGTTCCCTCGCGCAAGATGGACTGTAACCGTGCCGGGCCAAAAAACCGATGACCTTGGAACAACGGCTTAAGGGGCCATCCGCGACCACAAGCGTTAGTGGCAACAACAGGAATTGTCCGCCAGGATCCTATTTGTAACCTGTGGCCTTCGCTAACATGACCGTGAATCGTGTGCTAGGCGTGCTTCTCGCTGGCCCGGTTGTGCTGATTGCTTTAGTGGGCGGGTGCCGCCAGGGCCAACTGGGCCAATTGTTTGAAGAAAAGTCGGCGCCGCATGCGGGGCTCGTCTTCTCCAATGACCTCGTTTCTACAGAAGAGCTCAACACCTACGTCTTCCGCAACTTCTACAACGGAGGCGGCGTGGCCATTGGTGATGTCAACAACGACGGGCACAAGGACGTTTTCCTCACGGCTAACCAGGTATCAAACCGTCTCTTTCTGGGTAGCGGCGATGCCCGATTTAAGGACGTCACCGCTGAGGCTGGCCTGCTGTCCGACGGGATATGGACGACGGGCGTGAGCATGGCGGACGTAAACGGTGACGGCTGGCTGGATCTGTATCTCTGCAAGTCCGGCCCGCCACAAGGCTCGCGGCGGCACAACGAACTGTTTATCAACAATGGGGACGGTACCTTTGTCGATCGTGCTCCGGAATACGGCCTTGACATAACTGCGCTGTCCATCCACGCATCCTTCTTCGATTATGACAGGGACGGCGACCTGGACGCATACTTGCTAAGCAATCCCGTTCGCTCACTGGATGACCTGCAGAGGCTGCCCGGACTGCGAGACACGCCTGATCCCGCAGGTGGTAACAAGCTCTTTCGCAATGAGTTGATTTCGGGAGGAGTGCGATCCGGTCGAGTCCGCTTCACAGATGTTACCAGGGAGGCCGGCCTCTACAGCAGCATAATCGGATTCGGGCTCGGCGTCTCTGTAGCGGACCTGGACCGGGATGGCTGGCCGGATCTCTATGTATCCAATGACTTTTTCGAGCGCGACTACCTGTACATCAACAACCGGGACGGTACGTTCCAAGAAACCCTGGCCGAAAGCATGGGCGACATCAGCCTGAGCTCCATGGGCGGAGATATTGCAGACATCAACCGTGACGGCTTGCCGGAGATTTTCGTTTCCGACATGCTGCCGCGTGCGCCAGGCCGGCTGCAGTCCAAAATCGCCTTTCCTCCGTGGAGCGAATACCTGGCTACCGTTCGGGACGGCTACCATTTCCAACACACGCGCAACAGCCTGCAGCTGAATCGTGGAGACCTCGGGAATGTGGGCGAACTGCACTTCAGCGAAGTTGGCAGAATGACCGGAATCGATGCCACCGATTGGAGCTGGGGAGGCCTCTTTGCCGATTTTGACCATGACGGCAACCGCGACTTATTCGTCCCAAACGGGATCTTCCAGGACCTGCTCGACCAAGACTACCTGACCCGAATTTCGGATGCGGATACGCTTCGCGCGATGCTGGGCCCCGAGTCCGAGCCCATCCTCCACCTCGTTTCGCAGATGCCGTCCTCGCCGCTTGCCAACTTCATGTTCGCTGGCACGGCCGGCCTGCGCTTCCGGGATGTCAGCGCGGAGTGGGGCTTGAGCAGCCCAAGCTTTTCAAACGGCTCGGCTTACGGGGACCTGGATGGCGATGGAGACCTGGATCTTGTCATCAGCAACGTGAATTCGGAGCCCGGTCTTTACCTGAACCGGACATCGGAGTGGTTTCCCGAGCGGCGGTGGCTTCAAGTGGATCTGCGAGGCCAGGCACCGAACACATACGCGGTTGGCGCACAAGTGACGGCCTGGTACGACGGCTCGCAGTGGTATGCTGAGCAGCAACCCGTTCGCGGCTTCCAGTCCACCGTTGACCACACGCTGCACATTGGCCTCGGGACAGGCATTTCCGGGCTCTTGCTGGACTCGCTCGTGGTTATGTGGCCTGATGGCGAGAAGCAAACGCTTGAGCGTGTGGCCGTCGATCGGCGCATGGACCTGGCCCAGGATGATCGGCCGCGTTAGGCATGGCGGAGATGGCTTGCATTCGATTCGGCGCGGGGCTAAACACACTTGGCATGGCTGCCATTGTGCTGGCATGCCTCGTATCCAGCGCTTGTGACAGCCGGACCGCGTACGAAAGGCTCATAGACAGGGAACTGGCCTCGGGGGCGCGACACGATTCCCTTTTTCTGGGCTACGCCCTTGGCATGTCCAAGGATGACTTCTATGACCACAGCTGGTCACTGAATCGACAGGGCCTGGTCATGCAAGGACCCCAGAATCAGTCCGTTCAGTACGAGCTGCCGGACGCGCTGCCCTTTCCGGCAAAGATGTATTTCTACCCGGACTTCTTCGAGGACCGGGTATACCGGATGCGCATTCGCTTCATCTACGACGGGTGGGCACCGTGGGCCAGGCGGCTTTCGTCAGACAGCCTGAAACTGGACGTTGTGCACCTTTTTGAGTCCTGGTACGGTGAGGGTTTTTTTCCACACGAGACGCTGGCAAGGGGTGCGCACGCCGAAAGGATGTACGTAAAGGTCGACGGCAACCGGCGCATCGAAGTCGCCACATTCACGGACAAGGAAGTGCGAGCCATAGTTACGGACATTAAGGCCGAAAGAGCGCGGGAGTATGCAGCGGACTGAGTCGGGACTCCAAACTTGGCTGGCCGGCGTGCTCCTTGGCCTCACATTCTGGGGGTGCGGGCCTCCTCGCCCGCAGGGACCGCTCTTCGCGCAACGGCCAGCGGAATCGACCGGCATCGATTTCCGCAACACGCTCGGCTACGCATACGAATTCAACGTGTACCGATACAGGAATTTCTACAATGGAGGGGGCGTCTCCGTGGGTGATGTAAGCGGCGACGGACGTCCCGACATATTTCTAACGGGCAACCAGGTACGGAACCGGCTCTACCTCAACCAGGGTTCGTTCTCCTTTGCGGATGTAACGGACGCCGCCGGAGTAGGCGGCGAGCGCGCGTGGTCCACAGGGACCACCATGGTGGACATAGACGGGGACGGTCTGCTCGATATCTACGTCTGTAACTCGGGTATCGTAGACGCCGATGACAAGAAGAACGAGCTGTATATAAACCGTGGGAATGGCACATTCACGGAAAGCGCAGAGGAATACGGAATTGCGGATGCCGGACTGTCCATTGACGGCTCATTCCTGGACTATGACCGCGACGGCGATCTGGACCTGTACCTGGTCAATAACAGCTACCGCAACATCCAGGACTTTGATCTGACCGAAAACACCCGCCACATCCGGCACGCGGCCGGCGGGGACAGGCTGTACAGGAATCCGGGCACAGGACCGTTTGTGGATGTCAGTAACGAAGCCGGCATCTACTCCAGCGAGATCGGCTTCGGGCTCGGTGTCTCCAGTGGGGATGTCAACCGGGACGGGTGGTTCGACCTGTATATCTCCAATGACTTCTTCGAGCGCGACTACCTGTACATCAACAACCGTGACGGAACGTTTTCCGAGGTGCTTGAACAAAGCATCAGCAGTGTGAGTGCAGCGGCCATGGGCGCAGATCTGGCGGATCTGGATGGAGATGGCTTTCCCGACATCTTTGTTACGGACATGCTCCCGCGCCAGGAGCGCCGCATCAAGACTGTAACGTCGTTCGACAGCTGGGAGCGTTACCAGAATTACGTAGCAGACGATTACTTCCACCAGTTCACGCGCAATACGCTCCACCACAACCGTGGTCCTGCTTCCGCTACTCCTGTCAGCTTCAGCGAAGTGGGAAGACTGGCCGGCGTGGAGGCCAGTGACTGGAGCTGGGGCGCGCTCATCGCCGACTTTGACCTGGATGGTTTTCGGGACGTGTTCGTAGCCAACGGCATTTACCAGGACCTGACAGATGCGGACTACCTGGTTGACATACGCAGCGAGGAAACGATGGCGGAGCTCATCGACGTAGACTATGTCGACTTCGAGACCCTTATTAACATGATCCCCTCTCGACCGGTATCCAATTACATGTTCGCCGGCGGACCCGGGCTGCGATTTGTTGAGAAAGCAGCGGAGTGGGGACTCGGACAGCCCGGATTCTCGAACGGTTCGGCCTACGGCGACCTGGACGAAGACGGAGATCTGGATCTGGTCGTGAGCAACCTCAACATGGAGCCATTCATTTTCGAGAACCGCGCTACGGACCTGTATCCCGACAGGGCCTGGCTGCGGATCAGGTTGATTGGATTGGCCCCAAATACACTTGCCATCGGGGCGCAGATCACGGCCTATTCGGGCAAGCAACGCTGGTACATCGAGCAGCAGCCCGTGCGGGGCTTCCAATCCTCTGTTGATCCAGTCCTGCATCTGGGCCTGGGAGCAGGCGTGCCACAAGACAGGCTGGATTCCCTCGCCGTGACCTGGCCGGATGGCCGCAGCGGCGTTCTCAGGGACGTAGAAACGAGAAGACTGCTGACCATCGACTATGCAAGCCTTTCTGCGGCTCCTGCAGCAGCTCCCGCGCAGCAGCAGTCCAGCGCTGCGACCATGCTTGAGGAAGTGTCCCCGGCCAGGGTCGGACTCGACTGGCGCCATAGCGAGAATCCGTTCAGCGACTTCGACCAGCAGCCCCTGCTCTTCCACATGCGGTCCGCGGAAGGCCCGCCAGTGTGCTCCGGCGACCTTGATGGGGACGGGCGGCCGGATCTGTACCTGGGAGGGGCCAAGGATCAGCCGGGCGCAGTCTTTTTCTGGAAGGACGAAATATTTTCTCGCCGGGAATCACCAGCACTCGATTCAGACCGGGTCTCTGAGGACACGGACTGTCTCTTCTTCGACGCCGACGGGGACGGCGACCTGGACCTGTATGTGGCAAGCGGAGGCAGCGAGCTGCCGGCCAGCAGCTCGGCGCTGCTGGACAGACTGTACATCAACGACGGGCTTGGCCGCCTGGCGCGCAGTGAGCAGGTGTTTGCATCAGGGTCTGCCGGCTTCGAGCCTACAGGTGCCGTGGCCACAGCCGACGTGGATGCCGACGGAGATCTTGATCTCTTCGTAGGCGCCCGCCTCCGCCCCTTCGCATATGGCTACCCCGCAGATGGCCACCTCCTGATAAATGACGGCAAGGGCGTATTTCGGGAGGCTACCGACGCACTGGCGCCGGCGCTTCGGGGCGCCGGCATGATCACGGGAGCAGCCTTCGAGGACGTGGACGGTGACTCGGACCCTGACCTGCTTCTAGCTCGCGAATGGATGCCGCTTATGCTGTTAAGAAACGAACGGGGAAGGCTGATCGACGCTTCGGCGGAAGCAGGGCTGGCGGCAACATCCGGGTGGTGGCAGTCTGTCCTATTGACGGACGCGGACGGCGACGGGGATCCTGACCTTGTTGCCGGCAACCACGGGCTGAATTCGCGCTTTCGGGCATCCTCATCGGAGCCGCTCCATTTGTGGGTCAGCGATTTTGATCGCAACGGGAGCGTCGAACAGCTGTTTGGCTGGTTTGTCGACGGCAACCTCTACCCTGCGGCGCTGCGGCACGATTTGATTCAGCAAATTCCCCCGCTCGTCCGCAAGTTTCCCACGTACGCATCGTATGCGGGTCAGACCGTCTACGATGTTTTTCCGCCCGAGGACCTGCAATCGGCCGTGCACCACCAAGCAGTGGAACTGCGCAGCACGATAGGCTGGAACGACGGCAAGGGTACTTTTACCCTGGAGGCACTGCCGGATGAAGTGCAGCTGGCCCCCATGTATGCCGCCGCGCTAATCGACATTGGGGAGAATTCGAACAAAACGATTCTTATGGGCGGCAATCTCTACGAGGCCAAGCCTGAGGTAGGCCGTTATGACGCAAGTTTCGGGGCCGTGATTGCGCGCGATTCGAGCGGTTTGCGGTCCCTCGACGGCACAGGCTTCTGGATCCGGGGGCAGATCAGGTCTATCCTTGCTGTTGAAGACCTGGGTTTGCTAATCGTGGGCACTAACAACGATTCCCTTCGCGTGTTTTCCTATGCGAATTAAGCCGGCAGTCCGGTCTGCTGCTGCACTGGCCTGCCTGGTGGCATGCACCTGCTCTCCGGCGCCGCGCGAGACCGGAACGCGCTTCACGCTCCTTGCGCCGAGTGACACGGGCGTCCGATTCGCCAACACGCTTTCGGATGAGCCCGGATTCAATATCCTGGACTATCTCTATTTCTACGATGGGGCCGGCGTAGCGCTCGGGGACCTCAATCGGGATGGGCTACCTGAGCTGTTTTTCACCGGCAACCAGGTCCCCGATCGACTCTACCTCAACCAGGGCGACCTGCGCTTTGAAGACATCACGGGAACGGCCGGCATCAAGAACGAGGCCGACGACTGGTCTACCGGCGTCACCATGGCCGACGTTAACGGCGACGGATGGCTGGATATCTATGTGTGCCAGGTGCACTACCGCACCAAGCGCGGGCACAACCTGCTCTACATCAACAACAAGGATCTGACCTTTACCGAAGAGGCTGCTGCCTACGGGCTGGATTTTGAGGGCTTATCCACCCAGGCCGGCTTCTTTGACTTTGATCTGGACGGCGATTTGGATATGTACCTGCTCAACCACGCCGTGCACACGCGAGAATCATTCGTCCGATCATGGCGCCGCACCATTGACGCACCGCATGCGGGCGACAGGCTCTACCGCAACGATGGCGGCCGCTTCGTCAACGTGACATCGGAGGCCGGCATCTTCAGCAGCCAGCTCGGCTACGGCCTGGGTCTTGCCATAAGCGACATGAACGAGGACGGCTGGCCGGACATCTACGTAGGCAACGACTTTCACGAGAACGACTACCTGTATTTCAACAACGGTGACGGCACGTTTGCGCAGGCGCTCCAGCGTGTTATCGGACACACGAGCCAGTCGACGATGGGCGTCGACATCGCCGATATGAACAACGACGGGCGGGCCGACATCCTTGCGCTGGACATGCTGCCACCCGATCTGGCCACGTATCGGAGGTCCGCCGGGCCCGATCCGGAAGACGTAGCGCGCATCAAGCACGACTTCGGATACGCGCCCCAGCACGCGCGAAACACGCTGCAGCTGCACCGTGGATTTGATCATGAGGGCTACCCTCTCTTTAGCGAGATCGGCATCTTTGCCGGCATTCATGCAACCGACTGGAGCTGGGCCGGACTATTCGCCGACCTGGACAACGACGGATGGAAGGATATCTACATCACCAACGGCATTCCCGGACGGCCAAATGATCTTGATTACCTGGCCTATACCTCGGAGCCGGAAGTGCAGCGGACCCTGTATACCGGCAGCTTTGAGGACCAGCTGGCCGTCAGCAAGAGGATGCCCTCCCTGCGCATCGCCAACTTCGCTTTTCGCAATGGCGGCAATCTGAGGTTCACGGACTTGACTGAGCAGTGGGGTCTGGACAGGAGAGGCTATTCCAATGGGGCAGCTTATGGTGATCTGGACGGCGACGGCGATCTGGACCTGGTGGTTAGCAACATAAACGAACCGGCCTGGATCTATCGCAACAATGGAGGTCCGGGATTCTATCTCCAGGTGACTCTGGCTGGAAAGCCCCCGAACACTACGGGTGTTGGAGCAAGGGTGCATGTGTATACGGCAGACCTGCATCAGATGCAGGAGAACATGCCGACAAGGGGATTCCAGTCGTCGGTGGCCCACGTACTGCATTTTGGCCTGGGAGAAGTAGCGACACTCGACTCGGTCATCGTCCGGTGGCCAAATGGTGCGGCACAAGTACTGCGCTCGGTTTCGGCAGACCAGCGGATCATTTTTCGAGAAGAGGAAGCGACGGATGCGCTGCCGCCTGCACCGTCAGGCGCAGCACCAAGCTTCACCGAAGATGCGAGCGTCACGGGCATGGACTTCCGCCACCAGGAGAATGACTTCCACGACTACGATGTCCAGCCTCTCCTGCCTCACCGGCTCTCCACGCGCGGTCCGGCCCTTGCGGTTGCCGATATCGATGGCAACGGCCTGGACGACGTTTTTCTGGGAGGTGCGCATGGCCAGGCTGGAAGCCTGTATGTGCAGCGCCAGCCTGCCGTGTTTGTACGGGCATCCCAGCAGGAATTCGACCGTGACGCAGGCAGTGAAGACGTTGGCGCCACGTTTTTCGATGCGGACATGGACGGTGACCAGGACCTCTACGTGGTAAGCGGCGGAGGACAGTTGAAGGACGGAGATCCGTGGCTGGAAGACCGTCTTTATCTCAACACGGGAACAGGAGTCTTTGAGCGCTCAGATGTAAGCCTGCCACGCTCCGATGGTTGCTGCGTCGCCACTTCGGATTTCGATTTCGACGGTGATACAGACCTATTTGTTGGTAGCTACTCCGTGCCGGGAAGTTATGGCAAGAGTCCCGTCAGCCACATTCTCGAGAACGACGGAACAGGTGTCTTTACGGCCAAGACCGCCGAGGTGGCACCAGCGCTGCTGGACCTCGGCATGGTGACGGGCGTCGTGTGGGCAGACGTCACCGGCGGCGAAGCTGCGGACCTGATAGTGGTAGGCGAGTGGATGCCCGTTACGGTGCTGGAAAACGCCGGCGGACATCTTGTGCGTGCCGACGTAGGACTCTCCGACACAGACGGATGGTGGCGCAGCGTTCTTGCCGACGACTTTGACGGCGACGGCGACGTGGACCTGGTGGCAGGGAACCTGGGCCTGAATGCCACTGCGCAGGCGCCGCTGGAGCTCTTCGTACACGACTTCGACCAAAACGGCACTTCTGATCCCGTCGTCGTCGCCCGCCTTGACGAGGCCTCTTACACGTGGGCACGCAGGCAGGACCTGCTAAGGCAGATTCCCTCCCTGGCCCAGGCTGTGCCAACACATGAGAGCTACGCAGCTGCATTCCTGCACGATCTGCTTGACGAGGATTCCCTTGAGAGAGCCCAGAAGCGGCATGCCCACATTTTCGCCTCACTCTACTTTGAGAATCGCGGTCCGGCTGGGTTCAGGGCGCACGCTCTTCCCGCTGAAGCGCAATGGTCTCCGCTGATGACCATCCGGTCTCGTGACTTGAACGGAGACGGCTATCTCGACCTGCTTACTGCCGGCAATTTCCACGGGGCCAACTCCGCGCAGGGACGGTATGATGCCTCCAATGGTAGTATGCTCCTCGGAGACGGGACCGGTCTCTTCAGATTCCTGGCGCCGGAAGAGTCCGGCTTCGGATTGCGCGGAGAGGCTAGAGGCATGGAGTTCATGCGGTTAGGTGGAGGAAATGTCGGTGTGGTCATCGCACGAAATAGCGACCGGCCCCAAGTGCTTCGCGCGATCCGGCCGTAGTGACAGATGCCAGCGCCGCGATAGATGTGCACTCGGCAGCAATGTTTGCTGAGCGTGCAGGCAACTGCACCGGCTGAGGTTGCGGGACCGTACGCGCTTCTGCAATTGGGGAGAATGAGCATTTGAGGTCCCGCGGCAAGGCGCGAGCTGCCAGGTCTTGAAGTGCAGCATTCTCTTGCTCGATGTTCCCCAACGGTGTCGCAACGTGATTTCCGAGGCTCAACACGGACCGTGACCGGAGCTCTCGGCAGGGCAATCGGCGCCTACGCCAATCTCCTGGCAGACGAGACATGCATCGGCGGGACCGCGATCTACCAGAAAATTCCCACTGATCCTGAGACGCAAATGCCGCCTGGCTTCGCGCTGGCGCCCGCGGCGAAGCGACCTGGCACATGCGGTCCAAAAGCCCCTCCTGAATCGAACCATTAGGGCCCTGGAGTCAGTCACACTTCACCGACATCTTGTGTAGCCGGTCTTGGCCCAAGTCCAGCGTTGCCGAATATTGCTTCTGTATGGATCGTAACATATCGTAGAAATTGTGTTTAGCACACTTTGCTTTGGTCCCATGCGTCCTCACAATCGTGCACTCTTCGTCGGCACCGCGATTTGTCTGGTGATTATCGGCCCAAAGGCCTCGGGGGCGCAGTCTGCACTAGAAACTGACTGGCGCGCATTGGTCGCTTTATATGACGCCACGAACGGACCCGGCTGGAATCGAAACGACAACTGGTCTTCTTCCATTGCCTCCGTCCCGAGTGAGGAAGAGCTTGGCGCGTGGTTCGGCGTCACCATTGCTGATGGACGTGTTACCGGCCTTGATCTTTCGGTTAATGCGCTCTCCGGCCGTATACCGCCGGAGCTGGGCGCAATTTCCGAACTCAAAGAACTCGTACTGAGATTCAATTCCTTGACAGGCGAGATTCCGCCTGAGCTGGGCAATCTCCGGCGGCTGGAATTGCTCTCGCTTAACCACAACAACCTGGTTGGAGATGTACCGCATGATCTAGGCAATCTTTCAGAGCTCATATACCTGCTATTGGGCGGAAATGCGTTGACTGGGTCGATTCCGCCGGTACTAGGCGATCTTTCCAAGCTTGAATACTTGCGCTTGGGTGAGAATGCGTTGACTGGATCGATTCCGCCAGCGCTCGCCAGTCTCTCAAGGCTCAGAACGCTGGAGTTGGACAAGAATGACCTTTCGGGAGCAATTCCCGCCGAGCTGGGCAACCTCTCCCAATTGATCGACCTATACCTTGGACAGAATGAACTGGAGGGCGAGATCCCTCCAGAGCTAGGCAATCTATCCCAGCTTGAGATATTGGAACTTGGAACGAATGCATTGACGGGCTCCATTCCGCCGGAACTGGGAAAACTGACCCGACTCCTGGCGCTGCAACTTGGACAGAATGCCCTCACAGGCTCAATCCCGCCGGAGTTGGGAAATCTGGCCCTGCTCGACGATCTTTGGCTGCCGGTAAATGCCTTATCCGGCGCATTGCCTCCAGAACTGGGAAGGCTAACAAAGCTCCGGCGGCTGGATGTCAGAACTAACCAGCTAACCGGGACCATTCCGCCGGAATTGGGAAACCTCGGCCAGCTCGAATGGCTGATGCTGTCATTCAATAATCTGACGGGGCCGATCCCGCACGAGCTCGGCAATCTTCCACAGCTAAGACGGCTGTCGGTAAGGTACAACAACCTCTCCGGCCCTTTGCCAATGGGTCTGACCAGACTAACCCGCCTGGAACAACTGGCTACGAATCACAACAGCTTGTGTGTGCCATTTGAAGAGAGCTTCCAAGTATGGCTAGCCAGCGTCCGCAACGTGGATTTCCTGTCTTCGGTCCAGTGCGCCGTATCAACAGTTGACCTGCAGGCTTTGGTCAAGGTTTACAACGCAACCGGTGGACCCGACTGGACAAGGAACCACAATTGGTCAGCGACCGCTCCCGTTCTGACCGAAACCCAGCTGAATGAATGGTATGGTGTAACCGTGTCCGACCGGCGTGTCACCGCGCTCGTTCTACCGGCAAATGAAATGGAGGGAGCGCTGCCACCGGAACTTGGCAACCTGTCGCAGCTATCGCGGCTGCACCTTAACCGGAATGCCCTTCAGGGCAGCATACCGCCGGAATTGGGCCATCTCGCTCAACTTGAACATCTGCAACTTGACAGGAATGCTCTGAGCGGGGAAATCCCTGCGGAACTGGGAAGCCTTCCGAAGCTCTTGCGCTTGCATCTCGATCACAATGCTCTGACCGGCAATATTCCACTGGCCCTGGCCGACCTCTCGGAGCTAACGTGGCTGACTCTAGAACACAATGCACTGAGCGGAGAGTTGCCGGCAGAATTGGGAAGCCTTTCTCAGCTTAAACGCCTGAACCTGGACAATAACGCCCTCAGTGGCCAGATCCCGCCGGAGCTTGGCGAGCTATCCGAGCTATTGTGGCTAAGGCTTAGCCACAATAGCTTGAGCGGAGATATTCCACCAGAGCTCGGCCGTATTTCTCAGCTTGAGTGGCTTGATGTCTCGAGAAACGGGTTTGGCGGCGAGCTGCCCCGCACGTTGACACAACTCGGACGACTAGGGTACCTGTTCTTTCAAGAGAACGATGGCCTCTGTGCGCCTTCTGATGCTGCATTTCAGGGTTGGCTGAACAATGTCTTCGCGCATCTAGGCCCGAATTGCCAGAGTTCGATCACGTTGGTGCTCGAGCGGAATCAAATCGACGAAGGAGACGGGGCATATGTCGTTACCCTAACGGGCGTGCTAAGCGAGCCCGCCACGCGCCGTACGCAAGTACCTCTCCATCTGGCAACTGCTTCCCTGCCATATTCCTACGATTCCGTTTCTTCAGCTCCAACAGTGCTTGAAATACCGGCAGGAGATCTCAGGGGCTTGTCCTCCTTTGCATTGCGGGCCAAGACGGGCTCTGAGCCGAAAGAGTATCAGATGGCTACGCTGACCGCTTCAACAGCTCTGCAAGGCATCAGAATTGATCCTTCAACGATGAATATCACAGCAATCGGCACCAATGCACTGCTTTGGCACGCTCCGGTTGAAAACCAGGTCTATTCCGAGGACCGGCCCATTCCAGCCCTGACATTGCCCGAAGTCACAAACGGCAAAGCGCCCGTCACATACACGCTGCACCCGGAGTTGCCGCACGGACTCTTTTTTGGGGCGGAGGATCGAAAGGTATCTGGCACACCAACTGTTGCCCGTAGCAGGACATCCTACACATACTCAGCCACGGATGCCGCCGGCTACAACATCGCGACAAAATTCACTATCGAGGTTGTCGCAGCCCCGGACGCCGAAATCCCGGCACTGCCGACACAGTTTGTCTTGCAGGGCAATTATCCCAACCCATTCAGCGAGTCCACGCGCATCGAATTTGACCTCCCGCAAAATGCCCAGGTAACGGTGGAAGTCTTCAATCTCCTCGGGCATCGCGTTGCTTCCTTGCCGACGGTCCGCGTAGAGAGAGGTTGGCAGCGTCGCATTGAGGTCTCCGGAACGGGCTTGCCATCCGGTGTTTACCTGTACAGGCTGCTGATACGGTCAGGGCCTCACAAGCTCGTCAGGTCGAGCCGTATGACATTGATCAGATGAAGGCATTCAATTGAACATTGTTTGTCAGGATGGCATCGACGCTACCGGCATGGGATCGCTCTGAGTACCTGGCTTCAGGCAAGCGATTCGTGGAGCGAACAGCCTGATTGCATATCACGGGTGGCTCGCTTGCACTGCGTGCCCGAAATAATGCGTCTGGTTCGCCAGAGAGCCCCATGTCGGGCCTCTGGGCTGCGCTACGGGCTGTGCTACCCTCTGCAGCCTGCCGTCAGGGCACAATCCCAGGCCCGAGAAGTAATGCGCCGACTTCCGCCAGCCTACCCGCCTCGTGCGGCTGATCGGCAGGTGCACGCGGGACGCAGGAGCATGCCGTCAACCTGCCGCTCCAATTCCGACTGCAGCGCCTGCTCACTGAATCGCAGCCGCCGGTCCTGCCTCGGGACGAGCAATCGGCCAAGGCACTGAGCCCTGCAAGGATCAGGTCAAGTACACCGTCGGGACCCAAAAGGGGATTCCATGGCCGCTGCCGTCTCTGCCAGAGACACGCGTGATCAGGACCAGCCCCATCGCTGGCATGTGCTCACTGCTGCGCGGCACCCCATCGACACTTGAATTTGCGCGGATGCAGATCTCGGGTTGCACGCTGCAGACCCTGCAGTATCGAGTGAGCCAATTCTTCGCATGAATCTGGAGAATGCGACCCATTCCAGATCGCGCCAGCCGGATTCGTACAATGCGTTGCAATTGACGTACTTTGGGTTGGAATTTCGGAGCCCGGGCCTTTTGCAAATGGAATCGCACCCAAACAAATCGAAGCAGGCAAGCCCCGCCGCAGCGAAAAGAACTCTCCGGCTGGGACAGGTCGCGTATGAGAACGTCGGCGATCAGTATTTCGCCAGACGCGGCCTCAGACGATACGCGCGAGTGTGGTCACTGTGGGCCCTCGGTGTCGGTGCCGTTATTTCCGGGTGCTTTTTCGGATGGAATTTCGGGCTGGACGCCGGAGGATTCGGCGGCCTTCTGATCGCCACGATCATCATTACGGTCATGTACGCAGGGCTCTGCTACTGCATAGCGGAAATGTCTCCGGCCCTGCCCCATACTGGAGGAGCTTACTCATTCGGCAGGTCGGCCATGGGACCATGGGGAGGCTTTGTGACGGGCCTCGGCGAGACCATGGAGTACGTTCTGACACCGGCGGTCATCGTCGTGGGAATCGGTGGCTACCTGGGCGCAGTATTCGGCACCCCCGATGCATATGCGCCACTCTGGTGGATTGGCATGTACGTGCTGTTTGTCGGACTGAATATCCTGGGCGTGGAGGTCTCATTCCGATTCACCGTGTGCATAACGCTGTTGGCGCTTGCCATTCTGCTGGTCTTCTACATCGGAGCACTGCCGAGATTCTCCATCGAACAGGCGCTGGATATTCTCCCGGAAGCCGGCCAAAGCCGATTTTTGCCCAAGGGCTGGATGGGCATAGGTGCCGCTCTGCCGTTCGCCATCTGGTTTTACCTGGCGATCGAGGAGTTGCCACTGGCCGCCGAAGAAGCCCATGATCCGCAGCGGGATATGCCAAAAGGGCTGCTTCTTGGCCTGATGACACTGATCGTAACGGCATTCCTTACGCTCTTCCTCAATGCGGGAATAGAGCCCGGAGCACAAGCCGTGGGAACCTCGGACGAACCGCTATTCCTCGGCTTCCAGACCATTTTCGGGACCGGAATCGGTACTAGGCTCCTGGCCCTTATCGCAGTGGCCGGTCTCGTAGCCAGCTTTCATACGATTATTTTTGCGTACGGACGCAACATCTACTCCCTCTCTCGCGCTGGGTACTTTCCCAGGATCCTGTCCGTGACCCATGACAAGCGGAAAACGCCCCACCTGGCCTTGATATCGGGTGCGGCGATCGGCTTCGCCGTCGCTTTGCTCATCCACTTTCTTCCGCAGGAAAGCCCCGTCGGAGCGGTTCTTCTGAACATGGCCGTTTTCGGGGCGCTGATTTCATACCTCATGCAGCTTTTGGCGTTTGTCATTCTGCGAACCAGGCTGCCGCACATCGAGCGTCCGTACGTCAGCCCGCTGGGCGTGCCAGGGGCCATAGCGGCCATCGTCATCTGCTCAATTGCCTTGCTGTTCCTGTTCCTCAATCCGGATTACAACATGGGAGTCCTTGGTGCTGCGATCTGGTATGTTCTCGGGCTGCTCTATTTCTTCGGATATGCGCACAAGCGGCTGGTCAAGGCACCGGAAGAAGCCTTTGCGGAAAAGGCGCGGCAAGATCTTTGAGCGTGACAGCAGTGGCTAACTATAGATTAGTGATCAACCGGCGCGGGTGTAGAATGAACCGCGCGCAGTTGCTCGGACGCCATTCGGCGTTCCGCTCCGACCCTTTCAACCTTACCAATGCCAGATCCTATGTCCGGAAGGCTTGACCTGGACCAACTGGGCCGTAGAATAGAGACCGGGGAAACGGACACTGTCCTCGTCGCGATGGTGGACATGCAAGGACGACTTGTCGGCAAACGGGTAACCGGCCGCTTTTTTCTGGACAGTGTCGTGGAGCAGATGCATGTCTGCGACTACCTGCTCACAGTCGACATGGAGATGGAGCCGATTCCCGGATTCGAGTTCGCCTCCTGGGACCGCGGATACGGCGACTTTGCCGTGCGTCCCGATCTCAATACCCTCCGCAATATTCCATGGCTACCCGGAACGGCTCTTGTGCTTGGAGATGCAGTCGATCACCATGGTGAGGAGATTCCGGTTTCTCCGCGAAGCATGTTGAAACGCCAGCTCGACCGGCTTCGCGAGCTGGGCTTTGAGGCACGAATCGGATCCGAACTGGAATTCTATGCCTTTGAAGACTCCTTTGAGGAGGCGCGCCACAAGCGTTACCGGGATCTGCGAACGACGGGCTGGTACATCGAAGACTACCACCTCTTCCAGACTACCAAGATCGAGCCGCTAATACGAGCGATCCGCAATGGAATGGAAGAGGCCGGTGTGCCTGTGGAGTTCTCCAAAGGTGAATGGGGTCCCGGCCAGTGCGAAATCAACCTGCGCTATGCCGAAGCTCTGGAGATGGCCGATCGCCACGTCATCTACAAAAACGGAGTAAAGGAAATAGCTCACCTTCAAGGAAAGGCCACCACATTCATGGCGAAGTGGCGCGAGGACCTTGCTGGCAGCAGTTGCCATGTGCATGTTTCATTGTGGGACCTGCAAACGGGCCACCCGGTATTCCACGATGAATCGGCGGACAGCCAAATGTCTGAAGTCTTCCGAGCTTTTCTGGCCGGGCAGCTGGCGGCGGCCAGGGAGACAACCTGTTTCCTGGCCCCGTACATCAATTCCTACAAGCGATTCCAGCCAGGAACGTTTGCCCCGACCAAGGCCGTTTGGAGTCACGACAATCGGACTGCGGGCTTCCGGGTCCTGGGAACAGGCCCTTCCTTGCGCACAGAATGCCGAATTCCGGGCGCTGACATCAATCCCTACCTGGCCTTCGCGGCCCTTCTGGCTGCAGGTATCAACGGACTGGAGGCAGGTTTGGAACTGGAAGCTGCTCTGGAGGGCAACGCCTACGCAGCAACGAATGTGTCCAGCGTTCCTTCCAACCTGCCGGACGCCCTGGAAGCCCTGGACCGCTCCGAAATGCTGCGTGAGGCTTTCGGCGGCAACGTTGTTGACCACTACGTGCACGCCGGCCGCTGGGAGTTGGCCGAGTATGAGCGCCGCGTAACAGACTGGGAAAAGATCCGGTATTTCGAAAGGGCATGATATTACCCGACGGCGGACGCCGGCCTTTCATTCAATTGCCCTCTCATGCCTAGAAGGCACTTGTCGTGGCCAAGGGATGCGCCATCCGCCTCCGCCTAACCGTATGAGCACGAATCGGACATTGCGGTGCGTTTCACCCGTTGACGGCACCCTTTATGCTGAACGGTCCTATGCCGCAGATGCAGAAATCGGGGCTGCCGTTTCAGCGGCGCGGCGTGCGCAGATACTATGGAGCCGGACAGCGTTGAATGAACGCAAGGAAGTGTGCGAGCGGTTTGTGGAGGCCTTTGTGTCCGGCGAAGGGGCCATCGCGGAGCAGCTGAGTTGGCAAATGGGGAGACCTATCGCCCAGGCACCCGGTGAAGTTCGCGGAGTTGCCGAGAGGGCCCGATACATGATTGCCATTGCCGAGGAAGCGCTGGCAGACATTACGCCGGCTCCGCGTCCCGGGTATAGGAGGTTTATTCAACGAGCGCCGCTTGGTACGATTCTCGTGATAGCACCCTGGAATTACCCGTACCTGACTGCCATTAACGCTATTGTCGCAGCCATCCTGTCCGGCAATGCGGTACTCCTGAAGCCGTCGTCCCAAACGCCGCTTTCAGCCGAGCGTTTTGCCGAAGCTTTCGCATCCGCCGGACTCCCCAGGGGCGTTTTTCAATACCTGTACCTGAGCCGTGAAGCCACGACTCGCCTCATCCAGACGCCAGGAATAGACCACGTCATGTTCACGGGCTCGGTCAATGGGGGAAAGACGATAAAGCGTGCCGCGTCGACAAGGTTCATCAGCACAGGCCTTGAGTTGGGTGGCAAGGACCCGGCCTTCGTACGGAAGGACGCACCGCTCGAGTTCACCGCAAGGCATCTGGCAGACGGGGCCTTCTACAATGCCGGCCAAAGCTGTTGTGCCGTAGAACGAATCTACGTGCAACGCCAGATATTCGATGAGTTTTTGGAGGCCTTCGTGAATTGCGTTCGGTCGCTGCGACTGGGCGATCCGCTGGAAGCCAGCACCACACTTGGTCCAGTTGTCCGTCCGGCAGCGGCCAGGTTCGTCCGGGACCAAGTACAGGAGGCCGTCGGCGCCGGAGCGCGCATGTGGATTGATCCCGGCGAATATGCCGCAGCTGAAGATGCCGGCGCAGCGTACTTGGCTCCGCAGGTACTAACCTCCGTGGACCACTCCATGCGCCTGATGATGGAGGAGACATTTGGACCTGCGGTCGGCATCATGAAGGTTGACGACGATGGAGAGGCCGTCCGTCTGATGAATGACAGCCCTTTCGGCCTCACGGCATCTGTGTGGACGACCAGCGAAGGCGCCGCGATCGAGATCGGGAGCCGCGTGCACTGCGGTACTTGGTTCATGAACCGCTGCGATTATCTTGATCCGGCACTGGCATGGACCGGCGTCAAGGACTCTGGCAAGGGATGCACACTTTCACGAATCGGCTTCGAGCAATTGACTCGTCCGAAGTCATTCCACGCAAAGCTGGTCGACCAGGACGCGCCTTGACACATGATTCGGCGCAGCAAGCCACTCTTTCTTGCAACAAGCGGGCGGGGCCAGTTGCGAACTTTGGAGCGGCTGGCGGATGGAAAACCCTCCACGATTGGCCGCGCTCACAATCCAGTCCGTGCATACCGGTGCCCTGTCCTGCGTCCAAACTGCGTACAGCAACTGAGTCTCCGGCTGGCGCTTTCAGGGATGTTACGCGCCGGCGCGCCGGCTTTGTACCAGCACTCTGAACCCATATTCGCGAGCGAGGCTGTGCTACATCCGCAACATGCATGAAGACCGTGCCCACTCTCGAAATACATCCCGAACCCGCCACGCATCCAGGCCTCTCGTCGGGCAATCGCAGCAATTCGATTAGCACGCCTCCCGAAGCGGATTGTAAGCCAGAGCGTGCTTCAGCCGAGTACCAACCGAACTACAAATCGCTGTGAATCTGGACCTGCACCGCTTGCGCGGGGACTGGCAATTCCCGACCAGGATCTACTTCGGCCCCGGCCGCATAACCGAACTTACAGCCGTGTGCCGCTCCATTGGATTGAGGCGGCCTCTTCTGGTAACGGACAGAACACTGGCGGCGATGCCGACGGTCCAGAAAGCGATTCGCAGCAACGAAGAGAACGGGCTGCTGACGGGCCTGTTCAGCGATGTCCGCCCCAACCCTGTGGGCCAGAACGTGCGGGACGGGCTGCAAGCGTTTCGCTCCGGCGGCCATGACGGCGTGATTGCCTTCGGCGGAGGCAGCGCCATGGATACCGGCAAGGTCATCGCGCTCCTGGCCGGGCAGAGGGCCGACATCTGGGACCTCGAGGGAAAATGGCAGCAGGTCGCGCCAGATCGCGTGGCACCGATTGTCGCGGTCCCCACAACGTCCGGCACGGGCTCGGAGGTCGGGCGCGCCGCGGTCGTTACCCGGTCTGCATCCCGCGTCAAGACCATAATTCTTCACCCCGCAATGATGCCCGCAGCCGTCGTCGCAGATCCGGCGCTTACATTTGGGCTGCCGGCACACCTCACGGCCGCGACCGGCATGGATGCACTCGCACACAGCTTCGAGGCTCTCTGCGCTCGGTTCTGCCATCCCATGGCCGATGGTATCGCCATGGAAGGAATTCGCCTGATTCGCAATTGGCTGCCCATAGCTGTGCGCCAGGGCCAGGACATGGAGGCTCGTACCTACATGATGGCGGCCGCAATAATGGGCGCCACGGCGTTCCAGAAGGGCCTTGGCGCCATTCACGCGCTGAGCCATCCCGTCGGCGCCATTTACGACACACATCACGGCCTGACAAACGCCGTATTCATGCCCTATGTAATGGCCTTCAATCGCCCGGCCATTGAGGACAAAATGCACCGGCTTTCCCGGCTACTCGGCCTTGAGCCCTCCGGGTTCCAAGCTGTGATGCATTGGGTACTTGAGCTTCGCAGTAACTGCGGAATCCCGCATACGCTTCGCGAGCTGGGCGTTCCACGAACCGACTTTGGGGAATTGGCAAGGATGGCTGCCGCCGACCCCTGCACCCCGGAAAACCCCGTGCCAGCGCCGCAAGACGCGCTGCTGCAGCTATACAAGGATGCCTACAACGGCAACCTTCCCATGGCGTAGCGCAGCCGCGGGCGGAAGACGGGTCTCCAGGGTTGCATGCCGTGCGCGCCAAACGGAATGGCGAGGCCAAAGACCGATTGGTTGCAACAAGCGGCGAGTTTGGCGGAATGGGCCAAGAGAGGCATCAGGAGCAATACGTCCATATCCCCGCAGACAAGCGGAACGGATGGTTGCTGCGCTACTGACGGCGACAGTCCACCTCCAGGGGCTGCGTGAGCTCTACGCGTGCAGACTCGTGGCCGAAATCCAGCACTGCGGGAGAGGCGCCTTTAGCTGGGGAGCACCAAGCGAAGCCAACTCCAGCTACCGGCGCCGCGTCCTGATGATAATGACGCCGTTTGCACCTCGCGATCCATAGATGGCAGAGGCGCTGGCATCCTTCAGCACATCAATGGACTTGACGTCTGCCGGATCCAGCCAGTAGAGCCCTTGGCCTGGGTCTACTGATACCGGCACGCCATCTACGATATAGAGCGGCGCGTTTGTGCCGTGAATCGACCTGGCACCACGAATCAGGACGTTGAATCCACCTCCGGGCGTTTGCTCGACGTACACGCCGGGGACCCGCTCCAGCAGCTCTTCAACGTGCTGGATCGAGCGCCTTTCCTTGTCTGCGTCGACGTGGGATACCGCGCCGGTCACCTCGCTTCGCTCCTGCGTGCCGTAGCCTACGGCTACTTCCTCCTCGCTATCGCCGCCAGATACGGCCTGGCCGGACATCCCGCACCCCATTGCAAGAGAAACAAGCGCCACCACAGCTGAAAGACGCAAACCCATTGCCACGACGCCACCTTATGTCGCTTGTGCCACACTCAAACCTACTGCGCGGAAGATCGAGGGTTTCTGCCGGCCCTTTGCTCACTGCAAGAAAATGCAGAGGGGCCCGGCTAAAGTCCCGGCCCTGGGGCAGGACGCTCCTGTCGTACGGCGAGTCGGATGTCTGACTGAAGGTTGCAATTCTCGCTGCGGTAAATCAACTTGGATACCGGAACGGAGGATACGCATGCAACTCGTTACGCTGGACTGGGTCGTTATCGCCATCTACGGAGGCGTTACAACAGCGCTCGGCCTCTGGTTTACGCGACGGGCCGGAGCCAGCGTGGAGAGCTTCTTTATCGCTGGCCGTACCCTGCCCTGGTGGCTTGCCGGTACCTCGATTGCCGCCACCTGGTTCGCTACGGATGCCCCGCTCGTTGCCGCTTCGCTTGTAAGACAACAAGGCATCTTCGGCAATTGGCTGTGGTGGTACGAGGCCGCCGGCATCATGATGCTCGTGTTCTTTTACGCGCGTATGTGGCGCCGCGCCCGCATAATCACGGATGCCGAGTTCATTGAATTGCGCTATTCAGGCAGGCCCGCCGCCATATTGCGGGGATTTTCTGCCATCTATCAGGGCGTCCTCAAGAACTGCGTGGTCATGGGCTGGGTCATGCTGGCCATGGTCAAGTTCAGCAAGGTACTTCTCGGATGGGATGCCGCATTCACGCTCACGGTCTGTATTGCGCTGGCTGTAGTCTACACGGTGGCATCAGGACTTTGGGGCGTTGTGGTAACGGATTTCCTGCAGTTTACTACGGGGATCCTGGGCAGTGTTGTGCTTGCGGGCATTGTGCTGTACAAGTTCGGCGGCCCCGCCGAAATGGCCAGCCAGATTGCCGCCATAAGCGACCATCCGGGCACGCTCGACATCATCCCCAATCCGGCCCACATCAGTTCGCTGGAGGCCGTATCGTTCTTCCTGCTCATATTTGTGCTGTGGACCCGAAGCGGCCAGGGTGACGGCTACATAGCCCAGCGCCTCTTTGCCACCCGTGACGAAAAGCAGTCGCTGCTGGCTGCCCTCTGGTTCAATTTCGCGGGTACGGTCATGATGACCTGGCCATGGATAATCGTGGGCCTGGGCTCTCTGCTCGTCTTTCCGCTGGCCACGGCAGCGCCCGAACTGGCAGCAGATCCGGAATTGGCCTACCCCATGATGATTGCTGAGCTCATGCCCGCCGGGCTGCGCGGCATGATGGTGGCCTCATTTCTTGCGGCATTCATGAGCACCATGGACACGCATCTCTGCTGGGGCGCGTCCTACCTGGTCAACGACGTGTATAGACGATTCATGCGCCGAGAGAGGAGCGAGCAGCACTATGTCGTCGCCTCGCGAGTAGCCGTCATGATCCTCGTTTCACTGGCCGCCATCACGGCCTGGCAGATGGATTCAATCGAACGTGGATGGATCTATGTCATAGAGATTACAGCCGGCATCGCGGTCGTATGGCTGCTCCGGTGGTACTGGTGGCGCGTCAACGCATGGGCGGAAGTCAGTGCGATTACTGCTTCCTTCGTGCTTGCAAACGGGTTTCTTTGGGCGGAAATCCTTGAGAGGCTTGGCTGGCTTACCGGGGGCGCACTGGCGGCCGTGGACACGTTCTACGGCAGCGACTACGACATGGTCAGGTCCGTCTTCATACTTATCCTGGCCACCGTGATCTGGGTCAGCGTGGCGCTGCTAACGGACCCGGATCCGGAGGAGAAGCTGGTTAGCTTCTATCGCCGCGTGCGCCCGGGCGGCTGGTGGGGGGCCGTTGCCAAGAAATGCCCGGAGATCCAGGCCGACGTTCCGGCCTCCCGTCGCTGGATGGGCTGGGGGCTTGGCATGTGCTTCATCTGGTCGAGCCTGCTCGGGGTCGGCTACCTGCTTACGGGCCATCCGTGGGCGGGGATCGTCATGCTGGTGTTTGGCTGTGTTGCGGCTCTTGCCACCATCCGGGTATCGCTAATGCCAGACTCTCCCACGCAAGGTGCAGCCGCTGCCTGATGCGGCCTGCATCCAGATAGCAGCAACAGATTGCATGATCATTCAACAAGCCGCGGCACCCAAGCTCGGGTGCCGCGACTGCCTGTGCGCAATAACCCACATCAAACAGCTTCATGTCACGCAACAATCTTCCTTCCTTTTCTCCGATCGTGTTTGCGCTCGGTCTCTTGCTGCTTATCCACAGCGATGTCGCAGCGCAAGAGCTCGACCGCGTACTGGTGGTCACTACTGACCGGGATGCCAGTCCGGGACTGACGGCCGACCGCGGTTACGCGGGCATCTGGCAACAGCTTCAAAAGCTGAGCACAACGGCGAGCCTCCTGCACACCGTGGCGCACCCGGATGATGAACACGCAGGCATGCTGACCCTGGCAAGCCGAGGCCTGGGCGCCAGAACCGCCCTGTGGTCCGTAAACAGGGGCGAAGCGGGCGCCAATGCCATTGGGCCGGAACTCTTCGATGCACTCGGGCTCATCAGAACGGAAGAGCTCCGGCTTGCTGGGCGGTACTACGGCCTGGATGACCTGTATTTTTCAAATGCACTGGACTACGGGTATTCGAAGACCCTTGAGGAGACGATCCGGAGTTGGGACGAGGAAACTGTCCTTGGGGAATTGGTGCGCGTCCTGCGCATCAACCGTCCGCTCGTCGTCGTTTCGCGCTTCCACGCCTCGGAGCGGGACGGCCATGGTAACCACCAGGCCGTGGGCGGCATGACGCCCGAGGCCTTTCGCGCCGCAGGTGATCCGGACATGTTTCGGGAGCAGATCACGGAAGAAGGCCTGCGGCCATGGCAGCCGCTCAAGCTCTATCGCGGCGGGGTGCGGGAGGCTGAGCCGTGGAACATACGACTGGACGTTGGACAGTACAGCCCGTGGCTGGGATCGTCGTACCAGAATTTCGGGACCTATGGCCTGAGCCTGCAGCGGTCGCAAACCAGTGGCAGAACCCGGCAGCGCATGGGACCGGTGCCGTATTACTATGAACGACTGGACGACGAGTCGGGCACGGAAGCAGGATTCTTCGACGGATTGGACACATCGCTTTCAGGGGTGTTCGCCCTCGTCGGCGAGGAAGCGCCCGAGGGAGCCATTCCGCTTCTTTCGGAAGTCGAAGGGCATGTGGAAAGTGCCATGCAAGATCTCGATGTCACTGATCTTGCGGGAATCGTCCCTGATCTGGTGGCAGGCCTAGGCAAGACGCGCGCCGTACTGGCAATAACGCCAGCGGACACTGAGGCGGCATTCATGCTTCGCATCAAGGAGCAACAGTTCATGCACGCGGTCGGCAGCGCACTCGGCCTGCAATTCACTGCTCTGGCCATGACTGCGGATGATCGAACGGGCACGAGTCCGTGGGCCCCCGCCCCCGTCATGGGCCCCGTTGTTCCCGGGCAGGCTTTCCGGGTGGAAGCGCGCCTTCAGAATTCCTCCGCGGTACCGCTGGAGGAAGTAAGCCTTTCGCTGGAATCCGGCCCTGCCGATTTGCCCTGGAGCATCGAATCGACTTTTCGCTCTTCCGGTGAAGTCCACGCGGCGGACTTTTCAGTTCGGGTGCCGGATAATGCTGCCTTTTCCCGCCGGTATTTCTTCCGCAGGTCCGTGCGCAACAACCACTACGAGGTGCGGGACTCAAGCTCCATTCACCTCCCTGCAAGCCCACCGAGTCTTGAGGCCGCAGCAACGCTCTCGGTGATGGGCGAATCCGTTACCGTCCGCCGCAGTGTTCAGACCATGGAACCTGATTTGCCCTATGGCTACGTGCTGCGTGACCTCAAGGTAGCCCCGGCTCTTGCAGTGAACGTCGATCCCGCCCGCCGGGTCATTCCGTCAGAGCAGCAGGGAGGCACATTCTCGGTAAGCGTGGAACTCTTGAACAATGATCCCGGCAACATCGCTGGTGAGCTGGAACTCGAGTTGCCCGAAGGATGGACGGCGGAGCCTCCGAGCCATGGATTTGCCTTCAGCCAAGCCGGGCAGCGAGCGGAATACGAATTCGAAGTTACATTCCCGAGACTGGATGGTCCGGAATACATGGTGGAAGCCGTCGCGACTGCCGACGGGCGCAGCTACCGCGAGGGCTACGACATCATCCGTCATCGGGACCTGGAGGTCCGCTACTTGTACGAGCCAGCGCAGGTAAGCGTACATGGCCTCGACGTGCGGATGGCGCCGGGGCTTAGCGTCGGCTACGTTATGGGAGTTGGAGATGAAGTGCCGGCCGGCATAGAGCAGCTGGGAGCGGAGGTGCAATTGCTGACTTCCGAAGACCTCGCCTCGGGAGACCTGGCAGCCTACGACGTCATTGTCATTGGCACGCGTGCATACGCCGTCCGCCAGGATCTGTTAACCTACAATATGCGCCTGCTGGATTTTGCCGAGGCCGGAGGCAACCTCATTGTCCTTTACCAGACCCAGGAATTCGTTCCCGAGCTCATGGCTCCGTTTCCCGCGCAGCTGCCTCGCAGCGCCGAAGAGGTCTCGGAAGAGGACGCACCGGTATCCGTCCTGGCGCCGGACCATGCCGTACTCCACTGGCCCAACACGATCAGCCCGGACGATTTTGACGGCTGGGTCGAGCAGCGGGGCTCCAAGTTCTTTACCGAATGGGATGCGGCGTATACCCCGCTCATTGAGACCAATGACACGGGGCAGGAGCCCCAACGTGGCGCCTGGCTAATTGCGAGGCATGGCGCGGGGCATTATACGTACTTCGCTCTCGCCATTCATCGGCAGACGCCGTATGCAGTCCCTGGCCCTTACCGGATCTTCGCAAACCTGCTTTCCATGGGCCAGGCCGGGGCCGACTGAGACGCGTGCATCGCAGCATTGAACCCGGCAAGGTCAGCGATAGCTTCCACTCTCGCTCCGGCGCCAGTCCCAAGCCGCCTGCCAGCCATCCGGTCCACGGTATGCAGCCTGCATAAATGCAGCGAGCCCCGCAGGCGGTTCGGCCTGCGGGGCTCTGCTTATTCCTCGCGCTCCAAGAGCGTAGAGGCTAGTAACCGGGATTTTGGACCAGGTTGGGGTTGGTCTCCAGCTGGTTCCGCGGAATTGGACCCACATTGCGGTAGGCCTGTGACACGGGCTTGAACTGCCACGGGTCGTTGTAGCGTGTCGCGCCGCCTTCCACTCCTGCGAACCGGATCAGATCCTGTCTGCGCAGTTGCTCCCAGAAGAATTCCCGGCCACGCTCTGCCAGAATCTTGTCCGCATCCAGCTCGGTGAACGGATCCACGCCGGCGCGCATTCTTACCTGGTTCAACAGGGCCAGAGCCTCGCCGCTTCCCGCATTCTGACGCCACAGCGCTTCCGCCTTCATGAGAAGTACGTCCGCAAACCGGAAGATCACGAAGTCATTGCTCATGCTTGATCCGATGCCGTTCTCGATCTGATACTTGCCGATGCGCGCGCCGCACTGGCGGCAGGCCACGGCCTGCAGATCGTTCATGGCAGGGGTAAACGTAAGCGGAGGACCGTTCATGTCAAAGTCCGAGTAGACACCCGTATCCATTACGCGGTCTCCCGCTGCCGTGTATTGCGGCCCAACGACAAAGTTGCCCAGACGATCGTCCAGGGTTCCCTGCACGCGCTCCAGTCCTGCATCATCAGCCGTGGGGTTCGAGCCCCAGACCTCGCCCTGAGGACCTGGGTTCTGGTTAGGATCAATGACTGACTCGTATACCTTTTGGGTGGCAGACCATCCATTCCAGGGCTGGAACTGGAAATTGTACGTGTTCTGGCTGCCGTAATGGAAGGTCATCTGGTGGAGGTTGAACCCGGTCAGAAATACCTTGTCAAAAGGCACCACGAAAATATTCTCCGGGGAGCCGTCATTCTGGACGGCAAAGTTGTCGTGGTAGTTGGCCGCCAGGCTGTAATTGCCCGAGTTGATAATGGCGTCCAACTGGGTAAGCGCATCATTCCATCTGGCCGAACCAGTGTAGACCTCCGCGTTCATGTACAACTTGGCGAGCGTCATGCGCGCTACGAACTGGTTCATGCGCGCGTAGGTGCCCCGCGGGTCCGCGCTCAGATTGCCGAGGTTGTCCACCAGCTCCCGCTCCACGAACTCGAATACCATTCTGCGTCCTTCCGCAAAGTCGGACGAAGGCTGTCTCGGCGCCTCCTCGGCATCTACGAAACTCGTTACGATGGGGACGTTTCCGAAGGCATCCAGCAGCCAGAAGTAGTAGAACGCCCGCATCGCCGTAAGCTCCGAGATAAACGTCGCGGCGGCATCAGGGTCAGCCGCTCCCGATTCAACCGCGGATTCGAACTGGAAGATCAGTCGGTTCGCGTTGTTGACACCGGAAAAGTAGGTTTGCCAGAATCCGTTGAAGGTGCCTTCGTCCACCGTCCACGTCTGGCTGTTAACGCGGAACCAGAAGCCGCCTTCCGACCAGTCCTGCCCTCGGGCGGGGACGATGATTTCATCAGTCGTGGCCTCGTTGAACTGCGCGGGCGACCCTCCGCCGCCCACAGACCTGAGGGCACTGTACGCGTCCCCCATGGCCGACACGAACTGCTGGTCGGTCTGGAAAAAGTTTTCGGCAGTGACCTCACTGTCCACGGATTCCGACAAGTCGGTGCAGGATGCCACGAGCAAAACGCACAGGGCACCTGCCAGGGACCACCGCAGGAATGATGCTAGGGTTTTCACGGTTTTGCCTCCGGGTTAGTTAGTCGACAGGTTAGAAGCTGAGGTTGACACCCACGCTGATGGAGCGCGTGGTAAAGTACTCAATGCGGCGCTCGATGCCGGGAGCCAGCGGCCCACCGCTAGATCCCTGCTCCGACTGCCCCTGGTTACGGTCCACGTATCGCACTTGCGGGTTGAGCCCGCTATAGCCGGTGATCGTAAGCAGGTTATTGCCGGAAATGTACAGGCGCATCCGGTTGACCGGAACCCTGCCGTACAGGCGTGCCGGCAGGGTATAGCCAATGCTCGCATTGTTGATCCTCACGTAGTCCGCGTCCTCGACATAGTAGCTCGACCAGCGCGGATCGTCCTTGAGATCTGCAATGTCGAAGGCGTCGTCCAGGACGTTGTACGAGGAAATCTGCTTCGGCACGGAATAGAACAGGCTGAACATGTTGGCAAGTTGATGCCCGAATACGCCTTCGATAAAGACGCTGGCATCAAAGTCGCCGTACGTCATCCTGTTCGTCCAGCCAATCTGGAAATCGGGCAACCCGTTGCCCAGGATTTGCTCGTCAGCCGGGAACGTCAATTCGCCGTACGTCACTTCCTGGCCATCCGGCTTCAGAAACAGCCACTCTCCATTGCTGCCAATGCGCGAATACATCGGACCCCACAACTGGCCAATGGGCTCGCCCTCCTTGATGCGAATTAGGTCCGGCGCATTGAGACCGGGAGAACCGGGGCTGGCCAGGTACTGCTCCTCCTCCGTCACGAACTTGTTCAGCATGGTCTCGGAATAGAACGACATTATCACGCCCGTATTCCATCCCAGGCCGGCACGGCTTGCCTGCAGTACGTCGTAGTCGAGTGAAACTTCAACGCCGCTGGTCTCCAGCTCACCCACATTCGTCCAGGTGCTCGGGAAGAGGTTCGGCGGCACCGGCACGCCGACCGAAAACAGAAGGTCGGAAGTGACGGCATTGTAGGCGTCAATTCGGCCACTGAGACGATTACCCATCGCCACGAAGTCCAGGCCGATATTGATTTCGGTCTTTTCCTCCCACTTGAGGTCGGGATTGGCGTTGCTGACAGGGCCGAAGCTCTGAATGAATTGGCCGTTTACGAAGAAATTGCCGGCGGGAGCGAATCTCTGCTGGGCAAGACCACTGACAGGGGCATCCTGACCGGTCTTTCCAATACTTCCGCGCAACCTGAGCGAGCTGAAGAACGGCAACTCGGTGAGCTGTCCGACTTCGATGCCCACTCCGGCGGACCAAAACGTGCCCCACTTGTTGTCGATGCCAAACCTTGAGGAGCCTTCGCGACGAAGGCTGGCGTTGACGAACACCACTCCCTGGTAATTCAGGTTAGTCCGGCCAAAGAAACCGATCAGGCGATGCGTGCTGCGAAAGCTGCCCACGTTGCCTTCACCCTGGTCGAAGTCCTGGGCAAAGCCGAAGTTGTTGAAGGCCACCCTGTCGGAAATAAAGTCGCCACCGGAGACATTGAAGCCTTCGTCCACGAAGTCGTTGTACGAGTATCCCGCGATGGCCTCCAGATCCACGTCCGGAATGTCACTGTTGGTGTAATGCAGGGTAGTCTCGAAGAGTTCGTTGCTCTGATCCAGATACATCTGCTCCGCCAGGCCTGGTCCACGCGCTGCCGCCGTGGCACCACCACGAACCTTGTGCTGCTTGGAATAGAAATTGCGACGAATCAGGTCTTCCGTCTGCAGCGAGTACTGGGCTGCGATGGAGAGGTTGGGCACGATGGCGTCCAGGTTGTACTCCATACGCATCAGACCGTTGAAGAACTTGTCTTCCCCAACTCGCTCCCCTTCCTCAATGATGGCCACGGGATTGAAGTAGTTGAACAGTGGCTGCTCGAAGTAGCCTCCCGTGTTCTCGAAGCCGTCCGCGCTTACCGGCGCCGTCGGGTTCATGATGCCGGCAAACTTGAATGCATCCGCGAAGCCGTAGTTGGCCTCGCGGTTCGTGGCCGCCAGCTGGATGGTGATCTCCAGATCGTGGTCGAGCGCCCACTGCGTAAAGTTGACGCGACCTCCCAGCTCCTGGAATCCCGTGTAACGCTGAATGCCGTTGCGGTCACGGAAATTGCCCGACACCCGGTAAATGCTGTTCTCTGAACCACCCGAAAGCGCCAGGCTGTGTACCATATTGGAACCCGCCTGGGTCACCTCCTCGAACCACTCCGTGTTGTGACCAAGGTCAGGAGCATTCAATCCCGTCTGCTGCGAAAGCTGCCGGTATTCGTCCCCAGTCAGCACATCCAGACGATTCTCGATGCCCTCGAACGTATAGTATGCATTGTACTCCATCGACACGCCCTGGCGGGCCTCACCCGACTTGGTGGTCACCAGGATGACGCCTGCACTGCCGCGTGTGCCAAAAATGGCTGCCGCGGAGGCGTCCTTCAGCACGTCAATGGACTCGATATCGTTGGGATCCAGGTTGTCCAGCGTGGCACCCACGATGCCGTCCACGACTACGAGCGGCTCCTGGTTGGCTCCAAAGGACGAAATGCCCCTTAGCCGGATTTCGGCATCATCGTTCGGATTACCGTTTCGCGTCGTGATTTGCAGTCCGGCCACCTTGCCCTGGATCATCTCCGCAGGGTCGTTGACGTTGCCCGCCACGAAGTCTGTTTCATCCAAACTCGCTACCGAACCCGTAATGGCACGTCGTTCCTGGGTGCCGTAGCCCGTGACAACGATTTCCTCCCCGATATCATACACGGTTTCAGCGAGCTCTACCTCGATCTCGGTGCGACCATCTATGGCAACTTCCTTCGTTTCGAATCCCACGGAGGAGAAAACCAGCGTATCCGAAAGTGACGGCACAGTGAGCGAAAACGAGCCGTTCACGCTGGTAGCCGTACCCATCAGCGTTCCCTTGACGACAACGCTTACACCTGGCAGTGGGCTGCCGGCGGTCGAGTCTACAACTGTTCCCGACACCGTCTCCTGTGCGAAAGCACCAGCCGGCGCGAGCAGGAGAGCCCATACCACGGCCAGTGACAACCGTAAAGATTGCTGCTTCATGGTTCTTGCTGCGTTTGGAGTTACAGGAATATGGTGAGAAAACTGCCGCATCACCTACACTTGGGTTACGTACTACCTAGCGGCTGGAGGGTATAATGTAGTTAACGCATGGAAAAAAAGCATCCCCAATCTGGAATTCTTGTGCCGCAGGCTACCATTTAAGAGGCGGAAGAACGGAGGCTTGCAGGCGGCACATTTCGTTGACGAGATGCACTGCGCTACGGTATGAATTCGTGGTAGGATCGAGCAGCAGCGCCCTGAGTAAGGCCTTGCGGGAACGCATCTCGTAGGCCTGGACCAGGAGCGCGTTAATACTGGTCTGGGTGCGCAAGAGGGCCTGAATCCCTTCCGGTAGCGGCGGCATCGAGCGCGGCTTTAGGCCACCACCATCTGCGATGGCGGGTACCTCTACGACTGATGCTTCCGGAAGTCCGGGTACTGCGCCGTCGTTAGGGACGTTAACTGCGGCGAGAGCGCGCCGCTGACCGCAGAAAATGCCTTCCATGAGCGGCACGGCCAATTCGCCGGACGGCAGAAGTTGGCCTGTTGCGTCCAGCGCTTCGGCGGCCGGGTCGTCATCATCCTTCCCGAACAGGGGGCGGTCCACCGCGTTTTCGTGGAGGTTGTAGATCCAGGCAGGAACTTCCCCTGTCTCCCATGGCTGTCCGTCAGCCGGATCATAGAAGAACTGGAGTGCACTGCTCGCGAGGAATTCCTCCGCCCACCGGATGTATTCGCCAATATGGTTGGTACCAGGAGACGGATATAGCCCATACGTGCGAAGAAGCACGCGGCTCAGCGCAATTTCGTCCCATTCTGCCAGCCAGTCTGCCTGGCGCTCCCTTTTCCTTAGCCTTGGATACAGGTCCTCTTGCGTGGTGCGGCTTTGGATTTCCTGAAACCAGGTGCAGTGGTTGAGGCCCGACGCGGCACCGTCCAGCTCTTCTACCGGTAGGTCCAGAATGCGCGCCACCTGGTTCATGCCCTGAAAAACGCCATGGCACAGCCCGACCGTCCGAATGGACGTAAGGCGCGTTAGCGCTTCGCATAGCTTGGTCAGCGGATTCGTGTAATTGAGCAGCCAGGCCTGGGGGCAGTGCGTTTCCATGGCGCGCGCAACCTCCAGCATGGGTCCCATGTTGCGCAGCGCGTGAAAAAGGCCTCCCGGGCCGCCGTTCTCTCCGTATATCTGCCTGAATCCGTGCTTGCGCGGCACATGAAAATCCTGGGCCCAGTAGAAATACCTCCTTATTTCGATGGCCGTCACCACGAAGTCGGCGCCCGTTACCGCCTCCTTGAGATCCGTACTGCTAGTGATCTGGCAGCGCCGGCCCAGCCGTTCGCGTACCGCCTCAGCGTAGCGCAGCATGGGCGGCAGACTGTCCGCGCTGATATCCATCAAAACAACCTCAAGGTTGCACTGGCACAGAGGATCACTGAGAAGGATATCCCGAATGGTAGCCGGGCCAAACTCACGGCTTCCGGCACCAACAAGCACGATCTTGAGCTTCATTGTTGTCCCTGGTTATGATCGGGATGTCCGCAGGCTGGCTATCAAGGCCTGTTCGGCCGCGACATGCGTGAAGTTAGTGCTACCGTCCATTAGCCGCTGCCACTGCCGGGCATGGCGGCTCAGGCTGCCGCTTCCGGAGAAAGGCCTGCGACACGAGCATCGCACGAAGAGCCTTTCATAAGAATACCAGGGATTCAATACCTGGTCTAGCCGGTGGGCAGGAAAAAACGAGCGGTGATGACCTTACGCAAGATTCGCATCTGCCCTCCTATCCGGCGGCATGGACTGCCCACAAGCCACCCTCAAGGTTCACGATCGGGGCCCCGGTCACACAGACGGACGCACGGGGCTGCAAACGCCGCACCCCTCTCCTGCCCTGCACGAACGTCTTGCTGCGGCCCAGGCCTCGACAGGCGTTAGGCAGCGCCGAGACCGAGGGACCGACGGCCCGCAGATGTTATACCCGAATGAAGTCCCGCCTTCCCTTTAGGCGCTCGCAACCGGCTAACTGTCCCTGGCACCCTTGTCCAGCTCGGACATGACGCACTTTCGGCCGCAGACGCAGATAAGGACGAGACTACCGTCGCTGGCCTCTTCCCACTCTCGCCGGTCGCAATCTGGCAGGCCCTGATAGCACGCCTGAAATGCCGCACTCTGCTCCTGCGACGGGTTCCTGGGGAGCGTACAGTAGCATGGACCGGCAGACTGATCTGCTGCGAGCACGCCGCTCAGCAACCCCTCATTCGCTTTCGGTTCTGGTTTCGGCTCGTGCCCGATCGGTGCGGCGCTATTATTCTGGAGACCATTCGGAATGGCAAGTGCGACCGGCTGGGCCTGCGCGTGGCCGGTTCCGATACACAATACCAATAGACATGCCAAGGCTCCAGCAGTCAAACGAGTTTCAGGCATCTGTTACGCCTCCATTTTTTCGCGCTTGCGCATTGTGACAAAATGGCGACTGGCACCGGGCGCAATATATGCCGCGCAGCCGCAACATGGTAGCCACACGGGCTTGCACGAAGGGCTGCCTTTGGGCCGCTTTCGTTTAGCTGCCGCAGGCACTCCGCCCGGCGCTCGCGCCATGGCATCTTGCAGCACGCTAGCGTATCCTCCTTCCGAAGCGCAGCGCACCGGCGCAAGCATCGCGGCGCCAGCGTCTGGTCGCACAATGCGCCTGTGCCAATCTCTTTCAAGCTGAAGGAACCTGCCTCCCCATGCCTTCTAAACCCGCCAGGCGACTGGTAGCCAACCCGGTCCTGAATCGACGCTTTGTCCGCACGCTGCGATTCATGCGGCAGACGATGCCCCCTCCCACTCAAATCCTGGACCTTGGGGCTCCGAATCCATTGTCGCGCATCATGCAAGGCGAGGGATACCAGGTGACCAATACTCGTGGCGACCTGGACGAACATCCGGGTATTGTCCGGGGTCATGCGGCAGAGGCTGCGACCGCCTTTGAGATCCTGGAACACCTGGTGGCACCAATTTTCGTGCTGCGCGCCATCGAGGCCCCTCGCCTCTTTGCCACCGTGCCTCTCCGGCTGTGGTTTGCCTCGGCTTACCGCAATCCGGCAGATCCATGGGACCGGCACTTCCACGAATTCGAGGACTGGCAGTTTGACTGGCTGCTCGAAAAGGCCGGCTGGCGCATTGTCCGCACAGAGAAGTGGACCAGTGCGGGCTGGCCGCTGGGCATTCGGCCACTGCTTCGCCATATCACGCCGCGCTACTATGCCGTCGAAGCAGAGCGGGACTGAACCCGTGCCCTAGCCGTACTCGCGGCCCCGGGCGCACCAGGGTGCTAGGCCGCCGGGAAGCTGTGTACCTGCCGGCATATTTCCCGGAGAGCTCCCTCTACATCGCCTGCTGCCGGCATGAACGCTTCCGCATCGACTGCCAGCGGCGCGCCGATCACCACGAGAGGCGCGCCCAGGCCCGGAGCACGGATGGCCTGCTCTACGGTGAGGCCGCCTACCGCCTGTACAGGAATCCGCACGGCATCCACAACGGCCCGCAGTTCGTCGAGCGGGCTAGGTGCACGCTCTCCCCTGGCGCTTAGACCGTTTCGCTCGTCATAGCCCACGTGATGGATCACAATGTCACATCCCAGCTCTTCCAGGTACCTAGCCGCCCGGACCTTGTCCAGGCACGCCAGATTGTCTCCCATGACCTGTATGCCAAACTCACGTGCCGCTTCGACCACGCACCGGATCGTTTCCTCGTGGGCCCTGGCCATAACGACAACATGGGTAGCTCCGGCCCGTGCCATCATTTCCGCTTCCAGGTAGCCGCCGTCCATCGTCTTGAGGTCGGCAACCACGGGCACTCCGGGAAAGGCTTCTCGCAGGCTGCTCACGGCGCGGAGGCCTTCTGCAAGAAGCAGTGGGGTGCCCGCCTCCAGCCAGTCCACGCCTGCTCGGCGCGCCAACTTAGCTACCGCCAGTGCTTCGTCGATCGAGGTCAGGTCAAGAGAGACCTGGACAATCGGCCTAGTCAAAGAAGGGAAAGAGCGCCTTTAGCTCTTCCCGCGTCGGCTGGCTGCCATATTCGGATACTTCGAATGCCTCCGCAAAGCGGATGGCACTGCCCTGCTCTTCGCCATAGTACGCAATAAGCAGATCGCGCCAAGCGTTGGCTACCGCAGCATCCCGGGCCTGAAACCGCTCCGCAATGTAGGCTTTGCGGGCCTCCTCCTCCGTGGGCACTTCGTCGTGGTAGCCCCCAAGCCAGGCGTTCCAATCCGAGAACTGTGACCTGAGCGCGGCCATGCAGGCATATTTCTGGTCGCCCACCCCGTCAATGCCGACCACAATATCAGCCTCGAACGTTGCAGGCTTCTGAAAGCGGTCGGAGTAATACAGAAACACCGGGTTCTCCGTCACGCGCGGTGTATCCGGCGTAAAGTGCGGAACAGTCACCATAAAGGCTGCATCCTGCACGAGGATGGCTGTGTAGCGATGATCAGGATGGTAGTCGTTGGGACGATGAGTTAGCACGATGTCTGCTTGCCAGTCCCGTATCAATCGCGCGATCTTCTTCCTGTTCTCAAGCGTCGGCATGAGCTCGCCGTCGTGGTTGTCCAGTACTACAGTGGAAGCCAATCCAAGGAGATTGCCGCATTCCTCCACTTCTGCGCGGCGAACGTTTGCAAGCGGTCCGCCTGCCATAGCATAATGGCCGATGTCGCCGTTCGTTACGGAAACAAACTTGACCTGGTGACCCTGGGCCGCCCACATGGCTGCCACGCCCGATGCCTTGACTTCGCAGTCGTCCGGATGGGCGCCAAATGCGATAATTCGCAGAGGCGTATCCGTCTGACCGAGTGCCGGCAGTGCAATCAGCGCTGCCGCAGCCAGTGCCGGCAGACATCCGAGAATAGGCCGTAAGTATTGCATCAGATCCCTCGCGGTTCATTGGTTCACGTCAAAATAGCCATTCGCGTATTCTGGTGCGATGGTATCTTCCACACGTGATCCGTGCTACACCGATGCTGCTATTGCGCCTCGGCTGCCTTCTTGGCCTGGCCGCCCCCGTCTGCGCTTTGCACTCATCGGCCCAGTCGCCACTGCATGCGAAGATGGACTCGATCTTCGCACCATGGAACAGGCCTGATGTCCCCGGGGCCGCCGTCGCCGTGCTGCAGGACTCGTCCGTCACGTTTGATCGCGGCTATGGGTCCGCGCAGCTGGAGTACGGCATCCCGATTACGCCATCGACGGTCTTCATGGTGGCAAGCGTTTCGAAGCAATTCACGGCTTTCGCAATCGCCATGCTCGCCGATCGCGGGGACATATCGCTTGATGATCCTGTCAGGAGCCACATACCCGAACTTCAGGCTGCCGCCGATTCCATCACGATACGGCAGCTGGTTTACCACACAAGCGGACTGCGAGACGAATTCGGCCTTCTTTCTCTGGCGGGCTATCGCATGGACGATCAGATATCCAAGGAGTCTATCCTGCGCCTGCTCTACAGGCAGCAATCCCTCAACTTCGATCCCGGCGAGGAATACCTGTATTCGAACTCCGGATACACGCTGCTCGCGGAAATCCTCGAGCGCGTCACCGGGCAGTCGTTTCGCGAGTGGACAACGGAGCACATCTTCGCTCCGCTCGGCATGCGCGATACGCATTTCCGGGACGACCACGGGGAGATCATCGCGGACCTGGCACAATCATACGTGACGGACGGCGACACGTACCGAAGACAGGCGGTCAATTATGGCAGCGTAGGCGCAAGCGGCCTCTATACCACGGCGCGGGACCTAGCCATTTGGGCCCGCAATTTCGAAACCATGCAGGTGGGATCGCAGCGGGTCCACGAGCTGGTGCATGAGCAAGGCGTACTCGGCAGCGGAGATACGCTTGCCTATGCCTTCGGGCAGTCTGTCAGCCAATACATGGGCAAGCGGCGCGTTAGTCACAGCGGCTCGCACCGCGGCTACCGCGCGCATCTTGCCCGCTTTCCGGACGAGCGCCTTGCCGTCATAGTGCTCAGCAATCTCGAGGAATTCAATCCCTCCAGCGTCGCCATGCAGGTGGCCGATCTGTTTCTTGAGCCGCTACCGCTTCTGGACTACCCAGGCACCTACTACAGTGCCGAGCTTGCCTCTGCGTACAGGGTGATCCGCAAAGGCGGCAAGCTCAGCCTGCAGCACAGCCGGCATCCGGAAGTGACCCTAACGGCATCGGAGCCGGACGTATTCACCAGCGACGCCTGGTACCTGGACACCGTTACCTTCCTGCGTAAGGACAGCCGTGTCACGGGGTTCAAGGCTTCCAACAGCCGCATGCGCGATGTCTGGTTCGAAAGGCGATAGGTCGTCCTGTTGGCCGACTGTTGTACTTGCCGGGCTGCTGTGCGTAGCAGCACCCGGCGCCGTCCTTGGTCAGCAGACCCTGGAGGAGCGCGTTGACGCGCTTTTCGCTTCCTGGGACAATGCTTCCTCCCCCGGAGCGGCCGTTGGTATCGTGCACCAGGGCCGCGATGTCTACCGCAATGGATACGGCATGGCTAGTCTTGAGCACGGCATCCCCATTTCTCCGGCAACGGTATTCGATATCGCATCCGTGTCCAAGCAATTCTGCGCCTTTGCCGTCGCCCTTCTGGTAAGCGAAGGGCACCTGGCGCTTGATGACGATATTCGGTCCCATCTGCCGGAAATGCCCGATTTCGGCATCAAGATCCGCCACCTGGTGCATCACACGAGCGGCCTCCGTGACTGGCCCGGTACGCTGGCAGCCGCCGGCTACGACATGGAGGATGTAATCTCATTTGACGAAATCCTGGCCATGGCGCGGGCCCAGCAGACGCTCAATTTCAGGCCCGGCGAGGAGTACTCGTACTCGAACACGGGATATAATCTCCTGGCAGAAATCGTGGCGCGCCGCACGGGGAAGTCGTTCCAGACGTACACCGACGAGGCCATCTTCAAGCCCCTGGGCATGTTCCGGTCACGCTTCCGCAGTCACCACGAAGAGGTGGTTCCAAACCGCGCTTACGCCTACGCTCCTTCGGAAACCGGCTACCGCAGAGTCGGCAACAACCTTGTGGCCCGCGGGTCGAGCTCGCTCTTTTCCAGCGTCGACGATCTCGTCCGGTGGACCACCGGCCTGAGCGAGCGCCGTTTGGGCGGCCGCGCTGCACACGAGCTCATGGCGGCGCGGGGCGTACTGAATAGCGGTGAGGCGATTCCCTACGCCTTCGGCCAAATCGCCGGCTCATACCGGGGACTTGAGACCCTTTCCCATACGGGCAGCTGGGCCGGCTTTCGCAGCGTGCTGCTGCGGATTCCGAAAGAGGGTTTTGCGGTAATCATCCTGGGAAACGTCTCGACAATGAATCCGATGGGCCTCGCCAGGCGCATTGCGGATCTGTACCTCGGCCACGTGATGGCAGACCCGGAGGCTGCGCCTACGGAGTTGCCGATTGCCCCGGAAAGCCTGCACGAGTATGCAGGAACCTACGACTTTGGCGAAGCGGGAATCATACAGGTTACGGCAAGCGAAGGCAGTCTCTTCGCCAGGCCTTCAGGTGGGGCCCGGCGGCGGCTGGCCCGCGTCGGTGAAGACCGTTTCGCAGCCGGCTCCGCATTTGTATTCTCAAGGGACGCTAGCGGAACTGTAGTGTACCTGGAGTGGGAGGGTCGCACCGGAGCGCGGGCCGAGGCCTTCGCCACGGACGCCGGAACGCTGGTCGCCTTCGAAGGACGATACGAAAGCCCTGAACTAGGCTATGCCTATACAGTGTTAGCCGGCGAGACCGGCCTTTGGGTGCACGGCGCCCGCAACGAACCCCTTGAGCTTGTTCCGGCTGCGGCCGATGCCTTCACCACGGAAAGCTGGTCCATGCCCTTCATCCGTTTCGTGCGCGATCGTAACAGGCAAGTTGTGGCCTTCGAGGCTACCAATGCCCGGTCGAGGCGAATGCGCTTCGAAAAGCAGTATTGAAGCGGTTCTAGCAGGGCCGCTGTTGCCAAGCCGCCCCCGGGTTGCGGGGCTGGGTTCGCCGCGCGGCCGCTATCACCTCTTCCACGGCCAACGCAACTGCGTCTGCTCCGGACGGGCCAGCACCGCAAGGGTGAAGGCCTGATGGCACCTCGCTACGAGCGGGCACCCTTGCGCGGGCCCGGGCCGGCTACCTTCGCAGCAGGTACTGTAGCTTGAAAAACAGCTGGCGGCTGCTTTCCCGAAAATACCTGGATGGCTGATCGCCCACCCTTTCGTAGCTCGACAGATCGTGGGTAGAGCCCACGTACATGGCCGTAAACGGATTCACCTTGTACGTCAACAGCGGATCTATCTCCAGCCGCCTGCTGAATCCGTTGTACTGGACAATGGTGCGGAAAAAGAACCGTCGCGTGAACTGATATCCCAGCCTCGAACGCAGAATGTAGCCGCTGTAGAATTTCTCTCCGCTAACAAGATCCTTAAGCGATGAATGCATGAGCCTGGGTTGCAGTTGCAGCCGGTCGCCCAGGCGAATCTGGCTGAACACGCTCCAGTCCAGACTGGCCCCAAGCTCGGGCGTCTCGGCAAGCCGGGCAATATCGCGTCCTGCACCAACGGAAAAGCCCGCGCGGAGAGGCTCGCTGAAACCGCTGTATGCCTCAAGCGAAAACCGGCGCAGCCCATCAAATTGCTGCTCCTTGTACAATTCGCGTTCCATGGCGAAGCGCAGGGACACGCTTGTCTGCCGCTTGAGCTGCAATCTGAGCATGGGTGTGACAAAGTCGCTCTTCCTGACCCCGTCAAGATTCCACCTGCGACCCAGCACGATCATCGGCTGTATCCGGTCCACAAAGGGAAGCACCTTGGAAGGATAGATGAAGGCTCCCTGCCACAGGTAGGCCCTGCGGCTGTTGTTCTGGCGCACAAACCCGTTGTCCGCGCGAAAGGTCGGGCTGAGCTCATCGTAGCCCAGCTCGAAGCCCCAGTGCCGGCTTTGCCTGTCCAGTTCAGCGGACAATCCGTGTCCCCAGAACTTCTCTCCGTCCAACGCGGCCGTGTACTTGTCCCGGCCGAATGTCAGGTCCGGTATGTTCCCGGAGGAGGCCGTGTCCAACGGCTCGGCATTACGGCTCCACACGAGCTGGCCCGTAAAGGTGTAGTTCCTGAGGAATCGGTACGAGGCATCGATCCCTACAGTGGATCCGCTGCCGCCCTCGTCGATGCGCCGGTCGGTAATCAGTGCACCCACGTGCCTGTTCGGGGCAAACGTGTGCATGACGCGCAGTATGTTTGACGTGCTGTGACCCGCGCTTACCAATGCGCTTTCCTCCTCGAACGGCAGCAGCAGCGGAGAGGTGCGGTCCCTGGCACCGATGTAGGCCAGACTGGTCGCGCCGAATCGGGCAGTCCCCTTGGCTGCCAGCGTCGGCTCGTTGATCGAGCGCGTGTATACCGTCTGTATTTCGGTCTGGAACAGGTCAGAGCCTTCCTGAAAGAACGGCCGCCTTTCGTCAAAGGAAAGCGCAAAAGTGGTGTTGACGTCTATCTGGGCGTCGTCCGATTCGATCTGGCTGAAGTCAGGATTGAGGGTGGCATCCACAGTCAGGGCCGAAGTCACTCCGTACTTCACATTCAGTGAAGGCCTGAGCTTGACGCGTTCGCTCTCAAATGGCGATCTGCCGTTCGCCGCATCGCGCAACTCGCCGCTTCCGGCCCCGGTCAGCGCCGGAAGGACTTCGAGGTTGCGTCCGGAACGGACGCCTTCTATGCCGTGCAGCGTGCCCATCTGGCAACTCCAGCACGGGTCATCCCTGCTGATTGCAGCCCAGGAATACTGCCTGCGGCTGTCGCGCGGATGCGTGATCCAGAACGTGCTGCGCCACGTCTGCACATCCTTTGCCGGGAACCGCAGACTCTTGAACGGGATGGCCATTTCCACGGTGTAGCCCGTTTCCGTAATCTGGCCTGCGGAACTGAAGATAAGATTGAAGCCCTCGTCCTCGTCCTGTGGCGAAATCTTCGAATCACCCTGAATACCGAGCGGATTGGCCGCAATGAAGTACAGGGACTGGCCGTCCCCGTTCGGGTCCAATACCAAGCCCACGTAATCGTCCTGCCAGATGTTATCCCGGTCGCTGAGGCTGGCTCTCACAGCATCGGGATCGTCGTCTATGACAAAAGCCACGTACAGGTTGTCCTGGTCGTAGGTAATGAGCGCCTGAATGCCGATAGGCGGTCTTGTCTGGTCCCCGGGAAACACCTCGGAAAAATTGGCGGCCTCGGTCGCAGATCGCCAGGCTGCTTCCTCCGGGTCCCCGTCAATGGTGATTGGGCCACGCACACCAGAGAGCGTCAGCGAAGGCAAGACATTTGGCACGAAAACGTCCTCCTGCATGAAAAAGCTCGACAGGGGAATAGAGGCCGCTTGCGAGTATGCTTCCGCAATCCGGAGCTGGGCCAAGAGCAGGACGAGAAGGAGAAAAATGCCGGAGGGAATTCGCACAGCGCAGGCAAGGACAGATGAGAAAGGACGACTAGGCATACGGCCCCGAATGAAGACGGGTTACAGCCGGCAGTCCTATACTCGGCGAGCCAGGCAAGGCCAGCGGCCATGCCGGGCCGATCGTCCGCACGGGCCTCCGCGTGCCAAGCGCGCCCGGATGGAGGAAGGCACATAAGGCACGCAAGCACGTAAATTCGAATGCGCTGATTCGCACGGGTAGCACCTCGCAGATGGCATTCCTTCGCAATTCGGACCATATCCGTTCGCGGAGCCGCCGCTCGGGGGCGCATTCTCTCTCCAGCCACCGCCACGCGGCTGCTGAGTCCGACGCAAAAGCAGCCTCGTGCATTCGAGCCACCGCCTTAGTGGCATGGACGGCGGTTGCCGGCCTGTGCATGACGATGGGCTGCGGCGTGGGCATCCCTTCCTCTGTCGAGCAGGCGGAGGTGCCAGCAGAGGTAGACTACAATGTGCACGTCAAGCCCATACTTTCCGATCGCTGCTACCCCTGCCATGGCCCGGACGCCAACACGCGGCAGGCGAATCTGCGGCTGGACACCGAGCGCGGGCTCTTCTCGAAGCTGACGGTCAGGGGCCGTGGCCGCCCCGTGGTTGCCGGTCGGCCGGGCAAGAGCGAAATCATCCGGCGCCTGGTGTCCGGGAACCCGGAGTACCGCATGCCGCCCCCGGAGGCCAACCTCGCCGTATCTAGCCAGGAAGTCGCCACTATCCTGGCGTGGATCCGCCAGGGAGCAGAGTACGAGCCGCACTGGTCCCGAATACTGCCTGCCCCGCCTCCGCTTCCGCGCGTATCGGACGCGTCCTGGCCCCGGGACACGCTGGACTACTTTATCCTTGCGCGCATGGAGCACGCAGGCCTTTCGCCCAGGGATGAGGCCTCGAGAGAGTCTCTCATCCGGCGTGCGACCTTCGACCTGACAGGCCTGCCGCCGACACTGGAAGAGATCGATGCCTTTCTTGCAGACTCAAGCCCGGAGGCCTACGAACGCATGGTGGACCGCATTCTGTTGTCCCCGGCCTACGGAGAGCGCATGGCTACGGAATGGCTCGATGTCGCCCGGTACGCGGATAGTCACGGCTACCAAGACGATGGCCTCCGCAACATGTGGCCTTGGCGGGACTGGGTGATCGACGCCTTCAACCGCAACATCCCTTTCGATGACTTTGTCACCTGGCAGTTGGCAGGAGACCTGCTGCCCGATCCGACAGACGAGCAGATTCTGGCCACCGGCTTCAACCGCAACCACCTCCAGAGCCAGGAAGGAGGCATCGTTCCTGAAGAATACCGCGTGGACTACGTCGCGGACCGGACCGAAACCTTTGGCAAGGCCCTTCTGGGACTGACCGTCCGGTGTGCAAGATGTCACGACCACAAATTCGATCCGCTGTCCCAGAAGGAATACTACCAGCTGTACAGCTTCTTCAACAATGTCAACGAGTTCGGCAATATCCCCTACGCGGGCGAGGCCAGTCCCACCATTATTCTTATAGACTCCACGGCTGAGCGCACCCTGGATGCCCTGGCGCGCCGGGTCACCGACCTGGAAGCAGTGACGGATACGGCTCACGAGCGCTTCGACGCTGCGTTCCGTGAGTGGCTAGAGCGGGCCGGCACCCTGCCCGAACATTCCCCCGGCATGATCGCCCACTATCCGCTGGACGAAATCCGGGATCGCACGTTTGCCAACGCCTTGGATCCTGAACGTCCGGCCACGCTTAGGGGAGACGCTGACAAGATCACCCGCACCGTCCGCGGCAGATTCGGCAGTGCGCAGGTGCTGGTGGGCGATCCTTTCATCGACATGGGTGGGGAACTCGGCTATTTCGAGCGCAACGAGCCGTTCTCGGTGAGCCTGTGGTTTAGGATCCTGGAAGAGGGCGTGGAGGGACCGCTCTTCAACAAGGCCGGCGGTCTTTTCAATGGCAAACGTGGATACGTGGGCATGATCCGGGAGGACGGCAGGATGTCTGCCAGTTTGAACCACGTCTTTCCCGCAAACTCCATCGAGATCGTCACCACCGAGCCGCTGCCCGTCGGCAGCTGGCATCATTTGGCCATGACGTACGACGGCTCGAGCCGCGCCCGAGGCCTGGCTCTGTATCTTGATGGAGCGAAGCTCGCAACCGAGACCCGGGTTGACAATCTCAAGAAGAGCATCCTGTATACGGTGGACCCTCGTACCGGCGAGCGCACAAACTGGGGAGATCCGGGCAACTTTCGGCTCGGATGGATGGAGCCCAACCTTGTCAAGCTCGATAGCGTGGCAGTCGACGAGGTAAAGCTCTTCGACCGGCGCCTGACCAATGGGGAAATTGCCGGCCTTTCGGGCCTCACGACGACGTCGGGACCCGCGCTGCGCGAATACTATGTGACCGGCGTCGATCCAGGTTATCGGAGGGATTTCGCCGAGCTGACCCGGCTGCGCGGCGAGATCAATGCGCTCATGACCGCGCTGCCCGAGGTAATGGTAATGGATGAGCTGGCCGAGCGGCGGCCGACCCACGTCCTGGACCGAGGTGCCTATGATGCCCCCCTGGATCCCGTGGAGCCGGGTACGCCCGCTGCCATACTGCCCTTCCCGGACGAATTCCCGAAGAATCGTCTTGGCCTGGCGCAGTGGCTCTTTGACGAGCGCAACCCGCTCACGGCGCGCGTGGCGGTAAACCGGTACTGGCAAGTGTACTTCGGTCAGGGCCTGGTAGAGACGACGGAAGACTTCGGCAACCAGGGCTCGCTTCCCAGCCATCCGCTCGTTCTCGACTATCTGGCCACCTGGTTTCGCGCATCGGGATGGGATCTGCGTGCGCTGCAGCGCAAGATCGTGCTGTCGGCCACGTACCGGCAGGGGTCCGGCGTGGGCGCATCCGGACTCTACGCTGGCGTGCCCAGCTATCGCATGTCTGCCGAAATGATCCGCGACAATGCGCTTGCCACCAGCGGACTGCTTGCCCGCACGGTCGGCGGACCGCCCGTCAAGCCGTACCAGCCGCCAGGACTTTGGAAGGAACTTGCCACTCGCAATGCCACAGAATACGTGCAGGACCGCGGCGAAAGCCTGTACCGCCGGAGCCTTTACACCATCTGGAAGCGCACGACGCCGCCGCCGGCCATGATGAACTTCGACGCCTCCGAGCGAAACGTGTGTACCGTTCGCCGCCAGGCGACCAGTACGCCGCTGCAGGCGCTTGTGCTGCTGAACGATCCGCAACATGTGGAGGCAGCAAGGATGCTGGCCGAGCGCATGGTTCGCGAAGCCGGCGGCCGCGCACTGGATCGGATCGCATTTGCATTCCGACTGCTAACCAGTAGGAGACCCGAAGACGGCGAGCTCGATCCTCTCCTCACACTGTATGAGGCTGAAAGAAAGGCCTTTGCCGAGGACCCGGCCGCAGCGCTTGCACTCCTTCGGACCGGGGACCACCCGCGCGATGCGGCACTCCATGCGCCGGAGGTTGCGGCCCTTACCGTCGTGGCCAATACCATCATGAATTTTGATGAAGCCATTATGAGGCGCTGACAGATGCACGACCTGGACGACGTAAAATACCTTTGCACGAGGAGGCATTTCCTCTCCAGAACCAGCCTGGGCCTGGGCACAGCGGCCCTGGCTACCATGCTCAATCCTCTGCCTGCTCTGGCCCGGGGCGAGCGCGAGGGCCCGCTTGGCAGGTTGCACCATGTGGCGAAGGTGCGCAGGGTTATCTATCTCTTTCAAAGCGGCGGACCCTCCCAGCTGGAGCTATTCGACTACAAGCCCGCACTAGAGCGAATGAACGGCGAAGAGCTTCCGGAGTCTGTTCGCGGAGAGCAGCGCCTGACCGGCATGACGGCGCACCAGAAGACGTTCCCGCTTGCCGGCAGCCAATTCTCGTTCGCGCGGCATGGCAAGAGCGGCGCCTACATCAGCGAGCTTCTGCCCCATACAGCCCGGATTGCTGACGAGCTTTGCATTGTCCGCTCCATGCACACCGAGGCCATCAATCACGACCCCGCGATTACCTTTTTCCAGACCGGGACGCAGCTCATGGGCCGCCCCAGCATTGGTTCCTGGATCAGCTACGGCCTCGGCTCGGACAACGAGAACCTGCCGAGCTTTTGCGTGCTGCTTTCGCGCAGCCGCGACGGCGGACAACCGCTATACTCGCGGCTTTGGGGCAACGGGTTTCTGCCTTCCCTGCACCAGGGAGTGCAGTTCCGTGCCGGCAAGGACCCGGTTTTGTATCTCAACAATCCTGAGGGAATGGGGCGTGCAAGCCGGCGGCGCATGCTTGATGCGTTTCGGCAGATGCACGTCCGCCAGCATGAGCGAGTGCTCGACCCGGAGATCAACTCGCGCATCGCCCAGTACGAAATGGCTTACCGGATGCAGACGTCCGTGCCGGAACTCATGGACCTCTCAGACGAGCCGGACAGCGTCTACCGGCTCTACGGAGAAGCCGCACGAAGGCCGGGTACCTTCGCCGCCAACTGCCTTCTGGCTCGCAGGCTGGCCGAGCGGGACGTTCGCTTCATCCAGCTCTACCACCAGGGCTGGGACCAGCACGGCAACCTTCCCCAGGACATAAGTCTCATGGCTCGCGATACCGACCAGCCGTCCGCGGCCCTCGTGATGGACCTGAAACAGCGGGGGCTCCTTGATGATACCCTCGTTATCTGGGGCGGGGAGTTCGGGCGCACCAATTATTCGCAGGGCAAGCTCACGGCCGACAACTACGGGCGGGACCACCATCCGCGCTGCTTCTCAATCTGGATGGCCGGAGGCGGCATCAAGCGTGGAATGACCTACGGAGAGACCGACGATTTCGGCTACAACATTGTGCGGGATCCGGTCCACGTGCATGACTTCCAGGCCACGCTCTTGCATCTGATGGGCGTGGACCACGAGCGCTTCTCCTTCAAGAATCAGGGACGCCGCTACCGGCTCACCGACGTACATGGATCCGTCGTCAAGGCCATCCTGGCCTAGACTCGCTCCAGCTTGACGGGATAGGTCTGCCCGGCGTTCCACTGGCAGACGTACAGGTTCTTGTCGCGGTCCACGCACACGTCGTGGCAGTGCTGAAATACGGGCTCATCCTGCAGCATGAGCTGAAGCACTCCGCGGCGGTATTCGGGACGCGTGCCGCCCGGATTCGAAACGACCCGGTCAGCGTTATCCAGGATGGTCACGAAACCCGAATTCGGCGTCTGGTTGAGATAGCGCAGCCGCGACCAGCAAACCCCTGCATACAGCATGTCGTCGTCAATGACGGCCCGGCAGACAAAGGCTCCCGGCAGAAAGATGGTAGACAGATAGCGGCCATCCAGCGAATAGCGCTTGAAGGCATTGTGCCCGCGGGACGTGCACACGAGCGTAGGCTCGCCAGCCCCGCGTGCATCCAGGCTTACGCCGTGTGCCGTCCGGAAGGCGTAGTCTTCGTCCCCCTCGCCGCCGAACTTGCGAATGAATTCGCCCTCCATCGTGAACTGCAGAATCCACTGCGATCCGTATCCGTCCGCAACGTAGATGTCGCCCGTGGGTCCGATCGCGGTCTCTGTGGGATGGTATGCGTCCTCTTCCGCGTAGGCACCTATGTCCCGAGGATGTGGCAGCCGCAGGAGCTCTCGCCCCTCCAGCGTCGTCTTGACCACTTGGGGATTGCCATCAAGTCCATTGTCGCAAATGAACAGGAACTCTTCTCCGCCGGCCTCCCAAAGTGTGAGGCCGTGCCCGTACGGGAAGGTCGTACCCCAGGTGCCAAGGAGCCTGCCCGACGTGTCATAGATAAGCACATTGTTTTTCGGCTCATCGCCGATCATGAAGAGCCGGCCCTTGGAGTCCTGCACCATTTCGTGGCAGTTATTGACCGGTGTGGAGGATGCATCCAGCCTTCCCCAGTCCCTGTGCACGCGGTAGCGGAAGTTTCCATGGCCGATGGTTTCACGGTTCTGCACGGAACTTGCAAGGACATGGACAGAGGATAGCAGCGGCGCAAGGCCAGCAAGCTGTGCGGTGCGGCCGGCAAACTCGCGGCGGCTCATCAGTGAATTATTCAAGGCATCTAATGATCAGGTATCGTGTTTCTGCCGTCGTGCGCATGGGCTGTGCAAAGCGAGTCGAAGCTACCTGCCGGATTCCTGGTGCCCGCAAGCCAGGCCCCAATTGCTTGGCGGTATCCGATTGCACCGTCGATTCGCAAAGTCCTTGATACAGGAGCAGGCCAGGAATGGCATGATGACTCCGGCATAAACAAAGGGTTCTTGCGTGGCAGTGTGCAGCCGGGGCAAGTGATCTGACTAGCCGAGCATAGGTCAGGAGCTGGCTACCGGTAGAGCGCCCAAATTGCCCTGACTACACTCTTCCTGTTCCATCCGACCGTCTCGTGCGCCGCGCCACCGACAATCGACGAGGTCCTGCGCTGGCCCCAGGGATGCACCCCGAGTATTGGCTTGTTCAGCTTTGCCGCTCCACGAATCTCTTTCTTGATCCACTTGCTGTAGTTAACGTACATCCCGGTAGGAATGACCACAACATGGCTCCTCTGAATCTTCGCGAAAATCGCGCGCTGAAGCGCCGTATCCGAGTTGGCCCCGTGTATCGGGTCGTTGATTGGCACGGAATAGTCCTTGAAAATGAGCGAGGCTTGGCCCATCCGCCACCTGCTGCCGAAAATCCACTCCTTCAGCGTAAAGTAATGGCCCGCATAAGTCCAGGAATGGCTTATGAAGACATGGACGAAGTGTCTGCTCAAGACAACACGAATATGGTGATAAGAACGAGTATGAGGAGAAGCACGTGGACCGTCAGGAAGACCCATGGTATCCAGCGCTCGGTACGTGTAAAAGGCCTGTATTTCTTTGGATCCTCCCCCCTGCCGAGCGCAACCCATTCCGCGGCAAACATTCGGGCTGGCAATCTACTTTCCATCGCATGAATGACGTCAAACTTGCCCTTGCTCAATTGGCCGAACGAAGATATCATGCGGGCCCATGCAAAGCACAGGATACACCCACTGCCGCTCAGTACAATAACGCCTGAGAGTTCTAGCAAGGCCGACTCGCCTCCGCTGAGTCCACCGTCTCGAAAAAGCAGACCTGCTGCCGCTAGCAAAAGAGAGTTGACTGAGAGAAAAAACGTGTTTACTCCTTGACGCCTGGAGGACAATGCCTCGGACGTCCCCACGAAGAGACCATACTGCGTCAGCAATGCCTCTGACTCCGAGTCTCCGGTCTCCTGCCCGCCAAACAGCAATTGTTCAAATGAGTCCTCAGTGCTCATTGCATAGGCGGTCAACTATCGATTCGAGGTCCCACTGCATTGGCACTGCCCCTATTTCAAGGAGGGCAGGAGGCGTCTGAACATCGTCGGACTCTATATAGACTGCCAAAATCTTCTTGCCAAGCTCAGCGCTCTTTCTTATCTCCCAGTTTACAGGATCACTGCGCCAAGTACCTTCGCCGACGAAGCAAATGGTTGCACATGATTCCCGAATGAGTCGCTCAGCTTCTGTCTTCCACGCGCCTACCACCGGATTCTCAGTAGAGTAGTCACGAAATTGCAACCTGTCGCCCCTGCGCACCGCCTGGCGCCTGAAGTGTTCAACGAGCTGCTTGTGTACACTGGAAAAGCTCAGAAAGACCCTTGGAGCCGTGGCTGGATTGATCGGCATGTCATTATGGCGGGCTGCTTTGCTATGGTCAAGCACCTCTTGGCAAACTCGATTCTTCATTAGGCCAGCGCCCGAAGCCATTGGGCACCTGGCAATGCTGCAGGAGCCGTTTCGGAGCCCCGAAGCTCACGCACAAGCGATCGTCTAATTCTGGCCTCCCGCGAAAAAAGACGCTTGGGGTTCGGGCAGTACACTCCGGTCGTTGAATGAGATAACGATTGCCGACGTGATGCGTTTCTTGATGCCAAATCATGACCGTTCGTTGTACAGCGACGCGAGACACGATGGCTGGCCGCCAGGAATGACATGGCAGTTCGATTCGGCTTGAAGCGCTGCACCCGCCTCCGCTCCGGCCGACGGAACGTACGCTTGACCCGGCTCAACCAATAGCACCGGGACCAGCACAGCAGCCTTCCCAAGAGCAGCAATCTCATGGCTCGCTATTTTGACCAGCCGTCCACAGCCCGCGTGCTGCGCCCGCCCGGCCAAGCCGGAAGCTAACCAGCCCGTTCCCTATTTTTGTTAGGTTTGGACCCCGCTGCACCATGGTGCTGAAGACCGTCTTACCGATCCTCGCGGCCGCCGCCCTGGCCTCTGGCTGCGGCGGGCTGGACGTGCCTCCGGACGTGGAATCCCGCCTTCCCGAGCGCGTGGACTACGGTTTCCACATCAAGCCTTTGGTATCGGATCGCTGCTACGCGTGCCACGGACCGGACGACGGCGCGCGCCAGGGCGAACTGCACCTTTACAGCGAAGAAGGAGCGCTGCGGACGAAGCTTCCTTCCGGCGCTCGCGCCATCGTGCCCGGAAAGCTCCGCAAGAGTGAAGTAATACGGCGCATCTTCTCCGATGACCCCGAGGTCATGATGCCGCCGCCGGAGTCCAACCTCGCGCTTTCAGTCTATGACAAGGCCCTGATCGCGCGCTGGATAGAACAGGGCGCCGAGTGGAAGCCCCACTGGGCATTCATTCCACCGGTCATGCCCGAAGTTCCGGCGCTTGAGGAGGTGTCCCGGGCATCGGGACCAATCGATCGATTCGTGCTGGCGCAGCTTGAGCGGAAAGGTCTGGCACCCTCTCCAGCGGAGGGCAAGGAGCGCCTGCTGCGCCGCGTGACCTTTGACCTTACCGGTATTCCCCCGACCATAGCCGAAATCGACGACTTTCTTGCCGATACGGACGCGGTTGCCTACGAGCGCGTCGTGGACCGCCTTCTGGCCTCGGACGCCTTCGGCGAACGCATGGCCGCCGAGTGGATGGACGCAGCCCGCTACGCCGACAGTCACGGATATCACTCCGACGGCGTGCGCTTCATGTGGCCCTGGCGCGACTGGGTCATTGACGCCTTCAACCGCAATATGCCGTACGACGAATTTGTCACCTGGCAGATGGCGGGAGACCTGCTCCCCGAGCCCAGCGCCGAGCAGAAGCTGGCCACGGCCTTTCATCGCAACCATCCCATGACGGCGGAAGGTGGCGTTATCGACGAAGAGTACCGTGTCGACTACGTGGCGGACCGGGCAAACACCACCGGCCGGGCCATCCTCGGCATGACCATGGAATGCGCTCGGTGCCACGACCACAAGTTTGATCCGATTTCGCAAAAGGAGTATTACCAGTTTTTCGCATTCTTCAACAATGTGCGCGAGCTGGGTCTTTCGGCCGACGACGGCAATGCAGGCCCGCTCGTGATGCTGATGACAGATGAAGAGGATCGCGTCCTGGAAGCGGCCAAGGCCGCCGTACTGGAGCACGAGAAGGCGCTCGGCGAGCGCGCGGAGCAAGTGCAGGAGCAACTGGCCCACCTGGAATACCGACCGGACCGGGCATTTCTTGCTCGGGGCCTGGTTGATCACTATCCGTTCGACGCACTCGCCGCCCAGGCCAGCCCCAACGTAGCCGGTGGGCGCTCGGACGCAGAGGTACTGGGAACCCTGGATGTAATTGACGGCCCTCGTGGTGGCGCTCTGCTTTTTGACGACGACTACGACTACATCCACCTGAAGGGTGCCGGACTGTTCGACCGCACCGGACCGTTCTCGGTAGGCCTCTGGCTTCGTCTGGACGAAGGCGGTGCGTATGCCCGTATAGTCGGCAATTCGGACAACAAGCACACCTTCTGGCGTGGCTGGGAACTCTATGTGGACAGCCTGGATCACGTCGCGGCCCGCCTTATCCATGCCCTTCCGCACAACTACCTGCATGTTCGCGCGAATGAGCCCCTGGCGCTCTCCTCGTGGACCCACGTAACGGTAACCTACGACGGATCCAGCCGCGCCGAAGGACTGCGGCTGTACGTGGACGGCAAAGAGGTTGCCGTCAGCGTCGAGCACGACCGGCTGTACAAGAGTTTCTTGCCGGTTGGTTCCGACTACGAGGTCACTGATCGCGCCCCCCGCGTGGCCCGCAGTTACCGTGCATTCGGAGGTGACGATGGCATCTTCACCGGCGCCATGGACGACTTGCGCATGTATGATCGCAGGCTCTCCCGTGCCGAAGCCGCGCTGCTTGCGGCAACCTCCGACGAGCCTGCGCTTACGGAAGGCGACCGGCTCGAAGCATACCTGCTGCATGAGGATGCACCTTACCGGGACCTGATGGCACTGCTGCGCGCGTCCAGAGAGGCTGAGGAGGCACGCGTAAGCGACATGCTTGAGGTCATGGTCATGGAGGAGATGGACGAGCCCCGCCAGACGCACGTCCTGGACCGCGGGCTGTATGACCAGCCCGCAGAAAGCGTCAAGCCTGCCGTCCCGTCCGCATTCGGTCCCTGGCCGGACAGCCTGCCTGCCAACCGCCTGGGCCTGGCTCAGTGGTTCTTCAGCAGCGAGCACCCGCTGACGGCCAGGGTTGCCGTGAATCGGTACTGGCAGATGCTGTTTGGACAGGGTATTGTGGCAACGTCCGAGGACTTCGGAAGCCAGGGCACACTGCCCAGCCATCCGGAGCTGCTGGACTGGCTGGCCAGCACATTCGTGGAATCCGGCTGGGACACCAAGGCGCTGCTCAAGACTATCGTGATGTCGGCCACCTACCGGCAATCCAGTGCGGGCACGAATCCGGATGATCCGTCCAATGTACTCCTGGCCCGCGGTCCCCGCTACAGGATGCCCGCAGAAATGATACGCGACAACGCCTTGGCTGCCAGCGGACTGCTCGTTGACAGCGTGGGCGGCCCCAGCGTCAAGCCCTACCAGCCTCCCGGCTTATGGATCGAGAAAGGCAATTTCTCCACGGCGCTGCTCCGGTATCAGCAGGATTCCGGAGATGACCTCTATCGTCGGAGCCTCTATACGTTTATCCGACGGACGTCGCCGCCGCCCTCCATGACCATATTTGATACGCCAGACCGCAATTTCTGTGTCGTGCGGCGCCAGAACACGAATACGCCCCTGCAGGCGCTCGTGCTGCTCAATGACCCGCAGTACGTCGAGGCGGCACGCGTGCTCGCCGAGCGCATGCAAAGGGAAGGTGGCAGCGACCTACAGGCCCGGATCCGGTACGGATTCCGGCTAGCCACATCGAGGCATCCCACGCAGGATGAAGCGTCGTTGCTGGCCGAAGTGTATGAAGAGGAACGCCGGCGCTTTGCGCTTGCACCGGCAGATGCCGATTCGTTGCTTGAGGTCGGTGAGAGCCCGCGTGATCCGGCGCTTGACAGGTATGACACGGCTGCGTTCGCCGTCGTTGCCGGGCTTTTACTCAACCACGACGAAGCGTATACAAAGCGGTAGGAGATCATGCACGAGTGCTGCAACTACGACGCGCACTATTCCAGGCGGGACTTTCTGACCCGAACCACACTGGGGCTCGGCGCGGCCACCCTTGCTTCGCTGCTCAATCCGATGGATGCATGGGCTGGGACTGGCAGACCGAGCACCGATGGTACGCACTTCCCGCCGCGCGTGCGGCGCATCATTTACCTCCTGCAAAGCGGCGCGCCGTCGCAGCTGGACCTGTTCGATTACAAGCCTGCTCTGGCCGGTCGCCACGGCGACGAATTGCCGCCGTCCGTGCGGGGCATGCAGCGCCTGACCGGCATGACCGCGGGGCAAAAGTCCTTTCCCATGGTCAGCTCCCCTTTCGAATTCGCCCGGCATGGCGAATCGGGAGCCTGGGTGAGCAGCCTCATGCCCTGCACCGCGCAGATCGTTGACGAGCTGTGCTTCGTCAAGTCGATGTATACAGAGGCCATCAATCACGACCCGGCCATGACATTTCTCCAGAGCGGGTCCCAGCAACCGGGCCGCCCGTCCATGGGGGCATGGCTCAGCTACGGACTGGGCAGCGAGAATGCCAACCTTCCCGCCTTCGTGGTGCTGGTGACCAAGGACAAGCTCGGTCAGCCTCTGTATGCACGGCTCTGGGGCAGTGGTTTCCTGGATTCTCGCCATCAGGGAGTGCAGTTTCGGGCCGGCTCGGACGCCGTGCTCTATCTGAGCAATCCCCCGGGAATCGGAGATACGGACCGCAAGCGCCACATCGATTACCTTCGCCGCCTCCAGAATCTGCAGCACGACGCACTGGATGATCCTGAAATCCAGACCAAAATCGCCCAGTACGAGATGGCCTACCGGATGCAGACTTCGGTCCCGGGCATCATGGATTTGAGCGACGAGCCGGAGCACGTGTTTGAGCTTTACGGCGAGGACGCCCGCGATCCGGGCACCTATGCGGCCAATTGCCTGCTTGCGCGCCGCCTTGCCGAAAGAGGCGTCCGCTTTATCCAGCTCTACCACCAGGGCTGGGACCACCACAGCGGCCTCTATCCCGGCATCCAGACACAGGCCCGGGAGACTGACCGGGCCTCCGCCGCGCTGGTGCTGGATCTCAAGCAGCGTGGACTGCTCGAAGATACACTGGTCATATGGGGCGGCGAGTTTGGGCGCACGGTGTACTCACAGGGCCAGCTCAAGCAGGAGAGCTTCGGCCGCGACCACCATCCCAGGTGCTTTTCGCTCTGGATGGCCGGCGGCGGCATTCGCAAGGGCATGAGTTACGGCGAGACGGACGAGCTGGGCTACAACGTGGTGCGCGACGGCGTGCACGTACACGATTTCCAGGCAACGGTTCTGCACCTTCTTGGCATTGACCACGAGCGGCTCACGTTCAAGCACCAGGGCCGGCGTTTCAGACTTACGGACGTGCACGGACACGTGGTTCATGACCTTCTCGCCTAGCGCTTTCTGCGTGAGGACCGTCTCCCTTCCATATGTGCTCGCCGCGGTCCTGGCGGCGTCGCAGCTTGGCTGCCGACCGGACGTGGCATCCGAGCTCGACTACAATCTTCATATAAAGCCGATTCTGTCGGACCGCTGCTACAAGTGCCATGGTCCCGACGACAATGCCCGCCAGGCCGATCTGCGGCTGGACACCCGGTCAGGGCTGGAAGCCACAAGCCGCGAGGATTCAAGCCGGAGCATACTGACACCCGGCTCGCCCGAGCGGAGTGAGCTCATTCGGCGCATCACTTCCCGGGATCCCCAGGTCAGGATGCCGCCACCCGAGAGCAACCTTGCACTGTCGGAAGACGAGATTGAACTACTGGGTCGCTGGATCGCTCAGGGGGCGGAGTGGAAGCCCCACTGGGCGTTCCTGCGTGCGGAGATGCCCGAGCGACCCGAGGTAAGCCGGCGTGACTGGCCGCGCAACGATATCGACTACTTTGTGCTGGCCCGCATGGAGGCTGCCGGCATGGCGCCGGCCGCGCCCGCGACGAGACAAAAGCTGCTCCGTCGCGCAAGCTTTGACCTGACCGGCCTGCCGCCCACGACGGGCGAGCTTGATGCCTTCCTTGAAGATGAGGAGCCGGAGGCCTTTGCGCGGGCCGTGGACCGGCTGCTGGCCAAGCCCGCCTACGGTGAACGCATGGCGGCGGTATGGCTCGATGCCGCCCGGTATGCGGATACGCACGGATACCAGGACGACCGGCCGCGCACGATGTGGCCATGGAGGGACTGGGTCGTTGACGCCTTCAACCAAAACCTGCCCTACGACAGCTTTCTCACCTGGCAACTCGCGGGCGACCTGCTTCCCGGCGCAACATACGAACAGCGTCTTGCGACGGGATTCAACCGCAACCACGCCATTACGCAAGAGGGCGGGGTCGTGCCCGAAGAGTACCTGGCGGAATACGCCGCCGACCGGACCAACACGGCAGCGGCAGCCTTTCTGGGGCTGACCATGGAATGCGCGCGTTGCCATGATCACAAGTTCGACCCGATTAGCCAGCGGGACTACTACCGGCTCTCAGCCTATTTTACCACAATTGACGAGCAGGCGCAGATCAGCTACTTCGATCTCGCACCGAGGCCCTCGATCCGCATGCAGGACGCCCGGCTGGAGGAGGCCGCGGAAAGGACACGCCGGAAGCTGGATGCAGAAGAGATGCGGCTTGCCGCCCTCGTTACCCGCGTGCCCGATACGGCGGATGTGCCGGATGCGGCTGCGTACCTGGATTCCGGTCTCGTTTCACACCTGCCGCTTGACACGCTACTTGGTCTCGCGACACCGGATGAGGGACCCGCTGCAGACATGGCCCGCGCCAACACGGGCCTGGAAAGAGAGCTGGATGCCGTGGAGCTCGTCGATGGCCATGCCGGGAGCGCTGCCCGCTTTGACGGCGTCAATTTTCTGAACCTGGGCCGGGAGGCGGACTTCGAATGGTACGACAGGTTTTCCGTGGGAGGATGGATCAAGGCACCGCCGCGGGACACCGCCGTCGCGCTGTTTTCCAAGCGCAACGGCGAGCAGAAGCGGGGCGGCTACGAGCTCCTGCTTGATTCCGATGGCCGACTGGGCGCCCGCCTGGTGCATGACGGAGTCCATTACGCAGAGGTGCGGACGCGCCGAATCGCGCTTCCAAACACGTGGACCCATGTATTTCTGACGTACGATGGCTCAGGACGCGCCAGCGGACTGCGGCTGTTCCTGGATGGCAGGCTGGCCCGCGCCACGGCGGAAAGGGATAGCCTTGCGCGCCGGAGTATCCTCAATGGCAACGATCTTCTGGCAGGCAACTGGACCCCACGGATGAAGGTGCGCGCCGACATTGCGGGATTTGCCGGAGGAGCCGTGGACGAGGTCCGAGTGTACAGGCGCGAGCTGTCCGCCGTGGAAGTCGCCCGACTTGCGGGTCGCCCGCTGGCCGAGCCCGAAGCCCTGCGGGCCCACTATCGCAAGCACCGCGACGCGGCATTCCGGCTCCAACGGAGTGTTGTGGACAGCCTGCGCCGAAGCCTGCGCACCATTCCCCATGTTATGGTAATGCAGGAATCGGACAACCCGCGGACGACATTCGTGCTGGAGCGCGGAGCGTATGACGCGCCGGCCGACTCGGTAGGGCCCGGCATTCCATCCTCGATTCTGCCGCTGCCCGACGCATACCCACCGAACAGGCTGGGCCTCGCCCGGTGGATGACCCATCGGGAAAATCCTCTTACGTCCCGCGTGGCCGCAAACCGGCTCTGGCAGTTGCTCTTTGGTGACGGTCTGGTACGTACGCCGGAAGATTTTGGCAGCCAGGGGGCGCTGCCGACGCATCCTGGTCTGCTTGACTATCTGGCCGTGACGCTCATGAACTACGGCTGGGACACAAAACACCTGCTGAAGCACATCATGCTGTCAGCTACCTACCGGCAGGCAGCAGCGCAGGTGGACCGGGATCCGGACAATGTCTACCTGGCTCGCGGCCCTAGCCAGCGACTGTCGGCGGAAATGATCCGGGACAACGCGCTTGCTTCCAGCGGCCTGCTCGATCCTGCAATAGGTGGCGAGCCCGTACGGCCGTACCAGCCTGCAGGATTGTGGAAGGCACTCGCAAACCAGATCGGGGAGAACCGCTACCGCGTCGGTCGAGGTAGCGAGCTGTACCGCAGAAGCCTGTACTCGTACTGGAAAAGAACCATCCCCCCTCCTGCCATGCTCACTTTCGATGCGGCAGAGCGCACTATCTGCACGGTGAAGCGGCAGTCAACCTCCACGCCGCTGCAGGCCCTGGTCTTGCTGAATGATCCCCAGTTCATTGAAGCAGCGCGGGTCATGTCGCAGAATCTGATCGCCTCGGTGGACAGACCCCTGGAGCACGCATTCAGGACCTTCACTTCGCGGGATCCGGAACCCGCCGAAATTGCCAGCCTCGAGCGGCTGCGCACCGAGCAGGAAGCCCAATTCGGCAAGCACCCGGAACGTGCCGCGGCGCTCATGGGCGTCGGTGCGCATCCGCCCGTGCAGGGACAGGATCCGGTCCGGGTGGCGGCTCTTACCATTGCAGTGAGCACTATTATGAACCTTGACGAGGCTCAGCACCGATAGCAGAGACATGCGCGATCCCGTTTTCGAACACGGCTGCCAGATGAACCGGCGGCACTTCTTTTCGCAGCTCAGCATCGGCATTGGCGGCGCCGCCCTGGCATCTCTGCTCGGATGCGCCGGAGGCAGCGCACCCGTGCATTCTACGCTCACGGGAGCACTTAGGCGCACGCATCTCGCCCCGCGGGCACGGCGCGTAATCTACCTCTTCCAGAGCGGCGGGCCCTCGCAGCTGGACCTCTTTGACCACAAGCCTGCGCTGCTTGAACACCGCGGCGAAGATCTCCCTCCCAGTGTCCGGATGGGCCAGCGCCTGACCGGCATGACGGCCTATCAGCAGTCGTTGCCCCTTGCCCCGACGCTCTATCCGTTCAAGAGGCGCGGCGCGAGCGGAGCCTGGATCAGCGACCTCCTTCCGCACACCGCCGAGATTGCTGACGAGCTGTGCATTGTCAGGTCCATGTATACGGAGGCCATCAACCACGATCCGGCCATCACATTCTTCCAGACGGGCTCACAGCAGCCAGGGCGGCCCAGCATGGGCGCCTGGTTCAGCTACGGGCTCGGCAGCGCCAATCAGAACCTGCCGACGTTTTGCGTACTGCTGTCACGAGGTTTGCAGCGTCCACAACCCATCTACTCGCGCCTGTGGGGCAACGGATTCCTGGCGGCCCTGCATCAAGGCGTGCAGTTTCGCGGCGGCGTTGACCCGGTTCTGTATCTCAACAACCCGCCGGGCATTGGCGCTTCTGACCGGCGGCGCATGCTGCGTCATTTGGCCGAGCTCAATGAGATGCGCGCCGAGGCGACCGGAGATGGCCAGGTTGCCTCGCGCATTGCACAGTACGAGATGGCCTACCGCATGCAGACATCCGTGCCGGATGTGACCGACCTATCGGATGAACCGGAATCCACCTTTGAACTCTACGGAGAAGAGGCGCGCACGCCGGGCACCTACGCCGCCAATTGCCTACTCGCCCGCCGCCTGGCCGAACGGGATGTCCGCTTTGTGCAGCTCTATCACATGGGCTGGGACCAGCATACGGATTTGCCACACGATATTGCGCTGCAGTGCAAGGATACCGACCGGGCCTCGGCAGCCCTGGTGATGGATCTGAGGCAGCGTGGTTTGCTCGATGATACACTTGTGATCTGGGGCGGCGAATTCGGTCGCACCAACTATTCGCAGGGCGCGCTCACAGAAGTGAATTACGGCCGCGACCATCATCCGAGGTGCTTCTCCATCTGGATGGCCGGCGGCGGCGTGAAGCCCGGCATCGTTTACGGGGCCACGGACGAGCTCGGATACAACATAACGGAGAGTCCGGTCCACGTACACGACTTCCAGGCGACCGTTCTGCACCTTATGGGCATAGAACACGAGCGGCTTACCTTCAGGCATCAGGGGCGCCGTTACAGGCTTACAGACGTCCATGGCGAAGTGGTGCGCGACATACTTGCCTGAGCTTGCGCGTGCGCAACGGGCCTTTCTGGCTGTGCTGTGGATAGGCCTTGCCGGCTGTGCCGGGCGCGCAACGGACGACGGGCTACCGGCTGTTGTCGACTACAATTTTCACATCAAGCCCATCCTTTCCGACAGGTGCTACGCCTGCCACGGGCCCGATGATGAGGCGCGTCAGGCCGACTTGCGGCTGCACGAGGAGGACGGGGCAAAAGAGGCGCGCCTGACCTCCGGCGGCCGCGCCGTGGTGCCGGGAAACCTGCGCCGCAGCAAGCTATATCGTCGCATTTCCGCGCGCAGCGCCGAAGAGCGGATGCCACCCGCAGAAACCAATCTGTCGGTTTCGGAACACGAACGGGCGCTCATAGCACGCTGGATCGAACAGGGCGCCAGCTGGAAGCCGCACTGGGCCTTTGTGCCCCCGACCGTGCCCGCGATTCCGGAGAGTGGCCATCCGGCCTGGCCCCGCAACGAGTTAGACCGATTCATTCTGGACCGGCTTGAACGGCACGGGCTGTCGCCGTCGCCGGAGGCCGCCCGTGAGACCCTGCTGCGCCGTGTTACGCTGGACCTGACGGGACTGCCGCCAACGCTTGATGAAATCGACGCCTTTCTCGCTGACACCAGCCGGCAAGCCTACGAACGAGTCGTGGACCGCCTCCTGGCTTCACCTGCCTACGGCGAGCACATGGCTGCCGAGTGGCTGGACATTGCGCGTTACGCGGACACGCACGGCTACCAGGCCGACCGCGACCGGCGAATGTGGCCCTGGCGGGACTGGGTGGTCTCGGCCTTCAATGCCAACATGCCATTTGACGAATTCGGAACGTGGCAGCTGGCGGGAGACCTGTTGCCTGCGGCCACGACCGAGCAGCAACTGGCAACGGCATTCAACCGGAACCACCGTCAGACTAATGAAGGAGGCAGCATAGAGGAAGAATTTCGCACTGAATACGTTGCCGACCGCACCAATACCGCCGGGACTGCCTTCCTGGGCTTGACCATGGAATGTGCCCGGTGCCATGACCACAAGTACGACCCCGTTTCCCACGAGGAGTACTACAGGTTCTTCAGCTTCTTCAGCTCGATAGACGAGTCGGGCCAGACGTCGCACTTTACGGACGCCGTCCCCGTGCCCGCCCTCGCGCTGCCGGACGAGGCGGCGGAACAGCGCCTGGAGCCACTTCGCATGCGGATGGCACGGGCAGAAGCCTCGCTCCAGGCTGCTCGTGATATGGCTCTAGCGGCTTACCGGCGCTGGGCTCAGCACGCACGACCCACGGCATTGCCCAGTCTGCCGCAAAAGGACCTGGCTGCCTACTTTGACTTCGAGCGCCTTGGGAATGGCCTGGTGCCCTCAGTCTACCCGGCCGGCGCAGCGGCGACCACGGTTTTCGATCCCGCCCTTCATTCCGGCCGCGCCGGGCGTGCCATCACCTTTGACGGGGAGAACGGCGCTTACTTCGAAGAAATGGGCGTCTTCACGGCGGCCGATCCATTTACGCTCAGCCTCTGGATCCACGCTCCAAGGTACGAGACGTCCAACGTCCTGGTGCACCGCACACAGGCGGCCCTTGATGCCGGCAGCAGAGGCTACGAGCTCTCCATGGAAGACGGCCATCTCGTCGCGCAACTGGCCCACATGTGGCCGGAAAACGCCATACGCATTATTAGCGAGCACCGCGTGCCGCTCTCCGAGTGGGTACAAGTGGCCATGACATATGACGGCTCCAGCCGCGCCGAGGGCCTGAACCTGTACATGGACGGGGAGCGTCAGCAGGTGCGCACCGTGCGAAACAGTCTGCGAGCCAACATCACGTACGAAAACCTGGAAGTGCACCTGACGATGGGATACCGCTTCCGGGATACCGGATTCAAGGACGGACGCATCGATGATTTTCGACTCTATGCGCGTCGATTGACGGACCTGGAGGTGCGCCAGCTCGCCGGCAAGGATGCCCTGACGCCTGCGCTGAACGCGCCCGACGAACACGAATTCCTTCTCCTGGACTTCTATCTGGCACTATTCGACCCGCCATACGCGGCCGCCCTGGAAGAGCTGCGAAACGCCCGCAGGCAATTCACAGAGGCAGCGGCCGAAGTGCCGGAAATCATGGTTATGCGGGAGATGGATAAACCGCGGCCGGTGCACGTGCTGCGCCGGGGCATTTACGATGAAAAGGGGGATGTCGTCCTGCCGGGCACTCCCGAGGCCCTCGGCGCCTTTCCGGACACGCTGCCGCACAACAGGCTCGGGCTCGCCAAGTGGATTTTCAGCAGGGACAATCCGCTGACGGCGCGCGTGGCCGTGAATCGATTCTGGCAGCGGCACTTCGGTACAGGGCTCGTGTCGACAGCAGAAGATTTCGGGAATCAGGGTGCCCTGCCTTCCCATCCGGAACTCCTGGATTACCTGGCCGCGGAATTCATCGAGACAGGCTGGGATGTCAAGGCCATGCATCGGCGGATAGTAAGCTCGGCCACGTACCGACAGTCCTCCGCTGTTTCGGCGGAGCTTCTGGAGCTGGACCCGGACAACCGGCTGCTCGCCAGGGGATCGCGTCTTCGTCTCACCGCCGAAATGACCCGGGACCAGGCCCTTGCGGCCAGCGGCCTCCTGGTGCGCAGACTCGGCGGCCCCCCGGTCAAACCCTACCAGCCGGCCGGGTTATGGGAGGAAAAAGCGGGCATCAGCTACGTGCGGGACACAGGCGAGGACCTGTACCGGCGGAGCCTCTATACATTCTTCAAGCGCACGTCTCCGCCGCCGTCCATGATTGCCTTCGACATGTCGACGCGCAGCCATTGCATCATGCGGCGCCAGCAGACGACCACTCCGATGCAGGCCCTGGTACTGCTGAACGATCCGCAATTCCTGGAGGCGGCGCGACACGTCGCGGAACGCATGCTGCGCGAGGGTGGAGCATCGCTGGCAGACAGGGCGGCCTTCGCTTTCCGGCTTCTGACCGGACGCAGTCCGTCAGTCGAAGAGGAGGCCGTGATTGAGCAATTGTACGCCGAACAGCAGGGCATTTTCTCGGATGACGAGTCGGCTGCCCTTTCACTTCTGCAAACCGGTGAATCGCCGTTCGATTCCAATTTGCCTCTGCCGGAGCTGGCAGCCGCAACTACCCTGGCAAGCGCCCTGCTTTCGTTCGACGAGGTATCCAGTCGATACTAGCGCAGCGCGCTATTGCCGCAATACTCGCATAGGCTGGGGCCGCAGCACGGTCGAACGGCAGGATTCGCTTTCTGAAGGCAAGTTCAAGCCAGCGTGTCATAGCTGCTTCATGCGCGCTTCGCCGCTTGCCGAGTAGCATAATCGTGACGCCATAGGGAAGCTCCGCCTCGCCCACCGCAGTGAGACAGATCCCCCGGGCGCCATGCCCTGCAATTTAGGACGCCACGGCAGGCGTCGGCACCGGGCGGACTACTTCGGACGCCACATTTATATCTATTGTGAAGGACTCAGGAGAACTCTGGAGGCTCCCGCGTCGGGCCACGCTTCGGAAGTTCGAGATCGACGACGCCAAGAGGCGCAAAGCACTCGCGCGCAAAACTGGCCAAGTCTCGTATATCAGTTCGCCTATCCGTCACAGCTTCGCGCAGGATTATGCACACCTCTTCCTCCATCGATCGGTTGTGCCTGGCGGCACGCACCTGAAGGCGCATCCTTACTTCGTCGTCGAGATTGCGGATGGTGATGCTCGCCACAGGAGCTTCCCCCTATCCTTTTGTGCTGCCTTATGAGTGCAGCTTATTGGGTTATTGCGCTGCAAGGAGGTACTTGGAATCCGGAGGCAAGACGAGCGGCAAGTTCCCTTTTACTAACGGCAATGCACGTCGAGCCCCAGCGCCTAGCAGGCGCGCGGGGCGATGCCTCATACCGGGCAGAGCACGTGGCAAGAGTAGGGCGCCAAATGCCCGGCCCCGGGCATGGTCAGCCGGGCATTCTTGCTGGGCGCGCCGTGGAAGACAAGCTGCCGACCAATGCTTCCCGGATAGCAATTCCAAAGGCGATACCTGCGTCCAGTTTCACGTTGGCACGCTGAGCTCCAAACACCGGCATGCGTTTGTCATGCTTCGCTACAAGCCACTATCCTCAGGCCGCTTTGCATCCGGGCGGCCTTCGGCGAGCCTTGCGCATGCATACCCGCGTGAAGTCCTGCCAATTCGTGATCGCGGGCTCCAAATCCGCGGGGGCGTGCTTCTCTGGTCCGCGTGATCTGCAGTTGCTTCCCATTTGCCCGGCCGCCGCAGCTGGTCGCTTCGTGGACCGGCTCGCGGCTATTCCTGGGTCGGGAATGCCGCCCGCGCGGACAGCTCTTGCGCCTGAGCCTCAATCCATTCCGTAACCAGCGGACTCGGAAGAATGCCCGTGCCGTCTGCCACGTACGACAGCCCCTCCAGCACCTTTTCGTAGGGTCCGAAGCCTACCAGCCTGAAGGGCACCACAATCACCTCAACGCCAAGTGCCGATTGTCCTTCCACAAATCCGCGGATTTGCGCTTCCGCCACGCTGCGTTTCTCTTTCCAGTCTTCTCTGAGCGTGGCAACCTTCACCGTGTGAAAATTGCCGGTTTCCCGAATTCTTTCAGCCAGGAGATCCAGCTTGCGAAGCCACCCCGCGTTCACCTCGTCGTCACCGGCGCCATGTGCAATTACCAGCACGGACTGCCTGACCTCGGCGTCGTGCAATGCGTTGGCGCGTTGCGCAAGAACGGCGCCTATTTCCGGTGCATCCAGCAGTCCCTCGTCGCTGAGTACCACCCGGGCCTCAACGGGAATGGGTTGAGGCGGTTCGTGGCTTGATCCATGGGTTCCATGCATCATGAAGAACTTCGGAGCGTCGGGCCTTATCCCGAACAGGTATTCGGTTTGGTGGAGAAAGGACTTTGCCGACATGAAAAGACGCACGACGGCAACACACTCAACGCCGGCTTGCTCCAATTCCGCCTGAGCTCGGCTCAGCGTCTTGGGGTTGGCCATTCCGAAGGCAATGCGGGTGGGCCTGGCCTCTCCCACAGGTGCCACCGCTGCCTCAACCGCGCTGTTCCAGTTCTCCCCTCCTCCATGCGCCATCACCATCAGGCCGCAGGTGCCGCTTTGCTGCGCCAGGACCTCCGAGGGCGAAACAAGCCCCCCTAAAGCGGCGGCAATGAGCAGTGCCTTAAAATCCGGGAGCCGAGAAGCAATGACAGCGCGACCCATAGCCCTCGGCGCAGTATCAAACGCGGAAGGCCCACCGCCGCCCAACGGGTTCCGATCTTGTGCAGGAGGTAGTGCACCGGAATGATCAAATCTGCGTCGTGAACGCTCGGGCCGACGCCGAGGCGAGTCTTCCATTCCTTTGCAGTATGGCATGGTTCTTTCAGCAGTCTAAAAATGTAGACGTGCGTTTCACAAGAAAGCTTTGGCTCGACAAGTGCGAGGAGGCTTCAGCTTTCGGTCGTGGTTTCCAGAATGCGCGAGCCGTCAGTCTGGACGATATATTCGAAGGTATAGTAGCGTAAAGGGGTGTCTGCGCTCGGCGTTTCGGGATTGTCTCTGTAATAGCTGAGTATCCGGATCTTGGCGTAGTTGCCTTCTGCCGTCCTCAGGACAATGGTTCGTCCGGGAATGGGCAGTATCAGATTCGCCTGGCCGTTGTAATTGTACCAGCCGTTGTCCGAGCCCGTGCAGACTGCCAGCGGCGTGCCCGGGACCAGTCCGACCGGCGTCTCCTCGGTTGGGCAGTTCGTATTCTCTCCGTCCGCCATGTAGCCGCCCTCCGGAGCTTCCAGGACAGAGGCAAAGGCCTCTGTCATGATTTGTGCCGCAGCAGTGCCCGGGCCGCTTGAGCCTCCGTTGAAGATGATGGTTGTACCCTTGAATCCAATATCCCATACGGTTGCTGAAGAGTCACGCCGGCGCGTTGCTGCGTCGCCTTCGGAGGACGACACCACGACGGCTCCGTCTTCCAGTTCATAGAGCGAATTGCGGTTGAAGCTCGAAGGGGCGCCGGTTACGGGGTCCCGGCCCAGAACGGGGTCGGCTTCCACGTTTTCGGCGAGTTGGACCTCCAGCGGCACAGGATCAGGCGTGGCATCCATGGAGTCGCAGGCTGCCGCCGCAACCCCGAGAGCCAGTACTGCTATGAACTTCCAAAGGCCATTAGGCCGGTACTCGGATACGGACGTGGTACGGGTACGGGTTAGCATGTCAGATGCAGTGCCGCAAATACGCGCCGGCCCGGAAGGGAAGGCACGAATTCGGGTCGCGTGATATCAAGAAGGTTGTGCGCGCCCAGCTGGATCTGCGTCTCTGACGAGAACGGGATTTCGATGCGCCTGGAAAGAGTAACGTCAAACACGCCATAGTCGCCCACAAACTCGTCGTCGCGGTTGGCCAGCGCGTTTCCGTCCAAGTCCCGGTACCCGTAGCGGCTGCGCCACCGGCCCCGCAGACTTGCCATGAGATCCAGCGGCGCAATCAAGAACGACGCGCCGAGCGTTGCAGAATGCGGCGAACGGCCGAACATCCCCGCATACTGTCGCAGGCCCAGGCGATACTCGCGGCCATCCGGATCCCGGCCAAACACGGTTCCCGACCGAAGGGCAGACACCAGGTCCCGGTCCTGCGCCTGCAGGTACTGGTAGCCAAGCCGGATAACCAGGCGCGCGCGACTCTGCCGCAAGGGGCGTATTGTCGCGGAGGCATCCGCGCCACGCGTATAAATCCGCGCCAGATTGAAGTAGCCGAATACAAACTGGCCGTTGGTCTTCCGTGCAATCGGTTGCGTCTCTATCAGGCCGTGAACATCGTTGTAAAACCCGTTCAGGCTGACAGCCAGCCAGGGAAACGGATCAGCGGATCCACCCGCATTAATGGCCATTGACCGTTCTGCGCCGATTTCTTCCAGTGCGGCAACATCAAAGAACAGCTGTTCAATCCGGCCTTCCGAACGCAATCGCTCAATGCCGCTCTGGACCTGCGTCGTGCCGAATACGGAATAGCCGGCGGCTGGATTGGTGTATGCGAGGTAGAGCTGCCGAAATGCCGGCGCCTTGAATCCGCTGCCGACACTTGCCCGCAGCCGCAACCGCTCGGACGGACGCACGAGCATGGACAACCGCGGAGTAAAGCGGGCTGCGTATTCGGAATGTGCGTCGTAGCGGGCGCTCGCAACAACCTTTACACGTCCGGACAGCTCCCACAGATGCTGCAAGAATGCGTATGCCTGGCTTGCAGAGGGCCTGGCCGCACCGTTTTCCGCCTCGTATCGACCGCCACCGACGCGCTCCCGGATCACTCTGCCGCCGGCTGTTGTCAGGTGACGGGCCCTCCACGACGCATCCAGCTGCACTTCAGCCTTCCGATAATGCTGGTCAAAATCGTCATGGTACGCCACGACGTCATCTTCCTGGCGGCGGTGCGTGACCTCGGTCATGTACCGTGCGGCGTACAGCGTGGTCGTAAGCCTCAGTCCCCTTGCCACGGTGAAATCCAGTTCCGGATGCACGCTCCAGTCCGAGCGCCGGCCCTCACTGTCAAAACGGGTCTCAACCCGGCTGCCGTCCAGTGCGGCGAATGCGCCGTGCTGATTCTCGGTTGTGCCCCTGGCCCCGAGCCGCAATGCGAGGCGTTCAGAAAGCCGCCCCCGGGCACGCAGATCAGCCGTCCAGTCTGCAAACGCAGACGCGGTTTGACCGTACGAAGCGGGCGTCAGATCGTATCCCGCAGAAGCGAACCGGTTGACCAGCAGTCGCGCTCCGACCAGACCCTGCCCGCCGGCCAGCTCGGTAGTGGCATTCGTCGTGCCGTGCGACCCCAAACGCAAACCCACCTTCCCGCCGTAGCCATCTTCCGGTGCCCGGCTAACCAGATTGACGACGCCTGCAAGGGCTTCGCTGCCGTAGAGAGACGACGATGGTCCGTGGACGACTTCTATGCGATCCAGGCCCTGCACGGAAAGACGGCCCAGATCCAGTGTGCCGGCCGTGCGTCCTATGATGGGCTCGCCATCTAGCAGTATCAGCGTATAGTCCGGAGCAAAGCCCTGAACCTGCAGACCTGTGCCGTGATCATCGACGAGAGCGAGGCCGGAGACATTTGCGAGTACGTCGGTGAGCCGAACAGCACCTTGCTCCCGCATTGACTCCGCCAGAACAACCGTTGTGGGCACTGTCACGCTGCCGAGCGTCTCTGCGGCCCGGGCGGCGGTGACCACGATCGGCTCAAGCTCAAGCGTGCGTACGGAGTCCTCGCGCACCGGCCGCGGCTGCGCATCTGCATACGGAACTGCCGCCACCAGGAGCAGTGTTGCAAGTACAGGTCGAACGGTCACTCAACGTCACATTATACTACTTATTTAGACTTAATCTAAATACAAAGTGCCTGTTCGGGAAAGGACTCGGGGAGGAATTCACACAGTCTTATTTCGGGCCCGAATCCGCTGCCAATTGGACAATTGGACCGTCGGCCGGGATGGCCTCACGCCCGGCGCAGCCGGCAGCAGCCCGGGCTTCAGCGCTCGGCCTCGGAAAAGAATACGAGCAAGAGGAGAGGTTCTTTGATGTCGAAAAAGCGGTGGGCGGCGAGCGCTTCCACAAAAATGACATCGCCCGGCTTCAGGGCGTACTGCTTCCCGCCAATACTCATGCGGGAGCGTCCCTCAATCACGTAGTACACTTCATCCCGATCATGGGGCTCCTGATGATCCGTGCCGCCGGCAGGCAGCGCGTACAGGCCCGCGCGGAGTGTCGGCACGGTCAGAAAGGGCAGATAGGGCTGCCCTGATTCCTTGAGTCCTGCTACCAGGCTGTCGAGGGGAAATACGGCCGGTTCGTCCATGGAACTAAACTCGTTAGTGGTCACGCCCTGCGCGCTGCAGAATGCGGTCCACCCCGCTGCCACAAGCATCACCACATACCAGTGCGCGGCCTTCATGAGGACTAGCAGATTCACGGGCGTCAACACCTGCCAGCGCCAGCGGCCACCCTTCATAGCGCTTTGAGCCTGGGCCAGACCAACTACGCATCCCGAATGTACTCCGATTTCGCCAAAATACGGCGCCCAGCGGTCGCACGCCTTGCAGACAGCTGATTCCTGCGTGCTGCCTATGCAGGTGTGCGCAATACTATCCCCGAATACCACAGACCAGCTTCGTGTGCCGGGCTTCATTGCGCCCCAAAGAACCCCGGCAGCTTCGATATCCACCAGGAGCAGGCACGCGTGATACAGCCGCTCGCCGCGCACTGCGACATGTCAGGCCGGCGACGGACCGGCCGTCTTCGCATCCGGATTGTTGGGGTGTGTCGTCCAGTTCGCATACCCTTCAACCACCCTTCCGGTGCGCGCATCAGTGTCGCCTACCGGTACAGGCTCCATCACGATACAGTCTTCCACGGGGCAGGTAATAGCACACAGATTGCAGCCGATACAGGCCTCGCCGATAACCTCGAAGACGCGGCCGTCCCTGATGGCGATCGACTGATGGGACGTGTCCTCGCAGGCCGCATAACAGCGGCCGCACTTGATGCAAAGATCCTGATCGATCCTCGCCTTGGCGGTGTAGCTCAGGTTCAGGCACTGCCAGTCGGTCACATTCGGCACGGCGCGACCCTGGAAGTCCGACAGGCGCTCGTAGCCCTTGTCCGACATCCAGAGCCGCAACCCCGCGATCATCTCCTGGACAATGTGGAATCCGTAGACCATGGCGGCAGTGCACACCTGCACATTGCTGCAGCCAAGGGCGATGTATTCGGCTGCGTCACGCCAGGAGCTGATGCCGCCAATGCCCGACAGGGGGATGCTGGCGGTTTCCGGGTTCCGGGCAATCTCCGCCACCATGTGCAGTCCGATGGGCTTGACAGCGGGGCCGGCGTAGCCGCCGTGACTGCCTTTTCCGTCAATGGAAGGCTCGGGGCTGAAGGTCTCCAGATTGACCGACGTAATGGAATTTACCGTATTGATCAGACTCACGGCGTCGGCTCCTCCCTGAAGCGATGCACGGGCCGCGAAACGGATATCGGCAACGTTCGGCGTAAGCTTGACGATAACCGGCATCCGGGTGGCTGCCTTTGCCCAGCGCGTGACGGTCGTGATGTACTCGGGAACCTGGCCCACTGCCGAGCCCATGCCGCGCTCCTGCATGCCGTGCGGGCAGCCAAAATTGAGCTCGATGCCGTCGGCATCGGTCTCTTCGACCTGCCGGACGATGCGCCGCCAGGCGGCTTCCTCGCAGGGAACCATAACCGAAGCCACCACGGCCCGGTCGGGATAGTCCCGCTTCACCGCCTTGATTTCGCGCAGATTCACATCCAGCGGACGGTCGCTGATAAGCTCGATGTTGTTGAGGCCAATGACGTGGCGGTCGGCACCCCAGACGGCGCCGTAACGCGCGCCATTGACATTGACAACCGGCGGGCCGCCCTCGCCCAGTGTCTTCCATACCACCCCGCCCCAGCCTGCCTCAAAGGCGCGGCGCACATTGTATTCCTTGTCAGTGGGCGGTCCCGATGCCAGCCAGAACGGATTGGGAGACCGGATTCCGACAAAGTCGTTTGCGAGGGTTACCATTTCGCTTCTCCTGTCCCGAGTCCCATCAGGGTGGCGTGCATGTCCTCGGCGGCATCGCGTCCCTGCGCCACGGCAGTCACAAGCAGATCCTCACCGCTTGCCACGCAGTCGCCCCCGGCCCAGACGCCCTTGCAGCTCGTCCGCCCCGGGCCCGTCGTCCAAATTCTTCCTCCCTCGAGTGCCAGTCCATCGGGGCTTCCCGCCAGATTCTGTCCGATGGCCTTGAACACCTGGTCGGCCCGCAGGCGGAACGTCTCGCCCGTATCCTGCAAGCCGCCAGGCCCCTCTTCCGTACAGGCGAATTCCACCTCGCCCACGAGGCCGCGTCCCAGCACGCGCACCGGTCTGGCATCGGTGATGATGCGCACGCCCTGAGACGCGGCATGATCCAGCTCGAAGCCGGACGCAGTCATCCGCTCCCGTCCCCGCCTGTACACCATCGACACGTCCTCAGCGCCGAGGAGCTTCGACTGGACGGCGGCATCCACTGCCGTCATGCCACCGCCGATGACCACCACCCGGCGGCCAACCGGCAGCGAGGCCAGGTCCTCGACCTGGCGCAGCTCGGCAATGAAGGCGATGGCATCATGCACGTTCTCCGTCGCCTCTTCTTCGACGCCCAGCGCATTGACTCCCTCGAGCCCGAGTCCCAGGAAGACCGCGTCGTATTGCCGCGCAAGCGCATCCAGTGCCAGATCGGCGCCCAGGCACCGCCCCAGTTCAAGCGTGATGCCGCCGACACCGAGCAGCCAGGCAACCTCCTTCTCCGCGTAGCCATCTACGGTCTTGTAACTGGCAATGCCGAACTCGTTGAGGCCGCCCGCCTTGGCCCGAGCATCGAAGAGCGTCACGTCGTGCCCCTTGAGCGCAAGCCGATGTGCACAGGCCAGACCCGCAGGCCCGGCTCCCACCACGGCGATGCACTTGCCCGTGGCGGCAGCACGTTCGTACGGGTGTGCGTCATCCACCATGAGCGCGTCCGTGGCAAAGCGCTGCAACCGGCCAATCTCGACCGGCTTGCCCTCGGAGGCCTCTCGCACGCACGCCTGCTCGCACAGAATCTCGGTCGGGCAGGCGCGCGCACACATGCCGCCGAGGATGTTCTGGTCAAAGATGGTCTTCGCAGCGGCTCGGGGCATGCCGGTCGAGATCTGCCGCACGAATAGCGGAATGTCGATTTCGGTGTCGCACGCCGCTACGCACGGTGCATCGTAGCAGAAATAGCAGCGGTCCGCGGCGACGGCCGCCTCGTGGGCCGAAAGAGGCGGCCGCAGATCGGCAAAGTTTTTCTCATAGGCGCAGGCCGGAAGCCGATCTGCAGCAACGCCAGACGTGGTTTTCGAATTTGACGGGTTCATCATGCTGGTGCGGGGCCGTAGCGCAAGATCCGCCGCGCAACCCCTTCTGTCAGAACGTCCGGCTACGCGGCCGGACACGGGCGGCCGCAGCGCGAATGCTGCCAGTTATATTACTGAATCATGGCGAATTCGTACATGCTGCGGCACAACATGCCCGAAAGAGCGCTCGGCCTGTTACTTGCTGGCAGTGGAGCGATGCACGGCTTGCACGGTGCCGACATCTGTGCTCCTTCAATTCCCTGCGCACACACCAGCTGTTGATTGGCGGTGCAGACCATGCCTGCCGAGGCTTTGCGCCCGGCCCGGTGCGGAGGCCGGGCACTGGCCAGGCTGAACCGTCAGCAGCTGTACAAGAGGCCCACCGGGCACGGGTTGTGCGAGCCAGGTGCGGGAACGACAGTCGTAGCGACATTGTCCTATTTTGTTGGGAACTACCCGGCAAGACGGGCGCAGGGATGCACGAATGCCACAGCTACAGGCCAATCGCTTCGCGCAGGGAGTTTCTCTCGAGTCTCGGCCTGGGTTTGGGGGGCCTGGCGCTCTCGTCCCTCGTGCATCCACGACGTGCCCTTGCCGCACCCTCCCCGCACGGGGCAACGGGGGGCGTGCCACGCGCCACGCGCGTGATCTACCTCTTTCAGAGCGGGGGACCGTCCCAGTTCGAGCTTTTCGACTACAAGCCTGTGGTAAACCGAATGCACGGGGAGGAGCTTCCGGACTCCGTGCGGCGGGGCCAGCGCCTGACAGGCATGACCGGTTTCCAGAATTCGCTTCCCCTCGCGCGGTCTCACTTTTCTTTCGCCCAACACGGCGAATGCGGCGCATGGGTAAGCGAGCTGATGCCGGAAACGGCGCGGTTTGTCGATGAACTCTGCTTTGTCAAGTCCATGCACACGGAGGCCATCAATCACGATCCGGCCATCACGTTCTTCCAGACGGGCTCGCAGATTGCCGGCCGTCCCTCCGTGGGCTCGTGGCTGAGCTACGGACTGGGTAGCGATAACGAAAACCTGCCAGCTTTCTGCGTGCTAATTACCAAGGAAAAGGGCGGGCAACCGCTGTACGCCAGACTGTGGGGGAACGGGTTTCTGCCTTCGTTGCACCAGGGCGTACAGTTCCGCTCTGGCAGCGATCCCGTACTGTATCTAAGTAACCCGGACGGCGTCTCCATGGAGAGCAGGCGCCTGATGCTGGACAGGCTGCGGGACCTGCACCTGCTGCAGAAGGAGCGGGCCGAGGACGACGCAATGGAATCCAGGATAGCCCAGTATGAGATGGCATACCGGATGCAAACTTCCGTGCCAGAGGTCATGGACCTGTCAGACGAGCCGGAACATATCTTTGAGCTGTACGGCGAAGATTCGCGAGAGCCAGGCACATTTGCCGCCAACTGTCTCCTTGCGCGGCGCCTGGCCGAGCGGGGCGTGCGCTTCATCCAGCTGTTTCACCAGGGTTGGGACCACCACGGGGGCCTGCCACAAGGCATTCGGCAGCAGAGCAGGGAAACCGACCGGGCCTCGGCCGCGCTCGTAGGAGACCTCAAGCAGCGCGGCATGCTTGATGACACCCTCGTCGTGTGGGGCGGCGAATTCGGGCGCACCAACTATTGTCAGGGACGCCTGACCGACAGCGACTACGGAAGGGATCATCATCCCAGGTGCTTTACGCTGTGGATGGCGGGAGGCGGCGTAAGGCCCGGCTTCAGCTTCGGAAGAACCGACGATTTCGGGTACAACATTGTTCAGGACCCCGTTCACGTCCATGACTTCCAGGCCACCATGCTGCATCTTCTGGGCATTGATCACGAGCGGCTTACATTCAAGCACCAGGGGCGCCGCTACCGGCTGACGGATGTCCACGGGGAAGTCGTGAACCAGGTACTGGCCTAGTGAGATTCTGGAACATGCACCGAGCACCTGCCAAATCCTTGCTCCACAAGCTCCGGCTGTTTTGCGTGTTCCTAGTTGCCGCGACTTGCGCGGGCTGCGAGAGCAATTCCGACATCTCTTTCAACCGCGATATTCGGCCGATTCTCAACGAGCGCTGCGTATCCTGCCACGGTGGAATCAAGAGACAGGCCGACCTGAACCTGCTATGGCGAGAAGACGCCACAAGGCCGGCAGAATCCGGCAAGGCAGCCATTGTGCCGCACAAGCCGGCAGAGAGCGAACTCATTCGGCGCGTATCGCTCGGCGCACCGCAAGACCGGATGCCGCAGGATGACCATCCGCTTGATGCAGACGAAATCAGAAAACTGCGCCGGTGGATTGCGAGCGGCGCCCCGTGGGATGTCCACTGGGCTTACCGGGCGCCGGTAAGCCCCGAATTGCCGCGCATCTCGCTCGTTGCTTGGCCACGGTCCGGACTGGACCACTTCGTCCTGCACCGACTGGAGAGCGAGGATTTGTCGCCATCTCCAGAGGCAGAGTGCCCCCAGCTTGTCCGGCGCGTAACGCTCGACCTAATCGGTCTCGCACCGACATTGGAAGACACAAGGGACGCCTGTGGCCCTGAGGGATACGAGGCGTACGTGGATCGCCTGCTCGCGTCCCCGCGCTTTGGCGAGCGCTGGGCCGCCATGTGGCTGGACCTGGCCCGATATGCCGATTCCAAGGGGTACGAAAAGGACATCCCACGGACAATCTGGCGCTATCGTGACTGGGTCATCCGGGCATTCAACGATGACATGCCGTTTGATCAATTCACCATCGAACAGCTGGCCGGGGACTTGCTTCCCGATGCCACGGTAGAGCAGCGCATAGCAACGGCCTTCCACCGCAACACCATGACCAATACGGAGGGAGGAACCGACGACGAGGAATTTCGCGTGGCCGCCGTTATTGACCGCGTAAACACGACCTGGGAAGTGTGGCAGGGCACGTCCATGAGCTGTGTACAGTGTCATGGCCACCCCTACGATCCCTTCCGCCACGAAGACTATTACCGCCTGTTTGCCTTCTTCAACAATACAGCGGATCGAGACCAGGACGACGAGTATCCGACGGTGCCGCAGTTCGCAGCTGGCGACTCGGCTCGCGGTCACGCCCTGCTGCAAGAGCTGGAGTCTCTTGAGCACGAGATACTTGCGGTCACGGCCTCCGAGAGTGTTGCCAGGCAGCGGCGCGAATGGGAAGGGCGGCTGGATGAACCGGCCGTAATTGGACGGGTGCGGGGCATGCTGCAGAACGAAGTGCGCAGAATCGTCCAGACACCGGAAGAGGATCGCGACGGAGCCCAGAAGGCACTCCTGGACCGTGTTTATGGGGGCATTCACGACCTTCCGCGCCTAGACTCCCTGCGCCATGAGCGTAGCGAGTCGAACAGGCAGCTTGCGGACCTGGAGGCCATGTACACTCCGGTCATGAAGGAGCTGCCGCCAGAAATGCGCCGCACGACCCGCCTGTTCGAGCGGGGCAGCTTCCTGGCAAAGCGCCAGGTGGTTAAGCCGGGCATCCCTTCCGCACTGCCGCCGCTTTCTGCGGATGCGCCGCGGACCAGGCTCGGTCTGGCGGAATGGCTGGTTAGCGCCGACAATCCGCTCACAGCACGGGTGACAGTGAACCGGTTCTGGGAACAGCTCTTCGGCACGGGCATCGTGGAATCTCTGGAGGATTTTGGGACGCAGGGCGCGGCCCCGTCCCATCCCCTGCTTCTCGATTACCTGGCCGTCCGGTTTCAGGAAACCCACGACTGGAGCGTCAAGAGTCTGCTGCGGGAAATCGTAACCAGTGCCACTTACCGGCAGGATTCCCGTGCAACGTCCGAGATCCTGGAGCGCGATCCATTGAATAGGCTGCTCGCCAGGGGGCCGCGATTCCGTTTATCTGCAGAGCAGATTCGAGACCAGGCGCTCTTTGTCAGCGGCCTTCTCAGCGACAAGATGTTCGGACCGGGCGTAAAGCCGCCACAGCCGGAGGGCTTGTGGCAGAATCCCTACGACGCCTCAAAGTGGGAGACCAGCTACGATGAAGATCGTTACCGGCGTGGCATCTATACGTACTGGCGCCGAACGGTGCCGTATCCGTCCATGGTAACATTTGGTAGCCCGAGCCGCGAATTTTGCGTTTCACGGCGCATTCGAACCAATACGCCGCTCCAGGCACTCGTGACGCTCAATGACCCTGCTTTCGTCGAGGCGGCAAAGGCCTTGGCCATTCGCATGCGTGCCACCGGTGCCACGGCATCCGATAGGCTCTCTGCCGGCTATCGGATGGCCATGGCGGAATCTCCCTCCGGCGAAACGCTTCGCAGTCTGGCCGGCCTGTACGAGGATGCGATGGCCCACTACCTGTCCAGCCCGAATGAAGCCGTGCGTCTGGGAGGCGACAACCCTGAACTGGCCGCGCTTACGCTGGCTGCCAATGCCATACTCAATCTTGACCAGTTTGTAACAAAGCAGTAGGCTCCATGAAGCTGATGCACGAAGCCCGGAATGCGCAGTTGCAGCATGTGACCCGCCGCCATTTCCTGCGCACGTGTGGCGTAGGGATGGGTGCCATGGCCTTTGCCACGCTTGGCGGCGCAAGTGCTGCCGCCACACGCACGACGGATCCGCTCGCCAACCGCCCTCCCCATTTCGCGCCCCGGGCCAAACGGGTCATATTCCTGCACATGGCCGGAGGGCCATCATCGCTTGAGCTCTTTGACTACAAGCCCACGCTTGCGCAGCTTGACGGTCAGCAGTGCCCCGGCTCACTGCTGGAGGGCAAGCGGTTTGCATTCATTCGCGGCGTACCCAAGATGCTCGGGCCACAGGCAACATTCCGGCAGCATGGCGAATCCGGAGCGTGGGTCTCCGACCATCTGCCCCATTTCTCCGGGGTAGTAGACCACGTGGCCTTTCTCAAGGCCATGCACACGGACGAATTCAACCATGCGCCCGCCCAACTGCTTGTTCACAGCGGCAGCCCCAGACTCGGTCGGCCGAGCATGGGATCGTGGGTCACGTACGGGCTCGGGACAGAGAATCAGAATCTCCCTGCCTTCGTCGTCTTGCTTTCCGGCGGCGTCGCACCAGATGCCGGGGCCAGCGTTTACGGCAGCGGCTTTCTGCCCACCATTTACCAGGGCGTGCAGTGTCGATCAAAGGGGGATCCCGTCCTTTTCCTTTCAGATCCGGATGGCCTCCCTCGCGATTTGCGTCGGCGGTCCATAGAAGCCATCAATGCGATCAATAAAGAGCAGCACCAGGAAGTGGGGGACCCGGAAATCCTCACTCGCATTGCCCAGTACGAAATGGCCTTCCGCATGCAGACATCTGTGCCGGAAGCTATGGATATCGGGCGCGAGCCGGCCTACATCCACTCCATGTACGGCACGGAACCCGGACAGACCTCTTTTGCCAATAATTGTCTCCTCGCCCGGCGCCTGGTAGAGAGAGGAGTACGGTTTGTACAGCTCTTTCACTGGGGATGGGACTCCCATGGCGCGGGAGAAAGCGAAGCGCTCAACGGAGGATTTCTGCAGCGTTGCCTGGAAACGGATCGTGCCGTGGCAGCATTGCTACGGGATCTGGCACAACGCGGTCTACTGGATGAAACGCTCGTTATCTGGGGAGGCGAGTTTGGACGCACTCCCATGCTGGAAAACAGATCGGGATCTGACAATCCGTTTGTAGGACGTGACCACCACAGCGACGCCTATACCATGTGGATGGCCGGAGGCGGAATCCGCAGTGGCACAACGCACGGTGAAACAGACGAGATCGGATACCAGGGAATCAGCGGTCGCACCCATGTGCATGATCTGCAGGCGACCATTCTGTATCTTCTTGGCTTCGACCACGAACGACTCACATATCCGTTCCAGGGCCGAGACTTTCGCCTGACGGATGTCCATGGCAACGTCGTGCATGAAGTGATAGCCTGATCCCCGCACCTGAATCCATGAAGAAATCTGCGATTGCTCTCCTTGCCGGCCTGCTAATCTTTCTTCTGCTGCTGATCTTCGTGGGGGGCGGGGCAAGCGATGCCGATCTTTTCCTCGGACGTTTGCACCCGGCGCTGGTACACCTTCCCATCGGCATCCTCCTGGTTGCCGCGCTGCTGGAGGCCTGGAACAGGCGTGCTGGGGGCTATGACCGTGCCGTTCTTGCCCTGCTGTACTGCGGTGCATGGAGCGCCTTTCTTGCCGCCTCCGCCGGGCTCTACCTGGCCAAGGGTGGAGGCTACGACCCAACCACCTTCGCTTGGCACAAGCGTATGGGAGTTTTGGTGGCGCTCGCGGCCACGGGGGCTTATCTGCTCAAGCTGCAAGCCTTCGCCGGTCTTCGCCCGTCTACGCTGCTCGAAAAGCGGGGATATCTCTACTCCATGGCCGGCCTTGTCCTGGTCATTGGCCTGACCGGTCATTTGGGAGCGGAGCTTACCCACGGATCCGGCTACCTGACGCGTTACATGCCTGACGGCATCCGCACTCTCATCGGACTTCCAGAGAAGGCGGACATCGGTCGGCTTCAATTGCAGAATCCGGCGGAGGCTACGGTCTACTCCGCTCTTGTAGAGCCGATTCTGGAGCAACGCTGCGTTTCCTGTCACGGAGAGAGCGCATCGCGCGGAGGACTACGCCTAGACTCGCCGGAGGCGATGTTTGAGGGGGGCGACGCGGGACCCGCCGTGGTGGCTGGCCGCAGCGAGGAGAGCGAGCTCATTTACCGTATCTGGCTGCCGCTTGTTGCCGACGAGCACATGCCACCCGAGGGGCGCCCTCAACCGACGGTAGCAGAGGCTGAAATACTCCGCTGGTGGATCGACTCCGGAGCATCCCTGGAAGAAACGCTGCCGGATGCCGACATTACGCCCGTCGTGCAGTCCATCCTCGACGGATTCGGTCTGGACGAAATCAGGACAGGCATCTTTGCTCTGGACGTGTCCATGCCCAGTGCCGACGACGTTGCCGCACTTGCCGAAACCGGCGTCAGCGCCGTCCCGCTGGCCGAGAACGAACCATTCCTGCAAGTGCGCTGCACGGACCCCGCAGCATGCAGCGGCGAGGCCTTCCAGGAGGCGCTGGGCCGCCTTCCCGACAATATCGCGTGGCTGGACCTTGGCCGCACGGATGTTGGTGACGAAATACTTCCGGCTGTAGGCTCGCTTAGACACCTGACACGCCTCCACCTGCAGCAGACCCGCGTAACCGACGCGGGGCTGGAGCATCTGTCGAACCTGGAATACCTGGAGTATCTCAACCTGTACGGGACAAGCGTGACGGACAGCGGCCTTGCTCACCTTGAAGGCCTGGCCTCGCTTCGCTCACTGTATCTCTGGCAATCTCAGGCGACGGAAGTCGGTGCGGCAGCACTGAACGAGATCCTGCCGGATCTGGAGATCAACCTTGGCCTGGAGCTGGCACCCGACACCACCCAATCTGAAGAATAGAATCGCCATGACGCGCCTTGGCGCAACGCTGACCTTTGTCCTTCCGGCCACAGTAGCATTTCTTTCCGCCGGATGTTCGTCTTCGGCCCTTCCACCGGAAACGGGTGTGCCGACACTTGAGCGTCCCAATATCCTGTGGGTCTCCGCCGAAGACATGGGTCCGCGGCTGGGAGCCTACGGAGACGCCGTGGCGCGTACGCCGAACATTGACGCGCTGGCCTCTCGTGGCACCCGGTATACGCGTGCCTTCACGACGGCCGGTGTGTGCTCGCCCAGTCGCGCTGCCATCATAACGGGTATGCACCAGGTGTCTTTCGGGGCCCACCACATGCGCACGCTATCCGGAGCCCCGTTCGCACCTCCGCCGACGCCGTATTCCGTAGTGCCTCCGCACTACGTAAAGACCTTTACGGAGTATCTCCGCGCGGCAGGCTACTACACGACCAACAATGTCAAGGAAGACTACCAGTTCGAAACACCCGTAACGGCCTGGGATGAATCCAGTAACACCGCCCACTGGCGCGGGCGCCCGGATTCCGACCAGCCTTTCTTTGCCGTCTTCAACTTTACCACTACGCACGAGAGCCGCATCTGGCCGGATCCGCAGACAGCAATGCGAGAGATGGGCGCGCCGGCAGAATATGCACCACCGGCTCCCGGGCCGCTTGTCACGGACCCCGAGGCGGTCACCGTGCCTCCGTACTACCCCGACACCCCGGTCGTGCGCCGAGACATTGCCCAGCACTACGACAACATAGAGACCATGGATAATCAGGTGGGCGAAGTCCTCTCACAGCTCGAAGAGGATGGGCTCACCGACAACACCATCGTGTTCTTTTGGAGCGACCACGGTGACGGACTGCCGCGCCACAAGCGCTGGCTGTACGACTCCGGACTGCACGTTCCGCTCATCATACAGATGCCGGGCCAGGAGGCCGGAATCGACGACCAGCTGGTCTCTTTTCTGGACCTGGCACCTACTGTGTTGTCGCTGGCAGGCGTCGAGCCCCCAGCCCACATGCAGGGCCGTGCCGTACTGGGCACGTACGCAGGGAGCAAGCCGCCGCACGAGTATGTCTTCGCTGCGCGCGACCGGTTCGACGAACAGTACGACATGGTCCGCGCTGTCCGGGATTCCCGCTACAAGTACATACGCAATTACAGACCCGAAAAGCCTTATGTACTATGGATGGCTTTCGCCAACGCGATGCCTACCATGCAGGAGCTATTCCGCCTTCACGCGGACGGGGCCCTTGATCCCGTTCAACAGCTCTGGATGCGGGATCACAGGCCTCAGCACGAACTATACGACACAGAGTCGGACCCCTACGAAATAAACAATCTGGCCTACAACGACGCCTTTGTGGAGCGGTTGGCGACCATGCAGCAGGCACTGGATGCCTGGATTGCGCGGTCCGGGGACATGGGATTTGTTCCGGAGCTTGAAATGGTCGAGGATTTCTGGCCGGATGGAGAGCAGCCGGTTACTGCAGGCGTTGCCATTTTTCCACGCCGGACCATGCAAACGGCCATAAGCGCAGATGCCGATATCCTTGCGCCTGGTGCCAGCGGGGGAACGTTTGCGGCGCCCGTGGAAATAATCATGTACAGTCCCACGCAGGGAGCATCCATAGCCTACACCACGGACGCCGGGGACTATGCGCGTTGGCACTTATATTCCGGGCCCGTCAAGGTGGAAGCGTCCACGACCTTCCGCGCAAAAGCCATTCGCTACGGCTACCGGGAAAGCCCGGAGACACGCGTGGAATTCGTCATTGAGGCCGCGTAAATGGGCCGGTGCCCTGCTGCTGTTTGCCCTGGGCACGATGCAGGCACAGGCGCAGCGATGGGACTGCCAGCACATCCAGCAGATCACATTCGAGGATTGCAAGGTTCTCGAGCAGCTCTTTGTCGACACCAACGGGCCCGGTTGGCTGCAGAGCAGGGGATGGCTTCGGTCCATACAGCCCTGTGAATGGTTCGGCGTTTCGTGCTGGTCAAGTGCCTGGCCAAGGCCCATTACCGGAATCGAGCTGTCCGACAACAATCTGACAGGCTCCCTGCCCGGCGAGGTATCGCTCCTCGTGGAGCTGCGCCATCTCATTGTGGACAACAGCGGGCCGGGCCTGCGCAAGAAGAAGCTCACCGGCAACCTCTCCGCCACTCTGGGAGATTTGTCCAATCTGGAAGTACTGGTCCTGAGTGACAACGCATTCAATGGCACCATCCCTCCGGAGCTTCGCCACCTTTCGAAGCTCCGGGTGCTCAAGCTGGACGGCAACGAATTCACCGGTCCCGTTCCGGAGCAATTCGTCAGCCTGTCTGCGTTGCAGGAGTTGAACCTTGCCCGCAACAGTCTTGCCGGAGAAATCCCGGTGGAGTTGGCCGCACTGAAGTCGCTGCGACATCTGGACCTAAGCGGCAACCTGCTAGGCGGCGCCATACCGGCTGAGTTGGGTGACTTGTCAGAGCTGCGAAGCCTTGACCTGAGCGACAACGACCTGACGGGGGCTTTGCCACCTTCGCTGGCAAGGCTTGGCAGTCTGATTCGGCTATCCCTTGTTGAAAACCAGCTGGAGGGCCCCCTTCCGCTCGCCCTGGCCACGTATGCCGCGTCTCTGACTTCCTGTCTGATGGACGGCAACAACCTTTGTCTGCCGGCTTCCGCACCGTATTCGGCGCTGGCGTCGGCACCCGTTTGCGGCCTTGCGGCCAGAGAGTCCTGCTCTGTTTGTGGCGGCATCGAGGATGTTTCTTCCGGTGAATGCCGTGCGCTGGAGGCGATCTACGAGAGCACCGGCGGGGCGGCGTGGACCAACAACACGGAGTGGCTGGCGACGCTTGCTGCCTGCAACTGGCATGGCGTGATCTGCGATGCGGGCGTCGTGCAGGGCATAGCGCTGAATGCCAACAACCTCTCTGGAGAGATCCCTCCGGACGTGTCAACACTTGGTGGCCTGCGACGCCTTGACCTGTCGCTTAACGACCTGCGTGGTTCAGTGCCGGCGTCGCTGGGCCAGGTGACATCACTCAGGCATCTTGATCTCAGCCACAACCGGCTCACCGGTGTTGTGGCCCTTGACGTAGCTTCCCTCGGTGCGCGGGCAGAGATGTGCCAGCTCCAGGACAACGCCGGACTCTGCATGCCGGCATCGTCCTCTTACCTGGAGCTCGGGGCCGATCCAATCTGCGGTCTTGCGCTTGAACAATCTTGTGTTCAGGGCAGGCTTGTAGCCGTTGGCGGCCTGAGGGCTCTGGCGGAATCCGGCGGCACCGTAACCGTCAGCTGGCAAACCGACGGCGATGCCACTGGTAACCGGTTCCACGTTGAGAAGCGCTCTGAAGCGATATTCGAGGAATTGGTAACCGTAGCCGGATCAGATGCACGCACCTACAGCTACACCACGGAGCGCCTGCCTGAAGGGGAGCACGTTTTCCGCCTTCGCCAAAGCGGTCCCAACGGCATCGTGTCTGTCTCGGACGAGATCGTGGTCAGCCTTGTGGCGGCGGGATTGCACATTCGTGGCCCGTTTCCGAATCCATTCCGGACAGAAGCGACCCTTGAGGTGGCTGCAGGCTCGGCCTTGATCGTGGACGCCTATCTGTATGACGCCGCCGGACGTCAAGTCCGCTCCCTTTTTTCCCGGCGCCTGGATGCGCACGAACGGGTGTCGCTGCGAATTGGCGCCCGCGACCTGCCAAGCGGCGCCTATTTTGTACGTCTGCGCGCAGATGGCCACACCATACGCACGGAACGCCTACTCCTGGTGCGCTGACCGGACTTGCTCAAGGAGGCCCAATATGGCGCGCAGCACCATTTCCGGGTCTTCCTGATGGATATAGGACCCACTGCGATCTGCCACAACATGCATGCCGCCCTCGGGCACGAGGCTCTTGTGCAAGCGCACGCGGGCCTGCCTCCCACTCGTTGAATCCCCGATCCATGAAGGATTTGCAGCCGGGCGAGCCGCCGTCATGACAATCGTCGGAATGCCTGGCGGAGCACCGAGTCCGGGCACTTCCGCAGACTCGACCACTTTGGCAAAGCCGTCAAACTCTGCCTGGAGCACTTCAGGGAGCTGGCGGATAAACGACTTCCTTTTTTTCCAGAAGCTCTCCCACGACGCCTCCGACAGCGAGCGCCACAAGGCCGCTTCCTCCTCGTGGAACGGATCAACAAGCACCACCGCCGCAGCTTCGTCTGAATAGAGCGTGGCGAATCGCCGCACGGACAACGCCCCTTCGGCATGTCCAACCAGAACATAAGGGGGCGCAATGCCGGCTGTGCGAAGCACCGCGTGCAGCTCCGTTGCCATCTGCTCCGGAGTCCGGGGGGCTGCAGCACCTTCAGAGAAGCCGAGTCCGGCGCGGTCATAGGAAATCACGCGCGTGTGGGACGAGAGCAGTTGCTGCAACCGTTCCCACGAAGTGAGGTTGTCGCCGAGTCCCGCCTCCAGGATTACCGCCGGACTTCCCTGGCCGACATCCACAATATTGACCCTGCGGCCGCTTGTGGGTACCATGCGACCCATAGGATACGCCTCACCGAGGGACGGCAACTGCTCTTCCTCACGTGGAGGCTGCCAGCCCGCAATGCTCTCTATGGTTTCGTCGTGCAGCTCGATCGCATTTACATTCGAGCCGGGTGGCGCCATCACGATCCCTCCAAATCCGCCCCAAGGATCCTTGCATGCGCCTTGATACACACCATCTTCGAGCCTAAACATGGCGCAGTCCAGTGAAAAGGAAGGCGTCCAGATGAATGCGAGGCTGTCGCGGGTAATCCTGATGTCTTCAAAAGCAAAGTCCCCGTACCCCTCTACCTGCATCGTGATCTGGAGGCTGTCACCAGGAGTCCGGACCCGGTATTCGACATCCATGTGCCGGCCGGTAAGGTGAATGACCCGGCCGACCCAATCTCCTTCCGCCAGGTGCTGCGCGTCGACAAAGGGTGCGCCAAGAGGTGCCGCCAGCGCGGCGAAAGCCGCCGCAAGTCGGCCAGCCAATCCCTTCATGGGCCACCCTCCATCTGGCTATCGAGACGCGAAAGGAATTGCCGTGCAGTCACATGGCCCGGAGCGATGCCGAGCAACCTCTGCCATGCGGAGCGGGCCCTGGCTGGCTCGCCGGAATTGGCATAGGCTACGCCCAGGTTAAGCCAGGCACTTGTCAAGGTGGAGTCCGCCCGCAGGATGGCCTGAAATCGATCAATAGCCACCCCGTGCTGTCCGTTTTCCATGTATAGAATGGCAAGGTTGTTTTGCAGCGAAAGGTCCCACGGAATGAAGCTGACTATAACCTTGTAGGCCTCTATCGCCTTGTCGAATTGCCCGCTCCCACGGAGCAATCCTGCCAGCAACAGCCAGTTCTCCAGCGTCTCGGGGTCGTGGTTGATGGCATCCTGGGCCTCGTTTACTTGCTGCTGCACTTGCTGAGCACTGTCGGCGCGCGCAAAGTAGGCGCGCGCTTCCTCTTCCCGCCCCAGGCGCATATATACCTGCCCGAGATTGAACTGCGCCCCATGGTGCCAAGGTCGTTCCCGGGCCACCGGCTCGAGGTACGGCAAGGCATCTGCTGCCTTCTCCGTTCGGAAAAACTGCGTGCCCACGATGTACTGGTAGTCCAGGTTGTCCGGCCTGAGTGCCAGGCCTTGCAGAGACGTCTCGAGCGCCTCCTGCATGTCGCCGCTCTCCTCCAGCAGCTGTCCCAGCCACATGAAGGCCATGGCATTGTCCTGATCCAGTCCGATGGCAGCCTCGTACGCCGCACGCGCACTGTCGGCTTCACCGAGCTTTGCATAGGCGCGCCCCAGTTCGTGCAAGAGACCGGACCACTCCCCGAGTTCACGCTCCTCCTGGTACAAACCGATGGCATCGCGCAGCTTGCCACGCCGGAAATTGTTCAATCCCATCTCAAATCTTGCCCCCGGGTATTCCGGATCCAGTTCCAGCACCATCTGAAACGCAAATTGCGCTGTCTCCAACTGGTTCAGCTGCGTGTACACCTTGCCGCGAAGGAAATGCAAATCGGCAAGATCCGGCATTACCTGCTCGACACTGTCTGTCATCGCCAGGGCTACGCCGTAAACGCCGCGATCAAAAGCCCGCTCGCCTTCCACCAGGAACCGGGCCACCCGGGGAGACGCGGTTTCCCGCTTCCTTTCCGTTATCGTGCGGCTGTCTCCCTGTGCACAGCCCGCAACGAGTAGCAGTATCGGAGCCAGGTGCTTCATTAATCTCCCAATCGGCAAGGTAGATTGAACAGGGATCCGGATTCAATTGTTCAGTTGACGCGCGATGGCAAGCGCCTCGGCCGCCTCCTCCCTCTGGCCGGACTGGCGGTAGAGAGTAGCCAGGATCAGCCAATCGCCGACCAGGTCAGGATTGCGCCGGACGGCAAAGCGGGCCAGGACGATGTTTGAGGCAAGATCCTGCAGGCTGTCCGTAGCGGCAAGATACGGTGCAGCTTCCGCGCTGCGGTCCAGCAGAAGCAGACAGCGGCCCAGGTTGTAGTGAGCCGATGCACTCCATGGCAGTTCCGTTGCCGCCAGCCTGAGATGCCGCTCTGCGTCTTTGATCGCCCCTGTGCGCAGAAGCAGGGTTCCGACCAGAAGATGGTTTTCAGCATCAGACGGCGCAAGCTCCAGGGCTTGCTTGGCATGTGTGAGTGCCTCCTCGAATTCCCCGTCGGTTTCCTTCAGCTGTGCGAGCCAGGCCCATGTTTCAGCGCTTTCGCCCGCAAAGGCCAGGGATTGGCGATAGGCCGCCTCGGCGCTATCCGGAGAGCCTAGCCTGACATAAACACGGCCCATCTGTCGAAGCACCGCACCCATCGCGGCTGAGTCCTCCCGCGTCCGCAGTCGATGCAAGTTCCTTTCCTCCTGCTCATAGTGTCTTAGCGCCACGCGATTCTGCCCGATGTAGAAGGCATTGTTTCCAAGCTGATAGGAGGCGTTTCTGTACCGCGGATCAGCATCCAGAGCAGCCTCATACGCGGAAGCCGCTTCGTCAAACCGGAACAGGTCCGAGAGTACCCTGCCCCGCAGGTAGTGTACCAGCGGATACGAGCTCGTTGCAAGGCTGTCCAGGATTTCCAGCGCCGCCAGATGCTCGCTGCGATCCATGGCTCTTTGCACCTCCCAGAGATGCACCCGGGTGGCGGCATTCGGCTCTGGTGGAGCCTCCCGGCAGCCGGCCAATATCGTGAGGGTAAACATCAAGACCGGCACCGTACGCAAGGGCATTCCTGGACTGATCGGTGCCCGAGAAACAAAGGCCATGGCTAGCGTGGCGCGATGGCGTCTTCCACGAGGTGCAATTGGCGGTTTGCCTCACGGAAACCGAGCCGGGTAACGCTCCCGGATGGCCAGTACACGGTCAGACTGTCCACTGCAGTAGCACTGCCGAGTCCGAAGTGCGCATCGACCTGGGGCTGAGACAGGTAGCTGGATCCTGAGCGCACGTATCTCTCCAGGTGGGTACCTGCAACATGTGCCACGACACGCCCACCAATACCATCCCGGTTGCTCACCGATCCCTCGAGGCGTACGCGCAAGTAGTTGCCTCCCTCCAGCTCGTTGCGCCAGAGGCGCGCCGGGCCGCCGTTCTCAGTCACCAGAATATCAATGTCTCCATCGCGGTCATAGTCTGCCCATGCCGCACCCCGCGCTATCATGAAGGTAGACAGCGCATTGGCAGCGCCGGGAGCCATGACGGTGAAAAAACCCTCCCCGGAGTTCAGGTAAAGTTGGGACTGCTGTCGGTACAGTATGCCTTCCTCGACCTTCTCGATGTCCTCGGTTATGTGCCCGTTTGCCGTAAAGAGGTCGAGGTCACTGTCCAGATCCGCGTCAAAGAGGAAGAGCCCAAACGTAAGCGTCGGCAGACTGGGCCGTCCGATCCTGGAGATTGCCGCCCGGTCTACGAAAAAGCCGTCCATTGCGTGCCTGTAAACCCCGACCATTTCGGCAGAAAAATGGCCGACAAATACGGTGGTCTCGCCGGTTTCGTCAACTACGCCGGCATCTATGCCCATACCGGCGCGAGCCCGGCCGTTCTCATCAAAGGCTATGCCACTCGGCACGCCACGTTCCTCAAATGAGCCGTCTCCCTGGTTGACAAACAGAAGATCGCGCTGCGTGTCATTGGCCACGACCAGGTCCGGCCAGCCATCCCGGTTGTAGTCCAGGCTTAGCGCGGCGAGCGTTTTGCCGGGCGCGGTGCCGAAACTCCCCAGGTCCGAGCGGTCGGAAAAGGTCCCGTCGCCGTTGTTGTGGTAGAATCTGCTGGATACGCCCGGATAGGCTTCGGGTGTGCAGTATGATTTCCTGTCTTCCACCCGACTGCAGTAGATGTCACTTTCCGGAGACCATTCGACATAGTGGCCCACAAACAGATCGAGCCAGCCATCGCGGTCTGCGTCGAAGAAAACCGCCGCGGAGCTCCACAGGGATTCCTGTTTCAGGCCCGCTTCTGCGGCTACGTCAATGAATACACCTCCGTCATTTCGCAGCAGCAGATTCTCCGCGAGTGTCGCCACGAAAATGTCCGTGTCCCCGTCGTTGTCGTAGTCTGCAGCCGTGATGCCAAAGGCATAGGCATGCAGCGAGCCCAGGCCGGCTTCGGCGGTCACCTCCTCGAAGCTTCCGTCGCCACTGCTGCGGTATAGTCGAAGAGCCGCAAAGGGCGGGTCCTGCTCTCTCAATACGCCGCCGGCTATTAGCACGATGTCGGTCAGCCCATCGCCGTCATAATCCAGAAATCCGCCCCCGGCGCCCATGGTTTCCGGCATCCATACCCGGCCAAACGCCCCTGTTTCGTGCCGAAAGCCTCCCAGGCCAGCCGCGAGGGTCACATCTGTAAACAGGACCTCCGCTGGCGCTTCCTCAGCCTGTTCAACCGTTGTCGGCTGGCACGCGGCAATCAGCAGTGCAAATGCAAGGACGCTTCCGAAGACTTTCATTTTGTTACATGGCTATCTACTGGAGCGTCGATCCCTCCACAACGACAATTTCCTGGCCGCTCGCAGCCGACCCCACCTGATCCACAACTCCGCTAGGCCAGTATACCCAGATTCCGTCCACCGACTGTGCGCCGCCAAGTCCAAAGGCAGCCACCGACTCCGAATGCGCCAGGTAACTGGATCCCGACCGCACCCTCCGATACTGCCGCTGGCCCTGGGCAAGAATCTCTACACGGGCTCCGTAGCCGTTGCGGTTGCTGCTGCGGCCTTCCAGCCTTACCCGCAATGAACCGCCTCCATCAATGTTGTTTCTCCAAAGGTGAATCGGGCCATCGTTCTCCACCACGAGAAGATCAAGGTCTCCGTCGCGGTCATAGTCTCCATAGGCTGCGCCCCTGGCCACCATGGCTGCGGCAAGCACACCCTCGCCTGGCGCTTCGTCAAATACACCGTTCCCGCGATTAAAGAAGAGCTGCGAGCGCTGCCGGAACGATATCCCGTCCACGATTCTTGCAATATGTGTCTGCACGTGGCCGTTGGCAATGAAGAGATCCAGATCTGCATCCAGGTCTACGTCGAATAGCACAAGACCGAATGTAAGCGTCTTTTGGCTGGGCTGGCCAATCCTTGAGGATGCTGCCCGGTCCGTGAACAGATTGTGCATTCCGCGCTGATAGACTCCCACCATTTCATCCGAGAAATTGCCCACAAAAATCGTCGGCGCCCCGGTTGAGTCCACCACGCCTACATCGATGCCCATGCCTGCCCTCGGCTTGCCGTGCTGGTCATACGCAATGCCGCTGCGTAAACCGTCCTCCGTGAAAGTGCCGTCTCCGTTGTTGATGAAAAGCAGATCCCGCTCCGTATCGTTTGCAATGGCCAGATCCGGCCATCCATCCGCATTGGCATCCAGTTCCGCCACGCCCAGTGACTTGTCCCTCTTGGCGTCAATGCCCGTGCGAAAGCCCGCTTCTGCCGTTTGGTCCGAGAATCTGCCATCTCCCGTGTTGTGGTAGTACCGGCCCCAAATGCCCTCGTAGAGCTCCGGCGTGCAGTATACTTTTTCTCCTTCGAACCCGCAGTACAAGTCCTTTTCCGGCGACCAATCCACGTATGTGGCCACGTACAAATCCAGGAATCCGTCGCGATCTGCATCAAAGAAGAGCGCGGATGTACTCCATTCCGACACTTCTGCTATACCCACGGCGCTGCCCGACTCGACAAACACGCCTCCATCATTGAGCAAGAATAGATCCTCGTACAGCGTGGTGACAACTACATCTTCGTCGCCATCATTGTCATAGTCTCCGACCGCCAGACCCAGCGCATACGTCTCCACTCCAGCCAGACCCGCTTCCGAGGTTACGTTCCTGAAGCTTCCGTCGGCCTCATTGCGGAAGAGCTCCAGGCTCCTGCCTCCGTCCCTGCCCTTGAAAGCTCCTCCCGCGATCAACATGATATCGAGCCAGCCGTCGCCATCAAAGTCCAGGAATCCCCCTCCTCCTCCCACAATCTCCGGGGCCCAGGCTTCGCCGAATCCGCCATTGTCATGTCCGTATGCCCCGAGCCCGGCTTTCTCCGTTACATCCTCGAGCATAGGAGCAAACCCGTTCTTTTCATTCGCACACCCCAACGCCATGGCGCAAGCCAGACCCGCACAACCCAGTGCACGTAGCATCAATCAATCCTCATCCGGTTCATCGAGACCCTTCTGCACCTGGCATGGCCACGTGCTCGAGGCCTCCGGATCCTTCTACAATGCGGACTGCCGTGTTGGCCTCCAGAGGTCCAAAGGCATCCACGTCGCCGCCCGGCCACGTGATCTGCAAACTGTCCACTATATTCTCTGACCCTAAACCGAAGACCGCCGCCAGTTCAGACTGCGAAAGGTAACTTGAGCCGGTGCGGCGCCTTCGCACCTGCGTCTGTCCGGCAGCACTTATCCTGATCTCAGCCCCTATTGCATCCCGGTTTCCGATCCTGCCTTCCAATTCCACGCGCAAGTAGTTTCCAGGACCCGATTCATTGCGCCAAAGATGTGCGGGGCCATCGTTCTCCGTGATGAGAATGTCCACATCGCCGTCCAGATCGTAATCCGCGTAAGCTGCGCCCCTTGCCACCAATTCCAGGGCAAGCGGTGGTGTCGTCTCGCGCGGCACTTCAACAAACTCCCCCCCTCCCACATTCAGAAATAGTTGTGCGCGTTGCCTAAACGTGATCTTGTCCTGGTCCTTGAGGCGATCCGGATAGACGTGTCCATTTGCCGCGAACAGGTCCAGATCTCCGTCCAATTCAACGTCAATGAGAAAAAGACCGAATGTCAAGGTGTTCAGGCTCGGCATGCCTATACGTGATGCGCCCGCGCGATCCAGGAAGAATCCGTCTGCCGACTGCCGGTAGACACCGATCATTTCTTCCGAAAAATTCCCCACAAAAAGCGATGGGTTGCCGCTTGTGTCCACAACTCCAACATCAATCCCCATTCCAGCACGGGCCTCTCCGTGCTCGCTGAATGCCATGCCTGTCAGGACACCGCGCTCTTCGAACGTGCCGTCACCCCTGTTGATGTACAGAAGGTCTCCCTCACCGTCGTTGGCCACGCTGAAGTCCGACAAACCGTCCCGATTGAAGTCCCACTCCACGATTCCCAGCGCCTTTCCGAGTGGCGCAACGAGCCCGGACTCGATCGTTCTTTCCTCGAAGGTCCCGTCGCCTCGATTGAGGTAGAACCGGCTTGGCTTACCACCGTAGTCCGCCGGAACACAGTACAGCTTTACATCTCCCCCATCGGGACAGAACTTGTCTGTCTCCGGGGTCCACTCAGCATAGTTGCCTACAAACAAGTCCAGCCAGCCATCCTGGTCTGCTTCGAAGAACATGGCGGAGCTGCTCCATTCGTCATAGTTGCCAATGCCGGACTCGGCTCCCGCCTGCCTGAATCGACCACCTTCATTCAGGAAAAGCGCGTTTTGATTCAAATTGGTGACCAGTAAATCACTGTCCCCATCGTTATCAACGTCTGCCGCAGCCATTCCGAGAGTAAATGCCCGGTACTCCTGCAGTCCGGCTGCTTCCGTCCAGTCTGCAAACGTGCCGTCACCCAGGTTTCTGAACAGCCACAGGGATCGATAACCGGGTTCGCTAAGGCTCTCCCACGAGCCGCCCCCCACCAGGAGAATATCCTGCCATCCGTCTCCGTCGAAGTCCAAGAACCCCCCACCCGATCCCATCTGTTCCGCGTAATACTTGGCACCGCGCGCTCCGTTATCGTGCCAGAATTCCGCCAGGCCTGCCTGCTCTGTCACCTCGACAAATTCTATGCGCACGTTGCTCTCAGTCGCTACCCTGCCGCACGCAGTCAGTAACAATAGGCCGAGCCACACTGACCGGCCGCCCACGCGCTTGATTGTCTTCGCCATCCGCACAAAACAGAAGAACCCGGCAGCAAAACTGCCGAGTTCTTCTGCACGGCTACCGACGCCGTGCTCCAATCTGACAAATACCTTGACCAGCTCCTACAGGCCTACCTGCAAGGCAATGCGGTTCAAACTGCCGAATACTCCGAAGTCTGTGTACGCATAGTCGACACCCACATTCAGGCTCGAAAGGCTGTAACGCAATCCCGCGCCTGCGCTAAAGCCCTGCTCTTCGCTTACCGTTTGCTCGAAGCCGCCGCGCAGATATACGATTCCTGCAAAGGAGTACTCCAATCCGAATCTCACGTGTTCGGCAAAGTCACGAGGGCGTTGAGCATCCACGTGCAGATTCAACGAGTGCGTGTCCGGGTCCAGAGCCCCCGCGAAATCCATGACATTCATCGACGCGCCGATCTGGAAGGTCAGCGGCAGCTCAAACCGCTCGCGGACATACGTGAGTTCCTGCGCGAAATTGCGCGCACTCATTCCGATTACCAGGCTCCGGAATCCGGTCGCATACACGATCCCGAAATCAAATGCAAGCGTGTTGTTCGCATACCCTTCGGTCGTCAGGATCTCGCCAGTTGCAAATGTCTGGCTCGTCGCGAAATCGGACCCGAGATCCTGAAAGGCCATCTTAATGTTGGCGCCTGCCGAAAATCTCTCCGAAAAGGACCGCGCGTAGCCCAGGCCAACAGCCATCGCCGTAGGACTATAAGTGCCCGTATCCACGAAGCCCTGTTCATTATCGGCGCGAACGGTGCCGTGGAAGTCCCCGTAATCGACGTTTACAAACGAGACGCCAACCACGCCGTAATTGCCACCGCTCGGCCTGAAAGCTACACTGCCCTGCTGATAGTTGATGTCGGCGATAAAGCCGAGATTGCCGCCGGCCGCGTGAAACCGTCCCGGCATGAATCCCATGCTGGCGGGGTTGTAGAACATGGACACTGAAGAGCCTGCCAATTCGGCGGTCATCGCGGAGCCGATTGAAGAGGCACGCGCGTCAACGGACGTTGACAAGAACTTCATGCCTGTCTGGGCTCGCTTGTCGGTCGTAACCTCCGTGTCCGCCGTCAGCCCTGCCTGTCCATACGCACCGGGCGCCAACAGGACAATCATCACCGCAGCTAGGGGGATGCTATACCACTTTTTCATTGTGAGTTCCACTGTTTTGATGTTGGGTGTTGCCGCTCAAGGTAGGTGGTCCGGAAGCCTGATCCCAGGCTTCCGGACTCCCAACACCCTAACGGATGACCGTGAATTTGAGAACGGATTCCTCGCCGTTGGCATTGTCCGTGATGACCGCGATATAAATGCCGCTCACCAGCAGCTGGCGTGACTTCGTCGTCAGGTTCCAGAGCTCGTCGCCGCTTCCGTCATTGTGCTCTATAGTGTGTACCAGTTCTCCAAGCTCCGTGTAGATCTTGATGGTACAGTCACCTGGAATGTTAAAGAAGGCAACACGGTCTTCTTGCGCAAATCGGATGGACTCGTCCGAGCCCAGGTTGACGGGATTCGGCACGACACGTGCGTCCGCCACTGTCCCCGAAGACCCATAAGGTGGCCGCTTGAGGTTAACCGGCTGATACGTCTGCGTAAGCGACTGGGCACTGCGCAGAGGGAAGCCCCCGGGAGTACCAGTAATGCCATCCGGATCATCCGGCTGCGACTGGCCAATTGCCTGCAGGTAGTAATAGTAGTCCGTCCCGCGGTTCAGACCCGTGTCGTCGTACGAGCTCGCGCCCGCATCCAGGCTGGCGATGAGCTCATACCCGCACTCGATGGACAGGTCCTCGGTACAGCCGTTAACATACATGAAGTCTTCCCACTTGGAAGTGCGATAAAGCGCCCAACCGGTACGCGACGGGCCGCCCGCCGGTGGGGTCCACCTGAGCTCTACCCGGTCAGGCCGGCCGGTTACGGAAAACGTGGACGGCGCATGCGGGGCTTCAGGCACAGGGTACGTGCTCATGTTGTTGCTCGCCGCATACAGGTTCATCCCGCGCTGCAACGTTACAAAGAGCGAGTCCCTCGATACCATCACCCACTGGTTCTTGGTCATCTCCTCAACGCCGTGCCCGAATGCATCGAACATGCCGTCGCCGTCCGTGTCAACCTGGTTGATGCCGTAGTCAAACGTGCCGGTTGTGATCACACCATCCTTGTTGGCATCGTACTGTATGAGTTTGGCATCACGACCGCCACCGCCGCGCTTGTACGCCCGGCCTATTTCGTAATCGGCGTCAAACCCGAGTCCACCAACACCCTCCACGACCACAATGCGCACGCTTTCACCGGGGGCCAGCGTATATGGACCGTAAGCAGTCGTAACGGCGTGCCCCCCCTGCTTGCCCGTGGAAGCATCATTCTTGGCTTCCCAGAAGACACCGCTTGGTTCAATTCTGTCGGCGTAGTGGGGCCACATGTGCTGGGAACCGCCCGGAATCCGGTCAGGGTTCTCGCGTGTCCGGATGCCCCACTCATAGTAGTCCTCGTGGCTGCTGCCGTCCGCCGTTAGCGCCTCGTCCGAGTCCATGAATCCCATTGTACGCGGCTGGCACGTATCAATCGTGGCCTGTGTGCAGCGGATGTAGGACGGGTCCGAAGGAGAGTTGTCGGCGTGGATCGTTACGCGGCCGATGAAGGTGGATCCCGCCAGGCGGCCCAGCGAGTCGTCACTGGCAGACCACGTGTTCGCGTCAAATAGCGGCGCGCCGATCCGGTCCCACTGCGACTGCTGCTCGGGATCGACACCGATCCAGAGGTATTGCGACGTAAAGGAAATCGGGTAGTCGGCATGTCCGTCACCCACTACGTCCACCATGCTGAACTTGCCCCAGACCTGGCCACCGCTTACTGTCCAGGCGCCCTGGAGGCTGCCCCGCCAGCGGTGAATACGGAAGAAGTAGGTATCTTCCAGCGTCTGATTCGGAAGTTCGATGTCCTCGTCGTCGTCCGTGTTACCCGTGTTTGTGTAGACGTACTCGATAATGTGATAGTCGTCGTGCGCCTGATTGACGTAGCCATATGCCCGTCGGTCCACCGTTACGCCAATCAGCGTATTGTGAATATTGTGAACCATCCTGTCTGCCGGCAGCGAAGGATCCACTTCGTCAATGATCGCCACGTTGTCAAACGAAAGCGCGCCGTCCACCTCTACGATCGTGTCTTCGGTCTTGCTCAAAAGCAGATTCTGCACGGGAAACGTGACGTCCGCACCTGCCGTGCGGGGCCCAATTCGCGCAACAAAGTAGGGCCATTGCTGTCCATTCGGGTCCGTCCAGTTCTTGGTACCCAGCCAAAGCGCCTTGGCACGAAAGTGGCTGCTGTTTCTTAGCAGCGCAGGCCATTCCATGCCGTCGGCGGCAGAACTGTTGCCTTCGTGCTGCGCGCCCGATTCGGTGTAGGTCCCATGAAACGTACCGATGTCCAGCCACTGAGCCGTGAACTGGGCCTGTACGTCGACGGCGGTTGCAGACAGCATCAAAAGTGCTGCTGACGCCGCGAGGTAGTAGCTAGATGACTTCATGAGTTTGTCGAGAATGAAGTTTCAAAGGATCTTGAGAGGTTCTGTATCCCGGCGGGCCCACACCTGGTCCCGCCGGGATACCGGTCATGCGGAAGCTAGAAGGTCAGCCGAAGACCGAGCGTCAGGCGCCGGTTGTTGAGGAACGTGTTGAAGCGCAGATTCGGCATGTCGATATACGCCTTGTCGTCGAGCGCCTGGTCGACCTGGTCCTGCGACACCGCTTCCCAGCTTGAACCATTCCACCGGCTGTAGCTACCCGTGTCCCTCGCCCAGTACCAGGCAACCGAGTTTGGTTCGCTGACGCCGCTGAGGCTCGTAACCGCTTCGATGGGCTGGAAGGCCACGTCCGGATGCCGGAAGTCTCCGGGGCGATCGTCGCCCGGCACCCAGATATACGGAAGGTTCTCCTTCTCCGCATAGGGAGCATCGGCGTCTACACCTGTGAGCTGGTCGAACGTGTCGTCCGGCAAATGCAGCGACCACATGTAGCGGTCGTAGTCACGATTGTCCGGATGGAATCCGGCCGCCTGGTACAGGTGCCGGCGGTTGAACACGTTGTCTATGTCGATGAAGAGCTGAGCCCCACCCAGGCGCGTATTCACGTGCTTGGTAAAGCGCAGGTCAAAATTCATGTAGCTGCGCCAGCGGATGTTCTCCTGGAGTTCGGGCGGAGCGGCCGCGCCTCCGGCCCAGATCCACTTCGAGCCCGCGCGCCATTCGCCCAGGAAACTGATCCGCCAGTCACCCAGAAGCGTGCCATTCAATAGTGAGTTCACGAACTGCGGAGGCGTCAGGAAAATCAGATTCAGCCGCGCAAATGGCTCCGCCAGCGGCGCACCGATGCGGTAATCCGTGGACGTACGGAGGTAGTTGCGCTGCTGGAATGTATTTTCGTTGAACTGCGAGTAGCCAAAATTGCCGGCCTTCGTCTGGAGGTACGTGTAGTTGACGAACCCGCGGATCCAGCGTCCCCGCATCTTCGTCAGGGTAATCTCCGCGCCGCGCACGTCCTCATAGTTCCAGGGCTCCGGCGTGGCATACTGAACCACGCTTCCCAGGCTGCGGTAGGTAACGTTCCGCGGCTGGTTGCGGATATCCCTGTAAAAGCCCGAGACTCTCAGCAGGTACTGGTCAAACAGGTTCTGGTCGAAGCCCAGCTCGTAGGCCACGGTAAGCGGCATGGGGTGATCCGGATTGCCAAGCACGTCAATTCCGCCATTGCGGGACTGCTGGACGCCGAAGACGCTGAACGGGCTCAGCATCTGCCGGAAGTGACCATAGTTGAAATACAACTTGCTGTCATTCGTGATCGGGAATGACACACCAAGCCGCGGGCTGATATTGATCTGCGCAGACGGATCTTCCTTCTGCAGCAATTCATCAAGCCCGTCCACGCGCTGGCGGTAGGCTTGGTCATACGGCGTTTCCGAGACCCACCACGGCGTGTTCGAATCGAAAAAGTCCATGCGCAGGCCGAGATTGGCAATCATACCCTGGAATTCCAGCTTGCCCTGCGCGTAGGCCGCGCCCTGTATCGGCGTGCGCTGGAACGGATAGTCCTGCTCCGGCTCCGGACCCACCAGGGCCAGGTTAACCCGCTTGTAGTTGAGGTCGTAGTCGCTGATGATGAGCTCGGCGCCAGTCTTTACCTGGAGGAACCGGTTGACCTGGCTTGTGAGGTCGAAGCGCCCCGTAAACACGCTCACGTCCGACGTGTCACGGGTCTTTACCCAGTGGCCGCCCGTGGTTTCGGCGCCGCCTATGAGGTTGCCGCCCTGCCCCAGGAAGCCGAATGGCTCATCTCCGGAGCAGTAGGCCGTAAGCTCCCCGTCTCCATTGAGGTCGGAGCCCCCGCCAAAGCAGGTGAGCCTGTCGAAATTCGCCAGCCCCGCCGGCGTGGGCCGGCCCAGGTTGTTGGTGTACGGGATCTGGACGAAACTGCCGTTCTCGTCGATGTACGAGCCGTCACGCAGGTTCGGGAAGTGGCTGCGGTATTTCGAAGACAGATTCTGAACCGCCACCTCGTAAAAAGTGCTTGCACTCAGCGTGTGCGTGAACGTAGCGCCAAGAAGCGTGTGGTTGATGTCGGCCAGCGCAAATGCTCCGTCCGATAGAATCACGCGGCCTCGCCGGTTGATGCCGGTGACTTGCTCTGCGCCGGAGCCCTGCCACGGGTAATTGGGCACGTTGCCCCGCCACGGCTGCACATCCGGGTAGTTCTGATTGCGGTTCACGCCCCGCTCGGTGCCGTGCATGCCCTGAATCGTCAGCTTCATGCCACGGTACAGGTTGGAAATGAGTTTCCCCTGGAAGGTCTGCTCGTCAAACGAATTGCGCGACTGCGGATAAATGTAGGCCGTCTGCGTACCCCGGTAGGAAGCCAGGAACCGGAGATCGCCCAGACGGGAGCTGAGACCCGGAATAAGCGGACCGCCGATGCTGACGTCGGCCTCGTAGTCCGGAATATCGATGGCGTTGTCCTTCCGGTGCGTGTATTTGAAGTAGTCCTGCATGTCCTGCGCCGTGACGTCGAATCCCTCCGATGTCCGCAGACGCTCGGCGAGCGTATTCCATCCCTCGAAGCTGTTGTATTGCAGGATCGTGTACTCGTCCCAGGCACCGTTGCCCGTTCCTTCCCATGCCACCGAGGGATCCAGAAACGGCCGGATATACCAGCTGTCGCAGTCACCGGTTACCGGACCCGCATAATTGCAATTATCCAGATTGACGCCGCCCAGCCCTTCGTTGCTCTTGGGCTGCGCGGGCGCGAAGCGAATCAGGCCATCAAACGTATAGGTATTCCGGGGCGGCTCCTTTGTGGCTACGTTTACGATGCCGGAGCGAACGTTGCCATATTCCGCGTTGAATCCGCCGGTCTGCACCTGAACCTCTTCCAGAGCCGTGTAGCTGATATTGGTAAAGGGCTGTTGTCCCCGGCCGGTGCGCAGGTTCATCCCGTCCATCACGAAGGCGACTTCGTTTAATCCGCCCCCGCGCACGCGTAGCCCGGGTTCGATGCCGGCCTGCAGGTCCAGAGACTTCGCTGACACCCGCCACCGGAAGATCCTCAAAGGCCTCCGGGTTGAGACTGGCCACGTTGGCGGACACGTCGAGCTGCACAATGGGCCGCTCCGATGTCACCACAATTTCTTCCATCCCGACGACCTGCTCCTGGAGGGCTATATCGATCGTCGTGGTCAGACCGGTCGAGACGCGCACGTCCTGTATTACGTCATCCAGGAACCCTACGAAGGACGCCCGAAGAACGTACGTGCCGGGGCGGACGTTGTTAATGAAGTAGAATCCGTCCGCGTCGGAGGTACCTCCCTGCTGCAGTCCCTCTATGATGACGTTGACGCCCGGCAGGGTCTCACCCGTCTCCGCATCGGATACGGTCCCCGAAATCTTGCCCCGCTGGGCAAACGCGGTCGTGGTCAGAAGAAGCATGGCGGCGAAGGTGCCTAGTAGCTTTCCAAGTCGCATGTGTCAGGCCTCCCGAAATTGATGGGTTTAACTGTTTTTCTTGGGCGCGCCGGCAGCGCGATTACCCAAAACTCTTTTTGCAGTCCACAATAAATGTCCTCGGGTGCTCAATTGCAAGACAAATGCCGGGCCTGATGCGTGGAATTGCTGTGTATTTTCGTGCGTCTAATATGAATTCCGACGCGACTGCCTGAGTATGTCAGTCAGGACGCGATACAGACGCAGGTACGCGAATACTCGCTTGCCATTTACCAGAACAGAACATACAGCGCCGTTGCAATGGCCATGATTCCGAAGGCCAGACCTGCAAATACAGGGTCTGTCCGGAGGATGTCGGGACCAAACGCAATCGCCTTGGGGCTGTCCTTGCCGCGACTTTCCACCAGGGACACAGCCACGATCAGGGCCACGCTTACCAGGAATACAATGCCCATCCTGTCAATGAACGGCAGGCCGGGAACAGCCCAGCGCATCAGCACCGAAAGCGGAATGCTGAGCAGGGCGGACATCAGGGCGGAATTCGCTGTAGCCTTCTTCCAGAAGAGGCCCATGATGAAGATGGCGAGCACGCCCGGACTGACCAGGCCCGTGAAGTCCTGTATGTACTGAAACACCTGGTCCAGCGAGGACAATTGCGGCGCGAGAATCACGGCGATGCCCATGCAGATGGCGGCAACCCACCTTCCGACACGCACCAGATCCGCCTGTGCGGCGGACTTGTTGATGTAGTTGCGGTAGAGGTCCATCGTGAAGATGGTCGACGTACTGTTCATCATCGAAGCCAGGGACGAGACGATAGCTGCAATCAGGGCGGCAAAGGTAAGTCCCTTCAAACCCGGTCCCACGTACTCGTTCAGAAGCCAAGGATACGCCGCATCTGCGGTGTCAATGGGTGCCCTGAGCGCGTAGGCAACAATGCCCGGCACCACCACGATGAGCGGAAGCAAGAGCTTCAGGTAGCCGGCGAAGGCAATGCCCCGCTGCGCTTCCTTCAAACTCCGTGCGGCAAGCGCCCGCTGTATGATGTACTGGTTGCAGCCCCAGTAGAACAGGTTGGCAATCCACATTCCGCCGATCAGCACGCTCAGACCCGGGAGCAGCGTGTACGCGTCCTGGAGTACGCCCTTGTCATCCCGGTACAGCAGCTCTCCCTCAAAGAGAATCATGTTGAAACGGTCGCCGGCCTCGGCGTAGAGCTGCCGCATGCCCGCCAGCGCACCACCGCCATCGGCGAATGCGTCCAGAGCCAGATACGTGGTCAGCAGTCCTCCGCCCACGAGGAATACTACCTGCACTACATCCGTCCAGGCCACCGCCTTGAGACCGCCATAGACGCTGTAGATGGTAGCGAAGGCAGCAAGCGCCAGCACGCCCTTCCAGAGGGTAACGCCCATGATCCCTTCCAGCGCCAGTGCGCCGAGGTACAGGACCGATGTGAGATTGACAAAGACGTAAACCAGAAGCCAGAATACGGCCAGAAGCGTCCGCACACGGCTGTCATAGCGCACCTCAAGAAACTGCGGCATCGTGAAGATGCCCTTCTTCAGGTATATGGGGATAAACAGCCACGCCACCAGCAGCAGTGTGATGGCAGCCATCCACTCGTAGGTCGCGATGGCGAGGCCCAGGCGAAACCCCGAGCCGGACATACCGATAAACTGCTCAGCCGAAATATTGGAGGCAATCAGCGAGGCCCCGATTGCCCACCATGGAAGCGCCTTGCCCGCAAGGAAGTAGTCTTCGGCGTTCTTCTTGTGCCCCTTCCTCTCCCGCGAAACCCAGAGCCCTATCCCTACGATAAGGACACAGTAGGCCCCGAATACGAGGTAGTCAATGGCGGCAAAATCCATAGGATCACATCAAGCGGCGAGCCGCCAGGCACCGGAATAGTAGCCTATCGAATGCGGCTCCAGACCTCGTCGTAGCGCGCATCGCCCTGGCCGCCAACGTGGTGCCAAAGTGAGTCCCCTTCAAGCGTGCACTCGAACGAAAACGACTGGCCGACATTCTCGGGGATCGCACTGTACTCGACGTGTTCCGTGTAGAAGCCTCCCGGCTCGAGGGTGTAGCGGCCTCCCTGGGCATGCACGAACTGCTGCGCGCTCTGCCGTATGAACATCCAGTGCGTGTCATTGAGGATCTTTAGTGTGGGCGCCTGCTGGTAATCGGGATCGCTTTCAAATTCTCCGCTCAACGCAAGCGCGGACTCCTGGATCTGCACCAGTTCCCAACTGCCCATCAGGTCGGGACAAGGATCCGTTACTGCGTCCTCGGCGCTGACAACTTCCGTTTCTTCGGCTGTTTCGGCGCAGCCAGCAACGGCCAGGATTACTAACCATATGAGATACTTGGAGCTATTCATGGTGCGATCCCCTGAAGATGAGATTGAGGTGTTGTTGCAAGGTATTCCTTACCGGGATCAAGCTCAAGTAAGGCGCTCGGGCAAACGAATGTTCTCAACCAGCCGCTGTATGGCCGGCGGCGGCGCGGGCGTGGCATGTGATACCACAAGCGCAACCATAAAATTGAGTGCCATGCCCAAAGTGCCAATGCCCTCGGGGGAGACGCCCAAGAGCCAGTACTCTTCGGTGTTTAGCTCCGGAAACAGGAATTTGAAGAAAACGATGTAGCCGGCCGTGAAGATAATGCCCGTGAGCATGCCGCTTATCGCGCCGTACTTGTTCATCCGCCTCGAGAAAATGCCCAGGATAATGGCCGGAAAGAACGATGCAGCGGCGAGCCCGAACGCGAAAGCCACTACCTGCGCCACAAAGCCCGGCGGATCTATGCCGAAGTAGCCGGCAATGCAAACTGCAATGGCCGCCGTCACGCGAGCCGTCAGCAGTTCCTGGCGGTCGCTGATGTGCGGCATGAGTCCCTTCTTGAGGAGGTCGTGCGCAATCGACGTCGAAATCACCAGCAAGAGTCCGGCCGCCGTGGAAAGCGCCGCCGCAAGACCGCCTGCAGCAACCAGTCCGATCACCCAATTGGGCAGGTTAGCGATCTCCGGATTCGCCAACACCATGATGTCGCGGTCAATGGTAAGCTCGTTCTCCACGGTGCTGTGCGGACCCGTGTACTGGATGATGCCGTCGCCATTCTTGTCCTCGAACGACAACAGGCCTGTCGTCTCCCAATTCTTGAACCAGTCTGGCGCCTCACGGTATGGCAGGTCGGTTACCGTATTCAGCAAATTGGTGCGGGCAAACGCGGCAACGGCCGGCGCCGTCGTGTAAAGCAGCGCGATGAACACAAGCGCCCAGCCGGCACTGCTGCGCGCAGCCGCCACCCGAGGCACCGTATAAAAGCGGACGATGACATGCGGCAGCCCGGCCGTTCCCACCATGAGCGCGGCCGTGATAAAGAGCACATCGATGGTACTCTTCCGTCCCTGGGTATAGGCGTCAAAACCCAGCTCGCGGCTGAGTCCATCCAGGCGCTCAAGCACGTACGCTCCCGAGCCGTCGGTCAGCGCGCTGCCGAATCCGATCTGCGGGAAGATGTTGCCTGTCATCATGAGCGAAATGAAAATCGCCGGCACGAGGTAGGCAAAAATCAGCACGCAGTACTGGGCAACCTGGGTGTAAGTGATGCCCTTCATGCCGCCGAGCACCGCATAGACAAACACGATGCCCATTCCAATGAAGACGCCTCCCACGATATCGATCTCGAGAAACCGCGAAAACACGATTCCCACGCCACGCATCTGACCGGCGACGTAAGTGAAGCAGACGAAGATGGCACAGATCACGGCCACGAAACGAGCTGTCTGGGAATAGTACCGGTCGCCCACAAAATCAGGCACGGTATACTTGCCGAACTTCCTCAAATACGGGGCGAGCAGCAGCGCAAGCAGCACATATCCTCCCGTCCACCCCATGAGATAGACGCTGCCGTCGCGGCCCATGAACGAGATCAGGCCCGCCATGGAGATGAACGAGGCCGCACTCATCCAGTCTGCGGCGGTAGCCATCCCGTTCAGGACGGCAGGCACGCGGCCGCCGGCAATATAGAAGTCCCCCGTGCTGGCCACGCGCGACCAGATCGCTATCCCGATGTAGAGGGCAAACGTCAGACCAACAAGTATGAAGATCCAGGCCTGTGCGGTCATATCCTCTCCGGCGCCGGAAGCCTTGCCGCCACGCTATCCCTCAACGGTCCTGTCCAGGCGATTCATTAAAAGCACGTACACAAAAATCAGTACCACGAATACATAGATGGCTCCCTGTTGGGCAAACCAGAACCCCAGGGGATAGCCGGCCAGCCGGACGGTATCCAGCGCATCCACGAAGAGGATGCCGCAGCCGAACGAGACCGCAAACCACACGGAAAGCAGTACGGCCAGATACTGCAGATTCTTCTTCCAGTACTTTTCAGCCACGGCTTGCAGTCTGATCTGCGTTTTCAAGATATACGGTGCGGGTCGGGAAGGCAATCTGCAGTCCCTGCTCGTCGGCAAGACGCAGCACGCCAAGTAGAACCCGTTCCTGCGCCGCCATGTAGTCCCCGTAGTCGGCGGACAACGAAAAGGTCTGCACCAACACCGTCAGGCTGCTCGGGTCATACGCCTTGAAATAGGCCTGGCTGCGCCCGGCATCAAGCTCCGGCATGGACTCCAGCATTCGGCGAACGCTGTCGACGAACATCTCCATCTGCTCCGGCGACGTACCGTACGTCAGGCCCACCTCATGCCGGATGCGGCGGACGGAGCGCCTGGAGTGGTTGACGATGGTCGTGCCTGTGAAGCTCTGGTTGGGAATCGTTGCGACTGCCTGGTCAAAGCGTCGTATCCGCGTGGTTCGGATGCCTACTTCCTCCACAATGCCCTCCACGCCGCTAATATCCACCCAGTCGCCGACCTGGAAAGGCTGATCCGTGAAAACGACGAGCGAGCCGAATACGTTGGCAATGGTGTCCTTGGCAGCCAGTGCAAGCGCCAATCCGCCGACACTGAGGCTCGCTATGAGGCTGGTTACTTCGAAGTCCAGCTTGTCCAGGACGCTGACGGCCATCACGACGGCGAGAATCACCTTGACCGTCTTGCGAAGCAGCGGGACCAGCTGATCGTCCAGTCGCGTGGCCGTACGCTCTGCCGAGCGCATCGCATACCGCGAAACTACATCCAGCAAGCGGAAGAGGGCCCACGTGATTGCGACGGCGGCGGCCATTAGCAAGCCGCCTTCTGCCAGGCCCCGGATATCCACCGGATCCTGGGGGAGCTCCAGCAGGCGGGCTGCGGCAGCCCACAGCAGCATCTGCACCAGCAGCCCCAGCGGAGGCGGCATGAGCTCGAAAAGGTCGGCGGCCCACTGCGAGCGAGCGCGCAGCGTCCGGCGCACGACGGCGCGCCCGAACAGGCCCCGCACGAGCCTGCGACTGAACAGGCTCAGCACCAGGACGGCGGCGCTCAGAGCAAGCTGCAGCACGGAGACGCCCCACAACACTTCGGTGCTCAGTAGTTGCTGCATGACGTACGTCTACCGGCTGTGGGCGCCCTCGAGGCGCTTGATGGTCACCATGTCCTTGAGCATCACCGGAGCTTCGGGTCCGTAGCCAAACAACAAATCCAGCGCGCTCATACCTGCCTCAAAGCCCGCAAATGGCTGCCGGTATGTTGCGTGGTCAAACCTGAGCACCCATTGGCCGGGAGCACGGCGGAGGCCTGCCTGCTCGCGTGAGGAAAGTATGCAAAACGGCGCAGCGCCGCCGAGAATTTCCGTGGAATCCGCACCGGTGTCAGAAACCCGCTCCAGAACAGAATGCATGCCAAAGCTCGCATGCACGAATCGGATGCTGGCGTAGGTCAAGTCGGAAAGTAATGCTCCGGACTCAAAAAGCAGTGCGCGTACCTGGTCTGCATAGTGATCAAAGAACGGGCATCGGCCGTAGTTGCATAGGAAGGACCTCCAGTGGCGGCGGCGCCAGCCCGGCTCAGCAGCGATGCGGGTGCGGGCGTGGGACAGACCGTGCTGCCCCCGCCGGAGCGGAACCGTGATCCATTGCCAGCCTTGAGGAGTACGCAGCTTGCTTCTGTTCTGGTAGGACTGCCGGACATACTGCCAGTCATCCGATACGACGAAACGGCCTGCAGCCTGCATGAGAGCGGCATAGCCCAGGCGAGGAAAGTATTCCGGAGCACTTGCGGCAACCACCGGCGCACGGGAACATGGCATGTCCCCGGCGCTTCGAGCCGAAACCCTGGTCATTGCGGTCCCTGTCTTGCCCGCTTCTCCTCTTTCGCCCGGCAGCGCCATCGGCATCATCGCACCCAGCAGTCCGGCTTGGCGCTACGAACGGCTCGAACGCGGACTGCGTGCACTCGAGGGTGCCGGCTACCGGCCCATTTGGGAGCCTGTAACGCCACGCGGCTACCTTGCCGGCACCGACGCGGAACGGCTAAAGATAATAAACGGCATGCTGCGCCGATCAGATCTGCATGCGTTAATGTGCGTGCGCGGCGGCTACGGAGCATTGCGCATCCTCGGCGGGCTGGACTATGCCGCGGCGCGGCGGCACCCCAAGCTACTTACGGCCTTCAGCGATGGCACCGCGTTGCAGCTCGCCCTGCTTACAAAGGCCGGCTGGCGAAGCCTGTCCGGCCCGCTGGTGGTTGAATGGGCAGAAATAAGCGAGCGTACCCGGACCTGCTTTCTGGACCTTGCCCGAGGCGAGGTTCCAGCGTCCCTGGCTGGCCCGGACAAATCTGAGCTTGTGCCCATGCGCCAGGGTGTGGCAACCGGCCCGCTCGTGGGCGGCAACCTGTCCACCATTGTGCGCATGATCGGCAGCGCCTACCTGCCGCCGCTGAGCGGCGCCATCCTCTTCTTGGAGGAAGTGGGCGAGGCGCCGTATCGCATCGATGCCCTGTTCGCACAGCTGCGCCTGGCCGGCATTCTGGACAGGATTGGCGGGCTGGTCCTGGGCGCCTTCACGGACTGGGAGCCCCGGCACGACCGCCCGGTCCTGTCGCCGTCCGAGATCTGGGCGGACTACCTGGGGGAGGCCCCCTATCCCGTAGCTACGAACCTTGCATACGGCCACTTTCCGAATCGTGCCACGATGCCTGTCGGCGTCCAGGCCCGCCTCACGGTTACTGAAACGGACGCCCGGCTGTCAATAATTGAGCCTGTGGCCCAATAGTTCGCTGTGATTTCAACTGGGCCCGTTTCGATTTCTGCGGAGGATGAAGTAAAATCCCCGGTGCATTTACCTGAATGAGTCCGTCGTGCGACTGGCCGTATTTGCTTCCGGGGGCGGGTCAAACCTGCAGGCCATACTAGACAGCGGTGATTTCAACGTTGTCCTAGTGCTCAGCAATACGCCACGGGCAGGCGCACTGCAACGCGCCCTGCGGGCGGGCATTGATACGGAAATACTCGATCCCTCCGGCTTTCCCGGCGAAGACGCGTACGTCGCGGCGCTGATGACCGCCTTGCAGGACAGAAGCGTGGACGCCATAGCGCTGGCCGGGTACCTGCGCAAGATTCCGGCTGCAGTGGTAGCAGCCTACCGGGGAAGAATGGTCAACATTCACCCTGCCCTGCTGCCGGCCTTCGGTGGCAAGGGCCTTTACGGTCGGCGCGTGCACGAGGCTGTGATTGAGGCCGGCGTACCGGAAAGCGGAGCAACGGTACACTTTGTGGATGAGGAATACGACACGGGGCCCATCCTGCTGCAGGAGTCCGTCCCGGTATACCCGGACGACACACCGGATACGCTCGCCAGCCGCGTACTTGCCGTCGAGCACTCGCTATACCCGAGGGCACTGCGCCTGCTGAAAGACCTGCCACGTCTACCTGCCACTCATCAATCATCGCCATGATAGAAGCACGAAACCTGCCGGAGGCTCCGGACAAGGTGCGCCTGCGCCGGGCTCTGCTTTCCGCGTACGACAAGACCGGACTAGTCGAATTTGCACGCATGCTGGCAAATCTTGGCGTCGAAGTCGTTTCCTCCGGAGGCACCGCCCGGCACCTGCGAGAAGCCGGCATCGCGGTAACGGACGTGGCATCCGTTACGGGATTCCCGGAAATACTGGGCGGTCGCGTCAAGACCCTGCATCCCGGCGTGCATGGCGGCATCCTGGCCCGGAGAGGCTACCGCCCGGACGAAGCGGACCTCGCCGAACTCGATATCAAGCCCATCGACCTGGTGGTCGTCAACCTCTACCCCTTCTCCGAAGCCGTGGCACAACCGGGCGTGACCGATGCCGTGGCAGCGGAGAATATCGATATCGGCGGTCCAGCCATGACGCGGGCGGCGGCCAAGAATTTCGCCTACGTGGCCGTGGTGACCTCGCCCGGAGACTACGACGAGGTTGCCAAGGAGCTGAGCGCCACGGGCGGCAGCCTCTCGCTGGCCACGCGCAGGCGCCTGGCAGCAAGCGCCTTTGCATGCACTGCCGATTACGACGCGGCCATACAGGCCTTCCTGGATCCAGGGCAGGAGGATACCCTGCCGAAAGCCCTCCGGATCTCCCTGGCTCCGCAGCTGGGCCTGCGCTACGGCGAGAATCCCCACCAGGCCGCGGCCTTCTATGGCAGCACCGACGGTCTGTTCGAAAAGATCCACGGCAAGGAGCTTTCCTACAACAATTTGCTGGATCTCTCGGCGGCGCTCGCACTGATCGACGAATTCGCGGAGGCCGACCCCGCAGTGGCCATTCTCAAGCATACCAATCCGTGCGGGGTAGCTGTGGCCGAGACACTGGAGCAGGCCTACGAAGCGGCCTTCGCTACGGATCGCCAGTCTCCCTTCGGTGGCATTGTCATCGTCAACCGCCCGCTGACACTTTCCGTTGCAGAGGCTATTGACCGCATCTTTACGGAAATCATCATAGCGCCGACGTTCGAAAGTGACGCACTGGAATTGCTGATGCGCAAAAAGAACCGGCGGCTCATTCGTCAGCAAGACCGGGACCGGTCATTGCCCGGTCTCGAAGCGAGGCTCTTGCTGGGCGGCGCACTCTGCCAGTGGCGCGACCCCGCGTTGCCTGCCGGAGCCGGCTACCAGTGCGTGACCGAGCGGACGCCGACCAAGCGCGAATGGGAGGATCTGGATTTTGCCTGGCGCGTCGCCAAGCATGTAAAGAGCAACGCCATCGTCTATGCGGCAGGCCGCCGTACGCTGGGCATTGGCGCGGGACAGATGAGCAGGATTGACGCTTCGGAAATAGCGGTGACCAAGGGGAGCAAGTCCGGGCTGTCGCTCGAGGGATCTGTGGTGGCGTCGGATGCATTCTTCCCCTTTGCCGACGGCCTCGTGGCTGCGGCCGAAGCTGGCGCCACGGCTGCCATCCAGCCGGGCGGGTCCATCCGGGATTCGGAAGTCATACGCGCAGCCAACGAGCGCGGCATGGCGATGGTGTTTACCGGCAAGAGGCACTTTCGGCATTAGTGCAGGTTCGTTACCTTCGCTTATCAGGTTTGCCGCACATGGGGATTGGCCTGCTCATCGGTCGGTTCGCAGCGGAAAACCAGACGCGCCAGAACGCTCCATGAGCTTTTTCCAGTTTTCGTCCGACGTTGCCATAGATCTCGGCACGGCCAATACGCTCATATATATAAAGGGCCGTGGAATTGCACTCAACGAGCCGAGCATCGTGGCGGTACACCGAAATTCCCGCCAACAGATCGCGATCGGCCACGAGGCGCTCCAGATGCACGAGCGCACGCACCGTGACATCGAGACGATTCGGCCCCTGAAGGACGGTGTCATTGCCGATTTCGAGGTCGCGGAGCAATTGATTCGCGGTCTCATTCAGAAGGTCCAGAAGAGCTGGCTCGCCTCCATCCGGCAAATGGTGGTTTGCATACCCAGCGGCATTACGGAGGTAGAAAAGCGCGCCGTGCGGGACAGCGCCGAGCACGCCGGAGCAAAGAAGGTCCACCTGATTGCGGAGCCGATGGCAGCCGCCATCGGCATAGGCCTCAATGTGGAAGAGCCCGTAGGCAACATGATCGTGGATATCGGGGGAGGCACCACGGAAATTGCCGTGATCGCCCTTAGCGGGATTGTGATTGACGAATCGATCCGGGTTGGAGGCAACGAGATAGACGATTCGATACTGCGGTATTTCAAGCGGTACCACAACCTGCTGATCGGGCACCGTACTGCGGAACGCATCAAGCGGGAGATCGGCAGCGCCGTAAAGCTGTCGCCCGAGCTCGAGATCTCGGTCAGGGGACGGGACCTCGTCAGCGGCATCCCCAAAGTGCGCACCATTTCCTCCGAAGATGTGCGCGAGGCGCTGGGCAACGCCGTGGGCCAGATTACCGCTGCCGTACAGCGGTGCCTGGAGCAGACTCCGCCTGAGCTGGGCGCGGACGTACTGGAGCGCGGCATCATGCTCACGGGCGGCGGCGCGCTGCTGAAGGGCCTTGACGACGTGCTCCGTGACCGGGTGGAAATCCCGGTGTACGTCGCCGAGGATCCCCTGACGGCCGTGGTTCGCGGCACCGGGAAGGTCCTCGAAAACGTGGATGCCTTTCGCCGAGTGCTGATCTAGTGGTCCGGGAGGCGATCGTCACGTGCGATTCTGGCTGCGCATACGGGACTGGCTCTTTCTCTTCGGCGTGCTGACGTCCGCCTTCGTGATCATGATATCCAGCAACGATCCCGTCCTGTACGGTCTGCGCAAGGCTTCTCTCACGCTCACGGGCGCAGTGGAGCAGCGCATCGCCTGGGCCGGGCATTTCCTGCGGGCCCAAAGCGACAACCGCGCGCTTCGCCGCGAAAACGTCGAACTGAGCAGCCAGGTGCTACTGCTGCGCGAGGCCGGGCTGGAAAACGAGCGCATGGCGGAGGCTATGGGATTTCAGCGCTCCGCACCATACGAAATGGTAGCCGCCCGTGTGGTGACCAAGGATATATTCGGACTGCACAACTTCCTGACGCTCGACGTGGGCCGCACAAGCGGCGTCGACATTGACATGCCCGTCGTCACGGAGCACGGGGTCGTCGGCCGTGTCGTGGCGGTAACCGAACACTACTGCCGCGTAATGCCCTTTCTCAACACCGAATTCTACGTTCCCGCCAAGATTCTGCCCAACCTCGCGGTCGGCATGATAAACTGGCCAGGCACCAGTTCGGAGTTCCTGGCTCTTTACGGCGTGGTCAAGACGGAGGCCGTGGAGATCGGGCAGACAGTGGTGACAAGCCAGGAAAGCGGCATTTTTCCGCCCGGCTTCACGGTAGGAAGTATTGCATCAGTTGCGACAGCTCCGGGAGAGAACTCCTACGCCATCACGGTAACCCCCGCCGTTTCGCTGCCGGCAATTCAGCACGCGTTCGTACTTCTTCACAGGGTGGACTCGGAGCGCAGGAGCCTGGAGGAGCTCCCGCTGCCATGACCTGTCGGATTTGGTGCCTTGTGCTCCTGATTGCCGGATCCGGGCTGGCGGCACAGTCTGCCGAATCCCAAACGGATCCTGCGCTGGCACGAGCCATTGAGGAGGTGCTCCTTTCGACTCCGCTGGCAAATGCCTGGTGGGGCGCATTGGCGGTCGACGCGGAAACCGGGCAGGTCCTGTACGAAATGAACGCCGACCGGAGTTTCGTGCCGGCCTCGGTAACGAAACTTTTCACCACAGCCGCTGCCCTGCACGTGCTCGGTCCGTCCTTTGCCTACCGCACGTCGCTGTATGCATCAGGTCCGCTGGAGGACAGCACACTCCAGGGCGATCTTATAATCCGCGGAGCCGGAGACCCCTCCTTCGGAGATGCCGGGCCGGAGGCCGATGCCCTCGCCACGTTCCGTGCCTGGGCCGATTCACTTCGCTCGCTCGGCATACGGCACATCGCCGGCGACATTGTTGGCGACGACGATGTCTTCGATGATGTGCCGCTGGGGGACAGCTGGAGCTGGGACGATCTGCAATACGGATATGCCGCCGAAATCAGCGGCCTTTCCTTCCACGGCAATGTGGTGAAGCTCCGCATAGATCCGACCCTTCAGGGCAGTCCGGGAACGGTTTCCTGGCAGCCGGACAACACGGACTACGTCAGCATTTCCAATCGCAGCGTAACCGTCCCCCGAGGCTCTCGCCTCGTCGAGGGCTACGAAAGAGTGCCGGGCACCAACCGATTCGAGGTCACCTCCGAAGTACCGGCCAACAGAGCCGAGGAAGAGGAGCTTAGCGTGCACAATCCGACGCTCTTTTCTGCACACGTCCTCCGGGACGTGCTGCGAGCGGAAGGCATCGCCGTGGACGGCATGCCGATAGATGTCGACGACCTGGCCGACAAACCGGATTACGACTTCCCGGATCTCCGGATCGTTGCCCGCCACACTTCGGCGCCGCTGTCCGAACTGGCTAGCGAAATCAACAAGGAAAGCAACAACCTGTGGGCCGAACAGGTGCTGCGCACGCTGGCAGCGGAAACCGGCGATGTCGGAACGGCTGAAAGTGGTCACCAGCTGGCCAAGGCCGTTTTCTCGGAAGCCGGCATCGACACCAGCCGCATACAGCTCATGGACGGGTCCGGACTTTCCAGAAAGAACCTCGTTACGCCGCGAATGGCAACGGACCTGCTCCGCTTCATGGCCCATCACGAGAACCGCGGAGTCCGGATCGCATTTATGAATTCCCTTGCCGTAGGGGGCCACGACGGCACGCTTGAGTACCGCTTCCGGGGAGGCACGCCCAAGGTCATGGCCAAGACCGGGTCCCTGGGAAACGTGAGCGCCCTGAGCGGCTTCGTGAGGACCGGTGAAGGCCGGCTGCTTGCCTTCGCGCTGGTCTGCAACCATTACACGACACGGTCTGCCCTTGTGCGATCGGCGCAGGACGCGGTTGTAACGATCCTGGCCTCACATTCCCCGAGGTAACCTGCTCTCAAGCTGGCCGGTCGTCTTCGCGAAAGCGCCCCCTCCGGGACTGAGGCCGCCACCTTTACGGCACCTCTGATTGCGTCCTGGCGCGTTCGATTTGCACTTCGCTACGGCGCGCCCGAACAGGAACACAACCCCTGCCGCGACGTTACGAGAGCATTATTTGATTAGGATATAGTTGATAAATGAATCAGTCGGTGTCACCACTTTTGCATGCTACGACGGTCGTGGGTGTGCGAAAGTCCGGCAAGGTTGTGCTGGGCTCGGACGGACAGGCCACGATAGGCACAACCGTCATGAAGCATCGTGCCAAGAAGGTTCGCACGTTGTTTAACGGGAGCATTCTTGCCGGCTTTGCCGGCGCTACGGCGGATGCATTCACACTGTTTGAACGATTCGAGGAAAAGCTCCAGCAGTATGCGGGCAACGTGATGAGATCCGCAGTCGAACTGGCAAAGGACTGGCGAACGGACCGGTACCTGCGGCGGCTTGAGGCGCTCCTCGCGGTGGCGGCGCCGGGCAAACTGCTACTAATAAGCGGCAGCGGGGATGTCCTCGAGCCGGACGACGACGTTATTGCCATAGGTTCCGGAGGACCCTTTGCGCTCGCGGCGGCTCGAGCGCTGCTCCAGCATGCCGGCAACCTGTCCGCCCGGCAGATAGTGGAAGAGGCCCTGTCCGTGGCTGCGGAGATATGCATCTACACAAATAGCCATACTACGGTACTCGAAATAGAGGACTCGCCCCAGAATTAGGGACCGAGACCGGTACTGATTGCTTCGTTCACCCGGCACGGTTATATCCATGCATTTCTCAAAATCCGGCAAGGCACCGAACCGCGCGGCAGTATTTGTCGACTACGAAAATCTGTTCAGTCATTTGTATGGACGAACGGGTACGCGCATGCGGCCCGACAACGTAATCTCGGAATTGCTGCAGGCGCTCAAGCGCTACCTCATGGAGCAACTGCATACCTCGACCGTCATGGCCGCTGCATACGCCGATTTCTCGGAAATGCAGGGCGGCGGTCAGCAGGTCCAGCGGGGACTCTATTTGCACGGCGTCGAGCCACGCTTCGTGCCGGCCTCCATGCAGCGCAACGCCGCGGAAATACAGCTTACCGTGGACGCCGTAGAAACACTCTACACACGCAACGATGTTACGACGCTTGCCATCGTGTCGGGAGACCGCCACTACCTCCCGCTGGTGCAGCACTGCCTCCGCAACGGCTCAAGAGCGCTGGTATTGACCTTCAAGCGGCCGGAGACAACGGGCTCACACGTAGACGAGGACCTCTTTCTGAATGCCCATACGCTGCTGAGCGAATCCAGCCGGCGTACCGTAGCGGCGCCGCAGGCCGCGCAGCGTGCGGCGCCGGCCGACCGTCCCGAACGGACGGCAAGCCGGACCGAGGACGTTGAATACCGGTCATTAACGCATGAAGGCGCACTCCAGGCACTGGAGATCATTGACGAGCACTTCGGCCACTACGCTGAGATTTACCTGACGCCTTGCCTGCGCAAGCTGTCCGAGATCCTGGACGACAGCGAGTACGACCCCAAGTCGCTCATCAGCGAGATCGAGAACGCGGGAGCAGTGTGGCTTGAAAAGCGTCGGGGCTTCCCCTACGACTACACGGTGCTGCTTATCGATTCCGAGCATCCGGACGTGGTAGCCATCAGGGGCGACGCGTACCCCGCAGAAGCCGGAGATGAATACGGAATTCCGTATGCCACGGAAAATGATGAGGAGTATGACGCGGGAGAGTTTGAAAAATACCAGGACGGATATGAAGAGGAGGGGTATGAGGAGGATGCGCCCGAAGGTCATGGAGATGAGGACAGCATGCGCTACTAGGCGCGCAGGCCCAATACATTTGACAATATGGCTGCCGAATTGACGCCTCGCGAAATCGTCGCGGAGCTGGATCACTATGTCATCGGGCAAACCGACGCCAAGCGTACGGTCGCCATTGCCCTGCGAAACCGCTGGCGTCGCAGGAATGCGCCGGAGGACATGCGCGAGGAGATCATGCCGAGCAACATCGTCATGATCGGCCCTACGGGCGTGGGCAAGACCGAGATTGCCCGCAGGCTTGCACGCCTGGCTCATGCACCCTTCATGAAGGTCGAGGCCACCAAATTCACCGAAGTGGGCTATGTTGGAAGGGACGTGGACAGCATGATCCGGGACCTTGCCGACATTGCTGTCAACATGGTGCGCGAAGAGCATCAGGACCGCGTCACGGGCCGTGCCAGGGAGCTTGCCGAGGACCGTGTGCTGGAACTGCTACTTCCCGAGACTCCGGTGACGGCCGTGGCGGCTACCGGCCCCGAAGACGACCGTGTCGCGGGCGCCGATGGCGAGGCGCGCAGGGCGCGTACCAGGGACCGGTTTCGTGCCATGCTGCGAAGCGGCAAGCTTGACGAGCGCGAAATAGAAATAGAAGTGGCCTCCGACGGAGCCCCCATGCTGCAGGTTTTCGGCCCCATGGGACTGGAAGAGATGGGCATGAACATCCAGGAGCTCTTCGGCAACATGGGCGGACGCCGCAGAAAGAAGCGGCGAGTCACGGTGGCAGACGCCCTTGAGCTGCTCGCCAAGGAGGAGGCCCAGAAGCTGATTGACATGGACAAGGTCACGGGCGAGGCCCTTGACCGCGTGCAGCAAACCGGAATTGTATTCATCGACGAGATCGACAAGGTGGCAAGCCGCAGTGCGGGCGGCCGCAGCGGACCCGATGTCTCGCGAGAGGGCGTGCAGCGGGACCTGCTTCCCATTGTGGAGGGCTCCAACGTTACCACCAAGTACGGCATGGTTCGCACGGACCATATCCTTTTCATTGCCAGCGGCGCCTTTAACGTGGCCAAACCCAGCGACCTGATCCCGGAGCTGCAGGGTCGCTTCCCTATTCGTGTAGAACTGCGGAGCCTTACGGAAGAGGACTTCTATCTCATCCTTACGCAGCCCAGAAATGCCCTGCTGAAGCAGTACGAAGCGCTACTGGCCAGCGAGAGCGTGGCCATAGAATTCACGGACGATGCCGTCCGCCGGATTGCCCACACAGCAGCGCAGGTTAACAGCGACGTCGAGAACATCGGGGCAAGGCGCCTTCACACCATTCTGACGACACTCCTAGAAGACATCCTGTTCGAGGCCGATGGCAGCGGGCCCGAACGTCTCCGGATCGACGGCGCCACCGTCGACCGGAAGCTGCAGGACATTGTCGAAAACCGCGACCTGAGCCAGTACATCCTGTAGCGGCGTGGAGTTCGAATCGGGCGCGTACCCTCTGACGGACAGCGATGCACGTGCGCGCTGGAATGGTCTGTGGAAGCACTCGCCGCAGCGCTCCGCGTTCACGTCTCTGGCATTTGCCGAACATTCCGCGGCGGCATTCGGCATGCGGAGCAAAATGCACCTCGTCCGGGCGAAAGGGCGGGACGAGGCCGGCATCATTGTGCTGTACCGAGGCAAGGGAGCATTCCGGGATTCCCGGCCCGTTCCCTTTTCGCAGTACTCGTGCCTGCTCCTTCGCCAGTCTTGTGACGAAGCGGCTATCCATCAGCGGCGCTCGGCGCTTGAGGCGCTGCTGTCCGCCGTGGAGCCACATTACAGGCACCTTCTGCTTCTCGTGTCCCTGCGGGATCCCCGGCCAGCCCAGTGGCGCGGATGGGATGTCCGGCCCCTGTTCACGTACCGTCTTCGCCCGACGGAGGGCATGGCGGCATGGTCCGAAGCCACGCGCCGGGCCTACAAGAAACACGCCCACGCCTACCGCATCGAGGAGGACGCGGACAGTGCGTCCGACATCGTGCGCTGCTGCCGGCAGAGCTACGCCCGCCACGGGCGCCGCCTGCCCGCGGAACCGGAAGCGCTTACGCGCCTTGTGACCCGGCTCCGTGCATCAGGCTGCGTCCGGCTGTTTACCGCGCGCCGCGACGGACAGCTCGAAGGGGGACTAGCTATTCTGCACGACGGCCAAACGGCCCACTACTGGATCGCAGGCAGTCAGCCGGGCCGTGCCATGACCGTGCTGGTGGGACGCGTGCTGCAGACGCTGGCCACTGGCCGAGTGGCCCAGTTCGACTTCGTGGGCGCCAACACGCCATCCATTGCGGAGTTCAAGCGGCATTTTGGTCCGCGGCTGACGGCTTATTACCGACTGGAATACCGGGCCTCCATACTGGGCCGCAGCAAGGCCGGAATATGACCCAGAACCCTCACGCAGGTCATCTTGCGGAGATTCATCGCCGATTCGGAGCCCTCCGCCAGGGGATTCCGTTTTTCGTGCCGGTTGCGTCGCTTCTGATTTTCTTGTTGCGAAGAGACTACGGCTTCGGATTCAGCGATCAGGACGAGGTTATTCCCTACCTCCTGCAGCTGCTAGACTCCTCGCTCTTCGCCACAGACTGGTTTGTCACGTACCAGACCAGTTCGTTCGGTCCGCGAACGGGCTTTGTATGGCTCATTCTCCCGATCGCCAAGATTTTGGGGGTGCACGGCGCGTTCCTGCTGGTCTTTCTGGCATCCTGGACTGCCAGCGCCTGCGCAATCTATGCGCTCGCCCACGAACTGCTGCGGGACAAGGTAGCTGCCGCCGCCAGCGTTGCGGCCGTGATGCTGCTTACACCGAAATTCACGCTTGGCGGCAACGACCTCGTCGCCTCCATGCTGACTCCGAGCGTGGCGGCCTGGAGCCTGGCGCTGTGGAGTCTCGTGCTTTTCGTGCGCGGCCGCACCGTCCGCAGCGCAGCGCTGGCCGGGCTTGCCACTTGGCTCCAGGCCCTGGTAGGGCTTCAAATGGCCATGCTCATAGGCGTGCTGCTGCTCTGGTCCGGCTTCCGGTCCCGCTCGCCCTACATCTACGCGCTTGCATATGCGGCCGTTGCGCTGCCTGCACTGGCGCCCATAGCCGTGCAGCAACTGGCACCAGCGGCATCTGCGGACGGACCCGGTCTCTTCTACATTCTCTTCGAGTTCCGGGCACCCCACCACTACCTTCCCATGTCCTTCACGCGTATCTCCGCAGCGGGCTTCGGTTTTCTGTCTGTACTGGGCCTGATCGGATACCGGCTTCTCCGGACACATATGCGCGCAGATCACCGCAGATTTGTTCTGCGGACGCTCCTCGTCGTTGTCGCCGCCGGAGGGCTAAGCTTTGTGGGTACGGAAATCGTCCCGCTTTCCGCCGTCGCCAAGCTGCAGCTGTTCAAGATGACGGTGACCGCAAAAGTGATCCTGGCGGTGCTCCTTTGCGGCGCAGTAGCGCGTGGATTGCCCAGGCGGCTTCGCGCTGTGGGCGACGCAATTATGGACCACTCGCACTATGCGTCCGCCGCCACTTTCCTGGCGGCCGCGACGCTGCTACTGGCAAGCCCTACGGTCCTGGGGCTGCGGGCCGAGCCCATTTCCCCGCTGGAGTCCTGGGCCCGAAGCGCCACGCCGCAGGATGCCATCTTTGCCGTTCCTCCTTCGTGGGACGGCTTCCGCAGCAGGGCGCACCGCGCAATCCTCATCAACTACAAGGCGTTCCCCTTTAAGCCCGGCCTGGAAGCCGAATGGCTGGAGCGCCTGACAACTGCCGCACCCATCACGCTTCCTGACCGGGGCTACTTCGGCATCCAGGACAGTCTTGACCAGGCCTTCCTTCGTCTTCCGGCTTCCGATCTCAAGGCGCTCTGGAGGCGCTACGGCGCGCAGTATTTCGTGCGGGATCAGGAGCTCGTTTCAGCGGACTTTGAGGTGGCGTTCGAGGACGGGCCCTGGCAAGTTTATCGCATAAAGACAGTAGACCGGCCTTGACCCTTCGTGGACTGAGAGCCTTCCTTGCCCGCCTCTACACCACGGAGGGCTTCAGGGGGCCGGTGCTGACCCTCTTTACAGGCTCAAGTGCGGCGCTGCTGCTCGCCTACCTGTGCGAGCCGATTCTCACGCGCCTGTACACGGCGGATCAATACGGCGTGATGGGCTACTTCTCGGCCGTGGTGGCGACGCTGTTTGCGGTTTCGTCCCTGCGCTACGATGATGCCCTGATGCTGCAAGAAAAGGATGAAGACGCGGCAACGGTGGTGTGGCTGGCCGGTGGTGTGCTGGCCGTGCTTCTTGCGGTCTCTGCGCTGGCGCTCGTCTGGCGCCATGACCTCGCGCGGCTCGCCAACATGCCGGAATTGGCCCCGTTCCTGATACTGGTGCCTGCGACGCTTCTGGCGATGCGGATGGCCAGGACAAGCGAGCTATGGCTGATGCGTTCCAAGGCCTACCGCCACGTCACGGCTGGGCAAATTGCCAATACCACGACCGTGGTTACCTCTCGCATCGCCGTGGGGATACCGCCTCTCAGCGTCGGCGCGGCCGGGCTCAGCGCTGGTGCGGCAGGCCTGGTTGGGGGCTTTCTGGCCGGCAACGTCGCCTCGGCAGCCTTCAACGTCACATCCTCGCTGCGTCGCAGCGGCCGGGTATTGCTGCGCCGGCCCGGCATCACCGCCGTCCTTCACATGGCCAGGCGGTACAAGAGGTTCTTCCTCTTTTCGACACCTTCCAGCCTGGTCGCGACTCTCGTCTACCGCCTGCCGATTTTCCTGATTCCGGTCTACTTCGCCGATGACGAGCTCGGATACTATGTCAAGGCCTTCGCTGCTCTGGCCATACCGCTCAGCTACGCCGGCAATGCCGTCTCGCGCGTCTTCTTCGTCCATGCAGCCGAAGCCCGGCTTGCCCAGCTCCGTGGCAGACTCACCGACATCAGCACCATGGTGCATCGGCGCCTTGTAATGATTGGCCTGTTCCCTACCCTGGTTCTGATGGTGGCCGGGCCCGACATATTTGCCGTCGTCTTCGGAGAGGATGTCGGACAGAACTGGCGCACTGCCGGCATCTACGTGCAATATATCGCGCCGTGGCTGTTCTTCGGCTCTATAGTAAGTCCCCTGACCCGCATCTTTGATGTGCTGGAGCGCCAGCGCCTGGACCTGGCCACTAGCCTCGTCGCTTGCACGTGCATGATTGCTGCCCTGATTATAGGTGGTCGGACCCAGGACGTGCGACTGCTGCTCTTGGCTGTTGGAATTACGGGCTCGGCGGCGCGCCTCATGCAGCTGGCCATTCTCATGAGGCTGGCACGCAGCAACCTCAGCCAAATCCTGGGCGCCTATGGGCACTATGGCCTCTACTCCGCTCCGGGCCTGATGATAATCGCGGGCGCGCTTGCGCTTGGCATCCCCTGGCTTACAACCGTCGCAGCCGTCGTCGCAGGCCTCATCTTCGCCGGACTCGTGCTGCGCGAGGAAAAGCTGCTCAGCGTATAGGCCGGAAAGTCGGCGGCAGATGCGGGGAAAACGTCGACGCTTCCGGACTTGACGGACCGTCGCCCGCTTCGACCTCCGTGCCGCAATACGTATCGAAGGCCTGCACCAGATCGGCCGCGATGACCTGGGCGCTGCGCCCCTCGATATGTCGCCGCTCAATCACGTAAGCCACCTCACCATTCTTGAAGAGCGCAATGAAGGGCGAGGAAGGAGGAATTCCTGCCAGGTATGCGCGTGCCCGCGCCGTCGCCTCCATGTCCTGACCGGCAAAAACCGTGCAGTACAGGTCTGGCTGCTGGCCGTGCTGCTGGCCCAGACCGATGGCAGGGCGCGCCATGGCGGCGGCGCAGCCGCACACAGAATTGATGACGAGCACCATCGTACCGCCAGCCGTCTCGGAGAAAGCCTTGTCGACCTCGGCGGCCGTGCGCAACTCGCGCACGCCAAGTCGCGCCAGCTCCTGGCGCATAGGCATTACCAGTGCTTCGGGATACGGCATGTTCACCCCGGATCTAATATGATGTGCAGATTGGAATTAGACACGGACCTTGCGTAGTTTGATCCACTAGTCTTCCCGCCACTGCCAGCGGATAATGCACGCCAGGTCTTGCCTCGCCTTCCCTCTCATGCTCCTCGGAGCAGTTCTTCTGGCATCCGGTTGCGCCTCCTCGGCTCCGGCCCTCCTGGCGGGAATCGAAGACCTGGACCAGGCTGAGCAAAGCATCCGCGAAGTGGAAGACAGGTGGCACGGCACCCCGTTTTTGCTCGGGTCCCGGAGCTCAGACGGAATAGATTGCTCAAACTTTGTTTCCCAGGTCTACGAGGAGGCATTTGGCGTAAGAATCCCGGCCACCACGCTAGAATTGCTCGACCTGGGAACACCGGTCGAGCAGCGCTCCTTGCAGGCCGGCGATCTGGTCTTCTTCCAGCCGCCGGGCGCGGCCCGGCACGTGGGAGTCTATCTCGGCGGCGGAGAATTTGCGCACGCTTCCACCAGCCGCGGCGTGATGATTTCCCGCCTGGAGGAGAATTACTGGACCCGGGCGTACTGGACCGCCCGCCGGCTGGTCGCAGAGGATGCCGAAGAGACCGTCGAGCCTGTTCCAGTTACCAGGGTGCAACCTGCGCCTGGCCGCAGGGTCGGGTGGTAGACCGATGTCCATAGTATACCTTACCAGCGAAGCGCTGGAACGCCTGAAGGGCGATTTGCGCCGCGCACGCACGGTCGAGCGCGCGCGCATTTCCCGCGAGATTGCGGAAGCGCGGGCTCACGGAGATTTGTCCGAAAATGCCGAATACGACGCGGCAAAGGACGCGCAGGGGAAACTTGAAGCGCGCATTGCCCACATGGAAGGAGTGCTGAGCAACGCCCGCGTCGTCGACGAATCCCGGGTGGACACCTCCCGCGCCTTTATCCTGTCCCATGTACAGGTGCGCAACCATACCACGGGATCCGAACACCGGTTCAAGCTTGTCTCGGCACAGGAAGCGGACCTGCGGCTGGGCCGTATCTCCATTTCAAGCCCCATCGGAAAAGCACTTCTCGGAAAAGCGCCCGGGGACGTCGTGGATGTTGCTGTGCCGAGCGGCACCATGCGGCTGGAAGTCCTCGACATTTCGCGCGAGGCATAGCGCCATATGATCGACCTCAGAAGCGACACGGTCACGCGGCCGTGCGCGGGCATGCGGCGGGCCATGTACAACGCCGAAGTCGGCGATGATGTATTCGGCGAGGACCCTACCGTCAACCGGCTCCAGGAAGAAGTGGCCGATCTCCTGGGCAAGGAAGCGGCCCTCTTCGTGCCCTCCGGCATGATGGGCAATCAGCTGGGCGTGGGTATCCAGACGAGTCCGGGAGACGAAGTCATTGTCGAACGCAGCTGCCACATCTTCAATTACGAATCCGGTGCTGCGGGCGCGTTGTCCGGCGTGGTCCTGCATCCGCTGGACGGCGACCGCGGCGTCCTGGGAGTGGACCAGCTGCGCAGAGCCCTCAGATCCGGCCAGTACTGGGAGTCGGCCTCGCGGCTGCTGTGCCTGGAGAATACGCTTAACCGGGCAGGCGGACGCGTATATCCCTTCCAGCGACTGAGAGAGTTGACGGACGTGGCGCGGGATGCGGGCCTTTCCCTTCACCTGGACGGCGCCCGCCTGTGGAATGCATCGGCCGCCAGCGGCACCTCCGAGCGCGACTATGCCTCGCTGTTCGATACGGTCACGGTCTGCCTTTCGAAGGGCCTTGGTGCTCCCGTGGGCTCGGTATTCTGCGGTACAAGGGAGCTTGTCCGCGCGGCGCACCGCATGCGCAAGCTTCTTGGCGCAGGCATGCGCCAGGTGGGCATACTGGCGGCGGCCGGACTCTACGCGCTCGCGCACCACCGCAAGGAGCTGGCTGATGACCACGCTAAGGCCAGGCATCTTGCCGACGGGCTTGCCGGGATCGATTCGCTTCGGGTGGAATTGCCCGAAACCAATATCGTGCTCATACACCTGTTGCGACACGATGTGGAAGCTTCATCCGCGGCGCTGGAAGCGGCCGGCGTGGCCGTCGTGCCGTTCGGTGCATCCACCATCAGGGCCACCACGCACCGGGACGTTTCCATGGAGGACATGGAGCAGGCCGCAGGTGCGATGCGACACCAATTCGAAGCCGCGCGATAACACCAGAGCAACTCGACACATTCGCGGCCAAGAGCATAGGCACCCACAAGCCACAATAGCGATTCCCGAGAACCAGTAGATACAAGAATTTATGACCGCCGAAGTTGCCGTAATGAATCGCAAGGCAGTTGCATTGGCTGCAGATAGCGCGATGAGCATTGGTCATCCCGGAAAGACCTATCCGGTGAACAAGTTGTTTGCTCTTTCGAAGCGCCATCCGATAGGAGTGATGATATATCACAATGCAGAATTTATGGGTGTGCCGTGGGAAACACTGGTGAAGATGCATAGGCAAGCCATCAAACCCATAGGCAAGGCAACGGTAGGCGAATACGCCAACTCGTTTCTGGACTTCATTAAATCCGATACAATCTGCACAGAGCAGGCGAAAGCTGTTAACGTGGTTCGCATAGCCCATGGGCTATTCGGGAGAATCGCTCGAAAAGTCAAGGACCAGGCTGTCGACGGAGCCGAGCAGCAAGGCGCCTCTGTCGTCGATATCATTCAAGAGCACACCGACACACTTGAGAGCGCCGGCGTCTTGCCATGCATGGAGGAATTCGACGCCGAAGGACTGGTAAGCGCACATGAAGCCGAATTGGACGAAACGATACGTTCCTGCTTTCGCGGCTTGCGTATTGGTCCCACCGAGCGTCAGGCTCTGCACAATTGCCTTGCTGCCGCCATCAAGAGTGCCCGGCTGTCGGGAGGGTCTTCCGGGCTCGTTTTCGCCGGATTCGGTGAAGAGGAAATCTTCCCGAGCCTGGTTGAAATAGTAACGGACGGAGTATTTGGAGATGTCGTCAAGGCATATACCAAGAAACACGTTGACATAGACCGCGCCGGAATCGGAGCGGCAGTCATTTCTTTTGCGCAAAGTGAAATGGTCGGTCGCTTCATGAACGGAATTGACCCGGAATTCATGGCATACCTACGCCAATTCTTTGAAGACTCTCTGGTTAAAGTAGTCAGCGAATTACTCGGTACCGATTCTCAAGCCGACCAATTGTCGGAACAAGAGCTGCCCCAACGCCTTGAAATCGTGCGGGGCAACCTTGCAGATTTTGAGGAGGCCACCAATGCGTTTCGCTGGCAGCGGTATAACGAGCCGATCCTGGACATTGTTAATCTCCTTCCCAAGGAAGAGTTGGCAGGTATGGCGGAAGCGCTCGTGAGCCTGACATCGCTCAAGCGGAGAGTCTCAACCGAAGAGGAATCTGTCGGAGGCCCTGTCGACGTGGCCGTTATCTCCAAAGGCGATGGTTTCGTTTGGATCAAGCGGAAGCACTACTTTGATCCCTCCCTTAATCGGGATTACCTGGCCAGACAATCCTTGACTTAGGCCAATCCACTCGTATGCCCATGAAGCCGATAATACTCGACCCTCCGGACGATCCCACCGGCGAAATCACTGACCCCCGCAAAGCCAGGCGACTCGAAGAAATTCGCAGGCAGGCGACGGAAGACGCAGAGCGGGCATTCAGAAAAATCCAGCCGGCCCTGCGAGAGCTGGCAAGGCAAGTGCGGGAGCAAGGATCAGGCAAGAGCGGATGAGGGCCGTCTTGTCTGCCCGGCGCCCCTCCCTGCCGACACTGTAGGCCGACACCGTAACCTTCGCCGCTACGATTCGCCTCGCACGCGCACCGCTAGCGGCGCCATGTGCGTGCACCGGGCTTGCAGCACATCGCCATCGCGCACGGGACCCACGCCGGCAGGCGTGCCGGTAAAGAGCAGGTCGCCAGGCTCCAGCGTGAATACGGAAGAGCAGTACGCGACCAGCGCCGCAACAGAAAAGAGCATCAGCGCCGTCGTGCCGCGCTGGCGCTCGACTCCGTTGACATGAAGGCTCAATTCGAGGTTCTGCACATTGGCTACGGAACTGGCCGGTGCAAGCGGCCCCATCGGAGCGAACGTATCAAATCCCTTGGCGACCGACCACGGAAGCCCCCCCCTCTTGGCCTCCGCCTGCAGGTCACGTGCCGTCATGTCCAGGCCAACAGCGTAGGCTGCCACGTGGGAGAGCGCCTCCGGCTCCGCAATGTGCCGACCGCCACGGCCGATTACGGCGACCAGCTCCACTTCGTGGTGGACATCGTGCGACTGCTTCGGAAGCACGATTTCCTGTCCGCTGCCAATGAGCGCCGACGCCGGCTTCAGGAACACGACCGGGCGCTCGGGTACCGGGCTGTCCATTTCAGCGGCATGCGCCGCATAGTTGCGACCTATGCACAGCAGCTTGCCGGCACGCACCTTCGCGCCTGATCCCGGAAGCACCAGATCCATTTCTTCGACGCCTCTTAACGCTTCGCGCGGGATCCAACCCATGCGCCACGTGTAACACAATGCTACCCTTGTTGCACTCTCGCTCCGGTACAAACCCGGTGCCCCAAAGAAGAGATCACAGGATGTATGCCATTGTCGAGATAAAGGGAAAGCAGTACAAGGTGCGCGAGCAAGATACGCTGTTCGTGCCACTGTATGCAGAGCACGCCGAGGGTGATACGATCGAGTTGCCCCGTGTACTGCTTCTGGTCAACGAGGAAACCACTATTGTCGGCCGCCCCCACGTCGAAAGGGCCTCGGTGCAGGCCACGGTGCTCGGACATGTCAGGGCGGACAAGATCATTGTCTTCAAGAAGAAGCGCCGCAAGCGGTACCGCGTGCGGCGGGGGCACAGGCAGCGCTACACACAATTGCGGGTGGATGCGCTGAAGGTCCTGCAAGAAGAAGACGAACAGTCAACGTAGCCGGAAAGAGTCATGGCGCACAAGAAGGGAGTAGGCTCCACCAAGAACGGGCGCGATTCGAACCCCAAGATGCTGGGCGTAAAGATCTTCAGTGGCCAGGCAGTGCCTGCCGGTGGCATCATCGTGCGGCAGCGCGGCACGCGGTTTCATCCGGGAGACAACGTGGGCCGTGGAGGTGACGACACCCTGTTCGCGAAGACAAGCGGCAAGGTCCGATTCAGCGCCACACGCGGCAATCGGCGATTTGTGCACGTGGATCCGTCCTAGGCCGGGGTTCGATCTAGACTTGGAGGTGCCATATGGGCACGATGAACAGAATGCGGGAAAACACGGGGATTATCCTGTGGATTCTCGTGATTTCGTTCGGAGGCCTTTGGGTATTGCAGGACTCGGGTGTATTTGACACCATCGGGGCAAACCCGCTTGGCGAGATCATCATCGTAAACGGTGATCCCATCACGCTCGAAGAGTACAACCGTCAGCTTGAGGCCCAGCTGGAGCAGATACGCCAGGTGACAGGCGAGGCCGTACCGCCGCAGCAACTGGAGCTGCAGCGCGACCGTGCCTACAACCTTCTGGTCAACAACAAGCTGCGTGAACAGGAAATGGATCGCCTCGGCATCACCGTGAGCAATGCGGAAATCCGCGATCTCATTCTCGGTGACAGCCCGCATGAGATTATCCGCGTCAATTTTTCCAATCCCGACGGTCAGCTGAACCGCGAGCTGCTGCAGAACTTCATTGACAATCCGGAACAGGCTGCGACGTGGATCCAGATCGAGGACTTCATTCGAATCGACCGCAGAAGCCAGAAATTCGACAGGCTGATAACGGCCACGGCCCGCGTGTCCGAAAGTGACATAGAGCAGGCTCACCGCCGGCAGGCCATCACGGCCGACGCGGAATTTTTCTTTTTGCGGTATGCGGCCGTGCCGGATGACTCCGTGGTCGTGACCGACGCCGATATGGAGCGATACTACGAGGAAAACAAGGACGAGGACTACCGGCGCGAGCGCCGCTATTCCATCGAGCTGGCCTCCATTCCCAAGGTGCCTTCCCGTGAGGATACGCTGGCGTTTCTGCGAGAGGGAGAGATGATCCTGGCCGAATTCGCTGAGGCCCCCGACGACTCGACGTTTCTTGTCCAGAACGGATCCGAAGAGGCGTATTCGGACGCCTTCCTGGGCGCGGGTGACGTAGCCCCTGAAATTGCTGAAATTATTTTTGAAGGCGCGCAGCCTATCGAACCCGGAATGATGGCAGGGCCGGTTGTGGCCGGCGGCGCGGTGCATGTAGTCAAGGTGACGGGCACGCGCCCCGCACAGGAAACTCATGTGCGGGCCCGGCACATTCTGGCATCGGGATCGGATGACGAGGCCAGGGAGAAGATCCTGGCACTTCGCGACCGCCTGCGGGCAGGCGAGGACTTTGGCGCTCTCGCCCGCGAGTCCTCGGACGACCCGGGCAGTGGAAGCCTCGGCGGAGACCTGGGATGGTTTACGGATGGCCGGATGGTCCCCGAGTTTCAGGATGCTGCATTCAGCGCGGCCGTCGGCGACCTGGTGGGGCCGGTTGAGACCAGCTTCGGACTGCATCTGATTGAGGTTACGCACAAGGCGGACCTGGAGGTGCAGCTTGCCGACTTTGCGACTACAATTACGCCGTCCGTAGGTACGCTAACGGCTATTCAGGACGAGCTTGAGGACCTGGCGTTCTACGCAGAGGAGACTGGTGATTTTGCCGGCGAGGCAGAGCGACGAGGCGTCGCTCTTCAGTCCATGGACCTGGAACAGGACCAGGTCTCCATTCCCGGCTTCGGGCCCAGCCGGGCCCTCGCCCAGTTCCTGGACGGATCCGCACGCGATGACATCGGCCCGGTAATCGAGTTGGACGAGGCGACCATCCTGGCCCATGTGGTAGCCATAGAGGAAGAGGGTTTTCGCCCGCTTGCGGAAGTGGAGGCAGAAGTGCGCTCGCGGGTGTTGCTCAATGCCAAGAAGGCGTTTCAGGTTAACCGCCTGACGCGCGGCTACGCCGGGCCCGGGTTTGACGGCCTTGCCGCCGACCTCGGATTTCCGCCGGAGACGGCCTCGGGCGTCAGCTTTGCCAACCAGATAGTTCCCGGTCTGGGCCGCGACCCGGTATTTGCCGGCAGCGTACTGGCCCTTTCCGAGGGCGAGGACACAGGAGTCGTTGAGGGTCGCAGTGCGGCATTCGTGGCTCGCGTAACGCGCATTTCCGACCCCGGCACCGTCACCGATGGCGAGCGTGAGCGCCTTCGCTCTGAGCTGACCCGAGAACTGGAAGATCGCCTCCGCGCGGAATGGATAACCGCCTTGCGTGACGAGGCAGACATCCAGGATCTGCGCAGCACCATGCTGCAGCAGTAGGAGGACATTCGCCGGTTAGAGGGGCCGCATCCTGTGCCGGCCGGCACATGCGCCGACTTCCCCTTCAAACGGCAAGCTCGAACGTACCGCGGTAGATCGCTTCGGCCGGGCCGTCGAGCGCAATGCGCCCTCCCGTGCGACCTACCCGCAGCGTCCCGCCAGGCATCTCTATTTGCGCCCTGGCATTCGAATTGATCCGCTGGAGCCGCCACGCCGCCGCGGCCGATGCCACCGCACCCGTACCACACGCCAGCGTCTCGGCCTCCACACCTTTTTCATAGGTCCGCACCCGCAGGACGCGCCCAGAGCGTACCTCGACGAAATTTACGTTTGCCCCTGACGGAGCAAGCGCCGGATCATGCCGAATCTCTCGTCCCCAGCGCTCGACGGGGGCCTCTCCTACTTCCTCCAGAAAACAAACTACGTGCTCCGTCCCGGTCCATATGTAATGCAGATCCGAAAGCGGCACGGCAGAGGCTGCTGCAAGCGCCAGATCCGGACGCCAATCCGCTGGCTGCTGCATGTAGAGCCGCACATCCGCGTCCAAATCCGCCGGCAGCTCGGCCTCGTAGATGCCGGAGTCGGTCTGAAGCCTGAGCCGCCTGCTATTAATCCCCGCCTGCTGCGCGTAGCGCACCAGGCACCGGGCGCCGTTGGCGCACATGGTACCCAGAGAGCCGTCCGCATTAACGTAGCGCATGCAGAAGTCCGCCTGCTCCACCGTGGCCTCGGCAAAGGCCAATATGCCATCGGCCCCAACCCCGTACCGGCGCTGGCACTGCCGCCGCGCTATCCGGACCAATTCCTGATCCGAAAACCGGTAGAAGCGGTTGTCAATGACAATAAAGTCATTGCCGGCTCCGCTCATTTTCGTAAACTCAACGACAAGTCGAGCGCCCATCGCGGCATCATTGGTGCCAGATGCAGGTAAAACGCCCGCAGGTTCATACCGTTCAACGCCCTCCAACATCTTTCGACTTCCGTCCTTGGCTGAGAAAACCCTCACGATCGATCAGACCAACCCCCTCCTCCTCTTTGGCTCCAACGACAAGCACCTGCGTCGCATGGAGGCCGCTTTCCCCGACACAGACTTCCTGGCCCGCGGCAATCAGATCAAGCTCCGGGGGCACAAGCGTACGCTTGAAGACATCGAGCGTGCGCTGCAGGAGCTGACGGTCATTGCCAGCCGCAACGGCAACCTGACGACCGGTGACGTCGAGACCGTACTGGCGCTGGTAACCTCCGATGAAACGCGCCCACGTTCCGAAATCGGAGAAGTCATCGCCTATACGCCTTCCGGCGGCCTGGTGCGGACCAAGACCCCTGGCCAGGCCCGGATGATGCAGGCCGCCCGCAGGAGCGACATAGTCTTTGCCATTGGCCCGGCCGGCACGGGCAAGACGTTCATGGCTGTCGCCATCGCCGTAGCGGCCCTTAAGTCGCGCCAGGTCAAGCGCATCGTCCTCTGCCGGCCGGCTGTGGAAGCCGGCGAGCGGCTGGGCTTCCTGCCGGGCGATTTTCGCGACAAGATCGATCCCTACCTGCGGCCGCTGTATGATGCGCTGGATGAATTGCTGCCGACCGAGAAGCTGCGCGCACACATGGAGAACCATGTAGTTGAAATCGTGCCCCTGGCCTTCATGCGCGGCCGGACGCTCAATTCAGCTTTCGTCATCCTCGACGAGGCGCAGAACGCGACATCCACGCAAATGAAGATGTTCCTGACCAGGCTGGGCATCAACAGCCACGCCATTGTAACCGGGGACGTGACGCAGATTGATCTCGGCGACCGGACCGCCAGCGGACTTGTGGAAGCCAGAAGCATACTGGAGGGCGTGGACGGCATCTCCTTTATCGATTTTGACAGAAGCGATGTGGTGCGCCACAGGCTTGTCAAGGACATTATCGACGCCTACGAGCGTCGCGACGCTACTGGCTCCAGATAAAGGTGCCGCTTGCATCAATGTAGCCTGACCGGTCCTGCAGCGTCACGAAGGCCAGGCCGCCCTCAAAGGGCCGCGCCCGCTCGTACCGGAGCGGTATCGCTACCACGCCCTCCGTATCGACATATCCCCACAGTCCACCGCTCTGCACGAGGGCCAAGCCTTCGGAAAAGTCGTCCGCGTGTTCGTACACAGATTCAATGACCATCCTGCCGCTCCGGTCGATGAAGCCCCACAGATCCTCGGACTGCACCCGCGCACGACCGCCCGAAAACGAGAACACGCTTTGGTGATCGACCTCCAGCACCAGGCTGCCCTCCGTGTCGATGAACCCCCATTGCGAGCCCTTCCTGACAAGCGCCACTCCTTCCGAGAAGCTCCTTACGGAAGAAAACTGCGGTTCTATCGCCCAGTCACCCTTTTCGTCTATGTACCCCCATTCTGACCCGACTCGCACGAACAGCACCTTGCGTACGACCTGTACGGCAGCTAGGCTGTCGGAAAACGGCAGTGCCCGCACAAACCGGTCTGGTATGGCGAGCCTGCCGCTCCTGTCGACATAGCCCCAGTTCGGCTCCAGTCCCACGACGGTCCCGGCCTGCGTGCGCACCGGGGCTAGCCCGTGAGAAAAATCCAGCGCACCCGAATAGGGTCTTTCGCTGAGGGCGACGCCCTTGCGGTCGATGAAATTCCAGCTCCGGCCCTGCTGCACCCGCGCAAGACCCTCCGAGTACGGAAAAACGGCCGAGAATCGAGTGTCGACCACCATGGAGTCGGCCGCATCGACAAATCCCCACCGGCCGTCGATGCGAACGGCTGCCAGGCCTTCGCTGGAACGCTGCGCGCCATCGTAGTTGGGCTCGACGATCATGCTTCCCGATGCATCAATGAGCCCAAATCGTCCCTGATACGGCACCGGGAAAAGATCTTCTGACTGCGCCAGTGCACTGGCAGCAAGGGAAGTACAGACCGTAAGGAGCAAGATTCCTCGCATGGCAACAGGCACCTCAGTGGCGGTGCGGGCTAGAAACCACAACGTTGTCTATAAGTCGCGCACGGCCAAGTTGTACCGCAACGGCGGCAAGAACGGTCTGGCCAGGCTCTATGCGGCTTACCGGCGTAAGCCGCTCCGTATCCACTACCTCTGCATATTCAGGCCGCACGAGCGGAGCCTGCTGCAGGCAGTCCATCATCGCTTTGACCACGTTACCGGAATCACGTTCGCCGCCCTCTACGAGGACACGGGCTGCCGTTACCGCATGGTAAAGTGCCGGCGCCTGCGCACGCTCCTGCTCACTCAAATAGCCATTGCGGGTGGAGAGTGCCAAGCCGTCGGACTCCCGGACCGTCTCTACGCCCCGCGCAACTATGCCGAATCCCAGGTCTCGCGTCATCCTGCGCAGAATGAAATACTGCTGCGCGTCCTTCAACCCGAAGACCGCCACATGCGGCTGGCAGCACAGGAAGAGCTTCACTACCACGGTCACCACACCTCTGAAATGGCCGGGGCGGCGCGGCGCGCAAAGATGCCGCTGCAACTCCGGCGCGTCCACCCACGTCAGCTGGGCCTCCATGCCGTCCGGGTACAGGCCCGCCGCACCCGGAGAAAACACAAGGTCGACGCCGCCGAGGGATTCAAGCCTCGCCAGGTCCCTGCCGAGGTCTCGCGGATAGGCGTCGTAATCCTCCCCCGGGCCGAATTGCGTGGGATTGACAAATACGGAGACGGTGACATGGTCGCCCTCACGCGCAGCCGCGCGCACGAGTGCGTCGTGACCCGCGTGAAGGCCTCCCATCGTGGGCACGAGAACGAGCCTCCTGCCTTCCGCGCGCAGCGCATCGGATCTGGCCTGCATCTCGGCAGGTTCCACTATGACTTCCAAGCTGCCTCCTTCCATTCAACAAACGGCATGACGGCCCGTATAATAAGCCTGATCCACCGGATTATTCGACATGAGCCAATACCGCGTTGAAAGAGATTCGCTCGGTGAGGTTCGCGTGCCTGTCGGCGCGCTCTACGGAGCTCAGACGCAACGAGCCCGGGACAATTTTCCCATTAGTGGCCAGCGTATGCCGAGGCCCTTTATCGAGGCTCTGGGCATAATCAAGCGAGCCGCAGCCCTTGCAAATCGGGACCTGGGTCTTCTCTCGGAGGAACGAGCCGCCGCCATTGTCCAGGCGGCGGAGCGGGTAAGTGCCGGAGAATTCGATGAACAATTCCCCGTGGACATTTACCAGACCGGCAGCGGCACGTCCACGAACATGAATGCCAATGAGGTTCTCGTCTCCGTAGTCAGACACGAGTCGGGCATGAAAGACCTCCATCCCAACGACCATGTCAACATGTCGCAGTCGTCGAATGACGTCATTCCGACCGCCATGCACGTCTCCGCCGCCATGCTGCTGGATCGAGCGCTCCTGCCGGCCTTGCAGGAACTGCACCAGTCACTGCTGACCAAGAGCCACGAGTTTGACGATGTGATAAAGAGCGGCCGTACCCATCTCATGGACGCCATCCCGGTGCGTCTGGGGCAGGAATTCGGCGGCTATGCAGCGCAGGTCGATGCAGGCATTCGCCGCACTCGGCTTGCAATGGAAGAACTAAAGGAGGTCGCCCTCGGGGGCACAGCCACGGGTTCGGGCATAAACCGGCACGAGGACTTTCCTAAACGGGCCTTAGCGCATATTTCGGAAATCACCGGCATTGAATTCCGGGAGGCCGCGAACCATTTTGAGGCGCAGTCCGCAAAGGACGGCTACGTCATGGCCGGAGGCGCGCTCAACACGCTCGCCGTGTCGCTGATGAAAATCGCCAACGACATACGGCTGCTCTCCAGCGGTCCCACGAGCGGGCTATTCGAAATCTCCCTCCCACCCGTCCAGCCGGGAAGCTCCATCATGCCGGGGAAGGTCAACCCTGTCCTTTCCGAGGCAATGATGATGGCGTGTGCCCGCGTAATGGGTAACCATACGACGCTGACCGTTTGCGGCCAGCACGGCAACCTCGAACTCAACGTTATGATGCCGGTCATGGCGCAGGCCATGCTGGAGAGCATCACGATTCTGGCCGGCGCCTGCCGCGCCTTTACCGACCGCTGCCTCCTCGGCATGCGTGCCAACCGCGACCGGTGCAGAGAGCTCCTGGAGCGCAATCCCGCAGTTGCGACGGCGCTCAATGCCGCTATCGGCTACGACCGCGCCGCCGAGGTAGCAAAGGCCGCCGCCAAGAGCGGCCGGACGGTCCGCGAAGTCGTGCTCGAAATGGCTTTGCTCAGCGAGGAGGAGCTCGACACCATGCTAGACGTGCGCGAAATGACCGAACCGGGCATTCCTGGCCGGTAGAGGCACGTCTGCCATACTAAAACCTGTTCGGGCACGTTTTTTGTGCCCTGGTCAAAAAAGGAAATGCCGTCAAAAAGACACACCCTACCATGACTGCAAAAAACCGCGTCTCTGTCGCCATCCTACTTGTGGCCGTTTTTGCGGCCGGCATCCTGTTTGCCACGGCGGGTGCCAATCTATTCGGCAGTGGCGAAAAGGTGGGCATGGAATCGCGTGCCGCTGCGCGTGATGCAGCAGATACGTCGGAAGTCCCGGCGCCTGAACGCTTTGACCTTGAGCAGGCCTTCATCGACGTGGCTGCCGAAGTCAATCCTTCCGTAGTCCAGATCCGGTCGGAGCGTGTGGTGGTCGGCGGGCCGGGCGTATTCATGAATCCCTTCCAGGGATGGCCGTTCGGCGAAAGATTCAACGTTCCGCAGGAAGATCCGCAGCCCCGAGTGCAAAGTGGCCTGGGATCCGGCGTCATCGTCAGTGAGGACGGCTATATCGTCACCAACAACCACGTCATAGCGCAGGCCGAAGACCTGGAGGTCGGCCTGTACGATGGCCGTGTACTTGAGGCCACCGTGGTAGGCACGGATCCGGCAAGCGACCTGGCCGTAATCCGAATCGAGGCGAGCGATCTGCCTTCGGCCTCGTTTGGAAGCTCAGACGGCGTAAAGGTAGGCCAGTGGGTGATGGCCTTCGGGTCACCGCTTAGCGAAGATCTGGACAACACCGTGACCGCCGGAATCGTCAGCGCTGTCGGCCGCACAAGCACCAATCTGGGCAATCTTAACCCTTACTCGGCATTCATCCAGACGGATGCCGCCATCAATCCCGGCAATTCGGGTGGGCCGCTGGTGGACCTGCGCGGAGAGGTTATCGGCATCAACAGTGCCATCTATTCGCGTACAGGCGTAAATCACGGGGTCGGATTTGCCATACCGGCCGACGTTGCGCAGGATGTCATGGCGCAGCTAATAGAGCACGGGCGCGTCGAACGGGGTTTCCTGGGCGTGGGCTATGATGGCGTTTCGGCCTCTCTGGCGGATGCGCTTGACGTACCGCGCGGGGCGGCGCAAGTCACCCTGGTACAAAGTGACAGCCCGGCAGAGCGAGCCGGCCTGCAGGAAGCCGATATCATTACGGCAGTCAACGGCGAAGAATTGAGAGATGCCAATCAGCTCCGGTCTATCATTGGCAATCTGGCGCCGGGCACCGAGGTCGAACTCTCGGTGGTTCGAAAAGAAGATCGGCTCACGGTTCGGGCGGCACTTGCCAGACTCGAATTGGAAGATGAAGAGAGTGTAGAGCCCGGCACGGATCCTCCGAGCGAGAGACTCGGACTCACGCTTTCAGAGCTGACGCGCGCCCAGCGCGAGCAGTGGGGGCTGTCGGATGGCGGTCAGGTCAAAGGCCTCCTTGTAGCCAGCATCGACGAGAGCAGTGCGGCCTTCCGGGACGCTGATCTCCGGCGGGGCGACATAATCTCGGAAATAAACCAGGAGCCGGTTGAGACCCTGGAAGTCTTCAACCGCATCTTCGACGATGTGCCCGACACCGAAGCCGTCATCATCAAGGTCTTGCGGCGTCGCGGAGACGCGTTCGTTCCATTCTTTACCGCCCTGGTAAAGACTGCCAGATAGCGCGGCGCATGGACGTCGAACACCTGGTCGGTGCCGTGGCAGCAGCCCTCGGCGCCGACGCCACGGCCGAGCGCGTCGAAGCCATTGCACAGTCGGTAATGGATGCCACGCTCTCCGAGCGGCGTGCGCAGGACCGCGTCATTATCACCGCCTTTGGGTCCGACCAGCCGGGAATACTGGCCGGCGTAACCCGCATCGTGGCCCGGGCCGGCTGCAATATCCTTGATGTGTCCATGAAGATATTGCAGCAGTACTTCACGCTGATCATGGTCGCAGACATCAGCAGCATGAATATCCCGCTTGCCGAGCTCCAGCATCAGCTGCGCGCGGCAGAATCGGAGCTCGGGGTTCGCATAGGCGCGCAGCACGAGGATCTGTTCGCTCGCATGCACCGCCCGTAGGAGCTGCATCCATGGCCTACGAGCTGTACGAAGTACTCGATACGGTCCGGATGACCGAATCCGAGAACTTCGACATCCGCGCCGCCACGCTTGGAATCTCGCTGCTGGATTGCGCGAGCTCGCATGCAGGGCACGTTAGCTCCCGGGCTTGCGAGAAGATCCGGCGGGTGGCCGGGCACCACGTCGCTGTATCAGAGGAAGTGGAGTCCCTCTTTGGCGTCAGTATTGCCAACAAGCGCGTGGCCGTTACACCCGTCAGTCTCATAGCCGCGGGACTCGATGCCCGGGGATACATGCGGCTGGCGGCCGCGCTTGACGGCGCCGCCGCCGACATCGGCCTCGATTTTCTGGCGGGGTTTTCTGCGCTCGTGGAGCGTGGCATGACCCGAGGCGATCTTGCCTACATGGAGGCCCTGCCGGAGGCACTTGCATCAACCAGGCATCTTTGTGCGTCCGTCAACTGCGCCTCGACGAGCGCCGGGATAAACGCCGACGCCGTGCTCCGGATGGCGCGAGTAATCAGGAAAGCGGCCGGGCTTACGGCCCACAGCGACTCATCTGCGTGCACGCGCCTTGTCACTTTCTGCAATGCCGTTGCCGACAATCCGTTCATTGCCGGTGCGTTTCACGGACCGGCATGCGGCGAAGCGGTTCTGAATGTCGGCATTTCGGGGCCGGGCGTAGTGCTGCGCGCTGTGCGCGACCTGCAGGAGGCCCGTGACCTGGCAACCGTGTGCGAGGCGGTCAAGCGAACGGCTTTCAAGATCACGAGAGCGGGCGAACTCATTGGTCGCCAGGTGGCGGCACGGCTTACGCAGCGCGCGGGCGTACAGATTGACTTCGGCATCGTGGATGTGTCGCTGGCGCCGACACCCGCAACCGGCGATTCAGTCGGAGAAATACTCATGGCCATGGGCCTGGAAGAGATCGGCTCGCCGGGAACGACCGCCGCACTCGCCATGCTGACCGACTCCGTCAAGAAGGGCGGCACCATGGCGTCCAGCCGGACCGGAGGATTGAGCGGTGCCTTCATTCCAGTCTCGGAAGATGCCACCCTTGCCAGTGCAGCGGAGCGGGGACACCTGGGCCTCGAAAAGCTGGAGGCGATGACGGCGGTCTGCTCCGTGGGACTGGACATGATTGCCCTGCCGGGCGACACGCCTGCGGAAACACTCGCAGGCATTATGCTGGACGAGTTTGCCATCGGCATGATGAATAACAAGACCACCGCATGCCGGCTCATACCCGTCGCGGGCAAGGAAGCCGGCGAATATGCCGAATGGGGCGGCTTACTCGGGCGGGCACCCGTTATCGAGCCCAGAGCATCTGCCTGCGCGAGACTGGTCAGGCGCGGCGGCCAGATTCCCGCTCCCGTGCGGAGCCTGACGAATTGACCACGGGACTGTGTGCGAGCGCCAGGCGCGCTCGCACGCTATACCCTGGAAGCAGCCTGCCACCGGGCCCCAGGCTCGAAAGCCCGGATTCCTTCAGGAGTCTTGCCAGGCGTGTGAGCGCGATCCGAGGGCGCAGCCGGCCTGCATGGGAGCAGACCTGGCCACGGTACCTGCCTTGAGCCACGTGCTCCGACACCTGCGCGGGAGCGCGCTGCGGCGCCGATCTGCTGTTTGCGTGCGCGGCGCTGACAGCCGCCAAGGCCCTGGAGTGCGGCACGCTCCGCACGACCGTTGCTGCCGGGTCGTGCACCAGATCCGTGCTGCAATCCGTGCCCCTATGTGCGGCAAGCATGACAACCGTGCCCGCAATGCCGGTCTTCGATGCCAAGCGGTCCCGCGCACGCGCTGAGTCCCACCCTTGGGCCAAGGCACGTTCGCTAGCCCACTACCAGCACGATCTTGCCGATGTTGCGGCACTGCCGCATGTGCTCATGTGCCGCCTCCACATCCTCCAGATCAAATTCCGAGTCAATCACCGGGCGCAGGCGCCCGGTGCGAAATAGTGCCAGCTTGTCTTTGGCAAAGCTCTGCGTCAGCGAAATCTTGTATTCCAGGGTACGGTTGCGCAGTGTGGTTGCCACAAGACGGGCGCGCTTCCTGAACAGCGTCCGAAGATTGAGACCGGCCACGTCCGCCCCCGCAAGCGTGGAAAGAAGTACGAACCGGCCATCCAGGGCCAGCGACCGGAGGTTCTGCTCAAAGTACGGAGCCCCTATGCAGTCCACGATCAGGTCCACTCCCCTGCCTTCCGTTGCCCGGAGCACTTCCTCCGCAAAATCCTGGCTCTTGTAATCTATGGCCATCGCCGCCCCCAGGTCCAGGCACGCTGCGTGCTTGCCGCCCGAGGCCGTTACGTACATCTGAGCACCGGCATGCGTGGCCAGCTGAATGGCTGCCGTTCCTACGCCGCTGGCGCCGGCATGAAAGAGCACGGTCTCGCCGGAGTCCAGGCCACCCAGCGAGAAAAGCACCTGGTATGCCGTCAAAAAGACTTCCGGAATCGCGGCCCCTTCCAGGAAGGTGAGATTGGCAGGCATGGGCATTGCCATGTCTTCATGCAGGACCGCATACTCCGCATAGCCGCCTCCTGGCAAGAGCCCCATTACCGCGTCTCCCCGCTTCCATCGCGTGACGGCCGAGCCTACGCTCTCCACGACTCCCGCCATTTCCAGGCCCAGGACCGGGCTGGCTCCGGGCGGAGGAGGGTGCTTTCCTTTCCGCTGAAGAAGGTCTGCGCGATTCAGGGCCGTCGCCTGTACGCTGACGCGTATCTGGCGCGGTCTTGGCTCGGGCACCAGCACGTCTCGCAGCAGAAGGTTGCCCGCAGTATCACAGAGTACAGCTCGCATCACGTCCCGGCACTTGCGAAAGACAGGAGTTGGCCTCCCGGCGCTCTGAACTGGCCAATGAACGATTACCCGGAACTATCGTTCGAATCCCATGGCAACGGCGGCAACGACGGACGCGATCAAGGTGGCGCTTCCTCACGGGCGCCACTACTACCTGCATTTCGCCGCGCTTTCGGCTTTGCCCAGGCTCATGCAGGAGCGCGGTTTGCGCCGTGGACCGTGCCTGGTGGTCACCGACAACCTGGTTGCAGACCATTACTTGTCCGGACTGGTGCAGTCGCTTGCTGCAGGCGGATGGCAGCCGCACGCGATCGTTGTTGCGCCCGGCGAAGTTTCGAAGGACCTGGCTGTCCTTCAGCACCTATACGATGAGGCGTTGGGTCAGGGCATCGACCGGAAGACTCCGATTGTAGCTCTCGGCGGCGGCGTTGTCGGAGACCTGGCGGGGTTTGCTGCGGCAACATTGCTCAGGGGCCTGCCTTTGGTGCAGGCCCCGACCACGCTTGTCGCTCAGGTAGACAGTGCCATTGGCGGCAAGACGGGAGTAAACCACACAGTAGGCAAGAACCTGGTCGGCGCCTTCTATCAGCCCGCGCTGACCTGCGCCGACCCCTCCACGCTGGAATCCCTGACAGATCTCGACTGGGCAAGCGGGCTCGCGGAGGTCGTCAAGCATGCGCTTATCGCGGACCCAGCATTTGTCGCTTTTCTGGAGCATCACTGGTCCTCTATCCTTTCCCGGGATCCCGATTCCATTCAAGCCATCGTGCCCTGGGCAGCCTCCATCAAGGCCCGGATCGTCGCAGAAGACGAGCGCGAAGACGGCAGGCGAGCCATACTGAATTTCGGGCACACATTCGGACACGCCATTGAGCACGTTGCCGGCTACGGATACTTTAGCCATGGGGAAGCTGTTGCGCTTGGCATGCGTGCTGCACTGAAGCTCTCGCACCTGCTCCACGGCGACTTTCAGATTGAGCGGGCCCTTGAACTCGTGCGGCGCATTCCCGTGCGCGCATCGCTGTCATCCTATTCCGTCACCCGGCTCATGGATGCCATGCGCTCGGACAAGAAGGTGCTGGCCGGTCGGCAGCGGCTGATTGTCCTGCGCGACATCGGACAGGCTTACGTCAGCGCCGACGCAAGCGCTGCGGAAATCCGAATTGCCTGGGACTGGGCCCGTGCCTAGGCTGCTGCGCCGTTCCCCCAATGCCGATTCCATAGCCGTGTCCCGCACGAAGCAAATCGCCCGGGTTGCCCTGTATGCGAGCGCAGGCCTTCTCGGTGCAGGCGTGCTACTGGTATTCGCCCTCACCAGAACCGAATTCGGCAGGGAGGCGCTTCGCCAGGAGATTGTCCGCAGTTACGCAAACCGCTACGAGGGCCGACTGCATATCGAAGCCTTGCAGGGCAATTTCCGGCAACAGATTCTCGCCAGCGATGTCCGGCTATTAGATCGCAGTGGCAATCCGTGGCTAACAGTGGATTCCCTGGTCACCAGACCCCGCTGGTGGTCCCTTGTCAGAGGCAGGTTTTCGATCCGGTCCCTGGAAGCGATTCGGCCCGCGTTGGTGCTGCGCACGGACAGCGCTGGAAGCGTCAGTTCTCCCCTGGTGCGCCGACAGGCATCGGGAGGCGCTGCAGGCACCTGGACGCCGGACCGAATCGAAGTGCAACTCGCAGACGGGACCGTCCGGATGCATCGAATCGGGATTGGCCCGTCGCAGGCCCTTGACAGTCTGCATGTCCAGGCCGTGTATCACCGCAACCAGGTTTCGAACCTCCTTGATGTCGTGAGTTTCTCGGGACGTCTGCCTGAGATGCCTCTAACCATACACGATGCGTCTGCACAATTGGTTACCAACAGGGACCGGATCGTCTTTAACCGCCTCGTAGTGGCTGCAGATCAGGGCAACCTCGACCTGACGGGAATAGTCAGCGACTACCGGGAACCGGATTCCCTTTCCATGGACCTGTCACTGCATGTCCGGCAATTGGAGCTCCGCGCCCTGCGCAAGCATATTCCGACGCTCGCGCTGGCTGATACCCTCGACGGGGCCGTAACAGTCCGTGGCAATGCGTCCCGTCTGACAGCCGATAACCTTCTGCTGGCGTTTGGCACCAGTTCGCTGGTAGGGAACGGGAATCTGCTCTTGAACGGAGACTCCCTGGGTTTGCAACTCAATGTGCGCGAGGCACTCTTGCGTGCCTCCGACATCCGTGCGCTGCTGCCCGAGGCACGGCTGCCGGAAGCACGGCACCTCGGAATGCTACGACTTCAAGGTGCCGTACAGACGGTCCACACGCCGCAGGCAATCAGGATCCGCACTTCGTTCGATCTGGAAAGCGAAGGGGGCAGCGCTTCGGGGACGGCGTCCATCGGCCGGCCAGCCGGCGGGCAGTGGGCCTACACGGGCTCTGTGCAGACAAGCGCCCTGGACTTCGGCTTTTTTTCCGGCGATACAGCTCTGGAGAGCCGTATTGATGGAAGCTTCAGCCTGGAAGGATCCGGCCTGGGTTTGCACGAACTCGAGGCTTCCATCGGAGCAGAACTTGGGCCTTCCAGCCTGGCTCGCAGGCCGTTGGACGGGATGCGTGCGGACGTGACCCTGCGGGGCCGCACCGGCCGGACAGAGGTACAGGTGTGGAAAGAGGATCAATTCATCGATCTGGCTGCAGACTTCGATTGGACCGGTCAGCGGCCGTCCGTCAACGTTGATTCGCGCATGCGAAACGTAGACGTGGGCAGTATCCTGTTTTCAGACTCCCTCTACTCTAGCCTGAACGGCACATGGCATATGTCGGGCTCCGGTCTTCCCGGGCAGGATTTGCAGGGGCGCCTCTCCCTGCAAGTGGACTCTTCCTCCATGGGCTGGGGCGGTACACGGAGAACCGTCGCGCCGCATGAGTGGATGCTGGCTTTGGGCAGGAGTGCGAATGGAGGGTTTGCACTGGACGTTGATGGCGATGCCCTTGCCATGCGCCTGGAGAGCAGTCACAGCTTCCGCATCGACGGATCTCTTGCGGCTCTCTGGAGGGTTGCGCTTGCAGATGCGCTCCAAAGGCAACAAGACAAATATCGGATCGGGCCCGAAGGCCACAGCCATGTGGCCTGGCCGCCCCTTGAGCAGCTGATCTTGCAGGGTGAGGCAGCCGCCATGCTGGCTGGCTCGGCTGCCCGGGGCCCCGTGAAGATGGAGGGATCGCTCGCGATCAAGCAATCCGAGATTGTCAGCAGCTGGTTGCCCATGACAGCTTCCTTCGCAACCGACTTTGTAGGCGCGCTTTCTGTCCAGGCAGATGCCGACAGCCTGGCCTTCAGAGCGACAGCCTCGGCTGATTCCATCCTCTGGCGTACAACGCAGGTTGCCGGCCTAAAGGCAGCCGCTGACGGGCGCCTCACCCTGGAGGGACCCCTGGAGCATACGGTGACGGCAGAAATCGACGCCGAAGCCGATCATTGGCACGTCCGTGGACCGGCTCTTGAGGGCCTTCGGGTCACGGCTTCGCTGGAGGATGCGGCAGCGGACGTAGCCCTTTCCACGGAAGGAGCGGTCACCGCGCGGGTCCAGGCAAGACTAATGGAGATGGGAGACCGCTACCGTCTGCGTTTCGGCCAGCTGGCCTTTTCATCCGGCGCATACCGATGGAATCAGGCTGAGGATGCCATCATCGACGTATTTGCCGATGCCCTGGAATTTGTTCAGTTCCGTCTGGAGAGCGCAGCATCGCACGGAATGCGACCCCAAGGCGTCGACGTGACCGGCGTTCTTTCTTCGTCCGTAGAGGACACGCTAAGCGTGGGAATTCGGTCTCTGGCGCTGCGCCAGCTGTCGGATTTTGTGGAGGCTCGACGGAGCTTCGGAGGCACGCTCGATGGGCGTCTCCGGTGGACAGGCCTGGAGCGCCCCGAGGTATCCGGCGACGTAGTGGTAACCGACTTGCGGCTGGAGAATCATGTCCTGGGACGACTGGAAGCCAGCAGCCGCTTCGACCCGGGGAGCCCGGATATTGCCGTTGTGGCATCGCTCGGTCCCGCGCCGGGCGAGAACTCAGGGGAAGGCGACACGCTTCGCTTCGTCGAGAACAATCTGACGATTGCCGGGACGGTCCGTCTTCCGGGCCGCGATAATGACGGTGCCCTGGACCTGGATCTGGATGTGAGGCGCGCCGATGCGTTCTTCTTCGAATACCTGGTCCGCGGTTTTCATGACGTATCGGGCGCCTTTGTAGGCGGAGGCACCATCGGAGGTACTTTTGGATATCCGGTCTTTGATGCCGGACTGACACTGCGGGAAGGCAGCTTCCGCATTCCGGATCACGGGATGCGCTACGCGGCCGAGGCAGACACCCGAATTACACGCGAAGGCATTGCGATTGACAGGCTCGCACTCTCTGACTCGACAGGCGGCAGAGCCGAGATTGCCGGGATGATGCACTTCAACGACTATCGCTATTTCTCATTCGATGTCGCGGGAAACCTGGATGAATTGCAGATCATGAACATCGATGCGTTCACGCGCCAGATCCCGTTCTACGGTCTGATATGGGTTTCCGGGGATGCTACGCTGACAGGTCCCCTCAATAATGCATTCCTGCGCTCCGTAAACCTGCAATTCCTGCCTCGCAGCGACTTGTACATTCCGATCGTAGAGGCAGACGCGGCCGTGGATCCGGGCTTCATTATCTACGCCGATTCCACGGGTCGAATCCCCGAGACCGCCATCCGGCCGCAACGGGAAACCATCCTGGACAGGCGTCAGGAAGGCGAACGGGACTTCGCCGCAGGCCTCCAGATGGACCTTAATATCCTGGCACCTGAGGGCTCCTCCATCCATCTGGTGATTGATCCGCTGCTCGGTGATGTCATCAACGGCACGGGCAGCGGCCGTGTGCAGCTGCAACTGCGTGAAGGAGACCTGGCCACGTACGGCATCTTTGCCGTGGAATCCGGCGATTACCTTTTTACGGCCGGAGAGCTCTTCGTGCGCCGCTTCCTAATAAACGAAGGAACGATTGCGTGGACCGGCGATCCCCTTAACCCGCAACTCGACATCAGCGCCGATTACCGAACGCGCGCGTCCAGGAACGGACTTCCGGCAGAGGTGGGCGGAGCGTTGCAGACCAGCCTGCCGCTCATCGTGGGCCTGCAGATCTCCGGCGAGCTCAACGCTGTACAGATTGCGCCGAGCCTGGCCGTGGACCAGCGCCAGGAGGCCATCAGCGATACTCCGCTTCTGGAGGCGTACCTGAATCAGCCCGACCGGGCTGCACAACATGCCACCAGCGTCCTGATAACCAATTCCTTTCTGCTCTCTGCGGAAGGTGGCAGCAGTGATGTCCTTGCCGGATCGGCCTTTAACAGTGTTTCGAATCTGGTGGCCAGTCAGCTCAACCGCTACATCAGCCAGGTCATACCCAATGCCGATCTAACGCTCGGGGTGCTGAGTGATGAATCAGCGGAAGAACTTGATGTCTCCGCCGGCATCGCGCTCCGGCTCCTGGACGAGCGCCTGGTCATCCGGGGCCAGGGCGTGTACCGAGGACTCCGGAGCCAGCCGGAAGCACCGGTCAACGAAGGACTGGAGGGCGAACTGCTCGTGGAAATACAGCTTTCTCCGAGCATTTCGGTCGAGGTCTTCTATCGGCGGGAGGGTGACGTTCTGAGCGAAACCCTCATAACAAGCGAAACCGGTGCGGGAATCAATTACCACGCCGAGTTCACCAGCTGGAGATCGCTGATCAGGCGAATATTCGGGCGCAGAAGAGCGGACGAGGAAGGAGCTCTTGGCACCCGCTGACAGAGCCGGTACAGGGGGCCGGCGCAAGTCCGGCCCCCTTGCCCGCTAGCTGGCTTCCATTACAGGGTCGCGACCGGAGCGGGACTCGTAGAGCTCGCTCAGTACGGACGTGATAAGCTTCCTTCCAGCCTCGGCCTCGGCCTCGCTTACGCTTCGGGCGAGGTATTCCACCGCCCTGCCGCTGCCGATGGCCTGGAGGGCCGCTATGGCCAACTGCCGATTCGCCTGGCTGGGAGAGCTATCGGCGACGCCCCGCAGAACGCGTACGTGGTGCTGCATGCGGATCTTGTCCCGATATAGGGTGGCGAAGACAATGGCGTTCTTGAGCGCCTGCGGTTGCACCGCCGCGTCAGCAGCGCCAAGTGAAGCCCCAAGCTGTGCAGAGACCAGCGTCCAGTAGTGATCCCGGACCGGGGAATCTTCCGCCTTGCTCTGCGCCAGGGCCGGCGCAGCCAGTGACAGCAAGAGCAAGAAAGCAGGTAGTGTTCTTAGGATGTTCATGGCTCCAAAACGAGAATAGGTGAGTGATGGCGTGGATCGTCTACACCTGCGCTTTACGTAGCCCGGTGGCGACGGTTACACGGTGGCGGGATTTTTTGGAAGCGCTTTCAAGCATCCTTTACCGAGGCCGCGAGTGGCCGGAATCTGCACGCAACGTTTCACGAGCAATGGGCGAACTCGGCGAGCCGCGCCCGCGGGCCACACGCGTTCGCAAGGCGGAACGTTGGCCGCATCCCGCGCGCCTGTGGTGGTCATGGCAACGGGCATTCGTCAGCCGCGGGTTCTGGCGGACTGTGCGCTCCGGGCCGAGGCGCCTGCGCGCGAATCTGGGCCCGCAATTTGCCAGGTAGGGGCCGCACCGCGAGCCGCGATCCCGCCCAAAACCCGCGAGGGCAGAGCAAGCCTGCACCCCCGGCGGCCAGCGCACACGTAGGCGCGAAAAAGGCGATCAGCGGAGCGACCTACCAGCTTGCAATAGGCTCCCCCTCAAGACCTCACGCGCGCTGGCTTGCCACGCGAGAAGGGCTGTTGGCGCGGAGGTAAACGGCCATCATGGCCGGCACGAGCACCACCAGGAGGGCGGTGGCAATCATTATGCCAATCCCCAGGGATGCCGCGAAGGGAACCAGGAACTGCGCTTGTATGGCCCGCTCAAGGATGAGAGGCGTGAAGCAGAGAAAAGTGGTTACCGAGGTCAGGAATATCGGCCGGAACCGCCCTTTTGCGCCGCTGATGATGGCCGTCTTCGGATCGGCACCTTCCCTGAGTCGCTGATCAATAAAATCCATCATGACCAGGGAGTCGTTTACAACCACGCCGCTTAGCCCAAAGAACCCCAGAAACGAAACGGCGCCGATGGCTACGCCCAGCACCAGATGCCCCAGAACCACGCCGATGAGCCCGAACGGCACTATGGCCATGATGATAAACGGCTTGAGATACGACTTCAGTGGAATAGCCAGCAGCGCGAAAATTGCGAGCATGGCCAGAAGGAAGCCGCGATACAGGGCATCCAGCGAATCCAGCTGCTGTTGCTGTTCGCCGCCGAAGGAATAGGTGAGCTCCGGGTTGGTTGCCAGAAGCTGTGCCAGGATGGTGTTCTCCAGGATACCGTTCGCCTGTCCTCCGGAAATCACGGTCACGTCGACATCGGCGGTCACATTCACAACCCGCTGCCCGTCCTGGCGCCTGATGGAAGGTGGCGACGTGCCCATGGTCATGGACGCCGCCTGGCTTATCGGCACATCTCTTCCCTCCCTGGTACGAATCAGGTATCCCTCGACATCGGTTATCGCCTGGCGCTCTTCGCCGGGAAGCCGGGCATAGACCCGCACCTCCTCCCGGTCGCGCTGCAGCCTTGTCGCCTCCACGCCAAAGAACGCCGCCCGCACCTGTCGAGCCAATTCCTCTACCGTAATCCCCAGCGTCCGTGCCTCCGGTCGCAACTCCAGCTGGATCTCTCCCACTCCCGGCGCGTGGTCGGACCGGACGTCGAATACGCCGGCCACACTGCGAAGACCTTCAACGACCGAATCGGCGATGGAGACCAGGCGCTCCGGATCCGGATGGGACAGCACGACCGCAACCGGGCTGCCCAAATCGATCACTTCACCGGTGAATTCGATTCCCCGCACGTAGGGGAGTACGCCGACCTCTTCCCGCCACTGTTGCACCACAGCGATCGTGGACAGATTCCGCTGCTGGGCCCCCAGCAACTTGAACTCGATGGTGGCAATATTGGACTCCGGATTCGCGGTAGGCTTCGGCTCAAGGCCACCCCCCTCAATGTGAGGCCGCTGACCGACCGTGACAAGCACGCCCCTCAGCAAGGACGGAGCATCACCCGGCCTCTGCTGATCCAGGCGCTCCAGGACACGCCTTCCCGCCTGCTCAATCTCCGTGGCCACCTCGTGGGTCCGATCCGCAGGCGTGCCGTCCGGCATCTCCAGCGTCGCTGTAACGAAATCACCTTCCACCACGCCGGCGAACGATGTCGGAATGATCCCGGCCGGTACCAGGGAAAGGCTGAGCACGAAAAGACCAATCACACCCACCACCGTGATGCCGGGGTAATCGACCGAGAATCGCAGCACTCGATCGAGCGGACCCTCCAGAAACCTGTTCAGCCATCGATCCACAGCTCCACGTGTGCGAGAGAGCAACCGGTCCAGGACGTTGGTCGGCTCCCAATCCGGCCCCGGCAAGTGGGCAAGGTGCCTTGGCAGAACAAAGAGTGATTCAACCAGCGAGATCAGCAGCATGCCGATGATTATGACCGGCAGCGCCTTCCATACCTCACCAATGCCCCCTGGTACGAAGAGCAAGGGCACGAATGCCGCCACGGAAGTAAGCACGGCAAACGTAAGGGCTTTCTTGATGCGCCGCGTGCCCCGGATCGCGGCCGCGATGCCGGGTAAGCCCCGCATGCGCTCCAGGTGGATATGCTCTGAAACGACGATGGCATCGTCTACAATGATGCCGATCGCCAGCACAAACGCGAACAGCGATATCGTGTTGATTGCCAGGTCCATGGCCAGCATGACGGCCAGCGCACCGATGCCCGAGGTAACAAGGCCTACGATAACCCATAGTGCAAGCCGAATCTCGAGAAACAGGGCCAGCGAAACGAACACCAGCAAGAGTCCCAGAAGACCACTACGGGCCAGGAGGTCCAGCCGCTCCGAATAGGTTTGGGAGTCGTCGTTCCAGATCGTAACGCCGACGCCCTCAGGCAGCGACGGCGCAATCACCCCGGCTATGTGGTCGTGCACGGCGCGCGCGACATCCATCACCTGCTCCCCTTCACCGCGATATACCTCCACAAAGACCGCCGGCCGACCCTGATGCCGAAGGATCAGGTCCGCATCCTGAAAGGCATCGCGCACACTGGCGATTTCACCGAGGCGGATAGCCGTGCCATCGGTCTGGGCAATGACCACAATCTCCTCGAAGTCCAGCTGATCGTAGCTCTGGCCGATGGTTCGAACGCGGACTTCGGCACTGCGCGTCTCGATGCTACCGGCAGACAGGTCAAGCGAGCTGCGGCGGACCGCCTGCGCGACGTCCTCCAGGGTCAGTCCCAGAGCACGCAGCCGAGCAAGCGGCACTTCAATCGAGATCTCGTACGCCCTGGTACCGGTAGTTACGACCTGCGACACGCTGGGCAGTGATCCCAGTTCGTCTTCAATCTGGTAGGCCAGTTCCTTTAGGGAGCGCTCGGGGATGTCGCCATAGACTATCAGGCGGATCATGCTGGTGCGGTTGTCCATCTCCCGGAACTGGGGACGCTCGGCCACACTGGGAAACGACTGGATGCGCGCTACCGCTGACTGTACCTCGTCCATGGCCTCGCTTATATCCGTGCCCGACTTCAGCTCAACCCGCACCGAAGCCAGTCCCGGCGCCGCAATGGACTTGACCGCCTTTACGTCTGCGAGCGCCTCAACCTGCTCCTCGATCTTGACTATGACCGACTCCTCCACCTCCTCGGGTACTGCACCCGGATACACGATTGAGATCTCTATGGTATTGAACGGAACAACGGGCCATGACTGTCGCTCCAGCCCTCCCAATGCCACGAGGCCTGCGGCCAGTATGCCGAACATCAGCAGGTTGGCGGCCACGCGGTTGCTCGCCATGTAGGCAATGGGCCCGCCGGGCTCCCCGTGATGGGCGTCAGTTCGATTCATCGCGCGCACGCTGTACTCTTTCGAATCCGCGCCGGCGATGCAAGAGCAGCACGCCGGCATTGCGGACGGGCGTCGACGGCTCTCTCATTCGGAGTTGCCGTCCGGGGGCCGGCCGGATCAAACCCAAGTGGCCCTTCGGGCCCGGCCAGGGGACCGGCTCCGCCGCCGGTAGGCATGCGCCTTCTGCCAGAAGCTGCCGGGTGCACACAAGGGCGGCCCCGGCTCATGGTCCGCTACCGGATCCAGTCCGCACGGGCATGCCCTGAACGGCCACCTGAATCCCTCCGATAATGGCCTGTTCGCCTCCTTCCAGCGCACCCGTCAGGAAAGCTTCGTCGTCCGAGCGATGCAAGACGCGCACGGGAACAATGTGGACGGTGCCATTGCGCACAACCCATACTTCGTTTCCCGGCCGCAGCGCAGGCCGCCGTACCCTGAAGTAGGTATCGGAGGCAACTCCGTCAATCTCCACCTCCACGAACTTGCCTACAAGAAGGGGCGGGCCGCCCTGATCTGCGGCGGGGCTGCCGGCATCCGCATACACGGGCACGCCCGGGCCAAACGGATTCGGCACTCGCACGACCACCTCTACGGTGCGTGTACGCTCGTCCAGTGCCGCTTCTGCCCTGTCCACGTAGCCTTGCCAACCGAACCGCGCATCGGCGTAGGTGGCCACCACGCGAGCCCCCAGGCTCCTGTCGGAGCCTCCCGCCTCCAGCTGCCACAGACCCGGGATGAGCGCCATGCCGGGATCCGTCAGCGACACCACTACTTCGACCTCATCGGAAGCGTACATCCGTCCCACGCTGCGGCCGGCCGCCACGAACTGGCCTACGGCAACGGATTCATCCAGCACGACACCCGCAAACGGGGCATGGACGCTGGTGCGCGCAAGCTGCAGCTCGGCTGCCGCAAGCGTAGCCTGGTCCCGGGCCAGCGCAGCTGTGGCGGCCTCCATTTGCGGCCCCCATAGCGCCAGAGGACCGGTATCTTCGCCGGTCTCACCGCCTTGTCGCAAGGCACTGAACCGATCATACTGGGAACGCGCAATTCGCGCCTCCTCCGTAACCCGAAGCAGCTCGACCTCCTGATAGGCTACGCTTGCGCGCGCCTGCTCGACCCTTGTGCGATAGTCGGCGTCATCGATGCGAAAGAGCAGCTCGCCCGACCGCACCTTCCCTCCACTCTGGAATGCCTGAGCAACCCAAACTACCCTGCCCGCAACCTCGGCCGTGACATCTACCTCGGCCCGCGGGCGGACCGTGCCCGCTCCGTGCACGGTTATGGATCCCGTACCGGCAACCAGCGGGGCCGTCTCGGCAAACGGAACAGGCGACGGGGCGGGGCGCCGTGCAGGTTCGGGCCTTCGGGCAACCAGAACCACGGCCACAACTACGGATCCGATCAGGATGCCACCGCCGATGGCGAAGCGCTTAAGTCTGCTCATATGTTCCGCGATTGCGCGGCCTGCCTTTCGATTTGTCTGTGCTTGGGCTACATACCACCAGATCCCGCAAGCGGGCGCAAGACCGTAGGCACCGCGCCTTCTGTGCGACGATTCGAGGCAGCCGCCGCGCGCCATGAATGCATCTGTGGACCAGTCGCCGGCGCGACGCGCGTCAAGGGCCGTGTTTTGAATGTACGCATGCTCGCCGCGGTTCTAACGAATGCCGGTTTTGCCGGGGCGGGCTGTTGTGTGTACAGGGCCCTTGCGGGTCCGGGCATCGTCAACGGGCCAGGGATCGCCAAGAGAAGGGGGCTGGCCTTCCAGGCGGCAAATCGGCTCGGATGACGCAGCGAAACAGGTCCGGCCAACGTACGGCTTCCAGATCTGTCGCAGCACCATAGGGAATCATTCCCGGAGGCCTCGCTGGAGCCGCATCCGCGCGCTTCCATCCCAGGCGGGAGTATTTCGGCGCTGGAGTTCAGCAACGCGGGCGGGTATCCGAAGCTCATGGACAGTCTGTAGACCAGGGACAATTATCAAATCCCAGCCGCCTCGCGGGCCGGGCATCCCGAAGCGGAATATGGCAGTTAGACGGTGCATTCCGCAGCGGCATCCGCCCAGTTCGAACTAACGGCATGCAGTTTTCTCAATGCCCTAATATAATTGTAGCCCGGTCAGAATTGCATTCGCCGCCGCGACATCAGCAGGTAGTCTCCTGCATTCCCGCCTGTTCTCCCGAAGTCAAGGATCTGCGGGCCTGGGGGCATGATGCAATCATAAGATTTCGACGATATCCCTGTGCGAATCGCTGCTGACCGCGCCCAATCGCCTCTCGCAAGACCACGGCCTGGCAGGAGTGCCAGCCAGTGGCCCGGTTCATTCTCCGCTCCGCGGATACAGGGCCTGACTTAGCATGATATGTGTTTGCGCTGCGGCATAGTGGTGAGGGCACGTAGCGAGCCTATTGCTTCGCTGATTCCGCCTTCTGCACGATTGCCGAGCGTCTGCGTCGGCGATCCCGGCTTATCCGGGCTTGCGGGCCAGGAAGCAATAGAGCGGGGTGAATACTCCTGTCTTGCCGCCTGCGACATAGGCATCGGCTGTTCGATCCATCAGCCGGACGACCGCCGTGGAACCCCTCGGAAATACCTTGAATACCTCCGCCATCCGCAATCCGCCGATCATCGCCTTGCGGCCCAGTGGCGTCCTGCGAAACGCATTACGCAATGTCCCGCTTTGTCCCTCCATGGGCTGGTACCATGGCGTACCCGTGCCGTCCCGGGCTCCCCGGTCCAACGCTTCGACAACCTGGAACCCGACAGCCTCCAGCGCGCGATTCACCTCCGCGAATGTGGCGATGCGATTCAGGGCGATTCCAAGCATGAGTTCATCCTTTACGGCCTGGTGATGGCTGTTGTCGGGATCAAACTTGTTCGTCATGCACATTTCCTGGCCCCAGAAAAGGGCTCCGGGCTTTAGTACGCGAAAAATCTCGGCAAACGCGCCTTGCTTGTCGGGCGCGTGGCATGTCGACTCGATCGCGTAACCCGCATCGCACGAGCTGTCCTCAAGGGTGCTCATGTCCATGAAGTTGCACTTCACGTATTCGGCCAGGCGGTCGAGTCCCGCCTCGACGTTCCGTCGCCTGGCTTTCTCCAGTTGCTGTTCGTTGTTGTTGACGCAAACAACGCTGGCACCGGACTCGCGAGCGACGCGCCGCATCGGACCGCCCACGCCGCAGCCCACATCAACGACCCGCATCCCCTCGCACAACTCCAGCTTTTCGATCATCAGGCGCTGATGGCGGATGATAGATTCCTCCAGCGTCTCTGCCGGCGTCAGTGGCGCGAAATGCAGCGACTCGTTCCACCCGTATTCCATGAACTCGCCACACAGATCGTAATAATTGTTGACCGTGTCGGCGTGGTCGTAGGCACTGCCGTCGGCCCCGGCCCGCTTTTTGCTCTCGATCCAGTTGCCAAATCGTGCCACACGAGCCGTGACATTCCAGCCCCTGTATGAATTCCACAGGGACTTGGACAGGTTGGACAGGTTGGACTGCTCCGTGCCGCGAGTATGTCTCATCGGTTTTTCAGACCTGCTTCAGATTCGGGACTGAGAACTAATTCTAAGCGATACGCACCACGAGGGTGAATAGAGGGGCCGACAACATCGCCAGCGCAGGCATGTTTGCAGCCGGGCCAGATTCAGTCGGTATCCGGCGCTGGGACGGGTTTGAGCTGGACTCAAGATACTGCTTCGCAGCACAGTCTGACAGGCCCTGCTGGAGCTTTGGCAGGTGCTCTGCGCACCGTTGAGCCCATAACCAGGGATCGGTCTCCCAGGTGGCCATCGCGACCCGCCGTCGAAGCTGGTCCTTTGCTTGATCCGGCGCGTTCTCTTTCCGAGGTAGCAATGGAGGTACCAGGTATCGTTGGTGGCTGCAGACGGCGTCCCATCCGGCCCGTTGCGTCCACTGGAGCCTTGCCTGCGGCAAGTGATAGCTGTGCAGCTCTTGCCTCCGTGCCGGCCGGCTCCGCGTGCGGCTCCCGCTGGACATTGGAATCCAGGCTGCACGACGGGTTCTGAGCCAGCCGGTTGAAGTTCTCCGGGATTTGGCATTACAGCAGACGACCGCAGGGGCTCGCCTCGCAGAGTCCCGGATCGAGCTGCGCAAGATCATCTGACAAATCCATGGGCGCTAATCGACGGCTCGCGCGAGAGGTTCAGAAAACCCCGAATCGATTACGATGCACTATCGCCGGATTTCAACTGAATCCGGCGCCACGCCGGCCTGGAATCCACCCAGGAGATGAAGCGGGCATTCACTTACATGAAGGCGGCCAGAAGTACTTTCTCTCACACGTTGGTGCAGCGTAATCGTGACGCGAACTTATTGAAGAACCAATTTTTACATTGCAGTGCCGCGCATTCCAAATAGCGGCTCAATGGCCTGGCGCAGCACTGAGAGTACTCTCGCGTGGAGAGGCCGCGACAGCGTAGGAACTGGGATGCTTCGTCGTTTCCGCATAATGCTGCCCACTTTCTCCGGGAAGAATCTGCCGCCACCTACCCCGGGACCTGGATCCGCACAGGATTGGTTGCAATGCTGCATCCAATCGTAAATCCACTACCTTGAACGGGTACGCAAATCATTCTCGGCCACCAGTCCATGGAATCCAGCAACGATACTCCCTCCGCAGTTTCCGATTCGCGTTCCCGGCGCATGCCTCAATCGACGCTCCCTCCGTTTCCGGAGGGCTGGTATTTCGTAACCAGCCACAAGTCCTTGCTAAAGAAAAGAATCATCCAGAAGACCTGGATGGGAGAGAACATTGTCATCTGGTGCAACGACGAAGGTCGCGTTTGCGTGGCGGAGGCCACCTGTCCGCACATGGGTGCCGACTTGAGTCCTTCCTCGGGAGGTACGGTTCAGGACGGCTGCCTCGTCTGCCCTTTTCACGGCTTCGAATTCGATGTAAACGGAACCTGTGTTGCCACCCCATATGCTCCTGCACCAAAAGCCACGCGGCTTCGCGTGTTTGAGACCCGGCACGTCCTGGACATGGTATTCGCCTGGTGGGGAATCGGCGGACGTCCGCCACAGTGGAGTCTTCCTGAGGATCCTGAGACTGGTGAAGAATGGACAGAACTGGGCTTTCGGACCCTCCGTTTTGCGGGACACCCCCAGGAAACGACCGAGAATTCCGTGGACCTGGCGCATCTCAGATACGTGCACGGATACGACAGCGTCAACAGGACCGATCCGTTGACCATTGATGGCGCGCACCTCAAGAGCAGCTTCCTGTTCACGCGTCCCCAGAGCATCGCCGGCATCAGGAAAATCGTGTTCGATGTCGCCGCATGCGCGCATATTCACGGGTTGGGGTATTCGTATGTGGAGATACACGATCGCTATATAGGCATGCACGCGCGGCTGTGGGTGCTGGCTACGCCTGTCGATGGCAAAGAAATCAACATGGTGCTGGCAAGCCAGGTCAAGCTGATTCGCCGCCCGCAGCGGGCCATCGTCGGAATGAAGTTTCTCCCCGTCAGGCTCCGGACCAATCTCATGCGCAACATCATCCTGAATTATCAAAAGCATGACGTAGTCCAGGATGTGGTAATCTGGAAGTATAAGCGCTACGTGCCCCAGCCGAGACTGTGCCGATCTGACGGTGAAATAGGGCGATTCCGTCGCTACTGCCGGCAGTTTTATCCGGAGCCCCCTGGCTGAGTAATAAGCTCGGCAGCCCTCGCGCGCCGGGCATCGCTCCGGGGACGGACCGACCGCCCTGTTGAGTTACACACTTGCGCAGGCGCCCATGGCTAGAGCGGGATCCCAGAGCCCCGGCCAGGGAGTGAGGCCGCGTGCATCACGGCCCAGGAGGGTGGCCATTATCGGCGGCGGCGTATCGGGACTCGCCACGGCCTGGGCACTGGCTCGCCATCCGGACCGATTCGATTTTCGGCTGTACGAAGCCCAGCCTCGAGTTGGCGGCAATGCTATTACCGCCGATATGCCGCAAGCCGACGGTACCCAGATACCGTTCGACGTTTCGGTGACCGCGTGCATCCCGTCGGTCTACCATCATATCCTTCTGTTCATGCAGCGCCACGGCATTGACCTGGTCGATACCAGGTTCAGCTATAGCGTACGGTACCGAGGCCAGATATACGCGCACGATCTCGACTCAGAGATCCGAAGGCAGCTGCAGCCGGAAATCGCAAGATTCCAGAAGCTCCTTCGCCGTCTCCAGTGGTTCGGGCGACTGAATCATACCCGGTCAACCCTGCTCAATGCGCTTAACCCGTTCAATTACCTCACCATGGGCACCGTGCTCAATCTGGGCAGGTTTTCGGGGGCCTTCCGGTACAAGGTGCTGAAGCCCATGTTCGTCAACTTCCTTATGGCGACGAACGTCTTTGACATGCCGGCGTCCCTCTTTTGCCGGTACCTGGAGTTCTTTGACATCGAGCGCGCCACGCCGATGCAGACCTGGGATCGGGGCACGCGGCGCATATACGAAAAGATGACGGAGCCATTTCGGGACCGGATTTACCTGAGCCGACCCGTGCGCAGCGTACATCGAAGCAAGAGCGAGGTACTGGTCGAGGACGAAGAGGGAACGACCCAATCGTACGATGAAGTGGTATTTGCGTGCACGGCGAACCAGACGCTGATGATGCTGGACAGGCCGACCTTCCTGGAGAGCTGGATCCTGTCGTCAGTGCGCTACGAGAGCGAGCTGCACAACCACGCAGTCGTGCATTCGGACGGCTCCATTGTGCCAGACAACGAGGCCAGGCCCCTGGCGACGCGAAGCACCTACATGGAGCAGTACGGCGTCCGGCCCGACAACTACGAGATCACTTACATCATGCACAACCAGCAGCCTTGGGCGGCCAGCTCGGACAGACCGTGCCTTGTAACCTATAACCCGAACCACACAATCGACGAGGACAAGATCATCCAGAAATGGTGGTTTCAGCACATCGTCCACAATGTTCGCCACGTTGCGATACTTGTACCTCTGTTCCGCTATATCCAGGGCAAGAGGCGCTCGCGGCACTGCGGAGCCCACACGCTGATCAACAGCCAGGAGACCTGCTTCGTATCCGGCCTCGTAACGGCGCGGCAGATGGGAGCGGATTACCCGTTCAAGGATTCTGAAGCCCGAAAGTGGTTCAACTTCTATGGACGCATGATGTACGGATTGCGCTTCAAGAGGGCTTGAACCGTCGTCGCACAGGGGCGTAAAGAGGTAATAGCTGAGTAATGGCTCACTAGGGCTGTGACTCCCGTCGCCGTACAGCGCTTTTTCCGCGACGAATACGTTAGCCACAAGCCGAGGTTGACATGGAGACCCTAATCGCGCAGCAACCGATCCGCATCGCCGAAGAGCTTGTCCTCCTTCTGCTTGACGAACAGAGCGGATACCTGGAGATGGTTCCGGGGTGGAATTTCTCGTGCGTCATGGCCGGGGCCGTTATTGCTGACCTGGCGCTCGCGGATCGCATCGATACCGACCTGGAGACCCTGTACGTAGTGGATTCGTCGCCAACGCGCGACGATTTGCTGGATGCAACTCTCCGGGAGCTCGTCGAATCCGAAGAGACGGCCGACGCCCAATACTGGATTGAGCGCAACGCCAGGCGCGCCGACGAAATAGTTGAAGCGACGCTCGAGCGACTCGTAGAGCGGAAGATCCTGGACTACCACATGGGAGGATTCTGGGGCCATTCCCGCTCGGTATCGCGCTCCGGCACCTATCCGGCCTCCGACGTGGAGACCCGCCGGGAAGCCAAGGCCCGGATCCTGGACGTGGTCCTGAATGACGTTATCCCGGATCCGCATGATGCCATTCTTATTGCCTTGATGCACACATGCGGCGGCTTCAAGCTGATTCTCTCGCAGGAAGACTATGACGAGAAGCTCGAATGGATTGAAACCATCGCCAAGCTGGAACTGATAGGCCGAACCGTGGCCACCGCGGTAAGAGAAAGCACGGCAACGCCGAAGACCCGGCAGGTTATACAGCGGAAGCCTATCCCAAAGCTGCGGATCATTGATGTCCTGCGACAGCCTGAATTCCGCACCTGTAATATCCCCGAGGCGATGTTTGGCCTCATGCAGAAGCACGGACCGGTGCTTCAATTGCCGGTCAAGATGGACGGGCTCCCTGCAGTTGCGCTCATGGGAGTGGAAACCAATCAGTGGGTCAACAAGCGCGGGCGCTTTTACCTTCGGTCAAAGGATTACATCAAGCATTTCGAGGCCGCATTTGGTGCCTCCCGGACCCTGCCTGGGATGGATGGCGCAGAGCATTACAGGATGCGCAAGTCCTTGCGCAGCGTCTACTCGCGCAGCACAATCGCGCGGCGGCTGCAGGAAATCTTCAATTACTGCAGGCAATCCCTTGGCACATGGAAGGAAGGCGACCTGCTAGGGGCAACGGAGACGTTTCAGCATCACATCAGCAGCCAGATTTCGAACCTTGCGATTGGAGTGGACTGCAGCCACTATGTCCAGGAATTACTGGAGTTTCAGCACCGCGCACTCGTTACCCACGTGCAGGGAGCGTTACCGCGATTCATGCTTCGTACGCCCAAAATGAGGCGGTATGCGCGGCGCGTGCAGGAGCTGCAGGAATCGGTGCACGCATCGCACACACCGGCGCAAAGAAAAGGCAAGCCGCAGGACATTGCAGACGCATTGCTTGAGCTTCACAGGAGCGACCCGCAGTTCCTGCCGGAGACAGATATGACGTTTCCCTTCGTTGCTTCGATGGTCGCGAGCATCTACATGGGAAGCGCCCTCAGCTTTGCCATGTATTCCCTGGTTCGCAATCCGGACCTGTACGAGAGAGTTCATCGAGAGGCTGCAGCGCTGTTCGGAGGCGGACGGGACCCGGATGCAAAGGACTTTACGCTGGAGAACATCGATGTCACGCACCGATTCTGCCTGGAGTCCGCCCGCCTGCACCCGGTGATTCCCTGGCAAATGAGGACGGTCATGAATCAGTGCGTTATCAACGGCTACGAGGTGCCGGCGCAAACCCGCCTCGTGATATGCCAGACCGCTACCCACTATGACGACGATTTCTTCAAGGATCCGCTCAAGTTCGACATTGACCGGTACCTGCCAGAACGTGCGGAGCACAAGGTACCAGGCGCCTACGCGCCGTACGGACTAGGAACGCACACATGCCTGGGAAGCCGCTGGGTAGAACTCCAGATGGCCGTCAATATCCTGCTCATTGCATACCATTTCAGGCTGGAACCGGTATCCACCAATGGCAAGCTTCGGATTAATCCGTTCCCGACGGCCGCCCCGACCAGGAAATTCAAGCTTCGCGTCACCGAAATCACGCATCCGATCTGATTCGTGCTGTCTGTGTGGACCGCTTTGACCAGCCAGTCAAGAGGGTCAGTCCGGTACTTGTTTTCGCTGGGTCCTTGCCGGACCGAGAAGTGGCAAGTTGGCGCATCGCTGGACCCGACAGCGTATTCAGGCCGGCACTTCAGGAACCCGCCTGTTAACGCGATCAGCATCCTGGCGAATTGCTCACGCACGCCTGATCATTTGTACAGCGGCGGACCCGATTTGGCGGCGCCAGATTCACGCAGGTTGTTCGAACAGATTTGGCGTTTGATTCTGCCGGATTATCCAGCTGCGCCCGGTAGACAGTCTCGCAGGGCGTCGACATATTCGGTACACTGAAGGAGCCCATCCAGACAATCCGGGCCCTATGTAGGCGTGTAGTTGGTGCGCAGCGGAAACCCCGCTTGCTGCACCATATGGACCCCGGCATCGATGGACGTAGAACGGCTTCCTGATTCGCCAGCCAGGCTGTACCGGAGCGCGTGCGCATGAACAAGGAACTGTATCTGGCCCGGTCCGCGGCGTTCGAGACCCTGTAGCCGCAAGGTTGCATCGCAACGTCCTTAATCCGACCTTCCCCGCGCACTCCTATTAGCCAATTGCCCATCATCCATTCCCGCGTCATGCTGCCGTATGATCCAGAAGAGGCCGTCCGGTTTCTGCGAGCCGCCGATCCGGATATCTCGAGTCTAATCGACGCTGTAGGAGCATTTCAGCTGCCACCTACGCCAGATATCAGCCCTTTCCAGTCGCTGATGAATGCGGTGCTTGCGCAGCAGATTTCGCGGCACGCGGCGAATGCCATAAGGGGCCGCCTGTATGCGCTGTTTCCCGACTCCGGCGTACCTACACACGAGGATATTCTCTCATGCCCGGAAGAGACGCTTCGCGGGGTCGGCATTTCGCGAAACAAGATTGCCACTATCAGGAACCTGGCCTCGAAAGCCAGTGAAGGGTACCTGCCGGACCGGCAGGTACTGGATAGCATGGAGACGTCCGCTATCGTAGATCGGCTGACCGCGCTGCGAGGCATCGGGCAATGGACTGCAGAGATGCTTCTCATCTTCTATTTGGGTCGTCCCGATATCCTGCCTGTTGCCGATCTGGGCATTCGGCGAGGGTTCAAGATTGCCTTTGAACTGAAAGAGATGCCGAAGCCTCGCGAACTGGCCGAATACGGCAGGCGGTGGAAGCCGTACCGGTCCGTAGCAAGCTGGTACCTGTGGCGCGCAAACGACCTGTAGCGCGGGGTCGTACGCCAAACGCCTCGCCGTTAGTCTCCTGGCGGTGCGTCGGCACGCATTAGTATGCGCGGCACCTGATGGGCCTTGCCCAGATGGGGCATCCATGAGGCTGGAAGCGAAGCCACGAGCTCCAGTGGCTGCTCCCGAACCGGATGCGGTGCCACCAGACGGAAGCAATGCAGAGCGAGATTTCGCCCATCGAATATCCTCAGGGCGCCGTAGCGCACATCGCCCAGCAGCGGATGACCCCGGCGGGCAAACTGGGCGCGAATCTGGTGAGGCCGACCTGTGTGCATGCATATCTCCACGAGGCTTAGTTCCTCTTCGCATCCACGCGCCTTCCACTGGAGTCGGGCATGCTTTGCTCCGGGATCGCCCGCCCTCACCACGCGCACGTGGCGCGAGTCCTTAACCAGGTAATCCTCCCAGGTGCCCTCTCCTTGGATGGATCCGGTAACAAGCGCCAGGTACCGCTTCTGCACCTGCCGAGCCCGGAAAGCTGCGCTGAGGCGGCGGGCGGCCTTGGATGTTCTGGCCAGAACCATGGCACCGGACACGGGCCGGTCCAGCCGGTGTACCGGAGCCAGGTATACGTTCCCCGGTTTATTGTACTTCTCACGCAGATAGGCCTTGCCCAGTGCGGCAGCAGTCGGGTCACCCGTGCGGTCTTCCTGCGAAAGCAAGCCGGCCGGCTTGTCAATTCCCAACACATGATTATCCTCGTACAGGATCCGGAAATGCACTAGCCCGCCATTCTTCGGAAAACGCTACTTCTAGCCCATGTGCCGCAGTTAATGATCCCGTGAAGATTTCCTACACGGCAGAGCTCCTGCGAAAATCCATCCATCTGTGCACGGCCATGGTGCCGTTGTGCATACTGGCGGTCGGCAAATGGCCCGCGGCCCTGGCCTTCGCGCTTCTGGCCGCTGTCGCGCTGGTCTACGACGTGCTTAGGGCTCGGTCCCTGAGGGTTGCCCGTTGGGTGCACAATAGTGTTGGCTTTATGCTCCGTAAATCGGAATGGTCCGGTGGCCGCATCGTTGTAAGCGGCGCTACCTGGGTTCTCATCTCCCTGTTGGTAGTGACCACACTGTTTCCGGCTCGGATTGCCGTGCCGGCCCTGGTCGTGTCGCTTGCAAGCGATGCGGTGGCAGCCATATTGGGCAGGCAGATCGGCCGCAACAGGTGGCCTGGCAGCCGTCGTACGGTGGAAGGGACAATCGCTTTCGTCGCATCCGGCCTCGCCATCATGGCATTCTTTCCCGGAATTGCCTTTTGGGCTGGTGCGGGCGCCGTCGTGGCAGCAGCGCTGGCGGAAATCCCGACACGGCCACTGGACGACAACCTCCGCGTACCGCTTGCGGCTGCAACTGCACTTTTTTTCCTGGACCTGCTTGTTACCTGAAGCGCGCCCACATTCATGGCAGGCGGCTCAGGCCGAGACCCACGAACAGACCCGGCCGGTCCAGCCTGTATGTGAGGTCCAGCTGCACCGGACTCCCCCAAATCCCGGCGAGCGAAATCGTCAGTTCGTGGTGTCCGCCCCCCACGGCGACGTGACCACCGGATATCCTGATACCGGTACCCCGATCCACCAGCTGCCTGAGCCCAAGCAGCTCAAATGCCGATGTCTGGAAATCGTGTTCCCAGAAGAGCCCCAATACACGCTCACCGACGTACGCTGTGGCCCTGGCTGCCCGCAGCATTCCGAATGAAGAGACAGGACCGGGTGTGCCGTCGATTGCTGATCTGCGCACTGCGGGCAGGGCACCGGTTGCTGTTGCGGCAAACAGCCGAACGGACAGACGATGAGAAATCGGCCTGTGACGAAAGAACGTCCGCGCATATCCGTCTACGCGAGCTGCGGCACGGAAGAACTTGCGATCACTGCCCGGATTGGCAAGGCTGCCGCGCTCGACTTCCACGCCGATTCCTCGCACGGGTCCGAGCCGAAAGGGTGTGCGAGGATCACCCGCTGATACTGCAATCGATACGGATTGCAAGCCCTCCTCAAGGACCTTTGGGTTTGGTCGCAGCTCTTTCCGGAAAGGCCATGCGCGTGCCAGTACGGCCTCCATCGATTCAAACCGCTCCAGATGCCCGGCCAGTGACAGCCGAATCCACCGGGTTGCGTATCCCGCGCGGACCTGGCCTGTCTGCGCCGATACGTAATCGAAGTAATCGCGGCCCCCGAGCAGCGTATAGAGCGAGCTAAGTGCAGGCGTGACTACGGGGCTGATCCACTGCTGCGCCGTAGCGCGCCCGTAAGAGGCATGGGTTGAAAATCCCCGAACCCATCTGCGGCTGGCCTGCACTTGAAAGCGTGTCCGGCCCCCGGCTGTCGGCTGACCTACCCTGCTCCGAAACCGGCTTCGACGGTCGAATTGCAGTGTCCGGCTTGCTCCGAGGAGGAATCCTTCCACGCGATTGAAGCCGAGCCAGGGCTCCTGCCCCCGGACGGAAGGCCACGAAAACTGGGGCTCATCCCACGGAAGTAACGCCGGGCGTCGCTTGCCAACCGTGGGCAGGGCCGTAAGCAACGTCAGACCCCGTCGCGGGAGAATGTCCCACGCCTCCGCCTCTGCAGGTGTCAAAGCTACGAATCCCCGTCCCAGCAGGAACAGGTCATCCTCGAAGACGGACGCGCTGTCGACAATCGTTCGGTCCTTCTCGGCATACAAGCTCTCGGGCACACTGATATTCAGGCGGTGGTCAGAAAGCTGGGATACCTGGTGCAAGACCGCCTGAACGGGCTCCCTGCCCGCAGAAATCCGGCCCTCGAGCCGTATGCTGAGCGGAAGCCAAAGGGAGTCCACTGCCAGGAATTGTTGTCGGTAGAACACGTCCCACCGCTGAATGGGAGGATGCCAGTGCACATGCCGGGCTGGCCGCAGTTCTGCAGCTACGAGCGCATACGTGCTGTCCATTACCGAAATCCGCCCCGTGAACGTAGCCTCCAGACTCGTCTTCGGGGCTACATAAATGTCATACACGGTCCCCTCGTCCATCCTTCGATGCCCCGCAAACGTGAAATGGTAGTGCACGAGGGCATCCGGATGCGTCGGGCCCATAAAGCGTTGTGACTGTATCTGAATGTGGTTTGCCGACAGGTCGACCACGGTGTGATCCAAGCCAAGGTCGCGGTAAAAGTCTGCCGTCTCGCGCCGCGAGAGTATCACGTCCCTGCTGCCGCGGCCGCGATCCCAGAAGCTGTCAAATACCGCCTCGCTCACCAGGACGATTTGTTCGCGGCCCTCCAGCGTGATGCGCGTGTATCCCCGCATCTTTCTGGTCAGAAGCCTCGCGCGTCGCGCCGCCTTGCGCTCTATGGCCTTTCGCATCACGTTGTCGGCAAAATCCTCTCCCGTGACCAAGACTTCATCCAGCGTGTACACGGCGGGCTGCAGATCCACAACCAGGTCTCGATTGTCATTGGGCTCCAGCGCCACGCGGTGGGTCTGATAGCCCACGTGCCGCACCAGGATCACCTGCGGCAGCGTCTGCAGCACAAGCTCGAAGCGGCCGTCCCGGTTGGTAATGGTCCCGCCGGACTCAGCCACCACGTGCGCAGCCGCAAGCGGAAGGCCCGAGCGCGCCTCCCGCACTAGTCCTCGCACGAGGATCTGGGCAGGCACGGCATTGGGCAATGCCAGACCCAGGACGACGAGCAAGGCTGCGCGAGACACGAGTAGCGGCGCGTGGCTAGAAGATCCGGGCCATCCCGTATCCAAGCGCGAAGGCTTCGCCGGGATGCCACGCCAAATCAAGCCTCAAAAAGCCCAGTATCCCGCTAAGAGACATACCCACTTCGTGGTGCCCCGCCGCAGCCCTGAGATCCGCCAAGGCCCACGTGCGGGCATGTGCGCCGAAAACCAGAATGCTGTAACCCCTTTCAACCAGCGGCCGCAGCCCGAGTACCTCAAAAGGCATCGTGCGGAAATTGTGCTCCCAGAAGAATGCGACGGCGTGCTGGCCCTCGTACGGCCGACCTTGCAATGTGCGCAGCGAGCCGAAAGGCCGCAATCCTGCCGCCCCGCCCTCCACCAGAAACGACCTCTGCAGGGGCAGCATGCCGGAGCTTGTGCCGGCCAGGAGGCGGACATGCGCCATCGCCGGCAGCAGCCGCCGCCGTGCGACCGTCTTCAACGCCCACTCTGCAGACAGCTCGTAGCGCCCATAGCTGTAGTCGCTACCGGCCACGCTGTGCTCTGCTGAAACGCGCACGAATTTCTGTCCGGTCAGCCCTAGAGAGGATTCCGGACCCGAATTGATGACGGCGCCCAGGCGAACAGCCCTGAGCCTGGCCGACCGGATGGCGGGATTGGGCCGCTGCACGGCGGCATTGCCCAACAGATCGTAGCTGGTGCTCCGGCGCTGGGAAGAGTGGTCTTCGTTGCGAATCGAAGCCGTAATCCGGGCCCTGCCGCCCCCGACACGAAGCTCCGTCGCTAGACGATAGCCCTCGCTGCGGTAGTAGTCAAAATAGTCCTCGCCGCCCAGCAGCATCTCGATGCTGTTCAGCCCACGAGGCACCTGCGAGGATTCATGCCGGATGGCCGTACCTTCGCGGTAGCTGCCTGTTAGCCTCACGCTCAGCGGCTTGCGGAAGCTCAGGCGAGCCCTGGTCTCGTATGACCACCGCTCCGGACCCGACAGCCCATGGCTCCAGCCACCGCTGCCGACGAGCCTTAGATGCTCTCCGGCATCCACCGTGGCTGCTGCGCCGGCGTGCAGGGCTTCAACCCGGTTGTACCAGACTTTGGGTGCCAGATTAAGCCAATCCGGAAGCCGGTCCCCGCCGGCCTCCCTTCCCTCGGACTCCGAAAAATCTACACGAGACATGCGCGCCGCCGCTCCCCTGGGCTCAAACGCCTCCAGAATGGAGACGGTCGTATCCGTGCGGGCGTAGGCAAGCTGCTCCGCCGGAAGCAGGGGCACAGCCAGGCCCTCTCGATGTAGTGCACTGTCTGCCGCTACCGCCGCGGAGTCCACGCGCATATACTCCTCGCTCTCAAACAGGTCCTCCGGGACGTCGGCATTCACCTGGTAGTCAGTAAGGCGCGATACCTGCGCAAGGTTCATGGGCGGAAAGCGAAAAAGCCGGCTAATGCTCAACTGCATGGAACCCTCGAAGCGAAAATCCACGGGAAGCCAGAACTGTCCTCCAAAGGACGAAAACTGCTGCCGGTACGTCACGGACAGAGAGCGAATCGGGTACGGAAAGAGGAACGCATCCCCGGGCTGCAGCTCTGCCTCCAAAAGGGCATACTCGTCGCCGTGCACCGACACCCGGCCCCGAAACCCGCTGGTAAGCCGCGTCCTCGGTTCTACGGAGATATCGTATACCTCCGTGTCGTCGATCCTGCGCGTTGCCTCGAGACTGAACCGGTAATGGGACAGTGCATCGGGATGGGTAACGCCGATGAGTCGGTGTCCGGCCACGGAGACATTGTCGTCATACAGGTTGGCCACCGTGCCGGCCGCGGGTATCAGATCATCCCCCAGTTCCGCACCTACTGTCTTCCTGGTGCCGACAATCTCCTCCCGCATTCCGCGCTCCCGGTCCCAGAATGCATCCGAGACGGACTCGAGAATGAACACGATGCCCGTATCGTTGGAAACCGTATAGCGGCTGTACGCGACGGCTTCAAAGGTCTCCAGCGCCGCCCGCCACTCCTTCTTGCGCTTGATCACTTCCCGCATGATCTCGATGGCGGGATCCTCCCCGGTGACGACAATCTCCTGCATGACCATGGCGACCGGAGCCAACTCCACGAGCAGCTCTTCGCCGGATGCGGTCACTACCTCCAGACGTCGCGTGGCATATCCGATATGCCGGATCAGCAGGGTGGCGGGCACAGCGTCCAGGTCCAGCTCGAAGCTGCCTGCAGCGTTGGTGATTGTGCCCCTGTACGTGCCCTCTACCTGGATGGTGGCGGCGGCGAGGGGCTCCAGCGATCGCTCATCCACGATCCGTCCGCGTATCGGCTGGGCGTTTGCCGTCAGGCTGCCCACGACCCACAGGAACAGGACCAGCAGTTGCGGTCGAGCCGCCAGGGCGCTCTTCAGTTTCAGGCTCCGCCGCTATACGGCTGCACGTTCGAGGAATGCGTCGATTTGACCCTGTTGACTACGCGCGTCTTCCCATCCCAGTTGCATGATGGTATGCACGTAATCGCGGTTGAACAGCAGCATGCTGAGCCAGTCAGGGCTCCGGGTCTGGTCAGTGCCAAGTCCCCGGGTGATCAGTCTCAGGGCCCCGCCGCTGGCAAAGTCGTAGTTGGCGGCAAGCTTCGCCAGGTCGACAGACGGTCTGAGAAGCAGCAGGTTGACGGGCCTGAAGCGGCTTGGCGTGCCCGGGGCGTGGCCCTCCAGGAGCTCGTTGATGGTCTCCAGTGTGGTGGCATCCTGCTCAAGCGCATCCAGAAAGATGGCATTCAGCATAATGCCGATGATCTGCGCCAGCGGCGGCGCACCGTCCACGGCCGGCGTGTCCGCCTCCCGCCGGGATCGGCCGTAGCGCGTGGAAATGGCCAGAATGCTGGTGGCTCCCAGCTGGATGGCCGGCGCCAGTGGCGTGGTCAGCCGAATGCCCCCGTCGCCGTACCAGGCATCGCCAATGCGCACGGCGGGGAACAGTACGGGCAGGGATGTCGAGGCCATTACATGGTCAAGCGTAAGCTGCGCGTTGCGTCCGACATGGTTGGGGTGCTTCCAGTCGGAGACTTCGCGGCCCTGTATCCATGTCACGGTCTGGCCCGTCGTGTAGCTTGTCGTTGTAATGCAGGCTGCCTTCAGCCTCCCTGCATCCACGTTGTCGGCAATGCCCGAAAGTAATGCCCGATCGGGGTCCATGTGCCGGCTCAGAAAATGCTCCAGCGGCTTCGTATCCAGGAGCGAGCCTCCCGATCCCAGGTGCCGGAAGACGTTGGCTACGCGGCGAGCTGCCGGAAGCGTTCCCAGAATGCGGTGGTATAGTGACAGGGCCGACTGCGCCGCGAAGACCTGATCGCTCGATATATCCAGCCAGCACTGCAGCAGGTCTTCGGCCGCCCGGGAAATATGTCCGGGGTGATTGGCCAGGTACGACGTGTTGATGGCGCCCGCAGAAACGCCGCTCAAGATCGGAAAAGACAATGCCGGCCGGGTCTCCGTAATGTAGCGAAGCACGCCGGCCTGGTATGCCGCGCGCGCACCGCCACCGCCGAGTACAAGGGCCGTTGACCGGTTCGTTGCGGCGCCATCTACACGCGTTGCCATCTTCGAGCCCTTGTCCAGCTTGCGTTTGACACCCTATAGTACGTTTCCTCTTGAGAATTGGTTGAAATCCCGGCACCTTGGATCACGCAGCTACCTTTGCCCTTGCACTGCAGAGCATGAACGGGGTAGGGCGCGTAACCGCGTCCCGGCTTCTTCATGCATTTCGTACTTACGAGGCGCTGGCCGGCTATCCCAGGGAACAGGTGCTGCTCCGCATCAAGCGAACGCCAAACGCGAATGCCATCGTAGCGGCGCTGTTCGACAGACCATCCATGCAAACCCTGCTATGCACGGCAAGTGAAGAGATCGCCTCCTTGCGGACCAAGGGCATCCACGTTTTGTCGGCCTTTGACGACAACTGGCCTGTTTCGCTTGACAGCCTTCCGCCGGCCAGCCGACCTCTTCTGCTGTATGCGTACGGGCAAGCCGAAGTGCTGAATTCCGATTTCGTCTCCGTCTACTGCGGAAACTCCCGGGAGGCGGATCTTGTCCGCGCGCTGCTCGACAGGATTCTCAGGCGCGGGTATGCCGCCTTGATCACCGATTCCGCCGCCGCATTCCCCTTGCCATCCCGCGGCGGAGCCATGGCACTTGTGTTGCCCATGGGCCTTGGCAAGGCTCCCGCCGACATCCGCCCTGTGATGCTCGAAATCGTGCGCCGCGGCGGCCTGCTGCTGTCTCCGTTTCCGATGCAGCACGGTCCCTATCGTCACGATCAAAGGGAGGCGTCGCTGCTCATGGCCGCGCTGGCTCGCGCCTGCGTGCTGGTTCGCTGCGCCTCGTCCTTGCCCGCATTGGCCGCCGCAGAGTGGGCCGGGGGCGCTGGCCGGACCGTCTGCGCTATCCAGACCGAGGCGGCTCTGCTGCCACGCAACACGACTATGTTAGAGACCGAATCGGACCTGGATACCGTTCTGAGCCAGGCCTGAAGGCACGCTGTGCGGACGCGGGTTACTCGGACCGCAGCTCGCGCACGATTCGATCCGCCCCGTAGATGTGTTCCAACGCCTCCAGCATGCCCCGCGAATCCACCGACACGGTTCGCGCCGTGCTGTCGGTGTAGAGATACGTGTTGGGGAGCGATTCGATATTGCCGTCGAAGACCAGGCCCACGATTTCCAGGTCGCTGTTCAGCAGCGGCGAACCCGAATTGCCGCCGGCGATGTCATTCGTGCTTACCAGGTTAAGCGGAGTGGCCAGGTCGAATGCAGGCGGCGGCTCCTTCCAGCGACCGGGAAGCTGCCACGCCTCGCTCAGTTCCCCGTATGAAACGTGGTGATCATACAGGCCATAGAATGTTGTGAAGGCAGGTGCAAGCGTGCCGTTGTAGGCATAGCCGCGTATGGTGCCGTCCGAGATGCGCAGCGTCGAGTTGGCATCAGGAGGAGCCGCTGACCCGTACAGGGCGAAGCGTGCCAGCACCATCTGGCTGTTCAGAAGCTCCTCGCGATTGACAAAGCTCCGGTCCTGGTCCTGCGCGGCAAAATACAGTGGGGCCAAGGCGTTAATGACCTCGACTGTGATATCCCCGCTTCCCAGATAGCCCGCACTTAGCAGCTCGGCATAGCCTGCGGAATCTGCCAGCGCCGTTTCCTCGGCTATGCGCGCGGCGACACTGTCTATCGCCTGTCCCTGCGTAATCCGCGTTACGGTCGGGTCCGTCTCTCCCAGGGCACTGCTGATCTCCTTCAGCCGAAGCGCTATCAGCCTCTTTTCAACTTCAACCGGGAAGTCCTCCACGCCCAGCGCCTCCTCCCTGATCTCGGCCAGTTCTTCTTCCGACACGTAACCCCTCCGCCGTAGCGTGTCAAGGTAGTAGCCGTACAGAGCCCGTGTCAGGATGTGCGAACCGATGGCCGTGCCAAAAAACACGAAGGCGCGGGATCTCTGGAATCCGGACCGCTTGGACAGCTGGAGCTCCTGCAGGTCCTGGAAGAGTCCGCCGTAAGCCACCCTTAGGGAATCGACCGCCTGAATGTCGCGGCGGAGCATGAGCTCGCTCGCGCGGCGACGGAGCATCAGATCCTCGTCTTGCAGTCCCGCTAGCTGACCGGTCTGCGCCTTGAGCGTATTGTTGAGCGAAAACAGCGCGTTCTGCAGTGCTGCATCCTGCGCCCCGCCAATGTGCTCGACAAGAACATCCGCTCGGGCCTCCAGGGCCTCGATCCTTGCGGGAGCCACAAAGTCCCGAACATGCTCCAGTCCGGCTACTGAGCCAAGTCGACTCGTCGATCCCGGAAAGCCCACCGTAAAGACTACTTCCCCCTCCCTGCTGCCGGATGTACTCCATCGGAAGTAGTTATCTGTCTCAAGCGGCGCACCGTCTTCCGCATATACTCGGAAGAAGGCCATGTCCAGCGCGTAACGCGGGTAGGTAAAATTGTCAGCGTCTCCGCCAAAGTACCCAAGTTGCTTTTCGGGCGCCATGACCAGGCGGACGTCCTCGTATCGACGGTAGGTATGTGCAGCATACCGCCCGCCGTCGTAGTACTCCACCACCTCCACGCGCAGCGTAGAATCCCTGGCCTTGGCGGCCGTGGTCAACTCCTCTTCAATGTCGCTCGCCTTGGCAGCGCGCGCCCGCACCTGCTCGTTGTCTCCGCGAACGACGCGGCTAGCGGACCGGACCCTGTCGGTTACGTCCTGAATCTCGACGAGCTGGTCAAGGTGCAGGTCCCCCACCCTGCGTTCGGCGTGCGCGGAGTCGGCGTAATAACCATCGTTGAACAGATCTTCGCCTACGCGGCTCAGTTTCGTGATGCTCTCTCGCGCACAGTGGTGATTGGTCAATACAAGTCCTCGCCGCGAGACGAACGATGCCGAGCAGAAATCCGAAAACCGCAGCGCGCCAAGTCTCGCGCGCTTAAACCAGGACGTATCCAGTTGCACGTCGTATTCCTGCACCAAGTAATCGAACGGCGGATCACTGAACGTCCACATCTTGCCGCCATCGAATCGGCCGAGCTCCACGTCCGGAACGCTGATGGTCAGGGAGTCCGCCTCTGCACCTTGCGAAGGAAGGCGGACCTCCTCTACCGCGGCAGGGCGCTCAAGGACCAGTGCCACCTCCCTGGGCGCCGTGCAGCCCGCAAGAGCCAGAATCGAGGCCACCAGGACGCGTCTCGCACGCGCAGTCCGCGGCAACTTTGAGACGACCACCCGGGCGTGCCCGGCCCGAGTCCAGACTCCCTGCATAACCCGATTCGGTCCAGATCCTGTCATAATGATCGAGCGTGCGGCAGGGCTTGCATGGTTGTCTTAACCGGCTGAACCCGGAATTTACGTCCCAGCGGCGCAGGAATCTGCCTCCGCAGCATGCCTGCGCGCCGCATGAGCGTGCCCGGGCAGAAGCCTTGCCGGACGATCTGGCCAGGCTCCGGGGTCAGGCTCGGGCAATTCCGTGCCGTCCGTGGCATGAACGCGGTAGTGTACCCGGATCGGGACGAAGCAGGCGTAAGCGAAGTCGTGCCGCGGGCCTTGAGGCGGCTCCGCAGGTTAACGGAATTGGGGATGGGCAGGCAACCACGAACTCGCGGCGGCAGCCTTTGCCCGAGGCGCCCGCGAGCAAGCTGAGGGGTTTGCCAAAGGGAGTGGCGCTCCGTAGCTTGCCTTGCAGCTTCCAGCACAATGCTTTCGAATCCATGAGCACCCGCCACTTTGTCTGCCTCTTGTCCTTGCTACTTTGCGCGGCCGTGCCCGCATTCCCGGTCCGCGCCCAACCCGCCGAGCCGGGACCTGTGCAAGACGGCTATCCAAAGAACTGGGACGTAGATGTGCAGCACTACGCCTTCGCATTGCAGCTTAGCGACGACACCGACTCCATTGCGGGGCAGGCTACCGTGGAGGTACGCTTCCTGGCGCCCGGACACTCCACCCTGAGGCTGGACCTTGTCAAACAGTCGACCGCGCTGGATGACAGGGGAATGGTCGTCGGCCGCGTGCACATGGGCGGCCGCGATTTGGCTTTTCGGCACGAGGACGACCAGATTTTCATCGATCTGGGGCGTGAAGCGAATGCTCAGGAGCTGGTTCGGCTCACGGTCGAATACCATGGCATTCCAGCCACGGGCCTGCAGATTGCCCCCACCAAGCACGGTGATCGGTCATTCTTTAGTGACAACTGGTCCTCGCGCGCCAAGAACTGGTTGCCGACAGTCGATCATCCGTACGACAAGGCCACCAACGAATTCATGGTGACCGCCCCTAACCACTACCAGGTCATCTCCAATGGCCTGCTCGTGGAAGAGACGGACCTGGGAGGCGGGATGCGTCTGACGCACTGGAGGAACAGCGTCCCGATTGCGACCTGGCTCTACGTGCTCGGCGTTGCCGAATTCGCCGTTCAGTACGTGGACACCTTCAATGGCAAGTCCATACAGACATGGGTATACAAGCAGGACCGCGACGCCGGATTCTACGATTTCGCTGTCCCGACCAAGCAGGCACTAGCCTATTTCACGGACCTTATCGGTCCATTCTCCTACGAAAAGCTCGCCAACATCCAGTCCAACTCGGTAGGTGGCGGCATGGAGGCCGCTACCGCCATTTTCTATGGGGACCGCTCGGTAACGGGCACGCGTGACCGGCGCTGGCAACATGTGATCATCCACGAAATCGCCCACCAGTGGTTTGGCAATGCCGTAACCGAGTACGAATGGAACGACCTATGGCTCAGCGAAGGGTTCGCGACCTACTACACGCTGCTCTTCCGCCTTTATGCCTACGGCAGGGATGACTTCGTGGAGGGGCTGGAGAATGCCCGCGACCGCGTCTTTGCGTACTACGAGGACGACTATGATTTCCGGATTATCCGGGAGCACCTGCCCGACCTGAATAGCGTTTCCGGCTCTATGATCTACCAGAAGGGCGCCTGGGTGCTGCACATGCTTCGCTCGCTCGTGGGCGTAGATGCCTACAACGAGGGAGTAAGAAACTACTATGCCGCCTACAAGGACGGCAACGCCTCGACCAATGATTTCCGCCGCCACATGGAAGAGGCTTCAGGCATGGAATTGGAATGGTTCTTCACGCAGTGGCTTTACCAGGGGGGCGTTGTGTTCCTGGATGGCTCCTGGCAGTTCGACAGTGCCTCAAGTGAGCTCGCAATCTCCCTGGAGCAGACGCAGCCTACGTACACTTTCCGGATTGCGCCCGCGTTTGACCTCGTCTTTGAAGATGGTACCAGGGAACGCATGCACGTGGAGCTTGATGGTCATGCGCCCGCCGAGTTCAGTACGAACACTGACAAACCAGTGACGGACGTTATCCCGGATCCGGACACGGAGCTGCTGGCACGGTGGACGTTCGAAAGGAGGTAGGTATGCATAACCGGCACACTCAGCAACCAGATGCGGATCCCGGCAACAAAGCCTGCCTGCCTTCCGCGTAAGACGCGGCACAATTGCAGAGATGCGACGCCTTTTGATTTAAAGGAGCCGCTCTCTGTAGCGGTACACGACCTATCCCGAGCGCCAGAGCCCCGGACCACCCTTTCTCCCTAGCCTGCAACAATGGACTTTACGCTGATCGCTGATCGCCATCTCGCCTGCGCGGGCATTGCGCTGCTTCTTCTTGTGGCCGGTTGCCGTCCGGAATCTGCCGGACCGCTCCGCATCCTAACGGGCGGGATTCGGCACGAATCGAACACCTTCATACCAATCCTGACAACGGTGGACGACTTTACCATTCGGCGAGGCATTGACGCTCTGGAGGACGCATCGTGGGCCGCCTACCTGGAAGGACAAGGCGTCGAGATACTCCCAACCGTGCATGCGGGCGCATCGCCATTCGGTGTCGTTGACCGGGCAACCTATGAAGGATTCAAGCAGGAGATTCTGGACGGTGCTCGCGAGGCCGGACGGATTGACGGAGTATATCTCGACATGCACGGGGCAATGCATGTTCAGGGGTATGACGATGCCCAGACGGATCTTGTCCGGGCCATTCGCGCGATAGTGGGCCCGGAAACGCTCATTGGCGCAAGCTTCGATCTTCATGGCAACATGTCTCGTGACTTCGTCGCCGAGCTTGATCTGCTAACGGCCTATCGCACGGCCCCGCATGTCGACGGCGAGGAAACCCGGCTGCGGGCCGTACGGCAACTTCATGGGGCACTTCGGGAAGGTTGGCGTCCCGTCATTGCGCACATCAACGTCCCCATCTTGATTCCCGGCGAGAAGGGCATCACTTCCGTCGAGCCGCTGGCATCGCTCTACGCGCAATTGCCCGTGATCGAAGGCGAGGACGGACTGCTTGACGCGTCCATTTTCGTAGGTATGCCGTGGACCGACGTACCACGCGCCGGCATGAGCGTGCAGGTCGTGGCGGAAGATGAACAGCACCGCGAACGCGCCGAGTCCGAAGCGCGGCGGCTGGCCGCGGAGCTCTGGCAACGCCGCAATGAGCTGAAGTTCGATGTGCCGACCGACTACCTCGACGCAGCCATCGAAACGGCGCTGAGCGCGCCGGAATCGACCGTATTCATAACCGACTCGGGTGACAACACTACGGCCGGCGCCGCCGGCGATGGTACGCTGGTGCTGGAGCGACTCCTGGCTCGCGGCGCGGAGGACGCCGTCGTGGCCGGCATTGTGGATCCGGAAGCCGTAGCCGCCTGCGAGCAAGCCGGCGTCGGTGCCCGTGTAGATCTGACCATTGGCGGCAAACTCGACACGGTCTTTGGCTCGCCGCTTCGTATCACCGGCACCGTACGCCACGTGACACCGTCCGAGGAGACGGAAGCGGCACCGGGCAGGCTCGAAATACGCCCGGCCGTGGTGGACCTTGGCGGCGTTTTGCTGGTGCTGCTCAACCGGCGTCGCTCCTTCACCTCACCCGAGGATTTCGAGGAAGTAGAGATTGACCCGCTGGCGCACAAGATTGTGGTAGTCAAGCTGGGATACCTGTTTCAGGGCCTGAGGGACATAGCGCCGCGCACCATCATGGCCCTCACACCCGGCTTTGCCTATCAGGTAGTGGAAAACCTGCCCTACGAACATATCAGGCGGCCGATTTATCCTCTGGATGCGGACATGGCCTGGAGCCCGTAGCCGGCCTTCCGGCCGACTACGGGGCGCATGGCCCAATCCGTCAGGATCCGCAAGGGCCGGGCCAGGCGCTATTCATGGCTTGGCCGCACGTCCCGGCTAGCCCTGGCCGTAGTACGCCTCTGTGCCGTGTTTGCGCGAGAAGTGCTTGTCCTGAAGCAGCGGGTCCATGGGGCGCACCTCCGGGTCGATGGCACTGGTTAGCAATGCCATGCGGGCCACAGACTCCAGCGCAATCGCATTCCGGGCGGCTTCCCGGGCTGATTCGCCCCAGGTAAACGGACCGTGCCGCGCCACCAGCACGGCGGGCACGTCCGTCGGGCTGATGCCACCTGCGCGAAAGCGCTCGACAATGACCCTACCCGTATTCAACTCGTAGGAACCGCGGATTTCGTCTTCCTTCATGCGCCGGGTTACGGGAACGGATCCACGAAAGTGATCGGCGTGCGTGGTCCCCAGGCAAGGCAGTGCGCGCTCCGCCTGCGCCCAGCTGACGGCATGCTCTGAATGGCTGTGGGCGACGCCGCCTATATGCTCGAAGTGCCGGTAAAGGTACAGGTGCGTGGGAGTATCCGAGGACGGGCGATGGCTGCCTTCCAGCACTTCCCCGCTCTCAAGCGAAACCAGGACCATGTCCTCGGCGCTAAGGACCGCGTAGTCCACGCCGCTGGGCTTGATCGCCATTACCGAAGCCTCCCGATCCGCGCCGCTGACGTTGCCCCAGGTCAGGTGCACCAGGCCAGCCCCCACGAGGTCGAGGTTTGCCTTCCAAACCACCTCCCTTAGCGCTCGAAACGCCATCAGCGTCGCGCCTCGTCACGAATCTCGAGCAGCGTCTTCATCACATCGTACAGGCTGCCTGCGTCCTGCGCCGTCCCGAACGCGTCGTGCAGCCTGCGGTAGAGCTCATACAGCCGGTCGTAAACACTCGCGTGTTCGGTCGCGGGCTTGAACGCGCTGCCGCGAACACCCGTCATGGCCCGTGCGGCCTCCCCAAACGTGTCGTGTCCCCCCGCCCCTTTTCCGGCGACGACCGCGCCGGCCATGGCCGCTCCGAGTGCCGGGGTCTGGCTGCTTCGGGAAATCATGAGGGGCCGCTTGAGCACGTCCGCATAGATCTGCATTACCAGGCGGTTCTTGGCCGAGATGCCGCCGCAAGCCACGATCTGTCCTATGCTGACGCTGTAGGCTTCAAAACGCTCCAGTATGACACGCGCGCCAAAGGCCGTGGCCTCCACCATGGCCCGGTATATTTCCGCCGGACTCGAGTGCAATGTCAGTCCCAGTATCAGACCCGTAAGGCGCTGGTCCACGAGCACCGTTCGGTTGCCATTGTGCCAGTCCAGGGCCAGAAGGCCGCTTTCGCCGGGCTTCAGGGCTTCCGCCTGTTCCGAGAGCGCATCGTGATCAAGTCCCTTCGGCCCCACCTCCTCAACAAGCCAATTGAAGATGTCGCCAACGGCCGACTGCCCGGCTTCCATCCCAAAATGCCCGGGCAATACCGATTCCGGCACGATGCCGCAAAGTCCGGGTATGTCCTCCGCCTGCTGATCCAGCGGCGCGACCACAAGATCGCATGTGGATGTGCCCATGATCTTCACCAGGACCCCCGGACCTATGCCGGAGCCTACCGCGCCCAGATGGGCATCCAGTGCACCGGTAGCGACCGGAATGCCGGCAGGCAGACCAAGGCGGCTGGCCCAATTGGTCGTCAGCCGCCCTGCCGGTTCGGACAGGTTGCACGCAATGTCCGGAAGCGTGTCCCGCACCCGTGCCAGGCCGCTGTCCAGCGCCGAGAGGAATTCCTTGTCCGGATACCCGCCCCACGCCGCACCGAACATGCCCTTGTGTCCCGCTGCGCAAATGCCGCGGCGGATGTGGGCCGGATGCTCGCTGCCGGTCAGCAAGGCAGGTATCCAGTCGGCATGTTCGACCCACGTATGCGCGGCATCAAACACGTCAGGCGAGGCGCGGCGGCAATGCAGCAGCTTGGACCAGAACCACTCGGAAGAATAGGTGCCGCCGCACTTGGCCAGGTACTCCGGCCGCAATTTGCGCGCCGCACGCGTGATCTCGGCTGCCTCCGCATGCGCCGTGTGGTCTTTCCACAACCACACGTGCGCGTCCAGATTGCTCCGAAATCGCTCATCGAAGGCAAGGGGCTGGCCGCGGGCATCCACCGGCATGGGAGTGGAGCCCGTCGTGTCTACTCCGATACCCACTACATGCTCGGGATCAAAGCCGTCGTGCGCAGACGCTTGCTGCAGCGCTCCGCGAACGCTCTCGACCAGACCCTGCAGATAGTCAGCGGGATTCTGCCGGGCCAGGTCCGGATCCCGCGCCTCCAACAGGATGCCGGACTTCCCGGACGGGTATGCGAAGACGCCCGTGCCCAGCTCTTTGCCCGTGTCCGTCGCCGCCACGAGCGCTCGCACCGAGTTGGTCCCGAAATCGATGCCTATCGAAAATGCCATGAGCTGCTCCGCGGTGCGTGCCTCCGTTACCGGTGGCAGTAAACCTCCCAGTCAAGGTATTTGTCCAGGGCTTCCGTCACCGCGGCCGCCACGGTTGCGCGCGTGGCAGCCACGTGGTGCTCATAGCCCTGCTCACAAATGTGAGCCAGCAGACTCTGCATCCGGGGCACCTCGAAGACGCCATAACCGCCGAACGTCATCAGGGTATCGTCCGTAAAGCGGCCTTCCCCTACGTAGGCGCGGAGGCACCCCCGGTAGTCGTCCGTCGAGATGCGCGCAAAGGTAAAGGGTCCGGGAGCGATGCGTCCCACGATGGTGCCGTAGGAGTTATCCTGGCCCACCGTTCCGGCCAGTATCTCCTGGAAGTCCATGCGCTGCGCGGTAAAGAAATCCTTCGGCAGGTTGGAGCAGTGGAATGCCACCCCCTTGTCGGGATCATCACCGTAGTTGTTGTTCCAGTCCAGAAGCGCAGACGGTACTCCCGAGGCCTGCTGCAGAACGTACATGCTGAGCGTTCCCGCGATATCTGCCTCGCAGGCGCTCGCCATGAGGCTGTTGCTCATCATGCTCATGCACGTACAAGGCACCACGCCGTAGAACTCTTCCAGCGCGGTCCAGCACTGTATGGCCGTGGCCGCCAGTCCCTGATCGGTCATGAACCGGTCTATGGCAACGCCCAGCTTGGCCATCTTCATCAGGCTCTGTGGTGGAATGCCCTCTACGCGCGTGTAGCCGCGGATGTCGTCGAGCTTGCGCGAGACCGCAGGCTCGTCGTCGGCCATTCGCTTGATCCATCCCAGAAGCTCGGACAGGTCAAGGGTTTCGACGGTAATGCCGGCCCTCTCCAACAGCTTTTCGCTGTAGCGCACGGTATTGAATGCCGCGGGCCGCGCCCCGATTTGGCCCAGCCGCACCCCGCGCAGGGAGTGAACGACGCGGCAGGTGGCGATGAACCGGCGAAGGTCGCGGGCAAATCCGTCGCTCTCCGGATCCATCGTGTGCCCGCTGGTAAGCGAGAACCTGATCCCGTACTGATGAAGGTTGTTGCATACCGACATCTTGCCGCAGAAGCTGTCGCGGCGGTGGACAATCGACATGGCACCTGGCGCATCCTGAAATGCGTGCACCAGTACCGGTACGTCGAGGTCCGCCCAGCGCAGCGTGTTCGCTACCGCCCGCTCGTCCCCGAAATTGGGCAGTGTAACCAGTATGCCCTCAATCTCGTCGCGGCGGCGCCGAAAGAGGTCGGCACACAACCGGGCTTCTTCGAGGCTTTCGACAGAGCCGTGGCGCGTAGCGTCGGCAGGCAGTATCACGGCCTGGATTCCCAGTCTTTCCAGTACTCCAAGGACGGTCTCCCGGCCGGAAACGCAAAGATGGTCCGGAAAGAATCCCCGGTTGGCTACAATAACGCCCAGCGTGGGCACCTTGGAGCCAGGCTGCAGAACGGGCTGGGGCGCCAGGCCCTGGGTCGGCGAGGCACTATCCTCCATGGATTCAGTCACGGTCAGTGGAAGCGATTGTTTGTGATGGCATTTCCGCACTCCCGGTGCGGAGCCGGCGAGAAAACGCGCGCGCATTCATTTGCGCCCCGAGGCCTGGTCGAGCCGTATCTGTCATTAGGTTGCAGGTGCTGAGTATGCTGTTGCCAGCGGTGGATGCCGCGTGCACAAGTCGAACTCAGAGAATCGCTCACAAGATACTCAACTACGGTCTCTGCACGGAGGCCCGCAAAACCGGCTTTCCAGGTGAATATACGCTCCGGTGCAAGGTGCGGACCGATCGTCTGCACCCGCAAGCAGGCAGACATTCCAAGGCGCGCTCGCCCGCACACAGAGCACCTTCCGCATGATGACCGTTGCCCGGTGGCGCCATCCTATCAAAGTACCACGCCTTAACGAAGCGGCCCACTTTTTGTCAACTCCTTGACGGACAGAATCCTCCAGGGCCCAAACCCCTGGTGCATGTCTTGATCGCCGCGATGTGGCTTCCCGGTGCCGCTTCCACAAGCGGGCAATGAATAGCAGATTGCCGCGCGAATCCACGCTCGCCATGACGGATCCGGGCCATGTTCCACCCGCCTCCGCATTTTGCGCGCCCTGTACCTGGCCAGTTCGCCCGGCTCTCTGAGACCGACTTCCCAAATTGCCTCGATGGCCTAAACCTGACAGCGCTGGAGCGCCATTGCGGGAGCCGCCACGTACCCAGTCTGCTGCATTTCAAGGGCCGCCATGCCAAGTACTTCTCGCGCAGTGCGCGGCGGGAACACGCATCCCCGAGGGACATCACCGCCGCCACCTATAACGGCTGCAATCCAGGAACCGTGCTTGCAAGAATCGTGTTCGCAATTTACCGCGCCGGGTGTCGAGCCATGAGACCATTGGACGAAGCAGCAATCTATAGTGGATTGGAGCAATTGACAGATCTCCCCACGCCCGTCAGTTCGTGGCTGATTGAAACCGGGCTTGACTCCACGGATGATCCCGCGGTTTGGGTCTGGGCATTCCGGGACGAACATGAAATTGAATTCAGCATACTACATCGGCTGCGAAGCTTGATCCGTGATACAGTGCGCAAAATAGTGGGGTCTGAAGAAATCTGGGTGTACGTCCGATTCCCGTATGCCTCGGACCGGCACGTGTTCGAATGAGTCTTCACGGGGATCTATTGGACCAGGCTGATCACCTGGCCACGAAGGAGCCCAAAAAGCCCAGACAAGCCAGCCTCCGGCGCGCAGTGTCTGCCGCCTACTATGCACTCTTTCACTTGCTGATCGACGAAGCGACCAGACGGTTTCTGCCCAGAGGACAGCTGAAGCCGCTTCGTCCACGCGTGGCCCGTGCGTTTCATCACGCCACCATGAAGAAGGTCTCGTCGAGCTTTGCCAGTGGCACCATACCTCCAAGGCTCCAAACTGACAAATCTGCACGTGTGCAGACAGAGCTTCGATTCGTCGCAGGAACCTTCTGCGACCTTCAGGACGCACGCCACGACGCAGACTATAATCTGGCGCAGCGCTTCTCTCGTGGTGACGTTATCGAAATCATTAGGGTGACGCGGGCGGCCTTTGGCAGTTGGCGCTCTGTCAGGGACACGCCTCAGGCGGACGCGTATCTTGCGGGTTTGCTCGTTTTCAGGATTATGCAAGGATAAGCGAGAGAAGGCGCCACTTGCATTTGTCCCAATCCGGGCTCCGAGGCATTCCAAGAGGGACAGATGCAAGGCACTCCCCGAACAGCCGCACTCCCGCGCAAACCGGTACCGGCACTTGAGCGCCATAGTGGCGCCAACGCCCGGCTTGCATCACAAACCGGGCCTGGCCACAACGTGCATGGCTAGCTGCGCACCTCATCTGGACGCGAAGTGCAGAATGCGGCTGTCCGCGCATTCCTCCAGTATCGCGCCCCCCGCAACCGGGGTACGCTGAAGTGCTGTCGCAGCGGATGCATCCGGGTGTAGTCACTGCTCCATGACGTCGGGCTCTTTTCCCGGCGTCCAGCTAATGCCTGCTCCATGTGTCTCGCACTCCACGCTGTGCGGGATCAATGCGCTTTCGCCCAATCCTACTTCAGGTCCGGTCACACGCTATTGTCGCCATGTCCAGTGTTGAATGTCCCCATTCAGTCTGGCCTTTGGCGGCACGGCTGGAGGTGCATAGTCAGAAATGGTTGGTCGTCAAGTACCCGTCAAGCAAATGCCATGCCTATAACATACTGATAATATTGCTCTTACGCGTTCCCAGGAATGAAAGCCTTTTGCTTGAGATACGATCTCGTCAAGTAAATCCACGTTAGCCCTTGGCCCACATTGGCACTCACCGCTTTAATACCGGAGCTGCTTGGGGATCGTCAGGTGCAGTACACGCGACTCGGATCGCTTCCGCGATTAATCGTGGTGCTTGCGTGCGATTGCAAGGCTCTATTCCGAATCGCTTTCGTACCGAGCTGTTGGTCAGGTAATCCCGGGTGGCATATCGCAGGCACGCGTGAAGACAGATGGAACGCAGTGTTCCGCTCCTGCGACAAGGCAGCGCTGGCAGTCACTGTACTGGAACGGCACCGTCTTGCTGCATCTCGCCTCTAGTGCAGCCTTGCTTCCTCACCTGGGGCACCTACCCGTCTGACCATTCAACGGGCACCGTCCACCAGGCACCGGCTTCCCCGGCAGAGAATCTCCAATTGCGTCGGGGTGAACTGATGGCCTCCCAGTCATGCCGTGCTGCGACCGGGCTACGCATAAGGCATGCCCGGTCAAATTCCTAAAGCCCGACGCCAGGTCAGGACATTTCTTCTCTTTAGTAAGACGGATTCTGCTTAAGCAGCGGATTGGTGTCGAGCTCTGCCTGGGGAATGGGGAGCCATTCCCTACCGGGGATATACGCCGCAAACTCCGGGTCGCTCGCGGTAAGTTCGGCCAGCCTTGCCGGATCTTCAAGCCAGCCCCACCGCCTGATGTCGTCAAAGCGCTTCCCTTCGCCAGCCAGCTCCAGATAACGCTCCGCAGCAATGCGATCCCGCATTGCGCCTTGGGAAAGGGACGCGAACTCCGCTTCCCTGTCCGGTAGCCCGGCCCTGTTCCGAACCATCTGGACATAGCGGGCGGCCGCGGCCTGGTCCCCCAGTTCGTTGCGGGTCTCCGCGTACATGAGCAGAATATCCGCATAGCGCATGACACGGATGTTGATGCCACTTCGCGCATCATGCTCGTGACCGCCCGCGATGTCGCTTTCGTACTTGCGCCAGAACACCTGGCTCAGGTCCGAGGCGTAGGCTTGCTCGAACGGCACCCCGTACACGGTCATGCCCGGCCTGTGATAGAACATCGTGGCGTAAAGGCGCGGATCGTCGCGCCCGTCTGCCGTGGGCTCCGCCTTGAAGGCCTCATACAGCCCTCGGGTCGGCACGGCATCCGATCTGCCGAACCCCGCCGGAGCGTAGGCATCGGATCGGGCATGCGTCTCGCTCCAGTCGGGCCCAGGGACACCCGCTCCGCCGCTGTGCAAGCCACCGACCTCCCGCGAAAACTGAATCTCGAAAACGGACTCCTCATTGTTTTCATATTCCGGGGATCCGTTGTGGCGCGGGTCCGACACCAGGCTATAGAGGCCGGAATCGATGACCTTCCTGAACTCCGCGTCGGCATCCTGCCAGCGCCGGTTGAACAGGTGGGCTACGCCCAGATAGGCTGTTGCTGCCCCCCAGGTAGCCCTGCCGATGTCCTCGCTGTAGCTGCGCGGCAGGGCGGCCTGAGCCAGCCGCAGGTCTGCGCCGATCTGGCTCCACACATCCGCCGGCGGCGCCTGGGGCTGAAAATAGTCCCCATCCGAGACTGCCGGCGCTAGAACGAGGGGGACGTTATTGAACATCTTGACCAGGTGGAAATAGTAGAATGCGCGCAGAAAGCGGGCCTCTGCCAGCAGCCTTTCCTTCAAGGCAGCGTCCATGTCAATGGCTGGCACGTAGTGCAGCACCTGATTGGTGCGGTAGACACCCTGGTAGGCATCCCGCCAGGCCCAGGCAGGGCTTGCCTCCGTCGTCCGCAATCTGAACTCTCCGGCAAACTGGAATGCGGCCCACGGGCTGGTGCCGGCGGTATCGTCTCCTCGAAAGTCCTGCAGCACATGCATCATGCGCATGTACATGCCCTCGTAGGTCATGCTCTCGTAGGCCGCATTGGTGGCCCTTCGTGCATCGTCCGCCGTGTTCCAGAACGTCCCGGTTGTCAGTTCATTAGGATTGCTTCGCACGAGGAAGTCCTCGTCGCATCCGGCCAGTGCAATGGCCAGCGCCGCGAGCAGCACGGTGGATCCACGCGGGGTCATAGCCTCATTGGAGCTTTGAAACATCGGCTGTGGACGCCCCGCTAGAACCGCAACTGCACGCCGGCCCGGAATATGCGCGGATGGGGCCAGGCGCCGCTGTCGTATCCGCGGCTGAACAGCGCATCGTTGTCCACTTCGTCCCCGTCATCGCCCAAATCGGGATCAAGTCCGCTGTAGCGGGTCAGCGTCAGTACATTGTGGCCGCTAACGTACAGGCGCGCGCTCAATGCCCCGATTCTGCTGCTCAGCCGCGGTGGCAGCGTAAAGCCGACCGTAACATCCTGGATCCGCAGATAGGAACCGTCTTCCACGAACCGGTCGGAGATGCGGCTGTTGCCATTCGGGTCCCGAAAAAAGGCCCGGGGCATGTCGGTATCGGTATTGTCCGGAGACCAGCGGTCCAGCACCGCGGTCGAGTGGTTGTTGAATCTGCCCATATTCTCCAGGATGGACCTTTGCAGGTGAAAAACCCTGTTGCCGTACGTGCCCTGCATGAATACGGACAGGTCCAGCTGCCGGTACCGCATTTCGGCCGAGAATCCATAGTAGAAATCCGGGATGGCACTTCCCAGGAATGTCCTGTCATCCTGCTTTATGAACCCGTCTCCGGTCAGGTCCTTGAACCGAATGTCGCCGGGAGCCGTACCGGCTCTCTGAAACGCGTGCGAATTGACCTCGTGTTGCGCCTGGAAGAGACCGTCGGTTACCCAGCCGTAAATCTGCCCGATTTCGCCGCCCCCGGCGCATCCCGCAGCACCCCTTGCACAGGTCTTGCTCGCCGGCCCCAGAATGGCCTGCCGCTCGCCAAGCGACAGGACCTCGTTGTTCCACGTGGTTAGATTGGCCGCGATGTTGTAGCCAAGTGCCGCGGACTCTTTATTGCGGTAGGCAAGCGAAAACTCGAGCCCCGAATTAAGCACGGAGCCCGCGTTGACGGCCGGATCCAAAACGGATCCGGTTGTCTCCGGAACGGGAATGGAAAGAAGGATGTCCGTGCTCTTCTTCCGGTAGTAGTCCGCTGTCACGAGCACCCTCGAATCCAGCAGCGCCGCATCAAGGCCCACGTCCCAATGTGCTGTCCTCTCCCATCTGAGGTCTTCGTTGGCCAGCGTGACCTGCGTGGCTCCGGGCGCAAGCCGGTCGGCAAAATTGTAATGCGCGAAAGTGTTTACCAGCGCCGATGCGGTATAGTCCCCGACATCGTGGTTGCCCGTTATGCCGTAGCTGCCGCGGACCTTGATGGCGTCAACAAAGGCTAGGTTCAGGAGCGACGCATCGGCGAGGCGATATCCCAGAGAGACAGACGGAAAGACGCCGTGCCGATGTTTCGGGCTGAAGCGGGAGGAGCCGTCGCGGCGCACGCTGGCCGTTAGCAGGATTCGCCCATGGTAGGCATAGAAAACGCGTGCCAGGAGCGAGCGCAGGGTATTGCTCGACCTGTAGTGCAGCGGCGAAAAACGCTCTGTCGCAGCCTCCAGCGTCCTGTAGTCACTGGTAGCATAGCCCTCGGCGTAGCCTCCAACATGCTCGTAGCCGGTCTCTTGCTGCGTGCTACCAGTGAGCATTTCGAGTTCATGTCCCCGGAAGGAGCGCGCATATCGCAGCGTATGCTCCAGGAGCGTGGTTTCCCGTCGACGCTCAAGCTGGGTCAGCCGCCCGATGAACTCTATGAAGAAGTAGCCCATGTCGAACTGGGGTACGAACAGGAAATCCTCGCTCTGGCGCATGTCGAACCCGAAATTGAGCTTGTAGCTCAAGCCTTCCAGAAGGTCGAATCTTCCCCAGAGGTTGCCAAGGAACCGATTCGCGTTGTCCTGGCTCTGCACGATGTTGTTGACACCGACAACATTGAGCGTAATCGCACGGTCTATCCTGGGATCCGGGCCGCCGTATCCGCCCAGCCTGCTTTCATCGTAAACCGGCACGGTTGGAATGGCCTTGAGCATGTTGTTGATTAGCGAGATCTCATGCAGCGATTCCTGCCGGATGGTGTGTGAATTGGCGAAGTAGGCGGATTCACCGAAAGAGAGCCGGCCCATCGCGTGATCGGAATTGACGCGGACCGAGTACCGGCCATAGTATGGCCCCGGACCCTTCATGTGACCTTCCTGGCCCAGGTATCCCGCAGTGAAGCTGTAACGGCTGGCATCGCTGCCGCCGGCAATGGCAAGGTCGTGCCGCATCATCATGCCCGGCTCGAGCGCCTCGCTCTGCCAATCGGTGTCCACGTCGCTTATGTAGGCGGCTGAAGTCGGATCATTGGCCGGCAGAAGGTCCGTGCCCGCTCTCTCCAGCATCTCATTTACGAGGTCCTGGTAGTCTTCTCGGCCCAGTACCTCCCAACGCTGGTGGATGTTGGCCACCCCCGCCGATCCCTCGTAGTCCACGCGCAGTCCTCCTGCCCGCTCGCCGCGCCTCGTGGTGATCAGGACGACACCGCGTGACGCACGCGTTCCGTAGATGGCCGAGGCCGCGCCGTCCTTCAGCACCTGTACCGACGCGAAATCCCGGACGTTGAAATCGAGGATATTGTCTACAGGTACGCCATCGATGACGTAGAGCGGGTCGTTATTGCCAAAGGAGGCAATGCCGCGGATGCGGACTTCGGGGGTCTCGCCGGGCGCACCGCTTGAGGTCACGGCCACGCCGGCCGCAGCTCCCTGCAGGGCACCTTCAAGGGTCGGGGAGGTCGACCGCCTGATAGCGGCCATGTCGACGGAAGCTACCGATCCTGTTAGCATTGCCGCTTGCTGCGTGCCGTAGCCCACGGCGATGCGGCCTTCCGCTTGCTTCGCTACTGTCACGGTATCCGCTGCGGGTGCCGGCATCCGGGGAGCGAAATCAAACGGGCGGGCCGCGCCTTTCAGGCCAAGCAAGCGCAGGGCCGCAGAGTCGTGCCGGGGAGTAGAACGAGCGACCTGCCCTGCCCTCCGCGTATCCGCCGGGATGCTGTCAGCAGCTACATCCGCTGCATTCGCAGGCCAGCCATTGACGGACGCACGGTGCTGACCCTGGCCTTGGGCCCGTGATGCCAGCAAAATCAGCGGCACCCAAAACAGCGGCATTCGCATGGACCTCATGGTACCCCGCATTGATGCAATGAAGCTCCAGGGTGCTCAGGTATGGAGCACGGCCTTGCAACACAAAATATGCAGTGCAAGGTGCAACGTGCGCCGGGGTCGCCGCGAGACCACACTCCACTCAAACAACTCGTGTGCCGAGGCATAGTCGCCGCGCCGCAGGCAGGCTCCCGTCTCGTTTTGGGCCTTTTCATCTACCATCTTCACGGGCACGCCGCAGTCGGTCGGTGCCGTAGAATCTGGCAGGATCGAACTGGCGGCCGGCCAGCCGGGGAGGCGAATTCTCCCGCTGACGACGCCTGGTGTCACCAGCGCATCACGGCCCTTCCTGATGCGGAGCGTGCACCGCCGGCCATCGAGTCCCTGCAAGGGCCGACAAGAGCTCTACCCTAGAACTCGGGCAGCGCCTGCTTCTCCAGCTCCGCGAGAAGGTCCCCGGCATCGTAAACGGACCGCAGGGCCTCCACCACGCCTGCGGCAGATACGCCAAGGCACCGGGAAGGCTGCCCGCCATCTTCCGACGGCGGAGCGTCGCGTTCTCCGATGGCAATGCCCAGTACCTCAAGATCCTTGTTCAGGACGGCTGCGCCTGGGTAGGAGCACGCAGCCGTGGTCGCAAAGTTGACGGAAACAGACAGGTCAAGCGAGTCGCGGTTCGCCGTCCATGCGCGCGGTAGTGCCCAGAGGGAATCCGCCCTATGGGAATGGTGCAGGTCGAAGAGGCCATAGTACGTGGTGTAGGGAGGAGCAATCGTCCCGTTGTAGGGAAAGCCTGCCACCCTGCCATCGGACACGGCGAGCGGCGATCCCATTACGAAAACGGACTCCTCCGCGCCCGCGCGTCGATTGGTCCAGCCAAAGAAAGTCTCCGACTCAATCGGTTCGCCGCCTGCATCATATACCCGAAATAGCGCGACATCCAATCCGAAGCCCGGATACGTTCCGGCAGACCCGAAGAAGGCCACGCTAGGCTCTGGAGCAAACACCAGGCGAATATCCCTGAATCGGCGGTAGACATAGGCCCGACTGCGAAATCCGGTACTGACGTACTCCACGACCGTGTCCTGCGCTGCCTCCCTGCCGAGGTATGCGGACTCGTCGTGAATCCCGACCAGCTGGAAAGCCTCCGCACCCGGCAGCACATGCTCCTCATCGCGCGTGCGCGCAACGAATGCACTGTCGGAGAGGCCCTCCTGGAAGCTGCGCATGCAGCCCAGGCTGGTGGCCGCCAGCCCCGTGGCCGATACGAACGCGGCGGCGCAGCTGCCCAGGGTAAGCGCACCCAGCTGCATGTTTTCCAGCCACATGGCATCTGCCGCGACCCCGTGCTCCTGCCGAAGACGGGAATAGGGTGCATTGTCCAAACCCCAGGTTTCCTGGGCCTGCGCAGCATGCGCCAAAAGCGCAAGAAGCAACATGAACAGCAAGCTTCTGGACGTATTCATCGGTCGCCTACCTGCTTGCCTCGTGTGTTCAGGGATCCGGGCCATCCGGCGGCAGATTCTGACAGATCGAATTGCGCCGCGCCGCTCATGTTCTTTTTCGGCTCTTTCACTTCATCCTCGCGGCCACGCTATATAGTACCGGCACAATAAAGAGCGTCAGGACCGTCGCAGAAGTCAACCCGCCGATAATGGCAATTGCCAGCGGCGCACGCAGCTCAGCACCCTGGCCGAAGCCCAGCGCTAGGGGGAGCAGTCCGAGGACCGTCGTGATGGTCGTCATGAGTATGGGGCGAACCCGATCGCGTCCGGCCTCCATGATGGCCCTGCGCAGCTCCATTCCAGCTGCGCGTCGCTGGTTAATAAAGTCCATCTTAATGATGGCATCATTGACCACAATGCCAACGAGCACCACGCAGCCCATCAGGCTCATCAGATTGACCGTCTGCCCGGTAATGAACAGCACCAGGGCTACGCCTCCGATCGCCAGCGGCACCGCCGCGAGCACCACAAGGGGCTGAAACAGGCTCTCGAACTGGGCAGCCAGGATCAGATACACCAGCAGCAGGCTCAGCAGCAGGCTCCAGCCTACCGCCGTAAGGCTGGTACGGAAGGCATCGGTGGCGCCGCCCAGTCGGCCCCGCACGCCTGCGGGCAAGGAGGATGCAAAGACGGATTGGACGGCACTCCCGGCGGCAGCGAGGTCCGAGCCCGGAGCCACATCCGATGTTAGCCGCACCACGGACGCCTGGTCCGTTCTGATGAGTGCCGCAGGCAGGTTCGCGTTCGATACACTGACAAACGCACCAAGAGGCATCAGGCCACTGGCGGTCGGGATGCGCTCGGCAAGGAGCCGCTCCAGCGAATCCACGTGCCGGGTCCGTAGCACGACGGGTACTTCCTCGTTGATGGTTCGAAGCTCCGTGGCCCGGCGGCCCCTGGCTCCAGCCTCCAGATAGGACGTGACGATGCTCGGACTTACGCCGTGCCGATTCATTTCGTCCCGGCGGAATTCTATGACGTAAGCAGAAACGAATGCCGCATCTGCCCGCCGCACGTTGACCAGGGCGGGCTTTCTGCCGAGATCCGAGATGACCTGGTCCGCTGCCGCTTCCGCGATGCGGCGCTCCTCCGCCACCAGATCAATGAGAAGGTCTGCCTCATCGGATACCAGAAGGGACTCAAGCTGCGTCTCCACGCGCTGCGCCTGCACTTCCATGTCCGGTGCCAATTCCAGGGATTCGACTGCTCCGATGATGTCGTCCACGTCCTGGTTCGGGGCCAATAGCGCGATCACCGTCCCTTCATACGGCGGTCGCGGGTCCACGTCAAGCCAGGCTTCGTCCCGTTCACCGAGGTCCGATAGTATGCTGTGCGCATAGCCTTCCGCCCGCAGCCGACGCTCCAGCATGTTGGTTCTCGCACTCATGAGAGGCAGGTCGACATCGGTAGGCAGGCCGACATGCACTTCCACGCGGCCCTGGTCCGTCTTGGGAATCACCTCCCGCGGATGGTGCCAAGCAAGAAAACCCGTGCCGGCCAGCACAACCGCGCAGGCCATCACCACCCATCCCCGGTGGCTCAGGCTCCAGGCCAGCGCCTTTTCGTACAGGGCAAGAAGCCGTGAGACCGCCGGCAGCGCCGAAGCCGGTCCTTCCTGCCCGGCGCGCTCTCTCGAGGCAATAAGGGGCACGACCGTGAGCGCAACCAGCAGCGAGGCCAATAGCGAGCACACGACCGCCAGCGACTGGTCTCGAAACAGGCGGCCGGCCAGGCCTTCCACGAGCGTAATCGGAAGGAAGACCGCGATGGTTGTCAGCGTACTTGCCGTGATGGCGCCCGCGACCTCGGCCGTGCCCGTTCGCGCGGCCTCGAACGTGGAAAGACCCTTCTCCCGCAGGCGCGCAATGTTCTCCACGACCACGATCGCGTTGTCAACGAGCATGCCCACGCCGAGCGCCATGCCACTGAGCGAAATCAGGTTGAACGTCACGCCGAACGGCTCAAACAGGACAAGCGTTACGCCCAGGGACAGGGGCACGGCCACGGCCGCAGCCAGAAGCGCCTGAAACCGTCGCAGAAAGGCAAACAGCACCAGTATGGCCAATATGGCACCCAGCATCACGGCCTGGGTCACGCCTCCAATGGCCTCCTCGATGAAGACGCTCTCGTCCACGACCACGCTCATGTCTACCCCAGGCAGCTCTTCTTCGAGATCGTCCAGCACGCGCCTGACTTCGTCCGCGGCGCGCACCACGTTGGCATCCGGCTTACGCTCCACCAAAAGCAGCAGCGTCTCGGCGCCATCCAGCCGCACCATCCCGCGGCGGTCCTCCACCCCTTCGCGCACCTCTGCCACATCGTGCAAACGCACCGGCACCGAGCGTGCCCTTGAGATCACCGTCTTCGCAATGTCGTCCACGCCGCGAAACTCGCCGCTTACTTCTACGGCATAGCGAAACGGGCCCCGGCGGATGACACCACCGGGGAGTGCCAGGTTGGCTGCCTGTAGCGCACTCGCGATCTGGTCCAGACCAATATTGTAGGTTGCCAGTTGTGCCGGTTGGACCAGGATTTCTATGCGCCGCTCATAGCCCCCCGTAACCTGCACGCGTGCCACATCCCGTAGCTGCTCGAGGCGCCTGGCGATGATTTCGCGGCCGGCCTGCTTGAGCAGGACCAGGTCCTGGGCATCTTCCGCTGCCGCCTCCGCGCCCTGCAGCGCCACGAGCATGATGGGACGCTCGCCCGGATCCAGGTGCAGCACGATCGGCCGGTCGGCAGTTCTCGGTAACGCGTCACCCAATCCGTCCAGCTGCTCGCGAACGTCAAGCAGCGCGAAGTCGAGATTGGTGTTCCAGCCAAAATCCAGCCGCACGAGACTGCCGCCCAGGATCGTGCGCGACGTGACCCGCACAAGACCGGCTGTGCCTGCCACCGCCTGCTCTATCCGCTCCGTAACCGCGCGCTCTACTCGCTCGGGAGGCACGTCCGGATACGAGGTCCACACTACGAGTCCGGGATAGCGCAAATCGGGCAGTAGCGCTACGGGCAGCCGCACGTAGGCCACGATTGCTAGGACCGAGAGAAGGATGTAGACGGCGGCTACAGTAACCGGACGTCGCAGGCAGGCCGTGACGAGAGACTTCATGCCTTACGGCAAGATGACTGGAATGGAGGCCACGTCGCTATTTCGGCGCACCAGGTCAGGTCGCCGCCCTTACTGAATGTCGTGCACAAGTACGATATCAACCGGAGCATCGTGGGACAGCGCAAACTGCCCGGCAACCGCGACCGTATCACCGGCCGCCAGGCCCTCCACAATCTCGACCTCGTCGCCGGAGCGTGCGCCCGTTGTCACGTACGTCCAGTATGCACGCCCTCCCTGCACCGTAAAGACCAGGTCACGGCCCTGGCGCACCAGCAAGGCATTGGCCGGCACCACGAGGCGGTCCGACAGGCGTCCAGTTTCCAGCGCCACATTGGCAAATAGCCCCGACAGGAGGCGGCCGCCCGGATTGGGCAGCGACACCGTCACCCGGCCCATTCCCGTGGCGGGATCGATGCTCGGATTGATGGAATAAATGGAGCCCGACAGCACGGCGTTGTCAAAATTGGGAACCTGCACCTGGACCGTAGCCCTTTCGGCCAACCGGATTACGTCCGCTTCCAGTACGTCGACGTCCACTTTCATCCGGTCGTCCTCCAGCAGCAGAAGCAGCTTCGCGCCTGCCGCAACGCTCTGGCCGGTTTCTACTTCCAGGTCGGCTACGCGGCCTCGAAACGGAGCGACCACACGCGTGCGGCTCAGCGCCAGGCGCGCCCGGTCGAGTTGCTGCTCGGCCTGCGCAAGGCCCCAATTCACCGCCTGCACCTCCGAGCGCTGCTGCCCCGCAAGGATTTCCTGTGCCTCAAAGCGCCTCCTGTAGTCGCGCAGTTCAAGCCGGGTCAGCAGCCCCTCGCCGAATGCGGCACGTGCCTTGGCGTAGGCATCGCGCGCAGTCGCCAGCGCTGCGGTATCCGCCGGTGCCACGTCCTCCGATGCACTCTGGTTGACGGCATAATCCGCGCGTGCCTTCAGCACTGCAGCCTCCGCCTCTTCAAGCTCTATCTGTTCGTCGCGGTCATCCAGCCTGAGCAGCAGGTCCCCAGCCTCCACGTACTGCCCCTCTTCGATGGGCCGCTCAAGAACCACGCCGCTCGCCTCGGCGCTGATTTCCGTGCGGCGCCAGGGTGCCAGGTGCCCAGTAGCTTCGGACCGAAGAGGAAACTCGACCGGTTGCACCACGATCACTTCAATGTTGGCGCGTGCGTCCGATACCTCCACATCAATCTCCCGCGGATCCTCGACATCGGCGCCCGTTAGCTCCGGCCAGAAGGCGTACAGCAAGAGTCCACCCACGGCCACCGGCAGTATAAATCCCGCAATGTGCCAGGCCTTCAGGCCCCTCCGGCGCTTCGCGCTCATATATTCCGGTAAATAGATTCGTAAGGGTCAATCACTATACAGCAAGAATCAAGCCGCGGATGCAGAGCATTCGTATAGAGTCGATTTAGCCCAAGGTTCCGTACCTGCAGGATACATACGCAAGCCCGGCCTCGGGCTCTGGCGCCCGGTTGAATTCACCGGGGAAAAGCGTGTCTTCCCGGCCTGCGGCCCCCGGTGCGGGGCACGAAGTTGTAGGACCTGGACCAAGCCTTGCCCAGGCGCTCTTCCGGCGCGGTGCCGCGCCCTGCCTTCGACATGCGGTCCGGCGATCACTTGTTCCCACGGGGCAGGAACAGAACTCCAAATGATTAAAGAACG
>CBDBLZ010000021.1:0-455000 GCA_965207385.1 Rhodothermales bacterium
CCTGGATCACCGCCGCCTTCCCGGGCAGCCAGCGTGATGTCACGCGCAATCCGTGCCCAGACTTTCGACCTGCGAATGTCGGTGACGGGCCTTCTGCCGCTTGATCTTCGACCATTTGTTGTGGCCTGCCATTTTCCGGTGCTACCGCGACAAATACAGGTTGCGCATCTCGTACGGCCGGCTGAAGTGCGCATCCGTGAGCGCATCCACGAACGCTATGGCTTCCCCGGTCGACTTCATTTCCGGGCCGAGTTCCTTGCGCACTTCGGGAAACTTGTCCCACGAGAACACAGGCTCCTTGATGGCAAAACCCTCCAGCTTCGATTCAAGCTCCCCACGCTTGCGCATCGGAGCGAGCTTGTGGCCCAGAATCACATGCGTGGCAATCCGGGCTACGGGGATCCCCGTAGCCTTGGCCACAAACGGCACCGTGCGCGAGGCCCGGGGGTTGGCCTCTATCACATACACACGCTCGTCCTTGACGATTAGTTGCACGTTGATAAGCCCTATGACGTCCAGCCGATGTGCGATCTGCGTGACGTACTGCCTGATGGTCGCAAGAATCGGCTCCGACAGCGAATAGGGAGGCAGCACGGCCGTCGAGTCTCCCGAATGGACACCCGCGGGCTCTATATGCTGCATGATGCCTGTTATCCACACGTCCTCTCCATCGCGCACTGCGTCCACGTCAATTTCGATACTGTCATCGAAAAACAGGTCCAGGAGTATCTCGTTGCCCGGCATGGACTTTAGTATGTTGGTCACATACTGCTCGACCTCTTCCTTGTTGAGTGCAATGCGCATGCCACGGCCGCCCAGCACGTAGCTGGGCCTCACGAGAATGGGGTACCCGATGCTTTCGGCCACCCGCACGGCGCCGTAGACCGTATTGGCCATGCCGTACTCGGGCGAGGGAATGCCGAGCTCCTCCAGCACCTCGGAGAACTTGCCGCGGTTCTCGGCCAGGTCCATCATTTCGTAGGACGTGCCCAGGATGGGTATGCCAATCTCGGTAAGCTGGCCGGCCAGCTTGAGCGCGGTCTGGCCGCCCAGCTGCACGATCACGCCCTCGGGCTTTTCGTGCTCGATGACATCCAGCACCCTCTCCCAAAATACGGGCTCGAAATACAGCCGGCTCGCAATGTCGAAATCCGTCGAGACGGTTTCCGGGTTGCAGTTGATCATGATGGCCTCAAAGCCGAGGTCACGCGTCGCCAGCACGCCGTGGACGCAGGAGTAATCGAACTCGATTCCCTGTCCTATGCGGTTGGGTCCGCTCCCCAGGATAATGATCTTGCGCCCTTCGGTCTTCGGACTCTCGTTCGTGTCCCCGTACGACGAGTAGTAGTACGGCGTCTGGGCGGGAAACTCCCCCGCGCAGGTATCCACCAGCTGGAACGTACTGCGTATGCCGGCCTTCAGGCGCAGGCGCCGCACGTCCTCTTCCGCGTGCTCTCCCTCCAGTAGGTAAGCGATCTGCGCATCCGAGAAGCCGTTCTCCTTGGCCGTGCGAAGAAGCTCCGTGTCCAGGTCGCGCAAGCGATGCGTGCGCAGCTCGGCCTCCAGCTCAACCAGCGACCGGATCTGCCGCAGGAACCAGGGGTCCACCTTGGTGATATCGTGGACCTCGTCGACGGAGGCGCCAAGCTTGAAGGCGTTGCGGATCTGGAGGGTGCGGTCCCAGTACGGCTTCCGGAGCCGGTCGCGCACCGTCATGCGGCTGGCCTCGTCGCGGTCGGCCCCGAGTCCGGCATAGCCGATTTCCAGGCTTTGCCACGCCTTCTGCAAGCTCTCGGTAAACGTGCGGCCTATGGCCATCACCTCGCCGACGGCTTTCATCTGGGTCGACAGTTCCTCGTCCACTCCTTCGAACTTGTCAAAATTCCACCGCGGAATCTTGGTCACCACGTAGTCGATGGCCGGCTCGAAGCAGGCGCTTGTGGTGCCCGTTACCTCGTTGGCGAGCTCGTCGAGCGTATAGCCGACGGCCAGGCGGGCCGCCACCTTGGCGATGGGATACCCCGTGGCCTTTGAGGCAAGCGCGGAGGAGCGCGATACGCGGGGATTGATCTCGACAGCGACCATGCGGCCGTCCGCCGGATCTACCCCGAACTGCACGTTGCAGCCTCCGGCGAAAGTGCCGATGGAGCGCATCATCTTGATGGCCGTGTCCCGCATGTGCTGGTACTGCTTGTCTGTCAGCGTCTGCACGGGCGCCACCGTGACGGAATCCCCCGTGTGAACGCCCATGGGATCCACATTTTCGATCGAGCAGATGATGATGACGTTGTCATTCGCGTCCCTGAGCAGCTCCAGTTCGAATTCCTTCCAGCCGAACACCGACTCCTCGATGAGGACCTCGTGCACCGGAGAAATCTCAAGGCCCCGGGTCACCTTGCGCTCGAACTCGCCCGGGCTCCAGACGATGCCCCCACCCGCGCCGCCAAGCGTAAAGGACGGCCGGATGACGACGGGAAGTCCCCCCAGGTCCTGCGTAATCTCCTTGGCCTGGAGCAGGCTCTTGGCCACGCTGCTGCGCGCCTGATCGACGCCTATGCGCTCCATGAGGTCCCGGAACAGCTGCCGGTCCTCCGTAATGTGAATGGCGTCAATGTCCACGCCGATCACTTCCACGCCCTGCTCTTCCCAGTAGCCTTCCTGGTGCAGCCGGTCGGCCAGGTTGAGTCCGGTCTGCCCGCCCATGGTCGGAAGCACGGCGTCCGGCCTCTCCTTCTCCACAATGCGCCGGATAGCCTGCGGCGTCAGCTCCTCCAGATATACGGTGTCGGCCGTCATGGGGTCGGTCATGATGGTGGCCGGATTCGAGTTCACCAGGACCACTGTGTATCCTTCGGCCCGGAGCGCGCGACACGCCTGCGTGCCGGAATAGTCAAACTCGCACGCCTGACCGATGATGATCGGACCTGATCCGATGAGCAGAATCTTGTCTATGTCGGTCCGCTTCGGCATGCGAGCGCTCGTTAGGTAGCTTCGCTGATCAGACGCAGGAACCGTTCGAACAGGTAGCGGCTGTCATGCGGGCCCGGTGATGCCTCGGGATGGTACTGGACGCTGAGTCCGGCGAAGGCCTTGAAGCCCAGGCCTTCCACCGTGGAGTCGTTCAGGTTGACGTGCGTCATGGTGGCCAGTGCCGGATCGACAGATTCGGGGTCCACCGCAAAACCATGGTTTTGTGTGGTTACTTCCACGTGACCTGTTTCCAGGTTCTTGACCGGCTGGTTGGCGCCCCGGTGCCCTACGTACATCTTGTAAACGTCAAAGCCCTGGGCAAGAGCCATGAGCTGGTGCCCCAGGCAGATGCCAAACAGCGGCGCCCCCTGTTGCATGGCGCCCCGCACCATTTCGATGGCATCGGGCATGGCCCGCGGGTCTCCGGGCCCGTTGGAAAAAAAGAGTCCGTCCGGGCGCCAGTCCAGCACTGCTCCGAGCGGCGTGGCCCCCGGGAAGACCCTCACGGAGCAGCCCAGGTGGGCAAACGTGCGGAGAATGTTGAGCTTGCAGCCGAAATCGTATACCGCAATGCGGGGGCCGTCGCCCTCTGCCCAGTCATACGCCGCTTCCGTTCCGACGCGTGAAGCCAGCTCCAGACCCTCCATGGATGGCCACGCACGGGCTTTTTCCAGCAGGCTGTCGTCCGAGAGATCGATCGACGAAATGATGGCGTTCATGACGCCGCGGGCGCGTATGTGCATGACGAGGCGGCGCGTGTCCACGCTGGTGATGCCCACCAGGTTGTGGCGCTCCATAAACGCGCCGAGCGACTCGTCCGCCTGCCGGTTGGAATACTCGTGGGAAAAGGCCCGGACGACGAATCCGGCAATCATGGGGCGCTTCGCCTCAAGATCGATGTCGAGCGCCCCGTAATTGCCTATATGAGGGTAGGTCATCATCATGATCTGCCCGTAGTAGGACGGATCAGTCATGATCTCCTGGTAGCCCGTCATGCTTGTGTTGAAGCATAGCTCGCCACCTGCTTCGCCCCGCGCACCAATGGCGCGCCCGGACACTATGGTGCCATCCGCGAGAGCCAGTTTGCAGGGCGACGCCATTACGTAATGCTACACACGCACTTGCAGACCACAAAAAAACCTTCCCGCCAGACGGGAAGGTCCACCATTTGGCGCGAGCAAAACTACGACGCGAGCCCGGAATTACACAAGTTGCAGGCCGCGTTTAACCCTGCCTTCAAATTGACGCATGGAACATCCGCCACCGGAGGCCGAATCAGGTTCAGGGGGTGGCCGCGTAACAGGAAGGCCGGATCGGCGTACGAGGTGCCATGAATGTGCGAGGCAAGCGCGAGGCTAACGGCAGGCAGGCAAGCTACGTGATCCGCGTGCAGGCATCTCTGGCCTGCAGCCTGCTTGTTCTCGTACTTGCCGTAGAGCTTTGGCCCGTACCCAAAGCTGCCGACCCCCGAGATATCATCCATGCCACCCGCGAAGTGGAGATCGTGCTTCTGGATGACATCGTTCCCACGCGCCAGCGGCGCCAACCGCCGCCTCCCCCTTCACCGCTGCCGCCGGTCGTTGTCCCGGACGACCGCATTCTTGAGGATGACCTGGACCTGGAGGACATTGCCCTGGTGCCGGAAGACCCCGGCGCCGGACTCCTGCCCGAACCGACGCCCGGCGACCCGAGCGGCGATGCCTCGTCCGGCATACGTGCCGAGTCGGCCCCCAAGCCCGTCCGGATCGTGGAACCGGAGTATCCGAGAGCCGCCAGGCGCCGCAATATCCGCGCGGAAATCATTCTCTCCGTAATTGTGGACCGGCTCGGGAGGGTGGAAGACGCAACCATCGTCGAGCGGTATATCCTGGATGAGGAGACCAGGGAGCCGGTCACCGAACTGGGCTACGGGCTGGAGGAATCAGCGCTCAGCGCAGCGTCCCGGTGGCTGTTTCGCCCGGCCCAGAAGGACGGCCAGGCCGTGCGCAGCCAGCACGAGCTTTCGTTCAAGTTCGGCGTCTAGGAGATTGCCGGCCTCTTGAATGCAACGGCTCCTCCGGTTGCCAGGGACCTGGCGGCCCGTTGCCTGCATCAGCGCGAGTCGGCGTTCAAGTCCGCATGGACGGCTAACAGCCCCAGATCACGTGTCGCCTCAACCAGCCGAATGAATTCGCCCCGGTATCCGCGAGGATCTTTGCCCTTGCCTCTTTCAGCCAGCGTCACGACATCATCCAGCGTAAAGCCTCCCGCGTGCTCGGACTCGCGAAGGAGCATGCCGAAGCACGCAACAGCGGCCGCAAACCGGAAATCCGCCGACGGCGAGCGAGGCCGGTCCGCGACCGCCTGTTCCAGCAGCTTGCTCTCTGGCGCGTCCGGCTCCTTGTAGCGGACCTTGACGTACATCAGCTCGTCGTCAAATGCACTGGGCGGCGACGCGTCTTCCTGCGCCTGGTAGCGCAGCTCGTCCACTTCCGCTCTTGGCACAGGCATGCCCGCGGGCACGACTTCGTACAGCGCTGTTACTGTGTGCCCGGCTCCGAGCTCTCCCGCATCCTTGGTGTCGTCGTTGAAGTCTTCGTCCGCCAGCAGACGGTTCTCGTACCCGATCAGGCGATAGCCCGCCACCCGCGCCGGGTTGAACTCGACCTGGAGCTTGACGTCCTTGGCCAGGGTAAGGAGCGTGCCACCCATTTCCTCCACGAGCACCTTTCTGGCCTCAAGCAGTCCGTCCACGTAGTGAAAGTTGCCGTTGCCGTGGTCGGCGATCTGCTCCATCTTCGAGTCCTTTAGATTGCCGGTGCCGAATCCCAGCACGGTCAGATAGACGCCGCTCTCGCGCTCCGTTTCAATCAGGCGTACCATTTCGCCGTCGCTGGAAGGTCCCACGTTGAAGTCGCCGTCGGTAGCCAGGATGACGCGGTTGTTTCCCCCGCGGGCATAGTGCTTGCGTGCCGTTTCGTAAGCCAGCCTGAGTCCATCCCCTCCGGCAGTGCTGCCTCCCGCCTCCAGCTTTTCCAGCGCGCCCAGGATCTCTTCGCGGTGATCGCCCGGCGTGGAGGGAAGCACGAGCCCGGCCGCTCCGGCGTACACCACAATGGCGACCCGGTCCTTGGGCCTTAGCTGGTCGACCAGGAGCGCGAAGGCCTTCTTGAGCAGCGGCAGCTTGTCCGCCGGACGCATCGAACCCGACACGTCCAGCAAAAATACCAGGTTGCTGGGCGGCAGGTCGCTGGTGTCGATCGATTCTGCATGCAGTCCGATCCGGACCAGCCGATGCTCCTCATTCCACGGCGCGTTCCATACTTCGGTAGCCACTGCAAAGGGATGCTTGCCCGAAATCCTGCCCCAATCGTAGGGAAAGTAGTTGATCATCTCCTCGATGCGAACAGCGTCGATGGGCGGCCGCTCGCCGTCCTGGATGAAGCGGCGAATGTTGGCATAAGATGCCCGATCCACGTCGATGGAAAAGGTGGACCGGGGCGATGCGCTGACGAGCCGGAAGTCGTTTTCGCTTATATGGGCATAGGATTCGGTGTTGAAGTTGTGCACGCTATAGCTGCGCCGCGAGGCAAGAGCCACCCTGGCATTGAGGACGCCGGTCGCATCCATTTGTACTAGAGGGGGCTGATACAAGGCGGCACCCGGCACAGCTATATTGGCCACGGTCGTCCGATTTGCCACTACCGTGACCCGCTGGGACTGCGCCAGGCCGCCCGGGGTGACGGCTCTCAGAGTGTGTTCACCTGCCGGGACGCTGTGAAGCACGAACCGGCCATCTGCACCGGTCACCGTGGCGATCCCAGTGCCCATCACCTCGATCGAGGCGTTCTCGACCGGTTGTGCCGAATCGGCATGGGTGACCTGGCCCTCGATGGTCCCGGTTAGCTGCTGGGCGTAAGCTGCCGCAGCCCCCATTATGGCTAGCACCACCAGTAGACCGGCGGCAGAAAGTGTGATGGATCGCATGGAATCCTCCCTGGATTCTGTTAACAAGGACGGCCTCTCTGGTACCAGCGGCCTACGGAGACTCTGATGGTTCCATCGCGGCTATGCTACGGACGTGACTAGGCAAGACGCCATGGACACAAGTCGCCACTGGACTGACTCTCGGCAAGCGCAGGTGGGACGAGCGGCGCGGTGCGTCCCTAGGTAGCGGTGTTCTGCGGCAGGCAGACAATGCGGGCGAAGCACTTGCCGCTCGTGTCGCGTCCGCCACCGCGGAAACGAACCACGGCCATCCGATGACTGCTCTCGCGGATGGCACGCTCGCTGAACGGCGACGCATCGAAAATTCGCCTTCAGTGCTGCTAGCCGCAGTGCGCAATTCTGATGCCAGGGCTCGTTCGGCTCTGCCGCTCTTGTGAAGAGCCTGTCGACCCGAGCTTGAAGGAATTCCACCTTCGCCGGCACATCTGCGGCTGGTCCTGGCCGCTGTTGTCGGAAATGCTGGACCGCTATCTCCCAGCCTGCGTCGTTGCATACGTGCTCCGAGTGTTCGGGACTGCATGTTAAACGGGAAGCGTTTCGCCATTATTGCAAAGAGGCGTGGACTGGCATGCCTCGGTTGATACTGCCCCGGCCCGAATCGCGTACAAGGCAGCTGGTACAAATCTGGCCAGCATCGAGCGGTAAGGGGCAGTTCGGTGCCAGACGCCACTGAGTGCCCCTTCATCATGCGCCTGTTGGCCCTTGTTGCATTCGCCTTGCTACTCATGCTCCCTCTGGCAATGTCATCATGCCATAAGGAGAGCAAGAATTGTACCAGTGAATGGATTGGAGTCTTGAATTGGGCTGAATGCTGCCCTCGCGGCTTTCGCTCTCCGGCAGATCTTGCGGCCTCGCCACTGGCATAGACTGGGAGATCGTCGCGGGGCGGCGAAGGAGTTGATCAGGCGGCGGTGAGCCCGGAAGGCTTGCACCGGGGGCCAGCCCGTCGCCGGCTTAGAAAGAGCAGGTCATATACTCTCCATGAAGGCGAACGCCATTCGAGATTCCAGCGAATGGGTGCTCTAGCTACGAATTTGAATAGGAGCGTAGCTAGTGTATGGGCCGAAGGGCACAAGCGGCTCCGCTGCCGGTTGGTTCGGAAGGGAACACCAAGCCTCGGATCCCGGCGCACCCCTGCAGAACAGTATGCCCTTTCCCGTAGGCCGCTTCAAGAGCCTTTTCTTCGCATTCCTGCTGCTCTGCAGTGCCTGCGCCCGGCAAGCGCCTTTTGATGTCGCGGGCACGGACAGCTCCGACGTGAAGCTCGTACCCACGGGCAGCGCAGAGTTCAGTGTCCTTACCGGCGACAGTTCCGACGTGAACATCGTCACCAGCGATCCTGCGAATTCTGACGCAACCTGCACAATCAGCGAGAAGCCCGTTCTGACCATTGGCGCGGATGACGAAGACGTCAACCAAATGTTCACTACGATTCGGGGCATGGGTCGCCTGTCAGACGGATCTGTCGTGGCGGTTGACCGCAGGTCCGCCGAGGTTCGCATTTTTGGCGAGACCGGCCAGCACCTGAGGACAATGGGGGGCGAGCATGGCGAAGCGCCCGGTGAATTCCTCAACCCCTTCCTCCTCTGGATTACCAGCGGTGACACGCTGTGGGTTGGCGACTATCGCCCATGGCGCTACAACGTGTTTACGGCCCGGGGTGAATTCGTGCGGCGGGTGAGTCTCGATCCGCCGTACCTGAACCCGTCGAGGGCCGGAGGCGTGCTTGACAACGGCTACTCAGTGAATGCGCGCGAGTCCAGGGCCTACCGCGAGGACTTCTCTGCTCTGGACACGATGGAAGTGGAGATCCATGATCCGGGTGGAAGGCTTGTCGGCACCATAGCCAGGATTCCTCATGGAAGCCTGGGCCAGGTTAGTGAAGCCGAGGATAACTTCTGGCTGCACCCGCTCTACCAGGCGTCTGCGGAGGTTGACGCGCTGGGATCAACCGTCGTCCTCGGCCACGGAAGCAAGCCGGAAGTCCGGGTTTTGGACGAAGAGTTCAACCTGCGGATGATCATACGCTGGTCAGAACCGGAACGCAAGGTTTTGCGGGCGGACGTTCGCGCGTACCGTAGGGATTACCGGGAACGCTACTACCGGCCGCTATTCTTGGGCTGGGATCGGAACGACGAGGCCATGATTAGCCCGGAGCGTCCAGTGGCTGCCGTCTTCCCGGTCATGTCCAGTGTCAGGATCGGCCGGGACGGCCGCATCTGGATCCGCCTGTACGATCGTCCCCGGGAGGACCGTGGATGGCTCGCCTTCGATGCCGACGGCCGCTTCACTTGTCACATGGCCAATCTCCCCGGGGGCGTCAGGGAATTCGGAGCGGATTACGTGCTGCTGCTGCACGAGGACGAACGAGGACTCGAGACCCTGCAGATGTACGAGCTTGAGATACCAGTGACACGACCCGATCTGGCGGCGACTCCGTAGCTGCGCGTCGTCTGCGGGCCTAAGTGCTCGCCGTGCGGCCCTCTGCGTTGGCACCGGGCTCGCCATGAAGCGGTGCCTCTCGGGCGCATCTTCCCGACCCGCACGGCGGCCGGGAATTCGCTATGCGTCGCTCCGGAGAGCGGGCATCGGTGCCAACATGCGTACCCGCGGCAATTGGCTCTGTTCGGCAGCGCGCTACCAGGTCCAGACCCCGCATTACAATGGAGCCAGGCGCCCGATCCGTTTCGGGCCGGACGGCAGACGTACCATCGGCCGGTCAATCAATCTTCCCTCGCGGGCCTTATTGCTTCCATGGCCTCAAATACGGTAACGCGAGGGAATTCCTCGTTGGCACGGGTTATTACCCGGACCGAGTCCACGCCCGCGACGGCTTCGTCAGTCCACCCCACATATTCACTAGCGCCGGTCGCTGCCTGTATTCTAAAGAGGTGACGCTTGCGGGGAATAGCCCTGGACGTATCCCCCCTGGTTGTGTACTGGACCAGAAAATGATCTGGCGGGTCCCCGATCAGGGAAGTGAACACGCTCGTTCCAGGAAGCCGGAGATATCTCATCTGCAATTCGCTGGGTTTGGACGAAAGTGATGCGGTTTGCGGCTCAAAATCTGCAAACCGGACGCGCCACGCGATATTCCCGGACTGCGAGTATCCCGTAAGGATTGGAATCCGTGTCCGAGCCGAGCCGATTACCCCGTGTTTCACATTGCAAGCCAGCAGGCCCTCATCCGAAAGCACACTTCGGATACGTTCGTTTGGATCGTCGTACGGCTCCCCAAAGGAAGCGACCAGGGTGCCGTCCAGTGCGTACCGGTGGATTACGCCAGGCTGCTCGGAAGAGTACCCAAGTACGTAGGCCTCTTCATTCATAGCGCACAGGTCGGTTCGGCCCGGGGACTGAAATGACCTCGCAAACTGATAACCGCTGCTATTGCGCTCAAACACATGGACCCGGTGCCAGTCCATGACCAGCAAGATCTTGCCGTCTCGGGTCAAATCAACCGCACTGGGATTGCGAAACTGACCCGGAGCTGCGCCGCGCCCGCCTAGCGTAGTACTCAGTACCCCCCGGTCGTTGTAGACAAATACCTGGAGGGACGGATAGCCAAATCCGCGGGCATCAAGCACATAAACGTTCCCTTGTTGATCAGCGGCCAGATCCTGGATATTGACCAAGAGCTCCGAAGGCTCACCATCGGCTTTCCCGATGATTCGATGCGGGTAATCGGCGAGCCCGATGAAGCCCTCGCCTTCCTTGTGCTCACGCGCTACCAAATACTGATCGTCTTCGGCGGAAGGCAGATTCTGCTGCGTCGGATGCACAGAATCCTGGAAGTACAAATCATCGGGCCGGTCAACCTTGCATGCAGTGCCAACACAGATTAGCGTCACTAGAGCGGAGAGCACCTGGCGGCGAAGCGCAGCCAGCGGCAGGTGCGCATCATACATCGGTCTTGTTGCCTTGGACCGCCATGATTTTCCTGAGCCGCAAGGCGTCCACAAGGGCTCCGGCGAATCTGCCGCATTCTCCAGCTTCTGGCCCAAAGCCGGTCCGAGCACTGCATTCAATGCCGACATCCTGCACGATCGTTGTTGGTGACTAGGCGGTTCGACCCCGGTTGTCAACATCAGCTGCACGGGGTTGGTCCAGGGTCAGAAGGTTCACACACAGGATTTGCGAGTTCGACAGGACCAGGCGAGATGCCGCCCGACTGCTTCGGTCGGTGGGCTGCGCCTTACGATCGGAGTCGGTCTGGGGCGCGCGCAAGGCGCTCCTTGCTGCGACGATGGCTTGATGCCGCCGCCGTGGGGACCGGCGTGCTGGTTTCCTGGACAGGCGCCGTGCGTGTCCTTCGCGGTGCGCAAATTACCGAGAGATTCGCGATGCCACATTCCTCGCACGAGCGTTTGGTATCTGTTTAGCCGCAAGTTATTCGAATTGCAATCAGGCTATGTTGCTGCGCAGTGTGACCTTGCAGCGCATGGCGCTCTTTTTGGGCCGAGAGCATGTCCGCACAATCGGAAGTTTACACACGGCGCGCGGTAGGCAATCAACCGGGAACCCTCAGTCGAAACGTCGGATGTCCCTGGCGGGATCTAACGGCCGATGATCCTGCCGACGCAGTTCTTCGATGCGGCTTTCGGCTTCCATTGGCTCGCGCAGATGCGTGGCGGCGATGGCAGGATCGGCCGACTGGGCGCCGGGCCGAAAGTCCGAGCGCTAGCCGGAACCCGGTCCAGCACCGCCCGGTAGAGTCATTGACGAGCGGTTAAGCACGCAATTGGATTCCACCATGCGAAGATTGGGCTTACTTCTGTCAGCATTGATTCTTGCTCCCATCACGACACAGGCGCAGAAATGGCAGGCCTCGTTCGGGACCAATGTTGGCCGCATAATTCCAGAGCAGCTGTGCTCAAATGCGAGCAGCGAGTGTGCCGTACACTGGGGCGAAATCGTGGAAGTGGACCGAATCCTAATACCATGGCTTCAGCTATCTGCCAGCTTCAGCCAGCTGAATGGCAGTCACAAGTTGGGAAGCAGGTTTAAGGGCAAAGAGTTATTCGAGCAATATGCCGGCGCAATCGGGCTTCGCGCCAGCAAGCATGGACGCTTTTCCTGGTGGGGCAGCCTATCCCTGGGATACGTAGAGCAGGTCACGCTCCTTCATGGAGGCGATTACATTTCAGAAAAGCAGCGATTAAGTGGCCCTGCAGCAATTTGGGGTCTTGGCGTGGATCATTCATGGGCCGAAGGGAAATGGGGAGTTCGAGTCAGATTCCTTGAGTTTGTGAAATGGAGTCACACGCCTTTCGCGCTGCGACGGACAGGCTTGGCAATAACACGGGCACTGCCGCCATACAACAAGAAATAGCCAGGCAGGTCTGAGCCGCTTCTCCCTTGCTTGCGTATTGGGCTGCATTCCAGTCCGGGCAAGGGACCGAGTTGCACCGGGCATTAGCAGGAAAGCCAGGTTCAGCGATCGGTCCGGCTCGCGGCAGGAATTCAACGGGCCGGTTCTGTTGGGACTGTCCGAGAATCGTACTCCCCACTCAAAGTCCCGCGCAGCACAAGTCCAAATGCTGCCTTTCCTGCCAGCGGCAACGCATTCGGGCATGACGCCAGAGATCTGGAGCGGGTCGACTGTCGGGCGACGGCATATAGCTCGGACCCCGTGCAGGACCATTCCCCAATCCTCGTGCACTTCGAGAGCGAGTGCATGGCCAACTTAGGCTGCCGGGAATACACGGCATTCGCAGATCACAGCTCAAAACGGCTGCGGCATGAACGCGCAGATCGAGATTGCGCAATGCACTCTCGCAAATCGGCCAATTCCGGCCAGTCGCAAGCCTGGTGCCGTTTGGCAAAGCACAAGAAAGGCGCCTGGCGATACTTCTGGCTGTAAAACTCCGGGCGCAATTAGAAGTAGCGACCTCAAATGGCAGGTGTGTCGGGCCCGGCAGCGCCTGGAGTCCACCCGGATGGCTATCAATCTCTCTTGTCTTGCGTACTGGGCGGCAGCACACCGATTGCGCTCCGCGTGCACGCTCGCCTCAGGTTTGCCTGCCTCCGCGCCCGCGCTACATGGACGGCCAAGCCGAGTGCGTTGACAGGACGCCTGTCACATGGACGATGTACGAACGCCCATAAACTCTCCGGCGTGTGTGCACCGGATGCCTCGCATAGTTCTACCGCTCGTTTCCGTCATCGTGAGAGGGCCAAGATCGCGTGTGTAAGCGCCTGGTGTACGTTAGCTGCCGGTGAAACGATTTGCGGCACGTTGCGGTAGTCTGCCCCCCCCCGGATTGATGTCAAGTGTTCTGGATTGTACCGATATGGCGGCTTCCCAGTACGACGTAAAGGCTGTCATCGATGCTCGGCGCATGAGCTCCGTCCAGTACGCCACCATCCTCATTTGCTTTCTGATGAATGTGCTGGACGGAATGGACGTCCTGGTGATTGCCTTTGCGGCCCCGGCCATCAGCGCACTGTGGGGAATTGGCCCGGAAGTACTCGGGATTGTCTTAAGCGCCGCCGTAGCTGGAATGACCGCGGGGGCCCTGATCATCGCTCCCCTCGGTGACAGATTTGGCAGGAAACCCGTGATACTGGGTTGTGCCGCCTTAATGGGAACCAGCATAATCGCGACTGCCCTGGCCCAGTCAGCAATCCACCTGATAGCGCTTCGATTCGTAAGCGGCCTGGGCATTGGCGGCATGCTGGCCAGCGTTTCGACACTTTCTTCGGAATACGCTCCAAACAGGAGCAAGGACTTTTGGGTCAGCCTGGTAATGGGTGGGTATCCGATTGGAGCGGTCCTGTCAGGCATGGTTGCTGCCACACTGATTCCCAGCCAAGGCTGGCGGGCGATGTTCCTGTTTGCTGGCGCGACTACCCTTGTATCCATCCCCCTAATCATCTTCTTTCTTGCCGAATCACTGGAATACCTCACGGAGCGAAGACCCAAGAATGCACTCCAACGCGTCAACGCGATCTTGAAGAAGATGAAGGCCGATACGCTTGAACACTTGCCGGCACTAAGACGGGCGGCCCAGGCCGGCTCAGTTTCGATGCTGTTCGCGTCGCGCTTCCAATTCCGCACCCTGTTGCTGTGGCTGGCATTCTTCATGGCCTTTGCGACCCTTTATTTTCTGCTGAGCTGGATTCCGAAGCTGACAACTGAAGCAGGGATGCCGGAGCGATTCGGGATCTATTCCGGCACGGTGTTCAACCTGGGGGCATTCCTTGGAATACTGGTATTGGGCGGTTTTGCTGTTGGGATCGGATTGCGCAAGACTATATTTGTTTTCCTATGCAGCGCCGCCATCTTGATGGCGCTGTTCGGTTTCTTTTCGGGCTCCTTCCTCGTTCTGGTCATGTTTGGCCTGATAGGCTTTTCCATGCAGGCCGGCTTTGTCGGCCTCTATCCGGTCGCCGCACGCATTTATCCTACTGAAATAAGGTCGACAGGCATCGGTTGGGCCATTGGCGCAGGTAGACTGGGTGCAGTACTTGGACCTGTCGTCGCCGGATACCTGATTGGAACCGGCCTCGGGCTGACAGCTAGCTTCCTGGTATTCGCGGTGCCTTGCGTAATTGCAGGGTTTGCAGCCATATCCATCAAGTCCAGTGGGTTAAGTTGAGTTGATGAGTCGGCTGCGACCGACAGTCTTGATTGCGACCGCCAAATGGCTGCAGCCTTGATGCCGCAATTCCCTGGCAATTCCATTACGCGCACTTACCGCACGGCAATGGCCGTATCCCGGGCCCGGATATTCGGATTGACAGCCATTGACCCGACCACCGATCGGCCTGCAGGGCACTATTCGCGACGCCCAAGCGGCGTACGAAGCGGGCCCCGTCGCAGTCCGGGAGCCTCGGCTGATGGCTACCCAGGTCTGTCTGCTGCGCGGATTTGTGTACGCCACGATCGGACACGGGCCGGGCATTGGCGACAAGTCCGCGCCAACAGCAATGGTGATAGGTTGGGCTAGCGCCAGGGGAAGGCTGTCCGCTGGCGTTGCGTCGCCGGCAGAATTCTGCCAATCCGGCGCCGACAGGCGTCGTCAGCAATGCTATGCGCGGCCGGCAATCGATCAGGACGATTGTATGACGCCCCATTGGTCTGGCCTCCAGGCACACCCGAACCGTCATTTTCCGGGACAGAGAGTGGCGGGCAGTTGGCTGCTTGATCGCCCGGCCCCTCCCAGGGCAGGAATTCGCGCTCCTCATGGGACGGAACCCCGACCAGGGCCTTGGGAGATTCATTCCAATGACGTCCGAGCCATTTTCCTGTGATGCGAAACTGATTCCCGGCACTTACTTACCATGGACTGGCGCGGCGAACCGCGCTCCGCCATTTCAGGAATGGGAAAGGCCAGACCCAGCCATGCCCGTAATAGAGACTCTTGACCTGACCAAGCGCTACGGCAGACGGGCTGCGAAGTCCATCCTGGCGGTAGACCGGGTCTCATTCTCCGTCGAAGAGGGCCAGGTATTCGGGTTTCTGGGCCCCAATGGGTGCGGCAAGACCACGACCATCGGAATGCTCGTAGGGATCATTAACTCGAGCGGCGGCAGTTTCCGACTATTTGGAGCCTCGGACCCGAAGGGTCTTCTGGCGGCCCGTTCGCGGGTCGGTGCCACGCTGGAGACGCCCAACTTCTATCCGTACATGAGCGGCCGCGACAACCTGCGCATCACCGCAACGCTGAAAGGAGTGGAACGCCCGAGAATCGAGGAATGCCTGGAAATAGTCAGTCTGGCTGACCGTGCTAAACACCGTTTCCGCACCTACTCGCTAGGCATGAAGCAGCGGCTTGCGCTAGCCGCCACCATGCTCAACGACCCCGACCTGGTCATTCTAGACGAGCCGGCAAACGGCCTCGATCCGCAAGGCATGCGCGAAATTCGCGAGATTATCCAGATTCTGGCAAGCCGTGGCAAGACCATCTTCCTGTCGAGCCACCTGCTCTGGGAAGTAGAACGTACCTGCACGCACGTGGCCATCGTTCGCGAGGGAAGAATAGTAGCGCAGGGCAGCGTTGCCGACGTAGTGAGCGAGGGAAAAATGGCACTCCTGCGCGCCAGCGACGACGCAGCGCTGGCAGCCAAACTGGAAAATTGCCCGGAGGTCACTTCGGTACATCATTCAAGAGAGGGGGTTGTAGTGGGTCTGCGCACCGGCGATTTGGCTAGCGTTAACCGTTTTTTGAGCGCGCAGGGCATCTTTGTTTCGCATTTGGCCCCGTATCGGCAGAGCCTGGAAGAGGCGTTCATGGAGCTCACCAGGGATGATCTGCAACAGGCAGCCAAGGACGCCGAATGAAGACTCCGGGCGTACTCTTTCGCATCGAGGCCATCAAGGCGACGCGACGGCGGGCATTCTGGGTGGCGTTCGGGGTTTTTCTCGGGTTATTCCTGTTCGATGTCCTGCGGTCGGTGCAGCTTGCAACTGTGCGGCCAAACGTTCCATTCGCGCTGCCGGAATCCTGGCCGCGGATTCTCGGAATGCCTTCTTTCCTTGGGCCCGTCTTTCTGGGGATACTCCTGATTCTGCTGGTGGCACCGGAGTTTTCGTGGCGAACCGGGCGCCAGAATGTCATTGACGGGCTCAGCAAGGAGCGCTTCTACATGGGCAAGCTCCTCGTTACCGGCGTGCTCGTTGCCTTCTTCCTGGTGCTTCCCATCGTGATCGGAGGTATCGGCGCGACTATGAGCCCGAGCGAGGGCGGGTCGACCATCGTGCGAAGGTTGGACTTAAGCCTGATGGCTGGCTACGGGATGGTGCTGCTGATGTGGGGCAGTGCGGCACTTATGCTCGCCTGTCTCGTGCGATCCTCTGGGCCAGCGATGGGAGTCCTCCTGCTTTACGTGCTGATCGAGGGATTCGCGGGAGAAGTGCTGGAAAGGGTGAGCGGGACACTCGAGAAGGTTGTGGACTTCTTGCCGTTCGCAGTCTGCCAAGCGCTTGTAGACCCCCTGGCTCATTACCCCGACATGCTCGCGACTGAAAACGCGCAGCGCTCGGCACGAGGCCTGGACGCGCTCGAGTTCCTCGACGTGGAGATCCTGATCGCCGCGGCGCTGGCCTACGCTGCGTTATGGCTGACCGCCGGTTTCCTGTCCGTGCGGAGGCGCGATATGTAGCCACGGCCCACAAGCCCACCCTGACCCCTGTGCATTGGGCCCAGGCGCGATTTCTATGCCTTGCTTCACCCCCGTCGGAGCGTGCCGCATCAATGGAGGCCAGGCTCGCCGTGAGACTGATGTCAGGGCAACAATCATGCGCCATGCGCCGTTTTTCGACCGTTTGTCGCGAAAACCCTTAGACCCTCATCTTGCCATGTCGCATTTTCGCCTTGTGGCCGTAGTCTGCATTGCCTACGCAGGTTCATTAGTCGGCGCGGGGTGCGGCTCTGCGGGCCCCGGTGCTGCCGACGGATGGCCCGGCACCATCGACACGCTCGCCTCCGGTGAAATCATCGCGCGGAATCCGGATGAGCCCCTCTGGACGCCGGACGAAGGATGGCAAATTGTGGAGGAGATGAGATACGGTAGCGACACTGGCGAAGACGCGATTCTGCTAGGGACCATTCGCTCCTTTGACGTAGACGCGGAGGGTCGCGTGTACGCCCTCGACAGGCAGTCGCAAGAGATCTACGTCTTTGCCCCGGACGGTGCATTGGTACAAACGATCGGACGCGAGGGCGCAGGCCCTGGGGAATACGAGAACGCTGCGGCCGTGGACATCAGCCAGACCGGCGAGATCTGGGTCATGGAAATGCAGAAGGGCCAGCTTACTATCCTGAATCCGGATGGAGAATTCCTTAGAACCGAACAGGTCAACAGCTCCGGCTGGGACTATTCATCCTACCCGGGCGGATTCGACCGAATCGGGCGCTACAACGCCTTTATCTATGCCTTCGATGAAGAGTCGACTACGGAGCATCTGGCCCGGTTCGACCAGACCTTTGCTCCGCTGGATACAATTGCCCTGCCGGAGAGTCCCGTGGAAATCGAGCTCTTCGAATTCGAGGACGACGGCGCGACCATGAGCGTCTCCATACCCTTCCAGGGATCCTTCGATTGGCAATTCTCCCCAAGCGGCAACTTTTGGACGCTGCTCACGAGGCCATACGAACTTGCTGAAGTCACAGCCGAAGGCAAAGTACTGAGGAGGGTGACCAAGGAGTACAAGGCGCCTCGTGTAACCGGCGCAGAAATCGACGAATCCCGTGAACAGTACACCTGGTTCACCGATCAGGGGGGAAAGTTCGACGAGTCAAAGATTCCGGATACGAAACCCGTGGTCAGCACCTTCTTCTGCGATGACGAAGGGAACCTCTGGGTAAGACGGATTGAAACCAGTCCCGAGGCCGAAGCGCGCCTGTTCGACCTGTTCAATGCCGAGGGACGATTCCTGGGAGAAGTCCGCTTCCCGTTCCCGCTGCAGTCGAATCCCGAGCCGATAGTAAGAGACGGAATGCTCTACGGCATAACCACGGACGACCTGGGCGCGGAACTGATCGTAAGGGCGCGCATCGAGAAATCCTGAGGAATTGCCCTCGGAACCGGATTAGGGACCTTGTGGGCAGGACAGTGCGGCCGACAAGAGGCGTAGTCGCCGGCTCAGGGCTTCCTCGGAGGCAGGGTTCATCGTGTAGCCCCCAATGTCGGTGTCTGACCTGCAGACTCCGGGATCATTCGAGGGCCCAATCCGGCCGCACTTCCGCCATGGTCTGACCAGGCCTGGTGCCGATAGCGCACGTTCGGGCAGCGATGACGCGCAGAAAGGTGCAGCTCGTGTCTCAATTCAAGTGCGCGACGGATATCGTAGCTGCTGCGCAGCCCGGGTCAACCCCCGAGCCTCATCGGCAGACTACGGCGACATTGCCGGTCTCTTCATCCTCAAATCGCTCCGGACTCTCACAAGAGAGCTTTTCCAGACAGAGGTAGTACTCGCACTTGCGCTTGTCCGAAGCATCACCGGCCAGCACGCACAGCTCGGTTGTTCTCGAATCCGCAAACGACACTGCACCAGCGGCCTGCGGCGCATTCTCGTCAAAAGGTACGTATTCCGGGGTGTCCAAAAGAATGGGTATCGGCGGCGAATCCGCCACCTGCAGTCCAGTCAGTCCTGTAGTGGTCAGTACGAATAGGCACGCGGATACTAGCAGCATTCGAAAGGTCACGATTCCATTTAAGCGTAAGTGGCACAGCACGGATTCGGTAATGTATGCAGCAGCGGCGCGAACTGTTTCGGAATCGGCAAAGATCGTGTCGTCCGCTCTCAAGAATCCTCGGCCTGGGAAAACCTCCGAGACCGAGAGACCGCGGTGGCGGAGTGCTCGAAGGCTTAAGCGGATGTGCCCAGCTCTTGGACTGCCGTTGCTACTGAAGGGGGCTGCGTTTGTCCCAGCGGCGATATTATTGATACCTGGCCTCCACAAGACGCTAGATTCTCGAGGACAAATCGCCGAACACGGCCTTGCCCCTGAGAGGCGCGTTCCGGGCGACCCTGCACGCTGCCGCTCCAAAGTCCCTGTGTTTACGATCTGGCGGGAAAAAGCTCAGTCGCGGGCCGGCTTGCGCTTGTGAATGTCCACGCGCGGAAATGGATAATTCGATGCGGAGAAAACATAATCCCCATCAATGTCGAGAATATGCGGCGCTCGACCAACGTATATCCCTTCTCCGGTCCGGGCATCGATCCTGAAAAGAGGACCGTGATCACGAGTGCTCGGATCGCCATCCTGCTCCACAACTGAATACTGGACATAGAAATCACCGGACGAATCGGAAAAAAGCGACGTAAACGAGGCTTGTCCGGGCTCGGACGTACAGCACCCCCAGGCGTTGCCGCTGAATTCCATAAATCTCGAGGGGTCAAAGTCAGCAAATCTGACCTGCCAGATCTCGTCGCCCTGTTCATTGTAGCCGGTCAGCACGGGCGCATTGACGCGATTGAGGGCAACAACGCCGTGCTCTTCGCTGCAAGCGAGCATGCCTTGCCGCGACATCCTGTGCGAAATGTATCCACGCGGCGACTTGTAGAAATCTAGGAACGACGCCACGCGCTCACCCTCAAACGAGAACTTGTGCAAGACTCCCTTGACCGCGGGCGAGTACCCGTAGAACCAGAAATAGCCGTTCATGACGCATCCGGCCTTGCCGAAAAGGCTCTTCGGGAAGCCTAGGTACCACTCAAAATCAGCTCTGTCCCGGCGTTTGAGGGCCGTAACTACATGGGAGTCAAATCCTACAGCAAAGACCAGATCCCCGCTTTTCGAGAAAGAAAGTTGGTTTACTGACCCGCGGAATTCCCCAGGTCCGTCACCTGGTCCGCCAAACAGACCGAGAAAGGAGCCGCCGTAATCGAACACGCGCACTTCGCTGGCCTCCGAGTCCAGCACCAGAAAGATGCCGTCGTCCATCGACGTAACGTCCCCAACCTCTCCGAACATCTCATCGTATTCTCCCTCAGCTACTCCAATGCTGAAGGCTTCGTAGTCGTCCTCGTCCAGTAAAGTGGATTCCGTGTCCTCATACAGGATGAATCTGGGGTCTGTTACCTCTGGAACGTTCTCGGCGGTCGGATGCCGCTCCACGATCCTCAGGGACTGCATTCCGTGGGCGCCGGTTGCCGCCAGCCCTGAAACCAGCAGGCACGCAAGTACGATCTTTCCCAGCAGAGATTGAGTCATGGATCAATTCGTTGTCGTGGACAACGTGGTGCTTCAAAGGTTAGGATTACCCGTGGATTCGGCTCCGGTTCAAGGCAACCGCATCAGAGGCCAATAGGGTGCGCCCCCACATGGGCTCAAATTGAACCCGAGAGCCTGCCGCCTGCAGTCGGGCTCGCAGTAGAATGCCCACATTCTCGCCGCTTTGCCGGCTTGCCCTTCCAGCCGTCGCGTGTTTCGGTGTACGTTATGGTTTACACGGGCTCCGAGTCAGGCCCACGGTACCCTGCATTGCAATCCCGCTGCCGACGCTTCATGCCAACGCGCACAAGATTTGCGAACCTCAGGCAGCAGCCTGCGTCATGGGTCTTCCTCCCACGGCCGCAGCCTCGGGATCCATCGGGGCACGTTTTCCCAGTAGCGCCTGTAACGCTGGCCAAAGCGCCGCTCGAGTTCGGGCTCTTCCACTCGCAGGAGATACGCAGTCTTGAGAACAAGAAACACGCACAGCCACACGGCCAGGTACCAGGAACCGAAAAAGAGGGATTCGGCGCCGAGCAGCAGCAAGACTCCGGCAATCATGGGATTGCGGACAAAACGATAGGGTCCGCGCAAGACCAGCCTCCTCGGCGGATCCCATGGGGAGGGCGTGCCCTCTCCCACCGTCTTGAACAGAATGCCGGTCCATACCGCGAGGGTCAAGCCGTCCGAAACCAGAACCAGCGCAATCCAGAACCGGACCATGCCTGGTCCCGCCAGCGCAATCTCACCCGTTCCGGCGGCCGAAATCCAGAGAATCAGGGCCGGAACGAAAACCAAGGCCGTGCCGGGAATGAAAAGGATACCCTTGATGAGATTGAGATTCATGATCCGGCCAAACTCGTTACTGCCCCCGAATTGCCACCTGCATCGGTGCTGCCCCCGATAAGTCTGGCTGCCGCACGCACGGCTGTCCTGAATGCAAGCCACAACGGTACTTCGGGGCGCGCCAGCCATCGCCCGGGCCCACCACCCCATTCCATATCGTGCGCTCTTTGCATTGCCCGCGCATAAGCAATCCCCCTCTCTCGGTCAAAACGTCAGGAGCGCATACGCCAGTAGAAGCAGCACACCGACTGTTACTGTAAAGGTGTGCACTGTGACAAGGGTCACTAGCTTCACAATTGTTCGCGCGCGACTCTCCGTATACACGCGCCTCAGGGAAAAGAACAGATAGACCGAAGCGGCAAGGAGGGCGATCGGCACTCCCTCTCCGAATCCGAAAGCTACCTCTGCCAATAGTGCGATAGCGATGAACAGGAAGCCTGCCGTGTAGAAGTGCAGCGTGAAAACGAGATGCGGCACGTAGTAGGATTCTCGCCTTCGGTACAGGAATTGCAATGTGCTGGCAAAAATCGGCATGACAAAGAAGAATACCCAAGGGAAGCGCCGCGAGAATTGGTCCCGCAGCCCGTTTGGGTCCTCCTCGGCCCGCTCGATCAGCCTTCCAATCCAGTTGTCCGGGTAATTCGTAGCCTCTGCTCCTGTATTGCCAGTTCCTACCGAGCCATCCCCGGATTCAAACCCGAAGCCGTCCCCCTCGGCATCATGGGCCGGTCCGGCTGCCGCAGAGGTGTCCGCAACCCCCAGCACAGAGAGTACTCCAGCCACAGCCGCGCTGTCCGCTTCCGTCAAGCCTGGCGCCGCTACTTCCGCCGCTGTACTGTCCGCTTCATTGAACGAGAACTCCAGTATTTCGCCGCGCTGTCCGATGGCAATGAGGAAAAACGTCAGAAAGCTGATGGACAGGTACAGCCTGAGCGGACCGATATAACGCACTCGCTTGCCCTGCAGATAGTGGAGCGTCAGAAGGCCTGGCCGGCGAACCAGGGTTCCCAGCGACTGCCACAGGCGCGAATCAACGCGGAAGATGCTGCTGAATGATTCGGCAGCAAAGACCCGGAGCGGAATTCGAATGCCGCCTGCACGCTGTCCGCAGGCGGAGCAAAAGTGCCCAACCGCCTCGGATCTGCAATTGGGGCAGGCCTGGACGTCTGATTCACCAGAGACGGGCGCGCCGCGCCCGGCAGGAGAGGAAGGCTCAGAAGACTCTGCGGGATCCATCACTTGACGTGTTGAGACTTCGGCTCACGGTCCCGGCGCGAACCCATCACAGTCTCGGCCAGGGCACTGATGAACCCGAGGCCGCTTGCGCGCAAGGCGTCCCTAGTCGACATCTACCCATCGCGCGTCCTCGATTTCCGGGTCCTTCAATCTGGTCTTTCGCTTCTTGGCCAGCGGCTCGGGCCTGCCCTTCGGATCCTGCCGAATGGCCCTTATCATGCTTCGCGCGCTGCGAGCAATGAAATAGCCAAGCACCAGGAGAAACAGGATCTTGTACATGAATCAGCGCATCTGCTGCGAACTGCGCGACAGCGGGCGAAAATACGTGGTGCCGGCCCGGCGAACGCGTGCAATCTCATGTGCCAGGTCGTCCATGTCTTCAGGGCGCTGCGCGCCGTCAAAATCTTCGGCGTTGATGATCAGCAGCGGGCTCTTCCGGTAGCGGAAAAAGTACTCCGTATACCCCTTGTGCAAGTCCGCGTAGTAGGCAGGATCCAGCTCGCGCCTGTGTTCAGTCTGCCGGATTCGATCGAAGGCCCGCTCGAGACGTGACTGCACCAGTACAACGAGATCCGGCTGCGGCACCTCCTGCTCCATGATCCGGTACAGCCGGTCGTACAGCGTGATTTCGTCTTCAGCGAGACAGGCGTGCGCGTAAATGCGGTCCTTGTCGAATGTGAAATCAGCCACGGTGAGCCGGTGAAAGAGGTCACGGGCATATATCACCTTCTGCTGCCTGTACCGCATGACCAGAAAGGCCAGCTGGGCCTGAAGCGCCCAGCGAGCCCGGTCTTCGTGGAAGCGCTCAAGAAACGGGTTCTCCCTCACCTCCTCCCGCACCAGCCGGGCGTGCAGCCGCCTGGCTATCAGCCCCGCGAGTCTAGACGCACCCGCCCCCGGCACGCCTTCAACGGCCACATACCGCAGTTCATCCGGCAACACAAATTCCATGGCTCGAGGTCGGACGCGATCAGGAGTTGGAGCTTCCCGCAACCGGAATAGCTCACGCGGATGGATATACTCACATCCCGGTGTCTGTTCCGCCGCGAAACCCGGCCGGATCCGTTGCGGCGTTTGCCTCGCGGCCTCGGCCAGAGCGCGTCAGCGCAATTCAGCGCCCGTTCTGACGAGAGCATGGGCATCGGTGCACCTTGCAAGGAGCTCCTCCACCGTAGCCTCGAACGGGGCCGGGACCAGTAGCTGCGGCGCGATGTCGGACCACGGCTGCAGCACAAAGCGCCGCTCGCCTAGGCGTGGATGCGGCAGCACCAGGCGGGTCGCGCTATGCGTAGTCGCGCCCCAGGTCAGAATGTCTACGTCTAGCTCGCGCGGCGCCCAGCGCTCAGCATTCTTGCGGCCGGCACGGCGCTCCAGCTCCTGGCAAACACGCAGCAGCCTCCCGGGAGCAAGATTCGTCCTGAGGGTCAGCACGGCATTGAGATACGGAGGCCGCTCCCGCTGTTCGTCCAGGGTGTGCGCCTCCGCCTCGTAGACAGGCGAGCAGCCCGCAATGGCCGTATCCTTGCGCGAATCCAGATGCCGCACCGCACCGCGCAGCGCGGCAAGACGGTCGCCCAGATTGGATCCCAGCGCGATGCATGCAAGCTCCATGTCCCTGGTACCCCCGCCAGGACTCGAACCCGGATATACGGCTTAGGAGGCCGTCGCTCTATCCTGTTGAGCTACAGGGGCTCTGCCAACGCAGCGGCCCGGAGGGCTGCCACATTCCCGGCAACGTTGCCGCGGAAAACCGCGCTGCCGGCCACCAGTACGTCGGCACCAGCCCGAACGACTTGCCCGGCATTATGTGCCTTGATGCCGCCGTCTACCTCGATAAACGCCTCGGACCCCATGGCATCAAGCCGCTTGCGCAAACGCCGAATCCTGTCCGTAGATGCAGGTATATATTTCTGCCCGCCCCGCCCTGGCACAACAGACATCACGAGTACAAGACCGGCATCTGCCAGTACGCCGTCCAGGGCCCTAAGCGGCGTATCGGGACACAGCGTTATGCCGGGGCGCACGCTGAAGGACCGGATAAGGGCGAGCGTCGCCGCGGCATCCTGGCACGTCTCGATATGTACCGTTATCACGTCAGCGCCCGCCTCGGCAAATGACTGCACGTGGCGCTCCGGATGCTCCGTCATGAGATGCACATCGAGTACGGTGCCCGTTTCCGTGCAAAGAGGCCGCAGCGCACGCGCCACCAGTGCTCCCATTGTGATCTCCGGCACGAAATGGCCGTCCATGACGTCCACGTGCAACCAGTCGCCTCCAGCTTCGATCGCCTGACGGGCGTGCGATTCGAGGCGCGCAAAATCGGCGGCAAGTATCGATGGCGCGAGCAGCATGGCCTGCCGGTGTTGCAAGTGCTACCCGTAGAAGATTACGACGACGAGCGCAATAATGAGCGCATTGGCCAGAGCGATGGGCAAGAGGTACTTCCAGCCAAGCTGCATGAGCTGATTGTACTTGAAGCGAGGAAGCGTCCAGCGCACCCACAGGAAAAGGAAGCCGAAGAAGGACACCTTGACCATGAGGCTGCCGAACTGGAGCAGTCCCAACAGCAGAGAACCTTCGAGTGCCGGAAACTGCGCGATTATCTGCGGCTCAAAGGGCAAGAGATAGCCTCCGAAGAACAGCGTGGCAATGACGAAGGAGGCCACAAACCAGTTTACGTATTCGGCAAGAAAGAACATGCCGAACTTCATGCCGCTGTACTCGGTGTGATAGCCGCCTACGAGCTCCTGCTCCGCCTCCGGCAGATCAAACGGCGCACGATTGGTTTCCGCGAAGGCCGTGATGATGAAAATGAGCGCGCCGAGCGGATTGCGAAACACGTTCCAGCCCAGAATCGCACCGCCTGCGGCCTGGTTTTCCACGATCTCCACGACGCTGAGCGAGCCGGCAAGTAACACAACCGAAACGACGGCCAGTCCCATGGACAGCTCGTAGGAAATCATCTGGGCGCTGGAGCGAAGTCCGCCAAGCAGCGAAAACTTGCTGTTGCTGCTCCAGCCTGCCAGCGTGACGCCGTACACGGAGACCGAAGTCAGCGCCAGGATGATGAGCACCGTTACGCCGTTGTCCACGATGACCACGCCGCGCGCAAACGGGATCATGGCCGGCACCGACATGGCGATGACCACCATGATGACCGGAGCCAGGGAATGGATGAAATGTGTCGATCCGCGCGGCGTGATTTCCTCCTTGAAGACCAGCTTGAATACGTCCGCGAACGGCTGCAGGAATCCTACAGGACCCACCCGGTTGGGCCCGGGCCTGTTCTGCATGAACCCGGATACGCGGCGCTCGGCATACACGAGCACCGACGCGGACACGAGCATGAAATTGATGACGCCAAACGCGACCAGGGCCAGAACGGGAAGCGGCAGATCCATGTGCGTTACTCTCTTGGGGCCTCAGGCCTGTACCAGGTGTTCGCGTAGCTGCACGCCGCTAAGCTGCATGGCCTTATATGTGGCACCTTCAAACGCCGGCACCGTGCGGGCAATCTCGTCCATGATCTTTCTGGGGCCGGTATAGGACAGGTCGTGGCCGAGGTGCTCTGCCAGCCGCGGGAGCAGGTCCCAACTCGGCCGGCAGTCAATGCGGTGCGACTCATTGTGCCACCGGTCAAACGGCGTACCGTGCCGGTCCGCACGGCTGAGCCCCATGTGCATCATGAGGGTGCGCTCCGTGCCACGAATGGCCTTGGCAGGCACCACGCGCTGGGCTCTGCCGTCCTGGTTGACGTACGTTCCAACCGTTTCGGCAACCATTGCGGCCGGCAGAGCAACGGTTGCAGCCTCAAGAATCCGGTTCGTCGTGTTGTAGTAGTGCAGCACGACGTCCAGGTCCGCCAGGTCATCCACGCCGAAGAGCCCCGCATCCACCGGGTCATCCTCCAGCACATAGACGAGGCGAATCTCGCCCGCTGCAAGCCTTGCCCGTATCAGCTCTTCGTCCACCGGAAAAATGCCGAGCCGATGACATCCTTCGGCATTGGGCGTCCGGTCATCCGTCTGCAGCCATCCGTCTGCCCGCCCCGACTCTACGTGAGGCACGTAACCGGCCACCGCACCTCCCAGCGCACGAGCCAGACGCTGGAGCAGATAGTTGTCTTCCACCGTCGCATGGGCCGACGCAAGAAACAGCATCTCTTCGGGCCTGCAACCCTTCACCAGGGATGCTGCCCCGCGCAGCGCCTGCTCCCAGGACGCGGCAGCGAACTCCCCATCCGATCGAACCTGCGGCCCGGAGGGACGGTCTTCATTGAAGCGCCGGTACGCCAGCCGATCCTCGTCCGCCAGCCAGTACTCGTTCACTTCCGTATTGGCGCGCGGCGTGATGCGCAGCACCAGGTTGTCGCGAACCCAGAGGTTACAGTTGGACCCCTTTGCATTGGTAGTGATGATGGACGGAGTCGAGCTCATCTCCCAGATCCGTGCCTGGAACCTGAAGTCGGCACTCGTGAGGGCACCCACCGGACACAGGTCGATGACGTTCATGGAATAGGGATCATCGAATGTGACGCCCGGCGGCGTAAGCGGATAGTTGCTTACTCCGCGTTCGATTATGGTCAGCTGGTGGCTCTTCGATATCTCGTCCGTAAAGCGCGTGCATCGCGTGCAGTTGATGCAGCGCTCGGCGTCCAGGACCACGCGCGGCCCCAGCTTGACCTTCTTGGGCTTCTTGGTCTTGTGAAACTCGAATCGGGAGCCTTCGCGTCCATACTTGAACGCCTGGATCTGCAGCGGACAATGACCGGCCTGGTCGCATATGGGACAATCCAGCGGATGATTGATCAGGAGGAGTTCCATGGTGTCCTCCTGCGCGCGCTTGACCTCGTCACTCGAGCGCGCCGTCTTGACCACGAGGCCGTCGGAAACGTCGTGGCTGCAGCTCGTCTGCAGCTTCGGGAAAAAGCGTATGACCGGCTCGCCTTCATCGTCCAGCACCGGCTGCCCCGTGTCCCGGTCCCGCACGGGGCTCCCCACGTCCACCAAGCACTGCCGGCAGTTTGCCGGAATGCTCATGGACGGATGGTAGCAAAAGTGCGGCAGTTCGATTCCGTTATCCAGGCAGAACTGCAGCAGCTTGGGCCGTCCCTGGAATTCGTACGACTTGCCGTCGATTGAAATTGTCGGCATGCCTTGGCCGGGTCTGCTGGTTACGGTTAGTAGGTTGCCACCATTACGCCGCTGGCCGAGAGGGCAAGCGCTGCGCCGCCGCCCCCCTCCTGCGCCAGATGGTGCTCGTGGGCATCGGACACCGAGCCGTCTGACAGCCATCCCCGCGCTACGGCGCGGCGGCCGCTGATGTCCGCGGGAACCGTGAAGGCGTATTCGCCTCCCTCGGTGCGCGCTACGTCCACGCGCAGATCTTCTCCGCCATGGGAGCGCAGCATGAGCCAGCATCCCTTCATCTGACAAACGGCATGCACGGTGCCTTCCACAGATACGTGCCCGTCCAGGTACAATTCACGCTCGGCAAGCACCGCTTCGACCGGCACTGCCGCCATGGCGTCAAAGGCTTCGCCGTAGGCATCGTACGGCTCTTCCACCTGCGGCGATGCGCAGGCTGCGACCAAGAGCAATAACAGGGCCGTGTTTCTCATGGAGCCTCCAGTCTTCAAGCGGCGCTGGCTACTGGCGCCGGGCACCGCGCTTCAAAATCCTCGCGGAACCGGTTAATGGTATTGCGCACCGGCCATGCCGCCGCGTCCGCGAGCGCGCAGACCGTTCGGCCCTCCATCTGGTCACAGAGCTCCAGAAGAAGGTCCAGATCACGCTCCTGGCCGCCACCCTCTTCCAGGCGCGTCACCAGGTTTTCCATCCAGCCGGTCCCGTCGCGGCAGGGCGTACACTGGCCGCAACTCTCATGGTGGTAGAACCGCGAAACGCGCCTGAGGAACGCAACCATGTCCGTGTCCTCGTCCAGAAACAGCATGCCGGCCGTTCCCATCATGGAGCCGGCCTTGCGCAGGCTGTCGGAATCCATCGTGACACCGTCGATCATGTCCCCTCGCAGCACCGGCACGCTGCACCCCCCCGGCACCAATGCCTTGAGCTTCTTGCCGCAGCGCATGCCGCCGGCTATCTCAAGAAGATCCGTGATCAGCATGCCGCTCGGATACTCGTATACGCCCGGACGGTTGACATGCCCGGAAATGCCATAGAGCACGGGACCGGGATGGCACTCGGCCCCCATGGCCCGGAACCAGTCGGCGCCGCGTTCCACGATAGCGGCACGCACGCTATGGTCTCGACATTGTTGATGGTAGTCGGATAGCCCCAGATGCCCTTTTGCGCCGGAAAAGGCGGCTTGATGCGCGGATAGGCGCGCTTGCCTTCCAGCGACTCCATCAGGCTGGTTTCCTCCCCGCAAATGTAGGCCCCGGCACCCTTGTGCATGATGATGTCCGTGGAAAAGCCGGAGCCCATGATATGCTTGCCTGCATATCCCTTGGCATAGACCCTCTCCAGCTCATTCTCGAGGTGCGTGATCCAGTCTGCAAACTCGCCCCGCACGTAGAGATAGCACGCCTTGGCGGAAATCGCATAGTTGGCCAGGAGTATGCCTTCGAAGAGCAGGTGCGGATTATACTCCATGAGCTGACGATCCTTGAAGGTGCCGGGCTCGCTCTCGTCGGCATTGCAGCACAGAAAGCGCGGCACGGAAGGATCAACGGGGGGCATGAAACTCCATTTGAGTCCCGTCGGGAATCCCGCGCCCCCGCGGCCCCGGAGCCCGCTTTCCTTCACGATCCGCGTCACTTCGCCCGGCTCCACTTCCCCGAGCACCCGGCGCAGCGTCCCGTATCCGCCGTGCGCCTCGTAGACGTCCATCCGGTGCAGGTCCTGTACAGGAGGCAGCAGCACGCGCTTGTATGAACGCCAGTCCTGGGGCACGGCAGCTTTAGCGGATGGTCCTGGCTACAGGGGGAATCTCGGCCGCTTCAACCGCTTCAGCATCCGAGCGCCGGTTGCCGCCCAGTTCGTCCTCGTCCTGGGGCAGGGTTATGGACACGAACGGGGGCATTTCGCCGCGATCCAGCGCCTGGAGCAGCCTGTCGATCTTTTCGGGTGTCAGGTTGTGCACGTAAGGGCCGTTGGACACCTGGAGCATGGGCGCGGTGCCGCAGGCGCCGAGGCATTCCACCTCCTTCAGCGTGAATCGGCCGTCCTCGGTCGTTTCTCCCTTGTGAATGCCAAGCTTCTCTTCCAGGTAGTGCAGCATGTCGTAGCCGCCGCAAAACTGGCACGTGAAGCAGGTACACACATCCAGCACGTAAGTCCCCTTTTTCTCCTTGAAGTACTGCGTATAGAAGGTGGCGACGCCGTAGACCTGGGCATAGGGCATGTTCAGCTCGTCGGCCACCAGGCGCATCACTTCCGGCGGCAGGAAACCGAACTTCTCCTGGGCCAGCCACAGCGCCCACATGACGGCGCCGTGCGACGTCGGATAGTCGGCTGCCCACCGGGCCAGCTGCTCTTTCTCTTCCGGCGAAAAGACCAGTTCTTCCGCACTGAAGTGCGGCTCGGGGTCGCGCTCCGGCAGTTCCACCACCGGATTCTTGATAAAGTCGGCCATCTCTTACTTGTCAGCCTCGCCCATCACGGGGTCCATGGAACCGATGAGCACGACGATATCGGCCACGGGGTGGCCTTCCATCATGGTTTCCAGACCCTGCAAATTGGTGAAGGACGGAGCGTTGATGCGCGCGCGCCACGGATTGCCGGTGCCGTCGCTCTCCAGATAGAAGCCAAGCTCTCCCTTGGGCGACTCGATGGCGTGGTAGGCAGATGCTCCTTTCGGCGGTGCCACGCCGGTTTCGGTCAGCATGAAATCATGGATCATGCCCTCCATCGAATAATAGACCTCGTCCTTGGAAGGATAGGTTTGCTTGGCATCATCGATCCGGATGGGCCCCTCCGGCAATCGGTCCAGGCATTGCTCGATGATCTTCAGGCTTTCCAACATTTCCTCCATGCGCACATGGTAGCGCGAGAGGCAGTCTCCCTCGGTGCGGAGCGGAATTGTGAAGTCGACTTCGTCATACTTGAGATACGGCTCGAATCGGCGAATGTCATAGGGTACGCCGCTGCCGCGCAGGTTGGGCCCTGTCAGCCCCAGCGCTAGTGCTTCCTCGGCCGAGACCACCCCGACGTTTTCGTTGCGGTCTATCCAGATCCTGTTGCGGTTCAGAAACTTGCGCCAGCCCTGAACCACCGCCGGATAGCGCGCCACGAAATCACGGATGAGTTCCAGTGCCTGCGGAGTGAGGTCCGTTGCCAGACCTCCGATGCGGCTGTGCGAAACGGTAAAGCGCGCACCCGTCAATTCGTCGAAGATGCTGTATAGATCCTCCCTGCCCTGGAAAGTCCAAAGGAAGACGGAGACGGCTCCGGCATCCATCAGGCCCACGCCCAACCACAGCAGATGGGACGATATGCGCGCCAGTTCGCACATGATCATGCGGATCCACTGTGCGCGCTCGGGCACCTCGATATTGGCCAGCTTCTCCACCGCCATGCACCACGCCACGTTGTTGGCATACGGCGCCAGATAGTCCATGCGATCCGTGTAGGGCATGAACTCCTGGTAGGTCTTGGACTCCGCCAGCTTCTCCACGCCGCGGTGAAGGTAGCCGATGTCCAGTACGCACTTGTCTATCCGCTCTCCGTCAAGCTCGACCACACACCGCAGCACGCCGTGCGTGGCGGGATGCTGCGGCCCTATGTTGAGTATCATCCGGTGCTCGAGCGCGTCCTTGTCGACGGGTGCGCCGGCCATGGTCTCCAGCCACGAATCCTTGGTCTCCAGCCGCTTGCGAACGGCTGCATTGTGCCGCGGCCAGAAGGAGAATACCCCCTCCGTATCGGTTCCGGGCGGCTGTGCCAGTGCGGTCATGGCGGGGCTAGCTTTCTCGGGCCTCGGGTTCCTCGAAGCTGGGAATCGGGCGACTTCCGTGGGCTGCCGCAAAGGGATCCCGTGTAAGCTCTCCTTCAGGCGTCTGCGGAGGCAATGGCAGCGATCCCGGGATGCCGAGAAGAGGGAATTCCTTGCGCTGGGGGTAGTAGGCAAAGTCCTCCGGCATGTACATGCGCCGGAGGTCTTCGTGGCCTTCGAAACGGATGCCCATCATGTCGTAGCACTCGCGCTCGTTCCAGTTCGCGGCCGGAAAGACGCCCATGACGGAAGGCACCACAGGATCGTCCTCCTCGAGGCGCACCTTCAGCCTGATCCGCTTGCCCTCGGCCACATTGACGAGGTTGTAAAAAACCTCAAAGCGATCCGATTCGGTAAAGCGGTCCACGCCGGCCAGGTCCACGAAATACGCGAATCCGAGTTCGTCCCGCAGGAAGAGGCAAACGTCCCGGATGCGCCCCGATTCCACGTACACCGTATGCTCGCCCGCAAAAACCGACACTTCGCCAATGGCCGCACCGAATTCGGCTCTCAGGCGATCAATCGTTTGCGCCACCTGAGTTGAAGCCTTGGCATGCACGTTGGCTTCATCCGGCCCGGGCGGCGCCACCGGCGTAAAGTGGAAGCTGAGCGTCTCGGCCACGGCCTACGGCGCCTGGGCTTGGAGCACGTCAGGCGCAATCGGCGCCGTGCCCTCGCCGGTAAGGACGTGCGGCTCGGCCGCAGGCGCCGGGGCGCGACCAGCACCCCGCGCATAGTCCTGCCGGATGGAATACGTGTTGCGAATCTTCTCCTGGATGTCCATCAGGGCATGTATGACCGACTCCGGGCGCGGTGGGCAGCCCGGCACGTACACGCTCACGGGCAGGAAGTTATCGATTCCCTGCACCACACCGTAGCAGCGGTGCATGCCGCCGCTCGAGGCGCACGCCCCCATCGCAATACACCACTTGGGATCCGCCATCTGGTCCCACACCCTGCGGATGGCATGGGCCATCTTGTAGCTGCACCAGCCCGCCACAATCATCAGATCGGCCTGCCGGGGCGAAAAGCGCATGGCTTCGCTGCCGAATCGGGCCACGTCGTACTTGGGACCGGCGAACGCCATCATCTCGATCGCGCAGCACGCAAGGCCCATGGGCATGGGCATCAGGGAGTTCGACCGAGCCCAGTTCACCACGGCATCCACAGTCGTGGTCAAGTACCCGGTATTGGCATCCATGGCTGCCGCGCGCGTCAGGTGTGCGCGTTTAATGAGATTGGCCGGGGGCGGTTTCCGGCAGGCCTACTCGAATTCCAGGCCGCCTTTCTTGATGTCGTAGAGCAGCCCCACGGCGAGAACAATGATGAATACCGTCACTACGGCAAGCACGCCAGGGCCAGCGCCCGCAGCAAGGAATTCGCGGAAACTCACCGCCCAGGGATAGAGAAAGACCACTTCCACATCGAACACGATGAATATCATCGCCACGAGGTAGAACTTGACGGAGAAGCGCTGGCGCGCCGTCCCCATGGGATCCATGCCGCTTTCGTAGGCGCTCTCCTTGACGCGGTTGGGGCGCCTGGGCCCCAGAAAGTACTGTGCTCCGAGCAGCGTCAGGGCAAGCCCCAACGCCAGCGCCAGCATCATGAGCAGCGGGATGAATTCAGAAAGCATGGATCAAGGCTTCCGTGCCTGGCCGTCCTGCATTTACCTGGCGGCCCCGAACGCGTACGTAAGGCGTGCCACCGCCACGCGCCCCAGTTTCGGCGCCCCGATAAACTCACGATGGTTGCTGTCGAATATGTTGGACACGTTGATGCCCGCACGCAGGCCGGTCAGGCCGCCCGCGAAGCCGTAGCCCATTCCCAGATCCATGATGAAATAGTCATCCACGTCTCCGACGTAGGGTCCCGAGATGACGGGAAAGCCCTGGATGAAGCGGCCGGATGCCGTCAGTTCCAGCCCGCTCGAGTGGCGATATACGCCTCCGAGTTTCGTCTTGAGCGAGGGGGCATTGAGCGAGATGGCCAGGGAAGGATCGTCTTCCCCGATCTCGTCAGCGCTGAAGAAATTGTCGTTGACCCAGGACACGTTGGCAAACAGGCTCAGCTTGCGGGATGCCAGGTACTGGATAGCCATGTCAAGGCCGTAGTAGCTGACGGTGCCGAAGTTGGGATACGTAACCATGAGCTCCGGCGTGTTGCCTTCGCCCCTTTTGTTTTCCCTGGTTTCCACGATGGCAATCGGCGTGGTAGCACTGGGCAGCCCTCCTGACTCATTGGCCAGCTGAACGATTATGGCTGCCACGGCGTCAGGCGTCAGGCCGAAGCCTCCCAGTAGCCCGGCAAGTACCGCGTTGCCTGCGATGCCCGCGGCAATGTCCCGGGTCAGGTCCGCCGCCAGGTTCGGCACCAGCACAAACGGCGTCTTGATCTGCAGCGAACCGACGAAATTCTTGGTCTGGCCGTAGTAAGCATCGAGGGCTACGAGCACCTTTTCACTGAAGATGCCCTTATAGCCGATCTCGTAGGTCTGCGACGTTCTCGGCTTAATGGCCGAAACCGGCGCAAGGTCCGTCGGGAAGTTATCGATGCTTTGCTCCGACAGGTTCAGGATGCCCATAATGCCCGGGCTGAAGCCGTCGACGACGGTCTGCTCGGGGCTGAGAAGGTCGAGGAGCAAACCGACAACCGGCGCCGTTACCGGAATGCCCAGCGCTGTGAGCTGCGCCGCAATCTCCTCGGGCGGCGTTGAGCCCAGCGCATTGAAAATCAGTCCGTAGAGCTGGCCCGTGCCGATTCCGACAGGTACCGGGGCGCCCTCCTGGCCCGGTATGAGGCTGGATGCCACGAGGTCTGTCGGGGCGCCGGCCGCCAGAAAGGCCGGATTGCGCTCCCACGTATAGCCGTGCGAAACACCGCGGCCGCGCAGCTTGATGTCCGAGCCGGGAATTTCGCCTCCGATGATGTCCAGAAACAGCGATGTAACACTGGGAGACGAATAGGAATGATTGTACGTGGCGCGCACGCTGTGGCCCAGCGCGGGCTTGATCACTACGCCGAGCCGCGGCGAAATGCGCAAATCGTCGATTACCGTGTTGTAGTCGGCGCGTGCTGCTCCCACGAGCTCCAGGCCGGAGGCTATGCGCGTGGTCGACTGCAGATAGGCCCCGTATTCATCGATGTTGTCATCGTCCTCGTAGCGCCCGAACACGGTGCCGTCCGTATTGGGGCGCGTCAGTTCCAGGTCCGCCCCGATCACGATCTGCTCCCTGCCGCGGGCCATCTGAAAATTGTACTGGGCCTGCGCCGACCACGTATTCGACAGCTCCACCACCTTCTCTCCGCCGTAAATCTGGGACTTGCCCGCGTCGTTGGTGTTCACGTAGGCCTGCGCGAAGAACCCGCCGCTCTGAAAGCGCAGCTGCCCGAACGTGTAGGTGTATCCGTCGGCACGGATGGCGCCAAGTCCGCTCAGCAGCACGCTGCTGGTCGTTGAGTGGCCGGCCGTGGCAATAAGCCGCGTGTTTTCGCTGAAGCGATACTCCGCGGTGGCATTCATTATGGCCTTGCTGATGTCCGTATCCCGCTGGATTCCGTCGATGGCCAGCTGAACGGCGTCCACGGCATCGGGGCACTCGGTAAACCTGCCCGCGTCCACGAGCTCGGGAGCGCAGCCTTCCAGGCTGAAGTCGTTGCCCCGGCCGTACTGGCCCACGACCTTCACGCCCAGCTTCTGGCCAAAGACATGCGCAATGCGGCCCTCCAAACCGAGGACCGAGCGCTGGCCTCCCGTCAGGCTGACGGTCGTGCCGCGATGCGTAAATGGATCCTTCGTGATGTAGTGGATGACGCCGTTATCCACGCCCGCTCCGTACAGCGCCGATCCCGGCCCCCGGACGATCTCGATGCGCTCAATGTCAACGCTTGTGGTAGGCATGCTGCTGTGGAAGTTCACTCCCACGGAAGGAACGGCCGCCTGGCGGTAGTCGGTCAGCACGTACGTGGCACCCGAGAACGTGTTGTTGAAGCCGCGAAGCACCACCTCGTAGCGATCCAGACCCGTCTGTGCCATATCCAGGCCCGTCACGTTGCGCAGCGCCTTGACGGTAGAAGCCACGATTTCCGTCTGCAGCTCCCGCGCGTCGATAACGTCAATGGAAGCAGGGGCATCGAGTACTTTCTCCTGACGCCGCCCCGCCGTAATCTGGATCGGATCCAGTTCAATGCCGGGCGCAAGCGCTACGTCGAGTGAAAGCGTCTGGCCCGCGGCGAGCTCCACTACTCTCTCCTGGTTCTGGTATCCCGTATAGCTGAAGAGGACCGTGTAGGAGCCCGCCTCAAGGCCGGAAACCGTGTAGCGGCCTTCCAGGTCGGTAACCGAACCGGTACCCGTTTCGCTGACGTAGACATTCGCGTTGGGAAGCGGCAGGCCAGCCTCCTCGTCTGTCACCGTTCCCGTTATCGTCGCTGACTGCTGCTGCGCGAAAGCCGGCACGGCGAACGCCGCAAGGAGCAGGAGAAAGGGAAGAGGTAGCTTGGTCATGACTCCTCGGGATTAGGCGGTGGACGTGATCCTTCAAGATAAAGGATTCTCCAATCCCGAACTGCGATGCTACGCCAGCCCCACGCGCTCGAAAAGGGTGTCCACGTGGCGCAGGTGATACGACGTGTCGAAGGAATCCTCGATTTCGGCAGTTGAGAGGTGCTGCCGCGCCTGCGCGCTCTCCAGCACCACTTGCTGGAGCGGGCGTTCCTGTTTCCAGGCCTGCATGGCGCAGGGCTGTATCAGGTCATAGGCCGCTTCGCGGCTCAGTCCCTTGTCTATGAGCGCAATCAGCAGGCGCTGGCTGTGGAACAGGCCCAGCGAGCGATCCATGTTGCGCTGCATCGACTCCGGGTAGACGACCAGACGCCGAAGCAGGCGCGCGAACCGGTGTAGCGCGTAGTGCAAGACGGTAGTGGCATCCGGAATGATGACGCGCTCGACGCTGGAGTGCGAAATGTCCCGCTCGTGCCAGAGCGCCACGTTTTCGTATGCCGACACCATGTATCCGCGCAAAAGACGCGCACAGCCCGTAATGTTCTCGGAGCCCACCGGATTGCGCTTGTGCGGCATGGCGGAGGAACCCTTCTGACCGCTGCCAAAGGCCTCCTCGACCTCGCGCACTTCGCTCCGCTGAAGATGGCGAACTTCCGTGGCCATCTTCTCCAGCGTCGCGCCGATCAGGGCCAGCACACCGATGTAGTGCGCGTGGCGGTCACGCTGCAGCACTTGCGTCGAAAGCGGCGCGGGCTCAAGTCCGAGGCTGCGGCAGGTTGAGGACTCCACTTCGGGCGGGATATGCGCGAACGTGCCCACGGCACCGGAGAGCTTGCCAACGCGCACGCCTTCTGCCGCACGCTCGAACCGGTCCAGGCCGCGCTGCACTTCAGCGTAGTACAGGGCAAGCTTGAGACCGAACGTCGTGGGCTCCGCATGTATGCCGTGCGTGCGTCCCATCATGACCGTGTACTTGAATTCACGTGCACGGTCGGCGAGCACTTCAGCCAGGGCACCGAGCGCCTCCCGTATCAGGGCATTGGCCCGCAAGAGCCGCAGCGACCAGGCCGTGTCCACCACGTCGGACGAGGTAAGGCCATAGTGCACCCATTTTCGCTCGGGCCCCAGCGACTCGCTTACCACACGCGTGAAGGCCACTACATCATGGCGCGTCTCCTTTTCGAGCTCGTGTATGCGCGCGACGTCAAAACTGGCCCGGGAGCGCAGCTTGTCCACGTCCTCCGGCGGAATGACTCCGGCTTCCGCCCAGGCGGCGCAGGCGGCTATCTCGACATCCAGCCATGCCTGGAATTGCCCCTGCTCGCTCCAGAGCGATCGCATGGCGGGCAGGCTGTAGCGATCAATCACGGTAGAATCGGGTCGAATTTTGCCTCAAATGGCCTCCCTCTGGTCTCGGAGCTGGGCGTAGAGTAGCTTGCGCGCCCGAAATATATGGGCCTTTACCGTACCCAGGGGAAGAGAGAGTTCCTTGGCGATCTCATCATAGGTGCGGTCTTCCCTGTGCCTGAGCACGATCACGCGGTGATACTTGGGCGGAAGCGCATCAATAGCGCGCTGAATCAGCTCGCGCCGCTGGTCTGCCACGATGTGGCGATCCGGGCGATAGGTTACATCCGGGACTTCAATCTGGAGCCGACCGTCGCCGGTTTCGACCGGCTTGTTCAGCGAGGTTGTCGGCAGTCGCTTCTTGCGCAGAAAGTCTATCGCATGGTTGGCTCCGATGCGGTAGAGCCACGTGGAGAATGCGTAGGAAGGCCTGTATGAGGGCAGCGCCGAGAAAGCCTTGATAAAGGTCTCCTGCACAAGGTCGTCCACCTCTCTTGCCGAGCGCACGATGCGAAGAATGTGATGCCTGAGGCCGCCCGAGTACTTTTCCATGAGGCGCGCGAAGGCTGCATCGTGGCCCCCCAGTGCCAGCTCAACCAGATCGCGGTCCTGGTCGCTTGAAACCGACGGAGAAGCTACCACCTCCTGGCCAGGATCAGGCATGGGACTTGTGAGGTGGTTTGTTGCCGGTGATCAGGGGCGGTCCCGGACATGGGCGCAGACTAGGCGTGGTCCAGGTCCGATGCGGATTCAGCCATCAGTTGCCGGGTCTCCTTGTAAGTGTTCAGGACGATACTGGTGCGCGTTCCCGTCACACCGGAAATGGCCTGGATGCGACCGAGCAGTACCTCCAGCGTTAGCGTATCCCGCGTTCGAACCTTCACCATGTGCGACCCTTCCCCGGTGATGGAATGGATTTCCAGCACCTCACCGACCTGGTGCAGCTCCTCGATCATGTGCCCGTAGCTACCTGAATTGCGCATGATTATGCGAATGAAGGCCGTAACCGGATAGTTGAGTCTGTTGGCATCCACCACGGCATGATAGCCCTCGATGATCCCTGCGGCCTCGAGCTTGCGCATGCGCTCGCTGACACTTGGAACGGACAGCCCGACCTCCTCCGATATCTGGTTGCGCTTCATGCGCCCCCGCGCCTGCAGCAGGTTCAGGATGCGCGCGTCAATGCTGTCAATTCGCCTCGCCATCTGCGTCAGGTAGCCGTACGGAATTGCAAACCGGAGCGCGCGGTTCAGGATCCTGGCACTATGGCCACGATGCGCACCGGGCCGCCGCTTCCGCCGCGTATCTTCATGGGCAATGCCACTACGGCGAATCCCGTGGCCGGCAGCAGATCCAGATTCGCCACGTTCTCGAATGCCGGAATATTGGCTGCAAAAAGCACGGTATGCGATTCAAACGAGCTGGACTGCCCGTAATCGATGCTCGGCGTATCCAAGCCCACGGCGTGGACGTTGCGGTTTGCCACGAGCCACCGGGCCGCATCCGGCGAAATTCCCGGAAAATGCAGCTTCGCAATGGCCTCCGCGCCCCGCTCGCTGGTGCCCATGTACTGATCCCGGTCCGGCCAGAACTGTCCGTAACCTGTCCTGAAGAGCACGATGACGCCATCAGGCAATGCGCCGTGCTCAGCCTCCCAAGCCTCGATGTCCTTCGCCGCAATCTGGTAGTCGCGGTCTGCAAGAGCCTTGTCGGAGACATCGACGACTACGGCCGGGCCCATGAGTCGCTCCAGCGGAATGGCATCGTTCGTCCAGGCGCCTTCCGCAAAGTGGATCGGCGCATCGAGGTGCGTGCCTCCGTGCTCTGCCGACGCGAATGAGTTGGCTTCATAGTAAAAGCCCGCTTCCTGCCATCCTTTGGCATCCACCGTTAGCGAGAAGCCGTCGGCCGTCGGCCAGAAGATGGTTTCGTCGTCGAAGGCGTATGTCAAGTCCACGAGCTGCGCCCCGCTGAACAACGGCACGGATTCCGGTTCGGGGGTGCAGGCAATTGTCAGGAGGCAGAGAATCGGAGCGTATTTCATGGCGGAGGGCGTGTAGTGGGGTCCAACCCAAAACTACATCCTACTGGCATGCTGCGCCCGTCAGGCACCCGAAGTGATTGGTCCGCGAACAGCCGCACCGAACAAGACATGGACAATAGGTTGAGCCAAGTAGCAAGATCCTTTGGCCCAAATCGCGGATTCCGGCCGATCCGCACGCTTCCTGAACCCGTCCGTCCGCCACTTCGTTACAGAGTTATCCGGGCCCATAGCTCAGTCGGTTAGAGCAGCGGACTCATAATCCGTCGGTCGGGGGTTCAAGTCCCTCTGGGCCCACCAGGCAATAGGCAATTCCTGGCCGTTTCCATCCGCGCAGATCCCGCCGTAGCCGGGCTTGTACGATTGGTTGTGCGGAATTGCTTTTCGCACCCGCTTTGTGCTTCTGCCTGGACGTGCCAACTCCCCCATTCTTTGCACGGAACGGCAATGGGATTCACACCCTTGTCCGGATTCTAGACGGGGCGGCAGATTGGATCCATGCCGAATGGACAGACCTGGCGAGCTGGTCGCAAGCGGCACAGTATTGGACGGTGGCTGGCTTTCAGGCTAAACTCCATTGATTGCAAGAGATTTACGCGAATCCCGCACGCCGCAGCAAAATCCGTGCTCGTGGAGGCGCAGCCTTCTTTCAACCAGAGCCCTCGGGTCCATTTGTCAATGTGGACTCCACTACTCCGATCGCCGGGGCGTGGAACGCTTTCTGCCGGCGGGTCGCCTCCTTGGGCCGTGTACTACCGCGGTGACAAAGGCTTGGGAATCACTTATCTTGGCGGCGCCAGCCCTTCCATCCTGCAATCGCGCTTGCACCGTGTACATGACACCATGAGAAAGCTGTTTGCCGCCGGGTCGCCGAGCGCATATGTGGCTTCCGGATCCCGGCTCGCCGCGTGCGCTGCGCTCTGGTGTGGCGTTCACTGCGCGCTTACGCCGTTTCTAATGGCACTGGCACCCGCGCTGGCACTCTCTGAAGGAATAGAGCGAGCCGCCTGGGGTGCTACTGTCTTGCTCGGAGCAACGATGCTCTTTCTGGGCCCGGCGCGCAGGCACGCGAAAGTAATCATTGCGTTTGCAGGAGGAGCCGCGCTATGGGCAGCCTCCCTTGCAGGTTGGCTGGAGCCGCTTCCCGAGGTCCTGACGTCGGCGACCGGCAGCCTGACCCTTGCGGGCGCGCTCTTTCAAGGTGTCCGGATTTGCCAGTCAGGCGCGTGCGCAATATGCGACGAGGACAAGTTCACGGACCGTGGAATCTGATCAAGACCTCCTTCCGGTCCTGCAGGTGAATAATGGGCTGAATGCAGTTCCCTGTTGAGCGCCGCATCGGTCTGGCCGGGATTTCCTTATGGATATAGCGTAATCGGAGGCTTGAGCGGGCACAATGGGGGCGATGGGCGATGACCCGGAGCGTCCTCACGTGCAGCTGACGGGGAGCCCTGTCGAATTAATGCACCGACGAGCCGCCTCGGCATCCTTCGAAATCGCTTTCAATGGCAAGCACGCGTCGCCCTTTGTCCACAAGCCCGGGGCCACAGGGGCCCGAATGTTGCTGGACTGGCTTGCCGCTTCTACCAGTAGATTGGCGCCGCGGGGACCTCAGGCAATTCATCCTGCGCGCGCCGGCTTTGCGCCAGGGCAAAACTCCCGGCCCCACTTACAACTCGGAATGATGGACCTCAATCCAGGCCAACGATCTAAGCGAGGCCTCGCCCTGATCGCGCGCATTTCGTTGATCCAGCACGCCGAGGATTGGGTAAGGAGCTGTCGGGGTACAGACCATGCGGACGGACCGAAGGCAGGGTCAGGAAACAGGCTTGTCGCTTTTGATGGCGTACCGCAGTAGCGCCGGGGGCACCCAATTGTCCCAATTGGAGGCTGGAGAATCCGGTCACGCCTCCGCATAGCCAGGCCGGGGACAGGGGGCGTCGTCATCCCGGGCTTGCTGCTACGGGGCGGTGTCCTCCGCATGGGTACAGATGGGGTTTCCCACGCTACGGACCTTGCGCCTGCAGGATTTGCCTAATCGATTGCCAATGCGTGTCCCGTTGGAATCACAAGAGCCGACTCGATTGCGGTCAGCTCCGAAAGAAGCTCATCCAGGCACGAAGAGGACAATGGCCCCCAACCCTCGTCGTCCAACCCGTGCGTATTGAAAATCAGCCATCCGCCGGGCGATGCCAAAAAGCGCCTGATTTCACGGGTCAGAAAATCATCAATGTTGCCGGGCCCGTGGCTGCTGCAGATCAACCTCTGCTGACCGGCATGCGGAAGCGGATTGATCTGCGCGTACCCCGTGCGAAAGGCCTTCACCTGGCCGGAGAGCCAATCCTCAACGGCAGGAGTCGAGGCGTTGTAAGGAAAATTGAAGATCGCCTCCCGTGCGTCAAACCCGTCCAGCGATTCGGAAAAATAGTCCAGACATCGCAGTATCAGGTCCTTGGCCTCCGGCAGCGGCACTTCGGTCAGATTCTGGTGCCGATACCCGTGCGGCATGACCTCGTGACCTCGCGCCACCAGGTCGTTCCACAGCTCAAAATCTCCGGCAGGATGTCGATGGTACTCGTCGGGCGGAACGAACGTATCGTGATGGGCCGTGGCGATTACATTGATACAGGCGGACAGCTCATACTTCTCGAATACTTCTGCCGTCTTGATGCTTGATTTCCGGAAGCCGTCGTCAAAGCTGAGCGTGACGACGTGTGTCTTGGGACTCCGCCCCGTCGCCGCCAATGCGGTAAGACCCATGGCCTTCATGAATCCGCGGCGGGAAAGTGAAGAGGACGGCGCCATAGTTATGCTGCTGGTTTGCGACGGGCGGACCGTTACTGCTGCTCGAGCTGGCTGGCTGCGTGCGCGGGCCCTTTCTTCATCATTTTAATCTTGTGCGGGCCCTGTCCAAGTGGACGAAGCTGAGCGGATACTGGAACCGAGCCTGATTTCCGAGGCCTACTCATCCTGAGTCATTGACCGGAATGACGCAGCACAGCTTTGCAATCGGGTGGCAGGCTGTCAGCCTGGAAAAATAAGTGAGTGGGAGCCATCGCCCTTAGCGGTGGCAACCATCGTCTTGAGCCATGGGAAGCTCCAAGCGGAATTCACCTCGCGGCAGACTGCCGGGCAAACGCGTCATTGTAGCCCCGCGCCCATTTAATCGGACGAACCCTTCGTACATCTCTGGAGTCTGGCAAGGTTCCTCCTCCAGAGGTGGTTTCCAAGCCAGCGCCCTGCCGGTCTGGATTCAAGACCGGAGCTTCGAGGCAAATTGCGCCCGTGAGCTACATCAGAATGGGCGGACAGGCCTGCTCTGTCCATACATTAGACCCGGTTCCGGTTCTGCGATGGCTCACAGTTCCAGATGGGCGGCAGGACAGGCGAAATACGGATACGCTCAGCCAGTGCAGCCGTAGCCGCGGCACCGGTCGACTACTGAAAGCCCAGCAGCCGGCCCCCCTGGTACACGACCAGGGAAAACACGTATGCAAGTCCGGTCATGTAGAGCCACATGACCCCGGGCCAGAGCCATGAGTTGAGTTCTCGCCTGGCAATCGCGAGGGTGCTCATGCACTGAAGGGCAAAGACAAAGAAGACGAGCAGACTCAGGGCTACGAGCGTGGTAAAGACCGGTCTGCCGTCAGGATATCGATCCGCCTTCAGGTACTCGCGTAGCGCAACGCTAGTCTCGTCCACCTCGCCTACGCTGTAGATAATGCCGAGCGTGCTAACAATTACCTCGCGCGCTGCAAACGCCGCGACAATGCCCGCGCTCATCTTCCAGTCGAACCCCAGCGGCTGCATAACGGGCTCCAGTGCACGTCCGAACAGGCCTATCATGCTGCCGCGTATCTGCAGCGACCGCTCCATCTGTGCCAGCTCCTCCGAGCGCACATCATACTGCCGATCCGCGGCATGCACGAGCATTGCGCGGCTCACTCTCTCCGGTTCTAGGCTCCTGATCGAGTCTACACGGGCCGACTCTTCGTTCTCAAGGAGCGCTACCACATCTGCAACGGACGCTAAGCCCGCCCCTTCCAGCGCCGCAGCATAGGCAGCCTCGCGCTGCGCTTCCGCTTCCTGCGACAGGAGTACTACCTCCGGGTCCGGATCCACCTTCGGGAAGCTTGCCATGAACCAGAGCACAATGCTGAGCGAGAATATGATTCTGCCCGCGCGCACCGCAAAAATCTTCGACCTCTGTACCATGCGCCACAGGACCTGGCGCAACCTCGGCCGCCTGTACGGGGGTAGCTCCATAACGAAATAGGAAGAGCTGCCACTGAATACAAAGCGCTTTAGCACCCAGGCCGCCACAAACGCCATCGCCGTACCCATGAAGTACATGGCAAACATGGTCAGACCCTGGAATCCGAGGAAGCCGAACAGCGTGCCCGCCGGGATAAACGCGGCAATAAAGAGCGTGTAGACGGGCAGCCGGGCCGAGCAGCTCATGAGCGGCGCCACCATTATGGTTATGATGCGATCCCGCTCGTTGTCCAGTGTGCGCGCGGCCATGATACCGGGAATAGCACATGCATAGGAGCTGAGAAGAGGCAGTACGGAGCCGCCGCTGAGCCCCACGCGCTTCATGACGCGGTCCATGATGAAGGCCGTACGCGCCATGTAGCCGGAGTCTTCCATAAGGCCCAGGAAGAAGAACAGCAGCAGTATTTGCGGAAGGAAAACGACAACGTTCCCCACACCCGCGATGACGCCGTCCACCAGGAGATCCGTCGCCATGCCCGCAGGCAAGAGGCTTGTCGCCAGGCCTCCCAGCGCGCCCACACCTGCCTCGACGGCATCCATGGCCGGCACGGCCCAGGAAAAGACTGCCTGAAAAATGAGGGCAAGCAAGACGACAAAAATGATGGGACCCACGACCCTGTGAGTGGCCACGGCATCAATGCGGTCGGTCAACGTCAGCTCGGACGGGTCTTTTTCCTTCTTCGAAACAGCCGCAACTACCGGGCCGATCCAGGCATAGCGACCCATTACTTCGGCGTGGCGGTAGGCCACGCCGCGGCCTTCATATTCCTTGCGGAGCGAAACGATGTCACGCGCGAATTCCGGTGCCGCGTCCTTCCACTGCTCAAGAACCGCATCATCCGAGAGTGCGCGCAAGACTTCCATGAAGGCATGGGACTCCGGCACCGATGGCCCTTCCTGCCTGAGACGCACCAAAAGCGCAGGCAGCCGGGCAGCGACGGCATCCATCAACTGCCAGCGTCTCGCCGGTGCGGCGGTCGGCAAGTCCAGAATGGCGCGCTGGAGTTCTTCCAGGCCCACGCCCCGTCTTGCCACCATGGGCACAACGGGCGCTGCGAGTGCCTTTGACAGCGCCTTTGAATCAATGCCAATGCCAGCCCCTTTTGCCGCGTCAACCATGTTGAGCGCGACAATGACCGGAAGCCCAAGGTCCATGATCTGCGTGACCATGAAGAGATTGCGCTCCAGATTGGAGGCATCGATGACACAAACCACGACGTCCGGGGCCGCTTCCACGCGGCCCGTCAGAACGTCGTAGGCTATCTTCTCGTCGAGCGATTTCGGGTTCAGGCTGTACGCCCCGGGAAGGTCAACCACTTCGACTTCCTGCGCCGCCGCCAACCTTCCGCTCTTGCGCTCAACCGTCACACCCGGGAAATTTGCCACGCGCTGACGCATGCCCGTCAGCAGATTGAATACCGTGGTCTTGCCCACGTTGGGATTGCCCGCCAGGGCAACGCGCAGCGGAGCGCCGGACGATGTCATGGAGTTGTGCCAGGCTTGCTAGCTGAGCCGGTCTATCCGTATCAGCGCCGCATCCTCCTTGCGCAGAGACAGCCGGTAACCGCGAATCCTGAGGTCCATGGGATCTCCCAGCGGGGCCAGTCTCAGAACCGCCACGCGCTCCCCGGGCAGCATGCCCATTTCCAGTATCCGGTTTGGGAGCGCTTCCCGTTCGTAGCCGGTTATGATGCCCTGCTCTCCCGGCTTCAGATCCCTCAGCGTCATGCCTGGGCAGGCGCGGCCAGAATCTGCATGGCCAACTCCCGACGTATGCCAATGCGGCTTCCCGCCACGCGAACAATCAGATTTCCCGTATTCTGGACCACGGCGACCAACGCCCCTTCCCTGAGTCCTACGTCGCGAAGCCGATGGGCTGCCTCACCAAAAATAATCTGAACCACGACATCGCAGCCGTCCATGAAGCTGGTGAGAGGGGCCGGGCTTTCCATGATTTCCGAACTCTGCTTATCTCTATTTAGATTGAATATAATCTACGGCCGGCTACAATGGGGGCCCGGCAGTAAAGTTTCACAGAATCGCCAATTATCCGCGGCAGGCTCGCCGGATTCCTGCAATTGTACAAGAGATGGGCGCATTTGGCCGGGGAACATGGGGAGCTTGGAAGTCCCGCTATCCTGCAAGCACGCGTCCACGAATCCGTCCTTTCGCCTCCGCCCCGGCCGCACCTCGCCGGTACGGCCGGTAGAGCATGTCCCCGCGTCCTTGCTGAGCCAGGTGCCAGGGGAGCAGGCTGTCCAGGTGCCATACATTCAGATCCTTGGTGCGCCCGGGCGATCCCTCATTGGTGCAATTCGCGTGCAAACCTTACTTTTCGGGGATAAAGGCGGAAATTCACGCCTGCACGTGCGTTACAAAGCGTCATCATCACGGGCCCTGAAATCCTCGTCAGGGTACCGAGTTAGCAACAACACGCTGGCAGTCTTCAGGGGTGGCCTTTTTCCAGCAGGATCCATGCTTCGAAGCCGGGACGTCAGACAGACAAGCGCATCCGCCCTACTCGTAGTCTTCCTCGCCGGCGGACTGGCTGCGCCTGTCGCACACCGGGCCCAGCATGGAAGCGTGGCGGCCGCGCGCTACCAAGATGCCCCGGATGCCTGTGACCACAGGCATGGAAACGGTTTCGAGGAACCTGTTTCCGACATGCTTGACGACGATTGCCTGCTTTGTATTCGCCCCCTCGCGCTTGAGGATTCACAGTCGCAGCCCGATGCGTACGTCGACTTCTCCCCCCATTCGACACACGCACGCCTGACAACGGTCTCCCCTACCTTCTCCCGGATTTCCATCCGCGGACCACCCCATTGCGCCTGATTCGTATCGAGCCGCCCAGGGACGCTGGCGGATCGGTTATTGCCTGATCTGAGGGATCTCTTCGTACACGATTAGGAGGAAGCCCCGGGCAAGCAGCCACAGAGCGGCGCTCCCTTGGCCAACCCTGGCGGACGAGGTCATCGTTCGCAGAGGAGCGCAGGGCACCACGCCAATGAGAAAGTTCGTAGCAAGCGCATACATGCTGTTCCCTCTTGCACTGTTTTCCGACAGTGCATTTTCCCAGCTTCTGCGGGGAAGAGTGATGGACAACGAACAGAAGCCGTTGGCCTCCGTGACCATTTTTCTGCCGGACCTGGAGCGGGGCACTATTACCGACGAGTCAGGCTTGTACGAGCTTGACAGGCTTCCTCAGGGCACACATACAGTACGTTTCAGCTTCGTCGGCTTTGTTACGGCAGTACATGCTATTTCGCTCGGGAGCGAGGCCGTGGAGTTAGACGTGGTGCTGACCCCGACAGATTATGAGCTCGCGGAAATCCTCGCGGTAGCCGAAAGCCGAGGGGCTGCCCTCAACAGGGCCGCCTTGTCGGTTTCCCGACTGGAGCCACGCGACATTTCCCAGATTCGGGGCCAGTCGCTAGCGGAAACGCTTAGCCACCTCGCCGGTGTTGCAAGTATGACTACCGGGCCCAGTATCGCGAAGCCGGTAATACGAGGCTTGCACAGCCAGCGGGTGCTCGTGCTTAATGCCGGCGTGCCGCAGGAGGGTCAGCAGTGGGGCGGAGAGCACGCGCCCGAGATTGACCCGTTTGCGCCCGTCCGCATAGAAGTAGTGCGCGGTGCCGCCGGAGTGGAATATGGTGTGGGCGCGATCGGCGGTGTCATCCGGCTGGAGCCGGAGGATTTGCCTGTCTCCCCGAAAGTGGCTGGATCCGTGTCGCTAAACGGCTTCTCCAATAACCGGCAAGCCGCAGGATCTGCTCTCGTCGAGCGCGGCCTCCGGGCCATCCCGGGGCTGGGCTGGCGTCTGCAGGGCAGCTTTCGCAAGGCAGGTGCCGCTCGTACTCCAGAATTCATTATCGGCAATTCGGCCTTTACCCAGCTGAACGGCTCCGTTTCCATGGCCTACCACCGGCAAAGGTTTGCTCTTCATTCCTATTTCAGTCGTTTCGGCTCGGAGCTCGGTCTCTACAAAGGCGCCCATATCGGCAACCATGCCGACCTGCTGCGCGCCATCGAGCGCGGCAGACCCAGCGTCCGGTACGATTTCGTGTACGACATTGAGGCACCGAAGCAAACCATCCGGCATGATCTCCTTTCATTGACGGGCTATTACGACCTCTTGAGCGGAGACAGAATTGAAGTAAAGGCCGGACTTCAGCGCAACCACCGTCAGGAATTCGATGCCCACCGACGGTTCAGCGATCCGCTGGAAGACCCGGCATTTGATCTAACGCTTTCGACGCAAACCCTGGATGCGAAGCTACGGACGCTTCCGCGCGGCTCGTTCTACGGCGTATTCGGCGTAAGCGGAATGAATCAGGGCAATATCAATTCCGAGTCCGGTTACCTCATTCCGAATTTCCGGGCGCTGACAGGAGGAACTTATGCGCGCGGCACCTGGGTGTACGGTCCCTGGACACTGGAGACGGGGCTTCGTCTGGATCACCGCTGGATTAAGGCTTACCCGCAGGAAGGCCGTAGCGGCGAGTTCCTTCGGCGTACGCACGCCTACACAAGCCTGTCCGGTGTCATTGGAGCCATATGGCAGTTTGCCTCTTCCTGGTCCATCGCGACCAACTGGGGGACGGCCTGGCGCCCACCCGGAGTCAACGAACTGTACAACTTCGGCGTGCACCACGGCACGGCGCAGTTCGAGATTGGAAACAATGACATCGGTGGTGAGCGCAGCTACAATGTGGACATGACGTTGCGCCACGTAGGCGACCGCACACGGATGGAGGCCAGCGCCTATAACAACTGGATGGACGGTTACATACACCTCTACCCGGAAGGCGAGCCCCGGGTAACCATTAGGGGCACGTTCCCATCGTTCATTTACACGCAGACCAATGCCCGCCTCCGCGGGCTTGATGGCCAGCTCGAAATGGATGTCCTGGATTACCTGGAGATCCACATGCACGGATCCGTGGTCCTGGGCAAAGACCTGGCGGCTGAGGTGCCCTTGATCTTCATGCCCGCAGACCGTCTCTCGCTCGGCACGGCCGTAGGACTGCCGGATGCGGGTATTATCAGGTCTTCGGAATTCGAGCTGGAAGGCACAGTGGTGCGACGCCAAACGCGTTACCCGGACGGCGTCGACTACGCTGACCCGCCCGATGGCTATACGCTCTTCAGCATCGGGTATCAGACTGAGTTGCTATTCGGATCAACTACGCTGCAACTGGGCCTGACGGTCAGCAACCTTTTCGATACAGCATACCGGGACTACCTCAGCCGCTTCCGGTACTTCATTGACGATCCGGGGCGAAACGTGGTCTTTCGGCTTCGGCTCCCAATAGGCTAGAACTTTCACCAAGTCACCTTCGAACTCACCAGCGTGCGGCCAGCCACCTGGTTGCCGCAACAATCCACCAGCCAAACCTGAACCAGCCATGCAGAACAACCCGCTAAGAATTCTCGCGTTTGCTGCTGTTCTTCTTCCCCTTGCCTTCATGGCCTGCGACTCTACGGAGCCCGACGATCATGGACCCGGCGAAGAGGAACTCATCACCCGGGTCGCGATCACGCTGTTCGCCAACGGACAGACCCAAACGGCGGTCGCCAGTGATCCTGACGGAGACGGCAGTGACTTCGAGATCGACACCATTAACCTTACGGCCGGCACGACCTATAACTGCACCGTAGAACTTACCGATACCATCAACGGTGAGGACATCACGGAGGAAGTCGAGGAAGAGGCCGAAGAGCACCAGTTCTTCTACACGGTAGGCGGTGCGGCCTCGAGTCGCGTTGACATTACCATTACGGATGAAGACGAGAACGGCTTGCCTCTCGGCCTGGAGTTCGACCTGGCCGTAACCGGAACCGGTGCAGCGACCGGCACGCTTCGCGTGGTCTTGAGCCATTTCGATGACGACCCCAAGAATGGCACTGACCAGAGTGACGAAACGGACGTCGATATCAGGTTCCCGATAACGATTCAGTAGGAATTCGCATCGCTGGCACGGCGCGTGCAGCCCACGCACCGGTCAGCAATGTGGAGAGTGCCGATATCTCGGCATTCGGCACGCGTGAACACGGTGCCCGCGCAGCCGCCTGCTGCGCGGGCCAGTTCACGTACGCAATGAAGTCCGGCTGCGCAAGACCCGTCGAGGGAGCGCGCCTGAATCCCGGGGGTTGTAGCAGTACACAAGCCCGTCCAGCATGCTGCCGCCCGTTTGCCGGACCCTCGCGGTCTTCGCCGCCATTTTTTGCATTTCCGCGTCGGCCCTTGCTCAAGAGTCGACGGGTCCGGCACCGCGTCTCCATGTCGACGCACACGGCGCGATGCGGTGGAGCGACTCGGAGAAAGAGCCCGCCTTGTTTGGCGTCAACTACACGACGCCATTCGCATTCGCCTACCGCGGGCATGGTTACGTTGGCGCCGACCGGAAGCGGTCCATCGACGTGGACGTGACCCATTTGGCACGTCTGGGCCTGGACGCATTCCGAATTCACGTCTGGGACCGGGAGATCACCGACCGGAACGGTAATCTCCTGCAAAACGACCACCTGGATCTCCTGGACTACCTCCTCGCCCGGCTTGCCGAGCGACGAATCTGGGCCATCCTTACCCCAATAGCCTATTGGCCTCCGGGGTATCCCGAGCCGGCACCGAAAACAAGCGGCATTTCGGATTATTTCACCAAGGCCGAAATGATCACGGATCCCGACGCGCTGCGCGCACAGGAGAACTACATGCGGCAGTTTGCCGCCCACGTAAATCCGTACACGGGCTTTGCCTACGGGGATGACCCCAACGTCATTGCCTTCGAGCTCTGGAACGAGCCCAGCCATTCGGGCGGGCCGCAAGAGACCACGCGCTTCATCAATGCGCTGGCCCAGGCGCTGCGCGAAGGCGGCTTTTCAAAGCCGATCTTTTACAATATCAGCGTGGGCTACTCGGCAGCACATGGCCGGGCCGTCTGCGGCGCGAATATCCAGGGCGTCACCAGCCAGTGGTATCCGACGGGCCTCGTGCGGGGTGCGTCCCTGCGTGGAAACATGCTGCCGAATGTAGACCGTTACTCCGTCCCTTTCGCGGATTTCCCGGAGTGCCGGGACAAGGCGCACATGGTGTACGAATTCGACGCCGCTGATGTGACCGGGTCGTACATGTACCCGGCCATGGCCCGCGCCTTCAGGGAGGCCGGCATCCAGTGGGCTACACAGTTTGCGTACGACCCGCTCGCGATTGCGCACACCAACACCGAGTACCAGACGCATTTCCTCAATCTGGTCTACACGCCTGAGAAGGCCGTCAGCTTCATGATCGCCGGCGAAGTGTTTCGGCGCACTCCGCGCGGCGCTTCGCATGGAGCCTACCCGATGAACGAGCGCTTCGGCAGTTTCCGCGTGAGCTACGAGGACAATCTCAGCGAGATGGTAACGGACACCGCGTTCTACTACTCGAGTTCCACCGCCACGAAACCGCCCGATGCTGCGCTTCTGCGGCACGTAGCCGGCACAGGCACCTCGCCGGTCGCATCCTACAGCGGCAGGGGTGCCTACTTTCTCGACCGGCTGGAGGACGGCATCTGGCAGCTCGAAGTCTATCCCGATGCCGTCCCTGCAGCGGACCCTTTTTCCCGCCCGAGCCTGGAGCGCCACGCCGTGCACATAGTCTGGACCGCATGGCCCATGGAGATCGCACTCCCAAATCTCGGCACGGACTTTACGGTCGAGCCAATTGATGATGGAAACACGCATCGCCCTGCAGCCCGGGGCGGCAGCTTTGACGTACGCCCGGGCACTTATCTGCTGAGGCGCAGCGACGCGATGCAGTCCGCTCCCGCAAGCTACCGCCAGGTCACATTCTTTGCTCCTCCGCCTTCCGTGCAATCTGCCCTCGTCATCCACAGGCCTCCAACTGAAATCCCGGCCGGGATGCCGTTTGTCGTACGTGCTCAGGTCTTCGCGGATGATCGCATCGATTCAGCTGCCGTTTTCGTTCGCCGAGCGGGTGGCTTTAACCGCTTTCGCAAGGTACCGATGACCGCGAGCGGCGGGCACAGGTATGCGGCCGACCTGCCTCCCGAATTGCTGCGCCCAGGCATGCTCGAATACGCGATCACGGCATTTGGCGGCACTGGGGTGTATACCTATCCGGATGGCGCAATTGGACATCCCGGCGAGTGGGATTTCACGGGGCAACGGTTCTGGGAGGTACCCGTCGTTGCGGCAGAGACGCCCCTGGTACTATTCGACGCCCGGAGAGACAGGGACCATATCCTGGTACCACATCCATGGAAGTACGTCGCTTTTCGCATTGGTTTTGTGGGCGCTACGATGCCGGACCGGCTCGCCTTGCAGGCCATTGTCGACGATTTCGCCCCTGCACCACACCATTTCGCCATCCGTTCAATTCTGCCCGAAGGGGCGGGACGCAGGCTGCCGGAGACCGGCTCGGAAGCCGAGCTTCGTATTACCGGCCGGACGACCGGGCGCAAGTCTGGCAAGCTGGTGGTCGCGCTCGTTGAAGCGAGCGGCATGGCTTGGGGAGCCGAAATTGCACTGACAGATGCGTGGCGGGACATAGCTGTCCCCTTGTCCTCGCTTCGCCGAGTGCCCCTAGTGCTATTGCCACGGCCATTCCCTGAGTACTTGCCCTACATGCTGGAGTCCGCAGGAGAGTACGCTGCGCTGAACCTCGCCCAGCTGGAGGGCCTTCAGTATTCCATGGACGGTGATCCGGCGGTTGCGGCCGACGAGAGCGTGCCACAAGGCTTTGAGATTGAGCGCGTGACGCTCGATCGCAATTAGTTGGGCACCTCGCGTACGCAGCCAGTCGCATCCATTCAGACCTTTGCGAAGCGGATTCCCGATGCTCACGCGGCACCATTTGGCCCAACTACACCGGCTGCCTGACTCTCGCATCTAGCGTCCCGCCGGTTAGAGCCGTGGGCGCAGGGCCCGGAATACCCTCAGTGCCAAGGACTTGACCGCCGGGGCATTGGCCTGCAATGTGAGCATAGTCAAGGCTTTTCCCGTATGCATCGCTTGGCGCCTTACGCATTCTGCGGGCAAGCGAGGCTTCCCGCCGCAACCTGCGGAAGCCGCCGCACAGGCCGGCTCTCAGCGATACTGATCCCTTGGACTCGGCGTTGCAGGTTCAGAATTATTCTCCATTTCCGGCTACAGGGAAAGGCAGAGCACGAATCTTCGGACGAACACTTGCCCCGCACTCCGAGCGCCGCCGTCAGTTGGTGGCAAGGAGCACCTGCACAAACTCCGCCATCGAGTTGAATCTGAAGTCGAGGTTCGGCTCGGATTCCGGAGGCATGGTTGCTCCGTAGCCCTCCTGCTGCGACCGGCGATAGATGTGACAGCTTGAAAGGCCGACCCTGTTGGCTGGCAGGTGGTCGTGGAACATGCTCTCGGCAGTGTGCAGAATCTTCGACTTTTCGATCCCGAGTGCGGCCAATCGCTCGATCATGTAGGTGAAGTTGCGCTGGCATGGCTTGTAGCTGCCAATGTCTTCCGCGGTGTAGACTCCATCGAAATCCACGCCGAGCTTCTTGCTGCTTCGGGCGAAGCTTTCGTTGTCGACGTTGCTCAAGATAAACAGCCGGTAATGGCCCTTCAGATACTGCAGCGCATCGGCAGCATCGGGAAACGCAGGCCAGTCCCGCACGGACTCGCCATACCGGACGCACTCATCCCAGGCTACCGAGATCCGCCACTGCTCAGCAAGGCGTCGATACACAACCGCCAGGACATCCAGGTACCTCTTCGCGGGCGTAGTCTGCTGCTGGTACGACTCATGCCGGGCATGCGCTTCCAGCACTTCATTGCGCGAAATCCTTCCGTCGAGCCGGTCAGTCAAAGGCCGCAGCGCACGCGTAATCCCCGTCTCCCAGTCGATGAGGGTACCGTAGACATCAAAGGTCAGCGCATCAAAGTCATTCAACAGCATGTCACAGTACCACGAATCACGAAAGCCGGCACGCGGCATGCGCATTAGCAAGCCGGAGACCAGAATGACCGAATGCCGGCGGAAGGGCCTGGGTGATATCGAAGCAGATACTCTCCAGTGCGGAAATCACTGCACGGGTCGCAGAATAAATGAGTAGACCATTCGACGCAGGAAAAGGCTAGAGGATCAGATGTATGCAAGCTGATTTGCAGACATCCGAAGACACATGGGGAAGAAGCCGGTCGCAGCCGGAGCCAACCTGACGAACATATGCCTGTGCCCGGCTCGTGCACGCGTTTCCGGAGCTGTTCGGGCCGCAGATTGCGTCGCCCGGTGCGTTTCCCATGCCCTCGGACCTCTAACACACGGCCCGGCCCTTCGTCCGGCTGCCGGCGGCGGAATGCGGGAGGAAGCGTGCCGGCCCCTCACTGGTGCCTGGCCGAACGAAGTAGACGCTACTGACCGCTCCGCGTACGCCTGCTGCCTCCTGGTCCACCGTATGGACCAGGAATGGCGCCCGCTATCCCTACCCGGTACGCGGGGCGGTCGGCGCACCCGGCAACAGCTGTACTGCCTCAATGCAGATGCCCGAAAACGGATCCGGATGGCCTGTAACGGCGCCACTCGTCAGGGGTATGTCCGATTCACTCGAATCTGTTTTCTGGTCCTTTTCCATTGGCGACGTCGGATAAAGGCGCCGCGCCGAGGCCCGCACGGCAACAAAGTGTTCTGTAGAGTCCTGCGCTCTGGTGCGCGAGCCAGAACGGGGCAGAGCGCACGCAACCGGCAGGCCCAACGGCAGCCCGCCAGTGTCACCCCCTCTTGCCCGAATGCGTGATGCATCATCGTCCCGTAGCACGCGCTCCTCCCGGTCGTGCTTGGGTGGCTTGCCGGAACACAACCGATCTTGTCGCTGCGCTGCGCAGCAAATCAGTAAAGTGCGAAGTATCGGTGACTGCATGTGTGTCCCCGCCACGCTGCCGAGATCCGAATTGGACGAAGTCGCCCAACTGTTGCCGAAAGCCGGCAAGGCACTCTCCTCGTAAGCCGGCGCCGGTCCATGCGACCGCCCGGATACGGCGTCCGATGCGACCTAAAGTCCCGATAGCAATTTTTGGAATCCGCTCCTGGCAATTGCAGTCTACCAATCCCCGCCGTGGCGGATTGGCGGGTTTATGGCGGGTTTATGGCGGGTTTATGGCGGGTTTATGGCCGATTGGCCTCTTCGAGCAGCGTTCTCAAGACCGCATACCGAGTACGTCGACCAGTCTGGCTAGTGCGGCGCAACAGACCAGCTTCCTCAAGTGCACCAAGGTCGCGGAGCGCCGTCCGCTCCGACACTCCGACCAACTCCTGTACTTCCAGACTGCCAATAGTCCGAACCTGCCTCGCGTGCCGAATTATCTTCATTTGTCGGTCACTAAGACCCAGCGCACGCAACCGGGAGTCCAAATACGGGCTATTGTAGAGCGTCATCGAGAATCGCTCCGGCCAAGCCTCAAACTGAGGAGCAGGCAGTCCTTGTGCTTCACAGGCTTGTGCCATACGCACCGTTCCAGTACCCCACTGCTCAACAAGCCCAGCATAGTAGAGGGTCTGAGCCAGAAGCGGATTGCGACGGATGGAGGCGTGGCCCTCAGCTTGAAGCTCCTCGACGGTTAATGAGCCCGGAAGTCCACCGGGATTTGACACTACTATTCGGTCATCAAAGACCCGAATATCGACGCGGCCAAGTTGATTGTAGTCACGGTGTATGAGCGCATTGACTACAGCCTCGCGGAGTGCATCAAGGGGATACTCCCATACTTCCACACGCTGAATACTATCGCTATTCGATGTCTCGTGGTCCCTGCTCTCATGCCCTCTGATACGCTCGCTTGCGCCGCTTCGATCACTTGATCCCGGAATTATGAATCCTACCTTGACATATTGGCGAAACTGCGCCATAACGGCATCAATCTGCTCCAGGAGCGTACCACCAAACCATTTGTCATCCAGGATGGTCATTCCGGCCTTGAAGCGACCCATGTGAATGCGAGCCTCTACGAACGCTGCTTGAGGGTCAGTTCCAAAGAGTAGGAAAGCGGCGCGCGTCAGATTCTCGCCCTGCAAGAGATTCGGGTTGCCCAAAGCAACCTGTTTATTGCGCCAATTCAAGCCATTCCCAACACGCGGACGTCGCGGCTTGGCCAGTCTGGTAAAGTGTTCAAGCTTCTCTTCGCTTATCGCGGCAACCGTGCCAGCAAACTCTACCGAATCCCAAGTCCTGCCCGTTGCGGTCAGGAGCATCTGCTGCAATTCATTGGGCAGCATTTCTCGTACGGTGCGGCCCACCCGCTTGAAATAGCGACCACGCAAGGATACAGGCGAAGCCGAGCGAGGCACCGTGATTCTCAGCACGGGAGCCCCGGACACCATTTCCTCTCGAAAAGCGCTCGGGTGGATACCCAGAACATCCACTACCTTGTCGGTAAGAGCGTCAACGATACGTCCGCCGTTCTCCCACCCCGGAACGCTGCCTGAGTCATCGACCCCTATGAGCAACTGCCCCCCGCTGTGTTCGCGAAGGCAGCAAGCTCCCGCAGCGCGTCGTCATCCCTCCAGGTTTCCTTGAATTCGACGGTCTCCGATTCTCCGGCGATTACTGGTTGCTCCGCAGCTGGGAGGTGTTCCGAGTTACTCATGCCTGGACAATACAATTTGAAGGTGCGGCAAGTCACCTAGCTAAGGAATCGCCCCAGCTAACCGTGCCTGTAGCGGATGTATATAGGACATCTACCGTTCGCGGTTCCATGTGAATTGGCTGTGCATACGGCGATCCCCGGCTCGTTTTTGTGACCAATCCGTACAACGCGTGCTCTTGACCAAGCCACCATGCGAGTCTCCACACTATTTGGGCAGACGCTGCGGGACGCCCCGACCGAGGCCGACACCGCTTCGTACCAGATGCTCCTCCGCGCCGGCTACGTGCGCCAGCTCGCCGCCGGACTCTTTTCCTACCTGCCGCTTGCGCAGCGCTCCCTCCGCAAGATCGAAGACATTCTGCGCGAGGAGATGGACGCAATCGGCGGCCAGGAAATGTGCATGCCCGTGGTGCATCCCGCGGAGCTGTGGCAGCAAACAGGCCGGTGGTACCAAATCGGCGACACCATGGGGCGTCTCAAGGACCGCAAGGGACGCGACTTGGTGCTGGCCATGACACACGAAGAGGTTGTGGCCGATTTGTGCCGCACGGAGGTGCGCTCCTACAGGCAGCTGCCCATGATGGTCTACCACATCCAAACCAAGTTTCGGGACGAGCCGCGGGCCCGCGGAGGACTGGTGCGGACACGGGAGTTCGTCATGAAGGACTCCTACACGCTCGACCTGGATGAAGAGGGGCTACAGCGGCAGTACGAGCGCCACTTTGACGCGTACCATCGCATCGGCGCCCGAGCGGGCCTGGAGCTGGTAGCCGTAGAGAGCGATGTGGGCATGATGGGAGGCAAGACTGCCCACGAGTTCATGTACGTCAGTCCTACCGGGGAAGACTCTCTCGCGATTTGCGAGGAGACCGGCTACGCGTCCAATCTGGAAGTAGCCTCGTTCCGCAAGAGTACGGAGGACAACGGGACGCCGGAGCCGCTTGCCCGCGTCCGTACGCCGAATACGGCCACCATTGAGGCCGTGGCCAACTACCTCGGGGTCGGCCGTAGCCAGACCGCCAAGATGGTCTTCTTCATGGGCGATTTCGGGGAGGATGTACCGAGGCGGATCGTTATCGGCCTCGTGCGCGGAGACATGGAGGTAAATGTGACGCAGCTCACGTACCTGTCGGGTGCGCGGGAGCTTGTTCCGGCGGAAGCGGAAGAAATCGAGCGCATCGGCGCCTGCCCCGGGTTTGCCTCTCCCCGCGGCATCAACAGGGAACTGACCACGGTCGTAGTGGACGACCTGGTTGCCGAGAGCACGAATCTCGTTGTCGGCGCCAACGAAAAGGACTTCCACTTCACGGGCGCCAACTTCGGCCGCGACTACACTGCCGACGTCGTTGGCCCTATCGCCCTAGCGTACGACGGCGCGCCCGATCCCATCGGCGGCAAGCCGCTAAGCGTTGTCCGCGGCATTGAAGTCGGCAACATTTTCCAGCTAGGGACGCGCTACAGCGATGCGCTCGGCGCCACGTACACGGATGAAAGCGGTGTAGACCATCCCATTGTCATGGGCTCCTACGGCATCGGCGTGGGCCGGCTGCTCGCATGCGTCGTGCAGGAATACGCGGACGACTACGGGATGGACCTTCCCATCTCCGTGGCGCCGTTTCATGTTACGCTTATCGTCCTTTCCAGGAACGAAGTCGCCAGACAAACCGCAGAGGCGCTCTACGGCTCGCTCAAGGAGGCGGGAATTGAGGTGCTTTTCGATGACCGTGACGCCAGCCCGGGCGTCAAGTTTGCGGATGCGGACCTGCGGGGCATGCCGCTTCGCATTACGGTCTCGGAGCGTTCGCTCCGCCGCGGCGGGGTGGAATTCGGGCGGCGCAGGGTTCGCAATCCGGAGATCGTTGCGGTTGAGGATGCTCCCCGCCGCACCCGCGAAGCCGTAGACCGGCTTTTCGCCGACCTTGCCGCGCGAACAGTCCCTACATGGCAGACAAGCTGCCACGCGGCATCTCTTGAGCCGCAAGACGGATAAAGGCCTCCACCGACATGGCCCCGCGGTTTTCTCCGCTTCGCAGCCTGAGTGCAACCGTCTTACCCTCTATTTCGCGTTCGCCGATGACCAGCATGTAGGGCACCTTGGCAAGCTGGGCCTCCCGGATCTTGTAGCCCACTTTCTCGGATCGGTCGTCGAGATGCGTGCGAAGCCCGGCCGACCGCAATGCGTCCTGAACGGCACGCGCGTACGCCACGTGCGACTCCCCAATCGGCATCAGGCGCACCTGCTCCGGTGCGAGCCATGCCGGAAAGGCACCCCCGCAGTGCTCGATAAGAACGCCGATAAACCGTTCGAGAGAGCCGAACGGAGCGCGGTGGATCATTGCCGGACGGTGGCGCAGATCGTCTGCCCCTACATACGTCAAGTCAAACCGCTCGGGAAGATTGTAGTCCAGCTGAACCGTCCCAAGCTGCCACTCTCGTCCCAGGGCATCGCGCACCATAAAGTCCATCTTGGGACCATAGAACGCGGCCTCCCCGACGGCCTCTTGCACGTCGAGATCCATTTCCTGCGCAATGGCGCGCATGGATGCCTCCGCCTCGTCCCATATCGCGGCTTCGCCCGCGTATTTCCCTTCAATTGACGGATCACGCAACGAAAGCTGCACGCGGAATTCTTCAAAGCCTAGGGTGCCGAGTACACTCAAAGCCAGATCCACGGCATCCGCGATTTCGTCCTTGACCTGGTCATGCCTGCAAAAGATGTGCGCGTCATCCACGGTGAATCCGCGCACACGCGTCAGGCCACCCAGCTCACCCGTTTGCTCGTACCTGTATACCTGCCCGAATTCAGCCAGACGCACAGGGAGTTCGCGATAGCTGCGGCGCCGATCCGCGTAAATCTGGATGTGGTGCGGGCAGTTCATGGGACGAAGCAGGTAGCCATCATCTTCGTCCACCTGCATCGGCGGAAACTGGCTTTCGCTGTAGTAGGGATAGTGCCCGCTCGTGCGGTACAATTCCAGTCGTCCGACGTGCGGCGTGATCACCGGCTGGTAACCGCGCCTGAGCTGCTCGCGCTTCAGGAACGCCTCAAGCGTATCCCTGAGGACGGCCCCTTTGGGCAGCCACAGCGGCAGGCCCGGCCCCACGCTGTTGCTGAAGGTGAAGAGTTCCAGCTGCCTGCCCAGTCGGCGGTGGTCCCGGGCCCGCGCCAGCTCCAGCCGCTTGAGATAGGCGTCAAGGTCGGTCCGGTTGCGCCAGGCGGTACCGTAAATGCGCGTAAGCTGGGGCCGCGCGGCATCGCCGCGCCAATACGCTCCGGCAACGGTGAGCAGCTTCAGGGCATTGGCCTTGATGTAGCCGGTATGCGGCACATGCGGGCCGCGGCACAGGTCAACAAAAGTGTCATGCTGGTAGACCGTGAGCGGCGCCTCCGTTTCGTTCGCAATCTCGTCAATCAACTCCAGCTTGTACGGGTTGTCACGAAACAGGTCGCGCGCCTCTTCCGCTGTCACTTCCCGCACGGTGAAGGGGTGGCGCCCCTTCGCGATTTCACGCATGCGGGTCTCTATCCATGCCAGATCCTCCTCGCGCGGCGGATTAGGCATGTCGAAGTCGTAGTAGAACCGGTCCTCAATGGGCGGTCCAATGGTAGGCTTCGCATCGGGGAACCGCTCCAGCACGGCCTGCGCCATGACATGCGCCGCGCTGTGGCGGATCCTGTACAACTGCGGGTCGTACCCGTCCGGAATTAGGGTGCCGGAGTGGTTCTGCATGCGCTTGACGGTTCTGAAAAACGGCTCCCAAAGACTACTTGCCGGCACCCGTGTTCCAGCCGGATGCCGCGTCCCGTGGAAGGCCGTGCCACCATTGCGAGCAATTGCGGGTCTGTGTGTGGTGCTTGCCGGCCCTGTGGTCTACGCCCAGGACGCGCCGTTTACACTGGAGATGGTAATGAGCGCGCCCTTCCCCACCGACCTGACCGGCAAAGGTAATTCGTTTGCCTGGGTGGTAAACGATCAAGGCGTTCGCAATATCCATATGGCCACGGCACCGGACTATGCAGCCCGCCAGGTGACGGATTACACCGACGACGACGGGCAAGCGCTGGGTGGCCTCGCCTTCAGCGAATCCGGGGACACCCTGGTGTATGTCCGCGGGGGCGCGCCCAATCGGCTTGGCGAATACCCTAACCCGACGAGTGATCCTCGCGGCATAGAGCGATCCATCTGGCGCGTGGCCCGGGATGCGCCATTAAGGCTGGCCGAGGGCAGCAGTCCCGCCCTTCATTCCGGCAGAGTGGCCTTCCTGCACGACGGGGAAGTTTACACCACGAGATTGTCCGGCGGCGCCAAGCCGGAGAGGCTCTTTTCCGCAAGAGGTACAATTGGCTCGCTCCGGTTCTCCCCCGATGGCAGACATCTGGCCTTTGTCAGCCGGCGCGGCACGCACAGCTTCGTCGGCGTGTTTGACCTGCGTGCGGGGACACTTCAGTACCTGGCGCCCAGCACGGATCGCGACAGCAACCCCGTCTGGTCACCGGACGGCACGCGGCTCGCGTTCCTGCGCCTGCCGGCCGACTCGAGACAGAGGCTCTTTCGACCGGTGCTGGAGGGCGAGCCCTGGTCCATTGTGGTCGCCGAAATAACATCTGGCTCCTGGCGCACGGTTTGGCGAGCGGACGAAGGGCCCGGAAGCGCCTATCGCGGCGTCTCCGCGTCCAATCAGCTTCTGTGGGCAGAAGGTGACCGCATTGTATTTCCATGGGAAAAGGACGGCTGGACCCACCTGTACAGCGTATCGGCAGCAGGCGGCGACGCTTTGCAGCTTACCTCGGGACAGTTTGAGGTCGAGCAGGTAATGCTGTCCGCCGACCGCGCGTCGGTGATATACAGCTCAAACCAGGACGATGCGCACCGGCGCCACCTGTGGCGCGTGTCGCCGGCCGGGGGCATGCCCCAGTCCCTTACTTCCGGAGACGGCATTGAGTGGTCTCCCGTCGCCAACACGCGTGACATGGCCTTTATTGGCGCTGGCGCCAGAGAGCCGGCCCGCGTAATCCTGCACGCGCAGGAGCCCGTGTATCTCATGCCGCGCTCTGAGTTTCCCTCAGCCTCGCTCGTCGCGCCGAAGTCCGTGGACATTACGGCCGCCGACGGACTGGTTGTGCCGGCGCAGCTCTTTCTGCCCGCTGACATCAGGGCCGGCGAGCGGCGCCCGGCAGTAATCTTCTTCCACGGCGGCTCCCGGCGCCAGATGCTGCTCGGCTGGCACTACAGCGGATACTACAACAAGGCCTATGCCATGAACCAGTTCATGGCCGCGCTCGGATTTGTGGTGCTTTCCGTCAACTACCGCAGCGGCATCGGCTACGGCATGCACTTTCGGGAAGCGCCTAACTATGGAAGCTCCGGAGGGTCCGAGTTCTTCGATGTCCTGGGAGCCGGTCTGTACCTCAAGAACCGGCCGGATGTGGCCCCCGACCGGATCGGGCTCTGGGGTGGCTCATACGGAGGCTACCTGACGGCACTGGGCCTGGCCCGTGCCTCCGACCTCTTTGCGGCCGGGGTCGATATTCACGGTGTGCACGACTGGAATCTGGGCATACGGAATTTCGATCCGAGCTACGAGCCTCTGGCCGTCCCCGAAGAAGCCCGCACGGCTTTCGAGGCCTCCCCTATGGCACATGTGGACTCCTGGCGGTCCCCCGTGCTGGTCATCCACGGGGATGATGATCGAAACGTCGCATTCGAGGAAACCGTGCTGCTTGTCGAAGCACTGCGCGCGCGCGATGTACACGTCGAGCAACTGGTGTTTCCGGATGAAGTCCACGGCTTCCTGACACACCGCAGGTGGGTACAGGCGTACGGCGCGGCCGCCGACTTCTTTCTGAAAACGCTGCGCGAGAGACCATGACCGCCGAGACTGTACGGCAGCACCTTGCGACTCGGGAAGATCCCGAACGGGGTGCCTTCCTGCAGGGCTTCTTCAAGACCGGCAAGGGAGAGTACGGGGAAGGCGACCTGTTCCGGGGCATCCGTGTGCCCGAACTTCGCAGGATCGCCGCGCGGTACAAGGCGCTGCCCTTGGATGAAACACTGCTCCTGCTGCAGTCCCCGATGCACGAGGACCGCTTTGTAGCCCTTGCCATTCTCGTACACGCTTTCCAGCGCGGAAGCGAGCAGAGAAGGCAGGAGATCTACGCAGCCTACCTGGGCCACACGCGCTGGGTAAACAACTGGGACCTGGTCGACGCGTCGGCGCACAAGATCGTGGGGCCTTTTCTATTGGACAAGGACCGAAGCGTTCTCGCCGAGCTCGCGGCATCCGACAACCTGTGGGAGCGGCGCATTGCCATCATGGCCACACTGCATTTCATCAGGGCAGGAGATTTTGCGGATACGCTAAGCCTCGCGAAGGTACTGCTCAAGGACCCCGAGCCGCTCATTCACAAGGCCGTCGGATGGATGCTGAGAGAGCTTGGAAAAAGGGACCAGGCGCTGGAAGAGAGCTTCCTGCAGGAGCACTACCGCGCCATGCCCCGCACGATGCTTCGATACGCTATTGAACGCTTCGAGAAGACGCGAAGAAAGGCGTATCTCGAAGGAGCCATGTAGATGAGGCGGCTGTACTGTGAAGTGCTATCTGCCGAGGCGCGCATCCGGCCCTACGTTCGGGAAACGCCGCTTGTGCGGGCACGGTCGCTCGGGCACTCCACGTTTCTCAAGCTGGAGAATCTGCAGGTCACGGGCTCCTTCAAGGCGCGAGGCGCTTTCAACAGGCTCTTGCTTCTGCGCGGCCGGGAACGGACGCGCGGCATTCTGGCCGCTTCAACCGGCAACCACGGGCTCGCGATAGCCCATGCACTTGAAGTCCTCGGCCTCGACGGAACGATCTATCTGCCGGAAACGACGGATCCTGGCAAACTCGCCCGCCTCCGGCACCGCGCCGCCGCGCTTCATCTTACTGGTCAGGACGGCGTGGAAGCCGAATTGGCGGCGCGCAGGGACGCGCTGGCCAGTGACCGCCTGTTCATATCACCCTACAACGATCCGGCGATTATCGGCGGTCAAGGCACGGTGGCCCTCGAGATGCTGCGCCAGAATCAGGATCTGGATGCCCTCCTGGTGGCGGTGGGAGGAGGGGGACTGATTGGCGGCATCTCCGCCTATGCCAAGGCGGCGCGCCCCGGCATTCGCATTGTCGGCTGCTCCCCGGAAGCGTCCGCGGTCATGCACGCCTCTGTGGCTGCCGGTCGCATAGTGTCGCAGCCTGTTCTTCCGACGCTTTCGGATGGAACCGCCGGAGGAATCGAAGAAGACGCCATAACCTTTCCGCTTTGCCGGGACCTGGTAGACGACTGGTTTGTGGCACCGGAGCCGGCCATTCGGGCCGCCATGCGGTATCTTTACCGAAAGGAGCGTCTCGTGGTGGAGGGGGCCGCCGCCGTGGCGGTTGCGGTGTTGCTACAGAATGCTGAGTATTTCAGGCACCTGCGAGTGGCCGTGGTCATTTGCGGAGGCAATGTGGACATGGAGCGCTTCCAGACCGTCATGAACTGACTACTTGCACTCATGCGCATCGCCCTTTTGCTTTTCCTGCTGGTCACCGGCTGTGCAGACACCCCTGATAACGCATCCGATCCTGAGGCGCGCCTGGTGGAGCTCGGCATTACGCTGCCCACGCCGCCGGCTCCCGTTGCCAACTACGTTCGGAGCGTCCACGCGGACGACTTCGTCTTTCTTGCCGGCCACGGCCCTCTGCAGGATGACGGCACCTACGTAACGGGCAAGGTGGGCCGCGACCTGACGTTGGAAGAAGGCTACGAGGCGGCGCGGCTGACGGGTATTGCCCTTCTGGCCTCGCTCAGGGCGGAAATCGGAGACCTGAACCGGGTCGAGCGTATCGTGAAGGCCGTCGGAATGGTGAACGCAACGGATGACTTCACCGAGCAGCCGAACGTCATAAACGGCTTTTCGGATCTCATGGTCGAAGTATTCGGGGACCGGGGCCGACACGCCCGCTCGGCCGTCGGCATGGCTTCGCTTCCCATCGGTATTGCGGTCGAAATCGAGATGGTGGTGCAGCTCCGCGACTAGCAGACGGGGCCAGGATATTCACGGTGATCGCCGCATGGCTTGTCGATGCCAGCTGCTTGTCCTGGCTCGCGGCCTCTTCAGCTTTGCCGGTCCATCGCATCTGCAGGCCGGTCTGGCCCGGTTGCGATAGCACCAGCCACGGCAGAAAACAGCAAGTCGCGAATCCTGACGCCGGCGAGCGGCCCACGATCTGCCATTCGGAATCACGGACCGCCGCCGGGTCCGGAATCCTCGGGTACACCGGTAAGCTCAGGACGCCCGGCGTGCGCGGCTGGGGCCATCCATGAGCCGGCCTTATCCGGTGCCCGTATTCGTCTCCCGCACCCTTCGACCGGGCTGTCGAAGTAGCCCGGGCAGCCAATGAATGGCCGTGCTGGAGACAAGCTTGCGGGCCGGCGGCCACCGGCATCGACACCAACTGCCCCAAACTGCGGATCAATTGGCTACCGAGGCAATTCAATGAAGTTAGGAAAGGCTAAATATGAATTAAGGCAGGAGTGAATATTGATTAAGCCTTGGCTCATATTGACAATTCTGGCTGGCATTGCCCTTCCGGCAAGTGCACAGACCTCGGCGAACTGGCAGTCCTGGACGGATGCCTGGTCCGACGCCACGGCCATGAGCCTCCCAAAGCTGGTCTATGTCCGAGCCGCATGGTGCGCCCCGTGCCGGAAGCTAGAGCGTGAGACGTTCAGGGACCCGGCCGTGGCCGAGCGCCTTCGGCGATTCGCGCAAGCCAGGCTAACGATCGACGACTTCGACAGCGTGCAGCGCCTCGGCGCGTACAGGCTGAGCGAGGCGGCCTGGGCAGCGCGCCTCGGAGCAGAAACAACGCCCGCACTCATCGTGCTTGCGCCAGACGGCGCTATACTTGCGCGTCACAGCGGCTATGTCCCGGCCGGGGGCCTGGTGAGCATCCTGGACGCCGCCCTTGCGGAATCGGCAGAGCTCCGTTGAAAAAGCTCCTGTGCCTATTCATCGCGCCGTGGCTGTTGCAGGCGGCTTCGGCACAAACGGTCACAGGCACGGTGACATCGACCGGCGCGGCGGTGCCGCTGGCGACCGTGCGGCTTGCCGGTACATCCATCGGGACGGCCGCAGATGCCAATGGACGATTTGGACTTGAGCTGCCTGCGCCGGGTACGTATACCGTATCCGTCAGCGCGGTCGGCTTCGAGCCAGCCGACCAGACCATTACGGCGTCCGACGGGGAAGCCGTGCATATAGCCGTCGAGCTAAGTGCGGCTACGTACGAGGCTGGTCTGGTCGTAGTTACCGGTACCATGCAGGAATTGGGCCTGCGGGAGTCGCCCGTGAAGGTGGACGTATTGCCCGCGCGATTCCTGGAGGTCGTTCCCTCGGCCAACATCATGGATGCGGTGGAGCGCGTAAATGGACTCTATCAACAAATAGACTGCGGCGTTTGCTACACCAACAACATCCGTATCAACGGCATGGACGGGCCCAATACGGCCGTCCTGATTGACGGCATGCCTTTGATGTCGAGCCTGGCTGCGACATACGGTCTCAATGGCATTTCACCGATACTCGTGCGGCAGATCGAGGTCGTGAAGGGCCCTACGGCCACGCTTTACGGCTCCGAGGCGCTCGGCGGCACTATCAACATTCTGACCAAGAGTCCCATGGCGGCTCCGCGCCTGTCAACGAATGTCTTCTCTACAACGCTCTCGGAAGCGGCCGCCGAGTTTGCAGTTGTGCCGCTTCGGCAAGGAAAGACGAGTGCACTGGTAAGCGGAACTCTCTTCCGCACATTCGCCTACCACGACAACAACGGGGACGGGTTTTCTGACCGGCCTTTGGAAACCAGAATGGCCGCCTTTGGCAAGGCCGAGCGTCTGGATGCCTACGGCTTCAGGCGAGCAAGTCTGGCCGCTAGACTTTACTACGAGAACCGGGCAGCAGGTACAGAATCGTTCTTGGCGGATGTGCGCGACTTCCGGGGATCTCCGGAAGTCTACGGCGAATCCATATTTACACGCCGCGCCGAGATCCTCGGCACGCTCGCCATCCGGCCAGGACTGCAGCTGCGCGCCTCGGGCGCTGTGCACCATCAAGACTCATTCTACGGCGAGGTCGAATACGTGGCAAGCCAGGCTGATGCGTTCGGCCAACTCCTCTGGACGCCTGCAACTGAGACAACGGCCCTGGAGGGTCATAACCTCCTTGCGGGCTTCACCGTTCGCAGCCTGCGCTACGATGACAGCTCCGGCGCAACCGGACGATATGATGAGGCGGGGCAGCTTGCCGAAAACCGGCCGGATTTGCGCACGGTCCCTGGTATCTTCGTCCAGGACGACTGGCTACTGCGCCCTTCGCTTCGCCTACTTGCCGGTATGCGGGCGGACTTCCAGCCTCGCCACGGGCTTATACCGTCGCCACGCGCTGCCGTAAAGTGGCAGCCGACCGAATTTTCGACCGTGCGTCTTAACCTGGGCACGGGCTTCCGGCTGGTAAACCTGTTTACGGAGGACCACGCCGCCTACACGGGCGGCCGTGCCACCCTCGTGCTCGAAGACTTGGCCCCGGAGCGAAGCGTCAGCACCATCCTGAGCCTGCGCCAGGTCATAGTCGTAGTCCGCGCTTCCGTCACACTTGACGTCGACCTGTTCTGGACCCGATTCTCCAACAAGATAGAGCCCGATTACTCTGTGCCGGGGCAGATCCGGTACGCCAACCTGGATGGCCATGCCACTACGCAAGGCATGGCGCTGCAGGTGCAGGGATCGCTTGGTAATTCGCTGCGCTATTCCGTTGGCGGCACGCTGCTCAATGTCTTTGCCTATGAGGGAGATCGCCGCCGGCCACTCGAATTCGCTCCCGATTTTCAGGGAACCGCAACCATTACCTGGCAGACGCTCAGTGATGTCGCCGTAAGTTACACAGGCAGGCTTACCGGGCCGATGGCAATGCCGCCGTACGCGCAGGAGACGCGTGCGCAGTATCGGGCTGCAACGGGCGCCCCTCTCCGCAGCAGCTCACCGGTGTACGCCGTGCACAATTTGCAGCTCAGCAAGGACGTATTGCTCGGCAGCCGCCTGGCACAGGCCTATGTCGCCGTGGAGAATGCACTGGGCTACAGGCAATCGAGCCCCGTCGTCGGCTTCTATGACGGTAATCCGGGCTTCGGCAAGTCGTTTGATACCACCTACGTCTACGGACCCATTGAAGGCCGGCACTTTGGGGCAGGGATCCGCTTCATAGTTCCGTGAGCGCGACCTGCTGCGGCTGATTCATTCCGAGAGCCTGCAATGCCGCCTCGGCATTGACGATTCGCCCCGTCACGGCTGCATCCGGCCCCACCGTTCCTGTTCCGTGCAGTAGGCTGTATGCTCTTTCGGCGGTGACTTCCGGATCGAGTGCCCGCATGATGCCAATAAGCCCTGCCACGAGTGGCGCTGCCATCGAGGTCCCGCTAAGGTAGTCATACTGGCTTCCCGGGTACGAAGAGAGGATGTCCACACCGGGAGCAGCAATCGGCCATTCAAGCGAGGCCACCGTATTCGAAAAGGAAGCCTTCCGGAGGTCCTGATCGACGGCCGCAACGGCAATTACACCCTTGATATTGGACGGATAATGCCTCGCGGCATCCTCGTCAGCGTTGCCCGCACTGGCCACTACGATGGCTCCGCGACGCTGCGCCAGTGCGATGGCCAATACCAACACGCGGGGGGGCTCGTCCGCAAAACTGCCCAGGGACATCGAAATCACGTCCGCGTCTGCCAGCGAAGCGTCGATCACGGCCTGTGCGATTTCTTCCAGCGTACCGGAACCGTCGTCGCCGAGTGCGCGGTACGCCCCCAGCTGTACGAATGCACCATTCCAGTTCAAAGAGGCGATGCCACGGCCGTTGTTCGTGGCAGCAGCCGCAATTCCCGCGCAATGGGTACCGTGGCCATTTTCATCGGTTGAATCACCTGCCGCCGACAGTACAGCCTCCAGGTCCTCATGCCCTCCATCGATGCCGGTGTCCACGATGGCAATCCGGGCCGCTTTCCGGGGCGCTGCGTCGACCAGCATGGCGTGCGCTTCATGGGCGTGGATGGCCTCAAGCGCCCACTGCTCAGACACACGCGGGTCGTTTTCCAGAAAGCGCGCCGCTTCGGCGGCACCAGGCGCCTTGCCCATGATCGGTACAGCTTCTACCTCGACATTCCAGGCCACGTAGTCGACATTCTCCCGGTCCGCGCCCAGCGCACGCATCAATTTCCGGCCTCTTCCTCGCCGTACAGAGAGCACAAACACTTGCGCCAGGTCCTCGCTCATGCTCAGGTTTACCGACGGGAAGGCCTGTTCATATGCGGCCTCGAAGCGATTCAGGACCGGGGCGAGTTCCTCAATGCTGTCATCCGGACCCAGCTCCACCAGAATGGACGCCTGGCCGTAGACGCCCAGCAGCCGTCCAGCCAGGTACAGCGTGCCCGCTATTGCGAGCAATCCCGCGCCAAGCGCAAAGAATGGCGCCGAGTCCAGCCGGGGCCTCCGGAGCGCCAGCCACGTGGCCGCGAGCACCAAGCCAAGCCCCATATCCGTGCACATGGACAAGGTCACGGCAAAGAAGCCACCGCCAGACAAAAGGCGTGCCACAAGACCCAGGCCGACGAGCGCAAATCCGGCCAGCATGGGCCAGGGATTGGCCTTTCGGCTGGACATGCCGACCGCAATAAGCAGAAAGGCAATGACAGGAATTACTGTGACCAGGTCCATCGCGGCGGCAGCAGCTTCTGGCTTAGAGGTACGAAGAGGCTCCATGCGTGTTGCAGGTGCGGACTACTCGCCGCGACGCAGACTCCGTCGCTTTTCCCGGCCTCCTGCACGAATGTCCCGCCCGGCGTATATTTCGCCATCCTATCCGTGAGAACCCATGGCGCATATTTTGGCCCTGGACCAGGGCACCACCAGCTCCCGCGCCATCGTGTTTGACCGCACCGGGTCGGTACTGGCCAGTGCACAGAAGGAGTTCAGGCAAATTTTCCCTCAGCCGGGCTGGGTGGAGCACGATCCCCTGGACATCTGGCAATCGCAGCGGGAGGTAGCGCTGGAAGCCTTGGGGACCGGCCGGCTCTCGTCCCGGGACGTAGTGGCCATCGGAATCACCAATCAGCGCGAAACCACGCTGGTCTGGGACCGCGAAACGGGTGTTCCAGTCTACAACGCCATCGTCTGGCAGGACCGGCGGACGGCGGCCTTCTGTGATGCGCTACGCCAGGCAGGCCACGAGCCGCTGATACGGGAGAAGACCGGTCTGGTGCTGGATCCTTATTTCTCCGGGACGAAGATTCGCTGGATCCTGGACCACGTGCCGGATGCGCGCGCCCGCGCAGACAGGGGTGAGCTCGCTTTCGGCACCGTGGATTCCTGGCTTTTGTGGAAGCTTACAGGCGTGCATGCTACGGACCCGTCCAATGCCTCGCGCACGCTGCTGTACAACATCGGCGACGGCCGTTGGGACGATGAGCTCCTTGGATTGATCGGCGTGCCGCCTGCCATATTGCCTGAGGTGCGCAGCTCCAGCGAGGTCTATGGGACAACCGATATTCTGGGCGGCACAACACCCATAGCGGGTATCGCGGGCGACCAGCAGGCGGCCTTGTTCGGTCAGGCCTGCTCCAGCGCGGGAATGGCGAAGAACACCTACGGAACGGGCTGCTTCATGCTGATGAACACCGGCGGCAGCCCTTCGGTATCGGCAAACAACCTGCTCTCCACGGTGGCCTGGCAGACGGATGCCGGGCGGACTTACGCGCTTGAGGGCAGCATTTTCGTCGCAGGCGCCGTCGTGCAGTGGCTGCGCGACAAGCTCGGCATCATCGCCAGCGCCGCTGACGTGGAGGACCTCGCCCGGAGCGAGCCCGATAACGGCGGCGTGTACTTCGTTCCCGCGTTTGTGGGGCTTGGCGCTCCCCACTGGGATGCGTACGCGCGGGGCACGATTGCCGGCCTTACGCGGGGTAGTACGGCCGGACACATAGCCCGGGCCGCTCTGGAGAGCATCGCCTACCAGAGTGCGGACGTGATCGAGGCCATGGAGTCAGACAGCGGTACCCGGTTGCGGCAGCTTCGCGTGGACGGTGGAGCAACGGCCAACAACCTGCTCATGCAGTTCCAGGCTGACTTGCTGGATGTGCCTGTCGTGCGGCCCAAGGTCCCGGAGACGACCGCCCTGGGAGCTGCCTACCTGGCAGGCCTTGCCGTGGGATACTGGACAAGCGCGGAAGAAATCGGGGGGCTTTGGCAAATCGATCGCACCTTCGAACCCGGCATGGGTGCAGACCATGCCCATGCGCTGCGCACGCGATGGAAGAAAGCGCTCACAAGAGCGAAGGCCTGGGAGAACAACTGACACGCTACCCGAAACCTCATGCATCCCGTCATAGCTGAATTCATAGGAACGGCACTGCTTTTGCTTCTTGGAAACGGCGTGGTCGCCAACGTTGTGCTCAAGGATACCAAAGGGTCCGCGGCCGGCTGGCTGGCCATAACGGTGGGCTGGGGAATCGCCGTTTTCGTCGCTGTTTTTGTCGTGGCGGCCTACAGCGGCGCGCACATTAATCCGGCAGTCACGCTCGGGCTTGCTATCGCCGGCCAGTTTGACTGGACCCAAGTCCCGGCCTACATGGCAGGCCAGTTTGCCGGAGGCGCGGCAGGGGCTTTTCTGGTATGGCTGCACTACCGGGACCATTTTGACACCTCGGATGACGGGAACGCCAAACTTGCAGCCTTCTGTACGGCGCCGGCCATCCGCAAGACCGGCTCGAACGTGATTTCCGAGGTGATAGGCACGTTCGTACTCGTGTTTGCCGTCTTGTATATCGCCAAACCGGCAGTGGGGCTCGGGGCCCTGGATGCGATACCGGTTGGCCTACTGGTACTGGCAATCGGCGTGAGTCTCGGCGGCACCACGGGCTACGCCATTAACCCCGCCAGGGATCTGAGCCCGCGCATCATGCACGCCCTGCTTCCCATCCGGGGCAAGCGGGACAGCGACTGGAGCTACGCCTGGATCCCGGTAGCGGGGCCTGCTCTGGGCGGCATCGCCGCGGGCGCGCTGTTTCTGCTACTTGGCAGCTGACGGAGCATCCCGGCCATGCCCGGCGACCACGCCAGCGTACAGCCGCCGCCGGAGCAGGATGCGATAGAGGTAGTCGCGGGCTCCTTCCTCGCCACTGAAGAGGCAGGCAGTGTTTCCTCACTATTGCTTCGTCCGGCAGGTGCCACCTGGAACATGGCTCTCGCGCACGGCGCGGGCGCTGGCATGCGGCACGAGAACATGGAGCGCGTCGCGAAGGCGCTGGCAGCCGTTGGCATCGCTACTTTCCGGTACCAATTCCCGATCATGGAGCGTGGCGGAAAGGGACGGGATCCGCGGCACGTTACGCTGAATACGGTCCGGTCCGCCGTCGCAGCCGCCCGCAGGGCGGCCCCGGATCTGCCGCTGCTTGCGGGAGGCCATTCGTTCGGGGGCCGTATGACTTCCCTTTCCGCCAGTTGCGGCCCATTGCCGGACGTCCAGGGCCTCGTGCTTTTTACCTTCCCCCTTCATCCCGCGGGCAAACCGTCGACACATCGCGCGGACCACCTGCAGCAGGTATGCGTGCCTATGCTGATGTTCTCCGGCACCAGGGATCGGCTCGCTGATCGCCGGCTGCTCCACCAGGTCTGGAGGCCCCTGCGCTCGCGGATCACCCTGCACGAAATGGAAGGCGCGGACCACAGCTACAGGCTCAAGCGCCGCGGTCGCTCTGAAAAGGCTTGCCCATTCGAGGATATGGCGGCAGCCGTCATCGTATGGACTCGGCGCACACTGTCACGCTAGCTTGCCACTGCGCCGGCATCGGCCGGCGGCCGAACTCCGTGTGCTCCTGTGGCGGTCCATGACACGCGCGGCAACGTGGCTTCTCGCGACGCTCCCATCTGCCACGGATCCAAGCCTCTGCGCAGCCCCGCGGACATGTGTGCTGAGCTGCCTACAGCTGCCGACCCCTGCAAGGTGCCCGCCAAAACAGACGTGGCCCGTAAGGATTAGCTGCCGAAAGCCCCGCTCTTGACCAGATGGCGGACCAGGGACAATGCCCGCCGCCGCAGGCGGCCATGCCGCCCACGCCCCTCGACTGCGACCACCGGAAGATCAATCTGGAATCCGACGCTCAGAGGGAAAATGCAAGCGTGCCGTAGAGGTTGCGGCCGAGACTGGGCAGGTCGCCGATGCTGAGGTGTTCGTGGTAATACGTGTCGAAGATATTTTCGACGCCGAGTCTCAGATTCATTTCGCTTGCAATCCGGATGCTGCTACGAGCGTTCAGGACGAAGTAGCCATCGGTACCGTTCTCTTCGGCCACAACGCGTGCGACCCGATTCTGTGGCATCGCCATTCTGCTCTCGAGTTCACTCCACCAGCGATCCCTGTCCAGGCGGACACTCAGCAGCGCGGTCAACGGAGGAATCAGGTACAAGGGCTCGTGCACTTCCAGGTTCTGCCCTCGCGTATAGGACGCCGTGCCCGCTAGCTCGAGGCCCCATGGCAGCTGCGCGGTGCCGCTGAATTCGCCTCCTGCCAGCATTGCCGCGCGGGCATTTTCATAGACCCGAAAGCGCAGCGTGCCGGATCTGCCACCCAGCCCCTCGCTATTGAGGCCAACGATATAGTGGCGGACATAATTGGCAAACAGGCTGGCCTTCAAGCCCGAGCCTCCCGTCCAGCGCTCGAGCCCCAATTCGACCTGGCTGCTGCGTTCCGGCCTTAGGTTCGGATTGCCGGAATAGAAGTAGCCGTCCGCATAGTTGTATACGTAGTGCCCGTAGTTTTCGACGTGCGTCGGTAGCCGCCCGACGTGAGCCAGGGCAAACCGCAGACGTGTCGACGCGCCTACGGCAAACGCCAGCGTACCGCTGGCACCGCCCAGAATGTAGGTGGAGGCGAGGTCGTCCGTGCCCCAGCGCCCGCCAAGAATGGCAGCGGCTTCTTCGCGCAGTACGTCACGGGGCGAATAGTCCAGCCTGGCATTGAATCGCACGCTCAGTCGCGAGGGCAAGGGCATGCTGAAGTCTGCCGACAGCGCACCATGGCGCACGCGCACATCGCCCAGATTGAGCAGAAACATATCCGGAACGTGCTCGAAGAGGCTGAACATCCACATGTCAGCGTAGCTCTTGGTCTCGTACGCATCCAGCGTCAGGCTGAGTGTCCGCGGTCCAAGAGCCAGGTCCAGCGTGCTGATGCCGCCAGAAGTCTGTGTTGCCCCGTACATCGGCATGTTCATGCCCCGCATGACGCGGCGCTGCATCACATTCCTGGCAAAATCATCCATCCAGTGGTCTACCGTGTTGTGATACAGACGGCTCTGCCACTGCTGAAGCCGCGGCGAACGCGGTGTCCACGTGTGCGAGACGCTGTAGATGCGGGCAGCAGCCAGTGTCGCGTCCATCAATAGCACCGGATAGCCAACGCCCCATGCATTGTCCCCGAGAAATGACGCCATGAATTCGTGGCGTTCGCCCACGCGGCGTGCCGCATCCAGCTTGTAGTTGTTCTTCTGGTAGCCGGAGTTAGGCACTGGGGGGGCAGACCCGGGGTGAAAATCCGACGCGATCCTGTACGAAAAGCTGCCGCGCAGGCTCGTTCTGCCTCTTGCGGCGCCACCTGTTACGTGTCCGCGGCGCTCGGCAGCCGCCGATGCGAAGCCCAGTTCCGCCTCCCCGTAGAATGGCCGGTCAAAACCGGGGCTCCGTGTAACCAGGTTTACCGTGCCCCCAATCTGGGACGCCTGCGTAAGGTCGAAGCCCCCCTTTGAGACCTCCAGCTTTTGCAGGTTTTCGACTTCGACGTAGGCAGACGTGGGATCCATTTTGTCGACGCATGCCCCGAAAACCTTCATTCCGTCTATAACCAGCCCTACCTGTCCCCCGCTGAGCCCCCGCACTACCGGCTCCCAGGCAAAATTTGCACGCTGAATGAAGTCGGCACCCGGCACACGGTCTAGCAGATCCTCTGTAGCGTGCATATGATGAGATGACGCAGCAGGATCGCTTACACGAAGTGCCACGCCCGTTACCACGACTTCGTCGATCGGTATGACTGTCGGCTGCAACATGACGACCAGCTCCTCCTGGTGACCGGCATCCACCGTCACCGATACGAGCCTGGCAGCGAACCCAACCGACGACACGCGCAGCATGTGGCTTCCCTGCGGCAGCAGCAGGGAGAAATGCCCCTCAGAATCTGTCGCCGATCCGATGTCCTGGCCTGGCAATACCACCGTTGCCATTACAAGCCCTTCTCCCGTCACGGCATCCAGAACGCGGCCGTGCAGCACTTCCTGCGCATGAGCACTTGCCGGCGCAAGAAGCGATGCGGCAAGAAAAAGGCGTGGAATGAAACTGTGCACTGCAGGCCTCATCGCACCGTAAACCCCCGAAAAATCACCGTGTCGGCCTCTGCACCTGGCCTCTGCACAAATACGGTCATGTCCCATCCACCCGACATGATGAAGTTCACCGTTCCCCGGTACAACCCATCACCGACATGCTGCGGTGCCTCGTACGGCGTACTGTGCCCGTCGCCCGATCCCATGTCCATGTAGGGATAGAGTTCGATTGCCGCATCTTCGATGGACGCAAATCCCTCGTCTGTCAGGCAATGAAGCGCCAGCTCAAGTTCGTCCCGGCCCGTAGCAGGACTGGCGGGAGATAGCCAGGAAACGTAGTAGGCCTCCTGCCCTTCCACGTGCTGAACCCACAGCTCCGGCTCCACGTCCACCGGAAAGGCCAGCTTGCCCTGGCGGCCCAATACGTCGTAGTCAATCGCCACCGTCCAGCTGCCTTCCTCATCGACTGGCTGCAGGAAAAAGGGCTGGCCTTCAAATCGGCCCTCCACGTCTGTAGCCACGGTCGCCGACCGGGCCAGCGGGAAAACCAGAGACCGCGCCTCGGTAATCCAGCCCGGCGTGACAGTCAGGCGGCCTTCGCTAACCGGCCTCCTGTCAAGCGACACCTCGATCCAGACCGTGTTCGATCCATAGTGCAGCCAGTCCCGAGCCAGTGCCCGAAACTGCAGGCCCTGCTCCGATAGAGCAGCAAGCTCCACCGGTTCTGCCTGTGGATCCAGCTGCTCCGGATGAAGACTGTAGAAGTCGGTCTCCGTAATGTCCGGCGCGCAGCCTGCCCCTGCAATAAGCAGCAGACAGCTAGCGACGCAAAGCGCTACCGCGTTGTCAACTGTCCAGGCCGGCATGAATGCTAGTGTCATCCAGGGTTCTGAGAAAAGCCGTCAGGTCCTCCTTCTCCGCCTCCGTGAGTCCCAGCGGGCGAATCAAGTCGTGCTGGCCCCTCGCGTCTGCCCCGCCGCTGTCGTAATGGTCAACGACTGCGCGAAGCGTTGCAAGCCGGCCATCATGCATATAAGGCGCCGTCAGAGCAACGTTGCGCAGCGACGGCACGCGGAACTTGCCGTAGTCCTCCGATCGCAGCGTGATGCGCGCCCGTCCAGAATCCGCCACCGTCACAGCCAGCCCGTTGTTCTGGAAAGTCCGGTTCGACAGGAGGAATCCGCTGTGACAGGTCGCGCAGCGCGCCCTACCCTCGAATAGTGCCAGTCCCCTCTTCTCTGACGGCGACAGCGCATCGCCGATACCCGCCCGGAAAAGGTCATACCGAGACCCGCCGCTGCGGATGGTGCGCTGGTAAGCGGCCAGGGCCTGCGTCAATCCGCGAAGGGTGGGCTGCTCGCCAAACACCTGGCCGAACGCCTCCCGGTATGCAGAATCGCGACTGAGGCGGTCGAGAACCTCCGAGAGGTCCGCATCCATTTCGTTTGCGTCTTCGAGCGGCCCCAGTGCCTGACTCTCGAGTGTGAGTGCTCCACCATCGAGAAAGAGGCGCTTCTGATAGGCCACATTGACCAGAGAAGGCGAATTGCGCAGGCCCGGACGTCCCTCTACCCCCAGGCTTACGCGGCGAGGATCCGAAAACGCCCTTTCCGGCAGGTGACAGCTGCTGCACGATATGGATCCGTCCCTCGACAGTATCGGGTCGAAAAACAGACGCTCTCCCAGCTCTACCTTTGCGGCATCGAACCGGTTGTGCGCAGGCTCCGGCACGGCCGGAAAGCCGGGCGGCACCGCCAGGCGCATGCCAGTCTCCGGCAAAGCCGGAGGCCCGGCGCCCTTGCCGCCCGCTGCAGCGACAGAGAGCACCAGTACCAAGAGCATGCACCGGGCAACTGGATAGCGCATATGCATCTTCATCGGAAGGTTAACGGCGGGCGCTCATCGGGCAGCGGCAACGCCGTCGGCACGGGCATCCCCGGCAAGGACCAGGCAGCAAATCCGAGCACCGCGCCTACTGCAGTCCGTCCAGGGTGAAGGAAGCCGCAATCGCGTCCTTCACCTTGTTGGCGACCGGCAGGTTGTTCATCGTATGGCACAGTCGCTCGTCAGGATTGGTCAGATCCACATCCTTGAGCAAACTGCCGTAATCCGCCACTATGCTGAGTTCGGCATCCTGGCCGCCAGCCAATTCGAATTCCCTGAAGAGGCTCACGTCCATCAGGACCCGGGGCGTACCGAGATGCGTCTCCCACTCTTCGTCCGGCGTGCCGTCGCCGTCGGTGTCGACCTCGCCGTCCATGCGGATGAACATGTAGCCGGCATTCCAGCTCCAGTGGTTGTTGCGGTCGGTCTGCTTGGCCAGAGGATGCTCGGCCGGCACCTGGGAAGGATCGACGCGGTTGGTCGTGCCCGCGATGCCCACCTTGTACCGGATTCCGGTATACATGCCGGAAGGCGCCTCGCCAAGCGCATAGGCGCGCTCTCCCAGATCGTGCTTTGCCAGCACAATTCGGTCCGAAACGGAATGCGTGACGTCGTTGTCGTCAGGGTCCTTGGCGGGAACCGTGATTTCATCGCCCTGGAACGTGACCAGGGAGCCGTCGCTGCGCACTAGAGCAATTTCGGAGAGGTACATACGCGCCGTGGAGAATGTTACAGTGGCGCCATTAAGGTCGTACGTCGTGCTCAGATCGCCGGAAAGCGGCGTGCCGTCTACGACAGGCACGAGCGAAAGCGTAACGGCCGCTGAACCTTGTTCGTCTACGGTACTGTCGCATCCCGAGACCGCGGGACTGACAAGTATCAGCAAGACCGATAGGGATCTCAGAGTAATCATGGCAATTCAGTTGAGTCAAGGCAGATGGGGCTTTCCGGGAAAGCCGCGCGGCACCGCGCGAGGAGGACACCACGCGGGATGGTTTCCCGAAGCGAAGACCTGACTGCCCGACCAAGGCTGCCGAAGGGGCGGCTTTCTGGGTCATAGCCGCACGGACGCGCTACTTCACCAATCGTGGCGAAGGTGCGTCCGGAGAATGGCCGCCCGCGGCTGCGCCGGATTCCAGGCCTGCCGCAGTGGAGCAGGGTCAGGCTAGGCAGGGAACCTGCCTGGCCATACTTCGCGCTGCGTGCTCCTGGATCCGGACCGAGCAGTCAGACTACAGTAGAAGCGGCGGCAGGTGGCGCACGCGCGGTGCGCGGGAAGCAGGGCGTCGCAGCAAAGAACTGCTCTGCGAATACCTGCAGGGTGGCTACTTCGACCTCGGTGACAGCTGCGGAAACGGCATGATCCGTGCTGCCGACAAGAGGAGTAGCAAACAGCTCCAGGTAGGGGCAGGCCAAATGCCCGTCATGCTCGGATTGCAGGTGTGCTCCCGCTGCGGACTGATGAACGCCCGGCGCGTGATGGCTGCCGGCATGCCCGAAAAACGGCGCATACCGATCGCTTGCCAACATGTAGCCGAGGTGCGAGAGCGGAGCGAGCACTCCGCCCAAGACAAGTGCACCAAGAAGCAGAAATGGTACTATCCGGCGACAGCGACGCATCAACAAGGCATGCAATCCGAGATACAACAGAACGCAACGCGGAGTCGGGCAGCCCCGTTCCGCCCCCGCCCAACTTTGCGCAACATGCCTACTCCCTGTCTTGCGGGGCCCGGACTTGTGCAGACTAAGGCCCGCGGCAGAATGGCGCGCCCTGGCCTTCATTCCCACACTTAGCGCACGCGTGCCACGGAACCGGTCACACGGCGCGTGCCGGCATCAAGCACGAAGTAGTACATACCGCTGCCAACCTGGGCCCCGCCGCTATCGGTCCCGTCCCACTGGTAGCCAAATGTGCCCGGGCCGCTTACGTTGCCGTCGGCCAGCGTCCGAACGAGCTGCCCCAGAGAGTTGAAGATGCGAAGGGTCACCGGTGCGGTCGTATCCAGGGTAAACGCAATTTCGGTCCGGGTGCTGAACGGATTGGGATAGCTCGCGGCAAAGTCGCGGGCAATGTGCTCCCGCGTCTCCACAGCTGTCGCGCGCCCTACGGCGCTCACGGCTTCGCTTGGGCCGCTTTCACCTGAATTGGCTCCGACGGCCTGAACGAAGTAATAGTACGGGTCCGGCGCGATACCGGGGCGATCCGTCACCACGGTCTCACCGGTCACCGTGAGCAGATTCCTGGCATCACTGGATGCGCCAGCGAGGTCGGGGACCGATTCTGAACGAGCGCGGTAAACTGCGTAGCGACGGGCTCCGTCGACAGGATCCCATGACAGCGTCAGCTCCATGTCCGCTGTCCATTCGAGCCGCAGATTCTCCGGCACAGGCAGGGCTTCGTCCGTCTTCCACGCCATGGGCGGCGTAAGGGCCGGGTACCGGTACAAGTCGGTCTCGAGTACGTCCACTATACCCTGGCTGGGAAAGTGCGTGATATTCCTGGCACGGAAGAATACGTTGCCCAGTATGCCCAGGTAATCCCGGTTGAAACGGACCTGCTCCGGAATCTCCGCCGGGGAAAACAGTCTGCCCGAGAACGTCCGCCTGTCCGCGCGGTACAGCGCCTGTCCGATGTAAAGGTGACGATCCCGTATTTGCTCTGCCCACCACGGCGCGAGTTTTGCGTAGTCCTGCGCGCCCCCAAACGGCCAGTATAACTGGGGAACCAGGTAGTCCACGGACTGCGCCTCCACCCACGCAGTCGGATCCGCGTAAAGCACGTTGTAGGCATCCAGGCCGCGGATGCCCAGTGGTACGCCGTTCTTCCAGATGCCAAACGGGCTAATGCCGAATTTCACCGCAGGCTTCTGAGCACGAATGCTGTCCGCAAGCTGCGCGAGAAAGATGTTTACATTGTCGCGCCGCCATTCGAACAGGCTGGTAAAGCCGCGGCTTTCCTCCGCAAACGTAGCGGCATCCTGGGTAGTGATCTGGTTGGGCGGATACGGATAGAAGTAATCATCGAAATGCACGCCGTCTATGTCGTAGCGCCGCACGACATCCATCACCACGCTCGTTACGTAGTCCCTTACGGCCGCTCGGCCGGGATCCAGAATCCGCAGGCTCCCGAATTGCAGCGTCCACTCCGGATGGGTCTGAACCACGTGCCGCGGTGAATTTGTGTAGCCGGAGCCCCGGTAAGCCCGGTACGGATTGAACCAGGCATGCAGTTCCATGCCGCGCTTGTGGGCCTCCTCTACGGCGAAAGCCAGGGGATCATACCAGGGATCGGGAGCCTTCCCCTGCTGTCCCGTCAACCAGTAGGACCACGGCTCAATAGCGGAGTCATACATGGCATCACACTCGGAACGGACCTGGAAGAATACCGCATTGATGCCGGCATCCTTGAGCCTGTCCAGCATCAGGACAAGCAAATTCTTCTGCTGGTCCGTCGTCGCTCCCCGAATAGGCCAGTCCAGGTTGATGACCGTAGCGATCCAGGCGCCCCTGAATTCATGCTTTGGCGGCTGCGAGGACTGTGCCGCAACGGAAAAAAGTGGCAAAAGGCCAAGAGCAAGAAACAGTGCGCAATTCCTTTTCACAGTGTAGGGCAGTCTGGCGTTGTTCAATTGGGCGAATGCAGGCTGGTCAATCCCCGTCCCTTGCGCGCCAAGGCACGGTCGCAATCTACTAGCCGGATCAGGCGCTGCTCGCGAACACTGCCTGTCGGAGACACAAATGCCGGAAAGTTATGCGCATGAAGTTAGCAGAATCGGGGACGCAACGCCAGAGGTTTCCCTTCACCGCCCCCGCAGCCAGGGTGGTGGCAATACACGGGCCCTACGAAAGGCTCTTCAGCGTTGCTGCACTGTCCGGGCACGTGATTTGCCCGAACGGCTGCATCTGGCCCGCCACATGCGGGCCAGATGTACAGGCGCGCCGCGCACGGGGCTTGCCCAATTGCGCCTTGATAGTCGCAGCCCGTAACGCGTGACCATATGGGCGGCGCCCTGAACCTCCATCCGCGGCGGCAATCTTCCGGCCTGACTCTTCCCGAGGCGCCGACATTCGTGCTCACTGCGGGCCGACGCCGCAGTGCTAACCGGAGCCTTTGTGCTCCAGCCCGCGCTCAGCGCGCGAGAACCACAGGTTTGGCCACGGGCCGGCTGCCGGCCAACAGTCTGACGATGTACACGCTTCGATCCAGACGCACACCCTCATCGTCCGTGCCGTCCCAGGAGTAGCTGTAGCTTCCAGGCCCCATGATCTTGCCATCCACAAGCGTGCGCTCGACTTGCCCAAGCTTACCATGAATGCGAAGCGAGACGATGGCAGTTTCGTCCAGACTAAGCGTGATCCGTGCCTCGCCGCCTGCAACCGGGTTGCGGTTTGTCGCAACAGCCAGCGCAGACCGCGATTCCGCACTCGCAGGTTCGCGCCCCAAAACGCTGACGGTATTGCTCGGGCCGCTCTCCAGCGAGTTGTCACCCACGGACCTCACGAAGTAGTAATACGGGTCCGAGGCCAGATCAGGCCGGTCCGTCCATGCAGTCTCGCCGGTTACAGCCAGAAGGTTTTGCGCCTGGCGGGCAGCTGCATCAACATCCGGCGGCACTTCCGATACTGTCCGGTATACCGCGTACCGGCTTGCACCGCTTCCGGGCTCCCAGGAAAGTGCCAGCTCCCCGCCTGCCGTCCAATGCGCCTGAAGACTCTTGGGGATTCCCGGTTCGGACGCCGTCTTCCACGCCATGGGTGGAGTAAGGGCTGGATGGCGGTAGAAATCGGTCTTGAGCCGCTGCACTATCCCGTGCGATGAAAGGTGGGTAATGTTCCGGGCCCTGAAAAAGACGTTCCCCAGAATGTTCTCGGTCCTTCGGTTAAGCCTGAGCTGTGCCGGGATCTCCTCGGGTGTGAATGGCGTGCCGGAAAAGGACCGGCTTTCGGTGCGATGCAGGGCCTGACCGATGTACAGGTGACGGCTCTGAACCTGGTACGACCACCACGGCGCGAGCTTGCCGTAATCCTGCGCGCCGCCAAACGGCCAATAGAGTTGCGGAATCAGGTAGTCTACGCTGCCGGCGTCAATCCACGCCAGGGGGTCGGCGTATATCGATTCGAACGCGTCCATGCCCCGGATGCCGAGCGGGACCCCGTCCCGCCAGATGCCAAAAGGGCTAATGCCGAACTTGACGGCAGGCTTTGCCGCGCGTATGCTGTCGGCAAGCTGCGCGACAAGGGCATTGACGTTGTCCCGGCGCCACTCCGAGATGTTCGAGAATCCGCGGCTTTCCTCTGCGAACGTAAGCGAGTCCTCCGTGCTTATCTCGTCGGGCGGATAGGGATAGAAGTAGTCATCCATGTGCACGCCGTCGATGTCATAGCGCCGCACGACATCCATGACGACGTTTGTCACGTAGTCCCGGACCGCCGCTCTTCCGGGATCCAGAATCAGCAAGTCTCCGAATTCGAGTATCCACTCCGGATGAGTCTGAACCACGTGCTCCGGCGAAGTTAGGTAACCGGAGCCCCGGTAAGCGCGGTAGGGATTGAACCAGGCATGCAGTTCCAGGCCGCGCTTGTGGGCTTCCTCGACGGCAAAAGCCAGCGGGTCGTACCAGGGATCGGGAGACCTTCCCTGCTCTCCGGCAAGCCAGTACGACCACGGCTCCAACTGCGAGTCGTACATCGCATCGCACTCGGAGCGCACCTGGAAGAAGACAGCGTTTATGCCTGCATCCTTGAGCGCATCCAGCATGTACACCAGAAGCGCCTTTTGGCGATCCGGCGTATCGGTCTGGACCGGCCAGTCTATATTGGCAACCGTCGCTATCCACGCTCCCCTGAACTCGTGCTTGGGCATCGGCGCTGGCTGGGATGCGAGAGGCCGTGCCGCGCAGAGTTGCAGCAGCACAAGGCCCGCTGCAACGCGAACGGCTTGCCGTCCGTGGCGTAGTGCCCCGGGGTGGGCGCTGGCGCCCGGCAGGCATGGCTTGCTTTCAGCGCTGCCGTCTTCACTATGCGAGGCACCGGGACGAGCGGCCGCGGCGCGCGCGCCCGACAAACTGCGCAAACCGCCTTCGGGACCGGCGCCCTGCCCCAGCACAGACAAGCACCGTGCGTTGTGCTTCGTGGTCCGACTATCTCCTTTCATTCCGCGCATTGGCCATGCCGCGCACGCAGCACGGCCAGTCATATCCGCTCTCAATCCCGAACGTGGTCTTCGCCTCGGTTCCGGGCGCTCATGCGACGCCGGCTACTCGATCTCGGCGGCCGCAGCGCTTGCGTAGCTGATTTCGCGCAGCGTGGCTTCCGCCCGCGCCGCCGATTCCGCATCCCCGGCAAGGGCCGCAGCCCTGGCCAGACCGTCAAGCGATCTTACCCTCTTGGGCGCGCGCTCCAGCGCCCGCGAAAATGCTTCCTGCGCCTCTGCCGCACGCCCCGTAGCAAGAAGCATTTCGCCAAGTAGCTCATCCGAAGGCTTGACAGGAGATGGAGGCCCGAATTCGTACGGCATCGCGCGCTCCTTTTCTGCTGCCTTTCTAAGCATCGCTACAGCATCTTCCTCCCTGCCTTCGTCCAAAAGCAACAGGGCCTTGAGCTCATCCCGCAGAATGGCAACCACGGTCCTCTCCGGCTCTGCCTCGGAGAGTTCCAGGATTCGGGCAAGGCTGCTTCGCGCCAGCTCTTCCTCTCCCCGCTTGTACGCACTCAGTCCAAGCGCAAATGCGTCCGTGGCCCGCGCCTCGGCTCCGAGCCCCTCCACATTCACGTTCATGTGCACCGCCTCTCCGTCCCATTCCTCCGTTTCCACGACATAGGCCGCGCGGGTCAAGGCCAGGTGAATGCGCGGACCTCTGCCCCCGTCAGTTTGCTTGACGATGGTCTCGATCTCGTGCAGGATCTGCATTGCGTCCTCCGCTCTCCCCTGCTGCAGATACCCATAGGCTAGCCATTGCAGGGCGTGATAGGACCGGGCTCCCGGGCCAAGGCCCTTGCGCTCCATGCGCGCATCGGCAGATGCAGAGGCGTCCTCATTCGAGGCTACCACTCTGTCCCACATGCCCATGGCCAAAAAGATGTGAGACGGCATGTGCTGGGCATGCGAGGCAGCAGGAGCAATGTCCGCGTACACGTAGGCCGCCCTCAGGCCCAGCGGGGCGTGTATGGGGTCATCGTAGGAATGAATAAGGTAGTGGGCCGCTCCCGGGTGCCGCGGATTCCTGGCAAAAACGCCTTCCGCGATGGCCGCAGCTCGCATGTACTTGGAATAGTCGCGACCACCATGGCTCGTACCCAGAATCGCCAGTGCATAGAAGGCGGCGGCGTCCAGGTCTTCGGGAAACTCCTCATGTAGCTCCTTCATCGCTGCTGCATAGGCATAGTCCCGCTCCTTCTTGTCCTCGGAACCATAAAACAGCACATCGGCAGCACGCAGATAGGCCTTCTCGCGCTCTGTGGAAGCCTTGGACAGCCGGGACTCCAGGGAAGGCGCGAGCGACTCCAGCACCTTGCGGGCCTCTTCCGTGTCCTGGGATTGCCAGATCGGGTGATTGTATCCCATCGCTTCGCCCCAATAGGCCATCGCGAATCCTGGATCTATTTCCCGCGCCCGTGCAAAGGCCTCCCGGGCATCCGAGTATTCGAAGCTGTGCAAGAGCAATAGTCCCCGCAGAAAGTCATCCTGGGCTTCGGCAGCACCGGAATTGTCGAACGTGGTTACACCGAGGTCCTGCGAAAGTGCAGGCAGGCCCGCGAATGCGATAACCATTGCGATAAGGCCGGAGACACGAAGCGATGACATGGCGGCTAAGGAATTCGTGAAAAACGCACGGTGTGGTAATATACGGTGCGGCTGTGCTGTGCGCAGGTGCCGGAAGGCACTGATTCAACGCAGGCGATCCGTCAGCGCCTTGCGCGCGGCATCCAGCGGCATGGGGCTGCCGGTCCACTGGCAATACGCGGCGGCGGCCTGTTGCAGCAGCATGGTTAGCCCGTCGATGGTCTGGGCCCCGCGCTCGCCGGATTCGCGAAGCAGGCGCGTAAGGCGTGGACGATAGACCATGTCGTAGACTATTTGTCCAGCATGAAACACTCGGGTGTCCGGCCACGGCGTCTCGGACTCGCGCGGATGCATGCCTACCGGAGTTGCGTTTACGACCAGGGCTGCGTTGCCTATACAAATCCCGGCCTCAGGGATGGGCAAGACCTTCAGGATGCCGCTTGAATCCAGTGCCGAAAACGACTCGCAGAGTCGCTCAGCCCTGCGCGGCGTGCGCGCCGCCACCGTAATACGCTGCAGGTCAAACCGGCTAAGAAGCCCGTAGGCTGCCGCACGCGCCGCGCCGCCTGCACCCAGAATAACCGCGGACAAGCCTCGCAGGCTCTGCTCGAGCGCTTCCAGCGGCGCCAGAAAACCTGCGACATCCGTATTGTCGCCGCGGAGCGCGACCTGCATGTCTTCGCGCTGGCAGACTATGGTATTTACCGCGCCTACGGCCTTTGCCCCGGGCGTAAGAACATCCAGCACGGGGATTACCGCTTCCTTGTGGGGGATCGTCACGTTCGCACCGGCAAATCCCAGGCTGGCAAGGCCGCGCACTGCCGGCTCCAGCTGGTCGGGTGAGACCGGCAGCGCCACGTACCGAAAGTTGAGTCCCTGGGCGAAAAAGGCCGCATTGTGGAGAGCAGGCGAGAAGGAGTGGGACACCGGATAGCCCAGGATGCCAACCAGTCTCGTTGCTGCATCCACCGGCCATGTCGTGATATGCATGCTGACTCTCCGTCCTTTTTTGGTACATTCTGCCGACGCGCGGGGCCGCGCAGAAGTCTGCCCCGTCGCAATCGCTAGCCCCTTTTTTTTCAAGCCAAACCGTGCTGCTTCACCGTGGAATGGATTACCGACCCGCAAGCGCTCATTGCGTTACTTACGCTGACGATCCTCGAGATCGTTCTAGGCATCGACAACATAATCTTTATTTCGATACTGTCGTCCAAGCTTCCGGCCCGCCAACAGCCGAAGGCACGGATGCTGGGCCTTGCCCTGGCGTTATTCGGGCGCGTACTCTTGCTGCTGTGCATCGCCTGGATCATGCGACTTACGGCCCCGCTCTTCGAGGTGTTCTCCGCCGAGCTTTCCGGGAGGGACCTGATACTGATCGCGGGCGGACTGTTTCTGCTCGGCAAGAGCACGTTTGAAATCCATGACAGGCTGGAAGGAGATGCGCACGGACACGGTGGGGGGCGCGCTGCCGTTTCGTTTGCGGGTGTAATATTTCAAATACTGCTTCTTGATCTGGTCTTTTCCGTGGATTCCGTGGTTACGGCCGTCGGCATGGCCGACGAAGTCGGCGTCATGATTACGGCCATTATCATTGCGATAGGCGTGATGATGGTTTCCGCAGGCGCAATTTCAAGGTTCATAGACAAACGTCCGACGGTCAAGATGCTCGCACTGAGCTTCCTGCTGCTAATCGGCGTGGCCCTGGTTGGGGAGGGCATGGACATGCACATTCCCAAGGGGTACATATACTTTGCGATGGCATTCTCCGTCTTCGTCGAGCTGCTGAACCTGCGGCTTCGTGCACGGCCGGCGGCCAAACCGGTACAGCTGCGCAGTCCCCGGAGCCCCGGAATTCCCTAGTCCTCGCCGCGGTTCTCCGGATCCGGGGGCACCAGCGCACTGCGCAATTGCTCCTCGCTTTCAGCCGCGCGCCAGGCCTCCAGAAAGGAGGCCTCTGCAATGCGACCGGCAATGTTTGCCAGCGTCCGGAGATGAGGACCGGGATAGTGTTCCGGGCTCACGAGGAAGAAAAAGGCATAAACGGGCCCCACATCTCCTGACTTGAAAAAGATGGCCTCAGCCTTCATCGCCTCGGAAGCCTCCAGTCCAGACCGCACGCGCACGAGGCCGAGCTCCGGCTGCATAAGTCCGCCTACGCTATAGTGGGGCAGCGCTACTCCGGGAGAAACCAGTGAACTACCCTGCCCGACGGCCGCTTCCAGACCCTCCCGCAACATGGTCGCCGCTACGGGAAGACGCTCCGAGAGCATCCTGGATGCGCGCAAAGCGATGGACTCCATGGAAATCTCAGTCTCCAAGTCCAGCACCGGTGCCCGCAAGACCAGCTCCCGAAAGTCCCCGCCGTCCTCCAATTCGCTGTCCCCCGAGAATTCGGGCAGCATGACGATGATCGAATCTCCCACCTGGGGTGCTACCTGGTCCTCCTCGGCATGCACAAGAAGCGTTGATCCGCGCGCAATGAACAGCAACACCAGATCATCGTCATAGCGCGCACGGATGGCCTCATAGGCCCCTTCGTTCGCCAGGCCGAAGGTTCGGATTTCACCTCCGAGGTTGAACCTCGCCGCCAGGGAAGTGTGCGTTGTGCTTTCGCCGAAGAGCGGCCGTCCCCTAAGGTGTCCAGGCAGCTTGCCAGGGCCGTCGGCTCGCGATACGGGGCCCGCGGCAAGCTGATACACTTCCCGTTCCTCGAATACCTCGGCGAAGTGAAGTGCGGCCAGCGAGTTCGTGTTGTCATTGGGCGTAACTGCAACGAAGCGTCCCAAACCGCTAAAGTCCAGCTCATCCAGAACGGACTCCGACAGGGCATCAGCTGTTACGGCGGGAAGACTCAGGGCCCGGGCATCCTCGATATTCTTTGCGTTGGCATCGATGAGCAGCACCTTGAATCCGAGCTCCTTGACGGCGATCGCCATGCGCTGCACCCATGAATAGGCTCCCAGGAAAAGAAGGCCCTGCGGATAGGGGTCGGCCAAACCGAGCCGCCGCGCCACCGGAGAGAGGGTAAGTCCATAGACGGCGACAGTCCCTACGATCACGAAAAAAACGATGGGCACCAGCCGAGCCGCCTCTTCCGGGAAGTAGGGCTCTAGCGTAAACGCGAATAGCGATGCGACGGCCGCTGCTACAATGCCTCGTGGTGCAAGCCACGCCAGGAGCGCCTTCTCCTTGAAGTCGAGGTTCGTGCTGAGCGTGGAGAGAAACACCGCTACCGGACGTACCACGACGATCAGGATTCCCAGAAACAGGTAGGCCCTCACATCAAAGTACTGCAGCACGCCAAGGTCCAGTCTCGCACTGAGCAATATGAAGAGGCAGGCCAGCAGCAGCACCTGAAGATCCTCCTTGAATTTTGTCAGGTGGTGTACTGTGATGATTTTCTGGTTGGCAAGAATAATGCCCAGGAGAGTAGCCTGAAGCAGTCCCGATTCACCCTGGAGCGTATTGGAGAGGCCGTACGTGGTCACTACTATCATGAGCGCCACGGAATTCTGCAGATAATCCGGAACAAGGCGACGCCTGAATACGGCAATCATGATTGCCGCAGCCATAATGCTCAGGCCCAGGCCGACACTGATGGTCTTGAGCAGCGCCTCGAGGGCATGGAGCAGCGCATCCGAGAAACTCGCAAACTGTCCGGCCTCCACGGAATTCAGTTGCAGGATGGCCTCCAGCACCAGTACCGCGATTATGGCTCCCACCGGATCTATGGTGATGCCTTCCCATTTGGCGATGGCGCCTACGCGCCCCTTGGGGCGCACCTGGCGTAGAAGGGGAATCACGACGGTTGGTCCGGTCACGGTTAGAATGGCGCCCACCAATACCGCGAAGGAAACACTCATTCCCAGCACGAAATAGGCCGCCGCTCCAGCCAGTACCCACGTTACCAGCACCCCGATGGTAATGAGATTGAGAATGGGCTTGCCGCCTTCCCGCAGCTCCGAAATCCGAAGGCTCAATCCCCCTTCAAACAGAATGATGCCAATCGCCACGGAGACGAATGCCAGTACCCAGTCTCCCTGCAGCGACGAGGGGTCGAGAATTCCTGTTACAGGACCAGCGAGGAATCCGAACACGAGAAGCAGCAGAATGGACGGCACATGGATGCGCCAGGAAAACCACTGCGCTCCGATTCCCAGAGCGATTACAACTACAATGGAGACAAGAATCTGATCAGCCATTGAGGATTCGCTTGTGATATTACCTGCAGCAAACGTGCGCCTAACACAAACTACGCACTAAATTGTGAGCGATGATTTCAAACCGATAGTCTAAGCCCCATGGCCCGCAATTCCCACCTCTCCTTCTTCGACCAGGTCAATCAGATGTTTGACCGCGCCGCGGCATATACCGACTTTCCGTCCGGGCTGCTGGCACAAATCAAGAGCTGCAACAGCGTGTACCACGTGGGATTCCCACTGGTGCGCGATAACGGGGAGATCGAGGTTGTGCAGGCGTACCGCGCGGAGCACAGTCACCACAAGCTGCCCACCAAGGGAGGCATTCGCTACGCCACCACCGTATCCGCGGACGAAGTCAAGGCCCTCGCCGCGCTGATGACGTACAAGTGCGCGATCGTGGACGTGCCTTTCGGCGGGGCCAAGGGAGGCATTGCGATCAATACCCGCCACTACTCCGTGCGCGAGCTTGAGCGCATCACGCGCAGGTTTACGTTCGAACTGGCGCAGAAGAACTTTATCGGCCCTGGATTCGATGTCCCCGCGCCTGATTACGGCACCGGAGCACGGGAAATGGCCTGGATTCTGGATACGTACCTGACCGTAACGGACAATCCGTTGGACGCCCTGGCGTGCGTAACCGGCAAGCCCGTGGGCCAGGGGGGCGTCCGCGGTCGCGAAGAAGCGACCGGCCGCGGCGTCTTCTATGGCATCAAGGAGGCCTGCACCACGGAGGAAGACATGACTCCGCTCGGCCTGCCCACAGGCCTGGAGGGCAAGACGGCCGTGATTCAGGGTCTTGGAAACGTCGGCTTCCATGTTGCCAGCTTTCTGCAAGAGGCAGGAACCCGTCTCGTGGGCCTGGCCGAGTACGAGGGAGCCATCCATGATCCGAAGGGACTAGATCTGAAGCGTGTGCTGGAGCACCGGCGAGAGACCGGCTCCATCCTGGGCTACCCCGGAGCACAGGACCTGCCCGATTCCGCGGTGGCGCTGGAGCTGCCCTGTGACATCCTGGTGCCTGCGGCCCTGGAGCACCAGATCCGGAGTGACAACGTGGATCGCATCCAGGCCAAGATCATTGCCGAAGCGGCAAATGGCCCGACCACGGCGCGCGCGGATGCTGCCTTAAACGCACGGGGCGTGCTGATCCTGCCGGACGTATTCCTCAATGCCGGAGGCGTAACCGTCTCGTACTTCGAGTGGCTGCGCAACCTGTCGCACGTGCGCCACGGGCGCATGAGTCGCAGATTCGAGCAGCACTCGGCCGGACGCATACTTAGGGCCTTCGAAACGTTGACGGATCGGCGGTTTGCACCTGCAAAACTGGATCGTGTCGTGGCCGATGTGGCATTCGGCGCCAGCGAAGCCGACCTGGTCAATTCCGGCCTCGAAGACACGATGGTTCAGGCGTACCACGAAGTACATGCCATCAGCATGCTGCATGGCATCGACCAGCGAACCGGGGCCTACCTCAACGCAATCAACAAGATCGCCAAGGCTTACCAGAGCATGGGAATATTTCCGTAGGCTGCCTACCCGCGCTCCGGCCTCTTTCCCGCGCGCCGGTAAGGCTCATAGGAGTCCTTCAGGAGACGCATGTCGGCGTCCATGTCCCCCGTCGGCACAAATGGCCGGGCAAATCGGATCATGCGGCTCGGATAGTCTATGTAGGCACGGACGATCGGTACCCCTGCACCCGTGGCAATGTGGTAGAAGCCGGTCTTCCACCGCTGCACCCGGCTGCGCGTACCCTCCGGCGTAATGGCGAGCATCAGGCGCGGCTCACTGTCGAACAGTTCGACAGCTCGCGCAACCAGGCCCTGGTCCCGTTCACGGTTTATGGGGATACCTCCCATGAGCCGCATCGCGGGGCCGAAAGGGCCCCGGAAAAGCGTGTGCTTGCCAATCCAGCGAAAATCCAGGCCATAGCCCCACTTGACGGCCATGGCGATCACAAAGTCCCAGTTCGACGTGTGCGGTGCAGCAATAATGACGAAGTGGCTGAGGTTGACAAATTCACCTCCCAGGCGCCATCCCGCCATGCGCAGCACGGCAAGCCAGAATCGCCTGGAAAGCGCATTGCCACGCCTGGGCACTTCCGGACCGATTATGGAACTGGCCATCGGTTTCATGCGCATCGCCGGCCCCCGTGACCCCTGACTTCCAGGCCGGGCGACCGTGTACGCAACGACATTGGTGCGTCACAGCCTTTGGCGCAGCCCTGCCTGCAGGAGCAAAGGATTGGTACTCGCCGCCTGCTTTCACGGTTGCAATCACGCGCGCCGGGGCCCCAGACGCCGAATACGGACGACCCCGTCGATGGCCCCAAGTCGCAGGAGCATCTCGTCGCCGACGGGAGTGCCAAGGTCCATGACGGTGTAGGCCAGTTCACCGCGGCTGCGATTCACCAGGTTGGCAATGTTGATTTCAGCATCCGCCACCACTACAGTAAGCTGCCGTATCATGTTGGGCTCGTTCCTGTTCACGATCTGGACGCGGTGCGAGCCCGGCCTGTATGGCAGCTCCACAACAGGAAAGTTTACGGAATTGCGCACGATGCCGGACTCCAGATAGTCGCTCAGTTGCCGCGCCGCCATCACGGCGCAGTTGTCCTCGGCCTCGGGCGTGGACGCGCCCAAATGGGGCACGGGCAATACCTTTGGATGCCGGGCAAGTGCCCCGTCCACGAAATCGGTCGCATAGCGGGCAAGACGGCCGCTGGACAGAGCTGACAGAAGCGCTTCCCGGTCCACGAGGCCACCCCGGGCAAAATTGAGCAGCCGGGCCCCGGGCTTCATCATTGCCAGTTGCTCGGGGCCGATCAGGTGGCGCGTCTTTTCGTTTAGCGGGACATGCAGCGTTACATAGTCCGCATCGCGAAGGAGGCCGTCCAGCGCATGGGCCCTCCGGACCTCGCGCGCAAGACCCCACGCGCTGGTTACGGATATAAATGGATCGTAGCCGACCGTGTCCATGCCGAGGGCTGTGGCAGCGTTGGCCACCGAGACGCCAATGGCGCCCAAGCCAACCACTCCAAGGGTCTTGCCCATGATTTCGGGTCCCTTGAACTGGCGTTTGCCCTTCTCGATGACATTCTCCAGTTCCTCGTCCTCCGCCGCCATGCGCCGCGCCCAGTTAATCCCCTCGACCACGCGGCGGGAAGCAAGGAACAGACTGCACAGCACGAGCTCCTTCACGCTGTTGGCATTGGCGCCCGGCGTGTTCAGCACTGCAATGCCCCGTTCGGTGCAATCGCCGACCGGAATGTTGTTTACGCCCGCGCCCGCGCGAGCAATGACCTTGACAGAAGGCGGGATTTCCATCTCGTGCAAGTCCCGACTCCGAAGCAGGATCGCATCCGGCGCCTCCGGATCCCCAATCAGTTCATACCGCCCGGCGGGAAATACGGCGAGCCCCTTAGGTGAGATCGTGTCAAGTACCTGGATGCGGAACCGCTGCATGGACCTTCAGAATCGGGTTGGTGCGCCAGAATGTAGCGAACGCAACCTTGCATTATGGTGAAAACCGCGCGGCGGCGCGGCGCGCGGCCGGACCACGCGTTTGCGGCCGCTCTTCAGCACAGGCGCAGGCGCCCTGCCATCCAAATCGCTACCTTTGAGCGTTCAGCTGACCGGCAACACACGCTACCTCCATGACTTCATCCCCCAGCCGCCGCAGGGCTGTCGTCTCCTGGGCCCTGTACGATTTTGCCAACTCGTCGTTTACCACGCTCGTGGTCACGTTTATCTACGCAACGTACTTCACGAAATCGATTGCCGCCAATGAAACACTGGGTACCGCGCAGTGGTCCTGGGCAGTAACCATCACGGCACTCGTGGTCGCCTTTCTTTCGCCGTACCTGGGAGCGCTGGCAGACCGGGGCAACCTTCGCAAGCGATTTCTGGCCGCGGCAACAATCATGGCCGTGCTGGGCAGCATCGCCCTGTATTTCCCCGGAGAAGGACAAGTGCTGCTGGCTCTGGTCGTCTTTACGGTGGCCAACATCGCCTTTGAAATGGGGCTCGTTTTTTACAACGCCTATCTGCCGGGCATCGCGTCCGCCGATAGCATAGGCCGCGTATCTGGCTTTGGGTGGGGGCTGGGCTACGCGGGCGGCCTGCTCTGTCTGGTCATCGCGCTGTTCGCCTTCGTGCAAACCGACGCACCCCTTTTCGGTTTTTCAACGGACGGCGGCGCCAATATCCGTGCGACGAATCTGCTTGTCGCCGCTTGGTACGGCGTCTTCGCGCTGCCCGTTTTCCTGTGGGTCAAGGACCGTGCTCCGCAGCGCGTGGGCACGGAGGAATCTCTGTTCGCCATGGCCAACCGGCAGCTGCGCAATTCCCTGGTCGAGATACGCACGCGGTACAGGCATGTCTTCCGACTTCTACTGGCGCGCCTGGTGTACAACGACGGGCTGATCACCATCTTCGCATTCGGAGGCATCTACGCCCAGGGGACGTTCGGCTTCACAACGGAAGGCATAATCATCTTCGGGATCGGTATCAATGTTGCTGCTGGTTTGGGCGCTTTGGCATTCGGTTACCTCGACGACCGCCTGGGAGGCAAGCGGACCATAAATATCTCCCTCATGGGGCTGTTTGCTTTCGGCCTCCTGGCTGTGCTCACCGACAGCGTGGCCCTGTTCTGGGTGGCAGCCATGGGGGCGGGCATCCTGGCAGGTCCAAACCAGGCCGCAAGCCGCTCGCTGCTGGGCCGGTTCACTCCAGCCGAAAAGGAAAACGAATTCTACGGCTTCTTCGCCTTTTCCGGAAAGGCAACGGCGTTTCTCGGCCCTCTGCTGCTCGGACAGGTTACGCTGCTGTTTGACAGCCAGCGGGCAGGCGTGTCAACTATTCTGCTGTTTTTTGTCGTCGGCTTCTTCCTGTTACAGCGCGTCAACGAGAAGGAAGGCTGCGCCATGGCCCGCCGGCAAGAGTGACTTTAGTGGTCACAGGGTCTTGAGAACCTACGGCCATGCGGACTCATCAGGTATTGTGAGCCCACGTGAATTTGTTTGTTCAGTGGAGACCTGTGTCTCGCGCCGGGCCCATTCGCTGAATCGAGGGTCGGTCTTGGGCTTCGTTATCATCCTCTGCGCCGCGAACAAGCAGCTGGCTTCGCCCAGCACCTGCCGGGAGAAATTCACGGAATTGGCTATAGAGCAGGGCTATTCTTCCACTGCCTGTGATTGAATGCTCGGCGTCCGCGGCCGTACCGGGCGAATCTCGTATCCGACCCATGTGCTCAATAAAGCGGGCCATTCCAAGGGTCCTGCGCCGAGCCGAGTATCCGGCAATGGCAGCCTGGGCGGGGGCGAGATTAGGCTTCACCGAACTTCGACCGGGAGCCTACGCGCAACCACGCTGGCCACATCATAACCGTCGTGCTCTTCGTACTCGATAAACACTGCCAATCCGTCCGGGCCGAAGGCGTCGGGCATTCTGGTCACGCCGGTGGAGTACGTACCAACGTACTCGCCATCTGCAGTAAGTACATCGATAGGACCGTCTTCAAGGAAATCGTCGCCCTGGCGCATCACCCAGATTCTACCGTCCCAGGTAGTGCTAATCTCCTGGATGACCGGTATTTCGGGATAAAACCTGGCCGTGCCTATCGAAAAAGAGAATGACCGACCACCCGTCTCACTAGCCTGGCCCAACATTTCCTCCCATTGACGCTTGTATTCCTCCTCGATCCGCGACGTCACCGGCTTCGGACGGAACGGTCTCGTGATCGTTCGGACCAACCCGCCGCCGTCCCCGGCGACAACCTTCAGTTCGTACAGCGAAGAGTCACAGTACACAATGCCACCGTCCGGAAGTATCCCCATCAAAGTCCTCGGTTCGAAGGTGCGGGGGCGGGTCATGTCGCCAAGTATATCCTGCAGAGGCTTCGACTCACCATCAGGTCCAGCGATGGTAACCGGGATCTTGCCGGGAAGCTTGAACGTGTCCTCCCGGGGATTGCGCTTCGGCCGCCAGGCCCGGACCACTGTTTCCGTCTGTGCCTCAGTGTCGCCGAGAGCGTGACGGTAGATCGGGCGGTAGCCGGATGGCACCTCCCAGGCGCCGCTAAGACTCGATACCAGCATCTCCGGCGTTTCCGTCGAATACACTGCTCCGCCCCGGGGATCCACCTGTATTTCATGCAGGACCGCTGCACCGATAGTCGTCATGCCTTCAAATCCGCTGCCTTGCGGCGTTCCCATCCCGCCGCGGACCATGCGCACGAACCGGCCCTCAGGGTCGAATACGTGATAGGCCTGGTGCGCCAGGTCACCCACGATGGTAGTCCCGTCACGCATGACACCGTAGGTCGTCGGCCTTCTGAATTCGCCCGGTCCCTCGCCCGCAGAACCGAATATTCGCAAGAACGCCCCCGTGCGGTCGAACACCACGATCCGAAGACTCGAACTTGTGCCAGGGTCAGCGGAATCGAATACGTAGAGGTTGCCGCTGGCGTCAAAGGCCACCTTGTGGATCATCGAGAACATCTCCCAATCCTCGCCGTCGACAACCCCAGCGCGGAAAACCTCCTCGAAGCCGGACTCGAGAGGCTGGTCCCGGTCCCCAAGTTCGATGACCTGTTGGGCATGGCCGGTGCGAATCGCCAGAAGCAGGCTAAGCTGGAGCAGCCCGGCGACAAGAATACTCCCATGGGCCAGCAATCTTGACTGCGGTTTCGTCATTGGGATCTCCTTGGGAGGGGATGCCGGGGAAATGAAAAAACGAAGGTAAGGGTGATGGACCCACGCCGCAAGGTTCTGGGAGGCATGATTCAGTCGCGTAACACCGTCCAATTGTCGGGCCACGCCAAATAGTAACCCGAGACTCTGAAGGTAGCCGAGATCAAGGCTTGGCGGTTCGATCCGAACCTCAACCCCACATTTTGCGCTTTGCCCACGCGCTTCGGTACGACTGTAGCGGCTGGCCGCAGTTGCCGGTTGCGGGACATGTCACGTTTCAATACGACAGGCCCCGTTGTCGGCGCCCGGCGGACTAAGTACCCAGGAATTCAATCGACTCAAGGAATTCTCGCATCGATGAAACGCACTCCGAGGGTTGCTCAAGTTGTAGAAAATGGGTTGCCCCCGGAAGCCAATCATAGTCTACCCTTACAACGTGTCGCAAGTCAAACGTCGGAAGATACGAGTACGGCAGCGTGGGGTCGGCGCCAAGAACCTTTACAGGGCAATGTACCTGTTCAAAATCGACAAGCACAGCGAAATTGCCCGCGTACTCAATGATCTGCGCCTCGTAGTGAGGGGGGCAGCAAAGCTCAAATCCTTCCCCGTCCTCAGCCTCGCGCAGCGTCGTTACCGACAAGAGATCGAATACACCCGGGACGACGCGCTGGAAAGTAGGTGAATAGGGCAAAAGCTCGACCAGGTGCCTTCTGGTAGGGAACCGGGATGCGCGCCGGCGAGCGAATGCAGCCATGCGCTGGGCAGCTTCTTCGAACTCCACGTAGCTGCGGCCCCGGCTGCAGATGGGCGGATCGAAAAGCACAAGGCCCGCAAACCCGTCCCGCGCAGAAGTCGAGAGCAGCGTCGCCAAAGCCGAAACGGAATGAAATACGCCGACCTTGGGCTTCGCGCCAAAGTGACGGTCGATCGCCTCGAGAATTATACCCTGATCCTGGGTGAACGTGATGATATTGTGGTTCCGGGTCGCAGTTAGAGCATTCCAGCCGTGGTTTCTGAGGTCGAATACGACCAAGTCAAATTCATCTAACAGCAAAGACCAGAAAGGGAAATACAAATCGATTGCGAGGCCGTTGCCGTGGCTCAGGACGAGCCGTGGACCTGTCGGATTTCCGTGACGGCGCAGAGAGATAACTGTCCCGTCCTCCATGCGCACTTCGCGTACGGAACGCGGCTCGGGTACATCCCACACCTTGCCATAGGGAAGCATAGGGCCGTACTCGCTAATGCCAATTGATAGGCGTTGGCGGCAAGAATCGATACGGCAATAGCAAACCTATCCTCCTTTCTGCCGCTGCCGGCAAACACTTGAACGCCATATCGCCTCGTGCATTCTGCAAATTCTAATCCGGCTCCGTTTCGTACGCAATCGCGGCGGCGAAATCCGCAGTACCCAAGTTCTCCAATGCCCAACTCACACTGGACGCCCAGGGAAACCGAAATATACTCTTCCTTGCTCCACGCAAAACGTCCGACGGAATCTCGAATCGAGTCAGATCCAAATAAAAGCCGGTACCCAGAGCCTTTATGATGGCTTCTTTGTGCGTCCAAAGCCTGTAGAACAGGCGCGTCTTTCGAGGCTCATGCGCCGAAGCGATTTCAGCCCGCTCATTCGGGCCAAATACCGTGCTGCTTATGCCGTCAATATCCCGACGACGCACGCGTTCCTCCACGTCTACACCCAACCGTCTTCCTCCCGTTACGGCAATGAGCCCGTGATTGCCGCTGTGACTGACGTTAAAGCTGACAGGAGCCGGCAATCCATTTACCAGGGCGAACGGTTTCCCATAGCCTGTGACGCCGACTGAAAGCTGGCTGTTATCGCAGCCAAGCCGACTGCAAAGAACAACTCGCAGTGCCGCTCGGCACAACGCGAATTCGCGCTGAGGTCGATCAAATCGGTATCGACGCCACCGTTCGTCCTCTTCCTGGTCAAGCCACCGTGCAGCTTGCCGGACCTGGTCCCCTTGAATCGCAAGGTCTACATGGACGACCAGTATGTCGCCAATACTGCGAAACGTACGAATCCACGAACATTCAGCCACAGCGGACATGACAACTCACTGACAAGGCAAGCGCCAAGTCCGTGGACTGCCGGTAACGGATAACGGGCAACGTACTGCAGCTGACTTGCCGCCTATACGCCTGAATCCATTTTCCCGGCAGAGGGGAGAATGAATCCGTCGTCCGATACCAAACTATATCCGGATCGTCGGCTAGCCCTCAACCACCTTCGAGGTGATTGATCAGGTCGCGCAGTGTGGCGAAACTTGCAGCGGAGTCTGGAGCGATATCGACACCGAACTCCTGATTGACTTTCTTCAGGAATGCAACAGCATCCATTGAATTGACACCAAGCTCACTTGTGTCAGCATCCAACAATGCCCTGTCACTGATCCCCAAGTGTTGCTCCACGAGAGATCCAACGCGTTCTTCGACTGAAGCCATAGTTTCTGTAGTCCTTTTGTGATAGAGAATGGACGAGGCATTATACAACTAGCCGCCATGGGTGTCAAGCCGTATCGAACCAGTAGGGGCGACGCTGGAAGGGATAGCCCGGAAGCGCGACCCGGGACCTCCTTTCCCCGGCAAACAGGGCCGCAAAGTCGATATTCAGTCCGAACTCGTACACCCGTGCCATTGCCCGTATTAACTCAACTGAGTCTGCCTGCAAGCTGGCGGACGGTCGTCGGAGGCTTGCAAGCACCGAAGGCGGTTTGCTGCGCGCTTGGCCTGTCTGTTCACCCTGCCCCGGCCATGCCGACGCGACCAACGCACTCAATGAAACGTCCGGGCCGATCTCTACCAGAATGTCCACGCCCATATTCGCGAGCGTCTCCACGCACTCTTCGAATGCCATTGGCTCGCTCGCCTGGCGACGCCAGTACGCCGCGTCCAGTGGCTTGCCGGTGCCCACCATCCGACCCGTCAGTCCGCTTACGATGGACCTGGACGGCGGCGAGAGCGACATTCCCTTGACGGCCAGCTCAAGTTCGTCCAGGGCCGCCCCAGCTCCGTCGGCTTCGGACCTCGCTGCCTTAAGGACTCCGTATTGCGCAGCAGTGCGCAACGCATCTTCCAGCGCGAATACGCCTGCCGAATACGCTGCTGCCAGCTCCCCAGACCCTTTTCCAAAGACCACGTTCGGCCGAAGTCCCGCACTGGACCATATCTCCGCCAACGCGGCGTTCAGGGCAAGAATAGCCGGGAAGGCCCACGCCGGGTCATCCAGTTCGCCCGAACGACCGAACATCACATCAAGCAATGATGCGCCGCGATCCGCTCGAAGCACTTCGTCGCAACGATTCAGGACCGCACGAGCGACCGGCTCCGTGTTGTAGATTTGCTCGCCCATTCCGGTCCACTGGCCATCCTCTCCGGCAAATGCAAAGGCCACGGTCGCTTGTGGATTTGCTGCCGAATGGCTGTCTGCCGATTCTGCCAGCGATTCCAGTTGCTTTCGGAGTGTCCCACTGTCGCCGAACACCAGGCCCGCACGATGAGAGAAATGACTTCGCCCCACGCCGGCGGTCCACGCCATATCCGCCAAAAGCGTCGATTCGGCGGAATCCTCGGGTGAAAGTTCGTCGCCGCGTGCATCGAGCCAGGAGAGATACCTCTTGGCCAGATCGCGAAGCGCTGCATCGGATTTACCGGAAAGTGGCAACAGCCTCGTCCGACGCGGACTCAATCCTTCAGTTTCGGTGGAGGCTTCAACCGATACCGGAAGGTCAACTGAAACCAGCTTTTCCGAGCCGGCAGGAAAACGCCGCCCTGCTTCCGCGGAAGGCGCACCGTTTGCCGTTCCATATCCCTCCACCACAACGTGTGCATTCGTACCTGAAATCGCGAACGCGCTTACTCCCGCACGTGGTGGACGATCAGGAGAGGACGGCCAGGTCACGGCCTCCGAAGCCACTTGCACGGGCAACTGATCCCATTCCACGTGCGGATTCGGATTTTCGAAATGCAAGTGCCTGGGAATGATGCCCTGTTTCATCGCCAGCATCACCTTGATAAGGCCGGCGATCCCGGCCGCCGCCTCAAGATGACCAATATTCGTCTTCACAGTGCCGAGCAGGAGCGGACGGGCACTATCGCGGCCCTGACCATATACCGCCGCCGCCGCACGCACCTCGATGGGGTCTCCCAGTTGCGACCCCGTTCCGTGCACTTCAACATAGTCCACTTCAGCGGGCTGGATGCCGGCCCTCGCCAGCGCCTCTTCCAGCACTTGTTCCTGAGCGCGACCATTCGGCACCGTCAATCCTGCGCTTGCCCCATTCTGATTGACTGCCGATCCCCGGATCAGACCCCAGATGTGGTCCCCATCCGACACGGCATCCCCAAGTCGTTTCAGAACCACCATTCCGCATCCTTCACCCCTGACAAAGCCATCGGCACCGGAATCGAAGGTCCGGCATTTGCCGCTTGCCGACAGCATCCCGTATTCGCGCATGAACTTCGAGATCAAGGGCGAGAGGACCGCATGTACACCTCCTGCGAGGGCCAGGTCCACTTCGCTGCGCTGCAGGGCAGCTACCGCTTGATGCACAGATACCAGGGAGGACGCACAAGTCATGTCCACAGGTATAGCCGGCCCCATTAGCCCCAGCGTATAGGCAATCCGTCCAAGAGCGACACTCCCGGCTGTGCCGAGGTAGCTGTCCTCCCGGCCGCTTGCGGCAATCAGATCACGGTACTCGCTGCTTCCTATCCCCGCGTAAACACCAGCGAGGCTGCTCCTGAGCGAATTGGGATCCAGATTCGCGTCCTCAAGCGCCTGCCAACTCGTTTCCAGCAGCAGCCTTTGCCGCGGATCCATCATGCGCGCCTCGATGGGTCTGATACCGAAGAAACCGGCATCGAATTCATCGAGCCCCTCGACAAATCCTCCTCTCCGGAAATCGTCATCCTTGGCGGCAGGGTCTCCCACCGCTCCGCCCCAGGGACCGGTATCCGGCCGTCCATCGGTTACGGTGTCGAGGCCCGCTTCCAGCATTTGCCAGAATGTCGCAATATCAGGCGCACCGGGCAGCCGGCACGCCATCCCTACTACCGCGATACGGTCTTCTTCGACTTGCGCTACATCCCTGCGCTTGGGACCGGGTTGCGCACTCGCGGCCGGCCCGGCACCCAACCCTCCCAGTTCTTCGGCCAAATGATGGGCAAGACTGGCTATATCAGGGTAGTCGAACACGACCGTATTCGATGCAACGTACTCATCTGCAAATGCACGGTTTAGCCGGTTCCGCAACTCCACAGCCATCAGCGAATCCATTCCCAAATCAAAGAAACCGACCGTGGGCGAGGGCTCGCTTGGCAATCGCAGTACCGCTTTCAATTCCTGCTGCAGGAACGACACGAACAATTCCTCCTGCTCAGCTACGGGTGTCTGCCGCAGGCGAGTCATCAGGTCTTCCGCTAACGCCGGCGAGTCTTCTTCCCCGTCCGGCGTAGTTGTGAGCAGATCCTCCAGCAGGGCCGGCCGGTCCTCGACAGCCTCCTGGAAGACCGTCCAGTCCATCGACATCACGACCGAATTCGTAACGTCCTGCCGAATCAGCTTCTCCAGTGCCCTGATGCCCTGCTGCGGCGTAAACCAGCGCCCCCCTAGCGCAGCCCGTCGTCGCTCGATCCGCTCACGCTGCTCCGCAGCTTCGCCGATGTCTGACCACGCTCCCCACGCAATGGCCTGTCCGGGCAGCCCGATTGCCTGGCGATGAGCCGCAAGCTGATCCAGGAATGCATTGGCCGCAGCGTGATTTGCCTGTCCAGGGTTGCCCATGACGCCAACCCGGCTCGAAAAGAGAATGAAGAGATCCAGGCTGCGGTCCGCGGTTGCGCGGTGCAGGTGCCACGCGCCCACTACCTTGGGCCAAAGTACCTGCTCAAACCTCTCCCAACTCTGGTTGCCGAGCGCACCGTCCGACAATACTCCTACGCTGTGGATGACGCCCACGAGCGGCGGCAGCTCTCGATCCACTGTCGCCAGCATTTCGTCTACCGCTGCAAGATCCGTCACATCCGCAAGTGCGACCCGTACGGTAATTCCACGCGCCTGCAGGGCGCCAATTGCATTCTGAGCTTCGGGATCCGGTTGCCTCCGCCCGTTCAGCACGATTGTCCTGGCTCCACGTTCGGCAAGCCAGTTGGCCACGGCAAGCCCAATGCCGCCCAGGCCGCCGGTAACCAGGTAGGTGCCATGCTGCCTCAATTCCCCTCTTTCGAGCGGGGACGTCGTCACAACGATTTTCCCCAGGTGGCGAGCCGACCGCATGAATCGCAAGGCAGCCCCCGCCTCGGCCAAGGGCCACCGGCTGTGGACTAGCGGATGGATTTTCCTTTCGCTGAGCTGCCTCAACACGTCCCGGAGGACCCTGCCAACCCATGCCGGCTCGGTCTTTTTCAGGACATCCAGTTCCAGTATGGCATAGCTCACGTCGGGACGAACCGCCGCCATCTCCTCTTCAGTCAAAATGTCCCGCCTGGCCAATTCCACGAATCGGCCCCCTTTTGCCAGGCACAGCAGACTGGCCTCGATAAAGCCCTCGCTTGTGAGGCTGTTCAGCACTACATCGACACCTGCACCATCCGTCACCTCAAGGATCTCCTGTCCAAAGTCCGTCTCGCGACTGTTGAAAACATGCCTGACGCCCAACGAGCGGAGGTAACCTTGCTTTGGCGCACTCGCTGTGGTGAATACTTCCGCACCCGCGGCCTGGGCGAGCTGAATGGCCGCGAGTCCGACGCCACCCGAACCTGCATGAATCAGCACCCGGTCACCGGCTTCCAGTCCCGAGAGTTCGTACGACAGGGCAGCCGATACAAACGCGCTCGGCACCGTGGCCAGATCCGTTACGGTGAATCCAGATGGTGCGGACGCCACCAATTCCTCCCGTGTCACCATCTCCGCTGCGAATGCACCGAAGCCCAATCCGACCACATGGTCACCGACAGAGACGCTGGAGACCTCGGAGCCAACATCGATGATGTAGCCGCACATCTCCCTGCCCAGATTCCCCTCCTCTATAAAACCGAGAGACCGAAAAACGTCCCAGAAATTGAGCCCGGCAGCCTCGACGGCGACGCGGACCTCCTTCGGCTCCAAAAACCCCGGTGGCAAGGGCTTGACACACGGTCTGTCAAACACGCCGTCCGGATCCGGAGCCAGTGCCCACGCCGATTCGTCAGGCAAATCCAGTCGTCCCGCTTCGGCATTTGCCCTGACCAGGCGTGCTACACGACGCCGTCCAAACCGGTATGCGATGTGATTCTCCGCGTCCGGATTCAATAGTTCATTTACAAGGTCAGGCGCGGGCGCCAACTCCCCTGGATCCAGATCGATCATTCGCGGCTGCAGGTGCACGGCTTCGCGGGCCAGTGCTTTCCCGAAACCCCATAGCGTTGCACCGGCAAGTTGCCCGGCACGCTCCTTTTCCAGCACTTGCGCACCTCGGGTAAGAAGCGACACGCCTTTTTCGGGCGCCGCATCAGCGTCCAATAGTGCCTGCGACAGTGCCAGCACACTTGCCACGGCACGTTTCGTGTCCAGGCTCATCTCTTTGGTCGTCGCAGCAAAGCCGTGGCCGTCCAGTGCCACGAGATGGACGACCCCGCTCAGCGGCGCATCCCCCGGCAGGTCCTCCAGAAGTGCTCGCCACGACTCACGCCGCTCCATGTCCAGGGTCGCCCGGACGATGCTTGCCCCATCATCCTTGGGATCCCTGGTGTCCGCGGCCCCGTGTTCGGCAAGCACGATTGTCTGGTTTTGCGCAGCCAGCTCCCCAGCCAATTCCTCCGCCGCACCTCTGGTGTCTGACGCCAGTACCCAGACACCCGGACGTTCGGCGACTTCAGTCGGACCCTGGGCTACGATTACACCCTTGTCCGGTATTCCGGTCTGGTCGGACTCGTCCAGTCCCAGGATGGCTACTTCGCCGAATTCGGCGTCGCCGAGCGCACGACGCCAGACCGCCGGACTTGCCAGCGCGTGATGGGGACGGTAGTCGTCAGCAAATCGCCACCAGCCGTCCAGCTGTCCGAATGTGAGGTCCATCCAGCCCTGACCGCTCAGATTCTCCAGCGCAACCAGCTGTCCCGACGGTGCGAGAAGCTCTCGGCAGTGCGCCAGCGTTTCCTCCAGATAACGCGTGGCATGCAGCACATTGGAGGCGATCATCAGATCATAGGCATGCCTGCTAAATCCCTGTGCAACCGGATCCTTCTCTACATCCAGTGCGCGGTATTCGATTGATGCCTCAGAACCTCCGAAGCGTGCCTCCGCTTCCGCAAAGAAGCCCGCCGAAATATCCGTGTACATGTAGTTGAATCGCCCTTCCGGCAGCTCCGGCAACACGGCAGCAGTCGCCGATCCGGTGCCCGCTCCAACCTCGATTATCCTCAGATGCCGGTCTTCCGGCAACTCGGCCACGAGCGTCCTGACCGTTTCCCTCAGTATCCGATTGGCCGCCCGCGCCACGGGCGCCTTCAGATACAGGTCCCCGGGGGTCGGGTCTCCGCTGCTGAAGAGGAGCGTCAGCGGATCCGCTTGACCGCGAAGCACTTCGTCCAGGGCACCGCCGCACCGTTTGAACAACCCGATCTCGGTCGCCCCGTGGGGATACAGCTCGGCCATTCGCGTGGCAAATGCATCAATATCGCCGGGCATTTCGTCCGGCAATGGATCTCCGGATGCGATCCTGACAACGAAATCGCCGTCCACTTCCTCCAATACGCCGGACTTGGCCAGCATCTCGAGCATTCGGCGAAAGACGCGCTTGTGATCCGACACGACTGCCAGCCTTTGCCGCAACTCCTCGGGGGAGACGACCTCGCCTTTGCTGCGCTGCCAGCCCAGCTTGTCCAGCGTCATGAGTGCGCGGGAGCGCGACCAGCGCTCCAGGTCTCTCAACAGCGCAGTTCGCTCTTTGGGCTCAACTCCCTCTTCAGCAAGGTAGGCAGAAAGCAGCCCGGAGCGTTTTGCAACCGCTGCCGGCGAGGGAAGAAAATCCGCAGGCAGCGTACCTGGCGCGAGCGAGCTGTCACGCCACACGATTTCGTACAGCAAGTCCTTGACGCCCTCAACGGCGGAGAGCAGCGCTGCCCGTGTAGCACGCTTGACCATGTACCCGCTCAATCCGCCGAGCGGAGTCCCGGAAGTATCATAGATGCGCAATTCGCCGCTCATGACCTCCCGGGACTCGCTTGAATCCGCCCCCTGCGGACTCTCACTCATTCGAACGTGACAGAATATTTGCTCCGGCAGCCGTCCCGTCAGCCACAGCTGCTGCCAGCCGAACGGCAGGTAGGTTATCCCATCCTCGACCCCGCCTGGATTGCGTGCTGCGGCTACAACCTGGAAGCAGCCATCCAGCAATAGCGGGTGAATCTCCAGTCCGTTGCGCCCGAGAGTATCAGGGACCGACACTTCTCCCAATGCCTCGCCCGGCCTCGACCAGAGGCTCTTTAGGGTACGAAAGGAGCGTCCCAGATCGATCCCCGTACCGGCCCTGGCGCGGTAATAGGACGCAACATCCACCGGTGACAGTTCGGCCTTCAGACTGTCGAGGTCCATGCGCCCACCGGAATCCGGTAATGGCGCGCCTGATGAAATCCGGCCTTCCACGTGCAAGGTCCATGCCTCTTCACCTCCCTTGCTGAAAATCTGGACGCGGCGCGCATCTGCCGCTTCGGAGGATTCAAGCACAGTCTGCACCCTACGGCCTTCGTCAACCGATTCATCCCCGGAGTCTTCCTCCGGGAATATCAGCGCATTGTGAAGCTGCACGTCCTCCACCACTACGGCCCCGCGCTGCTCGGCAAGGCTCGCCAATGCCATCATCGAGCCGTAGAGGGCGCCCGGAGCGATGACCCGGCCAAATACCTGGTGATCGCTCAGCCACTCCGGATCCGACCGGAAAAGCTGCGTCTCGTACGTGGCCTCGCCGCTGGCCGATTCGTGCCGGATGCCCAACAACGGATGACCCGTGCCAGGCCGCCGGTGCCTTGCCGATTCAATCCAGTAGCGTTCACGCTGAAAGGGGTAGCTCGGCAGCGAAATGCGGCGCCGAGCCTCCCCCGCGAAGAGCGCTTCAAAGCGCACGGGAATTCCCGTGCGGTATACTTCCGCGACCGCCTGCAGGAACTCGGCGCCACTTGTGGACACAGGCGCGTCGTCGGACGGCGGGCACAGGCTCGGAACCACAACCGGAGTCTGGACCGACTCCGGCCAGGCCGAAAGCGCCATATTCGTCAAGACCGGTCGCGGACCTATCTCCACAACCAGGTCAGTCCCTAGATCAGCCACGGTCCTGATACCACGGGCGAAGGCCACGGCCTGGCGGGCATGCCGCTTCCAGTACGCACCGTCCAGCAGTTGGCCGGGCTCCAATGCTCTGCCGGTCAGGTTGCTGACCACCGTGAGGGACGGGGGGTTGATCACCACGCCCTCCAAGGAGGCTTCCAGCGCCTCCAGTGCCGGCTCAACCAGGGCGCTGTGGAAAGCCCGCGCCGTTTCAAGGCGTCTGACCCGGACTCCTTCGGATTCGAAGTATTGCGAGACAGCGTCAATATCCTCGGCAAGGCCGCTAACCACCTGATGGGTACCGTTGTCCGCCGAGATGCTCAGCCCCGTTGCCGCTGATGCCCCGTTCAAATTCTCGACCGCGGATGCCACCCGTGCCGGCGAGGCAAAAATCGCCACCATGGCACCCGAGGCGGTTTCCGAGAGCACGGTCCCGCGAGCCGCGGCAAACCGCATGCCATCCTCAAGGCTCAACACTCCCGCTGCCTGCGCTGCAGCTATCTCGCCGACGCTGTGTCCTATTACGACGCTCGGCCGAATCCCCACACTCGACCAGAGGGCTGTTAGTGCGCACTCCAGCGCGTAAAGGGCCGGCTGCTCCCATGCCGTATCGCTCAGATTGCCCTTGATGCGCCCGAACATCACGTCCAGCAGCGAGACCCCTCTGATGGCCCGAAATACCTCTTCACAGCGGTCCAGAACGGCGCGCGCGACAGGTTCGCTTTCGTAGAGCACCTGTCCCATTCCGGTCCACTGGCTTCCCTGGCCGGTATAGGCAAACGCCACTTTGGCAACTGTGCGCGGCTTGTCACTCTCGCTTGATGCAGCCAGCTCCCGAAGCTGCTCCTTAAGTGATGCCGCATCGTGGAAGATTATGCCGAAGCGGCTTTCGAAATGGCTTCTGCCCACGCCCGCCGTCCAGGCCATGTCCGAGAGAAACGGCCCCGCGGCAGAACTGTCGGTAGCAATTTCATCCGCATGCTCGTCCAGCCATTCGAGGTATTGCTCCGCCAGTTCCCGGAGTGCAGCGGGCGATTTTCCTGAAAGCGGAAGCAGCCGCGCCTCGCGCCGTCGGCTAGCCCTTTGCGCTATCGGAAGACTTTTAATGGTCTCCGGCAGTGCAACTGTCACTGCCTGAGCCGAACCCCGTACTTCACGCTTGCCGCTGGGCACCCCGTTCGGAGTGCCATACTGCTCCAGGACAATGTGGGCATTCGTTCCGGAGATGCCGAAGGAATTTACTCCTGCCACACACTGCCGCCCTTCCCGCTCTGGCAAATCCATCATGTCAGAAGTCACACGAAGCGGCAGTCCGTCCCAGTCAATGGCCGGACTGGGAGAGTGGAAATGCAGGTGCTTCGGAATAACGCCGCGCTGCAGGACCAGCACGGCCTTGATCAGGCCGGCAATCCCGGCAGCGGACTCCAGATGGCCTAGATTGGTCTTCACCGAACCCACCAGCAGCGGGCGATCGGCCTTGCGCCCCTTGCCGTAGACAGCCGCTACGGCGTTAAGCTCGATCGGATCGCCAACGGCCGTCCCGGTCCCGTGCGCTTCCAGATAATCCACTTCCGATGGCGGGATTCCAGCCTGCGATAGCGCCGTTGCGATCACTTGTTCCAGCGCGGGCGTGTGCGGAACCGTCAGTCCGGTGCTGGCCCCGCCGTGGTTCACTGCCGATCCCCGGATCACTCCCCAGATTCTGTCGCCGTCCGTCTCGGCATCGCTCAGCCTCTTCAGGACTACCACCCCACATCCCTCACCGCGCACATATCCGTTAGCGGAAGCATCGAAGGTCTTGCACTGCCCGTCCGGAGAGAGCATCATGGCATCCGAACGAAGCTCGAACACGCGACCGTTCAGGATGGCCTGCACGCCACCGACAATCGCCATATCCGCCTTGCTCTGCTGCAGGTCCGACACCGCGTCATGTACCGCCACCAGGGAAGAGGCACACGCAGCGTCTACAGCCTTGGAGGGCCCCATTAGGCCAAGCACGAACGCTACTCGCCCGCTTGTTCCGTTCAGGTTGGTGCCGCTCAAGGCGTAAAGGCAGGAGGCAGCCTCTGCAGGCTTGGTGGACTCGACAACGAGCATCCTGTACTCGTCGTTGCTGATGCCGGTGTACACGCCTGTGCGGCTGCCTTTCAAACTGTCCGGATCTATCCCCGCGTCCTCGAGAGCTTGCCAGCTGGTTTCCAGCATCATGCGCTGCTGTGGATCCAGCCATTCAGCCTCGACAGGCGAGATTCGGAAAAACCGCGCGTCAAACTGCTCAATGTCATCAACGTAGGCGCAGAATCGGCAAGCACCGCCTGGATTGGCAACGTTTGAGAACAGCTCGTCAATACGCTTATTGCCCGAGCCCGGAAGACCCTCCTTCACAGAGTTTCTGCCGGCAACAAGCAGGCGCCAATAGTCCGGAATACTCGGTGCGCCGGGGAACCGGCACGCCATACCCACGATCGCAATCGGAATTTCAGTCTGAGACATTCGAGACGTGGTTGATTGGTTTCTGCGGAAGGATTTGAATGGCTTGCCTGAGCCCATCAAGCCGATCTCCTGGCCAGCACGCCAATATCAAATTTAGCAAACAGAGCAGCAACAGATTTTGGCGAAAATGTTGCGAAGCAAAGTCGCAAGGATCACACAGGTCAGACCATTAATGGGGTTCTGGGGCGGGCGCGCTTGCCCGGCTCTTTCGCTCCGGACCCCAATCCCAATTGCCCTGGCAACACTTCCAGGCCCCGCCTTATAGCATCTCGCCGTGCTGAATTCCGGCACCCGGCTCTCCCGTTGGCTGCTTCTTGAACATCATGTGCAGCTGGCGCAGGCGCGGTGTTCTTTCCCAAGCGTGCCGGAAAACTGCCCATCGGTTGGGCTTCGCTTCAGGCGAGCATCGGCACGGTCACACCACGTTGCGCAAGATTTGATTGCAAGAACGCTTAGCCGGGCAGGCTCCCAGGCACCGGTCTCAAGTCCCTTGCGCCATGCCGGCCGGCAGACCGGCGAGGCCCCGCAATAGCCAGGCAGACGAACGGTCAGCCCCGCGCCTCATCCATCGCGCGCACGCGCCGAATCTGCTCCCTGTTCCAATCATCGTCGCCGGGCGGCGTGTCGAACCACTTGTCGAGGATCTCGCGGAGCACCGCCTCCGAGGTAGCGCGAAGGCTGAGAGCCAGGACATTGGCGTGGTTCCAGATGCGTGCACCGCGGGCGGTTTCGGCATCACTGCACAAGGCAGCGCGGATGCCGCGTACCTTGTTGGCAACAATCGAGCACCCGGTGCCCGTCCAGCAAAGTACGATCGCCTCGTCCGAAAGGCCGGCCTCGACCTGCTCGACGGCCTGGCGGGTGACTACGGGCCAGTCCTTCTCCTTCTGGTCACGCGTGGGTCCAAGGTATTCGGCTTCGTGCCCCCTCCTCTCGAGTTCCTCAAGGATCACCTCCACCAGGTGATGGTATTCATCCGAGCTGACCGCGACCTTCATGGGAAATAGCGCTGCGCACAAAGGCAAAGCTAGCCAATTGTGCCTTCAAACCCAATGAATCTTGAGCTATCCCACTATCGGTGATATCGCGGCTGCACTGGAGAGGTGGGCGAATCCGAGCCTGGCTGCCTCCTACGACAATTCGGGCCTCCAGGTAGGTGATGCGCGCCGCACGGTAAAGTGCGCCCTGATTGCTCTGGACCTGACGCCTGCGGTCCTTCGGGAGGCCAGGCGCCGGGAGGCCACACTGGTTGTTTCCCACCACCCGTTGCTATTCCATCCACTCAGACAGCTCACGCCGGACGCGTACGCGCAGGGCCTTGCGCTTAGGCTTGCCGAAGAGCGGATTGCGCTATACAGCATTCACACGAATCTGGATGCTGCCCCGGGCGGCGTTTCCCACGCCCTCGCTGGCGTTCTGGGCCTGCGGGAAATCCGTTTTCTTGAGCCGATGGCAGAAGACGAAGCAGGCTACGGAGCGGTGGGAGCGTGGCCCGAGGCCAAGCCGCTGGACGCCTTCCTGCGCCATGTCTGCCACTCTCTTGGTGCTGCCAGTCTGCGCTATGCCGGCCGCCGCAATGCGCGGATTTCGAGGGTTGCCGTATGCGGCGGCGCGGGCGCGGGTCTGATTGGCGCGGCCATGGCAGCCGGCGTGGATGCGTTTGTGAGCGCAGATATACGATATCATCAGTTTTTTGATGTACTGGATGCGGACGGCGAGCCCAGCATGGTGCTCGTCGACGCCGGCCACTACGAAACCGAAGCGCACACCGAGACCCTGTTGCACGCCTGGCTCAAAGAGCGTTTTCCGAGTGTGGCGTGGCACCGCACGGAGTCACGGACCAGCCCGGTACACGCTTTTTTTCAGGCCCCGAACTCTCCACAATGCGGCAGCGTTTAAGGAAATTCGCTAATTCAGTTTTACATACCATCACTCGACGCACCGTTCCAATCCATGGCGAGCACAACGGAAACCAGTATCGGAGAGCAGCTGCGCGCACTCATCCGGTTGCAGCATATTGATAACCGAATCGACCAGGTCAAGAAGCTGAGGGGCGACCTCCCCGAAGAAATCCGGGACCTGGAGGACGAAAAAGCGGGACTGGAAACCCGGATTTCCAACATTGAGCAGGAGCAGCTCGAAACGTCCGCCGGACGCCTCAAGGCGGACCGAGACATAAAGGAAGCCGAGGCGCTCATCAAGCGCTACGATGAGCAGCAGCTTCAGGTGCGCAACAATCGCGAATACGATGCGCTGACCAAGGAGATCGAGGCCCAGAAGCAGCGTATCCAGGACGCCACTCACCAGATCGAGGAGACCGAGGGGCTGGTTGAGGAGCAGGCCTCGGCTGTCGCGGAAGCCCAGGGGCGGTTGCAAGAGTTGGCGGAACTGGTGGAGACCAAGAAAGAACAGCTGGAGGAAGTCCTGGAGGAAACAAGGCAGGAGCAGAATGAGCTGGAAGAGCTGCGAAGCACGGCGGAGGGCTCGGTGGACAAGCGCTATCTGCGCGCCTACGGCAGACTTCGGACCCGGCTGCGCGACGGTCGCGCTGTGGTGAAGCTTGAGCGGGGGGCTGCCTCGGGATTCGCCGTGCCTCCCCAGCGGCAGGTTGAAATCCGCCAGTGCAACCGGATTGTTGCCTGCGAGCATACGGGCCGAATCATAGTGGACCTGGATCTTTACGACCGGACTACCAGGGATCTCGGTTTCTGATTTCGCGTCTTACACAGCTAATGTGCCGGCTGGATCATCGCCCTGCTGACTGGGCAGGGAGGAAAGTCCGAACACCACAGGGCACCGTGCTTCCTAACGGGAAGGCTCCGTGAACGCGGAGACGGCAAGTGCAACAGAAAACAGACCAGCCGATGGGTTCCGATCACAGGTGATGGGTGAAACGGTGGGGTAAGAGCCCACCAGCGTCCCGGGTGACCGGGGCGGCTGGGCAAACCCCACGGGGTGCAAGGCCAAGCAGCACCGCAAGTAGGCGGCCCGTCGAAGATGCGGTGCGGGTAGGCCGCAAGAGGCCGTCGGCGACGGCGGTCCCAGATAGATGATGATCTCACCGCTGACGGCCTGGCGGCAGCCGTCGCGGCCAGACAGAATTCGGCTTACAGGCCGGCACAAGCCGCCGCCCAGGGCAGTCTCCGCGGCCGGAGGCTGCCCTGCGCGTTACTACTGATCCGGAGAATTATCCTCCGGCAGCGGCGCCAGGGGCTGCGCCCCTTCCTCCGGCAAGGGCGCCAGCGGCTGCGGAGATTCTTCCTGCGCCTGCTGCTGAATCACGCTTTCCTGCACGCTGCCATCCCCGATGGCAAAGTTGGTCAGAATGCACAGCACGATAAACACCGTCGCCAGGATCCAGGTACCCTTCTCGAGTACGTCGGGCGCCTGTCGCGCGCCCAGAATCTGGGTGGTGGCGCCGCCGGCCGCGATGCCGGCAAGTCCGCCCCCCTTTCCCGCCTGTATCAGGACGAGAAAGGTCATCAGGATGGCGATCAGCGTGATTACAACGATGAGGAAGACAAACATCGGATGCCGGGATTTTGGCGCCTCAACGCCCCTTGTGCTTCGGTGTTTCGGCGTTTTCGGTCGAAGCCAGCGTGTGCACCACAAGGCCCATCGCCGCCACAGCAGCCGTTTCCGCACGCAAACGCGGTGGCCCAAGCGATACCGGGACAAAGCCGAAAGTCTTGGCCCGCGCCACCTCCTCGCGAGAAAAGCCGCCCTCCGGGCCGACGAGGAGTGTCACCCGGTCCGGCATTTCTCCCAGTGCGCCGGACAGGGCGGTAGGCGCCGAGGCATCGCACAGCAAGCCCAGCCCTGATCCGTCTTTTGTGTACATCTCTTCCAGTGGCCGGGGCTTTTCCAGTCGGGGCAGGCGGCACCGGCCGCACTGCTTTATGGCGGATACCATGATCTGGCGCGCCCTGTCCTGTCTGAGTCCCTGGGCCACCGTTCTACTCGTGACCAGGGGCACAATCCTGCGTGCCCCCAGCTCGACCGCCTTTTCCAGGAAGGTTTCGTAGCGCGCCCTGCTCTTCAGCAAGGCCATTCCGACCGTAAGCTGAAGCGGCAACTCCCCCACGTCCTTTCTCGCCTCGAGAATGAGTCCCCTGGCGCAGTCCGGGGAAGCGTCGGTCAACTGCACGCGATACCAGTTTCCGACTCCATCCACGACCTTGATTTCGTCACCTGGCCGATGGCGAAGCACGCGAACGATGTGCCGGGACTCGTCCGGTGGCAAGGCGAGCGTTCCGCCTGCCAACGCGGCATCGGGCCCGGCGTAGTAGGTTCGATTCATGAACCGGCACCTATAGCCCGACAGAAAGCTGTATATGCGCCCGCACGACCGTCGGCTCCGCGGCAGCGGCCGCCAGGCTGAAATTGATCAGACCCACTTCCGTACCCACCTGGAAGCCGGCCCCGAATCCCGGATAGAAGCTGCCTTCATCGCCGGTACCCGCGTAGCCCAGATCGAAAAAGACGGCCCCGTATGAGACAGCATCCGGCAGGAATCGGTACTCGGCAAGCATGCGGGCAGCGAACGGCACACGGAAGCGCTCCTCGTCATAGCCGCGCAGCGATGTCGCGCCTCCGAAACGGAACAGGTCGCTCTCGTCCGTATCAATGCTGCGCAGCAGATTGGCCTCGCCGCCGAAGACCGCTACCTGGCGCCGCCGGGCCTGCACATACAGCCGGGCGCGGGTTCGCAGTCGGTCCTGGCGAACGCTTGCCGTGACATCACTGGTGTCGAGGCGAGCCACCAGGCGGCTGTGCCGCTTGCGTCCCCGTTCAAAATTAGTCTCCACGACAAGGCCCCGGCGTGGATTGACGCGCCTGTCCAGTCGATTCAGCCGGGCTCCCACGCCATAAAATGCCGCTGTAGCAGAAGCAATGCGCTGCCGCCCGTCGACCAGAGAGAGACCGGCCAGGCCGGGGCGTGTAACCTCCCTTGTCAGCGTTCCGAATAACTCCAGGTTGTCCCGTGCTCGATAGGCGAACTCGAGGCCGTACCCCCGCTTGGCATACGTTGAATCCTGCTGCAGGCCGTCGAATGCCGTGCTTACTCGGACGGGCAGTCCGAAAGCGAAAGGATCACTCATCCTGAAGTTCAGACGGCTGACGCTGCCTGGCGGACGGTGAAGCTCCAGTGCAAGCTGCCGGCCGCCGCCAAAGAGGTTTCTCAGCATGAGATGCCCGCTGCCGACGAACCTGCCACGCGACGACGCCCCGCTTGCTGGCTCGTAGCCAAGCGCAATATCGAAAGCACCTGGCGAGATCTCGTCCACGGCAACCTGAATGACGGCTGTGCTGTCGGCACCGAACACGAGCCGGGGCTCATGTACCAGGCGAAACATCCCGGTCTGCTGCAAGCGTGCGCGAATTCTCTCCGAAGCAAAGCCCTCCAGGCGCCTCCCCGTCCTGAGACCCGCCGCCCTGGCCGCGAACGCAGCCCCCGTGCGGCTGGCGCCTGGCAACTCCACCCTGGCCAGCGTCGGGACCGGGCCTTCATTCATGTCGATGACCAGGCACGAGTGCTCGCCAACACCCAGATCACGTACCGAGGCCTCAGCAAAGGGATATCCGGCCCGGACGTAGGACTCGATGAGATCCTCCAGATCCGCCTCCAGCGAGTCGGCCTCAAGGGCACTGCCTGGCTGCAATCGCATGGCCGCCATGACATCGATCGAGTCCAGCACCATCAATCCTGGCAATTGCAGGCATCGCACCGTGACGCGCGGACCGGGCGAGGCGAACAGCCGAACGCTGTCCGCTGCGCCCACGGCGTGGGAGTCTAGGCGGGCAAAGAGGTAGCCGCTGCGGTGCAAGTGCAGCAGCGCTTCTGACGCCGCCGCATGCAGGCTGTCCACTGGCCAGTTTCCGGCGCCAGGCCACGGCAGCTCGCGCCCGTCAGCGTATACAGACCATACGACGCCAACTTGTCCAAGGGCCGGCGCATTCCCTCCCAGCCAAAGCACCACAAGAAGTAACGGCAAAGCGGCCGGACGCCAGCACGCGAGCATAATACGCCGAAACGAAGTCTTGAACGCTGCCGTTCCAGCTGTCATGCCAGAGCGTGCCGCTAAGGAGATTACGCCGCTCCACCGGGAGGCATTCTACCGGGATCTGCCGGCTTGGTACCACGGCGCCAAGCGGCCGCTGCCCTGGAGGGACACGCGCGACCCCTACGCTATCTGGGTCTCGGAAATCATGCTCCAGCAGACGCGCGTGGACCAGGCGCTGCCGTACTACCTGCGCTTCATGGAGGCGTTTCCGACCGTGGAGAGCCTGGCAGATGCCGACCTGGATGCCGTGTTGCGGGCCTGGGAAGGCCTCGGGTACTACGCGCGGGCCCGCAACCTGCACCGCGCAGCGCGCGTGGTACGGGACCGCCTTGCAGGCGAGGTCCCGAATTCCTGCTCCGGGCTGCGCGCACTGCCGGGTGTCGGATCCTATACGGCGGGGGCCATCCTTTCGATTGCCTTCGGGAAGCCGGTAGCGGCCGTGGATGCCAACGTGAATCGCGTGCTGGCCCGCGTCTTTGTGCAAAGCGATGGCAACGCGATCAGGCAACTGGCCGAGGCCCTGGTCCCCCGGGAGGCACCCGGCACCTTCAACCAGGCACTCATGGAGCTGGGATCGGCCGTCTGTACGCCGCGCGCGCCCGGCTGCAGCGGATGCCCGCTTCGGCAGCCGTGCAGGGCACGCGCAATGGATGCGGTGGATAGCTTTCCGGCCAGGAAGCGAAAGCAGGCTACCCCGCACTACGACGTGGCTACCGCCATGATAATTGACAGCTCGGGGCGGCTCCTAGTACAGCGCCGCGCCGAGGAAGGAATGCTGGGCGGACTCTGGGAACTGCCCGGCGGAAAGCGCGAGTCTGGCGAAACGCTGGAAGCCGCCTGCTCAAGAGAGCTGCGCGAGGAGTTGGGCGTTGACGTGGAGGTAGGAGAACGTGCACAGGTGATTGCGCATGCCTATTCGCACTTCCGCATTACGCTGCACGTATTCCGTTGCCGGATTCGCAGCGGGCAGCCCTCATCGAAGCGGCCGCTCAGGTGGGTAGCGCCGTGCGACCTGCAAGAGCTGGCATTCCCCCGGGCGACACGCCGCGTACTGGATGCGTGGATGCAGGGCACGGGCAGGCGATGAGCTCGCAGGCCAGCTGCCTGCCGCAATGCCCAGGCAAGGCGGGCGGCCAATCCGTGGAGGAGGGACTTGCCTTTGTCAGGAAATTGACTCGTCAGGGCCAGTCCAGGCTGCAAGGACCGCAGCCGGGAAAGGGCGCACGCGTGCCCGGGCGCACCGACAAACGCCATAGCCAGGCGAAGCCGTCGGCGCATGATTCGCGAGGCTGCGGAACCGGCGAAGCCCTTCGAACATAACCTGGCAAACAGCAAGTGCCATGAACGACTATCTCTGGACGCTCCTGCTGCTTCTGGGATACATTATCCTCAGCCTGCTGGGCAGGAAGAAGAAGAAGCGGCCGCCCGTGGCGAAGCCATCCGCCTCCAGGTCGATGGAAGAAGCCCTGCAGGATCTTCTGGGCTACGCCACCCCGGTGCCTGCGCAGACGGAGCACATAAGCGTCCAGGACGTGCCGTTTCTTCCGGAGCCCCCGGTACGGGAAACTACCGTGCCGGAAGACCCGCCGTTGGCGGATGCCTCGACAGTCCAGCCACCGATAGCCGCCACACCGCCGGTGATCAATCCGTGGAGCGAAAGGCTGCGCTCAGCCGGCTCTGCACGCGAAGCCTTCATGCTGAGCGTAATCTTCGGCGCACCCCGCGCCGTACGCTCCCCCCTTCGCCAGCCGGGGTCCTCCCACTAGGTCCTTCCAGTCACGGTCAACGCAGCGGCAAGCGCGAAGCCGTGGGCTGCGCGAGCCGGATCAGCCTTGCTGCTCCTGCTCACCCTTCTTGAAGACCGCGGCACCTATGGCTCCCCCTATCAGGCCCAGAATCACGCCGAAAACCACGCCGATTACAAGGCCCAATGCCTGACCGGCCGGTCCCGCCATGAATTCCATGAATCCCAGCGCACCACCTTCCATCTGATCCATTGCCCCTGATTCTTCCAGTTGCTCCATGGGCCCCGGCAGGACTCCCACAAAGCGGAAAAAAAGCCCAAGAAGACCGCTGATCACGCCGCCGGCAGCACCCGCGAGCGCGCCGAGACCTACTCCCTGCCCCCCCGTAAGGGTCACCGCGTGCTCGCCGGTGTAATGCCAGACGGCTACCATGCCTGCCACAATGAGGGCCAGGCAAGCCAGACCATTCAGCACCGGGTTTTGGAACAGGGTAAGCACTGCGCCCAGGAGTCCTCCCGCGAGGCCACCGATGAGCGCGGACGTCAACTTGTCAGACATGGCAATTTGGGCCGCTTCGTGATTGGTAGTGCTTCACGAAGATATATGCTCCCTCATGCCAAAGGCAAGCTTCCGCGCTTGTCGGCGGTCTTCCTGGCGGCCAGAGCCAGCGTAATGAGTAGCCCCGCAACCAGGCCGAAGAAGGCGCCCGTAGTCGTGCGCGTGAGCGGGGTGTTATGCCACAGTCCCGCTGCGCCCAGCAGCCAGTCCAGTGCCAGGGGCGATACGGATGCGAGTACCGCGAGCCTGGCGTGCCGGTCTAGCAGCGGTGCAAAGCGCCGCAAGACGAGCCCCGCAAAGGGAGCGGCAAATAGGCCGATGTACACACCGTAGCATCGGTGGCAGGCGCCAAGCTGAATGCCTTCCAAGGCAGGCGACCTCTCCGGCAACTGGTGGCATATTGCCGCAAACGACTGCATAAGCCACATCCTCAGCGAAGGCCCCACAAATGGCGGCAGCGTAGCCAAGAGCAAGAGCGGAGTAAGGGCTAGGGCGGCCAGTAACCAGCCGCGAGCCGAAGCGGAGGCAGCCATCGATGTATTCCCGTCCCGGCCTAGCATACCCACTGCCGCATTCACGTTACCAGACAGTATAGGGCACCTGATTGAACCGGCCTGTTCGGTCGGCCACGGACACGCAGCCCGGAGACGGGCTGCTAATCTTGAGCCGATTCAGGACTGGCTGGCAGGAGGTTCGTCCGAGTGCGACGGTGTCTTCACGTGGCACGTCACGATATCAGCGTTGTGATAGCGCTGGTGTCGAACCGATGAGGTAAGGTGCCGCAGCAGACGAAGCGACACTTCCTCTTCTACAGCCGCGCCTGTTACCCGGTCGCTCAGGAGCGAAATCTGGTCCTGAAGATTGCGGGCATCCGTGGAGGCAATGAACTCGATGACAGCCTCGCCGCTCCTCTTGCGGGCCTGCACCAGCAGTCGGCGCTGAGCCTCGGTTTCCTGCTCTTCGTCCCCTATGAGCGTCAGCATGGTTTCCTCGACTACCGCCTGCAGCCGGTATGTCATGGCCGTATTCCACCGGCAACGCTTTACGAAGGATTCGATGAACCGGCTCAGATCCGGCAATGCCTGCACATTCAAACCGACCTCGATGCGTCTTGGCATGGGCTCCGTCAACTCCATGAACATCGTCAGCAGAATGGCTGCCAGACCTCCGCTTGTCATGCCGTTCTGCAGCAGCCCTCCCGCGAAGCCTGCCACGAATTCGGGAAAGATCAGGCCATTCTGGAAGCCGTAACCGATCCAGAACGCCAATCCGGCGACCAGGCCGTCGCGGTAGGTGATCCCGTCCTGAACCACTATGCGCGTACCGGTAACAAACAACATGGCGATGAGAACCAGCACAAACGCCCCGGCAACGGGCTCCGGAATCGCTACCACCAACGCGAGAAACTTGGGCAGAAACGCCATGCCAATGAACACCGCGCCAATGGCAACGCCTACCATGCGGGATGCCACGCCGGTAAGCTCCGTAACGGAAACGCTGGTGGAATAGGTCGTGTTGGGCACCGTTCCAATAAGCCCTGAGAGCAGATTACCCGTGCCGTCCGCCGCCACGGCACCCTGGACGGCTCTGAAATCGACAGCCCTGGGCCGGCGCCAGGATACCCGCTGGATAGCCACACTGTCGCCAATGGTCTCTATGGCCCCGATGAGGGTAACAAACAGGAAGGAAGGCAGCAGGGCCCAGAAGACGGGCCCAAAGCTCAGGTCAAGCCCGGGCCATCCTGAAGAGGGTACACCAATCCATCCCGCGTCCGCCACACGCGTTGTGTCATAGAGACCGAAGATGCCGCCGACCACGGACCCTACCACGACGCCAATTACGGGCGCCCACAATCGAAGTGCCCCGCGCGCCTTGAGGGCCAGGCCCACCATTATGCCTATCGTCGCCAGCACGCTTACCGGGCCTCCGGCAGACGGTGCGCCTTCCGGCACGTTGTCCAGCATGTCGAATGCGATGGGCATCACGGTCACCGCAATCAGCATGATTACCGTTCCCGTAACGGTCTGCGTCAGGACCCGCCGAAACAGCGCAAGCCGCGCCGCCAGGAGGAACTGAAACAAGGCCGAGACGATCACCAGCGTCGCGAGCATCGCCGGTCCTCCTTGCGCGATTGCGGTAATGCAAACCGCAATGAACGCGCCGCTTGTACCCATAAGAAGCACATAGCCTGCGCCGATTCGCCCCACGCGCACGGCCTGAAGAATGGTCGTGAGCCCGCTGATGAGTACCGCTCCGAAGACGGCCCAATTCAGAAATGCTTCCGTACCGCCCGCCGCGCGGACCACGATGGCAGGCGTAATGACAACTCCCGCTACGCACAGCACGGCAAGCTGCAGTCCCATGCCGACAGCCATGGGCAGCGGGGGCCGCTCGTCTGCCTCAAACCGTACGTCTGATCGGGGCTCCGCATCCGGAGAATCCATCGCGCAAACTCATTTGACCCAATAATGCCCGTCGTGAGTTGTCAAGACCGGCGACGAAAATATATCGGTTTAGCCACACAGTACCAACCGATGTCAGCGTCGCCGGCAGGATTCTGCCCTATTGTCACGCCATTCGGGCAGGGCAAGATGAAAGTAGCGCTCCAGGCCGGTTCGGCACGCTTTTTGTGCAAGCTCCCGGCCAGCAAACAGTGCCTGGAACACGGCTGCGCGCCGTGTTGTTAGCACTCGCCGCTTTAGAGTGCTAACAAGTCCTTTTCACCATCCCCTACCCACATACATGGAGGTATCAGCATGACAATGATCAAACCTCTCAGTGACCGCGTCGTCGTCAAGGCGCAAGACGCCGAAGAGCAGACAGCCAGCGGTCTGTACATCCCCGATTCCGCAAAGGAGAAGCCCCAGCGGGGAACGGTTATCGCCGTTGGCCCGGGGCGTGTCGAGAACGGCGCCAAGATTGAAATGAGTGTCAACGCAGGCGATACCGTCCTGTACGGAAAGTATTCCGGCACGGAAATCTCGCTGGGCGGCGACGACCTCCTCATCATGCGGGAGAGCGACATCCTGGGCATCGTCCAGGAATAGCGACCGCCTTCACTTACACCACATAAAAGGAGAGACCAGAACTATGGCCAAGCAAATCATATTTGACTCCGATGCGCGTGGCGCCCTCAAGCGCGGCGTAGATCAGCTCGCGGACGCTGTCAAGGTGACCCTCGGTCCCAAGGGGCGCAACGTCATCATCGAAAAGAAATTCGGATCACCTACCGTCACCAAGGACGGTGTCACGGTGGCCAAGGAAGTGGAACTCGAAAGTAAGGTCGAAAACGTGGGCGCGCAGATGGTCAAGGAGGTCGCCTCCAAGACCAGCGACGTCGCGGGCGATGGCACCACCACCGCAACCGTGCTGGCCCAGGCCATGATGACGGCCGGCCTCAAGAACGTCACGGCAGGAGCCAATCCCATGGACCTCAAACGCGGCATTGACCGGGCCGTAGTGGATATCGTGTCCGACCTCCGGTCCCAGAGCCGTGAAATCGAGGGACGCAATGAAATCGCGCAGGTGGGAGCCATTTCCGCCAACAACGACGCGGATATCGGCAGCCTGATTTCGGATGCGTTCGAGAAAGTGGGCAAGGATGGCGTGATCACCGTCGAAGAAGCGCGCGGTACGGAGACCAATCTGGAGGTCGTGGAAGGCATGCAGTTCGACCGAGGCTACCTCTCGCCCTACTTCGTGACCAATGCCGACGACATGGAGACTGTCCTCGAGGATGCCCATCTGCTCATCTTCGACAAGAAGATCTCGGCGATGAAGGACCTCCTGCCCATTCTGGAGAAAATCGCGCAGACGGGATCACCGCTGCTCGTTATTGCAGAGGACGTGGAAGGCGAGGCCCTGGCCACCATGGTCGTCAACAAGCTGCGCGGCACGCTGCGCGTTGCAGCCGTCAAGGCCCCGGGATTCGGCGACAGGCGGAAGGCCATGCTGGAAGACATCGCAATCCTGACCGGCGGCACGGTAATCAGCGAGGAGAAGGGCTATCGGCTGGAGAATGCGACGATCGAGTATCTCGGGCGGGCCAAGCGCGTGGTCATTGACAAGGACAAGACCGTGATCGTGGATGGTGCCGGTTCGAGTGACCAGATCAAGGCCCGGGCCAACCAGATCAAGCAGCAGATCGAGACCACGACCAGCGACTATGACAAGGAGAAGCTGCAAGAGCGGCTGGCGAAGCTCTCCGGCGGCGTGGCCGTTCTCAAGATCGGCGCGGCGACCGAGCCGGAAATGAAGGAGAAAAAGGCACGCGTGGAAGACGCGCTGCACGCCACCCGCGCAGCCATCGAGGAAGGAATCGTATCCGGCGGCGGCGTCGCCCTTATCCGGGCCATCGGCTCGCTTGAATCGACTGCGGTGGAAAACGAGGACCAGGGCATCGGCGTCAACATCGTGCGCCGCGCTCTGGAGGAGCCACTGCGTCAGATCGCGATCAACTCCGGCGTGGAGGGCTCGATCGTGGCACAGAAAGTGAAGGAGGGTGAGGCGGACTATGGCTTCAACGCGCGCACAGAGGTGTACGAACCTCTGATTTCCGCGGGTGTCATCGACCCGACCAAGGTGGTTCGCGCAGCATTGGAAAATGCTGCTTCTGTCTCAGGCCTGCTCCTGACGACGGAAGCCGTGGTAGCAGACCGTCCGGAGAAGCAGCCGGCTGGCGGCGAAGGCCACGGCGGCCACGGCGGCGGCATGGACGGCATGGGCGGAGGAGGCATGGGCTTCTAGAGCCAAATCTGCCAACAGCACAGCCGGGGGGCGGGGTCCATTGCGACTTCGCCCCCTTCGCTTTTGGCAGAGCCGCGCCTAGCGCCCGACTGCCTCCATTACCTCAGCCGCCAGACGGTCGGCCTCCGCGCGGGTCCGCGCTTCCGCATAGACACGCAGGATGGGCTCCGTATTGGACTTGCGGAGGCTGACCCATCCTTCGTCGAAGTCGATCTTCACGCCGTCAAGCATGGAAAGCTCGCAGCCCTGATAGCGGCCGATGACGCGCGACAACGCCTGCTCGGCACTGCAGCTCTCCAGTGGCAGCTTGTTCTTGGAGATGACGTAATGCGGCATGCCGCGTCTCCAGGCCGCCATCGTCGTGCCATCGTCCGCCAGGTGCTGCAAGATCATGGCGGCGCCCAGCAAACCATCCCGCCCATAGTGAAGCTCCGGAAGGATAACGCCGCCGTTGCCTTCACCGCCCAGAATCGCCCCTACCTCCTGCATCTTCTTCACCACGTTGATTTCACCGACGGCCGACCGGTGGACCGCCATGCCATATCGTGCCGCCACGTCCTCTATGGCACGGGATGAAGACAGATTGGTTACAAACGGCCCGCTCTTTTGCCGCCAGAGAAAATCGGCCGCCAGCACCTGCGTCAGCTCCTCGCTCACGTAGTGGCCCTCGTTGTCGATAAGCGCCAGGCGGTCCGCGTCCGGATCCACCACGAGACCAAGATCAACGCCTTCCTGCCGCACAAACCTGATCGTATCCCCCAGATGCTCGGGCAGCGGCTCCGCAGGATGGGCAAAGAGTCCCGTCGGCTCGGCGTTGACAACCCTGATGCGCCGCACCCCCAGCGCTTCCAGCAGCCTGGGAAGCGCGATTGCCCCAACCGAATTGATGCCGTCCACGACCACGGAGAAGTCCCTGGCGGCAATGGCATCCACATGGCAGAAGGGCAGCGACAGAATCGCCTTCACATGGTGATCGAGGTAGTCTCGGTTGCGGAGAGTCCCGATTGCGCCGTGCGATGCAGCCGGCATGACGCGCTGCTCGGCAAGCTGCATGACCTCGCTTCCTTGCTCTGGCGAGAGGTATTCCCCTTTCCCGTTCAGCAGCTTGAGCGCATTCCACGCTGCAGGGTTGTGCGAGGCTGAAATAACGATGCCGCCGGTGGCCCCCTCCGCTTCCACGGCCATTGCGACGGTCGGCGTGGCAGCAAGCCCAGCATCTGTCACGTCGCACCCGATGCTCCGAAGCGTGCCACAGATGATCTGGGCACAAACAGGGCCCGACACGCGAGCGTCCCGCCCCACTACGACGTGCGGGCGCGAAGCCCTGTCCAGACACCAGGCCCCGTACGCTGCCGCATAGCGGACCAGCACCCCAGCGTCCAGGCCCGAGCCAAATACTCCGCGGATTCCGGAAATGGAAGCAATTAGTGTCATGACCCCATCCAAGCGCCCTCTGCCACGTCCGACAAGGCGCAGCGTTCCGCCAGCCGAATCGGCTGGATCTTCACTACTGTACCGGAACCGCGGCAGATGCCTTTGGTTGCTGCCGGCCCTGCCCTACCGGTCCCGTCATGCGCCTTGGAATTGCGGATCCTCCCCTGATGGCCGGCATGCCATGGCGCCACCGGTATTGCGCACTAGGCCTCTTGCTGTGTCTGACGCTCATTGGGTGGGGCGGAGTCGTCACCAGCATGGACGCCGGTCTGGCGGTTCCGGACTGGCCTACCTCCTTCGGATCGTATGATCCGTTCGCGACGGGATTCAGCGATCCGGCCAATCCCGGGTCCAGATGGTGGCAGCATGCACCGATTCTGGCCGAGCACGGTCATCGTCTCCTCGGTGCACTTGTCGGACTCTGGGTCGTGTTCCTGGTGATATGGACCTGGAGAGCCGAGCCGCGAAGATGGCTGCGCCTTCTGACAGCCGCAGCGCTCGGGCTTGTGTTGCTGCAGGGCATTCTCGGCGGCCTTCGCGTAATTCGCGTCTCACTCGATCTGGCGCTGGTCCACGCGCTCGCCGCGCAACTGTTTTTCTGCTTGCTTACCGCCATCTGGCTGTGCACTTCGCACTCCTGGACGAGCGGTCGGGGCGCTTTGCCACGAACCAGTGCCGCCCGCAGGCTGCAACTCCTGGCACTGACGACCGCCACGTTGCTCTATCTGCAGATTTTTCTGGGCGCGCTGCTGAGACACTTCGGCGAAGGCATACGCCTGGATCTTTCGGCAATGCATATCCTCGGAGCTGCGGCCGTCCTGGCGCTCATCCTGATTACGGCCGGTCGCATTCGCAGCGATTTCGCGACAAACCGGTTGCTAAACGCAGCCTCCTGGTTTATGATTGGTACGGCCGGCGTGCAGATCATGCTCGGCTTCGTGGCATTCGCCGTCCTGCAACTCGAAGCGCAACAGTTCCGGAGAAGCGCAGCTCAGATCATTTTGAACTCTGCTCACCTGGTGACAGGCACCATTCTTATGGGCATCGCGGTTTCGGTAGTGCTGCTGGCGCTGAGGACAGAGCTCAAGCCATCAACCGCCTAGTCACGCAATCGCGCAGAATGGCGCCAGCCATGCAACAACCCGCCGCCGTTCGAGAGGCCAGACCTGCCCCGAGCCGCATCGAGATTCCGGCTAACGGGCGTGCCCCGCTAGGCAGGCCGGCCTTGCTGGATTACTGGGAGCTTACCAAGCCGGAGATTGCGCTGCTGGTCATAATATCTGCTCTTGCGGGTTTTCTACTAGGTTCGCCGGCAGGTGTGGATGCGTGGCAGCTCGGCTTTACGCTCCTGGGCACCGGCCTGAGCTCAGCGGGCGGCGGTGTCCTGAATCACTACGTGGAACGGAGCCATGACGCTCTCATGCGGCGCACGGCGAAGCGACCCCTGCCGGCCGGCCGCATCGCCCCGTCCAGGGCGCTGGCATACGGCATATTCCTTGTATTGTCGGGTCTGGCCTTGCTGGCTATGGTCAACCTGATCACGGTAAGCCTTGCGGCGCTGACCGTCGCACTCTACATATTTGTATATACGCCGCTGAAGCGGAAAACCAGTCTGAACACGCTCGTTGGAGCCGTGCCCGGCGCGCTGCCTGGCCTGGGAGGATTTGCCGCTGCTACCGGCACGCTGGGAGCCGGCGGCTGGCTGCTTTTCCTGATCCTGGCCCTGTGGCAGATGCCCCACTTTCTCTCGCTGGCGTGGATGTACCGGAAAGACTACGCCCGTGCCCGGTATGTAATGGGCACTGTTGTGGATCCGGATGGCCGATCAACGGCCAGGCAGGCATTGCTGTATACGGGTGGCCTTTGCCTGGCGGCCATGCTGCCGACCGCTGCGGGACTTACCGGATGGGTATACCTCGCCGGAGCGGTAGTGCTCGGCATCTGGTTTCTGCTGCCCGCGGTCGCGTTTTACCGCGCCCGTACCGTGCGGGAGGCACGCCGCATTCTCGCCAGCTCCATCCTCTATATACCGCTACTGGTAGTCCTGATCTTTGTCGACCGCTGGGTACAGTAGCGTTATTCGATACGCCTCCACACCTCCTCCAGGCGAAAACCGCTCGGAAATTCTCCGGTGTGGTACCACAAATCCCCTACGAATTCAGCCGTAAACTTGAGTGCCACGCCAACCAGAACGGGCGTAATGTGGTATTCCAGGTATTCGGTATAGAGCGTATCTCCTTCCAGCGTATAGCGTCCTCCGCCAGCCAGCACATCCTCCCCGTCCGACGACTGGTAGCCCCAGGAAAAATGCGTCGAATTCAAAATCTTCATGGAGGGCGGCACGTTCGTGGTAACGATGATCGTATCCGGATAAACGGAACGCTGTGACACCAGGCGCCACGTCCCTTCCAGATGGTTGGCCGGATGTTGCGCCATGGCGGGCACACTGGCCAGGAACAAGGCAACTATGGAGAAGTGGGCTACTTTGCGCATGGCAGCATGAATCAATGAAAAGGTAGGAGCGGCTTCGGCAATGTATGAAGCGAGCGGACGAAGTGAAAGTAGCTGTCACTCCTGAAGCGGGTCATTTGGCCCGCGCTGCTGCCGATGCTCCCCAGGCTGACTCCCGCGTGGATGTCAAGAGTCTGGATCTGGACGGCATGAGAGCACTGGCTGTCTCGCTGGGCGAGCCCGCGTACCGGGGGACACAATTGTACCGTTGGGTCCACGGACGCGCCGCAGCAACCTTCGCAGAAATGACCGATTTGCCCCGGTCCTTCCGCCAGACACTCAATACGATAGCAAGCATGGGGGCAGTCCGCGCGATCGAAGTGCAAACAGGCGCTGACAAGACCGCCAAGATGCTCCTGGAATTGCCGTCCGGGCGGCGAATAGAAGCTGTGTTGATACCAGATTCCGGCAAGGAGGGCATGCCGGGCCGGCTTACTGCCTGCGTGTCGAGCCAGGTAGGATGTGCCATGGCTTGCGCGTTTTGCGCTACCGGACTAATGGGCTTTCAGGAAAACCTGACAGCCGGAGCCATAGTCGACCAGGTACGGTTGCTTGACGGCTTGGCAAAGAGGAGATTCGGGCGCGGCCTGTCCAACGTCGTCTACATGGGAATGGGCGAGCCGCTGCTCAATTATCGCAGTGTACTGCTCAGCATCCAGTTGCTGACCGACCCTGCACTCCTCGGCCTTGCGCCGCGGCGCCTGACAGTCTCCACAGTGGGCCTAGCCCGGCGGATCAGGCAGCTGGCCGATGACCATCCGCGCGTAAACCTGGCCGTTTCCCTGCATGCCCCCACCCAGGAGAAGCGCGACAGCATCATGCCGTCCGTTCGAGGCGAGGCTACCGACCTTCCCGCCCTGCGCGCCGCGCTGTCATACTACACCAGCACCTCAAGCCGCACGGTTACTTTCGAATACTGCCTGTTCCGCGACTTCAACGACAGCGAGGCCGATGCGAAGCAGCTCGCGGCTATCAGCAACGCCGTGCCGAGCAAGGTAAACCTGATTCAGTACAACCCGGTTGCGGGACTGCCCTTCGAGCGTACTTCGGAGAGCAAGCTCAATGCCTTCATTCGTGTGCTCCTCTCCCGTGGCGTGACCGTCACGGTCCGGCGCAGCCGGGGGCAAGACATCGACGCCGCGTGCGGACAATTGGCCCTTCTGAAGCCACCGGAGCCTGGCGCTGTGCCCGTGCAGCCGGCATGATCCGGCCGGGCCCCTCGAATCATGGAAACGCGTTCCAGACGACTTGTCCTGCACTACAACGCCGCATGCCCGAAATGCGTGCGAAAGGCTCAGCTAACCGCGCGGCTCGACTGGCTTGGATGCGTAGAGCTGTCGACGGAAGAATCGCCTGCGGGACCCGTCCCCGCAGGTGAAATTGTCGTGGTCGACAGACAGCGGGGCGAGCTCCTGACTGGCATTTACGCCACGCGAACGATTTGCCAGCATGTGCCTGCCTTCCTTGTATTCGGTCTGCTGCTCAAGCTTCCATTCTTGAGAAGGGCCATGAGCAGGCGAGGCTCCGGATGCGCAGGCGGCGTATGCACGCTTTCCGAGCGGCCACTGGACACCCGCTCCTGAACTGTGATCGCCAATGGGCTGCTTTGAGGCGCCAGCACATACTCATGTGCCGAGCAAATGGCTTCCCCAATGGAAGAGCAGGTCTCCGGGCGCCGAGACGCACCCTAGAGATGAGCCAGCCAGTTGCTCCGCACACCGCCCGGTAGTCGTTCCGCTTGCGCTGCTTGGCGTACTGCGCCGAACCTGATCCCTTTCGTCCAAAGACCCCGCACTTCCACACGTACAGGGCACGACACGTAACCGACCATAGGGTAGTTCCCCAGGGGCGGATCACGCGACGGCGTCACTCCCCCGAAGACCGTTTCCGGAGCGGCCGTATCGGCAGGCCCCAAGCCACCGCGGCAGACTCGATCGCCTTCCCAACCCGAATCGGCTCCGTCGCCACCATCCGGGAAATCGTTGCGGACCCTTTCATGCCAGGCTCAAATGGCGACTTTTTCCACGGCCGGGCAGGACTGGTACCGTTCTCGCCGTCGATTCAAGGCCCATGCCCGGTGTTGCGCGGTGCCGGCCCTGCCCCACGCGGCGCTTGCCGCGGCGCAAGGTGTCATTGAGGCTGCCGCGCAGCCCTAGACGTCAGGCCTATCCGTCCATTCGGGCTCCGGCGTGATGGTTTCAGCCGGAGGGGGCCCTGGATCCGTCCACCCCATGGTTGACACCCGCATAAGGGGCTCGACGGTCATGTCGCCCTCCACAAGAATCTGGCACGCCAGGCGAATCTTACCCAGGTGTCCGGCAGCCTCCAGCTTGTCGGACTCGGCCAGGGTCATGGCCTCCGGCTCGCCTTCGAATATGCGCACCCGGCAGGTCGTGCAGCGAGCGTAGCCTCCACATCGGTGCCCGATATCGACGCCTGCCTCCTCGATCGCCAGTACCAGTTTCTGGCCCTCCAGCGCCTCGAAAGAACCGAATCCTTCTACTGTAATTGTAGGCATGCCTTGAAGGAATTGTGTTTATTGCGGCCTACTACGCTCTTCGAAGTTTCTGGTGCCGTGCCCTATGCCTCTGTATACGCGTTGCTTGATAATCGCTGCCGCTCTCTTTCACGTGGCTTGCAGCGCTCCACAGTCTGCGCATCTCGAAGAAACGAGAATTCGCTACCACGACACGCGCTTTGCCGGTGCGACGCTGCAATCGGTAGACTCTCTTGTGCACTCCGCAATCGAGGATCGCTGGTTTCCCGCGGCGGCGGTCGCCATAGGACGTGCAGACTCCGTGGCCAAACTGGCAGGCTACGGCACGTTCACGTATGAGTCAACAACGCCTGTTACTCCAGATTCGCCCTTCGGCCTCGCCTCCCTCACCAAAGTCATCGCAACGACAACGGCAGCCATGCTGCTGTACGAGTCGGGTGAGCTGGACCTGGAAGCACCCGTCAGCCGCTACCTAGACGAGTATAACCGGCCCGGCAAGAGGCACGTCACCATCCGACAGCTGCTTACGCACACGAGCGGACTGCCCGCCTTCATTACGTTCTACGCAGAAGGACTTAGAACCCGCCAGGCGATTCTGGATTCCATTTTCAGTGGGGAGCTGGAGTCCGTCCCCGGCGAGACGTACCGCTACAGCGACTTCGGGATGATCACGCTCGCGCTGGTCGTCGAGGAGATCACAGGACAGGAATTTGGCAGCTTTGCGCGGGAGCGCATCTTTGAGCCACTGGGCATGCAGGCTACCGGATTCCGTGGCATTGGCATTCCGGACACGGCTGTTGTGCCAACCGAACGGGACGACTATTTCCGCCAGCGTCTTGTGCAGGGAGAGGTGCATGACGAGACCGCATGGATTCTGGGTGGTACCGCTGGACACGCAGGACTCTTTTCCACCGCGCGCGATCTGGCGCGGTTTGCCACCATGCTCGTGCAGGACGGCAGGCTGGGAGACGTTCAGCTGGTGCGGCCCGAAACCCTTGAGCTGTTCACCGCGGCCGTCGACACGTCCCTGTCGACCCGCGCGCTGGGATGGGATACGAAGGCCCCCGAACCGCCGGCCAGCGCCGGACAGCTTTTCGGCGCCAGGAGCTTCGGACACACGGGATTTACGGGCACGTCCATCTGGATAGATCCTGACGCGGACCTCTACGTCATCGTGCTTACGAACCGGGTCTACCCTACGCGCAGGAATTACGACTATGTTCGTATCCGGCCCGCCATTGCCGAGGTCGCATATGCAGCACTGGTCGGCGTGCCCGAAGACTGGGAGCCGGAACCGGAAGAATAGCAGCGGAACCTTGCAAGCGAATCAGGCTTTCAGCGATGCTTCAGTGGCTGGATTCTTCAGAGCATGCCCACGTACGTTTACAGACGCGCGGACGGAACAACATTCGAAATCGAGCAGCGGATTACGTCAGATTCACTGACCCGGTGTCCGTCTACTGATCAACCGGTACACCGCGTCATTACCGGCGGCACCGGCCTCATCTTCAAGGGTAGCGGCTTCTATCAGACCGACTACGTGGCCAAGCCGCGCGAGTCGTCAGAGAATGGCACGCCGGAAAAGAAAGAGAAGGCCAAGCCCGAACCGGCCAAGGCGGAAGCAACAGCAGCGGAAGCTGACTGACTACCCCGCCGCTTCAGCCGCCTGAACAATGGCGGCAAAAGAGTCGGCCTTCAGACTGGCGCCGCCAATAAGGCCGCCATCTACGTCCGGCTGCCGGAGCAGCTGCAGGGCATTGCCCGGCTTCATGCTGCCGCCGTACAGAATGGATGTATGCCGGGCAAATGCGTCGCCGACCGTGGCGGCCAGAGACTGCCTTATGCAGGCGTGCATCGCCTGTGCCGTATCGGGCGTTGCGGTCTCACCCGTGCCGATGGCCCACACGGGTTCGTAGGCCACCACCAGGGCTCCGGGGGAGATACCCGGCAGCCCGGAGAGCGCGCCCGTCAGCTGGCGCTCCACCACCTCCCGCTCCCTGCCGGCCCTGCGCTCTTGCAGCAGCTCGCCGACACACAAAATCGGAACAAGGCCGTGCGACAGAGCCTGGCCAACCTTGTCGCGCACGCCGGCGTCCGTTTCGCCAAAGTGCTGCCGCCTTTCGGAATGCCCCAGAATCACATATTGGCATCCCACCGAGCGTAGCATCGGCGCCGATACTTCGCCCGTATAGGCCCCCCAATCTGCACCGTGCATGTCTTGCGCGCCGAGCGCGACGTCACTTCCCGACAGCATGTCTGCTACAACGGCCAAGCTGACAAACGGAGGGCAAACTGCTACATCCACGCCCCTGCAGCCCTGAACGCCCGTCACGACCCCGCAGGCAAGCGCGCGAGCGGAGGCCGTATCGGTGTGCATTTTCCAGTTGCCGGCGACAAGCATATTTCTGTTCATAAGACTGAAGCTATTGCGCCCCGACCAGACCAAGCGCGTCTTCTCGCAGCACAGCCATAGCGCCGCGAACATACTTTGCAACCAGAATCCCGTCCTGGTCAATGAGATAGCGCGTAGGCAGGACATTTACATTGTAGCGCCGCGCCACATCGCTTGCGAATCCGCCTGCCTCCCATACAAACGTGCCCAGCGGAATCCTCTCGTCAAAGAACGCTTCGTTAACCAGGGTGTCCGGCTGCAGCGAGACGGACACCACGTGAACGGCATCGGACGCAGCAACAAGATCATTGCGCCCTTCATATTCTCTCTGGTAGACGGCATCCTGCGGATTGTAGAACTCCAGCACCACAGCCTTGCCTCTTAGCGCATCCAGACTCAACGAGTCACCCGGCGCGGTCCGCAACGCAAACGGGGGCGCCGGCATGCCCGGCAACAGGTTGTTCAGTTCATACAGGGCCCGTTCGGCCCAGGTCGCCCAAGCCGTTTCACCGTAGACTTCCTGCATGGCTCGCGCTGCCTCGCGCGCGGCATCATAGTCGAGGCTGTCCATGTGCGCCACTACGATCTCAGCATGCAGCTCGGCCCGGGCTGCCTCTGTATCGACCGAATCGGCGGCTGCTCGCAGGAACGACAAAGAAGCTTCCTGGCCGGAAAGCCGGGCCAGCGCCCCGCGCGCAGCGCGGGCAACCTCCACGTACTGGATGTTGTCGGGCGCAATCTGAATAGCCCTTGCCACGGCCAGCGAATCATGCCAGCCTGCCAGCATGAGCACCGACTCCGACAAGGCCATTTCCGCACCCATCGTGCCCTCAAACGTCTCCCGCATGTTCCACATAATGCTGCTGGTCTGCTGCACTTGCATGGAGGCACGGGCATCTTCATATTCCCCGCTCTGCACCAGTTCGAGCAGATTCTGGTTGTACAGTGCCTTGGCGTTCTGGTACGCCATCCAGGCCGCATTTTCCCTCGAGCGTATCCTCAGCAAGCGGTTACCCATCGGAAACTCGGCTTCCAGGCGAGCCGAATCGGCATCCGCCACGGCTATCTCCCCAATCTTGAGAATCTGGCCACTGCGGCTGATGATGATGGCGTATACGCCCCGCCTGGGTGCGGTGACATCCATCGAAAACTCGCCCGTACTGTCCGTTACGGCGTAGCCCAGCGTATCGGGCTCCCCATCCTGGCTGACGGCGATCAGGACCTCAAATCCCCGGTAGTCCGGCGTGGGATCTACTTCGGGATCTACGCTCAGGCGGCCCACCAGCGAGCTGTTGTCGGCAGAACTGACGGCGGAACTGACCGCAGGCTCTTCCTGGCCGCATGCCAGGCCGGGCACCAGCGAACAGGCCAAAACAAGCAGGACCATTCCCTTGTGGCGGATCGGCCAGGAGATTGCGTAACGCATGTGCTTAGCAGGTTTCGTCATTGCGCAAGCTGCCGGAGCAGCAATTCGCGAACGCGCACCGGATCCGCGGACCCGCCGGTGCGCCGCATTACCTGGCCGATGAAAAAGCCGGCGACTTGCGTCTTGCCTCCCCTGTACGTTTCGACCTGGGCGGGAAACGCCGCCAGCACGGCCTCTATCACTGGCAATAACTTCTCATCGTCGGATACCTGCAGCAGCTTCCTGCTTTGCGCAATGGTCTCCGCTTCGCGTCCGTCGCCGAGCATGCACGAGAACACCTCTTGCGCGCCCGTGGAGCTAAGCGCATTGCTGAGCCTGAGATGCACAAGGCCACCCAGGCGCCGGGCGCCTATGGGGAATGCCTCCACTTTAACACGCTTTTCCTTTACGACCCGCAGCACATCCGTCATGACCGTGTTGGAGACGGCCTTCGCCTGAGCCGCGATGTCAGCTTGAGAGTCCTTATGGCTAACCGCTGCAAGCACGGCCTCAAAATAGTCGGCCACGGGGCGCTCTTCGGTTAGCACGCCGGCATCGTACGGAGGCAGCCCGAGTTCGCGCTCGAAACGGCGCTTCCGGTCGTCCGGAAGCTCCGGCAGCGAAGCCGCAATGCCGGCCCGCATCGTGGAGGTAACGACCATCGGCGGCAAATCGGGGTCCGGGAAGTAGCGATAGTCGTGCGCCCGCTCCTTGGTTCGCATGGACCTGGTCTCACCCCGGTCGGCATCCCACAGCAGCGTCTCGTGCGTAATGCTCCTGCCCCGACGGACAAGTCCCGCCTGCCTCCCTATTTCATGGTCTATGGCCCGCTCTACGTGGCGGAAGGAGTTCATGTTCTTTATTTCGGTCTTCACACCCAGCTCTGCGCAACCGGCTACGCGAATGGAGACATTGGCATCGCAGCGCAGCGAGCCTTCCTCCATGTTGCCGTCACAAATGTCCAGGTACCGAACCAGCTGGCGGATCTTCTGCATGTACATGTAGGCCTCTCGGCCGGATCTCAGATCGGGCTCGGACACTATCTCGATCAGCGGCACGCCGCACCGGTTGAAGTCAAGCAGCGTGCGTGCCGGATCCTGGTCATGCAGCGACTTGCCGGCATCCTCCTCGATATGAATCCGCGTTATGCCAATGCGCCGCGGCGGATCCCCTGGCAGGTCGACGTAGCCGTGCTCGCACAGCGGATTCTCGTACTGCGAAATCTGGTACCCTTTCGGCAAGTCGGGATAGAAATAGTGCTTGCGCGCCAGGATGCTTCGCTCTGCTATGCGACAGTGCGTGGCAAGCCCCATACGCACAGCATAATCGACCACGTGCGAATTCAGCACCGGCAGCGTCCCCGGATGGCCCAGGCTGATGGCATCCACATGGCTGTTGGGTTCTCCCCCGAACTGCGCGGAATCCGGGCTGAATGCCTTGGAGGCCGTCTTCAGCTGGCAGTGCACTTCAAGCCCGATGACAGGCTCGTACGAGGCAGGCGCCATGAGTTGGTGCGTATGCAGTTGCAGCCGCGTAGAACGATCCGGAATCGGGTGTGTTCTTTGGAGCCTTGACCGCGCCCCCTCCCGCTGCGCGCCGCAGCTTGGCAGAATCCTTTCGAAGCATGGCAGTAGCGGGGCTGTGTCCGCTCGGTGCGGCGGGCACCCTCTCGGTTACCGGGCGACGTTGCGCAGCAGCAAGGGTGGAATCCGCGCCGGCGCAGACGCCGGCGCTCGCCACCTACACCTTGCGACCGCGCACAGGCGTTACGCCAATTGGTGAATAGAAGGCTGCGTGGTGTGTAGTTTGGGGGATCTCTCGTGCCACTGCCAATGGAAAGAGCCAATGAACGAAACATCCCAAATCCGTAGTGGCGAATTCGGTGGCAGGCTGCTCAAGAACCTCGGAAAGTTTGCATTCGAATTCGTCATCGTCTTTCTGGGTGTTTACCTCGCATTTGTTTTTGCAGGCTACCAGGAGGAAAGGAGAATGCTCGAAGTTCGCATCAAGTACTACGATACGCTGATTCTGGAATTGGAGACCACCCATGAACTGCTTTCCGTGGAACAGCAGAAGGTGGCCAGGCTTGCTGAAGTGGTTGACCAGATAGATGCAGGCCTGCAGCCGGATCTGATTGCCGATCATCTATTTTTTGTATTTCCCGTGTCTGTCGCCGGCTCGGCTTTTGAAAGCCAGAATTTCGAGTTTCTCGATGCCGCAACGTTGCAGCACATTACCGGGAGCAAGCCCTTGCTGGAGTATCTCGCGCTCCATGTCGACCGGTTCAACAGGCTGACGACGTCTGTCCTGCTGCCTGCGCAATTGACGCAGGGAACCCGTTACTACGACGCGGAAGGAAACCTGCTGCCCGAGTTTGCCTGGTATCCCGATCTCGTCCGGCGAATCTCCATGTTCACGAACCAAGGCCTTACGGGAATCAGCGAGCGCGCCATTCCCGACCTGCAAAGGTTCAAGGCAGAGATGGAAACCCGGCTTTGACGACGGCGCCAGACTTGCCTGTCGTGTCAAGCAGACGGGTGCCGCTAGACCCCGCACGCGCCAGGCACTGAGTGGCCTGGCTTCACGCAAGCGGCAAACTGGCGAGAATTTCCTTGCAGGGCTCAGCAGCCGAAAGCACGCAGTATTTCCGCAGCATGGCTGGCGACCTTGGGACGCCGGAATACGTGTACGATAACGCCGCGCTCGTCAATCAGGAAAGTGGTGCGCTTTACGCCCTTCACCAGGCGCCCATACATGTTCTTTTCGCCCCACGCGCCATAGGCGTTCAGGATCTCCTTCTCGGGATCCGCCACGAGCGGAAACGGCAGCTTGTACTTTTCCGCAAAACACTCGTGCGATGCCACATCGTCGGGCGAGACGCCGACCACCGCTATGCCCTGCTCCGCGAGGATTGCCGCATTGTCCCGGAGATTGCATGACTGCCTGGTGCAGCCGGGCGTATTGTCCCTTGGATAGAAGTAAAGGACCAGCCTTTTTCCCTCGTAGTCCGAAAGGCTTACCGCTCGGCCTCCCTGCGAAGGTCCCTCAAAGGCCGGCGCCCTGTCGCCCACCCCAGGTGTCTGCATTACGCCGTCAGGTCAGGTTAGTGCATTCCCGCGAATACAAACGCGCCAGCGGGCAATTCGATGCCCGCAGCATTCGCTCAGTAGGCAAGCAGCTGCAGCAACGCATCGCGCAGCTTTGCCTTTGCGGAAAACACGCCGTGCTCCAGCGTCAGCGAAAATGGCACCGGCAAGTCCTCCGCCCCAACCCTGACGGGTGGCGCATCCAGCAAGTGGAAGCCGTCGTGCGCCACGGCAGCCGAGACTTCCGCGCCAAAGCCACAGGTAGACGTCGCCTCGTGAAGCACCAGCACTCGGCTCGTTCGGGCAACGGACTCAAGGACGGTTTCCCGGTCCCAGGGCACCAGCGTGCGCAAATCCACAACCTCAATCCGGGCTCCGCGCGCCTCTTCCTGCCAGGCGGCTTCCTCCAGGGCCCAGTGCACTCCCAGCCCGTATGTGACGATCGTGGCATCGGTACCCGGGCGCGCTACGCGGGCGCGGCGAAACGGGATGTGGTAGGCGGCCTCAGGCACCGGGCCGCGCACGGACCGGTACAGGTACTTGTGCTCGAAGTACAGTACGGGATTCGGGTCGGCAATCGCCCGGAGCAGCAGTCCCTTGGCGTCGTGCGGCGTGGCCGGTGCAACTACCTTGAGACCCGGCACATGACAGAACCACGCCTCCTTGCACTGGGAATGGAACGGACCTGCGCCTATGTGGCCGCCGTACGGAGCTCTAATGGTGATGCCGAGGGGAGCTCCCCACCGGTAGTGGGTCGTTGCCAGGTTGTTGACAATCTGATTGAAGCCGCATGCAATAAAGTCTGCGTACTGTATCTCCACGATCGGACGGAACCCCTCCAGCGCCAGTCCCATCGCCGCGCCCAGCGCCCCGCTTTCTATGATGGGAGTATTGCGCACGCGCGCTGCGCCAAAGGCTTCCAGGAGGCCCTCGGACACCTTGAACACTCCCCCGTATTCTGCAATGTCCTGCCCGATGAGCAGCACTCGGTCGTCGGACTCCATCGCCTGGCGCAGCGCATCACCCAGGGCATCAACGTAGCGCCGCTCAGTCTCGCGCCCTTTCCGAATTGCGACCACAGGCGGAGAAGGAGCGAAGAGCGCGGCCCGCTCCGCGCCGGGCGTACTTTCCACAAGCGGCTGTGCAAGCGCGTATTCCGCGGCTTCCTCTACCTCTCTTGCGAGCTCCCTGCGGACACCTGCCAGTTCGTCCTTCGTCATGTTTCCACTCTGGAGCAAATGCTGCGCAAAACGCTCTACGGGATCCTTGAGCGACCAGGCCTCCCGGAGTTCGGCCGGCACGTATTTGGTGCCGGAGGCCTCTTCGTGCCCGCGCCGGCGGAAGGTCTTCATCTCCAGCAGCGAAGGACCTTCACCTGACCGCGCCCTCGCAGCCGCGCAGCGCGTGGCAGCGATGACTTGCAGCAGGTCGTTGCCGTCGATCACCTCTCCAGGCATGCCGTAGCCGGTTGCCGCAACTGCAATGTCCTCCACGGGTACGGCTTCCCGCACCGGCGTTGACAGTCCGTAGGCATTGTTCTCGACTACGAAGAGCACGGGCAGCTTCCATAGAGACGCCAGGCTCAGCGCTTCGTGAAAATCACCCTCGCGCGTAGCGCCGTCCCCGCAGTAGACCAGCGCGAGGTAGTCCTTGCCGGCCAGCTGCGCCGCCTGCGCCACTCCACACGCTACGGGCAGCATGGCGCCAAGCTGCGAAATCATGCCTATGATGCGCCTTTCCGGCAGCCCGAAGTGGAAGGTTCGGTCGCGCCCGTGGGTATAGCCTCCTGCCCGGCCCATGAGCTGGCAGAAAAGAGGTCGAAGCGGGACTTGCCGTGTGGTCCAGACACCGAGGTTGCGGTGCAGCGGGAGCACGACATCGTCGGGCCGAAGCGCCCAGGTGCACCCGACGCTTATGGCTTCCTGGCCGTAGCCGCTGAACCACTTGGAGAGGCGATTATGCCTGATCAGCCGGAGCATGCGCTCCTCAATGGCACGAGGCAGCTCCAGCGCACGATGCAGCGACCGAAGCTCGTCCGGCGAAACTTCCGGCGCCATGCGCGTCACCTGCCGCCTACGGAGACGACGGCGCGCACAGTCCTGAACAGAATCTTGAAGTCCATGCGCAGACTCATGTTCTCAATGTAGAACAGGTCAAACTTCACCTTCTGCCTCACGTCGTCCAGCGAGCTGTCGTAATGCCACATCACCTGCGCCCACCCGGTGATACCGGGCTTAACGCGGTGGCGCCGGTTGTACAGCGGGATTTCGTCGACAAACCGCTCCACGAAGTATGGACGCTCCGGCCTCGGCCCCACGAGACTCATGTCACCCTTGAGCACATTCCAAAGCTGAGGTATCTCGTCCAGACGCGTCTTGCGCAGCCACCGGCCAATCTTGGTATACCGCGGATCATCCCTGGCAGCCCACACCGGACCCGTCTGTGCTTCCGCATTCCGATGCATGGTGCGGAACTTGTATATCGTGAAATGCCTGCCGGTCCTGCCGACGCGGCGCTGCCGATAGATGGCAGGCCCGGGTGAAGTCAGGCGGATCGAGACAGCAATAAGAATCCAAAGCGGCAATCCGACCGCCAGTACGACCAGCGAGGCCGCGAGGTCTAACAGGCGTTTCGTGCTCTGCTCCCACGCGGGCATCGGCTGGGGGAAAACCTCGATAAGCGGCAGGCCATAGATGTGCTCCGTACGAGCCATGCCGCCGATTATGGAGTAGAAGTCAGGCACAATCTTGAGCGATACCGACTTGCCGTCGCACAGGCGCAGCACTTCCGCCAGCTCCCTGTGATCGTCCGACCCCAGGGCGATCAGTACGTCCTGCACTTCAAGATCGTCGATCATGGTAGGCAGTGCGTCCACCGCATGCTCCCCGTTGCGCGAAATCTCCGTTTGCCGCTGCCCGGTCTTCTGGCCCAGCCGGATCGCTCCCACGAGCTGAAGGCCCGCGGCGGGGTATCGGGCCAGGTCCTCGTGTATCCGCTCCACCTTGTCGCTCCATCCCACGACGAGCGCCTTGTGCGCGCCACGGCCCCGCAGAATGAGTGCCTTCTGCACCGAGCGCACCAGTATGCGCCCCATCGATGTCAGCCCCAGCACGGCGCACCAGTACAAGAGCAGGATCGATGGCCTGCCGTCGGCGCGAAGCGTATCGATGTAGATGCTGAATACTAGAATCAGAACGCCGATCGTCACAACCTTGGTCAGCGAGACCAGCTCGTCGAATCGGCTTGAGGCGTGACGCTCCCGGTACATTCCGAAGAACAGGAAGATCACTACCCAGAAGACCGTCAGGCCCACTACTGCGTGCAGCGGGTAAACCGCCGTAGTGTTGGGAGGCTGAAATCCCGCGAGGGCGAAGCTGTCCGCAAATTGTATGCGGAGGTAGACCAGTACGGAAATCGCTGCCGCGGCAATATCAGCAACAAGCAGTACGATGAATTCAGCTCTTCTAGTCATGCCCGGGAAATCCCGCTTTGACCAACCAACGTCCTAAAACTACAAAAGAGGCACTTGGACCATGCGCCCGGCCCCGTGATCTCCAGGATGCGCCGCGGCGCGCTGCGCAGCAGGGCCTCCGCGGGACTGCCTGTATTGCCGCGGCCTCGCAGAACCGGAGCCGGCCAGGCTCAGACCAAGGGCACGGATCATGCAGCCATGGCCGCAGTGCAGTTCAATCCCGCGCGCAGGACCGGCCTAAAGACAATACCCGTCTGCATGTGTGGAGCTGCATCCTCCATTTGCCGAATTGGCCGGGTTAGACGTTTCATGTCGCTAGAGATCGCCGCCCGCGATACTCGCCTTGTTGATCCCGGTGTCCGCAGCCGCGCCCGGAAGCCGGGCAAGCAGCCTTTCTCTTGGCCCCGTTCACTACCTTTTTCCGACGCAAGGTCCAATCGCGTACTTCATGCGTAGCAGTATGGGCAAGACGTCGCTGTCAGGGGCTATTCCCTTCCAGATTTCGCGTGGACGACGCGCTGCCAGCCACGATGAAGGCAATGGATTTCAGACCCCGCGCTGCTAGCAGCAAGCCTGACAACGTTCCGGTAGAGGAGCCCATTGCGATCGTCGGCATGGCCTGCCGATTTCCTGGAGCCCCGGATCTTGCCTCGTTTTGGCAGCTGCTGGAATCGGGTTCGGACGCCGTTGCCGACGGGCGCCAGGACGGAGGACCCTGGTCCGGCGTCATGGGCGATCCCGATGCAAAGGACCCCGTGCTTCGTGCGGGCGGCTTTGTAGCCGGCATCGACCGGTTCGACGCGCGCTTTTTTCGGATTGCGCCCATTGAGGCGCGCATTATGGATCCGCGACAAAGGATGCTGCTGGAAACCGTCTGGCATGCACTGGAGCATGCCGGGCTGGATCCGACGCGGGCAAAGGGCGAACGCACAGGCGTGTATGCCGGCGTTAGTCAGGGTGATTACAGGGAGTTGGCTCAGAAGGCAGGTGTCTATCACGGACATTTCGGTGCTTCTATGGGCGTAGCGGTCGGCCGACTGGCGTATTCTTTCGGATTCGCGGGCCCTGCGGTAGCCGTCGACAACGCTTGTGCCTCGTCATTGGTGGCCGTCCACCATGCCGTCGGTGCGCTGCAAGCCCGTGAAGTGGACCTGGCCATTGCGTGCGGGGCCCATGGCATATTTTCTGCCGAGCTTACAGCCTATATGGCAGAACTCGGCCTGCTTTCACCCAGCGGGAGATGCCGGATATTCGACGCAGATGCAGACGGATTCGTGCGTGGAGAAGGGTGCGGCGTCGTGGTTATGGAGCGACTCGATGACGCAAATCGCGCGGGCCACCGCGTATGGGGCTCGGTTCTGGGCTCAGCAGTCAACCAGAGCGGCGCAACGTCAGGACTCGGCGCGCCCCATGGTCCGGCGCAGGAGCGGGCTATTTCGATGGCACTCGCGCGTGCGAACGTGCCGCCGATGGACGTGGACTACCTTGAGGCCAGTGGAACCGGATCCCATCTCGGAGACCTCATTGAGGTTCGGGCAGCCTCAGCCGTCTACGGAAAGGGGCGCAGCCCGGGCGACCCATTGCCGCTTGGATGCGTCAAGTCAAACATCGGCCATCTGGAGGCCGCCTCCGGCATTGCAGGCCTGATCAAGGTTGTACTGGCCATGCACCAGGGCCTGATTCCAAGGCACCTGCACTGTGAACGCCCTTCTCCGCAACTCGGGTGGGACCAGCTCGCCGTACGCGTCAATACGCGGGCTGCCAAGTGGCCAAAGCATTCAGACCGTCCCAGGAGGGCCGCCGTCAGTTCCTTCGGCCTCGCGGGCACCAATGTGCACGTCATCCTGGAAGGCCGCGAGATTTGCGCGGGCGACTTGCCCCAAATTCGGGGCGCAGCGAGACGCGTGGAGGTTCGGCTGCGAGAGTCTAACGATGACTCGCCGGTGCAGGGAGGCGCATGTGCGCCTCGCACGACGCGCCTTCTACTGCTTTCAGGCAACTCCTTGCCATCGATCGAGGCACTGTCCCAGCTCTATCTTTCATGGCTGGATCAGTATCTGGATGGTGGCGGTCACGACCGGGAAGCAGCATGGGAACTGCTCTCCGACATGGCCTGGACCGCGGCTGACGGTCGCGCCCATCTCAGGCACCGCGCTGCGGTTCCGTTCACGGACCCGGCCACGCTGAGGGAAGGACTGCTCCGTATCGGAGAATCTGTGCCGCCTTCGCGCCGCGATTCCGGAGTCGCGTTTGTATTCGCGCAGTCTTCCGGCCTTCCCGGCAAGGCAGCAGAAGAGCTTTACGACACGGAACCCGTGCTGCATGCCGTGCTGGCGCGCTGCCATGCGGCGTATATGGAATCGCACGGCACATCCTTGCTGGATGGTGTGTTCGGCAAATCTGGCCCGGAAGGGACCGGCGCAAATCCTATTCCCGGAGCGTCTGCCATTTACGCCGCCCAGTGCGCATTGGCAGCGCTGTGGGTAAGCGCGGGAATTGAGCCATCCGTGGTCAGCGGCAAGGGCGTAGGCGGGCTGGCAGCTGCCTGGATAGCCGGTGTCGTTTCTCTGGAGGACGGATTGCGGATGGCTGCGGCGTGGGGTAGAGACAACGGCGCGGAGCGCATTGCAGCAGTTGCAGGGCGCATATCGTTAACCAAGCCCGGCATACCATACGTTTGCAGTGTGACGGGAGAGCTTTTGCGACAGGGAGAAATACTCGACCAAGATTATTGGCGAGCGCAGGCAAGAAGCTCTGCGCCCTGGCCCGCCATCATTGGTGCCCTGGCAAAAGCCGGTGCAGACGCCGCTGTACTGATGGGCATGATACCTCCAGATGCCTTGCGAGATGGAGCCGCCGATTCTTCTTCCGAAGGGTCTCTGCTGCTTCTGTCCTGTGCCTCTCAAGGCACTGAAGCCGAAAGCGCTGCAGGCTTTTACGCCGCGGTGGCGAAGGCATATGAAGAGGGTCTCGGTGTTTCCCCGGAAGCCCTGTTTGCGGGGGAGATGCGCCGGCGCATTGGACTGCCGATCTACCCCTTTGACCGGCGCCGCCACTGGTTCAGGGCAGCGAACCCAGAGGCCTGACCCGGTCTCTCCGAGCCGGACAATACCAGCTCAGCATTCCTACGCGCTGATGCATTGACACTTTCACTGCCGACAGGCAGGGGAGACGCCATGTGGCATGGTCAGAGCCGCCGCACGGCTGCCGCGCCAGGGACAAGATGAGCAGACACATAATCCAAGGCGAGGCAGACTCATCATCGCCTGGACAGCTGCGATCAAGGTTCGGCGGGCAATTCGGCGCAGAAAAACCGGGGCATTGCACAACTCCCGTGACCCCGCAGCCTCAGGACCAAACCCCGTCTAATCAGGTCCCGTCAGCCGGCGTTCTCGTCGATGTAATCGACGAGGTTCCGCCAGCTTGAGATCCCTGCAATAGCCTCCGGCCGGATCCGGACCCTGAATTCCTTCATCACGTGCCTGAAGAATGTCACCGCATCCAGGGAAGAGATTCCTGATTCAATGATATTGGTGTCCAGATCCAGCGGACGTGGCAACGGCTGTCCGTCAACCTCCAGGTTGTCGTATACCAGCTGCAAGAGTCTAGCTTCGCAGGAGGCCATTGGGCTCACGCGTCGAATTGCGGCACCAATCTAACCACGTACGAAAGCGATTGTCAAGATGGCCATGGGGGCGAACCCCATCCGATATGATCGCCACTGCTCCAATCCTGGAGCCGGCGGGCAGGCGCGTTCGATTCGATTCCGTTTGTGGAAGGCGCGCCGTCGGCCGTATGCGCTGCAGACTGCAGGTCACCCGGCGCAAGACCCGGGGAGGCCACCCGGATACCCACTTCACGCCAGGAATCACCGGACAAGCCGTTCTCGATTGAAATTGGAGGCGCTGCTCATGGGTGATCCCGGGCGGCTGAATAGCTGCAACGAACCGCAACCCGGCAAACAGGGAATTGGCCTGCCTCCAGGCAAGAATGGTCTAATGCACGTCCTCGGCCGGCTGGCCTTGTCCCGATGCGCTTGCGCTCAACTACGCTATCACACCGCCGGGATACCCTGCCGGAGAAGCTCAACGGGCCAGACCCAGGCTGTCTCTAGCCCGATTATCCCAGCTGCGAATCTATGTGCGCCACGAGGCTTCGAATTGTATTTATTCTCTCCAGGTCAACCGGGGAAATGTCCAGATCAAATTCTTCATTCAGGAGCCTGACAAACTCCAGTGCAGCCATGGAGGAAACGCCGGTATCACTGAACTTGATATCCTGATTCAAGTCTCGCCTGAGATCAAGATGCTCCTCCGCTAGTCTCTGAATTCTATCGAGAGTTGAGGCCATGGTAGCTCCGCCTGCGGTATTGACGGGATATAGGATTCAAAGCGTCAAGACGCAATGCAACGGGTGGATGCCAGGCAGAGGTGAGCCGTCGCAAGAGCCGGATTTCGTGTGGGACTTGTGCTACGTCAGCCGGTGCAACCCGCCATTTTTCAGGAATATGCCTCAAAGCCCTGTCAAGTGCAACGTATTGCCGCGCATTCAGGTTACGGCTGCCTTGCGACATTGCACTCGCCACCATTGAGGAGGGCACAGCGCCGCTTCGCGCAACCGGCTCATGCATCACAGGCCCATTATTCCCGGGGGGTGCTGGGCGCCGAATAGCCGACCGGCGTCGACGCGCGATAGCAAGGAGTTGCAACTACGTGCGGTGCTGCCAGGAACCTGGCGCAGCTACCTCATGAGTCGTCTACCGGAGAGAGTCTTGCGCTGCACGTGACAGATCCGGCACTGCCGGCGTGACCGGACACGCCGGGCGCTCGCTCTTCTGGTATGCACGCGGGCGCAGTGCCGCCAACGGCAGTCCATTCTCTCCGGCAGCTTCCGGATGTAGGCGAGCACCGATGCTCGCCTCCCGGGGGCTTGGGCCCGCACCAGCCCAGCTTCGTTCTGGAGGCGGTCAGGCTTCTGCGGGCTCTGGAGAGCTTAAACGCACCGTTACCACGTCGGTGTTGTGATACTGTTGGTGGTGCACCGATGTAGCGAGGTGGCGGAGGATGCGCAGCGACAGCTCCTTTTCTGCGTCGATTTCGTCCCGTATCTCACCGAGGAGCACCATTTGATCCTGGATATTCTCCTTCCCGACCGTTGCAATGAACTCAAGCACGACTTCATCCCGCACCCTTTGCGCTGTAAGCGCCAGGCGACGAATTCGTTGTTCGCCGCCAACAGTATCCTGCATTGAGAGCGTAATGAGCGTCTCCTCGCTAACCGCTTCCAGCCGATCAGCCATCGCGGCGGTACACCCATGCCGACCGGCAAATGCTCTCACGAACTTTGCAATCGTCGGGAGTGATGACATGTCCAGGTCGACCTCGATTCGCCGCCGCCGAGGCTCCATTAGCACCATTACGGAAGTCATAGCAATCGCTACGAGGCCTCCAGCCGTCAGCCCGTTGTCGAAGAGACCTCCTGCTATTTCCGACAGGAATTCAGGATAGATCTCGCCGGCCTCGAATCCCATTCCGGCAAAAAAGGCCACGCCGACCATCAGGCCCTTGCGATAATCGATGCCGTCCAGCACGATCATTTTCATGCCGGCTACCAGGAGTATGGCTACCATGATGGCTACGAATGCGCCATAGACGGGACCCGGAATGGCAAGTAGAATGGCAAGCAGCTTGGGCAGAAAGGCTATCACAACCAGTATCAGGCCCGCGGCAATCCCGACGCGCCTTGCCGCCACACCCGTGAGGTTGGCCATGGATATGCTGGACGGACGAATGGAGTTTGGTACGGTAGCCGCCAGTCCGGACAGAAGGTTGCTGATCCCGGCCACGACCAGCGAGCCCTGGATCGCCCTGTAGTCCACCGCACGCTGCCGGCGCCACGATACGTGCTGAATGCCTACAGAATAGCTGATGGTCTGGATGTTGTCGATCAGGGTAACGAACACGAATGCCGGTAACAATACCCAGAAGCGCGCCCCGAAGTCCAGCTGCAAGCCGGACCAGGCTACGCTCGGCAGGCCCACCCACTGCGCTTCCCTTACACCATCAAAGTCGTAAATGCCGAGTATTGCCGCCACCAGGGACCCGAGTGCTATGCCCGCGACAGGAGCCCACAGACGAAGCGTGCCCGAGCCCGTCATCGCCATGCAGACCATGACAACAATCGTGCAAAGTGCGCTGACAGGACTGGCCAGCGGTGTAGGACCCGACGGCGCGTCTGCCAACAAGTCAAATGCTATGGGCATCGCCGTGACCCCAATTAGCAATAATATTACGCCTGCAACGGTCTGCGTCACGATGCGCCTGAGTGCCGAGATACGCGTCGAAAGCAGCAGCTGAATCGCTCCGCACGCGATCACCAGACTGGCCAGAAGTGGAATCCCCCCGTCGGCCAGTGCCGTAATGCTAACCGGCACGAAGGCAATAGTACTTCCCATCATCAGGATGTAACCGGCGCCCACTCTTCCGAAGCGCACCGCCTGGAGTATGGTGGCGATCCCGCCGACAACAATCGCGGCAAAGACGGCCCAGTATACATAGGCATCACTTCCCTCGACTGCTTGAAAGACAATCAGAGGTATAAGGAGCATGCTCGCAATCACCAGGAAAGCCAGCTGCAGGCCAAGACCCACGACGAGATGAAGGGGAGGCCTTTCATCCGGTTCGAACCGGACTTCGACTAGCCGTCTGGATTCGCTGGATGCCACGGCAGAAAGGACGCTCCCGATTCGACAACTTGGTCTGGCCCGCCCCCAAAAGTAGCAAGGCCCCGGCGAAGAAATACGGGCTTGCCGCCAGATACAGCGAGAAAGCAATGTCGGGTGCCTTCCGCCCAGGCAGCCCTCCACTTACGGTAAGGCCACGGACGGGCAACGCACGCCAGAGTGTGCCTATGCTGCCCCGGCTTGCCGCAAGGTCGCGAGCGCAGGAGAGCCAGCATACTCCATGCACGCAAGGTCGTTGAGACGCCGGTCGGTCACGGGCTTGTGCATGCAATCCACCATCATTAAGTTGAACCGATGCTTCCAGCCACGCCTTTCTCGGCTGGTTTTCCCGCACGAAGGGCCTCTGTCGATACAAGCGCATCTTTGCAGTGGACTCGAACCTGGCCCGGGAAAGCACACCGGATGCACCCAGAATCTGGCGGGCCATGGAACGACCGACAAGACCGGATAGCAGGATTCCCCGACAAGACCTGCAAAGGGTATCCCGCATTTCGGCGGACCTCAAGGGGCGAAGCCCGGCGACCCGGTTAGGCCGCCTCTGCGCCGGGCTCGCACCGGCGAGTCTGCGCAGCGGATTCGCCGCACACTCGATTGCGCTGCGGGCGCACGTACTGGTCGGCACGCTTCTTATTTCCTGTCTCGCAGCCCAGGCCCAGGAGAACCGGCTACTCCCGGTAAGCGACTGGGCCTACGACTACATCGTCCGCCTCCAGCAGCGGGGGCACCTCCTGGATCTGAATCCGACATCCCTGCCGTACCGGCACGGCGACATCTGGGAAGCGCTGCAGCAAGTAAACCGTGACAGACTGTCGGCTCCGGAGCGCCACTGGGTGAACCTTCTGGAGAAAGCGATTGCTCCGGAAGAGGGCATCGCGGTGGGATATACGTTCGAGGCCGCTGCCCGGCTGATCAACAGCGACCGGCTCGACGTCGTGCGACCGCTTGGCGATTCGCTCCGCTTCTTCTGGCACGGCACGCCCGCCACCGTGTATCTGGACACCAGGAGCCTCGTGGCCGAATTTGGCCTCAGGCAGGACCGGTACTACGACGACGACCCTGACGGTCTGGATACCGCCCTTCGCTTGCTTGCGCGAAGTGACCACACGTACGTCGGCTACCACAGCCGCCTTGTGTCCGTTTATGGAGGCCGCTGGAATCAGCACTGGGGCGTACCCGGCGAGGAGGCAACGCTGCTCAGCGACAACCCGCGCAGCCAGGACCAGCTTGCGATTCGTCTGGGCAAAGGACGCCTGACGGTGAGAGCCGTTCTGGGAGAACTCGACAGCATCCCTTCCCGGGGTGACTTTACGGGAAGGGCAGGCGACGATACCGTGCGCGTTGATACGCGGCGGCGCTACCTGGCCGCGCATCGCTGGGATTTTCGGCCTTCGCGGCGCCTGCTGATCAGCTTCATGGAATCTGTGCTCTATTCCGGTGCCAACGCAGGCCTTTCCCTGAAGTACTTCAATCCTGTCCATCCGTTTGCATTCGTCGTAGACAACACCCCCAAGAATGAGGAGAACAACGGATTCGTCGCGGGACTTCTTTGGGCCCAGCTTGGTCGACTGACCGTGCACGGGCAGCTGACAGTGGACGACATCAGGCTGCAGCGCGGAACCGGCAACGAGTCCGTAACCTTCAGCTTCGCGGGGTCCCTGGCGTATGCATTGCAGTCCATGGACCTGAAGGCCACGCTAGCGGCAGTAGCGGCCCGTGCGTACAATGCGCCTCAGCCCGAAGGCAAGTACCTGTACCTGAAGCGCGGTCTGGCTACCCAGTTCAGTGACTACGTAGCCGGATCCGCGGGCGCGGACATCTACCTGGATCGCGTATTGCCCGGGCTGCGGCTGGCGCCCCGCATGAACGTGCTGTGGCAGGGTGCGCGCGATATCCGGCAGCCGTTTCCGTCCAACGATGCCGTTCTGGACAATATCCTGGACGGCACGGTGCTGCGCACCATACGCGGATCGCTGCAAGTGGCCTACCAACCCGTAGCATGGTGGTGGCTGCGCATGGACGGCGGCTTCAACGCCACGCGCAATGCCGGAAACGTTCGGTCAGCGCGATCTTCCCGCTTCGTGGGCCTTTTGTCGACCGGTCTGCGGCTGAAACTCGATTATCCCGTCAGACTGTAGGCTGTGGCATTTCAGCTCCGGATTGCGCTGGCAGTGTGCGCCCTCGCTGGTGCAGCTCCCCTCATGGCACAGGAGCCATTCTCCACTATTGAGCTTCAGGTGCAGGTAGCCCGAAACGTCAACCAGTCGCTCCTGCACGAATACTGGGAGCCCGGCGTCGGTGGCGCCGCATCGGCGACATTGCCTTTCTATCTGGGCTTCCTGGAATTCGGCGGCGCGCTGCACCGGTACGATGCTGCCACGGATGTGCCGGGCTTCGGGGCGCTGTGGCTCTACGGCGGGTGGGGGATGCATGTCCTTGTTGCGTCCAGGCTGCGGCTGGAAGCCGGCCTGCATCTGGGCAATTACCGTATGTCGTTCGATTCGGCCGGATCCGAGTTTTCCGGGACGATCTCCGAAAGTGAGCTGGTCCTGGGTAATTCCTTGAGGGCTGCAATGCGCCTGAGCGGACCTGTCTCTGTTTTCGCTGCCTTGAGGGGGCTCAGTGTCCGTACGAAACCGCGATTTGCAGTGTGGTATGCTGCCACCGGTATCAGTGTCGCGATCGCCACGCCGCCCGCGCTCAGGAGCTTTTTCCGGTGACGGTGCGGCGTAACTGGACCGGAAGTGCCTGGAGCTGCCTGCTGCTTGCCCTGCCGCTCTCCGTCGCGGCACAACCGGACGTGCAGGTTTTCACGGCAGAGGACCTGGCTCAGGCCGGCGTGATCCGCCTCAGCGATATCTTTGCGCTGGCAGACGGATGGACCGCCAACTCCACTGCCGGCTATTCCTGGGATGCGGCCGTCGCCGGTACGGCGCCTTTTGCGCCTGTTGGCTGGAAGGTGTTTCTGGACGAAAGTCAAGTGGACCTGCGGCTGCTTGACGGTCAGAACATCAATTCGCTGGCGATCTCCGTGACGGAAGTCTGCCGCGTAGAGATTCACTCCAAGCCCACTTTCGCAGCCGGGGTCTTTGCCGCCGCCGGCGCGATACATTTTCATACGTGCGAGCCGGCGCCAGGCGTCTCGGTGGGTATATCCGCGGGTGCAGGCAGTCAGACGGGGGACCCGGGACCATTCAAGTATACTCCGTTGGGCGGACCAAACATCGACCGCAGCGGGCCCGTCCTGCAAGGAGCCGCGGCAGCTTCCAGCGGTGCGTGGTCCCTTAAGTTGCAGGGACGAGCGGATGAGCACCATGCGACCGACGAGCGCATACGAACACGCGTTCACACGCTCTACGTCGGAGAAAAGGATGCGCGCATCTTCCACACGTCCGGACGAGCAGAGTTGGCTCGGACGGGCGGCCGGACCCGCCACCGCATCTACGCCAGCGCCGCGCGGTCCGAGGATCTCACATACTACAGGGCACTCGCCCTTGAACTGCCGGCCGACCACCACGTGCTGGCAGCGGGAATATCGGGAAACACTCCGGTCGGGCCGGCTATGCAATTGCACTATCAGATGCGAGCCGAGCGGTCCGACCTCGCAACGAGGCCCAATCCCGACAGCCTGGACATGGACCGGCGCCATGAGAAGCTGCGGACTTATGCTTCGCTTCGGAGCGAGAGCGGCACGACCTCGGCAGAAATCGGAGCGGGAGCCGTATACCAGCGCGCCGACCTGCCGGTGGTGGCGCCTCAGGTTAGCCTTCGAAAGCTTCGGCACTCTTTCCGTAGATCTCGGCGAAGGCCTTGAGGCACGCGCTACGGCGCGCCTGGAGCGCACGGACGGAAGCACCGGCCACGCCTTCAGGGGCGCATTCACCTGGCAGCTTGGTCAACGCCAGAATGCAGCGCTGACTGCCACGGCGCTGCGTCAGGTTCCGGCCATCGAGCGCCCGCTCTGGTACTGGATTGCGCAGGGCTACGACGCAGCCCGCTTCGAAGGAGCGCCATTGGCCGAGCCTGCGCTCCGCGCAGCATCCCTGGAGGCTGCGTGGCAACTGCGTCTTGATGCACGCCTGGTTCTGGGTGCCTCGGCAACGCTGTGGCGCTATCGTAATCTGCCGGCGGAGGCGCACGAGGCAGACTTCAACCCGAAGACCACGGGCCTTGTCGTGCGCCCTGCCGTGCGTGAGTCGTGGGGCTACCTGGCAAATCTGGCAGCGACGGTGAAATTCCAACCCACAGGCGCTTTCAGCCTGGAAGGCTTCGGCGCCTACACGTATCCCCGATCGAACGACGCACTCTTCGTGCACGCTTCCAGGCAGCAGCCTACCGTCCTGGCAAGTGTTACGGCGCGCCTTCGCCCAAACGCCCGATTCAGCCTCTTCGCCCGTCTCAGGTACCGTGGAGGGACCGAATGGCCGCTGTACCGCCATGCTGCGGTAGAGGCGCCCACCTTCTATGTGTCCTCCCTGCCAGCCAGGGCCGTACTGGATTTAACCGTGCAGAAGCGATTCTGGCAGGACCACATGCGTCTGGGCGCCTCGCTGCGCAACGTGCTGGACCACGCCTACCTCCTGCATCCCGCCGGGGGTACAGCCGGTCTCGGGCTGCACTTCTTCGTGCAGCTCTTCGCCGGCCGGTAGCACCGTTCTATACGCGTGCGCCGGATGCCATCGCCAGCAGTTCTGTCTCGTACGGAGGACGCACAACTCCCTGTTCCGTTACGATCGCCGCAATCAGGCGTGCCGGTGTTACGTCGAACGCCGGATTATACACGTGCACGGATTCGGGCGCCGTGGGCTGGCCAAACCCGTGCGTAATCTCCCGGGAAGCCCGCTCTTCGATCACAATGGCTTCTCCGCTCCGCGTGCTGAAATCCACGGTGGACATCGGAGCCGAAACGTATAGCGGAATACCGTGCGCATGTGCCAGCACGGCCAGTCCATAGGTACCGATCTTGTTGGCTACGTCGCCATTGGCCGCAATGCGATCGGCTCCGACAATGACGGCATCAATCCCCTGCTGCTGCATCACGTGACCGGCCATAGAGTCGGTCACCAGCGTGGCAGGCACACCCGCGCGCACAAGCTCCCACGCTGTTATGCGGCTGCCCTGTAGCAATGGCCGCGTCTCGCCCACTACCGCGCGGAGGTTCACGCCTCGCTCCGCGGCCATGAATAGAGGGGCCAGCGCGGTGCCGTAGCCAGAGGTCGCCACGGCTCCTGCATGGCAGTGGGTCATCACCGTCATGCCATCCTGCAGCACACTCAGCCCGTGCTCTCCGAGCCTCTGGCCCGCTTCCCGGTCCTCCCGCTCAATGGCGCGGGCCTCCTCCAGAAGCGCATTGCGTAGCGTGCTTGGGTCGGCGGCGGCATGGCGCTTCACCACGCGCTTCATGCGCTCCAGCGAATGGAACAGGTTCACCGCTGTCGGCCGCGTTTTGGCCAGCGTCGAAATGGCTTCGCGCGCAGCGTAGCCCGGCCGCGACATGTCCGCCCCGAGTGCCAAAACCACGCCGTAGGCCGCAGCGATGCCAATGGCCGGAGCACCCCGAACACGCAGGGAGCGGATGGCCTCCGCCATTTGTTCAGGCGTGGCAATGTCCAGCCACACCTCTTCTGACGGCAGCCGTGTCTGGTCCAGGAGTCTGGCCGTGCCCCGGGCCTCGTCCCAGGATAGCGGAGCCATCACGGATCCGTTCGCGCGGGCCTGCGGAATCGCTCGCGTTCCAGACTGAAATGCACCGAAACCCGGTGCGAATAGCCGAGCTCCGAGGTCAGCCCCCCGAAATCCCCGAATCCGTAGTCGATAGCGAGCGAAGAAAGGCGCAGGCCCGCTCCCGCAGAAGGCACCACACTCCACCCGTAAGCTGCGCCGCTCGTCAACCGGTTCACGCCGGCCCTGAGCGCCACGATGTCCCGAAAGCTGAATTCAATGCCGGCCCTGGGATGGAAGGACATCTCTCCCGCATTCATGACCGCCGCCTTCTGGCCGTCGAACGCCACGTCCACATCCAGTCCCATGCTCAGCGTCCCCGTGGTGCCTGCACGCAGGCGTGCGCCGGATCCCAGCCGCAGCACCGGCAGAACAAGATAGGTTTCGCCGCGGGGCAGCTCCTGGGCGAATACTTCCTCAAAGGTCTGGCGCTGGCCTGTGGCGCTGTTGTCGCTTTCCAGATCAAAGGCCGATACGTTTACGCTCCAGCTCTGCAGCATCGTGGAAGCGTCCTGGAGATTGGCGCCGAGTACAAACCTGCGGCCGCGCCACTGCGCTCCGACATCAAAGCTGTACCCCCAGGCATCCGCGAACTCTCCTATGGTGCGGCGTATGATCTTGCCTGTCGCACCCGCCGACAGACCTTTGCCCAGATCTCGCGCATAGCTCAGGAAAAAGGCCATGTCCGCCGCGGAGAAGCTGCGGATATAAGACTCCGGATTCGCCCTGGGCTGGTTGCGCTCGCCGTCCCAGGCATTAAGCGTGTTCTTGATGTCATTGACGCCGCTGCGAAAGAAGCTCAGCCCTACGGTCGAAACGGCATCCACGGGATAGGCCGCGCCGGCATAGTCGAAGCTCACTATGCCCGCGAAGCGCTCCGCGTGCATGTAGGCAACCTGAGGGTAGTCTGCCAGGCCCAGCCCGGCCGGATTCCAGTATGCGGCATCCACTCCGCCCGTCAGCGCCACGTGGGCTCCGCCCATGGCCAGCGCGCGCGCTCCCACGCCGCCTGCCAGGAAATCCGCCCCGTACTTGGCTATCCGCTGGCCGTGCGCGTCGGCGCCTCCACCGGCAGCCCATACCACAATAACTATGGCAAACAGACTTCGCCACAGCCGGAAGAGAGGCCCCGCTGCCTGAGAGTGGCTAAACGAGATGAAGATCATGGCATGAGACTACGGTTGCGGCGAGTGCTCCGCCTGAAGAAACGCTACCAGATCCAGGACCTCGGAATCAGCCAGGGTCTGGAAGATGCCGTCGGGCATGAGCGAGGAGTTCGAAACCTCCCGGGACTGGATTTCCGACTTGTCCAGCACAACCGGACCCAGGCCGACCTGCCGCATGGTGAGCTGGCGTTCGCTCTCGGAGGCGACGCTCCCCAGATACGAGCGCCCGTCGCGCATGGTTACAATTACCATCCTGTAGTCGTCCTGGATGTCTTCGCCGGGACTGATTACGTTGCTCAGGAGGTAGTCGATGCTCGAGAGATTCGCTCCCGTTATGTCGGGTCCCACGTCTCCTCCATCGCCGTGCATCTTGTGACATGCGCCGCATACCCGCGCAAAGACTGCGCGGCCATGCGATGGATCCGCCTTCTGCACCCTCTCCGGCGTGAGCAGGGTCCGATACCGTTGATACTGGGCCTCGTGGTCGGCGGAGAGGTGGTCAATGGGTCCCCAAACCTCCACGAACCCGCTGCCGACGACCCTGCGAAGCTGGCGTGCCACGTAGCTCGGAATATCGCGCCTGGTCAGCAGGCCGTCTGTCAGGGCACCAGTCAGCATCCAACCGTACGTGGGCCTGGAGGCCAGCGTCTGCACCACCTCCAGCTTGTACTGCGGATCATAGTCATGGTAGCGCTCCAAAAGCAGACTTCCCAGCCCCGGATCATCGTAGGCGGCCACCGCCCGAATGGCCTCCTCCTGCAGCAGGGGATCGTCCAGGAGTGCGGGCAACGCTCTGCGCAGGGTGTCCCGGCGGCCCTGCGCGAGCATGCGCAGGGCAGCCAAGCGGTCGTCGGCTTCCCGTCCGGAATCCAGCACGACCTCCATCATCCGGGCCGCAGCCTCGGCATCGCCGAAGAGCTGGGAAATCTCGGTTACGACTGATTGCACTTGGCGCGCTCCTCGCAGTTCATCCTCTGCTCCGCTCCATGCGGCAGGCCTTGCGACGTCCTGCCGCCCTTCCAGGCCGGAGCGCATTCCCCGGAGCAGATGCAGGCGCGCACCCTCGTGCTCCCGTATGCCGTCGACCAGGTCCTCGAGCAGCTCCGCATCGACGAGGCGCCGGCCAATGAATGCGCTGACCAGCGGGATGCGGGACGCCTCGGCCAGCTGCAGCGCTCGGCCGGGATCAGCTTCCACAAGGGGCTCCACTCCCAGCCAGATAAGCATGGGGATGTTGTGGTCTGACGCGTCACTGGCATGTGCCACGAGCGCTGCCGCCAGATTCCACCGGGCATCGGGCACGATGCGCTGCAGCGCCGCTGCCAGGTACTTGCGTACGACGGGCGATGTGTCACGCCGGGCCAGGTCTTCCAGGTCCCGCACAAGGGCAGGATCCGGATCCGGATCCTCGACCAGCAGCCGGACGGCCCAGGCGCGCACGTGCGCCTCGTCGTCTCGCAGCGCTGCATCCAGCCTCGGGCGCGTCATAAGCCCCGCCACGTAAAGCGCCCACATGGCCTTGAGGCGCAGCGTTGTGGCTGCTTCACCCTCAAACTGCGCCATGAGCTCGGCCTCCGCGTCCGCGTCCAGTGCGCGCTCCATGGCCCTCTGCTGCAGGATTACCCTTGCGCGCCTGGCATGCCAGTCACTCGGGCTGCGCTGGAGCTCTGCCAGGTCCATGTCCGAAAGTGCACCCAGGTCCTCATAACGGCCGGACCACTGGTCAGCGCGCGATTCCGTCGGCGCAACGCGGAATATTCTCCCGGTGTCCTTGTCCAGGACCTCGCCCCCGCAAATGTCTGCGTCGTGCCAGTCCAGCACATACAAGGCTCCATCGGGACCGATCTCCAGACTGAAACCCACCCACTGTGCATTGTTGGCGTGCAGAAACTCGTCGCCATGGCTTGCCACATACCCAGAGCCTTCGGGCTTGAGGACATCTGTCAGCACGGCATGTTCGTGGATATTGGCCATGAACAGGCGTCCGAGCTGGTCTGTAGGAAACGCGTCCGACTGGTAGATACGTGCTCCACCATGGGCTGAGCGATGCCGGTGATCCACGATGGGACCTATGTCCTGGTAGGCATAGGGATTGAAATGCTGTCCACCCTGCCGCTGGTACAGTCCGCCGGGGATGACATGGAACACATGGGGAATCACGCAGGCGCTGATAAACAGCTCGCCATTGGCGTCGTAGTCGATGCCCCAGGGATTGCTGAAGCCGTGTGCGACCACCTCGAAACGGTCCCTGACGGGATGGTATCGCCAGACGCCGCCATTGATTTCCACGCCCTCCTCTTCAAGAAGCCCTTCCGGAAACGGATCACCGCCGCCGTAAAGACGCGCATCGTCCGCCGGCTTCCGAATTACGGACGTTGTGGCGAAGCCCTCCAGTCCGTACAGCCAGCCGTCCGGGCCCCAGTGGAAGCTGTTGATGGTTTCGTGGCGGTCGCGGATGCCCCAGCCTGTAAGCCTGATCTCGATTTCGTCCATGTCTGCCCGGTCGTCGCCATCGCGGTCCGGGACAAAGAGCAGATGGGGCGGCGCTCCCAGAAAGATGCCTCCAAAGCCGACGGCAATCGCCGACGGAAACGCAATGCCCTCCAGAAACACCGTCCGCTTTTCCGCCCGGCCGTCGCCGTCCGCGTCCTCAAGGATGACTACCCTGCTGTCTCCCGAGCCCGAAAAACCCGTGCTTCGCGACTCGTAATCCCGGTTCTCTGCAACCCACAGCCTGCCCCGGTCATCCCAGGCGAAGGCCATGGGTTGCGTAACGAGCGGCTCGCCGGCCCAGGCCTGTACGGCGTAGCCCTTCATGGGCGTCATGGCGCTTGCTGCCTCTTCCGGGCTCAGGAATTCCGCCTCGCGGGCTTCCTCCTGCGCCAGACCCCAGAGCGAGGCTGTTGAGTAGGTCTGACCCTCCAGGCCGGCATAGGCTTCCCACTCCTGGCGCAGCTCTCGGTGGGCTCCCGTATACACCAGCATGCGGTGCCGAATGGTCTCGGACTGTCCTTGTGCTATGGTCCAGTCTCCAAGGCGGGCACGCACAGGACCCACCCCGAGCTGCCCGTCCACCCGCCAGGGCTGGGGGAATCCCCCGTTGTCAGGATGGTCAAATATCGCCACGTGGGCAAGATCATCACGGCCCGGCACCTGGATGCCCAGATCCAGCCACATGGCCTGCTTGCCCTCGGCAAACTGGTTGCGCTGCCGGGCCGCGTTGACGGCATACCCCTCGATGCCCGGATGCCATGGCATGCGCAGAAACAGGCCACCGTAATCGTATTCGCCGACCGTTACATCCACGTGTGCATCTCCGCGCCACCGAAGGTCCAGCACGAAGCCGATCGAATCAAGGCGCATGCTCCATTCCTGGGTTTCGGTCAGAACGGTCTCCCCCTCCTCGCCAAGGAGGTCGTAGACGAGTTGCCAGCGAACGACCTCTCCCGTCGCCTGTGTGACCTCGACAGCGACGCGGCGCCAGTAATCTCCCTCCGGATGGTGAAAATAGTCCCGTCCGTTGAGCCGGGTAAATCCCCAGTAAAGCCCGGTCTGGTGAGGGTGATGATCGGGACTGAATTGCGTAACGACTCCCCGGCCGTCGGGGGTGGCGACTGGATGGAGATACGGTCGGAAGTCAGGCAGGGCATTCTGAACAAGCAGCGGTTCGCCGCCCGAGGAAGAATGCACCGAAAGGCCGGCTTCGGTCTCGGTGATCCGCAGCCGCCTGTCGTCAGCGCCTTGGTCGCAGCCGGCCAGACAGGCACAAAGCACTGCAGCAGCCATATGTACCAGAACATTTCGCACGGGCATCATCTGTCCGATTCCTTGCGCAGCCGGGCGGCAAAGGCGCCATCCATGTTGCTCGTATGCGGCATGGTCACGAGGAACCCGTTATCACTTGTCAAGGACGCAGGCTCAATGATGGGATCGATACGAAAAGCCGGATGGCGATCCAGGAAGGCCATCACGCGGTCCTGGTTTTCTTCCGGTTCAATGGTGCAGGTGCCATAGACAAGTACACCGCCCGGTTTAAGGATACGCGCCCCGGCATCAAGTAATGCGTCCTGGAGCGCCGTCAGCTGCTGCATGTCGTCCGGCGACCGGTTCCACCGCAGATCGCTTCGCTTCGCCATAACTCCGAGACCGGAGCACGGAACATCAACCAATACGCGGTCCGCGCGCAGCGGCAAGCGATACTCCCGGGCATCCGCTGTGACGGACTCCACGATCGATATACGCTGCTGCGATGCCGCACGCCTAAGGCGACGCAGGCGGTTTTCATGAATATCCAGGGCCACGACGCGGCCCAGGTTCCGCATGCGCGCCGCAGCGTAGAGAGTCTTCCCGCCAGGCGCGGCACAGAGATCGACCACCACCTGCCCCGGGCGCACATCCAGTGCGTGAACAACCAGACCCGCGCTCAGGTCTTGAACTGCGCAAATGCCCTCCTCTATCCAGCCGGCACGCAGCACCGGCTGCAGCCTGTTGACGCGCACGAATTCCGCCAGCGGGTTCGCCGGCTCCCATGCCACGCCAAGAGCGCCCAGTTTGCGGCAAAACGCCTCGGGAGTTATCACGAGCGGATTTATGCGCAGGTAGTAGGCCGGCCGTGCATTGTTGCCCTCCAGTAACAGCCTCGTCTCCCCCGGACCGAAGCGCACCAGCCACCGGCGCACCATCCACGTGGGATGAGAATAGCGCACCGCGAGGTCCTCGGCAGCGTCGCCCGTTTGCGGAACGGGCAGCTTGCCATCGGAGGAGACAACCGCTCGCAGAAGAGCATTGACCAGGGATCCGGCTCCCGGTCGCACCTCGGACTTCGCAAGCGATACGGCCTCGAATACGGCCGCGTGAGGTGCCGTGTGGGCTACGACAAGCTCATAGAGGCCAATGCGCAGGATCTGCCTGAGCGACAACTCCATCTTCCCGGCCGAGCCGGAATAGAAGTGCGCTATGAGAAAATCCAGGTACCGACGCCAACGCATGACCCCGGCAACAATTTCTGTAACCTGCCGGGCATCGCGGTCATCGGTTCCGTCAAGGCTCCCTGAGCCGGCGTACGCTCCGGCGGACTCTGCGCGGCACAGGTGCGCAAAGGCCCGCTGCCGAGCCGACATTTTGGACTTGCCTGCCATGCTCAGGATACGGTTACTTGTATTGGTAATTGGAGCGGATCGGCGTTGTCGGCTCATGCGCACTGACAGCAAAGGTTAACCCATCGCGGCTCCGCGAAGATTCTCCGAACCGACGCACCGCGTGCACCCCACGGGGCGCGGGATTGCGCGCCGCAATGAACGGGTGGCCTTGCGCTCCGCACATTGGCTCCCGGTTTGAAGCTCCCTCCACAACAGTTGCACCGTCGTATTTTTAGCGGACAGTCCAAGCTTCCCGGAATGACCCTTCCCCTAGACCATGTTGGCCTGGCCATTCGCGAACCACTTGCGGTCCTGGAGATGCTGGACAGCCTTATCGGGCTGCAGACATACGCCCAGGAGGATGTTGAGCAGCAGGGTGTCAGGACCTACCTGATTTCCGCCGGAGCGGCAAAGTTGGAGCTGCTGGAAGGACTGACCAAGGATTCGCCCGTATCCCGCTTCCTGGCCAAACGTGGAGAAGGCATGCATCACATGGCCTTCGAGGTCCCAGACATAGGCGTCTGCATGCGGCGCGTGCGCAAAGCGGGCTTTGTGCCGCTTACCGAGGAGCCGGTGCCGGGCGCCGATGGCAAGCTCATCTTCTTCCTGCATCCCGCGGACACGCACGGCGTGCTGATAGAATTCTGCCAGAGCGCCAGGCAGGAATGCGTAGTCGTGGTTCATGCCGCCGATGAGGTGTGCCCCACTCCCGCACTGGGAAGTAGATACAGGGTCCATGGCCTTGCCGTCTCCAGGGCTAAGGACGTGAAGGCTGCCTTGGCCAACGAACCGGCACATGTTGTGACTACGGGTTTGCCGGCAAGCTGGGCGATGGAGTTTGCCCGCAATTCTCCTCGGCGGCTGCTATCGCTCGTGCTGCACAACCCGGCTGCATTCCCAGCGTATGACTTGAGGAGAGTCTTTCTGATCTGTTCCACGGGATTGCCGGTCGACCAGGAACGGATACAGGCGGCGCACCGTGCGATTCGCGGAAGCCGAATAGCCGTGCTTCCCCGCGAGAACGGCCTGGAATCCAGGGTCGTTGCCCGGCTGTTGGAGCAATTCTTTCGGTTGGCAATGCGCGGCAGGATACCCGTTTGACCGTGACCGAAGTCCTGTCCGGAAAGATTGCCACCCTGCCGACTCGCTGCGGCGTCTACCGGTTTACGGACAAGCGCGGAGCCTATCTGTATATCGGCAAGGCAAAGAACCTCAGGAGCCGCGTCCGCTCCTACTTTCGGGGCGGTGACGCGCGCGAAGGCCGCATCCGACTGCTGGTCCGCAAGACGGCGGACGTGGACGTTATTGTGACGGATACCGAGAGCGAAGCCCTGATCCTCGAGAACAACCTGATAAAGGAGCTCCGGCCACGCTACAATATCAATCTGCGAGACGACAAGACGTATCCCTACATTTGCATCAAGAATGAACCCTTCCCCCGCATTTTTCCTACGCGCACGCTCCGAAAAGACGGATCCCGCTATTTCGGGCCGTACGCCGATGTAGGCAGCATGCGGCGTGCACTGGAGGCCATCCGGTCGGTCTTCAAGATCCGTACCTGCGCCCTGAACCTCGCCGCCGAGCAAATACAGGCCGGCAAATACCAGCCGTGCCTGGAATACCATATCGAAAAATGTGCCGCACCCTGCGTCGGCTATCAGAGCAGAGCGAGCTACGACGAGACCATCGCGCAAATCGAGCGGCTGCTCAACGGACACTCGGGGGCGCTGATCCGCACCCTGCAGAAGTCCATGGAACGTGCCGCAGCTGCCACGCAATTCGAAGAAGCGGCCGTGTTGCGCAACCGGATCACCGCAATCCGGAAGTACTCCGAGCGTCAGAAGGTCGTCGCCACGGACCAGGCTGACCGGGATTTGTTCGCGCTGGCCACGAGCCGTCAGGACAACGTCGCCGCCTCGGTCCTATTCAAGGTCCGGGAAGGGAAGATGATCGGCCGCTGGCAGAAGGTATTGCGCCGGATCGAGGGCAGAACAGATGGAGAGCTCCTGCAGTCCGCCGTGGAAGCCTACTACACGGAGGCCGCGTTCTTTCCGGGCGAGGTATACCTTTCCACCAGGCTCGCCGAAGAGTCCCCGCTGGTGGATTTCTTGCAGCGCCGGCGGGGTCGGAAGGTTGCCATCAGGGTGCCGCAGCGGGGAGAAAAGGCCGCCCTTATGCGCATGATAGAATCCAACGCCCGGCTGCTGGTAGGCGAATGGAAAGTGAAGCAAATGAAGCGTGGTGAAGACCGGATTCCTTATGCGCTAAAGTCACTCCGGAGCGACCTGGACCTCGAGCGTTTGCCACGGCGAATAGAATGCATGGACGTGTCCCACCTGGGAGGCACGGGCACCGTCGCATCCTGCGTGGTCTTCGAGATGGGCAAACCCCGCAAGCGCGATTACCGCGCTTACAGGATCCGGAGCGCCGAAGGCGCACCGGACGACTTCCAGGCCATGCGGGAGGCCGTGCACCGCCGCTACGCGCGCGTGCGCGCGGAAGGCGGGCCGTGGCCGGATCTCTTGGTCATAGATGGCGGCAAGGGCCAGGTATCCAGCACCGTCACGGCACTGAAGGGGGCCGCAGCCTACAGCAAGTTTCCGGTAATCGGTCTCGCCAAGCGCCTGGAAGAGGTGTATTTCCCGGGCGACCGTGATCCCGTCTTCATCGCCAGGCACAGCGCCTCCCTCCAGCTGATCCAACAGGTGCGCGACGAGGCCCACCGGTTTGCGCTAGAATTCCAGCGCAAGCGGCGCAAGAAGCGGCTACTGCATTCCGAGCTGCTCGCCATACGCGGGGTTGGCCCCAAGACCGCGCAGAAGCTTGTCCGGGCCTTTGGCTCGGTCCGCAAGGTCAAGGAGGCCGGCCAGTCCGATCTGGCTGCCGTAGTCGGACCCTGGACGGCAGAGCGCATACGTGCATTCGTGGACAATCAATCAGAAGGAACGAAGTCTTTGACCCAGCCATGAAAGCGACAAACCGGCGCCGATTCCTGCGATTGCTGTCCGCGGGCAGCGCTGCCAGCCTCGCAACCGCCTGCGCGGAAGATGTCCCGGCGCCAACCCACTTCAAGGACACGGCCGGCTTCATCGCTCACGGGCGGACCAACCTGGAAACCAGACTCGAGCGGCTTGGCGGGTTCCTTACCCCCAACGAGGAATTCTTTGTCCGCAACAATGACAGAAGCCTCGATATCGACGCAGCCGCCTACAGGCTCGAAATAGCCGGCGACGGGGTGCGCAGACCCCTTGCCCTCACGTACCGGGACATTCTGGAGCTTCCGAGCCGCACCGTTTTCAGCTACCTGGAGTGTGGCGGAAACCAGCGCGCGTTTTTCGGGAGCGCACTCGGACAGGTCGCGCAGGGCACCCAATGGGGAAGAGGCGCCGTTGGCATGGCGGCCTGGACCGGTGTCTCGCTACGAAATGTCCTCGCGCGCGCGGAAGTCTTGCCTTCTGCCCGAAACGTCCAGCTAATCGGACTCGACACCGGGGCACCGGAGGGAGGATTCAGGCGCCCGCTGCCCCTGGAGAAAGCCGTCGATCCCGACACGCTGCTGGCCTATCGGATGAACGGGGCTGTACTGCCGCGCGACCACGGCTATCCCCTGCGGGCCGTGGTGCCCGGGTGGGTTGGCAGCAGCAGCATTAAGTGGCTGGGTCGCATTGAGGTGTCGGCGGCCGAAATCTGGAGCCGAAACAACACGACGTCCTACGTGCTCATCGGCGAAGGCTATGCGCCTGAGGGCGAGGCCTTGGGAACCATCGCAACGCTGCAGTCCATCAAGTCGGTGCTTGCCCTGCCCTGGCCGGCCACGATGCCGGAAGGCCGGCACACGCTTCGCGGATACGCCTTCTCGCCGCATGCACCCATCCAGGGCGTCCGCTGGAGCGCGGACGGCGGCAGCAGCTTTTCGGAGGCCCGCATTCTCGAGCCGCGATGGCAGTACTCCTGGGCGCGATTCGAACTCGAGTGGGAGGCCGCGCGAGGCGACCACATTCTTATAACCACTGCGCGCGACGAGGCAGGCAACGAGCAGCCGCAAACCCTACCCTACAATGAGAAGGGATACCTGTTCAATGTCCCCCTTCGTCACCCGATTCGCGTGGCGGCCTGACCTACGTCATTCGGATCAGGCTTACGCGAATTACGCCGTCCGTTGGATTGACGGCAGTTTCTGCCTTGCCTGTGCGCCCGATTTCCATCTCGTGCGAATTAAGGGTCTGCACCAGCTCACCACCCAGCTCCCGTGCGACGGATTCCGCTTCGCCTGTTCCGTAACGCTGGAGCTGAAACGGCATTTCGAGAAGCTGCGCCAGCTTGCCGTAGAATTCGTCGCTGATCTCCAGCGCCTCTTCTTCCGTAATTTCTTCCTTCGGCAAGGAGTATTCCAGCACAAGCGCTCCACCGGCAGTACGCAGCGCCTTGAGAGTCTGGAGGAAGACCGGCTTGGGCAGATAATACGAGATGCCTTCCGCCACAATCAGCGTGGCAGAACCCGGATCCCATCCTGCTGCCTTCAGCGCCGGCACGAGCGCGGAAGCATCGGCAAGATTGGCAGTGCAGAACTGCAGCTCTGGCCCACCGAACTCCTCGTTGATCGCCTGCTTGATGTCCAGGTTTGCCATGTCGACATCGATGACCGTCGATTGCGGGTAGCATTCCGCGATGTCGATCGACAGCGGGTCAAGGCCACTGCCCAGCACAATGACCTGGGCGTCCGGTCTCTCGGACAGGTATGTGTTGCAGAACTGTCTCACCGCGTACTTGCGATTTCCGACCTCTTCCACGGCCCGGTCATATGCGTCACCCAACAGGTCCACCATAGGCTGACCCGCGCTCAGGTCGACGGCGGAAAACAGCCCCTTGGCCGTATCACTGGCGTAGGTGGATTCATCTGCAAGGAGTAGAACGAGGCATGATGTCGCGGGTACTTTGTGCAGCATGGCTGATGGCATCTGTCTTGGCACGCGGAAAATACGTACCTGCAGCCACAAAGCCAGTGGGACACAGTGCGCGTGTGGTTTCTATTGGGCCTGCTCTGGCGGCTGCCGGACTGCTTGTGCTCGCAAGCTGCAGCGGCGCAGCGGAACAGCAAGCGAGAGGCAAGCAAGCCTACGGCCTGTACTGCGCTGCTTGCCACGAGGCAGGACAGGGCATTGGCCCGCGCCTTACGGCAACGGTCCTGGCCTCTCGCGGCACGGCCGCCCGTTTATTCACGTACAACCGGGAAACCATGCCGTATAATGCAGGCGGACTGTTGGCGGACGGGCAATACTGGGACATTACTGCATTTCTGCTTGCGCGCGAGGCCTTGATGGATACGACCCGAGTACTGCGTCCGCGCGACGCCGAACGCCTGAACCTGTCCACTCCATAGCTGTCATCAAGCCGCGAATGGGCCTATGCTGAACTATATCTGGGGCGGCCTTATCGTATTCAGCCTGGTCTTCGCTCTGGTTGCAGACGTGCGGGATATTGCGCGAAACACGTACCGCAACGATCAGCCGATGCCTGTATCGGTCCAGTTTCCGGACGGGTTCGTGCCCGGCATGCGGCTTCAGGACGTGAGCGTCGAAATCGATACCGACGCTTACCGCGATTTCTATGCTACGCCGGAGGCTCCCGCAGACCGTTACGCGGGAGTGCTGATCCAGACGGACCGGGGCCGGCAACTGCGCTTCGCCGACGGGGAGGCACTTCCCGCGCCGCTTGCCACGATCCGCAGCATGACCTCACAGCGGTCCGAAGACCTGGGAGGCACGGTGGAAGGTGCGCCGCCCGAGGCTGGTGCTCTCACCTGGATGGCCACGGTACGCTTTGAGCCCGTCCGCTGGGTCAAGCTGTCCGCCATTGCAGCAGCAGCGATTGACTTTGCCGAGACAGCGGTCACCATTGCGCTCGGACTTATAGGCGGCCTGGCACTGTGGCTGGGACTGCTCAAGATTGCGGAGGCGGCGGGAATCCTATACGGCCTGGTGCGCCTTACTCAGCCGCTGCTGCGGCCGCTGTTTCCTGAAGTGCCGGAGGGCCATCCTGCCATGGGCCTGATAGTGCTCAATCTTACGGCGAACATGCTAGGGCTCGGCAATGCCGCCACACCCCTGGGCATAAAGGCCATGCAGGAGCTTCAGACGCTCAATCCAAGCGGAGATACGGCTACCAACCCGATGGTCATGCTCCTGGCCATGAATACGGCGAGCGTGCAGATTGTGCCGCCTGTACTTCTGGTGGCCATCATGGGCATGCACGTCAACCAGCTCTTTTTCTCCATTATCATCACTACCGGTCTCTCCCTGGCGGTAGCCATCGCAGCGACCAAGCTGCTGGGACGGCTCAGAAGATACCGCAGTTCAGACCCCTCGATTCAGCGCTAGACATGGACCTTGTTCGACTGCTAATCGATTACGCATCGGCCTTCGTTCTGCCGTGTATTATCGTTGGGTTCCCCCTGTACGGCATGCTGAAGAAGGTGCCGGTCTACGAAGTCTTCGTCGAGGGTGCCAAGGAAGGCTTCTCGGTCGCGGTCATGATCATCCCCTACCTCGTAGCCATCCTGTTCGCCATTGCCATGTTCCGGGCAAGCGGCGCGCTGGATTTCCTTATGCAAGGCCTGCGTCCCGTGCTGGCACTAGTGCATGTGCCGGCCGAGGTCATTCCCATGGCGCTGGTCCGTCCCCTGACGGGCTCGGGGTCCGCCGCCATTGTGCTGGACATGATCGGACAATACGGAGAGGACTCCATCCTGGTAAAGATGGCCGCGACCATGTTCGGCTCTACCGAAACGACGTTCTACGTCATCGCGGTCTATTTCGGCGCCATCAACGTCCGGAAGACGCGGCACGCGCTGCCGGCAGGCCTTATCGCCGACATCTTCGCAATGTTTGCCGCGGTCTATGTAGTCCTGCTGCTCTTCGGTTAGCCGATTACAGCTCCAGGACGCTGTTCTCGCTGAAGAACGGTGTGCCTACATAACTGTCAGCGTCCTCGTCATTGCGCCAGCGGTGGCCATCAACGAGATACCGGAATTCCACCCTGGCCCCGGGCTTGAACGATATGCTCCTGGTCCACACGCCCCGTGCAGAGTCCAGTTTCATGGGGTGACGCGCGGCGTCCCAGTCGTTGAATGAACCTACTACGGTAGCGGCAGTGTGGGCAAGGTCCGCCGGCAAGTCAAAAGTCACGCGCACGGACCGCCCCTTTGGGCTGAGCTTCTTGGCAATCATGCTGCTATTTGTTTGTTCTACAAAGGGTCCAGTATTTTGGACCGGCGGATTCTACGAAGTTGTGCCCGTAACTTTTCGTTGCAAGCGCTTCCGTAATTGTGAATTAACCGTACCTTAACGCCGGCTCGTCATTCGTGCGGTAAAGCCTCCAATCTGGGCCCCGCTTACATTCGCTTTCTTTCATGACACATGGCTCGCTCAGCCGGTCTAGCTTGCACCTTTGCTGCCTCATTTCTATTTCTCGCGCTCTCGAGTTCTGGCCAGCCTACGGACCCATTCGGATATGTACAGTTCATTCATGCGGCCACTAACGTTGGACCTGTGGACGTTCGCGCCGACGGGAGACTGCTTGCTTCCGATGTGGCATACGGCGGTGCCAGCGCATTTGAAGCGCTTCCGCACGGTGCGAGAAGCCTGACGCTTTCGCACCACGGGGAAATTGACCGCCTGTCACGCCTTGAGGTCTCCGTAAACGCCGGAGAGCACTACGTATTGGTATCCCTAGGCACAGGGCGCGACGTGGAAATGGGTTTGAGGCAGAATGTCCGCGCTACGTCGCCAACAAACAGGGTCGAGTTCTTCGTCATTCACGCTGCCTTTGACACGGGTCCGATCGACATCCGCCTGCGTGATCCCTCAAGGGGCAATGTTGTAACGGACCTGGTGTACAATAATCTGGTCTATGCCCGTTCTGGCGTCTATCGCGGAGTCGAACCTGGCGGCTATATATTCGATGTGACCTCTGCCGACAACGTGCATACGATAGGCCATTTCTATTTTCAGCTCGGGGGATTTGCCAGGCAAACGCTCGTGTTCGTTGCCAGCGGACGCGGTCAGTCGCCCGAAGAAGGATTCTCGCTTGTTGCTTACGAAACATCCGGCGATGCCATCCTGCCCGATGTCGTAACCAGCCTGACACGGCCTGAAGTCCTGGCAGCCACGGTGCTAGGCACCGTCTATCCCAATCCTTCGCATGGGCGGTTCCAGATTGCCTACTCCGTGGCAGAGCCCAAGCCTGTCCTTGTTGAGATCGTCGATATTCTCGGACGACACATTGCCTCGCTTCGCAGCGGGCTCCATCCGGCGGGCCCACATCTCGTTCGGTGGAACGGCCGAACGGCATCGGGAGATGCTGCCGCAAGCGGCATCTATTTTTGCCGCCTCGTTACAGAAGATGAAAGTCTTCGCAAGACGCTGATACTGGCACGCTAGTGGCGACGGGACAGCGTCCCGTGAGTGGGGCGTGGTACGATAGGGCAGGCGAGCCCGGGCTCATGGCGATATGCAAACCGAGCCGTAGCCCACGTGGCGTACTGTCGTCCCGGAATGAATGGGCGGCTCTGTCTGGCGGCGCAGCTCCGGCGGTCCGCATGGCCCCGTGCATCCCGGATGCGAGGCCGCATCCGGCAATCAGCCCTGGACAGCTGGGATACAGGCAAGAGTAGGGCTATGCCTCAGGACGGATTCGCGCTAAGTCCCCCGAGTCTGCCCGCGCGGCGTATGGCTGCACCCGGCAGCGCCGATTCTTCCGTCCACGGATTGCGATTGGCAGCCGCGTCCATCGCTCCAGACGGCCGCCGCGCAGCACTGCAGACAAACGCGCATGCGATGGCTGCCAAGCACGGACCTCTCTCGTGACTATTCGAAGGCGCGGCCCGATAGATCGGTAGTCACTGTCGGACACAAGTGCCTGGCCCCGCTGCGCGCGGGCCACATCTCCCGCATTCGCAGCCTGGGCCGGGCCGCCACGCCATCGACCGGCAGGAATTCCCGTTCCGGGATCGCTACACTGGCGAAATTACTCGACTTCCAGAATGTCCTCTATCCGCGCCTCGATGTCCTCAAGATGCAGGCGGGTTATGCGATCGCCGGTCCGGGCAGCTGCGCGTCGTGCACCGCTTTGAAGCGATTCAAGCTCTCCCCGAACGTAGGCGCGTATGTCGGACTGGCTGACATCTATGTTGGCAAAGCCGAACTGCGAAAGGACGGAAGGCACCGTCGGCGGCTCCTCCGTCATGAGCCATTCGAGCCTCTCCAGGTGGGCGCGCTGCAGGTTTCGCCGGAACGGTCCAATAGCGGAGGCCGAAGAGAGCTCCGCCCAGATGCTGGAGCGCAGATCGCTCAGCATCTCGGACATGGTGTAGACTTCTCCATCCGCGACGGCTTCTGCCTCCATCATGCGGCCAAGCCGCTGCGGGTCCAGCAGCAAGCTCACGGCCGCGGACTGGTACCTGCGCATTCGGTCCATGGCCCCGACCCCTTCGATGCGCCGCAGCACCTCGTTGTTCAGCAGCCAGTCGGGCGTCGTAAACACCTGGCGGTCGAGCCAGTCCATGGCTGCGCGCTGTCGCTCGACGGGTATAAGGTCATACACAAGGCCGTCCTGATCGTAGGTTTTGAAGTTCTCGTAGTAGCTGCCCACGTTGCGGGCCACATGGCCGACGTAGCGGTACCACTGCGAATTCACCTGACCATAGAGCTCTTCAAGGTCATCGTAATTCTTGGCGTCTTCCCCGGTCCAGACCACCAGGCTGTCCAGGATAATCTGGAGATTGGACACGCCGTAGTCGCTTGCCATGACGGCGTCATCACCCAGGTCCTCGCTCTGGGACCGGGGATCGAAAGCAGGACCCTGCCGACCGTAGAAGTAGAGAGGATCACCCGCACGCTCTACGACCCACTCATTCAATTCGGCACGCTCATCGTCCGGAGAGGCCGCATCGGGCAGCACGGAATAGCCCCACTTCACCGACCACTTGTCATAGATGCCTACGTCCGGCATGAGATTGGTCACACCGTCACCAGGCTGCGCCACGTAATTGAAGCGAGCGTAGTCCATGATGGACGGTGCCGTGCCGTGCGCGTCCGTGAACGCGGCCGAGCGGAGAGAATCCACCGGATAGGCATAGCTTGATCCCCAGTTGTGCGGTAGGCCCAGCGTGTGCCCCACCTCGTGTGCAGACACGAACCGCACCAGTCGCCCCATGATTTCGTCCCTGAACTTGACACCCCGCGCTTCCGGATTCACGGCTGCAGTCTGCACGAAGAACCAGTTGCGCAGCAGGTTCATGACATTGTGGTACCAGCCGATATCGCTTTCCAGGATCTCTCCGGTCCGCGGATCATGTACATGCGGGCCAAACGCATTCTGGACGTCTGACGAGAAGTAGCGGATTACGCTGTAGCGCACGTCTTCGGGACTGAATTCCGGGTCCTCCTCTGGCGAGGGCGGATCCTTGGCCATAATGGCATTCTTGAATCCCGCTTTCTCAAACGCGGCATTCCAGTCTTCCACGCCCTGTTTCAGATACGGCCGCCACTTCATCGGCGTGGCCGGGTCGATGTAGTACACGATCGGCTTTACGGGCTCTACCAGCTCGCCTCGGGCGTACGCCTCGGGATCGGACGGCTCCAGGCGCCAGCGGGTAACGTAGCATCTCTCTTCCGCCTTCTGTGCGTCGCGGCCATAATCGGTCATGGTCACGCTGAAGAAACCAACTCTCTCGTCACACAGGCGCGGCCGCATCAGATCCTCCGGAAGCAGGATCATCGACTGGTTCATCTCGACCGAAATGGTCTCGCTCGAGCTGTTGCTCGGGGGCTCCGTCGCCTCGTAGCTCAATACATGCCGCACTTCGATATTGCGCGGAAAGCTCCGCGCGGAAGTAATGAAAGTGCGGTCACCATCCAGCCGCCGTACCCTGTAGCTGTCACGCCGGAATTTTTGCAGACCGAGCGGTCTTATGTCCTCCGTAAATAACCCCGTTACGTCGATAACAACGGCGGAGGAGTCTTCACTAAGCGCCTCAATTTCGAAGGAACTGAGGATGGGTTCGAAATTGGAATTCTTCACAGCCTGGTAGATGGGCTGGTCTTCGTCCGCCACGTTCTCGTGGCTGACGATGCGCAGCAGTATGTCATCGTTCCTGCGCTGCCACCTGAGCACCTGCGTGTTGGCCTTCATGCCCCCGTAGCCGATATTGTTCGCCGTGGCTGCCGTGCGGGTAACCAGCAGCATTTCAGCTTCCAAGAGCTCCTGCGGAATCTCGTAGAAGAGCTTTTCGTCGATACGGTGTATGACAAAAAGCCCGGAATCGGTCTTGGCTTCGTCGGTGATGACATCCCCGTAAGCCTTCATGTCATCCTCTGCCTTGCTTTCTTCCTCCGACTCTCCGCCGGCGGGCGCCGTCTCGGCTGCCTCCTTGGCTCCTGTACAGCCGGCTGCAATAAGAAGGGCCAGCAAGAGAAAACTGCGAAGGTACTGCATGGTTACGAATCGGTATTGAGTTGGCGGAAGATACGTTGCGGGCAGGCTGACCTGCCAATTCATCCTACTGCGATTGCAGGTGGCGGAAGCCGAGCAGCCTGTCCGTGCTGAGAGTTCTGTCCGTATAGTAGACGAGCGCCGTAAACAGGTTGTCCGGCCGGAATGCCCGGCTGGAAATGGCGCGCCGCACCTGTGCTACCGGAGAAGTGTACCGGTAATCGTACTCGCCCTGCTTAAGGAGGATGGTATGCTCGTACCACTTCTCGTCTGCGTTCCATCGAAGCTCGTTGGCAAGATCCAGGTCCCAGCCGTTGAAGCTCCCGACAAGAAAGATACCGCCCGAGAGCGGCACCTCGTCCGGCGGCACGTAACGAAACAGGACATCCGCGTATTCGCCCTGCACGTCGGCCTCGCCCACGTATCGGTCTGCCCGGCCCATAATGGGTTGGCCCGCCAGAAGTGGAGTCAGGCCGCCAGCCGGAAATCTTGCGTAGTCCGGCACGAGTGAAATGGCGATGGGAGAAGCCGCGTGGTCTATCCGCTCGATGGCTCCCCCAATGGAATAGTCCCGCAGGTCGATGTAGTAATCCCCTTCCTGTGGCGCGAAGGAGCTTTCCGGCTCCAGATAGAACAGCAAATCCGGCTGTTCGGTCAGCGACGGCCTGTCGGTGCATCGCGGCTGCTCAAACCTGCCGTTGCGGGCAAAGCAAACCACGTAGTCAAATACAGTACCCGGAAGATCCGCAGGCGGCGTGAATTGTACGATGGGCTGAATCGTGGGCAGTACCTGGCGTCCCATAAGCAGGCGGTCAAGGCCGAATCGCAGCGATGCGGCGCCCTCGGTGACGAAAAACGGTCGCTCGAAGAGCACGGCTTCCTCCCTGCCCTGCTCCGTTACGCGCAGGATATAGTTGCCGCTAAGGCGAAATCCGATGCTGCTGTTGGGAAAGGAGTACTCGTAGTGCGTATAGCCTATCTGCGTGCTTCGGGACAGGCGGTAGTTGAAAAGATCGTCCCGGTGAAACGCAGAAAGGTATTCGCTGGCCGTCAGATCACGACGCCACGACCGATCCGCATGGTAGAAGTAGATGGAAAGTGCGCGCGGACTTGTATCAAGAAGGTCGAATTCCAGCGTGAGCGTGCCGCCTCGCACCAGGCTCAGAATCGGCAGGTCCTGTTCCCGTGCTCCGTAGAGCTGAATGCTTCGCACTTCGTCCGTGGCCGCGGCCAGACCGGGTGGCGGAGGAGGACTCCTCCGCTCAGGCGCATTCGCGGATTCCCTGGGGCCCGCGCATGCGCAAGCGATGCAAAGTACGAGAACCGACCACTGCCACCGATACTGCAGCACTGCTTATGCGTAGTCTTGCCAGCACCACAAGGTACGCCCTGGCAAGCAAGTGCGCACATGGCGTCAGGATTGAGCCCCTGATCGCGAGCGGAGCAAAATCAGTGCATGCGTCCGACGCGTAGCCGAGCAGTCTCAGCATGTGGCGGAGGCAGAATGGCGAATGCGCGCATCGGCCGTCATCGGCCAGCTGCGAAGTACTGGCCTAACCCGCGGCTGCGTTCCCTGGAACAGGATTCGAAACAGCAATGCCTGCACGAGAAGACATTGCTTCTGCAGAAAAGCGCAGGAGCCCGGCGCGGGTATGGGTGACTTGCGGCGCAGCGACACACCCTCTCGTAGGCGGCCCGGAGCTAGGCTGCTATCTGGTCACATTCTACGATGCTGGCACCACGCCGGCCGAGTTCCATCTGCTTGTTCGGGTCGCTCACAATCTGCCACTGATTCGCCGGACAACCCGCGCCAAGGAAGCAGGCTCGGATCCGGTTACATGCCGGGGCTTGGCCGCGTGCTGAGCAGAACCTATCCCTCAATGTGCTTCTTCGTCAATGCTCCGGGTGCAGGGCTTGGCTCATGGCATTTGGGCGACGATCCGCAAGTAGACCTCAGAATCCCGAGCCGCTGTGACCTTCGCCGGGCAGCTCTCGCACCTATGAGGGGGAATCCGATTGGGAGCCGGGCCCGGGCAGGGAGGCTTCCGGCTCGGCCTCGAAGCGTCCGGCGAGCAGGTATTGGTACAGCTTCAAGGCAAGCCGCCCTTCGTGCTCCTCCAGCCAGCGTCGGGCGGCGTGCGTCAGCACCATCGTCTCGCACGACACATCCGCGCTAACCGTATGGGTCCTTTCGCCGAAATCGGCGACCGGCCAGATCGCGTCTCCGGGCCTGAGCTGACCGACACGCGCACCCGCGGCTTCATAGGCGGAAGCGCGACCGGACGTCAGCAATTGCAAGCCATCGCCCGGAGCACCCGGCCCCGCAAGGATTGCCCCGGCGGCGTACTGGCGTGGGTTCAACCAGCCTCGTAACTCTTCCAACAGGTCCTCGAAACGTATCTGCCGCTCAAAATGCCGCTCCAGGTCTTCGGCGGCACGTTCGAACAGCGATGCCCGCTGCTCGTCAACCGTGCGCGCATTTACCTTCCACTCGTTTATTGCAATATCCTCGCAGCGCTCCAATGCGCGGTCTGAATTCGGTTCGAAATGCACTACTGCCAACTCTGACGGAGAAAGGTTGCGCTCCAAACCAGTCCTCAGCTGCTCCGGCGACGCGCTCAGGACCGTTGGCACGCCAGCTGCGTTCGCCGACCGCAGAAACCTCGCCAGGACTTTCACCGCCGAGAAATCGAAGCCCGAGACGTCCGCGAAATCCAGCAGCAGGCAGGCAGGTCGCGGGTCCCCGCTCAGGGATTTCCTGAGATGGCCGGCCAGAGAGTATACACTGCCGAAAAAGATATAGCCGCGCAGCCGGCATGCCAGTACCCGCTCGCCTTCCTCCATTAGGATGGCGCGTTCCGGCACCGAACGCGCCCTGGTACTCTGGCACTCGCGCGCCGTGAAGCGCGACTTGATTGGGTCCACGCGGCTCAGGCGCACGGAGAAGAATACCAGGGTGGCAACCATCCCCGCCGCCACGCCTTCGAGCAACCCGAAGACCAGCATGACGACCATTATGAGCACAATTATGCCGTACTCCGACCAGGGAAGTTGCTTCCGGCTTCTGACAAGTCCTTCGTCCAGCATGCCGAGACCGGCGAAAAACAGGAGGCCTCCCATGAGCGGCGCCGGGACCAGCTGCAGCATTTTGTCGCCCAGAAACAATGCCGCCAGGATGATGAGAGCAGCGACCATGCCGGTGAGGCGGGTGGTGGCACGGAAGAGCTTGCTGCGCAGTGATGCGGGTACAATAATGCTCGCTGCCATGCCGCCTCCGACGCCCGCAACCACGCTCGCGAGCCCCGTCGCCCTGAACTCACGGTCCCAGTCCAATTCCTGACTTGCGGCCATTTCGAGACCAGCCAGACTCATGATCACGACAACCAGCGCGAGCAGCACTAGCGTCAGCAGGATCGGGATCTGCAAGGCTATCGCAGTCCAGTCCACAAGAGCCAGGTCTGCGAATTGAAAGGCCGGCCACAGGCTGCCTTCCGATGTGCTTGCCAGTGCGGCACCCGCCATCCTCGCCTCTTCTGCGGATATATCGAATACAATGCGAACGACATGGTATGCGCCGACGGCAAGGGCTACGCTGGCAGGCAGGATGAGAGGATGGCCCCACCGCTTGGACGCGAAGTAAAGGGCAATCCCAAACGCCGCACCCGGGCTCCACTTCCAGAGCACCGACGGTTCCACGAGTGCCGGGATCGCTCGCCAGTCCGTATCCACTCCCATCATGGACATGCCGGCCAGGCACACTGCTGCCCCGATTCCAGCCACGAATCCGCCTGCGACCGAGTAGGGGACGAAGCGCACAAGATTGGCGAGCTGGTATTTGCCGATCAGGAGAAAGCACAGGCCCGTGGCGATTGCGCCGATCATGAATGCCACGACGGTGGTGATGAATAGCGCCTCGCCCGCGGCAACTGTCGTAATGCCGATCTGAGCCATCACGATCACCAGCGCGGGAGGCAGACCCGAAATAGCCCCGCGAAAGCCTCCTGCGAGAGCAATAATGAAGCAGGCGACAAAGTTGCCAAAGAGTATCAGGCCGACACCTTGCGTGGAATACGGAGCCAGCGGCCCCGAGAAAATGAAGCTGCCGTAGGTGAGCTGGACGACCAGCAGAGTAAGGCCGGACGTGAGACCTGCTGCCAGAGCCGGAACTGCCCTGATCGAGAAGGTGTCTGCGCGGAGTTCCGCGGCAAGATTTCGAAGCGGTGACGTCAACTTTGCACGCTCTTGCTACGGTGAGTCGCTCTACTTACCGGCATCGGCGGGCTCCCTGCCGATGGAAAGTGTCCCGGGCCTTATTGCGTGGCGGATGGTTCCGCGAATCACACACTCTTCTGTTCGTCTGCTCTCTCCCGGGCCGTGGCCTTAACCATAGCCGCGTGGTCATCGTTCTCAACCGCTCGATCATGTCTACCATGCTTTCGGCCTGATCCGCTGTACGCTTCATTATGGTCCTGCAGATCCGGCTTCTCGCCAATTGCTTCCATGAGGCACCGTCATGACCGCAAGCCCCGCCACGAAAGTCAAATCATCGTGCCGATCATTGCCGCTCGTTTGCCTGCAACTGGAGCCAAGATGCGAGAAATGCTGCCATGCTCCCGGTCACCAGCTTCTCCTCACCGAAACTGACCACTCGAACGGTCTCCCGTATACCTGCTCGATGTAGGCAGCAGCCGTTCCCCAGGCGGACGTCCCCGTCAGGAGATAGCGCTCGTCCGTCAGATTGCGGAACGCTGATAGAACCTCCCACTTGCCATCCGCAGTCGCCAAACTGACAGAAGCATGGAGCAGGTGGTATCCTTCCTGAAAAAGTTGGGGTGTATTGACCGTATCGTGATACTGCGACGCGGTGTAGGACCAGTCAATCCGCGGGGTAATGGGCAAACCGCGGACCCGTATGGTCTTGCCAATCCCGAGTGAATGGTTGAATCGGGGCGTCTTGGCCAGCTTGTGGCCTGGCAAAACCGGGGTATTGCTCTCAAGCACGGTGGCGCTCAGGCTTGCGTACTCGGCGCTCAATGCTCCAACGCTGGCCACTATGTCCCAGCCGCCAGCCGGTATCCACGCCGCCTCCAGTTCTGCACCTTGCAGATCGGCCGATCCGCCGTTTACGGTAATGGGATTGATCGACTGGCGGATTATGACCTGCAAATCCTCGTAGTCTGCACGGAATAGGGCCAGATTCAGCTTGAGGCGACCATCTCTTGTGTTGGACTTGAGACCGATTTCGTAACTGGTTACCGTTTCGGGTTCGTAGTCAGACGGGGCGGCATCCGGTGAATTCGCTTCATAGCCCGGCGGGGGAGTCGGGACCCGAGCGTCAAAGCCACCGCTCTTGTAGCCCTGGGCGACTCCGAAATAGGCCATCGCGTTTTCGCCCAGCCGGTATGCGAGGTTGGCCATTGCGGTAAGTGCATCAAACTCCCTGGTAAAGGCCTTGTTGGGGAGAATGCGGTCCCCGGGCTTCATGGGCCCGGTGGCTGCCCGGTAGATCCCTGCGGCCAGTGGCCACGTGGGCTCATGGATGCTTCTTCTTCCGTGCGAGGCGTCGCCGCGCGCGTAGACATCCGGCGTCACGGTCTTCCGGTCCCTCGTATAACGCGCGCCAGCCGTCAGTGAAATCGCCGCCGTCAAATCGGCGGTGGCCTGGGCGAAGCCGGCCATCGAAGAAAAGTCCAGATCCCAATTGCTGTCGAAGGATCCGGTCGGCAGCGTCAGTGCGGTACGCGAAAACCCCAGCTCGCGGACGAGGTAAACGCCTGTTTGCCAGTGCATGCGCTCGGCCAGGCCGACACCGCTAAGCTGCAATTCCTGGCTGAGTTGATCGGATTCAACCGCGTTCTCGTTCTGCAAGACATTTGCAGGCGTGTTGTCCGCATCGCGCGACACAAGCATGTCCAGTCCCCGGTAGCCGGTAAGGGACCGGAGCATGACGCTTTCGCCGAGTAGCCAGGAGGCCGTGGCGCTGGCTCCCCACGAGTCAACATCGGAAAACACCGGGAAGGTGCCTTCCGAGATGTACTCTCCAGCGAAGCTGTCCGGCCCATAGCAGCCCGCGGCACCTCCAGCACCCTGCCCCGGGGGCGGGAACGTAGGCGGCCCGCTCTCGGGAAATTTGGGATTGACCCTGATTGCGGCGCAGCCGGGCAGCGCGGCATTGCCGAACGTTGCCAGCGCCTGCTTGTCATTGAGGCCCCCGTTGACAGTTGGCGCTCCGTTCTCCCGTCTGCGGGAATAATCTGCCGTCGCGAAGACTTCAAGAGTCTCCAGAGGCCGCCAAACGAGTGTGCTGCGGGCTGCCAGTCCGTTGTCGTCACCCATGTCGAGGCCGTCGTGGATGCGCATTACGTACCCGTTGCGCTTGCGGAGGGCCAGCGCCACGCCCCCGAACAGCCCCTTGCCCAAGGCCCCGTTTGCCGACGCGGTCAGGTTGGCCATGCGGTCGTCGCCAAAGCGTGCCCGTATGATCCTGCTCGCCTGGGCATCCGGCCTCCGGGAATGCACGGATATGGCTCCGCCTACCGCGTTACGCCCGAAGAGCGTGCCCTGTGGTCCACGCAAGACCTCGACGCGCTCCACGTCCATGAGGTCCAGTACCATCCCCACCGTGCGCGGCACGTATATTCCGTCGACGTAGACCGCAACTCCGGGATCCGTTACCGGCAGGTAGTCGCGCTGCCCCACACCCCGGATGTAGACCTGTGCGGCAGACTTCGTTCCCGCCAAAGCACCGGAATGGTTGAAGGTGACATTTGGCGTGATGTAGCCGAGCTGGTCGGTCGTCCCGATCTGCCTGTAATCCAGGTCCCGGCCGGAGAAGGCCGAAACCGCCACCGGGACGCCCTGGAGGAGCTCCTCCCTGTTCCTGGCCGTCACTACCAGTTCATCAAGCTTCAGCGGGTCAATAGTCAGCACAAAGTCCTCGGTCATCTCCCCCTCCGCCACTATTATTTCGCGGGATTGCCCCGTGTAACCGACGTAGCGGACAGTCAGCGTCAATGTCCGGCCTGCGTGGTCTGCCGGTATCTGAAACGTGTAATTCCCCTCCAGATTAGTGGAGGCGCCAATAACGAGCGATTCAACCGATACATTGGCACCGGACAATGCCCTGCCTAGGTTGTCCGTGACGCGACCGGAAATAACCGACTGCGCCGAGCCAAGTCCCGGCAACGAAAGCAAGCCAAGCGCCAGGACGCGCAGACAACCCCTCATGAACTCCTCCCTGAACAAGTTTGGAACAGGCGTACTCGGCGCTCCTCACCGGCTGCGGAATCGCACCCGGATCTGGAGCTCGCCACCGTGGTGTCAAAGCAAATATAATGAGCGGGGGATTTGTTCGGTGGCGGAAGCATGGGCTCCTGCCAGGACAGAATCCCGTTTCCGCACGGTGCTGCCCGGACACCCCTGTAGTTGTGATTCAGGCGTCCAGCCGTTGCTGCATCCGGGGGGGCCAGTGTGGCGCAGCGGTTCACCTCAGCCATTGTGACTTTGGCGGCTCATATACCGGCGGATTCGCCTCGGATCCGCCAGCATCCTGATGCCCGGACGTGCGCGTCAGCCAAAAGCAGGGGAACCCCATTAAAGCGCTCGCTGTTCGGCTCCGACCAGCAGCTACGCTTCGAAACGCTGAAGACCGGCTCTTTGTGCGGCTGCCACTCGGCCGCGATCTGCAGCTTGCCGCTCTGAACGTCTTGGTCCTGCGTTCATCGCCATGTTCCATGCTCTGGCTGGCTGCGATGGAAAGCCCGGATTCCGGACGGCGTTCGCCCCCGCCTTGCCCTGCCGCGTCTTCGTGATTACGCGGGGTTTGCGGGACAGCCGGATCGGCGTGGCGCAAGAGTAAACATGACCGTCTTCGAAAACAACTTACAGCGCTTCACGCGATTCGAGTCGAATTGCCGCCGATTGACCGCATCGTCCGCGGTCTTGGGAGGTATTGCGCTCTTGGTACTGCTGGGAGTCACCGTGGCCGAGGTCTTCTGGCGTTACGTCCTGAATGATTCACTTCTCTGGACAGAGGACCTTTCCACGATGTCGCTTACGGTCGTTGTAGCAGCGGCGATTTCATACGGCGCCGGCGAGGGCTCTCACGTCTGCGTAAATCTGATTGCACGCCTTTGGGGCCGGTACGTAACCAGAATTACGGACACGGTTGCTCGTCTTCTCGGCGTCGTGGTAACCGCGATGGCTGCGGTCGCCCTTTTCATTCATGGCAGTTGCGGCCTTGCCTGCGGTGCCGTGACCAGCAGCGTTTCGATCCCGCACAGACCGTTTTACTATGTGCTGGGGGCATCGCTGGCCGTCTACGGACTGCTACTGGTATCCCAGTTGCTGTTGGGACTTGCTGTGTGGAACGGCGAGGACCCCAACGAGCCGATCGAATGATTGACGGAACGGGAATCGCCCTTTTGGCCTTCCTCGCCCTGCTCGTTCTGCTGCTTGTCCGCGTACCTGCAGGACTGGCGATGCTGGCCGTAGGTGCTGCAGGAGTAGCCCTGATCCGCCCTGCCGCCACCGTGCCTGTCGTGGCCGGGGAGATATTCGCCGTAGCTTCGCGATACCCGCTCACCATTATCCCGCTGTTCATTCTGATGGGCAATCTGGCGGTCGTCTCGGGCATGAGCCAGGATCTCTACCGCGCTGCGCACAGCTGGCTCGGGCGCATTCGCGGAAGCCTCGCGTCCGCCTCGATTGTCGCGTGTGCCGGATTCGCAGCTCTTTCGGGCTCCTCGCTGGCAGCTGCGCTGACGATGGGGCGCGTGGCACTTCCCGAGATGCGGCGGTACAAGTACGATGACTCCCTGGCAACCGGGGCTGTTGCCGCTGGCGGGACGCTCGGCATACTGATTCCGCCATCGGCGGGGCTGGTCATCTACGGGATCATCACGGAAGAGAGCATCGGACGCCTGTTCATGGCCGGGGTGATTCCCGGAGTTCTACTCACCGCCCTGTTTGTTCTCGCGGTCTGGATCGTCGTCCGGCGCGACCCGCAAAAGGCTCCCTACGTCCAGGCGGTCATTCCATGGCGGGAACGCTTCAGGACCGCCGCGAGTGCGACATGGATCCTCGGCATAGTCGTCGTGACCATCGGCGGCATCTACGCGGGGGTATTCTCCGCCGTAGAGGCGGCCGGAGTGGGGGCGTTCTTGACGCTGGTCATGGCTTTCGCACGGCGCGCGTTGAACAGGAAGAGCATTGCGGAGGTGGTCAGTGCGACGCTAAGGGCGAGCGGTACCGCCTTTCTGGTGCTGCTCGGTGCGTTTGTTTTCAAGGTCTTCCTCGGACTGACCGGAATCGCGTTCGTCCTGTCCGAGTGGGTAAGCGAACAGGGCCTGTCGGGCGCTCAGCTGGTCGCGCTCGTCCTGTCCGTGTTCATTGTGCTGGGCACGTTTCTCGACGGGTTTGCGATGCTGGTGCTCACCGTACCCCTGGTTCAGCCGATCCTTGAATCCCTGGGAGTCGATATGATCTGGTTCGGCATATTGATTGTCATCACACTCGAAATGGGCCTGATCTCGCCCCCAGTCGGACTGAACATCTTCGTAGTGAAGGGTGTGGCTCCCGACGTGCCGGTGAATACGATGTTTCGCGGCATAATCCCCTTCTGGCTTGCGATGCTGGCGGCGCTTGTTCTGACCGCCGTGGTGCCGCGCCTTGCCACCTTGATTCCCAATGCCATGTACGGCTGAGTGTCGGTCCGGGGCGGGGCGCAGTTGCGCTCATTGCACAGCGTAGGCGAGACACTGGGCCAGGAACCTGACGCCTGGACTTGCGCTACGCTCGCACCCGGTCCGGGCGGGCATGCGGCCCAGCCACCCCACCACAAGAAGCGGTGCAGATGCCAGCGTGCCAGCCGGGCGGGCGACGCCGAATGATTCGTGGTCGGGGCAGTGCGTGCCTCCAGATTGAGTCTATGGCGATTCCGCAATCATGCGGGACAGGTGAAAGGAGTCAATCTGCGCCACAATTGATCTGGCATACGGCTGCTTGGCGATCATCATCGCCGTCTGCGCACAGGCACTGCTATTGCCACCGCACCGAGTTGCTGTGTGCATTGCTTAGTTCAGGGGCAGACAATAGGCTGCGCGTCCGGTTGGTCATCGGAAGCTCGGCGGCACTGCAACCATTCGGGGCTGCGACCCGGAAGTGAAGAGCAGGCTGAGGAACGAGCCCGGGGCGCCCAACCGGGTCGGATCAGGGCGTCCAAAGATGCGTTACCGCCTACAGCGGCCCGGAGGTATTGAGGGCGTGCGGGGGCCGCGACGTCGCGCTGGAATTCTTGATGAACGCGACCTTGCCACTAGCTGCATCTTCAGGACCGGCCGGCCGGACTCCGGTAGAATATCAAAGCGACACGGGCGCAGCAGGAGTTCTCCATACGGCTGCCCGGGCAATCCGCCTCCTCGCTCTTTCACAAGGCGTTTCATGACATGGGCTTGCTGACCATCGGTGCTCTTACCGCTCCCGGTAGCGGGTCCTGAAGTGTTGACGACGGGACGAATCGTCGCGCTGGCGGCCGGAGCGCTATTCATGTGCGGGTGCGGAGACACATCCCATACCAGGGAACTGTCACTTGCACATTTCCTGACGGCACATCACGTCCTGGTCGATGCCGTATTCACACCCCTGTCCCAGCGACTCGCAGAGGTTTCTGATGGCACACTGGCCGTCAGGCAGTTCCCGGCGGGGGCGCTTAATTCGTCGGCACCGGCCCAGTACTCGATTCTGCGCAACGGCGTAGCCGATATCGCCCTTGTCATTCCCTCCTATAACGCTGACCTCTTTTCAAGGACTGACCTAATCGCATTCCCCGGTGTCTGCAAGACCGCGGTGGAGTGTACCGAATCCCTGTTGCGCGCCAGGTCGGTCCTGGAGTCAGAATACGATGCAAAGGTTCTGGGCCTGTGGGCCACCAGCGCCCCGGTGCTGCTCACCCGCGATACACCCGTACGTTCGCTTGAGGACATGCGCGGGCTCAAGATCCGGGTCGCAACGCGAAGTGCCATTCCGTTCATAGAGGCACTCGGCGCCAGTGCCATTATGCAATCGGCTACGGTTGTCCACCAGAGCCTGGCCACGGGAGTCATCGACGGTGTGGCGATCTCTCCTTCGGGAATCGCGGCATACCAGCTTCATGAGCCGGCAGCCTACCTGACCACCTGGCTTCCGGGGTCGGGACTTCCGTTCGCCTTGCTGATGAATCAAGGAGTGTACGAGGCATTTTCTACCGAGGAACAGGGATGGATCGACGAAACTGCGTACGATTCTCTCTCCAGGGCGGGGGGCGACGCATTCGCGCGCGCCAGCGCAACCGGCTTGCGGATGGCGAAGGAAGCCGGTGTCCAGTTCATCAATCTATCGGAAAGCGAAAAGCGCCGATTCGAGGCAGCGATCGCTTCGGTGCGCGAAGCAGGGCTGGTACGGCAGGTAGGCGACATGACCGTTGCCGAGGTAATCCGTCTTTTCGGCGAGGAGCAGTGAGAGACCATCGTCCGAGCAGCCTCCGTTGGGGATCGATTGGGCGGTTTGCGCCGGAATCAACCGCTTGCGAGTGCCCATCATTCCGTTCTTCCCGGCAAGAGCCGCGAATGCCACGTCCCGATCCGGACTCGCCTCTCTTATGGCCGGCGCATGGCAAGAATGGCTCTTAAGGCGGCTTCCCTGGCAAGTACCCCCTCCAGTTCACCGTCCGGAATGTGTCGACCACACTTGGTGGACTTGACCCTTCTGTATCTTGCCCAATGCAAGATTATTGACGCGCATGTGCACAACGAAATACCCTGCAGAAAACCGCCGCAGTTCCGAGGGTAGCCATCGGACATAGTCCCTATCCGGAGCCTCCCTGCTCTCCCCGGCTGCCGGACCATGACAATCGGTGGCTCCCGCTTTGCGCTAACCGCCAGCCACCTCCGCTTGCATGACACGACAACGACTCTACCGGACTAACGGAAACTCAGGCCACCGCCGGGCAGCGTGAATAATTTTCGCGTTCCACTCAATAGCCGCCAGACCATGTACCGATTGCTGTGGCCGGTGATAATGGCAGCCTGCGCACTTCCACAGGCTTCTGCCGCCCAGTTCATCTCTGATACGGGCACTCCCCCTATGGCGGAAATCGTGGCATACGTGCCGCTTGGACCGGACTCCGCTCTGGCTATTGATAACCGGGAGGCCGCCTTTCTGCTGGTTTCCGACGAGCGCGTGGCAATGATCGGCTCCATCGGTGCAGGGCCCTGTCAGCACACGGACATCACTTCGTTTGCCACCGAGGGTGATACGCTGTTTGTGCTGGACCGACGGCTCGGCAGGGTCGTGCATTACTCCATTTCACGCGGGGAATGCACGGGTGAGGTCAATTCGCCCGATCTCGCGGGTCTCACGGGCATGGCGACGGCCGGCGGTTCCTGGTATTTCATCGACGAAGGTTATGCGGCTCCGACCGACCCGGAGGAGCCTCTTGCCTTTGCGCAGCATGGCGGCGGCGACCTTGTGCCGCTGGATCTGTCCAAGGCAGACCTTGAAGCGGACATGCTGGCGATGCCGGTAATGATGCCGGGCAGATTCAAGCAGATACGCGGCCGGCAGGGGCGCATTTATTTTGTTCTTCCCTATTCGCACCGACTCTGGAACTACAACGTGCGCTCCGACGCTGTATCGTTCTTCGAGCTGGAGCATGATTCTGCCGACATTTCCGCATACGCGGAGGAGACAGACTTTGCCCAGGTTGCCGAGGTACTTCCAGCCATCGAATTCCACCTCAATCTGTTTCTGCTTGAAGACCACGTTGCCATACAATCCCGTGTTCGCAATGAATGGATGCTTGGCGTGTATACATTCGTCGGTGACCTGGTCTTCAGGCAGGAGCTGCCCAGGAAGATCGAGTTCGTTCGCGATGGCGCATTCTTCGGTCTTGAATCCACGATGGACGAGGCTCGTCCCTACAGGATCGAGCCTGTCCCGGTCGATCTGCAGCGGTAGACGCATGGCTGCTCTCCGAGGCCGCGCCTGAACACGATTTTTCCATCCGGCCTCCGCCCGTAGCCGCCTGTATGCCGGCGCATGCCCTTTGCGCCAGCTTGCGCCGCAGCGCCCAGCCACCAAATAGCAGGACCCGGTCAGTATGCCGTCAGCAAGGGCATGGCCCGCTAACCCGTCTAAGGGGGACCCGGAGCCAGATCCCGGCCTCGGAAATGCCACCTTACATTTCCACCGAATACACGACCAGCATCGGCGCCTGCCCTTCGCCCCCCGTATATCCGTACGCCCGCCCGGATGCCAGCCGTATGACGGCAAGCGTGACGCTCTCCGGCAGCGTGGCTTGGCCTGCGACATCCCCGGTCTCGGTCAGAACCAGCCATTCGGCGGTCGAATCCTGCCGCTTCATGCTCTTGAGCCATACTTGCCCACGGTCATCCACGGCTATTGACCCGTAAGCCGGCTTGAAGCGGTGAATCGAGTCGAATTCATCCGGCTGCACAATGGCGTCCCGTTCCGCGCGTGTTACCGGCACAGGATTATGATTCCGCTGGACGCGACCCAGAACCTCCCCTTGAAGCGATGTCACCAGGAGATCTATGGTCTCGTTCCAGCCGGAATACAGCTTTCCGCTTCGGCTGTAGCGAAAGAAGGACTGGCGTCCAAAAGGAACGCTACGCACGGCCAGGCCCGCCGGTGGTCTGTCCGTAAAGATCCGCAATTCGAAATGCGGCAGGCGCCTTGCCAGAGTCCGCATTACCGTGCCGTCCCGCCTCACCTGGGCTGCCACGGCATAGCGGTCCTGGCCTGCGTTTGACAGCGAGATGCCGGGGGCAAAGAGCGCAATGGGCCCGGCCTCCGATATCCCGATTACGTCAAGCGGATCCCCGAGCGAATCATGGCTCTCGATTCGATAGCTATCGCTGACACGCCAGGTTTCTGGCTCAAAGCTGGACAGCCTGGCGCGCCTCCAATCATAGACAAACACGGAGTCATTGCTGCCCACCATTACACTGGAAATGTCCTCGAATTCCCCGGGGCCTTCGCCAGGGCGACCGAACTGGCCTATCTGGTCACCGTCCGCAGAAAACACCCTGACATCCATGGACCTGTCGTCAGCGACGAGGATTTGACCCGCTGAATTGACCGCCATGCCGCCGATGCCTCCGAAGAGTACTGTGTCGCCTGCAGCTTCATCACCTACGCGATACAGCTCGGATAATTCAATCTGCGAGGCTTCCTGCCAGGCCAATCCGCCGGCATGGCTCTTGCCAGAGGAAGCAGCCCATAGCAGGAATGGAATGAGAATGGCGGGAAACCGGGTGCGCGTGGGGCTGGACCTCGGGATGCGCATATGGCTTGGACCTGACAGAGTTGGTGGTGCGGCGCGTTTGGGATTACATTCGGGCAACCATGATACAGCCGGCGGGACCCGGATACGTACTTGGCCGATCCGGTGCGCTTCCGCAGGCCCAAGAGTGTCGGGGAGCGTAGCCATTTCATAAATTCCGGTGCCCCGATGGCGGCGCCTCGCGCATTCCGGCGTGCGGCCCGGGTGCTTGCAAAGACGAAATCACGCGCGCTGCGGACCATGTCCGAATTCTGCCACCTTCACTGCCACACATCCTATTCGCTGCTGGACGGTGCGGCCCGCATTGATGCGCTCGTCAAGCGTGCCAGCGAGCTTGAAATGAAGGCTATCGGCATCAGTGACCACGGCAATCTGTTTGGCGTCCCCGAGTTCTTTACCACCGCAAAGAAAGCTGGTCTGCAGCCCGTTATTGGCTGCGAATTCTACCTCACGCCCGGCAGCCGGCTCGATCGGAAGGACCGCACGCGCTACCATCAGGTGCTTTGGGCCAAGGATGAAACCGGCTATCGCAACCTGGTACAGCTTTCCTCGCTTTCTTTCCAGGAGGGATTCTACTACAAGCCCCGCATCGACCGCGAGCTGCTCCGGAAGCACGCAGACGGACTCGTAGCGACGACCTGCTGCCTGCAGGGCGAGGTGCCCCAGACGTTGTTCACTCGCGGAGAGGAGGCTGCCCGCACCGCATTTGAAGAATATCTCGACCTGTTTGGCGAGGACTACTACATTGAGCTGCAGAACCACGGGATCGCGGACCAGCAAAGGTTAAACGCCGTTCTGCTGAAGTGGGCAACGCAATTCGGCGTTCGGACCGTGGCCACCAATGACGTGCACTACGTCTCTCGCGCTGACGCCCCGGCGCAGGATATCCTCCTTTGCCTGCAGACAGGTAAGGATCTGGACGATCCTGCCCGGATGCGCTTTGAAGGAGAACAGTTTTACCTGAAGAGCGCTGATGAAATGCGGCGCTCCATGGAGGATGTCGCGCCCGGTATCGCCGACAAGGCGCTGGCGACCTCGGCCGAGATCGCGGACAAGTGCCGCTTCGAGCTCTCGATGGGGGGGCTGTTGATGCCGCACTTTGCGCTTCCGGAGGGCTTCGAGGGTGACGCAGACGCCTACCTGCACCACCTTGTCTACACCGGCGCGCGGAAGCGGTATGCGGAGTTGTCGGAAGAGATTACAGGCCGGCTTGACCACGAGCTTGGCATTATTTCCGAGATGGGTTATGCCAGCTACTTCCTGATCGTGCAGGACTTCGCGCGGGCAGCAGGCGATCTGGGCGTGACCGTGGGACCGGGAAGGGGCTCAGCGGCAGGGAGCGCGGCGGCCTATTGCCTGGGCATCACCAACATAGATCCCCTGCAGTACAATCTGCTCTTCGAGCGCTTTCTCAATCCGGAGCGCGTCTCCATGCCCGACATCGATATCGACTTCGATGACCGGGGAAGGGCCGCGGTCATTGACTACGTAGTAAGAAAGTACGGTCGCAATAGCGTGTGCCAGATCATTACGTTTGGCACCATGGCTGCACGGAGTGTGATCCGCGACGTTGCACGCGTATTGCGCATCCCACTTGCCGAGGCGGACAGGATTGCCAAGCTAATCCCGGAGGGACCCGGCATGACGCTGGAAAAGGCCATGGACGAAGTGCCTGATTTCCGGGCCCTTCGGGACGATCCGCGCGACCAGATTCGGGAGCTGCTCCAGTATGCCAGGGTGCTTGAGGGTTCCGCGCGCCATACGGGTGTGCATGCTGCGGGCGTGATCATAGCGCCCGGCACAGTCAGCGATTACGTTCCCGTTGCCGTTACCAAGAGCAAGGGCGAACCGGTGCTCATCACGCAATACGATGGCACGTGGGTAGAGAAATTCGGCTTGCTCAAAATGGACTTTCTGGGCCTTTCGACCCTGACGGTACTGAACGACGCCATCGCGCTGATCCAGGAGCACCGCGGCAAGAGCCTGGAACTGGACGACATTCCGCTGGACGACGCCAGAACATTCGAGCTTTTCCAGCGCGGAGAAACACTGGGCATATTCCAGTTCGAATCGGACGGCATGCGCGAGTGGCTGACGAAACTGCTGCCCACGCACATGGACGATCTCATCGCCATGAACGCGCTGTACCGGCCCGGTCCCATGGGCCTGATCCCGGACTACATCGACCGCAAGCACGGCCGGGAGGAGATCTCTTACTGGCATCCGATGCTTGAGCCGATCCTTCGCGAGACGTACGGTATCCCCGTCTATCAGGAACAGGTCATGCAAATGGCCCAGGAAATGGCGGGCTACTCGCTCGGCGGCGCCGACCTCCTGCGCAGGGCCATGGGAAAGAAGAAGCAGGAAGAAATGGATCGCCAGCGAAGCATCTTTGTCCGCGGCGCGGCCCGAAGGAGCGTGGACGAAAGTACCGCCAACGAGGTTTTCGACGCGATGGCCAAGTTTGCCGGCTACGGCTTCAACAAATGTCTCTCCGGGTGCACGCAGATCGTCCATGCCGACACGGGATTCAAGCTGAGCCTCGAATCGCTGTTTCGGCGCGGGTGCGACGGCTTCAGGGTTAGTGCCCTGGGCGATGACGGCAAGCTGCATGCGCGGAGGGTAACGGACGTAGTGTGGAATGGCTACCGGAAGGTGTATGAACTCGCAACCGCCTCCGGGCATCGCATTCGGGCCACCGCCACGCACCGGTTTCGTACCAGGGACGGCTGGCGGCGGCTGGCAGAGATTGCCCCGGGAGAGCTCGTCGCTGCCACCGAGGAGGAGCCGCTGGCAGTGCCCGGCTTAGCTGGCGCTGCGACCGCAGTGGTCCCGTCGAGTGCAGTGCGAACGCTGTGCTGGAACGCCGTCGTATCGATCCGTGATGCGGGGCGTGCGGATACGTATGACCTGACCGTTGAAGGCGATCACAACTTTGTGGCCAACAATCTGATTGTGCACAACAGCCACAGCGCCGCCTATTCGCTCGTAGCGTACCATGCCGCCTACTTCAAGGCCAACTATCCGGCCGAATTCATGGCGGCAGCCATGACCAACATCATGTCGGATACCAAGAAGCTGGCAGCGATGCTGGACGAAGCCCGGAAGTTGAAGCTGGAGATTTTGCCTCCGTCCGTTAATAGCAGCCGCGGTACCTTTTCTGTCGACGGCGGCAGGATACGCTTCGGCATGTGTGCCGTAAAGGGCGTGGGGCTGGCAGCGGCCGAAGCCATCGTGGAGGCGCGCAAGAAGCATGGCGCCGCCCGAACGCTATTTGCCTTCTCGCGCAATCTGGATCTGAAGACAGTCCCCAAGAGCGCCATGGAAGCTCTGGCACGGGTCGGGGCGCTGGATGACCTGAGCGGTCATCGCGCGGAGCTCGTGGAGGGAATTGGTGCCGCGAGGAAGTATGCCCTTAAGCAGCAATCGGATGCTGCCATGGGCCAGAGTTCGCTCTTCGGCGACACCGGCCAATTCGCAATGGAAGCGGAGCCTCGGCTCAGGGCGCAGGAAGAATGGCCACGGTTAAGAATGCTCACGGAAGAGCGTGAATTGATGGGCCTCTTTATCTCCGGCCATCCGCTCGATGCTTTTAGGCCGGAGGCCCGTGCATTCGCTACCGCGGCCTTCGCGGACACGGATCTGGAATCTGCCAGCGGTCCCAACGGGACCAGGCCCCTCCACTCCTTTTGCGCCATCATAACGGGCGTCCAGCGCAGAACCACGCGCAAGGGAGCTCCCATGGCGAGTATTACGCTGGAGGACTACAGCGGACAGGCTGAAATGGTGTGCTTCTCGGCCGTCTTCGACAAGGTGCAGCAGTACCTGTCGGAAAACGAAGTCATTCTCGCACGCGGGGAGGTGGAAACAAGGGGCGGAAGCCTCAGGATTCTGGCGCGGGAAGTAACCCCCATGTGGAAAGTGCGCCGGGACATGGTGCAGAGCATTGTCGTGTGCATCAACGCCCGCCAAGTGCAACTGCCCCAAATGGAGGCTTTTCGCAAACTGTGCGAAGACAACCGGGGCGCCTGCCGCCTGTATTTCGATGTCATTGATCCGGCGCGCCCGGATAGACGGCAGCGCCTGCGCAGCCGCACTTTCGTCGTGGAGCTGACATCGGAACTGATGGCCGGAGTAGCCAGTCTCTTCGGCGCCGACAACATTCACCTGGAAGCCAGGTCCTGATTGACTGCCGTGCTCAATGGCGCGTGAAGCGGTCCTGTTTGTATGTACGCACAACTCCTCGCGATCCCAGATGGCGGAAGGGCTGCTGCGTGCCCGCTATGGGGAGCGGTATGTCGCCTATAGCGCGGGAACGCATCCGGGCAGCGTGAATCCGCTTGCCGTGGCGGCCATGGCGGAGCTGGGGATTGACATAGCGGGGCACCGATCGGATCATGTTGACGTGTTTGCCGGCATGCCTATGGATCACGTGGTTACGGTTTGCGATTCAGCGAGGGAAAGCTGCCCCTACTTGGCCGCCCGGGTGCGAAATATCCATCACCGCTTTCGCGACCCTTCCGCCGTGCAAGGCAGCGACGACGAGAGACTTGGCGCTTTTCGCGAGATTCGCGACCAGATTGATGCTTGGCTGGGTGACGCCTTCGGCCCGGGCAAGCGAGATTCCTGACCGGCACCAATGGCGGCGCGCATCGGCATAACCACTTCGTTCGAATCGGAAGAAAACAAACTTGACCAGCGGTATGTGCGGGCGATAGAGGCTGCCGGCGGCCTGCCCGTGCTGCTGCCTGTCTTGCGAGGGGCCCGCGGCGTCGCACAAATGCTCGATGGCCTTCTGATTCCGGGTGGCCCGGCCGTGACGCAGGGCCTCGTCGGCCTGCTTCCGGATGACCTGGAATCCGCTCATCCCGGGCACACGGCATCCGTGGTCGCCATCCTGCAGGCTTTCGTGGCTGCCGGAAAGCCCGTGCTCGGAATCTGCTACGGCATGCAACTGATGAATGCAAATGCCGGAGGCACCATTTTCGGAGACGTGGAACGAGAAATGCCGGGTGCTGCGGTCCACAGCCAGGTGCGCGGAGCCTCATGCCATCCGCTGCACGTGCGCCGGGACACCTGGCTTCACCGAATCCTGAAGGAGGATGAAGTCGCCGTCAACACGCGCCACATACAGGCAGTGGCTACGCCCGGGACGGGATTTGCGGTCTCCGCAACGGCGCCTGACGGCGTAGTCGAGGCCATCGAAAACACGTCCGGGTCCATGATCGGCGTGCAGTTTCACCCGGAACGCATGGGAGAGGTCATGCGCCCGCTCTTTGCACACCTGGTATCAACCGCAGCCGGGAGCGGCAAACGGCGTGCATAGTCTCTGGACGGAAATCAGCAGCATCGGGACCGGCGAGCGGGCGATCCGCTCCTTCGGCCTCCTGGTGGGCAGCGTGCTCCTCGTACTCGGAGTTCTATTGCAGGACCATCGCGCTGCGAGCGTAACCCTGATCGTCGCGGGCGCATTGCTACTGGTGCTCGGTCCCGTCGCTCCGCGGCTCTTGACGCTGCCGTACAGAGTCTGGATGGGACTCGCGCTAGTGCTGGGCTACGTCATGACCCGGGTCCTGTTGGCGGCCGTTTACTTCCTGATTGTAACTCCCCTGGGCATGGCGATGCGACTCAGCGGACGCGACCCTATGCAGCGAAAGCGAAGCGCGGAGCGGACAACGTACTGGAGCCCGCGCGAAAGCGAGGGTGATGCCCGCGAGAGACTGGAACGGCTCTACTGAGCGGCCTCTGCCATCAGCCGTTCGTGCAGTCCCGGCCCAGGCCCCCGCCTGTGCCGGTAGGCGCCGCTCGGGCCAAGCTCCCATGCGAGATGCTGCTCGCCCACGGCACCGGTCAGCAGCGTCATCAAGCGCCCCCTGAGCTCCGGACACAACACTGGAACGGCTACTTCCACCCGCTCATCCAGGTGATATCGGCGCCAGTCAGCGCTTCCGACGAAGAGATCCGGAGCATCTCCGGCTCCAAAGGAGAAGATCCGGAGGTTCTCGGTAAAGCGACCCACTATGCTTACGACACGGATGTTCTCGCTGTAGCCTGCCAGCCCAGGGCGCAAGCGGCAGGGACCGCGAACCACCAGGTCGATTCTGGCACCCGCCGCGGCAGCGCGATACAGCTCCTGAATTATGGCGGCGTCGTCCAGTTCATTCATGGCCGCCATGATGTGTCCCGCATCGGCCGCCTCCCGCCGAATCAGGTTGATAAATGCCTGGCGCATGCCGGCCGGTGCCACAATGACCTTGCGGAAGTCCTGCACAGGGGCATATCCCGTCAGAAAATTGAAGAGATCTGTGATATCGGCGCCGATATCCGCATCCACGGTCAGGATGCCAACATCCGAATGGGTAGAAGCCGATTCGGAATTGTAGTTGCCGGTACCAATGTGGCAAAATGTCTCGGTGACTTCATCTTCGCTGCGGACGACGAGCGTGACCTTGGCATGTGTCTTGAGCCTGGGCAGCCCGTATGTAACAGAGACGCCCGAATCCTCCAGGCGCTGCCCCCATGCCAGGTTCTGTTCTTCGTCATAGCGGGCCTTTGCCTCCACGTGGACGGCAACCTGTTTGCCGGCCTGCGCAGCCCGCATCAGGGCCGCCAGGATCATGGAATCCTCTGACGTGCGATACAGTGTCTGTTTGATGGCAAGCACGTGCGGATCGTCCGCAGCCTCTTTGACGAAGCGCAATACGGATTCCTGGAAGCTCTCGTACGGATGGTGCAACAGAATATCCTTGGTGCGAATAACATCAAACAAGCTGCGATCACCGGAAAACGCGGGCGGCGCAGCCGCAACAAACGCGCCGGCACACTCCGGCTCTGCCAGGCTTGCCAATTCCAGACAGTCGGACGGGTCCAGCAGCGCTGTCGCCTCGTAGATGTCGTCAGTATCTATGAGCAGGTGCCGCATCAGCAACCGGTGCAATTTCCTGGGCATGGACCGCTCCACCTCGAGGCGCACTACGGGTGCGAAGCGGCGCCTTCTGAGGTGATCACTGATCATGGTAAGCAGATCATCTGCCTCCTCCTCGTTGTGGCGCAAGTCTGCGTTGCGGGTTACCCGGAAGGCATAGGCACCGGTAATGTCCATGCCGCGAAACAGGTCATCCAGATTGTGCCTGACCACCTCTTGCAGGGAAATAACGCCGCCCGTCAGCTTGATCCAGCCGCCATGCAGGCGGGGGACCTTCACCCGGGCAAAGTGCCGCGTCCCGCGCTTGGGATGGCGAACCGTGACGGCGAGAGACCGGCTCAGGTTGGATATGAACGGGAAGGGATGGCCCGGATCAACCGCAAGAGGCGTGAGCGTTGGCAAGATGTGCTCCACAAATACGCGGCGAAGCTCGGCTGCCTGGGCATCTGTCAGCGCGCCGTAGTCCCAGATAACATGCATGCCGGCCTGCCCGAGGGAAGGCCGAATGTCATTTTTCCACGTTGCAGCCATGGCATCGTAGAGCGGCACCGCAGCCTGGCGAACCAGACTGAGCTGCTCGCGCACCGTATAGGCATCCGGGCCGGTAGCCGTCACGCTGGACAGGAGTTGCCTCTTGAGTCCGCCGACGCGCTTGCTGAAGAATTCATCGAGGAAACTCGCCGTTTCCGCCAGGGCGCGAAGCCGCTCCAGCAAAGGAATGCGCGAGTCCATCGCGCGGGCCAGCAGCCGCCACGCATAGTCCATCCAGCTCAGCTCGCGATTGAAATAAAGGCGCGGGTCGTCCGGGGCGCATCCGGCTGGCAACTTGCGCGCAGCGGTTGCAACGGCAAGCCGCGGAGCCCCGTCCCAGGCGCCGACATGGTGCCGGTCGGCTGCCTTAGTCTTCTTCATGCCTTTCGCGGCCGAAAGTCGGCCGCCTGAATCTGGGCCTTCTCTTTAAGCAGCTGCGCACATTCCTGCAACGCTCTTTCCTTTTCAGCTGGGGCCATACTGCGCATTGCGTTCTGGAGAGCGCTTGCCATTCTGCCCAGCCGGTTCCTCTTCAGCTTCCAAATGGCATCGCTTGCCACCAGATCCGGCCGTTCGTTGAGTGCCGGCACTTCGATGCGCCTCTTCTGCCAATTCGGCGATGGCAAATGCCGATCCATCTGCACATCGACGGCAAGTGTGCGCGCCGCTTCGCTCTCGGCCTCCGCTATGCGGGCGCGGATATCCTCGACCGGACGGTCGCGCAGCCGAAAAAGAAGGGCGGCTACCTCGCGGGCAGCGCCTTCCGAGAATTCGTCCAGCTCCACGTGCTCCAGCACCTGCCTGATGATCGCGCCACCGCCATCTGCCATCAGGCGCAGCAGCATGCGCTCCTCGGGAGCGATACTCGTCCTGGCTTCCTGCACAACGGGGACGCGCCTGCTACGCTCGGGCTCCAGCGCGCGCCGCAGCTGCGCCTCGGGCAGGCGGAGCAGCTTCCTCGCCCGCCGAACATAGGATTCCTGCAACAGCGGGTCTGGGATGCGCCGCAGTGCCGCGATGACGTTGCGCATGGTTTCCGCCTCCCCTTCCGGGGTGCCAGCCGCACCGCTCAGACGCGCGGTCTCTAGCATGAATTCCACAAAGTCGCGGCGCCGCGTGTGTGCATACTCCTGGAAGGCGGTGCCCCCCTTTTCTCTGACGAAGGAATCCGGATCGGATCCTTCCGGAAGCGTTATCGCGTAAGGTGACAGGCCACCCGCGAGCACCAGGTCCACACTGCGCATGGCAGCCCTCGCACCTGCCTCGTCTGCATCAAAGAGCAGCACCATCTGCCTTGCGTAGCGTCCGACCAGCCGGACCTGCTGCGGCGTCAGCGCCGTGCCGCAGGTAGCGACCACGTGTTCCACACCCGCCTGGTGCAGGGAAATCACGTCCGTATATCCCTCCACAAGTATGGCTTCGTCCTGCTTCCGTATGGCGACCTTGCCCTGGAACAGGCCGTAAAGCGCCAGGCTCTTGGAGTACACCGGCGTCTCGGGCGAATTTATATACTTGGGGGCATCCGGATCACCATTCAGAATCCGCCCGCCAAATCCCACTACCTTGCCCGCCTGGGAAACGATCGGAAACATGATTCGACCACGAAAACGGTCATAGTGACCGCCACCGGTCTTCCTGGGCGCCGCCAGTCCTGCACGCTCCAGTACGCCCGGCGCAATGTGCTGGCGAGATGCTTCCCTGAGAAGCCCGTCCCAGCCGGCCGGAGCATAGCCCAGCCCAAATCGCCCGATGGTCTCCGGAAGCAGTCCGCGATCCCGAAGGTAGCGTAGCGCCTCCTTGCCGGGTGGGCTCGCCTGCAGCTGGGAGCGAAAGAACTTCGCGGCGAAGCGCAGTGCAGCATACAGCGATTCGTGTTCCGCTACCCTTTGACGATCCTGGTCACTGCGGGGCAATTCGATGCCGGCGCGGTCAGCCAGCTTGCGCACCACCTCCACAAAGGAGAGTGCTTCCACCTGCATCAGGAACTGGAATACGTTGCCGCCCTTGCCACAGCCGAAGCACTTGAAGATGCCACGGGACGGACTGACGTTGAAGGACGGCGTCTTTTCATCGTGAAAAGGACACAGTCCAACAAAATTGCTGCCGCGCTGCCGCAGCCGGACGTGTTCCCCAACTACGCTGACAATGTCAGATGCCGCACGTACCTCATCAATCGTGGTTTCAGGTATCCGCATCTGACTCTACAGGCTTCGCTCAAGGCGCTGCCTTCTCAACCGGAGCCCTCTCGGGCTTGTCCGAACATTGGCAAGAACCTATCGTCATGCACGAGGCCAGGAAAATGGCAACCAAAACTCTCTTCATGGCAGGACCGCTCTTCGTTCGCCCAAATATAAGCAACGTCCCGCGCTGCCGACACCAGCCGCGCTTTGCGAGCCGCGCGCCTCGTCACTATTTTGTGGTCCATTCTCCACTTTGTGCCTGGGGGTTTTGCTCGGCATAGACATCGGCGGCAGTGGCATCAAAGGAGCGCTGGTTGACGCCGGCACGGGTTCACTGATCGGCGATCGGCGTCGCGTCGCTACACCCGAGTCTGCAACGCCTGAACAAGTGGCTGCGGTGGTCCGGGAGCTTGTTCGGCATTTCAAGTGGGAGGGCACCGTAGGTATAGCGCTGCCCGCCCGGGTAAAGAACGGCGTTGCGCTGACGGCAGCCAATATCGATGACTCCTGGATCGGTACCGACGCCGCCGAGCTCTTCCAGGCGAGCACAGGATGCGAAGCCGTGGTCCTCAACGACGCCGACGCTGCCGGTCTTGCCGAAATGACATTTGGCGCAGGCCGCGGAGCAGCCGGTGTGGCGCTGGTTTTGACCTTCGGAACCGGAATCGGATCGGCTCTTTTCGTGGACGGGCACCTTGTGCCCAACACGGAATTCGGGCACCTCGAGCTGCACGGCGGAGTAGCGGAAGCGTATGCCGCCGGAAGTGCAAGAAAGCGGGAGAATCTGACCTGGGATGAATGGGCAGGCCGCGCACAGGAATACCTGAGTTACGTCGAATTCATCTTCGCACCCGATCTCATTGTTCTGGGCGGCGGCATCAGCCGCCCGAAGCGGGCCAGGAAGTATCTCCATCTGTTATCCACGAGGGCAAGACTGGTACCGGCCCAGCTCCAAAACGAGGCTGGCATTGTGGGTGCTGCCTGTGCGGCCTCCCGGACCGGCTCTGACGCAAAGCTGCGGCTGTAAAGTGGAATTGCGCGAGCGTATCCTCCGGCATGCGCGCGCAGGCGCGGGCGATCCAGGAGCGGAGGAGGCCGTACGGGACTTGCTGGAAGCCCTGGGCAACGGAGACGTGCGAGCAGCCGAGCGCGACGGCTCCGGGACCTGGTCCGCAAATGCCTGGGTGAAGGAAGGTCTGCTGCTCGGCTTCCGAATCGGGCGCCTGCAGGACCTCTCCGCCGCCGGCCTGCCCTTTTTTGACAAGCACACCTACCCGCTGAAACAGCTCGGGCCGGGGCACGGCGTGCGACTGGTACCCGGAGGCTCGGCCATTCGCAGCGGCGCATTCGTGGCCCCCGGCGTGGTATGCATGCCGCCGATGTACATAAACACCGGTGCCTACGTAGGCGGCGGCACCATGGTAGACTCCCATGCGCTTGTGGGCAGCTGCGCGCAAATCGGAAAGCGCGTACATCTTTCCGCAGCAGCCCAAATTGGCGGCGTCCTGGAACCGGCCCGGGCGCTTCCTGTCATCATTGAGGACGATGTGTTTGTCGGAGGCGGCTGCGGCGTATATGAAGGCTGCATTGTCCGCCGGTCCGCCGTGTTGGCTCCTGGCGTCGTGCTTTCGGGTTCAACGCGGCTCTTCGACCTGGTTTACGAGCGAATCATTGAGCCTCGCCCGAGCCTGGAGATTCCGGAAGGCGCCGTAGTGGTGCCCGGCACACGTGCCGCCGGAGGCACTTTTGCCGAGCAGCACGGCCTGGGACTCTATGCACCCGTTATCGTGAAATACCGGGACAGCAAGACTGACGCGGCTGTAGCACTGGAGTCCGCGCTGCGCTAGGGACGCTGCGCTTCCAGGACGTCCGCCGGTGCGATAAACGCGTCGGCAAAGCGCCGTTCCACAACGCCGAGCATAGCCTCTGCCTCGGCACGCTTCAGGAAATTCCCCAACCGCACCCGATAGTACGGAGCGCGAAATTCCTGGTATACCGGAGGCGGCATGGCCTCTCTCGGATAGACCTCGTCAAGGACGCCTCTCTCGCGCAGTGCGCGCCACCACGACGCGGCCTCCGCAGCAAGCATGTCGGCAGTCTCCTTTTCTGTCGTGGAAGCAATCTCGATTCGGAATCCGGACCGGGTCCTGGGCATCAGCGGATCCTCCGTCCGTCCACTGAGGAGCACTTCAGGCACGTCATGCTGCGGATCCGGCAGGGGTGCGGGAGGCTCCTCCACAAAGCGGCTCATATCGAGTGTTTCGTGGTCGAGCACTTCCTCGCCCGCACCCTCCTCCTCTACCCGTACAAGCGGCTCCACGCCTGTGCCAGGCCCGGAACAGGCAGCAAACACGAGCAGCCAGGCCAGCGACCTATGCCTCATACCCGCATCCCTCCACGATGGCCACGGAAGCGCTGGCGCCAATGCGCGTTGCTCCGCTAGCCAGCATCGCCAGCGCGTCGTCATGCGATGTCAGACCTCCGGAGGCCTTGACGCCCATGCTGTCACCGACGACCCGGCGCATCAGGGCAACGTCCTGCGCGGTCGCCCCTCCGCCGGAAAACCCCGTCGATGTCTTGACAAAACCCGCACCCGCGTCCCGCGCCAGATGGCAGGCAGTCACTTTCTCCTCGTCTGTCAGCAGTGCACATTCCAGGATGACCTTGACTAAGGCCGTGCTCCCGGCCTCGTCTACGACGGCCGCGATTTCCTTTGCCACTTCAGAGTACTGGCCGTTTTTCAGCCTTCCGACATTGAGCACCATATCGAGCTCAGTGGCCCCGTCCAACATGGCCGATGCAGCTTCTGCCACTTTCGTTTCAGTCCTGTTGGCACCCAGGGGGAAGCCCACCACCGAACATACCGCCACATCTCCTGTTGACAGCGTCGCCGCGGCCAGTTCCACATTGCAAGGATTCACGCATACGGAGGCAAAGCAGTAGACTTCCGCTTCCGCGCAGAGCCTTCTTACATCCTTTTGCGTAACGTCCGGCTTCAGGGCCGTGTGATCAATGAGGCGGGCCAGGGAACGCGCAAGATCGCTCACAGTCTGGTGCCGCCTGAGCGCACGGTCACTGCGCATGCCCACACGGCAGGCACCGGCGTCGACCATGTCATGCAGCGCCCCGAGAAGGTATCTGTCAGAGTATTCGGGGATGCCGGCCTCCGACACCCGTGCGCGGAGGCGCGTCACGATCTCAGCCTGTTGATCCGCATTCATACCTTTGAAGATACCATCCTGACGCCATTGCTGATATGCAGCTTCGCTTGCAGCTAGTCGCGCTTCTGGTCGGTCTTGCCGCGTGCGGTCCGTCGTCTGACGCAACCAATCGCGTAGAGATAACGGACGATCTGTACAGAACCGTATACGTACCCCGAGAGATTCAGCGTGTGGCGAGCCTAGCACCCAGCGTCACGGAAATAGTTTTTGCAGCCGGAGCCGGTCACAAGCTAGTCGGCGTCACGGATGCCGATGACTATCCGCCCGCGGTCGACGCGCTTCCGAAATTCAGTGCCCTTCCCATCGATTTCGAGGCGGTGCTGGCACTGGACCCCGATCTCGTCCTGGCATCGGACCAGATCAACAGTCCCCGCGATGCGGCCACATTTGCGGCAACCGGCATACCTACGTATTTCCTGTCCGTCGATGGTGTCGAAGGCATGTTTCAGGCAATTGACAGGATGGCGGGACTTCTGGGAGCGCACAGCGCGGAAACGGATTCGCTGCGCGCATCACTTCGCCAGCTGCGCCTTGTGACAGAAAGCGCATCCCAGCGTCCTTCGACGCTATTTCTGATCAGTGACGAGACCCTGTACAGCTTCGGGCGCGGAAGTTACATTCACGAAGTGATCGAAATCGCCGGTGGACAGAGCATCACGGCGGAGTTTGACAGCAGGGCACCCGTTCTCAGTGACGAGTTCGTGCTGGTGGAAAAGCCCGAAGTCATCGTTGGCTCGTTCGGCCAGACATACGATCCCAATCAGTTGGTACTGCTGCATCCCACGTGGGACATCGTGCCCGCCGTCATGGACGGCAGGGTTTTCAGCGTGGATGGGGACCTGTTTCTGCGTCCGGGTCCCAGGCTGGTGACCGGAGCATGGCAAATGGCGAGGCTCCTGCATCCCGACCTGATTCCATGAAACGGACCCTGGCAGCAGTCCTTGTGCTGGTTGTGCTTATCGTCTTCACCGTAGGCGTGGCGGCTTCCGTAGGAGAGGATCTTGGACGGGCAGAAGTATGGCGCGTGCTCCGGTACCGCCTTTTCTTTGGCCACGCGCCCGAGCCATCCATTACCGCTGAGCGGATTGTCTGGCAGCTGCGCATGCCGCGCGCCGTTCTGGCCATCCTTGTTGGCGGTGGACTGGCCATCGTGGGAGCCGCCATGCAGACTCTCGTGCGCAATCCACTCGCGGAGCCTTATATACTGGGGATTTCCAGCGGGGCATCCGCCGGAGCATCCCTCTTCTACCTGGGCTTTCTGCCGCCGATTCTTTCGAAGGGCCTGTCCATGCCCGTAGCTGCCTTTCTGGGCGGACTTGGCGCGATTACCGTAGTCTATTTTGTTGCCGCCAACGGAAGGCGCGTATCCGTGGCACGACTGCTGCTGGCGGGCGTGGCCATGGCCGCACTCATGGGCTCGGTCACCAGCTTCATCACATACTCGTCGCCGGAGCCGGACAAGCTGAGAGCGGTGCTGTTCTGGCTACTGGGTTCACTGCACCACGCCACATGGTCACTCGTGCCGCTGCCGGCCGTGGTCTGCACCGCCGGCCTGGTGGTTCTGATGGCCCTGACACGGCCCCTTGACGCAATGCTGATGGGCGAGGAGGCAGCACAATCCCTGGGCGTCTCCGTCGAAGGCACGAAGCGCCTGCTTATTGTTCTCGCCGCTGTTGTAACAGGAACCCTGGTCGCGGTAAGCGGGGCGATCGGCTTTGTGGGACTGATTGTCCCGCACGCCGTAAGGTCTGCGGTAGGCGTGGGCCACCGCAGACTACTGCCCGTCTCCTTCGCAGCCGGGGCGCTGTTCTTGTTGTGGGCCGACCTTGCCGCGCGGGCCCTGTTGCCGTCGGAGAACCTCCCCGTGGGCATCATCACGGCTCTTTGCGGCGTGCCGTTCTTTCTTGTTCTGCTTCGCCGAACGGAGTACGGCTTCGGCTGAATCCGTCGAACTCTTGATCGGAGGCTTCGTAACAGGCTCGCCTGAATATGCCGCCTTGACGGGATGGTTGAGCCTGCTCTGACCGAAAGCGTTTTGCAGGTCGCGCAGCAGCGCGGCAGCCAGACGCTAAAGGACATCCAGGCTGTTATCGGCGACGAGCTGAGCGTGTTTCGCCGGTACTTCAGAGAGGAAGTCCGCTCACGGTCGGGCCTCCTGGACAAGGTGCTGCAGTATATACTTCGGCAGAAAGGCAAGCAGGTCCGGCCTACCCTCGTGCTGCTTTCCGCGAAAGCCTGTGGCGGCGTTACGGAGAAGAGTTATAGAGCTGCGGCACTGGTGGAACTTCTGCATACCGCTACGCTCGTCCATGACGACGTGGTGGACGAGGCCGAGACGCGAAGAGCCGCCTTTTCGATCAATGCACTGTGGGGAAACAAGGTTGCCGTGCTCCTGGGCGACTTTCTCCTAAGCCGGGGCCTGCTGCTAGCCCTGCGCCACCACGACTACGAAATCCTTCATATCCTCTCCGAAGCAGTGCGCCGTATGAGCGAAGGGGAGCTCCGGCAGGTGGACAAGGCCCGCCGCCTGGACATGGACGAAGAGGCCTACCTCAGAATAATTTCAGACAAGACCGCCTCCCTACTCTCGGCGTGCACAGCCTGTGGAGCGCGCAGCGCGGAAGCAGATGCGGAATCCGTGCTGCACATGCAGGAGGTCGGAGAGTGCCTTGGGCTCGCGTTCCAGATCCGCGATGACCTCCTGGACTATTCGTCCGGCGGCATCGGCAAGCCAGTGGGTCGCGACCTTCAGAAGAAGCAGCTAACGCTTCCGCTGATTCACGCTCTCCGCATCGCGGAACCCGGCCCGAGGAGACAGATCATGCGCATTGTGCGCAAGCGCAGCAAGAGCCGCGCAGACCGGCGACGTGTGGTCAGCTTCGCGGAGGAATATGGCGGCATCGCCTATGCCGAGCAGCGCATGATAGCGTTCGCGGACGAAGCCCGGTCGCTGCTGCTGCGGCTGGACGCTTCGCCGGCCAGGGATGCGCTTGACGCCCTCGCCAGCTACATCGTGACGCGCAAGAAGTAACGCTGACCATGGCCACTCTTCACCTGCTGGGCACGGGTGCGGCACTGTCCGACTTGCCACTGACCACAACCATGCTGGCCGTAACCAACGGGGCCTCGTCACTGGTGGTCGACTGTGGCGGCGATCTCATGCAGCGGTTGGTGGCCGCTGGTATCGCTCCGGAAACCATAGATGCCCTCGTTCTTACCCACGAACATCCGGATCACATAGGCGGATTCCCGCTCCTGATGCGAAAGCTCTCGCTGAGTGGCCGCACGCGGCCGCTGCCCATATGCGGGCCGCAGCCCACGCTGGAGCAGGTTCGCCGGACATTTGGCACTTATGATACAAGCCGGTGGAAGAATACTTTCGAGTTTTCCTGGCGGCCGGTTCCCCTTGCCAAACGACAACTTGCCTACCGGGACGCGACCTGGGACGTGCTTACGAGCCCGACCCGCCATTCTGCGCCAGGCATTGGCCTGCGCATCACGCATGTGCCATCCGCGGGTGCTGTGGCCTATTCGTCCGATACGAGCCGCTCTCCCCTGATTGCGGAGCTGGCGACCGGGGCGGATATTCTGGTCCACGAGGCCACGGGGCCGTTCGCGGGACACGCAACGGCCGCCGAGGGCGCCATCGTGGCCAGGGACGCAGGTGTAGGGAAACTGCTCCTGGTACATTTCATCCAGCAGCCCACTGCGCAGGAAATGCAGGATGTACGAAAGATCTTCGAGCATTCGGAGATCGGAATGGAGCTGGGAGCGTACGATTTCTGATTGCCGAGCGGGCCTAAAGCTGGATCGCAGTCATTGCCATCCCCGACTCGCCCCGACAAATGGCGGTGCCGATCTACGCGGGCTCCTATGCGGCGAACCGACCTACAACTCTCGCAGGCTCATGAATTCATCGGCGGCAAGAAGCGCGAGGCCCGCTAACTTGCACCCCTTGCAAACGTAAGAAGGGCTATCCGTTGATCGAAGTTTCGATGCACTTGAGTTGCGAGAGAGCAATTTCAATAGTCTCTTCGTCGAACAACCTTCGCTTACGCTCACCGGCTTCCCGACCGGCTGGCCATTTGCTGAGTGCATTTCTGATATGCACCGGCTGCGGCTCAATTCCCTCATTATGTACCAGCCAATCGACAGTGGTCAGCAATTCCATACCATAGGGTGATTCAAACCCATCAGCAATCTCGGAAACCAATTCGACTACCGGCTGAAGGCCAGCTCCTTCATTCAAGAGATACTCATTCAACTCATTGGTTCGGCTGGCATCGAACCAAATATTATCCTCCGGTTTTGCATCGGTCAAGCGCTTCGTGCAGCGAAGATAACTGCCGTCTAGTGCTTCAAGCAGTTTGATCAGCCTGAAGGAATATGGCCCATACCTGTCCGCAGTGAATTTGAACCTGAGCTCTACTTCGCAATCCTGAATCCCTGCAGCGCGTTCCACAAGCCAAGCGAGCTTCTGAATCTCAAGAATGGTGCAGTCCGTGTTTACCTGGCAGTATCTACGCACCATTTCAGCGGTCAAGGCGCGCGCCGGAGTCAACGATTCAACGCCTTGCTGCTTGGGCGTATTCTGATATACGGACGTTGGGATGTATACCCAGGCTTCAAGACTATCAATCTTGTCTAGCTCTTCAACGATAATTCGCTTCACGCGGCGCCACTTAAGCCTCCCGTTGCCGCATCCCAACGGTGGGATCGCGATTGAACGTATTCCCAATTCATCGATGACTCTGACCAGATCCTGCATTCCGCACTCAATCCACTCCAATTGGCTATTGAAGCGCCAGTGCCCCTTTGTCGGGAAATTCAGGATCCATCTAGGGCCAAACAGCTCTGTAGTCTCGGTCCAAAAAATCCGCCCCAATTTAACTTTGCCGTTCTTGCAGGCTCGCGCATATTGTCGGTAGTTGTCGGGATAGCGCTCCTTGAACATGAGCGCAACGCCCTTACCCATCACACCGACGGTATTGACGCTGTTGACCAACGCTTCTACGTTGGCTTCAAGCAAGTTGCCTTCCTTAAACAGTATCATCAGAATGGCGACTTGCGGAAAAATACCAATTTGGGCGCAACAAGATTCGTACGCTAGTTCCAGCTTCTTCTTTCATCCTCTCAAGGACTCGCTGGGCACTCGGCGTCCTACAGGCGATGCAGCCCAGATCCGCAACCGCCATGTACCGATGGACGAGTGCCTCTGCCTGGTACCGCTCCTTCTTACCTGGATCGTCTGGATCATTCTTGAAATCTCTCTTGCGCAGCAGGTCCCAGTCGATACATCCTAATTTCTCTGTGGATGCGAAGAACTTGGCTGTACGTGCATAGGCATGCCTATCGGTAAACACTACGCTTCTACCACCGCACGTCAGTGTTCTCGCTAATGCCGCCAGAAACACGAGTTCAGATTCCGACCTCTCCCTTATTCCCGCGTGACCGGTAATGACCTGATACATCATAATCGAAAACGGCGTGAAATAGAACGGGATATAGTCAGAAAGGAATCCGTGCGGAGGGATTGGGACCCGCCGAACAGCCCGCTTTTCGATCAGATCCGGGTTACCAATGGTCACGAATCCAGGGTCTCTCAAGCTGGAATCGCGACAATGCAGTCCGTTGCTGAGGATCCATGGTACATTCTCGATGTGCGTCACCCTAAAAATTGCAGCGTAGCGCTCATCCAGTAGTTGAGTTATTTCCATAGCCATACGTGTATACCCAACTGCGAAACAGCGTAGGCGGCTATTCTTGTCCTGACCGCGACTCTATGATTGACAAGTTGCAATTTATACTCGAGCGAGCGACCGAAGCGCTCGGTGGGTCTGATGATCCCATTAGGGTCGTTGGAATTGCAGCCTTCGAGCAATTGATTCATCATGTGGAACTGTTGGCAGCGGCCGACGACCTTGATCGTCTGGTCCTAAGCAATCATTGAGAACAGCGTCAAGTCCTGAATCAGGTCGAGTAGGTTGCCCCTGCCGACCATGCCGGCTACGAGACGCTACTCAATTGATTCATCATGTGGAACTGTTGGCAGCGGCCGACGACCTTGATCGTCTGGTCCTGCAATCATTGAGAACAGCGTCAAGTCCTGAATCAGGTCGAGTAGGTTGCCCCTGCCGACCATGCCGGCTCGCTACTCGCTGAATTGGAGTAGCTGATCGAATAACTCGGGAATCGGGGTTTGTACTCGATCATCGCCGGTGGCCAGCCTTCGAAGAACAGCAATACGCCAGGATCATTCTTGTGCTCTGAGCTACGGAATCGGACTTGGCACTGGAGGTTCGCGACGCACCGATCGTCTTCACGGGCTGCCAAGTCTGCAAGGCGAACGGTCGGGCTCGCTCGCCATTCTGACGGTACTCCCAAGCGCTCGTAATCAGCCGCGAGTGTTGAAACAGGAGACTGTTGTCCTCCAACAAGTCGGTACGGACGGCTTAGGGTGAGCTTCTTGGCTACCTCCTTAATCTGATCGTCTCCGAGCCAACGGTTGACGACCTTGAGCCGCTCGTGCACCACCGGGGCCAAAACGACCTCACTGAAACTCTCCCAGTGGGTGACGGTCGGGGGCTGCTTCAAGTCCATCAGGTCGATGACCACCCAGCCCAACCAGGCAAGTTGGTCGAACAGCGGCTTCTCGACATGAATGCGTTCATCCAGTTCAACGTATTTCGGCGCCTTGCCTAGAACCTAATTCTAAATCTTCTCCATTTGGCTCTTCGCCTTCGGTGCTTCCGATAAACAGCAGCTTCTCCCGTGCTTGGCAATCCACAAAGCGGATGTCCCAACGCTTCTCCATGAAGCTAATCAATTGAAGGCCTCGCTTGCGAATCTCATCGGGGCCCCAATCTTTGCAACGGGAGATTTCGATTTCCGAGTGCGATCCGTCCTCATAACCATTACGGAGCTTTGTGCCATCACGGTGCTTGGGCTTCTTCTTTTCGGCGAAGGCGTCGTTCTGCAGCGAAGAGTTGATCGCGGAAGAAAGGAGCAACAGGTTCCCGAGGCTATTGCAGTACGCCTTCCGCTCTCGCCTTCGGACACCCTTGAAGGCCTGGTTCCACGCAAGCGTCTCAGATTGCGGATAAATGTGCTCGATGGAGATTCTGTCCTTCGGCGTCTTGAGCAAGTCAGCCCAATCGACCTTCTTCTGGCGACTTTTTGACAATAGCTCCAACTCGTACTCATATAGGAAATAGCGCAAGCCGGGCCAATCGTAGTATCCCCGACCGTTCTTGAATTTTTTCTGAAGCAACAGATAGAATTCCTCGTCTGAAAAATGGCCTTCATCCGTGAACAAGTAGCGCATCCGTTCCCGTAGCCGCTTCTTAAGTTCCGCCAAATCCATTTCGCCACGGTCTATCCTGCGTACGGCGTTGCTGAATTCGGAGCTGCGATAATTGGACCGAGCTTGTGTAAGCCGGAACACGACAAAGACAAACCGCTCAATCTCTTTGAAGGCACCGATACGCTGTGCCGCATCATCGATATTCTTCAGAATAGCCATAAGCAACGGACGAAAATACGCCATGCCAAGCCGATTTAGGCGTTGAATCCAATCGATTTCACAATCCGTCAAATCACCGTCTGACATCAAGGGGTACCAAGTGCAGAACCAGTGGATCGAAGACGTCTTGAGGCTTCTTACGTAATCGCGAATCTCATTCGGCCGCAACTCAGCCTTAGTCTGCAGCTGGCTGCTTTTGAGCTCGTCCAGTCCGCTCTCGTCGTCCGCATTTAGGTCGGCGTCAGATGTCAGCTCGTCGGCTTCCACTTGGTCCTCCGGCTGAACGATCTGGCGATAAACACGCTGCGGTTTGAACTGCTCCTCCAGCAGAAACTTGATGTAGTCACGACTAGTCCGCCGAGAGTACTTGAAATACATCATCCAGTGAGCCCGCAGAAAGTCATCGTCGTTCAGCGGCTTCGACTTGTTGCGTCCCAACTGGAAGTAGACCTCCTTCCAAGCATCGTTGATTTCGTTGCGGAGATTCTTGCGCTCCGCAGGATCTAGCTCCTCATCGGTGTAGAGGGTCGTCAAGTAGATCAAGCGATTCTTAAGCAGCTCCAAATCTGAAAGCGTCTTGCCTCGGTTGTTCATCGTCTCGAAGGCAACGAAAGCGTCGAACTCATCCTTGATGATATACTCGTTGACCAGGAAGCGTTTGGTCAATGTGCGATAGATGCCCTGCAGCCCTGAGATTCCTTCTGCATCGTGGCAGGCGCGCAGTCGATGTTTGAAGTAATGCTTCCCATGGCTGAGATTCAGCGTATAGAACGTCTCGGACACCGTGCCACTCCCCTGTTCGCTTAGGATCCGGTACCGCATATACCTGTCGCTTGGGTTGTCAACGGTGTAGCCGAGCTTGTAAGTGCGAAAGGCACCCCGGGCCGGCTTCACCTCGAACAGAAACCTTCTTTCGATGTGCACGACGCTGAGCGTGTCTGTCAGGTAGATTATGTCATCCGTCTTACCGTCGTTTTCTGGCAAACCGCGAAGCAATTCGACGAAGGCTTGCAGAAACAGCGTAAAGGTCGTCAGCCGCTGCTGGCCGTCGACAACGTGATACAGCTTGTAATTATGATCTTCGACCAACCAAAATTCCTTGTCAACCTGCTTAACATCGGCTAACGGAATCTCGTTCAGAGTCAGCACCCCCGTGTAGTGGGAGCGACCATCGGGCAGGTTGACGAGATCATCCCAGAAGTCGTCCAACTGCTCGGGCCCCCAAGCGTAACCACGTTGATAGTCTGGAATTCGGAACAGTTTCTGCTCATATAGGCTGTTGAGTGATTTGGGACCGTCCACTGCAGTTTGCGTTAAATGGATTGGCTCGATAGATCCACCAAGATTACCGCCCTTAGGCAAGGCTGTTGCTACCTGCGCCGACGAAGCTCGAGGGACCGCGATTGCTCCGCCTCGGCACCGCTTACGGCATCCCGCACGGTGACCACCAGCTCGTAGGACCCCGCGGGTACGTCCGTGACATCGATGGCTACGTACTCGACAGCAGACCGCTCCGACGCCAGTTGCTCTTCAGCGCTTAGCGTGACGGCATCTTCTTCATCGCGCAAAGATCTGATCGAATAGGAGACACTGTATCTGCCGCCTCCCGCCTGGTGCCGCGCCAGATCGTAGATTTCAAAGTAGACGAAGACCGGGTCCGAAGTCAGGAACTCGGCGGACGGGTTCACATGCAGGAGCACGTCGTCTCGCGCACGGCCTGGGCCATCGCTCAGATCCAGCACGCTGTCGGCCAGGAGAATGTCGCTCAGCTTGAGGCCGGCGCCCTCGAACGACCGCGGCAGGTAATCAAACCGGTGCGCACCTACGTGCTGCGTCTGAAGCGACCTGACGTGGAGCGCAAAGTGAAATGCTTCCTGGGGCAAATCCGCCTGGAATCTGCCCACATACGGACCCGCCAGGCGCTTGGTCTGCCGGTACATGCCCATTCGCTGCCAAGCCACGTCATGTACCGTCATACCCGTCTCCACGTGTACCGTATCCGCCTCGGCTCCGAGCGCGGGGCCCAGCTCATCGACCGGGACCCGATAGTAGACTTCCACAAGCGTTCGGCCGTCGCGGCCTCGGAAAGACGCAGCCACATGAGGGATGTCCAGTACCTTGGTGCGCTCCGGCCACCGGTGGCGGTCTGTCGTCAGACCGGCCGTCAGGTAAACAGCGCTCTTGCGCTCTGCCTCGAGGGCATCACGGCCCACCAGCTTGCTGCTCCAGGTGGGGCCCCGCGGAATGGGGACAAAATGCCGGCTCACGCTGCAGATCGCCCGGACGCAGGTCGGCGCAAAATGGAAGACCATCAGGGAATCCTGGTAAAGCCAGGACTGGGCCTCGCCAATAGTGTAGTCATCCGGTTCCCCGTGTCGCAGGAATACAATGCCGCGGTCGTCGAACTCGCTTCCCAGCGCATACGTGGGCGGGAAAAGGCTCGCATCTGCGGTAAATGGACTCCGGTACCAGGTTCGGTATCCGTGGAACAGATAGTGGCTTTCGGCCAGGCGCAAGCGCCGAAAGTGCTCGGCCGCACGCGCGTTGTACGGCGCTGCCGGCATGGGATCGCGCTTGGTCCAGAATACCTCGAAGAAGGCACGGTAGCTGTCCAGGTCCTTGATGCGTTCAAATTCAGCGCGCTCTGCCGGGCTCACGATGGTCTTGATGTTGTCAAATAGCAGCAGGGCGTCGGCCACAGAGGATACAGAGGCAATGGCCTCGTGCATAGCCGCCGAGCCCCGCTCCGGGTCTTGCCGCTGAAAATACAGTCGCGCTAGCGCCAAAAGAGCCGGTACCCGAACGTGCGGGCTCTCCTGCAGGTCGGCAAATATCTCCTCCGCCGTCTGGAAGAAGGATTGACGCGCGTACGTTTCTCCGAGAAACAGCTGCGCGAGCGGCCAGGGCTGATCCCTGAGCCACCTGCGGGCCTCCTCCGGCTCCGTCTGGACGATGTAACGCCAGTAGAACTGATGCAGGCCGACCCGGGCATGCGCTAATTCCGGCTTCAATCTGACCTGGGCTTCCGCCAGCTCGATGGCCGAGCGCAAATCTCCGCTATATCGGCGAAGCAGCCCGTAGCGAAAAAGCACATCGTTATGCAGCGAGTCATGCCTAAGCACGTACTCGAAGTCTTCTTCGGCGGCGCCAAGCGTGTTGGCCAGTCTCGTCTGGAGCGTTCGAAACTTGCCCCTTTCCGCAAAGCTGATGCCCCGCAGATAGTGGGCCTCAAGCGAGGCGCCTCCCTCGTCGATGCGCTTGGTCAGGTGCTTGGCCGCATCGGACCATTCCTGATCCTGCATCGCCAGTTTGGCGGCACCCAGATCGTCCATCTGGACGGCGCCTACCTCCGAGTGCAAGAAGAGCAGAGGCAGGAAAAACAGCGCCTTGCGGGCCATGGCTATTGCGGAGGCCGGAACCTATTGCCTCCCGGGACAGAGACACCTTTGCTGGCCGGGGCGACGAAGCCCCTTTACCGTAAGTTCGGCACGGCGCGAAGCTAAGGCAAACTGCACCGCCGTCTCCCGGCGCCGCACTTCCGCCGGCACCGGGCCATCAGGCCCTAAATTATGGCGCTGATCTTCTGGAAGATCTCCTTCTGCGGCTCGCCGGTCTTTTCGTGAATCAGCTTCACCATCTTCCGCATATTGCCACGCGCCTTCTTCAATTCCTTGTCCGGAAACTCAGCATCGCTCCAGATAGATTCAATTTGGCTCCTCACCTGCATCCAGCTCTCATTCATCCGCTGCGTCGCCATGCCAGCCTCCTTATGATTCAACAACAACCAATTTTTCTACAATGCCAGGGTAAATCGGTTCCAGAACATGAGCACCAGGATGACGAGCCAGAGCAGGTGTCCTATGCCTGTAAACATGGCAAGTCGCTTGGCATAACGGGCCCCGTTGCCGCCGCCTTCCAACGCGTTGTGCAAGCCCTTCCAGGCTGGACGGATCAGCCACAGCTGGAGCACGGTCAGCAGTACGATCAGCAAGGATGCGACGTGGTATTGAAGCTGGCCTCCGTATCCTCCGCCCAGTCCCAGGACCATCATGGAGAACAGAAACGTGAGCAGAACGAACGTGCCCATCAGGTTCACCGTGCGGCCCATATCGCGCGAAAGCGCCAGCCCCACCTCGCCCGAGGCATCGAGTGCCGTGCGGGCTTGTCCGGCGAGCCTCAGTCCCAGGCCGAACCACGCCGCAGCCGTCAACACGTGCAGCAATACAGATATCTGAAGCAACAGGGTCATGGTGTCCGTAATGGTCCTAGTGTGATCGAACCGCGCTGCGTTCAGACGGCAGCGGCCTCCATTGGCTGGTGATGCCGGCGGTAGGTGTCAAGGTCAAAGGCGTCCACCTGGATGGCCTCCCACCGCAGCGCCTCGGCACGCACTATCAGTTCTGCTTCCTCCTCCGAAATTATGCCGGCCCGTACGGCGCTCGGCAATAGATCCGCGCCGCCGCGCAGCTTGCCCGCTTTCGCGGCTCGCGAGACGCGCCTCGCCGCAGGATCGGCTTGTGATACCAGCGCAAAGGCCCGTTGCAGCTGCCCCATTGCCTCGTTCTCGCTGCGGGGCACGTAGCATCCACGGGTCTGGCGGTCCCGCTGTTTACCCGGCGTCTGCATAAGGAGTGCCACGCGACGCGTCATAGTGTCACTTGGACCCTGCGAGAATGGGTTGAGACGCCACCAGAGAAGCACGGGGCCGCGCAGAAACCAGCGCAGCCCCCTAACGGGCAGATTCTTCAGCAGTCCCTCGAAAGCCACCTGCATGCGGGCGAACGCATGGTCCATGGCCCATCGGAAGTACGGCAAGTCCTCCTGCCTGCGCCCCTCTGCCTCGTAACGGCGAATGGTTGCGGCCGCCAGATACATCCAGGAGAAGACATCGGCGAATCTGCCCGTGACCGACTCCCGTCTCTTCAGCATGCCACCCAGGGACATCATGGCTACGTCAGCCCAGAAGGCAAAAGAGGCAGAAACCCATCCGAGCTTGCGCAGGTACCGGGCCGAAGGCCCGCGTACGGGTACGCGTTTCAGCCGGCCTCGTGTCAGTCCAAGTACCAGGCAGCGGAAACCGTTGCGGACTACATGACCGGCATATCCCCAGATGGCACGGTCAAAGGCGCGCCGGTCTCCGGACTGGAGTGCCTCGATGGCCTGGTAGGCAAACGGATGGCAGCGTATGGCGCCCTGGCCAAAGATGATAAGCGTTCGCGTCAGGATGTTGGCGCCCTCTACCGTGATGGCAATCGGGGTAGCAATAAACGCGCCGGCCAGGAGATTGCGCGGCCCGCCGGAAATCCCGTTGCCGCCCAGGATGTCCATCGCGTCCACCACGGCCTGCCGGCCCATCTCGGTCAGATTGTACTTGACAATGGCGGTGACGACGGCCGGTGCCGCACCCTGATCAATGGCTCCCACCGTATACGTGCGCGCGGCCTCTGCCAGGTAGGCATAGCCACCGATGCGCGCCAGCGGCTCCTGCACGCCTTCAAACCGGCCTATAGGAAGCCCGAACTGCTTCCGGATGGCCGCATGCGCGCTGGCCACCAGATAGGCGGTCTTTATGCCGCCGGTGGCCACGGCCGGCAGGGAGATGCCCCTGCCGGCCGCCAGTGATTCCATTAGCATCTGCCAGCCCCGGCCGGCCCCGTCCTTGCCGCCAATGATGGCGTCCACGGGCACTACCACTCCATGTCCCTCGGTGGGTCCGTTGGCAAACGGCACTCCAAGCGGATCGTGTCGGGCGCCGGTGACAACACCCGGCGTATCCGTTTCAATTAGCGCACACGTGATGCCGGGCTCTACTCCCTTGCCAAGCGCGTTGTCCGGATCGCGAAGCTTGAAGGCCAGTCCGAGCACGCCGGCCATAGGGGCAAGCGTGATGTAGCGCTTGTTCCAGTCCAGCCGCAGCCTGAGCTCGCCGTCCTCATCGGCGAACACGGTTCCGCTCGACTCCATGGCTCCGGCATCAGAGCCTGCCTGTGCTTCGGTCAGCGCGAAGGCGGGTATGAGCGATGCATCGGCCAGCCTCGGCAGATAGTAGTCCCGCTGCGCCTGCGTCCCGTAGTGAATGAGCAGCTCTGCAGGTCCGAGCGAATTGGGCACCATCACCGTTGTTGCAAGCGGGCCGCACCGGCTGTGAAGCTTCATTACCACGGCGCTGTTGGCCCGCGCCGAGAATCCCAGACCGCCGTACTCTTTCGGGATGATCATCCCGAACATTCTCTCGCGGGCGATGATATCCCATGCCTCGTGCGGAAGCTCGCGCGTCTTCCACAGCTCCCAGTCCTGCACCACGCGGCATAGCTCTTCCACGGGACCGTCCAGGAAAGCCTGCTCCTCGTCAGTCAGCGACGGATAGGACTCCGAGAGAATGCGGGCAAAGTCGGGGCGACCGGAAAAGAGCTCCCCCTCCACCCACACGGTCCCCGCCTTGAGAGCGACCTGTTCGGTCTCCGAAATCTTTGGCAGCAGCTGCAGCGCGCGCACCATGCCCATCATCGGACGCGTGACCAGTGCCCGCCTGATGGGCACCACTGCCAGTATCAATCCCGCCACCAGCGCTACTGCCAGTACTGTCGCCGGCGCTCCCGTGCCATACAGCAGCGCCAATGCAGCCAGCACCCAGATCCACAGCCTTGCTCCGCTGTAGCCAAGCGCCAGCACCACCGCCGCCGCTGTGGCAGCCGTCCACCAGGGAGCGGACGACAACTGGTCAAACAAAGGCCACTCTGCCATGGTCAGTATCGCTCTTCCCAGGCCCTAGAGCATCAGGTTCTCGAATACGGCGGCGGCTCCCATGCCCCCGCCGATGCACATGGTGCAGAGTCCGAACCGCGTTCCGCGGCGCTTCATTTCGTGCAGCAGAGTTGCGGTCAGCTTGGCTCCCGTGCAGCCGAGCGGATGCCCGAGGGCTACGGCGCCGCCGTTTACGTTTACCCGAGACTCGTCCAGTCCCGCTTCCCGGATGACAGCCAGCGCCTGGGCGGCAAACGCCTCGTTTAGCTCTACCAACCCGATGTCGCCAAGTGAGAGTCCGCACTGTCGAAGGACTTTGCTGATGGCGTCCACCGGCCCGATGCCCATGATTTCAGGGGCTACCCCCGCCACGGCATAGCCGGCCATGCGCGCCATCGGTTCCAGGCCCAGCTCGCGAACCATCGAACCCTGCATTACTACGGTCGCTGCTGCACCATCAGACATCTGCGAAGAATTGCCGGCGGTCACGGTGCCGCCACTGCGGAAGACGGGCTTGAGTTTCGCCAGAGCCTCCAGAGAGGTATCCGGCCTGGGCCCCTCATCTACCGACACGGTCTCGGTGGCGGTGCGCGCAACTCCGTCCGCGAATGAGGTGGAAGTAACTTCCAGCGGAACGATCTCTTCGGCAAAGCGGCCCGAGGAGATGGCGTCCATGGCCCTGCGGTGTGACTGGAGCGAGAAGCGGTCCTGTTCCTCACGTACAATGCCAAATTTCTCTGCCAGGTTTTCCGCCGTATTGCCCATGGAGATGTATACTTCCGGGCGCGCCTCGGCAGTTTGCGGGTCAGGCTGGAAATAGTAGCCGCTCATGGGCACGAGGCTCATCGACTCGGTGCCGCCAGCCACCACGCACGCAGCATGGCCCGCTGCTATGGCCTGGCACGCCATGGCTATGGTCTGAAGACCGGACGAACAGAAACGGTTCACCGTGGCGCCCGGCACGCTGTCGGGAAGTCCGGCCTGCCCCGCAATTATGCGGGCCACATTCATGCCCTGAGACCCCTCGGGAAACGCGCAACCCATCAGCACGTCGTCGACGCGTGCCGGCTCCAGGCCAGGCGTGCGGCGCACCGCTTCACGCACTACGGCCGCACCCATCTGTTCGGGGCGCATCTGGCGCAGCTTGCCCCTCTTCGCCTTGCCTACGGCGGTGCGCAGGCTCGTCAGGATATAGGCTGAGTCGTTGGATTCCATGGTCAGGGTGCGCAGGGCAGTTCAGTTTCGCACGGGCTTGTTGTTAGTAAGCAATCCGCGAATGCGCTCCTGTGTCTTCGGCTGGCCTAGCAGGCCCAGGAATACCTCCCGCTCAAGATCCAGCATATACTGCTCGGTTACTTCCTGCGGCCCCGTCAGGTTGCCTCCCGTGAAGACGTGCGCCAGCCGGCCTGCAAGGTAGCGGTCGTAATCCGTGATAAAGCGTCCCTGGTGCATCTGGTAGATTCCCACCTGCAATACGGCGTACCCGGGCCGTCCGAGTACGCGAAATCCCGTGGCCACCGGCGGCATGTATCCCAGTTCTGAGAGCCGGACAACTTCCTGCGCCGCAACGTGGAAGCGGCGGTCCATGTGCAACACCACAGGCAGTTGCCTGGGCAGAAAGCCCATTTCCTGGGCCTGGCGCGCGCTCGTGGCGACGCGGGCCATCGCGACGGTCTCGTAGTACTTCCGTACAAAGGCCTGCAGGTCGCTATCGTAGCCTGTGCTTTCCCGAGCGGCACGGGCGGCAAGCCGCATCGTGCCGGTTCCGGCGGGGATGAGTCCAACGCCCAGCTCCACCAGTCCCAGGTAAGACTCGGCCGCCGCCACGGGGTGGCAGGAAGCCATCACCAATTCGCAGCCCCCTCCGAGCGCACGCTGGTGCACGGCCGCGACGACGGGCTTGGCCGCATAGTGGACCCGCTGCATGGTTTGCTGGAACGTGGCGATATAGCGATCCAGGAGCCCGAAATCACCCTGCTGCAGGGCATGAGCCATTTCCATGAGGTTGGCACCGGCAGAAAAGTGCGTGCCGGTGTTCCCTATGACAAGGCCTCGAAGGTCCCTGTCGCTTTCCACGCGGTCTATGGCTGCCAGCATGCTCTCGATAACGCGCCTGCCCATGGTGTTGGCCTTGGAGCGAAATTCGAGCAGCGCGACACCATCGCCGAGGTCGCGAAGCACGGCTTCGGCATTGGACCATATCTCCGGCTTGCTTCCGATGATCACTTCGTCGCGGTGGGCCGCCACTTCCACGTAGGCCTGATTGGCCGGCACAAACACGGAACGGCGATCCGTGCCATAGAACGAATCGTGCCGGCCTCGTTGCATGCCTCGCACCCAGTCCGGAACGGGAATCGCGCGCGAATCCATATCCCGCAGCACGCGGTGAAGACCCAGCACGTCCCACGTCTCGAAGAGCCCCAGCTGCCAGCCGAATCCCCAGCGAAGCGCCCGGTCTATACTGGCAGGGCTGTCCGAAATCTCACCTACGCGGCGGGCGGCGTAGGCCATCGTATCCAGCATGGTATCGCGGAAGAAGCTGCCGGCACGGCCGGCGTCTTCGTAGAGAGCGCGCACCCTCTCTTCGAGCCCGCCCCTCTTCTTCCACTGCCGGAGATCTCCCACGTCCATGGGCTCTGCAGGCGTGTACTGCATGGACGAAGGGTCGAGAGAGAGGATCTCACCTGCCACCTTGCGATAGAAACCTGCCCGTGTCTTGGCCCCCAGCGCGCCTTGCTCCACCAGGGCATCCAGAATCGCGGGACTCCGAAAGCGTTCGCGGCTTTCGTCGTGTGGCACGCTCTCGTACAGGTTTTGCGCTACCAGCCGCATGACATCCAGACCCACCACGTCCGCCGTGCGGAAGGTGGCCGATTTCGGCCGGCCGACCAGCGGGCCGGTCAGCGCATCAATCTCTTCTATCGTGTACTGGCCGCGCGCAAAGTAGGCGATCGCTCCCATCATGGCATAAATGCCAATCCGGTTGCCTATGAAATACGGTACATCCTTGGCAACGACAATGCCCTTGCCCAGGTGCACGCGGCCGAACCGCGATATCCGCCGCACGACGGCCGGATCGGTGTCCGCCGTCGGCACGAGCTCCAGCAGCTTGAGATACCTGGGCGGATTGAAGAAGTGCGTGCCGAGCGTACGGCGGCGCAGGTCAGCGGACAGGCCGGCCGTGATATCGCGAACGGGTATGCCGCTCGTATTCGTGGAAACGACCGCGCCATCGCCCACATGCTCCTGCACGCGCTGCATGATCCGGCGCTTTATGTCAAGCCGCTCCACGACGGCTTCCACGACCCAGTCCGCGTCCGCTATGCGAGCGAAATCGTCTTCGAAATTGCCAAGCGAAATGCGCCTTGCCACATCCTTGGCGAAGAACGGATCCGGCTTTATGCGTGTGGACGCCTTGAAGTACTTCTTGACCAGAGCATTGCGGTCAGCGCCTTCATTCGCCGGAAGGTCCAGAAGCAGGACCCGCAAGCCAGCGTTTGCAAGGTGTGCGGCTATCTGGGCTCCCATCGTGCCCGCTCCCAGCACGGCCGCCGACAGGAATGGTTTTTCCGGCATCGTATTGAACGCTTCCGTGATGGACTACGTCTGCTCGCGAAACACGCCAGCCCGCACCAGGAGGATTGAGCGCACTCCTAAAATAGTAACGTTCACCCGCCTCTTCCACTGCGACCAATTCGTGAATTTGGCCGCCAGCGGCGACGCAACCGGTGGTATCAAATCGAGTCCCTACGCCCCGAAATCGTGGCTAGAGCCGCTTCAGCGTGACGTTTCCGACACCTGCATGCATCTTCAGCTGGGGACCACCCGCGTTGATCTTCCCAGAGAATGATTTCTTGAGTAGCTTGCCTGTCACCTCGATGGGAAATTCGCAGTCAGCCGATCCGAGCGAAGCCGTACCAACCACGTCAACATCCAGATCATCTGCAAGCTCAACCGTTACGTTCCCTGCACCGGTGCGAAGTTCGGAATCCTCCTGGGGTTGGCGCGCGATTTCAGCATAAATATTGCCCGCGCCTGATGTCACATCCAGTGCGCCAAGCTGGCCGCTCAGATCTATGTTCCCGGCTCCCGTTCGGATAGACGCAGACGAAATATCGCCGGAAATATCAAGATTGCCGGCGCCGCTGGCGATCTCCACCGTGCCCGTGAGCTTCTCGATAATGACATTCCCCGCACCCGTCGCTCCCGTGACGTTCCCGCTGAGCTTTGCAATATTCACGTTGCCGGCGCCGTTTTCAAACGCCACGTTGAACTCCTCGGGAACTTGCACTTCGAGATGAACCCGCAGACCCGCACGTTTGCGCCACCTCATCCCCCGGCCCTCGCCTTCAAACCGCGAGTGTACCCTTATGTCGTTGCCGCTCTTGTTGAAAGAGTATTCGTGGTGCTCAAGCAGATCCTCGAACGATTCCCGGCCCTCGCCCCGCGCCGTGCGGCCAAGCGTAATGGTCACGACATTTTCCCGGACCACTTCTACCTCAATATTGCCGTGGTCCAGATCAAAGTGCACCGTGCCGCCGGGGCGCACGGCGAATTCCTCCCGTACAACATTTCGCTCCTGGCCTTGCGCAGCATGCGCGTACAGCGGAATTAGCAGGCCTAGAAGCCACCCTGTGCGGGCACGGCTATACTGTCGCATGGGTATACCTCTTTCGGTACGGGTGGCACTTCCCTTTATTTCGTTACGTGAAAGCGCTGGTCGAGTTGCAAATCCAAGGAAATCAAGCCGGATTGGCAACTGAGCCTGTTACAGTGCCGGCGGAATCCGGGCCGGCCCCCTTGCGTTGAAGGGGGGCTCAAACCAGATTCTTCTTCCATGCAAATCAAGCTGCGGCGCCTGGATGACGCCTTCCATTTCCTGGCCTCCAACGAGGCGGGCAACGAGGTACACCTGGACACGGGTCCCGAGGAAGGCGGCAGCGGCCAGGGAGCAGGTCCCATGCAGGCCGTCATAATGGCACTGGGGGGCTGCAGCGGAATTGACATCGTACTAATACTGAAGAAGGGGCGCCAGCGGATCGACAGCTTCGATATCGAAATCAGTTACGAACGGGCAGCGGGCCCGCCACCTGCCCTGTTTTCTCAGATTCGCGTGCACTACATACTGCACGGAAGCCTGCAGCCCGAGAAAGTGCGCCGTGCCGTGGACCTCAGCATCAACAAGTACTGCTCCGTCGCCCGGATCCTGGAAAAGACGGCATCCATTGCGGCTTCCTATTCGGTAAACGGCACGCGCTATGAGCTCGATGCCGCCCCTCAAGCGACCCACCCCTAATCAATCGAACCCCAAAATACCCATGGTAACCCGTCAATCTGAAGCGTCCTGGGAAGGCGATCTGCGCTCCGGGCACGGTAGCATCAAAATGAGCCGCAGCGGCCAGGAACAGGGTTTCTCCTTCGCCTCGCGCCTGGAAAGCGGGGAAGGTACAAGCCCGGAAGAGCTCGTGGCCGCGGCGCACGCAGGCTGCTACGCCATGGCCCTGTCAAACGAGCTAGCGAGCAGCGGACACACGCCCGAACGGGTGGACGCCTCCGCGGTCGTTCAATTCGGTCCCGATCCGGCCGGCGGTTTTCATATCCCCAGGATCGACCTGACGGTGCGCGCCAGGGTTCCGGGTCTGGATGCGGCAACGTTCCAGAAGTTTGCTGAGGGAGCAAGGGTCGGATGCCCGATCTCCAAGCTCTACGCCGGAACGACCATCGGGCTAGACGCCGAGCTGACCGGCTAGGGCGGGCAGTCCACGTCCTGTTTCAGGGCTCGGGACAAGGACCCGTCGCAGCGGCCGTCGCTAACGGCGGATCCACACCTGCGCTGTACGGGGCGCCAATGTCAGCCCCCCCTCCCCGGCGGTTACAGTACCCGGGAAGGCGTTCTCGTACCCGTCCAGGTCAACGGCGAGACTCCGTTCCGCATCCGAGGCGTTGAAGGCGACGACAGCGCGCCGGTCTCCGAGCGCGCGCTCATACGCGAGCACACGTGCACCGTTATCGACCGAGAGGTAGTCGAGACTGCCGTCCGCGAACAGCCGCGCATGCTGCCGCCGCATCGCGATGAGTTGCCGGTATACTTCCAGCAGCGCGGTGTCGGGGCTGACAGCATCACGCCGCCGGGCCAGACCCATCGGGTGCGCCGTCTCGTCTTCATACGCAAGGTCAGGCCATACAAGCGGCTTGCGCGTATCCGGGTCATCCGCACCCCACATTCCCAGTTCGTCCCCATTCCAGATGTGGGGGGCGCCCGGATACGTGAACTGCTGCACCAGAATCATGTGCTGGATGCTGCGCGTTCGTGCGTCCGGACGCTCGAGTTTGTATTCGGGATTCTGCCGCGGATTAACCCCGTACTTGTAGGGCACCGGATTGTATATGGACGTGGAGATTCTGGGCGTGTCGTGGCTGGCCGCAAGATTCATCATGGCCTTCTGAAACTGCTCGGGTACGCCGCGGGAAACCGAGTCAAGGTGCGCGACATACTCCGAGGCGGCAAGGTGTGGAGGCGCCTCGGCAAAAAAGCTCCTTGTCGGCATGTACCACCGGTAATTCATGACAGCGTCGAAAACATCCCCTTGCAGCCACGCCGCCGGATCCTGCATGTGATCAGGCCAGGACTCCCACCACACTTCGCCCACCAGGTACGCTTCCGGATTAATGCTGCGGACGAACCGCCGGTAATCGCGCCAGAACCCGAGGGGAACCATCTCCGCCACGTCCAGCCGGAATCCGTCAATGCCGTCCGACGGGTCGCCGTCCCCGTCAGGGTCAAGCCACCGCCGGGTAACATTCAGGATGTGTGCCTTGACTTCGGGGTGCATGTCACCCTCATGAGCGCCCCGCGTGGTGTCCCGTCCCACTTTCGCCAGTTCGGGCAGCTGCTTTACACCGCTCCAGCCGTGGTAGAAGAACTCATTGGTGTCGGCCGTAGCCGGATCGTCCAACGAAACGATATCATACCATTCGGCAAAACGTGAATCAGCCTGGTTCTCCACAAGGTCCTGCCACGCCCAGAACCTGACACCGGTATGATTCCAGGAGTAGTCCAGGATGATGCGCATGCCGCGCGCATGTAATTCGCGGACGAGCTCCAGGAAGAGGCTGTCCGCCGCCGTCCACTGCCACGTTTCGGGATCCAGCGGATTCTCCGAGGCCATGATCGCTGCGTCGCCCGCCGGATCAGGGCCAAAATTTCGATCGATGTGGCGGTAGTTGCGGGCATCAAACTTGTGCAGGGATGGCGCGTCATTGACGGGGTTGAAGTAAAGCGCCGTCACTCCAAGGTCCTCAAGGTAGTCCAGCTTGTCCAGCACACCCTGAAGGTCACCACCGTAGCGGCGGGCCTGAGCCGCATAGTAGAATCCCCTTCCCAGCTCCTCGGCCCAGGGCTCCTGCCTGTACCAGTCTTGCGTCCAGGGCGTCGGATGCCAGTCCACGGACGAAATGTCCGGCCGTGCCCCGTCCATGTCCGCTGGCGCAGGATCGTTCGACGGATCGCCGTTGCGAAACCGCTCCACGAACACCTGATACCAGACGGCATCGTGCGACCACGAAGGAGCGCCGAGGTGTACATCGCCGGTATCGGTCCGTGAGCACGACAGCAATCCCAGAGCCAGAAGTGCCAGAAGTGCCGGGCCGTTAGCGCAAGTAGTCATCGGTCTTGTCCAGCCAGTCCTGTCGGGGCGGACAGAATATGTCCACATCCAGCGTATCCTCCAGTGCTACGGCCTTGTGAGGAAGGTTGGAAGGGATAACCAGCACCTCGCCTTCGTGCACCACCACCTCCTGACTCCCCTCCTCTCCCAGCCAGAACCGCATGGAACCCTTGAGCACATACGTCAATTGCTCGTTGTCATGCTGATGCCACGGCACCACGCAATCCTTTTCCAGGTATACGTGAGCGATCATCATGCGCTCTCCGGTGACCAGGCGCCTGCCAAGGAGCGGCTTGACGGACTCAATGGGCATGTCATCCCATCGGTACAGCGTAGCGAAAGAACGATCCGGCATTTTAATAGATTGTCTGTCCAATGAGGCTGCAAGATCCGAAAATTACGGGTGGCCTGCAGTAGAGCGCGACACAACCAACCGGAGGCAAGTCATGGACAAGCTTTGTTGTACACTCCTGGCGGCCGCCGGCATAGCCGCCGTCCTGACGGGCTGCAGGGCCCCAGACGAGTCTGCTACGCTTGTACTGACGAACGGCCACGTCGTAACCGTTGACGGCCTGGTACCCGAGGCCGAGGCACTTGCTGTGGCCGGCGACACCATCATGGCCGTCGGCAGCAGCCAGGAAATGGAGGCGTACATCGGGGAAAACACGCGGGTCCTTGATCTTGGCGGCATGCTGGCAATCCCGGGCTTCATTGAGGGCCACGGCCACTACATGGGAATGGGTGAAGCGAGAATGATCCTTGACCTGACGACGGCCTCCAGCTGGCAGGACATCGTCGACATGGTGGAGGACGCTGTCGGAGATGCCGAGCCCGGAAGCTGGATCACGGGTCGCGGCTGGCACCAGGAAAAGTGGGACTCGGTACCGGAGGGCGTGGTGGACGGCGTGCCGACACACCATGACCTGAGCGCCGTTTCGCCCGAGAACCCGGTCTACCTGAGGCATGCAAGCGGTCATGCGGGCTTCGCCAACGAGGCAGCCATGCGCGAGGCGGGTGTCAGCCCCGAGACACCCAATCCACCGGGAGGAGAGATCATTCGCGACGCGCGCGGACAGCTTACCGGTCTCTTCCGTGAAACGGCGGCGGGAGTCATCGGCGCAGCTCTGGCGCGAGCTAGGGAGTCCATGACGCCCGAAGAGCTCGAGGCAGAGGCGCGCGAGCAGGTGCGGCTTGCCGCCGAAGAGAATCTGTCCAACGGCATCACTTCCTTCCAGGATGCAGGCTCCAGCTTCGCGACCATAGATTTGCTTAAGCGCCTGGCCGACGAAGGCCAGCTGCCTGTGCGGCTCTACGTGATGATCCGCAGCGACAACGAGAGCCTTGCGGAAAAAATGGAGCAGTATCGCATGGTGGGCTATGCCAACAACACGCTTACCGTGAGATCCATCAAGTGGTCTATTGACGGAGCCCTCGGCTCGCACGGCGCGTGGCTGCTGGAGCCGTATGCCGATATGCCCTCCAGTAGGGGCCTCAATACCGCTGATCCTGCCGCGGTTGTGCGTACTACGGAGCTGGCACTCGAGCACGGCTTCCAGGTAAACGTGCACGCCATCGGTGACCGCGCAAATCGCGAGGTGCTCGACATCTTCGAAACGGCCTTTGACGGCGCGCCGGCGCCTGAAAACCTGCGCTGGCGCATTGAGCATGCCCAACACCTGCATCCCGACGACATCCCGCGCTTTGGCGAGCTTGGCGTGATCGCATCCATGCAGGGGGTGCATTGCATTTCCGACGCTCCCTGGGTCATCCGGCGCCTCGGGGAAACGCGGGCGCGGCTGGGAGCATACGTCTGGCAGGATCTGTGGCAGACCGGCGCCGTCGTAAACAACGGCAGTGACGCCCCCGTGGAAGATGTCGATCCCATCGCCAGCTTCTACGCCACGGTCAGCCGCAAGCTGGCCGACGGCAGCGTCTTTTACGCAGACCAGCGCCTCTCCCGGCATCAGGCGCTGCAGTCCTACACGCTCAACAATGCCTACGCAGCCTTTGAGGAGGATATCAAGGGCTCCCTGACGGTCGGCAAGCTGGCCGACATCACGGTCCTGTCAAAGGACATCATGACAATCGACGAGGACGAGATTCCCACCGCGGAGGTGGTCTACACCATTGTAGGCGGCAAGGTGCTCTACGAGAGAGATGCCTAGGCTTGCCGCCGCCTCCGCGTGAGCAGTACCAGGAAACCCATGTAGAGCGCGATAAGGAGACACCCCATCATCTCGCGTCCCTCCTCGTCAAAGAAATACTGCTGCTCGGCCACCACCCGCCACGCATACACCAGCCCCGTGACCAATGCGACGGCCCCGAAGACCACCGGGGCTGCGACCGGCAGGCGCTTCAGGTGATACAGCACTCCCGCCGTTGCGGCCAGTAGGTACAGGCCCCACCAGATCACCATGTCCGGATCGTTGTGCTGCCACACAGCGCACAGGAGAAAGAACCCTGCGGCGGACAGGTTGACCAGACCGAGAATCCTGTCCTTCATGGGTCAGTGGTCGCGGGATCCGGGCGCGGCCTGCACGCCGAGCGAGACGGAAGACCTGTGCCCAGAAATCATGGCATGAAATGCAGGTCGACAGTGCAGTACCCGGGCGCGGGGAGCGCGTTCCTCGCCAGGTGGGCGCAGACGCGGGGCAATGCGCGGAGCCTGCCGGCACGCGCCGCTGCGCAAGGGCGAAGGCGCTGCCAACTTCGCATGGCCGGGCGCGGACTCTTTACTCGAGTGAAGCCACGGCCTTTCTGATGGAGCTGGCCAAGGCGTGGCGGCGCTCTACCAGGTGTGCCACGAGACTCGTCTTGCGGCCACGCAGCCAGATGTAACGCACGGCCATTCGGACACTTCGCGCCTCTTCCGCCCACCGCATGGCGACAAAGGCGCAAGGTGGTGCCAGCGCGGCTAGGCCAATCCCCCACAGCGGCGCGGCGAATGCGCCGGCGGCTATCGCCAATACCGTCCACTCGGCTATCATCAGGGCGGTGCCGCCGAGCAGCTTTATCATGCCCGCCTGGGTGCGGTTATCCGGCCATGCCGAGCGCGCCAGCGTTCCGGACAGCCGATACGGGATAACCGAAAGCAGGAATCCTGCCAGTGCCGGGATGGCGAATGCGGTGAGCACCAGGACCCTGAACGCCTGCGGCCACCAGCGCAGCCTCGGGGTCTCCAGCTGCCAGGGATTGGCCACGCCGACGCTACGCAACATATCGGCAAAACTCCACGCCTCGCCGGCGATGTGCTCCAGCAGAGCCGGGTCGCGCTTCTGGAGCGCACGGTAGGCATCAAGCAGTCGAGAAGCCCACTCGTGCTGGGCCGCCAGGTCAGGCTCTTCGTCGTCCGGCGCCGTCCAGGCCGCAACAACCGGAATAGCCTTGACAAGCTGGCTGTTTTCGGCCTCAAGCACCACGCGGCGAAGTCCTTCCTCAATGCGATTGGTCATCGCATGCACGGCCGAGCGGGCATCCGTTTCATACTGATGCGCGTAGTCGGTCACAGCGAAGGGCTCGCCTACCGCCACTAAAACCGCGGTCCTGAACCGCGTGTTGTTCTCGTACCACAGTCCGACAGGAACAATGCTGATCGGGCGATCCCAGCCGCTTTCCTGCGCGGCCTGCAAGGCCATGCGGGCCGCACCCGTCCTCATGGGCAGAAGACGGGGCTCCGAGTGGGTCAATCCCTCCGGAAACAGCGCCATGGCGCCCCCGGAGCGAAGAACAGCTCTGCATCGTGCAAAGGTGGCTTCGTTGCTTTGCCCCATGTCCTCCGCGTCTGCTGCGCCGCCGCGCCGGCCTATATCCGCCTTGCGGAAAATCGGCACGGCACCAAACGTCGAGGCAATCCTTCCCACGACCGGAATGGCAAAGAGGGTACTCTTGGACCAGAAAGTCACGGGTCTGCGGATGACCGCCATCAGCACGACCGGGTCAAGAATCCCGTTCGGATGATTGAGCACGAACACAGCCGGGCCGCTCTGTAGCAGGTGTTCCTGCCCGCGCACCTCGATCCGTGAATAGAAGAGGCGGACAAGTCTCGTCGCACAGAAATGCAGCAGTCCTTGCACCATTTCCAACTAATGGTAAGGCAGCGCCCCCAGGATTTCCGCGTGAATCCTTCCGTTGGTTGCAACCACGCCCCTGTTGCCAAACAGGCGGGCACCCACGGAAAAATCCAGAGGGTGGCCCGACACGTCTGTAACCGTGCCTCCGGCCTCGGTCAGGATGAGTGAGCCGGCCGCATGGTCCCAGATCTTTTCGACGTAGCCGGAGCGCGACGGCAGGCGCAGGTAGACGTCCGCATCTCCACGCGCCACCACCGCGTACTTGGCCTGGCTGTCCATGCGCACGGCTGGTACCGAAATACCCAATTTCCGTGCCACCCGCGATGAAATATCAAACGAGGTATGGGCCGCCTCAAATGATTCGCAGAAGCGGGCGTGTGCCACATTCCTCGTGCGGCTCACGCGCACCGTCCGGCGACCCGAATCGCTGAGCAGCGCCACCCTGTGCGCCCCGCTGCCTTCGCGGGCCGCATAAATGCTGCCGCCTTCCGGTACCGTCCGATCCGGGCAGGCCAAAGCCGCCGCCCGGACGCTACCGCCTACCACGAGCGCCAGCGCTACCGCGTAATTGCGTCCCCCCAGAAACCCCTTGGTCCCATCCACGGGGTCAAGGGTCCAGAAGCGCTCGGCATACGTGCGGGACGAGCCGTAATCAATCCAGGCCAGCACATCCTGGACGGAAGAATCCGGATAGAACTCGCGGACCAGCGTTACCACCTCGTGATAGAGCACGGATCGCGGAGCCGCGCGCAGTTCAGAGGCATCCTCCTCCGCCACCACGGGATCGTCCGGGAAGCCGTCTCTTAGCATCCGGCAGATCAACGCCTGGCTGCCAAAATCAGCCACCGTAACAGGGCTGCGGTCCCCCTTCTGCGCACTTCCGCTGCCTGGCTGCACACGCTGGCAAAGCTTCGCCGCTTCGCGGACGGCTTCGATGGCGGCCTCCATCTCCCGGCTATACGGAGCGCTCGCTTCTTCGGTTGATTCTCCCATGGGTGTTATTGGAGGGAATGAAAGGCGGGAATGTCCTGCAGGAATGTATATGTTCGCGCGCGAAAATCCACACGGCAGCTGTAATGCTCCAGGCCATTGGTTATCAAGAGATACTGGGCCTGGACCACGAGATTGTACCTGCCTATCTGGTCGAACGCGGTCTGGGCAACAGGCACATCCGGCGCCTTGCATTCCGCCATGAGCACGGCCTCGGCCTGGCGGTTGTGTATTACGACATCGGCCCGGCGCCTAAGCCCTTCGTACTCAAACCCCATCTCTACGGCAATCAGAGAGGGCGGCACACGCTTTTCCGAGACCAGGTACCGGACCAGGTGCTGGCGTACCCACTCCTCGGGTGTGAGCGGCACGAACTTCTGCCGCACCGTATCCAGAATCATGGCCCTTCCCTCCGCATGCCTGATCACAAAGTCGTACGAAGGAAAATCAAGGGACTGCATGGCTCCGCTGCCTCGTCGTAGCACGGATCGTTGGACTGGATCACCGCCTTATGGCTGGAGTATACGGCGCATTCGGGGTGTAGCGCAGCCCGGTAGCGCGCTTCGTTCGGGACGAAGAGGTCGTGGGTTCAAATCCCGCCACCCCGACATGGTCAGCTGCAAAGCAAGCCTGATTCGGCATCCGGGACTGGCACGTATTGCCCGATCCCGGGTATCTGCCGGTCCATCGGTGATGTCAGGCCGTATGCTCCTGGATATCTGACCGCTGGAGGCGCGATAGCGCGTCAGATACCTGAAAACTGACCCATCCCGAACTTTCGCTGTCGGCACCGGGACCAAGTTCAATTCCGGGGCCAGCCCAAAGAAGCAGAGCACGGCCCTGCCGAAGCATGCGCGCTCACTTTGTCCATAACGTCCTAAACAAGATGCTGCGCGCATCCGTGCTGCGCCGGGACCAGTCGGTCCTTGCCGTGTGCGCGGGACCTGCAGAACGGGACGTGTTTCAGGGCCTTGGCTTTACGGACGCCACAATAACCAATCTGGATCCCCGGATGACGGCGGCCGATGTCGCACCGTTTTCGTGGGGCATCGAGGATGCGCAGCGGCTGTCGTTTGGCGACCAGACCTTCGATATCGTCTTCGTCGCAGACGGTCTGCACCACTGCAGCTCTCCGCACGCGGCGCTGCTCGAAATGTACCGAGTGGCAAGGCGTGGCATCGTGGTCATCGAGTCCCGGGACAGCCTTATCATGCGACTGGCCAACCGGCTCGGCCTTTCCCCGAAATACGAACTTGAGTCGGTTTTCGACCACGAGGGCTGCGCAGGCGGACTGAACAATTCCGCCATCCCGAACTTCGTATACCGCTGGACCGAGCGAGAATTCCGCAAGGTCGTAAGTAGCTACAATCCGCGCGGAAGGCACGTCTTCCGCTTCTACTACGGGCTCAATCTACCGAGGGAAACAGCCGAGTTTCAGAAGAACCCGGCGAAGTCCATCACCATTTCCCTCGTCGCACCACTGGTCGGTCTGATCACCCGGTTGCTTCCCAGGCAGTGCAACTCTATTGCGATGGTGGCACTCAAGCCAGATCTGCCCGGCGATCTCTGGCCGTGGCTCCGGCTGCGAGACGGCGAAGCTGCCCTCGACATGGACTATGCAAGACGGCATCTGAAGCGGCCCGGCAGTGCGTCCTAGGAAGGACTACTTCGGACATCCAGCTTGAGGGCGAGGGCATTTAGCGCAAGCAGCTGCTCGCCAGGAGGGTCCGCCGACGCGCCATAGGCGACGATCCCATCACGGTGCCCGCCCATGGCAAAGACTCCAGAGCTGTCCTTGTCCATATCGGTCGCGATGCGGCGAACTTCGCGAGCCATCTCCGGCGAGCCGTACGGTACGTCCGCGCCCGTTACCGGCAGGCCCATAGTCGACGCCATGCGCCAGAGTGCGGGGGCGTGCACGTGCATGACAACCCGAATGTGCGCATCATGGGCATAGAGGGCCGCATGCGTCAGACTCTCGGATGACGGACGCACCGGTCCTTCCGCCACCAACAGGTTTCGGGCCGGATGCGCTTCCACCACCAGCGCGTAGTGCTCAGGTCCCAAGTCGGCAACGCCGCCGGTCTGCGACCCGGTTATGACAAATCTGCGCAGGTGCGGCAATGCATTCCAGGGACCGACCCGCTGGCTAATGTTGCCAAAGCCGAAGCCGCCGTAGCGATGCGGATCACATCCTATTAGCTGCGCGTCATGCAGCCGCCTGCGCCACCGGTTTACGCTCCCGATGACAGACTCAGGAAGCGGTGGCCGCCGTTCAAACCGCAGCTTGAACTTAATAATGCCTTCCTCTTGCGCCATGCGCCTGGTTATGGGGTATTGCAGGCGTGGGCTCTGGTCTTGACCCTCTCCAGCCGTGAGCCGCTCGCCGATTGCACAGTGGACTCCGCCTTACGTGCCTGCACGTGCCACGACGCGATACCCGCTAGCGCAGAAAGGCTTCTGTCAGTCCACCGTCGACGGTGAGAATTTGCCCGGTCGTCTTCGTGAGGCGCCTTCCCACCAACAAGAAAATGGCTTCCGCCTGGTCAGCGGGTGAGATGGGCTGTTTGAGAAGAGTTCTTTCCGCGTAGAAGGCGGCAAGACGCTGCTGCAGCGTCGCGAGATCCTCTGTTTCCTCATACGGCAGTGCGTACCTGACCAGCGAAGCCCGGACGCGCTCCAGCGAAAACATGCCGCTGCCTTCTATCATCGTTGCCGGTGCCAGGCCGTTTACGCGAACATGCGGCGCCAGCGCCATTGCCAGCTCGCGAACGAGGTGGTTGGCGGCAGCCTTGCTCGCATCATAAGCGAGACTGCCCTTCTTGGGGACCGTGGCATTGACACTGGTCGTGACGACGAGACTGCCGGAAAGGGCCTGCTCCTGCCAGATGCGCCGCGCTTCGTCCGCTACCAGAAAGGGTCCGGTCGCGTTCACCGCGAAGGAGTCGGCCCACGCCCTGTCGGGAACTTCGCCGCTGGAATCCGGGCTGACGTACAGCCCCGAGGTGATGACCAGATGATCCAGACCACCGTAGGCGAGCAGCAGGCTGCGCAACGCGTCCCTGATGGAGTTCCGGTCCGTTACATCGCAGGCCAGTCCGATGACCGCGCCGCTTCCCGAAATACCCGATCCTGCTACGCCAATGCCCATTCCGATCGCGCGAAGATTCTCTTCGGCCACCTGCCGCGCAGCATCTTCCTTCAGATCCAAAGCTGCCACAGTCGCACCTTCCGCCACAAGCCGGCCTACCGCAGCACGACCGATGCCGCTACCCGCACCGACCACCGCCACAATCTGGCGCGACAGCTCCTCTTCCGGGGGCATCCGCTGCAGCTTTGCCTCTTCCAGGCTCCAATACTCGATGTCAAAGGCTTCCTGGCGGTCAATCGCCGTGTACTTCGACACGGCTTCGGCTCCGCGCATGACGGCAACGGCAGCCTTGTAGAATTCCGCCGTTACCCGGCTTTCGCTCTTGGTCTTGCCCCAGGTGATCATGCCCACTCCGGGCACCAGTACTACCGTAGGATCTGCTACGCGCATGGCAGGCGAATCCGCCCGGCAATGTGCGCTGTAATAGGCCGCGTAGTCGTCGCGGTAGCGGGCAATTCCTGCGTCCAGTTTCTTCCTTAGTGCCCGTACATCTTTCTTTGCGGGTTGCCAGTCTACGTACAGCGGCTTGATCTTCGTGCGCAGGAAATGATCTGGACAGGAAGTTCCGAGCTCCGCCAGACGCTCCGCGTCCACGGAGTTCGCAAAGTGCAGGATCTCCTCGTCGTCCTCAAAGGTGCCGATAAAGCGGCGGGTCGTGCTGACGCGCCCGCGGAGCCATGGCAGGATTGCGGCAAGCACGTCAGCTCTGTCCGCTTCAGATAGCGCCGAGCAACGCGCTCCTCCGAAGTCGTAAGCGCCTGCGCCTGCGCTCTCCAGATATTCCGCCGCCCGCTCGATGAGCGCCAGGCTGAGCAGGTAGCATTCCCTGTCATCATCGGCCCAGTTGATGAGTCCGTGCCCGCCCAGCATCACCCCCTGTGCCGCCGGATACTCCCTGCAGACATTCTGCAGCTTCAGTCCGAGCTCGAAGCCGGGCCGCTGCCAGTCTACCCAAATCACGCTATCACCATAGATCTCCCTCGTTAGGGCCTCGCCGTCCGCGGCCGTGGCAAGCGCAATACAGGCCGTGGGGTGGGTATGGTCAACGTGCCGGTAGGGCACGAACGCATGAAGAGGCGTATCTATGGAGGGCGCGCGCGGATTCAGGTTGAACGTGCACTGGCGGAAGAAGCCTACCATGCGGTCCTCGGCATCTGTCTTGGGCCCCCGTTCCGGCATGCCGGCATAGACCTGCTGCAATGCCATCAGCCTGTCCAGATAAAGCGAGGCAAAATTCGCCTTCACCGACGTGCGCAAGTCGCCCCCCGAGCCCTTGACCCAGAGCACGGTTGTCGGCTCCCCGGTCAGTGGATCCGATTCGACAAGCTTGGAGGAAGTGTTGCCGCCGCCGGTATTGACAATTCGCCAATCCGCGCCCAGGAGATTGGACCGATACACTAGCCGCTCCACAGCGTCCAGCTTACGGGCCTTTTCGGTGTCCCAGAGATCCTGCACGTGCCTGAACTCTTGCATGATCGTTTCCGTCGTGTGAAGTGATGGCAACCGGGCACGGGATGAAGGGCTGTGCGGGGATGCTTGTCCCGGGAATCACTGCCTAAATGCGGGCCTCCGCGGGCTGCGCTTCCCTGTAGCCCTTGAGGCCGTAATGCAGAATAACCAGGAAACACACCAAGGGTACAAGGTATGCCATGTGAATGCCGAACAAGTCGGATACCTGCCCCTGAATGGCCGTCAGCACAGCTCCGCCCAGAATGGCCATGATAAGACCGGAAGCGCCGATCTTGGTGTCCTCGCCCAGGCCCTTGATGGCAAGCCCGTAGATGGTGGGAAACATGAGCGACATGCATCCCGAAATGCCCACGAGCGCAAACGCGCCCACATATCCTCCCGCCAGCACTACTACGCAGGTAAGGCCGGACGCCAGCGCCGCCATGGCCCACAGCAACACGTGTGGACCGATGTATTTCATGAGCCCCGTGCAGGCAAACCGGGCGGTTGAAAACAGTACGATCGAGGCAAGATAGTAGCTTGCCGCCGCCTCCTCGTTCAGTTCCAGGTTCCCCATGATGTAGCGAATCGTAAACGACCAAACGCCGATCTGCGCTCCCACGTAAAAGAATTGGGCCACCACCCCCTTCGTGTAATGCTTCTGCCTGAGCAGGCGCCGGATGGTGGAGCCGACTCGCAAAGACTTGTCGCTTTCGCTGCCCTGCGGGAATCGGGTAACCGCGAACAGGACCCAAATCACGCCGATTACCAGCGCGACCACTACGTAGGGTCCCATGACAGCAGTCAGCTCACCCTGCTGCACCTGCCGGAGCTGTTCGGCCGCCATCTGCGCCCTTTCTGCTTCCGTAGCCTGGTGCAGCCCTGTAAGGATGAAGAATTTGCCAATCAGCACACCCGTGATGGAGCCGAGCGGATTGAACGACTGGGCCAGATTGAGCCTGCGCGTGGCCGTCTCCTCGGGTCCCATTACGATGGCATACGGATTTGCGCTGGTCTCCAGGATGGACAGCCCGCCTGCCAGTATGAAGAGCGCCACCAGGAAGTGGCCGTAGACCATGGTCTTGCTGGCAGGATAGAACAGCAGTGCACCCGCGGCAAAAAGCCCCAGCCCCAACAGTACACCGGCCTTGTAGGTGAACTTCCGGATGAAAATCGCTGCCGGCAGGGCAAGGCAAAAGTACGAGCCGTAGAAGGCGACCTGGATCCAGGCAGTCTGGAAATCCGACATGCTCATGATCCGCTTGAAGGTCGCCAGGAGCACGTCCGTCATGTTGTTCGCCACTCCCCAGAGCGCGAACAGGCTGGTCAGCAGTATGAACGGAAACAGGTACTGACGCGGCACTATGGGTATGCCGCGACGCGGCGCCGTGCTACCTTCCTGGCTCATGGTGCGGGTATCGACTTGAGGATGGACATTACTTGTCGTGCCCGGATCCGTGCCGTCCGGGTGCTCGGGTTTTCTCGGATGAAGCGTTATGGCCGTCTAAAATGCATATCACGGGGCGCCTTCGCGGGTGCCGTGAGAAGCCAACATGCGCTGGCGATAGTGTTCATCGCTTCGGCCGGCAATGCGCTGCACATGGTCCGGCTCCATGAAGATGGGTCCTCCCAGCCGTGCGGCACCGATGAATATGCGCGCCGCCTTTTCCGCCATGGCCAATGCCGCAGACACTTCACCTGCGTGGGCGCCGACGGCAATAATGCCGTGGTTCTCCAGAAGAATGGTCTTGGGAATCACGCCCGTTCTGCTTCTGAAGGCTTCGACATCGTCGCGGATGCGCCGGGCCAGTTCCAGCCCCGGATCCACATAGGGGACAAGGACGGAAGCCGTACCGCAATACACAACTTGGTCGGGAATTACGCGCTCCTCGGCAAACTGCCGTTTCCTCGGTGAACAGAGAATCTGGTTTACGCAAATGGCATGGACATGGCCTACGCACGCCACGCCAGGCAGCCTCAGAAGCCACGCGTGAAAGAGCGTCTCTACCGACGGCTTGAGTGCTCGCTTATCGGTGCGGGAATCGAGCAGCAAGGCTTCGATCCCGGAGTCCGACATTTCATTCTCTGAATCGACGGCCGCCAGTACCGGATCGCTATCCACCTTCACCAGCTCATCCGGTCGCAGCGTGCCCAGTTGCGTCCCGCTGGCTTTCACCAGGAAATAGCGCGCATCAATACGAGCCGAAACGTTGCCCTCGCCCAGGATGGACATGTGCCGTCCGTCACCGAGTTCGTGGGCCAGCGAAACCAGAGTGCTTCGGATGTTGGCCGAATGCGCCATGCGTACAGCTGATTATGGAGGCATGGACAGGAGCGCCGCACCGGCCCGGGTCATCAACCGGTTTCTTGTTCGAGGCCGCTCTCTGTCCCGCAGACAAAAGTCTCTATGCCCAGGCTCTCGAACGTGGCTACCTTGGTCGCCAGTGCCTTGCGCGCCGCTGCCGCATCCGGCGCGTACGCTACCTGTATGTGGTTGGCCTTGTGGCGCGCCATCATCTGGTCGCGCGAAACGCCGCAGGTCACTGCGTGCATTATCGGCCACTGAGGCGTGGTAAGCCGCCACCTGCGCTCTGTCTCCTCCCGCGGCAATTCCACTGCCCGGGCCATGCCCACGTCTGCCTTGAGACACCCGTCTTCTACAAAAATGCGGCTCCAGACCACGTCGCCCGGTTTGCTGACGCCTTTAACGGTGCCACCGCCCAGGCGAAAGTACATATAAGGCTGCCGCTCGCTGCTTGCGCCGGCGTATTCACCGTCAAAATGCGCAGGCGGCACAGCACCCGAAATCTCGAACACCCATACAAATTGCCCGTCATATGTCTCACCCCAGCGAAGGTCATGCAGCGTCGTCTCCGGAGCATAGCCCAGTGCGCTCCAGATGCGGTTGGTCACAAGGGCATCCAGGCCTGCACACTCATCCACCTCGTTGAAGTGCGGAAGGGGCTCTCCCGCATACAGCTCCCGCGAGCCATCCCGGGACAGGACGGGCGGTCGGTTCGTGTTGTTCAGCAGGCCTTCCGCAAGGTCTGATGCCGGAAGCAGGTCCTTGAGTCCCTGCTGGTATTGGATGCCGATGGCGTCGCAGCCGAAATCGTCCGCGATTCTAAGCGCGGCTATGTACATCTTGCATTGCAGAAGTACCTGGCGCTCGGTGAGATCCTCCGTTTCATTGGAGCCGAATCGGAACGTCATACCGCGAGAAGTGAGCCAGCCGAGACAGGCAGCTGCCTCGGCATCCGACACCTGAGTAGCCTCGTAGTAGAGCGCGCTTTGGCTCAAGCGCTCCTTGAATACTCCCGTTCGGTTAAGCAGATGGTCCGGGATGATGGCATTGAACATGCCCATACAGCCTTCATCGAAGACGCCCATGATGGCCTTGTCGCGCCTCAGGGCCGCGGCAAGCGCGGCCCCGAGCCGCTCGGCTTCGGGCGGCAACCGCAGTCCGGCTGCAGCCCGGGCATGACCCGCATCATGAGCGACCGTCCCGGCTTCCAGCCAGGAGCGAAGACCCCTCTTGAAAAAGTCGTCCGAGAAGTCCTCGCTCCACAATGAGCTGTAGGATACGCCTGCAGTCGTCATGGAGCCGTTCAGGTTGAGCATGCCCACAAGACCCGGCCACGTCCCGCTCCAGTTGGCAACCGTGAGGATGGGTCCGCGGTGTGTGGAGAGTCCGAGGAGTACATGGTGCGAATACTGCCACGCCGCGCAGACCACCACGAGCGGACTGTCAGAGTCGATGCCCCGAAACACGTCGCGACCATAAGCCTGGCTGTCTATAAACCCGTGTCCCGCGTCAGAAAGAACCGCGTGCCCTCGCTCGGCGCGGTACCCTTCCGCCTCTATGGCTCGCCTGACGGCCCCCTCCACCTTGGCCTGCTCCGGCCAGCACTTCCGGTTTGCAGACAGCCGCAAGTCGCCGCTTGCTATTAGTGTAACGGTCCTGGACATCTCAAATTAGCGTCTGGCTTTCGGCATGCGGGTCTCATCCGGCGGGAATGTAACGCACGCTTTGGAAACGCAAAAGGATGTTAAGCTTAACATGTACATTGCAACATACTCCATTGGTCCGTTCCTGTCAAGCGCGCCCGACAGCCCCTAGGACTATCCCTGGGCCGGCAATTCGCACAACCGCGAATGCGGCCGGCTGCGGCCCGTCTTGCGAACAATTTAACGCCGCACGCCCTATAATCCTGCAGGATTCGGGACAATACCGAGCGGAGCGAAAAACCCTCTTGTCTGACGGCCGCCCAAGTCATGAGCACGATCCTTGACGTAGCCAGGGAAGCAGGCGTGAGCGCGATGACGGTATCGCGTTATTTCAACCAGCCGGAGATGCTTGCCCCGGCCACGACCAAGCGCGTGAAGGCTGCAATCAAGCGATTGCAGTACGTGCCCAACGCGGCCGCGCGAAGCCTCATCAGCGGGCGCAGCAAGACGGTTGCCTTGATACTGGCGGATGTTGCCAATCCATTCTATACCACGATTGCGCGCGGAGTGGAAGATGTGGCCCAAGAGCACGACTACACGCTCATTCTTGGAAATACAGACGAATCACGGGATAAGGAGCGGCGCTACATCGACATCGTGATTTCCAGACGCGTAGACGGCGTAATCATCTCCTCCTCACCGGGCAATGACCATCATTTCGGACTGCTGTTTCAGAAAGGCATTCCGGTCGTCCTGATTGACCGGACAGTCAGAGACATTGACGCTGACGCCGTGCGCGGAGACACATATACCGGTGGCCAGCAGTTGACAGACCATCTCATTGAACAGGGATTCAGCGATATTGCGCTCATTGGCGGCTGGAAGGGCGTCTCGTCCCTGGAAGAGCGCATGGCAGGCTATCGCCTGGCTATGGAAACGGCGGGGCTCGTACCCAAAGTATATCCCGGCAGGACGGACCGGCAAAGCGGCGAGGAGATCACCCGCCAGCTCTATGCGTCCGGAAGTATGCCGGAGGCTGTCATCGCGGCCAACAATTATGTGGCAGTGGGCGCGCTGGTTGCCCTCCGTAAGCTCGGACTGCGTGTTCCGGAAGACGTAGCGCTGGCCACCTTTGACGACATAGAAAGCGCGGCACTGATATACCCGTTCCTTACCGTCGTCGCGCAACCGGCGTACGAGATGGGCGTCATGGCGATGCAACTGCTACTTGATCGCATGCACGGCTTTTCGGGGCCTCCTCGGGATCGCCTTTTGCCGACCGAAATGATCATTCGCAGTTCATCGCTTGCGCAGACCGTGGCGCAGCACTGAGAAACGGCGCTTGCGAGAACGGCAAATTCCGCAAGCCTTCCCGGACCTAACTGCCGGCAGCCTCTACCACAAATGTCGTGGCCTCGCCCTGCGGGAACACCATCCCTCCGTCGAATTCCCGCTGCCCGAACCCGTTCAAGTCAAAGCCGTCCAGCGTCAGGCTTCCATTCAGCGGCTCTAGCGTCACCGTCTTCCGCCGGCTGCCGCCGGATATCCCTACGCTTCCATACTCCCTGCCATTGGACCAGAAGTATTTGCCAGAGTGAGGATTGAAGCCCATGCGCGCATCTACAGCGGAGTATTGGAACCCCGTGTAGGCCAGAAGGCCTGCCCATGCCGCCATGGCCCTGGAATACCTATGACCGTATTCTCCCTCATTGAACGGGTTTCTCTTGTGTCCGTCATAGCGGTCACGTATGGCTCTGAAGACCTTCAGACCTGAATCTACCTCGCCCTCGTAGATCAGGTGCGCGGCCGTGCTGTACTCGAATCCCGTCATGATCTCCGTGTAGTACGGAAACGGGAAATCCAGCAAATCGCCCCTCGGGTAGCTCGCCATGAGCAATCCTGCCTCGCTGCCCAGCCCGAAGCTTCTGAAGGTATTGAAGTGCTCGTTGAAGTCCTCTATGTAATTGTATTTCATGATGCTGCGGAGCGTCGTCTTAACGTGCTCCGGATCAAGCAGATACCCGAGCCCTGCTGTATGGGCCAGGTACTGGCCGACCAGCTGGTCCACCAGACAACCCTTGCCAAGCTGGGCCACCTTGCTGGTTCCCTCCGGGATATGGTGCTCGTAGTATTCCCCGTTGAAGATATTATCGTCTATCCAGGCGCGGCCCCGCTGGTACAGGTCTCTCGTTTCGTCCGCGAAGGCATCGTCTCCCAAGTGCCTTGCCATTTCCTCGGAGGCACGCAACGCACCTAGGTACCAGCCAGCCATCTGGGGATTGGGGCCCAGATAATTAATGTCCATGGTGTTGTGCTGGCTGCCCTCCATCACGCCGTCCTTGTCCTGGTCCCAAACGCCAGTCCACGCGAAGCTCATGGCCTTGCGAATATTGGGCCAAAGAAGTTCGAGCATTTCGTCGTCGCCCGACAGCTGCCAGTCACGGTACATTTTGATAAGCGTGCCCATCTGGCCGTCTGCCGCCCGGTTCTGGAAGCTTCTTGCACGGCTGTCGATCGGGAGCCCGACGCGATAGCTCATGCCACCGTCGTCATTTACCGAGTGACGGAATTCCACTTCCCGAAACTTGAGTGCCAGATCGCCAAACAGGAAAGGAGTAGTCGACTCGTAATTCCACACGTGGAAGCACGTGCCAAAGCCCCATCCGGAGCTCTTGGAAGCACCGATCGTGGTTCCCTGGATGCTGCCGGTTCCCTCGAATCCGAATGGAAGCCCATCGGCCGTTCGAAAGACCGTTTGACTGCGCAGGTTATTCAGGTTGAACAGACCCGCCTCCTTCAATACGTCCGGCGCATCGCTCTCGACAAGCGCGCGAACAAACAGCACCGTCTCGGCCTCCAGCTCTTCCAGATGGGCCCCCGTCTGCTCGGCCACGGCCCAGGAATCGTCGTAGAGTGTCGTGTAATAGTTACCGACAACTTCTGTCCCCCCGTATGCTCCCGCATGGTGGACGCCGTGGTCCCAGGCGCGACGATTCGGAAAATGCCAACTCAGAAAGAACGTGACCTCTCTGGTCTGGCCGGGCTCAAGGTCAACCTTAACGGCCAGGGTCGCCGGCGGGGTCTGAATGGCGCGCGCCGTGTCCGGATGGTCGGTCAACTCACCGTCTGCGATGAAGTCATCCCAGAATTCACGGAAGGTCCAATTCCAGCCCAGCGGCGCCCAGGATGTTCTGTACGAGACCGTACCGGGGCTATTTGTTGTCAGGGCCATTGTGCCCCAATTCACATCCAGTGAATCGACGCCTTCTGATGTCATGTATATGCCCCTAAGACCACCTGCGACTCTATACTCATTAACGTTGTTATTCGGTGCGCCCGTCCATCCATCTGCTCCAATATAGTTTGGCACCATGCCCACAACTGCCGCCTCAAGTGCCTCGGCGGATTGGTTGGTAAGGACATACCGCAGTACGGCGACCGGGATGCCGCTCTTGTCGGCATCGCCCACGATAAGCGGGTTAAAGGCTTCAAGCCGCACGTCCACGGGTACGTCGGCGTGCTCGAACTGCACCTGGGCCAACGGATAGGCCGCCGCAAAATTCGTGCTCTGAAATCGCGGAAAACCTGAATTGACCGCGTCGGCGCCCCAGTCTCCGCTGTGCTCCCGCGCAGGCACCGGGCCTTCCAGAACCCGGACCTTGCCCGAATTATCGCTCCGGCTATAGTACAGGGCAAAGAACGGCCCGTTGGCTATCGTCGGCTGCACAAGCTTGAATGCAGGCAGATAGCCAAGTGCCCCCCGGTTCATTATCTCCCAGTCCCGAAGATCACCCCGGCCGCCCACAGAAACCGTGCCTGTGCCAATACCGCCGAGCGGCATCGCGACTTCGTCCAGATATTGCCCCGAATACGTTCGAAGGACCGGCCACTCTTCATTCCACTTGGGTGAGGCTGTTGGTTGAACGCAAGACGTTGTGGCCAAAAGTAGAGCCACTGACAGTAGCAGTGCCAGCTGCATTTTTATCCTGAGAAGGGCAGGTCTGTCCCGCCTTTCCTTACCCGGACGACCATCCCGTGACCCACAGGGTGTCGCAAATCTATTCATAAGGGGACTGGAGTGATGTGGCCGGGGGCCCACGCGCGACGACTCAGAGTCCCGCTAGTGTCCGGGATTCTGCGTTACAACGCCTCCGGAGATATCGATTTCCAACTGCGGAATCGGATACACCAGGCGCTCCGGCGTCAGAGAGAAGCTGGTCGGGCCGCCATAGTTGGAAATCCGCTGGAATGTGCTTTGCTGCGCATTCAACTGCGCATTCATAATGGCGATCGTCTGTGCCTCGGGCAGCCGCAGTAGATCAAACCACCGGTGTACCTCAAAGGCAAATTCCAACCTGCGCTCATTCATCAGCTTCTCCATGAACGTGCCAGCCGTGCTCGCGTCGATATCCGGGAGCCCGGCTCGGCTTCGAACCTGATTGATGAGGGAATACGACTCAGCCCCTTCTCCCACGGCCTCCGCCAGTGACAACAGCACATCCGCATACCGCAGCAAGACGAGATTCACGTCAGCGCCGTCCGACTCCGCACTCGTATCTATGAACTTGGTGATGTATCCGCCTGGTTCGCGTCCCGGGATGGTGCCGAACGTATACGGAATTCTAAGATCGTTCGGGTCGTCGAAGGCATTGATCAAGTCCTGCGTGGCAAACGGAAAAAGGATCGCCCGTGTGGAGCCTCCGGCTACGATACCCAGTTCGTTGGCAACGCTCTGCGGAATAAAATGCTGCCGGAACAGTCCGGTCTGATTCGCGGGGTTATAGCTGACCTCGAAGATGGACTCTGCCGTATTGTTGTTGCCGGGGCCGTGTATCATGCCATAGTCGCTGAGCAGAGAGTATTCGCCGAGCACCGGGCGCAGGGCCGAAACCGCCGCTCCCGCATTGCCGCGCTGCAATTCCACCTTCCCGAGCAATGTCAGGGCAGCAAAGCGGGTAGCTCTGCCTACTTCGTTGCCGGCACTGCCGTCGTAGGTTGCGGGAAGCGCCGCCGCGGCTTCCGTGAGATCCTGCACGATCTGATCGTAGACCTGGGCCGCCGTGGAACGCTCCACTTCAGTTTGCTCAAAATCATCGGTTGGCGTGATTCTAAGCGGTACTCCTCCCCAGAGGTTGACCATGTGGTAGTAGGTAAACGCACGAACGAATTTGGCTTCGCCTACGATGCGTCCGATAAGGCCCGCGTTTCCCTCGGCCTCCGGACCTCGAACGATTACCGTGTTGGCCAGATTAATGCAGTTGTACATGGAGGCCCAAGTGACATCCAGCAGCAGGTTTCCGGGCACCTCCGCAAATATGTCCGTTGCCACACGCTCGGCCTGGTCCGTGTGGTCCAGGCCGGCATTGTCGGACCGTCCCTCCATAATGTTATAGATGGTCCCGCTCCCGTAGATTGATCTTTGCGCGCCGTACACGCCGGTCATCCCGATCAGGAGCTCCTGATCCGTAGAAAAGAACGATGGGGCATCGATCCGGTCGACCGGCTCCACGTCCAGGAAGCTGTCACACGATGGCCCGGCCAAGAGAGCCAGGAGCGCTATAGCCAAGGCCCTAAGGCCGCGCACAGGAAAGTGTTGTCGATCATGCTGCAGTGAGGTTGAACCTCCATGCGCGGGCCCCGACGGCACTCTCGCATTATTCCACGATTTCATGGTCGCCTGGTTATATGGGTTAATACGTTAAGTGGATGCCGGCCGTCCACACTCGCGGCAGAGGCAAGTGAGGAGGACTCGTCAGTCCGATTTCCCTTCCGTCTCCAACACCGGGAATCCGGGATCCGCCGAAGAGCGAGGGGCCGCCCGCCGAATTCCGTCTACCTTCGGGATTGCCTCCTATGAAGCTTGTCCACATATGGACATTCTCCATAGACGTGTAGATTCTTCCACGGACGCTCCCGACGCCGAGTCCGCGAAGCAGACTCTGGGGCAGCGTGTATGTCAACGTGACGTTGCGGAGTCGGAGAAAGTCTGTGTCCTGGATGCCCAGGCTCGAAACGGCACCGATACCGGTGTCGAATCCCGAGGCACTGGGCGTCTTGCCGTCGCCGGGCTGGCTTTCCGAAATGTACCGGCCATCGTACCAGAATTTCTTGGAGAGATTGACCCGGCGGAAGGGCGCACCGATTTGAATTATGTACAGATCCAGGACGGAGGCACCCGCCTGGCCGTTGAATCGCATACTTAGGTCGAAATTCCTGTACCGGACGTTGGTGTGGAAACCGTAGATATAGTCAAGATTCGTGCCTTCCAGATTCACTCCGTCCGGCCCCAGAAAATTGCTGATTGAGCCGTCACCGTCGGCATCTCTGTAAACCATTGTGCCGGGCTGCGCACCCGGCTGCGCCGGATGCGTGTCCCCTTCCCGCACGATGCCCACATGCTCAACGACGTGGATGTTCTGCAATTCTCCTCCGACCGTGCGTCTTAGCGCACCGAAAAAGTTCCGGATCTCGTCATCTCCGCCCAAGTCCAGGATTTCCTGGTTGTTGTTAGTCACATTGCCGCCCACTACCCAGCCGAAATCACGGGTTTCCATTACGGAAACGCTGGCTGTCAGCTCGATGCCGTCGTTGCGCATGCTTCCGATATTGGTAAGGAAGCCGCCATAGCCGGACGACGCTACGATATTGCGAGACAGGAGCAGACTGGTGGTCACATTGTTGTAGTAATCCAGCACCATGCTATAGCGGCCGTCCATGAGCGTCAGGTCGAGTCCGATGTCCAATTGCTCTGACGTCTCCCAAGTCAGGCCAGGGTTGCCCGGGTCAGCGATGGCAACGCCGGTCAATTGCGTGGCCCCGAGGCCGTGATTGACGGGTCTCAGACTGGGTCGCGCGATGAAGTCCGGAATCGCGTTGCTGCCCGTGGAGCCGTAAGACACACGCAATTTCGCGTCGTTGACAAAACCCAGCGCCTTGACGAATTCCTCCTCCGAGAGCCGCCATCCCAGCGCAAATGAGCCAAAGGTCTGGTAGCGATTATTGGCCCCGAATCTTGAGCTGCCGTCCCGCCGCACCGTGGCCGTCAGCAGGTACCTGTCCCTGAAAGAATAGTTGAGCCGCCCAAGAGCAGAGGCGATAGCGTTTTCGCCGAAGCCGTTGCGGGATGTGAGGGTCTCCGAATCGCCAATCGACAAGATCCGCGCACCCGGAATCTGCAGTCCGGCCACATTGGAGGACACGAACTCCAATCGGTCGCGCTGCAAGGTGAAGCCAGCCAGCACGTCAAAGAAGTGATCCCGTCCGACCTGCCTGCGGAAGTTGACCGTGTTTTCGTTCAGCCACCCTCTTTGCCACACCTGCCCCACATTCAGCGTACTGACCGCCGGAAAACTGAATCGGGGAGTGCCGGGAGGAGCGTCATACAGCGTTTCGTTCTTATTGGACCCAATATTGGTGGACAGAATTGACTTGAATATAATGCCGGCAACGGGCTCCACCTCCAGGCTTACGCCCCCCAGCATCCTGAACAAGTCGTTCGTGCGCTTGAAGCGCTCAATGGTCTGCAAGGGGTTGCCGATCGGGAAATTGCCCGGCACGTAGCTGCCGATGGCGTAAGACCCGTCGGGATTGTAGATGGGAATGATAGGGGGAAGCAGTATGGCCTGAGCCCACGAAGACCTCCAGTCGCTTCCATCCTCGCTGGGCGGACTGGACTTCAGGATCCTGGACACACTCGGAGCCACATTCAGCCCAAAGGTAATCCTGTCGCTGGGACGATAGTCCAGTTTGAGACGCGCCCCGACCTTGTTGTAGCCCTCTTCAGGTATGACACCGGCTTCTTCCGTATAGCTGCTAGAAAGCAGGTAGGAGACTTTTTCGGTTCCTCCGTGTGCAGAGAGGGACCAGTTTTGAAACGGCGCCGAGCGGTAGAGTTCATCCTGCCAGTCCGTATCTGTGGAGCCGTCCCACACGCTCGAAATCCAGTCTGGTGTCACGCCGCCGTTCTTTTCCGTATGGAATTGCACGTATTCCGCGGCATTGAGCATTTCGAAACGCGAGCTAGTCGGGATACTCGACACGCCCGTGTTCATGTCAAAGTTGATTTGCGCCGTTCCTATGCGGCCGGACTTCGTCGTGACAATGATGACGCCGTTGGCCCCTCGAGAACCGTAGATGGCCGTCGCCGACGCATCCTTGAGCACGTCGATCGATTCGATATCCGCGGGATTGAGCATCTGGGCATTCCGCTGGTCAGTCGGGAACCCGTCGATTACCCACAAAGGCTCGTAGCCTGCCGACAGGGTTCCGATGGCGCGGATCGAGATCTGCGCCAGATCACCCGGATTGGCACTCCGGTCGGCCACGTTGAGGCCGGGTACAAGGCCGTGAAGGGCCTTCTCTACCGACGCGACGGGCCGAGACTCAAAATCCGCAGCCGAAATAGAGGCTATTGACCCGGTGACGTCCCTGCGCAGCTGCGTGCCATAACCCGTGACGACAACCTCCTCGAGCCTCGCCACATCTTCCTCCATGACTACATCAATGGTGGTCCGTCCGTCTATCGCCACTTCCTGCGTGACGAAGCCGATAAACGAGAACACTAGCGTGGTCGCGTCGTCGGGTACGGTAATCACATACTCTCCATCTACGTTGGTAGCCGCCCCGATATTGGTTTCCGCAAGGCGCACGGTCGCACCGCTCAGGGGATCCCCATCAGAGTCTGTCACTGTGCCCGAAATGGTCACATCCCGGCTCGGTGCAAACGAGTCCCACGACGCGCCGTACGCCGGTGGCATTGCCAGACCGATGCACAGCGCAAGGAGAGCCGGTAGTCCGGATATCTTGCAGAGGCGTTCAGTATCCATATCTACATCTCCGTGTATCTGGATTGGTTCGTACCCGATTCGGGCGATTAGCAGTTGGGGCCCGTCAGTTTGGCACCTGCACTACCATCAACGTTGCACCCATTGTTAACGATAACATTCCAAATCGACTTCCGCAAGTCTTCGGCGAATAATCTCAACTAACAAGGAGCGGCGTTCGCGGCTCGCAGCCGTCAACCGGTCTTCAACGGACCTGCGCGGCATCCTTCGAGGCGGATCAGACTACGCACATCTTTGGCATATGGAGCAGGCCACGCAGGCCTTGGGGGCAAGAATGCCCACATCTCGTACAGGACTGAGGACGGGTTCAAGCCACCTCTCGCACAGCCGATCCGGAGCGAACGCCCTGGCAACCTATGGTCTAATGCTGTACCAGCGAGCGTACGACGGAGGTGCGCGGGCTCCTGGGCAGTCGGGAAGCATGACCGTCCTGAGGGGCTGATCTATTCGCTCCAGTGCCCTGACAGCCACATCCTTTACTGTGCGGACCGCGTGACCGCTGTTTTGCCAATCAGCCGCTCGCGGGGCTGACGGTTGCAACGCAACGGCGCGGTCCGTGCCAACGACGATGCCACGGTCTCGCCACCGATGTGCCGGAGGCCGGTCGGCCGCCTGTTCAGGTACGCTTCGCCCTTGCCCCGGGTTTGAGAGACACTCCCGGAATTGATCATCAACCAAAAACGCATGGCGCGCCGGCCACCGCTCTAGCGCTCAATCCTGCGGCTCCCGCCAGACAGAATCCTGCCTCTGCCTTTCCACAGCCCGATTGCCTCGATATCCGTTCAACGCCACAGCTCCGGATTGTGCATGACGTTCGCCCGAGCGGCAACTGAGGTGCCCCCATTTCATACTCGGACCAACACTATACGCCTGATTGACGAGATCACGTCCGATTCCCTCATGCGTAGCGCACGGATACCACATTGCCGTGCACTCTCCTACAGTAAATCGAGGTTGCGGCTGGCCCGCAATGCAGAAGGACGGTGAGTGCCCAGGCTACCAGACTGTGCCCGTCAAGAGTGGCTCATTACCCGGGCAACCATGCACATCCGTGCATTAGTTTTCGAGGGCGGACGCGATTTCCTCCAGTGACTTGCCCAGCGTCGCTCGCGCTATTTGGTCCAGTGCTTCCGCCGGTCCCTGCAGGTGGACCGTCCTGTGCACGTGCGTGTACGCTTCGCCGGACGCGAGTGCCAGGGCAGGCGACGATGTTTCAAGCTCGAAAAACGGGCCCAGGGGCGGCACGCCTGGCGCTGGCGGACCATCGTTGTAGCTGTTGATCACATCGCCCGAAAAGGGATCATCCTGCAACTCCCACATGGAATTGACATAATCTGTGGCTTCTTCCGGCAAGTTGTACTGAACCAGCGTCAGAACGCCGCTGGCGCTGTCGAAGCTGCCAAAAGTGGGGACACTTCGCGCCTTCGACATTCCGATCTTGCTGCGGTATTCACCATCTCCGCTGAAGTATACTACATCCTGGTCCACTACGAGCCTGTCAGCAGGCACTTCGCCGAAATAGGCCGCATTCACGACGGGCCCCAGTTCCTCCTCGCTTCCGGGCCGATAGGGAATCACTACGGTTGTCGACGGCGAGGGATTGTACATCCCCAGAATCCAGATCGAAAGCAGTCCTCCCTCTTTCGTCCAGGCTTCGCTTCCGGTGTTTGTAACCGTATTGGCTGTTTCGAAAGCAACGGCGTCTACTGCCGGGGCAACCTCGAGACCCATGTGCTGCGCAATGGTTGGCCTGTTGAGCAGCCGCACTTCACGGTCGACGCGCAAATCAAATTGAGTACCCGAGTAATTCGTGAGCTGTATGTCCTTCTCGAAAGAAACCCGGTCCGGCTCCCGTTCCACTACGGAATAGGGGTCCCAGTCAATGGCAGCCGGAACGTACCAGTGGTCTAGATCAAACGGATCTCCCGCCTTGAAATAGATGGAGAATTGCCCACCTTCGGGTCCCAGCCAGAAGCGATCTTCGCCGCCAAACACATTGATGTGCTCTTGCCGCTCTCCGGAAGCGATGATCTCGCGGTTGATCCAGCCAAAGCTTGGCCCGTCGTCGCCCGATGCCGTACTTGTCAGCACACGTCCCTGCATCGCCGGGCTTACAGCGACTTTCGCAAGTCCGGCCGAGTCCGAGAGCATGACCAGATCCGTGTGATCAGCCAGAAAGGCTGCGTCGTCACCAAAGGTAGACATGCCGACATCCGGGTTGTCTGGCATCACATTTTCAGATTGGTCGCAGGCCCAAAGAAGGACCAGCGGCAGCAGGGTGAGTACGTAGCGGTAACGCATGGTTTCCTCCATCGATTTCATATTCGAAAATAGCGCAGATCTCAGACTCTGCAGACGCTGGCAAACCTTGCTGTATGTGACAGCTACGGACAGAGCTTCCGCGGCCTGCGGGGAATCCGCCCGTGCAATCGGGATGATCGTGGCGCCGGGGAGACAGCGACAGGGGCTTCATGGCCGGATCGTGATCGGGTAGGCCGCCAGCTGGGCCCTTGTCAGAGCAACGGGAGCCTCATTTCCGATTACTAGGTTGAATGAACCCTCGTCCGGCAGCCCGTCAACCCGGAGAAGCGCACTGTAAGAGGCGTCGTGAGGCACGGGCAGGGCGGCAAGAAGCCGGGAAAGCTCAATGCGCAGCGTGCGGCCTTCCAGTGCGTACCCGGCGACAGCCAATCCGTCCACTCCCACGGCCAGGCCCCGCTCGACATCCACATGAATGCCTCCCAGCTGCCGCAGCACATCAGCCGCAGCCACAAGTCCGCCCACCTCGGCCCAACTCGGGCCGGAGCGAAGCGGAGTCTGAGGGAACCCTTCGTGGTCAATATTCTCCGGACCCAAGCCTATCGGGAATGTGGGAGCGTTGTAGATGCCGTTTTCGACGTGCCGGGGATGCGTAACAAGCGCCAGCGAGGATCGAGCCGCCGCTACGCCCCGCTCCATGAGATCCTGGCGCCCGGTCAATAGGCCCAGCTGCACCAGTATGCCGGCGAACCGGTGGTCCCGCTGGTCAAGCCATTCCGCGTCACCTATCTGCGAGGTAAAGCCGCCAAAGGGGTAGGCCGTTATAATGAAATGAGGCGCCCAGACTGCCTGCAGGAGACTGGCATAGTCCGCCACCGCCTCGGCTGCCTCTAGGTACCGGCGCTCGCCTGTGGTCTCGTACAGCGAAACAAACCCCTGGAGCGCCCAGGACATGGACATGGCGTTTCGCGGCGGCTGCCCGGTCCGCGTGTCAAAGAACGTCTCCGGCTTGACCGCGCACGAATAGAGCGCCTCGAAGTCAATCCATCGGTGAGTGGGCAGGACTTCGTCCAGCAGGAATTGTGCCGCCTGCGCGGCAGCCTGCCTGAAGCGGTCCTCGCCCGTGGCGCGATACAGTTCGCTAAAAACCCAGGCGTGCGCGCCGCCGTCCGCATTCCATCGCATGCTTTGACGCGGCTCGAGGTTCTCGTCAAACCACGCGGGCACGCTCCCGTCGGGCGCCATGCGCTCAATCAGGAAGTCGCCGAATCGCCTGACATACGCGACAATGCGCGGATCCTGGTCGAACAGCCGATGCACTTGCATGAGATAGCCCGCCGTCACGCTTGCCGAGGCGGTCTGGTAGTCGCCGTCTTCCCAATTCCAATACGTCCGCGTTTCGTCCGGATCGTACTCCGGGCCGGGAAATCTCCACATGCTGCGTTTCCAATGACGCTCCTGGAGGTCGTAAAGCGAGGGGAAGAGTCCATCGGCTTGCGGCGCCGACAGTGTCAGGTTTACAATCCGCCGCGCCTTGTCGACAAGCGACTCGTCGCCCAGCTGGCGTCCCCAGAAATAGAGTCCCGTCGCATCCGCCACGTTGTTCCACCACGCCGTGTTGTAAGCCAGGTGAAACCACTGGGGCGCCGTAAGGCGCAATGCTCCCATCGGCTCGCCATCTTCTTCCCACTGCTGCCACGTTTCCCAGGCTGCCGGACCGGCGGGATCCCGGTGTACCATTTCCGGCATGCCCCCCGAATGCTCAACGGTGTAGCCCTTGTATTCGAACGAGGCGGGGTATAGTATCCTGGCATAGTCAGCAAATGGCATGGCCTGCGGACGCGGCTGCCGAACATAGTGTCTTCCGTAGCGCTCCCAAAGGAAGGCAGCCGTCTGCCGGTAACCCCATGTGGGCACCGCATCGGCGCCCAAAAGAAGGTCCATTCCGTACTGTACAACATTGTCGGAAAGCGTACGGACCAGCGTACCTCCGGCGTTCTCGTGGCGCCAGTAGACGTGCTGCTCTGCTATGACATCCATCATGCCATAGGCCAAAAGCGGAGCACTGGTCATGCCGGAGGACAGCTCCAGGTCCAGCACAGCCGGCAGGGATATCCGTGACGAGTCAATGGGAACTCCGAATATCCAGCGGTGCTTCTGCGGCCGGGCGCCCTCTGCATACACAACCTTTTCGTTAATCTGGTCAAGATCCGGCACTACTGCGGCATAGACCGAGTCCGTCTGCACGATGGCGGCGGGAGAAAAGAATACCCGGTCTGCTACCACATCGCCGGGCGAGCGCTTGTATGCCGGGAGGTGACTGAAATCCGGCGTGCCAGACTCGGAGAATTCGAACGGAGACAGCAGGTACTCAAGGCGCGGCGGATCATCCCGCAGCTTGCCCTTCACGTCTATGTGCACGTAGCGCTCGCCGGCGCGCAGCACAATAGTCTGCGTTACGTGCGCAATTTCGGTCTCGCCGGACAGTACAACCCGGGCTTCGTCGGGCCCTCGCGTGATTACTTCCAGCTTGGTCAGCACTTCCGGCACAATGATTCGATACGGCTCTGCGACGCGCAGTGCACGCCCGTGCTCATTGGAGCGGTCAAGATATAGCTCTGTCGTATTGGTGGGCCGGGGACTCGGCGGGCGAAATGCCGTCGCCACAGGCACCCACTGCCCGCTTCTTGCCGCGAAAAAAGCTTGCCTGATCCCCCCGGAGCCGGGCTCGAGAATGACCTTTACGACCTCGCTTGCCATCTCGACCCTCCCGTCCGCCTCCACCACCGCTACCTGTCCCGCAACCTGTCCGGCCACAGTCATGCAGACGGCACTGCACAGGCTAAGGCGCAGCAGGATAATCGCCGTGCATCCCGGGGCGCGATTTACTACCGGACGCAACGCTCTCTTGCACTTGGTTTCATACATCGGACCGCTCCTGTTCATTCTGGTCAATACCGGTTGCTCATACTGCCTACCCGGCTTGCTACCGCCCTGGCCGCCCGTCACCGGGAAACGGCATCACGGCCCAGGTTTTGGTGATTCTGCTGCGTGCGCAAATGCCGAAGGCTTCTGCGGTCGTCCATCATGTGCTCGATGGGATGCTGGGCTGAACCAATGCTGTTCCACGAGCCCAGTTCGGCTCGCGCGCGGTCTGCCTCGGCCATCAGCCTTCCTACTATGTCCGGGTGCCGTGCAGCCACATCCTCGGTCTCGCCCGGATCCTCCTGCAAATCAAAGAGCATGGGGAAATCGAGTTCGCGCAGGCCCGAATCCCACCAGACGAGCATTTCTTCCGTTCGCGGGAGGTGCAGTTTCCATCGTCCTTCTCGCACCGCCTGGAGATTCAACCCGTTATAGTAGTAGAGAATGCGGGGTCCCGCCTCTGCAGCCGCGTGTCCAAACAGCTCCGGGCCCAGATCCATACCATCAATAACACGGCCACGCGGCAGCGCTGCGCCTGTTATGGCCGCAATGGTCGGCAGTATATCCATCGCGCTAGCCATGGCATCGATCGCCAGTCCGGCCGAAAGGCGAGCGGGCCAGCGCATCAGGCACGGCACGCGCATGCCACCTTCGAAGGTGCTGCCCTTTCCAGCGCGCAACACGCCGTTGGAGCCGTACGCTCTGGATGCAGCGGATCCGTTGTCCGAAGTAAAGATTACCAGCGTGTCTGCAGCTTTGTCCGACTCGTCGAGCCATCGCAGTATTTCGCCGGTGCTCCAGTCCAGCTCTTCCACCATGTCGCCGTAGACACCGCCGGGTGACTTGCCGGCAAACCTCGGATTGGGCATCCAAGGCGCGTGCGAACGCGTGTGAGGAACGTACAGGAAGAAAGGTCGCCCGGGATCACTTCCCATGAAATCCAGTGAGCGGCCCGTGAAGTGCTCCGTGATTGTAGTGACGTGCGCGTCCGGATCGACGATGCCGTTGTTTTCCAACAGCGCCGTCGAGCCGTCGGGATGGGTGTTTCCCACCATGCCGTGAAACAGGTCAAACCCGTGCCTGACAGGATGGAACTGCGAATCGGACGTAAAGCCGGCATGCGTCTTGAAATCGAAGCCCTGGGGAAAGCCCAGATGCCATTTGCCGATGCAGGCCGTCCTGTAGCCGGCCTGGCTCAGGAGTCGGGCGATCGAAATCTCGCTCTCCTCCAGTCCGAGGTCCGTATAAACTCCGCCGACAGCAAACGGCATGCCGCAGCGCGACGGATAGCGACCCGTGAGCAGTGATGCCCGCGAAGGACTGCACACTGAACACGCGGACTGGAAATCCGTGAACCGGATCCCTTCCTCCGCCAGACGGTCCAGGTTGGGCGTCCGAATGGTTCGGGATCCGTAGCTGCCCAGGTCGCCGTATCCGAGGTCATCGGCCAGAATGAGGACTATGTTGGGGCCTGCTCGCCGCGATGCTCCTCCCCAGCAGCCGGCGGCGGTTGCCGCAGCCGCATATGCAGCCGATCGCAAGAAATCTCGCCGGCTTACTCGCGAGGTGATGCCGTCCCGGCTAATCATCTTGGGCCTCCGTTTGTGCGCCACGCTCATGCCTGCGCAGCAAATCGGCAACATGGTCATGACCGTAATGCGTTGCCAGTCCCAGGGGTGTTGCCCCGCTGCCTGTCGCGGACCTCTCCAGCGCCCCTGCCGCAATGAGTTCGCGTGCCAGTTCAAGGCTTCCGCTGAAGGCAGCCCAATGTAGCGGGGTCCAGTCCTGCGCAGCGCTACGGGCAGTGATCTCGGCACCGGCGTCCATGAGCATGCGCGCCGTGCCGGCCTGTCCCGCCATCGCGGCGCGCAGCAGCGGAGTCCAGCCATCGATGCCCTGCGCATTTGCGTCGGCACCGCCATTCAGAAGCAGGGCCGTCATCTCTTCGTGGCCAAGCTTTGCCGCCCGGTGCAGGGGTGTCCAGCCGCCGGCTCCCGCCTCATCGATGCTCGCCTCCGCCTCTAGCAGAGCGCGCGCGACGGCTACATGGCCCCGTGCCGCGGCGCGGTGCAGTGGAGTCCAGTCTCCCTCGAATTCGTTGACATCCGCTCCAGCCGCCACGAGAGAAATGACCTCCTCAAGGTCTCCCGCATCCGCCGCCCGATGGAGAGCATCCACAGCCTGATCACGTCTTCTTGCCATCTTCCTGTTTGTAAGAAGTGAATACTTCCGGTTTGCAGATCAAGGGAATACCTGATCATAGTGGTCGTTGTACCACTGCAGTTCAAGCCGCTCCCGCGCTTCCAGGCCGGTCTGGCGGTTCAGTACCTGGTAACGGTACTGACGGAAAAGACGCAGGTCATCCTGCATACTGCGGCTGGCTTCCTGCCAGTGCTCACTCCCGTGCCATGCTTTTGGATCTGGGTAATCCGGATGGGAGAATCCAGTTGGCCTGACGCCGGACCCGCGCACGCCGTAATCGCCCAGCTCCGCCCTGGCCAGGTCAGCCAGCGCCTCCAGGCGCGCAACTACTTCAGGATGCTGCGCTGCCAGGTCACGCTGCTCTCCAATATCCTCCCGCAGGTTGTAGAGCTGCGGCGAATCGATCAGGGACGTATTCACGGCAAGCCAGCCGGCGCACTCGCCGTAGATGCCCTCACGCGGCTCGGGCCGTGCGAGATGCAGCTTCCACGGGCCAGCCCTCACGGCCTGAAGCCATGTACCCGCGTAGTAATAGTAAACGTCGTGTGGGCTGGCGCCATCGGCGCTGCCCGTAATCAGCGGCCACAGATTCTGGCCATCGATAGTCCGATCCTGCGGCACCTGGGCATCGGCCAGGTGCGCCACCGTAGGCAGGATGTCCATGATGGTCGCCAGTTCCGTGCAGACGGTACCAGCTGGAATACGCCCGGGCCACCTCATTACGCACGGCACCCTTACGCCTCCTTCCCACGTGGTGAGCTTGGCCCCGCGCAGCGGGGCGGCAGAGCCCGACTGATCATCAAATCCCAGCCAAGGCCCGTTGTCAGACGTGAAGATGACGAGCGTGCGGTCCTCCAATCCGAGGTCTCGCAGGCAGTCCAGAATCAGTCCGGTGCACCAGTCGATTTCCTCGATGGAATCCCCGTACAGACCCGCCGCCGAAGTGCCCGAAAATTCCTTTCCAGGATAGATCGGCACGTGCGGCATGGGGTGCGCCAGGTACAGGAAGAACGGCCGCTGCTGGCTGCGCTCGATAAAGCGAATGGACTCTTCGGTGTAGTCCTGGGTAAAGCGAAAGAAATCCGGCCTCTCCGTCAGCTTCCTATCATTGTAGAAAAGCGGAACCGCGAAGTTTTCAAAAGGCTGCGTGCCCGTAACCATGCGAGTCCCGTAGAAGAAGTCGAAACCCTGCCTGTTGGGCGCAAAGACATCGTCCTGACCCAGATGCCATTTGCCAATACAGGCTGTAGCGTAGCCCTCCCGCTTTAGCATGTCGGCTATTGTCACCTCATCGGGGCTCATGCCGAAGGGAGCGCCGTATAGATGCACATCGGGCACTCCGGCCCTTACCGGATAGCTACCGGTCAGAAGAGCGGCCCGCGAAGGCGAGCATATCGGGCTGACGTAAAAGTCGGTAAACCGGATGCCCTCCGACGCCATTTGATCTATTCGCGGCGTGCGGATGTTTGGTGATCCGTATACACCCAGGTCGTTGTAGCCCTGGTCATCCGTGAAGATGACCACGAAGTTGGGCGGCTCTCCGGAAGCTGGCCGGCAAGCCTTTAGCAAACCGGCCAGCGCCAGTGAGGCACTTCCGGCAACAGCGGTGCGAAGAAACTCGCGCCGGCTCGTTATAGTGGGCATTCTCACTTCTCGGCTCGGATTAGTCGGTGGTCGGTCCGCCCGATACGGTGGGTCGCTTCGGAGGACCAGGCAGCAGTGCCCAAAGGACGCGTATTTCGCCCGCGCGTGCCGGTGGCCGCATCGCCAAACACTTCCCGTGCCCGCTGCGCTTCGGACTTGAGCTTGCCCACGAGATCCGGGTTCTGAGCGGCCACATCCTGCCTCTCGCCTGGATCCTCATCCAGGTTGTAGAGCCGCGCGGGAGAAAACGGCTCCCGGTGGGCTTCCTTGACCACAAGCTTCCAGTGGCCAGAACGGACGGCGTGCAATTCGTCCATCCACAAGTAAAGGAATACGTCGTATGGCGTGCGCGCCGTCGCCGGATAGGACATCAACGGCCAGATGTCCTTTCCGTCTGGAGGGTGCTCGCGCGGCAGGGTGGCTCCTGCCAACCCGGCCATTGTCGGCAACAGGTCCATGGAAGTGGCCAACGCGTCGCAGCGGCTGCCAGCGGGTATGCGCCCCGTCCACCGCATCAGGCACGGCACGCGCATACCTCCTTCCCACGTATTGCCCTTCCCTGCGCGTAGCACGCCGTTGCTGCCTCTGCCCTCGGTTGCCGCATTGCCGTGATCAGACGTGAATAAGATAAGTGTACTTCGATCAAGACCGGACGCCGAGAATGCGTCCAGCAGCAGCCCCGTGCAGTGATCAATGAGTTCTACGCAAGCGCCGTATGCGCCATTGCGGCTTCGGGCAAGAAACGATGGGGGAACCAGATGCGGACCATGCGGCAGCGTATGAGCGAAGTAGAGAAAGAACGGGCTCTCGCGGTGCGCACGCACGAAGTCTATGGATTCAGTCGTAAATCGCTGCGTCAACAAGCTGCGATCAGGATTCAACTCGACTACAGTCTCGTCCTGGTAAAGCGGCAGAGGAGGAAAGTTGAACCGCGCGCTGTTAGGGTGGTCCGGCGCGATGTCGTGGCTGTACGGAAGACCCAGGAAGCTGTCGAAGCCCTGCCGGGTCGGCAAAAAGGAAGGATGATCCCCGAGGTGCCACTTCCCCACCATCTTCGTTGCATATCCTGCGTCTTTCAGCACGTCGGCCAGCGTAACCTCGTCGGGATGCAATCCATGGGTCTCGTGGGCCAGGAGAACATGGCCTATTTCGTTGGGCAACCGGGAGAATCCGACTCTTTGCGGATAGCTACCTGTCAGAAGTGCTGCCCTCGAAGGCGTGCACATCGCAGACGCAACGTGGAAGTCGGTAAACCTGCACCCTTGGCGGGCCAGCTCGTCCAGACGTGGCGTCCGGTTCAATTCGGACCCGTAGCAACCCAGATCCCCGAATCCCAGATCGTCCGCGACAATCAGGACGATATTGGGTCTGGCCGCCCCGGCGCGAGCGCATGCGGATAGCGCCGCCAGTACCGAAGCGCCGCTGGCCATTTGTATGAAATCACGGCGCAGCATCAAGCAGCCCCACTTGTGTCCCTTCCCGGATGTGACATACACCATGCTGCAAGTGCAGCCTTGAGCTGCCCGGGCCTCCGAAGCAAGCCATCTGCAATGCAAGCCACTACTTGGCGCGTGGACCTACGCCGCATTCCCGGAAAATTCGCTTGCGGGAGTCTTCTCGCCACGCCTGAACCGGACGACCTAGCGAAATCCGGCAGCAACGCAAGGCCGCCAGGCGGCAGGGCAGAAGTCGGATCAGTTAATTCCATGGTCAACAAGAGAACGCCTCGATGAACGCCTGGCGGCAGTCACGGAGGCAGCGTAACCGGAATTCCTCTCTTTAGCCGGGCACCCGCTGCTTCCACGCTGGCAAGTGACCCCAACTGCACCGAATAGATCTTTTCCGCGTCCAACCCGTCGACGCGAAGCAGCAATGCTCGGGTCTCGCCATACGGCACCTTGAGCGAACCAAGCAAATCGGTGACCGAGATTTCGAGCGTATCGGCGCGCAGAGAATAGCCGTCGACAGCTACGCCGTCCACCCCCACGGCAAGATCGCGCGCGACATCAACAAACAGCCCGCCGAGCAGACGCATCGCATGTGCTGCTGCCGCCAGGCCACCCACTTCAGACCAGCTCGGACCCGAGCGCAGCGGAGTCTGCGGTACTCCTTCGTGATCGATGTTTTCCGGCCCTACGCCGTATGGAAACGTCTGTGCGGGGTAAATGTCGTTCTCCAGGTGCTCAGGCATCGTTACGAGCGCCAGTGACGACCGCGCCGCTGCCACGCCGCGCTCAACAAGGTCTTGCCTGCCCTTCGCCAATCCAAGCCGTATCAAGGGATCCACAAAGCGATGGTCCCGCTGATCCAGCCATTCGGCATCTCCAATTTGCGAAGTAAATCCCCCGAAGGGATATGCCGTGACTATAAAGTGCGGGGCCCACACGGCCTGGAGGAAAGTGGCATAATCCGCAACCTGCTCAGCAGCGTCCAGGTAGCGATCTTGCCCTGTGGCCGCAAATAGTGACAGGAATCCCTCCAGCGCCCAGGACATTGACATGCCGTTGCGAGGATACTGCCCCGTACGTGGATCAAAAAACGATTCCGCTTTCACGGCACAGGAGTAGAGCGCCTCGAAGTCGACCCATCGCTGCAGCGGCAAGACCTGCTGCAAGAGAAAATCGGCGGCTCGCTCCGCACCGCGCAGCCACTGCGCCTGGCCTGTGGCTCGGTATAACTCGCTCATGACCCAGACATGCGCCCCGCCCTCTGCATTCCAGCGCATGTTTGGCCGGGCTTCGAGCTCCGGGGAGAACCAGGACGGGACGCTGCCGTCGTCGGCCATGTGTTCGAGCAGAAAGGTCCCATACCGGCGGACGTATTCCAGGATGCGCTCGTCCCTTTGCCAGCGCTCGTACACCTGCATGAGGAAGCCTGCCGTTACGCTGGCAGCCGCCGTATGGTAATCCCCGTCCACCCAGTTCCAGTAGTTCTTCGCCTCATCCGGGTCATACCCCTGGTGCGGGAACTCCCACATGCTGCCCACCCAGGTGCCGTCGCGCATGTTATACAGGGACGGAAAGAGACCCCGATTCTGCGGAGCTGAAAGCGTGAAATTGATTACGCGGCGCGCCTTGTCAATGAGCGAGGAATCGCCCAGTGCCTCGCCCCAATAGTAAAAGCCCGTCGCATCGCCCACGTTGTTCCACCATGCCGCATTGTAGGCTAGATGGTACCAGAAGGGCGGCGCCAGCCGCTGTGCACCCATGGGCACAGTGTCACCTTCCCACTGCTGCCAGGAATGCAATGAATCGGTACTATCGCTCTTGCGCTGTCTCATGACGGGATCTCCGTCAATGACATCGACCACGTAGCCCTGGTAGGAGAAGGAAGCGGGATACAATGCGCGGGCGTACTCCGCAAATGGCATGGCCTGGGGCCGTGGCTTCCGGAAGTGCTGCCGGCCGTATCGCTCCCAGAGAATGGGTCCGACGTCTTGATAACCGCTGCCCGGAGCAGCCTGCGCGCTTATAAGCAGGTCCATCCCGTAGCGAATCTCCGGCCCGGATAGCGTGCGAACAAACGTGCCGCCGGCATTGATGTGGCGCCAGTGGAAGTGGTGTTCCGTCAGGACATCCATCACGCCGTACGCCAATACGGGTTGGCTTGTCATGCCTGTTGCCAGGTCCAGATCCAGTACGTGCGGAAGCGAAATCCGGGAGGAATCGATCGGAACACGAAATATCCATGGATGCTTTTGAGGACGCCCGTCCTGCGCGTACACGGGGTACCGGTTGATCTGGTCGAGGTCAGGCAGCACGGCTGCGAACAGGCTGTCGGACTGAACAAGTGCTGCCGGCGCAAAAAACACGCGGTCTCCTATTACATCGCCTGCAGCGCGCTTGAAGGCGGGGGCATGGCTGAAGTCCGGCGGACCGGTCCTGGCAAAGGCGAACGGGGACAGGAGGTATTCCAGCCGGGGCGGCTCGCCCAGCAAATTACCCGCTACGTCCACGTGGAGGCTTGAATCGCCGCGCCGGAGCCTCACCGTCTGTTTGATCTCGGCCGTGGAATTACCGCCGGAGAGCACGACAACGGCTTCGTCCGCGCTCGCCCTCGCGATCCTGACCGCGTGAAGCATTTCCGGTACAACAAGTCGATATTCCTGTGCTACGTCAAGCGCCCGACCGTATTCCGTAGAGCGATCCAGGTACAATTCCGTCGTCGCCGGCGGGCGGGGGCTTGGCGGGCGGAAGGCTTCCAGCACGGCTACCCAGGCGCCGTTTCGGTTTGCGTAGAAGGCCTGCTTAACACCCTGGCTGTCGGGGGTGAAGACGGCGCGTACCAACCCGTTGGCCAATTCCACGACACCGTCCGTCTCCAGTGCTGTGACCGAGGTTGCTTCCTGCGCGTAGCTGGCTCCGGGAGCCAGCCGTAGAAGCACAACAGCAGCCATAAAGAGCCGGACTGCAGGCTCCAGCCGCTTGCCGATTTCGCCCGACGCCCGCACGAATCGACGCATAAGTGCGAAATCAGGCATAGCTCCTGGCGCCCGGGAAAGCTGGCCGCCCTGCGCTAGAAGCTGAAGCCCATGGAAACAATATGCGTGGCGCCCAGCCTGCCAAAGTCCCAGAACGCATAACCCACCGCGAGGGCATAGCCGCTGACCCCGACATTCACTCCGGCTCCGAGTGTAATTCCTTCCTCGTCGTAATTGAACCGGTATCCCCCCCGAAGCTTCAGCAGGTCTCGGAATGCGTATTCCGTTCCAAAATTGACCTTCTCCGGACCGTCATTCGGATGCACGAATTCGGCTGCAAGCGTCCACAGATGCAGGCTTCCCGCCGCCCCTCCCAGTACATCATAGGCGGCCCCGAAACTGAAGTTGACGGGCATCCTCATATCGGCAGGCTCATAGCCAATGCGCTCATCGAAATCGGCTATTTGCGTATCCGGTCCAATGTTCCGGCCCAGCATGGTTACGCGAAGACTGCGTATACCCGTATAGAATACCGTGCCGATATCGACCGCCCAGGCCCCCACGCTCGCGTCATCCAGCGTTTCCGAGATGTACTTGGCGTTCACGCCAAAGTGCAGCCGATCCGTTACCCTGCGACCGTAGGTCACCCCCACTGCCAGATCCTGCGCCGTTACCGTACCCAGATCCGTCAGCACCTCCGAGCGCCCCGTGGGCTCTCCCTCCAGGAGAATGGGCCTGTTTTCGGTCCGGGGCATGTCTCCGTAATCCAGGAATAGGAAATTGACCCCGATGGTACCGATTCCACCCATATTCCTGACGGCCGCCGCGCTGGTATAATTGATGTCCGCAAACCAGCGGATGTGAGACAGTACGACGTCCAGGCCCTGGACGTCCACCGTCGAAGCAGGATTGGTGAAGGACGAGGAGGCGTCACCGTAACCCAGCGATGAGTTCACGCCTCCCATACCGGCCTGCCGCGCGTTGGTAGGCAGCTTGAGAAACTGAAAGCCCGCCTGTCCGACGCGGTCGAAGTCCTGGGGCGGGATACCGACTCCTACGTCGGGCTCCGCCTGCCCGTAGGCGAGAAAGTACGTTGTCGCGCTCAGAACCAAAGCACAGGCCAGCCGGCGGTAAAAAGTAAGTCGTTTCATGGAATTCCCCGTCAAAAGGTGTCAGCGTACAGATCCATGCCGCCGTTACTTGATGATGATGAACTTGCCCGTACTGGACTCCCCTTCATGCCCAGCCACATGTGACTCGATGTGGTAGATATAGACCCCGGGCTGCACATTCTGCAGAAACCGCGTCAGCAGATAGTCACCGTGAAGCGCGGACCCCCACGCCTCCTCACCAAACCCGTCATTGTGATCAATTTCCCGAATCAGTTCCCCGGCCACGTTGTAGATGCGGATCGTGCATTGTCCGGGTATATTGAGGAAACTGATCCGCTTCTCCTCGGACGGGTCGGCCAGGCCGCTGACCTGGCGGAAGGGATTGGGCACGACCAGCACCTGAGACTGGTCGTTGCTCGGGGCAGGCTTCGCTGCCAGCGCGTGATAGGTATAGGCCGTAAAGCCGCTTTCCAGCCCGTCTGTGTCATACGAGGTGACCCAGTGCCGGTAGGGGATGCCGGCCTTCGTGGGCAACCGATAAGTAACCCGGCCGCCGGAAGTTAGGGCTTCGGCCTCCGCCCTCGGAACGTCCGCGACCTCGTTCCAGGGACCCTCAATGCGTGATTCAGACTGGTAGACCTTGTATCCGGCGAAGTCGTTGACGCCTTTGCCGGGATCAACGTAGCTCGGCGGCACGGCGGTCCATGTAAGCTCGAAACCCTGCGTTCCTGCTTCCGTGTCCACGTATATGTCTACTTCCAGCTCATTGTCGTTACTGGCAAACGGGGCGTCGGCTACCGTTGGCGGCGGATAGCCGGTGATGCCTTCGTTCCAGCTTCCGGTCTGCATGTATCCGTCAACAATCTCCAACGCAGCATCCCAATTCGCTTTCAGATTGGCCAGACCCTCCTGCAAATAGGCCTGCGTGGCTGCCGTACCACCCGCCTCGCTCTTGTTGCGATCCATCTCGCCGAGAGCAACCACCCGAATCAGCTCGACGGAATCTCCTGGAGCAATGTCGTAGGGGCCTATGCCGAAATTGAAGGAAGGCGAGCGCTCGTAGAGGCTGCCGTCGATGGTGCTGCCGTCGGCGTTGGCCTCGCGCCATCCCATGCGCGCCTGCTGCGTGGTCATGCGCGTCAGCACATAGGTGGGATCCAGGTTCGAAGGCTGCCAGAATTCGATGTCAGGAGCACCCGGATTCTCGTTCAGGATGCGGTGGAATATGCCCTGGTAGACGGTGGTCTCGCCGTGCTTGTTGGGCGTCAAATGCACGATGTTGTCGGTAAACAGCTGGGGCGAATACAACCGTCGGTCGATGGAATTCTGGACAGTGATGTTGCCGGGGTCGCCGCGGTCACCCGTTACATCGCCCGGCGATATGTCATAGGCTACGGGCTCCTGGTTCGGCGGCATGGACGTGTCGTCGTAAAAAACGAAGTTGCCCTGTTCCGTCCGGAAGTTGCGGAACGAGGGATCCCACAGGTATTCGTCATCGAACGTCGTACCGTACGGCACTCCCAGGGCGATATTGATGCCGAAGGCGATGTTGTAGTACCAGTTCGTGATTGTCCCGGACCCTACATTCGTATACACCTCTCGTTGTATGATGAAATCGTCGTACTTGGGCAGGCTCCACACCATTCTCTTGCGCGAAACGGTAAGCGGGATCTCGGGCACACCAGTGCCTTCGGGGTCCACCGCCGAGACAGTCTCGAAGGAGTATTCTTCTGCTTCCGTCAGGCTCTGCGTGAAGTTGTAGTTCTTGACGAGCGTGTGGGGAACTATGTTGATCCCCGGAAACCCTCCGGTGACCGCCTGGGTGCCGTCCACATCGCCCACCCAGAGACTGAGCGTATTGAACCAGTTCGACGGTGCCTCGAAGTAGCCGGGGTAGGAGGAAAGCCAGATGGGTGGATGGGGAACCGCTTCGCTGATCACGGCCCAGAACTTGCCGCGCGTAAGCGAATGTTGGGTGCTGCCTTGACCCGACACATCTGCCGGCTGTATCGCAACCAGAGTGAAGGCCGTAAGCAGTATTGCGCTATGTCGTCCTGTTGTGCTCATCTGTCCAGACGCCGGTTTGATTGTTAGCGAAACGAGTCCTAGGACTGCTTAGAATGTCACCTCAAGTCCGAAATAGACCTGCCGTGGCAGTTGGCTCTGACTGTACCAGTCCCACTCGCTTTCTTCGCCGGTCGTAGGGTTTACGGGCAGCATCCCCTCTTCGTGGTACGTTTCCAGCGCAGTTCCTGTAAGGAAGTTGAGACGCTTGGTATTGAGCACGTTGTAGACATCAACGCTCAGCAAGACCTCCACGGGCCCGCTTAGGTCAATGGCCCTTGAGAGCCGCAGATTGGTGTTGTGGTAGGGCTTCCATCGACGATTATTGGGCTCCGTGGAAAAGTCTCCGGGTGAATGGTACGTGTAGCGGTGGCCGCTGGCATAGACGTAGTAGGCATTCAGGTGCCAGTCCGCCAACGGGAAAAAGCCTCCAACAGCCGGCCCCAATTCCGCAGGCGTGAACAGGTCGGCAATAATCTTGACACTCGTTGTCGGATTCCACTGGTCGTTGTTCGTGCCCGATAGGCCCCTGTCTCGCAGGCTGACCCCGTGAAGCGTGTTGGGGCGCACAGGCATGCCTTCGTCGTCCTCGATGAATATCTGGCGGAATCCGTACTGACCGGAGCGGACAAACGAGCGATTGAAGATGAACCTTGCCCGTGCATGCCTCAGGTACAGCGATTGCAGCGAGACCTCCAGGCCGCGAACGTCCACGTAGCCCCCGTTGACGGTCACGCGGCTGCGGCCGCCTCCGGGCGCGAATCCGAGCGGGTTGGCCGCATCAAAATGTACTTCCGCGTTGACCGATCCCCCGAGGCCAAAAACGTTCTCGCCGATGTTGTTGGGGGACTGTCGGATGCCCAATGATGTCAGGTTCTTGCCGTCCCGGTAATAGACCGTAGCATCGAGATTGGCGATGCCCGGAATATGCTGGTCGAAGCCAAGCTCATACTGGATTACCTTTTCAAATGAGAGGTCCGGGTTGGCTGTGCTCGTGTTGGGATGATAGAAGACGAACACGAAGTCGGTCGTGTCCGGCGAAGCATGAGGGGCTCCCTCCGAACTGCCAAAGACATGGAAAACCGTGGGACCGCCTCCAATGAGCTGCCAGGCCGGCCGCTGGTTGAAATGTCCGTACGAAAAATGAAGTACCGTAAGATCGGTGATGGGATGGGAGATGCCGAAGCGCGGCGAGAGAACCATCTTGCTGGAGGTCTTCACGCCGTCGGTCGCTTCGTCGTACGTCACGATCTCCTCGTGCGGCACACCCACCATGTTGGTGATCAGTGCGGGATCGAATATCGAGGCACCGGTCCGGGTATTGGCGTCAAAGGCATCGAGCCTAAGCCCGGCATTGATCACCATGCCGTTGGACTCGACCTTTCCCTGCACGTATGCTGCCGCGTCCCACGGATTGAAATCCGGGTTCGTTGCGTGATTCGAGTAGATGGCGCCCGGCATGGATCCCGCCTTGAACAGTTTCGAAACGTACTGGGGAGAGAAGAGAGCGCCGGTCTTGATCTGAAAGTGCTGATTAAGCTGGTTGATGTAGTCGGCCTTGAAGACTGCGGCCTCAGACCGTACGGCCAACTGGAAAATGCCTGGATGCTGGCGGTGAAATATCGGTGGCAGCAGAAACAGCGGATTGCCGGGAATCATGGTCTCGTTCCATGCGGTGCCGAAATCCGTTGAATCAGCATGATAGACGTCGCTCGCTTCCAGCTGCCTGAAATTGTGCCGGTCCAACTGCATGGTTGTGTAGCTGGCCTGTACATCGATGTAGGAGGAAGGATTGAAAATATGCGACCACTTCAGCTGCCCGCTCTTCATCCGCATGTACTCCGGGGCTGAAGGCAACTGAAATATGTGTGACGTGCCGAAAGGCCAGTACTTGAATGTTGAATAGCCCGAGTAGTAATACGGCGCCGGCCCCCAGATGCCGGCGATAAAGGAGTCCTCGCTGGACCAGTACCCGAGCCTGGGATTCTCCGTATTGTTGAAGCCCTGGTAGAGGCCGGACAGCTCCAGCCTGTTGCTACGGGAGAGCCGGAAATCCAGCTTGCCCTGGTAGTTCCAGTCCTGCGAATACGGCAAATATCCGGGGTATTCGGGCGCATCCTTGATGAACCTGCCTGAAAGCAGGAATCCGATGCGGTCCGTAATCGGCCCGTAGATCGTGCCTTCCGTTTCCCACGAGGCCCGCTCCGTGTAGCGCTGCATGCGCGTAGACGGCCCGCCGAACAATTCCCCACTGATGAAGGCCGTCCAAGCGTTAAGTCGCTCCTGTGGCGTCTTGTCCGCCCAGGCACCGCCTCCATTATTCTCGGTCCAGTAGTCGAGCGTGGCCATCGTGGACCACTCGTAGTTTTCCCTGCTGTAGATATTGCGACCCCAGTGATACTGTCCGGGTGGCCGCAGGCGCGCCCGTACAGTGCCGTAGACGCGGTCCACCGCAGACTTGGTTACGATGTTGATTACCGAGCCCATAGCCCGTCCGTACTCCGCATTCCAGCCGCCGGTCAGGACCTCCAATTCAGCAATGGCCGTCGTGTTGATGCCTGTCAGGTTGCCACCCGAAACGTTGTCCCGCAGGCTTAGCCCGTCCATGTAGTAGGAATCCTCAACACCGAATCCACCCCGTATTCCACCATTTACGTTGGTTGCCGCCTGGATCTGGATGGCCTCCCGAACCGACTTCACCCAGCTGTTTGCCAGCTCCTCTGCGCTCATGCGCTCCTTGCTGCCCGTCAGGTCAACCTCAACGGGCGGGCGTTCGGCTGTCACGACGATTTCACCGGCCTCCTGAGCAGTTTCCGCTAGGTCGAAATCCAGCGGAGTCGTCTGATCTATATAGACCCGGGCTTCGGTCTTGGTTACGGGCGCAAACCCGATGAGCGAAGCCCGCACCGAGTGCAGACCCGGTGGAACCTTCAGTATGAAGTAGTCCCCGTTCTCATCCGTGGAGGCACCCAAGAACGTGCCGACCACCACCACGTTGACGTCCGGCAGCGGCTCTCCGGTTTCGGCGTCCGTTACGGTGCCGGCAATCTTGCCGGTTTGTGACTGGGCCCAGCCGAGACCCGGCCAGGCGAGCAGAAGCGCTGGAATCAGAACTGGTAGTCGCTTTAGCATAATCGACCTCTTCTAGCTGGATCGGCAAATCCGAAGGTTGCACTCGCGAGGGATCTGGCGGCGGCACGCATCATGATGTTAAGCTTAACATCAATGAGGCGAAGCATTGACAAGTGACGCAAGGCATGCCAAAGACACCACTCCCCTCTGCACCAATATACGTTCAGGGAATTGTGCCGTCAAGATTAGATGAATTTTACTTTCTCGTCCGCGGACATTCGGCCACGAAAAGGGCACCCGGGTCGCGCCACCTGGCAGCCGAATCCGTCCTCCCGCCTACGGGCACGCACGGATTGAGCCAGGGCCTGGCTGCAAGCCTTCGCTTCCAGCCCCGCCTCCGCAGGGGGGCTGCCCGGCGCATTCAGGCCAGTACGTCGCGCACCACCTTTCCGTGGACATCCGTCAGGCGATACCTTCGCCCCTGGTGCCGAAACGTCAGCCGTTCGTGGTCAATTCCGAGCAAATGCAGCAGCGTAGCCTGGAAGTCATGCACGTGCACGCCACCGGATGCCACGTTGTACCCGAAATCATCGGTCTGCCCGTAGGAGAATCCTTTCTTCAGGCCACCGCCGGCCATCCAGATGGTGAAGCAGCGCGGATGATGGTCACGCCCGTAGTTGTCCGCCGTGAGCTTGCCCTGGGAATAATTCGTACGGCCGAATTCGCCTCCCCAGATGATGAGGGTGTCTTCCAAGAGCCCCCGCTGCTTGAGATCCAGCACCAGGGCGGCCGAGGCCTGATCCGTATCCTTCGCCAGGGCCTTGATTTCGAGGGGCAGCTTAAAATGCTGGTCCCAGCCCTGGTGGTAGAGCTGGATGAAGCGCACGCCGCGCTCGACAAGGCGCCTGGCAAGCAGACAATTTGCCGCGAAGGTTCCGGGCATCCGGGCCGAATCTCCGTAGAGCTCGAACACATGGTCCGGCTCTCCCGCCACATCCAGCGTGTGCGGCACCGAGGTCTGCATTCGGTATGCCATTTCGTACTGGGCGATGCGCGAATTGATTTCCGGGTCCAGTACCTCGGCATGCTGCTTCTCGTGCATGCGGCGCAGGTAGTCGAGCATGCGCCGCCGCGTCATGCGCTTGATGCCGGGAGGATTATTCAGGTACAGGACGGGATCCTTTCCCGAGCGAAATTGCACACCCTGATGCAACGACGGCAAAAAGCCGTTGCCCCAGAGCCGGGAATATAGCGGCTGATCAAATTCATTGCTTCGCGAAAGAAGAACGCAGAACGTGGGCAAATTGTCGTTTTCCGACCCAAGCCCGTAGCTCAGCCACGACCCGATCGACGGGCGCCCGGTCTGCTGCGACCCTGTCTGAAAGAACGTTATGGCAGGATCGTGATTGATCGCTTCCGTATACATCGAGTTGATGAAGCAGAGTTCATCCACAACCTGTGCCGTGTAAGGCATCAGTTCGCTGACCATTCGCCGGCTCTTTCCGTGCGCCGCGAACCGGAAGTGCGAACCTGCCAGCGGAAAGGACTTCTGGTAGGCCGTCATCCCTGTCAGCCGCTGGCCCTTGCGTACCGAGTCGGGCAGCTGCTCCCCGTTCATTCTCTCCAGCGTCGGCTTGTAGTCGAACAAGTCCAGGTGCGATGGTCCGCCGCTTTGAAAGAGATAGATTATGCGCCCCACCTTCGGCATCAGGTGCGGTCTGCGCAGTACGCCTCGCAGACCCGGATCCGGATCCGGAGCGCCAAGGACGAGGCCAGGCTTCAGCAGGGACGCCAGCGCCGCCGTGCCTACGCCCAGACTGGCACGCGACAGGAAGTGCCGCCGCGTACTGTTGTATTTCAGGTCACAAAGTTCATCCATTGGGTCGTGCAGTGTTGCGTTCTACGGGGCGCATCCCGCGAGAGCGTTGCCTGCCGGCAACACTCCGGGCGAAACAGTGCCCTCTTTTACTGGTAGTGAATTCACTGCCTTTATGCAACTTCGACGGCCGAACCTCAGCCGAAAGCGGCATAGAGCAGCAAAAAAGTCGCGCTGCGTGAGAGACCCGGCTGCACCAGTCTTGCCGCGCGCAGCGCCCCGCAAAGTCCCGCGTGCGAATCCGCTCCGCCACGCGAAGCCACGGCGGTCGCCTGCGAGTATCCATAGCGTATCGCAAGAGCGCGGCCTAACGTTTCATGACGGCCGCGTCGAAATTCATGACCGTGCTCAAGACTACCGTCAGGGCAGCCAATCGCACCGGATCTCGGCCTTCTTCCGTCGGATACTCTCCTACCCCGGCGACCTCAAGCGCGCTTTCCCGGTCTGCGCCAAAGCTGGCCTCTTCCGACTCGTAGTGATCTGTCAGCAGGCCTAGCATGTCCTCATCGGGGAATTGGCTCGTCAGCAGGCGGTAGCCACGCGTTAGCTGCGCAGCGATGCCCGCGGACTCATCGCGCAAAAGCCGCGCGGCCAATACGCGGGCCGCTTCCACATACTGCGGGTCATTCAGCAGCACAAGCGCCTGCAACGGCGTGCTCGTTGCCTGGCGCTCGACCGTACACGTATTCCGCTCGGGCGCATCGAAGGTTATCATCGATGGCGGAGGACTGGTGCGCTTCCAGATCGTGTACATGCTTCGCCGGTACAGGTCCTCTCCCTGTCCCTGCTCGTAACTCGTCGCGTTTCGGGTCGCAAGTTCCTTCCAAAGCCCTTCCGGCTGATAGGGCTTCACGGGCGGTCCGCCGATGCTGTCAACCAGAATGCCGCCAATCGCCAGGGCATTGTCGCGTATCATCTCGGCTGGCCACCTGTACGACGGCCCGCGAGCCAGGAGTTCGTTGCCGGGGTCCCGTTCAAGCAACGCGGGACCGGCGACGGAACTCTGCTGGTACGCAGAAGAGGTCACAATCAGCCGCTGCAGGGCCTTGACGTCCCAGTCCGTTTCCACAAACGTGACGGCAAGCCAGTCGAGAAGCTCGGGGTGCGTAGGGAGGCCGCCCTGGCTCCCGAAGTCATCCGGGGTTCCCACCAGAGCGTTGCCGAAGTACATCTGCCAGTAGCGATTGACGGTAACGCGGGCCATCAGCGGATTCCCGGAGCTTGTCAGCCACCTTGCCAGACCCAGGCGATTCTTCGGCAGTCCCTCCGGGAAGGGCATGATCGCTTCGGGAGTGGCCCGGCTGACGCGCTCCCCTGGTGCATCATACAAACCCCGGTCTAGGACATGGGTAGGCCTGGGCTCCGGCAAGTCTTTCATGGCCATTACCTCCGGCAGCATGGAGATGATGTCGTTTTCCTGTCCACGCACGTCCGTCAGCTTCTCGAAATCTCTCCTGTACGTCGATGAAACGGCTGTGACGTAATAGCTTCGCAGCGCCCCCATCCTGTCGGCCGCGCTGCCACCGGACCATGAAGCGAGGCCGGCTTCGGTCAACTCGCCTGCTCCGTGCACTGCAGCAACCTCCAGCGCCGTCAGGCTTCGGTCGTATACCTGAAACTGATCCACTGCAACGCTGTCAACCGTGGGTGCCGTGGGCCCCATATAGCCGATACGAAGGTTGCCGGCCTGGGGCGGCGTGGTCGGCTCTCCCGTGGTGGGATTGATCGTGAACATGATGCTCTGCTTCAGATTGTCCACGACTGCGCGAGACTCCATCCGCCGTCCGTTGAGATACAGGCTTAGCCCGGAAGCACGACTGGAGCCGTCGTACGTCATCATGACATGCGCCCAGGCGCCGACCGGAAGGGGTTTGATTGACCGTATCCTGATGGAGTTGTCCGGAAATACGTGATTGAGACTCGCGGAGACGGTTCCGTCCACCTCCATCACGCACAGATAACCCTGCCTGCCGTTGAACAGCCCGGTGGTCTTGGCGAAGAGCGGCCGCTCGGCAAGGCTGCCTGTCAGCTTAATCCAGAGACCGATACTGAAGGGTTCATTGCGCTCGAAGTAATAGAGGTCGCCTCCCATGTCAAGGTAGCCGTCACCCTGCATTGCGAGCGCGGAGTCAAAGCGGCCAGGGGCGACCAGCGGTAGCTTGTCCGTGTCGCCAACGAAAAGACCCCGCTTCTCCGGCTGCACCCGGTTTTCCAGGTAATATGTCCGCCCTCCGGATTCGTCTTCCGCTGCATCCAGCCTGTCGAGCGGATAGTGGCCTACCAGCCCCTTTGGAGTTACCGAAGCCCTGCCGGCATTGAAGTCCGCCAGCCAATCGTCGAAACCTGTATCAAAGGCGGTATTGGCGACAGCCGTCTGCTTCTCAAGGGAATCGATTCTGGAATTTAGTCTCGACAGCTGCTGCTCCGCGTCCTCGTCGATCAGGATGACCGAGGGACTCGCAACACCCGAATAGGGAGAGGTACCGAACTCATTGACACTGTTAAAGAAATCGTACAGCTGGTAGTATTCCTTCTGGCTGACAGGATCAAACTTATGGTCATGACAGCGGGCACATTCCAGCGTAAGGCCAAGGAATGCCTTCCCGAAAGTATTGGTGCGGTCAGCCACGTATTCAACCCGGTACTCTTCCGGGATAATGCCGCCTTCCTGGCTCTGCAGATGATTGCGATTGAAGCCCGTTGCCAGCCGCTGCTCAATGGTCGGATCTGGCAACAGGTCGCCCGCAAGCTGCCACGTCACGAATTCGTCAAAGGGCTGGTTCTCGTTGAACGATTCGATTACCCAGTCCCTCCAGGGCCACATGCGGCGCAGTCCGTCGTCCTGAAAGCCATGGCTGTCCGCATAGCGCGCAACATCCAGCCACTCGGTGGCCATGCGCTCGCCGTATGCGTCAGACGAAAGCAGACGGTCGACCACACGCTCGTACGCATCCCCGCTCTCATCGGCAAGGAAGGCGTCCATTTCCTCGATAGTAGGCGGAAGGCCTGTCAGATCGAATGTGACGCGCCGGATAAGCGTCTCACGGCTGGCCTGCGGCGCAGGCCGCAGGCCCTCCGATTCCAGACGGCGGAGCACAAAATGATCGATCCCGTTGGCCGGCCACTCCGCTGCTGCCACCTCCGGCAGTTCAGGCTTCACAGGCCGTATCAGCGACCAGTGCGGCTTGAATTCCGCTCCCTGCTGAATCCACTTGAAGATCAGTGCCACCTCCTGTGGAGTCACGCTGAGATTCGATTCAGGCGGAGGCATCTGAAAATTCGGATCGCTGGAAGCAATGCGATGGGCCAGCTCACTCTTGCGCAGACTGCCCGGGACCAGCGCGTGCCTGCGCCGGCTCGCACCAAGGCGCACGGAGGCCCCCTCCTCGCTGTCCAGGCGGAACTCCGTCATGCGGGCGTTCTCGTCAGGCCCGTGACACGGATAGCAGCGATCCGCGAGAATGGGCTTGACGTGAAAATTGTAGTCGACCCTCTCAGGCAGCGTGCTGTCGTCGACCTCCGCGGACATTCCTAGTCCGCACCCTGTCGCGAGGGCCAGGGCCACCAACAGGGGAAAAGGCCAGACGGCCTGCATACCTGCTTTCGGACGGCTGTTCATACTGCAAACCGCGCCCGGCGTATTGCGCTGCGGCAGCAGTCTGGACCGGCACCGCTCCCGCACTTCGGGAATCGCCTCGAACTGGCCGCACGGTCCAAATATATCGGATGCTGCTGCTTTGTGTTCCGGGAAAGGAGACCTACCGGTAAAGCGCAATCCGAGTAATGCGGCCGTCCATGCCTATGGCCCAGCCGACATGTGGACTGGCAAATGCAACGCTCCAGTGATTTTCCGTCGAAAGCGTTTGCCAGCTCGCGCCCTGATCCGCCGTTACGGCCACGCCCATGGGGCCGACAGCCACCAGGGTCGGCACCGGCGCTCCGGGAACATACGTTGCGCCGTAGACCGGCCCCGGAAAACTGGGACGGGGAGCAAGCGCCCAGGTCCGCCCGCCATCCTCTGTCAGCGCCACGTTGTCTGCGAGGCTTTCCATGTCGGCCACGTCCCCTCCCAGGGCCGCCCCATTTCCGCGACCCGCAAAGGCCATGGAGGTGAAACCGCTCGTCGCACCAGCCGGAAGCGGCGTTTCGGCGAACGCCCAGCTACGGCCGCGATCCGTGCTGCGCAACACGCGAGCAAATCCCGATTCGTTTGCTCCCGTGCCGATCCACACCGTGCTGTCTCCGCTTACGGACAGACAATGACCGCTGGCGGCAAAGCTGCCTTCGCCGGGCCGTGCGGCGGGCAGCACCTCCGGGGGCACGCGCTTCCAGGTCGCGCCGCCGTCAGCCGTAGCAATGACATAGAAGCTTCCGTCAAACGAATCGCTGAATGCGATTCCGCTATGGGCATCCCAGAATCCCATGCAGTCGAAAAAGCCCGCAGGCTCCGCGTTGACAAACTGCAGCTGCCAGTCTGCGCCGCCGCTTTCGGTCTTGTAGATGCGCGACTGCTCTCCGCTGCCAATGCTCAGCAGGTAAGCCGTGTCGGCGGCCACCCCATGCACGTCCCTGAACTGGAGCGAATCCGCCCCGGGCACCACACCCAGCTCCCAGCTTGTGCCCCCGTCCAGCGTCCGGCCGTACGTGCCGCCGGTGCCGCTGACCCAGACCACGGACTCACTAACGGGGCTGATCCCGATGAGCAATTCCTGGCTGCCGGAATCAAGCTCCGCAGTAGCCGGCTCCAGTTGAAGGGCCGGCAGATATTTTCCAGGCAATGGAAGATCTGCCCACTCCGGCTGCCAAGTAATGTTGGCAATCCACCACCGGCTATCTTCGAAGAGAAGCTGGACGCTGTTTATGCCGCGCTGAAACGGCTCTTCGTCCATGCTGCGGTACGACTCGTAGGTGCTGAACGCGTGCACCAGGTTGCCGTAGCGCTCCTCCGTGCGGGCCACCTCTATTTCGTAGAAGCCGTACCGGTCGAAATACGGTGCAGTGCTACTCACGAATTCCGCTGCGGTCATGGACCGGTGTCGATGGCTTCCGTCCTGCGCACGCACAATGGGGGCAAAGCGGCAGGCCGGGGTGAGCAGCGAATGGAACCGGTCCCAGTTCCTCGGCTGGCCTTCAGGCCCGGAGATCACATCGTAGAGCGCCTCCATGATCGCATCAACGGAGGCGACATCGGCCGGATCGGGATAGTGTGCATCCTGGGCCGCCGCCCGCTGGGGCACCCATAAAGCTGCCAGGCCAGCCAGTACAACAGCCTGGCGGAATCGGTGAGTCTTCAAAGACATCTTGGCGCAGTGTTGTGAAGAGGATAGTTCCAGGCGTGGTCGCGTCTACCACTTCGCAGCTGCCCCAACCTCCTTTGCGAGCGGTGTGGGGAACCGCGCGACCGTGTCAAGATAGGCGATCGCTGTATTGGCGGCAGTCCAGCCCGACTCTACGCTGCGTTGAAGAATGTCAGGTAGGTCTCGCCCTTCAGTTCGCGCTGAAGGTACAGGGCCAGCTCACGAGCGTGATAGTCACCCCACATCGTCGCCTCGCCGCTGGCCACGGTCCTTCCCGAAGGCACGAAATCCCACCGGTTGGGCCAGTGGTACACGCTGTGCAGAAGCAGCCCCTGGTGGTCTGCCCCTGTGCTCAGGTAGGGATCTGCAAACAGCGTGTCCGCTATCCAAAGCCCGGTATCCCAATAGCGCTTCCCTGAGGCATCCTTCCCGAGATGCCGCCCGAATCGAAGCAGGCCCTGCGCCGCTATGGCAGCGGCGGAGCTGTCGACAGGCTCGCTGTCATTAAACGGATCTGCCGGCCTATCCAGATAGTCCCCCAGCTCTGCGAGGCGAGGCGCGGCGGTATCCCAGTAGGGCACGCCGCATATGGGCGTATTTTCAATATAGTACTCGCACGTGGCGCGCAGCGGCGCGGCGCAGAGTTCCTGGAGCGCGTCCCGGCCGCCGAATGCCGCCGCCTGATCCTCTTCCAGAGCCTCGAAGTACTCCAACAGCTCTGCATACCCCAATATGATCCATGCCAAGCCGCGCGTCCAGGTGCCGAACGGGGAATATCCCTGCTGCGTGGCGGCGCACCGGTAGGTACCGGAGCGGACATTGAACAGGCTTTCGTGCGCAACGCGCCCGCACACGTCGTAGCCATCCCTCCCTTCGCCATAGTAGACATTGTAGCGCGCCGTAGTCCAGGCATGCTTAACGAGACGCTCAAGGAGCGATATCCGCAGGTCCTGGTCCAGAGTCAGGCTCCCTCCCAGATCGTGGGCCAATGCCAGTGACCGGAGCGATCGGATGGTGTCGGCAAACAGCGAGTGCGGGCCGTTGAACGAGTAGATAAATCCCTCTCCGCCCTGTATACTGGTCCAGCGGCTGGCCTGCACGGCGCCGCTGCACCTGAGCGCCATCTGGTAATAGGCCCGCTCCCACGCATTCGGCACTGTCTTCCCTTCAGTCATGAGCCGGAGCAAGTTGCCGTAGGTGCTCACGTTGGTGAATCCGTGATCGTGCACGCCGAAATGCGTCACATGCGCGGCCATGCGATCCAGCGTTTGACTGCGGCCGAGCTCCAGGAATGCCTCTTCACCCGTGCCATCAAACTGCAGGAGTGCCGATCCGACGCTGAAGCCCTCCGTCCAGTCCGTCCAGCCGCGGGTGCGGTAGCGGCCCTCGACCGTGTGCACTGGCACGCCGCCCCTCTCACCCGGATCGCGCTCCATGGCCCGGATTTTGGCCGCTGACGCGCTCCATACACGGTCAATCTTGGCAAGGAGCGCCTGGTTCGAAGGCAGCCGTTCAGGCTTTATCACGGAAGAAGACAGGTTGCGGCTGTTCAGGCCTAAACATAAGGCAAAGCCTCTATACGAAATCCGGCCCTTCCCCCGTTCTTGGCAAGCTTCAGGGCGCGGACAAAGGACGATTCGCCCTTCGGAGCCTGAAGAGCCGTCTGGAGTTTAAGCGCGCGATTTTTGAGACTTCTCTCCATTTGCCGACCATGATCGAGGTTCGCGAGCTGACCAAGACCTACGGCCCGGAACGGGCCGTAGATTCCATTTCATTTCAGATCCGGAAAGGCGAGGTTGTCGGCTTTCTGGGACCCAACGGCGCAGGCAAGACGACGACCATGAAGGTCGTCACGGGCTACCTGCCGCCCACGGAGGGCACGGTCCTCGTGGATGGCAAGGACGTGCAGGAGGAGTCACTTTCCATTCGGGAGCAGATCGGCTACCTCCCGGAAAGCACACCCCTGTACCGTGACATGGTCACCTACGACTACCTGTCCTTCGTGGCGGCCATGCGAGGCGTGGCGCCAGAGCGCCGCAAATCGCGTATCGCCGAAATGTCGAACGCCTGCGGGCTGGCGGAAGTGCTCAGCAAGCGCATCGATACGCTCTCGAAGGGCTATCGCCAGCGCGTGGGGCTGGCGCAGGCCATGATTCATGATCCCCCTATCCTCATCCTCGACGAGCCTACATCCGGTCTGGATCCCAATCAGATTGTAGAGATCCGGGGACTAATCAAGCGTCTGGGGCGCGAGAAGACCGTCGTTCTCTCCACGCACATTCTGCCCGAGGTTCAGGCTTCGTGCGACCGCGTGCTCATCATCCATAAGGGCAAGCTGGTCGCGGACGGTACGCCGCAAGACTTGCAATCCAGCTTTGCAGGCGAGCAGCGCATCCAGTACGGGGTGCTGGCGGAGACGGCAGACGTGACGGCCGCCCTCAACGACTGGCACCACGTTCGCGTCATCGCGGAGCAGACGGGCGCAGACGGAGAGACGCTGCTTACCCTGGCCGCGGATGGAGACTCCGACATCCGGCCCTCCCTGTTTCGCCTTGCCGTAGACAGGGACTGGACGCTAACGGAGCTGCATCTGGACTCCGCCAATCTCGAGGATGTATTCCGGCAGTTGACCGCAGGCTAGGGCCTGTCTGGATTTATACGCAGTCCGAAGTGCTCCGGCACTCCACAGTACAAGTAGCCATGCAAGAAACCTGGACTCTGACCAAACGCGAATTGCGCGCCTATTTCGACGGGCCCGCCGCCTACGTGGTGCTGAGCGTGTTCCTGGCCATTACGGGGTGGTTCTTCGGCAACGCGCTATTCCTTCAGAACGTGGCGTCGCTGCGCTCCGTTTTCTCTATCGCGCCGTTCGTCTTTCTCTTCTTCATTCCCGCGCTTACGATGGCCACTTTTGCCGAAGAACGCAGGGCGGGAACCCTCGAGCTGTTGCTTACCTTCCCGGTCAGGGACTGGCAAGTGATTGCGGGAAAGCTCATGGCCGTGGCCATCTTTCTGCTGATAGCCATCGGCCTGACAGGCGTCTATGCCCTTACGGTCGCTGTCCTCGGAGATCTGGACTTCGGTGCGACCGTCGGCGGCTATCTGGGCCTTTTTCTGCTGGGCATCACGTATGCGGCAATCGGTATCTGCGCCTCAAGCCTGACGCGCAACCAGATCGTGGCCTTCATTCTCGGCTTCGCCATCATCTTCGCGCTCTTTCTGCTGGACAAGGTGACCGATTTCGTTCCGGGTTGGCTTGGACTGATCATGCAATACCTGGGCGCGGACTACCATTTCCAGAACCTGATGCGTGGCGTCATAGACACACGGGACGTGCTCTACTACGTCTCCATGACCGCCTTTGCGTTCCTGCTTACGACCTATACGCTGGCCAAGCGGCCGGAATAAGACTACTGGCACCATGAAGAGAGACTGGACCTCCCAAACCGGCATACTTCTAGTCGGAGGCATCCTGGTCGTCGTCAATCTGATCGGGCTTAATCTGTTCGGACGGCTCGACTGGACGGACGATCGCGTGTACTCCCTGTCACGAGCTTCAATCGAGCTCGTCGAGGACCTTGCGGACCCCATTACCATTACTGCGTTCTTCACGGCTGACTTGCCTGCCCAGTTTGCGACGAATCGCCGATTCCTGCAAGACAAGCTGGATGACTACCGAGCCTACGGAGGACAGAATGTCCAGTACCGCTTTGTGGACCCGGCGGAGGACGAGGAGCTGCGAAACGAGGCGGGGCGCTTCGGCATCCCCCCCGTGCAGATCCAGGTCATCGAAAGCGACAACGTGCAGCTGAAGAACGCCTACATGGGCCTGGCCATCCAGTACGAGGACCAGCGCGAAACCATACCCGTGATACAGGACCTGAACCGGCTCGAGTACGATCTCACGAGCGCCATTCGCAGACTGACGCGGGAAGAAAGGCCGGTAGCAGGCTTTGTTACCGGACACGGCGAGCCCAATCCCCTGCAGGACATGCCCACGCTGCACCAGGGCCTCTCCTCGAATTACGAAGTCATAACCGTCGAGGCCGCGGACCTGGGCGGGCCCTCCAGCCCGGACGTACTGCTGTTGGTGGCGCCGACCGACACCATTCCCGAAGCGGACCTCCGCGCGCTGGACAATTACTTGTTGAGCGGAGGCCGTTTGGGGCTCCTGGTCAATCGCGTGGCCGCCAATCTGCAAGTGGGCCAGGCCGCTGAACTCAATATCGGACTGGACGTGCTTCTGAGTGCCTATGGCGCCTCGCTGCTTCCCAATCTTGTAATGGACGAGCAGAGCTCCGTGGTTACCATGCAGCAGCGGCAGGGCATTTTCAATATCTCCAGGCAAATCGAGTACCCGCTTCTTCCTGTTGCAGGCAACTTCAATCCGGCCAACCCGATGGTCAATCGGCTGCAGAGCGTGATGTTCTATTTCGTCAGCTCCATAGATACCGCGCGAGCGACGCCACCGGGGGTGACCATGCAGCCGCTGATCTACTCCTCCAGCCAAAGCGGGGTGCAGCAGGGCTTTTTCATGCTGGATCCCTCGGCCATGATGGCCACAACCGCATCGCTGGCGGGCGGGCCCTTTACGCTGGCTGCCGCCTACACGGGCACTTTCCCCAGCGCGTTCGACCCGGGCCGCACGGGCTCCCCGGCAAGGCTGGTCGTCGTTGGAGACGGCGACTTCCTGAACGAATCCATGCTGGGCGTGGTGGGAAGCAACGTCGAGCTCGGTCTGAATCTGGTCGACTGGCTGGCCCAGGACGAGGCGCTACTGGCGATTCGCTCTAAAAGCATCGAGCCCCGGGCGCTGCGCGAGACGCCGGAAGGCTTGCGTCCCTTCATCAAGTACGGCAACATGATTGGTCCCCTGTTCCTGGTATTCCTTGTCGGGTTTGTGCGCTGGCGCAAGCGCCGGGACCGGCAGATCGTCGTGCTGAAACAATCGTAGATAGCCTGCATCAACCGAGCCATGAAGCAAAAGCACCTCTTGTGGCTGCTCGGGGCACTGGTCGTGCTCCTGGCCATAAACTATCTGGTCAGTGACGGCGGGCCGGATGCTTCCACCATTCGCGTTCCCGAGCTGGCCATACCGGCAGATGAAATCGCACAGCTCTCCGTGGTTACGGCCACGGACTCCATTTCCATTGCCCGCGAAGGCATAACCTGGATGCTGCGTCATCCGGTCGAATTTCTCGGCGATTCCACGACCATTAGCCGGTTTTTGCAGGACCTTGGGCGCATGGAGCTCGAGTCCGTGGCTTCCCAAAACCCGGATCGATACGGCGTGTATGGCGTGGACTCTTCCGCGACGGAGGTAACCCTGAGCTGGGCGGATGGCATGCGCCGGCTGATGGTCGGCAACCCCGGGCCGGACTTCCAGTCCGTGTATGTCCGCGTGGATGACGACTCGCGAGTCTTTGCAACCCGCGGCCGCGTTACAGTCCAGCAAGAGCTGGACCGCTGGCGTGACAGGCGGATCATGGACGTGCCCGTTGCCGCTGTGCAGTCTGTGTCAGTAGTTCGGCCGCAGGGCAACTACGACGTAGTGCTTGAGCCGGAGGGCTGGCAAATTGACGGCGATGCCGCCGACAGCCTCTCGGTAGTTGCCTGGCTGCGCCGCTTTGACCCCATGCGGGCGGATGGCTTTCTGGACGAGATTCCACCCGCCATTTTTGCGGATGCCTCGTATCAGCTCGCCATACGCACAGCGGCCGGCACCACCGAAGTGTTGCGCCTCATGGAAATCGACGACGAGCTCGCCCTTACAACGGCGGAGGAAGAGGCCACGTACCGGCTGCTTGGCACCAGACTCGACTCCTTCTTCCCGGATCCTGAAACACTGCAGTAGGCTCCTTCCATGTCCGAAACCCGGTCACCGGCCATTCAGGAATTCGAATATCGCGCCGAGATGCAGCAGCTGCTGCATCTCATCGTGCATTCCCTGTACACGCACCGCGAGATATTTCTGAGAGAACTCCTCTCGAATGCCGCCGACGCGCTCAACAAGGTGCGATTCCAACAGCTGTCCGATAACACCCTCGAAGACGAAGCCTATCGGATCACGATAACGCTGGACGAGGACGCAAACACGATAAGCGTCGAGGATACGGGCATCGGCATGACCCACGACGATCTCACCGAGCGCATCGGTACGATCGCCAGCAGCGGCACTCTTGCCTTCCTGGACGAGATGCAGAAGGCGGACAAACCGGTGGATGCACAGATGATCGGGCAGTTCGGCGTCGGATTCTATGCCAGCTTCATGGTTGCCGACGAGGTCGTTATCGAAACGCGCCATGCCGGAAAAGATGCCCAGGGACTCAGATGGCGATCCTCCGGTGCCGGACGCTACAGCATCGAACCCATTGACCGCGCCAGGCGCGGTACGAAGGTCGTGCTGCAACTCAGGGAAGACGCCGAGGATTTTCAGAAGCCCTTCCGTATCCGGCAGGTCATCCGCAAGTATTCCAATTTCATAGAGTTTCCGATCTACCTGGGGGACGAGCGTATCAATACGGTCAAGGCGCTCTGGCAAAAGCCTAGGGACTCGGTCACGGACGAAGAGCGCGCCGAATTCTACAAGTTCGTAACGAATGACTTTCAGGATCCCCTGGGACACGTGCACCTGCACATCGAGGGAATCGTCAGTTTCAACGCCTTGCTGTTCGTGCCCTCCAGTGCACCAGCGGGACTCTTCCAGGGGGAGGACCAGAAGTCGGTTCACCTGTACTCTTCGGGGGTCTTCATCCAGGATGACGCGCACGCGCTTGTGCCAGATTATCTGCGCTTCGTTCGCGGCGTGGTTGACACGGACGACCTTCCCCTGAACGTGTCAAGGGAGGTCACGCAGAAGAGCCCGGTAACCGCCAAGATCCGCGCCACGCTCACGAACAAGATCCTCGGCACGCTAAAGGAATGGACCGAAGAAGAAGGAGATCGTTACGACAGCTTTTTTGCTGAATTCGGAAGCCTGTTCAAGACGGGACTGGCCACGGAATTCACGCGGCGCAGCGAATACCTCGAGTTGCTTCGCTATGCATCCACCAGGACCGAAAAAGGCAAGACGACGTCGCTGGCCGAATACGTTTCCCGCATGCAGGAAGGCCAGGAGTCCATCTACTATCTCCTGGCAGATCGCCTGGACACCGCGCTGCGCAGCCCCAATCTGGAGTACTTCCGAAGCAAGGCAATAGAAGTCCTGATCATGGTGGATCCGGTCGACGTCTTCACCGTCATGCACCTTCAGGCCTATGACGAGAAGCCGCTGCAGAGCATCGAGCAGGCGGACCTGGATCTGGAGGCCGGCAAGGACGACGCGCTGTCAGGCGATGCGACGGACGGTCTTCTGGCCCTCTTTCGCATCCGCCTTGGAGACAGGATCCAGGACGTCAAGGCATCGCGGCGCCTCGTGGATTCCGCGGCGACCCTGGTCGTTGGCTCCGAGGGCATGGACACCCAGACGGAGCGCATGATGAAGATGATGAACCAGGACTATGAGACTTCGAAGAAGGTCCTGGAGGTCAACACCGCCCACCCGCTAATGAAGAATATCTGGACACTCAAGGAAGCGGGCGACCGCGAAGATCTCATCGACCAGGCCATTGAGCAGGTCTACGAAGGCGCGCTGCTCATAGACGGAAACCTGAAGCAGACGGCGGGCTTTGTCGACCGCATGACCGACCTTATGGTCGAGGCAACGGCCGTCCGGTAACCGCATCCGGCGTCAATATGGCGGAGCCGGTCTTGTACGGAGGCATTGAAGCGGGCGGCACGAAGTTCGTATGCGCCGTTGGAACGGGGCCGGACGATGTCCGGTCGATTGCCCGGTTTCCGACGCGGTCTCCAGCCGAAACGCTGGCCGAGGCGGTGGCCTTTTTTCGGGCCCAGCCGGAATTGCCTGCCGCCGTTGGCATAGGATCTTTTGGCCCGGTGGATCCCTGCCCCGGCTCTCCGACCTACGGATATATCACCGGCACGCCCAAGGCGGGCTGGGCCAATACCGACGTGGCTGGCGCCGTCACTCGGGGTCTGGGCGTGCCCACTGTCTTTGACACCGATGTCAACGCCGCGGCCCTCGCCGAGCATCGATGGGGTGTAGCGCAGGACGTAAACACGATCCTGTACCTGACCGTCGGCACCGGCATAGGCGGTGGCGCCCTTGTGCACGGCCGCCGCCTGCACGGCCTGATGCACCCCGAGATGGGGCATGTGCTGCTCCCCCGCGCCGAAGGTGACGCATTTGAAGGCATTTGCCCCTATCACGGCAATTGTCTTGAAGGGCTCGCCTCAGGACCCGCTCTCGAGGCGCGCTGGAACCGACCGGCCAGCGAACTGGAGGAAGACCATCCCGCGTGGGAGACGGAGGCCCACTACCTGGGGCTGGCCATCGTGGGCTTCGTGCTGACACTGTCCCCGGAAAGAGTGATTCTTGGCGGGGGCGTAATGCACCAGCGGCAGCTGTTTCCGCGCATCCGCGAAGTCGTGCAGAGCCGCCTGAACGGCTATATCCGCCGGGCCGCCATTACGCGGGACATCGCGCGCTACATCGTGCCTCCCGCCCTTGGCGACCGGGCAGGAGTACTTGGCTCACTTGCGCTGGCCGCGGACCAGGCAGCCAGCTAGCGCTCCACGCGCCCGGAGCCGCTTCCGCCGGCCAGCTTCTCGACTTCCGCGACACTTACGAAGTTGAAGTCGCCTCGCATGGAGTGCTTCAGGCAGCTGGCGGCCACCGCAAACTCCAGCGCATCCCGGGTATCAGACTTTTGCAGCAAACCGTAGATGAGTCCGCCCGCGAATGAGTCACCCGCGCCTACCCTGTCCACGACCTGGACGTCGTATCGGCGAGACCGGTAGGGCTCGACGCAGTCCCTGTCATCATGCAGGAGCGCGCTCCAGCCATTGCGTGAAGCTGAGAAGCTCTCGCGTAGCGTAATGGCGACCGCGGAAAAACCGAATGCGGACTTAAGCCTGCGAGCCAGCCTGGCGTAACCGGCCTCGTCCAGCTCGGCCTGCTCGACATCCGTCCCGTACGCTTCCAGTCCCAGGCTCCGCTGCACGTCCTCCTCGTTGGCAATGCATACGTCCACGAATTCCATGAGCGGCCGCATGATAGCCTGCGCCTCGCTCTCGGACCACAGTTTCTTCCTGTAATTGAGATCACAACTGACCGTCGCGCCTGCTGCGCGTGCAGCCCGGCATGCCGCCTCAACGGCCAGCCGCGGACCTTCGCCTAGGGCCGGGGTTATTCCCGAAAAATGAAACCACTGCGCGCCACGCAGCATGGCCGGCCAGTCAAACGATTCCGGAGCCAGCCTGCTGAAGGCGGAGCCCGAGCGGTCGTAGATTACCTGGGAGGCCCGCTGGCTGGCACCGGTCTCGAGAAAATAGATGCCTATGCGGCTGCCCCCGCGCTGAACATAGTCCGTGCGGATGCCAAAGCGCCGAAGCTGGTCCAGCGCTGCCTGGCCAATGGCGTGGCGTGGAAGGCGCGTAATGGCATAGGCATCCAGCCCGAACTGCGCCAGCGACGCCGCAACGTTGGCCTCGCTGCCTCCATAGGTTGCCTCTAGCGTGGCAGTCTGCACAAACCTGTCAAAGCCGGGCGGCGACAGCCGAAGCATGAGCTCTCCCAGCGTGCAAACCTTGGCCGCTCTTCCGTTGCCTGTCATGGGGCCGATCTTGCTTGGCTGATACTCTCGGTCAGCTGGCGTGCCCGCGCCTCCACTACATGGTAGTCGCCCTGCACCAATGCTCCGGCATCCAGCAGCGCACTGCCCACGCCCACCGCACTGGCACCGGCGGACAGCCAGTCGCCGGCGTTGGCCGGAGTCACGCCACCGGTGGGCACGAGCCTGAGCTGGGGCAGAGGAGCAAGCAGAGCACGAACGTAGGACTTGCCAAAAAACCCGGCCGGAAAGACCTTTACGAGATCCGCTCCCAATCGGTGAGCCTGGAATGCTTCCGAGGGCGTAAGCACGCCGGGCAGGGCTGGGAGGCCATGACCGTGGGCCTCTTCCACCACCTCCGGAACCAGTACGGGACTTACCACAAACCTGGCGCCGCTTTCAACGGCCCTCCGGGCAGAAACCTGGTCCACCACGGAGCCCACTCCGATGAGAATTTCCGGAGCATATCTTCGGGCTAGCGCATTCAAGTGTTCAAGCGCGCCGGGCGTGGTGAGGGTGACCTCCAGTACCCTTATGCCGCCCTGCACGAGAGCTTCGGCGACACGCGGCAAGCCGGAGCTTTCCTTCATCCGGAGGATGGCAATCGCACCGGCTTCGACTATGCGAGCAGCAATGGAGCTTCTGGACATGGATCGTGTCACAACCCGCCTGAAGGTACGTATTTACGGCTACAATAGAGGCTATTGACAGAAATGCAATCCACCGCCGTTCAACCTCTCGCTCTCGGTGAACTGGAGCGCCGGATTGGACTGGTCGAGCCTGCGTCCCTGCGTCTGGAACTCGGCCAGCAGGAATGGGACCAACTGCAAGAGACGACGCTGCATTATGCACGCCGCATGGTCAAGGGCCTGGCCACCGCCTCGACCTACGGGCACCGGGATCCGGCGGAGGAGAGGCTAAGCCGCTATCCCGTCACGGAAGAAGGCATGGCCATCGGAGATCTGATGGAGCTGCTCCGCACGGAGGTGGACACGCTTGGCATCAATCCGGCATCCGGCGGATTCCTCGGCTACATTCCGGGTGGAGGACTCGCCCATTCCGCTTTCGGCGATCTGCTTGCCGCGCTCTCCAACAGGTATGCGGGGTTCTTCTTTTCCGCGCCGGGCGCGGTGCGGATGGAGAACCTTCTTACCCGGTGGATGGCATCGGTGGTCGGCTACCCGGAGAATTCCGCCGGATTCCTGGCATCGGGAGGAAGCATTGCCAACCTGTCGGCCATCGTTGCGGCGAGGGAAAAGCACGACATACGCGCCAGAGATGTCGAGCGCAGCGTGGTCTACCTCACGAGCGAGACACACCACTGCGTGGACAAGGCGCTCCGCATTGCGGGGCTCGGGGAATGCCATCAGAGAATGGTGCCGGTCGACGCCGGATTCCGGATGGTTCCGGAGGCGCTGGAGGACGCGATACGGCGGGACGGTGCGCGCGGACTTCGTCCGTGGCTTGTCGTTGCGAGCGCGGGCACCACGAACACGGGCAGCATCGATCCCCTGGAGCCGGTCGCGGCTATCGCCCGCGACCACGGCCTTTGGTTTCACATTGACGGCGCTTACGGCGCCTTGTTCGCCCTTTGCCCCGAGGGCCGCGCTGTCCTTTCCGGCATGGAGCTGTCGGACTCCATCGTGCTGGACCCGCACAAGACCCTCTTCTTGCCGTACGGAACGGGAGCCCTACTGGTCAAGGATCGCGAGATCCTCATTCAGTCGCACGGCGGGATGGCATACTATATGCGGGATGCCCTGCAGGGCGTGGTCGGCGACTCCCCCGCGATCATGTCTCCCGAACTCACGAAGCACTTCCGCGGGCTGCGCATGTGGCTTCCGCTGAAGGCGCACGGACTTGCGCCCTTTCGTGCGGCGCTCAGCGAAAAGATCCTCCTGGCACGGTACTTTTACGAGCAGCTCCGCGGCATGGAGCGCATCGAGGTCGGGCCCTATCCCGACCTGTCTGTCGTGGCCTACCGCTACATGCCGCGGCGTGCCGACCCTGACGACTTCAATACGGCCCTCACGGGTGCCATTCAGAAGGACGGCCGCATCTTCCTGTCCTCCACGCGCCTGCACGGGAAGGTCTTCCTGCGACTGGCTGTCGGCAGCTTCCGGACGCACCGCCGGCATGTAGATCTTGCGCTAAGGGTCATCCAGGAAAAGGCGGCCGAGCTGGAAGCGTGCTGAAACGCTACTGTTCGTCTGCAGTCGGGCCGTAGCTCGGCGGCACGGGCACATCCAGCAGCCGAAGATACACGCTGAACTGGCCCCGGTGGTGGACCATATGGCTTATGCCGAATGTCCGGAGAACATCGCGCTTGGGACTGGCGAAAATGACATGCTCGCCGTGGCGAAGCGTCCAGGCTCTTGACAAGTCCGCTTCGCTGGTTCGGGCAAGCGCCTGCATCAGTTCTTCTGCCTTGGCATCGTACTCTTTCAGCAATGCTTCGGAGCTTTCCGGGTTCGACCGCGGAGGTCTCGGCACCCCAATGTCAAATTCGTCGCTGTCCAGCGTAGTGGTCTGCCACCAGAGCACTTCCGCCAGGTGCGCGGCCAATTCGCCCAGGCTCATGGACCTGGGATGCGGTCGCCAGTCAAAGCGGCCCTCGGGAGCCCGCTCGAGCATGCGGCGCGTAGTCTGAATTTCCCGGGAGAGTTCGGCGGAGAAACTGGCAATGCTATCGCTCATGAAACGGTCAGCACCTTTGAAGGACGGACAAGCGGAGAATATACCTATATTCTTCGTGCCGTTGATCCAGTAACTACGCGCGCGAGGTGACTTCATGACGCGGTTCCGCCCTGCCTTCCTGCTCCTGACGTTGGCTACAGGCCTTATGGCCTGCCAGGCAGACACTGACACGCCGCCTGCCGCCCAGCCAGAACTGCTGCCGGAATACACCATCTCGGAGACGCACAACCGCTTCAGCGCCGCCATACCTCCCCTCATTACTGTTCCGTCCGGTAGCCTGATCGAGGCCGTCGTCCCGGAAGCCTCCGACGGGCAGCTTACGCCTGCATCCACGACAGAGGATGTCCTGACGGTGGATTTCAGTCCCATCCATCCCCTCGTGGGTCCGGTGTACGTGGAAGGAGCGGAAGTCGGCGACGTGCTTGCCGTGACGCTGCACGACATTGAGATCGGAGAATTCGGGTGGTCCGCAGTCTTCCCTGGATTCGGTTTTCTGGCCGATGAGTTCACGGAGCCCTACCTGAAACTCTTCACGTTTGAGGAAGGGGACACGTACGCCGAATTCATGGACGGCGTCCGGATCAGGCTCGAGCCGTTTCCCGGTGTGATGGGGGTGGCGCCGGCCACCGATTCCATGCTTTCCACTATTCCGCCAAGGCAGAACGGCGGCAACATGGACGATCCTCATATGGTCGAGGGGACTACGGTCTACTTTCCGGTGCTGGTGCCGGGCGCCCTGTTTTCCATCGGGGACGCCCACGCTGCACAGGGTCTGGGAGAGGTGTGCGGCACCGCCATCGAGGCGCCGATGCGGTTCGTGTACGAGGTCAACGTTATCAAGGACAAGCCCTACGTCACGGAGCCCCAGTACGAAACCGACGAGTACTACGCCGTTACCGGGTTCGCAGAAACCATCGATGAGGCGGCTGCCAAGGCTTCCCGGTACATGATCGACTACCTTGAGGCCGAGCGGGGCCTGAGTCGCGTCGAGGCCTATGTCCTCTCCTCACTTGCGGGCGATCTGCACATAGCCGAAGTCGTAGATGTGCCCCACATGCTCGTTACCATGCACATGGAAAAGGGCGTGTTCTACGAATAGGATCTCCCCTGCTTACACAGCCCGCAGGCGGAGTCTTCTTTCTCCGGCCACGCGATTGGCGTCCGGAATCGCGGCGTGGGACCGGCCGCAATGTCTTGGGGCAAGAGACCTTTCGAAAGTCGCGTGGATTGCCTAGACTCCAATTGAGTCTGTCACATCCGCAGCGCCTGCCGGTCTTGTCCTGAGCCCCGCAACACTCGACGATGAAAGCTGCTTACCTCACCTCAATCTGCGCAGCCCTGTCCTTGGCAGCAACCGCTTCGCATGGCCAGTCGGGCAAGATTGCCGGCCGCGTAACCGACGAAGCCGGCGAATCGCTTCCCGGCGCGAATGTGCTGATTATAGGCACCACGCAAGGCACGATTACTGATGCCGACGGCTACTACGCCATCCTTAACGTGGCACCCGGCTTCCATGCCGTCCAGGCCTCGTTCGTGGGTTTTGCGCCGCACACGACAAGCGGCGCGCGGGTCAACATAAATCTGACCACAACCATCAACTTCAGCCTGGTGGAAGAGGCCATCGGTTTGCAGGAGGTGGTGGTAACGGCAGACTTGCCGGTAGTGCAGGCGGACGTATCCAACAGCCAGCTGAATGTTACCGCCGAAGAAATCGAGGCCCTGCCCGTATCTGCAATTTCAAGCGTCGTGGGACTCCAGGCGGGAATCCAGGGGCTCTCGGTACGTGGCAGCGGATCGGATGAGCTCTCTTTCATGGTAAACGGCCTGACGCTGCGCGATGAGCGCAACAATGCGCCCTATACGAGCATCAGCCTGGCCTCCGTCGAGGACGTTCAGGTACAGACGGGCGGCTTCAACGCCGAGTATGGAACGGTGCGGTCCGGGGTCATCAACGTGGTAACCAAGGAAGGGGCGCGCGATCGCTACACGGCCACGGCGATTCTGCGATACAGCCCGCCGGCCCAAAAGCACTTCGGTGCGCGAGCTGACGATCCCGACTCCTACTGGATTCGGCCGTTCATCGATCCGGAGGTCGCCTGGGAGGGCACGGAGAACGGGGCGTGGGATGCGGCTACACAGCGACAGTACCCCACGTTCGAAGGATGGATTGCAATTGCGGAAGAGCGGCTCAAGGATGACGATCCGTCCAACGACATGACGCCGCAAGCGCTGCAGCAGGCCTTCTTGTGGCAGCACCGCAAGGCTATGGAGATCGTCGATCCGGACTACAATTTCGATGTTGGTGTCGGGGGACCCGTGCCTTTCGTGGGAAGCAGACTGGGCAATCTTCGCTTCTACGGGTCACTGCGCCGGGACCAGAACATGTACCTGATCCCGCTTCATACGGACCGGTACGACGAATGGTCGGGGCATCTGAAGCTAACCTCCGACGTCGGGCCTGGCATGAAGCTGACGGCGGAAGCACTTCGGGGCCGGATCACGGGGACGGCGACGAGCCGGGCCGGCCAGCCCGGCATATTCAGGTCGGCTTCCAGCATCGCCTCACAGCTCAACCGCGTCAGCTTCATCGACTCGCGCATCTTTTCTACCGATTACTGGACCCCTACCGAAGTGGGCAGGCTCATGATCGGGGCCAAGTTCACGCATTCGCTCAGTGCGCGAGCATTCTACGAGGTGCGCTACAGCGCCTTTCATTCGAGCTACGATACCAATCCGGGAAGGGTGCGGGATGAGACGCCGGTAGTGTTCTTTGGCGGCGTCGGCTTCGATGAGGCTCCGTACGGATTTCAGTCAAAGCCTACGTTCGGCGTGGACGGAATGCGAACGGGCGTAGGGATGAGCAACAGCCGCGATACGAGCCGGGTAACCGTGCACAATCTGAAGGCGGATCTGACGAGCCAGCTCAACCGGTATCTGCAAGTCAAGACGGGCTTCGAATACAATCTCTCCGATACTCGGGTAAACTACGGGCGATTCGACGCCTTCCTGCGCGGCGGCAACTCGCACTCCGCGTGGACCCGAACCCCGCAGCGGGGTGCCGTATACGCCCAGGGGAAGCTGGAATTCGAGGGCATGATTGCCAACCTGGGACTGCGCCTCAGCTATTTTCATGCGGGAGGAGACTGGTATGACTTCGATCCGTTCTCGCCTGCATTCTCGGCCAGACTGGCCGCGGGCATCGATACGCTCCTGACCCAGTCGCCGAACCGCCGCATTCTCAGCCTGAGCCCGCGCCTCGGCGTTTCGTTTCCGGTAACTGAGTTCAGCAAGCTGTACTTCAATTACGGCCACTTCCGGTCCATGCCTGACCCCAATAACCTGTACCTGCTGCGCAACTTTACCGAAACGGGCCAGATCAGCCGAGTGGCTGATCCCAACCATCCCTTGCCAAAGACGGTAGCCTACGAGCTGGGCTACGAACAATCCCTGTTCAACCAGTTCCTGGTCCGTGTTGCCGGCTACTACAAGGATGTCTCCTTGCAGCCCCTACTCGTGGCGTATGTCAGCAAGGACGGGCAGGTCAATTATACCGTCAGCGAACCCAACTCGTTCGAGGATATCCGAGGCTTTGAAGTGACGCTCTCCCGGAACAGAGGGCAGTGGGTGCGGGGATTCGTGAATTATACGTACATGGTCTTTACGTCCGGCTATTTTGGCCTGCGGCGCAATTTCGAGAACCCGACCGCCCAGCGTGAATTCGCAGAGAGCGACGCGGAACGGAGACGCGCCTCGTCCAGGCCGGTGCCGCGGCCCTACGCCCGCCTCAACCTGGATATTCTCACGCCCCGGGGCTTCGGTATGAAACTGGGCTCCGTGCACCCGCTCGCGGACTGGCGGGTGAGCATCCTGGGTTCCTGGCAGCAGGGATCCAAGTTTACCTGGACCGGTGGCGGTGCCATCCCGGGCGTACTCAACAACGTATCCTTCAAGGACTACTGGAACGTCAACCTGCGCTTTTCCAAGTCGCTCTACCTGGGTGGCAGGCGAACGCAGTTTTTTGTGGATGTCTTCAATTTGTTCAACTTGCGCAGACTGTCGTTCAACGGATTTGTCGATGGCAACGACCAGACCTCCTACCTGCGGTCCCTGCACCTTCCGGAGTCTGATGACTATTCGACGAATATCCCTGGCAATGACCGGATCGGCGAGTATCGTTCCTACGACGTGCCGTTCCAGCCCATGGAGCGTGTTCCGACGCGCCAAAGCGTAACCGCACCTGATCCCGGCATCATTTACTGGGAGCACGAAACCGGATCGTACCTGTCCTACCAGGACGGCAACTGGACACCCGCTGACCGGAGCGTGGTGGACAAGGCGCTTGAGGACAAGGCATACATCGACATGCCGAACATGAACTTCCTGACGTTCCTGGGACCGCGGGACATTTACTGGGGCCTGCGAATCAGCCTCTAGCCCATGCAGAGTCCTCGCTTCCAGGTTCCAGGCGCGCGACAGCTTGCACTTTCGGCTGCGATACTGCTATTGCTGCCTGCCGGCACAGCACATGCGCAGTTCGTCAACAAGTGGCTTGCAGCCGGCTCCATGCACAACTGGTACTCCGAGATTGGAAGCGAGTGCGAAGGTTGCGGCTTCATCCAGACACAACAGGACGGCCTCCGCTGGCCGGGCATCTACCGGTTCACCGACATGCAGGCCGCCAAGGCGCTTTGGATCGGGGCGCAGAATGTCACAGACGAACTCGGTACGACCTATCCCTACCGGGTGGTGCACGTCGGGCCCCGGGTCACGGGATCGGGCGAATTCTTTCCCCTCACGTTTGAGATGATAAGCCGGCGTGACCCTACGACGGTGTTTGTGGACGGCGGCATATCGGAAGCAGAGGCGGCCATGATCAATGATCGTGTGGACCCTTCCATCGCGTCCGATGTGATGCTGCTGAATGTGACGAATACGCTCCTGGGCGTCACCATGGAGCGCAAGATCATGCAGTTCGCCCAGGAATTCCACGACAACTACCACGTCATCGAGTACACCTTCACCAATACGGGCAACACCGATGACGACGACGAAATCGAATTGCCGAACCAGACCCTGGAGGGCGTCCACATTTTCCTTCAGTGGCGCTTTTCCGTTGCCAAGGAAACCCGCTACGTAATCGGAAACGGAACGGGCTGGGGCCTCAACGCGATGCTGGATACGCGGGGAGACGGGGTCAAGGTGGACCCCCCGGAGGAAAACTTCCGGGCGCAGTTTGTCTGGCACGGCAAGTTCCCGCCTTTCGGCGCCTATGACAACGTGGGCGGTCCCATACTGCCTCAGGCGCTGCCGGCCGTCAACGTGGCCCCGACCGATACGCTGGGCCGGCTCGGTGCCTCGCAGTTTGTGGGGGTGGTGACGCTCCATGCGGATGCCTCCTCCACCGATGCTACCGATGACCCATCCCAGCCGACTACTACCACTTGGATCGGCTCCGATGATCCGTACACGTCGCAGAACGACGCATTCAATCCGGCCAAGATGGAAGTGGAATACGGCGTAATGACGCAGGGCCACAAGTCTCCCCGCCATGCGGACGTGGTGGAGCCTTCCGGCATGGAGGGCTTTCTTCGACCGACCGGAGATCCGTCTCTCGGCACGCCCGGAGGATTTTCGAATGCAAACGGATACGGGCCCTATACGCTGGCGCCCGGCGAGAGTGTGCGCATCGTTTTGGCTGAAGGAGCCGCCGGTCTGAGCCGCGATGCCAACATGGCCATCGGTCGGGCCTACAAGGAATCCGGCGCCAACGATGACCGGACGATCACGTATTCGGTGCACGGTCAGGCCCATTCGATGACCAAGAACGAATGGGTCTTTACCGGCCGGGACTCCCTGTTCCAGATGTTTGGCCGGGCGATGGCCAACTTTCGGTCAGGCTACAGCATCCCGCAGGCGCCCGCACCGCCCAGTGTATTTGAGGTCAACGGCGGAGGCGACCGCATCGCACTTTCCTGGAGCACGTATCCGGATGAACCGCTTCCGGACCGCTGGGAGATTTACCGGGCCCAAGGCAGCTACGATAGCACGTACACGCTGGTACATTCGGCGGCTGCGGGCGATGTGGGCTTTGATGACACGACGCCCATTCGCGGGATCAACTATTACTACTACATGGTGGCCGTCGTGGGCGGCAGTGCGAATGACGGCACGGGTCTGACGCCTGCCGGGAAGCCGTTGCGCAGCAGCCGGTACGCTACCCAGACCTATACGCCTACCCGGCTGAAGCGCCCGGCCGGCGAAGCGCTTTCCGACGTGCGCATTGTCCCCAATCCGTTCAACATCGGCTCCAGTCCTTTCGTACGCTTTCCGGACCAGACGGACAAGCTCGCTTTCTTCAACATCCCGGGCCGCTGCACGATTGAAATCTATACGGACCTCGGAGAACTCGTGGACAGAATCGAGCACACGGACGGCAGTGGCGACGAATTCTGGGACCACACCACGTCCTCCCGCCAGGTGGTTGCAAGCGGGCTGTATATCGCGGTCATCACGGACTCGGACACCGGGGAGCGAGTGATCAAGAAGTTCGTCATTATCCGCTGACGCCATGAGACCAGGGACCTTCTTGCTTGTGCTTGCGGCTCTTGTAGCGCTCGCGGACCGGCAGGCCCGGGCGCAGCAGGAGAAGCTGGCCCAAACCGGAATGAAATTCCTAAGCGTGTCCGTCGACCCGCGCGCGGCCGCGCTTGGAGATGCGGTAACGGCCGTAGAAGGCGGCTCCTCGATGCTGTTTTACAACCCGGCAGCCATGGCACGCCAGCCGGGCGCGGCAGACCTCTTCTTCGGACAGACGCAGTGGATAGCGGAAATCAACTACAGTCTCGGCAGCATTGCCTTCAGTCCGGGAAAGCTCGGCGTATTCGGCTTCACGTTTGTCACTGTGGACTTCGGAGAGCTGGAAGAAACCATCCGGTTCAACAACGACCAGGGCTTTCTTGACTTGGGCACCTTCTCCCCCTCCGCCTGGAGCCTGGGATTCGGCTACGCCCGCGCGCTAAGCGACCGCTTCGCTGTTGGAGCGCATATGAAGTGGGCCAACCAGGATCTGGGAAGCAGCGTAGTCGCCATTGTGGAAGACGATACGTACGAGCGTACCGAAAACGTTCAAGGAGTGATGGCCTACGATTTCGGCGTGCTTTACAAGACGGGATTCCGGAGCCTCAATTTTGGTGTCAGCGCGCGGAATTTTGCGCGCGAGATTGAATACACGGAAGAGAGCTTCCAGCTGCCGCTTACGCTGAAAATTGGTGTGTCCATGAACCTCGTGGATCTGACATCGGCAAACCAGCGAACGCACGCCCTGCTCCTTGCCGTTGATGCGGAGAATCCGCGGGACTACTCGGAGCAGATCAAGGCCGGTGCGGAGTACGTCTTCCTGCGCTCCTTTGCACTCAGGGTCGGATATGCCTATCCCACCGATATCCAGGGATTGAGCTTCGGACTGGGACTTCGGCAGGCCGTACGAGGCTTTGGGTTTGCCGCGGATTATTCTTACACGGACTTCGACGTTTTCTCGGCCGTGCACCGCCTTACATTCAGATTCTCCCTCTAGCCTGCTGCGGGTTGATGCCCCCCGACCAAGCTCCAAATCACGAGCCCACCCGTGCGCTCCTGTGGCTTGCCGTAGTCGGCCAGGCAATCATGGCCGGATGTGATACCGGTCCCGCGCCAAGCTTGTATGATCCCGACCTGGAACGCGCTCCGGACCCGATAATTGCCAGTGTCGATCCGGAGGGTGCTGCGCTTGCCGGTGTGGATATTGTCACCATAGTTGGCCAGAATTTCTCTGGCATGGCCAGCGACAACCTCGTGTATTTCGGCGACACGCGCGGCGAACTTCTGGAAGCTGCACCTACGACGTTAAGGGTTAGGCCACCCAATACGCCCCGGCCGGAGCTTGAACTGCGCGTTGCGGTGGTCGGAGCCGAGAATTTCAGCAACGCGGTTCATTACCGGCTCGAGGCCGCTGCCGAAGAGTTTGGCAAGATTGCAGCCTTCGAAGAGCCGTTTGCCATCACCTCGGATGGCGAGGGAAACCTGTACGTCTCGCTCTTCTCGGATGGCAGATCCGTCGGCGTCGTGCGCATGGCGCATGATGGTACGCGCAGCACCTACGTGGAATCCACGTTCAAGTGGGATGCCCTCAAGTTCGGGCCCGACGGAGCCCTGTACACGGCGCGCGGCGTGCGGGCCGTCTTCCGCTTTACCGAAGGGTCGAGCCAGGAGACGTGGGCCGTGATTCAGGACAGCGCGGTTCGCATTCGGGCCCTCGCATTCGATGGTCAGGGCAACCTTTGGGCCGGCGGCCCCAACTCCAGCCTCTTTCGAATTGCACCGGACAAGAGCATTCGGCAGTTCGCCTTCGAGCCCGATGTATCCGATCTGGTGGTGGCCGGTAACACTTTGTACGCTGCCGCTTTGGACCAGGGGCAAAGCCAAGCCTATCGAATTGCGATCTTGCCGAATGGTGATCTGGGTACTTCCGAGGTATTGTACGATGCAGCCGACGCCCGTGTGCATGCACTCGCCGTTGCTGCCTCGGGCGAGGTCATAGTAGGCACGGACGCGCCGGATCCCCTGTACGTTGTGCAAGCTGATGGATCGGCCGATGTCCTATATCCGGGGATTCTCGCGCCCGCCGCCGTGTCGTTTGCATGGGGCAGCGGCACGACGCTCTTCATGACACGTGGCAAGACAGATTCCACGACGCCCAACCTGATCAAGGCAAACGTGCGACGAGAAAGAGGCCTTTAGAGCGTTAACGCTATATTCATATTCAGGCAATATATTGGTCAACCGCCCCCGGGCGCAGCCCGTTTGCGAGTAACCGTTAACCAACTTCCGTACGGACCATGCAGAAACAGCTACTCCCCCTTTTGGCACTGATACTGACGCCTATAGTCGCCAGCGGACAAGCCTGGACAAATGAAGGCGGCTTCCCGGACGATGCCACATGGACGGAAGCCATTCACGGGATCGCGGTGGATGGCGAAGGCAAGATATGGGTACAGGCGTGGGCGCCCAGGTGGTGGATTGACCCGGCTAGCGGCGACAGCGTCCGCGATGCGGCCGGCAATGCGGTGCGCACAAGGCTCCTGTTCGTTTACAATCCGGATGGATCCGACGCCATGGACCCCATTCGTACCATAACAGTCGGCGGCGTGCAGGATACCCTGATCGGAAATCTCCGCGGTCTCCGGCGTGACCACAACGGCGACATTCTGGTCGCCACCGGTGGCGGGGTCTTGTACAGGGTCAACCACGTGACGGGCGAAGGGATGGCGAAAGCCGAAGTTGCAGGTGGCTCGCTCAGCGCACCCGGCGTAGACGAAATGGGCCGCGTCTTTGTCGCCAATGTGGTGCCCGGCGCGCCTATCCAGATCTATGATGCGGATCTGGCATTTGTGGAAAATGCCGTCGATTCGAGCCAGGGCTTTTCGCGCAGCTTTGACGTGTCGGCAGACGGCAATTCCATTTACTGGGCAGGCTACTCCAACTTTGCCGTCTATCATTACTCCCGGCCTGACGAGTTCTCTCCCTTCGATGCCACGCCCGACACGCTACTTGCGGGAATCGTTTCGGAGGCGATCGTGCGTCATCCAGTAACGGGACATATCTGGTTCAGCAACGCGCCGGCTGCCGGTGCCGATCCCGCAGGGCCGTTCGCTTCGCCGGACCGGATTATCTCGTGGTTCGCCTACGATCCGGACTCCGGCGCGCTGGTGGACAGCTTCGATTACCAGGTCGATGCGCCTGTGGGCAATGAAAAGGCCCGCGCCATCTCGTTTTCACCGGACGGGTTGACCGCATATGCAGGCATCTGGGATACCAACGGCAACACGTCTGTCAAGAAGTTCACGCAGGGCCCGACCGGGCTGCAGCCGGACGAATACACCGTCCCGAACGCTTTCTCTCTGGGCCAAAACTATCCCAACCCCTTCAATCCGCAGACCACGATAGAATTCGCGCTGACGGAGGCTGGGCAGGCGCAGCTTGTAGTGCATAATGTACTCGGCCAGCATGTGGCAACGCTCGTGGACGGCCACCTTGCCGCCGGCACCTATTCGGCCCGATTCGACGGCCGGGACCTGGCATCGGGTACCTACTTCTACTACCTGGAATTCGGAGGGAGGCGCCTGACAGGAAAAATGTTGCTGCTCAAGTAGCATCCGATCAACCAGAACGTTGAGGGGCACTCTCCAAGCCGGAGGGTGCCCCTTTTGCGTTTCGCGAAGCGCACGCGCCACGCACCGTTGCGTCGGAAAGGCAAGCGTGGACATAACAGCGGTTCAGGGCGCCGACGGGCAGAACTCGGTCCGAAAGCAAGTCTGATTCCAAACGGAGTTAATATGCGACGGTCCTGAGCGGGAGGCACCAATCTGCTGACCTGCAACTGCCCCGGGCAGCGCTCCCGCAGACCGTAGCCGGGCCTCGGCCCGGGTCCAGACACTTCAAACGTGTCCAGGTACTCGGCTGCGCGTACGGGGTGAGGGGCGGCTCGCCCGCCTATCCCTGCAGGGGCGCAGGGCAGCGTTCGCTGTGCTGATCGGGAGCGGAGGGCTGCTCTTCCGCCCTGCTGCTGCGGCCCTGCAGGTCTACTCCTCGGGCTCGCTGTAGGTAATCCGGTACACCACGCCCGCCTGGTCATCAGAAAGCAGCAGCGAGCCATCCGGCAGGGTTTCGAAATCAACGGGGCGGCCCCAGTTTTCCTCGCCCTGCAGCCATCCTTCCGCGAAGACTTCCTGCCCCGTGGCTTCGCCCGCCTCATTGAAATGCACCAGCTTCACGCGGTAGCCGATCTTCTGACGCCGGTTCCACGATCCGTGCTCTGCAATGAAAGCCTGGTTGCGGTAGGACTCGGGAAACATTGACCCGGTGTAGAACTCCATGCCGAGCGGCGCCACGTGGGGCCCCAACAGTACCGCCGGAGCCACAAACTCGTCAGCGGTGCGACCCTCGCCAAATTCCGGATCCGGTGTATCGTGCTGATGGAAGTATGGATAGCCAAAATGCATGCCCGCCTCCGGCGCGCGATTCAGTTCACAGTTTGGCAAATCATCCGTGATTGCTGGATCCGGGCTGATGTTGTCTCGGCCGTTGTCGGTAAACCAGAATTCTCCCGTAACCGGATGCCAGTCAAAACCGACGGAATTGCGCACGCCGCGGGCGTAGACGCGTCTGTCCGTTCCATCCGGATTCATCTCGAGAATGGTGGCATACGGATCCGGCCTTTCGCATGTATTGCACGGCGTGCCTATCGGTACAAACAGCTTGCCCTCCGGACTGAAATCAATGTATTTCCATCCGTGATGCCTATCCTCAGGCAGGTCGTCCAGTACTACGACCGGCTCAGGAGGCGCCTCGATATGGTTTTCAATGTTGTCGTAGCGCAATATCGTGTTGACTACGGCAACGTAGAGGGCGCCGTCCCGAAAAGCCAGTCCTGACGGCATGGTCAGCTCCTCAGCAATGACGTGGATCGTTTCGGCAACCATGTCCCCGTCAAGATCCCGTGCGGCGTGGACCTTGCCCTCACGGCGCGATCCGATGAATAGCGTGCCGGACGGCGAGAGCGCGAGCTGCCTGGCATTGGGGACGCTATCCGCATACACTTCTATGGCGAATCCTTCGGGCAGCTTTATCTTCTCCAATGGCAGGTCAGTTCTGCCAAACAGGGGCAGGACCAGAAGCAGCAGTATAGAAGCACGCATGGGAATCTCGTAGTTTTCGGGCAGGTGTCTGCACGCACGGCCAGCGGATTGGTTTCGTGGGCAGTAGCGCGACCGGAGTACGCCATGAAAATGCAGACTTGCCCTGCCGACAGCCGTCCCGACGTGCCTTCCCATTGCCATACATCCAGTCTCAATATGCCGCGCACAACGCTCTCTCTTCTCTCCTACATTCTCGCGTGCAGCGCCGCAGCCCAGGAGTATTCGCTCACGGTGGAAAAGATCATGCAGGAACCTGACACCTATATCGGGGCCTGGCCTTCCTCGCCCTTCTGGTCGGAAGACGGAGAAACGCTGTACTTCCGTTGGAACCCGATGGGAGCCTTCCCGGACGACTCACTCTACAGCGTGAGTCGTCGCGGCGGCGAACCTGAAAGGGTGGCACCGGAGGCAAGGCGCAACCTGGGCCCCGCGTTTGACGGATGGCATCACGGCGAGCACACTTATGACAGGGATTTCGGGCGCAAGGTGTATGCCGAGGACGGCGATATCTACCTGTACGACAGAGCCACGGGTGTGCGATCACGCCTTACACAAACGCGCAGTCCCGAGCGGTCGCCGCGCTTTGTGCCGGACGGTGATGCCATCATTTATGCCGCTGCAGAGAACCTCTTTCGCCTGGAGCTGGCAACCGGGGCCACGCGTCAGCTCACGGACCTGCGGACCGGCTCCGAGCCTGGTCGACGCGAGTCCGAGGAGGAGGAGGGTTTTCTGAAGACGCAGCAGCGCCGGCTGTTCGAATACGTGAGAACCAGGCAGGAAGAAGAAGATCGGCGCAAGGAAGCGAGCGAGCGCGACGCGGCGCCGGGCCCGCCCGTGTACTACCTGTCCGGCCGGCGAGTCGAGCAGCTTCGCATTGACCCGGCGGAGCGCTTTGTATCCTTCGCGTCAGTAGCGTCGCCGGATGGTGCCACACGCACCAGGGCAATGGCTTATGTTACCGAAAGCGGCTATGCTGAGGAGCTATCTGCCCGTCCCAAGGTCGGAGCAGAGCCGTCGTCCTTTGCGCTCCTGGTTCAGGACCTCGTCCGGGACACTACGTACCAGGTGGACTTGCACCAGCTTCCCGGTGCCTACGACATTGCCGCGTATCGCCGCGACCAGGGAGTGGAGCTGGACTCCGCGGCAGCGAAGCGGCACCTCTATGCCTTCGGTCCCTACTGGAGTGCAGATGGCCGGCACGCCGTTCTCGATGTGCGCACCCACGACAACAAGGATCGCTGGATTTGCCGCCTGGACCCGGAATCGGCTACCCTGTCGGTCCTTGACCGGCAGCACGACGAAGCCTGGTTAGCGGGTCCGGGCATTTCCTGGTTTGGCGGGCAAAGCGTGGCGGGCTGGCTTCCCGACAGCCGGCATTTCTACTTTCAGAGCGAGGCGACGGGCTACAGCCATCTTTACCTGGTCGACGTCACCTCGGAAGAGGTGACGCAGCTGACAAGCGGCCGTTTCGAGGTGTTCGACCCGCAGCTGTCCAGGGACGGATCAACGTGGTATTTCTCAAGCGGAATATCCTCACCCCACGTTCGCAACCTGTATTCCATGCCCGCTTTCGGCGGCGAGCCGCGGCAGCTGACCGCCATGCCGGGCCGCAATGATGCTGCCTTGAATCCGCGCGAAGACGTCCTTGCCATACTGCATTCCGAGGCCACGCGCCCGCCGGAAATCTTCCTGCACCGTGACCAGAGCGAACGCATTACGCACTCCCAGACGCAGGAATGGCTGTCCTACGACTGGCGCGAGCCGAGCACCGTCTGGTTCGAGGCCTCGGACGGCGCACACGTACCCGCTCATGTTTTCGAGCCCGACAGCGCAAACGGCGGCGCCGTGCTATTTGTACACGGCGCCGGTTATCTGCAGAACGTGCATGCGTGGTGGAGCAGCTACTTCCGCGAATACATGTTTCACAACCTGCTCACCGACCTCGGCTACACCGTCATGCAGGTGGACTATCGGGGATCTGCCGGCTACGGACGCGACTGGCGAACGGCCATTTACCGCCACATGGGCGGACGTGACCTGCAGGACTACGTGGACGCTTCTCGATACCTGAACCGGACATACGGCATCGATCCCGAGCGGATTGCGATCTACGGAGGCTCATACGGAGGCTTCCTTACGCTCATGGCGCTATTCACGGAAGGGGAGCATTTCGGCGCGGGAGCAGCACTGCGCAGCGTCACGGACTGGGCCCACTACAACCACACCTATACCTCCAACATCCTCAATACTCCGGCCACGGATTCGCTCGCCTATGCCCGCAGTTCACCCATCAATTTTGCCGAGGGCCTCGACGATCCCCTCCTGATGCCTCACGGCATGGTGGATCTGAACGTGCAGTTTCAGGACATCGTACGCCTGGTCCAGCGCCTCATTGAACTAGGCAAGGAAGACTGGGAGCTGGCCGTCTACCCGGTCGAGGGCCACGGCTTTCAGCAACCGGCCAGCTGGAGCGACGAATATCGCAGGATCCTGAAGCTGATTGAACGGGAAGTCGGACCGAATTCGCGGGCTGCGCGCTAGGAGTCCCAGGCCGCGACATCCTCCGGATCCAAGTGCAGCCTGCTCTGCTCGATGAGAAGGGCACCGAGTTCCGCTAGCTTGTCCTGGTGGGCCGGATCCGCAGCCAGATTCTGCGTTTCGTAGGGATCTTCGTTCAAATCGAAAAGCTGGCTGCGAACCGTGCCATCCACGTTGTATCGGATGAGTTTCCAGTTGTCGTCGGTTCGCACGGCACGCTGGAAGTTGCGATAGGCGTAGAAAGCGGCGGCACGACCCGGCGCATCCGCGTCACGCAGCATGGGCACCAGACTCTGGCCCTCCACCGTGGGCGGCATGGCCAGTCCCAGAAGGTCGGCCACGGTCGGAAATATATCAGAGATATACACGAGCCCGCCGCGCTGCTCACCTTCGGGAACGCCGGGGCCTGACAGGATAAGCGGTACGCGCATGCTGTGATCATACAGGTTCTGCTTGCCCAGAAGGCCGTGACTTCCGACAGCAAGACCGTTGTCGCCTGCAAAGATGACGATCGTGCTTTCACGCTTGCCCGTGGCATCAAGCGCATCCAGTATGCGGCCGATTTGCGCATCCACCTCGCTGATCATGCCATAGTAGGCGGCCAGCTCCTCTCTGACCACGCGCTCCGATCGGGGATGCTCCCGCAGCAACTCGTCTCTGACCCGCAATTCGCCATTGTCGAAGGGATGCTCCGGGAGATAGTTGGACGGAAGAGCTACGGAATCCGGTGCATACCAGGCATCGAACGGAGGCGGGGGTGTCCGGGGATCGTGAGGCGAAGTAAACGAAACGTGCGCAAAGAAAGGAGCATCACCCACGCTTTCCAGGAATGCGATGGCTTCATTGGCGTAAAGCGTCGAGGAATATGTGGGGACCTGCCTTCGTGCCTCTGCCGGATAGGCTCCGGTAGAGTCAAAGTCGTGAACAAGCGGCGCCTCGTGCCCGCCCGCACTCGGCCAGTGCATACCTCCGAAGAAGATACTGGCCGCGCTGCCGAAGGCGCGTGCAAACGAGGCACGGTCATTATGCCACTTGCCCGTAGCAAAGGTCCGGTAACCCGCCTCGGCAAGCAGCTCGGGCATCATGACGTGCTCCGGGGGAATGAGATTGCCACGCTCTTGAAGGCTGAAAAGGGGACGTCCCGTCATGAGCATGGCTCGGCTTGGCGCGCAAAGAGCCCCGTGCATGCCGCCCATGGTCTGCGCACGTGTAAAGGCCGTGCCACTTCGCACCAGTCTGTCCATGCCAGGCGTCACTATCTCGTCATTCCCCAGGGCGTGTATGGTGTCGAACCGCTGATCATCCGTAAAGAGGATGAGCACGCTCGGCATCTGGAGGGCAGCGTCCGGCGCCGGGGCGCAGGCCGAGAAGAGTAGGAGCAGTACTAAGGCGGTTCGCATTTTGCTGGAGGATTAGTGCGGTGCAATATCCGCCACCAAGAGCCCAATGTCCACATAGAGCAGTTGCTTCACCCCTTGCGAACGGGCAGTGCGAAAGGGCAACATAGCGGGTACTGGGCTATATTCGGGCACCACCCCACGCCTAGCCAATCATGCCGCGAGCGCTGTTCATACTGCTCTTCATCGCAGCGTGCGAATCGCCGCCGCCCCCGAACATCGTTCTCATCATGGCAGATGACCTGGGCTACGAGGCGCTGGGCATAAACGGCGGCCTGAGCTACGAGACACCACACCTGGATTCGCTCGCACGGGCAGGTGCCCGCTTTACACACGCCTTCTCGACGCCGCTTTGCACGCCATCGCGCGTGCAGATCATGACGGGAAGGTATTCCTTTCGCAATTACATTGGATTCGGACTGCTCGATCCGGCCGAACGGACGTTCGCGCATCCTCTGAGAGAGGCTGGCTACGCGACGGCGATAGCAGGCAAGTGGCAGCTCTACGGCAACGCCCTGCAGCAACGCCTTGCGGGCAGGAACGGATCAGACCCCGATGATGCCGGCTTCGACGAATTCGCCCTTTGGCAGGTCAGGGAACGCGGCTTGCGATTCAAGGCCCCGACCATTCACTTTTCGGGGCAGGAACCCGTGCAGTATCCCGAAGGCTACGGGCCGGACATGTTCGCCGTATACATCGAGGATTTTATTGAACGGAACAGGGAGAGACCTTTTTTTCTGTACTATCCCATGGTTCTGACACACTCTCCGTTCCAGCCCACACCCGATCATCCGGAATACGACGCACTGGATCCTGCCGCCGGTGTGGACGAGCTTGCCTATTTTGGGACTAATGTCGCCTATATGGATGCCATCGTAGGACGATTGGCGGCAACGCTGCGGCGTCTCGAGCTGGACAGGCGTACGCTCTTGATCTTTACGGCCGACAACGGCACTGACCGTCGCGTTACTTCCGTGCATGAAAGCGGGACTATTCGCGGACGCAAGGGCTATCCGACGGCGGCAGGCACGCATGTGCCGCTTATCGCCTACTGGCCTGGCACTATCATGCCGGGCCTGGAAAGCGACGCCCTGGTGGACTTTACGGACTTCCTGCCGACTTTTCTTGATGTTGCCGGTGCCGAGATGCCAGAGGATGCCGCACTCGACGGAGTCAGCTTCCTCGGCTCCATGACCGGCACGTCCGAAGGCGTCCGGAATTGGATTTATTGCCACTACGACCCGAGATGGGGCTCCTTCTCGCCCGGCAGGTGGGTGCAAGACCATGAATGGAAGCTGTACGCGGACGGCAGGTTCGTGAACTGGGCCCGCGACGTGGATGAATTGGTCGCGCTGCCGGACTCCGTTCTGGAGCCTGAGGCCGTACGAGTAAAGAACGAATTCCAGCGAGTCCTAAACAGCATGCCCCCAGTTGATCGCTGACATGCGAGTACTCTTCGTCGCCTTGTTTGCCTGCCTTCTGGGAGCGTGCCAGACGCCGCCCGCCCCGCCAAATGTCGTCATCATCCTGGCCGACGATCTCGGCTTCGGCGATATCGAGCGCTACAATCCGGCATCGAAGATTCCCACACCCAATCTGAACCGGCTGGCGGACGAGGGGATGCGCATGACGGATGCACACTCTCCGTCCGCTGTCTGCACACCCACGCGCTATGGCCTGCTGACCGGCCGGTATGCATGGCGCACGCGCCTGAAGCGCGGCGTGCTTCAAGGCTATTCTCCGAATCTCATTGATACCACGCGCCTGACGCTCCCGAAGCTGTTCCGGGAGCACGGTTATGCCACGGGCGCCGTAGGCAAGTGGCACCTTGGGCTTGGCAGCCACGATTCCACACATTACGATCGGCCGCTGCATCCGGGGCCAAATGCCGCGGGATTTGACTATTTCTACGGCATCCCATCCTCGCTGGACTTTGCTCCATACGTGTACGTTGAAAACACCGGGTTGGAGGCGCTGCCCACCGACACGATCGGCGCTAGCCGGCACAGGCGGCGGGGCGGAGGTGGCTTCTGGCGTGCCGGCGCCATCGCTCCCGGCTTCAGGCACGCGGACGTCTTGCCCCGCACTATCGACAAGGCCGTGGATTTCGTGCAGGAGCATGCGGAGCAGGGCCCATTCTTCCTGTACGTGCCTCTGAGTGCCCCGCACACGCCGTGGCTGCCGGCACCGGATTTCAGGGGCGTGAGCGAAGCCGGGTACTACGGTGACTTTGTAGCGCAGGTAGACAGGGCCGTGGGACGCTTGCTGGGAGCCCTCGACGCGACGGGCCGCGAGACACTCGTTGTCTTTACCAGCGACAACGGCGCGCACTGGCCCCAATCCGACCGTGCCACGTTCGGCCACGATGCCAACGGGCCATGGCGCGGACAGAAGGCGGATATCTGGGAGGGCGGCCACCGGGTGCCGTTCCTGGTGCATTGGCCCGGCCGTGTTGAGCCGGGGAGCACGAGCGAAGCGCTCGTGTCCCTCACGGACTTCATGGCCACATTCGCCACGCTCCTGGGCGCAACCCTTCCGGCGGACGCGGGCGAAGACAGCTTCGATTTCTTCCCGGTAATTGCGGGAGAGGGGCCTGGACTGCGCCAGACCATGGTCCAGCACTCTCTCCACGGCATGTTCGCCATCCGGGACGGGCGCTGGAAGCTGATCCTGGGAAGGGGATCAGGCGGCTTCACCGCGCCGCGCAACCTGGAGCCCGGACCCGGTGAGCCGGCCGGACAGTTGTACGATCTGGCTGCGGATCCGGAGGAAACGCAGAACCTGTTTGACGCCGAACCCGCTGTCGTCAGCCGGCTGGCCACACTTCTGGAGAACTACAAGAACGAGGGACGCACCAGACCATGAATGCACTATCGAGACATATTCCGGCCGTGCGCGGCGCCCTTGCCGCCGCCCTGATCGCGGCTGCCGGCTGCGCGGCACCCGATGAGGCTACCGAGACTGAAGCCCCCCACATAGTCTTTGTGACGGGCGACGAGGAGTATCGCTCGGAAGAGTCGATGCCCATGCTGGCCCGCATTCTTGAGCGGGACTACGGCTTTCGTACAACGGTCTGCTTTGCGCTCAACGCAGACGGGTATGTCGACCCGAATGTTCTGGACAATATCGCCGGTCTCGAGGCGCTGGAGGAGGCTGACATGATGGTGATGTTTACGCGCTTCCGAGCGCTGCCCGACTCGCAAGCCCAGCGAATTCTGGCATTCGCGGAGTCAGGCAAGCCGATGGCCGGATTCCGGACGGCCACGCATGCCTTTCTTTACCGGGATGATTCGACAAGGGCACACCTTAATGATGACTGGCCCACCCGGGTGTTTGGCCAGCGGTGGATTACGCACCACGGCCACTTTGATGACGGGGACGCCCCGCTGACCGACGTGCAGCTAATTGAGGGGCAGGAAGGCCGCCAGGTCCTGCGAGGGGTACAGCCATTTCAGGCATATTCGTGGCTTTACCACGTGCACGGCGGTGAGCATGCACTCTACGGTGACAGCGAACCCCTGCTTACGGGCACGGCACGGCGCTCAAACCACGAGGAAAACGACCGCCTGGACCGCTTCCCCCTCTCCAATCCCGTCGCATGGACCAAGACGTATTCCGGCACTTCGGGCACTGCCGCCCGGGTGTTCTTCACGACGCTCGGACACCCTTATGATTTCCGCGAGGAATCTATGCGCACGCTCGCGCTGAACGGCATCCTGTGGGCTCTGGGCCAAGAGATTCCGGAATCCGGTGCCGATGCAGAGCTTGCTGGCGTCTACGAGCCCAACAATTCGGGCTTCGGCGACAAGTTCAAGCCAAATCTGCGACCGGAAGACTTCCTGCGCGGGACGAAACCTTAGGCCAAGTACCGCCTATTCGTCCGGCAGTCTCTTTACCTTGATGTTGCGGTACATGACGCGACTTCCCGGATCATGTGCCTGCAGCGCAAACGTGCCGCTGTCCAGCCGGCGCCCTCCTGACGGATTAGCTTCTTCGTAGTCCACCAGCACGCGGTCATTGATCCGGATAGTGATGTGCTTGCCCTGGACGATGATATGCTGCGTGAACCATTCGTCATCGGCGGCGGGTGCTTCCATGATATCCGAGATTCCGTACAAGCTGCCGGTGCGCCTGGGATCACCCTTGTACGAATTGTTCACCTGGGCCTCATACCCCGTCGAGGGCCACCCCTCTTCCTGATAGGAAGTGTGGAAGTAGATGCCGGAGTTGGCACCGGGCGCTGTCTTCACGTCGGCCATGAAGTGAAAGTTCTTGAAGTCCGTCTGCTGGACATAGAACAGATGGGCACGATCGCCGTGTGCCACGATGGATCCGTCCTCCACGGAGAAGGACGACGGATGCTCGGAGGACTGCCACCCGTCCAGACTTGCACCATCAAAGAGGGAGGTCCAGAGCGAATCCACCTCATCCTGGCCCTGTGCTGCCGAGGCACAGGTCACGAGGAGGGTCAGTAGCGTGATTGCTGTCTTGCGCATGGCGATTGGATTCAGGGCCGGACGCTGATTGCGTCAGCAGTTGGAAAATCTTCCGGCACAGGCAGCGTAACGCTACCCGTCGCCAGCCACTGCACGCTGCGCGTGAGCAGTGTGCGGAAACCCACGCACCGAAAGGCCCGGTCGTCTTCCTGGCCCGACCAGAGATGACCCGGAAGCATGGTAAGCACCTTTCCTTCCCCGTAGGGAATCCACCAGACCATGAGTTCATGCTTGCCCGTCCCGCCGTGCTCCGGATCCGAATACGCCGTCGCAAGAACGCGCATATCCTCCGCCGGACCACGCTGGCCATGGTATAATTCATCATGCGGATGCAGCCACTCCGCAGGAAGGTCCCGCATGATTGGATGCTCCGCATCCCGGGTAGTAATGTGCCAGTCATGCAGTCTGCCATGGCCCGCCCCGATACCTTCGCCGGGCTCGACACGCACGAGACTTCCGTCGTCCTCCACGTAGACCCGGTATCCGGCGTCCGGCCCGCGCCAGAGCAATCCTACCATGCGCTCAAAAGCTTCCCAGCCGGGGAAGGGATTGTTGGCCGCGTGCTGAATCACCGCCTTTCCACCGCCTTCGATATACTCCTCGAAGGCCTCCTGAACATGCTTCGGCCACGATTCGCCGTTGTAGGCAAGCACGACAACGTCATATGCGGCAAAATCGGGCGCGAAGCCCTGCCAGTCACCGCCCCTTGCCGGTGTACTCGCAACCGTTACGTCAAAATGATCATCCTCGCTCAGTATTGCGACAAGATGCGCGGTCGTGCGCTCTCCGTCATGATTGTTCTGCCCGGCCACCACCAGTATCCGCGGCCCGAAAGCAAGAAGTGCAACTAGAAGTAAAGCCATGTCTACGTTTAAGAGCTTTGGTCCCGTATAGTACTGTCCCGAAGCCACTCAAGCAAGCGATGCTCCAGGCACGATTTGCTGACCGCTGGCCGATTCGCGGCCGGACAGTTTGCCCGGGTGAGACGGCCAGCCAGTGCATGCCGGGCCCACGTCTGCGACGGGCCATGTCAAGGATCAGAAGCCTGACGATACGCCTCGAAGTGCACCGCTGCGCGGCCAATGGCTTTCGCAGTGGAGACCGGTCCTGGCTGCCGCGCAAGAGCCTTAAGGCCAAAGAGCTCCGGCAGCGCTGGTCGTGCCTCATTCAGCTCCTGGTGGCCCTCAAAACACCAATTCGCCGTATGGCTTCGTCTGCGACGACACCGAGCAGGATCACGGCCCCGATGATGGCAAATTCCAGCTGCGTGGGGATTCCCAGTATATTGATCGCGTTGTATAGCAAGCGCAATACGGCGGCGCCAATTACCACGCCCAGTATAGAGCCTTCGCCCCCTCTGAGACTGCACCCGCCCAGGACGGCGGCAGCAATGGCGTAGAGTTCATAAAAGTTGCCGTGAACCGCCGGCTGCACGGAATTCACGTCCAGGGCAAAGAGAATCCCTCCCAATCCGGCCGTGACCGCACCTATGACATAGGCAAGAATCACCATGCGGTCCGTCTTGATGCCACTATAGCGCGCAGCCTCCTCGTTATGGCCGAGCGCCATCATGTATCGCCCCCAGACGGTCCGATTGAGCAGCAGAGAAGCCAGCACCGCCACCACGATCATAATCACAAACGGCATGGGAAGTCCAAATGAATCCGTAACGGGAAGGCGACCGATGGCAATCCAGCGGAGCCCGTCAAATCCCGATCCGAATCCCTGGGTAGCATCGCCGCTGATCCAGCGGGCAATCCCGCGATAGAATAGAAGCCCGCACAGCGTAACGACGAACGGCTGCAAATTGAGCTTCGTTACCAGTACTCCGTGCAGCAGGCCAAGAAACAGCAGCATTGCCACTACGACAAGTAGGGATACCGAAATGGGCCAGCCGGCACCCACCAGAAGCATCGGCAGAAGCACGCCCACGAGTCCGATGACAGAACCAATCGAGAGATCTATCCCCCCGGTAACAATCACGAAGGCCGTTCCGATACTGATGATGCCGAAGAGACCCGTCCACCGAAGCGTATTCTGAAGATTGTATGCTGTCAGAAAGTTCGGCTCCAGTATGGCCGTCAGGACGGCCACTGCCAGGAGCACTCCCGTTATGCCAATAACTTTCTTCATCGAATCAGGCATTTGGCGTGCGCCGGGTACGCACTAGGTCCGGTGCACAAGAGCTGCTGCTACCGGGACCGAGAAAGGATGACGCGTTGCGCATCCACCCGCCTCTATGCGACGACGCGTTACCGCTTCGCAGCCTTTTCCGCGAAGCGATCTGCCTGCGAGGGCTCCTGCGGCCTCGTCGGGCAAGGCTGAATCCGGAGCACTTGACCTGAAGGCGATAGTGTGAGGCCGGCTGGACCAGTTGCACACGGGCATGTCCACGGGGTTGCAAGAGTAGCGCGATTTCGCAGAAGTACGCAATCAAGCCCACAATTTAGTGTCGTGGCCGCATTCGGGCACGGCGCCATTTTCCGCCTGACGATCCCGGCCTTCCGCCCGACGCGGCAAGAATGCGCGCACAGCCGAATCCTTTGCGGTGGCACTTGCCGCCGCCGTGCGCAGGATCTTCGCTTATCTCTGGCAGCGGTTGCTCCACACCCTTCTTGTCGCAGAAAGCGAACTCCGGGCGCGGGATGCTTCGCTACCGGCACCGTTCAGAGGCATGTTCTGCGTATCATCGCGAATTCGGGTGTCGGGCCGGACAGCGTAAGCGCCGGGGCCCGCCATGCGGGACCTCGGGGGCACATTGGCCGGTCTCCTCGGCATGGTCAGGCCGACCCAGTGGCGAGACGCATTATGGATTCCTCACTTAGTACCTCAGCGGGCAACTCGCCCGCCATCTGCCCTTCGTGCATGACCAGGACACGATCTGCCATTCCGAGAATCTCCTCCATTTCGCTGCTGGCAAACAGAATCGCTATGCCTTGCATGGCCAGATCCTCCATTAGCTGGTAGAATTCGTGCTTCGCTCCCACATCGATGCCTCGAGTGGGCTCGTCCATCAGCAAGACCCTCGGGCCGAGCAGCAGTGCCTTGCCCAACACCACCTTTTGCTGGTTTCCTCCGGACAAGTAGCTTACCAATCCGTCCGCCCCCCTTATTTGCAGACGCCGGCGCATATCTGCTTCTGCTGTCGCTTCCCAGGTCAGATCTAGCCATCCACCCGCTCGCCTGTGGCGTCCAATCGAAGCGAGACTGATATTGTGCCTCACATTCATGCCCAGGACCAGGCCCTGATGCGCCCGGTCTTCCGGCACCAGTGCGAGCCCGCTGCCAATGGCATCGTCGGGGCCCCGGGCATCCAAGGGCTCCTGGTCCACGACTATGCTTCCGGATAGCGGACGATCGACGCCAAACAGCGCACGCAAGAGCTCGGTCCTGCCCGATCCTACGAGCCCCGCGAGGCCGACAATCTCGCCCTCGTGCAGATTCAGGGAAACCGCGTGATTCGGCCATCCGGCGAGCGCCAGATCCTGTACCTCCATGACCACAGGTCCCGGCCTTCTTTCAGCCCGCGAATAGAATCCTGCCAGGTCGCGCCCGACCATGCGTCGTATCATTTCTTCCCGGCAAATGGCATCGCCGGTCAGCATGCCCGCGTTGCAACCGTCGCGCAGCACAATGACACGGTCTGCCAATTCCTCCACCTCTCCCAAGCGGTGCGAGACGTAAACGATCGCAACGTCCCGGCTCCGCAATTCACGAATTACCTCGAACAGCAATGCGGCCTCACGCGACGACAGAGCCGAGGTCGGTTCATCCATGATCAGGATTCGCGCTTGCTCCCCGAGTGCCCTTGCGATTTCCACGAGCTGGCGGGTCCCCAGGGGCAAATCCCCAACGAGGGCATCGGGGGACACGTCCAGGCCCACCCGGTCCAGCAGGCGCCGCGCGGATTCCGCTTCCTGTCGTTGACGCAGCCACGTGTGACTCTCCCGGCCGAGAAAGATGTTGGCCGCCACGCTCAGATTGGGCAGCAGATTCAGCTCCTGGTGGATGAGGGCGATGCCAAGCTGCGCCGCTTCGCTCGGCGAGAATGACACCACTTCCTTGCCGCCGAGCCATAGCGTGCCACCGTCAGGATGTTCTACGCCGGCCAGGACCTTCATCAGCGTGCTCTTGCCGGCACCGTTCTCGCCGATTACGGCCGTAACACTGCCAGCCTCAACGGCGATGTCGACCTCCTGCAGCGCCACGACGCCGGGAAACCGCTTCGTGATCCCGGCCGCTCGCAGGAGAACGGTTCTTTCCTCTTCAGACTCCGTCCGGTCATCTCGCAACGCCACGCTTCCTATTCGCCTAACAGTGAGGCCAGTTCCGCTTGAAAGGCTTCCACGTTTTCGGCCGTAATCTCGCGGGCAGGAATGTCAATAAACTGGTTGTCCGGCAGGACCGACCGATCCCCGCGGGCCAGGGCTGCCAGCACGCGTACGGATTCGTAGCCGTAGCGGTAAGGATTCTGCACGATAGTGCCTGCAATCGTACCCTCTCGAATCGCTTCCAGCGTATCGTCGTCTTCATCGAAGCCCACGACAGTAATCTGCTCCAGCTTGCCAGCCTCCCGGACGGCTTCCAGTATCTGTGGAGGGTTGTATACGAATAGGCCGATCATGGCATCCAGGTCCGGATACCGAGCCATGGCATCCTCGGCCTGGGACTTTGCTCTGGCAAAGTCAAACTGGTCTACCCTGGTATCGAGGATAGTGAAATGCTCACCCCGGATCACCTCATCCACGGGATCGCGTCGCTCGGAATCATGCGAGCGATCCAGCAACTCATCAATGATGCCCTGCCTGCGCAAATCGGCATTCAGTTGCCCCAATAGTCCGACAAAGAGCACTACGGAGCCGCCATCCGGCATGGCCTTCTTGAGCAAGCTGCCACACATGCGTCCCGCTTCATAATTGTCCATGCCGATATAGACGAGGCGGTCGCTTTCCGGGGCATCCGAATCGTGCGTGATCAGATGGGCATTGGCCGCTATTTCATCCAGGAGGTCTGCCTGATTCCTGGGATCAGTCGGAGTGATCGCGATGCCGCTTACCCTGCGGGCCAACAGGTCCTGCACCATGCGGCGCTGGCCGGCCGCTCCATCAGGCGGCATCATTACCTCCACGTTTACGCCGAATTCCTCGGCCGCCGCGTTGGCGCCCTTGTCGGCAATAACCCAGAAAGACGCGATACCGTTGGTCAGGTAGCCCACGGTGGTTCTCTCAGAAGCTTCCTGGCCCTGGCGGCATGCGGCCACGGAAACCAGTAGCAATGCAAGGAAAAGTCCAGAGATTCTAGGCATAACCAATAGAGAGCTGCAGAGTGATTGATTCGAAGCGGTTCGGGCAGGCCAGGCAGGAAATCAGCCGCGCAGGCTAAATGCCGAAGCAACGGCCACCGTTTACGGTGAGGAATTGTCCGGTTACAAATGATGCCTCCTCGCTGGCATAGTACACGACTGCACTGGCCACGTCGTCGGCCGTTCCCCACTTTCCCATCGGGATCGTTTCCAGGTAAGCCTGCTTCATTGCCTCAGGGTAGTTTTCATGACGCTCCACGGGTATCCAGCCCGGAGAGATCATGTTGACCGTTATCCCTAGCGGAGCAAGCTCCGTAGCCAGGCTACGGGAAAACCCGACCTGTCCGCCCTTGGCGGAGGCATACGCCGTAAAGGGAGCCACGCCCAGCGAATAAACCTCTGTGATGATGTTGATGATGCGGCCCCAACGCTTCTTTTTCATAGCCGGCAGGCAGGCGCGCGCAAGCAGGTAGGGGCTCTTGATGAAGAAATCAATCATGCTCTGGTAGTCCTGCCAGTCATACTCCTCTATGCGCCGCTGCGGCTGCTCCGGAGTCGCGTTTGGCACGAGGATCTCTATCGGGCCCAGGCTGGCTTCGACCTGTCGCACGAGTCCGGCAACGGCCTCTTCACTTGTGACATCGGCCCGTACCAACGTACCGGTGCCGCCGACGGCCTGGAATTCTGCATACGTGCGGAGGGCGCGCTCTTCGTTGTTGGCGTAGTTGAAGGCCACCCTGGCGCCGGCCCGGGCAAGGGCAAAGGCAGCGGCCTTACCCAGTCCTGTCGAACTGCCCGTAACCAGGGCAACGCGGTTGGCGATCGTGCAAGGCATGGTAGTGTGCTAGGCTTAGTGCATCGCTGAAGCTACGGATGTTACGAACTTCGAGCCGGAAATTGCCCGCGCCGCACCAATAATCCATGCAACTCAATTGCCCGCACCGGCCGGACGAATTGTCCTCGCCGCTGCATCTCATGAAAGTCGCTTCACTAAGGCACAAAGTCTACGCCCGTCCCGGTCAACGTGCAAATGATATCTGCAAACCGCGCGTTCTGGCGCCTGGCAGTCACGCCCGCGCGATCCTGGCAGAAAATCCGACGGCCGCACGTCAAACACTGCTGACCTGCGCGTCCAACAGACACGCACTACCCGTCGAGTCCAAGCCATCCGTGAGGACAGACCGAATATTACTGCCTACACCAATTGAGACTGTCTCCGTGGTGCGAGACTACGCGCCCGCCAAAACAATTCCGGCCGTGGCAGACAGAAGGACGCCGCGACCCTGTCGCGGCGAATGTGACGCGTTAGGCTACTGCTCCTCTCCCTCGCCTTCAGCCTCGGCCTCCCCTTCCGCCTCCGCGTCGGCATCTCCGTCTCCTTCCTCCATCATTTCTTCGCCATCCATGTCACCTTCATCGGTCGTGTCGGCGTCCATGTCCATCATCTCATCTCCGGACATTTCAGCATCATCCGACATCTCAGCTTCTTCCATCATGGAAGCATCATCGGTATCAGCGGTCCGGGCACAGCCCGCAACCAACAGGAACAGGGTGCAGAGCGTTACGAACAGCAAGCGGAACATTGATTTCATGGTCGGCGCGGGGTAGTTAGCGGTACTGCATGGAAAGTTAACACAAAGCGCAACAACTCTTCAACTGCAATAGTGCCGATTCATGCCGCCAAGGGCGGCGGAATCAGTCGCGACCCCGCTTGAATTTGCCTTTCAGGCCCCGCCCAGTCCCAATCACACGGGTTAGCCAAGCCGCAGGATTCGCCATGCAGCTGGCTGGACTTGTCCTGCAAAAGCAGGGATTGTGCGCGATTTGCAGCGATGCGAGAGTCGGGCCAGAGTCCGGGAATGTTGCCTGTCGCAGCCTGATTCGGCTACATCCTAGGCCTCGGATCAGTAAAGACTCTCTTTTACCAGCCGCACAATGGAGTCCTGCCAAACCAGACCTGAAGCCAGGTTCCGCTCCGGATCTGAATTCGCAGTTTCCCGGGCAACCTAACGCCGTCGGCGTGCAAACCCCTTATTCCTCACATACCAGGCCAACCGCAAGATTCGCCCTGTTTCCAAGCCTGGCCGCGCAGTATTTGCAGCACCAACATGCGCTACAACTGTCGAAAGGGAGCTGTCTCGTGCACCCCATTGCGGGCCGCAATTGGTATCCGAGCCGGTGCCAAGCAATCGCCGCCAGGCAACCAATTCACGCGGGGCAAACTGGTCGCGCCCCGGTCACGTGCTTATTTGTCCAGCCAGAACGAAACCGGCAAAGACATGCGCACCGGGACGGGCACCCCGTCCTGCCTGCCGGGCGTAAACCGCTGCTGCTCCACGGCATCAACGGCAGCCTGGCCGAGGGCCTCGTCTGGCGACCTCCCCACCTGTATGTCTGTCGGCTTGCCTTCCACATCCACAGTAAACGACACGTATACCCGGCCCTCGATGCCCGCGTCCCTGGCACTGGCAGGATACTGCACTACCTCACTGACAGCGGCGAGTCCCCCTACAAGCGTTGGCATTTCCTCGACAACTATGTAGGCCTCATCTGGCGTCTGATTCTTCTCCAAGGCCTCGCCGAAGGCATCCTCTATGACCTTCGGATCAACGTCCTCAAGCGGTGCAGCATCATCTGTCACTGCAGTGTTGTCGCAGCCTGCGACCAAAACCAGCGCGGCACAAAACATCCACGTGAAGTGGCCAGGTAACCTTTTCATGGCAAACAAGGAAAGAGATGAACGGAATTGCGACCTCCCTCGGGAGTCCATGCTCAAGATGCAAACCCAATGTTCTGGCAGGTTACAGCTTTTCAAGCAGCAGGCAAGAGGAGGACACGCCTACCAATGTATAGGTGCTCGGGCGCACGCGGTTCCCGGGTATGCGGACCTAGGCCCGACGCCAAGCGCTACTTCCCGCCTTCAGACACTCTGCCCGGGAATGCCTGTCGCAGCAGCATGCGTTCGAGGCAAGACGCCGCCGGAACACTGGTTACCTCATCTGCTCCAAAGGGCCGCGAGAGCATACTTCTCTGTCGCAGCGGACGCAAATACTGCGAGGGCATGAATTCGCGCGCCGCCACTAGTCATCCCACAGTCTGTAGCCGAGCATGCTGGCTACCTGATCGTTCAGTGCAGCCCAAACGAGATAGGCATAGACATCTGCACGCGAACCGGCCGGCCATCCTTTCTACCCGGTACGAAGCGCGTCTTTCGAATGGCGCGCATCGCCGCCTGATCCAGCGAACCGTGCACGGACTCCACTACTTCAAGGTCTCTGGTGATGCCCTCTTCATCCACCACGAACCTTACTAGGACCGTGCCCTGTATTCGTTGCCTCCATGCAGCAGCCGGATAGTCGACATTCAGCTGCGCGGCTCGCATACCTCCGACAGGAGTAGGATACTCATCCACTTCCAGATATACCGAGTCCAGGGGGGGCGTATCCAGCGTGGCGCTCACCTCTGGACTCACGAGGGGCCTGGCACAGGCAGCAACCAGGAAAAGCAAGGAACACGCAATGGGCAGATAGCAGTGCAGCGTACGCGCCAACGGGCGATCACTTGCCGCCCTGGTCCGGCTGGCTTCCCTACTGGCCCACGTACTTGCGGAATACTCTTGCACCGCTTTCGAACGCTATGGCATTGCCGTCATCCCGCGAAGAGGCTGGGCTCTGCCACTCTCAAGTGCCTGTCTTCGATCCGGAATCGCCATCGCAGCCGGTGATGCGCTGCAGGATGCAACGAAAGAACTCCCCTCTAGGTCAGGACCGCGTCTATAACGTTGCCGGATACGTCGGTCAGCCGGATGTCGCGGCCGCTGAACCGGTACGTGAGCCTGTTGTGGTCTATACCCAACAGGTGCAGCATGGTCGCATGCAGGTCGTGGATCGTGGTCTTGTTTTCCACTACCCGGTAGCCGTACTCGTCGGTGGCTCCGTATACCCTTCCACCCTGGATGCCGGCGCCGGCAAGCCAGATGCTGAAGGCGGACGGGTTATGGTCCCGGCCGTTGGTTCCCTGCGCAAAGGGAGTGCGTCCGAATTCGCCGGCCCAGATTACCAGGGTTTCTTCGAACAGTCCTCGCGCCTTGAGATCTTTCAGCAGGCCCGCAATGGGCTGATCCACCGCATGCGCATTGCGCTCGTGGCCGTCCTTCAGATTGGCATGTTGATCCCATCGGTCCGCAGCCACGCGGGGACACGTCAGCTCGATGAATCGGACGCCCCGCTCCACGAGACGCCGGGCCAGCAGGCACTGGGCCGCGTACCCTCGCGTGTGGGGATCGTCCGAATACATGCCGTACAGCTTCTTGGTCGCCTCCGTCTCTCCCGAGAGGTCCGTCAGCTCCGGCACGGATGCCTGCATCCGGAATGCAAGCTCGTAGTTGGAAATGGCCGATTCAATTTCATCAGCGTGGCCGATGCGGCCCAGAAGATGCTGATCCGTCTGGGACAGCATTTCCATCTTTCTCCGCTGAAGCTCGGGCGAGTCGTCCTGCGGCTCGATGTTGGCAAGCCCTCCGGGCCTGAAAATCGAGCCCTGGAAGGACGCCGGAAGAAATCCGCTGTTGAAATTGTCCAACCCACCCGGCGGAATGAGGCCCCCGTCCAGCACGACATAGCCAGGCAGATCCTGATTCTCGCTGCCCAGACCATAATTCACCCAGGCTCCCATGGACGGACGTCCCTGAATGCCGATGCCCGTATGTAAAAAGTAATTGGCATTCGTATGCTCGGGAAAATCCGCCACCATGGACCGGACAACCGCCAGATCGTCCGCACAGCCACCAATGTGAGGAAACAGGTCGCTGACTTCGATACCCGACTCGCCGTAGCGCCTGAAATCCCAGGGACTCTTGAGTATGGTGCCAATGCTGTCGAACTGCGTGGCATCCACCTTGAACTTGTCGTACGGATTTTGCCCGTGCTCCCGGGCAAGCCGCGGTTTCGGGTCAAAGCTGTCCACCTGGGAGACGCCACCATCCATGTACAAGAAGATGACGCTACGAGCCTTCGGCACCAGGTGCGGCGATTTGGGATGGAGCGGACGGATCCGCTCCGGTTCGGGCAGACGTCCAAAGGGCACCGTTCCCATGAGTCCCAGGAGCGCTACGCCTCCAAAGCCATTGCGGCACATGGCGAGCATTTCCCGCCGGGTCATGCGACAGCACAGTCTATGAGGAGAAGACATCAGACCAGGTAAATGAACTCCTTCAGATTGAACACGACGTGGCAGTACGCAGCCCAGACATCTTCGTCAAGCCCGTACTCGCCCGGTGGCAAACCCAGCCGCCTCGCCTCGGACTCCATGAAATTCCGGGCATTGGACACCTCCTCGACCGTCGGCCGTCTTGACAGCGCGACCATATAAATATATTCGATCCTCTGATCTGTATCCAGTCCCGTCATGGCCACGAGACGGTGGGCCCAATTCCGCGCCTGGTCCGCCACGAATGGATCGTTGAGCATGGTAAGCGACTGGGCCGGTACGTTGCTCGTGTTGCGGGCTCCGAAGGTGGAAAAAGGAATCGGGGTATCGAAGGCCAGCATCATCGGGGACAGAAAGTTGCGTCGGACCGCCAGGTAAATGCTTCGCCTGCCGTCCCCATCGAGAGGACCGGATTCGGCCGGGCGGCCGCGGCCTTCCATGAACTCGGTCAGGTGAGTGGGCACCGGGGGGCCGTACATGGTGCTGTCCAGCCGGCCCGAGACGGCGAGCAGCACGTCCCTTATTGCTTCTGCCTCGAGTCTTCGCACGGAGTAATGACTCAGCAAACGGTTATCCGGATCCGCCTCCGTCGCATCACCTGTGGCAGTCGCCCGGCGGAAAGTGCGGGACAGGACCATCTCACGCAACATGGACTTGATCGAGTAGTCCAGTTCCACAAATCGCGCGGCGAGATAATCCAATAAGTCGGGATGCGACGGGAGCTCACCTTGTGCGCCGAAATTATCCACCGTAGCAACGATGCCCCGTCCAAATGCATGGTGCCATAACCGGTTGACCATAACGCGTGCAGTGAGCGGATTCGAAGGGTCGACCACGGCCCGCGCGAGATCCAGCCTGCCGCTCGCGGAGGCCGAAAACACGGTACCCGTCGTATCAAGGACGCTCAGGAACCGGTGCGGAACAGGATTCCCCGACAGCGTCCGGTAATTGCCCCGATCAAAAACCGCGCTGTGGACGGCATTGCCGTCCGTAAGGCCGACGTAATAGTCTATTGGTCCGAGCCCGGCAGCGCCGCTGGTCTGACCCACATGCTCCGGAAGGCCAGGGCGACTGAGCCTGCCGGATCGCAGCGCGCGATTGATGGCAGCCACCTGCTCCGGCAAGGCGGTGCCTTCCGTCCACGCCCCGACCGACCGGGCCAGATCACCCTCGTTCGCCATACGCTGCGCGGGTGCATGCTGCGGGGGCGCCCCGTCGAAGGCGACGGCATAAGCAACGTCGAAGTACGACGAATCATTGCGAAGGAGCCGATGATTGTCCGTAATGTGGCTGCGCCCAAGGTAGGTACCGACTATCAGCTCGACGTAGGCCTTGCGTCCCTTCCACATCTCGACGTCAAAGCGAAACGGTGAGAGCTCAGGCCCATCCAGTGTCTTCAGAAGGCCACCGTGAATGGGATTTTGAATAAGCTGGAGGTTGTCGACGACAATACGAATGGAGGACTTGTAGCCGGCAGCCACCACAAGTATGCTGTCATAGTCAATCGTAAACGTCGGTGAGCGGAGTGCGGCGGGTACGCCCGCGGCAAGCGTCCGGCTGGTTACATAGCCAAGCGACAGGCTGTCGAGTCTGCCACGGTCCGCCAGCGGCAGTCCGATTTCGGGAAGCTCGCCCATAGCAGGCCCGTGCGGATACCAGCCGTCAAAGGTGCCGCTTCGAAAATCTCCGAGCACGCGCGTGGAATCGCTGTCTGCCGGCCTCGACTCGGGCGCAGTTTCGGCACCCAGGGCACTCTTGGTATCGTCCGCGCTTCCAACCGGAAGGACAGGGACATCGTGCGCCAAATCGCGCATCCACTGGTCTGCAATCTCGTGTCGCAGCCTGTCCTGCAGCGCACGAAGCGAATCCAGTCTCCGCCCATACTCCGCAGTTATCAGCGGCGTGGCAGAAAAGCGCGCACTCTCCACAATGCCGTACAACGAGTAATAGTCCGTCGTAGGTATCGGATCAAACTTGTGGTCGTGGCACCGGGCACAGGCAACCGTAAGCGCCTGGAACGTCTTGGTCGTTACATCGATGATGTTGTCAACGCGTTCAGCTTCATCAATGCGCGTGTCTACAGGAGAATGCTTGCCTTCACCAAGGAAGTAGTAGGATGTCCCAATTGAGGACTCGTTAAAGCCATCCGCCGGGTTAAGGCGGGGTGAGGGCAAGAGATCACCGGCCAGGTGCTCCGCCACGATCTGGTCATAAGGCACGTCCTCGTTGAACGCCCGGATCAGGTAGTCCCGGTAGATCCACGCACCGTCTATGCTGTAGTCGAATTCATGGCCCTTCGCCTCCGCGTATCGGACCAGATCCATCCAGTGCCGGGCCCATCGTTCGCCGAATCGCGGAGAGTCAAGCAGCTCATCGACTACTCGCTCATACGCGTCGGCGGATGAATCCGCCATGAAGCGCTCAGTCAATGCCAGTGAAGGTGGAAGACCTGTCAGAACGTAGGAAGCCCTCCGCACCAGCGCACCCTTGCTCGCAGGCGCAGCAGGACGCAATCCTTCCCTCTGCAAGCGAGACTCTACAAGGAAATCGATGGGGGATTCTTCCCGGGCTGCGGCCTCAGGGGCTCCGGGCGGCAGAAAGGCCCAGTGCCGCTTGTACTCCGCCCCCTGCTCTATCCACCTTGACAGCAACGCCACCTCGCGCCGGGAAAGCACCTTGTTCATGGTCGGAGGCGGCATCCGGTGATCAGGATCCTCGGACGTGATGCGTTCAATCAACAGGCTGCGGGACGCACGCCCGGGGACGATTGCCCGGCCGCCGTCCTGCCTCACCGACGTAGCTGCTTGGCGCACGTCAAGGCGCAGGTCCGCTTCGCGCGTACTGGCATCCGGCCCGTGGCAAACGTAGCAGGAATTTGACAGGATGGGACGTATATGGAAGTTGTAGTCTACGCGGGCCGGAATATCCAGTGCTCCGTCAGCGCCCCCGCAACCCTGCAGCAAAAGCGCACCCACCAGCACCAACGCAATATGCACACCCGAGTCCAATCGCATGTCCGAACCAGCTTTCTTCGCGGCGTAATGCATGCAGATACCACACGCAGACTATTCATAAACGACGGACAGGTTTTCGTTCCGACCGATGTAATCCTGGAATATGCTGCCGGGACCAGCCTGTCGAGGGATGCGCACAGTGACAACGCCCGGTTGACAAGACTGCAGCCTGGGGCAATTCTCCCGCAGTATCTGGCCGGGGAAAAACATTCCCGATGAGTGACTTTGCGACCATGGTTGTCCTGCACCGGGCGCATCAGCGGAACCCGTGCAGTGTTTCGAGTTAAGCCGCCCATGTTTCGGCAAGCTATAATACTGTGGGTGGCCGTTTCCGCCTGGGCGTGCGACGGGACGGATCCCGCCACCGAGGAACCGGAGTTCCCTTATGCTGCGCTTCGCGAGGCGGCGGAATTCCCTGTGGGTGTAGCGCTCCAGGCACGCCATCTTTCGTCTCCGGACCACACCCGAACCGTGGAGCGGGTTTTCAGCAGCATAACCGCAGAGTATGAAATGAAGATGGTTCCGCTCTCCACGGGGCGGGGTACCTATGCCTGGGAAGCTGCCGACAGGCTCGTAAGCTACGCAGCTACCCATCAAATGCAAGTGCACGGCCACGCGCTCGTTTGGCACCAGACTACGCCAGCATGGCTGGAGAATTTCGGCGGCTCGGATGAAGACTTTGAGACTGCGGTAAAAGACTACATCGCGAATGTAGTGGGGCGCTACAAGGGTTCCGTGCGCAGCTGGGATGTCGTGAATGAAGCCGTGGAGGATGGCACGGGAGCGCTTCGCAATTCGGTATTTCGTCGCCGTATGGGAGACGACTATGTAATCCGGCTATTCGAATATGCCCGGGAGGCGGACCCTGACGCACTGCTGTTCTACAATGACTACGGCGGCATCTGGGATGAGAACAAGCGCAATGGTATCCTGGCACTCGTGGACCAGCTGTTGCAATCAGCCAGCGGCATCGACGGCGTCGGTTTGCAGATGCACGTAACGTACAACTGGCCTCCGATAGCCAATATCCGCGCTATGATGGACGAGGTGGTACAGCGCGGACTCCTCGTGCACGTCTCGGAGCTCGACGTTCGCGTCAATCCGGACGGGGATCTTGGTTCGCTTACGCCTGGGCGCAGCCAGGCACAAAAGGACCGCGTACACGACGTAGTAAGCGCCTTCCGGGCCTTGCCTCCGGAGAACAGATATGCCATCACACTCTGGGGGCTTCGGGATCCTGAAAGCTGGCTGATCGACTTCTGGGGTAACCCCGAGTGGCCTCTCCTGTTTAATGCATCATTCGAGCCGAAACCCGCTTATTTCGGCTTTCTGGAGGCACTGGAGTAGCGGGATTTTCAGACATGCCTAGACAGCTACATTGGAATTATGCACTAAGGGGATTGGCAAGCTCTATCCCATTCCGTTAGTCCGCCGCAGGCATTAGGAATCTCGGACGGATTACACTTCAGAGCCAGTGAATTCGGCATCCTCCGCGAGAATCTCATCTTAGAGAACTGACTTCCCAATGCTTGGCTTAACCTGCGCGGTGGCAGCGGTGGGCAGTCTGTCAGACACAGCAAGACCGGCTGGTTGATGCACGCATGATACGCTCACGCACGCGGGTTTGAGCGTATGCTACGGCCAGGCCTCGAACACTCTTGGCTGTAGGCTGAAGGCGCTAGAGACTGGACCCCTTTTTCTGTAGAATCTGGGCTGTTCTCGAAACGAGAAAACGCGGTAGAGGCGGTATGCATCGGGATGTCGTTCGGAGAATGCCACTTCATGGGCGCTTATGAAAAACGGAAAGCCAATAGCGTGCTTGGTCGTCTTGACCTCGATAAACAGAGGACCGCCATCATACTTGAACGACAGGATATCGTAACCCGTCCCATCACCCTTTTCCCTAGCGGTCCACTCGACTCTGGAGGCAAGGTCCTTTCGGCCTCCATTCGAAAGCCGTATTCGCTCGAATTCTACGACCGCCTTTTCTCCCAGCTTTCCTAACCGCCGATTCTCTCTTTCTCTCATTAGATAGTCAATGTGCAAGTGGACAGCACCGGCGCCGTACACCGGAGTAGTACTTGGCCAGTCAAGCTTCTTAGGAGCAGTCTCCTCTTTCAAGTCTGGCAATGCACTATTTGGCACACTTTCGGCAGCCGCCTTCCCGAGAGCGCGAATAATCTCCCGGTCTTCTCTGACGTAATTGTGAATAACCTCTTCGAGAACTCCTTGGTGCCGCTTCGCAGGTTTATATCCGTCGACATAGGGAAGCCCCATCTTTACTAGCACGGCACTGATATTGCGATACTTGTACTCAAGAGCTGCCAGAGTACGGTCCCTGAGCTTGGGCTGCAGTCTGCGCCGATGTTCGGCCTTCACATAGTGCAGGCCTCTAGCTTCACTAAGAAGCATCTCGAAATAGTCCTTCACAATCAAACAGTTTTCGGCTTCAGACCAAGTTCGACTCATGGCTTGCCGTACTAAGATTAAAGTGCAAGCGATGCATGGCTCAGGCCAAGTGCCGGGAGGGCTCCGGCTAGAATACTATCTTTACGCCAACCTGCGCCCGCCGCGTGTCTCCGAGCCCGCTCCGCACCGTACCGTCGAAGTTGAAGAGCAGCGAGCCGAGAGCGACGTCCAGGTAGTTGTCCGCGTTCGTGACATTGAAAACTTCGATGACAGGTTCAATGGTCACTTTGCTGCCTGCCGCGAATTCCCTGGAAATGCGAATATCCCAGGTAAAGAACCCGTCATCGCGACGAAGGGTATTGCGCCTAAGAACGGAGCCGTCGGAGCATATGCGATCCACGGGCTCGTCGGCACGCTCGTGGGGCCTGGCACACTTCGCTGACACCGGTGACGGCGTGAGGATGCGGACAACATGCGACGCCATGACCCCGCCGGGAAGCGACAGTACGAAGTAGCCATTTAATTGATGGCGCCGGTCGCGGCTGGACCAGCCGTACTCGGCCTCCAGGTTTCGCGGATCGGCGTATCGGTAGGTGAACGGGTCCCGCTCATTGTCGTCGTCGGAGCGATCAAATGCCAACGTGTAATTCACATCGAATGCAAATCCGCTTTCGGCGCCCTGTCCCCGTAGTCCCAGCGTGAGTCCGTGGTACCGCGAGCGCGCAGTGGATTCGCCGACGGTCAGCGCATTGATTCCCCCGCCCGAAGGGTGCGTACCCACCCCGAAGGGCGAGCCCAGTATCTCGGCGTTGCGGTCCACGAAACGGAACAGCCCATTCGTGCGGGCATGCTGGTATGAGGCACTCGCGGTCAATGCCTGACTGAGCGCCCGGATCGCTTCGGCCCCGAATGACCAGGTGCGCGGCAGCTCAAGGTCGCGATCGGCTACGTGGATGTCCGGCAGGAATGGCGCCATCGACCCGCCGTCGATCTGCTCTGTGATGGCAGGCACCGGCCCGAGAACCGCCGCATCGGCACTGCTGCGAAACAGAATCTGCTGGAAGGCCCCGTTGGTCGTCCGGTACTGGGCAAGGACAAGACCCGGAATGCGCGCATTGTAGGCTCCGGCATTCAGCCGCACAATGGTCTGGCCGCCGTCCACGTCCCACACCAGCCCGAATCGAGGCTGGATATTGTCAAGATCGTCGGGTATGGTCCCGTCGGAGGGAAAGCGCGTATCGGCCAGATAGGGCGCATAGAATGTCCTGCCTGGATCAATGAAGACGTTCGGGTGCCAGACGCCTTCCCAGCGCACGCCGATATTCAGCGTCAGACGAGGCACTGGCTTCCAGGTATCCTGCAGGAAGAATGCCAGCTCGTGGGTAAGCATGTTCTGGCGTCCCAGGCGCTCGGGAGCAATGCCGGGCACCGTGGCGGACTGCAAGTAAGTCAGCACCGGCCCGGTGACCGAGCTTCCCGCCGGACACGCGCCGGTGGTGCTGTCCGATCCGTCCGAACAGGTTACGTAGCCGCTGCCGTGGGTTGCGAACCCTATAAAGCCATCGACGCTGCTGAAGATGTAGCGACTGTTTGCAAAACCGATGAATTGCTGATCCACCGTGGTCCGGTTGTACTCGACGCCGGCCTTGAACAGATGTGCACCGGAAAGGAAGGATACGTTGTCAGTCACTTGCAGCCGGGTATCATATCCCGGATCGATGGGCAGGAAGAATGGAAGCCCGAGGCGAAAGCCGTCGGCAAAGTCCATGCCGATGTCCGGGAATGGACGCCCGCCGAGTCGATCAAACTGCGGCGGCGCCGGCACTCGGGCACCAGGCACGAGGGGACCCCGGTACCATCGCGGGCGATGCTCCCCTGCCCACTGCAGCCGAAGTTCGTTGAAGACGGCGTTGCCGAGGAGGGATCGCACACTGGCATTCACCGCGTGCGAATAGTCGCGCTCGACTCCATTGGATGATAGCCCCCATGAGTCCACGTCGAAAGTGCCGTTTACCTGCTCAGACCACGTGTAATTGTACTTGAGTGAGGCCTGGTGTCGCTGGCCCGCGTGGACATCCAGCTTGACGATCAGCGCGCGCGCGTCGTCCGTGCGCTCTATGGGACCGAATTCATTGTCGAAGAGGCCCGGCCACCGAGACTGAAGAAAGTCCTCCAGCTTGCGCAGGTTGCCTTCGCTCTGCACGATGCGGCTCTGCTGCTTCGTCTCTACAGCATTTTGGTGGTCATAGGCCACGAAGAAAAAGGCCCGGTCCCGCACGATGGGCCCTCCCAGAGTGAACCCGTATTGGCTGCGGCCGAATTCGGGCTTGCCGCCGCCACGAATCGCCGGGTAATTCGCCGAGATCTCGTCCCACTGCCCGTAGTAGTGTGCCGTCCCGGCGAAATCGTTCGTACCCGACCGCGTGACCACGTTCACGAATCCACCGGCCGAGCGTCCGAATTCGGCGGTCGCGCCCTGGTTCACTACCACCATTTCCTTGATGGCGTCCTGATTGAACGTAAATGCGGGACGCTGACCGCCCCGCTGCTCTCCGAAGAATGCATTGTTGAAGTCGGCCCCGTCGACAATGAAGTTGTTGAAAATGCCCCGCTGGCCGCTGATGTTGAGCTCGTCGCCGTCCGGGCCCTGCGAAATCGACGCTCCGGGGGTTAGCAGCGTGAAGTCAAGGAAATTGCGGCCGTTGCTGGGCAGAGCCTCCACTACGGCAGCCGACAGACGCTGCGAACTGGTCACATCCTCGCTGGCCAGCTGGATGTCCCGCTCACCGGTAACGGTGATGCCCTCAAGCTCCGGGCGGCGCGAAGCCCAGCGTTAGCAGAAGCGTCTCGCCGACGCGAAGCACCAGGCCTTCCCTGCGATCAACCGTGAGTCCGTCGCGCGTGATTGCCGTAACGTCGTAGGTACCAAGAGGCAGCAAGGTGCGCGCGAAGGTGCCCTCGGAGGTAGTCTGGACCGTCGTGCGAAGACCGGTCTCGTGGTGCTCCATGACGATTTCGACGCCCTGTACGGGTACGCCCGCCACGCTCAGCACCACGCCCCGCATCGCCCCTGTCGTCGTTTGCGCCCACGAGGATTTCGCGCCTGCAGCCAGAAAAGCTGCCGCCGCGAGCGTCACAGCCAGAAGAGCCGCCGCGACCGCCCGCCGGAGCACAGCCGATACGCCATAGTGGCGCCGGCCCGGATCCGCGGGATGACAGTCCGAACCCCGGCGCCCGGCACCGTGCCTCCATCCTGCGCTCTGCACCAAGGCCCGGAAATACTCCGTGCTCCTCGGTGCAGATGCAAAGCGATGGCGCGAATTACCCGTCCATTCGGTGCACATACAGGAAATAGGCTCCCCTTTCCGAGCCGTCCGCCAGCGTCAGCCAGCTCTGGATGGTGGCCGGACCCGCCTCAAGCTCCGTGGTAAAGATCGCCTTCGTGTCTTCAGGCGCCACGGCCTGCTCGAACGAGAGGGAGTCAATTTGCAGCCTCGCAGACACGGCTTCCAGGGTGCTGTCCATGTGTACGGGCCAGCGGCGAAGATCGAAGCTGTACGTGCCCGGCCGGGTGACATCCACTGCCCAGTGGCCATTGCCCATCATGCCTCTTTCCACCTGGCGGTGATTCCACACGGACTGGCTCTGGTGCGTGACGTGCCAGTCGTGCGGATTCAGCTGTGAGGGATTCTCGGCATCGGAGCCAATGCCAATCCGAACCACGTCGCCGAAAACGGTGCTGAGGCTCGTCCACCAGCCCTCATAGGCCGATCTCAGGCTGTCCACAACCGACGGATGACGGTCCGCCAGGTCCAGGCTCTGGCCGGGATCCGCCTCAATGTCGTACAGCTCATCCCTGTTGACCAGCCGCCACCGCTCAGTCATCACTGCAGACTTGCGCCACTTTATCGGGTCAGGAACTCGCTGCGAGTGTACGAATAGCGTACGCTCATCCATATTGGAGCCATACATGAGCGGGGCCAGGCTAACCCCGTCCAGGAGTGCGCCATCCGGCAGCGACAATCCGGTGAGCTCCACAAGCGTCGGCAGCACATCAATGTGCGCGGTAAGCGCATCGATATCCGTCCCTGCGGGCAGCCGGCCGGCGGGCCATCGGATCAGAAACGGGACGCGGTGGCCGCCATCGTATTCCGATCCCTTGCCTGCGCGCATGCCTGCATTGAAGCCTTCCCACGTGCCCTCCTCCCCGCGCCAGTTGGACCAGCCTTCGGCTGAGCCGTTATCCGTCATGAATACCAGGATGGTGTTGTCCGAAAGGCCCAACTCATCCATCCTGGAAACGAGGCGTCCCATGTTGTCATCGATATTCGTAACCATGCCGAGAAAGCGGGCCATGATGTCGCTGACTCCTTGTTCCCGGTACGGCGTCGCGTAGCGCTCCTCCACGAAATACGGTCCGTGGGGCGCGTTCGTGGCCAGGTACAGGAAGAACGGTGCCTCCCGGTGTCGCTCAATAAAGGCGATGGCATCGTCGAACCAGACATCCGTCACGTATCCCGATGCTTGTTCCGGCTCTCCGTTTCTGAGATAGACATCATCGAAGTAGTCGTTGCCGAAGTAGTCCGGTCCCTGCCCCACACCGCCCGCCGGGTGATAGAAGGCCTCCTCAAAACCCTGGTCCTGGGGCCGAAGCGGATAATTGTCACCCAGGTGCCACTTGCCCACCATCCCCGTGCGATAGCCGGCATCGCGAAATACTTCGGCCAGCGTAACTTCATCCGGATTCATTAGCGAGCGGCCCATGATGGTATGCCACACACCGGTGCGCGTCGAATAGCGGCCGGTCAGCAGCGCAGAGCGCGTCGGCGAACACGTGGGATCCACGTGAAAGTCCGTAAGACGCAGGCTCTGCGCATGCAGCCTGTCGAGCACGGGCGTGCTGATCATGGGATTGCCGTGCGCGGCAATATCTCCGTAACCCTGGTCATCGGTAATGACCAGAATTACATTCGGCGGCACCGGCTGGGCGCAGGAGGCAACAAGCAGCAGCGCGACGCAGATGGCTAGGGCGTGGTAATTCATAAGTCTGCCAGTTGGTCTGCGGTATAGAAACCTTCGCGCCCTGCCGTAGCTTCCCTGACCACCGCCACCTCGTCCGGCGTGACGACGGATGCGTCGTTGCCGAAGGCGTTGCGCACGTAGGTCAGGACTGCGGCCATCTCTTCGTCCGTGAGCAGGTTTCTGAACGGCGTCATGGGCACGAGCCCCAGGTATTCCTGCTCCAGAACCGTGTGTGGCCCGACGAGTCCATCCAGCGTCAGGCGTATGAGCCGCTCTTTGGATCCCAGTGTCCAGTCCGTATGCGCAAGCGGCGGAAACCCGGCGGCGGGCAGTCCTGCACCGTCCGATCCGTGGCATGTTGCACAGTATCCGTCACGGCGGTAGATCTCCCTGCCACTTAAGTACCGGTCAAGCGCCGCTCCTTCGAGCGCAGGGACTTCCTCACTGCTTCCGGACTGCACTCCCTCGCCGTTCAGGTGTGAAAGTGCCGTGACGGCAACATTTGCCAACCATTTGTCCAGCGGCTGATTCATGGCTTCCGTCACAATTGGAACGCCGTCTTCCTGCGGCAGCCAGGAAGCTGCAACAACAGCTTCCAGGCGCACCCGCCCGTGCGGATCCTGCGCGGCCGCTAGCATCAGATTCTGCTGGTCGGCAACCTGGTGTCCGGTGTATCTGAGCACACGTACTGCTGCCGCCCGGACGCGAAAGTCGCGGGCTTGCAGCAACTGTCGCAGCATTGCCTCGTCCACCCTGTTGTGACCCCAGCTTACCCAGAGTGCCTCAAGAAGATGGCGCTCGTGGCCTTCATCGGCCGGATCGAGAGAGGCTGTCCACCGCGTCAGGAAGGACAGCACTTCGTCCGCATCGCGGCCTCGCAGTTCCCGGCGGGTTCGGTACCGCGTGCGGTACTCCGGAAGCTTCAGGTTATCGAAGAGCTGCGCAATGGAGGCTCCGGCCACAGGTGCCGGCTCCACGAGCGGGCGCGAGGGATATGTAACGCGGTAAATGCGCCCGTGCGAATGGTCCCTCAGCGGATCACGGGCATTGTGCTGCATGTGACCAATAAGGATGTTGTGCCAGTCCACGAAGTAGAGCGAGCCGTCTGGCGCGAATTCCATGTCGACCGGCCGAAAATTGCCATCGGCGCCCAGTACCAGATCCTGCCGGTGGCGACTCACATAGCCCGTCCCGTCATCCTCCAGTACATGTTGCTTCATGCCCAAAAACCCGATCGTGTTGTTGATGAGCAGATCGCCCTGCACTTCATCCGGAAAATGCCGGCTTGAGACAAACTCCAGGCCGGCAGTAGGCCGCACGCGATGGGCGTCCTCGATAAGGTTGAAGGACTTGTGCGTGGCGAAGCCATAGCGGGGCTCAATGGTGCCCGGCGTCATCCACCGCACGTCCGGCCCGGAAGTCTCGGCAAAGAAGACCTGCCCCCAATCATCGAACGCAATGCCCCACGGATTCGGAATCGCAAGCTGGGCCGTCCGCTCCAGGTGCCGCCGCCGCGGATTGTAGCGATAGAAGCCCCCGTTGGTGCCGCGAACGGTGCCGTAGGAAGTCTCGACGTTGGAATGCAGAAACACGCCTTCGCCCATGTAGATCGCTCCGGACGGATCCGCGGTAAATGCGCTGATCACATGATGGGTGTCGTGGTCATCAAAGCCGCTGAGCACGATTTGCCGCGTATCGGCCCGGTCGTCGCCGTCCGTATCGGAAAGCAGCACCAGGTTCGTGCCCTGGCTGACGTAAACGCCCTCCGGGGCAAACTCAAAGCCCATGGGTAGATGGAGGCTGTCGGCCCAGGTGATATGCCGGTCGGCCCGGCCATCACCGTCCGAATCCTCCAGGATGAGCAGCTTGTCGTTGGGGCGGGCATCCCCCGGACGATAGTGCGGATAGCTTGGCGCGGTAGATACCCATAGGCGACCGCGATTGTCGAAGGACATCTGGACCGGATTGGCCAGATCCTCGATTTCCTGCTCGGAAGCAAAGAGCTCTATTTGGTAGCCGGGTGCTGCCGTGAGGCTGCCAACGGCCTCATCTCCGTACAGGTACCGAAGGTCTGCATTCTCCTGGCCGGGCTGGTAGTTAGTCTCCACGGCCGGAAGCGTCCGCGTTCTCCTGTCGGCCTCCGCAAGATCATAGGTCTCTCCGCGCGCCGCCATCCATATGGCGGTGTCGCGCGCGGCCGTCATTTGCCTGATCTTCGCCAATTCTGCCGGATAGTTGTCCGGACCGAACGGATTGTACCTGCGACCAAAGACGTGCACGCCGTTGGGAATCTTGAAATCGTTGTGCCAGAGCCAGTTCTTTTCCATCACGGCGGCATGCACGGCCGCTCGACGGGATGCAGCCTCGGGCTCAGCAAGGCCGAAGATCTCATCTGCCAGAAGCGGGGCAAGCCGCGCGTAGCCGGCATCAGTCAGCTGCGAGCCGTCAATGGTAAGCGGTACGGCGGCAGAGCGCTGCCACCCGCGACTTGCCGAGTACGCGTCCACGAATAGCACGCCCGAGCGATCCGCCACGCGCCGTATCGCTTCCGTGTAAAGCGCCAGCCGGGCGTTTTCCCGCTTGCCGTCCGGCAGATCATGCCGGTCTGACAGGTCCTCGAAGGCAATGGGAGATACCAGAGCCAGCCGGGGCGCTTCGCGGCCGTTATAGCGCTGCGAAAGCGTGTGCCGGACAAAGGCCTCAAGCTCCTCTTCATAGCGCCGAATAGCCTCCTCGCCGCGGAACGATTCACTGTAGCCAAAAAAGGCGATGATGATATCGGCACCGAGCCGCGTCAGCCATTCGTCCGGCGTTTCAAAATGTCCCCGGCTTCCCGACGGCTGCGCCAGCTCCGTGTAAAAGGTGTCGGCTCCGGGAAAGGCCCAGGGCGATTCCCGCCCCGGATGTGGCCTGAAGCCAGGCGTATTGCCCCCATCACCCATGTTCCGGATTAAGAGCAGGCTGTCCGGATATCGCACATGGAGCTCCGCTTCGAAGTGCCCGAAATTCATCATGCGCGAAGCCAGATTATTGCCTATAAGCACGATGTGATCTCCGGCCTCGAGAGGCAGGGGCGGCGCGGCATCACGCGTGCAACGCAGCGACAGAGGAAGCAGGAGCGCGAGCGCAACAGCCGCGCTCGGAAACGACACCTTTGGTTGGCAGCAACTATTTTTCACGGTCGAACAGGCGTTTGGAACGGACCTAAACGTACGCCGAAGCGCCGCCAAAAACTAGCACCCTTGAGCGGCTTCCGCACAGCGCCTGTTTTCGCCCCTGGTACTTTTCGGAATCTAACCCGCGATCCGTGCTGCTAGACAGACGCTCCTTCCTTCACGGCCTGAGTCTGGGGCTTGCGGGCGCTGCCAGCGCCGACCGGCGCGCCAGTCCAAACTTTGTCGTTTACGTCGTCGACGATCTGGGGTCCACGGACGCAGGTTGCTACGGCAATCCGGTTATCCGGACGCCCGGACTTGACATGCTCGCGGAAAGCGGTACGCGATTTACGCACGCGTTTTGCACCACCGCTTCCTGCAGCGCGAGCCGGTCGGTCATTCTGAGCGGTCAGCACAACCATGCCACCGGGCAGTACGGGCACATGCACAGCTTTCACCACTTCATTTCCTTTGCGGACCTGAAGACGCTGCCCGTACTGCTCGGCGAAGCCGGATACCACACGGTGCGTGCCGGGAAGTACCACGTCGCGCCGGAGTCCGTGTACAGATTCAATGAGCAGGTGCCCTCGAATGGCGCATCTCCGTCCGAAATGGCAGAACGCTGCGGCAGCATCTTCCAACGCCGCGACAGCAGCAAGCCATTCCTTCTCTACTTTTGCACGACCGAACCTCACAGGCCGTTCCGGCGCGGCGGAAGCGATCCCGTTTCTGCCGACGACGTCATCGTGCCGCCATATCTGCCGGATATTGCCGAATGCAGGGAAGAGCTCGCCCTGTATTACATGTCCGTGCAGCGAGCGGATGCAGGCCTGCTGAGGCTGCTGGAGCTGCTACGGGAATCAGGTCGATGGGACGACACCGTGGTGGTGTTTGTCTCCGACAACGGCATCGCATTCCCGGGCGCCAAGACCACGCTTTACGAACCGGGCATGCGGTTGCCGCTGGTGATGCGCATCCCGGGACTGCCGGAAGGCCGCATTTGCGATGCCATGGTCTCGTGGGCGGATCTTGCGCCAACGCTTCTGGATTTGGCCGGCATCCCGATTGACGCCGGCGGCTTCCACGGGCGCTCGTTCCGCCAGGCCATGCTTGAGGACAGTCCCCGGGGCTGGGACGAGGTCTTCGCATCGCACACGTTTCACGAGATCACCATGTACTATCCCATGCGTGTAATCCGTGATCGCAAGTACAAGCTCATATGGAATATTGCTCACGGGCTGTCCTACCCGTTTGCGTCCGACTTGTGGGCTTCCCGGACCTGGCGCGCTGTCGTTGACCGGGGCCTGGAAACGTACGGCCGGCGCTCCGTGGCAAGCTACCTGCACAGGCCGCCCTTCGAGCTCTATGACCTGGAGGCGGACGTGCATGAAGTGCGCAACCTGGCCGATGAACCAGGCCACGGGAGCCTGCTCGAAGCCATGAAGGAGAGGCTTCGCGCCCATCAGGAACGCACGTCGGACCCCTGGATCGTGAAATGGACCTATGAATAGGTGTACACTATGAAATTCGCTCGCTTTACGACTGTTGCCACGCTTTGCCTGGTCGTGTTGGCCGGCTGCCAGGACAGCGCGGAGCCCGCGCAGGATACTCCGCCTCCTCGCCCCAACATCCTCTGGATAGTCGGCGAGAACCTGAAGCTGGACCTCGGCATCTACGGCGCCCCGAACGTGCACACACCGCGCCTGGACTCCCTGGCACGAGAAGGGCTGCGGTTTACGCGAGTCTTTGCCACCTCGCCCGTGTGTGCGCCGAGCCGGTCGGCGTTCATGACCGGCATGTACCAGACATCCACGGATACGCACAACATGCGCTCGCACCGCGACGATGACTTTCGTCTTCCGGCAGGCGTACGCCCGCTTACGCACTGGCTGCGGGACGCAGGCTACTTCACGGCCAATATCACGCACATTGGAGAGCGCGAAGTGGGCACGGGAAAGCTGGACCTAAATTTTGTCAACGAAGGGCCGATCTATCAGTCGGATGACTGGGAGGAGCTTCGGCACCGGCAGCCGTTTTTTGCCCAGATCAACACGCCCGAGGTCGAATACGACATCTATGATCGGCAATCTGCCGAAAAGCCGCGCGTGAAGTGGGTCGGCGAGGAGTGGCATCCCAAGGTGGCGACGGCGGAAAACGTTACGCCGCCGCCCTATTACCCTGACCACGAAATATCCCGCCAGGAATGGGCCCGCTACCTCAATTCTGTATCCGGCATGGACGTTCGCGTAGGCTGGATTCTGGACCGGCTGCGCGCCGACGGGCTTGCGGACAACACCATAGTGGTCTTCTTCTCGGATAACGGCCGCCTTGAGGCCCGGGGCATTCACTGGGCCTGGGACACCGGACTGCACGTGCCCATGATCATCCACTGGCCGGCCAATTTCGAAGCTCCGCGGCAATACCAGCCGGGCGGCGTCAATGAGGAAGTAATCAGCCTCCTGGACCTTACGGCCACCACGCTCTGGATGGCGGGCCTAGAGCGCCCGCCGCTGATGCAGAGCCGCCGGTTTCTGGGAGCGGATGCAGACCCGGCCCGGACGTATGCCTTCAGCGCCCGCGACAGGATCGATGAAACCGTGCTGCGCATTCGCTCTGTGCGCGGCGCGAGATTCCATTACCTGCGCAACATCGAGGCGCAGCAGGGTTTCCCGACACTAAATCGCTACAAGGAGAAATGCTTTCTGGTCAAGCCGCTGATGCGCACGCTGCTCCAGGAAGGGCGCCTCACGGGTGCTGCATTGCAGCTTATGCAGCCCTTGCCCTACGAGGAGCTCTACGACACGGAGGCGGATCCGCACGAGATCAACAATCTGGCTGGCAGTGCAGAGCACCAGGGCATCCTGCAGCAATACCGTGCGGCACTGGATACATGGATCGCGGAAACGGGCGACCTGGGTGCCTGGCCGGAACCAGCCGAGATTGTGGAGCCGTTCGTCGCCGAAATGCATGACTGGTTCGGGACTCCAGACTGGCACACCGGCCCGCGCTAATTGCACCGGAGTCGGGGCTCGGTTCCGCGTCGGCCAACGCGAAAGGTTGCCGGATCGGACCGCAAACACTACCTTGCCAAGCGCAACGCGCCGGCAGTCATTCACCATAAATCCCAGGGCCATGCGTAGACTGGTGCCTTTTCTGTTGCTGCTCGCGGGACCCGCCGCCCTCGCGCAAGACGCGCCGCGCCCAACCGAATCGGTGAAGCTGCTAGTGCCCTACCTTGAGGACATGCCCGAAATCGATGGAATGCTTTCCGAATGGAAGGACTTTGCCTTCACCGACGGCGTGTGGGACATATACCGGCTTCGGCACACGTTCTGGTACGACGACGGACGCCGCAACAGGCTCACCGACCACGGAGATGAAGGGCATCCGGAGACGGATTTGAGCGCCCGGTATTACATCGCCTGGGATAAGGACTACCTGTACCTGGGGGCCGAAGTGCGCGACAATGTCAATGATGTCGAGGATGCGAACCACGAGCCGAAAAGCTGGTACGCGAAGGACAGCATCTGCTGGTTCATCGAGGCGCCGCGGGACGAGGCCCCGGAGTACTTCGGCCGCGGCGACAATGCGTTCTGTTTCATTGCCGACAGCTCGATGCCGGACTACGGAGCGTGGTGGCGGCACGGCAGTCCGGAGGCATCCTACATGGAGGAGCCGATTCCGGCCGATGCGGTTGATTATGCCCTGAACTTCGATCCCTGGGGCACGGGACGTGCAGACTACATACTGGAGGCGCGCGTGCGGATGGCTCCGACACTGGGCATTAGTGATCCGCGCTGGCAGCCGCCGGTAGTCGGCGACGTCTACGGAATGGAAATCGTGCACTGCGATCCTGATGGAGGCCCCTACGGAGGCCACTTCATGATCTATGGCACGGGGGACGACGATGCCACGTGGGCGCGGATGGTGCTGTCGGGGCCCCAGCAGCCAATTGAGCGAAGGGCCCAGTAAACGGAAGCAACCGGGCCTCAGCGACGCATTCTGCGCCGGCCGCTGCGAAAGATGGGGGAATTGAGGCTGGTAATCGACTCGCTCGCCGTCCAGAGCGAGGGTGGTCGGCCTCCGCGAGAATGCGACAGGGACATGGGCTCTGTCGGCTGCGGTGCCCGGAAGGATATGTCTGCAAGATCAGCTACTTCCCAGGCCGGTGGCGGGCCGAAGTCCACGCCGGGTGGCGACGCCAGCCTGGCTGACGCGGATGCCGGTGCGCGAACTCCGACCTTGCTGAAGCAGTCGTTGTCGCGCACCTTGCGCTGGAAATTGCCCGGATCCAGCTCCGTCTCCCAGATGGTTTCGTACACTGTGCGCAGTTCGGTAATGGTAAACCGTGGTCCGCAAAACCGGGACGCCACGGGAGTGGTCTCAAGCCGGGACTGCAGACGCTCGCAGGCATCCAGAACAATCCGCTTGTGGTCGAATGCCAGCTGGAAGTCCCTGCCCCTTATCGAAGCCATGGGCACAAGCGCAGCCGATGCAGCGTCGCTTCCGCCGACGGGGCGCGGAAGCAGCGCGCAGGCTGCCCAGTAGACCACCGTAACCACCCTCATGCGGGGATCTCTCTCGGGCGCGCCGTAGGAATGCAGCTGCTCCATGTAGACCGCCGACGCCTCGATGCCTGTCTCCTCCTCCAGCTCACGTCCGGCTGCGGCCCGTAGGTCCTCTCCTGGCAGCAGGAATCCTCCGGGCAGCGCCCAGGCCCCCATGAAGGGATCTACGCCGCGCTCAATCAGCAGCACCTGGAGCGCCTCGTCCTCAATGGCAAACAGCACCAGATCCACCGTGACCGCTACCGGAGGGTAGGAGGCCGGGTCGTAGTTGCTGAGTTCTCCTTCTGGCATGCTGTAGCCGGATTCCGGATGGGGGCCTTCAGAATATACGTCCGGGCGCGCAGGTGGAATACCCGTGCACGAGGCGGCACCAAATAGGTAGCCGATGCTCAGACGTGGTCTGGGCACCCGGTCGGGTGGGCATGGAGCCCGGCCCGTACGCCCGCTGAAAGAAGCACGTCAGCAAGCTCACTATCAAGGGTCGCTCCACGGCTAATGTGGTGGGTAACCCGCCCAGCGAAACCACCCTCCCGCGTACCCGGGCACGCCACGTGTCGCTGCAGCAACGCGCGCATGCTGGCAAGTTTCGGTGCGCCTGTGTTCATCTTGGAAATTCCAACCCGTTATTGACTTAATGACAATAATATGTTATATTCAAAGATACAATAACTCTTCGTCGCTTTCCATTCACTTTTGTGAGGACCATGCAATGACTGAAACAAGGAGCATCCCCCACCTCGAAACGGTCTCGGTTGGACGCCCGGTCACGAGGCTTGGAACTTCTTTTTTCCCGCTGTACCTGCACGCGAACGGCTTGCCAGAGATCGCGACAGGCCGGGCGTCCAAACTGATCATCGAAGAGCTGGCCCGCGCCTCCGTGCCGACGCTGTCTGTTCACAATCCGGACAAGCTGCCCGTCCTGATCGTGGAGGGCGAGCAATTCGAGGGCGGATTGCAGAACCGCACGGTTAACGTAACGGTTCTGATTGCACCGGGCACGACGCTCAAGATTCCCGTTTCCTGCGTAGAGGCCGGCCGCTGGGGCAGAAGGCGTGCCTACCGTCGCGGCGCAGATTTCGCCCCGCAGAACGTGCGGCATCGCGTGCAGGAATCCGTGTCGGAATCCGTTCGCAGGGAGGGCTCCCGTTTCTCCGATCAGCGCGCTGTCTGGGAGGCCGTCGACACCGTGCTCGAAGATGTGGACGTGGCATCCGCGACCCGCGCGGTATCCGACGCCTCGCAAGCATTCAGCCGTAGTCCAGTGCGCCTACAGGCGCGGCAGGAATTGGTCTCCATGGGCCCCCTCCCGCAGCAGTGCGGCGTTGCTTTCGCCCACGGGCCGTGGGTCAGCGAGATTCAGATGTTCGGCGCCCCTCATCTCCTGGCAGAGCACTGGGGAGCCCTTGTCGGCTCCCACATGCTTTCCCGACCACTCCGGAGAGGCAGGCCGTCCGCAACCGGCGTGCTGGCTGTCCTGGGCCGTTTCGGTTCCTTGCCTGCCAAGCATTCCCAAGGGGTCGGCCTCGGAACCGAGCACCGGGTTAGGGACGAATGGGGTTCCGGACAGGCCCTTTCACTGAATGGAGCCCTCCTTCACGGCACGTACTACACTGCGAAGCCTGCAAGCCGTAGCGCCAGGCACGGTGCCACGTAGCACCCGCTACGGTGTCCATCGGGATGCTCTTGACCCGGCGCGCTCGTCCCCCATCCGCAACTTGCCCAAGGCTTGATCGGTTTGTAGCTTGCTTTCCTACAAACCGGAATCCCAGACACATGAAAACACGCAATCTGCTGATACCCTGCCTCCTGTTCTCCCTGCCCTTGACGGGACGGGTGGCTGCGCAGGACGACGCCAATGCATTCATGGGCCGGTGGGCCCTCTACCTGCCCGGTGGAGCGGGCTGGCTCGAAGTCCATGACGACCAAGGCTATCTGGATGCGTCGCTTCTCTGGTATGGCGGTAGCGTCGTGCCCGTGGCCAGCGCCAACATTTCAGACGGTGTGCTGACTGTTACTAGGACAAACTCCGTAAATCGGGGAGCAGGTCGCACGCACACTATCACAAATACGCTTGAGCTCACGGTGGACGGCGCGGATCTCAGCGGAACAGCGGTATTTCCAAGCCGCAGCGGCATGGGCAAGCGCGTGCTGGAATTCAGCGGCGAGCGCATCCCCGATCTGCCTCCCACGCCCGATATGTCGCAGATTACGTACGGAGAACGCGTGGAGCTCTTTAACGGCAAGGACCTTGCCGGCTGGTCCCTGGTCAATCCCGACCGGAAGAACGGTTTCATGGTCGAAGACGGGATCCTGATCAACAATCCCGTGCAGCCGGAAGGCGAAGAGCATGTCTCGTATGGCAACCTGCGCACCGATGCCACCTTCGAGGACTTCCGGCTGACGCTTGATGTCAATGTGCCGGAAGGCAGCAACAGCGGCGTCTACCTGCGCGGCATCTACGAAGTCCAGGTCGTGGACAGCTACGGGAGCGAGGCGGACTCTCACAATATGGGAGGTCTCTACAGCCGCATTGCCCCGAGCGCCACGGTCGAGAAGCCGGCCGGCGAATGGCAGACCATGGACATGACGCTGTACAAGCGCCACCTGACCGTCGTCCTGAATGGCACCAAGATCATTGACAATCAGCCCGTTCTCGGCGTAACGGGTGGAGCGCTTACGGCAGACGAGTTTTCGCCCGGACCCATCTACCTTCAGGGCGACCACGGACGCGTTCTCTATCGCAACCTCGTGCTTACGCCCATCATCAATTGACATCCTGTTCCACATTCCGGCCAGATGCCTCATGCCCCAGCACATTACCGTTAGCCGAAGAGACTTCATGCGAATGGGCGCCCTGGGTACCGCTGCCTTGGGCATGGGAGCCCGTACGGACGCTGCCGCTGCCAGAGCGGTACCACCGAGCGAACGCATCACACTCGGCTTCATCGGAGTAGGTGCCCGTGCGCACCAGCTCATAGAGGCCCTGAGAGCGTTCCCCGAGGCCGAAATCGTGGCCGTCTGCGACGCCTACAAGGGCAGGGTCAGCCGCGCCATCGCCCGAACCGGCGGGCGCGCCCAGGCCTATAGCGACTACCGCGAAATCATCGACCGGTCCGATATCGACGCGGTGGTGATTTCGACTCCCGACCACTGGCACTACAGGCACAGCGTCGATGCTCTGAATGCGGGCAAGCATGCCTACATCGAAAAGCCGATGACATACTCCATTGACGAGGGCCTCGGCATCATCGATGCACAGCGCCAGAGCGGAGTCGCCGTGCAGGTCGGAAGCCCCGGTCCCAGCGGAGCGCTCGCGCAGCAGGCACGGCAAATGATCACGGCCGGAAAGATCGGCCAGGTAACCATGGTGCGCGCCGCCATGAACCGCAATACCGCCTCCGGTGCCTGGATATACCCCATCCCGCCGGATGCCTCGCCGGAAACCGTTGACTGGGAGCTCTTCCTAGGTACCGCGCCGAAGCTGCCGTATAGCCCGGAGCGCTTTTTTCGCTGGCGGTGCTACCAGGATTATTCCGGCGGCATGTCCACGGACCTGTATGTCCATACGTGCACAACCATAAACTTCGTTATGGGCGCGCCCATGCCGGAGAGCGCCATTGCAATGGGCGGGCTCTACAGGTGGAAGCACTCCAGGGATGTTCCCGATACCATCAATGCATCCTTGAAGTATCCCGAGGGATTTCTCGTCAGCTTGAGCGGCACCTTCAGCAACCAGGGCGGCGCAGCGGGCGGCATACGCTTCCTGGGAACCGAGGGCTCGCTCATACTGGGCAGGACGCTGACCTTCATACCGGAGCATGTCAACGAAAGCAACGGCTGGATCGTGGACAGCTGGCCGGAGGACTTGGCAAGGGCCTACTACGAAGATCCGGACATCCGCCATGCGGAGCTGCCGCGCTCCCGCGAGGCGCGCGCTCTCGCGCCGCGGGAAATCTACGAGGCGGAAGGGGAGTCGGATATCATGGCTCACCTGGCGGAGTTCTTCCATGCGGTGCGCGAAGGCGTTCCCACTCGCGAAGACGCTACGGTAGGCCATCACGCGGCTTCCTGCGCGCACATGATCAATATCGCGCTGGACCGTCAGGGTGTCGTGCGCTGGGATGCCGACAAGGACACACTTGCTGCCGGCTGAAGCCGCCCCCGGATCCCCGCGCCAACTGCGCACCCGCCTGACCACAACATCGCCGACGGCCCTTTGGGCTGCAGCTTTGCGGATGGAGCCGGCCTCCTGCCTGGAAGCCCTTCGCGCCAGCCCGGGCGCTATGCGGGGCACACCTCGCACCGACGAGGCCGTAGGCGGCCTTCACGCCACGCGGGCGCGTGGGTGGAACAGCGAAAACTGGCCGCCCTGCCAAACCTCGGGCCCCGCACCCGGACAGGGAGTCTCTCCCAGCGGCAACTCCGCCGGTTCGCCGTACCCCTGGTCGCGCTGTGACCAGTAGCAGCTACCCGTCCTCGGCCGCGAGTTCCGTGCGTGCCGCTATAAGCGCGTCGCGCACCTCGACGATGCCTTCGATTTCCCTGTCCCTCGGACCGTGTTCGACGCCGCAGTATCCGTTGTAGCCTGCATCGAGCACAATGCGCAGCATCCGGACGTAGTCCAGGGGGCTCGCATTGCCGTGGTCATCAAATACCATCGGCTTGACACTTACGCCCGTGGCATAGGGCATCAGCTCCTCGACGCCCCTGTAGGAGTCGTATGTCCTTTCTTCACTGATGCGAAAGTTGCCGAAATCCGGCAGCGTCCCCGCACGCGGATGGTCCGCCATTTCGATGACGCTCCGGAGCCACTTGCCGTCGCTGGAATAGCCACCATGATTTTCAATGATCACGTGCTGGTCATGCTCATCACCAAACTCGCAGAGCTGGTTTAGGCCGTCCGCAACGAGCTTCATCTGCTCCTCCGCAGTTCCTTCGCTGTAACCATTGACGCGAATCGAATGGCAGCCCAGGAAAGCTGCGGCCGTGACCCACTTGTAGTGGTTCTCCACGGCCTGTCGACGCTTGTCCGCGTCGGGGTCGCCCAGATTGCCCTCCGCGTCGCACATGATGAGCACGCTCTCTACTCCCTCTCCATCGGCGCGCGTCTTCATCTCGCGAAGGTAATCCATGTCCTCTGCCTTGCCCTTGTAGAACTGGTTCACGTACTCGATGCCGAAGATGTCGTTTTCCGCCGCTATGCGGGCAAAATCAAGCGGATCCGTTTGGCCGGCAAATATGGAGCGGTACATGGACCACTGCGCCAGCGAGATCTTGAACAGTTCGTCGGGCCGTGGCCTGGTCCATGCCGCGCGAGCCAGGCCGATGCCTGCCGCGGCAAATGCCGTATGCTTGAGAAATGAGCGGCGAGATACGTGCTGCGTTGTCATGGCTTCCCTCAGGGTATGTTACGGGTTCTTGATGCCCTGGCCGTTGAACCGCAACCAGTCCAGCTCCAGGAAAACATTGTCGTGATCGGTTGCGAAGTCGAGTACAAGCTCGATTGTCTTTCCCGGATCGGCAATATCCACAGTAATATCGCGCCAGTTTTCATAGGCGTCCTTTTTCAGCAGTCCCATGCCGGAAGCATCTCGCGGGACACCCGCCGCGTAGCCGGCCTGACGCGGGACGGCAGCCTCTCCCGTATTTTCGCTAAGCTGCAATGTAGCCAGCTCCTGGCCTTCCCCGGTAACGATTCGCACGTCTCCGGGAGCATGCAAGCGAAAGCGCAAGGTAATGGAATTGATCCCGTGCAGATTGACCGGTCTGTACGCAAGGCGGGAGCTGTCCTCCAGCTGCATGGCCGAAAGCGCGGTGCCTCCCCAGTGCTCGCTTGCAGGGCGGGCCGAATAGGTTGTGCGCCTTGTGCCACGGCTCTCGTATACGTGTTCGGCTTCCTTGAGGCTTGGCTGCAGCCGAACGCTGTCACATCCGGAACCGGGCAGGCAGGCCTCCACTTCGGCAAACCGGTCGGCGTAGTGCACGTCCGGCGTGTGGGTAAAGCGCCGCGATATCACGAATTCGCCTTCCGGTCCCATAAAGGACTCCAGCGGGATCGGCGAAGTGTCGAAGCCCGTGTAGGTCTGCACGGTGACCTCATCCGAGCGCGCCCTGTCATGCACGTCAACCTGGTAGCGCGCCGCGGCATCAAAAACAAAGATACCTCCGTCGGGCGGCCAAACCAGGCGCAGCGCGCCGGTCACGGCGCCGGATAGAGCCACCGGCGCCGGCTGCTCGCGACTCCCGTAGTAATCCAGGCGGACCAGTTGCGCGTTGGGATTGCTTCCCCAGAATTCGTCTCCCCATTCCAGGATGTACAGCCGCCCGTGCGGGCCGACTTCGATATCCATGGGGCTGATGTAGTCAAGGCCTGGCAGAAAGGGATCGATCTTTACTATATCGCCTCGCTCGTCCACCGTCACCACCTGTACCCAGTTTCGCATCCACTCGTAGATCATGACCTTGTTGTCGTAGTACGGCGGAAAGGCGTGCTCGTGCGCTGTCGACGCGTCATAATGAAACACGGGACCGGCCATGGGATTGAGCCCGCCGGCTCCAAGCTCGGGAAACTCCTCGGACGTTCCGTAGAAGTAGGGAATCCACGCGGGCTGCGCGGCGGGCAGGTCCCGCGCCCCGGTATTGTACGGTGAAGCGTTGACGGGCGCGGCGGGATCGATATACGGCGTCATGTCCTCTTCGCCGTAGACGTAATACAGGTCGTACGGCTCGTTGTAGCCGGTAAACAGCGGCCATCCGAAGAATCCCGGCCCCCTTGCCTGGTTGAATTCATCCACCCCGTTGCCGTTGCCCGGCCCGACATCGCCCCAGTAAACCCACCCGGTGGCGTTGTCCACCGAAATCCTGAACGGATTGCGGTGACCCATGGTGAAGATCTCTCCCCTGTGCAGGGAATCAGCCTTGAACAGATTGCCTTCCGGGATGGAATACGAACCGTCCGCTTCGGGGCGAATGCGCAGAATCTTGCCCCGAAGATCATTGGTATTGGCGGAGGTGCGGCCGTGATCGGCCATGCGCCTGACGGCCTCCTCCTTGTGATCGCGCGGCCCTCCCGAATTGTCGCCCGTGGACAGATAGAGCAGGCCGTCCCTGTCAAACTGTACGGAGCCTCCCGAATGGCAACACTGAACGCGCTGCACGGGTATCTCCAGCATCGCAATCTCGCTTTCCATGACGAGCAGGCGGCCGTCATATTCGAATCGTGACAGCCGGTTGAACTTGGCTCCGTCCGTAACCGGCGAGTAATAGATGTAGAGCCAGCCATTGGCCATGAAATCGGGATCAAGGGCCAGCCCCAAAAGCCCATCCTCGATATTTTTCTCCACCGGCAACCAGCCGATTACGCGGGCCTGGCCCGTTTCGGGCTCCCAGATCTTGATGGCTCCCGCCCATTCGACAATAAACACGCGCCCGTCGCCTGCAATGGCGATCTCCATGGGATCGGTTAGTGCGCCCGTCAGCACAACCTCCTGAAAGCCCGCTGCCCTGGTAGCCATGACATCCGCATTGCGGCGGCCCGCTGCCCATTCAATCGCGCCAGCCAGATGCGCCCTCATGTGGGGCTCGCTGTAGCTTTCCTCCGTGTGTCCGAGTCCTGTATAGAACGCGCGCCCTCCAAGGTCCTCATGCGCCCAGGCTATGGGATGGTCGTGCCCCATGGTGCCACCCTCGTACGAGTGCTCTGCCACCGCGGCAACGACATGGACATCGGGCCGCGGATTCGTCCGAAAATTGTACCATTCATCGGTGCGCTCCCAGCGCAGGGGCAGCGATACCGTGGCGGGATGCCGGCGGTCCGTTACAAGTACTTCCGCCGGCTGCACGTCGGGGTGGGAGTCAAAGAAGGCCCCCACCAGGTCATTATACCACGGCCAGTCGTACTCGGTGGCAGCAGCGCCGTGAATCCCCACAAATCCTCCGCCCTGCCCGACATACCGTTCAAACGCCAGCTCCTGCTGCCTGCTCAGCACGTCGCCGGACGTGTTCAGGAAAACTACGGCCGCGTACGCCTGCAGGGAGTCGTGCGCGAAGTAAGAAGCATCCTCGGTGGCTGTCACGCGAAAACCGTGCTCGGCGCCAATCTCACGCAGCGCCTGGATGCCGGTCTCTATGGAAGCATGCCGGTAGCCCTCGGTCCCGGAGAACACCAGAATACTGTAATCCTGCGCACCGGCCTGCACAACGAGCGCGGCCCCGGCCGAGATTGCAATCAGAATACGTGCGCAGCGCCCTGGCACCTGCATCCCCATGCGCTACAGCCGCTTAACGCGAATATTGCGATACCAGACGGGCTGGCCGTGATCCTGCAAGCCGATGTGGCCTTCGCGGCTGAAAGCGGCTCCGGGTGTCGGAAACTTGTTCCAGGAACCATCCGGGTTCTGATGCGGGCTTCGCCACCGCGCAAGATCCATTTCCACGACATCTTCACCGTTTAGCTGAACCTGCACCCGGCTGCCCTTGCACGTAAGCCGATAGGTATTCCACTGGCCCGGTTTGTTCACGGCATTCTTCGAAGGGGCCATTAGATCGTACACCGCCCCCGCGGTGCGCGTGCGGCTTGTGCCGTACTGGCCATAGGAGTTGGCCACCTGAACTTCGAGACCCGTATATACCGGATCCATGATGTCATCTGTGCGGAAGAACACCCCGCTGTTGGTGCCTTCTACCACCTTGAACTCCAGTTCCAGAATAAAGTCACCGTAGCGTTCCTCTGTCCACAGGTAATCCAGATTGTGTTCCTGGCCGTCCGGGTTCTCGCGCCTGACGGTCAACTCGCCGGACTCCACAACAAACTTGTTGTTCTCGCCCGTTAGCCAACCCGAAAGGTCCTGGCCGTTGAACAGCGTCTGCCAGCCGTCTGAGCCCAGCGCAGGATCCTCCACGGCGAGCGGCTCATCCAGCGGACGAATCCAGATATTGCGGAACTGGATGTTACTGGAGGTGGGATTGTAGGCGTCGGCTTCCTCGTCCCAGCCACCGTGGTGCTGCAGGGCAATCGGACCGCGCTCGGGCAAACCCGGAATCTCGGCATCCTCGATTACCCAGTGCCCGTTAAGCATGACGGATATGCGGTTGCCGATCAGCGTGATGTCCATCGAATTCCACTCCCCGATCGGGTTGTCGGCCCGCATGCTCGGTACGGCATCCGCCCGCTGCTCGGCCGTGGCATTCGGATCGGTGCGCACGCCCCACAGCTCTCCTGATCCCACACTCCAGTTCCAGAGGTTGACCTGCTGCGTCGTGCCGCGCAGGAAGATACCCGAATCCGAGTTGGGCGTAGGCGTCGTAATGGTATTGCCCGCTTCATCCGTCTCGTACGAGCCGTCGGGCAGGATGGTGGGCATATCGTACATGCCGGAAGCTCCCTTGAATCGCCAGTCGACGTGCAGCTGGAAGTCACCGAAGTCCTCTTCCGTCCACAGGTTCTTGTCCTCGGCCTCGCTCAGCGCGTCGTAGTCTATCATGTAATTGGCAACCTTCCAGTGTCCCCCGTCGCCTTCCGGCACTTTCCAGCCTTCAAAGTCCTGGCCATTGAAAAGCGTCCGGTATCGGGGCCACTCGCGCCAGGTCGGATACGTGTAGTAGGGCGGAAGGGCGTTCGCGTACTTGGGCTTAGGCGGATTCCCCTGGTTGTAGAACACATAGAGCCCGGTCTTGCCTGCCAGAACCACGTCATTGCGCCCGTCCTTGTCCATGTCCTTCACATTGATCTTCATGCCGACGCCGACCACGTTGTTTGGCGGCGGACTCACTTGCCCCTCGTCCGGGTAGTACGGCACGTGGTTAAAGGACAGGATGTGGCGCTCGAATTCGCCTCCCTTGATGTCGTACCAGAAGACGAAGGACGGATCTCCCACGCCCACATCTCCGCCGTAGTGCGCAAACAGCCGCTTGCCGGCAACCAGGTCGTCCTTGCCGTCACCATTGAGATCTCCAAGCGCCAGCGTGTGAAAAACGCTGTAGTCCGTCTCGATCCAGTGCCGCGTAAAGGAGCGCTTGCCCTCTGCGTCCACGCCCTGCTTATACCACGCAAGACCGTATGCGTGGGCGCTGCCGAGAATGACATCGTTCAGTCCGTCCTCGTTCACGTCATGCACGATGTTCGGATGCGCGGTGGAGGTGGCGTTCTCCGACAGCGCGGACCGGAAATCCCAGTCCGCATGAAACGGCCATGGCCCCGACGGATCGTCCTCGGGCTGCTCGTACCAGCCCTGCCCCGTGACGATATCGAGCCTGCCGTCCATGTTCACGTCCCCCAGCGCGTTGCCGTGCGTGTCGCCGTCGGTGCCCACGATATGCTCACGCCACCACGGGGCCTCGTCCAGGTGTTCCAGCCAGGTCATACCCTGCCCTTCGACAAGGCTCCAGTGATTGACAAGAATGTCCTCGTCGCCGTCGCCGTCTATGTCGCCATGGACAACCCCTTCCATGTTGAAGGCCTGGTGAATCTTGTGCGACTCCCACTGCTCACCGGGCTTGGTCGCGCGCCCGGGATTGCGGTACCAGTAGGCTCCTTTCATGAACATCCAGCCCGAACTCACCACATCCTCCCATCCGTCGCCGTCCACGTCGAGCGCGAACTCGCTGTTGCTTTCCGTTTCCGGACCGTTGACATCGGCTCCCGGGCGATAGTTGCTGTGCTTGATCCAGAGTGGCGCCTCGTACCAGTTCTTGCCGGCGGCGATGTCGAGGTCTCCGTCGTTGTCGAAGTCCGCCACGGACGCGGTTTCGGAAAACGGACCGAACCAGTAGCTGTTTTGCAGCGGATCATGGACCGGGCCGTCAATCTTGACGGGAATAAATATGGTCTCCCTTGACTGGGCCAGGACCAAGCCCGGCGTGAGAAGGAATGCGGCAAGGATCGTCAGTTTGCTGTAGGCTTTCCTGGGCATGATTCTGCTGGTTTGTGGCGGCGCTTCGCTACCGAAGCCACGCCTTCTTGACGTCGGGGTCACCGGCTCGCGTAAGAAGGTCCATATGACTCTCCGAGAGCTGAACATTCAGCGCCCCGATGTTCTCCCTTACCTGGTCCGGCGTGCTTCCGGCCATTATGGGCAGCACCGCCGGACTGCTCTGCCGCATCCAGGCAATGACAACCTGGTTGGGCGTTGCGCCCACCTCGCCGGCCACGCTCTGAAGTGCGGCCAGGCGCTCGTCTGATTCCGGGCCGGCAAACTGGGCAGGGACGGGCCGGTCGCTACGGGTGTAGGCTCCCTGCAATAGTATCGAGTAGGCAATCAGCGTCATGCCATGGTGGCGGCAATAGCGCTTCATGTCCTCCGTCACGTAAATCTGCGGTCCAAAGTCTGCGCCGTGGCGCGGGCGGAGATACGTGTAGCGCTGCTCTACCACACTGTACGCGGTCCAGCCCCGGAGCACGCTCAGGGCGTTGGCCTCCGCCACTCGCCAAAGCCACAGGTTGCTGGCTCCCAGGGCACGCACCTTCCCGGCCTTCACAAGGCGGTGAAACGCTTCCATGGTCTCCTCTAGCGGAGTATCGAAATCGTCGCGGTGCGCGTAGTAGACATCGATGCGATCGGTCTGCAATCGCCGCAGGCTCTTTTCGCACTCGCGCTCTATTTCACCGGCGCTGAGGCCACCGGCACACCCCGGATAATCGAACGCCAGCTTGGTTGAGATGACCATCCTGTCCCTGTTGCCTCGCGAGGCCATCCACCGGCCAATCGTGGACTCGCTTTCTCCGCCCACACATCCGGGATACCAGCTGGCATAGAAGTTTCCCGTATCAATGAACGTTCCTCCGTGCTCCGCAAAGAGATCCAGCAGACCGAATGAATCCGCTTCGTCAATGCGGCTGCCTATCAGATCCGTGCCGTAGCACAATGCGCTGACTTCAACCGAAGTCTTGCCGAGCTTCTGCTTTTGCATGACTTTTCGTGTACCGGATTGCCTAGTCCATAAACGTTACGATAGCCGCACCCCCGATCATCAGCGCGACACCCAGGGTCTTGATCAGCGAAATGGGATGCACCTCGGAGCCGAGCCACCCGTAATGGGACAGAACCATCCCGGTTATGACCTGCCCGGCGAGCAGCGAAATAAAGAGTGCTCCCGCGCCCACTTTCGGAATCAGGAAGGCGATAGCGAATACGAGCATGGCGCCGAGCGCTCCCGCCGTCAGCAGCAGCGGATTGACATCCGCCAGTGGTGCCAACGCACCCTGTTTCCAGCCGAAGAGGCCGATAATGACGGCGGTCGCCGCTCCGATGAGCCAGAATACGGCGTTTGCAACCGGCGTATTGCCAATTGCCGCGCCTACCTTTCCATTCATGGCCAGGTGCACGGCGAGGATAACGCCGAGAAAAAGGGTAAACAAAAAAAACGGGGCTTTCATGGCACTTCCGGTTTGGTGTCCGAATGCCGGACAGGTGGTAAAGGCCTGCAATCAGAGAGCGACCCAGCGCTCCTCCCGGTGGCTTTGCAGGATAGCGTCACACAGTTGTATCTCGTGGTGGCCTTCCTCGAACGTGGGGTACTGCACCTCATCCGGGGCAGCACCCGAGTCTATGGCCTGGTAAAATGCGCGGAAGCACTGTTTGAAGGTGTCCGGGAAGCCCTCGTTGTGACCGCCGGGATAGTCGGAATAACCACTCGCGAGGGCGCCCAGCTGGGCAGGGTCGCGCACGAGCATTTCGCTTGGCCCGTCGCGCCGGCCAAGCCAGAGGTCATTCGGCCTTTCACTGTTCCAGGCCGCCGCACCGCCAGAGGCTGCTATCTCGTACCGGAGCGTGTTCTTGCGCCCGGCCGTAACCTGTGACACGAAAAGCACGCCCTGCGCCCCGCCTTCGAATCGCAGCAGCACGCACCCGGCATCTTCTGTTGCAACGGGCACGGGCTGGAGCACCGTAGCTCGCGCCTGTTTGCCGGTAAACGTCGCGATTTCCCCTTCCGGTCTTCGCCGGATGGGATGCACGGTCCGCAGGTCGGCAAATACTGCCTCAACGCGAAGCCCGGTTATGGAAAGCACAAGATCCATCCAGTGCGTACCAATGTCGGAAACGGCCCTCAAGGCCCCTCCTTCTTCCGCCAGCACGCGCCAGTTGTAGTCCGTTTCATACAGCAGCCAATCCTGGACGTATCGGCCAACGACGGAGAAGACCCTGCCGAGGCTGCCTCCGCGGATTCGCTCGCGAAGCTCCAGATTGACAGGGTAAAACCGAATATTGTAACAGACGCCCGCGTGCAGTCCCATGGTGCGGGCCAGGTCCACCAGTTCCGCTGCCTCCTCGGCATGCATGGCCAGCGGTTTCTCGCACATGACGTGCTTGCCGGCCAGTAGCGTACGCCGTGCCATGCCGAAATGCAGTACGTTCGGAACCGCCAGATGAACGGCATCCACCGTCGCATCATCTAGCACGTCCTCAAGACTTTCGTAGGCTCGCGGCAGGCCCAGGGCCTTGCAGGCCGCTTCGGACTTTTCCGGCCGGCTGCCGAGGATTCCCGTTACCCGAATGCCGACGCGCTTTAGTGCCTCGACGTGGACCGGACCAATAAAGCCTGTCCCGGCTACCGCAGCGCCAATGGAGCGCATGCCGCTATCTGCCGAATCCACGAACCCGTTCCCGGTTGGTCCTCAGGGCCTCAAGCGGCGGATGGGATTCGTCCTCGTACTCCACCACATACCATTCGATGCCTCCCTCCGACTCGCTGAGAGCGAATATTTGCTCCCACGGCAGGCTGTCATCCCCGACGAATGGTTCAAAAGGATGCTCCGCTCCATGCGTGTAGGGCTTGACGTGCATGGAATTGATCCGGCCCGGATCGCCCTTGATCACGTCCAGTACGTCGGCGCCCCCGTTCGCCGCATTTCCCGTATCCAGCTGCAGGATCACGTCGTCCGGCGTGTTGTCAGCAAGTATATCCCAGATGGTCTGACCTTCCACCAACTGGTTGAAACTGTATGCGTGGCAGTGGTACCCGGTACGCATGCCATGCGGACGAAGCGCCTCCTGGATCGCTGTAAGCTCGTCTGCCGTGCGCATGAGCACGTCCATGCCCGTGCGCCTGTCCTCGCCAATGGCGGGCACTATCAGGTTGGGGTTTCCAAGCTCTCCGTGATAATCGATGGATCGCTGCAGTTCGTCGCCCAGAAGCATGGGAAGCCCCACGTGGGCCCCCGCAACACGCAGTCCGTGCCCATCCAGCATGGAACGCAATTCGGCTGCAGAGTAGTCGTAATAGCCGGCAAATTCGACGCCGTCGTAGCCAAGCGTCGCCACTTCGGCCAGCGTCCCCGGGAAATCCTCTTCAAGGAGGTGGCGGAAGCAGTAGAGCTGCACGCCAACCGGAACAGCGGCGTTCGCCTCATCCGCGGCCTCAGCGGCCATTTCGCCTTCCGGCTCTCCGCTTTCGGGGCCGCATCCGGCAAGCCCCGCCGCGACCAGCGTGCCACCGGATGCCTTCAGGAAGTCGCGCCGTGTCAGGGGCCTGCGAATAAATCGGGCCATGGGTCTTTTCTGCTCTTGGATATGTATTGTCGCACCGACAGAGTTGCAAGCTACGGTACAGAGTAGCCAGTTACCAATGCCGCTTTGCACCCGCGGCCGGATTGAGCCGGCCGGCCCGCGCACCGGCTATCCGAAGGCAATGCAAGCGGGGCTGGGCACATCGGCCGAGTATCCGGAATGGGACAGCAGTCCTGTTTCGCTGTCAATACCGAATACCTCCAGCGAGCCCGAGTCCTGGTTGGCCGCGACCAGCCACCTGCCTGACGGATGGATTCCAAAATTGCGGGGAGTCCTCCCGCGTGTTGAAGAGTGATCCAGCAGCTGCAGACCACTCTTGCCGATTCGAAGCACGGCTATGCATGCCGGGCCGCGGAGAGAGGCGTATAGGAAGCGCCCTGAGCCTCCGACATGGATATCGGCCCCTGACGGTGTGCCTTCAAAGGCCGCAGGCAGTGCGCAGAGCGTCTCCAGCGGCGTAAGCCTGCCGCTGGCGTATGAAAACTCGGTCACCGTCGAGTCCAGTTCAGCCATGAGATAGGCGCGCCGTCCTGCGCGATCGAGCGCTATGTGGCGCGGACCCGCGCCTGCGTGCAATCGAACCGCACCCGAGCGCTTTAGCGTGCCAGATGCGCCGTCAAGTCGGTACGCCACTATTTCATCCGTACCCAGGTCCGGCACCAGGACATGCCCCCCGTCCCGGTCAGCCACAGCCGCATGCGGATGCGGCGCTTGCTGGCGCTCGGCATGTACGCTGCGGCCCGCGTGCGCAACGTGGTCCGTAGCGGGTCCCAGTCCGCCGTCCGCATCCACGGGAAGCACGGTCACGGATCCGCCGAGATAGTTTGCTACCAGGACATGGCCTGCGGCAATACTCAGATGGCAGGGTGCCGCGCCCAGCGAGGGCTGGCGGCCCCGCGGCGAAAGCCGGCCCGTCGGGCGTTTCACTTCGTAGGCATAGACCCAGCCGCCGGTATTCGGATCGGCAATTTCGCTCGCCGCATAGAGCACGCCTTTGGCCATCACGACGAACGACGGGTTGACTATGCCGCGCTGTACGTGTCGCCGTGTGAGCTGGCCCGTGCTTTCATCCAGCTCAAAGCAGTAAATCCCTTCGCCTCGTCCGTCGACGTGATCCTCGCGCCGCGTGTAGGTGCCAACGTATAGCCGTGACAGGGACGAATGCATCTAGCCGGATCCGACCTCAATGCCCGCGAGGTGCTCCAGCGCCTTGACGAGGGCGTGATTGCCCTCGTCGCCGAGACCCCGCCGCTGCAGCGTGCGGTAAAGCTGAAAGCACAGGGCCGTGGCAGGCACCGGGACGCCGTGCGCGTCGGCCGTTTCGAGCACCAGTCGCAGGTCCTTTTGCTGCAGATCGATGGTGAACCCTGGCCTGAAATCTCGCACGATGGCCTGGGAGCCCCTGTTGGAGAGCATCCAGCTGCCGGCCGCGCCGCCTTCCACCGCCGAAAGCGTTGCGCCAAGGTCGAGCCCGCCCGCTTCGGCAAATACAAGGGCTTCACCCACGGCCAGCATCGTGCCTACTACCAGGATCTGGTTTACCAGCTTGACGGTCTGCCCTGCCCCCGGGCCGCCCACGTGCGTTACCGTGCGCCCCATCGCCTTCAGCACCGGCAACGCCCTGGCAAACTGCGCGCCGTCACCTCCGACCATGATGCTGAGGGTGCCGTTGGCGGCTCCTTCACTTCCTCCGCTTATGGGTGCGTCAAGCATGTGGATTCCCCTTTCAGCGAGACTGGCTGAAATCTCGCGTGTGCGCACTGGGCTGATCGTACTCGTATCGATGAGCAGCGCGCCAGGACGTGCGCCGCAGCGCACACCCCCTTCCCCCAGCACAATTTCCTCCACGTCAGGCGTGTCGCTGACGCACGTTACGACGATGGACGATCGCGAAGCCAGGTCCTCGACGCTGGCAGCGGGCATGGCCCCCTCTTCCACGAGCGGCGCCATGCGCCGGCGCGTCCGGTTCCAGACGATTAGCTCGAACCCGGATCCGAGCAGGTTGCGGGCCATGCCGCTTCCCATTATTCCCAGTCCAATAAATCCGACCCTCTCCTTCATGAGTACTCAGTTGCCAGATCTGAAAGTATCGTATAGGGGTATTCCCCGTTCGTCAAAGAATTCGAAATAGATGCGCGGCTCGGCGCCCGGAACAACGCGCATCTGCAGGAATCCACCCGATGCTTCCTGCATGACATACGGTTGCCGGATAGTCGCATCCGGATCCGTGGAAAGCGGATCGCCCGGCATGCGTCCCACACGGGAATTGGCATCCACGAGCGCACCCGAGGAGAATTCCTCAAGGCCGCTCGGGTGTATGGAGTGGTACTGCCAGTGGCGATCCCCGCAGACTATGTAAAAGTTGCGCGCCAGGTCCTCCTCCGCCAGAAACGCGAAGAATTCGTCCCGCTCGTACTGGAATCCCTGAAGATTGGCATGGTTGTCCCGCTTGTAGGCATCGTCTGGGCCGATCATGGGCGTCGGTGAAATCAGCACGCGGAAGGTGGCGTCACTCTCCCTGAGCGTCCGCATGAGCCAATCGCGCTGCGTCTTGCCCCAGATGGTCTTGCCGGGCCCGTCCGGCATGGTATTGGGGCTGCGGTAATCCCGTCCCTCGACGAGCCAGATCTGCAGGTCCCGGGAAATCCGGTACGTGCCGTAGGTTATCGAATCTGGCGAGACCGGTAGCTGCTCCAGAAACATTTCTCTGCCAAGCCGCGGCAGCGGCAGCCTGTCGCCGGTATTGTCGCAATCGTTGTACCGGTAGTCATGGTCATCCTTTTCCCAGTAGGTGGGCACATTCCGGAACAGCTCGCGAAATCGGGGCCGCACGAACTGTTCGTGGTAGCAGCGCCGGATCCCTTCACGGTCCGTCGCCACGCCCAGCGGCTGGTAGCTCGCGTCATAGTACACGTTATCTCCGGTGCCGACGAAGTAGTCCGGCTCCAGCCCGAGAATCGTCTCCAGCCCAGGGAAGCCGAGCGCGCTGTCGGCACCGTGGTACCGCAATCCAGGATCACGATAGAATCGGTCGTAGTTCATGCCAGTTACCACGACCAGGCGCACCTCGCGGGACTCTTCCGCGCCGCCGAGTGTCCGGAATTTGCCCCACTGGCCGGCTATTGCGTCCAGGGAATCGGCTCCGTACCACAGGCGATACCTGTACCGGGTGCCCGGCTCGAGGCCGGCCAGGACGGTCTTCACGATGTAGTCCCTCTCTGGTCCGGCACGGCGCCACGAAGTAGAAAAGCCCGCATTCGCACCGGGCGCCTGGACCACTTCCCACCGCGCCCAACCTTCGCATCCGTTAAGGTCATGTCCGCGCAGCCGGTCTCCGTCTGTCAGGCGGGCCTGCAGTATGGCACCGGTTTCGGTCACGCGCCCGGCCATTATGCCCTGACCTAGACTGATATCGTGACAATCCTGGGCCGCGGCACCTGCTGAAATAGCGAGGCAAAGCGCTGTGAGGCCGAGCGTCTTCATCCCGTCACGCTGCTAACCTGGTCTTGCAGGGCCCGGTAGGCCCCGGCCAGTTCCGCAGTCTTGTTTCGCCAGCGGCATTCCACAGATATGCGTCCGGAATAGCCCACGGACATGAGCGCTTCAAAATAGGACGTGAAGTCGTCCCCGTGTGTGCCGGGCGCAGCGCGGTCCGTATTCTCTGCAACGTGGAGGTGCTTTGTGTAACGGCCGGCGATCAGCACGTCCTCCGCGTTTCTGCCTTCCTGCATTACGTGGTAGATGTCGAAGGTAAGGCCCACGGCCGGATGTGCCACGCGATCCAGCACGGCAACCGCCTCTGGCACCGTGTTCAGGAAATTGGTCTCCTGGCTCCGGAGCGGTTCCACGCACACGGTTATGCCCCACTCCTGGGCCATGGGTGCCATTTCGGTCAGCACGCGCGTGAATTGGCGCGTAGCCTCGTCATGCGGAAATCCCTCGGGTACGAACCGCGCCCCACCGCTGCCAAAGACGATATGCTCTATCCCGATACTGCGTGCGCGCCTGAAGGCCGCGGCTGCGTATGCCATGACCGCCTCCATGTCAAGGTCAGGGCCCACAACCTTTAGAGAGCCCGGCAGGAACAGGTTGGCCACCGGCACGGGCACGGGAAGCGATGCCGTAACTTCTGCATTGGCGGCAAACGCCTCCTCCGGCGCGCCAGGTACCAGAAGATTCTGCACCGAGGGCTCAATGTACCGGTAGCCGGCGGACACGAAGTCTGCGTACTCCGCCACGGGTCCGCAGACGCCGATGCTCAGAAACTCCGCCCGCCCGGAGCCGCAGGCGCCTGCAAAGGCGGCAGCCACGGCTGACGCCGACTGCATGAGAAAGCTGCGCCTGGAAACGGAAGCACTCATGTGGTTACACGGCACCTGGCCGCAGCTTGTACAATCGCTCGCCTGCGCGCTCCGCAAGCAGCAATCCTTCGGATTCCCTGCTTCGCCACGCGTCGATGTCTATGTGCGCCGGATCAATATAGCCAAGACCCATGCTCTCGCAGCGCTGCCGCGAGATCCGGCTGGCCAGCGTTACTCTAATCCTCGGCCTTTCCCGCCCATGCGAGTAGGTAGCCTCGCCGCGAACGTGCGCGGAATGTGCCAGAACCGCCCAGGGGTACCGGCCATAGCGATCCCAATGATGCAGGAAATACGCACTGCCGTGAAACCCGATTTCTTCCAGCATCGCACCGTGCGTAATGGAAAACTCGCTGATGTGGGGGGCATAGAGGATGATCTCTCCGCCGTCCATGATTGCCGGCTCCAGCTTGTATACACCCTTTGCGCCAGTCCAGAGGTCGTCGTACATCTCGGGTATTACGGCCAGCGCGCGCCGAAACGGCTCTTCTACCCACCTGATGTGCAGCTGGCCCGAATGCCTGGCGGCGGAGAGCCACGCAGCTTCGGGCGAGCCCACATACAAGCCGGCAAGGCCGTTGCCGCCGACAACCATACTGGCGCAGCTTCTGGGAGTAGGGATGAGGCTGGCCGCCCGGTCGATGAGGGCCCGAACCGGCGTGTGAAGCGTACCTATGACAGACCGACATCCGAGAAGGGCACCAAGCCAGTGCGTAACATTGATGATCTCGCCTCCGCTGATGCCCGGAAAAAAATACTTGTTGCCGCCAGAGAAACCTGCCACTTCATGCGGAAACACCGGACCGCAGATCAGGATATGGTCGCACTCGAGGGCTGCGCGGTTGATCGTCACTACAAGCTCCTGGCGAAGCCTGTCCTTCGTAAGCAACGAGACTTCGCTCGCAGACAGCGTGCCAAGCGTTGCAAGTTGCCCGGGCTCATTCCAGCGATGATTGGAGATGCCCACGCTGGCGTAGCGACCCGAGCGTTCCGATTTCGAGATGCCGACGAGGCGCAGAATGGCCTCCTCGCCAAGCGCCGGATGCGTGCCCAGAGCCACAATGAAGTCCAGCTGCGCCGCCTCGCGCAGCAGCATGTCGCTGAGCAGCCGAAAGAGCATGGGAACAGGGGCCGTTCGTGTCGCGTCCGGAATGATGACCAGAATGCGGCGCCCGGCCAGCGAAGCCCCTGCAAGACCTTCGGCAAGCACGCTGCGTACCTCGGCCTCGGTCAAAGGCCGGTCCGTATGCGCCATTCCGATCGCACCATCACGCTTTTCCATCAATTGCGATAGCTTTACCCATGACTCTTCGTTGTCTTGCAACCGTTGCCGCACTTGTAACAGTCAGCTGCCAGGACCCGGCTCCTCCCAATATCGTCATCATTTTGGCTGATGACATGGGGTACTCGGACATCGGCGCATACGGCGGCGAAATAGGCACGCCGAACCTGGACCGTCTCGCGGAAGACGGGTTGCGTTTTCGCCAGTTCTACAACGCCGGGCGGTGTTGTCCGACGCGGGCAGCACTCCTTACGGGTCGGTATCCGCACCAGGTCGGCATGGGAGCCATGGTCAGTTCACTGGGCAGCGACCCCACGGCCGGTCCATACCAGGGCTACCTGAGCGACCAGAGCCTTACGATCGCGGAAGCGCTTAGGCCGGCCGGATACCGGACCTATATGTCCGGAAAGTGGCACGTAGGCGAGAAACCTGAGCACTGGCCACGGCGGAGGGGATTCGACCGCTACTTCGGCCTCATCAGCGGCGCGAGCAGCTATTACGAAATCATCCGCGACCAGCCGCGCGTGCGGCAGATGGCTCTGGACGATGACCAGTGGGAGCCCCCTGCAGACGGCTTCTACATGACGGACGCATTTACGGACTATGCGGTCCAGTTTCTCGATGCGCACGCGCAGGAGCAGCCTTCGCAGCCGTTCTTCCTTTACGTGGCCTATACGGCACCGCACTGGCCGCTGCATGCGCCTACGGAGGACATCGAGCGCTATCTCGGCAGATACGATATCGGCTGGGACTCGCTGCGCGCGGAGCGTCACCGCCGAATGCTGGAACTGGGCATCATCGACGAGCGCTACGGATTGTCCCCGCGACCCGCCGCCCTGGGCGCCTGGGCGACCACTTCCAACAAGGAAGACTGGTCTCTGCGCATGGCCGTATACGCGGCCATGGTGGACCGAATGGACCAGGGCATCGGCCGAATCCTGGAGCAGCTGGCAGCGATGGACGCTATGGACAACACGCTTCTGTTCTTTCTTTCAGATAACGGCGGCTGCGCCGAGAGCGTGGAGGGACGGGCATTGCACGACACCACAAAGGCACCCGGAGAGCAGGGATCGTACGTCGCCTACCAGGAGGCATGGGCCAATGCATCCAATACGCCCTTTCGCCTGTACAAGCAATGGACGCACGAGGGCGGCATCGCTACGCCCTTTATTGTCCACTGGCCGCAAGGCATTGCCCGCCCGGGCCGAATAGTCGACAGTCCGGGTCACGTCATTGACCTCATGAGCACGGTGCAAGAGGTAACCGGGATCGACGCAGTGCCGACCGAGGGCATGAGCTTGCGGCAGATCTTTGCGGCGCAGGAGGCTATAGCTGAGCCGCGGCTGCTGTTCTGGGAGCATATCGGCAACCGCGCCGTGCGAGAGGGCGACTGGAAGCTGGTCCGCAATCGCCGCCTCGAAAGCTGGGAGCTCTACAACCTTGAGGAAGACCCGACCGAACTGCGCGATCTGGCGCCGCTGCTGCCGGGCGAAGCCCGGCGCCTGGAGGACTTGTGGCAGGAATGGGCCCGCGAGGTTGGGGTATTCGACCGTGAGGGATAACAGGGCCCGACCCTCGCCGAGCCTTCCGCCCTACTGACGAACCTGCGGGTGCCATTCGGCCGCTGGCAGGTTGCCCGACTACTCCTGTTGCTCGGTGCCGGGAACTTGCGGACATGCCTGATTGCCTGTCAGGCAATTGCATCGCGGCACTGCCACACGTTTGAGCCCCGTCCCCGCAAAACTGCAATGCCCAGTGCATTGACGTGGGCCTGGGCCGAACTGATAGGGCCCAATCGACTGTCTTCGCCTTGGCAAGCCGCACCTGTATACCGAAATGTGCGTGAATTGGCGAGCACGTCGGACACCCGTTTGGGCAGCTACGGACCGGTACCTTACCTTGGACGCCTCCACTGTGCGATATAGAAGAGACATAGAAAATGTATCGATTCTTTGTTGCGACCTTGCTAGTCTCCAGCAGCATCGTATTGCCCGCGGCCTCTCAGCCCATCTGGACGACTCCCGCACCGCTCGGCAATCCCGGAACTGTCCGGAGCGTGGCATACACGGCAGACGGAAGCCTTGTGATTTCCGGAGGAGTAGGGGGCCAGGTGAAGATGTGGGATGCCATAACGGGAGCATACGTGGCCACGCTGGAGACCCAGAAGCTTGAAATCAATGCGCTGGCGGTATCACCTGACAGCTCCCGGCTTGCGATGGGAGCGGTTGACGGCACGGTCCTGCTCTGGGACCTTGAGACGCGCGAAATTGCCGCCAGCGCAGACGCCCATGCCTTGCGTGTAACCTCGCTGGCCTATTCGCCGGACGGCACCACGCTGGCGTCGGTTTCCGAAGAGCCCGTGATCAAGCTCTGGGATGCGGCATCGCTGGAAAATAAGGGCTCGCTCGATGGCCATCTCGTCGCCATAACCTCTGTTGCATTTTCGCCTGACGGCGCCATGCTGGCCACAGGGTCATTGGACCAGACCGTGAAGCTGTGGGATGTCGAAAGCCGGCAGAATAGAGCCACGCTACCGGGCCATACGCAATGGGTAACATCGGTAGCCTTTTCCCCCAATGCACCGCTGCTGGCATCCGGGTCGCTGGACGAGACGGTAAGGCTCTGGAATACTGCCACGCTGCAGGAAGTCGCAACGCTTCAAGGACATTCCAACTGGGTCTCCGTGGTCCGCTTTTCACCGGACGGGGCAAGGCTCGCCTCCGGTTCCTTCGACGAGACCATCAAGATCTGGGATACCTCTACGAATCTGATCGAAACATCCCTGTATCGGCACAGAGACTGGATAACCTCCCTGGCGTTTTCGCCGGATGGCAGGGAACTGGTTTCCGGATCGGAAGACCAGACCGTCGCTTACTGGGACCTCGACTCCGGTGAGCGCCTTGCAAGGATAGGCGGCATCGTGGTCAATGCCGTGGCGATTTCGCCCGACGGGGCCGAGGTGGCGTCGTCGCTGTCTGATGGCACGGTGCAGCTCTGGGATTCGGCAACGGGCGAAGAGCTTCGTGATTTCACCGGACACAGGGAAGGCGTGACGTCCGTCATCTTCTCGCCCTCGGGCGACACGCTCTATACTGCAGGCGCCGATGCAACCGTAAGGAGGTGGGATGCGGAGACCGGAGCCGGTCTGGATACCCTGGTAGCCCACGAAGAGTACATCTCGTCCATGGTCATGTCGGAGGACGGATCTACGCTGGCCACCCTTTCCTACGACAACTTTGTCAAGGTCTGGAGCGCCGAGACGCTGACCCAGACCGCCAGATTCGTCGGTTCAGGTTTTCGCTCGTGGCAGACGTCCATTGCACTCTCCGGCGACGGATCTCGGCTTGCGATAGGCTCAGGCGGCTTTGCATCCGAAATCACTATCACGGAGACGGCTACCAGTGAGGAAGTAGCCCGATTGTCGGGCCATGGATCCTATTCTCTCGTAAGTGCAATCAGTTTTTCCCCCGACCAGGTACAGTTGGCCTCGGGAAGCCTCGGATTCGGGTTTGAGGGTGGAGTAAGACTCTGGGATCTTGCATCCGAGGCCAGAACCGGAGAGTTTCCCGGGCATGATAACGGAACCCGCTCCCTTGCCTATTCACCGGACGGTAGCATTATCGTGTCGGGCGGCGCCGAAGACGGCGGCTCACTAAAGGTCTGGAACACCGGGGACGACACCGCCATAGCGACGCTCAGTGGCCATGCAGGGGCTACCAATTCCGTCGCATACTCCATGGACGGTACCCGCGTGGTCACGGGCGGCGATGATGGTACGATAAAGCTCTGGGATGCCACTAACTGGGTTGTGCCGCCGCTTAGCACATCGCCGTACAGCGGGTTGCCAGGCGAAGGAATGAGCCTGGTACACTATCCCAATCCCTTTAGCCGGGAGGCAACTGTAGAGTATGCGCTGCCACAGTCCGGCCACGTCCACCTGGCCGTCTACAATGTGCTCGGACAGCGCGTAGCCGTCCTTGTAGATGCCGACCAGCCCACGGGTGCGCATTCGGTCCGCTTTGATTCCGGCCACCTGCCGAGCGGCATATACCTTTATCGTCTCGTATCCGGAAGCCGGGGGCTGACGGGCACCATGACGCTCAGGAGATAGTTCTGCTTCAACCCGGAGGAGCGCCCAGCCCGGTATCCGCAGGGTGCTACGCCAGGCAGAGCGGCAGCCAAGCGTCTTCTCCGGCAGGTCGCGTAGAACCTGCTTTCCCCGCCCGGAGTAGGTGTTCGCTCCGTTAACTGTCGCATAGTGCCATGTCCAGAACCATCCTGATTACCGGTGCCAGCACGGGCATTGGGGCAGCCACTGCGCTGCGGCTAGCCCGTGGCAACAGGCTGCTGCTGCATCACCATCAGACACCCATCGAACCCGTGGCGAAAGCCGTCCGCAAAAAGGGCGGAGAGGCCTGGGGCCTCAGGGCCGACCTGTCAGTGGAATCCGGCTGCCGCGAGCTGATGAGCGCCGTGCGCGAGCACGCGGAGTCTCTGGATGTGCTGGTCAACAATGCCGGCGCCTTGCTCGAGCGTCACAGCGTCGAAACGGTCCGCTGGGAATTGATGGAAAGGATTTTCTCGCTGAACACGTTTTCCGCGATGCTCCTGACGCGGCTGGCCGTCCCGCTGCTAGCGCGAGGTACCAGTCCATGCATCGTCAACGTTACTTCCGTCGCCGCGCGAAACGGTGCGCCGACGGCCACGCTCTACGGCGCAGCAAAGGGGGCCCTCGATTCCTTTACGCGCGGCTCCGCCAGGGAGCTGGCTCCGCGGATCAGGGTAAATGCCGTAGCTCCGGGAATAATCCTGACACCATTCCACGAGAGATATACCTCGCCCGAACGCCTGGAAGCCATGCTTGCCAGTACCCCGCTGGGCGAACACGGCGAGAGCGAACACATTGCCGACGCCGTGGCATTCCTGATAGAGAACACGTTCATTACCGGCGAAACGGTGGACGTTAACGGCGGTCTGTTCATGCGTTAGGCCCGCGGCATCGGCAATCAGTGCCTCTGCGCGATCTGCGCTGCCCTGACATGGATCACTGACGCGCGCGTCCAGCCGACGCACACAATCCCCGTAGCGGGGCGTCCGGGGCTGTGACGGCCGAAAAAGCCACCCCTCGGTCCGCAGCGGCAGCAGACCATCGCAGCCTTGACGCACGGAATCAGGCGTGAATGCAGCCTTATTCGCAGCTGCTACAGAACCTGTCCGGCTACTCGGCGACCGTAAACGGGGCCAGCATGACAGCCTTGTCCCACATGAGTGCCAGCGTGCCCCCCGTCTCCGTTACATCCACGAAACCGATCGTGAATTGGTCCACAGACCTGTCCGCCTGCTCGACCGTCATCGGCGTCCGTACCACGTCCTTGTCGTCCGTGTAGTTGTAGGATCCCCACAGGCCATCGCCGGGGTCGCGGCCCGACTCCTTGGCGTCGTGCGAAGAAAGGATAAGCGTGGTTGCATCGTCAGACAACTCCACGAACAGGCTGTATTCTCCTGCCGGCAGCGCCTGATCTCCGAATTGGAGAGCCGCCTCCGTCATGAAACGGGTGGACTTGTTGGCACCGGCACGCCATACGGGCGCGCCGCCGGTGACTGTCGCTCCGCGCGATTCGCCTTCCCCGAAAATACCGGTACGGCCACGCAATATCGGCCGCCCGTAGTCCACCATGATCCACTTGCCAGATGCAAAATCCCCGAGTTGCGTGGCAGCCTCCCCCCTGGGCGAAGCGATCGGCTGGGCAGCGGCCATGTCGGCGAAAAGTAGCAGCCCTGCAAACAAGACTAGAATAGATAACTGGCGCATGGAAATGTCCTCCCTCGTTTCTGATAGCGGGACGTGGATATTCCCTTGCGTTCGCGGAGTTCCTTGGGCGCAAACGAGGGCCCAGGCCAGCGCTAGCGCCCGCACCCGCTCCACTGCCTCCTACCTGGCATCGTGCCTGAATACCTCGCCGTCCTTCATGACAAAGGACACCTTGCGCAGTGCGGCGAGATCCGCAAGCGGGTCACCCGGCATGGCAATAATATCGGCCGCAAGCCCTTCCCGTATGGCCCCGCGCTCACCAGCGAGCCCCATGACTTCGGCCGCGTTTGTGGTCATCATTTTCAGGGCGTAAACCGGTGGAAGCCCTGCCTCCTCGAAATTGTCCAGGTATGTCAGCGTGAGGCTTCCCCTGTCTTCCCCCGTCATTACGTACACGACATCGGAGCCGAAAGCCATGGGCACACCAAGTCTGTAGGCCCGGCGCAGCCGGTCAATGAACTGTGCATGCAGGCTTTCTGCCTCCGCCTCTGAAGTGCCATGAAATGTCTGCATTATGGCCTCAACCGTGAATTCCGTGCCAACCAGATAGACGTTGTTGTCCCGGGCCATCTTTAGAGCCTCGTCCGACATGTTGGTCCCGTGCTCAATGGAGGCCACGCCCGCTGCAATCGCGTTGCGGGCCCCCTGTTCGGTCCACGTGTGAGCCGCAACGAGAAGTCCAGCCTTGGAGGCTTCTTCTACCACAAATCGTATATCGTCTGTCGAATAGATATACGGCTGATCATCCACCACAATCTTGATGAGCGTCGCACCAAAGTGGATGTTCTCCCGGATGGCTTTCTTTAGCTCGTCCCGGGTATCGGCGTAGAAGTACTCGGGGCTGCCAAGACCCGGCTTGTCGTGCTGCAGTTGAAACTGGCCTCCGAAGGGAGCAATGATGCGGCCTGCGTTCTGCATGGTGGGTCCCGGTACCAGGCCTTCCTCAATGGCCCGGCGAAGGTCTGTGTCGGCGTAGTTACCGCCGTTACCGATGTCCCGGATAGTCGTAAAGCCGGCGTGCAGCATGGCCCGCGCGTTGGCCACACCCTGAATGGCCCGGTAACCCGTGGGATCAAGCAGGCTTGTGAAGAAGAAGTTGCCTGCATCTCGCGCATGCTTGACATTTAGGCACATATGCGTGTGCGCATCAAAGAGTCCGGGCATCACGGCGTGGTCGCTCAGATCGAAGACTGTTGCATCCGGTGGCACAGGGATCCCGGAGCCGACGGCTGTGATGCGGCCATGCTCTATCACTATGGTCTGGCTTTCCTGCACTTCACCTGCGGCCGGATCCACCAGGCGACCGGCCAGAATCACGGATACCTGCCCGCGCGCGTCAGCGGCACCGGCCAGAAGCAGGATCGTGCAGAGCAGGGAAATCAGGTGATGCTTGCGGCTATGCATTGGGAAGTTGGATTGGATCGCGATTGCGGATGCGACTCAAGGTATGTCAAGCGTGTGCCAACTGCACGCGCGCGGCAGCGCCGGCCAAACCGGTCCTAAGCCGCGGGATACGGGCCCGCTGCCTGCAGGCCCTGCGAGGTCAGGGGTCCTAAGCCTACCGGGCCGGTAAGGGCTGCCTCGCGGCCGGGTCATAAAGCAGCGGAAAGAATCGTCCTTGCATGGTCTCTCCCCTCGGGACGACGGGCACGCCTTTGAGGAGCGGTGTATCGCTGTCTGATCGGACGCCGTCGCGAAAGACGTTGAGTACCGTTGCACGCCGCGGCCGGTCTGTCCGGTTTGCGAACGACCCGTGTACAAGATGCGGGTGATGAAAGGTGGCCTCTCCTGCGCGCAGAGGCACTGCAACAGGCTTGAAGGCCGCCCGCTGCTCGTCCGTCAGGACGGCCTCGATGGCGTCCATGTCCGTGGCCAGTCCGGTAATCGGGAGCAGCTTCCAGTGGTGGCTTTCGGGCACGTAGTGCAGACACCCGTTGTCCGGGGTTGCGTCATCCAGCCCGATCCAGCACGTAAGGTGCCGCATGGGCCTGGTGCGCGTCCAGTACGAGTAGTCCTGGTGCCAGGCCACCACGCCTCCATGTCGAGCCGGCTTGCAGAAGAGCTGGTCATGCCAGAAACGAACGGCACCTCCAACCAGCTGGCTTGCAGGCACGGCGAATGCCGGATTCCAGAGCAGATCGTGGAATGCTGGCCTTAGGCGCCAGGCTCCAAGCGCGTGAAACAGCCGGTTGTCCGGATCTCCGGACTCATTGACGTGGTATTCGTGCCACAATTCACTGCCGCGGTGTCCAGGCTTCATCAATTCCGCCAGCTCAAGCCTTAGGGCTGCGACTTGCTTGTCCGAAAGCACGCGGACGCCCGCCAGGTATCCGTTCTCCCGGTAGAAGGCTACCTGCGCGTCGCTGAGCAGGTGGTGCTGAATGCCCTGTGACGCGCCTTCAAAGAGCCCTGAAACGAATCCGTGGACGCAGGAAAGATCTTCGGCCATGATTATCTAAGTGAATGGAGGTACGTTACGATGTCAACCAGGTCCTCGCGGGACATCAATGGTGTGAGATCCGGCATTAGAGACTGCTCAAGCCGCTCCGACGCTAAAACATCCGTTCGGGCAATCGTTCGCTCGAGGCCCGGTGCCGTGCGCAGCACCAGAAAATCAGGGCCTGCACCTACTTCATAGCCCGTCACCTGTGCTGCGTCGCGAAGCGTGAGCCTGAGCCCCTCGTAGCCGTAACTGATGCCCGCTGCCGGGTGCAGTATGGCCACAAACAGGGCCTCCTCGGTCAGTTTTGAGCCGATACCGGACAGGCTTGGCCCAAAGGTAGAGGCACCGTGGCATTCATTGCAAAATGTGCCATACGCAACCTCCCCGCGCACGGCATTGCCCGCGGCAGCGACGAGAGAGCGCAATGGCGGCAGCGGCCGGGCATTCCGGTCAATGGGCAGGCCCAGCAGCTGTTCTGCTTCCATTCTCACTTCTACGGACCAAACGTTCAGAAGAACGCTCGCCGCGCTCGCCGCCAGCTGTTCGGGCAGGTGGCCGTTCCGCGCCAGGTCCAGCAAGCGTTCCTGGCCTGCCTCCGAACGCGCAAGCGCACGGGTGGCCTGGCGGCGCACATCCGGGGTATACTCCTCGGACAACATGATCTCTTCCAGCAGGTCCTGCGCAGCAGGCAGGCCGATGCCTTGAAGAAGCCGCACTACGACGTCCGTCTTACCTTCCGCCAAGGCCTCCCTGAACGGACCTGGCCCGCGAAGCGCAAGAAGCGCACGGGCAGCGCGCGGCGCCAGCTCCGGCGTGGCTCCGCCAAGGGCCATCGCATGCAGCTCGGCCGCAGAGCCCCCGTCCCCGAAGCGCTCCACCAGATCGAGATACGCCGGACTTCCCGCGTTCAGGTGAAGGGCCTCGGCAAGCAGCACGGTGTCAACGGGTAAAGCCGCCAGGTGCAGCAACGCCCGGTGGAGTTGCGCAGCGCGATCTACCCGCACACCCGCCAATACGTCTTGCAGGAATGCGTGCTTCTCCGGGCCATCGTGGAAATCGAACGCGCGAAAATACCGGTCTCGCTCGGACGCACTCCGCGTCGTATCGCGTGCCAGCTGGGAAAGAAAGGGCAGCGCCCTCGATGTACGGGCCCGCCAGATTATATCCCGTCCCGCTGGCGTGTCCCATACGTCTTGCGTTTCCAGCCAAGCGGGAAAAAACCGGTCCCACTGGCCCTCTGCCCCGATGCCCAGCGCCTCCAGGTACCACCGGTCCGATCCGTGGTGTCGTTTAGCCAGTTCCGCCCAGGCCCGCGCGGCCTCAGGGTGGAGACTCCCCCGCAGTGCAAGTGCGGCCTCACGCCGAACGCGTGCGGACGTATCCTGCGCGTGCTCCGCTGCCAGCGGCGCCATTGCGATGCCCTGACTTCTGGCAACGCGCAAGGCGGTTGCCCTGAGATCGGGGTCAGGATCCCTCAGGGCATCTTCCAGGTGGCTTTCTCGAAGCCTGCCCAGCAGCCAGAGAGCCCGTGCCCGGCGGCGGGAATCCCCTCTACCCCATAGTTCAACAAGCGCTTCTTCGGCTCCGGCACCCCGTTCCTCCAGAGAGAGATAGGCCTGCGCTTGCGTGTCCATGTTGGGATTTGCGAGCGCCCGCGCAGCGGCTTCCGGCGTATGGTATGCCGGCGCGGCCACTTCATACTTCGAATCTGGCGGTGCCACGCGATAAATGCGCCCCCGCTGCTGGTCCACGGCCTGATTGCCGCCGACCGTTGCGTCATACCAGTCCGCCACAAACAGGGAGCCATCAGGTGCCACGGCTACATCGGATGGCCGAAACCACTGATCACGCGGGCTTCGCAGGATGTCAACTACGCCGGCCCGATAGCCCGCCCCGCTAACGGTCAACGGATATGCCCTGACTACGCCGGGAGATGCGTCCGCATGTATCAATTGGCCCCGGAATGGCTCCGGAAGCAGCTCGCCCTCGTAGACCGCTATGCCGGATGGGGATCCTGCGCCGGTAATGAGCACATTCGGCACCACGCCAGGATCCCGCTGGTGCCAGTGCCGCGCAGGGATCTCGTCGTGCATGCCGGTTCTGGGCCTGCTCCAGTGGGCACCCGTAACCTCGTCGAGGTACCCGAAATTGCCTCCTTCCATTACAAAGACAATGCGCGACGCACGGTTGCCGTCATCGTCGTTGTCGCTCTGCCACATCATACCAAAGGCATCAATAGCGACTTCGTAGCTGTTGCGAAAGTTGTGCGCGAGCACTTCCACATTAGTACCATCAATTGCGGATCGAAAAACCATGCCTTCATGGTAGGGGCCTCCGGAAAAAGGGGCTGAACTGGTTGCGCTGCCGGCCACCGGCCGCCCCGCAGAATCCATCAGCTGTCGGCCCGCGTTGCCGAAATTGAAGTAGAGCCTCCCGTCCGGTCCGAATACGAAGGCATGAATGCCATGGTCATCCTGCAGGCCGCCAATTCCCGTAAACAGCGTGTCCTTGCTGTCAGGACGGTCATCACCGTCAGCGTCCGTGAAGACGAGAACATTCGGGCTGCTGGACACAAGGACCCGGTTGCCAAAGACCAGTATTCCCAGCGCGGCGTTTATATCGCTTCCCTGGTAATACACGGTGCGGCTGTCCGCCGTGCCGTCACCGTCCTCGTCTTCCAGAATCACGATCCGGTCTCCTTTTTCCTGGACCGCGTGATGTGGATTATAATCCGGCCTGTAGTTTACGGCCTCGCATACCCAGACCCTTCCGCGGTCATCGATGGCCAGATTGGTCGGATTTACGATCATCGGCTCTGAGGCAAAAAGTGCGGCCTCAAGGCCGTCCGCCACCTCCAGATTCTCCAGGGCGTACTCGGGCGCCCTTCTCGGATCATCCGACCCCAGATCCACGTCCGGCACACTGCGGCCGCAACCCGCGCACAGTGACACCAGCAAGACCGCCAGGCAAAAGCAGATGACCGGCCGCTTGTCGTAGGCGACTGCCAGTGGAGACGGCGCCCGCAGCAAGCCGAACCAGGGAAACGCATGCCGGGCGGACACGGCAGTTGCGAATTTCTTCACATTCAGGTATCGTAAGGAGCGCCGCAATGGCCCATTCATCACCACCCAAACCCCAATGCTACCATGTCCGGTTCTGTCAAGCGTGACAAGCTATTCTACGGCAGTTGTCTGGCCCTCCTTACAACGGCGTTCGCGTTTACGGTTATTACCGGGATCGCATTCTCGGTGAAGCAGGAATTTACGCTCACGAATGCTCAGCTGGGCGTGTTTACCGGCGTTTTCTTTATCGGCTTCACTATAAGCCAGGCAATCTTTTCACCGCTCTGCGACGTCATCGGCATGCGTGCCATCGTTCGCGGAGCCTTCGTCGGCCACATCTCCGGAGCGATCCTCATCATGGTCGCGCAAGGCTATGGCATGGCCGTGGCGGGCTCGCTTATGGCAGGCCTGGGCGCCGGGCTTGTCGAAGCCGGATGCAATCCCCTGGTGGCGGCCCTATACCCGGACAACAAGACGCCCAAGCTGAACCACTTCCACATGTGGTTTCCGTACGGGAATTTGTTGGCGGCCATAATTCTGACGCTCGTGTTCGCGCAGCTTGGTATCGGCTGGCGCGGACAATTGATGCTCATCCTGGTTCCGGCACTCGCCTACGGCGCGATGATGCTCATGGAGTCTTTTCCGCCTACCGAGGGCGTCAGCGCCGGTGTCTCCGTGGGAGAGTCGTTCAAGGCGCTCTTTGCGCCCATCATGCTCATCATGATGCCGATGATGCTTCTGACGGCTTCCATGGAGCTGCCTCCCAGCAGCTGGGTGCCGGCCGTGTTGCAGGCTGGAGGCATAAACGGGCTCCTCGTATTCGGATTCGTCTTCGGCATCATGGGCACGTTACGCCTGTTGGCCGGCCCTGTCGTTCGCGCGCTTACGCCGACAGGGATACTTCTCGCGGGAGCAATCCTGGCCACGGTGGGCCTTTATCTCTTCAGCATGGCCGAGACCCTGGTCATGGCCTTCGCCACCGCTGCCATCTGGGCGGTCGGCATCGCATACTTCTGGCCCACCATGCTCGGCTTCATCTCGGAGCGCAACCCCAAGAGCGGGGCCCTCGGTCTCGGCGTCATGGGCGCGGTAGGCATGCTGGCTTCCTTCTTCGTTACTCCGTGGCTGGGAGATATTGCGGACAGGGAAGGACACGGCCAGCTGCCGCTATCCGAGACCGTGGCCGTATTTGACCAGGTCATGCGGGACTTCCCGGACATTGCAGAGACGGCGGGCGACCAGGCAGGCGACATCGAATTGGCCGTGGGAGTGACCGATGCAGTCCTGGCCCAGTATGACGAGACCGGCTCCCTTCCGGAGGGTGAAACGGCCCAGGCCCTGCGTGAGATTATCCGAACGGGCGCCGATTCACCGGCCGTCGGGGACGCAGCTGCGATCCTGAATCCCGCCGACAACTACGGTGGCAGGAGGTCCTTCCGGACGCTGGCGCCGGTCGGCATCATCCTCATTATCGTATTCGGCATCCTGTTCATCCGTGACCGGATGGCCGGGGGCTACAGGCCCGAGAAGCTCTAGGCCCGCAGGGCATCGCTAAGGATTTGCGCCGGGTGCTTCGCGCACCGGGCCGTGCCATGTGCCGTGCCATGTGCAATCTGATGCCGGCAGCTTGTGCCCGCGGCGGCAATCAGTGTATCGCTGCCTGCCTCGCGCACGGCTGGCAGCAGGCGACGCTCTGCCATCTTGATCGACAGCTCGTAGTGCTCGCGCTCGTAGCCAAACGAGCCGGCCATGCCGCAGCAGCCGGAATCGACTTCGTGCACGGTATAGTTTGACGGCAGCGAGAGCGCGCGGTGGCTGGACGTCAGGCCAACGAGCGCCTTCTGGTGGCAATGGCCGTGCAGCAGCACCTGTTTTCGCTCTCCCGTAAACAGACCGGCGAGGCCTTCTTCTTCGTCGATGCGCGCGATGAATTCTTCGAAGAGCTCGGCATGCCGGGCCACCAGGGCGGCTTTCCGGTCACCGGGCAGGAGATAGAGGTATTCGTCCCTCAGTGAGAGAATGCAACTGGGCTCCAGGCCCACAATGGGAATGCCGGCCTCCGCATAGGGAGTCAGGCAGTCCACCGTGCTCCGCGCAGCAGCGCGCGCCTGACGCACCAGGCCCTTGGAAATCATGGGCCGGCCGCAACAGCGGTGCCCGGGAAGCACAACCTCAAACCCCGCCGCCTGGAGCACGCGAACTGCGCTTTGGGCGACCTCCGGCTCGTTGTAGGTATTGAACGTGTCGTGAAAGAGTACCACCTTGCGCCGGCTCTCCTGGCGCCTGCGCCGGAACCAGGCGGTAAAGGGCTCTGTGGCGAAGGTGGGCATAGCCCGATGGCGGCTGATCCCCACGGTTTTCTCCATCAGGGCCCGTACCACGCCGTTGCCAAGAATGCCATTGATGGCCGCGGCCCATGGCCCGGATCCAAGACGGCTGGCGGTGGCAATGTTGCCGAACAGGCGTGCGCGCAGCGGCACGCCGTTAGCCTCGTGGTACTGGGCCAGGAATTCGAGCTTGATCTTGGCCATGTCCACCGAAGAGGGACACTCCGCCTTGCACGCCTTGCATTCGATGCACAGGTCCATGACCTCGTACATCCGCTTGCTGGTCAATTCGGCCTGCGGCAGCTCGCCGGAGAGCGCGGCGCGCAGGGCGTTGGCACGTCCGCGCGTCGAATGCTCCTCCTCGCGGGTGGCCATAAAGCTGGGACACATGGTGCCGGCCGTAAGCTTGCGGCAAATGCCGGCGCCATTGCACATTTCCACTGCGCGGTCAAACCCCTGGTCTTCGCTGAAATCCACGTGCAGCGGCAGGTCAATGACGCCATAATCCGGCCCGTAACGGAGATTCTCGCCAACGTGTGGCGCATCGACCACGTTGCCCGGATTGAGAATGTTGTCGGGATCAAACGTCCGCTTGACGTCCTGGTAGAGTCCGTACAGGTCGCTGCCGAAAAACCGCTCGTTGATCCAGCTCCGGGCGCGTCCGTCTCCGTGCTCACTGGAAAGGGCGCCCCCGTAACCGTGCAGCAGGTCAACGGTAAACTCCATGATCTCCGGGATCTTGGCAATCTCTGCCGCAGCCTTGGTATTGACCAGTGGCCGAATGTGCACGCAACCGGCGCTGGCGTGCGCATAGTAGGCGACACGCGTGTCCAGACCCCGGCAGAATTCGTCTATCCGGGCGACATAGTCCGCGAGGTGCTCGGTCGGCACGGCAGCATCCTCGATAAAGGGGATCGGCTTGTGATCACCCTTTATGCTCATAAGCAGACCCAGACCGACCTTTCGCACCGTCCAGACATCCTGCTGCCTGGCCGGGTCGAACACCGGCACCACGTGACCCGTGTGGTGCGATCGCAAGTGCCCTGCCAGCCGGTCCACCTTTGCCCGCAATTCTGCGCCAGAATCGCCGTAGAATTCCGTAATAAGTATGCAGTCGGGCTCCCCTTCTACGAAGGTGCGAAGCAGCCGCGCGTACTTGGGCACTTCGCGGCAAAGGCGCATGCCGAGGTTGTCCAGCAGCTCTACGGCGGAAGGTCCGACTTCCAGGATGAAGGGTACGGCAGACAGTGCCTCGGAAAGGCTGTCGAAATGGACTATGGCCAACCCCTTGTGCGCGGGAACGGGAACAAGACCCAGCGTAACGTCCTCGATGACCGCCAGCGTGCCCTCCGCTCCGCAGACTAGCCTGGCAAGGTTGAATCTCGGGTCCTGCGCCACCTTGAAGGAGACGCCTTCGCCAACGAACCGGTCCAGGTTGTAGCCGCCGCACCGCCGCCAGTGCCGCGGGGTGCCCTTCCGGATGATTTCGCGGCTCTCTGCGCTGAGGGCAAGCGCGGCAACGGCGCGGTATACCTCGCCTTCCCGGCCACTTCGACTGCAATGGCTCTCCAGGGCAGCATCCTCCACCGCGCCGAACCGAACCCTCGATCCATCGCTCAGGATAACGTTCATGGCCAGCACGTGATCTGCTGTCATGCCGTAGCAAATCGAATGGCTCCCGGTCGAATTGTTGGACACAATCCCGCCCATGGCCGCCCGATTGCTGCTCGCCGGATCCGGCCCGAACTGCAATCCCGACGGCTGCAGGTGGAGGTTCAGCTGATCCAGCACCACGCCCGGCTGCACGCGAACCCATCGCTCTGCCGAATTGACTTCCAGCACACCGTTCAGGTGGCGGGTAAAGTCCATCACCAGAGACTCGCCAACAGCCTGCCCGGCCAAACTGCTGCCTCCCGCGCGGGGAAGCAGCGTGATGCCGTATTGGGCAGCAAGGCATACAGCCGCATGAACGTCGTCGCAGGTTGCCGGCAGCAGCACGCCGTGGGGCATCACCTGGTAAATACTCGCATCCGTGCTGTACAGCACGCGGCTGTATGCGTCCGTACGCACGTCGCCGTGCGTTTGCCTGCGCAGAGCTGCCAGAAAGTCCGGCAGCGCGCGGGCACTCCTTTCCGAATACAGGCTCACGGGACCGGTTGCTGCTTATCCTGTGTAGACGATGCGCCAGATCCTGCCGCGCCGGGAATCAGACACGTACAGGGAGCCATCAGGACCCGTCGCCAGGCCCGTGGGACGTGCTTCGGCCAGGCTAGGCGTGGCGACGGTATCCCGGCCGGCAAATCCGTCCGCAAAGACTTCAAAAGTGCCGGTCACCTGTTCGCCCTGCATGGGCAGAAACACGACGTTGTAGCCCCGCTGCTCTGCATCCCGGTTCCACGATCCGTGAAAGGCCACAAATGCCCCGCCGTGGTAGCGCTCCGGGAAGTGACCTTCGCCGTAGAACAGCAGATCGTTCGGTGCCCAGTGCGCCGGAAACGCATAAACCGGATCCCGGGCATTGGCGCAGCGCCCGATTTCCTGCCCGTCCCCGCCGTATTCCGGACTGAGCACCTTCTTGCCTTTCTGATCGTCAAAGTAGCAGTACGGCCAGCCGAAATCCGCGCCTTCGCTCAAGACCAGCAGCTCCTCCGCCGGCAGCTCGTCATTCTGCGCCGCGGTGAACCTCTCGGGCCAGAGACGGTGCAGGTCGTCCCTTCCGTGCTGGACCACGTAAAGGCTGTCCACGTCCGCGTGCCAGGCAATGGCGACACTGTTGCGAATTCCGGTGGCATACCGGTGGCCGTCGCCCATCCTCGTCTGGCCCGGCACGTCTGCCTGGAAGCGCCATACGCCCGCATAGTCGTCCAGGAGCGGACACGGGTCCATACCTGCCGATCCCGGCATCCTGCGCTCGGCCTGGCAGGCATTGGAAGGGGCCCCGACGTTGACGTACATGTTGCCCACGCCATCGAAATCAAAAGGCTTTACCGCGTGGCTGGGCTGCGGCGGAAACCCGGATACCATCGCCTCCGGCGAAGACCGGGGCACCAGTTCATCCGCTGCCAGGGCGTAGCGCACTATGGACGTGTCCGAGGCAAAATAGAGATGGCCACCCCGCAGCTCTATGCCGGTTCCCCCCACTTCTCCGAAGTAGGAGACCACATCCGATTTGCCATCACCTGTCGTATCCCTCAGCGCCGCAATGGCGCCGGAATCTGTTGCCTGCCGCAGCGCTACGTATACATCGCCATTGTCGCGCACGGCAAGGTGGCGCGCGCGACCGAGGGAGTCTGCAACCACGACAGCGCAAAAGCCTGCGGGCAGCACAAGGCCGTCATTGTCGGCCGCGCACGCGAATTTCGGCGACTCGCCCGGAGACCGGCAGCCCGCAAGCACCATGAGAATACCCGCGCAAAAGAGAATGGTCTTCATCTTCGGATAGTTATCAGGTTATTGTCACGAATGTCCGCCTTCAAACAGGTCCGGAGTCCTGGCGGGGGCCGAAATGCCATAGTGTCTGTAGGCCCGGGGAGTAGCCACGCGGCCCCGGGGTGTTCGCATGAGGTAACCCTCTTGTATCAAGTACGGTTCGTACACTTCTTCTATCGTCCCGGCATCCTCGCCGACCGAGACAGCAAGGTTGGTCAGGCCGGCGGGTCCTCCGCCGAATTTCTCGATTAGCGTGGTCAGGATGCGGGCGTCCATGTCGTCGAGACCCTCCTCGTCGACCTCGAGAGCCGTCAGCGCGTGGTCGGCAACGGCACGGGTGATGCGGCCCGGGCCCTTGACCTCTGCGAAGTCCCGGGCGCGGCGCAGCAGCCGGTTGGCAATCCGGGGCGTACCCCGGCTTCGGCGGGCAACTTCCACGGCGCCGTCGGCGTCGATGTCTATGTCCAGAATGCCTGCGCTGCGTGCAACGATCCGGGTAAGCAGATCCGCGCTGTAGTAGTCATAGCGGAAGTCAATTCCAAAGCGGGCACGCAGAGGAGCCGTCAGCAGCCCCTTGCGTGTCGTGGCGCCGACAAGGGTAAACGGAGGCAGGGTAATCTTGACGCTGCGCGCGTTGGGTCCAGAATCGATCACGATATCGATATAGTAGTCCTCCATCGCCGAATACAGGTATTCCTCCACCACGGGCCCGAGCCTGTGAATCTCGTCGACGAAAAGAACGTCTCCCTCGTTCAGGTTTGTCAGGATCCCCGCGATGGACGCCGGCTTGTCGAGCACGGGCCCGCTGGAAGTAACGATGCTCGCCCCCATTTCCTCGGCAATAATGTAGCCGAGGGTCGTGTTGTGGTTGAATAGCCCGTTGGCCACAAACGAATGGGTGCCGGGCACCACAAAGTCGTACGTCTCCGCCGCCGATTCCGTTACGGCTTCCACTCTGTCCAGGGTCAGCACGTCATGGGACATGACCGGCAGAACCCGGCAGGCCGCTCCATGGCCCGCGGCCTCTCCCGAGCTGACAACGGCACTCAGCGCGGCAGAGCGTGGCGCAGTGGCGTAGGCTATTGCTCCCGGTTCCGCGTGCTGCTCCATGGGACCGATGCCGGCTACCTGACGCCGGCGCCAGGGTGCGCCGACCCGCGAGACTGCCGGCGCAAAATAGGCCGATTGCGGGGCAACGCTCGGCATAAGCGGCTCGGGCGCGTGTGCGCAGGCCACGTAGTCACCCTTTGCCAGTGCCGAGAGCCTCTTCCACACAAGGCCGTCCGGCGAAGCCGCGAGGACCGGGTGCCGGGGCGTACCCTCCAGCTCAAGCCCTCTTTCCGTTCGAATGCGCAGCGTCCGTCCGTAACCGCTGTAGTACACGTGCGACGTACGCTCCAGGCCATGAATGCCGTATACCAGGCGTTCGAACGGGCGCACTTGCCCCGGAGCCATATCGCGGGGGGCCAGCTCGGCCATCGCAACGTATCCGGATTCTGTCAGGATGAGGCTGTCCGCCGCTATGCATTTCCCAAGGCCGGGCGGTCCGGAGAGCAAGACGTGCTCAAGCGTTTCTCCCCGCTGCAGAGCGGCCGTTACGAATACGCTCAGGTTGTCCTTGATCTTCTGCTGGCCGATGAATTCGGCTAGCGTGCGGGGCCGTAGCCGCCTCTCCAGGTCCGCCTCATGGCTGTGCGCATCCGGTGTAATCGCACTTGGTCGAAAGCTCATGGGCGCCGCCCCCGCGGTTCAGGTCTGAACAAACAAAGACTTGTCTGCTACGTTTCCGGTCAAGAGGTTATCCACTTGGCCGGAACGCGGAGATGCTCAACCTCCAGCAACAACTGAGACTTCAGCAGAAGCTCTCTCCGCAGCAGATCCAGTATGTAAAGCTGCTGCAGCTGCCTGTACTTGGGCTGGAGCAGCGCGTAGAGGCGGAACTGGAGGCGAACCCGCTCCTGGAGCCTGAATTTCAGGCTGAGCCGCTGCAAAATGGCGGAGCCGAAGAGGCATCCGAGGCCGACGAAGAATACAGTTGGGAGGAGCTTCTGAATGTAGGAGATGACCTTCATGGGCACAAGGCCCGCGTGGATCGATCCGAAGCTGAAGCCGAGCGTCCTGCGTTGCCGGCTCTGGTCAGCCTGGCCGAGCATCTGCGAAGCCAGTGGGCGCTTCTCGACCTGACAGATCTCGAGACGCTGATCGCGGAACAGATCATCGGCTCCATTGACGAGGACGGTTATCTCCGCAGGCCGCTCGCCTCGATCATGGATGACATCATATTCAATCACGGCGAGGACCTGGACGAAACGGATGTCGAGCGGGTTCTGAAACAGATTCAGCGCCTGGATCCGGTCGGCATAGCTGCCCGAAGCCTCCGCGAGTGCCTTCTGGTGCAGGTGGACATCCTGCCTGAATCCGCACCGGGACAGCAGACGGCCAGGAAGATCCTTGAGCGGGCGTTCGATGACTTTGCGATGCGCCGCTTCGCACGTGTTCAGCCCCGCATTGGTGCCGGGGCCGCGGAAATGAAGACCGCCGTGGATCTCATCCAGAGCCTCAATCCCAAACCGGGAGAGGGAAGCTTCACGGCCCAGGAAAACTATATCATTCCCGACTTCATCGTGCGCTTCGACGGGGACGGATTCGACATTGAACTGAGTAGCGGCAATCGGCCCGCTCTGCGCATCTCTGCCCAGTACCGGAAGATGCTGGAGGATTTGACGGGCCAGCCAAAGAGTCGGCGAAGCCGCGCAGAAGAGCGCACACGCCAGTTTCTCAAGGCCAAGTTCACGGCCGCGCGCTGGTTCATAGACTCGATCAATCAGCGGCGGCGCACCCTGTTTGCCGTCATGGAGACCCTGGTCGACATGCAGCGGGATTTCTTCAGATACGGTGAGGGCCGTCTCCGGCCCCTGATTCTCAAGGACGTGGCGGAACGCACCAATCTTGACATTTCCACCGTAAGCCGCGTTGTGAACGGGAAATACGTGCAGTGCGATTTCGGGGTCTATGAGCTGAAATACTTCTTCTCCGAAGGGCTTGAGACGGCAGACGGCAAGTTTGTCTCCAGTCGGGAGGTGAAGTCGACTATCGAGAATATCATCCGGTCTGAAGACAAGGCGCGCCCGCTGTCAGACCAGAAGATCGCACAGGAGCTTCAGGATCGCGGCTTTCGCATTGCGCGCCGGACAGTTACCAAGTACAGGGAACAACTCAATATTCCCGTAGGGCGAATGCGCAGGGAATTTGTGCCCGATTAGAGACGACATGGGTAAGATCAATCCTACACCTCATCAACGCACCGCAGAAAACGCCATGATCGAGGGCTCCCTGGAAGAGTACTTTGCCCCGTTCCGCTCCGGCATTATCGGGCACGACCAGTGCTTCCCGACGCCGTACGGGCAAAGGCGCATACTGTACGCGGACTGGACCGCAAGCGGGCGTCTCTACCGGCCCATCGAAGAGTGCCTGCAGGGACGTTTTGGACCCTACGTCGGCAACACCCACACGGAAACAAGTGTAACGGGCACGTCGATGACGCACGCGTACCACCATGCGCGGCAGCGAATTCGCCTGCATGTCAACGCCGGGCCCGGTGACGTACTCATCACGGCCTGCTCGGGCATGACCCGACTCGTGGCCAAGTTTCAGCGCATACTGGGAATGCGCATACCGGAGCGCGCCCCGCTTGAAGCAAGTCTGCCTGAGGATGAGCGGCCTCTCGTGATCGTCTCCCACATGGAACATCACTCCAACCATACCTCCTGGCTGGAGACCATAGCGGACGTAGAGTGGCTGGAGCCGGATGATGACGGCCTGGTCTGCCCAGATCGGCTGGATGCAGCGCTTGCGCGGCACGGCAAGCGCAAGATCAAGATCGGTGCCTTTACCGCGTGCTCCAACGTTACAGGTATCCAGTCACCGTACCACGCTCTCGCTGGCGTCATGCACCGCCACGGCGGGTGGTGCTTCGTGGATTTTGCAGCATCCGGTCCCTATGTGCCCATTGACATGCACCCGGAAAATCCCGAGGAGCGACTCGATGCCATCTTTTTCTCGCCGCACAAGTTCCTCGGAGGTCCGGGTTCCGCGGCAGTCCTCGTCTTTAACTCGGACCTCTACAATAACCGCGTGCCGGACGTGTGTGGTGGCGGGACGGTCGAGTGGACCAACCCGTGGGGCGAGCACAGCTACTTCAGCGACATAGAGATGCGTGAAGACGGCGGAACGCCCGCATTCCTGCAGACCATAAAGACCGCACTCGCCATCGGACTAAAGGAAGAAATGGGACCGGACCAAATGCTCGCGCGCGAGCATGAGCTCGTACAGCGCGCCATGCAGAAGCTGCAGGAGATTCCGAGACTGAGGGTACTCGCCGGAAACGTGGTCCGTCGACTTGGCATTATCTCTTTCAGCGTGGACGATATCCACTTCAATCTGATGGTGCGTCTTCTCAATGATCGCTTCGGTATTCAGGTGCGCGGAGGATGCTCGTGCGCCGGAACTTACGGCCACTACTTGCTAAGCGTGAGCTATGCACAGTCGCAGAGGATAACGGCCATGATCGATGAAGGCGACCTTTCCACCAAGCCTGGGTGGGTCCGCTTCTCCCTGCACCCTACCATGACCAATGACGAGGTAGATTTCGCCTGTGACGCTATCAATCAGATTGTAGCCAATAGAGAGGCGTGGCAAAAAGAGTACTGCTACGACAGCAAGTCCAATGAGTGGATTCATCCACGCCACACCAGCATACCCGTGTCATCCTGGTTCGACATATCGGCGCGGTAAGGAGTGCCTCCTTGCGATGCAATTGCGGCGGGCCGCAACCGAACCGCGTGCTGACCTCGGATGGCTGGGAGGCAAATGCCACTGCCCGTGCTTGCGGCAGACTGCCGTAGGCACGATCAGAGACACTTGATATTCGCGACCGGACGGTCCCGCGCCGATGCCGCAGTGATCCCGGCGTTGCGGCATCGCAGCAGGTCCACCCGCCTCTGCTGCGCCCGAGGGCTCACTCCCGTTCCAGGATGCGACGACTTGAGCGACAAATCCGCACACAACGATACTCGTCGCTTACGTGTGCATCAGGCGCCCCGCGCTGCCCGGATTGGGGCTGGGCTCATACCGGAGCCGCCCGTCAGGGTTGACAGGAGCTGATTGACGGGCCCGGCCCCGTCGGGCTCAACCACGGTGTCTCCGCTTCTAAACCCCGATTCCCAACTAGTGTCACGTCACACATTAAACGACGGATAGAGGCGCTTGAGCTTGACTCGCGCATCATCCGTGGTAAATTGCCAGTCCACCTTGGCTTGGATCCGGTCTCTGGCCGCCTGCCAAGCGGCCACTTCCCCGCGTAGGGTATCGATGGAATCGATGCGGCGATTGAGGCACTGGCGGATCATGACGTTAAGCTCTACCTCTGCAACATTCAGCCAACTGCCGTGCTTGGGAGTATGGACGAACTCGAAGCGATCCCAGAGCGCCTTGGCCTAGGCGGGTTCGAAGGTCTCGAAGAGCGCGCCGGGACGGTGCGTGTTGAGGTTGTCCATGACCAGCGTGATTCGGGTTGCACCGGCGTCCTGCGCGGCGATCTCGCGCAGGAAGTGGGCCCAGTCGGTCTTGGTTCTGCGCTCGGTCACCTTGGTCTGGCGCCGGCCGGCCAGGGGTTCGGTAGCCATGAACACGTTGGAGGTGCCTAGCCGCCGGTACTCGTAGTCTTCGCGGGCCGCCCGTCCGGGTGCCGGAGGCACGGGCGTGCGCGTCTCGCCGATGAGCTGGCGCGAGGTCTCGTCCATGCACACCACCGGGAAGTTCGCATTGTAAGGAGGCCGGTAGATGTCGAGTACCCGCTCCATCCCTGCCGCGAAGTCGGCATTGCGCTGCGGCGGGATCACCCAGCCGATACGCCGCCACGGCTTGATGGCGTTTTTTTTAGCACGCGTCGCACCGTCTCGTGCGAGATGCTGTCGATATAGCCGAGTTCCACCGCGCGATCCGCCAACAGGCGTAGCGACCACTGCGCGTGCCCCTCGGGCGGATCGCCGCAACTGAGCGCGACCAGCCTGGCCTCGAATTCCCCGTCCGCCTTGCGCAGGTATTTTGCACGCCGACCCTGTTTGGACCCAAGCGCCGCTTCCAGACCATCCTCCACAAACCGCTTCTTGACCCGGTCCACCCTGCGCGCGCTGATGCGCAACACGCCGGCGATCTCCCGGCCGGTCGCGTGCCGCTCGTTGAACTCGCCCTCGTCGCAGTTGAGCAGCACCAGCGCGCTGATCACCTTCTGTGAACGATGCGACCCCTTGCAGGTGATCGCCTCCAACGCTTCGCGCTCCTCCGCATCCAGCTCTACCAGATACCGTTTCATACCAGCCTCCTTGCCAATGAGTACTGGCAAGGAATCTACAAAAACCATTACGACATATCACGTGTGACATGACACTAGTTGCAATCGGCGGCCGCATTAGCACAAATCTGTCCGCCGGCTTGCACAAATCTGAACGTATTTGAACGATTCTTAAACCGATGACAACGGACGTTAGTGAGTGACAATAGCGTGACGTTCGTCCTTACTCTGATTTGTACGCTTGTCGTCGTCGTATTCTAGACTTCGGCTGGTGGTAGAAAGGAACGCGACCGGCAGCGGACCGAGCACAAAAACCCGCGAGTCACATAAGGCCGATCATGTCCCGCTACATTCCAAGCTAGGACTTCTTGGTTCTAAGACCAACACAACCACATTGCTTGCCCTGCTCAATGCGGAACGCTATTCTTGTCCAGTCAAGGACTGACGTAAAAGACCTACTGTGATGGCAGACTTCGAATCTATATGGATGGATGATTTCGATAGCTTCGATGATTGGTACGAACACGAGCTTGGTAAGGTAGCTAGCGCAGAAGCAAGAGAGGCTGATCGCTTTGAGACACGGCAGATCAAGACCGATAGGAGTTCTTCCTTGCTAGACACATCGCACCATCCTGACTGCCCGCGATGCAATAAGAGGATGATTGTAAGACTGTCGAGAGTGGGGCCTACTGCAGGAACGTACTTCTGGGGCTGCCAAACCTTCCCAGATTGCCGAGGCAGCCGAAACATTAATACATAGCTGGCTGCGAAGTGTAACGGGAGACCGAGATTGGAACTGAAAGAGCGCCTCCGGTCTGGAATGCCGGCGGATCAGTTAGATGATGCACAGCGACTGGAGAGCCAGACCCATCCCTTCAACCCATGCGCCGCTAACGTGCGCGGTGCGGGATTCGGATGATCGGGCAGCTTGCCTACCGGGCAGGCCAGTGGGCTAGAGGAGGGGCTCGTCACCCCCGGCTGCAGCTGGGGAAGGCAACATAAAGACCTATATGTCCCGGCCGCCGCATGGATGCGCCTTCACAGCGCCTTTTTGTGCCCGGATATATGTTAGGGAGAGCTGCCTGCATCAGTCTTCGACTCCATGTCCGGTTCGCCCCGCCGCAAGCGCGCCATTCCGCAAGTGCGCACCGTTTCCGTGCCGATGACGGAGGAGATGTATGCCGCGATCACCGATGCGGCCGAAGCCTACCAGGTCGACTTGGCCCGCATCGCTCGCGAAGCGCTTGAGCTGGGACTCGGGCCAGCTCTCGCTGCCAGGAAGGAGGCGGCAGCGAAAGCCGCGCGCACCCGGTCTGCCAGCCGGCGGGAGTTATAGCCGAGCCGTCGGTGCGCTTCCGTCCTTGTCCGGCATTGATTCAGGGTGGTCGCGGTTCCGGCACCGGGCTCAGAATAGCGCCCGGGCCAGGAAAAGAAGCAGACCAAAGACAGCCTGCAATTGCGCTCAAGTCTTCGTGATGCCCTGATGCCCGTTAGTCACCTTGGCGAGAAGTCTAGTTCATCGCATGCCCCGATGGAGGTGGCAGTTCACCTATCATTAGAAGCAAGGCTTCGCACAGTCTCATAAGAGCCAGCGCCTCGGCACGGGTGAACACGCTGCTTCGGCCATAATCGTGGTGATTCAGAGCCGCCAGTTGCTTGACGGAAGAAACGATACTTCCGTATTCCTTGCCCCGACGGTCATCGGTGCAGGCCTTCAGATATTCGGTGATGCCTACAGGCCCGTGATCTCTCAGGTCCTTGTCCACGGCCTCGACCAGAAGACGGCAGATCCCAGCCGCCTTGGGCGGGTCACTTGAAACTAGCCTACGGGCTTCGTTGAGGTAGTCTACCGCACGTTGGAGACTCCGGCCGTCCTTCAGCACACGGCGTAGCTCGACCACGTCGAAGTCCTCATAGCCGGATGCAGAGAGGAAGGCTATCCACGTGTCCGTAGGTACATCAAACCGCCATGGTTGATGGAGAATGGGCTCGATGATTCCGTTCATTGCCCACGATCCGGACAAATCCATCCAGAAGGTTGGGCGTGACCCACCCCGCTCGGCCTCCAGGCGACTCAGAACAGGATGAGGTACACTGCAGCACATCGTGAACGTATGTTCTAAGGAGGGCGATGCCGAACGGAAGTACTGAAGGCCCTTCGGTACGGACAGGTCGCCGATCACAGGGCCTGTTTCGGATCGCCAGCGTAGCTGCCCGCCCAGACCAACGATCCTGAGTCCGACAAGGCCATTTGGAAATCCAGGGGACGGGGACCGCTCCTGAACCTGGCACCCGGCCGAGAGCTTGAGGCGCGGCTGGAAGGCAGTATCCGCCGTCACGTCGCTCACCCAGATTGTTCCAACGCGATAATTGCTTAGGAGCAGGTCTCCCTGTCCGAATCTTGACATGTGAGTGGAGTAATGTTTATCAAGGACTCAGTCGGTTTCAGTTGGGGCATCCCCGGGAACGCTTCACGTTCCAGTCGTCAACGGTATAGGCTGCGGCAGTTGCCGGTGGTGGTAGCAAAACCTGGCTATCCCCTAGACCTGCCGCTGACAGATACATTCTGTCAGGTCGGCGCCCAACATACGACCGTTAGCTGCGTGGGTCAAGCAGATTGGTTGTTAGCGACCGGTGCTGTAGGCCGAGTTACTATCGTGCCTCCCAATTCTCGGAAGAGGCTGGAAGCCAACCAGTTCTCCTTGATTCGGGTACTGGCGTTATCTTGAAGGCTGGCCCCAGGAACGCACCAGCCAGGAATGGTGCCTCTTGGGGTCCAGGCCGCGATAAGTGCAACGGACGTAGAGCGGGTGATAGACTTTTCTGTTCCGATTTCGTTGGGCCTCGCGTCGGCTGTTCTAAGGGTTGTTCGCAGGCCATTGTGGTTGAAGAGGCGGATCTGGAACGGAACGTGGCGCACGGGCTTGCGGGTAAGTGTTACCGGCATCGAGAGCGGCCCTGTTACTCGTGCCCTCGGATTCACGGAATCAGCACTAAGGGTCAACGTGTCGAACACGGGTAAGAAAGCCGTAAGGGTCACAGATCTCCGGCTGATGTTCTCTGGGCCCTTCGGCATACCCGTTCATTCTGAGGCCCCGGGTGGTCGTTCACATCCCAAGTTGCCTGTTCGGCTTCCAACGGCGGAGGAGCTTGTGTGGTATTTCCCAGCTCAGACTACATCTGGGACGTTAAATACATTCTTCATGCCGTCCCGCCGGACGGGACACCGAGACGTCGCCGTCTACGTGAGGTGTCGTATTAATTCCAGCACAGCCTGCGTGAGTCGGCTTGTTCGCTTCCCCACGGATCCGAACGTTCACTGGCCATCTCCGCTCACTCTCTAGCATCGCTCTTTGCATCATTTGAACCGACCGCCGCAGGACCTCGCGGAGCCGGACAGTTCTTGCTGGAAGTTTCGCTTACGTGCCGCTCCTACGGCGCGCGCGCCGATCCAATGCCGGGCGAGGCAGCTGTACGTCGTACTAACGACAGATAGAATTTTCAGGACCAAAGTCAGTCTCGTGGGTGGGCGTTGCGTATGGCAGTAAGTTGGCGTAGCGCAGTTGCGCCAACACGGTCCCAGGGTAACGGACTAGCCAGCGTTTCCGGCGGTTTTCGGGTGCCGGAAAGTGGTGGTGCAGGAGAGGCGCTAATTGGCCGAAGTGAGCCAAGTGCCCCAAATAGGTCACAAACGGGCATGTGGTTCAGTATGTGCAGAGGGGTCAAAGTCGCGCGTAGACGGTGTTCGTGAGCCAAGACCGCATCCTGGTACGGTTAAGGCCGAATTCGGACACCGTGTTGCCGGGATATTGCTCCGTGGTTTCAGGTATTCCTCCGGACCGGGGCTTTGCCGGCCATATCCGGTAGTCAAGCCCTGTCCCACAGTGGGCCATGCTCCCTGAGCCAGGCTACCAGCTGCCCGGGAGACATCTTCCGCTGCCGCGCCAAGTCCCTGGCAGCAAGGGCGCGGCGCGGATGCCTTCGTGCTATCGCCAGTGCGGCTCTCGAATAGATCTCCCGGTCCTCCATTTCCCGGCCATAGCCCCGTATGCCGGCTTCCGCCTCATCCGGATCAGGACCAGGTGCAGCCGCCTTGGTGGCGGGTGAAGCCATTTCTGGCTGCATCACGGCCGCGGCCGGCTGATTGCCGAGCAGCGCTTCCCGCACGAGCTCCTACAAGGACTGGCCGGGCCTCTTGCGCTTGTGCAAGAACTGCGCTTCCTCGGGCGTGAAGTAGGCAAAGACGGCGACGGACCGTTTTCGTGCGGGCGGCAGTGCCGGACGGCCGGGTGATCGGGCCATGGGCTTCGTGGTAGTTGAATACAGGGAAGTACTTGATGCGCCCTCCGGACGGGAGGGCAGAGCCATTTGGTACAGTGCAGTATTCCAGGCGAGCGGGACCCGGAGAGCATGCGGGCGGTCCTGTCCGGGCGACGTGTTAACGGGTAACGCCGGTCGTTCCGACAATTGCCGGGGCCAGGTGCAATCGTAGCGGGATTGTAGCGTGCGGCAGGCCCTTCCACGCTCTGCGGCGGCGACCTACAGGGAGACGACGAAGAGCAGCGGAGCAAGCAATGTTTTCCCAAAGTGAAAACTTCCCGCGCCCGGGGAAAGGCGCCTCACGGGAGGCTGGTACCGGTGCCGGTACGAGGGAACGCGGCCGCGGCGGCCGGCCACGGCTTCCTGCGCACGTGCGCCGCACGCGCAGCATCAGCGTGAGCGTAAACGGCGAGAAGCTGTCGGTGATAGAGCGGAAAGCCGGCCTCGCCGGCATGAGCACAAGCGTATACGTCCGCCAGGCGGCGCTGGCGGCGAAGCTGAGCGCGAAGGTCAACGGCCGCGTGTACGCGGCGCTGGCACGCATAGCAAACCGTACGCGACGACTGCCGATGGAGCGGTACCTGCGGGATGCGGTGGAGGAGGTGCTGGCAATGCGGCGCAGGCTGTAGGGGCATGGTAGGCAAGGTGACGCGCGGCAAGAGCTTCAGGGGCCTGGCGACGTACCTCGTACGCAATCCGGAGCGGGTGGCGTGGACGGACTCGCGGTGGCTGTGAGCGGCAGAGGCGAAGGAGGTGGCGCGGGAGATGCACGTTACGGCGCAGGTCTTGAGTCGCTGCGAGAAGCCGGTGTACCACGTTAGCCTGTCGTTCGACAAGAAAGACGCGCCGACGCGCACGCAGATGGAGGGTGCGTGCGATGCAGTGCTGCGGGATCTGGGTCTGGAGGATCACCAGGCGTTTCTGGAGGCGCACAATGACACGGCACATCCGCACGTGCACATGATGATCAACCGCGTGCATCCGGAAACGGGCAGGGCCTGGAGCACGAGTCATGACTACCGTCGCATAGAGCGTACGCTGCGCGGCCTGGAGGCGGAGTGAGATCTGCGCCGAGTGCCGGGGCACCATGCCCGCGAGCCGGGCCACGAGCGTCCGGACCGGAGCCGGGCATACGCTGCAGCTGCACTTTCCCGGCAGGCGGTGCGATCATACCTAGAAGCCCGGCTCAGCATGCCGGGCCTGGAGGAAATGGCGAGCATGAAAACGAAGGCGCGTGTGCGATCGGAGCGGATCGCGCACCTGGAGCATCATTTGGATAGGCTGCCGGATGAAGGAGCTCTGCTTCACCGCACGGCGGAGCGGGCATCGAAGCTGTCTCCGGAGAGGATGGATCGGTTGATGCGGGCGCTGGGCCGGGAGGCTTCCTTCGAGCTCAGGCGGGAAATCGGGCGGCTATTGGAGCGCGATCGGGGCCTGGAGCGGTAGGACTCATGCGAACATAGCCCGCTCATGCCACATACGGACGCAACACGTTTGTTACGTATTATCTACATCATATCAATATGTTGGAATCCCCACCAGTACCTGTTTCATGAAGTTCTGTCGAAGACCATCAAGGTGCTCCTATTGCGGTTTGATGTGAGCTTTCTGCAGCCTATAATCGCGCTGGCTTAACTCATCGCTCACCACGCACCATCCCACAATCAGACTATACTTGCCGATGAACATCTCTCGTCCTAACAGCGCCCGCGGGCGCTCGTTCACTCGCACATACTTGTCGCTGGCATGCACAGTGATCTTGCTAGTCATGTCTGCGACCATCTCATCAAGGAGCGGAGTAGCAGCTGAGGATTGGGTGTGCAATGGAGAGTGTGCCACCTTCTGCGAAACTGACGGCTGGAGCCGAAATTGCTGGACCCTACTGTGCTGCAGGTCAGAAAACCTGCCGTGCACCAAGGCAGAGACACACTTTACCTGCTACGGTGAAGACGCCATTGTAGTGTACCCGTAGCAGGTGCACAGTCAACTTACAGCTTAACCCACACTATCTAGTCATGAGTAAGCTCAATACCCGGACTTTTCGCACGACTGTTTCCACATCACTTACGGTGATGCTTCTGTGCATCCTTCTATGGTACCCTCAAGTGGTGACAGGGGTAGCCAAAATTCCAACTTGTGGTGCTGACGCTGCGCAGGTGTGCGCAGCCGCTGGCTGTGATCCTGGATGGTTTGTCCTCTGTGGTGACGTTAAATGTGAGAACTGTGACGCACTTCCTTCATTGACGGGTGGCTTTGTGAACATATGTTTAAAACTTACTCAGAGTTGTTACAGTGACGGAAACCCGTTCGACTTCTAGATGGAGGTCGTTGGTGCACACGTCAACGACTGCTGTCTGCAGCAACGTAGATAGCAACCACAGCCGGAAGCGGAAGACGTTCTTCCCAATGTGGACTCAGTGGCCGTATTACTTGGTTACGGCGGTGGCGGTTTTCGCAGGAACATGCCGTCTCCAGTCTACAGAGTCAGCCGGGAGCACAACGCTTTTGAAGTTGCCCGAGGTTGTTGAGCAGAAGAGCGAAGGCCGGGTATGGCAGGACATGTACCTTCGCCCACTGTTTGAGCTTCCGAACGACACCAGTGCCATGTTCTACAACCCAGGCGCGGTACGGGCGGATGATTCCGGCAACATCTATGTCATAGATTTTGGGATACTGGCCGTTCATCAGTTTAATGCCAGCGGCCAATTTGTGACCTCCTTCGGAGCGGGGCCTGGATCAGGTCCCGGGGAGTTAAACAGCATACTGGACATGGGGGTGTTGGGTGACTCATTGCTGTATATCGTTGACAATGCAGCTCGCAAGGTCTCCTACTTTGGTCTCGCTGGGGATTACGTCAGGTCGGATTTTCTAGAGTGGCTCCCTGTGCGATATCGCGTTACTTCAGGTGGCCGGTCCTATATGTTTCTGAGTCAAATGGAGCACCTGTTTGAAACCAGGCTCGGAGAAGAGGTCACCAGGTTCGGAGCAGTCCCGGACAACCCCTACGGTTACGGATCGGGGATGGCTCTAGGAATGCTGACGACTTTCGGTGAAAGACTGATTTATGCTCCGGCGCATTTTCCCATAATCGTGCAGTACGACCCGGATGGATCGGTAAGATACGCTCGGGGTACGCCAGATTGGGGTAAATTCGAAGAACCGGAGTGGGAGCGACAAATGCTTGGTGGGCGGGGGGCGTACCGTATTGTGGGTGACGTCATCCAGGGCGATGTAAATGAGTATGGCGGAAAACTGTTTGTCCACGCCATTGTCGATTCGACGGGTGCGATAGATGTCTATCGGGCTTCCAGCGGTGACTATCTGTATTCGATCAGGTTGCCAGGGAACCACTACACGTACGTTGCCAATGAGCGCGTTTATCAGCTTGCTCGACCAACATCTACTGTCACCGTTTACGCGATGGAAGCAAGGCAAGCCAGTTAGCGCGTGCCGGAATTGTGATGTGGAGCCAAGTGGTCATGAAGCAAATAGGGCGGGTGTGGGAAGTGGCGGCCCATGTACTCTTGGCTGGAGCGATCATAGTATTTTGCTATGTTGCTTTCGTACGAAGTCCGCCGGAGCCGTCAGGCGTGACTCCCGGCGAGCGGTTCACAGAACTAGAAGGGATTGTAGGAAAGGGGCGCGTCACCACGGTCATGCTGGCGTTAACACCAACGTGCCCATATTGTCTTCGGAGCATGCCATTCTACGCGGAATTGGTGGACATGCGAGAGGAGGATGGGATCAGATTAAAGGTTGTGGCAGCCGTTGACACGAGCATCTCAGTGCCCCTACAAAGAGCACAGCTACGTGACTTAGGCGTTGGGGTCGACACTGTTGTTGCAGTGTCTTTCGCTAGAATGGAAATATTTGGTGTTCCATCGCTCATCGTATTAGATAGTGCAGCTGTTGTTCACCGTGTGTGGAGAGGTCTTCTTGATGAGGCGGGGGAGGAATCCGTACGTCAGGTTATACGGAATTGACCGTAATCTTGACCGGTGAACCAGATCGGATTCATGCTGATGTCCTCGCGCTACGGGCGGGGCAGCGTGTCTTTAAGCTAGACCTTTACTACGTCTCCAGCAGCCTGGCCACCGCATTTTGCCCGGCCCTTGCGCTGCGGGCGTAGGAAGCCGGCATGGAGGGTGATTTCCAGCGGCCCGCCTGCTGCAGTTCTACATGTGACGCCCCGCGCTCGGCCAGGCTGTGAGCCGCCCCGGTGCGTCCGCTGTGTCCGGAGTATTTATCGACGAGCCCGGCGGCACGCGCGGCAGCCCGTATGCGCTGGGATACCTGGCGCGCGCAGAGCCCGAAGAGCGGCATGTCCGAAGTGTGATACGGCGTCCACAGGCGCGTGAGCGCAGCCACGGTGGCGCGCGTGAGATAGGCCGTGTGCGGCTCAGCGGCTTCCTGGTCCGTCTTGGTCGGCATGGCAAGCGTCAGCCTGCCGCTGCCGTCCGGCTCCACGCGGACATCCGCCCACACGAGCGCTTCCGCCTCGCTGCGGCGAAGAAGCGCATCGCGCATGACGCGGATGAGAGCGATGTCCAGCTGCCCGCGGCTTCGGGCCTGGGCCTCGGACTCGAGGCTTCCGCCGCGGCCGGCCGTGGGCTTGGTGGCCGTGGCCTCTATGGCGGCAATGACGGCTTCCATGAGCGGTGCCGCCTAGCGCGGAGCGCTGGGGTTCTGCCTTCGGAGGCCTTTCAGGGTGCGGCGCACGCCGGCATGCGGGCGGGAGCCGTGAGGCCCGCCTCTACAAGAGCGCCCGTGATGGCGGCCGCTGCCTGCAGGCGCCAGCCGTGGCTACGCTGGGCGCCGGGGCCGGCCAGGTAGTTGGCCACGTCGATGGGCGTGGCTTCCAGTACATTTTCCTCCAGCCACGCTCCGAAGGTGCGCACGTGCATGGCGTAGATCCTGCGCGTTTCCGCGGCGCAGCCGTTTAGTAAGGCCTCGCGCGTGGCCTCGGATACGTCCTCTTGCACGAGGGAACGCCCCTTTTTGGGCAAGGAAGCCGGTGTAAGGGCCTTATCCGGGTCCGTGTTCATGCCAAAAGCCGTCCGTACGGGCGAGTTTTTCGGGTACGGACGGTGCGCCACAAACATCCGTTAGGCGTAGTTAACAGATGTTTAGGAAAGGCGAAAAGAAGAGCTATGGGGAGGCTCTCCAAGACCGTTTCCAGGCCTGACCCCAGCCCGTCGTAATCGTGCGATCACACCTGGCTTGATCGCTTACATGCCCCGCTATCACCCAGAACCCTGACAGCTCTAGCTAATGGCTGCTGCTGCTTCCAGCACAAAGGTATTGACTTCGTTCACGAAGTCGGCCTTGTCGCCTGGATGAACGGGGTTATGATACCAGTATTGCAGACCGTGCTGAATACCTGTGAAAAAGCCGTCTCTTATATTTCCGGAGCCGTTCTTCCGGATCCACTTGTTGAGGTAGTCTACAAGGTATTGCATGGATACAGCAGGCTCAATATTGGGTATGTCGAGATCGAAACTGTATGGCGGCATGTAGCTGAGCGGTCAGTAAATGGTAGCGTCTGATTTATCCTAGCAGGCGGTCCACTATTGCAACAGCGACCATTCCCAGTACGCCTATGAGCGCGACAATGAATGCGTCTTTCCGCGCCTGTCGCCGATCCAGCTCTCGCTCGTAGAGCCGAATGTCGAAGTTATCATATTGTCCATGTGAGGGCTCAAGAAGAAAATCTCGTAGCGCCTTCGTCGACATCAAGCGAGGGTTAGTTGGGACACCTGCCATTCCTGTCTTTGAGTTTCTGGAGCGCAATCTTCGGCACTTGCTGTGACTGAGGTGTATCCCAAACGTTGGACAGGTTCTCGATGCACCTGTTTCAACGGTTTGCCTTCATAGGAGATCATGCTGACCAGTCTTCGGACTCTTCTGCTGCCAGTGCATCCTTGGCTCTCTGGTAATCCTGTGACTCGACCAGAAACGTGCAGTAAGCAAACGCTGCATTGACGACCAGTTGCGCGTGGTGTACAGCAGGATTGTATCGTCGGGCGTGCCTGTCACTCGCCTGATTCGATATCGTGTAGAGACCGGCTATCACCTTTTGGAGGCCGCTCAGGATTGGCTTCAGCAAAGGATCCATGTTTTCCTGGGCCGGATTGAGATTCAGTGCTTTACCGACGAGCCTGTGCAGCTTTTCAATGCTTCCCTCATTGTCGTTGAATTCGACTCCCGCCTCCCGTAAAATGATTTTTTGCAGATGCTCTACGAGGGTATAGCTACTGGCGATTGCCCCCGCGAAATCGCCGCTCGCAATTTTGCTGTTTGCCTTGGAAATATGCTCATTGAGCACGCCGGGGCTAATAGTGGCAATACCTTCTGGACTAATCGAGCCAAATGCGAGCGGCTCTATTTCGAAATGCGGGACCACCTTCACTTTAGGGTCGCTTTCTAGGCGACCCGACCGGTTACGGATTGCAAGCCTATATCCGTCTCGCACCAAGTACGGATTGAAGTCGTCTGCCTGCTCCTCAGGGTCGAAGCCATCCTCGCCAAAAAAATCGAAGGCCGCCGGAATGATCTTGCTCAATAAATCCGTCCCATTGCATTCCATCAGCTTCATTCGCACATATTGTGTCCGATTCGCGCATCCTGACCAGTCTTCATCACGCCCATCAACGTGACGAAAAAAATCGGCGATCTGTGTTCCGATGCGATAGGGGCTCTTCTCGTTATCGCCAGCGATGACCTTGGTTAGTCGCTCAATGGTCCGTGCAGATATCTTCAAAGCCGTCCTCCGTTTATGTAGATGTGCATGGCGTGATCGACTCTTACCGAGGCTTCTGCGTTCCGTGCCAATAAAAGGTGAGGCGCATTGGGACCCAAGCTAATGAACTGATGTGCCCCGCGCCGAGGAGAGAGATGGCCGTGGTCGTGATATCCTCTATCGGTCCCGCAGGCATCTTACCATCCAGCTATCTCATCAGCGGTGGCTAAGATGACTGCCCTTGCGAGCGCAGTTTGAGATCCGATGATCCCGAGATGTTGCCATGCAACAAGGAATTTTGTGGCCAAATAATCACGGTGGCCACCCCTGTGCTTCTGAAGAACCGTAATTGCAGCATCACGCGTATTCGTCATACCCACTGCGCACGCAGCATTGACGTGACACTCAAAGAAGTCCGGGAAGCGTTTACTAAGGCAATCTATAGTAGCCTGATCAACGGAAAGTGCCTTTTGAAAGGCCACACTCGTCTTGTCATCTTCGAACTGACGAACTGGTCCTAGGTAGAGCGCGAGTTCCAACCTAACCAAGTCTACCGCGGGGTGACCTGGGCCAGACGCTGCGTAGTCGATTAGGTGCACTTCGCTTTCGCCCCTGATCAGGACGTTTCGCAGATGGATGTCGCCGTGTACTACAGCCAATCTTGCCATCCTCCGGACACGCCTTGCAGCTACTTGGCGCGCCTTCATCGCACAGCTGCTCAATCCCCATACGAAACCTTCCTGTTCCAATGCGTCAAGGTGTGTAGCTGGAGGGTTGACGGAGGTCTCAAGGTCACCATTATGCAACGGTTTATGCTCGTTCAACGCTGCCAAGGTTTTCGCCACACGCGTCAGCGCCTTCTCCAAGAACATCCTCTTCTCCTCCAGCTCGGTTGGAGAGCTCTGGAACCACTGTTTATCCCAGATGTCACCCAGTCGCTCTTCAAGTGTCTCGGCCGGAATCGTAGAGTCAACGTCTGTACTAACCAGATCAAAGAAGATGACTGCTGCCTTGCCGTGAAAGTGACACTCAGGCCTCAGTGCTCCATTCCACCGCTGTATGAAGGTCCGAAATCGGAGCATCTCCTCTAACGCACAGTCTTTACAAGTGACCTTAGCAACGAATTCTTGAGTCTCGCCGCACTTAACAGTTACAAGCCTTGCTCCGGACCGCCCCCCCGGCAGAAAACGAACCGTTATTGGCTTCGAGTCCAGTTCGGTGTCAAGTCCCTCCGCCCGTACTCGGGCTCGCGCTGCCGCAACGAGTAGCCGAGCTTCAGTCGATGTCAAATCACCTAGAACGAAAGACGTAGACTCATGTGCTCGCAGCAACTGAGCCGCATTACTGAAGAAGGACAGCTCTGCTGCCCGAATCCTTCTATCCGTCTGAAACGAGATGGCATCACGTGGAACACGGGTGCCGAGCTGTCGCACCTTCTTGATAATTTTAGATGCGCGTTCGTGGGAGACGAGTAGCTCGGGAGCATCGTGCACGCGAATCGCTACGAAGCTAGAGTACCGTGCGAGAGTTTCAAATAGGTCAACCTGGTCATTCGCATCGAGGAATGTCAGTACTGACTGGTCGATCGCGCATCCACATACTTCGGTACTCGTAGCCAGCACTTCTCTAAGTTCATCACAGGTCCCTACAACCATAGGGTCCAACCCGGCATTCCTAAGCAGCTTTCGGTTGGAGTCCTGATGGTCAGGATGCGACAAGAGCAAGACTGTTGAATAGCCCAACCCTTGATGACCTCTTTCAGGATCCGCTAGAGAAAGGAGGGCAAGTCCCCTCACTGGAGGAAGATCGTCGGGCACCTTTTCCGTCGTAGGTGTCGGAGCCGTACTTTCAGGCCTATAGACTTCAATACGAGCGCAGTCCGGTATGACGTTGGCTACGGTCAAACGCAAATGAGGCGAGAATTCACGAGCCACTCGAGCAAGCGACAAAAACAACTGGCTCTCGTGTAACGGCAGGCACCGCAGCAGCCTTTCTAGACGGTGCGCTTGAGTGCGCTTGGAAAGACGGAGATTCCGATTAAGAGCATCCGCTACGTCACGTACGAGATGCACAATAGAATCTACTTCCCGACCCCGCAAAAAACCCGACACCAGCGCGTCCTGAGCAATCCGATCATTATCAGCCGCAACACGTGCGATGAAATCAACACGCGTCATTACATCTCCGTCATCTCATCATTCGATCCATCCAGGAGCTCGCCGTAGTAGCGTTCCCTTCTGGCGAACGCTTCCGCCCCTCCTTCCAGGAGGTTGAGTATCTCCTCTTTTCGACCTTCCACATCTCCGGTTAACGCGGGCGATGCCTTCGTTGGGCTCTTCATTCTCATCACTACGATCTCTTCTGCGTCACCAAGTACAGGTATATTGGCGTTGTGGGTAACGAATATCAGTTGCCGCTTGGACTTCAGCTGGCGAACGGTGTCGATCAGCGACTTGAAGATGAAGCTATTGTCCAAATCGTCTTCCGGCTGATCAAACAGCAGAGGATAGGGCAATGGCCGCAGTATAATTGGCAGGATGGCGGTCGCCCGCTGACCCTTGGAGAGTGTTTCGACCGCCTTGGGTTTCCCATTGTCGAAGAAGGTAACCCCCAAGCGATCCGCTGGCATCTCTGTTTCCAAGTCATACAACTCGGGATGGTCACCGATATGGGCAATGACCCGCGTCATTTGTCCTAGATCGCGTTCGAGCAGGTCTGCGAGTCGCTGTGCGTCGCCCGCCTCAGCCAAGTTAATCAGCTCGCTAGGTTCAATATGCTCCGCGATTGAGCGTGCCACTTCTTCTTGCGACCGAATCCTAGAGCCGGTTAGCAGCTCCCGAAGGCGTACAGCGTACGCACGACTATTCCATGATGACCCCAGTGTGAGTTGCACAGTATCACCGTGGTCGCGGTTAATCGCATCAATCACTGCGATTCGCAACTCGTAGAGTTCGTCATCAATTTCCTTTAGTTGGCCACGCAGGGCCCGCCGCTCCATGAGAAGTTCCGTCTCCTTCGCCCGTACCGTGTCCGCCTGAGTCCTCAACTGCTCTAAATATTCTACTTGTCGCTTCAGAGCGTTTTGTCGCTTGAGTGATTCATTCACGGCTTGCTCCTGCTGCCGCAATTGATAGTACCGCTCGCTCGCTTCCTCGAAGCGCCGACGAAGAGCATCGATAAGCGGTGCCAGCCGTATTGAACCGACCTTTTTCCCCCCCGTTATGACTTCACCAACCGCAGCGCCTAATTCCACCAAATGAGGGATCTCGGCCTCCAAGATACTTTCCTCATCTACTGTAATCGCGGCTATAGACTCAGTGAGTTGGTGCCCTAGCGCTCTAACACCATTGAGACGACTGACAAAATCTTTCCGCTCAACCTCTATGCTCTTTAGAGATTCGAGAACTCGCTGACGGTCTTCGTGGCTTTTGCGCTCCGCCTCCAATGCTGGAGTCGCTTCGGGAGCATCAGCCCGGAGCCGTTCGAGCTGGCTTCGGGCTGAATGGAGTTGGGCGACTTCGTGATCCAATGTTGAGAGCTGCTCCCGGACTTTGCGAAGCTCCAGCCCGAGGCGTTTCAACAACTGGGTTTTCTCCCGGCGCTCCTCATTTAGCCCTGCCACATCACTTTTGTGTGGACGGTCGATCAACGCAAGACGCAATGCGTCACTATCGTCTTCTGCAATTCGTTGTAGGTCCCCCTGAGAAAACACCTCGATTTCGCGAAGGAGATCACGGCTCGTGTGCTCGCGAACACCATCGACAAAGATGCGCGGCTCGCCTCCCACTTCGCGTTCAAGCGAGACATCCTGCTGCGAACCGGTGGCACTGGATGTTTCCAGCTCACACCTTACGCTACCGGCACGTAGCGTGGTCTCGATGATCCCAAATGTTGGCAGGCTCTGGTTGCCGTCATCCTCGTCTCCGATGAGAGTGGCAACCCGGGCCTTTTCCGTTTCAAACGCGAAACGGATGCTCTCAATGAGGGTGGACTTGCATGTGCCCCGGGCGCCAATGATGCACGTGAGGCTACGTCCGAACTCAACGGGGCAATCCTCTAGAAAACCCGACGAGGTCGACACTGTCTTCAGGTAGGTACTCATGGCCGGTCAGAGGAATTGTTGGGGTAGGCTTCAAAGGTTTCTACCACGGACCTGTGCTCCAGTGTCCGTGTGTTCACTCATTCCGCTATGTGCCCACTGGCTGGATGATCTTCTCCAGCTGTTGCCAACGTGCTGCCTGTTCTCGCGTCCAGTGCCTCCCTTGCACAGGTCGAGCGAAGCAGATCCAGTCTCTTGCTCGGTCCCGATTTCCCTTTTTTATCGCTTCCTCAGCCATGCCCATCGTGTAATCTGGTGATCCCTCGTAGCACGACGCATTTAATGCTACCTCATCTGGCAAACCTGCGATTGATAGCCAACGACAACAATCTTGTACGTTAACCAGAACGAGGCCTGTCAGAACCGATCTTAATGGCCTCCCCTCCCTCCTAACCCTATCGTACAGCGAGTCTCGATCTACCCTCTTTTCCACAGCGGGCATCCCGACACGCTGCATATCCAACCCGTATTCCAGTTCTTTCGCGTGAGTAACCATGAGTTCTACGGCCACTTCGTGGGTAAATACGTATCGGGAGCTTGCTACCGAACTGCCCTTGATGATGCGCAGAAAATCTAGTTTCACGATAGCATCTACCTTTCTGTCTGCCCCCCGAGCCCCCACCCACTCCTCTAGACGTACCTCCTGTACCCTTGTATGATAAGCTGGAAGTCCCAACTTGATTGTTCTAGGCCCACGTCCCTTGTCAGGCTTCGATGCATCAACCAGGCACTGCTTGGCTGCTTTGTGAATCGAACTCTCCCCGCCGCCCTGACACTCATTGCCCGACGATGCATGAGCGAAGTGCGGTATGCGTACGTCACCCTGTCTAGCCAATAATGCTTCTCCACAGGTCAAGCATTTGCAGCGGCAATTGGCTCCGCGGTCTACTTCGTCTGCAGCTACAACGGAGCCACTTTCCGACAGGGCAAATGGAGTAAGCAGCGCCGCGCTCATGCTACCCATCTACGGATGATCATAGACACCTAACGTGGCTACGGTATACCTCAGAAGTGATCAACAACAATTAAGGTCGCGGTACGTCAAGTTTGTACGGCTTGGAGCTTATTGCGCAACGCGCGCTCAAAATCGTTGCGGCTGATAGCCCTGGCGGCCAGAAGCTTGTCTCAGGAGGCCTCCAGCGTCAGCACTTCCCAGTGTCCGCGCTCGAACCTGTCGCCACGCAGCTCGGGAACGAGCCATATGACAACGCTGGCTTTCAGATCATGCTCCGGAGTCTCAGACGGACCGCCGATCGAATCAAAAAACGGGGCGTCGACGGCGACGGCAATCTTTGAATTCCACAGGCGCAGCGCGGGGCCCTTCACCTGTAGTTGAGGCATGAGGCGATTTGCGCTCGACGAGCGCCAGTCCGGACGCCGGTGTTTCATAGGAAAAGGTGGTCGCACAGTATCAGCCTTTCGTAACGCCTCGAATTCCACATCCATGCCGGATCCCGAGAAGTAGACAGCCTGTATTTCCAAGCCGAACCACCGCAGCTCGTGCCGATCGACGGCAATGACAAGATCTATCTTGCCTGCTGCTCTCTGCGTTACCACGCTTTGCATGAACGGCACTTCCCGCGCAAGTTGCAGCTCCTCCGGATGCTCCAGGGCTGCGTGCCAGAAGGCGGCCACGTCCCGGTCCAGCTCCACCATCACCGCGCGCTTTGTCAGGCGCTCCATCACGGCGGTCAGCGAATCGATCCCTCCGCCGGCGAAGGGCTCGACCAAGAGCCCCACGGGCTCCGCCAGCCACTTCCGGATATGGGGCACGAGCCAGGTCTTTCCGCCGGGGTAGCGCAGCGGACTTCGCTGCGGCACGGTGGCCACGTTGACGGCCGGAATGGCCGAGCGCCGGAACGTTCGAGGGGCCGGCGGCGCCAAATCGGGATTACGTCCCATAAGGGCAATTATAGTACGTAAAAAAGGCCGTACATGCACCGCTGTGCATAGCCCTGCCGAAATCGTATCTGGGGACTACATCTCCGACGTCTACCGTAAATTGGCCGAGCAACTGCCCCACGTTCGGGGGACGCATCAGTTTACAGACAATTGGGAGATATCATGGCAATCAATCATGCGGGCGGCTTCCCTCCTGAGGTCAAGGCCGAGCTCGGCCACTATTTATACCGGCTTATCGATCCTCGAAATGGTGAGACATTCTACGTGGGACGGGGGCAGAACAATCGGGTTTTCAACCACGTAGCTTCGGACTTCAGCGATAAGGGCAAGAGAATCCATGCCATTGAGATAGCGGGACTAGAAGTGGTACGCGTAGTGCATAGGCATAGCTTGTCGAAAAAGGTCGCTAAAGTAGTGGAGGCCGCGTTAATTGACGCGTATCCAGGGCTTACCAACAAGAACCGTGGTACGGATGCCCGCAATCAAAGCCCGATGCATATAGATGAGGTCGTCGAACGACATTCCAAGCCAATGCACTTTTCTGGCGACCACAAGATTCTAGTGGTCAAGACGTATCCTGAGACCATCGTGAACCGTGGTTCTGTCTACGAAGCCGTGCGTGGCCGCTGGGGGGTTAACTACGAACAAGTCAAGAGCGTACAACTTGTGCTAGGTATGGTGAACGGCGTTTGCAAGGCAGTATATGTACCGGATGTATGGAATGAGTGCACCTCGAAGCAAACCCTCGGTGCCAATAAAAGGTGAGACCCGGCCGTACATTAGCAGTGTAGCCGTGGCGGGGTTCAAGCGGCGGAACTGGTCAGGTAGTCCAGCCTGATCTGTTCATCATCAACCCCCTACTCACCATGGACAAATCCAACCCATTCAACACCAACGGAATCGGGCAGGTCCCGCCGACGGAGGTGGTACCCAAGGCCAAGCGTCGCCGGTTCAGCGCCAGTTACAAGCTGCGCATCCTGAGCGAAGCGGAGGCCTGCACGCAGCCCGGGGAGATCGGAGCGCTCCCGCGCCGTGAAGGGCTTTACTCTTCGCATCTGGCACAGTGGCGCCGCCAGCGCGATCAGGGAACGCTCCACGGTTCGACCCGGGCCGGCAAGGAACTGCTTGCCAAGGACGAGGAGATTGCGCGGCTGCGCAAGGAGCTGAAGCAGTCGCGTCAGCGGCTGGAGCAGGCCGAGGCCGTCATAGAGGTCCAAAAAAAAGTCTGTGCGCTGTTTGGCATCAGCAGCGAGACCGAGGCCGGGCAGCAATGAAGGAGATGGTGACGCAACTGCGTCCGATCGTAGGCACGGCGGCGGCCGGCCGGCATGTGAGACTGTCGCGTGCCAGTTACTACCGAAGCCGGCGTCCGGCACCGGCGCGGCCGAAGCGTCGCCGCAAGAGTGCCCGCAGGCTGTCAGATTCCAAGCGGGCAGAGATTCGTGCTGTGCTCAACTCGGAGCGCTTCATGGATATGCCCCCACGGCAGATCTGGGCGACACTCCTGGATCAGGGAGTATACCTGTGCCACTGGCGCACCATGTATCGTATCCTGCGTGAAAACAAGGAGATACGTGAGCGCAGAAACCAGCGTACCCATCCTCCTTACACCAAACCTGAGCTGTTGGCCTGTGCTCCTAACGAGCTGTGGACCTGGGACATCACTACGCTTCGGGGACCCGCTAGGGGCGTGTACTTCAAGCTGTACGTCATCCTGGATGTATTCAGTCGATACGTCGTGGGTTGGACACTTGCCTCGCTGGAATCCGCCGCGCTGGCCAAGGGCCTCATTGCGACCACATGCACGCGCCAGCACGTCAGGCGAGACCAGCTGAAGATGCACTCAGACCGCGGTCCGGTGCTGGTCAGCAAGACGTACGTCCAGCTGCTGGCGGACCTGGGCGTGGAAGGCTCCTACAGCCGGCCGTATCGATCCAATGACAATCCTTATTCGGAGGCACACTTCCGCACGGCGAAGTATCACTGGACGAACGAACCGCGCTTCGGTTCACTGGAAGATGCCCGCAGCTGGGCAGGGCAGTTCTTCAACTGGTACAACAACGAGTTCTACCATTCGGAGATTGCACTGATGCATCCGTCGACCATCCACTACGGCCAGACACACACGGTATGGCGGGCGCGGCAGCGCGTGATGCAGGAAGCGTACGAACGCGAACCGGACAGATTCATCCGAGGAGTCCCCAAGGTCCCCATGCCGCGGCGGGCAGTCTGGATCAACAGGCCTGACGAAGCTCAGGCCGCATCCATGATCGAAGCCGACAAAGTCACTCGAACATCCCGAACCTTCGTGCTGAAACCTGACCAGTTACTGCCAGCATGAACCTGACCCGCTACACTAAATCCGAGACCAGTCTGTCTCATTTTTCTTGGCACATCCCGGATCGAATCGGACAAGACGATCTCAGGTCCCGCTATTATTAATTGTCGCCGCTGTTAATTCTAAATGTCGCCATTCATACGGGACCGGTTGATCGCGGCACTATTATGGAGTGGCATTGAGTGTCCGGAACAGGGCACCTGAGGTTCACGTAGCCCCAAGCCTGCTGCCAGGATTCTAAGACTCTTATGTAGTTATCCAGTTATCAATATGATTAGTTATCATGTTATCCCGCTAACTATCCTTAGAGGCCTCGGTTGCCTGCCTATAGGCAGGCAGCACCGTACCCGCACCACATTCGGGTCGAGATTCTAGTCCTCCTTTCCTTTATGGGGCCCATCGCCCATAACCGCCGTTATACGCTCCTCCAACCGCTTTTTCAAATCGTTGCCGTCTTCCCATTCAATATGGTTGTCCTGGCGCACATCAAAGTGAACATCCCGGATCGCTCCTTTTCTGCACGAAGATATGACCCTTAAGCCTAGACCCCGAGCAAAACCAGCCTCATAATAGACGCTTCCGCGCGTCCCGCCACTTCCTTCTGTGTAGTCTACCACAATAAACCGGGATCTGCGAATCTCGGTGATGATCTTGCCTACCACATTGCCGACGTAATGCTGCTCATCAACGCGTATGGCCTTGTATCCAGCGTTAGCTATGGCCGGCTTGATGCCCTTCTCCCACATATCTGCCGTATCGTCGTGAATCCACATAGCTACGAATACCTGGTCGGATTCCGGGTTGACCTCGTCCGTCAAGGCTGCCACTCGGCCAAACCCAAGCGCACTCAGGGTCAGATCAAACTGCTGGTTATTGAGATTGGGTTGTTCAATCCACCCCATAGACGCCAGGTATCGAAGAAGAAAGTGCAAATCATTTCTGGTGTCTCCCGGGGTCTCCCCGACGCTTTCCGAATGCGCCATGAATTTGAGGTACCTGCTCTTCGCATCGCTCCTTCCCTGCCAATATTGACGCGAGTTTAGCTCAACAGGAGTACCTGCCTTGGTTGTTTCTTGGGCCAATAACAGAAGAATACGATCCGCGCGCTGAGGAACTGGCATATCTATGCCACTACGCGCTGCCTCTACGATACCTCTAGTTACCGTCGGACACGGGGCACCTTGTGACCGTTGATCTATAAGCCACGTCGTGAGGCGAGCCCTCCAAGGACCGTCTGTATTTTCTTTGATCCAATGAGCCGTCTCCTCGTCAACCAGGTAATTACCCGCCGCCCGCGGAGAGTCTATCTGATAAGTAACAGGATAGTCGCTCATCTCTGTCACCGACCAAGCGCTAGCCGGTGTGTGCCAGATTGCACATGATTCGCTGTCTATCATTTCATCTTAGTTGTGCGGCGTCCAAGATACGGCCCTTCTGCTGAACCAATCACGTAGTTAGCGAATCAACTGGTAATCGTGTTATCACATTCTCTTGTCATTTCAGAATAGCCGGCTAATGAAGGTCCTCAGTCTATTGGCCCAGAAAGGCGGTCTGGGCAAGACGACGCTCACACTGCACTGGGCAGTAGAAGCCCACGGACAGCAATACGGACAGGTAGCGGTTATCGATATGGACCTGCAGGCTTCATCTACCAAATGGTATGAACGGCGCGAGCAAGACTTCCCGCTTCTCCTAAGGGCAGACAAGGGCAACGTGACCGACGCTGTAAAGGCATGCAGGGCAAACGGCGTGGATCTGGTACTCATTGATACTATGCCTCGGGTGGAAGAGTCCAGCGTGGCAGCAGCTAGAGTAGCTGATTTGTCCGTGAGACCGCGCGACCCTTCAGTGCGTGACATCGAAGCTATCGCGCATACAATAGCTATCACCAGTAGCGTGAACACACCGGGTGTCATCGTAATCAACCAAGGCCGCCATAGCTCGGGTATCAACGACAAGGCCAACACCGTCTTGAGGCAGTACGACCTTCCGGTATGTCCTGTTACCATCATGCGCCGTGCAGTACTGGAAGATGCGTTTATTGACGGCCGTGCGGTAGCAGAGCTTAGACCGAAGAGCAAGGCCGCCACGAAAATCACCGCTTCCTGGAAATGGATTGCCAACCAACTGTAACACTATGTCCAAGCCCGCTGACCAATCCCGGTTTCAGGTAGCAAAGCCGACGGATACGCCGAATCAACCGGCACCGGCGCCGTCCACAACAGTAACTCCGGCGCGCAAGATGAAGGGATTCCGCATTCGCATAGATGCGGCCAAGCAGCTTGCGATGCTCAAGATTGAAACCGACAAGGATGAGCAGGACCTGTTGGCGGAAGCTCTCAACCTTCTCTTCGAGCAGTACGGCAAACCTCCCATCGCGTGACGGCTGACGGGTGGCCACGGCGCACTTCTACGAGTTGCCAAGGTACTCCTCCAGCGCCTTGTTCCGATGATGCATAATGGTGTAGCGAACGGTGGGGCGCAGCTCGCTGCCTTTCGCTATATCTTCCAGGTACCATTGGCGAATGAGTGACTCGGTCAGAGCACGATCCAGCGCCGTATGCTCGATTGCTGCCTTCATGTCCTCTGACAACGCCTCCCACGCCTTATTCAGCTGCTCCTGCCGTTCCTGCTGTTTCCTTCGCTCCTGTTCCTCTCGATCCTTTCGCACAGCTTCCTGCTGGCGGCGGGCTTCCGCCAAATCACGGCGCTCCTGACCGAGTTGTTCTTCGTGGCTCGCTCTCCTTTGCATGGCTGCGGCATAGTCTTGTGTTACAGCCGCCTGCGTATAGGCAGCCGGGTTTTCTATGCCACCACGATCTGGCGCTTGTAGTCGCGTCTCGACATAGTCCAGATTGCGGCTGATGTGGGCTGCAGAGTGGGCTGGGACAAGAGCTGCGGCTTGCGTACGAGTGAGACCAAGAGCGCAGAGCCGCTCCTCATGTTCCGTGGTGGTTTCCGGCAACTCTGCGGACAGGGCTGGCCGCTCCAAGTCAGGAAGCGGTTGGGCATCCAGTTCCGGAGGGGGAGGAGGCGTCGGCATTGCCAACTGCGGGTTGGGCTTGATAAGAAACCGGATGGTTTGCACCTTGCCGCCACGACCACCCTTTTGTGTTTCAAGCGTGAGAAACAAGTCCGGCAGCTTGTTTACTTTGCGCACGGCTGGCCGCAGCACACGCTTGGACAGATCCTTGTAGGCCGAGTACTGGGCCGGCTCTATGCCAAGCAGCGCTTTCCATTCTTGGATAGACTTCCAGCCCGTAGATCCTACGCGCCTGTACCTCACGCGAATTTCGTAGAGGCGCAGCGTGTACGCGCTGCCGAAACGGTGGGAGTAGGTTAGATTAATTGCTGCATATACCGCGGGATTATGCAGCTTCTGTCGCATGAAGCTGCTGTACTCGTACGTGACAGTAGCGTCGCGCAGCTCAGCAGACGAAATCATGCTAGATGCGGCCCACGGGGTCTCTTAATCTGTTGGATCCACCCATTCCACGACTGTGGACACTAGACCTCGGAGCGCCTTCTTCAGCGCTACGCGATTGCGGCTGCTGTATCCTACAGCTTTACACAGCTCAGCTATCGGGATCGTGTGTTGATCCTGCTTAGATAGAAAGTGGTAGGCTTGCAGCAACAACGCATTGTAGAGCTTGTGTTGCACGAGCAATAGCTTCCCATGCATCAGCACTACCTGTGCGTGCTTCTTCAGACGGACTTCTTGGGCTCGCGACCGCTTGGTATCCGAGGCCATGGATCGATCCCATTAAGGTGGACATTGGTATTGAGTTACCTGTCCACTAGGGGCTGAGTTTCTATGGGGTCTCTGTCCACCGTCTTGCACAAATCTGGCCCCCAAATGGCCAGAAGACCTGGTCCACTACAACTACCGGTCGCGTATCGAAATTGCCCGCGTGCGGCGGCCTGCAACCCGTATCTGCCGGATGCACAGCATTTTGGACACCGTGTCCTGGCACTCCGACACGTCAAGGCATCGGATTGCCGTGTATTAGGGACAAGAGCCGCCTTACTTGTCACTTTGGTTCGATTATTGCCGTAGACGATACTGAGTCCGTTAATTCAAACGCTTGGTGCCATGCAAGGACAGAAATCCTCTGCGCCGCTCCGCACGCTGCTCGCGCGTTATCTGGCCGGCGAAATCGAAGAATCATTCTGGCAGTCCATCATGTCCGTTCTAGACTCAGGGAAGGCGGGTACGCAAGAACGGATGGCCCTGGTTGCCTTCCTGCAGGACGCCATGTCCGAACCTTACGTCGCAATGCGTCCTCGTAAGGCACGCGTCGTCCGCCAAGTGGCCCAGCCTGCCCTTGCGGCGATCTCCTGAACCGAGTGGCAGCCGCCAGGCTTCGGCACCGGGACACCTCCGCCCTGCGATATTGCACGTGGCGGCTCCCTCGCGGGTACCCACTCCTGCCCTTGGCTATATCCGACGCCCGGCCCGGCGCCATATTTGATTGATGGAGCGCTCGGTTAAGCCTCCATCCGTGCAGGCTTCGCAAGACACCTTGCGGCACCCTGGCCGCGTTAGCATGCGCGGCTGTCCGCAGGGGGCCCATTGAGCGGCGAGGTGGAGTGCCGCCCTTGGTGCGCGGCTGGCAGCTACGACTAACCATACGCGGCTCATCCGTGAGCTTGAGCCGTGCCCATGCCGTGATCAGACAGTGCACGGGTGTCGCCGCTTGTCGCCGTGCTGTCCGCACAAGCCCCGAGCCCGGTCCCGTTGCTGCTGTCACTGCGACGGACATCGGGAACAGTAGTGCCCGCGCGCGCAGCTTCGCGGATCTCCATCGCCCGGCGCAACGGCGAAGACCTCCTGCAGGCACCCGTGTATGGCGCCCCGCCGAAAGGTGCGCGGCCATGAAGAGCGGAGGCTGGACGTGACGCTGCGGCCTGTATGCGCCCGTCTTTACCGATCGCTGAAACCTGCCCGGCGACTGCAGGGTTTTCCGGCTGCCAGTTATCCTGACGCGGCAACTGAAAACCAACCCGAAGCAACATGAACAACGACGGCAAATGCCCCGCAACCGGCAGATCCCACAGGATTATGGGAACCAGCGCCAACCAGCGCTGGTGGCCGAACCAGCTGAATCTGAAGATACTTGACCAGAATTCCCCGGGGTCAAATCCGCTCGGAGCGGACTTCAATTACGCTGAGGAATTCAAGAAGCTGGACCTGGAGGAACTAAGAGCCGAAGTGTACGCCGTGATGACGAATTCGCAAGACTGGTGGCCCGCCGACTACGGTCATTACGGCCCCCTGTTTATTCGCATGGCATGGCACAGCGCAGGGACATACCGTGTCGGCGACGGGCGTGGCGGCGCATCATCCGGTACCCTGCGCTTTGCACCGCTGAACAGTTGGCCGGACAATGCTAACCTTGACAAGGCGCGCCGGCTGCTGTGGCCCATAAAGCAAAAGTATGGCCGCAAGATTTCGTGGGCCGACCTCATGATCTTCACGGGCAATTGTGCGCTGGAATCCATGGGCCTCAAGACGCTTGGATTTGCCGGTGGGCGTGAAGATGTCTGGGAGCCGGAGGAGGACATCTACTGGGGGCCGGAAACGGTGTGGCTGGCAGACGAACGGTACTCTGGTGACCGGCAGCTGGAGCATCCGCTGGGCGCCGTTCAGATGGGACTCATATACGTTAATCCCGAGGGACCCAATGGCAAGCCGGACCCTCTGGCTGCCGCCCGTGACATTCGCGAGACATTTGCGCGCATGGCCATGAATGACGAAGAGACGGTCGCACTCATTGCCGGCGGGCACACGTTCGGCAAAACGCACGGCGCAGCGCCGGCCGGCGAATTTGTGGGGCCTGAGCCCGAAGGCGCTGCCATCGAGGAGCAGGGCCTGGGCTGGCAGAACCGGTATGGGGAAGGCAAAGGGAGCGATACGATAACGAGCGGGCTGGAAGGTGCCTGGACCTCAGAGCCGGCGAAGTGGGACAATGCCTTCTTTGAGAATCTGTTCGGATACGAATGGAAGCAGGCAAGGAGCCCGGGCGGAGCGGCGCAATGGATCCCGGTTGACACGTCCGCGAACGGGACTGTGCCGGATGCGCATGATGACACGAAAAGGCATGCGCCCGTGATGTTGACAACGGATCTGGCGATGCGCGTGGACCCGGTGTATGCCCCGATATCCCGGCGATTTCACGCTAATCCTGACAAGTTTGCGGGCGCCTTTGCCAGAGCGTGGTTCAAGCTTACCCATCGGGACATGGGCCCGCTCAGCCGGTATCTCGGGCCGCTGGTGCCCGCGGAGCAGCAGATATGGCAGGATCCGGTCCCGGAGGCCACCCATGAACTGGTGGACGCGCAGGATATTGACGCCCTCAAGGGCAGTATCCTGGCGTCCGGCCTATCAATAGCAGAGCTGGTTAGGACCGCCTGGGCTTCGGCGGCCACGTTCCGTGGTACGGACAAGCGCGGCGGAGCCAACGGCGCTCGCATTCGCCTGGCCCCGCAAAGGGACTGGAAGGTCAACAATCCCTCCGAACTTGAGAGAACCCTCCGCAAATTGCAGGAAATCCAGGCGCAATTCTGCGTGGAGAGCCGCAAGTCGGTCTCCCTGGCGGATGTAATCGTACTGGCGGGCTGTGCCGCGGTCGAGAAAGCCGCAGCTCGCGCGGGGCATGATGTCCATGTGCCCTTTTCGCCGGGTCGCACGGATGCAGCGCAGGAAGCGACCGATGTGGATTCGTTTGACGTACTGGAGCCCGCGGCGGATGGATTCCGCAACTATGTCAAGCCGGCTCTGGCGGAGTCTGCCTGCGAATTGCTGATAGACCGGGCGCACATGCTGACCCTGACCCCTGTCGAAATGACGGTGCTGCTTGGTGGTTTGCGCGCTCTGAACGCGAACAGTGCCGGCTCGAGCCTGGGAGTATTTACGGAGCGGCCGGAGCTGCTGACGCGCGACTTCTTTGTCAACCTGCTTGACATGAACACGACATGGCAGGCCTCATCCACGGCCGAGGGCGTATTCGAGGGGCGAGATCACAATACAGGCGAGCTGAAATGGCAAGGCACGGCAGTCGATCTCGTATTCGGCTCGAACTCGCAGCTGCGGGCCATAGCGGAGGTGTTTGCCTCAGACGATGCCGAAGCAGCGTTTGTGCAGCAGTTCGTGGATGCCTGGGCGAAGGTCATGGACCTCGACCGCTTCGATCTTCGCTAGCACGCGAGGGGTGGCAGCCGCCTGAGGCCAGACGGCGCAGCCTAGTCCCTGGACATCCCGGCACCGTACCATTTCTGGGCTGGCTTCCGCTCCAGCCGCGTTGCGCACCTGTGGGACAGTGCGAATTGGAGGTACGTCTACGGCGTGAACTCGAACACCGTGCCCAGCGTGTCCCCGATCGCAAAGAGGTAGTTGCCCGCCACATCCAGGTCCCTCCATCGGCCGGGGACCTCAAACGAGTAGGTGTAAGATCCGTCGCGCGCGCCAAAAACATCTACAATCGTAGCTCCCATTTCGGCCGAAAGGACGCGGGAATCCACATACAGCATTCCTTCGGAATAAGCCAGGATGTACTTCGCAAAAGTCCTCGATTTGAACCGCATGACCGACCCACCCATGATTTCCAGGGTCTCAAAGACGGGAGGCTCCACCTGGTCCAAGGTCTCCCGGGCATACACGACATCGCCCGAAGCGGTAAATCGGGCAATGAATCCGAAATGGGTAGGGCTGTAGACCAGGTCGCTGCCGACCGCCACAATTTCGCCGCCAAGGCCAAGCGGCTCCAGATCCGACGTACCAAAAGTTTCGAGCGGCTGGCCCCATTGCCCGGTTGTGCCAAACATACCACCATTCCGAGCAAGACTGCTCGCCATGAAGTAGTAGCGACCTCCATCCGCTATGGCCATACGAAATGGTTGAAAGTCCAGTTTGAACGTTTCGAGCAATGCTCCATCCGGCCCAAACCTCGCTATTGAGCTCAGGACCGCATCAGGCACCTCGACACCGCCTGTCGCGCCAATCGAAGGGCGCATTGGATTGGTGAATTCACCCGGTCCTGCTCCTTCTCCATGGCCAAAGGTACGGACGAACTCGCCTGAACCGTCAAACTGCTTAACCATCATGTCGCCATAGTCCAGAATATAGCTGCCGCCATTGGAGCTCCCGACGATGCTGGATGGCTGGTAGAGAATTTGCTCTTCCGAAGCACCCAGTACGGCTACGGCTTCGAGCCCAACCTCTCGCCACTCGCGATCGGTAATCTCCTGCTCGTAGATGGGATATGGAAAGCCCTCAATCTGGCTAAGCACAAGGTTTGTTTCCTGCCGCTCTGAGCCGCCACACGCGGCCAGAGCTACAAGGACTACGCACGCATATCTGTCTGGCATATTCGGGACTCCGCGATGGCTCAAAATGAAGTTAGGGACCAGGAATCTCATCCGTCTCGAAAGACCCGAGGCTGGCGTGCTCGGAAGACGCGGCACGCGCGTCCCCTTTTGGCGCAGCGACAAGGCCTGGAATCCGCCTGGCAGTCAAACGGGCCGGCAATCGAGATATTGTCAGGAACCCGCGTCATGCCGACGCCCGGCTGGGAACGCGGCCAGCGTAAGTTCAAGTCAGGTCTCCTCCTCCTGTGACCACAGGGCACGCCCCGCAGCCTCCAGCGAACCGAACCAGCTCACACTCCACAATGCGCCCAGCATGAGAAGCACTTGCTGCAACAGGAACAGCGCAACAACGGCGCCGCTTCCGCCTGCTGCGAACTGCAACTCCGCCAGGAACGAGAGCGAGAGGCAGAACAGACCGAAGAGCTTCCAGACTCCGTAGACGAAGAGCAATTGTGGCTGCCGCATAATTCCCTCGAATCCGGCCCTGATCGAAGAGAGCGAGGAAGCGTCCGCCGTGGCTATGACGGCCCGCGAAACAGATCGCAGCATGTCAATTCCGACCAGTAGCGCAAGAAGTGACAGAGGCAGGCAGACCACTACGATCCAGTACGCCGCCACGGGATCCGAGGACGCCCTGGCGATGCCGACTGCCAGCATCAGCAAAACGGCGCCCAGTACCACTGAAAGCGCCGCGAAAAGCATGCCAACCAGGACGCTGCGAAGACCGAAGCGCATGGCCCCTCGCCAGAAGGAATTGCCCCTTTCGATTCCTAGAGCATGCACCAATCCCACACCCTTGGCCGCCTTCCACAGCATGACAATTGGAACGAACCACAGAAGATGAAGGAAACTGCGTGCGAGTGATCGGGCTTCCTCGCCCAGAATGTCCGCCCACAGCACGATGTCGGAGCCCGCGACCAGGTCGGTGCCAAAGCCCGTCGGGCCCACAATCGATCCCAGGGAGCGGGCAATCGGCGCAGCGAGCACCGTCGCAAACGCCAGCTGGACGCCATAAACCAGGAAAACGAGGTCTAAGCGACGCAGGGCGCTGCCAAATCCGGCTCGCATCAAGCTCCCGGCCATCAGAGCCCCGCGACCGATACGAGCCGCTGAATCCAGACCGCAAGCGTGGTCCATGCCTTCAGCTCGAAAGGATCGCTGCCCCCGGACCTCAGCCGGTTGTTCAGCCGGTTTGCGTCCAGCCAGACCTCGTTCTCCGGATCCAGGAAGACCTCTGCTACAGGCCGCTCGAATTCCATCACATGCTCGGCTGCATCCCCGTCCCAGAGGTGATCCTCCATACCACCGTCCGCAAACCGTACGCGAACCGTTTGCGGGAATACGCCGTCGCCCAGGCGGCGCAACCGCGCCCTCGCGCGACCCTCGCCGCGCGCCTCAATCGCATCGACCGCGTAGTCCACAACGGCACTGCCGAAAACGTACTGGGAAAAGAACCAGTCCAGATCCTCGCCCGAGACCTCTTCGGCCACGATCTGAAAGTCCCTGGCGGTCGGATGCCGATAGCGCCACCGGTCGAAGTATGTCCTGAAGACGTCCCGGGTCGTGGGCCATCCGAGATAGCCCTCCAAAGTCCGCAGAACGGTCGCCGCCTTCGAATACGAAGCCATTCCGTAGTCCGCTCCGCTCGAATACTGCCAGGAATTGGTCTGCAATACCGCCCGGCTCGGCTCGGGCTTCGCGTAATTCAGGCGGTGCATCACGGCATCATCCAGGCGCAAGCTGGGAATCGCCAACAGGCTGCCCGGGCCGTAGGCTGCGTCCATGATCTTTGCCTCGAAGTAGGAGGTCATGCCCTCATCCAGCCAGGCCTCCTCAAACTCGTTGGAGGCCAGCAGCCCGTAGAAATACTGATGGCCGAATTCGTGGACGGTTACGACCTCTGGCAGGCGAACCCACGCCGGCATCCCGTAGGTCGTTCCGCAGGTGATCAGCATGGGATACTCCATGCCGTTGGCACCGCCCAGTCCATCCACCAGGGTGAGCTTCGCATACGGATACGGACCGAGGATGTCATCGAATGCAGCAAGTGCGGCTTTGGCAGCCCTGAAGTGACGGCGTGCCTGCCCTTTGTGCTCCGGCTGCAGCAACAGCCTGAGCGTTACGTGCTCCCAAACGTCCTCAAGGGCAATGAATGCCGGGCTCGCTGTCCAGGCAAAGTCGTGCACATCCTGGGCGAAGTACCGGAGCCGCTTTCTTGCGCCCTGCTCCCGCCGTTCCATCCGCACTCCCGTTGCACCGACCACGAATGCTGCGGGAACATCAATCGTCACTTCATAGGTGCCGAAGTCGGCATAGAACTCACTGTTGGCGTGAAACTGGTGCGTATTCCACCTGCCGCGGGGTGCATCCTCCGGCACGTACCTCTGGCCCGGCACCTCGTACACACCGAGCTTCGGAAACCATTGCGCCACCATGAAGAACAGGCTTCCGTCGGGCTTCTCCTTGTAGCCGGTCCGCGCCACGATTTCAGGCAGCCGGGCCAGAAAGTGTACGGAGACCCTTACCTCCGCCCCCGGCATCACCGGTGCCGGCAGCCGCACGAAGGCGACCGTGCTGTCATCCGTATTCCGGTCATCGGGCTGGAAGTACACAAGGCGGTCAGTAAGGTCCAGCTGGCCGTCGTGCGTCAGAACGGAAAGTCGCTCAATGTCCATACCACCGGGCGTGCCTCCCGACACAAAGCCGCGATGGCGCCCACCACTCTCCCGCATAAAGGTGGACCTGCTGCTGCGAAATGCATTCAGGTACAAATGGAACTGCAAGGTGTCCACCGGCACAGAATCAGGATTGCGCCAGGTAATCTGTGCCTGGCCGCGTATCGCTCGGCGATCTTCATCCAGCACAGCGTCCAGTTCATACGCCACGCGGTTTTCACTCCTGGGCGCGTCGTAAGTGGTAGGATGCTGCGCAAGTGACGGAGGAGGAGCCAGCGTCAGCATGGCCTGCACACAGCAGACAGACAGACAATGAATGAAACCTGCGCGGAGAACACCTGCTGGCTTGGGCGTTGAATTGCTATCCAGGTCTTGCTCTCATGAAGAGTTTTGAGGAGCTATTTGCCGAGCTTGAAGAGAAAGTGGCCGCCCGGCATCCGGCATCCGGCACCGTTAGGGCTGTCTCTGCTGGCACCCACAGTATTGGAAAAAAGATCCTTGAGGAAGCCGGGGAGGTGTGGATGGCTGCCGAGCATGAAGGGCCTCGCCGGACGGCTGAAGAAATTGCCCAGTTGCTCTACCACGTCCAGGTCCTGATGCTTGCCTGCGACTTGAGTCTCGAAGACATATACGCCCACCTTTGATGCTGCAAATAGCGCTTCCCAACAAGGGCAAGCTGGCGAGCGGATCCGTTGAACTGTTGCAGGCAGCCGGATACCATTGCAGTCGCGCCGGCCGCGAGCTTTCGGTGCGCGACGCCGCGCACGGCGTCGCATTCTATTTTCTGCGTCCGAGAGATGTCGCCGTCTATGTCAGCAATGGTGTTCTTGACTTGGGCATCACCGGAAGAGACATGCTCGTCGACAGCTGCAAGAATCTGGTCGAGCTCCTTGCGCTCGGCTACGGAAGGGCGCGTTTCCATTACGCGTTGCCGACGGATGCCCGCGGCACCTCGCTTGAGGGCTTGCGCATTGCAACGTCGTATCCGGATCTGGTAGCGCGGGACTTGGCCGCGCGCGGAATCAACGCGGTCCTCGTGCCGCTAGACGGCGCCGTGGAGGTGTCCATCCAGTTGGGCGTCGCGGACGCCGTTGCCGACGTCGTGCAGACCGGACAGACCCTTGCCGATGCCGGGCTGGTAACCGCAGGACCGCCGATTCTGGAAACCGAGGCCATCCTGGTAGCGCGCGAACCGGTCGGAAAGCTCGGTCACGCTGCCCGGCGACTTGCCGAACGGCTGCGTGGCATCGTTCTGGCAAGGGAGTTTGTCATGGTCGAATACGACTGTCCGAAAGAGCACCTCGATGCCGCCTGCGCCATTACTCCGGGAATAGAATCACCGACGCTTGCGCCGCTGAGCAAGTCCGGATGGGTTGCCGTAAAGGCCATGGCTCGCTGGAAGGAGGCCAACCATATCATGGATGCGCTGGCAGAACTTGGTGCAAAGGGAATCCTGATCACCGAAATACGTACCTGCAGAATCTGACTCCCGCATGCGGCTTCTATTGCCGGGTATGCTTCTTCTGGCGTCGTGCAGTGAACCGACCCTCGATGCGCGGCTAAGCAGCATCATCGCGCGCCATGAAGGCGCTGTTGTCGCCGTATCGATTCGCGACAGGGATTTCGCGCTCGATTTGGGGGCCGACCGCCCCTTCCATGCTGCCAGCACCATGAAGGTGCCGGTCATGATCGAGCTTTTCCGGCGTCACGAAAGCGGCTTGTTGTCGCTGGACAGCACCGTCTTGGTCAGGAATTCTTTTCGCTCCATCGTGGACAGCTCCCTGTACAGTATTGAAGACGACTCCGACAAGGACATCTACCAGCAGCTCGGGGAGCGGATGACGATGCGCGATCTCATGCACCGCATGATGACCGTGTCCTCGAACCTTGCAACCAATCTGCTTATCGAGGAGCTGTCACCCGAGGCCGTCAGACGCACCGCGGCGGCGCTGGGCGCGCCGACCATGAACGTGCTGCGCGGGGTGGAAGACATCAAGGCGTTTGAACGCAACCTCAGCAATACGACGACTTCGCGGGATCTGGCAGAGCTTCTCTACCGGCTGATGGTGCAAGAAGCGGTTTCCCCGGATGCCGACAGTGCGATGCTGGAAGTCATGGCTATGAACGTCTTCAACGACATGATCCCGGCCGGCTTGCCGGAAGATGTGAGGGTCGTCAACAAGACGGGCTGGATCACGGCTGTCCACCATGACGCGGCAATCGTTTATCCGCCCAGGCTGGATCCGTATGTCCTGGTTATACTGACGGAGGGTTTGGAAGACAACCGGCAGTCGTCCGCGCTGGGCGCCGAGATCGCCCGTGCCGTTCACGAGGTACTTCGCCAGTAGGACTCGTTTCAGGATTCTTCCGAAGCAATGGCCTCCAGCGCCTCGATCCGGCTCCGCAACCTCTCCTGCTCTCGTGCCATCTCCTCAAGGCGCTCCTCAAGGCGCCGGTCCGTGCCCATCGAGCGAATGCGCAGATCTAGCTGGCGCCATACGACAAAAAGGGCACAGGCAGCCAGCACGCTCAGCGCGCCAATCAGGAGCAGCATGGGCATGGCAATTCCAGCACGAGGTGACTTGGAGCTCTTGGATCCAATATAGAATTCACCGGGCGTACATAGTGTGAAGCTTCAACAGTGGATTCGGCATCTGGTGTCGCTGATTCGCGCCAGGCAGCGCCATGGCATAGAGCACCTTACGGGAGAAAGGGCAAGGAATGCCGAGCTCTTCGTACAGGCGCTGCGCCACAGTTCGCACCTGCAGGGAGAGCATCCAGCTGCGTCCAACGAGCGGCTGGAGTTCTTGGGCGATGCCGTGCTCAATCTCGTGGTTGCGGAATACCTGTATCAGGAATTCCCCCTGGAAATGGAGGGGTTCCTGACCAAGCTTCGCGCGAAGCTGGTCAGTGGGCAGGCCCTCGCCAGGCTAGCAGAAGAGCTTGAACTTGGATCGCTGATTGCCATGAGCGAGGACATGCTTATTTCCGGAGGGCGCCAGCATCACGGGGTGCTGGCGGACTGCCTCGAAGCCGTTATCGGTGCACTGTATCTTGACCGGGGACTTGCTGCAACGCGGCGCTTCATATACCGTACGATGCTTGCGAGAACGGACCTTGAGCTGCTGGCGGCAACGACAGAAAACCACAAGAGCCGGCTCCTGGAATATGCGCAGGCCCGCGGATGGTCCCAGCCGAAGTACCACGTCGTACGGGAAAGTGGGCCGGGGCACAGCCCCAGCTTCACCGTGGAGGTGGAAATCGGAGGTGCTCCGCTGGGACGAGGCGTGGGATCGAGCAAGAAAGCGGCCGAAAAGCGCGCGGCAAGGAGGGCACTGGAGCAACTTGGCAGTCCATAGGACTAACCTGTAGAGACGCAATGACGAGCCTGTATACATGGCCATTGATCTTCGCTTGACGGACCGGTTTGCGGACCGGCACATAGGCCCATCAGAAGAAGAGATCGCCGCCATGCTGGCAGAGGTTGGCATTGCCTCCCTCGACGAGCTTGTCAGCCGAACCGTCCCGGCGCCGATCCGGATGCAGAGAAACTTGCGCCTTCCTCCTGCCCTGGACGAATGTGCGCTTCTTGCGCGACTGGGCGCACTGGCCGCTCGGAACAGGGTCTGCCGCTCATTTATCGGGGCGGGCTATTCCGACACCATTACTCCTCGCGCCATCGAGCGTGCCGTCCTCGAGAATCCCGCATGGTACACGCAATACACGCCTTACCAGGCGGAAATATCGCAGGGCCGCCTCGAAGCACTCCTGAACTTCCAGACCATGGTGATCGACCTGACGGGGATGGAGATCGCCAACGCTTCGCTGCTCGACGAAGGCACGGCCGCGGCCGAGGCCATGATGATGTTCTTTCGTCTGACGCCGAGAAAGGACAAGCGGGCCTTTTTCGTCTCCGACGTCTGTCACCCGCAGACCATTGCCGTGGTTGAGGCAAGAGCCGAGCCGCTGGGAATCCGCGTGGAGGTCGGTGACCACAGCGGCTATCGATTCAGCGAAGACGTATTCGGCGCGCTGGTTCAATACCCAGCCACGGATGGCGCGATCCACGACTATTCAGAGTTCTGTACGCAGGCCCACGAGGCATTTGCCTACGTGGCGGTCGCCGCGGATATCCTGAGTCTTGCGATACTTGAACCGCCGGCGGTCTTTGGCGCCGACGCAGTCATCGGCAATACGCAGCGCTTCGGCGTTCCGCTGGGCTACGGCGGACCGCACGCGGCATACTTTGCGACCCGGTCGCGATTCAAGCGCCAGGTACCTGGTCGCATCATCGGAGTCTCCGTGGATGAAGACGGCCGCCCCGCCCTGCGCATGGCTTTGCAAACGCGCGAGCAGCACATCAGGCGGGCTCGCGCCACCAGCAATATCTGCACGTCGCAGGTGCTGCTGGCCATCATGGCTTCGGCCTACGCGGTTTACCACGGACCAGGAGGGCTGCGCGCGATTGCGTCCCGCGTGCACGGACTCGCCCGAGTGCTGGGCAAGGGTCTCCGGAAGCTGGGCTACGAGCTTCGACACGACCAGTACTTCGATACCGTGTGTGTAGAAGCTTCGCCCTCGCGGCTGCGGGATATTGCCCTGAAGCGGGCTGTGAACCTTCGGTACCTTGACGATGCCGTCGGCATTGCACTGGACGAGACTACCTCGCGCGAGGACCTTGACAAGCTTCTGGCCATCTTCGCGGAAGGTGCCCAGGTGAGCCTGGAATTTGATGCCGAAAGCCTCGCTGGCAGCATGCGGCCCGGCTACGGAGGCATTCTGCCGCGCTCGGCCCCTCTCCTTGAACACTCTGTCTTCCGGCGGTACCACAGCGAAACGGAGCTCTTGCGATATCTGCACAAGCTTGCTTCGCGCGACCTGTCGCTAACCACAAGCATGATTCCACTGGGATCTTGCACCATGAAGCTCAATGCAGCTGCGCAGCTGACGCCGCTGACGTGGGCAGGCTTCAGCAAGCTGCATCCGTTTGCGCCGGCGGACCAGGCCGCCGGATATCGACAGGTGTTCGAGGACCTCGAGGCGTGGCTGGCGGAGATTACAGGTTTTGACGCGGTATCGCTTCAACCCAATTCCGGCGCATCAGGCGAATACGCCGGGTTGCTGGCCATTCGCGCCTACCACCGCAGCCGCGGCGACAGACAGCGCAATGTCTGCCTGGTTCCTGACTCGGCCCACGGTACCAATCCCGCCAGCGCCGTGATGGCCGGCATGCAGGTCGTCGTGGTTCGAACCGACGAAGAGGGCAGCATCGACCTGGCGCACCTGCGCGAGATGGCATCGCTGCACGGTGACCGGCTTGCCGCGCTTATGGTCACCTATCCGTCGACGTTCGGTGTTTTCGAGCCCCACATCACCGAAGCATGCGGCATTGTACACCGCCGCGGAGGACAGGTCTATATGGACGGTGCCAACATGAATGCCCAGGTCGGGCTGTGCCGTCCCGGGTCGTACGGCGCGGATGTATGCCACCTCAATTTGCACAAGACCTTCGCCATTCCGCATGGCGGCGGCGGCCCAGGCATGGGGCCGATCTGTGTAGCGGAACACCTCAAGCCTTTCCTGCCCGGCCACCCGGCCCTTCCTGACGCCGAGCGCCGGGCAATTGGACCGGTCGCGGCCGCGCCCTACGGCAGCGCATCGATTCTGCTGGTTTCGTGGGCCTATATCTCTCTCCTGGGAAGCGCGGGACTAAGGCGAGCGTCAGAGGTGGCCATCCTGAACGCCAATTACGTAGCCAAACGCCTGGAAGCGTACTACGATGTACTGTTTCGCGGTAACTGCGGGCACGTGGCCCACGAGTTCATCCTTGACCTTCGTCCGTTCCGTCGCCTGGCCGGCATTACAGAAATGGATGTGGCCAAGCGGCTCATGGATTATGGCTACCATGCTCCGACCATGTCCTGGCCCGTAGTCGGCGCCATGATGATTGAGCCCACGGAGAGCGAGTCCAAGGACGAACTCGACCGCTTCTGCGAGGCACTCATATCCATACGGGCCGAAATCCAGGAAATCGCAGATGGCCGGGCAGATTCCGTACTCAACGTGCTGAAGCAGGCTCCCCATACAGCTAGACTCGTGTGCGGTGACAGCTACGACCTGCCATACCCGCGCGAGAAAGGTGCCTTTCCGGCTTCCTGGACAAGAGATCGGAAGTTTTGGCCGAGTGTGCGGCGCATAAACGATGCCTACGGGGACCGCAACCTGGTCTGCTCGTGTCCGCCCGTGGAGACCTACCAGGAAGCCTGACAAACCAAGCACGAGAATGGACCCCCTTACCTTCTTCGAGCGGCTGAACCTGTGGTTCAGGGACTCCATCACGGTCAAGCTGATCTCTGCGGGGTTCATTGCCCTGGCCCTTTTGATTCCGGCCGCATTGACCACGGAACTCATCCGGGACCGCAGTGAGACGCAAGAGGAGGCAGCGGCAGAGGTCAGCGAGCGCTGGGCGCGGACGCAGACAATCACGGGACCCGTCATCATGGTCCCGTACGAGACGGAAGAAGAGGGCGTGCGCTATGCCTACTTCCTGCCCGACGACCTGCAAGTAAGTGGCACCATCACACCAGAGGCGCGCTACCGCGGCATCTATGAAGTCATCGTCTACTCCAGTGAACTCACGATAAGCGGCCGGTTTTCGCCGCCTGATTTTTCGGAGTGGAGTATTGATCCGGAATCCATCCTGTGGAATGAGGCAGTCGTGGCAACCGGAGTTTCCGACATGCGGGGCATCGAGGACCAGATCGCGCTTCAATGGAACGGCCAGGCATACGACTTTCGCCCTGGCCTGGAAGAGGAAGCCGTGCTGCAAACCGGCATGACTGCGCGCGCACCGGTTCTGGAGGCGGGTACATTTCAGTTCAGTCTCAGGCTCAGAGGCAGTGACAGCCTTTACTTTGTACCCGTTGGCAAGCAAACACGCATCGATCTCGCATCGGCCTGGGATGCTCCCAGTTTTGGTGGTGCCTTCCTGCCCGACACCCGGGAAGTGTCCGGAGACGGCTTTGCGGCCCAGTGGCACGTGCTCGACCTAAACAGGCCCTACGCACAGGCTTGGCGGGGCACCACATCGGGACTCATGGAGTCCTCGTTCGGCGTCCGGCTGCTGTTGTCCGTGGACCACTACCGCAAGACGCTCAGGGCCGCTGCTTACGCCATTGTCGTCATCGCCCTCACATTTCTGACCTTCTTTCTGTCTGAAATCTACTTTGAGAGGCGCGCCCACCCGTTCCAATACTTGCTCGTGGGGCTTGCTTTGTGCCTGTTCTACGGACTTCTCCTGGCCCTTTCGGAGCACATGCCGTTCAATGCGGCATACGCCAGCGCCACGGGAGCCACGGTTATTGCCGTAACCGGCTACATGAGGTCCGTATTCGGCAACCGCAGCTATTTCTTCGGAGCCATACTGCTGATCGTGTATGGCTTCATGTTCCTGCTGCTGCAACTGGAGGAACTGGCACTTCTCATCGGCATGATCGGCCTGTTTATCTCCCTGGCGCTGACCATGTATCTGACCCGCAACATCCGATGGTTTGGAAGTGACTAGTTCAATCGGCGGTAGAGTTCCAGGGTCCGCGCCGCAATGGCGCGCCAGCTGAAGTGCTCCTTGACGCGCAGGCGCCCCTGACGGGCAAACGCATCCCTTCTGGAAGTATCCTGCATTAGGGTGTTTATGGCCTCGGCCAATGCGAGCGACAGCTCCGCAGGATCGTTGGCCAGTGGCACCAGCAATCCCGTCTCGCCGTGGGAAACAACTGTGGGTATGCCGCCAACGGACGTGGCTACGACGGCCGTCCCACAGGCCATGGCTTCCAGATTGATGATCCCGAACGGCTCATAGACGGATGGGCATACAAATAGCGCCGCGTGGGAATAGGCTACCACGAGGTGCGCGCGAGGCATCATCGCCCGGATCCACACCAGGCGGCAAGAGGTGCTCTGGCGGGCTTCTTCCACCTTCTCCGTCATTTCGCGCTCGATGTCCGGCGTATCCGGGGCACCGGCTGCCAGTACCACCTGCGTGCCGGGTATCAGGTGATGCAGCGCGTCCACCAGATGGATGATTCCTTTCTGCCGGGTTATGCGCCCCACAAAGAGCACGTACGGGCGGGCCGGGTCGATGCCGTATCCTCTCAAGACGGCTTCGTCGAAGGTAGGACGGTATTCATCGGGGTCGATGCCGTTCGGGATGACATGGACGCGATCCGGGTCAACATCGTACAGCTTGAGCACGTCCTCGCGCATTTGCGGCGAGACGGCCACGACGCCGTCGGCATTCTCGTACGCCGTTTTTTCTATCCAGGTGCTGGCCCGGTAGGCCGTGCCCAGCTGCTCCGCCTTCCAGGGCCTGTGGGGCTCCAGCGAGTGCGTCGTAAGCACTAGGCGGGCACCGGTCAGCTGCTTCAGCAGACAGCCCGCCCAGTGGGAGTACCACGTGTGGCAGTGGATGATGTCGGCGCCTGAAACTGCGGCGGCCATGACCAAATTGCGCCCCAGGGTATCGAACAGTTTGGCATGGCGGGCCTGCTGCGGAGCATCCGCCGCCGGCGCAGCCACGCCCCGTACCGTCAGGTTTGCCTCGCGCAGGTCCTGATCGCCGAAGCAAAGCACGCTAACCTCGTGTGCTCCGCCTTCCTGGCGGCACAGCTCGCGCGTCAGGTATTCAACGTGGACACCCGCTCCCCCGTAGACGTGCGGGGGATACTCGTTCGTAAGGAGAAGGATACGCATGGCGCCGGAACCGTAATTTGCACCGGAAACTACGGATTAAGGGCGGTCATTCGAACAGCACCCCGGGCTTCGTAATTCATGGCAAGACTTGAAGAACATCTTCAGGCCACGCCAACGCGCCGCTTCGGCACGTTTGGCGGCGTGTTTACACCCACGCTGCTCACAATTCTGGGTGTGATTATGTATCTCCGGCAAGGCTGGGTTATCGGCAATGCCGGCGTCCTCGGGGGACTACTGGTCATTCTGCTCGCCTATGGCATTACCATTTGCACCGGCCTTTCCATGTCGTCGATTACCTCCAACATCAGACTTGGAGCCGGTGGAGCCTATGCCATCATCTCGCAGTCGCTCGGACTGGAAGTCGGCGGCAGCCTGGGCATTCCTCGCTACGTCTCCCAGGCGCTGGCCATCACATTGTACGTATTCGGCTTTCGAGAAGCCTGGCTGTGGGTATTTCCTGCACACTCGGCCATTGTCGTGGATCTGGTTGTGTTTATCGCACTGTGGGCAATAGCGTACAAGAGCGCCGATCTGGCTATCCGCGTGCAGTATCTGATTATGGCGGTGATTGCCGCCTCGCTGGTTTCCATCGCCGTGGCGGCCTTCAAGGGCTCCATGCAGTACCCGCTCACGGACGTGGGGCTCTGGGGCAGTTTTCGCGGGGCACCTGAAACGGGCTTTGGCGGCACTTCCTTCTGGATGGTCTTTGCCGTCTTCTTCCCCGCAGCAACAGGCATCATGGCGGGGGCCAATATGTCAGGTGAGCTGAAGGACCCCCGCCGCAGCATCCCCATAGGCACCATGACAGCCATTGGCGTGAGCCTGGTTGTGTACCTGCTGCTCGGCTACTGGGTCACAAGGTCAGCCTCTCCCGATGAGCTGGTGGAGAACTACTACGTCGTGGTAGAAAAAGCCTACTGGGGGCCTGTCGTAATAGCCGGCGTGTTCGGAGCAACCTTTTCTTCCGCACTGGCCTCCATGGTGGGAGCTGCTCGCATTCTGCAAGCCATGGGACGCGACCAGGTGGCGCCGCACAGCCGATGGATTGGTGCGCTTAACCGGAAGGGCGAGCCGCGCAACTCCATGATCATTACGGGCACCATTGTGCTTGCCACGCTGCTGGTACGGGACCTGAATGCCATCGCGCCGCTGATTACGATGTTCTTCCTCATTACGTACGCGATGCTGAATCTGGTCGTGCTCATCGAGCAGAGCCTCGGCCTGGTCAGCTTTCGCCCGCTTTTTCGGGTGCCGCGCGTCGTATCGGTACTGGGTCTCGTCGGCTCCGTGTTCGCGATGTTCATCATCAATCCCGCCATCAGCCTCGTAGCCGTCGCTGTTGTGGTCGTGTTCTATGGCGTGCTGACGAAGCGGCGCATGGATGCGCCTTTCGAGGATATCCGGAGCGGTCTCTTTGTGGCGTTTTCCGAGTGGGCAGCAAAGAAGGCAACCAACATGCCCTCCCTGCAGCAGCGGGCCTGGAAGCCCAATCTGCTCGTGCCGGTCGACGATATCCGGAAGCTGCGGGGCTCGTTTTCGATTATCGAGAGCGTGACTTACCCCAAGGGATCGGCCAAGCTGCTGGGCATTGGCAATCATTCCTCGGACTTCGCCGAACAGCTCGGCCGCCTCAGCGGCGCCTTCCGCGAGCGCGGTGTATTCTCGCTGTCCATGCTGCTGGAGCACTCTTCGTACCCCGATGGCATCATAGCAGGCATGCAGGTGCTTCAGGGAGCCTTCTTCCGTCCCAATATTGTCTTCCTGGAACAGCCCGGCAGCCCGGATCGCGAATTGGCATACAAACGAGTGGTCCATCGTGCCGTGGAGCTGGGCCTGGGCGCACTGATCTTCGCCCCGCACCCGGACGCCGGCCTGGGGCAGCGACAGCATATCAATGTCTGGATCCGTGACAGAAGTCCCGACTGGCAACTGCGGTGGGACTTCGGCAATCTGGATCTCGCAATCCTGGTCGCCTACAAGCTCTCACGGAATTGGCAAGCTCAGATGCGTCTTGTAACCGTGGTCAGCAACGAGGCCGACGTGGCGGGCGCACGCAGATTCATGAGCCGTCTGGTCGACCTGGCCAGAATTCCGGACACGGAGGTGGTTGTGGCAACCGGAGCCTTCCTTGACTTCGTAAACGATGCACCGCTGGCCGATCTGTCCGTGTTCGGGCTGGTGCCGAATCCGGATTTCAGATTTGTCTCGGACATGGTCAAAGCTACCAACTCGACCTGCGTCTTTGTCCGGGACTCGGGCAGCGAAAACGTGCTGGCCTGAGTGAGCCTACGCCATCTCGATGCGCTGGGGCGCATGCACAAAGAGCACATCCTTGAGCGAGGAGTGATTGGTAAAGACCTCTGCCCCCCGTTGGTGGAGGCCTTCCAGGTCAAAGCCCACCACCGCCAGGTCGGCATGTTCTGAAAGGCCTGCGACCAATTGCCGGAACGCCGCAACGTCGTTGGTAGGAATGAAGCCCAGATTCTTCTCGCTAATGGGAAGGCGCCCTTCCGAGACCAGGCGCTTGAACTCCTGGCGTCTATCCTCCAGTTGTTCGCGCGGCAGCGCAGCAAACACTTCAATGGTAGCGCCGTCCCAGTCCGGGTGCCCCAGCAGAATGTAGCTCAGCAAGATCATCATGTTGGCGTTCTCCGTGTCGTTCCACGTCAGCCAAATGTGTATGCGCCTCCGCTCGCCGAAGTGGTAGTCCCCGTGACGCAAGACGAGCAGCGTCTTTTGGGTCGAGGCCGCAAACATGCAGTTCTTCACGACGTCATCCACGACGCCTTCCGCGTCGCGGTTGGAAAACTCAAACATCACCGCATTGTTGGTGATGCCCGCCACACCCGGCACCTGGAGGCTCTGCGCCAGTGCGCTGAGCATGGATGGGCTGACGATGGTGTCCATATACACCGTGCTCTTCTGCGTACGGGCCAGCTCCAGAAGTCGCCACTTCGTGTGCTGGCTCTCCCGGAACGAGGCCGCATCCAGGCGACCTTCGACGAAGTGCAGGTAGGTGCCGAAGCCGTGTCGGTGGCAAAGCCAGCGCAGCATGATCAGCGGACTGCGCCGGTCAAATGTGCGATCGTTAACCATGATAACGCTCGGCCGCCACTCGGCGGAATCGTCCAGTTGGCGCCGGCGCTGCAGCCGAATATGCATGTACCGCGTGGCCTGTGTCATGACGCCATGGAACATGGCGACCAGGTCTGACTCCCCGCTTCGGGTACGCGCCAGCGTCTTGTAAAGCCCGGCCATCAGCACGAGAGCAAGTATGGCATAAAGCGGATCCATCTGGAACATCAGGAACAGGCACATGACGGCTCCGAGCAAACTGATGTACCAGCGTGAGCGGAAACTGGGCCGGTAGCTTGGACGGGCGGCGAAATGCTCCAGCACGCCGATGGCGCAGAGCGCGCCGTAGGTTACCATGAAAAACATGGAAATCAGGCGTGCTACCACGTCGACGTTTCCAACGATTACAATGAAAAGTGCGATGACCCCGGTAACCAAGGTTGTATTGCGCGGCTCGTTCGCTGCGCCGTGGCCGCGCGCCAGCCACCGGTTGAACAGGCGACCGGGAATGCTGGCATCTGCGCCTAGCGCCTGCAGGGTGCGCGGAGCCACCAGAATCGAGCCTATGGCCGAACTCAGCGTGGCGCACGCCAGCCCCAGGAAGATGATGGGGCCCCACAGGGCGATCTGGGCCATGACCAGCTGGTCCTCCGCAAGAACCTCTGCGGGCGCGGAGTATGCGAGCTTGAGAACAATGCAGATATAGACGACCACGCCGGTTATCGTGGCCAGGAGCGTACCCCGCGGCAGCGATACGCGCGGGTTGCTGAGATCACCGGACAGCCCCACACCGGCCGTCATGCCTGTAAAGGCCGGAAACACGATAGCAAACACGATGATGAAGGCATCCGGATCCGCAATGGTCCCGGTCAGCCGCACGGTCGCCGGATCAAATCCTCCGACCGGCGATCCCACGAAGAAGAGCCCGAGGGAGGCCAGCAGCACGCCAGCCACGACGTACAGCATCTTGATACCTATGTTGGCTCCTCTGCGCATTACAACCAGCAGAAGAGCCAGCAGCGCAGGAATGGAAACGATGCGCGTATCAAACCCCAGTCCGGTTACGGATTCAAAGCGGCTGGCCAGGGGACTGAAGGCCTCGGCAAAGGCAATCATGTAGAAGGCGACCGAGATTGCCTGCGACAAATACAGGGAAATGCCTATGACGCCCCCGATCGTCGTGCCGAACGACCGGGAAATAATGAAATACTCTCCGCCTCCTTCTACCTTTCGGTTCGTGGCGATTTCCGCGATCGCGAGCGCCGTGGGAATCGTGACCAGGTGGCCAAGCAGAATGATACCGAAGGCACCCAGCAGTCCCACGTTGCCGACTGCATAGCCGAAGCGCAGGAACATGATCGCACCAAGGATGGTGCTGATGCCTGCCAGGAATACAGGAAGCGTCCCGAAACCATGCCCGCGCGCGGCAGGCGCCCCGGTTTCAGCGCCTGCCCCGGAGGAGTTCTTTGCGTGGTCGGGCACGAGCCGCTAGTGGCACACGAGAGGTCAGGCCGTCAGGGCTGCCCAAATGTCGCAGTACCCCTCCGGATGAATTGGGCCCTTCACGGTCAGGCATGTGCCACAATTCGTACCTTCGGCCGCGGCAACGTAGAGAGCGCAATTCAGGCAATTTTTGCCCTCCACGGGAGACAGGTCCACGTACTTGAGCGCCGCACGCGCGGCTATCTCCTGCTGCGTCAAGCCCGTCGTATCCATGCAAGAGAAGCTCGCCGGGGCTTCCGGCGTTGCGCCACTGCCCGACGGCGCTTCCGCGGCATCCGGCGAGCCGCCACATGCTGCCACGCCCGCCGCGGATGCAACCGAGGCCAAGCCGAGCAATTGGTGCAGGAATGAACGGCGGGAGGAATCAGGCTGATCCATGAAGGAAACGGATATCTGCTGGGGAGGATGGCGCTTCCTAACACGTGACGCCCCAAAATAGTTGCAAGGTAATTCGCGAGGCAAGGTGTTGACGGTGCGCCCGCCTTGCCATATATTCTCCGCCTGTTTTTTGTCATAAAGTCTCCGGTTCCGTCTTCCCGCCAGCTGCGGGAGGAAGGGATTAAATGGGAATCCGGTGCGCTCTTCGAGGGCAATTCCGGAACTGTACCCGCAACTGTAGGTCGTCTGAAAGCCTCGGGCTTCCGGTCGAGAGTTGCAACAGGGCGCCAGTCACTGTCCACCGATGGGAAGGCTGTCCGCTCGCATCTCCGGCCGCATGCGCTTCCAGCAAGCAGGCGACGAGTCAGGAAAACTGCCGAAGGCTGAGTGCCAACCGCCTCCGGGAGAAGAGGTCCGTGGCGCCGTCAGACTTGCGCTGCCGCGCAGGGCATACCGGCCTGGACCCGCCATTGAGGTTTCGGCCCCTTATGCGCTGCGTCGTCCTTATCTATTGCGTGATACCACTCGCGGCTGCGAGTGCGCAGCATGCGGACAGTATTCTGGTTCTGCCGCATATCACGGTTACGGCGTCCCGACTCCCGGACAGGCTGCTGCATGCCCCGGTGCACGTAACGGTACTCGATGCACGCAGGGCCTCCACTGTCTCCGAGCTTCTCTCGAGAGAGTCCGCCCTGTACATCCGTCAGTATTCGGGCGGCCTGAGCACCATGTCCCAGCGCGGCGCCGGTGCCGCGCAGACGGTTGTGCTACTGGAGGGCCACCGCATCGCGAGTCCGCAACTTGGCCAGCTCGACCTGTCGCTGATTCCCACGCTGCTGCTTTCCACGGTGGAGATCGCCTCCGGCGCGGGCTCGTCCGTCTACGGAACAGATGCTCTGGCCGGCGTGCTGAATTTGCGGACGGCACCCGTGCCGGCCGGTTTGAGTGTCCGCGCCAGCAGCGGCTCCTACGGACGTCGGACCGGATCCATTGCTGCCGGCGTAGGCGCGCGGACGATATCGGCGCAGCTGGCCGCCGAATACGTTGCCGCCGACGGGGATTATCCTTACCTGAATACCGGATTCTTTCCCGCCAGAAGCACGCCGCGCCGCGGGGCGGATCAGATGCGGAGTGCGCTTTATGCTGCCGTGCGACGGACCACCACAAGGGCCGAATTCAACACTGCTGCATGGATAAACCAGGCCGAGCGGGGCCTGCCCTCGATACACGCCTCCGTCCCCCGACGGGAGCGTCAATGGGACCAGCACCTGCGCGTCTGGGCAAGCGGACGCTGGCATATGCGCCGCGCAGAGTACCGTCTCAGCGGACTTGCGCAAAAGGCCTCGCTTCGCTACGCCAATGACCAGCTGCGCATTGACGACACAGGACACACTTTCTTGTCCTCCATCGATGCCGAAACGCGCCTCGCTCTCGGTAGACACTGGCAGATCACAGGCGGCCTTTCATCCGGCTATGGCCAGGCACGTCATCCGAGCCTTTCGGACGCGGCCCAACAGTGGCACGGAGCTGCCTTTGTCACCGCCGCCGGAAAGCACAGCAGGCTGCGCCTCTACCCTGCATTGCGCCTGGATGCATACGCGTCACGCCTGATCGGCAATCCACGGCTTGGTCTGAACATGCAGCTCGCCCGCCGGGCACATCTGAAGGCTTCCGCCGGCCGGGCGTTTCGCATGCCCACGTTCAACGACCGGTTTTGGCAGCCCGGCGGCAATCCCGGGCTTCGGCCCGAGCATGGCTGGACATATGATCTTGGAATTCGCCTGGAATCGGTTCACGCCCATGCGGAACTGTCGACGTTCCTGTCCAGAATCACGGACCAGATCATGTGGCAACCGACTCACGACGGATACTGGTCGCCCCGGAACCTGCACCGCTTGCAAGCACGTGGACTTGAGTTCGAAGGCGCATGGCACAGGTCGATGACAGACGCGCTTGGTGCGGGTGCCCGACTGACAGCCTCCTACGTGAACAGCCGTGAAGTGCTGGACGATACCCGCACCAGGGCTGTAAGACTGCTGCCGCAGGAGCAAGTCAAGGCCGGCTTTGACCTGCGCGCCGGTCCGTTTCTGCTTGAGGTGTCCGCACGATATACCGGGGCTCGCTCCGTAACCACCGACGGCACCTCGCAACTTCCCGCGTTTGTCCTACTGGATGCACACGCGCAGTTTCGGCACCGCGTAGGGCAAGCATCCAGTTCGCTCGGATTCCTTGTCGACAACGTGCTCAATACCCGGTACGAGTATGTCACTTCAAGCCCGATGCCGCCGAGGGAATTGCGGCTCCAACTAACCATCAACCTCCACTAACGCCATGAACAAGGTGCTTACTCGCATGCTCACTACTGCCTTCCTGCTGCTTCCCGCAGCGGCATATGCCCAGCACGTTACAGGGATATGGATAGGCAACCAGGGCAACTTCTCCGACAACAACGGCTCGGTGACCCATTACAACCCTGGAACCGGAGAGGCCTCCACGGCCATTGAGAATTTCGGCACGATTGTGCAGAGCCTGACGCTGCATGATGGCAACGTTTACGTGCTTTCAAACACATCCGGGGCATTGGACATTCTGGATGCCGCGACACGGGAGCGAACGGGCCAGATCAGAGGCCTGAACAGCCCCCGGTACATGGCAGTTGCTACCGAGAGCAAGGCGTACGTATCAAGCTTGTGGAGCAACCAGGTCTACGTGGTAGATCTTGCATCACAGACGGTGGTCGACTCCGTCGCTGTCGGCTCAAATCCCGAGGATATTGCCGTTGTCGCCGGACGAGCCTACGTAGCCAATTCCGGATTCGGCGGCGACTCGACTCTGAGCGTTATCGATATCTCGGCCGACACGCTTGTGGCAACGCTTGACACGGGCTGTGACGGCCCGCGGCACCTGGAAGTGGATGCCGAAGAGGAACTGTGGGTGTTTTGCAATGGCAACACGGTATATAGCGACGACTTTTCCGAAGTGCTGGGGCGGACAAACGGGGCTGCTGTCGTACTTGACGGGGCAACGGGGGAGATCGTGACGCGCATTGAGCTGGCATCGCAGGCAGGGGCCGCAGCGCTGGGACAAGACACCTACTACTCCCCGGCTACAGAACAGGTGTTTTTCCTTCTGCACACGGCTGGGGCCGAGATCGAGGAACAGTACCTGGTCTTTGCCACCGCAACCAATGAGCTTGCAACCCAGGGATCCCTGGCCGGTGAAGAACCCGTAGCGGGCATCGCCTTTGACGCCCGGGCAGAGCGCTTCTACGTAGCCCGCATCACGGACTACGTTTCTGCAGGCTTTGTGTCGGTACACAGCGCAGTCGGCGGCATAGTCGGCGGAGCAATCCTGGAGCGCATTCCAGCCGGTATCGCCCCGGCTCATATTCTCCTGGAGGCGTCCGGCGACGTCACCGGTTCCGCAGTGTCCGTGCAGCCGCACTCCCTTGCCCTCGGGATGAACTTCCCCAATCCGTTCCGCTCCTCCACCACGGTGCCCTTTACGCTGTCGGCTCCCGGCCAGGTAAGGCTAACGGTATATGACATATTGGGCAGGACGAAGGCCACGCTTGTCGATGCCACGCTGCCAGCGGGCAAGCATCAGGTCCAGTGGGATTCCGACCAGGCAGCAAGCGGAGTATATTTCGTACGCCTGGAAAACGGCAGGCAGGCATCTACGCGGCGCATCATCCGCGTTGAATGATCCTGCGCGCCGCATTGTACCTCGCGTGGGAAGTGCAAGATACCTTGTAAGGCCGTACAGGATCGCTTATCCTTGTATGGTACAGAATGCGGCCCAGCCATGGCAAGATCATCCGCGAACAAGACGGCCTCCAGCGTACTGATCGTCGATGACGAAGATGACATCCTTGACCTGCTGACCTACAACTTTGAGCGAGCAGGCTTCGGTACGCAGACGGCTCGGGACGGACTGGAAGCCCTGGATCTAGCCACGCGCAATGCACCTGATCTCGTCGTGCTCGACATCATGATGCCGCGGCTCGACGGACTGCAGACGTGTCGCCGGTTTCGCCGGGATCCTCGGCTGCGCCATATCCCCATACTTATCCTGACCGCCCTCTCTGGAGAAGAAGACCATATTCGAGGTCTGGATTTTGGTGCGGACAGCTACCTTCCCAAGACCACCCCCACCGGCATTATCGTCTCTCAGGCGCGGGCGCTGCTTCGCGGCATAGGACGAAAGGAGCGGCCGCTCTCGAGACTGGTGATACATGACCTGGAGATTGACAGGGACAAGTATCTGGTATTTCGACATCGGGACGGTAATCGGTATGAGATACGGTTTCCTCGCAAGGAGTTCGAATTGCTGTACTTTCTGGCGAGCCATCCAGGTCGCGTATTTCGGCGCCAGGAATTACTGGACAGGCTCTGGGGGCCGGACGTCTATGTGGTGGATCGAACCATCGACGTTCATATACGCAAGATTCGCGAGAAGCTCGACAACGCATACATCACGACCGTCAAGGGCGTAGGGTACAAATTCTCGGAGTAATCCCAGGGGGGTTCTCACCTACCGTACGGTCTTGAGGTGAGGGCCATAGCACCCCGTTTATGGCCGGCTACAAGGCGCACAGGCTTTCCCTTCGCATCGCCGCCCGCGTGGCGGCTTCCGCGGCTCTCGTCCTGGTAGTGCTGGCTGCGCTCGGACGCGGGCTGCCCTTGTGGGTAGCTGCCGTCCTGGTTCTGTTTGTGGGGATATCCGCCTATGGGGCAGCGTTTCGCCTGCTTTCCCACCGTCTCGAACTGGCTCAAACCACACTGCGGCGGATTCATGCGGCTGACTTCGACAGACTGGAAGCCGTCAAGGTGCCCGGCGGACACGACGAACTGGAAGAATTGCTGGTACAGCTCTACGACACCGGACAGGGCGTTGAAACCAAGATGCGCGACCTGGAACGCATAGAGAGTTATCGCCGGGAGTTTCTTGGCAACGTATCCCACGAGCTAAAGACACCCATCTTTTCTATCCGGGGCTTTGCCGAGACGCTTCTGGACGGGGCACTAAAGGACAGGACCGTTCGCCGTTCGTTTGTCGAGAAGATTCTGCGCAATGCCGAACGCCTTGGCAACCTGGCCGAAGATCTCGGGGAAGTGGCTCGCATCGAAACGGGCGAGCTTACCATGGCAATGGCTCCCTTCAGCCTTCAAACGGTTACAGAGCGGGTTGTCGAGGCGCTTGAGCCGCTGGCCAAGCGCCGGCAAGTCAGGGTACGACACGAGATGCCTGGCGGTCTGCCAGCTGTCATGGGCGACCGTGACCGTATCGGCCAGGTACTCAGCAACCTCGTTGACAATGCGATCAAGTACAATCACGCGGGAGGCCAGGTGGAAATCATTGGCCGCCTGCTGCCTAGCCGTCGCGTCAAGGTATCAGTGGTGGATGATGGCATTGGAATTGCGCCCGAGCACATTTATCGGCTCACGGAGCGCTTCTACCGGGTCGACACAAGCCGCTCCCGAAGCCAGGGCGGCACAGGGCTGGGCCTTGCCATTGTCAAGCACATCCTGGGCGCCCACGGCAGTCGACTCATGGTGGAGAGCCATCTCGAAAGCGGGTCCACGTTCGGCTTTTCCCTGACCGTGGCGGACAACGCCCCGGTTGCCTAGTCCAAATCCATGAAGTGCCGGTAGACGCGCCTCACCTGCGGCTCCAGCGCACGCCGCCGGCCGCTGTTGTCGATGACATAGTCGGCCCGACGAAGAAGCTCATTCCGGCTCAGCTGGTGGCGCATCCGGGCCACGACCTGGTCCTCTGACAAGCCGTCCCTCCTCCTTACGCGGGCAATACGATCCTTGGCAGGGGCATCGACGACTGCCACTGCCTTCAGATCACGCTCTCCACCGGTTTCAAAGATCAGGGCCGCTTCGTATACCAGGAGCGAGGCCGCGGAAGATGCTTGCCTGACCCTGAAGGCACGCCGGACGCGCGGATGCACTATCGCATTCAGCGCAGACAGGCTTGAGGCCGATTTGAAGACCGTCGCTGCCAGCCAGTCCCGATTCAGCGATCCCGCGGCGGAATAACTGTCCTCCCCGAACGCTGCCCTGATCTCCTCTCGTACATCGGGCCGCTCTTCCATGATGCGTCGCGCGACCAGGTCCGCAAAGAAGACTTCTGCACCGAGCCCCTCCAGGAGCCGGCATACGGAGGTCTTGCCGCTTCCTATGCCTCCGGTAACGCCCAGCGCCCCGGGAGCGGCTGCGGCATTCACTAGAGGTTCCAAGACGCGCTCAGCATGATGTTGGGTATGAGGCGGCGGCTGCCCCGCCGGGCTGCCTCCCTTATGGCATTTGCTCGCTGCTCCGGCAATTCTCCAAAGAGACGGTACCGGATCCGCTGCATGTTGACCCACCCTTCTACCTGCAAATGGGACCGGCCCATCATCCAGGAAACGGAGGTCGTGGGCCCGGACTGTTCTATGGACCTTCGGCCCGGCCGAGAAACCGTCCCGGCCCTTCCATCCTCGCGCACGTACGATATAGTCGCTGCGCGGTCATAGTCGGAGCGAATGAAGAGCCGCCAGCCGACATCAGCAACTATCCTGCTCCCCGTCTGCAGGTGAACCCACGCCCGGTAAGTGCGAAGCGTGTCGAAGGGAATTTCAGCGAAGGAATCCCACAAGAGCCGGCCCAGGTGCAGATCACCATAACTGCCCGAGGCCAGGAGCCTCGCGTCTCCGACAATTCTCCGGTTCAAGCTTGCTTCGAACCTTAGTTCCCGCGCAGACTGGTCCGTAGGCCGGCGACCCGGCAGCAGAAAGTCATCAACCGTATACGTCGCACGCACTTCGCTGGCCAGGCGGATCTCTGTATCGCTGGACGGACTCCAATCGATCGAAGGCCGCATGCGAAGAGTCCGTTGCACGTTGTTCTCGGCCGAGCGCTCCGCCCGCAGGTACACAGCGTGGTAATAGGAGCCGAACACCTTGAAATCGATGCTGACGTAACGGCTGAGCGCGACCTGGAGACCCAGCTCGGCATTGTGGTATACCTCGTCACGGTCGTCCTGGTTGATTTCCGGCGTGTCGTGTCTCACAATGCGCGATGTGGCGACCAACGAGGCACGCAGACGGCGCATCAGCACGGCGCGCACCGCAGTGCTGAGCCCCATGGCTCCTTCGTCGTAGTCCGCCTGCGCGAGAAGCGCGGTCTTTTGGGCTGCCTCAAGCACGGGCAGGCCGTCACGGTTGGCAAGTCGCCGCACTTCGGCCGCCGCCCCGGCTTCCGCGTACAGGCGCGCCGAGATGTCCTTCTGCTCGTAGACCAGGCCAATTTCGGCATCCAGGGCGCGACGACTGAAATCCGTCTCAAAGAACAGGGCATTTTCGGGTGCGTGATGCGTGCGGATTCGCCGTGCGTTTAAGGTCAGATCGGCTTGCCCAAGTACACGAATTCCCCAGAGAAAAGGGGCTTCCACCTGAACGTTAACATCCAGCGTGTCACTGGTGGTAGCTTCAACGGATTCGGGAGGAAGGCCGGCGCCTGCGGTCCTGTTCAGGAAGGATGCCGCGCGATAGGCGTCTCGGCGCAGACTCGATGCCCTTAGGGTCGTACGCAGCCCCGTTTGGCCAAACTGCCTGCCCGCACTGCCGGACAGCGCCGTTCGCCGCCCGTGGCGCGGCCGGATCAGGCGCCATGTTCCCTCGCCCCCAAGGTGAATGCGGTACCCGCCAAGATCCGGTCGATCCATGCTCCACCGGCCTCCGAAGGCCGGACCGTAATCCAGCTTTGCATCACCCGGTCCCGGCCTTCGATCCCAGGCCACACCCAGACGCGGTTCGAGCAGAAGGCCACCTCCCGGCCTCAGGCGTATGCTGCCGAATACATCCTGCGCAAAGGCGCGGCTTAGGCCGAACCAGGCCGTATACCCGCTCAGTCCGATGGCCGCGCGCCCGCCGAGCGGATGCTCCGCATCTACAGCGAGGACATTCTCGTCGCGGAACTGCAGCCTGTCATCAAACCGGAGAAAGGCATCCGAAAGAAAACGGTTGTCCAGACTCACCTGCCACCGGGCTACCTGGACGTTCGCCGCCGCCGCCGAGGTCCACCGGAAGCGGCTCACCTCACGCTGAAAGCCCGAAGCGTACTGCACTGCGGGCTGTGCCCGGGTCACGGCTGCGCTCATCGCCACAACAAGCGCAGCACACACCCAACCGTGACCGCGACCAGCCAGGGTGCACGACCGGCTCAGCCCGGCGGCCATCCCATTGCGCGCCCGCCGAGCACGTGCACGTGCAGGTGATCCACGGTCTGTCCGCCATCGGGACCCGTATTGATCACGATGCGATAGCCGGCTTCCAGGCCTTCCGCCCGGGCTATATCGCGCGCCGTGAGCAGCAGGTGCCCCAGCAATCGCTCATCATCATCTGCAGCCTCGCTTATGGCAGCCACGGGCCGGCGAGGAACCACGAGGACATGCACCGGCGCTTGAGGAGCAATGTCCCTGAATGCCATACACAGGCTGTCCTCGTGCACGATCGAGGCCGGAATTTCCCGGTCTATGATGCGCTCGAACAGCGTTTTGGCGGGCATGGCACACGGGCTTTACTCGGCGCTGAACAATCCCCTTAGCGTATCGTTCCAGCGGCTCCTCGCTTACGTTCCACGCCCATGGCGACCGTTTACGTCACACGCCGGGCTACTTTCAATGCCGCACATCGCCTCCACAACGAGGCAAAATCCCAAGCCTGGAATGAAGCGACATTCGGCAAATGCAACAATGCCAACTGGCACGGCCACAATTATGTGCTGGAGGTAACGGTGGCCGGCGAGCCCGCCCCGGAGACGGGATACGTGATCGACCTGGCAATCCTGGGGCGGATTATACAGGATCGGATCATTGACAAGGTAGACCACAAAAACCTGAATCTGGACGTGGAGTTTACTCGCAATCTCCTGCCATCGACAGAGAATCTAGTCGTTGCATTCTGGCGCGAACTGGAGCCTTCCATCCCGACCGGGAGGCTACATCGTATCCGCCTTCAGGAAACCGATCGTAACTGGGCCGAATATCTTGGTCCGTGAAACCTTCTAGTGTAGAGATGGCCGTCATTCGAACTGCAGCCAAGGACAACGGAGTAGAGAATGTGGCAATGGCTGCCGCAGAGCGCCCCACAGTCAACGACAGGCCCGTAGTGGCTGAGAGCGTCGCAGGCCACGTGCGGGCGATGCTCGAGCTCCTGGGAGAAGATCCCTCGCGCGAAGGGCTGCTCAAGACGCCCATGCGCGTGGCCAAGGCCTACCAGTTCCTGTTACAGGGCTATCACGCCGAACCCAGGGGAATCCTGGAGAGTGCGATCTATGAAGGCGATTACAATGAAATGATCCTCGTCAAGAGCATCGAGACCTTCAGCTTGTGCGAGCATCATCTGCTCCCCTTCTTCGGCAAAACCCACGTGGCCTACATACCCAATGGCCGCATCGTGGGCCTTAGCAAGATTCCCCGCCTGGTGGAGGCGTTTGCACGGCGCCTGCAGGTTCAGGAACGCCTTACCATACAGATACGGGATGCGATCCAGGAGGTGCTCAATCCGCACGGTGTGGCCGTAGTCATGGAAGCAAGCCACCTCTGCATGGCCATGCGCGGAGTACAAAAGCAGCACTCCCTGACTACCACCAGTGCCATGAGCGGGGAGCTATTGAGCAACCCCACGTCTCGGGCTGAATGCCTGCGCCTGATGCGGGACAACTAGTTGACTCGCGGGTGATCGGGAAAGTTGACCAGCAGCGCGTATTCTCCTCCCATGTGACGTAGCACGACGCGCCAGAGATTCTTGGGGTCCGAATGAAACACAAAGGCAGGCTCGGCTTGCGTCAGAAACCAGCCACCCGCCTTGATTTCTGCCTCAAGCTGACCGGCGGACCAGCCTGAGTAACCCAGAAAGAACCTCAGCCTGCTCTGTGACGTGATCTGCGTTTCGACCAGATACCGTACGGCTCCGAAATCGCCGCCCCAGTAGATGCCGTCGGCTATCTGGGCGGCATCTTCTACCACGTCACCGTGCCTATGCAGGTAGTGAAGCGTGTCCTTCTGGACGGGACCGCCCATGGAGACCAGGCCATCGCCTTGCAGACCGTCCAGAATATCGGACAAATCGACCGCCAGGGGCCGGTTGAGCACGAGCCCGAAGCTGCCCGATTCGCCGTGCTCGCACAACAGCACTACCGTGCGAGCAAAATTGGGATCGCGCACTATGGGCGGTGCAATCAGCAGCATGCCGGCAACGGGGATCATGTCTTATGCAGGCCCTTCCTCTTCCAGTAGTGCTCTGAGGGCTCCGCACCACCAATCGGCATTGCGCGTAATGCTTGCCACGGTCACGTGGCCAAACCGTGGTACGAGATCGATCAGCACAGCGGGTACACTGCTCCATTGGCCGGCGCGCACAAGCTCCTCCAACCTGTCTGCCGCCGTGCGGCTCCAGCGCCAGCTCTCCCGCAGCGCTTCTGCCTTCTTCCAATAGCGGCGTTCGTCCCAGGCATGTGCGCTTTCATCGATGGTGCGATAGATGCCTCGCAGGTTGAAGATCACAAAGGCTGTCATGTCACGCGCCTCGTCGTCGAAGCCTGATCGAAGCGCGAGCAGCCTGAGCGCCTCCGCACAGGAGCGCATGTGGGCGTGGCGCGTCTTGGCCGGCGTATCTCCAGTCCTTATGATTCGGGCCATGGAATGCGCGTCTGCACTTGCCTGGGCTGTTCCGCGTCGGCCTGTCTCACGAGAGATTACGCGGCAACGGCAAGCCGAAGTGACGTCATGGATACGGTGTTCTTGCCCGCCGGCAATGGAAGTTTGTGGGTTGCGGCACGCCAGGGCGCCCAAATGGCGCAACCGGTCGGGCTGCGCGCCAGGCAATCGCCGTGGAAGGGCCGCGGATTCGCACCTGCCATACCGCTCCCGCTACTTTACGAGCAGCATACGATTGGTCAAGGTTCCGGATGCCGTCTCGAGGCGGTATAGGTACACTCCACTTGCCCACGCCGAGCCGTCTACCGATACAACATAGCTGCCTGCTGCCTGCACCTCATCCGTGAGCAAGGCCATCCTGCGACCCAGCAGGTCAAACACGGCCAGGCGCACCGGTCCGTGCTGCCGGATACGGTAGGCGATGCTCGTGGTGGGATTGAACGGATTGGGATAATTCTGGCCCAGCCAAATCGCATCCGGCAATTCGCCCTCGTGCTCGGAGGCCGTGACGGTTCGAATCACGAAGCTTGCTCTTGTGGGAATGACCATCCCGCTGAGCGGATCATCCGGCGGGCACGGCTCGACGTTGCAGACAAACTGTACATCCCAGAGCCGCTGCCAGTCCTGTTGCGGGGCCCGGTAAACGAAAGAATGATTCTCTGCGGGGTATTCTGACGGGGTTACTACCTGGTAATTCTGGTCCATGCCGGCTTCCGCAATGCCGATATACACGGTATCCGGCAGCGGGCCGATTTCCGAGGCGAAGGGCGCCATGTCGATCTCCATGTGCCGCAGGACAAGCGACGCTGGAGAGAAGGGCCTCGTGTCTGTCATCTCACGGCGAAAAATGACATCTCCCGGGCGCCCGGCGCCGTCGCTTCCCCGTACCTGCAGGGCAAAGTCCCGCGGCGCGGCCGCGTCTACGGGCTGGAAGTTGCTCAGGTAGATATGGGCCAGCCAGACACGATCCAAAAGCACGTCCTTGGACGGATCAGGGTTGACAAACCGCGTTGCCGTCTGTCCTTCCGCGCGTGCAGCCATGCTGAAGAGGGTTCCCCGCTCCGTCCTGCCATTGTCATACTGGGTCGTCACCGTGGTCTCCTCCGGCGCGGACGATTGCTCCCACCTGGCCCCGGCGACTGCCACGCGCGCGCCCGCGGACGGGTCCGTGTTTACGAGTGCCACCAGTACCCTCCGAAATGTGCCTTCGAATACCGCTGCATCGGGAGTGATGTCCACGGCGCTCCGGCTCGCAAAGCTGCCGTCTTCACCAAACAGCACGATCTCCGCCCGCATGTGATCGGAATTCAAATCCGGGTTCTCATCGCTTGAGACAGGGCTTAGCGTGAGCGAAAAATCCTGCACAAACTCCCACTGCAGGTACCTGACGCCTCCTGCCTGCACTTCCACGCGCGTGGGTGCCGTTTCGGCATCCATCCTTCCGTTTACAACAGGAGCCGGCGTGGCCCTCACTCCGTTCCGGACCGGCGTCGCGTAGCCATAGCGGGCATCAATGTCCCGGTCGTTTATGCCGTTGGCCAAATGAAAATCGAAAATCAATTCCTCGAGCGTGATCCCGGCCTGCATGTTGATCAGGGCATTTCGCAGACCCGGCGCGCCTGGCAACGTTGATCGCGTGATCTTGCCGACATTCAGTACGCCAAACCTCTCGGCGATATAGTTGACAAAAAGCTGGCCCCGCTGTCTGTCGCGGAAGCTGTTGGTGCGATCATAGCTCAACAGCGGCACATTGTAATCCTGGACTTCCTGAAGGTACTCCATCGGGCGAGCCGGATACCCGAGCACCATTTCCGCCCATTCGGAAAGACCTTCGTTGACAAACGTGATCTCCTCCAGATCCCAGTTATACATAATGAGGTGCTGATACTCATGCGCCGCCGTGGCCTCCAGGAAGGCCGTTCCAAGCCTCAGGCTAGGCTCCGTGTCGATATACAGGACATCGGCGCCGTTTCCAATGGTGCTGCTCAGGTCGCCGGTGGTCACAAATCCGGCAATGAAGGTCGTTTCCGTGGTTCCGTTGAAGCCGTCGCGCACGTCGAGCACCAGCACATCCGTAACGCCGTCTCCGTCCACATCGGGCGGCTCGCCGAATATCTCCTCGTCGTTCTCGATTATTCCGGCTCCGGGATTCCAGGACCCGGGCGGCGTGCGATGGCCCATGCCCAGAACCAGCGAGTCAATCAGGTTCTGTCCTACGCGGTCACTTTCCAGCTCGGCTGCCTCAACCCAAATCTGGAACTCCGGAGGGTCACGGCCATCTATCGAAACAAGTTCAAATTCAATACTGTCGCGGGACATCGTTTCGAAGTTGTAAACACGGAATTGCTTCCGGTCGCCGATGTCGTCCACGTGCTTGCGTGCGCCGGGCAGCAAGCCCGCTGCCTTTCGCGCGCGGAATTCCTCCATGGCAGCTCTTTCCTCCGGCAATTGTGCCAGCCAGTCGGTCACGTGCCTGACCACCAGTTCGTCCGGAGCCGGAGCCTTTCGCAGCCCCAGATCGACTGGTGTCGCGACATCCTGGGCGCGAGACGCGAAGGACACGGCCAGACAAACTGTGGTGGCTGCAATTGCGCGCGTCATGTACCTGCAATTCATTGGGAAAACGGGTTAAGAATGGCCAGATGCCTCGGCCAAGCAAAGTTAAGCAGAAAACAGTCCAGTCTTGCTCCGGCTGTCACGATTCTCAAGCACGATTGCTCCGCGCCAATGACGCGGTTGCCACCGGCCCGGTCTGCTGGCGGGCATTGGTGCGCGCCGCCTGTCCCGGAGCTGCACCGAACTGGCAGCCTTCGGGAGTACTGCCTCCATTAGGGGACATAGGCCGCTTGCCGCGGTGGTGCCGGAATCGCCCAACCGCAGCCATTGCGTGCTCGATCCGAAAGATGAGTGCCGGCTTGCTCTTGAGCCGCTGCTCCAGGCGCGCTTCCTTGTAGGACGCCATATGGATCAGGGGAATTGGCAGGGGAGGCCATTCGCCCACCTGCGCCAAACGGACCTGATTTGCCCCGAGTGCGGATTCGTAGTGCTTAACCGGCATGCAAACGGAAGCGGCAAACAGGCCAGACATCCCGCTCAAAAAGTAGTAGATTCGGCTTCGGGACCCGACTTTCCGCAATTGTGGGCCTGTGTAATCGGCCGGGATGCCGAACAGCCCGGGGCTCATCCTCACCTGACGTCTTCCTACCATGCAGGACGCATCCGGACAACGTTTTTCTTCCCGACTGGGCCTATTGCTCAGCGTGCTTGGCATTGCTGTCGGCACGGGCAACATCTGGCGTTTTCCGCGTATCGCCGCATCGAACGGCGGAGACGCGGGAGCAGGGGCCTTCCTGCTTGCCTGGATCGTCTTCCTCTTGCTTTGGAGCATCCCCCTCATCATTGCAGAGTATGCCTTAGGCCGGAAGGGCAGGATGGGACTTGTCGGGACATTCGCCAAGACGGCCGGCAAGAAACACGCCTGGATGGGGGCTTTCGTGGGCCTGGTAGCCACGGCGATCCTGTTCTATTACTCAGTGGTTGCCGGCTGGTGCGTCTTCTACTTCCTGAAGATGTCGGCGGGCCAGCTGCCGCTCACGTTCGAGGCTGCGCAGGGGGTATGGGACGAGTTTCAGGGGTCGGGATTTCCTGTCCTGTTTCATGCCATGGCAATGGGACTCGGCGCACTCGCGGTATGGAAAGGTATCCGCTCTATCGAACGGGTCAACAAGGTCCTGATTCCGACATTGCTGCTGATTGTGGTGGTTGCCCTGGTGCGAACGCTAACGCTCGACGGGGCGTGGGATGGTGTGGCCTTCCTCTTTACACCGGACTGGTCGACTCTTGCCAGGCCCCGACTCTGGCTTGAGGCGCTCACGCAGAACGCCTGGGACACGGGTGCAGGCTGGGGTCTGATTCTGACCTATGGCGCCTATATGCAAAGCAGGCACGGCGTGGTCAAGAATGCGGTCATTACCGGCGTCGGAAACAATACGGTTTCCATGCTGGCGGCCATGGTGATCTTCGGAACCGTGTTTGCAATCCTGGGCGCCGAGCTGAGCAAGCCGGAGGTACTGGAAATCATGCGCACGAGCGGCCCTGCCGCTACCGGGCTCACGTTTATCTGGATGCCACAGCTGTTTGCCAAGATGCCGGCGGGCAGCGTATTTGCCATCCTCTTCTTTTTGGGCCTGTCGTGCGCGGCCTTCAGCTCGCTTATTGCCATGATTGAGCTGCCCACGCGCATTTGCCAGGATATGGGCATTCGCCGGAGTCATGCGCTGGTGGGTGTTTGCGTGGCGGGCTTCGCTCTCGGCATACCGTCCGCAGTCAACCTCGGCTTCTTTGAGAATCAGGATTTCGTTTGGGGTGTGGCCCTCATGATTTCGGGGGTATTCGTCGCCTTTGCCGTGATGCGGCAGGGAGCCGCAAGGTTTCGCGCCGAAGCCATTGACGGCATTCCGGGCGACTGGTCTGCAGGGAGGCGATGGGACAGGGTCATTACATATGTAATTCCGACCCTGGCCTTGCTGCTCCTGGCCTGGTGGCTGTGGCTCTCGGCGACGGTTTATGCGCCCCAGACCTGGTACGATCCGACCGATCCCTTTAGCGTAGCTTCCTGCATTGTTCAGTGGGGCGTTGCGATGGGTGTCCTTTTTGCGCTCAATCGCACAATGGTCAGGCGCACGCTCCGAGTCGGCTGACCGACCGGCTTGGGGCCAGTCTAGTCCGCTGCACTCCGGGATTGTGCGGGTGGAAGCCTACGGGCTCCGCGTGCCCGGGCAGTCTGCGCGCAGAAGCCGCGTCTATCGCTTGAGGCGTCCTGCCCAAGCCCTTAATTCGTCAAAGCGCATCAGGTAAGCCATGGTGAGGTAGAGAGCCGCATAGACCGAGACCACGAGACAGGCCGTTGCAAGAGGCGGCCAAGGCGGAAGCACCAGCCAGAGAACGAACGCGGGAGCCGTTGCTACAGCCGCCAGAGCTGCCATTGCCGCCAGTCTCTTCCAGGGCAACTCCAGTGAACCCGCTCTGCCACGCAGCCTCCGCTGCAACAGGATTACTTCCGTCCACGCCGCAACGGACGCGCCGAGGGCCAGACCAACGGCTCCGAAGTGCAGTTGACCAGCACTCTGGCCCATTAATTCCAGGACCGACCACCGGTCCAGGTACAGCATCAAAGGCACGGCTGCACAAGCGGAAACGCCCAGGCGCAGTGCCGCAAGCTTTGCAGGTGTCGCCGTGTCCCCCAATGCCCAGAATCCGTTCTGCAGCAGGCGACCCACAATCGTGGCCAGGAGTCCCAGACTGTAGGCCGCCAGTACCACGTAGACCAGCACGTTGTCTTCAAAGCCGAATGCCCCCGATCGGAATATCCCGCCGACAATCACGTATCCGAAAGCGAGATAGCCCATCGCGGTTGGTATTGCCAGGAACATGCTCTGGCGAATCATGGCCCGCACCCTCTGGAAGAACTCCGGCATGTGCCCGGCACCCGCGCGTGATAGACCAGGCAATTCCGCAGCCGCGACGCTGAGACCGAATAGACTTGTCGGCAATAAATAGAGAATCAGTGCCGGGCGCAGCGCCGCCACGGCGCCAACGGCCAGGAGGGAGGCAAGTACCAGGTCAATGTAGCCCGACAGCTGGGCTACGCCCCGGCCGGCGACGGCCGGCCCGAATGCCTTGAGCGCCGCACGCACACCGTCCACCCGTGCAGACAATGAAAGGCGGAAGCCGCGCATGACGCGAAACACCAGGGGCAATTGCACCAATAGCTGAAGCAGACCTCCCACCAATGCCCCGAAAAAGGCCGCAAAGAGAATGGCGTTGAGGCTTTCAAGGCTGCGCGTATCCAACAAGGAATCGGTGGCGAGCACATATGCCCCGACAAACAGGCCGCTGATGATGGCGATGTTCCAGAGAACCGGAGCAAAGTAGGGCAGGAAGAAGCGGCGGTGGCTGTTCAGCACACCCAAAGCCCAGGCGGAGATCACAAGGATCCCTGCCATCGGAAACATGATCTTGACCGCCTGCACCGTCATTTCCAGGCGATCGATCGCTAGCGTGCCGGCCTCTACCTTTTCCGCGTCTGTCGTCCAGCCAAACAAGACGACGGAAACCAGCGGCCGCGCCAGCGCCACTCCCGCCAGCACAATGGTCGACACCGCCACAATCAAGAGGCCCAGCATGCTGCCCGCGAAACGGCCCGCATCACGCTCGCGTCCGGCCTGAAGTAGCCTGGAGTATACAGGTATAAAGGCCGCAGACATCGTCCCTTCTCCCAGCAGATTCTGCAAGACGTTGGGGAAGCGGAATGCTGCCTGCAGCACGTCGGCATGCGCTCCGATACCGAAAAAGCCCAGGGCGACGCTCTCGCGAACGAGGCCAAGTATCCGGCTTACAATTATGCCCGCCGCTACCGTCGGAGCCCGGCTCACTTGTGCGTCAGGTTCAGTTGCCATACGTTCGTCTCTGCCGAGCGTCCTATACGCCAGACACGGGGGCGGGATCGCCAGCGCGCCTCTATAGCTTCAACTGTGCATGCTATCTTGTGCCCAGTTGCTATACTGCCGCGCCATGATTGAGTACGTAGCGGGCACGCTCGTCGAAAAGACGCATACGCTGGCAGTAGTCGATGTGCAGGGACTGGGCTACCAGATCATCGTGCCCACGTCTACATACCAGCAGCTTCCGGCCAGCGGGGAATCCGTGAAGCTGGTGACCCATCAGTATGTGCGTGAAGACGCTGTAATCCTCTTCGGGTTCTACACCCGGCCAGAGCGGGCGATGTTCAGGGCCATGATCGGGACAGCGGGCGTTGGACCCAAGCTTGCGCTGGCTGCCCTGTCCGCCATGAGTCCCGCCGAGATCCGTAAGGCCGTTTTGGATGACGACAGCGGGCGGCTGACGTACATCCCGGGCATCGGCCGCAAGACTGCCGAGCGACTGGTTCTGGAATTGCGGGATCGCGTCGCGGCGCTGGAATTGAAAGACGGGGACGTCCAGCCCCTTTCTGGCGCCGCCGAGGCACGCGCTGATGCGCTTGCCGCTCTTGAGGTTCTGGGCCTGACGCGCGCGGCGGCAGAACGGCGGATCCGCAAGGCACTGGCAAAGCATCCCCATATCGCAACGGCGGACGAACTGATCCGCCTCGTACTGCGCGAGTAGTCGAATCTGATTGCGACGCGCGTCACGTCTTATATTCATGGCCGATTGAAGCCGACCTGTCAGGAGGCAACCAAATGAATCCTTCGTCCTATTCCCGCCGGGATTTCCTGAAGGGCAGTGTGGCGGCCGGCGCGGCCGCATCTGTCCGCTCCCCCCGCTCTTCTGCCGCCACGCCTGTTGCCATCGCCAGCGGCAACGGAATACCAGCCGTACAACGGGCACTGGAGGAGATTGTGGGCGGTGCCGATGCGCTGGACGCCGTTGTCGCTGGCGTTAATCTCGTGGAAGAGGACCCGGCAGACACTTCCGTGGGCTATGGCGGGCTTCCCAATGCCGAGGGTATTGTCGAATTGGATTCGGCTGTCATGCATGGCCCGACCAGCCGTGCCGGCGCTGTCGCGGCCCTTCAGGGAATCAAGTACCCCTCCAGGGTGGCGCGTCTGGTCCTGCAACGTACAGACCACGTCCTGTTGGTGGCGGACGGTGCGCGGCAATTTGCCCGCATGCACGGATTCAGGGAAGAGGAACTGCTTACTGACCGCGCCAGAGAGATCTGGGTGCGCTGGAGGGAAAACCTCTCCAATAGGGATGACTATCTGCCGCCGCATGCCCCGTCTGACAGAGACATCGGCTCCGCATTTCGCCGCCAGGAAGATCATTGGGGTACCATTCACTGCTCCGCCATTGATATGGAAGGCAACATCAGCAGCGTCACAACCACAAGCGGTCTGGCTTTCAAGATTCCAGGACGCGTGGGGGATTCGCCCATTATCGGTGCCGGCCTCTACTGTGACAACGAGGTAGGTGCCGCAGGCTCTACCGGCCGCGGCGAGGCAAACCTGGAGAATCTATCATGCTTCCTCATAGTGGAGCGCATGCGCGCGGGAGACTCTCCCGAGGCTGCATGCCTGTACGCCTGCCAGCGCATTGCCGAAAACACCAGGCTTGCAAGACTGCGTGACGAGCGCGGCCAACCGGCTTTCAACGTGTCGTTTTATGCGCTCAACAAGGCAGGTGAAGTTGCCGGGGCCAGGATCCGCGGCAAGGGGCGCATGGCCGTTGCGGACACCACGGGCTCCCGCCTCATCGAAATGGCCTACCTCTATCCCTGATTGAAAAGGCACGCATGACCTGCATGCCGCGTTTCCTGCCGCATGCTGCTGAATACGCACCCATTCCCCCCTAGGCCGGAACAGCTCTTCCGGCGCCAAGGCCCGCTTGTGCTCGAAATCGGCTTTGGTGACGGAGGCTTTCTGCGCAGCGTCGCGCGTGAACATCCGGAATGGAACATCCTCGGTGCCGACACCACACGGCCCTCCGTTGAAAGGGCCCTTCGGCGTCTCCGGCGCAATCGTATCGACAACGTGTGGCTATTTCGCGGCAGCGGCGTATTCCTGCTCCGGAACCTGTGCCCGGCAAACAGCCTTTTCAGGGCATATGTGAATTTTCCTGATCCCTGGCCGAAGAAGCGGCATCGCGGGAGAAGGCTGCTAACGACTGATTTCTTTGCGCTACTGTCTGCAAGGCTTCAGAGCGAAGGAACCTTATTCTTGACCACAGACCATGAACCTTATTACCGGCTCGCGCTGTCCAATGCCGCCGAATATTTTGATGTGCGGCCAAGACAGCCGCCGCCAGCGGCGGTTCGTACAAAGTACGCGACCAAGTGGCAGGCACTCAGGCGCCCGCTATATCATGCCGTACTGCAGAAGCGTTGCGAAGCCCAGGCAGCCTTCCCCCTTTCCGTAGGCCTGACCTCTGCCATGCACCACGCAATCCTGTCGGGCCAGCTTCCGCAGCCGAATACCTTTGACACCCTTGTGCACAACTTCCCCGGCGGACGCGTCATTGTGCTTGATGTGCTCTGCCGGTTGGAAGGAGGCGGCCTTGTATTCCAGGCCCGCATTGAAGAGCCGGACCTGATACAGGATGCGTTGATAGAAGCTCGCCATTCTGCTGAGGGTACTGACCGCGTTCTACTTGGGGTTATGCCCTTTGGCCAGCCACTGTCCACGCAGGGAACCAAAGAAGCCGTCCGGGCCGTGACCACGTATCTGGAAGGCCACGGCATGCGCGTTGTGAACCGTTACTGCTGAGTCTGCCAGCCCATCCGTTACTATTCATGAGTACTCATACGATTGCACTGACAGAGGATCTATACAGGTACGTGCTGGACGTATCTCTGCGAGAGCCGTCGATACTGGCGCAACTGCGCCGTGAAACCGCTTCGCATCCGAGGGCCAATATGCAGATTGCACCGGATCAGGGGCAGTTCATGGGGCTTCTGGTCCGGCTCATGGGAGCCAGGAAGGCACTGGAAGTAGGCGTCTTTACGGGCTACTCTTCGCTGGCTGTGGCCCTTGCCCTGCCTGCCGACGGGAAGCTCGTCGCATGCGACATCAGCGACGAGTATACGTCGATAGCAAGGCGCCACTGGCAGGCCGCGGGTGTAGCCGGAAGGATTGAACTGCGTTTGGCGCCTGCCGAGCAAACGCTGGACCAGTTGCTGCGAGAGGGTCAGGGCTCCACGTTCGACTTCGCCTTCATTGACGCCGACAAGGAGCGCTACGGAACATATTATGAGGGCGTTCTCCAGCTCTTGCGCCCCGGTGGACTCGTCATCATAGACAATGTGCTGCGGCGTGGAGAGGTTGCTGACCCCTCATTCACCAACAGCGAGACGGCGGCCATCCGCGCGCTGAACGCGAAGCTCCTGCATGACGAGCGCATCCACCTTAGCCTCGTCGGGGTAGGCGATGGTCTGACGCTGGCGCTCAAGAAATAAGTTCGAGCCCTTACCGCCTGCCTCGAAGGCGCCAACGCGAAACAGGAGCACGCTCCTGCTTCCGAGCATTCCCCCCGGGCGCGCGATTGAGAACGGCCGCCACGCCTGCCGCTCTGGCCGCTACATGGTTCTGCTGCCCGAGGGCTGTCAGGTCCACATGCTCTTCCACAAAATGTGTGGAGAGATCGCCTCGCAGGAATGCGGCATGACCGATTACGTGGCGGCAGAACGGAATGGTCGTCTTGACCCCTGCAACGGCGTATTCAGCCAGCGCACGGTCCATCCTTTGAATGGCCTCCCGGCGACTCCGGCCCCAGGTGGTAACCTTGGATATCAGGGGATCGTAGTGCAGCGAGACTTCACCCTCCTGCTCAATGCCGCTGTCCACCCGCACGCCGATGCCGCTCGGTGGGGCATGCCGCAGCAGAATGCCGGGGTCTGGCAGGAAGCCCGTGGCCGGATCCTCCGCATAGACCCTGCACTCAATGGCGTGACCGTAGAGTCTCAGGTCTTCCTGCCCGAACGACAACTCCTTGCCCTCGGCGATGCGTATCTGCTCTGCCACGATGTCCCGTCCGGTCACCCACTCGGTCACAGGGTGCTCGACCTGCAGCCGGGTATTCATCTCCATGAAATAGAAATTCAGGCCCCGGTCCACGAGAAACTCCACCGTGCCCGCATTTGCGTAGCCGCATGCGGCCGCCGCCCTCAGCGCCGCCGCTCCCATCTCCGCTCGCTTTTCAGGCGTTAGGATGCAGCTTGGCGCCTCTTCAACCACCTTCTGGTGACGGCGCTGGATCGAACACTCCCTTTCAAACATGTGCACCATGTTTCCAAAGCTGTCCGCAAGAATCTGGAACTCGATGTGGCGGGGTTCAGGCACGTACTTTTCGATGAATACTCTTGCGTCTCCAAACGCAGCCTGCGCCTCTCCCTGGGCCAATCGCATGGCCCCCGGCAGGTCTGCGGACCGGTCGACTATCCGCATTCCCTTGCCTCCGCCGCCAGCGGCGGCCTTTATTACCACCGGATAGCCAACGTGCCCGGCTTGCCTACCCGCTTCCGCTATATCATCGACGGTCTCCTCCGATCCTGGCACCACTGGAACGCCGTGCTGTCGCATCAACTGGCGCGCCCGCGTCTTGTCGCCCATGGCCCGGATCGCGGCGGCCGGCGGGCCAATGAACATGAGACCAGCCTTGCAGCACGCTTCTGCAAAGTCAGCATTCTCCGAGAGGAATCCGTATCCCGGATGCACTGCGTCTGCACCGCAACGAAGTGCCGTTTCCACGAGCGTATGTATCGAGAGGTACGACCTCGCTGCAGAAGCAGGACCAATCGAATAGGCCTCGTCCGCCATGCGAACGTGCAGGCTCCGACGGTCGGCATCGCTGAATACAGCAACGGCTCGTATGCCCAGTTCCTTGCACGTGCGCACGATGCGCACGGCTATTTCGCCGCGGTTGGCAATTAGTATTTTGGATATTTCTGCCACGGGCGCTGGATGCGAATGCAACCTTTCGGCCATCTATTCGCAGACAAGGTCAGTGGGGTAAGATAGTCCTCCAATTGAGAACAAAAGAATGCGTCACAGGGCACGTGCGGACTACTACCAGGTGCTTGGCGTCGCGAGAAACGCCAGCGCGAAGAGCATCAAGGAGGCGTACCGACGGCTTGCGCGCAAGTACCACCCGGACCACAACCCCGGAGACCTCCGCGCCGAAGAGCGCTTCAAGCAGCTGCAGGAAGCCTATGAAACGCTGAAGGATGCGCGCAAGCGGGCGCGGTACAACCTGGAGCGATGGGGCGGAAGCTTTACGACGCCCGGAGGCCGCACCTACCGGTACGGGCACAATGGCCGGTTTTCGCGCGAAGAAAGCCAAGAGACCGCTCAGGCAAAGGACTTGCTTGGCCAGGCGGTCGAAGCGGCCGGGCACCTCTTCAGCTGGCTTGTCGGAGGCGCCAGAGCCACCTCCTCACCGGTGCGGCAGACCGTCCACTTGTCGCTGGAGAAGGCCCTCCGGGGAGGTGTGGTTACGGTACGGTTAGGCGACGGCTCGCGCGGGCGCATCAAGATACCGCCGAATGTCAGCGATGGATACCGCCTCCGCCTCAATCCCGGTGAATCGGCCAGGCCCGTCTACATCACGTTCAAGGTGAAGAAGCACCCCCGATTCATGCGCCGCGGCTTGCACCTCGAGACTGCCATTACCGTCAATGTGCTTGAGGCCACACTGGGTACACGCCGCTCACTTGAGACGCCCTACGGCACGCGTGTCGAAGTACAAGTTCCTCCTGGCACTTCGTCCGGCAGCAAGCTGCGCGTCGCTGGCCAGGGCGTCCGTACCGCCGAGAAAACCGGTGACCTTCTGGCAACGGTTACGGTAGTCATTCCTCGCGATCTCGATGAGCGGCAGCGCGACATTCTTCGCAGTGCGGGCAAGGACGCAGGGCTTGCTGTGATTCCTGCAGCTACCCAGGCGTCCCGATCTGCCCGGCACAAAGGCATTGCTGAAAGGGAGCTAGGGGAGTAGTCGACAGACGGCAAGTGCGCATATCCTTGTGCCCCTCGACACGGTTCGGGGACCCGCCGCATCCAGTCCGTGCCATCCCGCGCACCTAGGTGGAATGCGCGTCCGGCTCAGAGGCCTGGCTATCCGTCCCCCGCCCGTTATCGTAGGGCCGGCACTCTTACGCAGTCATTCCTCCGCATCAGCCGACTCACCCCGGCTGCCGAGCTCGCGGTCAAGCAGGAAAAGACTGGCCCCGGAATTGCCTACCAGCCGAATCGCGTCAAGGATCTCCCTGGCGGATTCCTCTTCCTCCAGCTGTTCCGTGACGAACCACTGTAGAAGCGCCTGAGAAGCATAGTCCTGCTCTTCGACAGCGGCGGCATATAGCCTGTTTATGCAGGCGGTTATGTGCTGCTCATGCGCCAGTACAAGCTCGAAGACTTCAAGCGGCGACTCCGCCTTGATTTCAGGTCTTGCCAGAGCACGCAACTCCACCTCGACATCCCTCTGAAGCAGGAAGTCATACAGCTTAAGCGCATGTACCAATTCCTCCTCCCACTGCCGGCGAAGCCAGTGAGCGAAGCCGTTCAGTCCCTTGGCAGCCATCCGGGCCGATAGGCCCAGATAGATGTACGCCGAGGAAAGCTCCTCCTGGATCTGATCGTTCATCGCCTCGCGCATGCGAACAGATACCGATGCCGAAGACTGTCCCATGGTTGTCAGTGTTTTCGTAGTGGGTTAACAGTTTTATTTATGCCTTGTTCGTCCGTCTGATTCACGGCCACAGCTTCGCTGCTTGGGCTGCTTTCCGGCACGAAGTGCCGAGCGAAGGCCTGTTCCTTCGGCAACGCTGTCCCGGAAATAGTTGCGAGGCCCTTGAAATTGGGTACGCTTGTTGCCTACTTATGGATCGCCTCTAATCCGGCCAATACGGTAGCGGCCGCGGATCGCCAGCAGGCCCGTACGATTCGCCCGCTGCCGAAGCCATGTTCCACATTCGGACTACTGCCATGCACCTCAATCAACTCTCCAAGTACAGCGATGCCGGGTTGCTGATTTTCCGCCTGGGCTTCGGTCTTGGTTTCCTGTTTTTCCACGGCTGGGGCAAGCTCACCGGCGGGCCTGAAACATGGGCTATGGTCGGAGGCGCTGTCGAACATCTCGGAATCACGTTCGGTCATACGTTCTTTGGATTCCTGGCGGCCGTGGCCGAATCTGTAGGCGGACTCATGATTGCAGCGGGCTTGCTCTACAGACCCTTCTGTGCGCTATTGGCGATTACGATGCTCGTGGCCATGCTGCAGCACATGATAACCGGACAGGGTAGCCCCGCTCATGCGTTCAAGAACCTGTTCATCCTTGCCGGGCTTCTGCCCCTGGGGCCGGGGGCATACAGCCTGGACAAGTGGCTGTCGGACAAGTGTGGCTGGGGGGCTACATAGTACCAGCCGGCCGGTCAATCCGAAGCCGCTACAACTTGCCAGCGGACAGCGCCGTCTGAGGGATAGCACATCTGCGCTCCGCACAGCGCTGCGCGCAGGGCAGGCGTAATTCACATAGGGGCCCGCTGCCGGGCATTTCCTGGAGTATCACGCCGCCTAGCTCCTACAGTGCGCTGATGCTCCCCGGGGCCCGGGTGTTCGGCAGTGCGCCATTTCCAGCCGGCACAGCGCGCCGCAGCCGGTAATCCAATGTCCTTCTGCCAATAGCGCGGGCTTGCAACTCCGAATTCCGGACCGCCTGCAAAGGGCCGCATGGCAGAAGCATGAATCGGCAGCGAAGCGTTTTGCCTGCACTGCAGACCCTTGCCGTCCCACTCCGCGGCGGCTTGGCCCGGCAGCTTTCCGTGATTCGGCAGGCCTGCCACCAACTGGTCGCAACCGTCACGCGTGCCCTCTCTGCGGCACCGACGCCGCGCTCCGGATGTGGGCTGGCCGGCCAAGGAATTTGCCTCGCCGACAATCGCGGATTCTGCGCCCGTATGGCATTTCACCATCCCGCAGATCAAGCCCCTGTTTCCAATAGCTCAGCAACGGCGCGTGGGCGCATGTTCGCAACGGCCTCGGCGGCTGTCCAGACTATGACACTGTGACCTGCCGTAAGGCCGAGCCACTATACCGGTGTCGGGCAAATTATGCGTCTCGGGCATCCGTGGACGCAGTACTCGTTGGCTTCCTCGTGCCACTTTGTTGTTTGCCAAACGTACTAGGGCAGCGGTGAGGGCAGCCTTACTTGCCACGCACCGCGTGGTGTGTACATTGGGTATGGCCGCCACGCTTGCACTCGCTCAAGCCACATAGCAACTCGCAATGCCGACTGAGCCGCACATTCTTTGGGCGGACGACGAGATAGACCTCCTGCGTCCCCACGTACTTTTTCTGAGGGAACGCGGGTATCGGGTTACCAGTGTCGCCAACGGAGCAGACGCGCTTGAAAGGATCAGGGCGACTCCGTTTGACATCGTTCTGCTGGACGAGCACATGCCGGGCATGGGGGGGCTTGAGACGCTCGCTGCGATCAAGCAGGTGCAGCCGGAAGTTCCCGTCGTCATGGTCACCAAGAGCGAGGAGGAGCATCTGATGGAGGAAGCTCTCGGGGGTCAGATAAGCGACTACCTGACCAAGCCCGTGAATCCAAGCCAGATACTGCTTACTTGCAAGCGGCTACTGGAGCGTGCATCGCTGCGGCACCAGAAAGTATCCCAGGATTACCTTCGCCGGTTCCGGCAGATCACGCTTGCCCTCATGAATCCGCTCTCCCACTCGGAGTGGACAGAACTATATCGCGAACTGGTCCACTATGACGTTTCCCTGGAGGGGGACGAGGCAGCCAGACAAATCCTTGCCGACCAGTACCAGGAAGCCAACCGAGCCTTCGGAAGGTTTGTGGAGGAATCATACCAGGACTGGGTTCGCTCGTATGATACTCGAAGCCGCCTGGACCGGCCGGTCCTTTCCCATGAAGTAATATCGGAATGGGTCTTGCCGGAGTTGAAGGAAGAGCATGCCGTTCTGTTTTTCGTGATTGACTGCATGCGGTACGACCAGTGGCTCGAGCTGGAAAGACTTCTTCATCCACTGTTTGTCATCGAGAAGAATTTCCACTACTCAATACTTCCCACGGCTACTCCGTATTCCCGAAACGCCGTATTCAGTGGTCTATTGCCAAGAGACATCGCTCGCCGTTACGCCCGCACCTGGTCGGAAGGACAGGAGGATGAGCACAGCCGCAATCGCCATGAGGAACCATACCTTGCCGACCTGCTCAAGAGAAAGGGACACGCTGATGTCCGTATGCGCTACCGAAAGCTGAAGGGCACTTCGGACGGCCACGCGTTCGCGCAGGAGGTCACGGACTGTCTGCAAACGGATCTAAGCGCCATCGTGGTCAACTTCGTGGACATCCTGGCCCACAGCCGTTCCGACTCGGACGTACTCAGGGAACTCGCGCCGGACGAGCGGGCATACCGGGCACTGACGCGTACGTGGTTTGAGCATTCCTGGCTGTACCAGGCTTTCCACACCCTGGCGGATCACGCGTGTACTATTGTCTTAACTACGGACCACGGTGCGGTGCGAAGCCTTCATTCCACTACGGTGCGAGGTGACCGCAGCACTTCCACGTCGCTCCGGTACAAGTGCGGCCGCGGACTGAGGGCCAACCGCAAGCACGCGATCTGCATTTCGGATCCGCCTTCGTTCGGCCTGCCGTCTGACCGTCTCGCGACGGACTACATAGTCGCAAAGGAGGACTATTACTTCGTCTATCCGACCAACTATCACCGGTATGTCAACCTCTACCGGGACACGATCCAGCACGGCGGAGCCTCGATGGAAGAAATGATCCTGCCCGTGGTCAGGATGCGACCACGACGGTAAGTGCGGGCCGGAGTCCAGATTCATCCGCACTGGGAGGATTACCTGTATGCTCTGCCCCGTTTTGCCGTCGCTGGAGCCCCGGCCTATCGAGGCGGCACGTCAGCCATGTTGGACTTGCTGCAGGCGATGGGAAATCCCCACCAGGGCCTTGAGTGTGTCCACGTAGCAGGCACCAACGGGAAGGGTTCCACGGCCTCGCTGCTTGCAGCCATTGCCACTGCTTCGGGCCGGCGGACGGGACTGCACACATCTCCGCATCTGTTGCGCGTCAACGAACGGATGCGCATTGACGGAGTACCCGCCCCGGACAAGTGGCTGGCCCAAACCGTTTCGCGCTACAGGCCTGCTTTCGATGCCATTGGACCCACCTTTTTCGAAGCGACAACGGCCCTTGCGTTTCTCTTCTTTGCGGAGCGAGCTGTTGATCTGGCCATAATTGAAACAGGCCTGGGAGGTCGGCTGGATGCTACCAACGTAATCCATCCTGCGTTGTCCATAATAACCTCGGTCGACCTTGACCACACGGATATCCTGGGCGAATCCGTCAGCGAGATTGCCCGCGAGAAAGCAGGCATCATCAAGGCTGGCGTGCCCGTGCTTGTCTGCGCGGAGGGGGCTGCATGTCAGGTGCTCTTCGACGTGGCCTCGGATTGCAACGCTCCATTCCACAAACCACGATTCGCAGTCGACTCCGTCGACCTGATGCCTGATCGGATCCGCCTGACGGCTCGAACAGCCGTCAACACCTACCCGGACCTTGAAATTGGCCTGGCCGGAAAGCATCAGGCTGCAAACGCGGTCCTTGCCATTTACGCGGCCGAACTTCTGTTCGCCGACCTGGTACCCCAGACCGTCTACGACGGACTAAGGCGCGTCGCCAGACTGTCCGGTCTGCGGGCACGGCTGGAGTTGTTTATGCATGAGCCGACCACCGTTCTGGATGTCGCTCACAATCCGTCCAGTCTCGCCGCCGCACTGGACCATGTGCGCACGCACTATTCCGGGCGCCTGTTTGTTCTTTTTGGAGCAATGATCGACAAGGACATTGCGCAGATGGCTGCGGCTCTAGCTGTGGCCGAGGCGCACGTCGCAGCCTGCAAACCGGACTCCGCCCGCAGCATGGGTGCAACCGATCTGAAAACCGCACTGCAGGCGCAGGGCGCTGAGGTCGTCCATTGCGGCTCTGTTGCTAGCGGATGGAGCTACCTTCGCGACGCAGCACAGGGCGGGGACGCGGTGCTCGTGGCCGGGTCGCATCTGTTGGCGGCGGAAGTACTCCACCGGGTGTCCAGCTAGTATTTTCGGGTTATTTTTCTCGAAGTGTTGCCCTTGTGGGACCCGCGCACGTACCTTTTTGGCCAAGACCTTGTCTCGCGAAGCAACTAGAAGCAACTACCAGACAGCTTCGCGCGATAGTGTATATCCGCTTTCAGCACCAAGGAAAACCCGGGTGTAGCTCCACGCCCGGCGCGTTCCAGAGCCGACCTTCCTGATCGGCAATTGCGACGCATCCGTGATTTTCCCCACCTTAATGGGTGTAGCCCCCTCAGCCTAAAGCCGATACGTGAAGGCAGGCCGTGCAGGTGCCTGCGCGCCGAGGAATTGCTTCCGATAACCACCGCAGTGCGGCCTTCACAGGGTATGCGCTGGCATCCATTACCCGCAAGCAAATGAAGATCAGCGACCTCCAAACGAAGAAACTGGCAGAGCTCAAGAATCTCGCCGAGACATGAAGCTAAAGGGAGTTTCAACGCTCCGAAAGCAGGACCTCATTTACAGAATACTGGAGCACCGCGCCAATTCAGTCATTGAGGGCTCCCCGTCGGCAGGCGCGCACAAGAATGCCGTTGTGAGGCCAAAGAAGAAAGCGAACGCCTCTCCTGCTTCGAGACCTGCCATCGCGCCAGCTGCAAAGCAGCCACAGGAGCGGCCATCCCGCAATCGGAACCGGCCGGCTGCGGAGTCGGCAGACGATTCCAAGGTGGCTGCACGTGAGCCCAGTCAGCCCAAGCAATCCCGCCACAAGGGACGAGACTACCGATCATCCGGTCACTGGGAAGGCGGCAGAGAGCGCGGTGGCGGACGACGCAAGGCCGGATCCCACGCCAGGAGTGACCGCCAACGAGGACGCAGGGATGGCCGCCACTCCGGCCATGATGACCGGCGCAGGCGCGTCTACGATAGCCGGCCAAACTACATGGCCCAGCATGATCCAAGCCGTACGGAGCTCGACGGCATGATCCAGAAGGTTGGTGTCCTGGAGGTTCTTCCGGACGGATACGGCTTTTTGCGCTCGCCTGAATACAATTACCTGCCCAGCCCCGATGACATTTACGTCTCCCCGAGCCAGATAAAGCGCTTCGGCCTGCGACTGGGAGATACGGTGCATGGAGACGTCAGACCACCCAAGGAGGGAGAGCGTTTCTTCGCGCTGATACAGGTAAACAAGGTCAACGACCGCGAACCGGGCGTGGCCGGTGAGCGCCACAGTTTCGACTACCTGACTCCCCTGTATCCGGAAGAGCAGCTTCGCCTGGAAACCCGGCCCAACGGTGTCAGCATGCGGGTGCTTGACCTTTTTTCACCTATAGGCAAGGGTCAACGGGGACTTATAGTTGCGCAGCCCAAGACCGGCAAGACGATTCTGCTGCAAAAGATTGCCAATGCGATTGCGGAGAATCATCCGGAGGTCTTTGTCATGATTCTGCTGGTGGACGAGCGACCGGAAGAAGTGACCGACATGGAGCGCAATGTCAAGGGACAGGTAATCGCCTCGACTTTTGACCAGGAGCCTCAGCGCCATGTCGAGGTAGCCAATATCGTTCTTGAGAAGGCCAAGCGGCTGGTCGAATCAAAAAAGGATGTGGTGATTTTGCTGGATTCCATAACGCGGCTGGCCCGTGCTCACAATTCGGTCGCTCCGGATTCCGGCCGAACGCTTTCCGGCGGAATAGACGCCGGTGCTCTTAGAGGACCCAAGCGCTTCTTCGGAGCCGCACGCAATGTCGAAGAGGGCGGTTCGCTGACCATCATTGGCACGGCCCTGGTGGACACGGGAAGCCGCATGGATGATGTCATATTCGAGGAATTCAAGGGCACCGGCAACATGGAGCTGGTACTTAATCGCGAGATGGCTGACCGTCGTATTTTTCCTGCCATCAACGTGGTCATGTCGGGTACGCGGCGGGAGGAATTGCTTATTCCGGAAGCCAGGCTGATGCGAGTCTGGATTCTGCGAAAGCTGTTGGCCGACATGGAGCCGATCCAGGCCATGACATTCTTGCTCGACCGGATGCGCGGCACAAAGAGCAACGACGAATTTCTGGTTACGATGAACTCCTAGGCAAGTCCTGCTGGAACTGCCTGCACCCGGTACTGTGAAAAGGTGAGCCACCAGGTTGACGCTTCGCAGCGGATGGCCCACTTTGATGCGATCAAGGCGGTTCTTTTCGACATGGACGGCGTGCTGGTGGATGTGTCCCGATCCTATCGTCGGGCCATCGAGGAGACGGTGTTTCACTTTACAGGCCGCACCATTAGCAACAGTACGGTGCAGCGGTACAAGAACATTGGTGGCTTCAATGATGACTGGACGCTGACCCACGCCATCATTGCGGACAGCGGAATGGAAGTATCGAGGCACCGCGTCGTGGCAGAATTCCAGAGGCGGTACCGCGGAGACAACTGGAACGGCTTCATAACACATGAAACCCCCCTCGTTCTGACACGCACCCTGGAGAAACTGGCCCAGGCTCGGCTCATAATGGGCATAGTCACGGGAAGGCCGGAAATGGAAGCAAGCTGGACCCGCAACCGCCTGGGCTGGAAGCGCTATTTCCCGCTACTGGTAGCCCGGGAAAAGCACGAACACAGGGGCAAACCCGACCCCTTCCCCCTGCAGCATGCCCTGGGCATCCTTCATGCCGCCGGTCTGGATATTCATCCGGAGGCGGCCATCTATGTCGGCGATACCGTCGATGACATGTCCGCAGCCCGCAGCGCAGGAATGTGGGCTGTCGGCGTAACGCCTCCCTACGTCGATACCGCGGCACATCAGGACCTGCTCAGGGAGCGCGGCGCTCATGTAGTGATCGAAAACCCGAATTCCCTGCCCGCTCTCCTGGGTCTGCCCTCATCCTGAGGAGGCCGTCCGGTCGCTACGCCAATGGCCCTTCCAAGGCTCAAACTGCCTTTCTTTCTGGCGAAGGGGTTTGTAGCATCCGAAACCATGGAAGGGGCAATGCCCGTGTTGCGGCGGCTAGCCGATCAGGGCCTGGGCATTACCGTTGACGTCCTCGGAGAGCACGTCAAGGACCGCGCGAGGGCCGAGGCCGCGCGGGACACGTACGTAGCGCTGCTTCAGGCCCTGGCAGAGTCCCATCGGCTACACGGAGTGGACAACAACATATCCATAAAGCTGTCCATGATCGGGCAGGTGATCGACGAGGATTTCTGCCTGGAGAATCTCCTGGCCATCCTCGATGCGGCCCGCATTCAGGATGCATTCGTGCGCCTGGATATGGAGGGCACAGGAATCCTGGACTCCACGCTACGCCTTTTTGAGGCCGTATATCCTACCCATGGGCGCCACGTCGGCGTCGTGCTTCAGGCCTATCTCAAGCGCACGCGGGGCGACGTGGAACGCATGTGCGACATGCGCGCCCGCGTGCGCCTTGTCAAAGGAGCCTACAAGGAGCCGGAAAACCTGGCATACCAGCGCATGGAGCAGATTCGCGACAACTTTGTCGCTTGCATGAAGATGCTGCTCAAATCTGGCGTCTACCACGGCATTGCGACCCACGACGACAGACTCCTGGATGCTACGCGTTCGTTCGCGCAGGCCGAAGAAGTCTCGCGCGACGCCTTCGAATTCCAGATGCTCTACCGCATTCGGCCACAAACGCAGCTGCGCCTGGTGCATGAGGGCTACCGGATGCGGGTCTATGTTCCCTACGGGGAGCAGTGGTTCCCCTACTACTATCGCCGACTACGCGAACGCAAGGAGAACGTCTTCTTCCTGCTCAGCCACGCGTTTCGGAACTAGCCTCCTGCGCGAGAAAGCGCTCGGCATCAATGGCCGCCATGCAGCCGGTGCCGGCCGCCGTCACGGCCTGCCTGTATACGTGGTCCTGTGCGTCTCCGCAGGCAAATACGCCTTCAATGTTGGTATACGTCGAGCGCTTGTGCGTCAAGATATAACCCTGTTCATCCACGTCAAGCCATGACCTGAACAGGTCCGTGTTCGGCGTGTGTCCAATTGCGATAAACAGTCCTGCCAGCGCCAGATCACGCTGCTGGCCCGTTACCTTGTTGAGCAAACGCACGCCTTCGACCTGCCCGTCGCCCAGGACGTCGACTACGACCGTATCCCAGATGATCGTAATCTGGTCGTTGGCAAGAACGCGGTCTTGCATGATTTTCGAGGCGCGAAGCTTGTCCCGCCGGTGAACGAGGTAAACGCGGGGCGCGAATCTGGTGAGAAACAGCGCCTCTTCCATGGCCGCATCGCCTCCGCCGACCACGGCTACCTCGCTGCCCCGGAAAAAAGGGCCGTCACAGGTGGCACACGCGGAAACCCCGTATCCCAGCAAACGCTTTTCGTTTTCCAGGCCGAGGTACCGGGCCGAAGCGCCCGTGGCCACGATGACTACGTCGGCGAGCACAGGCTGCTGCTCGTCTACTTCAAGGCGAAACGGTCTGCTGGACAGGTCGAGACCCGTCACGGTGCCGTGCCGCACGACCGCGCCGAAGCGTACGGCCTGCCGCTTGAAATCCTCCATCATGTCCGGCCCGAGAATCCCGTCAGCATACCCGGGATAGTTTTCCACGTCAGTGGTCGTAACCAGTTGGCCTCCCGGTTCGAGCCCGGAAATCACTACCGGTGCCAAACCCGCTCTTGCAGAATACAGCGCCGCCGTGTAGCCGGCGGGCCCTGACCCCACAATGACTATCCTGTGATGCTCCGCGCCTTCGAAGTCCATGCGAGGGAAGGGAGCCGCTACGCTTCCTGGGCCGTCAATTTGTCCAATTGCCGGGATAGCTCGCGCTTGGCAATCACACCCACAAGCTGGTTCTTCACCTGGCCGCCGGCAAAAAACAGCAGTGTGGGGATAGACCGAATACCATACTGCATCGGGACTTGCTGGTGATGGTCCACATTCATTTTCGCAATCTTGACTCGGCCCTGGTATTCATCGGCGAGCTCTTCAATGATTGGCGCGATTGCACGACAGGGACCACACCAGGGTGCCCAAAAGTCTACCAGCACCGGAAGATCGGCGTCCAGTACCTGTTCGCGAAAATTGGCGTCCGTCAATGTAACATACTTGGCATCCATGGCAACGTAGCCGGTTGACTGCGTCATTTTACGGTACCCTCAAAGGCGGGTTTCGCGGCTCTGAGCGACCAGCCTCTGCTCGAGCGCTCCTTCGTAAAGGGCCGCGAGCGCAGAAACGCGAATGTTCAGAATCGCTGTTTCGTTGACGGCGATGAACAGGTTGCCAGCCGTTACGGCGCCGATTCTGTGCGCCGCAGCACCTGTTCCTGCCATCGATGCCGTCACCTCACCTTGGTCTTCGGTTCGAGCCGTTACTACCACGCGCGACTGCGCCTCTCCAAACAGTAGCGCATCCAGGCGGAAGCCGTCCGTGACGCTCAGGGAAATATCCGCGCCAAGTCCGTGCGAAAGGACTGCACACTCCGCCAGGCATACTGCCAGCCCCCCGTCCGATACGTCGTGGGCGCTTCGCGCAACGCCACGCCGAATAAGCCGCCAAGTAGCCTGCTGGACCGCCTTCTCCTCGGCCAGATCGATAAAGGGGGCATCTCCCCGCGTCATGCCGCAGCAACTGGCCAGGTATTCGGACGCGCCAATGTCTGGAAGGGAGGTGCGGTGCGTCCAGCCCGCGGGCGTGATAAGAAAAACGGCATCGCCTTCGAATTGAAACCCGGCCGGTGTTGCATGCGATTCCAGGTCGTCCACGAGTCCGAGCATCCCGATGGTTGGCGTCGGGAATACGGCTCCCTTGGGATTTTCGTTGTAGAAGGAGACATTGCCACCCGTAACGGGTGTGCCAAGCACGCGGCACGCGTCTCCCATGCCTCCCACGGCCTCCCTGAAAGTCCAGTACATTTCGGGCTTGTAGGGATTGCCAAAGTTTAGGCAGTTTGTGATCGCCAGGGGCCGGCCGCCTGCGCAAACCACGTTGCGCGCGGCTTCGGCCACCGCAATCTGCCCTCCGCGGCGGGGATTCAGATACACGTAGCGCCCGTTGCAGTCCGTGGAAACCGCCAGTCCCTTGGCGCTGCCCTTTATGCGGACCAGTGCCGCGTCACTCTGTCCCGGTCCGGCTACGGTATCCGTCCGCACCATCGTATCGTACTGCTCGTATATCCATCGCTTGGAAGCTATGTTGGGCGCAGCCATGAGCCTTCTGAGCGCATCTTCCGCATCTGCGCATGCCAGGTCCTCCAAAGGTTCCAGCGTTCGCAATTGCTCCAGATAGGCCGGTCGCACGGCGTCTCTGGTGTACACGGGGGCGCCTCCCCCCAGGACCAGGTGATCCGCCGGTACGTCAGCCACACGTTCCCCTCGGTGATGCACCTCGACCCGACCATTGGAAGTCACTTCGCCTATGCGTACAGCGTGCAAGTCCCACTTCGCAAAGATGGACTCCAGAGCAGATTCCCTGCCGGGTTGGCACACGATCAGCATGCGCTCCTGGCTTTCCGAGAGCATGATCTCGTATGCGCTCATGCTGGCTTCTCGCACGGGAACCAGGTCCAGATCAAGCCGCATTCCCACGTTGCCCTTTGCGCTCATTTCGCAGGACGAGCACGTAATGCCCGCCGCCCCCATGTCCTGAATGCCCGCCACGACTCCTTGCGCTAGCGCCTCCAGCGTGGCTTCCAGGAGCAGCTTCTCCGTAAAAGGATCACCGACCTGGACGCTGGGACGCTTTGCTTCGCTCGCTTCCGATATCTCTTCTGAAGCAAAGGTCGCGCCGTGAATGCCGTCGCGACCCGTGGCCGAGCCAACGATATAGACCGCGTTGCCCACACCTTGCGCCGTAGCCGATGCTGTCCGGCCCACTTTCACAATGCCGACACTCATGGCGTTTACCAGCGGATTGCCCTCGTAGGCGGGATCGAAGTAGACCTCGCCCCCGACCGTCGGCACGCCGAATGCGTTGCCGTAGTCGCCAATGCCGCGCACCACGCCGTCGAGCAAGTAGCGTACCCGGGCGCTGTCCAGCGACCCGAATCGAAGCGAATTCAGCGCGCAGACCGGCCGGGCGCCCATGGTAAATATGTCCCGGTGAATGCCTCCCACGCCGGTAGCAGCTCCTTGATACGGCTCAACCGCAGACGGATGGTTGTGGCTCTCTATCTTGAAGGCAACAGCCAGCCCGTCCCCAATGTCCACCAGGCCTGCGTTCTCGTCGCCGGCACTGACCAGCAAATGCCGGCCCTCACGGGGCAACGTCTTAAGCACGGCTATGGAATTCTTGTACGAGCAGTGCTCGCTCCACATCACCGAGTAGATGCCCAGCTCTGTCACGGTTGGCGCACGTCCCAGCCGGCCGGTAATCCAGCCGTACTCTTCTTCTGTCAGCCCGTGCTCCCGGGCGAGATCAATCGTAACCGACTTTGCGAGAAGCTGGGCCATTTGACCAAATTGCGCCGACGAAGGCCCAAGATACTGGAGGCGGACTCAGCCCACAACGCCCTGGCCTCCCGGAGGCGCGGAACACCAACTCACGCACCTGATACACCGCACATTTCGTGCAAGAATCATGATCCCTGCCACTGAAGCACTGGAGCGCCTGAGGGCCGGCAACCGCCGGCACGCCAGCGGCGTGCCAACGGCCTTGCGCCAACATGCAGGAAGGGACCTCCTTCTGGGCCAGCGGCCCTTCGCTGCTGTCCTGGGCTGTGCGGATTCCCGTGTTTGTCCTGAATCGGTTTTTGATGTTGGCCCGGGAGAAGTTTTTGTGGTTCGCGTGGCGGGCGGTATTGCCGGTGAGCTGGAGCTGGGCAGTCTTGAATATGCCGTGGCGGAGCTTGGCGTTCGCCTGGCTGTTGTGCTCGGCCACTCGGGCTGCGGGGCCGTTCGGGCCGCCGTAGAATGTACGCTCTCCGGCCAGCCGCCCGCCGGGGAAGGGGCCCTGGCCGCCGTTGTTCGGGCCATTCAGCCGAACGTGCGGCCGGTTGTTACGCGCTCGGGGGCGGAGGATGATTGCATGGCAGCCGCTGTAGCCGCCAATGCGCGCGCCAACACGCTGCGCCTGACGCAGCAATCCTCCGTGCTGAGGCGGTGTGCGGAGCGCGGCAGCCTCGCATGCCTGACTGCAGAATACGACCTCGCTACCGGACTGGTGGCCTTCTTTGGTGGCTCGCGGGCCGGCTAAGGCCGCCTTATCTGACGGTGTATTTTGCTCCCACAAACACATGGCGTGTCGCGGCAGGAAAGAACTCCGGTGTTCCGAAGCCGACCGTTCCGAACAGTAGCACCTTGCTGTTCAGCGCGTTGTTGAGATCTGCGCCTACGCTCAAGCCCCTTAGCGGGGACGTCTCGCCGAATGCATAGCGGACGGTGGCATTGACCAGCACGTACGCGTCAACAGACAAGTCGGCTTGCGCAGTACCGTCATTGCTCTTGCCGCCGGAGTTGTCAACGTACTGGAGACCCGCAAGAGCCACCTCAGCCTGTGCCGAAAGGCCGGCCTTCTGATAGCCAATCCCGATGTTGGCCACTCTGGAGGGGAAGCCGGCGATCGGATTGCCGGCGCGATCCAGGCCCAGACTGGAAAAATCCTCCAGGGTAACGTACTCTACGAATTGCACAAACCTGTTCCGGCTGAACGTGGCATTGCCGAAGGCTCGCAGGACACGGGACACAGCCAGATTTGCCTCGACTTCGAGTCCGATATGCCGCGTTCGGTCCGCATTGCCTGTGCGAGGCACGCCGAACTGATCCAGTCCGCCGCTAGGCACGATTTCGTCCCTGAATTCCATCCAGTAAAGGCCCGCGACACCGTCAAGCCGACCCCGGTCCAGGCGCACGCCCAGTTCGACATCCAGCAGCTGCTCCGGCTTGACGAAAGGGGCACTGTAGTCAAAGCCTCCGGATGCCCTGCGCTCGAACTGCGGAACAAACCCGGCTCCGGCTTCCTCCCCGTCATACAGCGACTTCATGCGAGGCTCCCGGTTGGCGAGCGCGAAGCTCGCATAGCCGCTTAGCTTCTGTTCAGGGTTGACCGTTATTCCAACGCGTGGATTCACAAAGAAGTACGGTACACTGAACTCCGTGCCGAAGAAGGCTTCGTCGAAGATGCGGTATCGCCGCCAGGTGATTTGAACGTCTGCCTGCAACGCTATCTTCGGCACCGGGCGAGAGAGATGGCTGGCAAGCAGCGAGGCTATTGCCTTTTCGCCGCGCACGCTATAGACCCGGGCGTCGTTGGCACTGCCCACCGCGTGCGCCGGTAGGGCTGTTGCTTCCTGGATCCTGCCCCAGCGCGTTGAGCGGTGCAGCCGAGCTTCGGCGCTCAGGGTTGTTTCGCCGGTAGCATGGCGTCGGCTTACGCGGGGCATCCAGCCTACCTGCCACTGATCGAGGACGGCACGGAAGAGTACGTGCGCATCCGGGGCGGTAATGTAGAGCGGCAGCTGCCGAAGCTCGCTATCAAGACCTCTCCAGCCACTAGGCAATCGGAGGTAATCGGCAGACCTGAAAGTACCGCCAAAGTCAAAGTACCCCACCCCCCGAATCCAGAACAGCGACTGTCGCAGCATCCAGTCCTGGCTTAGCTGACCCTGGTGGTGAAGCTCCACATGTGGCTGCCTGAACCGTTCGACGTCGCCTGTAAAGCTGCTGAAGTTGTAGCGTCGATCAATAGCCGTACCGAAGTCGTCCGTTACCGTCTGCCGGTTGGCCGCCTTGGGGATTCCGGCATACGCCAGCGCGTCGTGCTGGGGCCCGCCGTAGGCCTGCACGGTTATCGTGTGCCGCGTTCCGTACCGGGTAACACCGGCAAAATACCGCCAGAATTTTGACCAGGACCAGTCCCGATAGCCATCCGAAAGCAGGCGGCTAAACCGTCCGAATGCCACATACCTGCCTCCCAGAAGCCCGGTGTTGGCCTCCAGCGTGAAGCGGCGCGTGTCAAAGGTTCCGTAACCGATCTCGGCCGAAGCGTACGGAGCAGGCTTGTAGGGGCGCGCCACCACATTGATGGCGCCGCCAATGCCGGTAGATCCATAGAACGCTGCCCCTGCCCCGCGCTGAATCTGAATGTCCTCGATAGTGCCTTGCAGATCAAAGAAATTGATCCAGAACACACTGTGCTCTTCGGGGTCGTTCTGCGGTATCCCGTTGATGGCGACGGCGAGGCGACGCTGCCCGAAGCCCCGCATGCGGAGGTGGGTGTACCCCAGGTCGTTGCCGTTCTCGGTGTAGTGCGTGATGGAGGGGGCGCTTGCCAGGTGGGCGGGCAAGTCCTTCATGGAAGGCTTTTGCGCCAGATCGCGCGCCGTAACACTTGTGAATGTGATGGGCGTCAATCGCTCGCGCGCACGGCCTGCCGTTACGATAACTTCAGGGCTCTCTACGGCCTTGGTCACCAGCTCGGCGCGCAGATCCAGTTGGCTATGCCCACCCACTGTTATGTCCTGGCTGAAGGTCTCATGCCCCAGGAACGTTACAACGAGCCGGTATCGCCCGGCTGGCACATTCTCGAAGGCAAAGCGGCCCGTCGTTCCGGTCGCCGTCCCGAAGAGCCGGCCGTTCGTTTCCGCCTCCAGCAGTTCCACGGCAGCCGCTTCCAGGGGCCGGTCACGCTCGCCCAGGACGACTCCGGTCACCAGGCCCTGGGCAGAAACCGGAAGATAGGTAGCCGGCATGGCGGCGGCGGTGGCCGCCAACAACAAAGCCAGACAGGTACACAGACGGTAGAGCATGGTCTCGGGGTTAGGCTGACAAAAGAGCCGCTCCAGACAGAAAAGCTAGGAGCGGCCAAGACCCCGGCGCGCCATGCGCTACTGGCAGTTTCCCTACGCCGGCATGACCCGGATCAGGTTCGGAGGGTCTGATCTCAGCCCGCGGGCGCAAGCCCGCGGACACCCCTAACAATTGATGTGCAAGAACGTGGGACCAAAC
>CBDBLZ010000021.1:462500-1478440 GCA_965207385.1 Rhodothermales bacterium
CAGAAGCGCGGCAATTCGCACGAATACTTACCGATTCGATGAGCGCTGTAATATACGCTCGCGGACCAAAAGTTCAAGCCTGCACCTAATTAATACAGAGCCATGCGGAACGATGACTAAGGTCGAGGGGAGGAAGGGCGCACAATTCCGGCTGGCATGGGTCCGTGGAATCGCTGCAGATGCTGCGTCGTGCCCCGGGCCGCGGGCACGCTTCTGCCGCGCCCGTGCATGGCACATCGCAGCCAACTAGGCAATTGCTTTGCGTTTGCAGGTTCGCGTCGCTTAGCTTGATAGCGCTCATTCACGCCACGCCTTTAGCCATGAAAACCCAATTGCTGACTCTTGCCGCACTGGCCCTGCTGGTCTGCCAGCAAAACGCACTGGGCCAGGAATCTACCAGGAGCAGCCGCAACATCCATGCCGCAGGCCGCCTCCTCATCGAGGGCGGAACAACGGCCATCGCCATTGACCAGGACATGGCTCGACCCTTCGCTTACCTGGCCACCAGAGCGGCACCGGCAGGTTTGGCCGTCATTGACATCGCCGACATTGCCGAGCCTCGTTTAATGGCACAGTGGCACATGGACGACCAAGCGGGCCTAACCAGCCATGGGCTCACCACATTTGTCCACGAAGGCAGGCATTACCTTGCGCAGGCCTTCGCCGCCGACGCCGATGCGGCTGAATCCAACATCGGCGCCGTTGTCTTCGACGTAACGGAGCTGCCCGACATCAGAGAGACAGCGCGCATTACGACGCCGGGAGGGTATCGGGCGCTGTTCGCCTATCGCCATTCAAGCGGCAGCAGTCTTCTGCTGGCTACGGGTGGAGGAACGCTTGATGTCTTTAACGTTGCCAATGTCCTGCAAGAGAGCCCTGCACCCATTGCGAGGATTGAAATCCCGGACCTGCCCCAGACTGCCGAGTCCGGCATTGACAATGCTTTTGCCGGTTTTGAACCCGAGTCTCGCCAGGATCGGCTTTACGCCGCGGGCGGCGGCGGATACTATGTCTATGATTTCTCGGACCTCTCGGAAGTGCGGCAGCTCACTTCGATCAGCTCTGCCGCTGTGCAGCGCGGTCGAGCAGTGGTACCGACGCCGGACGGACGACACGCGCTTACGCTAGCGGAATACCGAACAGCCCCTGTCCGGATATTCGACCTGCAGCCGGCGCTGAACGGGACACTGCCTCGCTTGCGTACCGCGGTAGCCGCCTGGACGTCGAATTGGCAGAACGAGTATGTCGGCCTTGAGCTTCGCTGGCCGCTTGCCTTCGCGGCAGCGCTGGAAGACGGGTTGCAGGTCATTAACGTCTTTGACCCGCTCAACCCGTATACAGACGCCTACTACCGGACCGCCACGCTTCCGGAGCAGCAGCAGTCCCCGCTTCTGCAGCCGCGACGCGGCACAAATGCCGTTGATATTCGGAATGCGGACGGATTGATCGTGGCAAGTGATTTCGAATCCGGTTTCTGGGCATTCACCCTCGAGGCCTTCTCGGGCTGGCACGGCCATTGGTGGGGCCTGCCCAATATGTCTAGCGTCCAGGACTGGGAATCCGGGCCCGATGGCCTTTGATAGTCAGCGGCGGTCTGACAGGCGCCAGGTAGGATCCCGCGCACAGTCTTCATGCCATTCGCAGCGGTATGCCCAAATGACTTGCCCGGCGCCGCTCCGGGCTCAAGAAGGCGCCGGTATTACTACGCGCCGCTAATTCTGAGGGCGGAGTGCAGGCTGCGAAGCCTACAACTCCTCCCTCTTCCTTTGCAGCACAAAGAGGCCCTCATTGATGCTTGAGACGACTATCGTGCCGCTTTCGAAGTAGGGATAGTTGCTCCACGCACCCATGAATGCCGGAAAATCAGGCCCGAACGGCATCGTATCGAAGAAGCCGACCTCGACAGGGTTGGCAACATCGGCAATGTCAATGACCCGCAGCCCGGAGACGTAATTGGACTGATACATGACATTGCCCTTTATATAGAGATTGTGATCCACGGCAAAGCTGTTGCCATACCATTCCCCAATCAGCTCCGGATCCTCCAGGTCGCCAACGTCCCAAATGAGCGTCCGCGTACCCGGAATCTGCCGGCGCAGTTCGTCAGCTTCGTCGTTCATGAAGAAGAATGCATGATCCTCGGTTAGCCAGCCCTGATGTGCATAGGCCACGTTTGGATAAGAAGCGCGGGAAACTGCTACCGGGTTCTCCTTGTCCGTAACATCCGCGATTCCCAGCGTGGATCCGTTAGAACTGAAGCATATCTCGTGCCCCAGGTATTCCGGATCCGGTCCGTTGTACGTGACGCACTGCGCATCGTGCGTCCCAGCCCGCTCCTGACCAGGCTCGGCGTCCGCGAAGCAGCCGGCAAATTGCGGGCGTGCGGGATCCCGTATGTCGATCATGTGCAGTGCTCCCTTGCAGCTTTCGCCTTCGCCGCGAATGCCCACGGCATAAGCAAAGCCTGATGCTTCGTTGATGACAACGTTGTGAGCCGTGGCAAAGCGGGTGTAAAGGGCGGTTTCTCCAAACGTGATCGGTGTCGTCGCAACGTCCCGCAGCCGCGTAAGATCGAAAACCTGCATGCCGTGGGTGTCCGCGCCGTCTGCAACAATGAACGCATGGTTCCTGTACACCTTTATGTCGCGCCACGCGCTGGGATTCGCCCCTTCCGTAAGTGGCAACTCCCCGATATAGACCGGTGCGCGGGGATCGGTTACCTCCACGAAGGCCGTCCCGTCTGACCGCCCGACCAGGGCAAATTCGCGTTGCGTCACCGGGTCAGTCCAGCCCCATATATCGTTTATTGAGACTTCACTTGACCCTCCCAGAGCGCCGATGGGCATATAGGAAAGCAAATCGACATTCTGGCAGCGAAACTGCGCCGCCCGGCCATCGGCGCACTCCACCGGGCCGCTTGCAACGAGCGGCTCCCAGTCGCCCAGCGGCAGAGTCAGCCGGGCCTCGATCGAGGGAGCATCGGCTGTGGACTCCGTCCTGGCAACATATACTTCGGAATGCCCCACGCTTACCAGGCTGATTGCGTTGCCGCTGTCAACGAAGCGCCCTACGTGGTTGTCGCCGCCGGTGCCCGCGACTGAGCCCATTCGCTCCCACCCGCCAAGCGTGTCGTTCCGGCGATAGAAATCCGCGCGGCCCATATTGGCCTGCGCCGAAGGCGCGCCTGCCACCAGAATATTGCCGTTGACGCTAAACGGCAGAATCCCGTAAATGCGCAAATAGAGGTCTTCGGGGCCCTCAATTTCGGCTGTCTGACGCCAGGAACCGTCGGCATCCATGGAAAACTCCAGGATCGCGCCCTTTGGCACCGGATCCGGGATACGAACATCCTCGCCCGTCAGGTCCAGGGGCAAGCCGGGCGCACCGGCAAGAATGCGGCCGCCACTGGAGACGGCGAGAGACGCCCCAAGGGCCTGGCGCGAGTCTGCTGTCAGCTTTGCCTTCTCCACGAAAGTATCTCCCTCCCGGCGAAAGACGTAAACCGCTCCAGCTTGCCGCTCATGTCCGGGCGACCCGACGAAAACATGCTGTCCGTCAACGGCCAGACTGGCACCGAAGCCGTCTCCCTCACGCGTGTCGCCGCCGGTCAGCCTGGTGGAATGCATCCACCCGTTCGGGGTCTCGACGTACACGTCAGCATAATCGGCCTCTGGTGTGCCGGATACCAGGACGGCGCCGCCCAGAGCCACAACCCTGCCTATCTCGCTTGCGCTATCTGAGTCATCCGGAATAATGCGGCCGGTTTCGTGCCATGAGGCGGAGTCCGGCGAGCGCCGGAAAATGTAAACGGCTCCGCGGTCTCCGAAGTGGTCCGGCGCACCGACTGCAAGGGTTCCGGCATCCAGCGCCAGCGAGTAGCCAAATCGGTCCCGAGGCCGGCCGTCGGAAGCTGTGAGTGTATCGGCGACGACCCAACCCCGATCCCCGGACCCGGGCCGGAAGACAAAGACCCGGCCCAAGGCTATGTAGTCCGGTGGCGTACTCAGGAACACTTCGTGATCGCCTGCAACCGCGGAAATCCGGGACTCTAGGGGCTGGCCCATTGCAGGCTGAATCAATCCTAGCAAAAGAGTTATTGTCAAATACCTGCTCATTGTCATCAGGGTAGCTCGGATGTCATTTGTTGGGGGCAAACTGCATTGGAAGGTCTGGCCGGTTCCGGCGGAATTGCCCGTCCGCGCGCGCAGATGCTCTAGGCAAACACATCGAGCAGCGGACTGCCGGTGCCGTCCGGCGTGGTGTATACGGGGCGGCCTTCGACCTCAGAGTGCGTATCCGGCGGTATGCCCAGCGCGTGGTAGACTGTCTGGTGTACCTGATCGATGTACACCGGTTCGCCAACGGTGGCGCATGGCCGCTCGGGCGAGGTCTCTCCCAGGACGTAGCCTTGCTTTACGCCACCTCCGAAGAGCAGTATGGAACAACCGTCCGTAAAGTGGCGATGCATGCCGTAGTGGACCAATTCCTCGACGCGATCCGGTACCGTGACCTGGTCTCGCACTGCCGCCTCGGGCCGACCTTCCTGGATCATGTCGCGACTGAATTCGCTGGCCAGGATGACCAGCGTACGGTCAAGCAGGCCCCGCTCCTCCAGATCCAGTACCAGCTGCGCCACGGGCCGGTCGATCAACTTCTTCATGCCTACCAGCCGCGTATGGCCATTCTCATGCGTGTCCCAACCAAGAAAGGGCTCATACTCCGTCGTAACGCTGACAAACCGGGCACCGTTTTCCACCAGGCGACGCGCGAGCAGACATCCGAGGCCGAAGCGGCCGGTATTGTATAGATCGTAATACTCCGTCGGCTCCTCTTGCAAATCGAAGGCCCGGGCTTCCGGTGACCGGAGCAATCGGTAGGCCTGCTCCATTGATCGAACCAGCGATTCTCTCTGGTAATCGCTGCCTCTGCCTCCCAGCGGGCTGCGAGAAACCAGCTCCCGGTACAGGGCATGTCTGCGCTCCATTCTCCCCGCCGTCATGCCGGCGGGCGGTCTCACTGCCTCGAGGCCGACGGAAGGGTCCGCGATCAGGAATGGCCCGTATTCTCCGCCCAGGAATCCGGCCGAATGAAAGGCCTTCAGCTCCTCTGCCTCACCAACGGTGAACCGCTGGCCTATGCTGACGAAAGGGGGCATGGCATCGCTCCGCGGCCCCAAGACATTAGCTATCCATGCGCCGATATGCGGCGTCTGGACAGGTTGAGGCGGCTCGTAGCACGTGTGCCAGTGATACTGGTGCCTTGAATGCAGGATAAAGCCCAAATCGGCAGCCCGGTAAGAGCGAATCATGCTGCCGCGATTCATTACCGAGCCAATGGCCTCCAGGCCTTCCGAAAAGTAGAGTCCGTCTACCGACGTAGGCACGGAGGGAAATGTGCTCAGGATCCGACTGCTCTCCAGTCCTGGCTCAAACGGCGTGTAGCGCTTCGGATCGAACGTCTCCGTGTGCGCCATGCCTCCGGCCATCCAAAGCAGTATGACGCTGTCGGCGCGGGCAGCCGGGCGCCGGGCTTGGCAGCCGGCATACGCCACAGGAAGCGACGTCCCCATCGCTGCGATGGAAGCGGCGCGCATTTTGGCCAGGAATTCTCTGCGCGTCATGATGTCCGGTCAGTGTATGTAACGAAACTCGGGCGAAAGAAACATCGCCCACAGCAGGTCCGCTACCGATTCCTTCGACGGCGCTGGCCCCAAGGCGCGCCTGGCTGCCCGCATCTCCCTGCGGCTTGGCGGCCTGCCAAGAATCGTCACGTATAGCCGACGGACCAGCGACTCTGAATCAGATCCGCGGGAGCCCAGCCACGCTGCGCTGCCCCTTTCCAGCTGAACGGCCAGGAAATCACCGTTTGTAAGCTCCAGTGATTGGAGCAAGGCGGACTGGCTGGCTCGTCGCGTTACCACGTTTTCGCGGGAAGGCCGACCCAGTGCTCGCAGAAAGGGATCCTGCGCAACCAGCGATGCCCGGACAAACGGCATGGTAGTTTCTCTGGGACTGTACCTGAAGTCTGCCAGACGTCCCCAGTAGTTGCGGTCAATGTCGCCGTGGGCGCGCGCAGGCTGCCAAGGGCTGTCTTCGTACCGGGCAACCGTCCACGCGTTGTCTTCTGCCTCTTCCGCGGTATGCCAATCCGTATTGGTGAAAACCCACTGCCTGCTGCTGTCCTCGTAGGTGATTCGCAGGCTTAGCAAGAGACCTGCGGGATTGGGCATGCGTCCAGTGTTTTCTCCGCGGACGGCCAGCTTGTTGGAGCCGTTTCCCAAGGCTTCACGCAGATCCAGGCGCTTTGTCTTCCGATAGCCCACCAACCCGGCCAGCAGGCCGCCGTTCAGATAGAGGTCCGCCGCGTCGTCTGCCGCCATAAGCATGCGGGCCTCCGCCACGCTGGCAGCGGGCTGGTCCAGTTCGAAGTCGTACCGAAAAAGGCGCACGCCGGGCCTCGGCAATATGTCGCGGTCCACTTCGCGCTCCCTGTGCCATATCCAGACCGCACCGAGCTCTTCTGCTTCCGGGTCGAACGCAAGCCCGGGGTATGCGGGACCCAGCGTCTGGCTAAGGGCATCGGCAAACTGTTCCGCAGAGAGACTCCGGCGCTCAGGCCCCCGGAAGAAAAACCCCGGCTCCCCTGACTCCGAGGCTGCCGGCACTGATGGCAACTGATACGCTTCAGACGTCATGATGAGCGAGATCAGCCGCTTCAGGTCTGCGCCGGTGTCCCGAAAGTCCGCCGCCAGGAAATCAAGCAGCTCCGCGTTCCACGGCTCGTTGTCCATTTCGTCGACGGGCACGACGAGCCCGTAGCCCAGCAAGCGATCCCAGAGGCGGTTCGCCATGGTTCGGTAAAGGCGTCCGTTTGCAGGCTGTACCACTATATCCGCCAGCTCTGCGAGGCGCTCCTCCACGGTCCCCGCCTTGATGACGCCCAGTTCGTCAAAGAGGAATGAAGGCTGCGACATCCGGCCCGTGGGTCTGTCGCACCGGAAGATCTCCATCACAGAGTCCGCGAAAACAGTCGCAAACCCGTATGCCTGATCGAGCGTGAGGTTACTCACGAAGCTGTCGTGGCAAGAAGCGCACTTCAGGTTCATGCCCAGTAGCGACTGGGATACGTTCTGCGCCGCTTGCATCTCCACCCTCTGGCTATTGTTGAAGGCGCCTCGCCACTGGATCCCCCTGATAAAGCCGTCCGAGGCGGGAGTCGGGCTCAACAGTTGTCGCACCATCTTGTCGTACGGCTGATTTGACACCAGCGCTTCGTATAGCCAGGGGGTTATCTGCCTGCGTCCTCCGGTGATGTAGCCCGTGCCGGAGTAGTCATTGCGAAGCAAATCATTCCAGAAACTCAGCCAGTGCTGTGCATAATTGTGCGAGTCCGAGAGCAATTCCCCCACCAGTTGCGCACGCTTGTCCGCTTCGGGTCGTCGAAGGAATTCGTCAATCTGGGCCGGAGTCGGCAGCAGTCCGATGGCGTCGAGGTATGCGCGCCGCAAGAAAACACGGTCACCAACTACTTCAGGCCAGCGAATATTGTTTGCAGCGAAGTAGGCATTGACGAAACGGTCCACCGGGTGGCTTCCACCGGGCCGAGCCGGCGGCAAGGCGGGCCGCTCCAGTGCGAGCGGTGCCTGCGGAAACACACGCATCGCTTCGTCTGCCCAGTGCGCACCGAGGTCGATCCACAGGCGAATGAGATCAACTTCCGCACGCGTGAGCGCCTGTCCCTTCTTCGGCATGGCATCATCGTGCCCGCGAGGCAATTCAATCCGGCGAATGATTTCGCTGTCGGCAGCGCGGCCGGCGATCAGAATCGGTCCGGATTCTCCGCCGGTCCGGACGTCCACCTCCGAGTCGAGTGACAGCCCTGCTTCCTGCTTTTCGCCGCCATGGCACCGATAGCAGCGATGAGCAAATAGCGCTCTGACTTCCAGATTCAGCCGATCCAGCTCTTGCCTGGAATGCTGCCCGGCGGGCACGGATGCGAATTCATCTAGCGTCGCTGCTGTATCGCCACGCCCTGGCAGCGCTCCACTCAAATAATCTGTCCCGTGCGTAAGGCTGGCACCAAGGTGCCCTGCCCCCGCCAGCACAATGCATGTTGCGGCCAACGCAAGTCTGTAGCCCGTCCAAAGCGTCTTTCTGTTACGGCGACGCGCAAGCGCATGCAGTGCAGCAGTGGCACCAGCCAATGCAGCTGTCGAAAAACCCAGCCACTTGTGCACGGCTGCGGTTTGACCGGAATAGGCTCCGCCCTCGAACAGCAGCCAGCCAAAGACGGCAGCAACGATTGCGGAAGCGGCACCAATGCTCACAACCCACGTGATGCCTTCGCGAAGGTTGCGGCGGCCAGTCAGTATCGCGCACTCCATCACGAGTGCCACAACCAGCAGCGCGATCGGGAAATGCACCACTAGCGGATGCAGCCTTCCCAGAAGCTCCAACGGCCAGAATTCAAGCACTTTGCACCTGTAGGCAGGGCATTTTCTATGGCACGGGTGCAGGGCTCAATATACGGATGCGGAATGCCTTCGCTCGGCAGATGAATGGCGGACCCGCCAAGAACCGGTCGATTGCGCTTGAGTCGCACTCGGGTCCCCTTCTGTCACTTCCGGGTGGTTCTTAGGCGCATTCAGGCATGTGTTCGCACGAAGGGTCGTTTAGCGCTCCCAGGCTGCAGCCCTTGGCAATAAGCCTCCTCCTCTCTCCCCCTGACCGGTAGTTGGCCTGACGGATACGCTTATGTGATCGTTTGCTCGATGCCCAGAGGCACCGGACCGATGCGTAAGGCGTCACAAATAGTCGTAAGATCCGTGTCCGGCTGAGAACTCTTGCGGGCGCGAAGGGGACGCCTGTCCTTGTGCTTGAAGATTCTGGTCGCGCGCACTAGGCGCGGAAGACTCCGTCTAAACCTCGTCCAACTTGAGCACAGCGCGAACGCGCAGAAGCTTTCGAATCACTTGCACCAGCTTGTAGGCCAGTACCGTGATGAGCAAGATGTCCCTCTCCGCGCCGGCCCGTGGAGTGATAAATCAGCCCGAGGCCCTGCTCCGACTTCTGGGACCGTAGCGCCGCCCCAGGCCGCCCAGCATAGGACCTAGCTTCGGCGTCTTTGGGAGGATCTGCTGTTGGGACCGCATTCGGGCGAGGTCGGTAAATGTAGTTCCGTTATAGTGGTTGCAGCACTTGATTCCGGCCGTCTCGGGCCCTGCAACGGGGCACGGGATAGGCACATGTGGTGCTGCGCGGGCACATTGGTGCTTGCCTTCCTCGTACGTCTCCACCATGATTTAGATGTGCCGTCCGTAGCCGCGGCAAGGCTCCTGTAGACCACCGCAGCAATCTTGAACAGCCGTAGGCGGATCGTAGCGCACTGCGCAGAGGCCATCTCCGTGCAGTCCCCACTCCTTTAGCCGGGCCATGAGCCCGTGGGCGCATGCGGAAAAGTACAGCCGCAGATTGCTCCGCATCTTCGAAGTCGAAGTGCGATCCGCAAACAGGTCGAGTTGCTGTTCCTTGATGCGGTTCTCCATCTGAACCACACTCGGCCTAGCTTGCGTCAGCGATACTCTCCGGCAGCTACCACTTAAGCGCGGATCGCACGCTGATGCCGTAGAGGACCGGGTGGTAGGGTTCGACGGACCCAGATCTCCACCCCGGGCCATCGCATGCGAATCTGCCGCGCTCCAGCTCCTCCGTCGCACCGGCCGAAGCATCGATGTTGGACTGGCGGAGGCGGGCTACCAGAATGTTGTTCGCAGACGATCATACAGCGGCTAGGTAGCGATAATGTCCATAGTAGCCGTGAAAGAACCGCCCTTCCTGCATGGCCGTGCAGCACATCGGTAGCGTCCAGGTCCAGTATGATGCGCTCCGGCGGCACGCAAAGCTGTCCCGTCCAAGCAGCGCATCAATCTTCGCGAAGTCGGCCGCAGTACGCGCGATCCTCTGCCGCTGCCTCTTCCTCAGACAATTCCAGCCGGTTAAGCGTCTTCGAGCTTGCAAGTGCATGACCTTGGTCACGCTGGCCCGTCTTCTCCCGCTATGTCCGCAGCCCCCACGGCTACCGCCAGGGCCGGATCATCCCGCACACTGTCGTGATCATTGAGATCCTCGTAGCCCAGACACAAACCGAAGATCCGCTGTGCCAGCAAGCGCTCGATGCCCAACCCTGGACGCATCACGATAATCGGTAAAGCACTCCGCAAGACGTGTGATCAGGCCGCATCGCTTGTCGATCTCCCGAAGCAGCCACCTCCACGCGCCTCCGGCCGGGCAGGCCCATCGCCAGGTCCGCAATAGCATCACGCCGCCAGAGTGCGCTCATGCCTCCGCGCTGAGCCGTGCCCCACGAAGGCCGCACCGAGAGAGTTGGTCCAAGGCCTGCCAGCTCCGTAGAGGACCGGGTGGTAGGGTTCGACGCCCTCCCGCGCTGTGCCGGCTGCCGAGAGACTGAAGCCGCCATTTGTTCGTACTGCACCGTGGCAGCCAGCCCCCACTCGTCAAAGCCCTCCGAGGCATGAGCCACCAGCGACCGCCCGCTCACTTCCGCCCGCAGCCGGCTCTCCGGCCGCACTCCGGCCGCACCAAGCGCACGCCGCCTCCCACCTCAAGCCCCAGCCCCGCCAGTGCATCTCCTCCGTCGTGCCTGAGGCCCGTCTCCACATACGGACGCAGGCCTCCGGGCAGCATCGCACTCCCCTGTAGCGCTCCCCGGATACGGGTCGCATCCACAACAGCTGCGGCCTCCTCTGCATTAGCGCGTGCCGCAAACGCGTCCGCCTCGTACGTAAGCCGGCCTCTTTTTCCGCTTGCCAGCGTTCCCACGACACCTGCCGCCACGAGACGGGAGCTCAGGCTTGTTTCCAACGGGTCCGTTCCCGCAACCTCCGCCGAGCCCCGGCCGTAGCCCGCCAGTGCCCAGACGCTGTTTGCTCCCACCGCGTAGCTCACATACGGGTACGCGCCCACTTGTGCGGAACCCGTCTCTCCCTCTAGTGCATACGCCTCGAAGGTGCCCGCTCCGTGGCTGCGCGCCATCATGAACCCCGCCGTCAAGCCGCTACCCCATGCAAAGTCGGCGCCCAAGGCCGCCGTCGTGACGTCCGCGCTCAAAGAGAGAGCGCCGTCTCTGCCGCTGAGGCGCGTAAACGCCCCCCGGCCCCAGACGCTGAGAGCGCCCGATCGTGCCGCCAGGCGGCATCCCGAAAGTAGCTCCCCAGCCGAAGGGTCCCACTCAGGGTTCACGTGGCGAAAGTCGGCAAAACTCTGGCCCGCAGCAGAGAGGCATGATGTCGACATCTCCCGCCAGCGGAACCGCTCGCCGAGCGCTTCCACCACGTGCGAGGCCGACGTACGCGCGAATCGCGCCAAATGCACCTCAAGCACCCCCTCTTCCACCGGCTCCTCCTCCACTATCGTTGCCTCCGCCACCGCATCCTCCAGCCGCGCGTGCGTCGCCGATTCCAGTACAAGCATAAACGTCTCCTGGCGCCAGTCGCGGCCGTCCTGCAGTATGGGCACACGTAACTCTTTCTCCAATTCACCCGGTGCGAAGACGAGCGTCCCTGCCGCCTCTGCGTAGTCCGAGCCCGCTTCGGCCGTGCCATCTACGGTCCGGTACGACGCCGTTACCACGTGCGCACTTGGCGCCGAGAGGCTGACTGTAAAGACTGCCACACCTCCACCTTCGCCTACCGTGATGTCCCCGATCCTCAGAAGCGGCACCCCGTCATTGTCCGTGATCGTGCCCGTGGCCAAGCCCCGGGCTATCACCGCATTTGTCGGTCGTGACAGCCGTACCTGAAACGTTTCCTCTTCCTCGTCAAGCGCATCGTCCTCAATGGAAACCGCCACCACGCCTTCCGTGCTGTTTGGCTCGAAGATCACAATCCCCCGCGAGGACGTATAGTCCAGACCCGCCTCCGCCTCTACATCCGAAGTCGCGAACTGCACGCTGACCGCGCGCGAACTGCGCCGGCTTAGCCGCACCGGAAGGCGCAGCATTCCCGCATCCTCGTCGGCGCGTCCGTCATAGATGCTGATCGTAAGGGGCTCGTCGTCGTCCGTTATCGTGCCCCGTCCCACTACGTCGCCTATCTCCGCGTTCTCCGGAGCACTAAGGCGAACAAGGAAAGTCTCATTCTCCTCATCCACGTCGTCATCAAGGACCGGCACCCGGATCTGCTTTGCCAACTCGCCCGCCTCAAACGATAGCGTGCCCCTCGTCTCCTGATAGTCTTCGCCCGCCGTCGCTGTCTCGTCTTCGGTAGCATACCGGAGGCTTACCTCCAGAGAGGTCGGTGAACTCAGCCGCACCGTGAATACCGCCCCAACCTCCGATTCGCCTGCACTGACGTCATCGATACTGATAACCGGCACGGCATCGTCGTCCAGTATTGTGACGACGGACTCGCCCGCACCAAGAGACGCATTCACGGGCCCGGCAAGCCTCAGCACAAAGGTCTCATCCGGCTCTTCCAGATTGTCATCCAGTATGGAAACCGAAATAGCGCGGTGCGTCTGCCCTGGCGCGAAGGTGAGCGTCCCCGAATTGGCCTCATAGTCCGCACCTGCCGAGGCCGTGCCATCCGATGTTGAATACGAGGCCGATATTTCAAAGGCACTCGCCGCGCTCAGCGTAGCCGCAATGGCCACACTCCCCGCTCCCTCCAGGACTGTATATCCGCCCTGTACTGCCAGTACCGGCGGCGCATCGTTATCCAGAATCGTAGCCATAGCCTCCGCATTGCGGATCGCAGCATGCTGTGCGTCGGACAGTACTACTGCAAACGCTTCATCGGGCTCGTCCATGGAGTCATCCAGTATCACCACCTCTATCCGCTTCTCCGTTTCTCCCGGTTCAAATGCTATCCTGACTCCGGCAGCCTCGTAGTCCTCACCCTCCGTCGCCGTAATCGGCCGCGTGTCAAAGACCACGGCTACCGCCTCCGAGCTCGCGCGGTCCAGCTGTACTTCGAAGACCGCCGGTCCGGCGTCTTCACGCACGCTTGTCCCGTTTACGCTGAGGCCCGGGACATCGTCATCCAGGATGGTGCCTTGGCCCGTGCCATCGCTGATTTCGGCATTGGTTGCACCACTCAGGGTCACTGTAAACGTCTCAGTGTCCTCGGCTTGATCATCATCCAGGATCGCGACATCAATATTCGCGCTTGAAGTGCCGGCTGCAATGGTAAGCTCACCGCTTGCCGACGTGTAGTCCTGGCCCGCTGTCGCGGTGCCGTCAGACATGGCATACATGACGGTTGTCAGTTGCGCCGCGTTTGCCCGGTTGAGCGTGACTTCAAAACGGGCCGACCCCGCGCTTTCCTCCACGGTCGCGTCGGAAATGGTCAGCTCATATGTATCATCATCCACAATCGTGGCCTCTCCTGAAGCATCTCCCAATGCGGCATTCGCCGCGCTCGTCAAGACGACCGCGAAAGTCTCATCCTCCTCCGTAATCGCATCGTCGATGATTTGCACACGGATCTCCCTGCTCAATTCTCCGGTCGGAATTGTCAGTGCATTGGCCACAGGAACGTAGTCCTCCCCCGCGGTTGCCGTACCGTCCTCGCTTGCATACTGCACCGTTACCGGAACCACATGCGCCGCAGTCAGGGATACTGAGAATACTGCCTCAGATGCGAACTCTTGCACGGCTGTATCGTCGATGCTGACGGCCGGCGCGTCGTCGTCCAGGATGGTGACGATTGCCTCGCTGCGCGAAAGATGCGCGCCTTCGGGGCTGTGCAGCGCGACCGAGAAGGTCTCCGCCCCTTCCACGAACAAGTCATCGATGAGGCCAATCGCGATGACTCCCTCGGTGCTTCCGGCCGGGATGGCTAACACATCCGATTCCATTACGTAGTCCATGCCGGCCCGCGCCGTACCGTCTCCGGTTGCATACTGTACGCTCACGTCCTCCGTCGAGGCCGGACTCAGCACTACTCGCACGCGCGCAGTGCCCGCGTTCTCGCTCGCCGTTGCATCTACGGGCCTCAGCGTCGGCTCCTGGTCATCGTCGATGATGGTTACTGCTGCTGTGCTGCGAACAATTCCGGCATCCCCTCTGGGATTTGTGAGACGTACGTGAAAAACTTCCTCGGCTTCAACCAAGTCATCATCGATCACTGCCAACTCCACGCTCTTTCTGGTCTCTCCCGGCGCAAACACTACGGTGCCTGAGCCTGTCTCGTAGTCTGCGCCCGCTACCGCCGTACCGTCTTCCGTCGACCAGTCCACTGCGACCTCCGCACTTCTGGCCGGAAAAAGCGTCACGTCGACACTGGCCGTGCCGTCTCCTTCTGTCACTACGTCGGAGTCTGCAATTGCGAGCTCGGATAGCGAATCGTTGTCCCGAATGGTTACCGTGGCCGTGCCGGTTCCGATTTCCGCATTGGTCGGCGAACTCAGCCGAACGGTAAAGCTCTCGTCACCTTCAACCAGGTCGTCCTCCAGAATAGGGATGCCGACGGTCTTCTCGACTTCTCCCGGGGCGAACACCACGGCCGTACTAACCGGCGTATAGTCGGCACGGGCGGTCGCGGAACCATCTGCGGTTGCAAACTGCACGCTTACTTCGCTGCTTGTTTGCGCGTCCAGTTGGACCCGCACCTGCGCCACACCAACGCTTTCCGGCACATCGGCACCCAGGACTCCTACCGTCACTGCCTCATCATCGTCCAGTATTGTTACGGTTACCTCCGACTGATCCGGCAGCGTCACATTCGCGGCGCCAGTGAGATGAACGGCAAATTCCTCGTCCGGCTCATCGATGTCGTCATCAATGATCGGCACTCTGATTCTTCTGATTTGCTGCCCCGCCGGGTATGTAAGCGTGCGCGAGCGGGCGGTGTAATCCGATCCTGCCAGCGCCGTGCCGTCAACGGTCTCGTAGTCGATCGTAACTTCCTGGTTCAGCTCTTCGCAAAGCCTGACGGTTATGACTGCCGGCCCGTCATATTCCCATACACTGATTTCCGATTCCTCAATAAGCACCTGATCCGCCGTATCGTCATCCTCGATTGTGAGGGTACCATGTGCAAAGGTGCCAAATTCAAACTGCTCTTGCCCTCTCCTCGAATCGTAAATGTAGAAGTAGAAATTCTCATCCGGCTCTTTTCTGCAATCATCTATCAGTGGTACGTTAATCTGGTAGGAGGTCTGTCCGGGCCGGAACCTCATCGTTCCCGAAACCGGCTCGTAGTCCTCGTATTCGTTCGCGTCATTAGCGAAGTCGGCCGTGACGTAGTCCAGCGTAAACCCCCTGTGCAATTCTATCGTCTGGATAGACACCGGAAAGAATCCTGCACCTTCTTTCTCAGAGGTGTCTTCGATCAAGATGGCATGCGGTATCCCATAGTTGGCGATCCATACCGGCCGATCCTGGTTGGGCCCCAGTGTAGCGTTGACCGGATTGGAGAGCCGGATGGTGAACCCCTCCCAGAACGGTTCCGTGTCCGGATCCGGCGTAAAGATTACTGGCACAGATATCGTTTTACAGTTTCTCCCGGCATGAAAGTCAGCGTGCCGGAAGTTGCTATATAGTCCGCGCCCGCCTGCGCCGGCTGATATCCTCTGGGGTTGAACCTGGTATCCAAGCCGCTCTGGGTTGCATAATCAACCGTGACGGTCTGGCTGCTGGTTTCGGACAACACTACGGTGCCCGCTGCGTAAACGTCCGTTTCACTGACTATGCGACTTGGTTCGTCATTGTAGGCATAGTCGAACCCTACCTCGGGCGCACGACTGTCAGCCACTTCCGCAGGCGAGTGCTGATCGAGCTGGCGGAGCCCTGGCGGACGGCCAGACTGCCAAGACCGGTGCCATTCTGATGCGGCGACACCGTGCTTTGCAGAGCCTGGCTCCTTTCTGACAAGCCGGCTGGCCAATAGCTTTAGCCTTGCAAGAAATGGCGCCAGTGCCTTGACAGTTACAGCGAACCTCCACTCGGGTGCCTTCCCGGTGCCACGCTCGTGCGCGGCCGCCACCCTTTCCTGATATGAAGGGGTCCCGGTCAATGCAGCTGTAGCCGGCAAGACTCGGGGAGCATGCTGTTGTCTTGTCACCACCAAGCCCGATGCGCCTTCACCGGCTCCCGGCGCAAGTATCCACTGCAGGGGCCGGAACCGGAGCAGCATAGCCCCGAACTCGTGCCTCCTCGCCCCACGGGTCGACTATTTCATTTTGCAGACCGGCCTGCGCCTTCGCCAGCCCGGGCGATGCACGCGGATGAGACAGGTCGTGGTCGCCAAGCACCTGGGGTGGCAACTCGGACACCTCTGCCAACGACGCTGGCCCCTGATCACAAATGCTTGAACCGCGAGCCTCCCGCCTTGAGGGTACGGCCGGACGAAGCGGCTTTGTCGTCTCCACAAAGCCCCCGGGCATGCCCCTTTCATGCCTGTTTGCGGTGCATTCAGAACCAGAATGGTCCCGCTCTGCCGTCAGCAATTGCCACTCCGCAATCTCTTCTATGTTGTCCGGGATGTTCCCACCCTTCGCGCACGCCAAATCGAGAGTCCATTGAGGCTCTGAGCTGCTCTGGGCTACCGCTGGGCAGCAATATTTTCCCGCAAGAAACAGGAGAGCAAATAGACACGGCGCTAGCCTAGCGATACCGCGTTGCCTGCCGTGCACATGCTTAGACGTTACTCCCCGTTGTATGCGCGTGTCCGCTGAAGCCTCTGGCAATATGAAAGGCGGATTTTCTTCGAAGACTTCCCACGGCAGCGCTGCCAAGCGTGTCCGGGATAGATATTGGAGCACTGGGGCTTCACTTGTCCGGGAGATTGCATTGAGGGCAAGGCTCGCGAGCCCGCCCTCTGTCGCCGTCAGGTCCTCGCACGATTCCTCCGGGCTCCGATCTTCAAAGTGCGCTTGAACCGAGGCAGTGGCGTCCATTCGGCTGGACGGATCTTTGGCGGTAAGTCGACTGGTTCGGCTTCCTGCTCTTGGTGTGCTTTGCTCCGGTAGCCTGACAAGGCTTCGATGCAGAGCGAGAGGCGGATCTGTAACGGCATGCCCAAGGAACGCTCGCTGCCGGACCTCCCACCCGTGCACACGTCGCGTTCCGGGACCGGCGTTGCGAGAATGGCGAACCCATCGCTCAGCGTTCCTCGCGAGCAGGGAAATGCGCTGGCATGGATGCCACCCTTGCGTACGATAATTCTGCCAAGGCGCCTGCGCATCCTCAATATTGATGACAATGGGCGGGGATTGGGGCTCTTCCACCCAGCTTAGCGGGGGTTACGGGCAGGCCAGGGAGCATCGCCAGGCGTGGCGCCTCGGGAGCAATACCAAAAGAGACGTGCCGGGCAGCAGCCCCTTTACTTGATCGAGCTGAAGTCCCCTAGTGATTCCAGCTGCCTTTGGCGTCCCGCGCAGCCGGATTTGTCTTCATCGATGGACATGAGCAGATAGCGCCAGAAGGAACCTCACGGTCAGAAGGTAGACTGAATAAGCGCCGTTGTGCCCGGCCCAGGCCGCGGCTCGTCGCTGGAGAGATCATTACAGAACAATGTGGCGCCTGCTGCAATGATTGACCGGATAGTCGGACTTTCCTTCAGTCCGCTGCGCTGATGCTCGGCCAGGATTCTCCTTCCGCCTGCACGCTCGCACAAGCAAATTGGAGGCTGCGATGCGTAGCAGCTAGGGCGGAGCCTGCCGCGGAAGTCACATGAATTGGAGGACTGCGGGCGCCAGCGGAGGGGGAGTGCTCCCCATGCCGCTCATCGCTTCAACTCGAGGCGGCCGAGATCGAGAGCACAAGCCGCACCAGGTCCACTTGCCGTGTTATGCCGTGCTTGTGGAAGATGTGGCGCACATGCGTACGGATGGTGCTTATCCTGCGTCCTGTTGACTCCGCGATTTCACGGACGCTCTTCCCGGTGGCCAGCATTACTGCAACGCGCGCCTCCGCCTGCGTAAGGCCAAGACCCTCGGCCACCAGATTCGGATCGATCGCGGCAGAGCTCTCCGAATCCACAACCAGTACGAGTGCAGCGACAGGCCAGGGGCTCAGATCCTCCTCATGCCGTCTAACGGGGGTGATATGCAGCGCGAGCGGCTTGCCGCGCGGCGGACGCCTGAGCACTATCGAACCGCCTATGCCCTGACGGCCAAGCGGCGGCAAGGCGCGCGACAACAAGTCCTGGAGAGCGTTATTGTCCGCACGGGAGCGGCTGAACAGGAAGCCTCCGGCATCGAACAGCCCATCGCCGGCTCTAAGCAGCTTCCGTGCCGCATCGCTCGCATCCACGATTTTGCCCCGCCAGTCCAGCTGGATGACGCCCAGCCCGGAGTTGCCAAGCAGCGCCACGAGGGATGTGCCCAGTGCACCAACACTGGTCAGTACCTGTCGAACGGTAACATATTGTCGAATATGCGGAAGCAGACGCTGGACCAATCCGACCTGTGAGGAGGTCCACCTGTCCCGGCCCGCAGAATCGTGGATGCAGAAGACGATACGAGAGCGACGGGGTCCATCCAGGCGAGCGATGAGACTGTTGCCGCAGTCGTTGGGCAACAGGTACTCGTTGTAGGTTGCGGAAGTCTTGAGCTCCCTGTCCGTGTATAGATCTGTAACGTGAACCGGACGGCTGTCCGGCAGGCGCCGAATGCGCGGGACACGTTCGTCGTGTGGATAGTAGACATCAAAGTACTCGCGGTCCAGCTCTTCACAGTGTTCGCCTCGGCTGAAGCGCCGGGCTAAGAAGATCTGCACGCCACGCTCAGCATCCTCGGCACCAAACACCACGGCAGTGCTGCTTGCCTGTACGCGGTCCTCAATGAGACGGCAGGCCGCCGGCCAGTACGCATCGTCCAGCGTGGCCCGGTGCATCAACGCAAGGATTTCGTCGAATGCGGCCCGTTGACTCATGCCAGATGTCGGCTCGTCAGGCTCGGATACAGGACAAAGGTAGGGATTGAAGGCCTCGAAGCACAACACCCTTGCGAAACCTGGGTGCCTTGCCCGACAATCTTATCGAACTAAAGCGGCTGAGCAGCATCTCCAAGGCGATGCGTCCTTCGAGCCGTGCCAGCGGCGCGCCGAGACAATAGTGGATACCTCGCCCGAACGAAATATGTGAACCCTGGCTGCGACCGACATCAAGACAGTCCGGATTCTCGAACGCGGCCGGATCCCGGTTGGCAGCGCCAAGCAGCAGCACGATGTTGTCGCGCTTGCGAACCGGAAAACCATTCACCTCGCAGTCCGCGAGGACGCGCCTGAAGTTGGTCTGGGTCGGAGAGTCGTACCGAATCAGCTCCTCCACGGCAGACGGGATCAGCCGGGGGTCCTCTCGGAGCCGCTGGAGCTGGTCCGGATGGCGCAGCAGGGCCAACACCCCGTTGCCGATCAGATTCGACGTGGTCTCCGTCCCGGCGCTGAGAAGCAGCCGCAGCATATTCAGCACTTCCCGGTCGCTCAACTGCGTGCCTTCGGCCTGCGCCGCAGCCAGCGTGCTGACTATGTCCTGACGCGGCGCGGCGCGGCGCTCTTCGATTACGGGTCGGAAATAGGCGTCGAACTCGCGCGAGGCAACGCCTCCGGCCTTGCGTTCACGGCGACTGATCGTCGGCTCCAGCAGGCGCCCGCGCCGCGCCGACCACTCGTTGAACCGGGCTCTGTCCCTTGCAGGAACTCCCAGCATTTCGGCAATGACGATTACGGGGAGCGGCCGGGCGACCGCCTCCATGAGATCAAATCCGGTTGGATCGCCTATGCTATCCAGCAGGCCCGACATGGTCCTGCGGACAAGGGGCTCGAGCGCATTGATTGCCTGCGTGCTGAAGGCCTTGCCGACAAGTGCTCGCAAGCGAGTGTGATCGGGAGGATCCAGGAACAGCAACGTATATTCGCTCGGCGGCAGCATGGCCAGATGCCGCCGTGTCAGGGTACCCTTGCGCGGGTCATTGCCGAAGTGCCGATGGTCGCGCAGGATGGCATCCACGTCGGCATAGCGCGCAAAAACCCAACCCTTCAGCAGCCAGCTTCGATGCACCGGGGCCCGCGTGCGTAGAGCCGCATAGCCGGGATAGGGGTCCTGAACCATCCGTGCCGACAGCGGATTGTACGCTACGCCACTTCTCAGGCGATCCCGCAAAACCATCGTGCTGATGACCGACGCCTGGATCGCATCGCGAGCAGAGTAGGCCGTCTCCCGTACTGAGCTGGCAAGCGAACGTCGTCGGGACACTCGCCTGGAAGAGACTGGGAGATTCATGACGAGACGACCGGTCTGAGTCCAGACAGGTTTACCCCGTCGTTGCTCGCGTTGGTTCCTAGCCTGCTTACCCAGCCGTCTCTTTGCCAGGGTAAGGAATTGATAGTCCGGAGAGGATGTTCACTGGACTTGGATGCGCAGGATCCGGTCGTCGAGCCATGGAATGTGCAGAAGCTGGACATTGCCCTAATCCGCGTAATGCGCGATGCTCTGCTTCGCCGCAGCGAGGCGGAAGCGCTGGTGTGGGCAGACGTCCGCGTGGAGCCGGACGGCAGCGGAAGGCTGACGCTTGCCATGCCCACCAAGACGGACCAGGAGGCCGCCGAGCCGCACACGGCCTATCGCGCGCGCGCCACTGTGGCCGCGCTTACGCGCCTGTGGACGCCGTATCACACTCCGGACATGCCGCTTTTCGGGATCCGCGCGCGCCAGATATCACAACCCATACCAGCGGCCGCGCGTGCTGCCGGGCTCGTCGATAAGTACTCCGGACACAGCGGATGCACGGGAGCGGCCCACAGCTTGGCCGAGCGCGGTGCCAGTCTGGTCGAGCTGCAGCAGGCCGGCCGCTGGAAATCACCGTCCATGCTGGCTACCTATGCCCGGAGCGCAAGGGCCGGGAAGAATGCCGTGGCGAGGCTGTTGGAGAGTTAGAGGGCGAGTCTAGTTCTACACCCTAGCGCTTGGAAAGTAAGCGTGCGGCGAAGTACACACTAAAGGGCTGGCTGGATCTCGCCAGCTAGAATATCTATGGGCATTGGGAAGTCTCGCTCTAACCAATCTTCGATTCCATTGACGCCAATCTTGCGCGCTAGTATGCGTTCGTTAGCTACGTAGTACGAATCCATGAATTCCTCCGGTCCTGGATAATGGACATCACGAATAAAGGCAAGCAACTGGGGAGTTGCCGCTATACCAGGTAACTGATCGAACAAAAACATCCTCGCCCCCACGCCATGCCATTGCCTACCTGTTAGCACTTCGTCGAATAGCCCAAACTTATTCAGATATCGGACACCATCGCTGGCACTCCAGTCTAATGCCACTCCAATTACTGAAAACGAGTATCCTAGTTGGTCCGCCTTCTGGCTCAGGGGTATTTTGGCTTGCTCTACAAAAGGGGGAAGGGTCTCATCGTTTGCGAACGCACAAGTAGATGAGCCTATAAATACCAGCACTACTTCTCGACCGCTAACGCGCGAATAACCGGGGACGTACCTAGGCGATGCGGGCACATCCCCTTTGTCCCACGCTATAGCCACAGTAGGTACTGGTAGCATACCCGTAATTCCCAGTATCATGAAGGCAGCAAACGACGCAACGCCAGCGACACACCATGCCATTGCGTGCTTTTTCCCAATCCAAGTCAGATAGTTCATTCGGGTGTTCGATGCCGCGTATAGATGATAAGATGAGGAAACGGTCCTTGGCGTACCGAAAGCATGTGTGATGCTTCCACGTCGGCAATAGGATGCGCAGTGCCTAAGTATCTGCCCACTCCTGTCTCGGCATCAATCTCGAACAGGTGAGAGGGCGCACGCCCGGTTCGCGCCATCGTATTGTATTGAACGTAAAAGTCACCCGATGAATCAGTAAAGATGCGCTCAAATCGGCTTTGACCCGGCTGCGGCACCTGATAGGTCACTGCGGGAGCACCGTTACTGCCTGTCGTTTCTACCACCTGATACGACTCGAAATCAGCAAATCTGACTTGCCAAGCAATAGCACCGGTATCGGTGTAGGCTGTCAGTGCCGGTATGTTCTCGCGGATTAGTCCGACAAGACGATGTTCTTCGCTACAAGCCAGCAATCCCCTCCTCGATTGAGATTCAACCACAAACGGGTTCGGCGATATATATGGAGCTCCAAACGAGGCAACATGCTCGCCTTCAGGCGAGAACTTGTGAATGATGCCTTCTATTTCCGGCGAATAAGCTAGGAGATATAGATGGCCATTCATCGCGCAACCAGTCGCTCCACCTACTTCAGTAGTAATGGTAGACTTCAGCCTGAACTCGGTTGAGTCGTTTCGCTCAAACACGGAGACGCGTCTCTCAGCCGTCAGCACGAAGATCGTTCTGCCTGCATTCGTGATGGCAAGTTGGCGGGGATGGAGGAATTCGCCTGGGCCCTTACCCTTAGCTCCGAATGTTCCAATGAGCTTGCCGCTATAATCGTAAACACGCACCTCACTGTATTCCGAATCTAAGACCAAGATGCCCATTCGCTGGTCCATTCTGGCATCCACTATGTAACCGAACATTTCATGCTGCATCCCCTCATTCACACCTACAGTTACGGAATCGTATTCCACCTGATCCATAAAGGTCATACGAGGACTTGCATGCAGTATGCGCCTAGAATCGGTTACTTCCGGGATGTTGTCCTTCGTGGGATGGACCAGTCCCTCGCTCACTCCCACGCGGTTCTGGCCATGCGCTCGCATAGCCAAGACCGGCAAAGAAAGTACAAGGACCAACCAGATATAAACCTTTCTACCTAGCATCGGCTTACAGCATTATGCGGGCAGCATGCGCGCATACAAGGCACCCATCCGCCCCGATCACTAAACCGAGGCAGTGGATGCCTACGTATGAAACCCATGCGGAGATAGAGCCTACGGCTACCCGGCCGCGGACTCTCGGAAGTAAGCACCCCCCTTGTCAATCCCCTTCCGGGCTGTTGTACTGATCGATGCTGTCGCAGCTATAGGGGTGGTAGGTAACGGAACTCGCGAGCCTATAAAAGCTCTCGGACTCCCCGTTCTCTCCTATTCGTCTTCGTCTGGACAACGCGTTTCCGAGCAGTTGTACTGATCGATGCTGTCGCAGTTATAGGAGTAATCGATAGCAAAACACGCTATCACTAGCTCGTCTTCCAAGTTGCGGAAGAATGTGCATCCATCTTCTCTGCATGGCCTAACGTTCTCCGTCTCAATGCTACCGGGGGATACGGTCGTCATGGCACCAACTACAAGGCCGCCAAGCCCAAGGAGCAATACTACGCTGACCCGCGATACGAGGTGACTCCATCTGTTGTTCATGAGTACATGGGAGGTACGTCATTTGTGTCGACTTTGTCAAGACGTGATCAGGGTAGCAAGCAGAATCGTGTAAAATTACACGGTAGGGTGCTACGACAAGAACAGATGAGTAGGCCGAGCCACATTCTATCCAGCGTTTGTTCCTGCTGAAGGACCATCTGTGCTTGAAGCGCGGTCCCTGCAAATCCCAGCATGTGCCGACTGCCGCTGGCAGTAGCGGCCATGTAGAACATCATTCGCATCCACACCGGTAATTCGCCATATCGCTGAAAACAGCCCTCTGAGGGCTATTTCGGGCCCGATCGAAGCCTCTGAAGTGCCGCTCTCGCGGCCTTCGTGGCATGATTATGCGTCCGGAGACGATCTGCGCGGTCTGAGGGGAAGCTGCAGCGCACAGCCTACTCTTTCGCCCTGGCCGCCAGGTCCCATGCATCCGCCGCGCGCTCCCATGCCGCCGCCGTCACCTGAAACAGCGCACTGCCATCCTTATCACTGGCCAGCACCACGGCCGAGTTGCAGCGGCTCGCCAGCACTTCCTGCCTAGCCTGTGCGGCGCGCTCCCTGAGGTCGCCGGACAGGCCCTCCTCCCACTCCAGCGTGCCTTCCCGGGCTTTGGCCGCGCGCTCGCGCCACTGCATGGTCCGCCTCCGGGCTTCGCCGGTACGCTCCCGAGCCTGGGCGGATCTCTTATCGCTTCGATTACCGGAGCGCCACGGCGACGGGCCCTCCGTGTGCTGCTGCACCCATGATTGCGGACACGGACTCCGGCTCTCGCCTGACAACTGCGGCAAACGGCCGGTCTTGCCGTCCGTAGCGCAGACACGCATACTCCCCGTTCCACGCCACACGGTCACAGCTGCAGCCGCCAAGTCCTGCAGGCCTTTGTGCCCGCCTCATACGACCCTGCACCACCCACACTCAATCAAATCAGCGGCTCTTCCGCCGACTCACACCACAACAGGCCCAATCAACGTTTATCAACACCCTGCTCAACCACTCACAATCCAGCTCAGACAGACCCCCGCAAAGTGTTCGGTATAAATCGGAATGGGTGTTCGAATTCGATCGGAACAGGCGTTCGTTTTCGTCGGAATATCCACCCGGCGGATTTTGCCACTTCCGGTACGCATTTCGTACCGCTTGCAGAGCAAGCACATCTACCTCTGCAAGCGCTGCCCGCGTCGCTAATTCTGCCTCCTATCGCCAGAAGTGGAGCCTCTGGCACATAGTGTCATACAGCCCTCGTGACCCGGCCCCGATAGCTGCGGCCTATCTCCATCTCGGGGAAGCAGGTCTCATCTTCCTAACCTTCACTGCACCACGAGGTCATACACACCTATTTCCCGCTCGTCGGGGACGCTTGAGAGCCGAATGTACAGCAGATCCCGCTCGTCGCGGGCCAAAATAGGCCCCGGCAGTGTCAGTGCGGCCACCTGCTCTCCGTCAATGGTGGCCACTGCTGCAAAATGGTCTGATGTCCGGTCATCGCCAACTTGGTAGTCAGGGGACGCATTCATGAAATACAGAACAACAAATTCGTCTTTGACGATGTATGCTGCAATAGTAGTAGAAGTGGAGTGGAATAGCTTGTCTATTTCCGGAATGGGCATGCTGGGAGGCATCTCTACCGCGACCTGTTTCCAGTTGGGATGATCCATCTGGATTGTCCTTGCTGGAAGAAGCTCAGCCTGCGCAAGATCGTACAGATCCACGATGCTCAGCAGTTGATACGACACCGCCATCAGTCCATTCGGTCGTACGTCTACGCTTCTCAAATCGTCCACATATTCTCCTTCCCGGTAAAACGCAGGGTACTGTCCCATGAAATTCACTTCGTCAAACAGCGTGTCTACGAAAGCGATTGTGGGCTCATCCAGAGTCCTGCGAAACGAGTGTCCCGAGCGCTTACTGATATCGGTTGCCGGAATTACCAACCGATCATTGTAATAGCCCATACTCCACTGATCATCCCGATATACACCTTCCGGGAAGTGCATCACCCTGCGAAACGTTCCGCTTGTGTCAAATACCGAGTAGCGATCGTCTTCTATCACGTATACCGTGCTTCCTTGGACCAGCACCTTGTCTGGCCCCTCCAGTTCTCCCGGACCTTCCCCCGAGCTGCCGAAAAACCGGACTATACTGCCAAGAGAATCATAAACGCCGACCTGGTCCGCAATGGCATCCGGCACATATACTCGATGCGGTGACGTGGTGACGGTAATTGTCCAGAAGTGACCGAGAAACAACGAGTCCGACTCTTCCAGTACGAAGCTGTGCACCAAGGCTAGGTCTGCATCTGGCTCCCGTGATTCGGAGGAACCACACCCAATCAGTACCATCATGGCTATCACAATGCGACACACCATGTATCCATTCTGCCCTTGGGCCCGGCCTGCCCGGGAGCTAGGAAGCACTCATGCCCCCGGGCAGGTAACTTGAGCTACAACTACGGGGTTACCACTATCTCACAGAAACAGTTGGTCGGGTCCCCGCAACACGATTTTTCGACCTTCTGATATGTATCACATATCTTCAAAGTCGTCTCCACGGCCTCTGCACCTGATCCAATCCACGGAACCATCGCCAAACCCAAAGCAGCGACGAGAAACAGCGACGAGAGAACATTGGTCATGCGGCTCTTCATGGTACACCTCCATGGTGTGTTGGTGAATGAACACAGCACTTAGTTGCTGCTATCCGGAAGCATCTCAGCTATCAGCTGAGTCACTTTGTCATGTATTTGGTAAGCATTACCCGACATCCTTACCAAATGGGCATCGCGTGACGACGACACCAGAATTAGAAACGGCGTGCGGGAAACGCCAAAACGGCGACTGAACCAGCCCGTGGAGTCCAGAAGTACAGGAAAGGGAAGCCCCTCTTGTCGCGCCAACCTTCTGCCTGATAGCTTGTAAGGCACCTCAATTACCCCCAACATATCCATATCGTCCGTTCCCTGCAGGATCTTGTGCCACGCTCCTATCCTGTCTTTCCACTCGTAACAGTTTTTGGGCCGGAACACCAGCACCATGCGCTGGGAAGCATCATAGTCCGCATACGCAGAATCGGCATATACCGCCGGAAACTGATCCCAGTCTATCTCCATGTCTGACCATACATCGGGCGAAGCTGCCCCATGCCGACAGTCCACCACCACGCCGTTCTCGTCAATCGGCGCATCGGCGTCCCACAACGCTTCCTCCCACGTCGTCGCATCGTCGAAACAGAACCCCAGATCCTCGGCCACATGCCCGGGCATCTCGAGAATGACTCGGCGGCCGGTCGGCGCATTCCGTGCCTCATCCGCTGTCTCAACGCGGATGATGTCCAGCGGTGGTATTGGTACGAGGTACCAGCCGTGAGCGCTGTCGCCCGAATGAGTCATAAAGGTCTTTATGTTGCGCTCCCCCGATGGGCCGTGCTGTCTGATCACCCGAACCCTCCACTGCGAGCGTCAGTAGCGTATGGATTGAATGGATATGCCAGACTCCCGCGATTGCGGGGATTCAATGCGACTAACTAACTCGACAGTCAGTCGCTGGGCCCGCCTGCCCGTAGCATATTGTACGGCCCACCGGCAATATCTCGGCCTCCATAGCCCCTAACATACATGACGCCAAGCCTGTATTGAGTCTCGGCTGTTTTTGGCTGCCCTCTTTAAATCTCCCTGCCATCTTGGTAACGCTGCACAAACCGCATTCCTTCCTCTGTCACCCAATAACCGAAGGTGGTTGGAAATGTCCCATAAGGCTGTCCTTCGTGCTCCACCACCATGTCTACTCCTTTGATGCCGGGTACGTGCTCCAGCAAACCATCCCGGACGGCGTGAGCGCATAGAAGATCTCCGCCAGCCCCAACAATAACCAATCGCTCCCCCGACCTTGCGACCGCCTCGAAAATCCTCCGTTCCAGCTCTCCATATCTCCCGTGTATGACGCCCAGATTGGTCTTGTACGCTTTCATCGACTGACGATCTATTTCCCCCCTATCATACCTTCTATGACAGGTTGGGCAGAGTGCTATCAGGTTCCCTTCCGAGTGGTCTTTCGTCTTCGACCACGGGACAATGTGAGCGATGTCAACCGGCGTTGCTCGGCACGTAGGTATCGCACACCGGTGCCCCGCCTCAACCAAAACGCTTCGTCTAACGGGTTCCGGTATTGGATCCCTCTTCATCACTCGCCGGCTTGCTTAGACAAGTATACGACTACGGCTGCCGCCACATGTATAGCCAACTCTGCTTCATCAACTTGAGGATCTTTGCCTTCGGCCCTGTGTCGCCCATATTGGGAAGCGTATCCCCATAGTTTAGCCACGGCTGTATCCAAGGGCGGTGGTATGATCCCTTTGTAGCGCTTCAACAGTTCCCCCAGCGTTGCGCCATCATCTCGACATATACTGCGCATCACGCACTCCACGGCCTTGTATGCGTGATCGATAGCACCTGATAACTTGGGTTCCGGCCGATGAGACAAGTTTTCGATGGCTTCCTGGAACTCATTGCCCCCTGTTGTCAGGCCAGCTTGCCCCAATTGTTCTGGCGCTGCTTGGGCAAGGGATTCGAAAGGTCCCTCCCCGCGATAAGTGACTTTACCGCCGTCAAGCTTCCATCCAACACCTTTCTCCCGAAACATCTCATTGATCTTCGTCTCAAAATATCCCCGCTTATTGACCCCCAGAGTCTGATAAATGGCCTCGATGATGTCGTATACATCGTACCACGCACATCCCCGTATCCACACGGTTATTTCGGCTTCTATCTGGCTCGCGTGTGCTTGAGGCATTCTACCGAAGTGCTTGCTCAGAATTCTGCGGATATCGAAGACGTCCAGCCCTGCTACACACGCAAGCTCCAGCATCCTGTCGCGAAGCCAGGCAGGAGCATCGTTACGAATGGTTATCTCTGGCTCTGGAGGCCCAAACCCGTGACGGCGGGAGAATGTTGACATCGCTGTTCTTGGTTTAGTGCTGCGTTGAACCGTGCGGATAAGGTGCGGTATCACATTACGGTCCACTACAGGTTCCTGTAGAGACGATATGATAGGCCTTAGGCCGAACGCTCCGGGCCCCGACTATTCTGGGCTACCCCGGGTGAATCGCCGCCTTTCGTCAACGTGCCACAGCCTAGGTAATTGGCCCAGTCCTCTAGGTACCCTATCTCGTGCAGCACATGCGAACAAGTAACCAGTTCAGCATAATCGGCCTTATGTCCCTCCCGCGGATCGTTGCCGTTAATCACGGGACGAACATCTAGGCGCCCTGTTTTCAACTAGCTCCTCAGCAGATATTGGCTTACCGTCTCTATTTTGCCCAGCCACGTCGCCTGCTACCGGACCTATGCCACATCTCATACGCTGCCTTGCTGCTCTTTTCATGACACTTGTCCTTGTAATCGGGCCAGCCCATGCACAAATCGTTGCTCCCGATCTTTTAGCTGTAATGGACACCGTCAGTGTGGAGGTGAATATGACCGCAACCGGCGACGCAGCCAACTGTCTCCCGTTTGAAAGCTCGATCAAGACCAAAATTGAACTGGCGTTGCAGCGAGCGGGATTTATGGTGGTTGAACTTTCACAATTTCCGCTCGCGACTATATTCTTTGACGCTACTGCCGTCAACCCAGGGTTATGTGCGGTCACCCACGATACAACGGTAGGTATATGGCTCCATAGCATTGGGATCAAGTCGTATGCGATTGGTCTCAGTTCCACTGGAATATTTAGCAGGGCTACGTCTACAGAGAGCCAAGAGGAAGTCAGAAGATTGGCGGATGACGCCGCCGATATGATCATCAATGAAGTCCTGAAAGCACGTCGTAACCACTAAGACCAAGTGTATCGCCAGTCCGATGCGATAGCCTCTGGTAGTACGACGGTCTTGCGTCCACGCGTGACCTATTAACACGTCCTACCTTCTCAGCCGAGATTAGCTCGAACCACGATCTCGCGGTTGCCCCAGCCGGCCCAGCTCGAGCCTGGCATTATGCCACCGAATTCCGATGCCTTGGCGAACCCGATGTCAGTCAGAAACTCCAGGGCTTCGCGCGCCCTCTGTAGTTGTTTGCGTCGTGCTCCGGCTGTCAGGTTTCGTTCCACTGGATAGGCCATCCATATCAGCTCATCCTCGCTTACTGGTGAATACCTGCGTTCCTTTCGGGTCTGCGCCCACTGCCGTTTGCGCCTGTCAACGGGCACGCGCAGCCGTCCCGTGTCATGCCACATAAAAGAAAGCGCCAGCGCCATCCGGTAGGCGGGAGCGCTGTTCAGGCCGGCCACGCGCAGGGCATCCCGGTCAATCAGTGGCCCCTTGTTGCTTCCCGGTGGCATGTGCACGCCGAACCGGACCCAGTCATCCAGCCGTCCCTCGCGGGGAATGTCCACCGGCGTCACCACCCGCCTAGCGCCGCCGTATCCGGTTTTGGGATCTTCCCAGGGAATGCGCGCCGCGTCGCTTTCGAGGGCCCGGAAGGCAGCGTGTAGTCGGGGCCAGTGCCGACTGGGGCGATATTCCTTGGCCCCGTCACCATAGAGCCAGGGCAGCATGTGGCGGAGCCGCATGGCAGGCAGTCTGACGCCGTTAGGCTCGCTCCAGTAGCACATGGGTACGTTCAGCACGGCTTCAACGAACAGGCGCAGGGCCAGCGGAGCACCACGGCCGCGGCGCTCGACGTTGTGCTTGCCCAGATCATACAATGCCAGGGGCAAGCACGGCAGCTTGCTCCCCCATTTTTCGCCGGGTGCAAAGCCCGGGAAGTAGGCTTGGCCGTCGTCCCGCGTCACCAGGTGCCCGGGCGGGGAATACAACCTTGCCAGGCGGCTCTTCCTGTCCACCATAATGAGCGGGGCCGGCATCGTCGGATCCGGACGCTCATTGGCTTCGTCGATGTCAGTCGGCGCTTCCTTGTGCCACCATCGGATGAACTTGCTCCATGGGAACGGCCCGCGGTACCCCGTCTCCAGTGCCGTAATCCACATCCACAACACGAACCCCGGACTTTCTGAGCTGGGGATGTACTCCGTGCGCTCTTCCTTTGTAACGGGGTTGCGTACGGAATGAAGCGTGTAGATAATGGCTGCCATTCCTTCCAGGCGGCAGCCAGGTCCTTCGGATGGCACGCCGGGCGGTACGGCCCCGAACGTACATTCGTCCGCGACCTCATGGTGCTCTTCGGGGATCTTGTCGTCGTGGCTTACCAGATGCCGGACGAGCGCACGCAGGTCTTCATTGGCCTTGTGCCACGGCCCGGGCAGGTCCTCACTGCCGTCAGCCTGCATTTCCCGGAGCTTGCGCTGGTAGGCGCCGGAGAGCTCCGTGTAGGTGGGCCACCGAGGCAGGCGGGCTGCTTTCGCGGCGGCTTTAAGGACGGCATCCTCGTGTTCCGGAGTCTCCGTCCCGTCGAACCGCACTAGTGCCGCATGCAAGATGTCAACGGACCTGGCGATCCACGACTTGGCATCGAGCCCTATCGACTCCGCGAAACCGCTCATACTGCCCAGTTCACTCCGTCGTCAAGCTGGGGCGGAACGGGGACCTTACGCTTGCGCTTAGGCGCATTCTTCTCCTCCTTTGCAGGGGCGCCGTTCGGTCCCGCGTCCGTGATCACCCGCTCGTTCCGGTTGGCGTGCCAGGCTTCAGCTGCCTCGACCGGGCTGCACTGCTCCAGGCCGCGCCTTTCCTCCCGCTCTGTCCACCTGAGCCAGATGCGCTGTCCCACCCGGCTGTAGTTGCTTTTCGTGAGGGTAAGGGCCAGACCCTGGGCCTTGGCATTGTCCGTGTCCTCCACCGTGCATCCCGGCGCATTGGCCGGATCCAGCGTCCAGGCGGCCCGCACGCCGTTGTCCCAATCCGTCGAGCCGCTGTACGAGGCTCCAGAGGCCTTGGGCGGATGGGACACGATCAGGATGGCGGCGCCCGTGTCATGCGCCAGGGCGTTCAGGAGCGAGAGCTACCTCCTGACTGCCGCGCGATCATTTTCGCTGCCGGCATACGCTGCAGCTACCGGGTCAATGACAACCAGTCGGGGCCTCAGTCTCCGAATGCGGTCCTCCACGAACCGTCCCGTGGCCGTTAGCGTGGCCACGGTGTCGATGTGCCCGAAAGCACGCGGTCCCCAGAGCGGACCGCTCCGCTCCATGTACAGGCCGCGCAGCCGATCTTCAATGGCCTCTCCCCTCCCCGACGGTATCCATGCCAGCCGCCTGCCGAATTCCTCCGGCTCGTCTTCCCAAGTCAGGAACAGCCCTGGCGCCGGCGTGGCCTCCGGTGCCAGTCGGAAGAGTTCCGTGCGGCGCTTCTTGTTGTCCTTGCGTCCCTTCTCCATATCGGACGATGTCTCCGCAAAGTCCGGTGCGGCCCGGCTTCGCGCCAGGCGCCTGATACGGTGCGTATGGGGTTTCTCGCCTGGTCACTCATCCAATTACGAACTCCGCCGGCTTCCTGCCAGCCGAGTCCCAGTCCATATGGGGAATGACGTTGTCATATCCCTGCACGGCTTCGGCCTCCAGGTAGACAAGGCCGGATGTGCTGCCTGTACTTTTGGCCGGGCCGCGCCCGAGCCAGCGGCACGCCAGCGCATCGAGCGGTCCCTCGGCCTCATGCAGCATCGCCGGGCCCCGGTCGTCATTACTGCCGGTCCCGTCACCTGAAACAGCACTCCCGGCTAGATGGCGTGCGTCACTGCCGCGCCTCGGCGCGTCTTCCTGAGGCCGTTAGCGCTTTCCGGTGCCAGCGCTTGGTTAATTGGGCGCGGGGGGGTCCAGCTGTGGCAGCTGCCAGCCGCCTATCTTTGTAGTTGGCTAACGAACCGGAACCCGCGGCTTCAGGCACAATCCCGTGGCCGTCCAAGCACCTGAAAAACATGTCTTTGTTGCTGCGCAGCTTCATCCGGGACCTGGTCCGCTCGGCGCTGGCTATCGCTTTGGTGGCCATCGGCGCATCGTGCACTCAGGATTCTGGTCCTCCCAACGTGCTCTTTATCGCCGTCGACGATCTAAACACGGATCTCGGTACCTACGGACACGACCTGTTGAAGAGCCCGCATATCGACCGCCTTGCGAAGCGTGGTGTTCGTTTCGATCGCGCCTACTGCCAGTATCCCGTCTGCAATCCCAGCCGGGCGAGTCTGCTTACCGGACTCTACCCCGAACAAACCGGCGTGCTTACAAATCAGGACAGCTTTCGCGTCAAGCTGCCGGCTATTGCCACGCTTCCCCAATGGTTCAAGGAACACGGATATCACACAGCCCGGGTCGGCAAGATCTTCCATTACGGCGTGCCTCGGGAGATAGGCACGGCCGGCATGGACGATTCCGCCTCGTGGTCTGAGATCTACAATCCCCGTGGAATTGACAGGGAGGTTCATGATCGCATTCACACGATCGTGCCGAATCAGTTTGGGGGCACACTGAGCTGGCTAAGTATTGATCCGGAAGAGGGACCTCATACGGACGAGCTCGGTGCGACCGCCGCCATTGCCATCATGGAGGAGCAACACCCCTCCCGTACGGGCAAGCCGTTATTCCTGGCGGTGGGCTTCTATCGCCCGCATACGCCATTCGTTGCCCCGTCGCCGTACTTCGATTTGTATCCGCTGGATCGTATACAACCCGTGCTTGAGGTGCAGGGGGACCGGGACGACATCCCCGTGGCTGCACTTGCCGATCGTCCCAGGCAAAGAGAGCTGGGTATCGAGCAGCGCAAGACCATTATCCAGGCCTACTACGCCTCTGTTTCCTTCATGGACGCACAGGTTGGTCGCCTGCTCGACGCGCTGGACGAGCTTGGTTTGGCGGATAACACCATCATCGCGTTTGTGTCGGACCACGGATATCACCTCGGCCATCATGGACTGTGGCAGAAAGGAGACCTATTTGAGGGCTCTGTTCGTGTACCGCTCATTCTGTCCGCTCCCCAGACGCTGAGTCAGGGCTCCGGCACGAAGGCGCTGGTTGAACTGGTAGACCTGTACCCGACCCTAGTGGATCTGGCCGGCTTGCCGGAGCCGGCGCACCTGGCCGGACGCAGCCTGCGACCGCAGATGGAGAACCCGGAGAGTAAGGGCCGAACAGGCGCTCTGACGGTGGGATGGAGCAGAGCCGCCTGGATGCACGCCGAGATGGGAGGCCGCAGGGTAATGGGCTACTCCGTCCGTTCCAGCAGGTACCGATACACGGAATGGGATGATGGCAACGCGGGTGCCGAGCTTTACGACTACGACCGGGATCCGCTAGAGATAACCAATCTGGCCGGAGAGCCGGCATACGCGGAGACTCTAGTGCGGATGAAGCATCTGTTGGATTCAAGAAAGCTGGCCGCGAATTAGCCTGCAGAGCGTATTCGCGTGTGATATCCGCCGATTGTTCGGGCACGATCCACTTTCTGCATCCGCCGCGGCCGGGGCCTTCAGGAAGCAGGGTTTGCGCTCGGCCCGAATAAAGGGCGATGCCGCAGCCTGTGGCTCCTGGATGCTGCGCGGCAACGCCAAGCGCTCAGTCCTCAAATTCAACAGATGCCAGATACCGGTAGCTGTCCGCAAGCGTTTTGTCCAAATCCGGCGCCAGGTCGCGTTCAAGCAGGTAGTGCTCTACCCCGGACTCTTGCGCTTGCGAAAGAATGGCGGCCAGATCAAGGACACCGCTGCCGGCATCGGTCATATGTGGAAACAGCTCTATCCACTGTGACGGATCGCCTCCGTCGCCTGCGAAGTGGACAAGCTCCGCCATATCCTTGATGTGCATCAACCGGAAGTGTCCGGGATACGCTTTCAGGTACTCTACCGGGTCGGCCCGACCAGCGGTCATCCAGTAAACATCCATTTCCAGGGCCACAACGTCAGGATCGGTGCGCTCCAACAACACCTGAAAGGGAACCTCCCCTTCCTTTTCCACCAGTCCGTACCCGTGATTGTGATAGAGAAACTTCAGGCCTACTTCGCCCATGCGCATGCCGACTTCATTGAAGGCATCAGCGACTCGCTTGTAATCATCCAGGCTCTGCCTCTCCTCTGCCGGGATCGCCGGGATGCCGGCGTATCGCTGCCCCAGCACGTGTGCCGCTTCCGCCACCTCATCAAGGCGGGTTTGAAGCGTCTTCAGGTCGATGTGCATTGACGGAGACGAGATGCCGTTCTCGTCGAGGATCTCGCGTACCTGCTGGGAGCTGTGGCCAAAGTAACCACTCTGGGAGAGCCCGAGCGTTTCAGCAACTGGCTCCCATGCTGCCCGAGCCTCCGGGACACTGTACGAATACGGGCCAAAGAATTCGACTTCCCTGTACCCGATATCACCCAGCTTCTTCATTGCCGCCGCAAAGTCCTGCTCAAGCAGGTATGGCATCGTGAAGAGCCCGACACCTACTCGTTCCAGGCCGGACGGCTGACGCGCAGATACCCGCCCGGGCCCTATGCCTGCCAAAAGGCCGCCGACCAAGGTTGTGGCAGCCGACTTGATCATGTCTCGTCTGTTCACGACAACACCTCTGCGATTCTTTGTATGCGAGTGTAGCTCAAAATACGTTGCAACTCCCTTCTCCGACACGACCACATTCGGCGCCGCCGACAGCGAAGCAACCCGCTGGCGGGTCTCACAGCCAGCGCCTGTCCCTCGGGCAATGCGGATCCGGCAGCAAGCGCCTATAACGGGATTCTGCCGTCCGGATGTGTTCCGTCGCAGCATGGACTGTGGGCCCGGTGGCCGCATTATCAGCCAGAAATCCAATAGCTATATTGTCCGGGTGCGGCTTGCCGTCCGTCAGTGGCTGGCCGTTTTGACCGATACAGCTTCCTGGAGGAAATCGATGCTACGCTACTGCCTCGTATCGCTTGCGTCAGGCCTTTTCGCGACCACTATCTTGGCTCAGCCGCAGGCGCTTACCCATCCTTCTCATCCTCCTCCACCGGGGATGCGCGGCAGCGATAACATAGCCGTCATGGCCCATATTCCCCTCGGCAAGGCAGGCAGCGTGTCAGACATTGAAATCGAGCAGGACCCGGACAGGCCCTACGCGTATGTCGCGCGGCGGGTACACGAGATCGGCTTCGATGTAATCGACCTTAGCAATCCTGCCCGCGCAAAGGTCATTCAGCGGTGGCGTATCGAGAACGAGGATCTGCACCAGGGCGGAGCCATGGACGGCCGCTACTTCAAGCACGAGGGCCGCTACTACTATATACAGTCCGTGCAGTTCAGGCAAGGCGGACCCAATTCGGAAGTGGGCGCGATTGTATTCGATGTAACCGACCTGCCCGGACAGATTCATGAGGTCGGCCGCATCCGGCAGTCCGAAACACGCGGCGGCTTTCACAACATATTCGTATACAAGCACTCCGCTGGAGCCCCGCTGCTTTTTGCCACTTCGGGCCAGTATGCGAAGGTCTTCGACATGGACAGGTTTCTGAAGGGTAACCAGACAGAAATGGCCGCAGTAATCGACGACGAGAATTACGCACTGGTAGGCCGCGTGCCGGTTGCCCAGACCGAAAACATGTGGTCCCGCGGCTACCATGACTTCTATGTCGGATACCATCCTTCGTCGGGCCAGGACCGGTTCTATGGCGGCGGCGGCAGCGGCTACTATGTGTACGACGTCTCGGATTTGGCCAATCCCGAGTTGCTGCTCACCATTGTGGGCGTACCCGGAGTCTCCTGGGGACACACGTTTACTCCTTCGCCCGACGGTCGCTATGCTGTCGGCGAGACGGAGTTTCAGTATCAGCCCCTTCGCATGTTCGACCTCCAACCCGCCCTTGACGGTGAAGTATCGAACATTGACCACGCGATTGGTGCCTGGCACGCGGACTGGCGCAGCCTGGCGCACAACCATGAGGTCAGATGGCCGTACCTGTTTGTCGCCGGGTACGAAACGGGCCTGTCCGTGGTAAGCATGGAAGACCCCTCAGTACCCTATACCATCGCGTACTACGACACGTTCAACGGGCGGCACAACAACCGCGAGGAAGCGATGGCACGGGCGGGAAGCCCGTATACCTGGAATGTGTACGACGGCGCCTGGGGAGTGGACGTTCGCAACAGAGACGGCCTCATTGTCGTTAGCGACATGACGACAGGCTTCTGGGCTTTCCGGATGGAGGGCTTTGACGGCTGGAACGGCAACGACTTCGGCGTTCCGAATATCTCCAGCGCACAAGACTGGGACGACGGGCCCGTGCAGCAATAGCACCGGAGACAATCCATTGCATCCTGACTCTTATGAACCCTCGCATCAACACTCTATTGGCGGCCCTGCTTATCCCGGCGGCGGCTGCCGCACAGTGGACCACCGAGAGCCCCGGAAGCAGCAACATTGCCGTGCTTGGCCACATTCCGCTTGGCCCGCGGCTCAGCGTGGCTGACATGGAGCTGGAGCAGGAATTGCACCGCCCTTTTGCGTATGTCGCCAGGATGGTGTATGGCGACGAGGGGCCCAAGGGAACGGACATCATTGACCTGGCCGATCCTGCCGATCCGAAGGTAATCCACGAGTGGCGGATCGAGGATCAGGACCTGCACCTGCCGACGGGCGGGATGGACGTCAAGTATTTCAAGTGGGAAGGACGCTACTATGTGGTGCAGTCCCTGCAATTTGGCCAGGGAGGCCCCAACAATGATCTCGGGGCAGTCATCCTGGATGTTACGTCGCTGCCGGACGTCACGGGGGTCAAGGAAGTTGCGCGCATTCGCGAGCCGGAATTACCTGGAGGCTTTCATAACATTTTCATCTACAAGCATTCGGACGGCAGGGTACTGCTCCTTGCAACCGTGTCCGGGCCGTTCGCCAATGTCTACGACCTTGGCAAGATTGTGGAAGGCGATATGGACGGACGCCTCGCGGGTCGCGTGCCCGTTCCCGAAACACCCCTCGGCCGCGGAAGGGCCCGTGGATACCACGACTTCTACGTGGGATACCATGAAGACTCCGGGCAGGACAGGTTCTACGGAGGTGGCGTAGGGGGCTACTACGTGTACGACATCACGGACCTGGCCAATCCCGTGCTGCTCGCCACGCTGACAGGGATAAATGGTGTCCGCAGTGGCCATACATTCACGCCTACCCCCGATGGCCGGTACGTGATTGCGGAAACCGAATACCAGTATGCTCCGCTTCGGATCTTCGACCTGAAGCCAGCGCTTGATGGCGAGGTGTCCAACATCAGTAGTCCCATCAGCGCCTGGACGGCCGACTGGCGCAACCTGGTACATAACCACGAGGTGCGCTGGCCCTATGTATTTGTGTCGGGTTACCTGGACGGCCTGCAGATCTTCAACATGATGAACCCCCGAAATCCGGTTACTGTCGGCTACTACGATACCTACCTCGGGCCGCCCAACACGGATCGTACGCCCGTCTTCAACGGCGCGTTTGGCGTAGACGTGCGCAACGCCGACGGCCTCATTACCGTCAGCGACATGTCTACCGGCTTCTGGACTTTCCGTATGGTAGGGATTTGACGGGTGGGACGGCGCCAAGTGGGGCATGCCTAACCGGTCGAGCGTACAGGAATGGGACAGCAACTAGCCTGCAACTGCCGCGGCCCGGCCAAGCTCGCCGTTCTGTTAGCCGGGCTTCTTTGCCTGACCGGCCCGACCGCTCCGTCTGCGCCGGAGTGCACCGCACCCCCGGAGTATTACCGGATCGAGCTCGTGCCTACGCGACGAGTGCCTGCGGCTCGCGGCGCTGTCGGCAGGGCGGATGTCAGTTTTGCGCCCTCTCCTTTCGGCGTGGCGGTTTCAGCAAATGGCCACTACGTCTACGATCTTGCCGTTTCGGTCACCAATCTCCCGGCGGCCCCGGCGGGAAACGTCTACGCGGTCTGGATCACCACACCGAGTCTGGACCGGGTGCGGCGGCTCGGTGCTCTGTCACCAAACGAAACGGTCACCGGTCGCGTAGACTGGAACAAATTCCTCGTGGTAATCAGTCTGGAAGACGACATTGATCCACCTGTGCAGCGCTGGCACGGTCCGATTGTTATGCGCGGCCTTTCGCGCAGCGGCCTGATGCACACGTCCGCCGGGCACGGTCCCTTCCAACAGGAGCCTTGCGCCACCTACGGGTACTAGTCTTGATGGGAGGCTTGCGTTTCCCGGCCCTGTTCGGTGCTGCGCTGGGCCTGCTGTCTGTTCCGGCCAGCGCTCAGCACGAGCACCACATGCAGCATGCACCGGCCGACAGCCTGGCCTGGCGAATGCCTCCCATGGACATGAGCATGCCCATGCTGCCCGGACTGGAGCGTGCCCTGCCGCCCACAAAGCCGTTCCTGGCGGGGCACATGACGGATCCGGCAGGCCTTCCCGAAGCCCGGCCAGCCCGGCTCGCAGCGCTCTCCGACGGCGACACGCTCCACCTGGAGGCATCGCTCGTTCGCCGGCAGATTCACGGACGGACACTGGTCGCATACGGGTACAATGGCCAATATCCCGGCCCGCTGATCAGCGTTGACAAGGGTGCAACCATCATCGTGCGCTTCACCAATGCCATTGAAATGCCGACCACCGTACACTGGCACGGACTGCGCCTCGACAACCGCTTTGACGGCATTGCCGGCATCACGCAGGAAGCGGTAGGTGTTGGCGAAACGTTCCATTACGAGGTGTTCTTTCCCGACCCAGGCCTCTACTGGTACCACCCGCATATGCGCGAAGACATACAGCAGGACCTTGGCCTTTACGGCAACATGCTGGTCGACCCTGTGCAGGAGGACTACTACAGCCCTGTACACCGGGAGGAATTCCTTCTTCTGGATGACTTGCTGATGGACAGCCAAGGCCTTATCCCCTGGGGCTCGGAGGCCCCAACCCACGCGCTTATGGGACGATTCGGCAATGTAATGCTAACCAATGGAGTGCCTGATTACCGCCTGAGCGCCGACCTTGGCGAGGTAATCCGTTTCCACCTGACGAACGCGGCCAATGCCCGAACATTCAACGTGACATTCGGCGGGGCGAAGGTAAAGCTCATCGCCTCCGATCTCAGCCGATTTGAGCGGGAGGCGTTCGTGGAAAGCGTGCCCATTGCACCTGCAGAGCGTTACGTCGCTGAGGTCTTGTTCGATGAGCCAGGACAATATGCCATTACCAACTCGATCCAGGCCATAAACCACTTCCGTGGCGAGTTTTATCCGCATATCGACACGCTGGCCTTGGTAACGGTTACGGACGAGCCCGTTCAACCCGATCTTTCGGAGCAATTTGCCCGCCTGCGCAGCAATGCTGAGGTACAGGCTGACGTGGCGCCCTTCCGCGAGCACTTCGACCGGCCGCCTGACAAGGAGCTGGTATTCTCCGTCCGCGTGCAAAATCTTCCGGTGCCCATCATGATGGCGATGGAAATCGACACGCTTTATGTGCCGCCGATGGAGTGGAACGACGCCATGCCCATGATGAATTGGCTTTCAACCGGGGCCCAGGTCGAGTGGCTCCTGGTCGAGCCGTCGAGTGGCAACGAGAACATGGATGTTCAGTGGCAATTCGGGCAAGGCGACGTGATCAAGGTACGCCTGTTCAACGATCCGACGAGCTTCCACCCCATGAACCATCCGTTCCATGTACACGGCCAGCGGTTCCTTGTCCTGTCGCTGGACGGAATTGCCAACACGAATATGGTGTGGAAGGATACGGCCATTGTTCCCGTGGGCTCGACCATGGACATCCTGATAGACATGGACAACCCGGGAGACTGGATGGCCCATTGTCACATATCCGAGCACCTGCACTCCGGCATGATGCTTGGCTTTAGCGTGATTGGCGACTGACACGTGATGCCATCCGTTTGGTGAATGATCACCCGACATAGTATCTTGCGCTAGGGCCCTTGTTTGGCCCGAGCAGTGTTTGTCCGGTCCCTGCACCTGATGCGTGCTCTCACACCTGTTTGAATCATCTGCCAACCATGAACAGCTCTCTCTCTCTTCTGCGCTATTGCCCGGTCGCGCTCCTCGTCGCGGCCTTGGTGGCCACCGGTTGCTCTCCGCGAAATGTCGAGGTCCTCGGTGTTACGGGCCCCGACCGACTCGAGACCGACCAGGCCGGAACCTTTGTTGCCGAGACCAACGAGGATGCCAAGCCGCCTGTCGAATACAGCTGGGATTTTGGAGACAGCCAGTCGGGTGACGGCGAGTCGGCTACGCATGCGTTTTCCAGTGCCGGAAGCTACACGGTAACCGTTACAGCGACCAATCGTCGAGGAAAAGGCATGGATTCCGGATCGACCAGCGTGCTCGTGGTCGATCCGCCTGTTCCCGCGCAGGTCATCACGATACTTGCCAATCCGTCGGATCCGGATACCCAGACCCCGGTGCGATTCTCTGCAAACGTAAGGGGCGATGCGCCTCTGTCCTACAGCTGGAGTTTCGGTGACGGCGGCACCGACGGCAGTACGACGCCCACACACGTGTTCTCGGAGCCGGGGTCGTACACGGTCTCGCTTGAGGTCTCCAATGCAGCCGGTCAGGATGCCCGCAACATGCAATTGTCCGTGGCTCCGTTTGAAGCCGACTATTGTGCAGACCTGGCTGAGATGGTTTCGGTCTTCTTTGACCGCAATTCCAGTGTCCTGACGGAAGCCGGGCAGCAGTCACTGGCGGATAACGTGGACATTCTGCAGGACTGTCCGAATCTGAACGTGCGCGTGGAAGGCGTGGCCAGCCCATTTGAACGCAACCCGCAATCATTGTCTGATGACAGAGCGCGGGCAGTCATGCAGCACTACGTCGACGCGGGCATTAGTGCAGGCCGGATTTCGACCCAGGGTCTGGGGCGACCGGAAGGCGGTTCGAAGAAGAGCGGGGCGGAGCAATTTCGCCGCGCTGATACCATCCCACTCCACTAGCGTCGCCGTCGGTCATACGAACCAGCCACGGCTTACCGTCCCGTCCGCACTAATGTCGTACAGGCCGAGGTCACGGCCGGTTCGAAGCTTCGCAATATAGACTAGCTGGCCCACGTGCGTGGAGAAATGCTCCACAACGTGGTAAACGGCCTGCAGCACCGATACATCCAGACCCTGGATGTGGCACCGGCGCCCAAGCTCCTCGACCTGCAGGCGGTCAAGGATCGCGTCCGCCTCGCTGACCGTGGCGTGAAGCGCCTGGATAAGCCGCTCGGCACTACCCCCTGCCTGTTCGGAGAATTCCTCCTGGCGCCGGCGCCTGTCCCGCGCACCGCCGATCCCGTGGATAATCCACTGCCTGACGTTGCCACTCAGATGCAGTAACAGGTTGCCGGCGCTGTTGGAAACCGAATTGGGGCGCCACCATAGGTCTGCCTCGTCCATAGCATCCAGGCAGCGCCGGATCTTGGACATATAATCGTCACGCAACAGGCGGCGTGACTGGTCGATAAAGGCCTTGGCGAGATCATTCATGGTAAGACACTGACTGAAGCTTCGGAACCGGGACCTCCTTGCGGGCCAGGCGCTCCCGGCGGAGCACTTAGTGGCCCGACTATCGTATTTTCGTGAGCAAGATACTATAGGTTTGCCCGTCATGAAGCACGCTTTGCAACGCTACACGTTTCCGGCTCTTTTTCTTTTGCTGCTGGGCGGCCTGCTCGGTTCCCGTCTGGAGTGGTCGGCAGCAGACAAGGATACAACAGAGCAGCTGCGCAAACTGGAAGAGGCCTTTCTGCTCATCAACAAACGTTACGTGGAGGAACTCGAGCCGGCAGACCTTGCAGAGCGTGCCATTGAGGCCATGCTGGCTAGCCTGGATCCGCACTCCACGTACATTGATGCAGAGAGCTTCGTCGAGGTTAACGAGAGCTATGAAGGCTCCTTCGGCGGCATTGGCATCTGGTTTGACATCCCCCGTGGTGACACGGCCCAGGTGGTATCGGTTATCGAGGGAGGCCCGAGTGAGCGGGCGGGCCTGCGCGCTGGTGATCGCATTGTCGCCATCGACGACACGAATGCCGTGGGCCTGGGAGAAGATGAGGTCAAGCGCCGCCTGAAGGGACCCATCGGCACCACGGTTGACGTTGAGCTGAAACGCCTGGGTGTTCGCGATCTGGTGCCCGTGACCATCACGCGGGACCGGATTCCGCTGTATTCGGTCACGAGTGCATACATGATGGATGAACGGACGGCCTACATGCGAATCGGATGGTTCGGTCACTCTACGTACAGGGAGTTCTTCAGCAAACTCAGCAGACTGAAGCAAGAGGGAATGGACCGCCTCGTACTGGACCTACGTGACAATCCCGGCGGCATCATGGATGCTGCAGTCGCCATTGTGGATGAGCTTCTCACAGACGGCCGGACCATTGTTTATACCCGGGGCCGGGCCGTCCCGGATCAGATGTTTCGCTCTTCGCGGCCAGGGGTTTTTGAATCCCAGCCCATCATAGTGCTCGTAAACGGAAATTCCGTATCTGCCAGCGAGATTGTTGCCGGAGCGCTGCAGGACCACGACCGCGCACTCATTGTAGGCCAGCGCACCTACGGAAAGGGTTTGGTCCAGAATCAGTTCGCCCTGCCGGACAACAGCCGTCTGCAAATGACCACTGCTCGCTATTATACGCCCTCCGGACGCCTTATTCAGCAACCGTATGTTGGCGGTGACCGCGCAGGCTACATCCAGGACAAACTGGCCCTCTTGAACCAGGCTACGCGTGATCCCGCGACCTACATCGAGAGCCTTCCGGATTCCCTGAAATTCGTCACTACCGGCGGAAGAACGGTCTATGGAGGGGGTGGCATCTTGCCGGACGTTGTCGTCGGACGGGACACGACGCTTTCTCCGGTCATGCGGGCTATGTATTCGGGCACGTTTCTGGATCCCTTCCGCCTTTGGTTCAGGGAGCACGAACAGCTGCTGCGTTCCCGCTGGGAGAACCGGAAGGCCACCTTCATGAATGAGTTTGCCTTTGATGCCTTGGCCTGGCGGAGCTTCTGGGAAACGGCGGAAACGAGCCCGGTACCTCTTTCCCTCAGTGATACCGACGCAGAATTTTCGCCGGAGCGGACTGTGTTTCTCACCAGCGACCTGCAAGCTCACAGGGAAACCGTTGAGCTCTACTTCAAGGCGCTCCTCGCCCGGCAGCTGTATGGCGCTGAGGCTGCCTATCCGGTGTACAATCTTGTCGATCTAACGGTACAGGAAGCCGGCAAGCTGTGGAATGAGGCAGAGCAGCTTGCCGGAAATGCGCATCAGTAGCCTACCATCGCAGCCACTCCAGCTCAACGCTGCTGCCTGCAGGTGCATCCCGCATATCCTCCGGTAGATGGATGATGCAGTTTGCCTGCACCATCGACGAATATATATTTGACCCCTGGGAGCCGGTGTCGCGCACGACCAGTGTCGCCGTCTTGTCAACGGTAGCCACGCCGCGTACAAAGTGATGTAGACCGGGCTTCTTCGGCGTCGCCTCGACAAGAACGGCGGCGTGGCGCTGTCGCATTATGCGGTCTCGCCCCAACATGGCCGCCAGCGCTGTTCTCCCGTATTGGTCGAAGCAAATGGCGCTTGAAACGGGATTGCCCGGCAGCCCCAGCACTGGCGTGCCCTCCAGAAGGCCAAATGCCAGCGGCTTCCCCGGACGTTGCCGCACCTTCCAGAACAGGCTGCGCATTCCCATTTCCTGCAACACGTCCTTCACATAATCGTGCCCTCCGACGGAAACACCCCCCGAGAACACCAGCAGATCCGCACCCAGCGCCTCTCGAATGACGGTCCGGATGCTGTCCCGATTGTCCTGCGCCCGGTAAAAGCCGGATACAGCTCCGCCTGCAGCGACCACCTGGGCTGCCAATCCCGGACCGTTAGAATCTCGAATCTTGCCCGGCTGAAGGGCGGCGGCGGCAGGTACGAGTTCGTCACCCGTAGATACGACGGCTACCGCCGGCAGACGGCTTACCGTGACCTCAGTGCACCCGACCGCCGTCATCATGCCCACCATCGGAGGCGTAATGCGGGTGCCCGCCGCCAGCACCCGCTCCTGCGCCCTGACATCCCGTCCAGCCCTTCGAATGTGCGCTTGCTGCCCGACAGGGCGCTCCACGTCTACGACCCCAGCCGCAACCATTGTGGTCCATTCAACAGGTACCACGGCATCCGCGCCCCTGGGGATCGGAGCCCCCGTCATGATCCTTGCACACGTGCCAGCGCTGACGGTTCGCCGCGGTACCCTGCCGGCCGCTACACTCTCCACGATGCGCAGCCGACCTGGAACGTCCGCGGCCATAACGGCATAGCCGTCCATTGCCGAATTGTCGAACGGCGGAATATCGTCGGCGCTAACCACCGCGGCGCGCAACGTCCGCCCAACTGAATCCTGCACGGGTATTCGCTCGGCTTCAACGGCAGCTGCATGTTCTACAATCGTGCTTCGTGCCTCGCTGACGGAGATATAGGTCTTCATGTTGGCAACTTCCGGGAATGGCGGGTACAAGTTGTGAACAGTCCACTGCAGTTACCACCGGACGCGTTTGCCGGACGCGCAAACACGCACGCAGGTGGAAAACAAGCCGTTTTCGCGCGAGAATTCACATTGTGAATTCGTGTGAATAGGTCGGAGGACAGGCCGCGGCTTGCGAACCGATTCTCCGTTCAATAAGGCCTCATTCATGTTCCGCGGAGGCGCGGCGCTTTGTGCATAACGAGGTAGCTAACATTTCCACTGCCCATACTACTACTACATGCATATTATGGTGTATCTCCAGTTTGTAGTGCTGGTCTGCAAGCTTGTGGACAACCCGTAACAGAGGCGAGCCGATGTTGCTCCCTCACGGGAGATCCCCTACTTTATGCCGTCAACAAAAGTCAATCGCATGATTAGGAGCATACTGGTCGGTCTCGATCTCGACAGCGACACATCAATCGCAATACAGTACGCGCTAAAGATAGCCGAGCGTTGCCAAGCACACGTGACAGGACTCGCACTGATCGATTCCGGTAGTATTGAGGCGAGCGCCCGTGGTGGTGGCATCGGCAGCACATACTTGGGTCGGCGCGTCGAAAGGAAGCTGGGAGCAGAGACGCGGGACTTGGCGCTGGAGCTGACAGGCCGGTTTCGAACAGCAGCAGCAGAGGCCGGCATCGAGGTTTCAACGCGGGTGGAGGAAGGGGATCCGATTGAAAACCTGGTGGAGATGATGGGCTATCATGACTTGCTGGTACTTGGCAAGGATCCGCATTTCTTTTATAGCCATCCACGTCAAATGCCACAGACGCTCTACGACATCGTGGAAAAGACGGTGGGACCGACCCTTATTGTGACGGACACGTATCGGGAAATTCGACGCGTGGTCGTGGCATTTGATGCCAGCAGACCGGCCACAAAGTCGCTGCACGGATTTACCCAGGGAGCGCCATTTGGCACGGCGTTGAGCATTGTGCTCTTACACGTATATGAAAAGGGTGAGAAACAGGCATCGCACCTGGCGCTCGGCAAGGCCCGGGAGTACATGGCACTGCACGGTTTGCACGCGGAAACGCTCAGCATTCAGTCAGATGATACCGGCGCGGAGATACTTGAAACCCTTGCCTCGCAAGAGGCGGACTTGCTGGTAGCGGGCGCGCATGTAGTTTCGCCGCTGTTTCGATTCGGGAGACGGTCTACGACCTCGGCTGTTCTGGAAACAGTCCCCGTTCCGCTCTGGCTGGACCATTGAGGTCTTCCAATGAAGTCACGACACCAAGCCCGTGAATGCGTGCTGCAGGCATTGTATGCTCTCACGATGGGAGGCGGTGACAAGAGCTACATCCTGGAAACCCTAGTGCGTCCCAACTTTGCCAAAGGAGGAACAACCGCTCGGTTTGCCGAGCGCCTCTTCACCGAGACGCTGGATGCGGAGCAGGAAGCGAGCGAGTTGATAGATCGGCACGTTGATAACTGGGCCCTCAAGCGCATTGCGTGCGTAGATCGGCTGATCCTCAGAATGGCGATCTGCGAACTGCTGCGGTTCGAGGACATTCCGCCGAAGGTCACTATAAACGAGGCGATTGAGCTCGGCAAGGAATACAGTACGACGAAAAGCGGCCAGTTCATTAACGGAATTCTGGACGCGGCACTGGGTGAGTTGCTGCGCAACAACATGCTCAGAAAAAGCGGCCGCGGCCTGGTCGGGATGGACCCGGCGACCGTATAGTGGCTCTGTGTAAGGCCGAAGGCCCCGGATTGCCGTGGGCATCGACCAGAGGCCGGGTTCCGGTCTAGATTCGCAACCAGATACCTAGGCGCAGCACTGGCCCAAGGGGGCCGATCTCGGCGTAGAATGCCCCGCCACCGGACCGTGGCTTGACCAGGCGCAGGAACGGATCCAGAAACAAACGGAACTGCTTGTTCTTGTCGGATCGCGTAGCCTGCTGCGTGAACCGCAGGCTGGGGCCGAAACGAACACCCAGGTCAAGATCGTAACCGAAGTCCGCCTGTCCGATTACGCGCAGTGCGCCGAGGGGCCGAAAAGAGACGCCTACGCCGCCAGAGGCCGTCCCGGAAGCGCGCGATCCGCCTAGCGACGGTTGTATTTCGCCGTAGAGGGCCGTCTCGATCGTGTAGACGGAATGGATGTTGACGTAATTGATCTGTATTCCTGCCCCTGGCCAGGCGCCGAGTCCGGCCTGAATACGGGGCTGCGCCCGGATTGCTGTCGGCAGTAGCAGCAGGCCGACCAGAGTCAAGGAACGTATCGTCCGGGACGTCATTGGCCGATCTGCAAGTAGGAGCTCGGCATGGCTGTTTCCTGTGGAATTGTAGGCTTGCCAAACGTTGGTAAATCTACGCTGTTCAATGCACTAAGCGGCGCTGGCGCCGCCGTTGGCAATTATCCGTTTTGCACAATAGAGGCGAACCGGGGTGTCGTCCCCGTGCCTGACAGCCGGCTCGATCGCTTGGGCCGCCTGGGAGCTGGTACAAGGATTGTTCCTACGACTATCGAATTTGTAGACATCGCCGGGCTCGTGGCGGGTGCCTCCCGGGGGGAAGGACTGGGAAATGCGTTTCTTGCACAAATAAGGCAGGTCAATGCGATCCTGCATGTCGTCCGATGTTTCGCAGACAAGGACGTCGCGCACGTGGCCGGCGACGTGGACCCGGTGCGCGACATTGAAATAGTAGAAACAGAAATGCTCCTCAAGGATCTGGAGACGGCTAGTCGCAGTTTGGAAAAAGTGGCGAAGCAGGCCAGGCAGGGCAACAAGAAGTCGCGGGAGATCCAAGGTTTCCTGGAATCGCTGGCAGACCGGTTGGGGGCAGGGCAAACGGCCCGCTCAATCACCACGTCAGGCAAGGATACGGCGAGCGTGATGCACGCATTGAGTCTGCTGACAGACCGTCCTGAACTCTATATAGCCAACGTGGCAGAGCAGGATCTTCCGGGCGGCAACGCCGCAAGCGCGCTGGTGTACGCCGCGGCAGCTGAGCGAGGCGCGCGCGCCCTTACTATCAGCGCGGGATTTGAGGCTGAACTTGCCGGATTTGAGGCGTGGGAGCGGGCAGAGCTCCTCGCCTCCGCAGGGCTGCAAGATTCCGGGCTGCAAAGTCTGATTCGTGCTTCATACGACCTTCTGGGGCTCATTACCTTCTATACGCACGGGCCGAAGGAAACGCGGAGCTGGACCGTTCGCAAGGGCACAAGGGCAGTACAGGCGGCAGGCTGTGTGCACTCTGACTTCGAAAGAGGCTTTATCCGTGCCGAAACGGTCTCGGTGGACGAATTGCTTCGCCTTGGATCAGAGCATGCAGCACGTAGTGCAGGGACCATGCGGGCCGAAGGAAAAGAGTACAAGGTGAGGGATGGCGATGTTATGCTTTTCCGATTCAACGTGTAACGGACCAGGGGATATGGACTTCTTGACGGCTTCCAGGATGCTCGCGGGCTCGTGTGCCCGCATTTCCATAGTTGCGGCAGCCATGCTAGCCGTTTGCGCGACAGCCAAGGCGCAGGAACGAGGACTGGCGCCAGCAGATTCCGTTGCCTTGCGGGTCTACGCGGCGCATGGCGGTGCGGAGGTCTGGGAGGCAGTACCATTGCTGGGATTCACGTACTCCGTAATTCGCGGCCCCGAAAAGCGCTATACGTACCGCCACTTCTGGAATCGTCGCACCGGTCAGTACCGCCTGGAATTGCCGGGTCCGGCCAACGAGCCATATGTCATTCTCTTCAACGTGCACACCGGAGGCGGCAGGGCCTATTGGAACGGTTCGGAGATACCCGATCCGACGCTTGCGACCCTGCTGGAGCAGGCGCAGGTCCGGTTTTCGAACGACACATTCTGGCTGACTGCGCCGCTGCGCCTGTTTGATCCAGGAGTGCGCCGGCGCCTGGTTCCCGATTCCACCACGGAAGCCCTTGACGTATTGCATATCTCCTTTGAGCACGAACAGGTAGGACCGGGCCTCGAGTACTGGCTTTACGTGGATAAGGCTACGGGCCGGATACGCGAATGGAGGTATCGGGCCCCGGATGATGGCGAGGACGCCCCGCTTCGCCCGTTTGAATGGGCCGACTACGAAGAGCACATCACGCCCGCAGGCGTGCTGCTGTTTTCGGGCTTCAAACACGCAGTAGGCATGCCTTACGGAATTCGCACGGACAGGATAGTGACGCCAACGGAAGTAGCAACAGACATGTACCGAAGCGGCGCGCCACTTCTGACCCCTACGGATACCACGCAAGTGCTTCCCGGAAACGGCTGAACGTGGATTACCGAGTCCTCATTGCAAAGCGGTATGTAGCCGGCCGTCGTAGGATCACATTGATTTCCGTGATCACGGCCATTTCCGTAATGGGAGTGACCACGGGCGTCGCGGCCCTGATCGTGGTGCTTTCCGTAATGAACGGCTTTTACGACGTCGTACGGGATTTGCTGGTGACGGTGGACCCCCACGTGCGCATCGTTGGCGCTCAGGGCCGTAGCCTGGATGCGGATGTGGTGCGGCTGACGGAGGAGGCTCTGGATCTTCCTGCCGTGAACCTGGCTTCACCGTACGTGGAAGGCAAGGCGCTGCTGGTGTACGGGCGAGCGGGTGAAGCCAGCCGAGTGGTCGTTGTAAGGGGTATTGACAGCACATCCGCAAGAGCACTTGAGCCGGTTCGCGGCACGTCGTTTCTTGGGCGAGGATCGGCGGGACCGGGTGTGGCGATCGGACAGAACCTGGCGCGAAGTCTTGCCCTGGAGCCTGGAGCGGAGCTAGCCTTGCTTTCGGCGCCGGCCGTGGGCCAAGTGCTGACCAGTCTATTCCCGAGACCTCCTGCCAGCCGGTTCGAGGTTCGGGGATTGTACCAACTGGAGCCTACCTACGACAACACACATGTGTTTGTGGATATTGGCGAAGCTCGCCGTCTTTTTCACATGCCCGGCCAGGTGACAGGAATTGCCTTGCGGCTGACGGACTTCCGGCGGGCGGCAGAAGTAAAGGAGGCCCTGCAAGCGAAGCTAAGCTCGCCATTAATAAGGGTGGAGACGTGGTTTGACCTTCAGCGCTCGCTGTACAGCGTGATGCGTCTGGAAAAATGGGGTGCCTCGCTGGTGCTGGTACTGATCAGCATCGTTGCGGCGTTCAACATTGTCGGATCCCTTACAATGATCGTGATGGAGAAGCGCCGGGATGTGGGCGTTCTGCGAACGCTGGGCGTATCTCGCCGAAGCATTCGGCAAATCTTCCTGCTCGAGGGAGCGCTTGTCGGTGCTGCGGGAACGGGCCTTGGCTTCTGCATCGGCTTGACAGTGTGCTTCCTGCAGGACCGCTTCCATCTCGTCCCGCTCCTCGGGGCAGAGTCGTTTGTTATCGACGCTTATCCGGTAGCCGTGCAGATGCTGGACCTGGCCGGCATTGCGGCGGTATCACTGGGGCTTTGTCTGCTGGCCTCGGTCTATCCTGCGGGGCGCGCGGCACGCATCGCTCCAGCGCGGGCGGTTCAGCGCGTGAGCTGAGGAACAAACCGCCGGTCCGGGGCTTTGCACGGCCACCGCTGGTTGCATGTTGTCGACTTGCGGTCGTAAATTGCCGGACTTTCACTGAATTCACAGGATGGGGCATGGCGCGCAGGGACGAATTGACTACAAGGGGGCCGATGTCGGGTAACACGGTTTCCCACGCGCACAACAAGACCCGGCGGCGGTTTGGGCTCAACCTGCAGAGAAAGCGGTTTTATCTGCCTGAAGAGCGGCGCTGGGTCACGCTCAGGGTATCGGCAAAGACCATCAAGACGATCAACAAGAAGGGATTGGCAGCTGTAGTGCGCGAGGCAAGGAAGCGCGGCGTGCGCGTATAGGCTGGTCCGCCCGGGAACGATCATGGCAAGAAAGACAAAGGATGTGCGGCACCAGGTGGTCCTGGAATGCACCGAAGCACCGGGAAGCTCGCGGTATTCCACGGTCAAGAACCGGCGTAATTCTCCTGCGCGGCTCGTCCTGAAGAAGTACAACGCGCGGCTGCGCAAGTATACCGTTCATCGCGAAATCAAGTAGGCAATGGCCAAGCAACAGTCCTTTGGCGACAAGGTCCGGAAGCGCAGGCAGGAGAGAGTTCAGATGGCCAAGCTTGTGGTGGCGGAACGGAAAGAGAATGGCAGCTATCGTTTTCGGGAGAAGATAGTACCCATGGCCAAGGTGCAGGCCGAGTTGAAGGCGGCACAATAGGGTCGTCGGGGCGTAGCTCAGTCCGGTAGAGCACTGCGTTTGGGACGCAGGGGTCGTCGGTTCAAATCCGGCCGCCCCGACCACAGTTCTTTGACAGGCGCCCGTAGCTCAACCGGATAGAGCAGCGGACTTCTACTGCAAGTGGGCCGCCGGCGAGAAATTGCCGGCGTGTAAGTGGTCAAATTCGGGGAAACCTACGGAAGGATTCTACGGCGATCCCGAGCCAAGTCCCCTCCGGGGAACGGTGTAGAGACTAGACGGCCACCACCTTCGGTCCCCTGTCGATCGGGGAATCATGGTGAAGGGATAGTCCAGGGAGCCGGGAAACCGGCACAAACCTGAATCCGCAGGTTGCAGGTTCGAGTCCTGCCGGGCGCGCACATCTACGGTGACGTGGCCGAGTGGTTAGGCAGAGGCCTGCAAAGCCTTGTACGGCGGTTCGAATCCGCCCGTCACCTCCAGCTCAGAAAGGGTTGTCCTCCGCAAGCTTGGGGACATTGCCGGCCGCCGGCAGGGATTCAGCCTGGAACGGCAAGAGGTTCTCGAAGACGGCATACTTGCGGACGAAGGCGAGCGTCGCCGTGCCGGTGGGGCCATTGCGCTGCTTTCCAACGTTGAGTTCGGCAATGCCTTCCGTTGACTGCCCCTTGTCGTCGGTGAGTATGCCGTAGTACTCCGGACGATATATGAAGGCAACCACGTCCGCGTCCTGCTCGATGGATCCGCTTTCACGCAGGTCGGACAGCTGAGGCCGCTTGTCACCGCCGCGCGTCTCAACAGACCGATTGAGCTGGCTAAGCGCGATAACAGGAATGTCAAGTTCCTTGGCGAGGGATTTAAGGGAGCGGGAAATCTGGGCAATCTCCTGTTCCCGGTTTGCCTGGCGATTAGCGCCCATTGCGGCTTGCATGAGCTGCAGGTAGTCCACCAGTACGAGTCCGATATTGTGCTCCGCCTTCAGGCGCCGGCATTTTGCGCGAAGTTCGAGAATGCCAAGCCCGGGAGTATCGTCAACAAAAATAGGGGCGTCATTTAGTCGGCCAGCAGCGCGGGCCAGCTCGCGCCAGCTTTCTGTGGACAAGCGACCTGTTCTCGCTGCCTGCGCATCAACGCGCGCCTCGGACGTCAGAAGGCGCTGGGCAAGTTGCTGGGCACTCATTTCCAGGGAGAAGACGGCAACGCCAGTCGGTCTGTCCCGGTGCAGCGCAGCATTACGGGCGCAATTCAGGGCAAGCGCCGTATTGTGCACACAGACGTCGTTTGCGACAAAATTGTGCGTAACGGGGACTGTTAGATCGTAAACCGGCTTGACGCCCAAGGCATCAATCGAAGAAATGGGGTCGAAGTACACGTCCCCTCCTGCACTCGGCGAAGCGCCGGCGTCCCCCTCTACCACCTGGAGTCGGCCATCCTGCCATACGCGGGACAAAACCCCGAAGCGAACAAGCAGATGCTGGATCTGGCGCGCTGTTCGGTTATTGGCAAACTCCAGGTAACAACCTCCGTCGGCCTGTGCCAGCAATTGGCGAAGGAATTGTGCCAGACTCTCCTCGTGCAGTTTGTGGATTGACTCGGGAAGGCCGGCGACGCGGCCCTGCACGGAGCCGGCGTGCTGACCGGCAGGCACACAGACCAGCGATTGGGCAACGGCTTCGATGTACTGCGTATCCCGGCGCTCCGAGCCGAATACCGGAAGGCGGCGCGGAACGGCAATACTGTCGCCGGGGCGCAATGCGGAGAGCGGCAGCCAGTCCCGGTGAGGGGTCAAGAACGGATGCGTCAGCGTGGTGTCCACTTGCCGGCCGAGTCGCGTCGTGACGCGGAATACGGGCTTCAGGCCGTCAAAGATGAAATCGGACGGCTGCGCAGTGACAAAGCGGCCGCAATCGCCCAGCGTAAGCACTTCCGCCTGCTGCGTAGCGCAGATATCGGCAATGGACCGGACCGAGCCGTCCGACAGCAGGATCCCGGTGTCGTGCGCGAGACACTTTCCCATCGAGGGCCGCGCTGCAATGATGATGAGGTCGGAATTCTGCCACCCACCGGTGATATCGTCCAAGTGCGGAAAGCCGCTGGGCACACCCGTGATGCCGCCGCGACGGCCGTGAATGGACTCCAGGTGGGTTAGTGTTTCCTTCAGGACACTCTTGAGCGAATTCGCACCGCGCCTCAGTTGCGTCTCGGATATGCCGAATATGTCGCTTTCGGCATTGTCCAGGAGCTCAAAGGCGTCGGCGCCGCTGTCATAGGCCTCTGCGATGCGCTGCGTCATGGTGCTGATCAGCTTCCGCAGTACGGCCTTCTCGGAAATTATGCGGGAGTGGTATTCAACGTTGGCGGCGGAAGCAACGCCGCCGGCGAGCTCTGCCAGGTAGTACTCGCCTCCTACCGCGTCAAGCTGCTCGCGTTGCCGCAGTTCCTCGGCCAGCGTTACCAAGTCTACGGGGCTTCCTGCCTCAAACAGGCCCAGAACGGCTTGGTAAATTCTCTCGTGCTCAGGCCGGTAGAAGGCGTCCGGCACCAGAACTTCGATGGCCCGCGGAATTGCGCCGTGCTCAAGGAGCATGGCGCCGAGAATGGCCTTTTCCACTTCGACAGCCTGAGGCGGCACCCGGTGTGCGGAAGGACGCGCGACAGCAGCCAGGCGTTCATCCGCGTGCGGAGCGTTTCGGCTATTCGGGGTCATGTAGCAAGCAGGCTTAGCTTGCCGCGTGCTCGTCATGCACGCGCCGCAGCATTTGCACGTCCTCCCAGGTACGCCGTTTCCACTGAGGATTGCGCAGAAGTGCCGCCGGGTGATACGTCACCACCAGCGGGATCCCGTGGAAATCATGAATCTTGCCACGCATTGCGCCGAGACTGGAGCGCATGCCGAGCAAACAGCTGCCGGCTATTCTGCCGACGCACAGCACGACCACGGGCCTGATGACGGCGAGCTGCTTGCATAGAACCGGAAGGTGAGCCGCAATCTCCAAGGGTCTTGGATCGCGGTTGTTCGGCGGGCGACTCTTCAGGATGTTGGTAATGTATACCTCCTCTCGACTAAAGCGTATGGCAGCCAGAATCTTGGTCAGAAGCTGTCCCGCCCTTCCGGCGAAGGGGCGGCCCGTGCGGTCTTCCTCCGCACCGGGGGCTTCTCCGATGATCACCAGGTTTGCTCGCGGGTTGCCCTCGCCGAGGACGGCGTTCTTCCGCTTTTCGTCTATGCCGGTCAGCACGGTGTTTTCGACGTACAATTGTACTTCCTCAAGCGACTTCATTCGGTGAAGAGGAGAATCCACCGGGATCAGGGTCTCCACCTTCCCGGCAAATCCGTTGTCCTGCCGGGGAATCACAGTCCCCTGCACGGCGATCTCCTGGCTGAGAGCTTCCCTCAAGGCCTCCAAGAGCGGCATCCCAATAGGCTTTCAAGACTATCAGGAAAATACCTGACCTTCAAGCCGGCTAACAAGGCGCCGATGCTACGATCCGGCAATAGTTATGCGCCAATTGTGCACACGCAATCCACAGAGTCTCAGGCCGGAGCGGAGAAGATGGACTCCAGAAGGGCCTCGGCGACCTTGTCCTTCTCCATAGTCGGGATTTCGATCTTGGCGCCTGCGCGGCTCAGCAGGGTAATGCGATTTGTACCTGTGCCGAATCCCTCGCCGGGTCGGTTAGTGTAATTGAGCGCAATCCAGTCAAGATTCTTCTCCTGCAGCTTACTGCGCGCATGCTTCAGTCCATTTTCGGTCTCCATGGCAAAGCCGACCAACACCTGATCTGAATTCTTGCGCCGTCCCAGTTCCTGAAGGATATCGGGTGTCCTGCGGAGCGTGAGCTGCAGGACGTCACTCTGTTTCTTTATTTTCTGCTCTGCCGCCTGGGCAGCTGCGAAGTCGGAGACGGCGGCGGCCATGATGACAATGTCGGCTGCCGCGTGCTGGAGTACGGCCTGGCGCATATCTTCAGCGGTTGAGACAGAAACCGTCTTTATGCGGCGAGGCGGGTTGAGAGCCGTCGGCCCGCTGACGAGAGTAACCTGTGCCCCGCGACGCGCCAGGGCTCGCGCCAGAGCGTAGCCCATGGCCCCGGTGGAATGGTTGGTAAGCACACGCACGGGATCCAGCGGCTCGCGCGTCGGACCGGCCGTAACGAGGGCCGTGCGTCCCGAGAGGGGAGTCTCGCCGCCGAGCAACGAGGAGATCGCATCAAGTACGGTATCCGGCTCCGGGAGGCGACCCTGACCGGTCAGACCGCTGGCCAGTTCTCCATGCGCGGCGGGCAGGACTCGATAGCCGAAGGAGCGCAAAACATCCAGATTGGCCTGCACGGCCGCGTGCGCATACATATCCCGATCCATGGCGGGACACACCAGGACAGGGCACCGGGCTGAGAGAACAGAGGCGGCCAGGAGCGTGTCGGCAAATCCGTGGGCGAGGCGGGCGATGGTTTGCGCAGTTGCCGGAGCGATCACAATCAGATCCGCCCACAGGCCCAGACTGACATGCTGCGTCCAGGAGGATGCCGCATCCGTATCCGGAAAGAGCTCGCTGAGCACTTGGCGTTTGGATAGCGTGGCCATGGTGAGCGGGCCGATGAAACGGGCAGCTTCCCGCGACATGACCACTTGTACGTCGGCCCCGTCCTTTACGAGCAGCCTGAGCAGCTCTGCACTTTTGTATGCGGCGATGCTGCCAGTAACGCCAAGCACAAGCCTGTGCCCGTATAGGGGTGTCGCAGATGAGACCATGTGACCTACGAAAGCCGGGAGGCAACAAGGGAAATCAGCTCGGAGGCGGCTCGCTCCAGGTTGTCGTTTACCAGAACGGCGTCAAAGTGATGCATGTAACGCATTTCACTGGCTGCCCGGTCCAGCCTCATTTGAAGCGACGCGGCCGTTTCCGTGCCCCGGGACCGAAGCCGCTCCTCGAGTTTCTGGAGCGAAGGCGGACGAATGAAGAGCGCAAGGCTGTCCGGTCCGAAGTATTCCTTCAGCGAGAGAGCGCCACGCACGTCGACATCGAACAGTAGTGGCCGTTGCGGCGTCGCCCTCTCGGCAGATGCGCGGAGCGTGCCGTAGAACAGGCCCGGATATACCTCCTCGTATTCTATCAGTGAATCGGCGGCTATCAATCGGCGAAATTCGGTTTCGGACACAAAATGATAGGCGTGGCCGGCGCGCTCGCCCTTGCGGGGAGTCCGGGTAGTTGCCGAGACAGAGAATCCAAGTCGCGGGACCGCATTCATAAGGCGTCGCGCAAGTGTCGTTTTTCCCGCTCCGCTGGGCGCAGTCAGAATAACCGTCCGAACGGCCATTTGCATAGGTGATAATCGTTAGGCGCGACCGGAAGCCTGCCGGACTGGAGACAGCGCTGGTAACGGGCACGACCGGAAGCCGACGCAAGCCGCAATGGGGAGCGCTGGCTTTCAAAATGGGCTGCGGGCAGGAATGCACTTGGCGGTGCGCCGCCGAAGCGTGACTGCGGTGAACATTCCGTCGCAACGGCGCTCTGAAGAAGAGATTGCTTCAAACAGGAATTCCACGCTTGGCGCAGGTATCGCAGAGCACGCAATGAGCCGGTATTCTAGTCAAGGGTGCGCCTGCCCTGGCGCACCACGTGCCAGTCAATTCTGCGGAGAGGGAGGGATTCGAACCCTCGGTACCCGTCAAAGGTACACTCGCTTTCCAGGCGAGCCCGTTCGGCCACTCCGGCACCTCTCCCATTACTGTTGCGCGTACGATTACACCTCCATTATTTCCTCTTGCTTGCGGGAGAGGATCCCGTCCACCGTGCCAACATATTCCTTCGTAAGGTCCTGGAGTCTGTCCTCGGCAAGATAGCGCATGTCTTCTGAGAGATTCTCTTCTTGCTGGGTAGACTTGATGTCATCCTTGGCGTTACGCCGAATATTCCGAATGGCTATCTTTGCGGCTTCTCCTAGCGTCCGAGCCGATTTGGCGAGACTGCGTCGGCGCTCTTCGGTGAGTGGAGGCACAGGCACGCGGATTAGTATTCCGTCATTGGAGGGATTGAGGCCAAGATTGCTGGCAATGATGGCCTGCTCGATGGCCTTCAGCGCAGAAGCGTCCCAGGGAGATACGACCAGCAGATCCGGCTGCGGTGCATTCACCGTAGCCAACTGGTTCAAGGGGGTGGAACTACCGTAGTAATTGACGCGAACAGTCTGAAGCATGGAAGGCGAGGCCCGTCCTGCACGAATGGCCTGCAGTTCTGCCTTGAGGTGACTTATGGACCGAGCCATATGGTCACGCGCGTCGTCGAGGATCAACTCCAAAAGCTCGTCCAGCATGTCTTCGTCTCAGTGGTAAGTCCCTGATGCTCAAGACGCGGGGCCCATCCCAGCGGATGCAGGTCCTGACAGCGCTTCCCCGTTGAATCAGCAGAAAGCTGTCCCCCGCATGTATGCCAAGTACGTTGAAGGGCAGCTGAGGCTCCTGTGACGGCCTGGCAGCGACCTGATCCGCGAAGCAGGGGCACGGCCGGAAGGCGTCTTGGGCTGCCAGCGCAGCCTTGGGGCGGGTACACGAACCTCCTGAGGTCGCTGTTGCCGTCGCCTCGGCCGCGATTGGCTATGACTGGTGTGGAAGTAACGGTAACAAGAGCCCGGTGCGCACCGGCAATACCCAATCTGAGTTGGGAGCTGCCGCCGGAATGCGCGGCATAAGATCATTGGCGCAGCAATCTGCCTCAGATGTGTGCTGGACGGCAGCCGTGTTTCCGCGCCTGGCTGCTCCGGGGCACTCCGGGATGCCATGGCATCGCCTGATGGAGCGAATGCTTCGAATTTGCAGGCTTGCCAAGGTCTGTGCAGTGATTGCGCGATTCCGGGGTGGCCACACCGCGCAGATTTGGCAGAATTCGGCGGTAGGCCAAGGGAGCACCACACTAACGGACACCCTCGTCCCTGCGGCAACAGATGCGGTTGGCTCAGCCTCCCAGTGCGTACCGGACAAAATTCAGGACTTGCGCCCCGGCCCTCGCAAGTACCTCACGGACCCGCACGGAGGCGTCCTTGACAAACGGTTGCTCGACAAGAACGTGGTCCTTGTAATAGCGCTCCAGTTTGCCCTGCGCAATGCGGTCGATAATCCTTTCCGGCTTTCCCTCCAGTCGGGCGGCCTCGCGGGCTATTTCAAGCTCCTTCACTCGCACGCGTTCCGGTATCTCGTCGCGTACTACGGCAATGGGATCAAGCGCGGCCACCTGCATGGCGATGTCCCGTCCCGTTGTTTCAAGTCCCTGGTCCCCGGCAATCTCAACAAGTACGCCGAGTCGGGCACCCGGATGCGAGTACGGGACGATCCGGCCACTCTGACTGTCAAGAGCAGCGAACCGCCGAATGCTCAGCTTTTCCCCTATGGTACCGGTCAATTCGGTGAGCACCTCCCGGACCGACCTCCCGGCGCGAACAGGCAGAGCGAAGAGTGCGTCCATGTCGGCCGGAAACTCGCTTAGGATAGCCTCCCCGACGGAGTGCGCGAATGATGAGAATTCGTCATTGCGCGCAACAAAATCAGTCTCACAGTTGACCTCGACGAGAATCCCTCTCTTGCCATCTTCAGACACCTGCGCGATGACCAGGCCCTGATTGGCTTCACGATCTGCACGTTTTGCGGCAACCTTTTGCCCTTTCTTGCGCAAGAGATCTATGGCCTGCTCAAAATCGCCGCCCGTTTCCTGCAGGGCGCGCTTGCTGTCCATCATCCCCGCTCCGGTCATGTCCCGAAGCCGCTTTACATCTTTGGCGGTAATTGGCATGGTACTGTAGCAGGAAGCGATCCGGGTCACTTGCCCTGCTGCTTAGCTTGCTCGAGTTTTCGGGTTGCCTGTTCGATCTCACGTTGCTTGCGCCCTTCGCTGATCGCACTCGCAATGGCAGTTGTGACAACCTTGATGGACTTGAATGCGTCATCGTTGCACGGTATGACGTAATCGACCAGATCCGGATCGCAGTTGCTGTCAACCATGGCAATCACCGGAATGCCGAGTTTGCGTGCTTCGGCAACGGCAATATGCTCGCGCCTGATGTCAACCACAAACAGCGCACCGGGCATCCGTGCCATCTCCGCAATGCCGCTCAGGTTGCGCTCAAGCTTTAACCTTTCCCGCCCTTTCATCAGGCGTTCCTTCTTCTTGAGCTGGTCGAGCGTCCCGTCCTTTTCCATCTTGACCAGGTCTTCCATGCGCCGGATGCTCTGGCGAATAGTCTGGAAGTTTGTGAGTGTGCCACCCAGCCAGCGTTCAACAACGTAGGGGCTGTTGCAGTCCTGCGCGCACTGTCGCACCGTTTCCTTGGCCTGCTTCTTGGTACCGACGAACAGGATGTGCTTGCCTTGCTTGGCGAAACGCGCTGCCACGTTTGCCGCCGCGTCCAGCATCTCCTGTGTTCGTACCAGGTCTATGATGTGGATGCCATTGCGCTCCATGAAGATGTACGGCCGCATCTTCGGATTCCAGCGGCTGGAAAGATGTCCGAAATGCGTGCCGGCCCGGAGCAGGTCTTCCAGCTGCACGCGGTGATGCTGGCTGGGTGGCGAAACGGGGTCAACTGCGGGAGCGAGAGATTCCATAAATCCTTGGATTGGGGTTGGTCGTCTACCACCGTCGTTTGACCGGCTCAACCCGGCTGGGCACCCCGCTGGCCATCAGGTGGTATGGAGAAGAGGGATTCGTTAACGCTTCGAAAACTGGAAACGCTTGCGTGCCTTCGGCTGGCCATACTTCTTGCGCTCGACCATCCGCGGATCACGCGTTAGCAAGCCCGCAGCCCGTAGCGGCGGACGATGATCTTCACTGGACTTGACCAGTGCCCGGGCAATGCCAAGACTGATGGCCTCCGCCTGACCAGTCAGACCGCCTCCATGAACATTTACCAACACATCAACGGAACCGGTTGTCTCTGTCACGGCAAGGGGCGACAAGACGGTGCGCTGCCTGGTCGTCAGTTGGAAATACGCTTCGAGAGGACGCCGGTTTATGAGCACCTGACCGGTTCCCGGACGTACATACACCCGCGCTGTAGACGTCTTGCGTCGGCCAACAGCACTTGATTGGGTCACAGATGCCATGGATTTGCTGAATTAAAACTCGAGAACCTGGGGTTGCTGTGCAGTGTGGGGGTGAGCGGAGTCTGCGTAGACCTTGAGCTTCTTGAGCATGCTTCGACCCAACCGGCCCTTGGGAAGCATACCCTTGACTGCGTGCCGCACGATATGCTCCGGTTTCCTTGCGCGCATCTGAAAAGCGCTACGCGACTTCAGGCCACTCGGATAGCCGCTATAACTGAAGTAGAGCTTGTCCGTCTCCTTCTTGCCCGTAAATCGCACTTTGTCGGCATTGACTACGATTACGTAGTCGCCAGTATCAACATGCGGCGTATACGATGGCTTGTGCTTGCCCCGCAATACCGAGGCAATTCTTGAAGCCAGTCGACCAACGATCTGTTGATTGGCATCTACCACATACCAGGAACGCCGTATGTCGGCCGAACGGACGCTATGCGTCCTGTAGCTGCGGATGTCCATGACGGTAGGGCGATTTAACGGCATAGACCGGTAAAACGCTGACAGCGAACAAATAGTTCAGCGAAGAATCGATTAAGGCTATGCGTAAGTATTAAGCATGACCGGCATGATGAGCATCATAACCTCTTCCCCGTCCGTTTGCTCAACTGGCGTAACGATGCCCGCCCGGTCCCTGTGGCCGAGATCGAACGCCACATGTTCAGATTCAAGATGCCTGAGGACTTCTACCAGGTATTCGCCATTGAATGCCATCAGAAGGACTTCCTTGTCATATTCGCATACGACCGATTCCCGTGCCTCGCTGGCGCGCTCAAGGTCTTCGGCCAACACTTCCAGAGAGTCGTCCGCAAAATGCAAGCGAATCTGCCGGGTTGTCTGCGAAGCATACAGGTTTGCACGCTGAATGGCAGACAAAAGGCTCTGCCGATGCACTACGCAGCGCTTGTCATTCTCCCGGGGGATAACGGCCTCGTAATTGGGATATCGGGCGTCGATCAGACGCGCAAACACACGCGCGTCACCATAGTCAAAGGAAACGTGATCCGCTCCCACTACTATGCCGCAAGGTCCGGCCGAGGCCACGCGCGCAGCCAGTGAAAAGGCCTTGCTGGGAACGACAAACTGAACAGCCCGGGGGCTGGTAAGGGCATCTAGCGTGAACTTGACGAGCCTGTGGCCATCGGTAGCCACGGCGCGGCCCCGGTCAGGGTCAATCTGAAAACAGATGCCCGTCATCGCGATGCGTGAGCTGTCCGTGCTGGCCGCAAAGCTTGTCATGGCCAATGCCCTGCGCAACACGGCGCCCGTAGTCTCAATGTGCTCGCCGTCGGAGAGCTCGGGTAGAGCCGGATAATCGGCTCCGTCATAACCCGCCATACGGTATACACCCTGGTCCGTCTTTAGTGAGAGGCGAAACTCGGCATCCGAAACAAAGGTGACAGGCAATTCCGGCAGGGCGCGCAGGGTATCCAGGAGCCGACGGGCAGGCACGGCAATGCGGTCGATGCCGTTGTCGGTCTCGTGGTGTACGTCGATGCGCTTGATGACAGAAACGTCCAGATCCGTCGCACTAAGGCACAGGCGGTCCCCGTCGCGTTCGAGCAACGCACACTCTAGAATGGTCATGCTCGTCTTGGATGGCAAGGCACCCGCAACAGAGCTCAGGGCTTCTTTGAGTGTTGCGCTTGAAGTCGTAAATCTCATGGAAGCCGACAATTGCCGGAGACGTACGATGCCAGCGAGCTTTGGATCCCTACCGACTCCGCAGGTCGAGCTGCTGCCTTAGGGATTGAACCATGTCTCTATACTTTGGATCGGTCTCCAGATGATCGTTAACGGTGCGATTGGCGTGGATTACCGTAGAGTGATCGCGTCCCCCAAACTGCAATCCGATAGTCTTTAGCGAATGGTGGGTCAATTCCTTGGAAAAATACATGGCCAGTTGACGGGCTTGAACCACTTCCCGTTTCCTGGTCTTGGCCCTGACCAGATCCTGGTCCAGATTAAAGTACTCGCACACAATCGCCTGTATCTGATCTATCGTAAGCGAGACGCGAGACTCCTTGATCAAGTCCTTGAGGATGCTTTTTGCCATTGCCAGATTTATCTCCTCGTCGTGCAACGTGGCATGGGCCAACAGACGAATGAGGGCTCCTTCTAGCTCGCGTATGTTGTTTTTGACGTTATGGGCGATGAATTCGATAACCTCCGGAGGAAACTCAATGCCGTCGTCCGAGGCCTTCCGGTTCAGAATGGCCATGCGCGTCTCAAGCCCCGGGGCCTGCAAGTCGGCGGTCAGGCCCCATTGGAAGCGCGAAAGCAGCCGATCTTCAATGCCGTCTATGTCGCGGGGCGGCCGGTCGGCAGACAACACGATCTGCTTTCCGATCTGATGGAGGTCATTGAAGATGTGAAAGAACTCCTCCTGCGTCTTCTCCTTGCGGCCGAAAAACTGCACATCGTCGATTATCAATACATCAATGCCGCGATAAAACTGGGAGAATTCGCGTGCTCTGTTGTGCTGAAGCGCACTCAGAAACTCATTGGTAAAGCGGTCACTGGAAGTGTAGAGAATGGCGCGATCGCCGATTCCTGCCCTGATCCTGTTTCCTATTGCATGGACCAGATGGGTTTTGCCGAGGCCTACGCCGCCGTATATGAGAAACGGGTTGAACGCAGTGGCCCCCGGGTTCTCGGCAATGGCCAATGCAGCGCTGCGGGCGAGCCTGTTGCAGTCACCTTCAATAAAGTTCTCGAATGTGTAGGTGGCATTGAGCCGGCAGTCGACCTCGCCGCTTTCAATGGGCTCTCCGAAGGCCAATCCGGTCTTGGGCTCAACGGGTCCTGGCTCCTTATGCCGAGGCGAAGGGGCATAGGCCTGGGTCCGTGGCGGCAACAGCATGGAGGCATCGCCTTCGTCCAGACGTTCTATCACGATGTCGTAGTACAGACGGCCGCCGGGGCCAAGTACTTTCGTCAAGGTCTTTTGAAGGAGGGCAAAATAGTGCTCTTCCAGCCACTCGTAGTAGAACCGGCTCGGAAGCTTGACCGTCAACTTATGCAGTTCGCCATCCGATTGAAAACTGACCGCTTTCAGCGGCTCGAACCAGGTTCTGAAACTCTGGACGCTAACGTTGTCCCGAATGATGTCTAGGCAGGCCTGCCAGAGGGCTTCCGCTGAGTCGTTCATCGGCAAACTTGGCTTCGAGACGAGTTGGTGTCTGTTTGTCAGAGAATTGGCCGCCCGTTTGTAGGCGATTCAGGTTGGCGCTAGCGGTTTGGCCTCTGGCTGAGATAGCAAACCGGCGCTGTGTGCAGCGAAGGGCTTTCCAACTTCTGATACGGCATGGTCGCCACCTGCCGATAGTCCAGGGTTGAGTTATTCACAAAGGTTATGAGGTGCTTGGCCGGTACGTCGGGTAGCCCCGTAGGGTACCTCGCGAGCAAAGGTGCGACCAGCCAACCCCATAAATACCTGTAATTGCTCTACTTACGCCCGATTCATGAGAATCTGTCGGAATCTTCGGATCCCTGTTCTGGCGTTACTTGATGCCCAAGCCCGGCTTGTCCACAACTTGTCCACGGCGAGCGGTGTTGGGTTGCCGGCAGAGGCAGATCGTCAGTTGCGCGTTAACGGAATGTTACGCAGGAATCTACAGGAATGAAGGGCACGGTGTCAAGGCAATTGCGCCGTCAATGTCGGGGAGAATTGGAGAAAGCCCTGGGAACAGCCAGGGTGGCAGCTGCCGGACATCGGAACAACCAGCCAATAGAGACAATAGAAATAGACTACAGTGGGAAAACCCGCCGGATCGGAGAGCATGCTGAGGATTGAACTGGGTGTTCCTGCGAAGTACTCGTGCCGGCCCGAAGCGAAAACGCTGGGTCTTGATCCCGGCCAGTTTGCAGACTTACAGGTAGAGATACGTGCGGAGCCGGCCGGAGGCAACGTGGAAGTACAGGTACGGGCACAAGCGATGGCTTCATTGATCTGTGACCGGACACTGGAAGAATTCAGGTGGCCCGTCGATGGTTCGTGCTCTGTCCTGTTTATGGCCTCGTCCGCGAGCGCAAACGGTGTAGTCGACGATAGCCACGATGAAGTGCACTATTTTGGCGTGCATGACAAGACTATTGACGTGACCGCCATCGTGCGCGACACGATTCTGCTGGCTATCCCGGTGCGGAAGGTGTCGCCCGCGGCAGCCAGCCTGGACATCCAGACCGTGTTTGGCGGCCCCGAAAGTGGAGTTGATGCCCGTTGGGAAACACTACTGAGCATACGAGAGAATGCATTCTCATACTGAAAGCGGAGCAACCTAGACATGGCCAATCCCAAGCGAAAACACTCGAAATCGCGTACAGCAAAGCGCAGGAGCGTGTATTACGGAAGCCTGAGCAAGCCAGGTACCATGGAGTGCCCGAATTGTGGAGGCGCCAAGCTCCGGCACCGTGTTTGCCCCAGCTGCGGCCTGTACCGGGGCCGGCAGATACTGGAGGCAGAGGAGCAGCTATAGGCGTGTGAGGTTTCTGGGAACCGGGAATTGCCACTGGATTCTGTTTGCTGTAATACATTGGTGATTGCCGTGCCGCCTGCCTCGACCTCTGGCTAAGCTCGGATGGCTACTCGCGTTGCCGTAGACGCAATGGGTGGAGACGATGCCCCCTACGTAGTTGTGGAGGGGGCGTTGCTCGCTCTGCAGAGCAGCCCTGCCCCCCTGCAGGTCGTGCTCTACGGCCAGCAGTCCTGCCTGCAGCAGATTCTGCCGAAGGGAGGCGGCAACGGCATCCAGGTCGTGGATGCTCCTGAAGTAATTGGGATGGGTGAGCCGCCGGTTGCAGCTGTCCGTACGAAAAGGCAGTCTTCCATACATGTTGGACTGCGTGACCATCGAAGAGGTCGGACGGACGCTTTCCTCAGTGCAGGCAATACGGGAGCGACAGTCGCGGCGTCTCTATTCATTCTCGGGCGCTTGCCGCACGTGGCAAGGCCCACACTTCCCTCGTACTATCCAACGACCAGCGGGGTATGCCTGCTGCTGGATGTGGGCTCGAATATGGATAGCAAGGCGGAGCACCTTCTGCAGTTTGGGCAAATGGGTTCCGCGTATTGTCGTCTGCTGATGGGAATGGACAATCCGAGAGTCGGCCTGCTCAGTGTTGGTGAGGAACCCGGCAAGGGAAATGAGTTGGTAAAGGCTGCCAACGCATTGTTCGCAGGCGCGCGCAACGTACATTTTGTGGGCAACGTGGAAGGTCGGGACATACTGCATCATGGCGCAGACGTGGTAGTTTGTGATGGATTCGTTGGCAATGTTATCCTCAAACTGGGCGAGAGCATAATGACGGCATTGCCGGCCCTTGCGAGGCAGGAAATCGACCGGCTCGGCATCGGCGAGGAGGTGGCCAGGTCGATTGACAGCATTTTTGAGGGATTGGCTGCACGTTTCAATCCGGAGGAGTACGGCGGCGGCGCACCCCTATTGGGTATTGATGGCACCGTCTTCATCATGCATGGTCGTTCAACGGCGCGCGCGGTTGAACGATGTATACTGATGGCGGCGCGTGCCGCGGCGTTGAACATGAGCCAGACGATTGCCGCAGAGCTGTCGCCGCGTTCCGGCAGTTAATCAGCAAGTGAAGGCACGGAGCCCGCGACGCCAAGTCAAATGACGAGAGCTTCCATTACAGCTGTCGGGCATTTCTTGCCTGAGGAGAGACTGACCAATGAGGACTTGCTGCGCTTTGTGGACACCACCGACGAGTGGATTCGCACCAGAACCGGTATCAGCGAGCGGCGCATTCTATGGGACAAAGACAAGGCAACGTCCTATATGGCGGCGCGTGCAGGCAGGGATGCGTTGCGCAAGCGAGGGCTTGGTCCCGAAGAACTGGATGTCATCATTGTGGCTACGGTGACACCTGATATGTCCTTTCCGGCGACCGCCTGTTTGGTTCAGGCAGAGCTTGGCGCCAGGCGGGCCTGGGGATTTGATCTGTCCGCGGCCTGCAGCGGCTTCCTGTTCGCACTGAATACCGGGGCCACATTCGTAGAGAGCGGTCGCTGTGCAAAGGTGCTGGTCATTGGCGCGGACAAGATGTCGAGCATTGTGGACTATACCGATCGCAGCACATGCGTCCTGTTTGGTGATGGTGCGGGAGCTGTTCTCCTCGAAGCGAGTCCGGACGGGAATGGACTGATTGACTCCGTACTCTACAGCGACGGACGGAACTGGCAATCGCTTTGCATGCCAGCCGGAGGCAGCCTTCGGCCGCCCACGCTGGATACAGTGCGCAAAAAGATGCACTACTTGCATCAGGACGGACGGACAGTATTCAAGGTCGCGGTCGAGGGCATGGCGGACGTGGCGGAGGAAGTGATGACGCGTAACGGACTTTCCGGCGAGGATGTCCGCTTTCTGGTGCCGCACCAGGCAAATCAACGCATCATTGATGCCGTCGGGAGGCGGATGGGAATTACAAATGATCGGGTGATGCTCAATATTTCACGGTACGGTAATACGACGGCGGCCACAATACCCTTGTGTCTGCACGACTGGGAGCACCAGCTGCGCAAGGGAGACAACATCGTTCTGGCCGCCTTTGGTGGCGGCTATACGTGGGGAGCTACGTACCTCAAGTGGGCCTACGACGGTGCAGCCGTGGCAGCGGAGCCTAGCAGGGTGGTTCCGGCGTCGCAGGCGCAGCCTTAGTTCGGTTACTGGTTCATGCGATCCGCCTTCGTTTTTCCCGGCCAAGGTTCGCAGTACGCGGGAATGGGCCGCGATCTATATGAGTCGTACGGTGCAGCCCGGGAGGTATTTGACACGGCTGACCGCGTTCTGGGCTTCGGACTGTCGGCGTTGTGTTTCGGACAGGACAAGGAGGCTATCAAGTCCACCGATATCACGCAACCGGCGGTTTTTACGCACTCTGTGGCGACGCTGCGTGTCTTGCAAAGCACCGGACACGCGCCGGACATGGTTGCCGGTCACAGCCTGGGAGAAATAACGGCGCTATGCGGCGCGGATGCGATAGACTTTGAGGTGGGCCTGAAGCTCGTACAATTCCGCGGGCAGTCCATGGCGCGGGCGGGCACGCGACGGCCGGGTGCAATGGCGGCAGTCCTGGGCCTGGATGAACGCGGAGTCCAGGGGTTATGCGAGGAAGCCTCGGGCCACGACGCGGAAGTTGTCGCAGCCAACTATAACGCACCTGGACAAATAGCGGTGTCGGGGGACCAAAAGGCGGTTGAGCGCCTAATGCAGCTCGCACTAAGCCGGCAAGTTCGACGGGTTGTACCGCTTGCCGTCAGCGGGGCGTTTCACTCACCGCTAATGGAACCTGCTCGGCGCGAGTTCGCCTCCGAATTGGCAAAGCTCAGGCTGGGGCGTCCGAAGTGGCCCGTCTACCTCAATGTTACGGCCGCTCCAACGCAGTCGCCCGCGGAGATTCTTGATGCGATGCTTGGCCAGCTCACCGCCCCCGTATTGTGGAGCCAGACACTCCGGAGGATGCGGGATGACGGTGCGGAGAGATTCGTCGAAGTGGGGCCAGGCCGCGTGCTTATTGGTCTGGTACGGCGCACGCTGGGCCGTGGTGTTGTCAGTCAGAGTGTCGGAGTCGCGGAAGACGTCGCGGCCATAGCGAGAGCCTAATTCCAGATAGAAGAACCATGACTTTTTCTGACAAGGTGGTTTTGGTGACCGGTGGTACAAGGGGTATCGGACGTGCCATCGTTCAGGCATTTGCCGACCAGGGAGCGAGCGTGGCCTTTACGTACCGCTCGTCTGCCGATGCAGCTCAGGCACTGAAGGCCAGGATTGAGGCAGGAGGCGGGCGGGTGCTCCAATTCCAGGGGGACGGAGGCCAGTTGGCTTCGGCGCAAGGCACCGTCGACAGTGTGGTGGATGCCTGGGGCTGCATAGACGTGCTGGTAAATAACGCGGGCATTACGCGGGACAACCTGGTCCTTCGCCTGTCGGAAGGGGATTGGGACAGTGTCCTGGAGACGAATCTCAAGAGCGTGTTCAACTTCTGCAAGGCAGTCTATCTGCCGATGGTGAAGAGGCGCAGGGGCAAGATCATTAACCTGTCGTCCGTAGTGGGTCTGACCGGAAACGCCGGCCAGACCGCGTACGCGGCCTCCAAGGCGGGAATTGTCGGCTTTACAAAGAGCTTGGCCAAGGAATTGGGAGGACGCGGCATTACGGTCAATGCCGTTGCGCCGGGCTTTGTGTTGACAGAAATGACGGAAGCGATTTCGGAAAAGGCGCGCGACGCGATGCTAAGCCGCATTCCGCTCCGCCGGGCGGCCGAGGCCCGGGAGGTGGCAGCTGCGGTTTTGTTCTTGGCGTCAGGTGCCGCTGACTATGTCACGGGCCACGTACTAAACGTGGACGGTGGCATTGCAATGTAGGCGCCGCCATGTCTGACAGGCAGTTCCGCAGGTTTCTGGACCTGACGGCGGGAGCGCAGCGAAAAGAACGCGCCGAGAGAATCGGCCGGGAAGGCTTCGAACAAGATCGAAAGCTGCCGGAAGCGACTCTTGATACACTGCCGGATAGTGTGCGGGCAGCGTTCAGCACCAGCGGCTGGGCGCATCTGCTGCCGGTACAGTCTCGGACGATTCCCTATGTGCTTGCCGGGCGCGACGTTGTAGTACAATCGAGGACGGGCTCAGGCAAGACGGGGGCATTCCTGTTGCCGCTATTCGACACACTTGTCCCTGGCTCAGAGGTCACGCAGGCTCTGGTGCTTACACCGACGCGGGAGCTGGCGCGCCAGGTGCATACGGAGTGTCAGCGGCTTTCCACTGGTACCGGGATCCGAAGCACTACAGTTTACGGCGGAGTTGGCTACGCGGAGCAGACGCAGCGACTGACTGCGGGCTCTCATGTCGTGGTAGGTACACCCGGACGCATCCTTGACCTGCTGTTTCGTGGAACGTTTCACCTTGACGAGCTGCGCGTTTTTATTCTCGACGAGGCGGACGAAATGCTATCCATGGGATTCTATCCGGCCATGGTAAAGCTGAAAGAGTTTCTGCCCGTGGTGCGCCAATCGTGCATGTTTAGCGCAACGATGCCTCCGAAGGTCCAGGCATTGGGGCAGGAGTTCCTGCGCGAGCCGGTTTTTCTGGGATTGAGCGCAGACGGCGTAAGCGTCGAAGCGATTGAGCACCGGTACTACCGGGTAGGCCGGATGGAAAAGGATCGCGCCTTGGCGCGCCTGATTGAACTTGAGAATCCGGACGCGGCGCTGATTTTCGCCAATACGAAGCGAGAGGTGGAATACATTCATCAGTTTCTGGTCAACTACGGCTATGATGCGGCAGAATTGACGGGTGATATGCCGCAGCGTCACAGGGAAAAGGCCATGGAGCGCTTTCGGCAGCGGCGCCTTCGGTTCCTGGTGGCGACGGACGTGGCAGCGCGGGGTATTGACATATCGGAACTGAGCCACGTCTTTCAGTACGACGTTCCGCTTGATCCTGAGTACTATATTCACCGAACCGGTCGAACCGCCCGTGCAGGCAGAGCAGGGACGGCCATTACGCTTTCAACGATTGAGGACGAAAGGCGCCTGGTTTCCATAGCGTCAAGGTATGACATTGAAATGATGAAGCGCACGATGCCCACTGAAGCGGACGTAGCCCGGCGCGTGGCCGAACGCATGACGGAAGTGCTTGAGGAGCGAATGCGGGCACGCAGCAATCTGGAGCGTGAAAGGCTACAGCGGTTCCTGCCCATGGTGGAGGAACTCGTCCAGGAACAACCGGAGTTGCTTGCAATGCTTGTAGACGATCTTTATCACGAGCGCATGCAGGAAGGTGTGGCCCGGCCCCGGAAAAAGCAGGCCAGACGAAAGCGTTAGGAGACGACGGTGCGGAGGTCCCTTGTCCGGTTGGCGCCCGCTAGCGCAGTCGCGGTTGTTGCCACATGGCTGCTGGTCTCGTGCACGGGGACGGCAGAAGTCGCGGGTGGCATCAAGGCGGCGGACGTGAACGCTTTTATTGATGAGGTGGTTAGGGGCGGGCGCAGGTCCTTTTCCGCCGGTGAACTTGTAGCGAGTCTGGGAGACCCCGTCAAGACGACCAGGACGCTCATGCAGAGCGATACCGTAGATGTGCAGCAATACTATGGCATCGAAGTCGGCTTGGGCCGATCACCTTCCGGCGTGCGCTTGATGTACATGGCGCTTACCGAACCACGCTATTCAGCGCCAGAAGGGCTGCGGGTTGGATATGCGGAGCGCGAAGTTCTTCGTACACTCGGGACTCCCTCCGAGACGGCATCCGGCAGCTGGACGTATACTTCTGAGGCTGCCCGTTTACTGGTCCACTTTGAAAACGAGACGGTCAGCCGCCTTGCCTGGAGACTTCAATGAGGTGGGCGGTGAGGGATTCGAACCCCCGGCCTTCTGCTTGTAAGGCAGACGCTCTAAACCTGCTGAGCTAACCGCCCTCAGAGCGGGAAACGGGATTCGAACCCGCGACCCTCAGCTTGGGAAGCTGATGCTCTACCTACTGAGCTATTCCCGCAGGCAGCAGGAGCGAGAACTTACGTGGGGAGTCCATGAATGTCAATACGCACCATGGAACTGTCCGTCAGATTCAGTACATTGGTAGGCTTGACATTTCCTGGTCGAACCACATCGGAGCGACAGAATGAAACGGACATATCAACCGAGTCGCCGCAAGAGAAGGAACAAGCACGGTTTTCGTCTTCGGATGGCGACAAAGGACGGACGCAAGACCATTTCGAGGCGCCGCCGCCGAAACCGCAAGAGCCTGACGGTCAGCGACAGATTTCTGGGTAAGTGAGCGCAGGTGTCAGTGGACAGCACGTCGCGGGCTTTGGGCGGCCCATACGGATTGCCGCGTCGCGTCAGTCTGAAGAGTCGGTCGCTGATCCGGTCGCTGTTTACCAAAGGGCATTCGGAATACCTGGCTGCAGGGTGTATTCGATTACTATTCCGAACGATACCCTTCTGCGGCAGTCCGTTTCTTGTGGGATTTGCGGTCCGGCGGCAGCTGCGTGCCGTTGACCGAAACCGGATCAAGCGGCATATGCGAGAGGTAGTTCGGCACCACCAGGCGCTCCTAAGTACGCGTGACGGCACGCTTGCGCTGTTTGTAGTATTCCGGGGCAGCATTCAGCAGTCAGACTACAGGATTCGGCGCGACCTGGCTATTTTGCTCCGGCGGCTTCAGGCCCGCCTTGTTACCTGAGGATTGCGAGTGGATCGCAACGTAGTAATTGCGACGGTATTGATCATGGGCATCCTCCTCGTGTGGATGACCGTGTTTCAACCACCGCCAGCGCCGGTGGATACACCTGTCGAGGACACCGTTTCAGTAGAAGAGGAGCCCGTCAGCGAAGTCCGCACGGCCGCCATTGACCTGGCAGCGGACACGTTTATTGTAACGCAGGGCGCCGAGCGACTGATCGCGGTCGAAACTGACTTGTACCGCGCTCAGCTTTCAACCAAGGGTGCAACGCTGGTATCGTTTGAGCTGAAGCAGTACAAGAAATTCGACCAGCTGACGCCGGTCCAGCTGGTGGATTCGCTTGGTCCCGGGGCACTGGGAATGGAGTTTCAGACTCCGGGCGGAAGGAATCTGGACACGCGGGGGCTGTTCTTTGAGTCAGATGCCGGCTCAGAAGCAATACACCTGGCAAGCGGAGAAAGCCGTCTGGAATTTGAAACCCCCATCGCGGAGGGCATGCTTCGCATCGAGTATACTTTCGCTGCGGGTTCCTACGAGATCGGCCTGAGGGTCCAGCAGACAGGCGTGGAATCGTATCAGACCCAGGATGGCTACGAATTGGTGTGGAGTGGCGCTGTTCCGTTCAGCGAGGATCCGGGAAACAGAAAGGAGGAGATCTCGAAGATAGGCGCTTATGCACGAAGTGGATCAGATGTAGACGGCATTACGCTGCAGGGCGATGAAGAGGCAGAAAGCACGCTCCGAGGGGACGTGTCATGGATGGCCGTAAAGAACAAGTATTTCGGCGTTGCGGTGCTTGCTGACGGGCCTACGCAGGCGCTTGAGGCCGAGTTGTATGGATTGCGGGTTGGAAGGACGGACGACCCGGTCGTGGATGTGGATTTTCGGGCGAGTCTCTTCATGCCCAGACCGGGGACAGCGCCGGACAACTACCGCCTCTTCATGGGGCCGCTGGAATACCGCGAACTCAGGCAGTACGAGGATTTGTACGAAATCGTTGACTACGGCTGGGATGCATTTGAATGGATGACGAGGCCGCTTGCAACGCTGGTCTTCATCCCGGTTTTCAGCCTGCTAAGCAACTTCATTCCCAACTACGGCCTGGTCATCATCCTGTTCGGCATCCTGATAAAGGTCGCGCTTTATCCCTTGACCAAATCGTCATACAAGAGTATGGCGAAGATGCGCGAACTCCAGCCCAAAATGCAGGAGATCAAGGAAAAGTACCCGGACGACCCGCAGAAGCAGCAGGCAGCGACAATGAAGCTCTACCGGGAGTCCGGTACGAATCCGCTCGGCAGCTGCCTGCCCATGCTGCTGCAGTATCCCATCATTATTGCCCTCTGGCAATTCCTGCAACAATCGATCGAGATCCGACAGGAGGGATTCCTTTGGGCCAATGATCTTTCGGCACCTGACGCCATTTTGAACCTGCCCTTCTCCATTCCTTTCTACGGCGACTTTGTCGCGGGATTTACGATCCTGATGGGCTTGTCCATGATCGTACAAATGCGCATGCAGGCCATGCCGGCTACAGGTATGCAGGCAAAGATTTTTATGTACGTGATGCCCGGCATAATCTTCGTGGTCTTCAACCGGTTGCCTTCCGGCCTCAGCCTCTATTATCTCGTATACAATGTCGTCACGGCCGCCCAGCAGAAACTGATCAATGTTTCTATCGAGAAGGCCAAGAAGGAGGCGCCTCCTGTTCGAAAGGTGAAGCCGTCAGTGCGTCGGGGCAAGCCGATGCCTAGCGCGAAACGACGCAGATAGGCGGCCGGGGCAGACGGACGCACTCCAGAGAGTGTGCGCGCGGCTGCGCGGCTGTTACTGGCCAATCGTGTATCGGGTAGACACGCCGACGGCCAAGTATGACAACCGGCTTGTTTCCAATTGCCGCATGTAGCCCGGCGGCGGCTCATGGCTTCGGAGGAGATCAAGTCTGTCCTCGGCGGCAAAGTTGCTGCTGCGCACGTATCGGCCCGCCAGGCCCAGGCTGAACGTCTTCGTGACGGCGAATTCTATGCCTGCCTGAAACTGGTACGCCATCAAGGCGGCAGAAGCGGATGTTTGAGCCACACTGACAGTGCCGGCCAGATTGTTTCGCACGATGTCCCCGTTGGGCAAGTCGGCTCCGGTCGAGATATTGCGGGGGTCGAGTTCACGCGCCCAAATCCGGCTGTTGTCAAGTTCAGTGCGCGAGATTCCGGCTCCAAGCCCGATAAACGGTGACAGGCGTGATGCCCGGAGCAAGTCGTACCGTACATTGAGGAACGCAGCCGATGATGCAAGGGTGCTTACACGCTCCGTCGCCTGAGCGACCTCGTTCGAGAGTTTGTCGCGCGCAATTCCGCCCCGGCCCAATATGGGCGAGGTTTGATCGTAGTTGGAGCTGCGGAACACATAAGACACCTCAAGGCTGAGTCCCTGGAGCAAAGTCGCTGTCCGGAGGCCGCCAAAGGAGAATCCAACTGCCATCGAAGCGAGTATGCCGCTGGCAGGGTCAAAATTGCTCTCCCAGCCGCTGCCTTGCGTAGGGCAGCCTGGTGCGCTGTCAGCGTCGGGATTGATGAAAGGATCACAGATGCTACCTCCATCAGTGCTTGAACTGTAGAGCGTCAGGCTTGGAGCCATGTGGCCACCGATCTCCGAATGAATGTAGAGACCTGAAGGAAGCTCCTGGGAGGTGCCGGTGGCGGCTGGGAGCAGGCAGAGGATGCTGGTGGCTATGAAGGTGGAATACGGGTAGCGTGACATAAATGAGGCCGGTCGGAGAGTTGGTTTTAAACTGGCAAGGCAAAATACGGCATCTGGTGCACGCGCGACGCAGCGGCGACACCGCCTCGTGGCGGGCGCGTTAGCCAGCCTGAATTCCGTTACCGGATGAGGCTCCCGGAACAGGGCTGAAACACAGGGCATGCCGCTTGCGTGCAGAGGGGCGTAGATATCCAGGCCACCCATTCGGCAGCCGAGTCTGAGTCGCGAAGAAACGAATCCCTACATGGCCGCACCATTAACGAAGCAGTCAACGGATACGATCGCCGCTATCGCGACGGCAAGAGGGCATGCTGCGCTGGCCATAGTCCGGTTGTCCGGTCCCGGGGCTATCGACTGTGCGTTACGCTCTGTGAGCGAGATCAGGTTGCGCGACGTACCAAGCCATACGGCGCACGTGGGGTTATGGAAGTCCGCTAGCGGCGAGGTGCTGGACCAGGTGGTTGTAACGGTCTTTCGGGCACCGACCTCGGCAACGGGTGAAGACTTGGTTGAGGTTTCATGCCACGGAGGAGATTATGTAGCGGCCCTGATTCTCAGGAGTATGCTGGAGCAAGGAGCACGCCTGGCCGAGCCCGGGGAGTTTACGCTTCGAGCTTTCGTCAACGGCAAGCTGGATCTGGTTCAGGCAGAAGCAGTGGCAGACCTGATTCATGCGACTTCCGCTTCGGCTCACCGGGTATCGCTGAATCACCTTCAGGGCCGGTATTCCCGGGCACTAGAGGCTCTGCGACAGTCGCTGCTCGACTTTTGTGCGCTCGCGGAGCTGGAGATAGACTTTTCCGACGAGGACGTCGAATTTGCCGGTAGGAAGGACCTTGTGGCACTGCTTGAACGGTCTGACGCGCTCCTGAGCGAGGCGCTAGAGTCGTACCGGTTTGGAGAGCTGGTTCGTGAGGGAGTACGTGTAGTAATAGCAGGTCGGCCAAACGCTGGGAAATCGACCCTGCTGAACGCGCTTGTTGGCCAGGACCGGGCCATTGTCAGTCCTGAGGCCGGCACCACGCGGGATGTCGTTGAAGCGGACAAGGAAATGGAAGGGTTGCTGTTCCGCTTTACGGACACGGCCGGCTTGCGGCGTACGGCTGGACGCATTGAGGCGGAAGGCGTTCGGCGGGCAAGGCGCGCCATAGAGCTAGCGACCGTCGTGGTATATGTGTATGACATGGCAATTGGCCTTTCCAGGGAGGAATGGGATGAAATCGGTCGTATTTCAGAACGGACTACCGTTTTGGTTGTCGGCAACAAACTGGACTTGAGGCCGGAGGGGGACGCCGCGTTGCGAGAGAGGCGCGATGCCGTATTCCTCTCGGCGAAGCGTGCCCTGGTCAGGCCACAATTGGTGCGCCCCCTGTGGGAGCGCCTCGTCCAGGCCGTGGATCGAAATCCCGTTGCTGCGGAAGGCAGGCGGGTTGTGACCAATTTGCGGCACGTCCAGCATTTGGAAAGCGCGCTGCACCACGTTCGGAGGGCGCAGCTTGGTGTAGCGGATGGGCAATCCGCGGATCTCTTTACCCTTGATATAAGGGCTGCATTGCACGAGCTCGGCTGCATTACCGGCAGTGTAACCAACGAGGAAGTGCTCGGTAGAATCTTCTCTCGCTTCTGTATAGGGAAGTAGTTGCCCGGCAGGCCCCTGGCTTCGGTGATTTCCGGGAGAATACATGACTGGACACATGATATCCGGCATATCGGAGCAAGGATTCGATGTGATTGTCGTCGGCGCCGGACATGCGGGCACTGAAGCGGCAGCAGCGGCGGCGCGCATGGGCGCGCGCACGCTGCTTGTGACAATGAGCCTTGATGCCATTGGACGAATGTCTTGCAATCCCGCCATTGGCGGGATTGGCAAAGGGCACATCGTGCGGGAGATCGACGCCTTGGGCGGAATCATGGGCAGGACAGCCGACCGTGCGGGAATCCAGTTCCGAATGTTGAATAGGCGGAAGGGGCCTGCTGTGTGGGGCCCCCGCGCCCAGTGCGACCGGGTTGAGTATGCTGTGGCCGTCCGGGAGTGCGTTGAAGCGATACCAGGCCTTTTTCTGCGGGCAGACCTGGTGACGGATTTGCTTGTCGAGCAAGGTGAGGTCGCGGGAGTCCGCTGTCAGTTGGCAGGCGACTTGCATACTCGGAGCGTTGTGCTGACGAGCGGGACATTTATGAATGGCACAATACATGTGGGTTCAAAGAGCTACGGCGGCGGCCGCATGGGTGAACGCGCAAGCACCGGCCTGACCGGGTGCTTGCACGCGCTTGGATTCGAAAGCGGACGTCTGAAAACAGGGACGCCGCCTCGAGTGGATGGCAGGACGATTGACTATAGGCATCTGGTCGAGCAGCAGGGCGACAGCAATCCAAGCCCGTTTTCTTATATGACCGACGAGTTGACGGCCGACCAGTTGAGCTGCTGGCTCACACATACGTCGCCGGACGTACACGGAGTGCTGCGCGAGGGATTTGCAGAGAGCCCGATGTTCAACGGTCGGATTCGGGGGACAGGGCCCAGGTATTGTCCGTCCATTGAAGACAAGATCTCCCGGTTCGCCACAAAGGCCCACCATCAAATTTTTCTTGAACCGGAAGGCCGCCGGACGACCGAGGTGTATGTCAACGGTTTTTCCACGAGCCTGCCCGAGAGAATACAGGCGGAGGCACTGCGCAGGATCAGGGGGTTGGAGCAGGCCCACATGCTGAGGCCCGGCTATGCGATCGAGTATGACTACTTTCCTCCGTATCAGCTTCGTTATTCCCTGGAAACGAAGGCTATATCCGGCCTCTTCTTTGCAGGACAGATCAACGGCACTACGGGCTACGAAGAGGCGGCAGCCCAAGGGCTGTTGGCCGGCATCAATGCCGTGCGACGACTGGACAAGCGAGACCCGGTGGTCTTGCGACGGTCCCAGGCCTACATTGGCGTCTTGATTGATGACCTGGTGGCGAAAGGCACCGACGAGCCCTACCGAATGTTTACCTCGCGTGCGGAGCACCGCATACTGCTGCGGCAGGACAACGCGGATTTGCGGCTAACGGAGTTGGGCTATCGGCTCGGCAGCGCCTCGAGAAGCCGCTATGAGCGGATGATTGCGAAGAGGAATGCGATGGCGGAAACGCAGGCGGTACTGGAGGCAACGTCTGCCAGGCCAGACGCTGTCAATGATTACCTGTTATCGGTCGGAAGTGCCCCAATCAGACAATCAGAGCGCCTTGCAAGACTCGCTGTTCGGCCTGAAGTTGAGCTGGCTGATCTGCTTAGGGCTGCGGGGATAGCAAGCGCCAGGATCACGCCGGTAGCGGGAATGGAGAGCGTCGAGCGACTCGTTGAGACAGAGTTGAAGTACGCCGGATATGTGGAGCGCCAGGAGGAAGAGGTACGGCGCCTGGCGGGCTTGGAGGAACTGGCCATTCCGGCCGGCTTCGATTTTGCTGCAGTACAGGCTATTTCCATGGAAGCGCGCGAAAAGCTAGCGCGCATACAACCGGACAATTTGGCCCAGGCTTCCCGGATCAGCGGAGTCAGTCCCGCAGATATCGCGGTGCTGATGGTGCTGCTCAAGCGGGCACCTATTGGCTCAGCTCGGAATGTTTCACGTGAAACATGAGGCACTCCGGGGCCGTCGGGAGATGATCACCGTGCACCCGGCCATCATATGGGAGGAATTGTCTGGCAGGCAGCAACGGTTGCTCAAGACCTTCGAGGGACTGCTTCTTGAAGCGAACGCGCGCCTGAATCTGGTCTCCCGCGCCACGGCCACAGAATTGCACAGGCGGCATGTGTTGCACAGTCTGGCGCTGGCAGCTCGGCCGTTCCAGGATGGGTCCGCAGTGGTGGACTGGGGAACGGGCGGAGGCCTGCCGGCAATTCCATTGGCAATCGCTTTCCCGACCGTCAGCTTTCATGCGGTGGATGCCTCGGAAAGAAAGACGCTCGCCGTAAGGCTAATGGCAAGGCGTCTCGGGTTGCACAACCTCACGACATGGACCTGCAGGGCAGAATTGTGGCCGGGTAGGGCACACTACTCCGTATCGCGTGCCGTCGCGTCGCTCCGAACACTGTGGCAATGGCATGCCCGCATTGCCGATTCCGACGGAGCAGACCGGTTTCCCGGGGTCTGGTGTCCCGGGGCGGTTTGCCTGAAGGGAGGAGATCTGGGCGATGAGATTGCGGATATGAACGGGGAGTATCCATCTGTGCAAGTTGACACAGTGGCCCTGGCGGGTGAAGGCTTCACCTCGGTCAAGTCTATAGTACATATGAAGGAACTGGTGTAGATGGGCAGGACCCGAGCTGTTGAGAATCCGTCTTGCGCCGGGGTCCATGGCCGCGCACGGGATTTCGATCGCCTCACCAGCCATGTTAGCTGCGCGGTGCGCCGACGCTGGTCCGCAGGAAACAACCTGGGGTCCCTGCGAAGCAGCATGACGGCCCACCACCTTCGGAAGAACGCGTCGGTGCTTCGGTATCGGCGCATAAGCCGCAATGTTTCACGTGAAACATTGCACTTGGCGTGGCCGGACTGCGTCGTTGCGGCGAAAGCGTGGCAACAGATTCGCAATGCAGTGCATGGCGGATATCAAGTTGACAGCGGGCCCAAGCCCCCGGGCTCGTTATCGACTAGGCAATTCCATTACCGGCTCCGCTCGCATCGGCACGCCCCGGATCGAAGAGCCTTTTCCATTGAACGTATGAGGAGCCTGTAGTCTGCTTCAGTACATGCAGAGCCCGCTAATATGGCAGATTCGGGCCAGCTGTCGCGGTGCCGTTCTCAAGCCACCTCCGGGTGCCAATTTGTCGGATCAGTAGCTCATGGCGTGTGCGGCTAATCAAACGCAGGCGGAACAACCGCCAAATCCCGGGGGCACGCGTGCTCGAGCAGGTGCCGTCCCGGCTCATCCTGCAGCCCGCCGCACTGTCGTCAAGTTGTGCAAAGCCCCTCAAGCCAAGGGACGTAATACCGGTCAGGGATTGGCCCTTGCTGCCTGCCGGATGCGGTTTCAGGCGGTCTTTTCAGTCGTCGAGGCCGGTAGGAGCCGAAGCCCCATCAGAATTCTGGATTCGCAAGACGGTGAAGCGTTGCCTGCAAAGAGAGCCGGTACCGGTGCGGTCGTCATGCGAGAGGAACGCTTGATGCGTGGCACTAAGGGACAGACCGCCCACCTGGCGAGCGCAACCTCGTGCGTCGCGAAAAAGGCCGTACCCTCGCAGCGGGCGAACGCAATTGCCCGGCAATGCAGATTGCAGGCCCTGGCGCCGTATGAGACGGCGTGGCAGCGACGCCGGCCTGTGTACGAGCATGATTTGCAAAGCTGCCGGGAAAGCACGACATGCAGGATCATTTGGATCATCTGGTGCCGGGGATGTCGTGCACGGGATGGTGGGTCGCTGGCTCAATCAATCGTTCCTGGGATAAGGGAAGTGAATCACGGACACGCTCTATCCAGGCACCACGGAGATCGCGCAAATACAGATGGGTAACCGCGAACGCGCTCACAACCGCACCGAAAGGTTGTTTGCGCTTGTTCTGCTACTCCAGAACAGGCCCAACATGACCTCGCGCGACCTCGCTGAGCATTTTGGTGTAAGTCGGCGGACCATCTTCCGGGACCTGAGGGCACTGGGGGAGTCCGGGGTCCCGCTGACCTACGGCGAGAAAGGAGGATACGAAATCCTTGAAGGATACCAGCTGCCGCCCTTGATGCTATCTGGGCGCCAGGCAGCAATGCTACTCGTGGGAGCTGACTTCATGAAGCTGCAGGCGGACGCCTCGCTTAGGAAGGAAGCCTCGGAAGTGGCCATGAAGATCCGGTCTGTTCTTCCCAAGCATGCTAGAGAGTACATGGATCGGTTAACCGAGCGGACAGTCCTCGATCCATACTGGCTGCACGAGGAGGCTGCCGAAGCGAGCGGTCGCTGGTACGAATTAAGTGAGGCTATAGCACAGCGCCGCAGTATTGCGATGAGCTATTACGTGGAGAGCCGCAAGGAATTGACCAAGAGAAAAGTCAATCCACTCGGACTCGTTTACTACGTCGACCACTGGAACCTTGTCGCCTACGATCTTTTGCGGTCAGACATTCGCAATTTCCTCATAGAGAACATCCGGGAGATGTTTGTGCTAACGGAGCGATTCTCGCCGCCGCCCGGCTTCCGGCTTCAGGAATACATCAGGGCGCAGGGAAAGCGACCGGAAAGAACCGTAATTCGTTTCGCGGCACACCTGTATCCCAGGGCCCGGCGGATGCTGCCGGCAGGCATCGAACAGGAGCGGCGAACCGGGAATTTTGTAGAGGTAACCATCCAGTTTGAGAACCTGGCCTACCTGGCCCGCTACCTCCTTCGTTTCGGTACAGGCGTCGAAGTGTTGGAACCGCCGGCCCTCAGGGATCAGATGCATGAGCTGGCGATGGGCCTGGCGGGCCTCTACGGCTGACGCCCCCATGCCGAATCATTCAACCTGAAGGGCACTAAGGACGGTGACTGCCGCCGGCAGGCTGCGAACGTCCTGCACAATGGCCCGGAGTTTGCCCCGTCTGGTTTCCCTGAACACAAAGTCCTGCTCCAGACATGCAAGCTTTTCCAGCAGCGGCGTGCGGACGGTATCAAAGAAAACGGGATCGGAATCCGCCGCCGGAAAAACAAGGAACAGGCGTCGATTGCGGTACTGTACGCGCGGCAGGCGCAGATGCTGGCCATAGTATTTCAGTTCGGCCGCGTAAAGCAGGTTCTCCACTTCCGGGGGCAGCGGCCCGAACCGGTCCGTGATCTCGGCCCGAACGTCGGCCAGTCCTTCCAGGGACGCGGAAGAACTGATTCTTTGATAGACGCCAAGTCTTTCAAGTTGACTCGCGATGAAGCCATCGGGGATCAGAGTATCCTCATCCACATCCACTGCGGTTTCCGCAACGGGCCGTGGCGGAACGGACAACTCTTTGAATTCCTCCTGCTTAAGCTCTCGCACGGCCTCGTCCAGCACAGAATGGTAGGTTTCGTAGCCCAGTTCGGCTAGGAAGCCGCTCTGCTGCCCACCGAGGAGATTGCCAGCGCCGCGAATGTCGAGATCTCGCATAGCCAGTTGGAATCCGCTCCCGAGCTCTCCTAATTCCTCTACGGCTTGCAGGCGGCGACGGGCTTCCCTTGTCAGTGCCTGGACGGAGGGTACGAGCAGATAGCAATATGCCTTGCGAATGCTCCGCCCTACGCGACCCCGAAGCTGGTGAAGATCAGCCAGACCGAATCGCTGGGCACGGTCAACGATGATCGTGTTTGCGTTCGAGATGTCAAGCCCGTTTTCTATGATCGCCGTTGAGACAAGCACGTCGAACTTGTGATCGACAAAGCCCATCATTATCCGCTCAAGGTCCCTCGGCTTCATCTGCCCGTGAGCAACCTGGAGGTGCACTTCAGGTACGAGCTCGCGCAGCATTGAGGCTGCGGACTCGATGGATCTCACACGGTTGTGAATATAGAAGACCTGGCCTTCGCGGCCCACTTCATGCAGAATCGCCTGCCGAACAAGGTTTCGGTCATAGGTATGGATTTCTGTAGCGACGGCCTGGCGATTTGGCGGAGGCGTAGCCATGATCGACAGGTCCCTGGCTCCCATGAGCGAAAACTGCAGTGTACGCGGAATCGGCGTGGCCGTTAGGGTAAGCGTGTCCACGCCAACACGCAGCTGGCGCAGCTTTTCCTTTACACTCACTCCGAATCGCTGCTCTTCGTCGACTATCAGGAGGCCCAGATCCTTGAATTGCACGTCTTTGGACACCAGGCGCTGTGTTCCAATTGCTATGTCTACCTTGCCCTGAGCGATCGCCTGGATACTGTCGCGCAACGCAGCATTTGACTGAAAGCGGGACAGCATGTCAATTCGTAGCGGAAATGCTGCCAGGCGTTTGCTGAACGTGTCATAATGCTGGCGGGCCAGAATCGTTGTCGGAACGAGGATGGCAACCTGCTTGCTTTCAATGGCCGCCTTGAAAGCCGCCCGAATCGCCACTTCCGTCTTGCCGAAGCCGACGTCCCCGCACACGAGGCGGTCCATAGGTGCAGAGGCTTCCATGTCCTGCTTTACGTCCAGGCAGGCACGCGCCTGATCAGGTGTGTCCTCGTGCGGGAACGCTGCTTCCAATTCGCACTGCCATACCGTGTCGGTACCAAACGGATACCCGCTTGTAGACTTGCGCTTAGAGTACAGCCTGATGAGATCACGGGCGATGTCCTTTATGCGACTCTTCGTGCGCGTCTTCGTGCGCTCCCACTGTCCCGTACCCAGCGTTGTCAGTCGAGGCTGGTGACCTTCCTGGCCAGCGTACTTGTGCAGCTTGTGTACGGCATTGACGTTTACATACAGCACGTCTTCGCCGGCGTAGAGGATCTTCAGCGCCTCCTGCTGCTTGCCCCGAACGGTGATGCGATGGAAGCCGGCAAACTTGCCGATGCCAAAGTCGGTGTGAACCACGAAATCCCCCGGGTGGAGTCTGCGAACCTCGTGCTGTCGCAGTCCGCCCACCCGAGCCGGTTTCCTTCGGGGGGGACGAAACCGCCTTCCAAAAATCTCATGGTCGACATAGACCGCCAATTGCGCAGTTTCGAACCCTTGGTGCAGGGATTCCACTACAATGCTTAGTCGGCACTCGTCCAACTCCCGAGAGAGGAGGGCACGCAGGCGGTCCCGCTGATGTCTGGTCTCACACAGGATGTACGTGTCTGCTCCACGGACGGAATTCTCCCCAATCTGGCGGCGGAGCCTGTCCAGTCCACCCGCAAAGCGCGGCGGAGGTCTGGCACCAATGTCATGCGCCACCGCAGACTCTCTCTGGGCAAATGTTCCGAATGAGATTTGCGCAAAGCGGCCAAATTCTGCATGAAGAGCAGCATGGGATCTGAATGCCTGCGCATACTCCTCGGTCTCCTCTTGCACATCCCCCGTGCCCTTGCGAAATGCCATGCTGTCAAACGTGGCAAGAAGCGTCTCGTGAGTGATGTACTGGAGCAGCGAAGTCTGTCCGCGGTCCTGCTCAATTCCGATGTGCTGCAGGTTGGGCACAATCCTTACGGCTTCGAGCTGCCTGAGCGACCGCTGCGTGCGGGGATCGAATTCACGGATGGCTTCTATATCGTCACCAAGGAACTCAAGCCGAACAGGATAATCACGTGTATATCCATATATGTCGACGATACCTCCGCGCCATGCCACCTCTCCGACCGTCTCCACGAAGTCAACCCGTTCAAAATCCCGCTCGAGAAGCTGGAGCACGAGGCTCTGCGGCGAGATCTCCTGTCCCGGCTTGAGCTTTACGATCTCCTCAACCGCAGCATCCGGCAGGGGAACGGACTCACCGAGTGCACCTGCACTGGAGACGAGGATGCCGCAAAACCCGGTGACGAGTTGCGCGAGGACATCGCACCGCTGCACCATGGGCACGGTATCCGCGAGAGAATCCTGGGCTCTGCGACGCGCACCGCTGGGCGGAAACAGTAACGGTTGCGATGCATCCGCGGCCAGTGAGGCAAGGTCGGTGTGGAGGTACTGAGCAGCATCTGCATCCGCGGTGACGGCAAGAATCGGGCGCCGGCATTCTTCAAATACATAATTGAGCAGGAAAGCAGGCAGCGACCCGGCTGTCCCCTCCAGACGCAGGATCGGCATATGCGAGCCTGTCGCCTCGCGGGCCCACGATACAATCGGTCCCCCGTCAAGACCGGAGAACAGTCGGGAATAGATGACAGAGAGCGACACGGAGCAATTCCGGCATATGGCAATGCCGGTCAGGAGGAACTCGGGATTAACGTCCGCGCACGGCCCGCCGTACAAATCCGCCTGCTGATTCCAGACGACGCCGTGCCTCAGGAAGCGAGGTTTTGGCCAAGTGCATGACGAGAGCTGCTTTCACATGCCCTTCGGCGTCCACAAGGAGCCTGGATGCAGCCTCGTAGTCCAGACCTGTGACCGACATGACTGTGCGCTTGGACCGCTCGACCAGCTTCTGTGCCCCCATCTGCAAGTCAACCATCATGTTTTCGTAGACCTTGCCAAGCCTGATCATGGCGGCTGTAGTAATCATGTTCAGGACGAGCTTTTGCGCCGTGCCACTCTTCATTCGCGTGGATCCCATGATAACCTCCGGGCCTACCACAACACATATGGCTACGTCTACATCGAGATCAAAGGTTGCGCGCGGATTGCATGTAACGAAGATGGTTTGGCAACCCAGCCTTCGCGCTTCGCAGACAGCGCCCCTCACATACGGCGTCCGCCGGCTGGCAGCGATTCCACACACCACGTCGTTCGCGGAGACTTCAGCGCCCTGTATGGCGCGGGCACCGTCCGTCGCGGAATCTTCAGCGCCTTCCTGAGAGCGAAAAACTGCATCGCGTCCGCCGGCAATTATGCCTTGGACCATGGAGGGCGGGGTTCCGAAGGTGGGCGGACATTCCGACGCATCAAGGATACCCAGACGGCCACTGGTCCCCGCGCCTACATAAATGAGCCTTCCCCCTGCCTTGAGCGCGTTGACCACAATGGATACAGCTTTCGCAATGTATGGGATCTCCCCGCGCACGGCGCCAGGAACGGCAAGGTCCTCATCATTGATGACCTGAAGTATTTCGGGCACAGAGGCCATATCGATGTTGAGAGACCGGGGATTGCGACCTTCCGTGACGAGGTTCTGCAGTTCTGCGAAGACAGCTCGGGATTCGGTCATTTCGCGTACATGAAATGGTCGGTCAAAGATACGCCGGGCCGCACAACAAGTCGGACCTGTCGCCCCGTTCGGGCGCGGCATCCAGCGCGGTGTTTCGGGCAGGATACGCAAGGCCGTCCGGAGACTGAACGATTTTGAGCTGAGCCAGTACCGCATTCCTTCAATTCAAGGCAAGCATGCTTCTTCGCACACTGACGCTGCGCGCGTTTCGGGCTCATCGTGAAAGTCACCTGGTCCTGGCGCCCAAGTTGAACCTGTTTCACGGTTCAAACGGTGCCGGCAAGACCAATGTGCTCGAGGCGGTTCATTTCTTGTGTTTGGCGAAGAGCTTCTTGACGGACAAGGATTCGCAAGCGCTTCGAGCGGGAGAGCCAATGTTCGAACTGGAGGGTATGTTTGAAGGAGAACGACGGCCCAGGCTGACCGTGCGCCTTGTCTACACAAGGCAAGGCAGCAAGCGCATTCTTGTAAATGGTTCGCCGCTGGAGCGCCTGTCTGATATTGTGGGAAACGTCCCGACAGTTGTCTTTTCCCACCTTGATCATGGACTCACAGCGGGCGGCCCCGACGTGCGACGCCGGTTCTTGAACAACGTAATCAGTCAGTCTCGACCCGTATACCTGGACGACCTGGTGAAGTACCGGCGCATATTGCGCCAGCGGAACGAGTTACTTGCTCAAGGACGCCGCAACGGACGGCCGGTCAGCGCGTCGTTGATGGAGCCATGGAACGAGGAATTGATACATCGGGGAACGCGCCTGGTAACCGCTCGCTCAGATTTCGTCGAACAATTTGGTGGCTACCTGGAAAAGGCCTATCGACTGATGGGAACGGCAACAGAAAGACCCTCCATGGGCTATTCAACGTTGGGGCGTGTGCGAGAGACCGCTGAGCCGTCCCAGATCCGGACTGCATTCTTGGCCCAGCTAGACCAGATCGCACATCGCGAGGCCGTGATGGGATACACGCTGATTGGGCCGCACAGAGACGACCTGGCCTTCAAGATGGATGGCCGACCCTTGCGTAACTATGCGTCTCAAGGGCAGCATCGCACATTCACCCTGGCCCTGAAGCTGGCCCAGTACCTGTACTTGCACGATCAGACGGAGGAACTCCCGATACTGCTGCTCGACGACGTATTCGACACCCTGGATTCCGGGCGCGTGCAGATATTCCTGTCCCTCCTGCAAGGTGGCACTGTGGGCCAGAGTCTCATCACAGCCGCGCAAAGCCATCCTTTCGAGTCGAGCGTGCCATTCACCGCTGAGGAAAACAAGCTGCTTACCGTACGCGACGGGTGCGTGGAAACAGTTCCATGATGCAGCGGCTGCGTGCGCTCACGCGCCAGGGAGAACGGGGCCTACCAGGCTAGGCAATACGATCTTCTTCGCCTTCCGGCGCGGGGGGAATCAGCGTCGCTTCACCGGCCAGGGCCATCCGGTTCTCTTCCGTATAGATATAGGTCTTGCACTTAACGTACCCGCGCTTGGCCAGTTTTTCCACCACCCTGACTTCGACCCGAACTTCAGAGTTCAGGCGAACCGGCCTAAGAAACCTGCACGCCAGTGAAACCGCTATACTGCCCGGTCCGGGAAAATCCCTGCCGAGCACCTTGGATATGAGACCTAGCAACAAGACGCCGTGAACAACCCGCTGCCCGAAGCGGGTCGATTCCGCGTATTCTGCGTCTACATGAAGGGGGTTGTCATCACCTGTCACGCGGGCAAAGGTCAGGACGTCGTCTTCGCTGATGAAACGCGGGATGCTGAAGGAGTCTCCGATTTCGAGAGAATCATACGTGTGCACCACCTCTTCGTTGATTGCATCCATCATGTTTGTGTTGAGGTCATGACTAGGTCCAGCCAGCGAGGCTTGGCAACCGCAACTGGTTAAGCCAAGTACCGTGGTGCGAAGTCTGTCAGCACGGAGATAACACGCCTTCCGAAAGTCAGCCAGAATGAAGCGTTAATACAAATGATACTTGTCAATCGCATTCTGGCTCCCCGAGATCCAACGGCTTGTGCGCGTGCGCATGTGACCTGCGCGCCTTGTGCTTCGCCGGGCTGGATGGCCCCAAATGCTGGACGAAGCGGGTCCGAACGGGGCCACCGCGGGCCGGCCTTCCGTGATTTCCGGCACAGTGCATCCAGGGCATCGGCTGCGTAGGAGTTATCATCGAGGTCGGAATTCAGCGCATGGCCAGGGTACCGGGTACTCGCAGTCTACTTGATGCACTTTCGGTCAATCTATTCGCCGCTGCAGGCACTCAATAATCGGACCGCATCCCGTACGAGGGTGCGACAGCGAAGCCAGAAGCCAGCGCGGGCTACGGCTGAGGCATGGATGCTGAGCAGGGGCCCGTGGGTGCAATTGGGCCGCAGGCGCGTATCAGGCGGCACGGCCAGCGCAGCTTGCAAATGAGGGCTTCCGAGCACTCGCGGTAATCGTTATGGGTACGGAAGGCGGACAACTGGATTGGACAGGGCTGCTCCGAACAGGAAGGGCAAGGAAAATCCTTCGCGTTGCGCGGCCAATGCTGGTTGTTGCGGTCGTGGGATATCTCGCCTACGAAATGCGGGACATTGATTGGAGGCAGGTCAAAGCCGGCTTGCCAACAGCTCCTCTTTTCTATGCGCTCTTGGTTGTCGTCTATAGTATGCTCCCGGTCTCACAGGCAATCATATATCGGATTCTCTGGAAGTTTGACGTAGTAACGAGCATTCCTGCCTTTATTCGAAAGCGGATCCTTAACAAGGACATACTGGGATACTCGGGGGAGGTGTATATCTACTCCTGGGCAGTGCAGCGTCTGGGCCTTCCGGCAGTTGGTGCCCTCAAGGATGTCCGGGATCAGAATATTGTTTCGTCGGCCGCATCCACGTCGATGAGCCTGGTGTTACTTGCCGTATTCCTGTACTCGGGACAGTTGTCAGTGGCCGATATTGTAGGCGAATCCCGGGCGTCGGCACTCTGGGTGGGAGCGGCGGTGGTGGCTATCCTGGCCGTGCTGGCGCTTCGCTTCCGCAAGCATGTCTTCGCGATGCCTGGCCGGAAGGTAGCTCCCATCTTCTCCATTCACGTAGCACGCCTGCTCCTCCGGCAGACACTGGAAATCGTCATGTGGTCACTGGCACTTCCGGACGTGCCCATCCAGACCTGGTTCACGTATGCCGCGGCATCGCTAGTCATATCTCGGATTCCGTTCTTGCCGAGCCAGGACCTGGTCCTTATGGGAGTGGCGGTGGGGCTTTCTGATGCCGTAAGCGTGCCAGAGGCGGAGGTAGTCGCTCTTTTCGGCGCCATCGCTGTGGTCAACCGTGTGCTAAACCTGCTGCTCTTTGCAGGGTTGGCGGCACTTGAAAGACGGGCTGGGTCTGCCGTTGACATGTGACCGGAGCCGTCCGAAACGCGTCCGTATAATCTGAAGCATGGAGCGATCGACATCGTGCGCGTATTGATTCTCATCACAGCGGTAACCTGTTCAAGCGCGTATTGCATTCGCGTCTGGGCGCAGGAGCCCGTCGTGCTGGAGGACTTTGAGGCGTATGCGGGCGGCGAGGCGCCCTACAACTGGAAGATCCCGAACAGGAACAGGCGCTCATTCGAGTCATTCGGCGCGGAATTGACGCGGGACGATGACTATTTTGAGGCCGTTGCGCAAGGAAGCAACACGGTCCTGCGCGCCTATACCCGGAACGAGACCGTTCAAATTGCCAGGCGTAACGGTGACGGTTACGTGTGGGACCTGCAAACGCATCCTGTGTTGAGCTGGCGGTGGCGCGCGAGCGACTTGCCAGAGGGTGCGCGCGAAGACCGAAGGGGGCTCAACGACACGGGTGCGGCCCTTTATGTCATGTTCGATTGCGCAGACTGGCTCGGGCGTCCCTGCAGCATAAAATACACGTATAGCAGCACGCTGCCGGTCGGAACCACGGCCCGCTATGGGCTGCTTCGTGTTCTGGTCGTGTCAAGCGGCCATTCGGGGCTGGGCGAATGGAAGCATCTCGAGCGCAATGTGGCAGAGGACTATGCTCTTCTGTTTGGGAAAGAAGGCCCTCGGGATCCATTGCTTATTATGCTGTGGTCGGACAGTGACACGACCGGCGGTGTGTCTGAGGTCTATTTCGATGACATTGTCCTGAAGCCCCTTCCATGACGCGCTTTTTCCTGACGCTGATTCCGGTGATCAGGTGGGTGGCTGGGCACCGGTGGGTGGTGCTGGCCACTGCCACGGTGTGCACACTGTTTTCACTGGCACTGGCACGAAACCTGCATGTAGACCCGGATTTCGCCAATCTGCTGCCGGACCGGTACCCGAGTGTCCGTGCCCTGGAGCGCGTGCGTGCCACTGTAGGCGGCGGGGAAACGTCCGTTGACGTGGCCATCGAAAGCCCGTCTTTCTCGGCCAACGTTGGTTTTGCCGAAGAGCTTGTGCCGGCAGTGATGGCGCTGCGCGATGCGGGCACAGGCGACAAGTACTTCGTGCGTTCCGAATTCAGGCGCAATACGGAGTTCCTGCAAGACAATGCGCTGTACCTCGCCACGGAGGACGAGCTAGACCAGCTGGAAACGTACCTGGAAGGACTCATTGTTGATGCCAGGCTTGAAGCTAACCCGTTCTATTTTGAACTGGACGACGAGGAGTCAGAAGAGGAACCGCCCATTGCAGTCCGGGACGCATATGAGTATCTGGTGGGGAATGAGTACCATCTGTCAGCCGACAGTACCATCCTTGTGGTTCGCTTCTTCACTGCCGGCTCCACGTCGGACGTCAGTTATATAGAGCGGCTCTACGACGACCTTGAACGGTTGGTGGCAACGCTTGAGCCACAACAATTCCATCCGGCAATGGCCACGGTGCTGGCTGGGCGCCTGTGGCGCCAGCGGATAGAGGTCCGCGCAATTACGGATGACGTCGCCGGTTCGTTCGGCATTGGAGTGCTGTGCGTACTGGCCTCAATTGTCTGCTACTTCCTTTTCAAGAGGATCCGTCTGCTGCCCTCATTGACGCCCCGGGCGGTCGTTCGCGAGCTGGCTCGAACGCCGTTGACGGCGGTGCTCATAGGCGTACCGCTGATGATGAGTCTCATTTGGACGGCCGCAACGGGCTATCTGGCATTTGGTACGCTGAATATCATGACCTCTGCCCTTGGCCTTGTCTTGTTCGGCCTTGGCATTGACTATGGAATACATTTCTACGCCCGGTATCTGGAGGAGAGGAGCAGCGGAAAGGTCGCGGAAGATGCGTTGGTACGCACGTTTATCGGCAGCGGACAGGCTATCGCGGTGGGCGCCCTCACGACAGCAGGCGCGCTTTTTGTGCTTGTTTTTGCTGACTTTAAGGGATTTAGTGAATTCGGCTTTCTAGCCGCGACGGGTGTCCTCTTTGCCCTCGCTGCAATGTTGATTGTACTGCCCGCCTTGATTGCGGTGTCGGAGCACCTGGGACTGCTTGGAGACATGGAGGATGCGGTCGCCGAAGGCGGGCCCCGCGGACGCTTCCCTTTGGCGGGACTTGCGCTTGGAGTCGGCGCCGGCCTGGCCATCCTGGGCCTGGTTCGGGCACCGGAGGTAGAGTTCGAATACCGCTTTGGGGTCCTTGAGCCGACATACGAGGAATGGGATGCCGTGCACGGGACGGTCTCGCAGGCATACTACGCCCAGAACCGTCGAAATCCCGCGTACATTGTACTGGACAACCCGGCAGATACAGGACCGGTTGTCCAGGCACTTCGGCTGGCCGCCGAGCGTGATACTGTTTTGCAGATAGTGGATGCCGATTCCTTCCGGACCACCATTCGGTCCATAGAGAGCCTGGAAGAAAGGTTTCCGGTATCGGCGGAGGCTCAGGCACGCAAGCTGGAACGGATTGCATACATCCGCGACAGTTTGCTGGCGGATCCTTTGATCGGTTCCCATTGGAACGACGATCTTTCCCGGCTTCGACAAGCCTCGCAGACGCGCCAACCTCTCGAGGTAGCAGATCTGCCGGAGGACCTTCGGGAACGATTTACGTCAAGACAGGGCACCATTGGCGGCATTATCACGGTTTTTCCGGCTGTCGGGCTGTCCGACGGAAGGCTTTCAATGGCCTTTGCAGAAGACGTGGGGACCGTGAGGACAAGCGACGGCAAGGTCTTTCATGCTGGGTCGACCTCAATTGTGGCGGCCGAAATGCTGCGACTGATGAGGAAGGAGGCCCCGTATATGGTTCTGGCCACCCTGTTGATTGTGGCGCTGCTAATGTGGATAAATTTCACCAAGCTGCGCTGGGCAATACTGGCTCTATTGCCGCTATTCGTGGGTGTGCTTTGGATGCTCCTCCTGATGGACGTGTTTGGAATGCGGCTCAATTTCTACAATATGGTTGTGCTGCCTGCGGTAATCGGAATAGGAAATGATGCAGGCGCCCACATGGTCCATCGGTACCGGGAGGAAGGGTCGGCTTCGATTCTGAAAGTGCTTCGCTCCACCGGGGAGCACGTGGCCGTTGGAGCCGCAACGACCATGGTAGGCTTTGGGGGTCTCCTGTTCAGCTTTCACCCCGGTCTTCAGAGCGTCGGGGCATTGGCTGTGGTCGGCATCGCTTCGACGCTGGTATCAGCCCTGATCGTTGTACCGGCATCAATCCAATGGTTGGAAGACCGGCGGCAGACAAAGTAGACAGGCCAATTAGCCCGGTCTTGCGGGAACGGCAACCGGCAGTCTTGGTAAAGAATTAACGCAGGACCAGCCCGCAGTTACGTACGCAGGCTTGCGTACGCCGAATTGGCTGCTCGCCGCGCGAGAACAAGCTCCATTCTACTCCCTTGTTGACATGAAACGCATTACGATTCTGATGGCGTGGGTCTGCAGCCTGACATTCCTCGTGCAGGCTGTCGATGCCCAGGTACGCAGGGCAGAAAACGCGCGCAAGAAGCAACAGTACCAGGAAGCCCTGGGCTTGATTGAACAGGCGCTGGAAGAGGAACCGGACAATGTCAGGGCACTGGAGACGCGTGCACGGATATACCAGGATTCCGCGGCTGCGGCCTCTGGAGAGGCGTATCTGGCAGCGATGAGGCTCATGAAGGCAGACCTGGAACATGTAGCTACCCTGGATGAAAAGCGGACCGAGGATGTAGCACAGCAGCTTCTGCTGTCGTATGTAGGCGAGTTTCGGAAAGGAATCGAGGCATTTAACAATGCGCAGACGGCTGCAGATGATGCCCAGCGGGCCGGATTCTTCCAGAGTGCCGCCGATTTCTTCCAGGGCTCTACGATAGTAGCACCAGACTCGGTGGGATCCTACGTCAACTGGGCCTTTGCCAGACTGGGGGCTGGCGATGACTTGGGCGCAATACAGCCACTCACGCTGGCCCTGGAATACGGGCCTCCCGATATCGACGTGTACAACTATCTGAGCCGAATATACCTGTCTCACGACCGGTGGGAGGAGGCCATGCCAGTCCTGGAAGAAGCGGTCTCGCATTTTCCGGACGACTCGGAATTGCAGGGCTATCTCCTGAACGCGTATACGACGTCGGGTGAAACAGACCGCGCCATTGAGCAATACAGCACAGCAGTCGCGGACAGCCCGGACAACAGTCTGTACCGTTACAATTATGGCTCGCTACTGCTTCAGGTGGAGCGCTACGACGAGGCCATAGCCCAGTTGAACGAAGTCGTTCAGCGCGACCCGGACTACACAGATGCCCAGTACAATCTTGGCGCTGCGTACGTAAACAAGGCCATAGCGTTGAATACCCGGATAAGCGGGATGGACGATGATCTGCGTGCCCAACGAGATTCGCTGAGTGATGAGGAAATAGATGCGCGTGAAGCGGAAATGGACACGTTGGCGCTTGAGCGCCGCGACCTGTTTGGTCTAGCCATTGCTCCGCTGGAGGCGGCCAAGAGACTTGCCGAAGCCGAGGAAGACCGGTCTACGGCCGAGATCTGCCGCGTGCTCTACCAGTCGTACGTGCAGACCAACCAGATGGAAAAGGTCGAGACCGTGGCGGAATGTGCCGGCTTGTGACCTGTTAGCGCCTGGCGGGCGGCATGAGTTGTCGCATGGTGCTGGCATAGAGAGCGGCGATTCTCTCCCAGGAGAACGTGGCAGCGGTGTGCGCTGCAGCGAGCGTGCCTAGTTCGCCAAGCGAAGGGCGGTCCTTCACGTACGTGAGAATGGTTTCCGCGAACGCGCTCGCGTCCATGCTGGTGACCAGGTGGCCATTGATTCCTTCCGTGACCACGTCCTGGATCCCTTCCAGGTTGGCAGCAACGACCGGCGTCCCCGACGCGGCCGCCTCGAGCATCACCACGCCGAAACCCTCGAGGTCTCCGGGAACGGCAATATTGGGCATTATCATCAAGTCAGTGCGGTGATAAAGAGAGCAAATCGCGGCATCTGGCAGTCGCCCGAGAAGCTTCACGCGGTGGCCCTGGTCACAGCGTGAAATCATCTCGGTAATCACGTTGCGCTCCGGCCCGGATCCTGCAATGTGGTAATGCACGCATTCGGGCAACAGCGGCATGACATGGCCGATGAACCAGGCGAAGCCCTTTCTTTCGACCAGTCTGCCAACGCTGCTGAGCAAAAAGGAAGATCCGGCTTCTCCAGAGGCACCATTTATCCTGAAGCGCCGAGTATCAACTCCATTGGGGATTACGCGGACTCTTGCCTTCGGCATTCCGCGCGCCGCGCACTCGGAAGCTGTCGCCCTGCTCACGGGCAGCACCGCATCGAGTGCACGCAGTACGTGCCGGACCAGAAAACGCTGGTATGCCCCGGGCAGGGTTACGTCACGTCCGTGGGCAATGGCCGCCATAGGGATTCCCAGCCTGGATAGGATGGGTCGCAGCAGAAGCGCCATGGAGCCCGTAACCATGGAGGAGAAGAGTACAGCGTCAACCGTTCCTCGCAGCGATTTTGTCATGATCCGCAGGAGGGTCACAGGAAGCCAGCATGCAACCAGCAAGTGATGTCCTAGCCAGGCGCTGCGCAGAGCAATCACCTCTGTTTGCGTTTCCGCGTTGCCCTGAAGCGCGCTCGCCAGATCAAGGGCAACGCGTTGCATGCCGCCAACATTGGCCAGCGGCTGATGTGCTGGCGGGAACGAATGGGATACAAAAAGCAGGCGCACCGATACTCAGGCCTGGGCCGCAAGCACCGCAGGTCTGAGCGCTGCCCGGGCTGCCGGTCCAACCTGAGGGCACAGTACCTCGGCATAGTGGTCCACCATGCTCTCCATGGCAAGATCCCAACTGAACTCATGGGCGCGGGCTCTTGCGCGTTTGCCCATTCGTGCGCGCAGGTCGGAATTGCACACCAGCTGGGCCGTACGCTCCAGAAAGTGGGAACGGTCACCCGGCGCCGCCAGGAATCCCGTCTCGCCGTCCACTACAAGCGAGCGGCTCCCGGCGGCGTCGGCGCAAACGGTGGGCAGTCCCGAGGCCATGGCCTCTAGCGTCACATTGCCAAACGTCTCCGTGTCGCTGGGGAAGAGAAAGATGTCAGACGAGGCATAGACGGTCGCCAGCTCATGGCCGGATAGGGGGCCGGTAAACACTGTATTGGGCAAGCGACCGCCGAGCTCGGAGCGGGCCGGGCCTTCACCTACCACAACACTCTTGTGAGGGATGCCTCGGGCCCCCAGCGCGTTGATGACCTCAGCGAAGACATACAGGCCTTTCTCCCACACGAGACGGCTTACGAATGCTACTACCACGTCATCGCTGCCTATGCCCCGGGAATGCCTCCAGGCCAGGTTGCGATGCGTGGGCGCGAAACGGTCCGTGTCAACGCCACGTGACCAAAGTCGCAGGCCCTTGCGGATTCCATGCGTTCGCAGTTCCGCAGCCATGGCCGGCGTGGGAACATAGACGTGGCGGCACTGCTCGTAAAACCACCGGGCGTAACGCCAGGCCGTCCCTTCAAACAGGTCTATGCGGTACCACTTGTTGTAGCTGGCGAAATACTTGAGATATGCGCCGAAATGGGTGTGATACGAAGCGACCACGGGAACTCCGCGGGAAGACGCCCATCGCAAGGCCTGGAGGCCCACATAGTCCGGGGTGGCGATGTGCACAAGGTCCGGGGCGAATTCCTGAAGCCTTGCCCTCAGTTTTCGGGGTAGTCCCAGTGACAGCCGGTAGTCGCTGCGTCCGGGTACAGGCACGGATGGCACCGATACCAGGGTGCCCTCATGCTCGAACGGCGGAGGATGCCGGGACGTAGGAGAAAACACCAGCAATCGGGCACCCAGCGCTTCCATATGGCCAACCAGTCGGTTCAGCGTCAGCGTGACCCCGTCATATATGTGGTTGTAGGCTCCAGTGAAGAGCGCAATCCTCTTGCCGCTGAGAACCGAGCGGTGGTTGCCATCAAAGAGGCCCGCCATGGCTTCGGGCCGGATTCTTTGTAGCGGCTGGGCCTCTAATCCTGCGCTATTACAACCTCGGGACATAGAATGTGCGGCGGAACTGGTGGGAGTCCACAACAACGCATAGCCATAAGACGCGACGTATACGCAAAAGGTATCACGCCCCGAGCGATGGACGGAGAAACCGGCCCGTATGGCTGGCCGGGTGCGCTGCCACTGCCTCGGGAGGCCCTTCGACAACGACGCGTCCCCCCGCGTCGCCTGCTTCCGGTCCCAGATCAATAATCCAGTCCGCACACTTGATGACATCCAGGTTGTGCTCGATGACTAGGACCGTATGACCCTGGTCTACCAGACGATTGAATGCCAGCAGCAGTCTGACGATGTCGTCGGGATGCAGTCCCGTAGTAGGCTCGTCGAGGATGTAGAGCGTCCGTTCCTGTGAGCGGCGAGCCAGGTAGGCCCCGAGCTTGATACGTTGTGCCTCGCCGCCGGAAAGCGTTGTGGCAGGTTGGCCGAGTGTCAGGTAGCCGAGGCCGATCTCCTGGAGGATCCGCAGACGATTGCAAACCGCGGTTTCCTCGCGGAAGAACTCCACCGCCTCGTCGACGGTCAGCCGCAGGATATCGTCGACGTTCTTGTGCCGGTATCGGATTTCGAGTACATCCTTGGTATAACGCTTTCCACGGCAATCCTCGCATTCCAGCGACAGGTCCGCCAGGAACTGCATTTCAACCTTGACAACACCTTCTCCCTGGCAGCCTTCGCACCGGCCACCGGGAACGTTGAAGGAAAAGTAACCTGGCTTGCGCCCCCGAATTCGCGCCTGGTACGTACCGGCGAGCAACTGGCGTATCGCGTCAAAGGCCTTGGTATAGGTAGCGGGATTCGACCGTGGAGACCTGCCAATCGGACTCTGATCGACCATTTCGACACCGCCTATGAGGCCGTGGCCGCGGAGCAAATCGTATGCACTGCCGCTCACCTGGTCCGAGGTCCCGCCTAATTCTGTGCGAAGTCCCTTGTAGAGCGTCTCGTGAACCAGCGTGGACTTGCCGGATCCGCTTACCCCTGTAACGCAGGTCAACACGCCGAGCGGAAAACGAGCCGTGACACGCTTGAGATTGTGAAGGCGAGCTCCCTCTACGACAAGGGCGTGCGACCAGTCAGCGACACGCCTTGCCTTGGGCAAAGGAATGCGCTTCATGCCGGACAAGTATGCACCAGTAAGGGAGTCCTGGTCCTTGATAATCTCCTGGTATGGGCCTTCGAACATCAGCTTCCCGCCACGCGCACCGGCACCGGGTCCGAGGTCGGTGATGTGGTCAGCTCTGCGTATGACTTCCGGCTCATGCTCTACCACTATCACAGTATTTCCTATGTCACGAAGGTGCTCCAGGACGCCTACGAGCTTGTTCGTGTCACGCGGGTGCAGCCCAACCGTGGGTTCGTCCAGAACGTACAGCGATCCCACCAATGAACTGCCCAGCGCTGTCGCCAGATTTATACGCTGGTTCTCGCCGCCTGAAAGCGTGCGCGACTGTCTGCCGAGCGTCAGGTAGTCCAGCCCGACATTGACCAGAAATCGCAGGCGTCTGCGTATTTCTTCCAGAATGATGTGCGCGGCTCGTTCCTGAAACGGAGGCAGCGCCAGCTTGTCGAAAAAGTCTGCCGCCTCGAGCGTGGTAAGCTCCATCAGCTGCCCGATGTGCTGGCCACCTACAAAGACGTTCAGGGCTTCCTTCCGCAGGCGATATCCCCCACATTCCGAACACTTGCCGTATCCAAGAAACCGGGCCCGGTGTATGCTGTCCTGCATCCGATACGAACGCCTCTCCAGCTCCTGCATGAAAGGGAGGATTCCGATGTAGGAGTCTTTGCCTTCCCAGACGAAAGCCTGCGCTTCGGCAGACAATTGACAGTATGGAGTGGATGTACTAATCCCGCTGGCTCTTGCCACGCGCTCGAGTGCTACCTGGTGATGATGCCATCTGCGGCCGTGGAATGCCGCGACCGCTCCGCCTCCGAGGGATTGTTCCAGATCCGGTATGACGCGGCGCTTGTCCAGCTGGCGAACGCGGCCGAATCCCTGGCATGTGGCACAGGCACCCGCGGGACTGTTGAATGCAAACATCCGGGAAGTGGGCACTTCAAAAGCTACCCCGTCGCGCTCGAACCGGTCGCTGAATTCCCTTGCCTGCCCCTTCAGAGGAACAACAAGGCAACGGCCGTCTCCCTCCCGGAAAGCCTGTTCCAAAGAATCCACCAACCGGGAACGGGCCGAATCGTCGTTCGAGCGCAGGACCAGCCGGTCGACCAGGACGGCCAAAGGACCGGCTGGTTTGCGGCTGGACAGGCGGTTCACCTCGAGAATTTGCGGTCCTTCCAGTGCCACCATCCGGGTAAAGCCTCGCTGGCGCAAGCTGTCGGGATCAATACTGGCCTTGACGGGGAATGCAACGTAGAATCGGTCTCCGTTTGCAAGCATGCCCGGCAGAGATCGGGCCACTGATTCGGGAGTATCTCTTGAGACCACGCGGCCACTTACAGGCGAGACCGTGATGCCGATCTGGGCGTACAGGAGTCTGAAGTAGTCGTAGAGCTCGGTTTGGGTCGCGACGGTTGAGCGAGGGTTTCTGGTCAGGGTTCTTTGTTCGATGGCGATCGCCGGGGCAAGTCCGGCAATGTGATCGACCTCCGGCTTGTTCATTCGTTCGAGGAATTGCCTGGCGTAGGCGCTCAGACTCTCCACATATCTGCGTTGACCTTCTGCGTAAACTGTACTGAAGGCCAGGCTTGACTTGCCGGATCCCGATGGACCCGTAATTACTGCGAGCGACCCCTTGGGCAGATTCAGGTCGACACCCTTGAGGTTGTGTTGCCGCGCTCCGCGGATGATGATGTACTTGCGGGGATCGTAGTGATTCGAATGCATGCAGGGCCCGGCAGCATTGTCGCCCGAGAAGGGCTCTATTACGCGCCCGGGGAGGGGTTGGACTCAAGATCGTGACAGGAACAGGCCCACAAAGGTGCGGTAGCACCGTAAGCTGCACGGTGCCGCATGACGCTACTTAGTCCGCTTGCACTCCTTGGCCTGGTGGCGGCGGCAATTCCACTGGTTATTCATCTCTTCAATTTTCGCCGCCCTAAACGGGTGGATTACAGTTCCATTGCCTTTCTCCAGGACTTGCGCAGCACGACCTTGCAACGGGTACGCATTCAGCGGTGGCTGCTTCTGTTGCTGCGCACCATGGCTCTTGCGTTCCTGGTAGCGGGCTTTGCCAGGCCCACGTTATACAGCGGTGCTGGCTGGCTTGGCGGCGGAAACTGGTCGGTGGCGCTGGTACTGGACAATTCCCTTTCGATGACGCTGCGAGATGAGCAGGGTGCATATATCGACCAGATCCAGGAAAAGGCAGCTGAACTGATAGCGACGCTGGATCCGGCTGACGACGTTCTTGTAGCCACGCTCGGAGGCGATACTCGTGAAGGAAAGGATTTTGCCACGGAGTCGCCGCGTGGCTTGGAGGCAACTGCCGTGACCAGAGCGGTATCGTCTGCGCTGGTTCAGGCGGGAGGACAGCTGATGAGCGGGGCATCCCACCCCAACAGAAAGGTGTATTATCTGGGAGACTTGCAACGCTCCACGCTGCTGGACACGGTTTCAAGGGTTATGCCCGGAGGCATCCCGGTGGAACTTGTTGCGGTCGGCGGGACCGAGCACACTAACGTGTCCGTGACGCACGCGGAAGTAAGGAGCCGCATCGTTGAAATGGGGCAGCCGGTTCGGATTGAGGCCAGGATCCGCAACAGCAGCCCCGATGCGCTGCGTGGGTACGTTGCAAGCCTGTATCTCGAAGGCGACCGGCTTGCTCAGGCCACGCTGGATTTGCCGGCAAACCAGACGGTGACAGTGCAGTTCAGTGCGACGCCGCGGGAGCGAGGATGGCTCGCAGGCGCCGTACGGCTTGAAGACGATGCCCTGCTGGATGATAACACGCATCATTTTACATTACACGTTCCGCAGTCACGCAGTGTGCTGATTGTGCGCGGGACCGCCGCAGCGACGCAGTACGTGGAGGCGGCACTGGCCTCGCATCTTGACCGCGGACGGTTGGCCGTGGACTACGACGTAATCGAAGAAGCTCGCCTGGCGGCCACACCGGTAGCCGGCTACGATGTCATTGCGCTCTTGGCACCGCAGAGCCTCTCAAGCGGCGAGCGGCTGTCCCTGGCTCGCTATGTGGAGGCTGGCGGGGGATTGCTGCTGTTCCCGGGAATTGCGATCGACCATCTGGAGTACGATGCGCTGTTGCAGCTTCTCGGCGGAGGACAGCTGGCGAGTCACGGTGCACGCCAAATGGACGCGGATGCCGATGTTGTATTCGAGGATGTGGACTTGGAGCATCCCTTGTTTGAGGGGGTCTTTGCAGAGGGGACCGGCATGGTAGAGAGTCCAGCCATTCGCAGGATGCTAGAATATGTGCCGAGATCGGGTACCGAGGCCACTATTGCGAGGTTGTCAAACGGGTTCCCGTTCTTGCAGGAGATCCGGATGGGGCAGGGTGCAGCATTCTTCTTCGCCGTAGCCCCGGATCTGCTGTGGAGCGACTTTCCTTTGCAGGGCCTGTTCGTTCCGCTCCTTTTCAGGTCGGTCTACTATCTGTCCGCACACGGAGCCGTAGAGGGAGACCGGCTGGTGGTGGGCAGACCGGCCAGTGTACGCGTGCCCGGCTCGTTGCCGGAAACCCGTCTCCATATACTGTCGCCGGATGGTGCAGACGCTACTCCACAGCAACGGAACCTGTTTGGTGTCACTGTCATGGACATAGACACGTCGCTTGAGCTGCCCGGAACATATGAAATCATGTCCGGGGAGCGCATGGTGCAGCGCCTGGCCGTGAACCTGGACCCGCGTGAATCAGATCTGCGTACGTACGCGCCGCAGGAAGCGGCGAGCGCGTTGAGTGACCTGCTGCAGACAAGGGTTGCCGTTCGGGAGACGCCGACGAGCGGCAGGCTTGTGGAGGCCGGGCCCGCCGGCGCAGAGCTCTGGAAGGCTTGCCTGATGCTGGCTCTTGTGTGCCTCATGGCGGAAGTACTGGTGACAGCCCGGTGGCGGCGAGCGACCGCCGGTCCATGAGGCGACCAATGCATGATACGGGCACGTCCGGCCCCGAGAAAGCCATCATAGTGGGGGCTGTAGTGCGCGGTCGTTGCAACGAAGAGGCCCACGATTCGGTGGAGGAATTGGCTCAGTTGGCCAGAACCGCCGGTGCCCGGGTTATTCAGAGCATTACGCAATCCGTTTCCAGATTGAACCCGTCCACGTACATAGGTGCGGGCAAAGTGAAAGAAGTGGCCTCGATCGTTGCTGAGAAGAAGGCGGACATGGTCATTATTGATGATGATCTCAGTCCGGTTCAGGTCCGCAATCTCGAGAAGGCCTTCGGGTGCAAGCTGCTGGACAGGTCTGGACTGATTCTCGACATCTTTGCCCGTCGTGCCAAGACGGCCGTAGCCAAGACGCAGGTAGAGCTGGCCCAGCTGGAGTATTTGCGCACCCGCCTTACGAGGCAATGGACGCATCTTTCGCGGCAACAGGGAGGAATTGGCACACGCGGTCCTGGCGAAACGCAAATTGAAACAGACCGACAACTCATTGGACGCCGAATGGTGACGCTAAGGCAGCGACTGGCCAGGATCGACCGGCAGCGCACGACACAGCGGCGCGGCCGTGCGCATCTGGTGCGAGTTGCCTTGGTCGGTTATACCAATGCTGGCAAGTCAACCCTGCTCAACAGGCTTGCAGGCTCAGCGGTAGCGGCAGAGGACCGTCTGTTCGCTACGCTGGATGCAACCACTCGTATCGCGACCATTGGAGCCGGCGCACGCGTGCTGATTTCGGATACGGTAGGCTTCATCCGCAAACTGCCCCACAACCTGATCGAGAGTTTCAAGAGTACGCTTGATGAAGTGCGGCAAAGTGATTTCCTGTTGCACGTGGTCAATACGCCCCATGCCCGGTACGCAGACCATATGAGCGTAGTGAACGAAACGCTGCGTACACTGGGCGTGCTGGACAAGCCAAGTATGCTTGTATTCAACAAGATAGATGTACTTGACGCCAGCGCCCTACGAGCATTGAAGCGGGAGTATGCCGGCGCCGCCTTTGTTTCCGCGCTGAGGAACATCGGCATGGCGGATCTGGGGCACCGCGTGCAAGCATTGGTCGAAGGCGATCATGTTGAACGAGTCGCGCTCGTGCCGGTCTCGGAGGTCAAGACGCTCGCCATGATTCGGCGATTCTCCAAGGTCCTGGACGAGGAGATAGTATACACCGGGACAGAGGACGGCCGCACATGCCTGGCCCGGTTGCGGTACCGGGTTTCACGAGCCCGGGCCAGGGATCTGGCACCGCACGTGGCGCCATACGTGAAGCCTGAACCAGAGGGCTGAACACGTTGTAGCCGCGGGAGTGTAATCGCGGGGGCTTATATACAATAATAGCCAGGAACAGCATCGTGCACACATTATATGACACGATAATGACCCGTGATTACACATATTGCTGTGCGCGTATCCGCAGACCGCAGCGCAAGTCGCTGGACGCGCTGCTTGCGCATCTCACATGGCTGCGCAACGAAGCGGTATGGCATTGCCGACAAACGTATCTGGACGAAGGCACTACGCCGTCCTTTTACGATCTGTGCTGCGCACTGACCGAAGCCCGCAATACCAAGGCCGTGGGCAAGTGGCCCGTAGCAGTACAGCGCAGCATCCTGCAGCGCGTCCGGCGCGGTTACGAGAAGTTCTTCCGGGACCGCAAGGGCCTGCCTCGCTATAACAGGCGTGTTCGCTCATTCGAGACCGACCGCAAACCACAGAAGAGCGGCGAGTATTACACTGTTCAGATCAAGGGCGTTGGCAAGTTGCGCTTCAAGGATAAGCGGTCCGTCCTTGGCGGCAGCGCCCTCGTCAGGCAGGTGCGTGTCGTGAAGCATCCGGTCGGCACCGGATATGACGTGCAGCACGATGCCGGTGGGGCGAAGCGGGATGACCGCGCCCCTTTCGGCATCGACGTAGGCATAAAGCATACTGCCAGCTTGTCCAGTGGCCACCGATACGCTCCCATCAAGGTTTCCGACCGCGAGAGGAAGAAGGCTCAGCGGGCCGTCAGCAGGGCGAAGCGGCAGAGCAAGAGCCGCCGCAAGAAGAAGAGGGCACTGGCCAGGGCGGCGTACCGCCAGAAGATTTCAAGGCGCAACGCGACGCATCGTTTGACGACTCACATTGTCAAGAACCACTCTGCCAACCTGGTAGCAGAGGACTTGAACATTCAGAAGATGACCCGGAAGGGGTTTAGCAAGCGGCACCTTAACCGTGCCATGCTCAGTCAGTCTCTTGGTTTATTGAAACAGCAACTCGCTTACAAGGCGGCAGGCGCCGGAGGCGGGTTGATCCTGGTAGATCCGCATTACACCAGCCAGCTATGCAGTAGCTGCGGTGCGCTCCCGGAGAGGCCGCTTACGCTAGACGACCGCACATACCGATGCGGCTGCGGCCTGGTGTTGGACCGTGATGTGAATGCGGCAAGAAACATCCTTCTGCGAGCCCACGGCTCCAACAGGGCGGGAGGCCCTGTGTGTCGGGAGGAGGGTGCGAAAGCACCAAAGGCTGTGCCTCTGACCGAGCCGCAAGGCGAAGTTAAGCACGGCTACGACACAGGATCGCATACACTGGCGGCCTAATGGCTACTATTGTATGTAATTCCCTAATCGCGCCAGATGACCAATACGATTTGTCCTTATGAGTGACTATCGCGCCTCCAATATTCAGGTGATGGAGGGCCTGGAGGCCGTTCGCAAGCGTCCCGCGATGTACATCGGCGACGTGGGCTTCCGGGGTCTTCACCATTTGGTCTACGAAGTGGTTGACAACTCCATTGACGAGGCCCTGGCGGGGTACTGCAACAAGATCGAGGTATTTCTCAATGAAGACGGATCGGTCCGTGTAATCGACGACGGGCGCGGCATTCCCGTAGGCCAGCATCCGAAGGTGGGACGTCCGGCGCTTGAGGTCGTCATGACAATGCTGCACGCCGGTGGGAAATTTGACAAGGACAGCTACAAGGTATCGGGAGGCTTGCACGGTGTGGGGGTTTCCTGCGTGAATGCGCTCTCGGCGTGGCTCGTCGCGACCGTTCGCCGCAGCGGGTACCTTTGGGAGCAGCGCTACAAGCGCGGTGTGCCTGCCACAGATGTTGAGCGCAAGCGGGCACTTGCCAAAGATGAGCATTCGGGAACGGAAATCCGGTTTCTGCCCGACAAGACGGTATTCAGTATATCCGAATTCCGTTTTGATACGCTGGCAGACAGGCTCCGCGAGCTGGCTTACCTGAACGCCAATGTCCTGATTGCTCTGGAGGACCGGAGAGAACGCGAAGCAGAGCGGGAGGAGTACCACTTCCAGGGAGGAATCCGCGAATTCGTCGTGTACCTTGATGAGGCCCGAACGCCCGTCCAGGAAGAAATCATCCATATCTGCAACGAAGAGGCCACAGTCGAAGTGGCGATGCGCTACAACTCGGGATTCTCGTCGAACGTGCTGAGCTTTGTCAACAATATCAATACGCACGAGGGCGGAACGCACATTTCCGGATTCCGCAGGGCGCTTACGAGGACCCTTAAGCAATATGCCGAGCGCAGCAATTTGCTGAAGAACTTCAAAGGCGACCTGTCTGGCGACGATTTCCGGGAAGGGTTAACCGCCGTGTTGTCGGTTAAGGTGGCCGAGCCCCAGTTCGAAGGTCAGACCAAGACAAAGTTGGGCAATTCCGAGGTCCAGGGAATGGTCGAGGGTGTCGTCGCAGAGCAGCTGGGGGTTTGGCTCGAAGATCATCCGGCGGAGGCGAAGCGTGTCGTGGACAAGGTCATGCTGGCCGCGCAGGCCAGAATGGCTGCTAGGAAGGCACGCGAGCTGGTTCAGAGAAAGAATGCCTTTGGCACGGGGGGCCTTCCCGGCAAGCTCGCAGATTGCGCGTCGAGGAACCCGGAGGAGTGTGAACTCTACCTGGTTGAGGGAGATTCTGCCGGTGGTTCGGCCAAGCAGGCGCGCGACAGGCACTTCCAGGCAATCTTACCACTCAGGGGAAAGATCCTCAACGTGGAAAAGGCACGGCTTGATCGTGTGCTGGGCAACGAGGAGATCAAAAACATCATTACCGCGCTCGGAACCGGAATTGCTACCGGCGGCGGTGATTTCGATCATGGGCGGCTGCGCTACCACAAGATCCTCGTCATGACCGACGCCGATGTCGACGGTGCCCACATCCGAACACTTCTCTTGACCTTCTTTTATCGCCATCTCCAACCCCTGGTGGAACTGGGCAACATTTACATTGCATTACCTCCCCTTTATCGTGCCAAGCATGGCGCTGCGGAGCGCTACTGCTGGTCCGAGACGGATCTGCAGGCAGCAGTAGCGGAAATGCAATCGGTTCGTCGTGGCAAGGTCTCTATTCAGCGTTACAAGGGTCTAGGAGAAATGAACCCCCGGCAGCTCTGGGATACGACCATGGATCCTGCCACGCGAAAGCTGCAGCGAGTGACCATAGAAGACGCTGCTGCTGCTGACCGCATTTTCTCGACGCTCATGGGAGATGCGGTCGAGCCTCGACGCAGGTTCATCGAACGCAATGCCAAGTATGCGACGATAGATGTTTGAAACAGGTGACCGGCACTTCCAAGCCTGACGTAAGCCTCGTTATACCGGTTTACGAAGAGGTGAATTCGCTGCAGCCGCTGGCGAAGGAGATTCGCGATGCGTGCGAGGCGGCCTCACTCGAATTCGAAGCCTGGTTCGTAGATGACGGCTCGCGTGATGGCTCGTGGAGCGCCATAGAATCGATCCACCGGACGGACGCCCGCTTCCGCGGGCTGCGGTTGCAGCGCAATTTTGGCAAGAGTGCCGCTCTTGCCGCCGGATTCGAGCGCGCCAGAGGTCGATGCGTTGTGACGATGGATGCGGACTTACAGGACGACCCCGCGGAGATAGCGGGCCTAGTGTCCAAGATCGGCGAGGGTTTCGATCTGGTCAGCGGCTGGAAGGTGTCGCGCAAGGACCCCTGGAGCAAGACCGCTCCGAGCCGGCTCTTCAACTTCGTGACGCGCATTGTTTCCGGTATCCGTTTGCACGATTTCAATTGCGGCCTGAAGGCCTACAGGCTTGAAGTGGTGCAGTCGCTGCGCCTGTACGGGGAAATGCACCGCTATCTGCCACTGTTGGTGAAATGGGCGGGATTTGGCCGGATCACCGAAAAGCCGGTGGCACACCGTCCCCGGCGGTTCGGGCAGTCGAAGTTTGGCGCGGAGCGGTACGTACGCGGCTTTCTGGATTTGTTGACGATCCTGTTTCTGATCCGCTTCGGAGCCCGGCCCATGCATTTCTTCGGGACGTTGGGTCTAGCCGCATTTCTGGGCGGATTCATGATCAGTCTTTGGCTGACCGTGAGCAAGGTCGTGTACGGAAACCCCGTCGGTGACCGTCCAATGTTGCTGCTGGGCACCCTGCTGATCGTCGTGGGCGTTCAGACCTTCTGCACGGGGTTCCTGGCGGACCTTATGAATCGCAAGCGAATGGAGGAGCGAGTGCCGTATCGCATTGCAGCCGTTCTGGACTAGCGGCGGAAGGCAGGGCCTTATTCATGGAAAGCAGGCGGTTCGCTCTTGTCGGTCCCTTCTATCCGTACCGCGGCGGCATTGCCCATTTTTCCGAAAACCTGTGCACTGGGCTTCGCCGGCGGGGTCACCAGGTTCTGCCGGTTACATTCAAGCGCCAGTATCCTGGCTGGTTGTTTCCAGGCCAATCGCAGCTGGAGCCAGCGCCTGTTTCAGAATCCGGCAACGCACTCAGGTTGCTAGATACGCTGAATCCGGTCACATGGGAGCAGGCTGCGCGGCGGATTGCCGGTTGTGACGGCGCGGTCTTTCAACACTGGCTGCCGCTGATGGCCCCGCCGCTTGCATACGTGGCCAGGCGCACGGCCTGCCGGTCGGTAGTGGTTGCTCACAATGTGTTTGGGCACGAAAGGCGCCCTGGAGACCGCTTGCTGGTTCGCATGCTGCTGGGCGCGGCAGACGGCCTGCTCGCACTGTCCGAGAGCGTAAAGACGGAGATTGTGCAGCTCGGCATCCAGGCTCCGGTAGGGGTCGCACCACATCCCGTGTACGAGTCATTCGGCTCGGCCCCGACAAGGTCCGAGGCGCGGCGGGCGCTCGCACTCGACGAGAATGGACCAGTCCTCCTCTTTTTCGGTTTTGTCCGCAAGTACAAGGGACTTGAAACACTGCTGCGAAGCCTGCCGGCAGCCGTAGCCGCCGTGCCGGGGCTGCGTTTGCTGGTCGCGGGGGAATTTTACGATGACGCCGCGCCCTATTACGCCCTAATGGACAGCCTTGGAGTCCGCAATTGCGTAGAGGTAGATGCCAGGTACATTCCCTCGGAGCTGGTGGGCACTTATTTCCGTGCCGCAGATGTGGTCGTGCAGCCGTATCAGTCGGCGACGCAGAGCGGCGTGGCCCAGATCGCGTACCATTTCGGCACGCCCATAATCACGACGGACGTCGGCGGCCTGGCTGAGATGGTGCCGGACGGAAAGGCCGGGCTCGTCGTGCCTCCGGAGGATCCTGATGCCTTGGCCGCAGCCATAGTCCGATATTTTGTGGAGGATCTTGGGCCGGTCCTGGCCGAAGGGGCCCGAAATGAAGGGCGCAGGAACAGCTGGGACTACCTGTGCGAAGTCCTGGAATCGCTGGCATAGCCATGGACTACGATCCCGTCAAGGACCGGTTGCTTGCCCTGATCAGGGGCCGGCCGCTGCTGCAGAAGCTTTTTTTCGCGGCGCTGCACCTGCTCTTCTTGCGTGCATGGTACGTGCGAAAGACGCTTCGCCGGTGGTTACCGAACAGGGCTCGCGTGCTGGATGCGGGCACCGGGTTTGGCCAATACGCATACTTCGTGGCGCGTGCGTTTCCGGACTCGGAAATTGTCGCAGTTGACATCAAGGCAGATTATCTCGAGCAGGCGCGGCAGTTTTTTGACGGCAACCCTGTCGCCCGGCGGGTCACTTTTGTCCTTGACGATGTCACAAGACTGGCCACTGCCGGACCCTTTGACTGTATTCTGGCCGTTGACGTGCTGGAACATATTCGGGATGACGCCTCGGTGCTGGACAGTTTTGCGAACGTCTTGAGACCCGGCGGCATTGTCATCATTAGCACCCCCTCGGACCAGGGAGGCTCGGATGCGGTCATTGAAGGCGCCGGCGGTTTCATCGGAGAGCACGTTCGTGCCGGATATGGACGGTCGGAACTGGAGCGGAAGCTCTGCCAGGCAGGCCTAACGGTCGAGCAATCGTGCTATACGTACGGGCCACCAGGATCGCTAGCGTGGCGTCTGCTCATCAAGGTGCCCATGCGGGCCCTGGGCACGTCTCTGGCAAGCCTTGTCTTGCTGCCGGCCTATTATGCATTGATACTGCCCCTGGGAATCGCACTGCACTGGCTCGACGTGCGTCGTGTAAACCGGGTTGGCACCGGACTGTTGATGGTTGGCAGCAAACCCGGCGTTGCCGAAGACGAAATTGCGCAGTAAATTTGAACTGCCTCTCTGCTTCCGCCTAGTACGTTAGCTGCCGTTTCTGGGTCGCCCCGCGAGCGCAAAAAGCGACTGTCTTGTCCACAAAGTTTGTATTTGTTACCGGCGGCGTTTCTTCCTCTCTGGGCAAAGGTATCTTCTGCGCTTCGCTGGGCAGAATCCTGGAGGACCGGCAGCTGCGCGTGACGATTCAGAAGCTCGATCCCTATATAAATGTGGATCCGGGCACGATGAATCCGTACGAGCACGGGGAAGTCTACGTGACGGAAGATGGCGCCGAGACCGATCTTGATCTTGGCCACTACGAGCGGTTCCTGGGAATTGCGACCAGTCAGGCAAACAATGTCACGACTGGCCGTGTGTACAGCGAGGTCATCACGAAGGAGCGGGCCGGCGACTATCTCGGCAAGACGGTTCAGGTCGTTCCTCACATTATCGATGAAATCAAGCGCTGTATCCTCGCTCTGGCCGACTCCGGTGAATACGACGTCGTACTGGCGGAAATCGGGGGCACCGTGGGTGACATCGAGAGCCAGCCGTACCTGGAGGCCATTCGGCAGTTGCGATATGAACTGGGCCCGGGCAATACGCTAAGCGCGCACCTGACGCTGGTACCATACCTGGCCGCGGCGGGCGAGCTCAAGAGCAAGCCGACGCAGCATTCGGTCAAGACGTTGCTGTCCTATGGCCTGCAGCCGGATTTGTTGGTTTGCAGGACGGAAATGCCGCTCGACGGGGATTTGCGCCGCAAGATTGCCTTGTTCTGCAATGTGGAGCTACGGGCAGTAATTGAGGCGCTGGACGCGGAGACGATCTACGAAGTGCCGGTATTGCTGGAAGAGCAGGGCGTGGGAACTCTGGTGCTGGACCGCCTGGATCTGTCTGCAACGACCGGGCCCGGTCTGGCCGAATGGCACGCGTTTGTGGAGCGGGTCAAGAATCCGGAAGTGAGGGTGCGCATCGCCCTAGTGGGCAAGTATGTAGAGCACCAGGATGCCTACAAGTCTATTTCCGAAAGCTTCATACTGGCTGGCGCCGAGTGCGGTGTATGCGTCGATGTGGAGTACATCCGCTCAGACCAGGTAACGCCCGAGAATGCGCCTTCCATGTTCGAGGGTATTTCCGGCATCCTCGTTGCTCCCGGTTTTGGCAGCCGCGGCATAAACGGCAAGATCGCGGCTGCGGGCTTCGCGCGACGCAATGACGTGCCGTTTTTTGGCATTTGCCTCGGACTGCAGTGTGCCATCGTGGAATTTGCACGCAGTGTTTGCGACTGGCAGGAGGCGCATTCCACGGAATTCAACCCGGATTCGCCGCATCCGGTTATCGACATAATGGAGGACCAGAAGCTGATTTCCGACATGGGGGGGACCATGCGGCTGGGTGCATATTCCTGCAGGCTGAAGCAGGGTTCCCGCGTTCATGAGATCTATGGAGTGTCCGAGGTTCGGGAACGGCACCGGCATCGCTACGAGGTCAACAATGGACTGCTCGGCGCGCTGGAGGCGAAGGGTCTTGAGGTTGTCGGTGTGAACCCGGAGCGTGACCTTGTCGAGATTGTCGAGCTGCCGGGCAAGCGCTGGTTCGTGGGCGTTCAGTTTCATCCCGAATACCGATCCATTGTAGGCCGTCCCCATCCATTGTTCTTGTCCTTTGTCGAGGCGTGTGTAGCGTATGCGGGCATTAGGCCAACACAGCACGAATTGCGGCAGGAGCGTGCCAGCCGGCTGGCTGAAGTGGTAGGCAGCGAATTACCGCTTCCGGCCGGGTAGGGAATGCCGCTGCGACATTTCTTCTACCGTCGCGGACCACAGCGGACTGTTCCTCATCGCTACCATAGAGGCTTCGGACCGTAGCGTTCAACTGACCAGAGAGCCGGAAGGGAAGCCTTGCTCTGGTTCGAAATCCCGCACACAAAGAGCCACCTTGCTGCCGCCATCGCTGTGTGGCTGCTTCTTTCTTGCACCGGGCGGCCTAAGCCCGGAGTTGCGCCGGGGCTGCCACATCGGGCGCGTTGAGCCGGACAGTACCGTGCCCGGTCTTTCCCCCGTGGATGCAGCATAGCGCAGCGCCTGATCTCCGGGTTGGCAAGTGCACGGCAGACGCTGCAAGTCCGGCGAAGAGCGCATCGGCGGTGCAAACTGGATCACGGGAAGAGCTTGATTGGCCGCGGCAGGGCTCCTTTGGTTCATGCCCGTTGAAAATGCCGGAGTTGTGACTTCGGCGTGCCTTTTGGTGGTAAGTGGACCCCGGAAGGCGCCCTGAATGGCACTATTGGGGGAATTGTGGCGAACAAAGCCCACAATTCCGTACCTTGGGGGGAACGTGGGGAAAAGTGGGGAATTAATTCTTACCGGATTAGCTTTCTGGCTACATGGGAGGCTTCAAGGGACAGGCTACGTATTCGGTTGACGCGAAGGGTCGTGTAGCGATTCCGGCTAAGATGCGTGCATTGCTCGGTCCTGAGGCGCAAAGCACGTTTACCGTCACGCGCGGCTTCGAGAAATGCATATTCGCTTACCCTCTCAATACGTGGAAATTGGCCGTAGAGGAGAAAATCGGGGAACTGAATCCATATTCCAGGGAGGCACGGGCGTTTACGCGTCGCATCATGATGTGGGCCGAGGAGCTTGTGTTGGACCGGCAAGGGCGACTGGCCTTGCCCAGGCCACTTCTGGAATACGCCGCGGTCATGGGACGGGTCCAGATTCTGGGTGCATACGATCACATAGAAATCTGGAATCCCGAAACGCTGGAGGCATACCTCGAAGCGGAACCCTTGGACTACGAAACCCTTGCGGCGCGCGTCATGGGAGAATGATGCAGGAAGAGTCGTATGCGACGGCCTTTCACGCGCCTGTTCTTTGCCATACTGTCTTGGACTTGCTGGTATCCGACCCCGCTGGTCTGTACGTAGACGCAACCGTGGGTGGCGGCGGGCACAGCTGTGCTTTGCTCGAATATCTTGACAAGGCCGGCACCGTGATCGGGGTGGACCGGGATGGGGATGCTGTCGCAGTTTCGACGCAACGCCTGTCTGACGAGATTGCGACAGGTCGCCTGCGGATCCTCCATGCAGCATTCGGAGACCTGGAACACCTGCTTGCTTCCGAAGGAGTCTCTTGCGTGGACGGCATACTCGTGGATCTGGGCATCTCGTCGCACCAATTGGACTCGTCAGAACGGGGCTTCAGCTACCGCCTGGACGGTCCTCTGGACATGCGCATGGACACGCGTCATGGGACGCAAGGACTGCGCATCGTCAATCAGTGGACCGTTTCGAACCTGCGCAAGCTGCTGGCACAGTACGGCGAAGAGCCGGCTGCCGGTCGCATTGCGAGAGCCATCGTGCATGCGCGCCCGCTCCGAACTACGCTCGAATTGGCAGGGGTAGTCGAGAGTGCAGTGGCGGGGCGGGCTGCTGCGAAAGTGCTGTCGCGGACGTTCCAGGCCATAAGGATTGCCGTCAATGATGAGCTCGGGCAACTGGAGCAGATCCTTAAGGCCGGTGAACGACTGGTTCGTACGGGAGGCCGGATGGTAGTGATCAGTTACCATTCACTCGAGGACCGCCGCGTAAAGCGCACGTTTCGCTACGGCAACTTGCGCGGTGAGGCTGTCCGCGATGCCTTCGGTACACCGCTCAAGCCCTGGCGAGAGTTGACAAGAAGGCCCATAAGGCCGACTCCGGCGGAAATAGCAGGCAATCCTCGTGCACGAAGCGCCCGACTCCGGGCAGCGGAGAGGTACCAGCCAGATCGTCCTTGACAACGAATCACTCACTCAACCATTTCACACTAGATCCCATGCGGCGATCTTCCGCGCCTCTCCCCGCCGGTAAGGGCGATGCCCGCCAGGGCAGGAATCCCGCCGGAGCGGCGGCTGGCATCCCGGAGATACAGCCCAGAGTGCCGGAGGCTACGGTTGAAACCGGGTTTCGCACTGTTTCGACGTTGCGGTTTGCCGCAATTCTGTCCGCGATCGCCGGAGCCGTGACCATATATATAGGGCATATCTATGCCACGCAGGACCTGCTCAACAGTCTCGAGCCTGTGCGACATGACAACCTCGAGTTACATCTGGAGCTGGATCGGTTGCGCGGCAAGCTGGAGGAGGTAACCGGTCCGTCCGTTATCTATCGCCGTGCAACGCAACTCGGTCTCCAGGAAGGCGGGCCATTCAATGCGACCATTCGCGTAGGCGCCACTCCGTAGGAGGAACAGGTATGGGCGTGCGAGACCAGATTCTGGTACGAATGTATTCCGTACTGTCGCTACTCATGGCGGCTGCGCTGGTCGTGGTCCTGCGTGTTGTCTGGATTCACTTTTCGGACGCGGAAGAATTGCGCCGCGTCGGAATTCGGCAGTCCCAGTCCATCAAGGTCCTGCCGGCACGGCGGGGAGCGATTCTTGACAGCCGGGGGCGTGCGCTGGCCATCAACATTCCTCGCTACGAATTGGCGCTGGATCCGACCGCCACGGGGTTTCAGGCGGCGCGAGCTTCCTTTGTAGAGGATCTGTCCCGGATCACGGGCAAGTCGCGCCAATTCCTTATGGATCGGATTTCAGCCAGGCCCAGCGAACGGTTCGTTCGGCTGCTGAGCCTTAGCGAGGAACAGTGGCGTGAAGTGGAAACGTGGGACGTACCCGGCGTCATTCTTGAGCAGCAATTCAGCAGGCGCTACGTGTACGAGAACACCGCGGCACACGTACTGGGTCACGTCGACGTGGACGGAAGGGGCAAGGCGGGCCTGGAATTGCAATACGATGCCGTATTGACCGGCACTCCAGGCCGCCGCATGCTGCTTCGCGACCGACGCGGTGTCCGGAGAGTGGATGCAGCCGGCACGGTATTGCCTCCCATGGACGGAGACGCGATCGTTCTGACGATTGATCTCGTGCATCAGACCATAATGGAAGAGGAGCTCGCACGGGGCGTGGAGGAAACTGGAGCTGCACGAGGCACGGCCGTGGCAGTCGATCCGAATACTGGCGCTATTCTGGGGATGGCAAACTGGCCCACCTTTGATCCCAACCATCCGGAAGTGTACCCGCGCGAGCAATGGCGCAATCACTCCGTGACCGATCGTATGGAGCCCGGGTCAACATTCAAACTTGTAGCAGCGATAGCGGCCCTTGAGCAGGGCGCCACCACGATGGACCGGGAGGTGGATACCGGCGACGGTTGGGCGGTCTTCCACGGGCGGACGATGCGTGATACGAAGGCGCACGGCAAGATCCCGTTTACCGACGTAATCGCGCTGAGCAGCAACGTGGGCATGGCCCGAACGGCATCGCTTCTGCGCAGAGGAGACCTCTACCGGTACGCACGTGATCTGGGGTTTGGAGGGAAGTCATGGATTGATCTTCCCGGGGAAGTAGGAGGGCTTCTCAAGAAGACGAGCCACTGGAGCGGTACCACGCTGACGTCTATGAGCATAGGATATGAAGTGGACGTAACCGCTCTTCAGCTGCTCATGGCGTATGCAGCGCTGGCCAATGGCGGTCTTCTGAGACAGCCATACGTGGTGGCTGAGCAGCGGGATGTATTCGGCAATGTGCTTTGGCGGGCAGCCGACGATCCCGCGCGGGGAGATTCGGTGCGCCGGGTTTTCCGGCAGTCAACGGCTGCTCTGCTCAGGCCGGCGTTTGAGAAGGTCGTTAACGCAGGTACGGCCAGGCTCGCCCACGTTGACGGTCTGCGCATTGCCGGCAAGACGGGCACTGCCCGGAAGGTGCAGGACGGGGCCTACGGCGGCGGCTACCGCGCCACGTTCGTGGGATTCTATCGTGCCAACGCTCCGCAAGTAGCCATGGTCGTGGTCATGGACGAGCCAAAGACCAGCATATATGGCGGAGCGGCCGCTGCTCCGGTATTCCGGCGCATTGCTGAACGATGGACAAGGATCGATCCCGCTCCTGCGCCGCAGATCAGCCCCCGCGACTCCTTGATGGTGCCGGATGTCCGCAGCCTTCCGTTGGCGGCGGCGCGGCGAATCCTGCGCCTGCACGGTTTCCGGGCCATTACAACGGGCGCGGAATCGGCCGTGGTAGCCGAGCAGAGACCAGGTCCCGGCAAAATGCACGAGCGGGGCGGCACCGTGCGGCTCCACCAGGATGAGAATCGGCCGGTCACGGCACCGGTGAGCGGGCTGGGCAGACGGTCTGAGCTCTATTTCCTGACCGCGGCCATCGAAAATGAACACCTGGTTGAATCGGACAGCCTCACCCATAGGGCTTACGTGGCGGCCATGCGGCTATCTAACCAATCGGGAGGTGGCGAGGAATGAATCAGCAGAAGCCAGGCATGGTCACCACCTGGGCAAAGGTATGTCAGGACCTGAAGGAATCCGGGCTGCTGCGGTCCGTCGGCGGCGGGGGTGAAGGGATTACCATCCGGCAGGTAACGTGTGATAGCCGCATGGTGCGGCCGGCAGGGCTCTTCGTCGCAATCCGGGGACGGAACGTCCACGGGAGAGCGTACATGCAGGATGCCGTAGACAGGGGGGCTGCAGCCATCGTGGGTGAAGATCTGCCGGATGCCTTGCGCATTCCCGGCGTGGCGTTCGCCCAGGTAAGCGATGCTCGCAAGGCCCTTGCAGCGTTGGCTGCGACCCATTCCGGATTGGCCCATAGGGAACTGAAGCTGTACGGAGTAACGGGCACCAATGGCAAGACCACGACCTGCTATCTGCTCCACCATGTGTTTTCGAAACTGGGTGGCAAGTGCGGCATGCTCGGTACGGTGGAGTACCGGTGTGGAGACACCACGGAGGTGTCGCCTCTGACCACGCCAGATCCTGAATTGCTCCACCAGTTGTTCCGCCAAATGGCGGCAGCCGGCTGCAAGGCCTGCGTGCTCGAGGTGTCTTCCCACGCTTTGGAACAGGACAGGGTTTGGGGTCTGGAGTTTAACGCCGGGGTCTTTACCAACCTTTCGCAGGATCACCTGGATTACCATGGCTCGTTTGCCCAATACAGGGAAAGCAAGCGAAAGCTGTTCACGGGATTGGGACCGGATGCCGCGGCGGTTTACAACGTGGATGACCCGTCTTCCGCGTGGATGATCAACGGGACAGCTGCGCAGATGCTCTCGTACGGCAAGAGCAGCGCAGCTGACATCCGGTTCAGCATTCTGGATCATTCGCTTCGCGGCCTCAGGCTCCGGTTGGACGGCCGGGAGTGCACATGCAGGATGGCCGGCAGCTTCAATGGTTATAACGTGGCTGCGGCATATGCCACTGCACTTTCGGCAGGGTATAGCGGCGACGCCGTGGCGGAGGCCATTGGCAGCTCGCCGCAGGTGCCCGGAAGGCTGGAGCGTCTCGAGGGACCTGATGGCACTGTGGCTATTGTGGACTACGCCCACACGCCGGACGCCCTGAAGAGTGTCTTGCGGACACTTCTGCAGACAAGGCCGGAGGGCGCAGCACTATGGTGCGTATTCGGCTGCGGAGGAGACCGGGACCGCGGGAAGCGGCCCACGATGGGACAGATTGCAGAATCTCTGGCAGATCATGTGGTCGTTACGTCTGACAATCCCAGGTCGGAGGCCCCGGCGCAGATTCTCCGGGATATACGCTCGGGCATGGAGCTGCCGGACGCTGCCCGGTGGATTGAGGACCGACAGGAAGCGATACATATAGCGATTGCGGAAGCGTTGGCCGGGGACGTGATACTGATTGCCGGAAGGGGGCATGAAGGGGTGCAGACTGCAAGGGACGGCCGGCGGACGCTGGACGACCGTCTTGAAGCCAGGCAAGCGCTGCTGGAGCGCGGAGGGTCATGCTCTACTACTTGATAAGGCTTATTGAGGAGCGATTTCATCCTCCTGGGTTCCAGGTCGTGGACTTCATCACCGTACGCGCGGCGCTGGCCGCCATAACGGCCCTGGTCATAGCCATCGCTCTTGGTCCGCGCATCATTGCCTGGCTCACCAGGCGTCAGATCGGTGAGACGGTGCGTACGGGGCTCACGGCCGGGATTGTGGACCATTCGCACAAGGCCGGTACGCCCACCATGGGCGGGCTCATCATTCTGCTCGCCCTTCTGGGGGCAACGCTGCTTTGGGGTGCCATTGCCGAGGTGTACGTTTGGCTCATTGTCGTAGCCACAGCATGGATGGGCGTATTCGGGTTCGCCGACGACTACATCAAGGTCGTAAAGCGGGACAAGGCGGGCCTGGCCCCGCGAGTCAAGATAGTCGGTCAGGTTGGGCTGGGCTTGCTCGTGGGCATCCTGCTCTACTTCCATCCCCAGTTCGCCGAGAACCGGTCCCTGACGGATCTGCCGTTTGTGCGGTACTGGCAATTTGATTACAACGGCTTGTCCGCCCTGCTGTCCGGGTCCGGTGCCTCCTCGCCGGACTTGGGCTGGCTGGTATACGTGCCTGTTGTCGTCTTTATCGTAACGGCGACATCGAACGCCGTCAACCTGACCGATGGCCTGGACGGTCTGGCTGCCAGCGTGACTGCCACCGTCGCGCTCGGACTGGTCGTGTTGTGCTACGTATCGGGACACAGCGTGCTGGCCAATTACCTGGGAATCATGCACTTGCCCGGTGCGAGCGAGCTTACTGTCTTCGCGGCCGCCATGGCTGCGGCGTGCCTGGGCTTCCTCTGGTTCAACAGCTATCCCGCAGCCGTATTCATGGGTGATACCGGAGCCCTGGCGCTGGGCGCCGCCGTGAGCACCTTGGCGCTCATGGTCAAGAAAGAGCTCCTTTTGCCGCTGCTATGCCTGGTGTTCTTTGCGGAAACCGTCTCGGTCATTTTGCAGACCACGTACTTTCGGCACACTCGGCGCCAGACTGGTACGGGCAGGCGGATCTTTCGAATGGCTCCGCTGCATCATCACTTTGAAGCGGGCGGGATGCACGAGGTTACCATCGTCATTCGCTTTGGAATCGTCAGTGTACTTGCGGTTCTCGCCACGCTGTTAACCCTTAGGATTCAATAGGACGTGCAACCAGAAGACCTGCAGGGAAAGTATGTGACCGTGCTTGGTGCCGCTCGAAGCGGGCGCGCGGCGTCACGGCTGCTTGCGGGCGCCGGGGCGAGGGTGCTGTTGTCTGACGTACGCGACATTCCTGCAAACGAAACTGCGTCGCTCAAGTCTGCGGCAATCCGTCTTGAGACAGGGGGCCACAGTGACAAGGCACTGGATGCCGACCTGTTTGTCATCAGTCCCGGCGTACCCACTTCGGCTCCCGTCGTGCAGCGCGCCCTGGGGCGTGGCATTCCCGTGTACAGCGAACTGGAAGTTGCGTCCTGGTTCTGCAAGGCCCGAATTGTGGCCATTACAGGCACCAACGGAAAGACCACCACGTGCACGCTCGTGCATTCGATTTTGCGCAGAGGAGGCTTGAGCAGCGTGCTCGCTGGCAACATCGGTACCCCATTCTCTGACGAGGTGGCGCAACTTGGCGCCGACAGCACGGCGGTGTTGGAAGTGTCCAGCTTCCAGCTGGATCACGTTGATTCCTTCAGGCCGACGGTTAGCGTATTGCTCAACATCAGCCCGGACCACTTGGACCGCTATAGAGGCAGTGTGGAAGATTACGCGCGGGCAAAATTCCGGCTCTTGGAAAACCAACGGGAGGAGGACGTGATAGTCTATAACTATGACGATACGCGCATCCGGAAGCATGTAGACAGCATTGTGCGTGCCCGGAGCCTGCATGCCGTCGCATTCAGTTGCAGTGCAACACTTGCAGACGGGGTCTCACTGCAGGACGGGGCCATAACCGTCTCAGCTTTCGGAGAGACTGACGTACTGGTACGGATTGACGATCTCGGTCCGGGAGGGCGGGAGAATGCGCGCAATGCAATGGCCGCGGCGGCCGCTGCACGGGCTCTCGAAATCGAAAACGCCGTAATTCGTGAGAGCCTGCTCCGGTTCGAGGGGCTGGCGCACAGGCTGGAGTTCGTACGCACTGTGGACGGCGTGCGCTATATCAACGACTCCAAGTCTACCAATGTGAACGCATTGTGGTATGCCCTCGAAACCATGCGCGGGCCCGTGGTGCTTCTGGCAGGCGGGCGAGACAAGGGGAACGACTACTCGCCTCTACACGGGCTCGTCAAGCAGAAAGTCAGGGCCGTCGTGGCTTTTGGCGAAAGTGCAGGCGCCGTTTGTCGGGATCTGGGTCCGTTTGCTCCGCGCGTCGCACGGGCTGTGACGCTGGAGGAGGCCACAGAGCTGGCACGACGTCTGGCGGTGCCGGGCGGCGTGGTGCTGCTAAGTCCAGCGTGCTCGTCCTTCGACCTATTTGACAGCTACGTGCATCGCGGCGAAGCATTCAAGCGGATCGTACTCCAATTCTGAGCAGATATCGTGGCACGGTCTTTCATACGTCTCCCGCAGGCTATGGCGCGGACGCCGGCTGACAAGTATGTCTGCTGGATTGTCCTGATGCTGTCGGCAATCGGCGTCTTTGCGGTCTACAGCGCTGTCGGATTCCTGGCAGAGACCAAGGCCGGCGGAGACACGGAGATGTTCCTGTTCCGCCATATTCTGCGGCTGGGATTAGCGCTTTGCGCACTGGTGGTGTTCAGCCTGGTGGACTACCACGCGATTGCGCGCATAGCGAAGGTACTGCTGATTAGCTCGCTCTTGTTGTTGCTGCTCGTTAGGGTCTTCGGAGTTACTCTCGGCGGCGCCACCAGGGCCTTTAGCCTCGGCCCGCTGGGACTGCAGCCATCCGACATTGCCAAGGTAGCGCTGGTGCTTTACGTCGGTGTCCTTCTGGCCCGGAAGCAGGAGTACGTTGGCAGCTTCGGCCGTGCTTTTGCCCCTATCTTTGTCTGGGTTTTTGCCACCATCGCGCTTGTTGGCGCGGAAGACCTGTCGACGGCAGCTGTGGTGCTGGCTGCGCTGGTTCTGATGTGCTACGTCGGGCGCGCCAGCCTACGCCACCTGTTCAGCCTTGGTCTGGCAGGTGCCGGCTGTGCCGTTCTTCTGCTAACAGCCTCCCCGAACCGGGCAGCGCGCGTTGAGGCCTATACGGGCTTGAAGCTGTTCCCGAATACGGAGGCAGAGGATGTCTTCAATGCTCGCTCGGAAGGTTACCAGGCCCAACAGGCACGCATAGCCTTCGCGCTTGGTGGCCTTACGGGCCGGGGTCCGGGAAAGAGCGTCCAGCGCGACTTTCTGCCGGCGCCGTACAACGACTTCATCTTTGCCATTATAGCTGAGGAGTACGGCTTGCTTGGAGCCCTGCTGCTGCTGCTCCTGTTTGCGGGCCTGCTGCTGCGAGGCTTTCTGCGCATCGCGCGGCATGCTCCGGATCCACTAGGCCTGTTCCTTGCCGTGGGCTTTACGACCATGGTAGTGATATATGGCCTTGTCCATGCCGGCGTGGCGGCCGGCCTTCTTCCCGTCACGGGGCTGCCGTTGCCCCTCGTCTCCTACGGGGGTACGTCCATGCTGGGCAATGGCATCATGATCGGCATTCTGCTCAATGTGTCGAGGCAGTGCCGAATCGATCAAGGAAGCTGAAATGCAGAGGGCACCGCGCATACTCTTCGCAGGCGGAGGCACGGGGGGCCACGTGTATCCCGCCATTGCCATCGCGAATGCCGTTCGCGAGCTGGAGTCCGAGGCCGCCATTGCGTTTGCCGGGACGCGCGAGCACCTCGAGTGGACGGCCGTGCCGAAGGCCGGATATGCCATCCATCCGATCACGGTGAGCGGGTTCCACCGAAAACAGCCCATGCGCAATATCGGATTGCCGGCAAAGCTTGCCCGTGGACTGGTCCAGAGCCTGGCACTCGTGCGTGATTTCGACGCGGACGCAGCTGTCGGTACGGGAGGGTACGTTTCCGGTCCGGTCCTGATGGCGGCGCACATGAGAAAGCGCCCCATTGTTGTGCAGGAGCAAAACGCGTACGCCGGGATTACCAACAAGCTGCTCTCCCGTCGAGCCTCCCAGATCCATATTGCATTTCCGGAAGCCCGCCAGTGGTTCCCGGAAGAGAAGTGCCGGATAAGCGGCAATCCAACCCGGGCTGAACTCCTCACGGCGGACGCGGCTAGGGCGCGGGCCGAACTCGGTGTTCCAGACGGTGCGCGCGTCTTGTTCGTATTTGGAGGCTCGCTCGGTAGCCAGGCGCTCAACGCGGCTATGGACCGATGGGTGCAGCGCTATGCGTCCCAGGAAGGGTTATTCCTGCTTTGGCAGACGGGCAAATTGTACTTCGATCGCATTCGGCGACGCGTGGCGGATCATCCCCGGTTGCGACTGATGAAGTTTGTCCATCGCATGGACTTGGCGTACGCGGCGGCCGACCTGGTCTTGTGCCGAGCCGGCGCGATTGCGTGCAGCGAACTATTGGTTACCGGTACGCCTGCCGTACTGGTTCCGTCTCCAAACGTAGCGTCGGACCACCAGACCCTGAATGCGCGGAGCATGGAGGCGCTGGGAGCGGCCGTATACGTCAGCGAGGACAAGTTGGAGTCGGCCATGGCCCGGCTCGTGCCGGAGTTGCTTGCCGACGAAAGTCGAAGGTCCGCAATGGCGGCAATGGCCCGCCGGGCCGGCAGCCCGGACGCGGCAAAGCGCATAGCCCGGGATGTCCTTCGACTGGCCGGATGGAATATGTCTCAAGCGCGAGCGAAACCTGCATGAACACGGCAAGGCGCAATCCCCGCTGGCTGGGCAGAATCCGCCGGGTGCACATGGTGGGCATCGGAGGTGTGGGCATGAGTTCCATTGCCGCCGTGCTGCTGGATCGCGGCTTCGAGGTGTCTGGGTCTGATTTGGCCAAGTCAGACCTTACGGATGGACTGGAGAAACGTGGCGCCACGATCTTCGAGGGACACGCACCGGACCAGATCGGCAGTGCCGATGCCGTGGTTTATTCCTCGGCCGTAATCCCCCAGGAAAACGCTGAAACCCTGGAAGCCATGGCGCGCCGGGTACCGCTGATACCGCGTGCGGAGATGTTGGGCGAGCTCATGCGAATGAAATTTGGAGTGGGCATTGCCGGCACCCACGGCAAGACCACAACCACGTCCTTGGTGGGACTCGTTCTCACGGAAGGCGGATTTGATCCCACGATCATTGTGGGAGGCAAGGTTGCGGTCTTCGGCTCGAACGCCGTGTCCGGTGAGGGAGACATTATCGTGATCGAGGCAGATGAATATGACCGGACCTTCCTGCGGCTGACACCGGCACTGGCGGTAATTACCAGCATCGAGGCAGAGCACCTCGATACGTATTCGGACCTGGACGACCTGAAAAGCGCATTCTTGACGTATGCCAACTCCGTGCCCTTTTTTGGAGCCTCCATAGTCTGCCTGGACGACGGCGTGGTGCAAGAGATCATGGGCAGCATCCAGCGCAGGCTTGTCACCTACGGCACGGTTAGGCAGGCGATGGTGCGCGCCGAGTCCATTGTGCAGGAGGGCTCGTCTGTCCGCTTCATGGTTGTGGCAAACAACGAGGTTCTCGGCGTGGTCACGCTGCAGGCGCCAGGCCTGTTCAACGTGCAAAACGCACTGGCAGCCATCGCTGTCGGGCTCGAGATGGACATTGAATTCCCGCAAATCCAGAGTGGACTATCCCGGTTTACAGGCGTCAATCGGAGATTCCAGATACTGGGAGAAGCAGCTGGTATCGTGGTCATTGATGACTACGCACACCATCCGACAGAGGTAGAGGCTACGCTTCTTGCCGCCTGCGACGCGTACCCGGACCGTAGAATCGTGGCTGTATTTCAGCCGCACCTGTATTCCAGGACAGAGAGTTTCAAGGAGCGGTTCGGGGCCTCATTCCACAATGCGGATGTGCTCGTGGTCACGGACATTTACGGCGCCCGAGAGGTGCCGAGGCCTGGAGTTTCGGGGCGCACGGTAGCGGATTCTGCCTCGGCCCGGGGGCATCGGAATGTCCAGTATGTGGCCGAAAAAGCGAAACTTGCCGAGGAACTGAGTGCCGTCTGCTCATCCGGCGACGCGGTGGTATTCCTGGGTGCCGGAGACATCTGGCGGTGCGCGCGCACATTCTTCGGCAAGCTGCAACGGAGCGCGGCATGAGGTACAAGAGTCGTACGGGATTCAGGGGGACAATGGCAATCCTGTTGGCCGCGGCGTGCATGCTGTTCGGCGGGGGTCTGCTCTGGCAAGAGTCTGCGGGTTCGGACTGCAAGGAATACCGGTTTGCCGGTGTAGAACGCTCACAGGTATCGGCGCTGGTCACGCTGGCGGGTTCCGTCGGAAAGCCGGAAATCGCAGCGGACAGAATCCGCAGGCATCCATGGGTGCAGTGGGCGCAGGCGCACTGCGGTCCTCTTGGCACCATGCACGTCCGGGTGACCGAGCGGCGGCCGGCACTGCGGATGCTGCCGGAGGGGGACAACTGGGGGCACTACATAGATCCTGCAGGCTTCCGCATGCCGGCATCCACGGCGTTTGACGTGCCGCTTGTACGCGGCGATGTTGAGCGCTACAACCCCATCGTGCCCGTAAGGAGAGAGGAGGTGTTGTGGCTCTTGCGTGCCGTAAGTCAACCGGAGGATTCCGTCGATGCTCTCCTTTCGGAATTCATACTGGGATCGGACGGGGTTCGACTGTTTACGCCGCCTGTGTGGTCGCAAGGCGCGGTGGAGGTTCTGCTCGGTCGGAACGGCTTCGAGACCAAGCTCGGAAGACTGGCGGCCTTCTGGTACCAGGCCATGCTGGAGCCCCCGGAGCCCGTCATCCGCTGGATTGACCTGAGGTATGAAGGGCAGGTAATTGCCGGCACGCAGGAGCACCACGGACAACACATCAACGGATCCCTGTTATGAGTGACAACATAGTTGTCGGCATAGATATCGGCACCACCAAGGTGTGTGCTGTAGTTGCGGAAGCTGATGCCGCTGGGCGTATAAATGTCCTGGGCATGGGATTGGCCAACTCGGACGGACTCAACCGCGGCGTGGTCGTCAACATTGACAGGACTGTGGCGGCTGTTCAAGAAGCCATTGGGGAAGCCGAGCGCTCTGCAAGTGTCAAAGTGCGATCTGTGGTTGCAGGCATAGCAGGGGACCACGTGCGCAGCCTGCAAAGCCGGGGAGTCGTTACTATCGCGAATCGGGACCAGGAGATTGCCGAACGCGATGTCCATCGCCTTCTGGAGGATACCACACATGTTGCGTTGCCTGTCGACCAGGAAATCTTGCACGTCATCCCGCAGGAATACATCGTCGACGGTCAGGACGGAGTCCTGGATCCCGTTGGAATGAGCGGTGTCCGGCTTGAGGCCAACGTGCACATCATTACCGGCCTTGTTACGGCAGCCAAGAATATCTACCGGTGCATAGAAAAGGCAGGCTACCAGGTGGCGGATATTGTGCTGGAGCCGCTGGCCTCATCCTTCGCCGTACTGCATGCGGATGAAAAGGAGATCGGCGTGGCTCTGATCGACATTGGAGGCGGAACCACCGATATCGCGGTATTCGAAGATGGCACGATTCGCCATACTGCTGTAATTGCCGTTGCCGGAAACAAGGTTACCGATGATATCCGGCGCGGTCTGGGTGTCATGCGCGAACATGCAGAAGCCCTGAAGCGACAGTTCGGCATTGCTTTGGCGGAGACCATCGATGAACCGGAGGATATCCTTATACCTGGCATCGGCGGCCGGCCGGACAAGAGCATAGCGCGGTCGGCACTTGCGCAGATCATCCAGCCCAGGATGGAGGAAATCCTGGAATTTGCCGCCAATGAAATCAAGCTCAGCGGTTATCATCGGCACCTGTCTGCAGGCGTGGTGCTGACCGGCGGCGGGTCGCTAATCGAGGAAACTGCGGCACTTGGAGCGCAAGTGCTGGGCCTGGAAGCCCGGGTCGGAGTACCTACAGGACTGGCCGGAGGGCTCGTCGAGGAAGTAACGGATCCGAAGTATGCCACGGCCGTCGGCCTGGTGCTCTACGCTCTCCAGCCCCGCATTCTCGGCGCGGCGCCTCTTGCGGGGCACGACCCGGGGCGGCCGCTGGCGGGCGCAGCCTATCTCAATGAGGATGCTGTTGGCGATACCTCATCCCTGGTACACAGAATAGCCGGTCGCATGAAGGGCTGGTTTGACGAACTCTAGAACCCATCAAAACGCAACGGTACCATGAGCACGGACATTCACAAACAGGGCACATTACCCATGGATGCTCTCAGCGATGCCGAGTCAAAAAGCCTCGTGCTGGAACGTAAATCCCGGATTGCGTTCGACAGCGACGCCCACGAGATGGCCAAGATTGCCGTTGTAGGTGTTGGCGGAGGGGGTGGCAATGCCGTCAACAACATGATAGAGAAGGGCATTAACGGCGTGGAATTCGTGGCGATCAATACCGATGCCCAGGCCCTGGGCGGCAATCTGGCCTATCACAAGATCCAGGCAGGGCGCAATTTGACCAAGGGCCTGGGTACAGGAGCGCGGCCGTCGGTTGGTACGGAGGCCCTCCAGGAGGACGTGGACGTCGTAGAGTCGGTGCTGGAGGGCTTCGACATGGTGTTCATCACGGCCGGAATGGGAGGCGGTACAGGAACGGGTGGAGCCCCTGTCGTGGCCAGTGTCGCTCGAGGTCTGGGTATCCTCACCGTGGCGATCGTCACCAAGCCGTTTGAGTGTGAGGGCGTGCGCCGTACCCAGATGGCGGCGGAGGGCATCGGCCAGCTGCGCGAGTATGTTGACACGCTTATCACTATTCCGAATGAGCGGTTGCTGGACATCTCGGACGAGAACACCAGCCTCATTGAGGCATTCCGCCGCGCCGACGACGTACTGTACAATGCCACACGAGGCATTGCCGATCTGGTGACCGTGCATGGACTAATCAACCTGGATTTCGCGGACGTGCGGACAACCATGCAGGATGGAGGTGCGGCCCTGATGGGTTCTGCCACGGCGAAGGGTGAGCAGAGGGCCACTAAGGCAGCCCTGGAGGCCATAACAAGTCCGCTGCTGGACGGCTTGTCGATCGTGGGTGCCCGCAATATTCTGGTGAATATTACGGCAGGTACGACGCTCGGAATTCGCGAAGCTACGGCGGCGACGAACCTTGTACAGCAGGAGGCGGGAACGAACGTCGAGGTCATATTCGGAACCGTTATCGATGAGTCCATGGGGGAGGACCTGCGCGTAACCGTGATCGCGACGGGATTTGACACAGCCGGCGACTCGGCGGACAATCGCCGAACCCGTCCTCTGCGGGATGCCGTTCAAGACCGAAGAGGGCCGGCATACGACTACAAGGGCGAGCGAAACCTCAAGATCCTTGATATTCCAGCCTATGCGAGGCGCGGGCAGGTCAGCAACCGGATTCCTCCGCATGAACAGTCTGACCGACGCGAGAAGGGCAATGACACGCCTGCGTTCCTTCGTCAAATGATGGACTAGGCAAAGATCTCAACGCCTCAGATTCCATTTCAGCTCGGGGAACCCGGTCGCATTGCGCCTAGTATCCCACTGTTACCAATTGCCTTGGAGCTCTACCACTAAACGTACGACAACCATATGCCTCAGCACAAGTCCGCCGAAAAGCGGGTTCGGCAAAATGCCCGGCGGCGCTCACGCAACCGGTATCATCGCAGCCGGCTGCGCACGATGGTGAAGAGGTTGCGTGCGACGGACGATGCCGACTTGGCGCGGCAGCTGTTCCCGCGGGTTCAGGCTCTTGTCGACCGCCTGGCCACAAAACGCATCATCCACCCGAACAAGGCTGCCAATTACAAACGCGAGCTGGCGGGGCACATTAGCCGCCTTGGCTAGGCTGGTGCCAGGTAATGCGGATGCGCTGCCTGGTCCCTTGGCGTTGGACCGTCGCCGGACGGATGCTGGCACCGCTGCATGCTGTAACCGATCTACCGACCCATTTGGAGGAACTATTGCCATGGGCACGAAAGTCAGACTATTCGCGATAAACTGCGTACTCTTGCTGCTTGTGGCAAGCAGCGCGTCTGGGCAGTACTTGCGTCCCGAGGGAACGCTGTTCATCAAACCGAAAGTGGGCATTTCGTCCTATCTGGGCGACAATGAAAAGTCCCCCACGAACTTTAACGGGGACGGTTTCAGCGTCGCGTTCCCCTGGGGGGTGGGAGCCGAGGTCGGATACCAGATGTCCGTTCCGTTTTCGGTCAGCGGTGCGTTGTACGTGGGCAATTACCCTGTCATCACCCAGTTTCCACCTCCTCCCGAGCGGCAGGAGGCCGACGTTGCGGAAGATCCTTCTGTGCGCACATCCTTTCAGGCTTTCGGTCGGTATACTTTTGCCACGCCGGAGCAGCCCGTAGCGGCCTACGTGAATTTCGGGTTGACGTATTCATTCGGCACCGCGACGCAGAATGATCCACCCGGATTCGCTGCCGAGGAGAGCGGCAGCGCCTTCGGGCCGCTCGTCGGGCTCGGCCTGGATATCGCGCTCAACAACCAGTCGTCCTTCTTTGTTGAACTCAATTCCGGATTCCACCTGGGTGACGACCAGTTGGATGCAAACTCCGCCAACGGGTTCGGCGGCGCGGACATTCTGTCCGGGCTGGGCTTGGGGTTCAAGTACAACTTCTCCGAGGCCGTGACGCCGCCCATGAATCTGATGTTCGAGTGCCCGACGGAGTCCGTTATCGCAGGCCAGGCGGCGACCTTCACGGCGATGCTTAATCCCGGGATATCCGAACCCGTTGAAACGCAGTGGGAATTTGGGGACGGAGCCTCAGCCACGGGCACTACAGCCACGCACACGTACGGGGCCGGCGGCGTTTTTACGGCTACCTTTACGGCCACCAATGCGGCGGGAACGGCATCAGTGGACTGCGTGGTAACGGTTCTGTCGCCTGCTGAGCTGGTTACGGTCACGGCCGACAAGTTAACCGTCAGCATTTGCGACGCCGACCAGGCCATCGCTTTCAGTGGCAATGCTCGGGGCGACATGCCGATTTCCTACAGCTGGGATTTCGGTGACGGAACTACGAGCGACGCGGAGTCTCCAAGCCATACGTTCGGAGAGACCGGCACCTACGAAGTCACGCTTACGGTGCGCAATGCGGGCGGGGAAGATTCCCGGACCATCGAGATCACCGTAACCAACGAAGGCTGTTTCGACTGCGACATTTCGCAAATGAATTCGGTGTTCTTCGATCGCAATTCGTCGGTGCTGACACCGGATGGTCGTGAGCAATTGGCAGAGAATCTCGAGGTGCTCACCAACTGCACATTTGGTGCGCGTGTTGAAGGCCATGCGTCGCGCGACGAGCGCAACGCCCAGGGGCTGTCAGAAGACCGGGCTCGTGCAGTCATGCAGTTCTATGTGGACAATGGCATTGACGCATCCCGGCTTTCGGCTACCGGCATGGGCGCCGGAGGCCAGACCACGAAGAAGAGCGGAGCCGACCAGTTCCGCCGCGTCGACACCATTCCGGACAACGCCGACATGTAGCCAGGTGCGCACTTGGTCGGTGACAAATGGCATCTGCGCAAGATCGCGACCGCCTGTCGCGTGAACTGAAACAGGAGGCGCTCCGCCTGGGCTTTGCTGCGTGCGGCATCTCCCGGGCGGGGCGGCTCGACGACGAGTCAAGGCGCCTGGAGGCGTGGCTTACGGCCGGACACAATGCCTCCATGGCCTACATGGAGCGCAATTTTGACAAGCGCACCGATCCCACGAAGCTTGTCGAGGGTGCCCAGTCCGTGGTTTCGGTACTGGACAACTACTACGTGCCTGAAGAGCCTTCCGCCGATGCCGCCTCGGGCCGGATAAGTCGCTATGCGTGGGGCGATGACTATCATTTCGTCCTCAAGGACAAGCTCTTTGCGTTGTACCAGTGGCTGGAGCGGCAGGTCGGGTCGATGACCGGTCGCGTATTTGTCGATTCTGCTCCGGTACTTGACAAGGCATGGGCCCAGCGAAGCGGGCTGGGCTGGATCGGCAAGCATACCAATCTGATTAATCCCGAGCTGGGCTCGTACTTCTTTATCGGGGAGATCATTGTAAGCGTATCGCTTACCGCGGACAACCCCATTTCCGATCACTGTGGCAGTTGTACAGCCTGCATCGACGCCTGTCCAACCGATGCCATTTTCCGCCCGTACGCTGTGGATGCCAATCGATGCATTTCTTACTGGACAATCGAGCACCGAGGGGACGACATACCTGAAGAGCTGGGCCAGCAGTTTGGCAACTGGATCTTCGGATGTGACATCTGCCAGGATGTCTGTCCGTGGAACAAATTCAGGCGACCGGCGCGGGAAAAGAGGTATAGGCCCCGGCCCGGCACAACGGATACTAGCCTATCCGAGTGGATGGAATTGGATCTTGAGGCATTTCGAAGGCGCTTCAGGAAGAGTGCCGTAAAGCGTGCCCGGTTCGAAGGGTTCACACGCAACGTGCGAGTCGCACTGCGGAATGAAGAGCCTTGAGTGCGCTCAAGAGGCGCCGTCCGGGTTCTCCGGCCGAAGGAGCGGGAACAGAATCACGTCGCGAATGGATTCCTGGTCGGTCATAACCATCGCTAGTCGGTCAATTCCCACGCCCAGGCCCGCTGTCGGCGGCATCCCGTATTCAAGGGCCCGCAAGTAGTCTTCGTCAACGGCCATGGCGTCATGGTCTCCCGCCGCCGACAACTGACGCTGGGACTCGAACCGGGCTCGCTGGTCGTCCGGGTCGTTGAGTTCGCTGAACGCGTTGCACAATTCCTTTCCATTGCAGAAAGCCTCGAAGCGTTCCACCAGGCCGGGTTTGTTGCGGTGCCGCTTTGCAAGCGGACTGATCTCGACAGGATAGTCGGTAATGAACGTCGGCTGGATCAGTTGGGGCTCCACAGCGGCAGAAAAAATTTCGTCGATGAGCTTGCCGCAGCCCATGGTGTTGTCTTCTTCCAGGCCGATGTCCCGAGCGACAGCAGCGAGGCGCTCTCGGCTGGCCCCGAACAGGTCGAAGCCCGTGTGCTCACTGATCGCGTCATAGAAGCTGCGCCTCGGCCATGGCCTTGCAAAGGACAATTGCTGGCCACCACACGATACGACGGGGGAACCGTGCAGGCCCGTGGCCACAAACTCGAGCATTTCCTCCACGAGCTCCATCATCCAGGCATAGTCTTTGTACGCAACGTAGAGTTCGAGCATCGTGAACTCCGGGTTGTGAAATCTGCTCAGTCCTTCGTTGCGAAAGTCCTTGGCGATCTCATATACCCCGTCGAAGCCGCCTACAATTAGGCGCTTGAGGTAGAGTTCGTCTGCAATGCGCAAATACAGCGGCATGTCGAGCGCATTGTGGTGCGTTGTAAACGGCCGGGCCGTGGCGCCACCGTAGAGCGGTTGCAGCGCTGGAGTCTCCACTTCGACATAGCCCCTTTCGTCCAGGAACTGTCGCAGCAACGTCACCATTCGCGCGCGGCGCAGGAAAACGGCTCGGACATCCGGGTTCACGGTCAGGTCCACGTACCGTTGTCGGTAGCGGAATTCCTTGTCGGAAACCCTGTTATAGTGCTGCCCTTCCAGCTCCTTGACGACAGGCAGGGGCCGCAGCGCCTTGGCCAGCAGCTCAAACCGCTTGGCATGAATCGTGATTTCTCCCAACCTCGTGCGAAAGACATGGCCGGCTACGCCGACCATGTCACCGATATCAAGAAGTCGCTTGAATACTTCGTTGTAAAATCCCTCGTCCAGGTCGTCCCGCCGAAGGTAAACCTGCATGCGTCCCGACGCGTCCTGCAAGTCAATGAAAGCGGCCTTCCCCATAACACGCTTGGACATCATCCTGCCGGCCACCGACGCCTGAAATGAACCTTCCGCGTGCAGGTCGTCGTCAAAGCTGTGCCGGATCGAAGCCACGGTCGTGTCCACGCTCCAGCCGTAGGGATACGGATTGATTCCCCGGGCCTCAAGGGCACGGCGTGCCTCCCTGCGGCCCTCCTCCTGCTCGGAAAACTGGCGCATGGCTACCGTGCCTATTGCCCGTAGTCCGAAAGTGGGGCGACCTCCATGGGAATATCCTCCAGGGGCCGGTTTGCCTGAGGGTTGTTGCGCTGGCCCATTGCTGCAGGAGTGGCAACGCGGGTGATGTCGTCGAGTACATCAAAGCCCTCAACGAGTTCACCGAAGACCGTATAGGCTCCGTCCAGATTGGGAGCGCCACCAATGGTGGAATAGATGTGCCGCACTTCCTCCGAGTAGCTGAACGACGTGTCAGCCAAGGCCTGCCGTGTACGCTCCTCAAACTGGGGCAGAACGTCGGGCGGAAAAATGGTGCCGTGCACGATGTAGAACTGACTGCCGTTAGAGGCACGTTCAGGATTGAAATTGTCGCCCTGCCGGGCCGTCGCAAGAGCACCACGCCTGTGGATCAGGTCAGGCCTGATTTCAGCCGGAACGGTATAGCCAGGTCCTCCGCTGCCATCGTTCAAGGGATCTTCGTCGCGAGAATTGGGATCCCCTCCCTGAATCATGAAGCCTGCTATGACACGATGGAAGGTGGTTGCGTCATATGCTCCTTCAGCTGCCAATCGCTTGAAGTTGTCGCGGTGTGCGGGCGTCTCGTCATAGAGCCGAACCACCATGCGGCCGAGCGGTGTCGTGATGGCATAGTAATTGGTTTCCATAAGCGGGCCAGAGGCACCGGACTGGCGTCCCGAGCAGCTTAGGGCTACGAGCACGGGAAGTGTAATCAAGGCGAATCTAGCTTTCATCGATTTGCTCATGCACAAGTTTATGGAAATAGGAAACAACGGCCAGTCGCAGGAAAGATTCCTGCTTCTCCGAAGCAAGGCCCGTGGGAAGGGGCTGGAGAGATTCCCAGATCCAGTGGCCGTCCGCCTCCATTCCGATGCGTCTGTAGAAACCCAGTGTTTCAAACGCACAAAATGTCCCTTCAGCCACAAGACGTTCCTTCGACCGCTTATCCAGATCGGGTGTATACCCGCAGCCGGTTTCCTGTACGCCGATCAGGAATAGTATACCGTCAAGATCAGGCTCCTTTCCGAAGCGCTGCCGGAGCCACTCCGTGAGCGCCTGCCAACGCATTTCAAGATCGCCCTCCTGCTTCAAGACATCAGTCCATGAATCGGAGAGAGCGTCTTCCACCAATTGCGGGCCCGACCGGACTCAAGCTGGGAGCGGGACGTAGCCCAACCGGAGCCCGGGCTGTATGTTCCACTCGCTGCTTTCCCCTCATGGCAGCGTGTACTAGATTTGGGGCATCCTATCCGGGTGCATCCATGGCGGGGTTCAAGGCCAGGTACAACGGGCGGGTGCTGATGCTGGACCACGCAGCCGTGATGGGCGGGGCGCAGCACTCGCTGTACGATATCGCGAGGCATTTCAATAGTACTGTTGCACTGTTCGAGGACGGGCCACTGAGATCCGGACTCGCAGCAGCAGGCGTTCCGGTGGAAGTAGTCAGAATGCCCGCAGCCTTGCGGCGCAGCGCGTCGAATGCCGGCCCCATGCGTGACGTTCTGGCCCTTCCGGACTTTATGTGCAAGGTCAAGCGGATAGGGCGAATCGCGAAATCCCACAACCTGTGCTATGCGAACTCGATTCAGGCCTTTTTGGTGGCAGCGTCGGCCGGCGCTTTGGCCAGACGTCCCGTAATGTGGCACTTGCGGGAGATGCTCTCGGCGGATTACATCGCCCCCCACCGCAAGCGTCTCGCGGCGGCCCTGGCCGGACAAACGCGGGTCAGGGTGGTGGCAAATTCCAGAGCTACCGCGCAGTGTCTGCTGCGCGCCGGCGGCAAGGCGGACCGGCTCACGGTCGTGCACAACGGTATCGATCTGTATCCGTTCAACAGCCAGGTGGCGGGCATTCGGCGCAGGTTGGGACTGGACGGTGCCCCGCTGATCGGCATGTTCGGGCGACTGGCCAAATGGAAGGGGCAAGAGGTTCTACTGGATGCGCTTCGATTGCTGCCGGACGTCCAGGCATTGATAGTAGGCGCTGCCCTGTTCGAAGACCCCGCGTTTCCAGGGCAACTTCGTGAGCGCGCGGCGGCGCTCGGGCTGGGCCGGCGGGTCCATTTCCTGGGCCATCGCGGTGATGTTCCTGCAATCATGCAGGAAGTCGACGTCGTTGTTCACGCATCGGTCGCGCCGGAGCCGTTTGGCCGCGTAGTTGCCGAAGCCATGCTGGCGGGCAGGCCTGTTGTCGCGGCTCGTGCCGGCGGCATCCCGGAGATCATCGAGCACGGCCGTACAGGCTTGCTGGTACGGCCGGGTGATGCGACTGAATTGGCTGGAGCATTGAGAGCTTTGCTCGAGAATAGCGACTGGGCGCGGCAGCTTGGAGAATGTGCCGCGGACTCGGCGAAAAGCAGATTCGGGCTCCCAAGAATGCTGCGGCGTATGGACAAGCAGTTTGCGCTGGCGACGGCCTTGAGCTGATTGCCTCAGTCCGATCTGTCGCGGCGCAGATGACCGGAGTTGCAACAGTAGATGCCACGGAGTCCGGCCGGGTCCGGACAAATCGCTGCCCCATGAAACAATTGGAGGATCACGGCCTAATGGAATTCATGCACACTTCAGGACAGTTAAGATGACCAAGCATGCAATTACCCTGCTCATCATGGCAGCCGTGGCTTGTCCGGTCCACGCACAGCGTTTCGGCGGCACGGTTTCAATCGGAGACTCGGGCCTGTTCGTGGCCGAAACGCGCAACCGGGGATTACCGGGTCAGGTGTACGTGTTCGATCGGAATGGGCCGTGGCAAACGCAGGCCCGGCTATCGGCCTCGACGGAGAGCGCCGGCCCGGACGGCTTTGGTCGGCATGTATCAGCATACGGAGACCTCGTGCTGGTGGGAATGGTTGGCAGCGAGCAAGCAGAGGGCGCCGCTTTCGTATTTGGAAAGAGCAGCGACGGATCGTGGAGTGAAATCTCGATGCTATCCGGGCCTGACGACCCCACGATGGATGCGTTTGGCGCATCTGTACTCCTTTCGGATCACCTGGCGCTTGTGGCAGCTCCCCGTGCGGAGAACAGTGCCGGACAAGTCTATGCGTACGGGCGGGATTCGGAAGGCACGTTCGGGGAATTTGCACGCCTAAAGGGCTCCGACACGGGCGAGGGCGACATGTTCGGGATCGCGCTTGCTGTCAGTGAACGTTACGTGTTCGTGGGGGCACCGTCACACGGGGACGGTCGCGGGGCCGTTTATGTGTTTTCCAAGGATGCTGAGGGCGATTGGGGGCAAACTCAGAAGATCGAGGTGGAGGATCTTCCGGCCAGCAGCGCATTCGGAACTTCGCTCGCTGTTAACGAACAGCATCTCTACGTTGGAGCATCAGGCTTTGAGCGACGGGCCGGGGCCGTGTTCCGGTTCGGTTACGATGTTGAGTCGGCAGAATGGCAGCAGGGCGAGGTATTGAGGGCCTTTGAATATGGCAGGGCTGTCCAGTTCGGCGCGGCCCTGGCCATGGACGGAAGAGACTTGTGGGTAGGAGCCCCGGGCGGTGGACAGGGACGCGGAGTAGTATACCGCTATACGCGTGGTGGTCCGTCGGCGTGGTCCGGTGTGACAACGCTCGCGGCCCCCAGTGGCGACGCACGTGGCGCATTCGGATCAGCCATAGCGGTCCTGGAAGAGATTGCAATCATTGGCGCCTCGTCGGAAGATGCGGGAGAAGGAGCGGCCCATGTCTTTGAGCGGGAAGGTAACGCGTGGAGTTACCGGGCCAGGCTGGTAAACGACGAACGAGGATTTCAGGCCATTCGAGGCGAAGAGGTGCGGTGCGAAGACGGCGCGGCAGGGGCGTGGTCCTGTGACCAGGTCGATTTGATCTCATTCGTTCCGATTGGCGAGATGGGGGGTGTCCGCGGTACGCGCGCCAACGATCTCTGGGGCTGGACCGATTCGCAGACGGGACGGGAATATGCGTTGGTGGGCAGATCTGATGGTACGGCGTTTGTGGACATTACTGATCCGCACCATCCGGAGTTCGTGGGGGATCTGCCCATGACCGAGGGCTCGCGGGCCAACGTCTGGCGGGATATCAAGGTATACCGGGACCACGCATACGTGGTAGCGGATGGGGCAGGCGAGCACGGCGTACAGGTATTCGACCTCGCGCGGCTGCGGACAGTCGATTCGCCTCCAGAAACCTTTTCCGAGACGGCACTCTACGACATGATTCACAGCGCGCACAATATTGTTATCAACGAGGAGACAGGATATGCTTTCGTCGTTGGTGCGAGTGGTGGCGGAGAGACGTGCGGAGGCGGTCTGCACATGATGGACATCTCAGATCCAAAGTCTCCTGTCTTTGCGGGCTGCTTTGCGGATCCGACAACGGGCCGGCGCAAGACGGGGTACTCCCACGATGCCCAATGTGTAACGTATGCCGGACCCGACATGGAATACCGGGGCAGGGAAATCTGCATTGGCTCCAACGAAACGGCTATCAGCATCTCGGACGTAACCGACAAGGCTAATCCAATTCCGATCTCTGCCGCTGCCTATCCGAATGTGGCATATACGCACCAGGGGTGGCTTACGGAAGATCACCGCTACTTCTATATGAACGACGAAGGGGATGAGCCAAGGGGGCTCGTTGAAGGAACGCGGACGCTGGTCTGGGACCTGGCCGAACTGGATGATCCGGTGCTGGTCAAGGAATACGTGGCAGAAACCACCACTACGGATCACAATCTGTACATCAAGGGGAATCTGATGTACCAGTCCAATTACGGCAGTGGTCTTCGCATTCTCGACATTACGGACCCTGAAGACCCGGTAGAGATCGGCTTCTTCGATACCGCGCCGTACGATGCCGGTGGCGGTTCGTGGAGCAACTATCCCTATTTCGAGAGCGGCATCATAGTAGTAACGAGCACCGGTGAAGGGCTGTTTGTGCTCAGGCAAAGGCAGGTAGACACATGATCAGTTCCTGAGGCTCACGCCAAGGCCGGGTCGCTCGAGCGTCTGGAGCCGGCCCCCTACGAGACGGAATCCGCCGGTCGCGGCGTCGCGGGAGAGGTCGAAGCTGCCGTCCAGGTCGAGAAAGCGCGTGGCCGGACAGGCATAGGCAGCGTGCAGCGCCGCTGCGATGCTGACGACGCTCTCGTCCATGCAGCCCCACATGAGCTCGATGTCAGCTGCCTGGGCAATTCGGGCTATGTCACGTGCCGCAGAAATACCGCCGCACTTCATGAGCTTGATATTGAATATGCCAAAGGGCTGGGGAGCCCCGGCCAGCATGCGCGCGTCGTCCGCTGAATGAAGGCTCTCGTCGGCGGCCATTTGGCCTCTCATCGATGCAGGCAGGCAGCGCATGGCCTCGGAGGCATGTGCGGGAAGAGGCTGCTCGATGAATTCAATCTGGAGCTGCGCGGCCAACTCCGAAAGGCGGATTGTCTGCTCAAGACCGTAGCCCTGGTTGGCGTCTGCCCGAATCCGAATGCTCGTGCCTATGTGACGGCGTAGTGCAACGAGGCGTTCAAGGTCCTGCTGCAGGTCGTGGCCAAGCTTGACCTTCAAGACTGTGAAGCCGCGCCCGATATACTCATTTGCCTCGCGGAGCGTGTCCTCCACGGGCAGGATGCCAATGGTAATGGAAGTGGGCAGGCTTCTGTGGTGGCGTCCCAGTACTTCGACCAGGGGCTTGCCGGCTGCCTGCGCCATCAGGTCGTGCAGCGCTATGTCAATGGCCGCACAGGCCGACGGACTCGATCCGAGCCTCGCTTTCACGCGTTGGGAGATCTCGCCCACCCGCCGAGGATCGCGCCCCAAGACCAGTTCGGGCCCTATGTCGCCGAGTGCCTTTCCGCAGGCTTCCGATGTTTCTCCGGTTATGTCCGTGGGCGCCGCGGAGCCAAGGCCCGCAAGGCCGCTTTCCGTGGCCAGGCGCACAAAATGCAGGCTGACGGCCTCTACAGACTTGAAGGCGATGGTGTAAGGCCTGCGTAGCGGCAGAGACTCCTGCCAGGATTCGAAATGTCGGATCCTCATGGTTTCCCGGCTAGGCCAGTCTGGAAGCCACAACCTCTGCCACGGCACTGACCCCTTCAGTCAGCGGAACAGCTACAGGGATGCCGAGCGAACGGGATAGCTGTTCACGCGCACGGCACGCACGCGCTGCGGTCATTCCCCGAGTAAAGAGCGTAACTGCCCAGACCTCGGCACCCAGGAGGCCGATCAGCTCAATCTCTTGCTGAATGCGGGGAATGCGCAAACCGAGATCCTCAAAGTCTTCAAAGTACTCGCGATCCGGTGCATGCTGAAGTATGACCCCGGTTGCTCCGCCTGACAAAATAAACTCCGATCCGGCCGGTCCGGCCGGATTGCGCAATGCGGACTGCCCCTCCATCAGTATGACATCGGGACGTGTGTCGCGATAACATGCAAGAATGGCCCCCTCCAATTCTCCAGAGACAAAGTCATTGAGTGTCGCATCGAATATGAAGCCGTGCTGCAATCCCTGCAGCCAACCGGTCTGGCCCGTGTATATCATTTGCGCATGACAGCCCCTGGCACGAAGCGCTTCGCGCAACATGAAGCAGGTCGTCCGCTTGCCTATTGCGCAGTCCATTCCCAGTACAGCAACGCGCGGCACAGGCACGGCCAGCACCTCGCCAGTCCAGAAGCGCAACTGGTGTGACGGTTTCGGTTTTCGCAGGTCCAGGACTGCACCCCCGCTTGCCTTCACACGAGCGGCAATCGTATCGTCCTCGGATAGCAGGTAGTGCAGACCGTTGACCAGCATCATTCCGGTACCGGCTGCAAACATCAGCTCTTCGTACAGGGCCTTAGGGAGAACGCCGCCCATGGTTGCGACGCCTACGATGCAGTGGGTTGGCGCAGGGGAAAGACAGCCCATTGCCGCAGCTGTACTCTCGAAGAAGGGGATGCCTCGACTCTGACCGTCCAGGATAAGCCCCGCATCCTGGCCGGCGAATTTGCTATCCACCAGGCCCGCAAGTTCGAATCTGCACGGGCCGCGGACCAGGCCGTGCGCCGTCTTGGCAAACACGCTGTCGAAGTAGCCCGAGGTAATGGCTATTGCCCTTGATGGCATCGGCTGAATTCCGTGCAGAAATCGATGCGAACCGGCAATATACGCAGATCATGCCGACAAACATCCTGCGCCGTGATCAGCGGGGCTGCCGGAATTTGCAGAAAATGATCATTGCGGTGTGACTGTTTGTTGTAAACTGCGGAGCTTCCATTCAGACTTTGCCTTGTGCCATGAAGCCCGTACCGCTACATACTTTTGCGGCGATCCCGTCCCTGCCCGCCTCCCTAGAGAAGCTGCGCGAACTGGCATACAACGTGAGGTGGGCCTGGAGCGAGGACGCGCTCGATCTCTTCCGGCGCCTGGGGGCCGATTTATGGACCGCATCGGGGCACAATCCGGTGGCGCTGCTTGGGATCATTTCGCAGGACCTGCTGGCCGCGTCCGAACAGGACGAAGGATTCAAGGCGCACCTGGCCCGCGTTTGCGCTGAGCAGGATGCCTACATGACCAAGAAGGCGACCTGGTTTCAGAAGCACCACGACAAGCAGCCGGCGCCCCTGGTAGCCTATTTCTCGGCTGAATTCGGTGTCACCGAATGTCTGCCGATTTTCGCAGGTGGGCTCGGAGCCCTGGCTGGCGATCATCTGAAGTCAGCGAGCGATATGGGCATTCCGATAGTAGGCGTTGGACTGCTCTATCAGCAGGGCTACTTTCGGCAACACCTGAACAGGGCGGGATGGCAGCAAGAAACATATCAGGAGAACGATTTCTCGAATTTGCCGCTACACCTGGAGTGCGACAATGAGGGAGCTCCGCTAACGATCAGTGTGGGTTATCCCGGGCGCGAGGTCTTTGCGCGAATATGGCGGCTACAGGTAGGACGCGTGCCGCTGTATCTACTGGACACCAACTTCTCCGCGAATGCGCGTGATGAAGACAGGGATCTGACGGACTACTTATACGGCGGTGGCGACGAGCTGCGCATTCGGCAGGAAATATTGCTCGGCATCGGGGGGTATCGCGCGCTGATAGCTCTGGGACTTGCTCCCACAGTATTCCATGTCAATGAAGGGCATTCGGCCTTTCTTGTGCTGGAGCGCATCCGTCAGTTCATGCATGAAAAGGGCTTGTCGTTTGACGAGGCGCGAGTTGCGACATCGGCGAGCGTAGTGTTTACGACGCATACTCCGGTGGAGGCGGGGCATGACCGATTCGGTCCGGAGTTGATGGACCGATACATGGTGGGGTATGCAAACAATGAACTCGGCATCTCTCGCCGAGAATTCCTCGGTCTCGGACGCGTAAATGCCGACAACGATCATGAACCGTTTGGGATGACCCGACTGGCGCTGCGCATGAGCGCTCACAATAACGGAGTGGCAAGACTGCATGGGGCTGTAAGCCGGAAGATGTGGCAATGTCTCTGGCCGGAGATGCCGGAGGAGGAAGTGCCCATTGGACACGTTACCAATGGAATTCATGTAGCATCATGGCTGTCGTCCGAGCTAAAGCAGCTTCTTGACCGGTACCTTGGCCCCCGTTGGCGTTCGGAACCCGGAGATACTCAAGTTTGGAGCCGGGTGGAGCAGATCCCGAGTGCGGCCCTATGGCGGACGAAGACGCTGCGTCGCGAGCGACTGGTGGAGCTGATCAGACGGCGCGTCCCACAGCAATTGCGACGAACGGGGGCACCCCAGAACGAAGTGGAAGCAGCCGAAGGTGCATTTAATGCCAATGCGCTCACCATCGGGTTTGCCCGTCGCTTTGCAACGTACAAGCGCGCCACCCTCCTTTTTTCTGATCCCGACCGCCTCGCCAGGATTCTGACAAGGAAGGAATATCCGGTCCAGATCGTGTTTTCCGGCAAGGCCCACCCGAAGGATCATCCCGGGAAAGAGCTTATCCAGCGAATTGTGACCCTGGCCAGAGAGGAGCCGTTCCGCCGATCTATCGTGTTCCTTGAGGATTACGACATGGCCATCACCAGAACCATGGTACAGGGCGCAGACGTGTGGCTGAACACGCCGCGCAGGCCACGAGAAGCCAGCGGGACAAGCGGTATGAAGGCCGCCGTCAACGGTTGCCTGAACGTAAGCATACTGGATGGCTGGTGGGACGAAGCGTATATGCCGGAGCTCGGATGGGCTGTCGGCTCCCGTGAGACGTACGAAGATGAATCCTATCAGGACTCAGTTGAGGCCGACCACCTGTACGATTTGCTGGAACATGATGTGATTCCTCTTTTCTACCAGCGCTCGCCCGAAGGCCTGCCGCTGAAGTGGATTCGGCGCATAAAAGGATCTGTTTCCGAATATGCGGCCCGATTCAATGCCCACAGAATGGTGCGTGAATACTACGACCGGGCCTATGAGCCCGCGGCTCGGAAATTTGCTGAACTTACATCCGATGACATGCGCCTTGCAAGGGAGATGGCCGCCTGGAGTCGGCGCATGCGGCACCATTGGGAAGCCGTTCAAGTGGCGTTGGGTGACGGTGAGACTGGGCAGAAACTGCAGGTAGGCGAGCAATTCCGGGTACAGGCTTCCGTAAGACTTGGCGCACTGCAGCCGGACGACGTGGAGGTTCAGGTGTACATGGGTCGGGTGACTGCCAGCGGTAGAATTGTTGAGCCGAAAGTGCATAGCATGCACATGACCCAAGGCGCTGACGGCGTGTTCACGTTTTGCGCCGAAGGCCTCACCTGCCGCAACAGTGGGCTTCACGGCTACACCGTAAGGGTACTGCCTCGGCACCGAAGCTTCGACATGCCTTTCCTTCAGGGACGCGTGGTGTGGGCAGCAGGGCAGTAGTCAAGTGTCCTGCAGGCCAGGAGCGACCATGCCGCTCTTGGCTGGGCGCCACCGGATTGGACGCCCCGACCTAGTCATCTGCAGCAAGCAAGGTCAGATCGATGCGTGCCGGCTGCGTGAATACATCTTCGGGCAGATCCTGATAGACGCCCACGTTGGTCAGCTCAAGCACGGACCCGTCGCTCCGTGTCCCCCGTTCGGCCGAAAGGAGGACTGCACCATGCTGCTCCCAATTGGACCAGGGCAAAGTAAAGCCGGGTTCGGCGTCGCCCGCATCGGGGAAATAGGACCATTGGCCAACCAGCATGCTTTCCTTGTCGACAAACACCTCGTACCTGTTCTGGGGAGTTAGTCCCACGTCCTGGAACGTCAGGGAAAGAATTTCGGCTGCCCGGCCATCCTCCATGGTCCCTTCGCCCATATAATGCAGGGTTGCGCCTGAGTCCTTGAGCTTGTACGGCATTAGCAGCCAGTAGGAACTGTTTATCCAGTTGCGGTAGCCGGACTGTAGCAAATCCTGCCTTGATGCCTGATCTGCCACCAGGGTATCGCTGACCCAGGCATCGCCTTCCAAGGTTTTCACGTTCATGAGGACGACAATGCTGTTACGCTGCCAGCGGAACCGTCCTGTCCACTTGTCCCATACCTGGTCGTCTCCATTGAAAAAACTCCAGGAGAGGTATCGTGTACGATCCCAATTCTGGCGCCCCCCCAGCGCCTGCATGACTTCGTCCGCAATCTCAATCGCCCTGGGATCGGACTCTGCCAGGTTGAATCCCTCCATGGGCGGATTCACGTCCGGGTCGTCGGCACAGGCGGCAAAGGCTGCCACCAGCCCCGCGGCCGCGAAGAGCATTAGTAGGTTGCGCATGGTAACTTGCAGGAATGGACTGACTTAGCGACTTGACAGTACGGCAAGATGGTACGAATCTGCGGTAAGAAGCAACCTGTTACGCGCAGCGCATTTGTTGCAGTGCGGATCCTGGGTCTAGGTGCGGCGATTGCCAGTGCACTTGTGTTGCCGCTGCAGAGTAGCGCGCAGGATGTAACAGAGGATGACTACGCGCGCGCTGAGAGCTACCTTGCGCCCACGGTGAATACGCTGGTATACCGCGCCAGCGTGAGACCAAGCTGGATGGACGACGACCGATTCTGGTACAGCGTTCGTACGCGCAGTGGCGCTGAATACGTATTGGTAGACCCTGAATCAGGAGCGCGCACGACCGCTTTTGACCGAGGGCGCGTTGCCGAGGCCTTGTCGCAGACGCTTGGGAGGACCATCCGTGCCGAGGCCCTGCCGCGGCTGGTCGGCCTTGAGGGGACCGTGCTCACCTTTTCGGACCGGGACCAGACGGTGCGTTGTGACCTGATGCAATACACTTGCACCAGTGCAGAGGCGGGCGGTCGCGAAGTGCGCGGAGCTGTCGAGTCACCGGATGGGCAGTTTGCTGCATTTATCCGGGAGCACAACCTGTGGATTCGCGAACTGGACACGGGAACGGAAACCAGGCTGACCACCGACGGCGAGGGACGCTTCGGCTATGCGACGAACAATGCCGGCTGGGTGCGCAGCGAAGCACCGGTGGTGCTCTGGTCGCCGGATTCAAGGCGGATTGCCACCTTCCAGCATGACGCGCGGGGTGTGGGCGACATGTATATGGTGTCCACCAAGGTAGGTCGACCGGAATTGGAGCAGTGGCCGTATCCGCTGGTAGGCGACAGCCTGATTTTCAGGATCAGCCGGGTCGTCGTTGATCTGGATGGCCCCCGTGTTGTCAGGCTGGACATGCCGCCGGATCCTCACCGAAGCACTACGACCGATCATGTCGCGGATTGGGATGGCAGGTTCCTGGATGTGCAATGGAGCAAGGACTCAGGTCAGCTTGCCTTCGTTTCGAGCTCGCGTGATCACAAGGAGGCAACACTGCGCGTAGCAGACCCGGAGACCGGCATCGTGCGCGACGTACTTACGGAGCGGGTGGAAACGTACTACGAGTCTGGAGTTGGCGCAGAAAACTGGCGCGTGCTTTTTGGGACCAACGAGGTATTGTGGTTTTCCGAGCGCAGTGACTGGGGCCATCTCTACCTGTACGATCTGACCTCCGGTGAACTGAAGCACCAGATAACTGACGGCGCTTGGGCTGTGCAGCAGTTGCGGCGCGTGGATGAAGAGGAGCGTATGCTGTACTTCACTGCGGGCGGACGCGAGGAGGGCGATCCCTATTTCCGCTACTTGTACCGCGTCAGCATGGACGGCGGCCCGGTAGAGATCCTTACGCCCGAACGGGCGCACCATACGGTGACTTTCTCGCCTTCGGGCCGCTACATAGTAGACAGCTACTCGACATATTCCACACCGCCCGTGACGGTAGTGCGAGACACGGAAGGCAACGTGGTTGTCGAACTGGAACGGGCGGATATTACGGACCTGGAAGCCAGCGGCTGGCAGCCGCCGGTGCCCTTTACGGCAAAGGCCCGGGATGGCGTCACGGACCTCTTTGGCCTGCTATACAAGCCGACCAACTTTGATTCCTCAAAGTCATATCCCGTCCTGAACTACCTTTATCCCGGACCACAGTCGGGCAGCGTGGGAAGCAGGAGCTTTCGGGCAGCTCGAAGCGACAAGCAAGCCGTTGCGGAACTTGGCTTCATAGTTGTAGAAGTGGATGCAATGGGTACTCCAGGGCGTTCCAAGTCATTCCATGACGCCTATTATGGCAACATGGGAGACAACGGCTTGCCGGACCAGATCACCACGATAAAGCAGCTGGCGGCGCGCCACGCCTGGATCGACCCTGACCGGGTAGGAATCTGGGGTCACTCCGGAGGAGGTTTTGCGTCTGCGGGTGCCATTCTGCGGTATCCGGACTTCTACAAGGTAGCGGTGTCGGGCGCTGGCAATCATGACAATCGCAATTACGAAGACGACTGGGGAGAAAAATGGCAGGGTCTGCTGGAAATTCATCCGGACGGCACCACCAGCTATGACAATCAGGCCAACCACCTCCTGGCGGAGAACCTTGCGGGGAAGCTGCTGCTGGCCCACGGCCTGATGGACGGGAATGTGCCGGCGTCAAACACTCTCTTGTTGGTCGAGGCACTGGTGGAAGCAAACAAGGATTTCGATCTCTTGGTGTTTCCCAACGGCGGCCATGGATTCGGCAACGCGCGGACGTACTGGATGCGGAAGCGCTGGGACTATTTTGTGCGGCATTTGCTTGGCGCGGAGCCCCCTAAGGAATACGAATTCGGCCGCCCGCGAGTGGAGGTTGCCCAGCCAACGGGCTGAGATGGCTGGCCAGACAAGCCAACCGGACGCATTGGCGATGCGCAGTGTCCTCGTTTTCGGATTATTCCTGATGTTTGGCTGCGCTCCGGCGGCCGACCATGACATCATCCTCCGCGGTGGCACGGTCTATGACGGAACAGGCCAGGCGCCCTACGTAGCTGACATTGCCGTAAGCGGCGATACGATTGCCGCGATCGGGGATCTGGGCGCGCGGACGGCACGATCCGAATTTGATGTCTCAGGCCTTGCTGTCAGCCCAGGCTTCATCAACATGCTGAGCTGGGCTATCGAGTCACTCATACGGGACGGACGGTCCCAGAGCGACATACGGCAGGGCATAACGCTGGAGGTGTTTGGAGAAGGGCAGTCCATGGGCCCGCTGAATGAGCGGATGAAGGCAGCCAGGTTGCGCGGCCTTATCGACTATGCCGGAGGCGAGGAGTCGTATCGGGCACTGATGGGCATGGCTTCGGAAGACAGCCTTGCGTTGCCTTGGACGTCGCTGGATGAATACCTGGAGTTCCTGGTTCAGAAAGGTGTCTCACCCAATGTGGCATCCTTTGTGGGAGCGACAACCGTAAGGATTCACGAGCTGGGATATGAAGACAGGCCGCCCACTCCGGTAGAGCTTGGACGTATGCAGGCGCTGGTGCGGGCTGCCATGGAAGATGGAGCTCTCGGGCTGGGTTCGGCCCTGGTCTATGCCCCAGCGTTCTACGCAAGCACGGAGGAGCTCATTTCGCTCGCCAGCGTCGTAGCCGATTTTGGCGGATTGTACATATCGCATATCCGTAGCGAAGGCAACAGGCTGCTGGAATCGGTACAGGAATTGGTGGCTATTGCACGAACAGCAGGTGTATCAGCCGAGATATACCACCTGAAGGCCGCTGGACGGGATAACTGGTCGAAGCTCGATACGGTGATTTCGCTGATTGAGGCGGTTCGCGGGGAGGGTCTTGCAGTATCGGCAGACATGTATACCTATACGGCCGGAGCCACCGGTCTGGATGCCGCCATGCCGCCCGATATTCAGGAGGGAGGTTTTGGTGCCTGGAAGAAGAGACTGGAGGATCCCGAAGTACGTGCACGCCTGGAGAGGGAGATGAATACGCGTACGGACACCTGGGAGAACCTGTATTTGGCGGCTGGTGCCGAAGGTGTGATATTCAGCGGCTTTCGGACAGAGGCATTGCGCCGCTATGTTGGGCGCACGCTGGCGGACGTGGCAGCAGAACGCGGAACGTCGCCGGCTACGACAGCGATGGATCTGGTCATTGAAGACAGCAGCCGGGTAGAGGCAGTCTACTTTCTCATGTCTGATGAAAACGTGCGGCGCAAGCTGACTGTGCCCTGGGTAAGTCTTGGCACGGATGCTGCCTCTCTGGCTCCCGAGGGACCATTTTTGGACTACAATCCGCATCCGCGCGCATACGGCACGTTTCCCAGGCTGCTGGGCAGGTACGTCCGCGACGAAGGCGTCTTGCCTCTTGAGGAAGCCGTACGTAGGATCACGTCGCTGCCGGCTACCAATCTCAAGATTCGCAGGCGAGGGCTTATTCGCACGGGGTATTTTGCCGATTTAGTCGTTTTTGATCCGGTCACCATACAGGACCACGCCACTTTCGACGATCCTCACCACTATTCAACAGGCGTGATCCATGTCCTGGTCAACGGAACACCGGTGCTGGTCAGCGGTGAGCACACCGGGGCCATGCCAGGCCGCGTGGTACGCGGTCCGGGATGGGGCGCCGACAGGATATCCATGTAGCTCTATCCTGCGGGATTCTGCAACAGCCGACCATGGAGGACGCAGGACTAGTATCGCAGCACGTTCCGCAAACCAGTGTCCGTGATGGGTAGCTCGGATCGGCTAAGGGAACTGGAGGCGTTGCGCGCCGAAGCCCTTCTTGGCGGTGGCAGGGAGCGCATTGAGCGCCAGCACCAAAAAGGCAAGCTTACTGCCAGGGAGCGCCTGGACGTACTGCTGGACCCGGGGTCATTCGAAGAAATCGGCATGTTCGTGAGGCACAGATGCACGGACTTTGGGCTTGAAAGCCGCCGGCCGCCAGGAGACGGAGTGGTTACCGGTTACGGGAAGATTGAAGGCCGCCTTGTATACGTCTATAGCCAGGACTTCACGGTCTTTGGTGGTTCTCTTGGCAATGCGCATGCGCAGAAAATTGTTAAGGTCATGCGCCTGGCCATGGAAAACGGTGCACCCATCGTCGGGCTGAATGACTCGGGTGGAGCACGCATACAGGAAGGTGTGGTATCGCTGGGAGGCTATGCCGATATCTTTCTGCTCAACACACTGGCTTCCGGGCTGGTGCCCCAGGTCTCTGCAATCATGGGGCCGTGTGCGGGGGGGGCTGTCTACAGTCCCGCGATCACGGACCTTGTATTCATGGTCGAAGGCACCAGTTACATGTTCGTCACGGGGCCGGATGTAGTGCGTACCGTGACACAGGAGGAAGTAACGTCGGATGAGTTGGGTGGAGCACATACGCATGCTTCAAGAAGCGGAGTCGCACATGTAACCTGTGCAGACGACGTGGCGTGCCTGACGCGAATCCGGGAAGTCCTGGGCTACCTGCCCCAGAACTGCGACGAGGATCCGCCGCTGCAGACAACGGCTGATCCCGTCGAAAGGGAGGACTGCGGGCTTGATACCCTGGTTCCGGAAAACCCGAACAAGCCTTACGACATGCTCCAGGTGATTCAGTCGGTCGCGGACGATGGACGCTTCCTCGAAATCCACGCGGAGTTTGCCGGTAATTTGCTGTGTGGCTTCTCGCGGATAGGAGGGCAATCCGTCGGAATAGTTGCCAACCAGCCGAGTGTGCTGGCGGGAGTGCTGGACATAGATGCTTCGCTGAAAGGGGCTCGCTTTGTACGCTTTTGCGATTCCTTCAACATTCCTCTCGTCGTGTTCGAAGACGTACCGGGTTTTCTTCCAGGAACGGACCAGGAATGGCGGGGCATCATCAAGCACGGGGCGAAGCTGCTATTTGCGTTTTGCGAGGCCACCGTTCCCAAGATAACCGTGATCACGCGAAAGGCATACGGCGGAGCCTACGATGTGATGAATTCCAAGCACATCCGAGGCGATGTCAATCTGGCCTGGCCAACAGCGGAAATTGCTGTGATGGGACCCAGGGGCGCAGTTGAGATCATCTACAGAGGACAGCTCGCATCGTCGACGGAACGGGCTAAGCTTCAGGAGCAATTCGTGCAGTCGTACCGGGACAAGTTTGCCAACCCGTATGTGGCAGCGGAACACGGTTTTGTGGATGATGTCATCCAGCCAGGCGAGACTCGGTACAGGATTGCGCGCAGCCTGCAAATGCTGCGGAACAAGGCTGTCAAGAATCCACGAAAGAAGCACGGCAATATTCCGCTCTAGAGCGGTCGCGAATAATTTTGTCGAGATTGGGATGATCGGCTCCACGCGATTGCTACATGGATTTTCAGAACCTAGGTTGACTGCGTAGTTCTATATCCTTATACTTACGTTGCATTGGAGTCCTTTACTCAAGAATTACTTTAAGTACTGAGGTCGTGACCATGTCCCGAATCACGATAAAAATCCTCGTGCTTGGTCTGGCGATGGGATTGTATCTCATTGGCCAACCGGCGTATGCACAACAACTTGGGAAAGAATCCCGGACCGGACTGGTCAATGACATTATACCTGTCGAGGCCCTCAAGGGCTACGAGCGCTATCTCGAAACGAGTGTGTCGGCCGGGAGCCTGCCTGTCGAGGCGCAGATTATGCGGAGGATGAGCCGGATCTACGGCTATCAGTCCGCTATTCTGGGTGCATTGTCTGAAGGAGAGGACGTCCGGGCTGGAGCGCTTCTTGAGCAAGCCATGCTTGCGCTGGAGCGACTGGCGGCACGACCGGTAGTGCGCGAACAGGTTCGTTTTCGCGAGTTGTACCGTTCGCTTGTCACGGAGTACGAGCGGTTCTACGGCTCCCTGAATCCCGCCTTGGAGGAATTGTTCAGCCTGCGGGACGAGTTGCTTGACCCCGGACCCGTTGCAGTTGCAGCAGCGGATCCCGCGAGGCCGGTGCTGATCAGGGCCGTTGCATCTCCTGCGCAGACCGTGATTCCGATGACGCAGAACGCGCGCGTTCGCGACACGATTGACTGGTTCCTCAAGAACCGCCGCGAGAATCTTCATCGGTACATGACGCGAGCGGATACCTACTTCCCGATGATCGAGCAGATCTTTGCGGAAGAAGGAATACCGGACGAAATGAAATACCTGGCCGTGGTCGAGAGCGCGTTGATACCCGACATCCGCAGCAGGGCAGCGGCGGCAGGAATGTGGCAGTTCATCGCGGCTACAGGCAGGGCATACGGGCTTGAGGGCACAACATGGGTCGACGAGCGGCTCGATCCCGAAAAGTCCACGCGGGCCGCGGCCCGGCATCTGAAGGACTTGTACAGGCAGTATGGCAACAACTGGCACGTTGCCATGGCGGGCTACAATTGCAGTCCGCGCTGCATACAGCGGGCCATCCGGCGGGCTGGAGGCTCGATGAGCAATGTGCCGTCGTACTGGGCCATGTACCCCTATCTTCCGAGAGAGACGCGGGGGTACGTGCCGCAATTCATTGCCCTGGCGATCATCATGTCCAATCCCGAGCAATTCGGCATAGCCGCGGCTGCCAAGGGTCCGGAGTACGCATTCGACCGCGTTGCCGTAACAGGCATGATGTCCCTATCGGACATAGCCGAGCTGGTGGACGCCCATGACTCGACGCTGGCTGCCCTGAATCCGGAGTTGCGGCGCGGCACATTGCCGCCGGGACCGGGGCCATACTACCTCAGAATCCCGCTGAACACTGCCGAGAAATTCATTGCAGCCGTGGAGGCCATGCCAGAGAGTGACGGTAAGGCACCCGTCGCGTATGTGGTCCGTCGCGGCGATTCTCTGGGTCGGATTGCCCGGCAGCACGGTGTTACCGTCTCGGATCTGCGAAGTGCAAACGGTTTGCGAGGAAGTCTCATTCATCCGGGCCAACAGCTTATCATACCGGTTCCGGGTGGCACCGGCACCATTGCGCTTGCGGATGGCCGTGCTACAACGGTGCGCTACGGAAGCCGATTGATTAATCCGGTCGCCTTTGACCCCGATATCGCCCGCCGACCCGCGGCAAGCGTGACTCCCATCGTTCAAGCCGGAAGCCGGCCCGCGGGCGATGCGACGTCGCAGGCGTCAGCGACCACCTCGAATGGCAGGACGGTACACAGGGTACGACGCGGCGACACGCTGAGTGGATTGGCGAGTCGCTACGGCACGACCGTTCGCAGCATTCAGGCCTGGAATAACCTGTCGGGCACCAGAATCAGGGTCGGGCAGCAGCTGGTTGTATATCCCAATGAGCGCTCCAGCGTAGTCCACGTGGTGCGGCGCGGCGAATCACTGTCCCGCATTGCGAGCCGTTACGGTACTTCCGTGCGCCGCATCCGCGAGCTGAACAGCCTGCGAACCAGTACAATCCATCCGGGCCAGAGGCTGAGGATTAGTCCGTAGTCCCATCCTGCGGACAGATCACGGTCCTAGACTAGCGTTACTGCGCCCGGTCGGCAAGCTTGGCGCTTCCCCATCTTCGAGCCAAGGACCCAGGATGCAGGACCTGCGCAGGCAGCATGCGGCGCGAGGCTCTGGCGAATCAGGCTGGGCGCGAGGTCTTGGTTGCGGCAGGTGTCCGGATTCCTTCTGCATGCCGGGCGGCAACTATAGTACCGGACCAGCTTCGTGATCCGCAGCGGTTCTGAAGCGCGGCAAGCTGTCCGATTCCGGGCTCTGCACTTCTGTGGCAATACTCAGCGCTACCGGACTTGCTGCACCGTATCAATTCGTCCACCGGTTGCGGCACTCAAAACAGCACAACGATAAAGGCCAGGAATGCGAGGAACAGCAGAATCCCTTCCGGTAGCCGAATGCTGCGCGCTCGGAACACAGGAATCAGGCTGATGGTGAGGGCCGTGGCGAAGAGAATAGCAATCCTGGCTGTAGGATTATCGACGGGCAGGGGCACGAAAACGCCGCAAAGCCCCATTATCAGAAACACGTCAAAAATGTTGGACTGAAGAATATGCCCAATCAGAAGCATATGCCGCCCTTTTCTGGCCACCTTGATGGCGACCACAATGTCGGGCAATGATGTGCCCACCGCAATGGCGGAAGCCGCAAGGACAGTGGATCCTACCTGCAATTGCTCGGCGAGCACCAGTACAGACTTGACTATGATCGAGCCGGAAAAGAAGACCACTATCAGGCTGAAGCCCAGATAGATAACAAGCACGGACTTGGAGAGGCGCCGAAGAATGGTTGCGGCAAATCGCGCGTACGGAACCGAGCGCGGGTGCCGCAGCCATGACCACCAGAAAATCGTCTGGAAAACCAGGATTCCGGCCATGCCGAACAGGAACAGGGCCAGCGTGTCCGGTCGGTTGAATGGTGAGGAATCCCATGTGAGGGCAAATACCAGGAAGGTCGCCAGGAGACCGCCGACGATCCTGAGTGCATCAATAAGGGCCGAAAAGGCCGATTTGCCGGACCCCGCAACGGCCGCTCCGGGGTCAGCGGCGGGTGCGGGGGATGCGACGGCCTCCGTGACGGGAGAATCAGAAGTCTGCCGGGGAGCCACGGACTGGACCTGCGGCCGGGATCGGCTGACGAATTCATTGGTGATAAAGGCGAGGTAGCCGAGGATGAACAGCGCGGCATCGATGCGGGAAAAGACACCGTCGAGGCACAACAGGTAGGACAGCAGCACAGAAAAGGCCGCGAAGACAACCGCAGTCCCGAATGGCTCGCTCTTCGCCCCACCGGAGCCGCTGCTCAGCATTAGCGCTCCGCCACCATAGGGATTGCCGAGATCAACTATGCGGATCCTGCCACTCCGGCCGACAAAGCAGTAAAGACCGATTACCGCAAGCCCCAGACCAGCGCCGATATTGGCAATAATGGTCCCGTAAACGGTGGGAGCTACAAGGCCGGCCGCACCTTCGCCTACGGCGGCGACAGATGTCATAAGCTCGGGCAAGGACGTGCCTACTCCAACGATGAGGCTCCCGATAAAGTAGTCCTTCAGGTGGAGTTTTCGCCCCAGGCTGCTCGCAGTATCGATGAGCAGATCAGACGACTTGGAGATGGCATAAATGGCCGTAATCAGGAAAATGAAGTAGCTAAGTGCGACCATTTACGGCATGAAATCGCTTGGTTCCGGGCAAGATCCTGCAACCGCTGAGCGCTGTGCCAACCATGGGGGTCAACCAGCCCAGTACCGGCAATGATGCGCGGCTTGCGAGTTATGTTCCCCTCCGGTCCCGGCGCTCCTCGGCAAATCCGTTACTCCAGAAGGGCTTTGACGTACTCCCTCCGCATCAGGCCAATGCCCGCAATCGAGATGCCTTTCGGGCAAACCGCTTCGCATTCGGCATGGTTGGAACAGTCCCCGAATCCCTCGCTGGACATCTGCTCAACCATGCGCAGCACGCGCTGTCCCGCCTCGATCACACCCTGAGGCAGAAGGGCCAGGTGGGCTACTTTTGCGGCCGTAAACAACGACGCCGACGAATTTGGGCACGCCGCCACGCAGGCGCCGCAGCCGATGCAGGATGCAAAGTCCATCGCTGAATCTGCGTCCGACTTCCGCACAGGAAGGGCGTTCGCATCCGGCGCACCGCCAGTTGTCGTAGAAATGTAACCTCCGGCCTCTACAATGCGGTCGAATGAACTGCGGTCCACGACCAGGTCCTTGACGATAGGGAATCCTCGAGCTCGCCACGGCTCGACGACGATGGTGTCGCCATCGGAAAACGTCCGCATGTGAAGCTGGCATACGGCAGTGCGCTGCAGGGGGCCGTGGGCGATCCCACCGACCATGAGGCCGCATGAGCCGCAAATCCCTTCGCGGCAGTCGCTGTCGAATTCTACCGGATCGTCTCCCTGCCGGATGAGCTGTTCGTTCAACACGTCCAGCAACTCAAGGAAGGACATGTGGCTGTTGGCATCGCTGACCGTATAGTCAACGAGCTTTCCCGGTGTCTCCGGGCCGCTCTGTCTCCAGATGCGAAGATGAATGGTCATGGATTCGGCCATCATCCTGGTGCTATGCGATGGAGATGGTGGGAAAAGGCTTTACTTGTAGCTTCGGGTACTGGGCTGTACAGTCTCGAATTCCAGCGGCTCAAGGTGCAGTCTGGGAGATTCGGCGTCACCTGTGTACTGCCAGGCAGCGACATCTGCAAATTCGGCGTCGTTTCTCAGAGCCTCGCCTTCGGGGGACTGATGCTCTTCCCTGAAATGGCCGCCGCATGATTCCTCTCTCCTTATGGCGTCAAGTGCCATCAATTCGCCAAGCTCAAGAAAGTCGGCCACGCGACCCGCGAATTCGAGGTTCTTGTTGAAGGTTTCGGCCTTTCCGGGAATGCGAACCCGCTGCCAGAATTCGCTCCGCAGATCGCGGATCTGAACCGCGGCGCTTTCGAGACCCGCCAGGTTGCGCGACATGCCCACGTGATCCCACATTATGCGACCCAGCTCGCGATGAAACTCGGTTACTGACTTGTCTCCCTGCACCGTCAGCAGGCGCTCTATGCGATTTCGCGCCTGCGATTCCGCCTCTTCAAACGCACCGTGCTCGGTCGTAACACTGCCATCAAGGGCTGTACCTGCCAGATAGCCTCCCAGCGTATAGGGCACGATAAAATAGCCGTCCGCCAGTCCCTGCATAAGGGCGCTTGCACCCAGGCGGTTGGCGCCGTGGTCGGAGAAGTTGGCCTCTCCCAGGACAAACAGACCGGGAATGGTGCTCTGAAGCTCGTAATCCACCCACAGGCCTCCCATGGTGTAGTGCACGGCAGGGAATATGCGCATCGGGACCTGATACGGATTCTCCCCCGTAATGCGCTCGTACATTTCGAACAAGTTTCCGTACCGTTCCGATATGGTCTCAGCGCCCAGCCGTGCGATGGCATCCGTAAAATCCAGGTACACAGCCAGACGGCTGTCTCCAACGCCGCGCCCATCATCGCATTCCTTCTTGGCAGCCCGCGAAGCCACATCGCGCGGCACCAGGTTTCCGAAGCTCGGATAGCGGCGTTCCAGATAGTAGTCCCGGTCGCTTTCAGGAATCTCGCGTGGCGGCCGTGTATCTCGCGGATCTGCCGGGACCCAAACGCGGCCGTCGTTTCGAAGGCTCTCGCTCATCAGCGTGAGCTTGGACTGATACTCGCCCGAGACGGGAATACATGTGGGATGGATCTGCGTGTAGCAGGCATTGGCAAAGTAGGCGCCCCGCCTGTAACACCGCCACGCGGCGGTCACATTCGAATTCTTTGCATTGGTTGACAAGTAGTAGACGTTGCCGTAGCCGCCTGTGCATAGAAGCACCGCGTCTCCAACGTGCCGTTCAATGCTGCCCGTTGTCAGCTCGCGCGCGACGATGCCACGCGCTCGCCCTCCGACCACCACGAGATCAAGCATTTCGCGACGAGGCAGCATTTCGAGGTTGCCCTGACCGACCTGTTGGCTGAGGGCCTGGTACGCTCCCAGAAGCAACTGCTGACCCGTCTGGCCCCGCGCGTAGAATGTCCGTGAGACCTGGGCCCCTCCAAACGAACGGTTTGACAGCAAGCCGCCGTATTCCCTGGCGAACGGTACGCCTTGGGCAACGGCCTGGTCAATTATGTTATTGGATACCTGTGCAAGACGGTAGACGTTGGCCTCCCTGGACCGATAGTCGCCCCCCTTTATGGTATCATAGAAGAGGCGCCAAATCGTGTCACCGTCGTTGGGATAATTCTTGGCAGCATTGATCCCCCCTTGTGCTGCAATGGAATGTGCCCGCCGCGCGGAGTCCTGGATGCATAAGCACGTGACGCGGTATCCCAGACCCGCCAGTGTAGCCCCGGCCGAGGCTCCGGCAAGTCCCGTGCCCACGACCAGAATCTTGTGGCGTCGCTTGTTGGCGGGGCTGACAAGGGACACGGCGTTCTTGTAGGCATCCCACTTGTCCTGCAGCCTGCCGGCAGGGACCCTGGCGTCCAAATTGCCGGAGCCGACTGTTTCTTGTATTACAGCGTTTCCCCTCGCCATTACAGGTGGCTAAAGTAGATGTACAGGGGAACAATGGTAAACCCGATGCCAACCAGAATGGCTAGGGCAATGCCAATGGAGTATATGGTGCCGGAAAGCCTGGGCGGCACCCATCCCATGGACTGAAATGCGCTCCAGAATCCGTGGCGGAGATGATATCCCAGCAACAGAATGGCAAGCGGATACCCGAACGCGTACAACGGGTGCTGAAATTTCTCGGTCATCAGGCGCTTGAGATCACGTACGGGCGTACCGTCCAGATCAGCGACATACCCTTCGGCCATGCCCGGTCCATACTTGAAGGACTTTAGGTGGATGACCAGGAAAGCAAGTAGCACAATGCCCGTAATGATCATCGTCCTTGAACTCAGGCTCTGACGGCTTGGCTTGCCGGCGGTCTTGTACTGGGCGTAGTTCTGCGGGCGGGCGTGGCGCTTGCGGATATAAATGTTCACACCGATTATCGCGTGTACCAGCAACAGTGCCGCCAAACCAATCTCGGCCAGGTACAGCAGGGGTCCAAGGCTTGCGAGCTTGTGCGCGTAACTGTTGTAGGCGTGCTCGTATCCGCTGAGATAAGTCAGATTTCCGAGCATGTGAACAATCACGAATAGCCCTAGTCCGAGACCCGTAATGCCGGTCAGGATTTTCCGGCCAACAGGAGATCTAAAGGTCAGAACGAGGGCTTTCAGGCGATTCATCGGAGCACTGAACCGGGTGATTGCGGCACCACCATAAAGCAGGCTTAAGGTAAGCAATTCGAGAGAACATGTAGCAAGGAGAGACTGACCGGCCTCTGCGGGGAATGCAGGCGGTCATCGCTTCCAGGGCGCCTGCATGACGACCAGGAAGCCGCTACGCAAGACGCTTGGTCGCGACACTGCGGCGGCACCTTCCGGGCCGACGCATCCCGTTGCCAATCAGCCCGTGGGAGTGGATTCTGCAGCCAATTGGCTTGCCTCAGGCTCCGTGCAATAAAAGTTCAGCTTGCAGCGTGGCGCACGCAATAAGTTGACAATCGTGGCGAGCTGCTGCTCCCCGGCACATGCGGCTGAGCGCGGAATTCGGCAGACCAAACAGGAACATGGACAGCGCGTGGCTGCCGGTGGATCGGCACACCACAGGCGCCGCCAACCCGGCAGCTTGACGAGACCAACCAAGAGAATCCCGCAGCCTCCTGTGCGCCATGTGTGGCGGCCTTGGCTGTGCATCATCCTGTCGGGATCTTGGATTCGAGCGGCCGTTCAGCGGCTATGCAGATCCCCACCGGGTAGCCCTGCACACCATGCACAAACTCCAGCCAGGAAACAGCTTCGCTGCCACCTGCGTTGATATTTCATATTGCTGTATCTAGAGCAAGAAAACGCTTGGGCTGCGTCTTTGAATGGGCGGCCGTCCTCACCTGAAGGGAGGAGCCTTGCCCGCACTGTTAATTGCCCCTACTTGATAGGATTGCGTGTCGGGAGAAAGTTTGATACCGACGCTGCCTCTAGGCGTTTATTACCCAACCAATTCATTGTTGCGCACTCCTTTTTGCGGGTCCCTGCAGCAGCTGCAGGACAAGGCGGCGGATTCCTGTCGCGGTCCGCTTCCCTCCTAGCTGCTTTTTACGGACGATGATATCCGATTGGAGTGTGTTCGCCGGTGATTCACATGTCGAAAGAAATAGTCATTAACGTCGAAAAAGAGCAGACTCGCATCGCCATTGTCGAGAACGGTGCCCTTTCGGAACTGTATTTCGAGAGTCCGGAAAACACCCGTACGCTGGGTGATATCTACCTTGGCAAGGTCAAGAAGCTGCGGCCCAGCATCAAGGCGGCGTTCGTCGACATAGGGCAGAGGCAGGATGCCTTTCTGCACTATTCAGATTTGACCGAGAAATTGGAAGCCTTCTTGGCCTTCGTGAAGGAGAAAGCTCCGCAGGTAGGACAGTTTTGGCAAGCCAATACGGGCCCCAATAAAGGGACCGCTCTGGCCAACCGGCGCGGAGGCGGTACCGGGAGTCCACGCCGAAGGGCTTCTCCGGATGTCCTGAAGCGCGGGCAGCGTGTACTCGTAAGGATAGTCAAGGAGCCTATCTCGACCAAGGGGAGCCGGGTTTCGACAGACATTTCCCTGGCGGGGCGGTTTTTGGTCCTGGTCCCTCTGGCCGACTATACGGCAGTATCCAAGAAGATTCATTCCGCCAAGGAGCGCCGCCGGCTTAAGGAACTTGCGCGCATGCTCAAGCCTGACGGCTTCGGGGTCATTGTGCGAACGGTCGCTCAGGGCAAGGACGTTCGGGCAATCGACACCGATATGCGGCTGCTCCTGGAGAAGTGGCGCAAGATTGAGCGCCGTCTGGCGGGCCGCCCCGAAGGTCCGATACAGGTGCACGAAGACGTCAGTATGGCGTCGTCTATTATTCGGGACCTGTTTTCGAGCGATTTCGATCGAATTCTGATAGATCATCCGCGGTTTCAGCGCAACGTCAGAAGCTATGTTCAGGCTGTCGCACCAAAAATGGTGTCCGCGGTTCAACTCTACAAAGGTAACAAGCACATCTTTGAGGCCTGCAACCTGGATCGCGATATCGGCCAGGTTTTCGAGAGTAGTGTCAATCTGCCGTCAGGCGGCTACATCATAATTGAACGTACCGAAGCCATGCACGTCGTGGACGTGAATTCGGGCCGCAGCGGACGTGGCCTTGGCCAGGAAGAGAATGCGCTAAAGGTAAATATGGAGGCAGCCCGCGTGCTTTCGCGCCAGGTGAGACTGCGCGATCTGGGCGGAATCATTGTGGTGGACTTTATTGACCTGCATGAGGCGAGCAACAGAAAGAAATTACTTGATGAATTGGTAAATCAGTTCCGGGGTGACCGCGCCGTTACCAGAGTACTGCCCATGAGCGAATTCGGGTTGATTCAAATCACGCGGCAAAGGCTAAGGCCCAGTATCACGGCTACTTTCGACGGAAACGGCGGGTTTTCCTCCGACGGGGATACCGGCCGGACCGAGGATGCCGCGATTACGGAAATGATCCTGGAAATGGAAAGCAGCATATCTTCCTGCGTCAGGCAAGATGGGCGAAATGCCGGTGTGCGAGTGGTGGTTCATCCATTCACAGCGGCCTACCTGCACAGGGGGCTGCCGAGCCTGGTCATGAGATGGCGGATGAAGTATCGATGCAGGATTGTGCTCGAATCTGATTCCGGAATGGACCCGATGGCATTTCGTTGCCTGAGTTCGAAATCCCTCCGTGGAGAATCAGGTGGTGATGACGCTTCAGAGAATCAAGCGGAAAGCGAGCCCGCAGTGGTGCCCGGCCGCGAGGCGGAGCCGAGCACTTCCTCCGACGGCCCAAAGGCCCGGCGGCACGGGGTCCGCAGGGGGCGCCCTTCAGGCCAGCGTCGTTCCGGTTCGCAAGGCGCGCGGCGGACATCGGAAAAGAGGCAGGCGCGAAAAGTCGATCCTGACCACCAGGTGTCGGGCAATGGAAGGAAGACTGGGTGATGACTGGTGGGACCGGCAAGGGCGTACAAGACAGCCTTGATTCTGACCGGGGCCACAGTGTTATGCAGCGGCGCTGCAATCGCACAAGTGTCACCGATATTTGGCGCTGGTCGACAGGCGCTCTCGGTGGCCGTTGGCGCTTTAACGTTCCGGTACGACGGCACGGGCATTGCCGAACTTGGCGGCGAAGGGCTGCCGAGTTTCGATTTCTCCGGTCTCGTGTACGGGCTAACGTATACCAACGCAGCAGCGCGCGCCGGGCTGGCAGCCGGTGTGCAGCCGGCAGAGGGTGCAGGCACAAGCCTCAGGCTGATTGATGCATGGCTGATCTCGAGCGGCTACCAGTTGCAAGGACGCAATCAGCCAGGAAAGACTTATTTTCGGATTCCGTTGGTGCTGGCGGCAACGTACCGCCATGCGAAGCTTCGCGACGAGCCGGGATCATTGACTTTCAGTGCCACCAGTGTGGGCTTGGGTTTGGGGGCCACACTGAATGGTCAGGCAGGTGACCGCTTACATTGGAGGCTGGACGTACATCCGGCAGCGGGATTGGTTACTTCCTCGCAGACGGATGCGGTCGGGCTAGGCTACCTGGCGCACGCAGAAGCGGCCGCAAGACTGGCAAGCATCAAGGGGCGCTTCGGATTTACAATGGGCTACACACTGCGATATCAAGTTTGGAATAACCGAGGTTCGCGGCGATTGGGAGAAATTCCGGACGAGTTGTACGATTACCGAGGCCGGGTGCACGCTGTTAGTGCAGGCCTAACATTCTAGAATCGAGCTGTTACGCCAAGACGGACGGGCAACCTCTGCCATGCACTCGAAGCCTTCCGGCCAAATGCGAGCCCGGCCCATGAGGCCGCTTGTGCTGAGGGCTGCCCTGGAGGATGTGGCACAGCGGTTGGGCCTGTCGGTAAGGTGGGAAGCCGGTCACTTTCGAGGTGGGCGCTGTACCGTCAACGGAGAAGATGTCATCATCCTGAATCGCCATCATCCCGTGGACACGCATCTCGTTATTCTTGCCAGGTGCCTGAAGGAAGGTCCACTTGATACGGTGTACATTCGCCCGTCCGTACGGGAAGCCATCAATACGCTGGCAGCCGGGAAGGAACGGATTAATCTGGATGACGGGTAGAGGCCGGCTGATGCGGGTGACACTTCTCGGGACCGGAACTTCCACAGGCGTGCCTGTCATTGGTTGTCGGTGTCGCGTCTGCAGCTCCACTGATCCGCGGGATGCCAGGACGCGGTGTGCATGTTACGTGTGGGCCATGGGCATGGGTATCGTGATAGACACGGGCCCGGACTTCCGTTATCAGATGCTCAGGGAGGGAATCAATCGAATCGACGCGGTTCTGTATACGCACCACCACTTCGACCACGTTGTGGGAGTCGATGACTTGCGACCGTACTTCTTTCAAAATGCGGTGCCCATGGCCTGTTACGCCTACACGCGAACGGCGCATGAACTAAGGCGCATGTTTCCGTACATATTCGATGGTGGCGTTACGTACGGGGCCGCCCCGCGGCTGCAACTGCAGGAGGTCGAGGCTTCCTTCACCGTTCGGAGCCGCTACGGCGGGGACTGCTCGCTGGAAGTCGTTCCGCTGGAGTTGCTCCATGGCACGTTGCACGTTTTCGGCTACCGCATCGGCAGATTCGCCTACATTACCGATGCAAATCACATTCCAGACGAGACATACGATCGCTTGCAGTGCGTGGATGTACTCGTCATAGACGCGCTTCGACACGCGCCACATCCGCGACACTTTACAATTGACGAGGCGCTTGCGGTAGCCGAGCGCATTGGGGCGCGTCAGACCTACCTGGTTCACATCACGCACAACGTGCTACACGCCGAAGAGGAGGAGCGTCTTCCGAAAGGCGTCGCACTGGGATATGATGGACTGACCTTCGAAGTAAGCACAGACTAGGCTGAAGCCATGACCGTTCTGGTACTCAATGGACCAAACCTGAATCGCCTGGGCCGGCGGCAAACCGAAATCTACGGACATGCCACTCTTGCAGATCTTGAATCGGGTCTCCGGTCCAGTTTTCCGGGCGTGGGATTCGAGTTCTTTCAGAGCAATCATGAGGGTGAACTGATCGATCGCATACACGCGGCGCAGGATTCCGGTGCAGCCGGGATAGTGTTCAATCCGGGAGCACTGACGCATACGTCTGTAAGCTTGCGCGACGCGATAGCCTCGGTGGACGTCCCGGTTGTGGAAGTGCATGTTTCGAACGTGTATCGAAGGGAGGCCTTCCGGCATCGTTCCATGTTGGCGCCCGTGTGTGCAGGCCAGATAGCCGGACTGGGGCTGCTGGGATATGAGCTGGCGGTTCGCTTCCTGACAAAGGCTTCCTGAGCAAGCCATGCGCAGTTGCTGATGGCGGGGTTTCGAGCACATCTTGCCGGGGCTGGCGTTTTTGGCCTTGTGTATCTGGGAGCACTGATTGCCGTCTATGCGGTAGATGCTGCCTACGATCGCTTTTCCCTGCTGGAGCTGGCAGCATATCCGGCGGTTCTGTTCATGATTTGCCTGTTGTTTGCCCTATGGCCGGATGTGGACACAGCCTCTCTCAGCCGGAAGACATTCTATTCGCTGTTTCTGATTGTCGACGTAACACTTGTGGCCACCCGTCACTACCAGGAAGCCGCCTATTTGGGACTGTTTGCCCTCGTTCCGGTAATCAGCCGGCATCGCGGCTGGACGCACTCCTGGTGGGCTATGGTTCTCGTACCGGCGCCGCTATTCGTCCTGCCCCTTCTGCTGCTGCCGGAACGTCCCTTATCGGGACTGCCGTTCTACGGCGCGGCCGTGACGGGATACTTCAGTCATCTATTCCTCGATGGGCTCGCACCCGGCAGAAGGCGCGCCCGCCGGTAGGAACCCGCGCGGCCCGCAATTCGGGCACGGTCAGGTTCGCCGCATGACCAGCGGTAGCCGCCGGCCCGCTCCAAATGCCTTGGATGTCACGCGAATGCTCGGGGGTGCTTGCCACCGCTTGTATTCATTGCGGTCGACATGCTGCAGGATTTCGTCAATGAGCGCTTCGTCATAGCCGGTCGCGTGGACTATCTGCGGCGCCGACTGCCTTTCCTCCACGTAACGCCGCAAGATGTCGTCCAGTACGGGATACGGCGGCAGCGAGTCCTGATCGGTTTGGTCGGGCCTCAATTCGGCCGAGGGCGGCTTGGAAATGGTACTCATAGGAATAGGCGCCGCGCCGCGCGCCTTGGCATTGATGAAGCGTCCCAGGGCATACACCTGCGTCTTGAGGACATCGCCCAGTACGGCGAGCCCTCCGTTCATGTCCCCGTATAGGGTGGCGTAGCCTACTGCCGACTCGCTCTTGTTGCCGGTGGACAGCAACAGGTAGCTGAACTTGTTTGATAGCGCCATCAAGAGTGTGCCACGAGTTCGGGCCTGAATATTCTCTTCGGCGACTCCCGGCGCAGTGTCTTTGAAGTAGGGTCCGAGCGTCTCGCCGAACGCGGCAACAACGGAGGCAATGGAACAACGGTGGAATTCAATTCCCAGGCTGTCTGCCAATTGGGCCGAGTCTTCGACGGAGCCCCTGGATGAAATGGCCGACGGCATGGTGACACCGACAACCTTGTCAGGTCCAAGCGCCGCTACCGCAAGACAGCATGTGACCGCGGAATCGATGCCGCCGGAGAGCCCGACGAGCGCCTTGCTGAAGGCGCCTGTCTTGTAGTAGTAGTCCCGTATTCCAAGCACGAGCGCATCATGAAGGTCCTGAACCGGAGGCCTATCTGTCTCTGATTCGGAAGAGGCATTCCCGGTATCCCACACGGCCAGCCATTCCTGGAAGGCCGGTGCCCGCTGGACAAGAGCGCCGCCTGCGGAACAGACAATGCTGTTTCCGTCAAATACCAGCTCGGTGTTGGCGCCGACCTGGTTGACAAGTACGTACGGTACCCCATAGGTGAGGCTACAATTCAGGGCCAGGGATTCACGCTCCTGGCGCTTGTTCAACGCGAACGGGGAAGCGCATATATTGACCAGGAGCTGGGCATGCTGCGCCGCAAGCTCGGCCAGCGGGTCCGTGGTATACGTGTCATCCGACGCATGATACCACAGGTCCTCGCAGACGTGAACGCCGAGCCTGATTCCTCGCCAGCATATGACGGAGCGTTGGTGCGCCGGCTCAAAATAGCGCCGTTCATCAAAGACATCGTACGTTGGAAGCAGCGACTTGTGAATGTAAGCCAGCTCATGGCCGCCCTCGTACAGGTACGCCGCGTTGAACAGCGGTTTGCCGCGCCGCTGCTGATTCCGCGCAACGCCGCCCAGTATCATGCCCATATCCGGCGGCACCTCGCTGGCGGCGCGCTGCCTTGAATGAATGGCGTCCGCAATGAAGGCTTCGCTCTCAAGCAAGTCCTGGGGAGGATAGCCTTCGAGACTGAGCTCGGGAAAGATGACTAGATCAGCGCCCATGGATCGCGCACGCACGGCGAATTCAACCAGTTTGCGGGCGTTGCCACGCAAGTCGCCCACGCGGGGATTGGTTTGGGCAAGAGCAATCTTCATACGGGATCCAGCTGGCAATAAGAATGGTTACTTTGAACCGATGTCATTGGTTGCCCTTGTACAGGCCTACGCGAGCAGCCGTGCCAGCGATGCAACGTCCACAAAATCCTTGCCGGCCATGAAAACTGCTATCGTCCTCGTGATTGCCGCGGCATCAGTCAGTGCCACAGCAGTTGCGCAAGAGGTCGCCTTTACCAATGCGACGGTAATCCCCATGGACACAGAAGCGGTTTTGGAGAACCACACGGTGCTTGTTCGGGATGACAGGATAACTGCGGTTGGACCGGCCTCTGAAGTCCGTCTTTCGGATAGTGTAACCCGCATTGACGCGACCGGAAAGTATCTCATCCCGGGGCTCGCCGAGATGCACGGGCATATTCCGCGGCCGGATCAGCAACCCGCGTATACGGAAGATGTCCTGTTTCTTTACGTAGCCAATGGAATTACAACCGTACGTGGCATGCAGGGTGCTGCGGGCCAGCTTGAATTGCGCGACCGTGCGCACACCGGAGAGCTTGTCTCGCCAAACCTGTACCTGGCGGGCCCTGCCTTCAGCGGGGGATCCATTGATTCCCCCGAACAGGCGGAGGAGCGTGTCCGGGTGCAAAAGGAGGAGGGTTGGGCGTTGCTGAAGGTGCTTCCCGGGCTTTCCCTGGACGAATACGATGCGATGGCCCGCACGGCAAGAGAGCTGGATATTCGCTTTGCAGGACACGTTCCGGCGGACGTGGGCATACTGCATGCTATCGAGCAGGGCCAGGATTCGTTCGACCATATCGACGGGTATGTGGAGTACCTGTGGTCTGTCGACAGTGAAGGCGTGGACGCGGACGCCCTCGCTGAGCTGATCCAGCAAACAAAGGAGGCGGACGCGTGGATAGTCCCGACCATGGCATTTTGGGAAGTGCTCCACGGGACGATTGATCTGGAGGAGCTGCAGACCTACGATGAGACGCGCTACATGCCGCCGCAGATCGTTGACAGCTGGATCGCCCGCGCGCAGCGGCAGACGGAGAACCCGAATTTCGACAGGGCTGCGGCAGAGCGCCTGATTGACACGCGCATGCACGTACTTCGGGCGCTGCACGAAAACGGAGTAGGGATCCTGTTTGGTACGGACGCCCCGCAGGTCTTCAGCGTGCCGGGCTTTTCATTGCATCGTGAGCTTGAGCGCATGGTCAATGCGGGCATGTCTCCCTTCGCCATACTTGACTCCGGGACCCGGAGCGTCGGGGAGTATTTTGCCAACGAGGATCAATTCGGTACGATCACGGTGGGAAGCCGAGCGGATCTGCTGCTTGTAGAGGAGGATCCGCTGGACGACATTGCCAACCTCCGACATCTCTCGGGTGTCATGGTACGTGGTCACTGGCTCTCAAGAGAAGACATTGACACGCGCCTGGCATCCATTGCATCCTCAAATGCTCGAGGCAACTAGCCGCATTGCACTGCTGCTGTAGCCGCGGTCCCGGTACCGGACAAAGAGGGTGCATCCATGGGAAACCGAGCTGCTGGCCAAGCCGGGCTCTGCCGCAGTTTGCAAGCCACGAGCCTGCAGCGACAGCGCGTCGAAGCGTTTGCGCTCGCGAATTTCCGGAGTAGTAGCGTTCTGAGCTATGCCGAGTGGCGACCGTAGCGGAACGGCCCCGCTACCCGCGTGTCGAATTAGGCCAAGAGAATGCGAGGCCCCTCCTGCCATCACCCGAGCGCGGAGTATCCACCCGCGCGGGTGACTGACAGGATTCAAACTCTAGTTCGGGAGGCCTTGGCCGATGCGCGCCGTGATCCGATACCGCAAGCCGTGTTCCGAAGCTTTGGGACTCTACCGGTCCCAGTTGGGGCATGTGTTTCCGGTACGGGTCCGAGGGCCTCGCTTCCCGCTGGTTCTCAGGAAGCGGCGCGGTACGGCATCCATCTAATCGATAAACGCGGCACAACCCCCTCGGCGTCCTACTTCAGAAGTCCGGGAGGGACTGCATACTTGATCGCGGGAGCCGGCATCCCGAATGGGTAGAGCATGAAAGAATGGAAGACAATGGTACGCCTAGGTGCCCTGGCACTCCTGATTTGGGCCTGCCACTGGAGCGCCGCGGCACAGTCAGGGACAGGTACGGCGGCGCAGCTGCTAAACAGGGGGGCCTATGCCGAGGCAAGAGCCCGCTACGCGGCAGCGTTGGAGTCCGGCGAGGATGTGGAGGGATACGTTGAAACGTATCTGCAAACGGCCGAATTTGCTCAGGGATTGAATCGCGTCGCAGAATTGCTGCGACGATGGCCAGAGAGTCCGTACGTGCATTATGTGCACGGGCGACTGCTTGTAGAAACCGGCAGCCTCGCCGCAGCGGAGACTGCGTTCCGGGAGGCCATAAGGCGGAAGGGGGACTATTGGGCTGCGGGCCTGGCGCTGGCGGACCTCTACGACGCAACCGGGCGCGAAAGGCAGGCACGCGGCTTGTACGAGGTGCTGCGACGCCGCTACAAGCAGGGCCTGTTCACGTCGCCTGAAGACCTCGGCGTAGCCGGACGCGCGGCAACGCAACTGGGGGAGATGCACGATGCAAACGAAGCGCTTCGACTTGCGCTCGAAATGGACGAATCTCATGTCCGGAATCTACTCTGGCGCGCACAATTGTTTGAGAGGACGCACGACGACGCTTTCGCCAGGGAACTGTACGAGAATGCCATCAACGTGAATCCGCAGAGAGCGGAACTGTTTGTGGGTCTTGCGCAGGTTACCGAAGGATTCGCCGCCCGGGAAGCATTGGCACGTGAGGCACTTGAACGGGCTCCCGACTATCCAGGTGCGCTCGCAGAGCTGGCCCGGCTTGCGATTCTGGATGGCGCATACGGCGAAGCTTCCCGGCTGACGGAGGATGCCCTGAAAATCAACCCCGCGTCCGTGACGTGCCTGGCCCGCTTGGCTACTGTCCGGTACCTGCAGGGAGATTCGGCAGCGTTTACGGCCCTGGAAGCCCGGGCCATGGAGATAAATGCCAGTAGCGCCCTCTTCCATCGGACGGTCAGTGAAGACCTGACGTTGCGGTTCAGATATCCGGCCGCTGCGGAGCTCGCGGGCGAGGCGGTACGCCGGGATCCGCTTGATGCGTCGGCAAACGCCGCGCTCGGAACAGGATTGCTCCGGCTTGGCCGCAGGAGTGAAGCGCGCCCGTACCTTGAACGAAGCTACGAGCGGGATGCCTTCAATCTGTATGTAGCCAACACCGTGAGCTTGTTGGACGCCTACGAGGAGTTCGAAGAGCTGGAGACCCCGAATTTCATTCTGCTAATCCATAAGGAAGAAAGTGCGGTTCTGGGCCCGGCAATCTTGCGGGAGGCGGAAAAGGCCCTGGCCGCCTTTCTGGAACGCTATCCATATCCAAGGTCCGGCAAGATCCGGATAGAGGCGTACAACGATCCGGATGACTTCGCGGTACGGGTGGCGGGCATACCGCACATAGGGCTTCTCGGAGTCAGCTTTGGCGATGTAATCGCCCTGAACACTCCCCGGGCGCTGCAGGGCCGGCCCTACAATTGGGCCCGCACCCTATGGCACGAAATTGCGCATACCGTGGCCATAGGGGTGTCCAGGCATCATGTACCACGCTGGCTGACCGAGGGTCTGTCCGTATACGAAGAAGCAAGGGAGAACGCGGCGTGGAACCGCAAACTTGAGCCGGCCTTGCTTCGTGCCTTCGAACGGGGCAGGCTCCACGCGCTCGATAGTATGGATCGCGGGTTCACCCGCCCGTCGTTTCCAGGACAGGTGCTCCTCAGCTATTTCCATGCTTCGGAAGTCGTGGCATTTCTGGTCGAACGCCACGGCTTCGGTGCGGTGGTGGAGCTATTGCATGCTCTGTCGCAAGGCATGGGCGAAGAAGAGGCTGTGCAACTCGCGTTTGGACAATCGCGCCGGGCAATCGACCGGCAGTTCCGCGAATTGCTCCGTGCGCGGCTTGATTCACTGGAATCCGTTCTGCAACTGCTTCCAGACCCGCTGGCTGAGGAGTTGACGGGCGGGACCGAGAGCCCATTCATGCGCGAACTGGAGCGGGGAAACGAGGCTTTGGCTTCCAGTCGTCTGCCCGAGGCTGAGGAAGCCTTTGCGCGCGCCTTGGCAATGTACCCGGCCTATGTAGGTGCCAATGATGCCTACCGGGGACTCGCCGCGGTCTTTCGCCAACGCGGGGACAATGCGGCATTGGCGGACATACTCGCGCGGTTTCTATCGGTCACAGAATACGGTGCGCCGGAGGCAAGGGAGCTTGCAGAAATTCTCGCAGAGCAAGGCGACGGAGCAAGTGCAATAGAGTTTCTGGAACAAGCGCGTATGACCGAGCCATACGACATCCCGACTTTGGTGCGGCTGGCAGAACTTTACGAAGAGACTGGTGTGCTGAACAGCAGCGCAGACGCGCGCCGGGCGGTTATTGCGTTGAAGCCGGTAGACCTGGCAGATGCCTACTACGAGCTGGCGACAACCTTGTACAAGGCAGCGGACTGTCCGGGAGCCAGGCAAGCCGTGCTGCGCTCCCTCGAACTGGCACCGGGCTTCCGCGACGCGCAGAAGCTTTTGCTCGCCTGCGTCGATCGGAATTCCTGATGCTGAAGCCACGCCATGCGTTCTTGTTGGGGCTCTGTGTTGCGGCACCTGCAGTGGTGCCCGAGACGCGTGCGCAAGCCGATTTCGGCATGCGCTTTGTCCGGGTCCGATATCAGGATTCTACGCCGTGGAGGCGTTCCTATGGAGGAGCGCCCTGGGCGCACGACTTCCCGACCGCGGAAGAAAATTTCTACACGGCGCTAAAGCGCACGACCGCCATTCATGTCGAAGAGCCTTACGTGGTTCTGGAGCTGGAGGACCCTCGCATCTACGAGTATCCCATCATTTACCTCTGTGAGCCCGGATACTGGCATCCAAGCGAGGAAGCAGTAGAGAACCTGCGAAAGTACCTTGATCGGGGAGGCTTCATTCTATTCGACGATTTCAGGGGCGAGTACGAATGGATGAACCTCTATGAACAAATGCAGCGCGTTTTTCCGGGCAGGGAGCCGCGGGAGCTGGACCCGGAGCATCCAGTCTGGTCGATTTATTTCGACATTGATCCGGTTGCTGCCCCTTCCCTTGTCCGGGGCTTTCAAGGCTCACGGGAAGCGGATCGGTATTTCGGATATTTTGACAACACCGGCCGCATGATGGCGCTCGCCAATTACAACCAGGATATTGGAGACGGCTGGGAGTATCCCAACATGAATTTTGACAATGCCTCAACGGTCAGTTTCCAGATGGGCATTAACTTTGTCATATACGCACTGACGCATTGAAATATCGGTGCGCGCTTAAACTCAATTACACGAGACGGTGCTAGATGTGGAAGAGCTTCCTGACAATGTAAATGGCGAGGGTCATATCGTCGAGAACCTCCGTGACGGCAAGCGCCGGATCATGGAGCAGGTCCGGCGCCGCATCATCGGTCAGGACGCGGTCCTGGAACAAGTCTTGATGGCGCTGTTCGCCGGCGGGCACTGTTTGCTTACGGGTGTGCCGGGTCTGGCGAAAACGCTTCTAATCAAGTCGCTGGGCGAAATCCTGGACCTCAAGTACAAGCGTATCCAGTTTACGCCGGACCTGATGCCGGCTGATATAACGGGCATCGACATGCTTGAAGAGGATCGGGCAACAGGCAGACGTGAGATTACATTTGTCAAGGGCCCGATATTTGCCAATATCATACTGGCGGACGAGATCAACCGCACGCCCCCGAAGACGCAGGCGGCGCTGCTCGAGGCCATGCAGGAATACCAGGTTACCGCGGCTGGTGATCTTTATGCCCTGGACAAGCCCTTCTTCGTACTGGCAACGCAGAATCCAATAGAGCTGGAGGGGACTTACCCGCTACCCGAAGCACAGCTGGATCGCTTCATGTTCAATATCGTGCTGGATTACCTGTCGGCGACGGATGAATTGGCCGTGGCCATGGAGACGACATCTCGTGACCATGCCCCGCTGGAAACCGTGCTGGCAGGCGAGGACATCCTGGCCTATCAACAGCTTGTCAAGCGGGTGTTTGTGCCGCAGAATGTCGCGCAGTATGCTGTTGATCTCGTTCGCAGTACGCGCCCGACGGACAGCCAGGCACCGGAGTTTGTGCGCAACTGGATTCGCTGGGGGGCGGGACTTCGGGCAACTCAGTATCTGCTGCTGGGTGGGAAGGCACGTGCAGTGTTCCGGGGTCGCTTCAATGTTTCCATCGAAGACATTCGTGCACTCGCGCATCCGGTACTTCGCCATCGAGTGTTGACCAACTTTTACGCCGAATCGGAAGGCATCACGGTGCAGGCCGTGGTGGACCGGCTCTTGGCCGAAGTCCGGGAGCCCGTGTCGGGACTGGCCTGATCTCCGGCACTGACTGCCGCATCAGAACTGAATGCCCTGCCGCAGCGGCTGAGCGTCGGCCTGCCCACCATCCTCCCCCGATCCGCCACCGGCAACTGTGTGCAGGCTCAGTTGGAATCCCGGTCGCACACTCCAATCAGCCGACCGGCCTCCTCCGATTCGGACCACCGAAAACGGACTGGCCTTTCCTTCCAAAGCCTGTTTATAGGCTGCGGCCATTGTGCAAGGCTTCTCTACAGGGTCCGTGCAGCCTCCACCGCACATCGGCTAGTGCGGCTCGACAATGGTATTCAGCGTGTCTTCAGCCGTCTCGAACATGTCCTTGAGTACTTGTTGCCTGCAGGCCGTCAGGCGCTCGGCGATCTTCCAGAGAACGGCTTGCAGCTCGCCGATGGCTTCATTCCTGATGCGTTCATCTAGGGTGACCTCCTCGCGATACTCGTATTTCTCGATCGTGTAATTCGCAATGTCGATAATATTGTCCTTTACGATGCCGAAGTCGATCTCGTCCTTGATCTTGGGCGCGCTAATTTCTTTGGTTGCCGCATCGCGTGCTCCCGCGCCGTGTTCGACTCCGGTTATGGCTGTGATCGCGGAAGACCGCGAGCCATAAATGGCAATTATCTGGTCAAATCCGCTTATTCTCATTACCTCGCGGACGGGCTCCGGCAGGGAGCATATGCCGAAAGACATGCCGGGATTATTAAATCTCTTGGCGGTAAGCAGGCAGATCCTTAGTCCGGAACTGCTCATGAAGGTCACCTTGTTCAGGTCGAAGACCAGATTGACATCATTATCTTGGACTTGGTCCCGGATTTCCAGCTCGAAGTCGAAGGCGCTGTTGCTGTCTACGCGACCCTGTACTTCCGCAAATAGGACGCCGGCGTTGCGCAGCCAGTTTATGGTCAGGCTCATGTTAGCGTGGCAGGTCTGCTGAAAAGTTAATGCACGGCTGAGGAGCTGCGGGTGAGATTACGAATCAAGCCAGATCGTCGGTCATTGTCAAGGAGGCGGCCAGAGGTGGCAAGAATCTGGCTCGTGCGTGACCCGCAATGGCAGCAGAATCGAGGACAAGGCACTTGGCAGTATCCTGCGTACTGACTAAAGTTCGATAGGCTCGCAAGACTGCGGCAGTAGTATATCGGATTGCAAGCCTGCAGAAATCAGATTCTCCGCCATCCAGCTCCTGGCAAGCGTTTCGCCATGTACGAGCAGCGTTGTCCTTGGCTTAAGAGCCGTAGCTAGCCTGATGAGATCACGCCGATTGCTATGGCCGCTGAAGCGGTATCGCTGCACCTCGCAGCATAGGGGCTGCATCCCTGCCCTCTTGTCAAGCACGACACCCTCGCTACCGTTCGCCGAAGCCTCAAGAAGCCTTCCGCCCGGGGAATCCTCCTTGCAATAGCCGACAAAGAGAATGGCGTGGTGCTCATGCTCGAGGAGTTGCTGTGCGACCCAGTTGGAGAGCGTGTTCTCGAACATCATCCCGCTGGTTACTACATGGATGCTGGGCTCGGCAAGCGCCTTCCGTTTAGCGGTCTCTCCGCGGGGCATCCTTCGCTGCTCGACGTCAAATACCTGAAAGCCCGGATCCACGCGCGGTGTCCAGCCGCGAGTGGCATCGTATATGCTGGAAATCGCCCGCAGTCCTCCGGCCGTATACAGGGGTATGTCAGAGCTGAGTTGCCCCTTGTTTCGGAAGCGGTAAAGCAGCGCCAGAATCTCCTGCGCACGGCCGAGGGCAAAGACCGGAATCAATACTGTTCCGCCCCGATCAAGCACCCGCAGTATGTCCGCCAGAAAACGCTGTTCTTCCTGGTGCCGTGTTGTAAGCTCCGCCTCGTCATCAGCGCCAAGCGTACACTCCATGACCAGGACATCCACGGGCGGATCAGGATATTCCGCACCGGGAATGATGGTCTGGGCATGCAGACAAGTGTCGCTGGTATAGAAGAGCCGCCACATTCTGCCGTTGCGACTTCTTTCGACTAGGACGCCGGCAGCGCCGAGCACGTGCCCCGAGTAGAGAAACGTGGCGGTGACCGGAGTCCGGGACGCCGACAAGGCGATCGGTTCTCCATATCCGTGGGCACGGTAAAGATGGGAATTCTCCATCAGCTGATCGACCGTAAACAGCGGTGGATGAGGAGATGTCCCTTCGTAGAATTTGCGTCGCTGAAGGCGAGCGGACGCGGGCAGAACCTGATCCGCCAAAGCCCTGGTTGCAGGCGTCAAATGGACCTCGATATGGGGGAAGAATTCCACCATGGATGGGAGGCTGCCAATGTGGTCATGGTGCGCATGCGTAACGAGCACATGGTCGATTCCCTCTAGGGCGGCCGCACCGAAGTTTGGCAGACTCTCCGGTCCCTCGCTGTTCGGATCCGCACCTGCGTCGAGCGCAACTACGGTACTGCCTACCCGCAGAACATGGCAACTGGCGCCAATGTCACGCGAATTCCCGAGCGTCACAAATCGCATGCACGTCTCAGCTTCGCATCGGCATCGGAGCGGCGGTGCCGATACGGCGTCCGATTACTTGGCTTCCCCTGACTTGAAGAGGGACCAGTCGGCAAGGAATTGTTCGAGACCCGCATCCGTTAGCGGGTGTTTGAGGAGCTTCTTTATCACTCCGAGCGGCATCGTGGCTACATCGGCACCCATCAGCGCCGCTTCAAGCACATGCATCGGATGCCGAATCGAAGCAGCCAGAACTTCGGTGCCATAGTCGTAGTGAGCGTATATATCGACAACATCCCGCAGCAGCTTCATGCCGTCGGCTGCTATGTCATCCAGCCGGCCAAGAAACGGGCTAATGTAGGCAGCGCCTGCCTTGGCCGCCAAGAGCGCTTGCACGGGCGAAAAGCATAACGTGCAGTTCACCCTGATTCCTTCCTCGCGAAGAGCACGAATGGCCTTGATCCCCTCAAGGATCAGGGGCACCTTCACTACAACATTCGGGTGAATGGCAGCCAGCGACCGCGCTTCTGTCATGATGCCCTCGAACGTCACAGCCGTTACTTCAGCTGAAACATCGCCCGCTACCAAGTTGCAAATGCGCAGAATGTGCTCCTGAAAGTCGACCGACTTTCCGGCCTTCCGGGCGACCTGGTTCATCAGTGACGGGTTGGTTGTTACGCCATCGAGTACACCCATTTGGCTGGCTTCCTGGATTTCATCGATGTCTGCTGTATCTACGAAAATCTTCATGTCTTGCGTGTGCTGCAGGTCAGTTGGAAGGGAGTCGGAAAACGAGAGACGGCAGCGAGCTAGCCGGGTGCGGCCGCCACCTTTACTATCACCATGGTTCGGTCATCGCTCAGGACATCGACTGGTCCGGTGAATGATTCTATACTGGCCTGGACGTGGTCCAGAATCTCCCTGGCTGACCTGTATCTTGCCGAGACTACCTGTTGTTCAAGGCGGGCATCCGTGTATTCCTCCATGGCGGCGCCCATGGCCTCAGTGATTCCGTCGGTAAATAGCACCAGTACGTCTTCTTCGTCAAGCTGGATGCTACCTCGCATGTAAGATACGGACGGAAGCACGCCCAGGAGTATTCCTCCGGTGCCAAGCCGTACTACGTCGCCGCCCTTCCGGATCAGAAAGGGCCGCTCGTGTCCGGCATTCACGTATTGCAGTTGGCGCGTTGACGGATGATACAGACCGCAAAAGGCAGTGATAAACTTGTCTGGAGCCGTATTTCGATGAATGACCCGGTTAAGACTGGCAACCTTTTGCTCAATCGGCTCTGCATTGGCAGCCGTCACATGGATACATGCCTGAAGGTTCGCCATCAGTAGCGCTGCGGGCAGGCTCTTGCCGGTGACGTCCGCAATGACAAACAGAATGCGGCCGTCCTCAAGCTGAATGACATCCAGGTAATCGCCACCAACCTCGCGACTGGGTACAGCGAGTGTCGCGACCTGCAGACCGGCAATTACGGGAAGGCTCTGCGGAAGCAGCCGAAGCTGGATATCCCGGGCCATACTCAATTCCTCCTCCAGGCGCTCCTTTTCTATCCTCTGCTCGACCAGGTCGGCGTTCTGCAGGGAGACTACAGCCAGGTGTCCGAGAGAGTAGAGGAATTCGATATCGTCCGGTTGGTAAGGGGCTCCATTGCCCTTCGGGCCCAGGCACAACACGCCCGTCACGTCGTGGTGGTGCAGCAGGGGCAGGACCAGCGCAAGTCCACGTCCACGAAGGGACGCAATTTCTGCCGAATTCGCGGAAGTGCCATCCAGCACCAATAGGTTCTTCCGCGCGCGCAGTCCGGCGATTTCCTCTTCCATGAAATCGGCTTCGGCCAACCCCTGGGCCGAAACCAGTCTGAGTTGTTCGGCACCTTCGGATCCTTCACTGGACTTGAGGAAGAACGCGTGTCTGCTGACGAGCATCTGCCCCATAAGGGCAAACGAAAACAGGCGCACAAGCCTGCTGCGTTCCACCGTGGCATTGAATTCGCGGGATAGCTCGAACAGCGTGTTCAGTTGCTGGATTTTTCCGTCCAGATCTCGATTGGCCTGTTGCAACTCGTCCACAATAAGGCAATTGTGTACTGCTCCCGCTGACATATTCACCAGAGACTGCACGAACTCCAGCTCTACTTCGCCAAACGGCTGGCCTGTTGCTTTCGCTCCGAGCCCGATGAGCCCCAGATTCCTGTGAGCGAATCGTACCGAGAGCATGAGTCGAATGCCCAGTCGGAACAATGATTTGGGTACGCTGCTGCCGATACGCATAGTATCAACCGCGCTTTCGGGCACGCGTACCAACTCTCCGGTTTCCAACGCAGCGATGCCCTTTACGGATACGCTTCGATAGGCTTCTTCCACGGGGTCAAACATCAACGCCAGACCCCGCGTAACCAGCAGCTTGCTCATGGCAGACAGCAGCAGGTTGCTGAGCACAAAATTGAGGTCAAGCGAACTGCTCAGAACCCGGCTTGTCTCAAACAGAGAGCGCAGATCGTAGCGCTGCGCGTGTTCCGTGCGATGCGGATTCATGTTACTGAACGGATGCCGGAGATTTGTCGAGAGATACGATGTCAACGGCAATGGCCTTCGCGCCTTGCGTGTGCAGTCGCACGCACGTCTTTTCCCTGTGCAGTCCCTGACGTCCCGCTGCACCCGGATTGATATACAGCATGTTTCCCAGTGCGGGCACCCTTTCTATCCTGAGAACATGACTGTGTCCGCACACGAAGATGTCCGGAGGGTCCGTCTTCAGGGTCAGGCCCATGCCACGTTGCCACCGGGCAGGATGCCCGGCGATATGCGTCATTCGGAACCTGAGTCCATCTGCAGTCAGGTGCACGTGCTCGGTGGATCGCGAGCGAATCTCGGAGCCGTCTATGTTGCCCCATACGGCCTTGACCGGGGCGTGCATCGCGAGCCGGTCCAGAATCTGCGGATCCCCCACATCGCCTGCGTGCAATATCAGGTCCGCGCCGGCGAGCACCTCATCCAGGACCGGGTGGTAGTATCCGTGAGTATCGGAAAGTATGCCGACCAGCATCTGAAGATGACCTTCAGCCCCGACGCATGCCGTAGTGGAGCGCCTTCGGGTGCGTGGATGTCGTTACGCTGCTACAGGGACAGCGTTTCACCGGGATCCACAACCCTGGCGGCGAATCCGGCCTTTCGCATGCGGGCGGCCCAGTCGGCCGTATCAACCTGGATCAGGGGGAAGGTATTGTAGTGCAGCGGTACGGTAAGCCGGGGTCTGATCATTTCTGCCGCCCGAACTGCATCTGCCGGCCCCATCGTGAAACAGTCACCAATCGGAAGCAAGGCAAGGTCCACGGAATTGTCCTCCCCAATCCACGCCATCTCCGCAAACGGGCAGGTATCGCCGGCATTGTAGATGCACCGCCCGGCAATGTGCAGCAGATAACCGTTGGGATTGCCTCCGTAGGTTCCGTCGGGGAAGGAAGACGAATGTCTTGCATACGTCTGCTTCACAAGGCCCCAATCAAATTGCCAGGCACCGCCAGTGTTAAGTGGTTGAACATTGGTGTGGCCATGCCGCTCAGCGTAGCTCGTAATCTCAAAATTTGCCACCAAGAGTGCGCCTGTCCTCCGCAGTATTTCCAGCGTATCTCCCCAATGGTCTCCGTGCGCGTGCGTAAGCAGCACGACGTCCGGCTGCAAATCGGTTGCAGCTACAATATTCTCGGCAAGGGGATTGCCGGAAATGAATGGATCAAAGAGCAGTGTGGAGCTTCCTGTTTCTATCTGGAGCGCTGAATGGCCGAAATACGTGATCTTCATCGGGGAGGACTAGAATTGAAATTGGGCGCGTTGAACCGGTCTGTAGTGGCTGTCGCTCTACTTCATAAGCACCATCTTGTGGGACTGGAGCGATCCTTCAATACTCTGCAGTCGAATGAAGTATGTGCCGCTCGGCAGGTCCTCGCCGTCAAAGGGCACGGTATATGTACCTTCCTGCTGCTCCGTGTCCACCAGCACGCTGATGCGGTGCCCGGACAAGTCCCAAACGGTAAGCCGTATATGCTGGGGCTTTAGCACTTCATAGGTTATGGTGGTGGATGGATTGAACGGATTCGGGAAGTTGCCGACAAGGATCGTTTCCGGTTCCTCGGGCAGCCTGAGCCCGAGCTTGATGGTTCCCGCTACCCTCTCGGTCACACCGGTGAATTGTTGTCGCAATCGATAATAGACTACCTGTGCGCCCACTTCCGTATCCACGAACGAGAAACGGCTGTTCTCGACACTTCGGCTGCCCGTCAATCCCGCGGGGCCGGGGATTTCCGCCAGCTTCACATAATCATGACCATCAAAACTGCGCTCGACAATGAAAGCAACCGTGTGCGGGTCAGCGGACTCCCAGCCCAGATGTATGCCGTCGGAGCTGACAGTCCCCTCAAACCCTTGCGCAAGCGTTTGAAACGCCAGCGTAGATTCGCGCCTGTTGACCTCATCGGGAAGCTGTGCTGCAATACGGGGAGCAAACGGCTCATCGAATGTGAGAATCAGCACGCCATCCCCATTCGCAGGGAGCGTTTGGCGCATAGTGCGCTTGATCTGGGCCGGCGTGCGCGCTCTCGGCCACACGCGAAGCTCGTCAATCAGTCCCACGAATCTTCCTAGCTCCTTGTTGTGCTCAGCACTTGCATCCAGTCGATGACCGATTGCCAGGCCGGTGTCGCCCCAGTTCTGGTCCGGAGCCAGACTGTACAGGGAATCCACGACCATCCCGTCCAGGTAGAGCCGCGACCAGTTGGATCGGGTATCATGCGCAATGGCAAAGTGATGCCACGCCCCGTCGGCAATAGGCGTCCTAGATGCCATGGATACATGCCGTCCCTGTTCGCTTCGAAAGTACCGCAAGCGTCCGCTTGTATCCACAATTACTTCGGCAGGATACACCGAATCGTGCAGGCCGTCCCATGTTGACAGGATAACCCTGTCGAGTGTTGTCGTTCGGACCCAGCCTTCGACGGTGAAATCCGCCCGCAGGCTCATCCCCGGAAGCTCCTCTAGGGGCAATACATAGCCCGGGCCATTACCACGGAATTCGAGCGCGTGGTTACCGCCGGGATCAATCTGGTTGCCCATGCGCACGTCTTGGACAAATCGAAGCCCCTCTTCCGGGACAAATTGAACCAGGCCGTCCTTTCTGGCCCGTCTCTCGGGCGTGATGGACCAGCCGGAGAGGCCCGGGAATCCATTGGCGGTCACGGTGAGGATAATCTCGTGCATGCCCCGCAGCGCCTTGGAGGCCTCAACTCGATAAAGATTGGTTGCAGTATCAATGGTTTCGGCGCTGACGGGCACTGGCATGAATCCCTGTCGCAGCGCGGTCGCAGACTGAAGCTGCCAGCTCACGGGCAATCTCACGGAGAAGCCGTCTACCGGGGCATCACCTTCCCACTGGACGAAGATGTTTGCCGTTTGTCCGGCCTCCAGTTCCGGCGCGGTCCATGCACGGCCGAACTGGGCCTCTGCCTCAACCGTACAGAACCCTGCAACTAACAACGCTACTACGTAGCTGTAGCGCATGACCAACAGAGTTTGGTGCCCAGAATCGATGCCCGGCAGATCTGGAGTCCCGCAGACTTCGCTCCGCCGAAACAAGGCGGACAGCAAACTTACGGCTTTTGCTGCTAAGCTGCCATGTGGCCGCGGCGGCGCCGCATGGCTCGAATTGGTCTCGCGGCGCCGTACACGGGCTTCCGGCACCGTTTGAAATGGAGCTCTGCCGACAGCATCCCGTCAATGATTCGCATTACGGAGAGGGGTGCATTCCGGACTGAGCTCCTGCAGGATTCTGCACGCCGCAGCCCTCGGGCCAGAGGACGCTCCGACGTCGGTCGAGTATGGCAGACGCAATTCTGGTCGCGAATAACCGGGAAAATGCGTGGCTATTATTCCCAGCTTGCAGCGTTGAGCTGTGTCACGTCCGGCGATTCTGAGCCTATCTGGTCCTCCGAATCAGGGTCTTTGAGCAGATAGATGGCCACACGCCCCGTATCATTGACAGAATACTCGAATTCCCGGCCCGTGCGAGGCGAAAAGATCAGGGAGTCGAGAACCAGGCCCGTTGTTTCAAAGACACTGTCAGGATTCGAAAGAATGATTGAATCCTGTCTGACCCACATTAGAAGCGAGTCTAGCGTACTTGGGAAAAAGTCTTCCACTCGCTCGTGACGAACCAGGGCAACCCTGACATGGCTCATGCGGTCTCGGGTCAGGTCCGTTATGGCTCTTTCTCTTTCTACAGCTTTCCAAGGACCCGTGATGGAGCCGTACAGCCAGTATCCCAAGGCGATGATGACCAGCGTCAGCACGACCTGAATGGCAATTCTAGTACCCTGATTGCTCATGGATTCGTTCTCCTATTCCGATGCTGCTATGGTGTATTCATTCTGGGCCTTCCACGCAACTCCCAAGTACCCGCAAGGTTTGATAGATTAAAGATCAGGGGTCCCAAAAGCAAGGAATCTCGGGGCGCGAGCCGGCATCCACGGCCTGCGCATGATCGAGATTGCCGGGAACTTGTGCAATCGCCTGCGGCACTAACATGACGGATCTGCTCGTAAACATAGACCATGTAGCCACGCTGCGCAATGCGCGCCGCGAACGCTTCCCGGACCCGGTTGCTGCCGCGATCCAGTGTGAAACTGCCGGGGCTGCCGGAATCGTTTTTCACCTGCGAGAGGACCGCAGGCACATCAACGAACGCGATGTAGAGCGGCTGAAGGAGTGCGTGCGCGGGAAGCTGGATTTCGAACTGTCAGTGGATCCGGAAATCGTAGGCATTTGCTGCGAGATTCGTCCCCACCTCGCCACGCTTGTGCCGGAGAAGCGTGACGAAGTGACGACCGAGGGCGGGCTTGACGTAGCGGCCAATAGCGAAAAGCTGCGATCCGTGACCTCTCGACTGCTTGATGCCGGCATCGAAGAGGTTGCACTTTTTGTCGATCCGGAACCGGCGCAAGTGGAAGCTGCGCTGCATGTAGGCGCCAATGCCGTGGAATTGCATACCGGCGACTACGCCACGGCCGCGAGCCGCAAGGCGCGGTTGCATCAATTGGATAGGCTCTCACTGGCGGCAGATGCCGCTTCTCAGTTGGGACTCGGCGTACACGCGGGGCACGGTTTGGACTATCAGAATTGCCGCCTCTTTCTGGAAAATGTGCCTCACGTGCGCGAGGTCTCTATTGGATTCGCGATTGTGGCTCGAAGCGTGCTCGTTGGACTTCCGGAGGCGGTGCGGCAGATGCGAAGACTGGTTTCAGGAATTTGACTGTACTGAGGCATGAATGCAGAGCAGATCGCTGCAGGGCAGGATTCGTGCTTCCGGAGCGGATTTGTAGCACTCCTGGGGAAGCCCAACGTGGGCAAGAGTACGCTGTTGAACGCGTTTCTTGGGCGCAAGCTTTCCATCGTTACGCGCAAGGCGCAGACGACCCGCAACCGGATTCTCGGTATCCTGACCGGTGCGTCATCGCAGATCGTGTTTGTGGATACCCCCGGTTTACTGAAGCCGCGCTACAAGCTGCATGAATCCATGCTGCGGGAAGTAACCCGTGCGGCCGCTGATGCCGACGTGGTGGTCCTGGTGACCACGGCTACCTCGCAAGAGCCGGATACGGCAAGCCTAAAGCTAACCCGCGGTCGGTGCGCCATACTGGCAGTCAACAAGATAGATCTGGTCGATCAGCGCAAGGTGCTGCCACTGGTTGCCAGGTACATGGAGCTGCAGGCTTTCGAAGCCGTTGTCCCGCTTTCGGCCAAGAGCGGTCAGAATGTCGAGGTCCTCAAACAGGAAATCGAGGCACGGTTGCCGCAAGGTCCCAGGTATTTTGACGAGGACGTGGTCAGCGACCACCCGGACAGGTTCTTCGTGGCGGAGATCATTCGAGAGAAGCTGTTCGAGCGACTTCGCGACGAAGTCCCGTATTCGACCACCGTCCAGGTGTGCCGATACGAGGAGCGTGATGGCTCCAAGGACCTGATTGAAGCAGAGATTGTCGTCGAAAGGCCCACGCAGAAGGGCATTCTGATCGGCGCAGGGGGCCAGGCCCTGAAAGCGGTGGCCATCGCGGCGCGACAGGATGTGGAGACTTTCCTTGGCAGGCCTGTCTTCCTGAAGCTGTTTGTAAAGGTGCGTAGCGACTGGCGCAACCGTGAAGGCCTGCTGCGGTCCTACGGCCACTAGAGGCTCAGCGAATAGCAACGCGGAGGCCTTTCTCGACAGCCGAAAACAGTCCGGCGGGAATGCCCTCCCTGTTCATGTAATGGAGGCGATACGCCCTGCGCGCGGGATACGAGCGCCGCATGGTCGCAAAGTAGTCGGCCTGGCAGTCGGCGGGCAGCGCCGCCAGTCTGCGCATCCGCTTATCGTCGGCGCCCAGATCATACATTTGCCTCACGACGCCATGCAGCCAGTCTGTTTCACTGCCTGCCTGCGGCGGCCACACTTGCAGATCATCATCCGGAGACGCTGCCAGGCCCATGCGGGAACTCCGGGTTTCCTGCAATCCCAGGTGGCGCAGTACGGCCTGGTACAGCATGATCGTGCCCGCCGTTTTTCCGTCGAACGAATGTCCGGCAATGTGCGGTGTCGCTAACGTACAGGCCCTGAGCAGTGCTACGTCGGGCGTCGGCTCTTTCTCCCAGACATCCAGAACAGCGACATCCAGCTGTCCGGCTTTGAGGCAGGCAAGCAGCGCGCGTCCGTCGACTACCGGCCCGCGAGATGTGTTGATAAGCCAGGCGTCCTTGCCCAGCCTTCGGAGCGTGGTGGCATCCAGCATGTGGTGCGTGGGATGCGGTCCGCCGCGGGTAAGCGGCACATGGACCGAAACGATGTCCGAGGCGCCCAGAAGCGACTCCAGCGAAACGTATCCCGATGCCGCACTGGCGTTCAGGAACGGGTCGCACTTTAGCACCCTCAATCCCAGTGCTGGGGCCCGTTGTGCAAGCAGGCCGCCAACATTGCCACAACCGACTATTCCGAGCGTCCTCCCGGACAGCGCCTGCCGCCGCCGGCTGGCTACCAGGAGCATTGCGGCGATCACGTATTCCACGACCGATTCGGCATTGGATCCGGGGGCATGGTCGAAGGCGATGCCGAGCCGCCTGAGTGCTGCGGTGTCGACATGGTCGGTACCCGTGGTTGCGGATCCCACGAATCGGATTCTGCTACCCGTCACCAGACCCGCGCCAACGCGCGTAACGCTTCGCACAAGGAGCACGTCCGCTGCCGCCAGGTCCCGAGCGGGGACGTGCGGGCCGATAAAGGTCGAAACGGTACCCAGATCCGAGAATACCGCCCTGACGTGCGGAATATTCTCGTCCGCCAGAATGGTTAGCGGCACGCGTGCTGTCGGCCTCTTTCAGAAAGCTATTGCTACTCGCAGCATGGCACTGTTCAGTGTCTGGCCTTCATTCGCTGACAATGTAACAGAACCGATGACGAGCTCCCTGTCGATGAAATCGGTAATGCCCCACGTATAGGCGATCTCGGGGAGTATGCGGAGCCCGCCCACGGAAATCTCCAGGCCGACGCCCGCTTCACCGGCCAATGACGGAGACTTTATGTCGTCCACCAGTTCGGAATCTACCAATGCCTTGAACCGTGCGACCGGGCCAGCAAAGACGGTTGGCTGCACGGCGGACACTCCGATCGCATAGCGCAACAGCACCGGGATCTCCAGCAGGCTGACGTCAAAGTTGTCGCGTACGCTTGATGTGTGCTCCGACAGACCGGAAAACAACATGCCGGCATCGGTGTAGCGTGCACCTGCACGCAAGCCAAGCGGGCCCATAGGGAATTCGATCCACAGCTCAGCGTGCCAGCCTGTAGTGCTGCTGAAGGTAGCTTCCCGGTCGTTGAACTGGATGTCTGTCAACCGGTCAAAATTGGCTCCAACGCTTGCTCCGATGGACTGCGCAGCCCCCCCGTGGGCCAACAGCAGCCCCGTTACGAACGAGCATGTCACTCCCAGCGCGCGCTTCACGTCTGTCATTGCCTGAAGGCCGGGCAGGATCGGGTCAGTGCCGGGATGGTTTCTTTTGCAACCTAGCGGGTGGAGCGGGGTTTCGGCGCGTTGCAGGGACCCGAACTCCAGCCGCATGAAGATAGGCATTAGTTGCTATCCGGTATACGGAGGCAGCGGCGTCGTCGCTACGGAGCTTGGCAAGGCACTCGCAGCGCGCGGGCACAAGATCCACTTTATCGCCTATTCGATGCCGTTCCGGCTGACGCATGTCACCGAGAACATTTTCTTCCACGAGGTCAGCGTTAATACATATCCCGTCTTCGACTATCCGCCGTACGCGCTCTCGCTCACCAGCAAGATGGTGGATGTTGTCATGTACGAGCAACTGGATCTCTTGCACGTGCACTATGCCATACCGCACGCCCTGAGTGCCGTGCTTGCCCGAGATATTCTGCAGAAGCAGGGCATAGAGATTCCCGTCGTAACGACATTGCATGGAACTGACATTACGGTAGTGGGCCGCGATCCCAGCTTTGCGCCCGTTGTCACTTACTCCATCAACCAGTCCGACGGGGTTACCGCTGTTTCGAACAATCTGCGGAAGGCGACCCTGGATGCCTTCCAGATCGAGAACCCCATTGAGGTCATCCCCAATTTCATCGACACGGACCGGTTTCGCCGCCTCAAAAAGGAGCATTTCAAGCGCGCTATATGCCCCGGCGGTGAAAAGGTCATCGTGCACATATCCAATTTTCGTCCCGTAAAGAATGCGTCGCATGTCGTGCAAATCCTGCACAGGCTTCGTGGCCAGGGAATGCCAGTCAAGCTGCTACTGGTGGGCGATGGCCCTGACCGCGCGTCTCTGGAGCGTCTCGCGCGGGAGTTGGGCGTCCAGAGCGACATTCACTTCCTGGGTAAGCAGGGACCTGTTGAGGAGATCCTGTCCATTGCCGACGCATTTGTCATGCCAAGCGGTTTCGAGTCATTCGGACTTGCTGCCCTGGAGGCGATGGCCTGCGGCGTGCCCGTCATCTGCAGCAACATTGGGGGCCTGCCGGAGCTGGTGGAAGGCAGCAATGCCGGGTTTCTTTGTCCCCTGGGCGACATTGAGGCATTTACGGCCTGCGTGCGAAGCATCCTGGAGGACGAAGACCTCCGTGGTCGCATGGGCGAGGCTGCCAGGCTGCACGCTGTTCGGCAATTCGATACCAAGAGCGTGGTGTCGCGCTACGAAGCGTACTATGAGCGGATACGCAAGGCTGGTCGCGGTCCGGAGTGAGCTGAGTCGTGCGCCCGTGGCAGAATCTCGCCCTGTCGGCGCTTCCGCATCTCGTGCAAGTGCAGGCGTCCGGTCTCAGGGCTGACCAGGTCTCCGGCGCCGATATGTCACGAAGCGGTAGCCGCTGTGCCGCTCTTCTTCGGTCAGGTGGAACCGGTCCTCGAGGAGATGTTCGTACGGCGGAAAAAAGGCGTCCCCGGCGTAGGTTCCCTCAACAAGGGTCAATTCCAGCGTATCAGCAATTGGAAGCGCGGCAGCATATACGGCGGCGCCCCCACAGATATAGATCTTCCGCGCAGTGGACGCGGCCGCAATGGCGGATTCCAGTGAATCGAAAGGCCTGATTTCCGGATAGCCCCGAAGTGCTCTTCCGGATGTCAGCATGAGCATCTGGCGGCCGGGCAGCGGTCCTCCCAAGTGGTCCAGCACGGACTGAACGGTGCGCCGGCCCATGATAACGGGGTGGCCGTACGTCAGCTGTTTGAATCGGCGCAGATCTGCCGAAATATGCCAGGGCATAGCTCCGTCGCGGCCAATTACGCGGTTCGAAGAGGCGACGGCTGCAATTATGACGATTTCCGGGCGGTGCTCCTGCACTGCCTTACATGTCTTCCCAATACTCTTCCGGCATATCCTGAGCCAATTCCAGTGCACCAAGTGCGCCGGCGTATAGAGGATCGTCCACGACCGTAATCTTGAATGTACCGTAGTCGCTCAAGGCATCCCCCAAGGCGTCGGCTATGCCTTCGGTCTGGCTTCCGCCACCGGCCAGGTAGAGGTTCTTCCTGATTCTCTCCTGAAACCCCGGATCGTAGCGCCCTACGAGGTCCATTAGCGTTTCCGCTATGGGCGCTACAAGACTCTCGCATGCCTGCGTAACCTCTTTCGTTATATCGTGAGGCTCAAACTTGCCCGCGATGGGCAAGCTAACCTTGATTCGGCCTCTGCTCTTTCCCACCCGGCCGTATCGCTCCTTGTACTCGCGGACCAACGTGTGCGTGAAGACCGAATCCGGGAATTTCTCCTTGAGCAAGTCATACAGCTGCCGGTCTATGTAGTCGCCGGCGGTGCGCAATGACCGTTGGTCTTCCTCTGATGGCATCGTGCCGTGCATGGCGCAGAAATCTATGGTACCTGCCCCGACATCTATTATTACCGCATTGTTGAGAGCCCCCAGGCTGTAGGCCACGGCGAATGGCTCGGAAATAACCATGAGGGTGTCGGCATATTCCCGCACCGCCTCACGAATTGCGATCTTGTTCACCTTGAGCGCTTCTGCCGGGACGCCGACCGCGGCGTAAATCTGTTGCTCCTCGCCCGGCTCGACCAGATGGATCAGGTGGTGAATCAGGCGCCGGACCGCCTCTTCCTCGCGGTTGGTCCCATCCCGGATCACCCCGTTTTCCATGGGACGAAACAGATGGACCGAAAGATGATTGTCCAGCGCATCCTGTCCGAACAGAATGTCACGCTTGAGCAGCTTGCGAGCGATAAAATCACGGGGCCAACCCACGTAGCTTTGGACCCAGTCGCGCTTGCCATTGCTGGCTGCGACGGCGCTGCGGGAAGTTCCGAGGTCTATGCCGATATACAGGATGTCGTCCATCGTCTCTTGGGGCTAGGAAGAACTTGTAATAAGCCGGGTGACTTATCTGTCAAGATATGAGAGAATTCCGGATTCCAATGCGGTTGCCACGCGCTCAAGGTACGCGTCAGAATACAGCAGAGCTTCATCCGACGGCGTACTTATAACGGAAATCTCTGCCAATACTGCCGGTACAGGGACGCCAAACAGGACTTCAAAGGGTCCCGGACGCGTACCCCAGTCGATTACGGCCGGGTTCACTTCGCGAATACTATTGAACAGTTCGGTTTGTATGGCAGCCGCCAGCAACTTGGATTCGGAAATCTTCATCGACTTGCCGAGGCTGCCGAGATCCCGCTGCCACTCGAAGAAGGAGTACCCGGAATTCTCGTTTTCCCTCCTCGCCAGACGCAAGCTCGCTTCCGTCGCGCTGGTTCCAAAGTAGTAGGTCTCCACAGTTGACAGCGTCTCCGGGAGGGCATTTGCATGCACGGAGATGAACAGGTCCGCCTCCATATCGGTCGCATACTTGACGCGTTCCTTGAGACTGATGCCGATGTCGTCGTCGCGCGTGAGCAGCACGCGGAAGCCGCCTGCTTCCAGACGCCTGCGCAGGCGAAGTGCGACATCTAGCGCTACGGACTTCTCGGTCAATTCCGTCGGCCCGACGGCACCAGGATCTCTTCCTCCGTGGCCGGGATCAATGACGATCGTCTTGACCTCTAGTCCAAACATCTCGGCCAGCGAAACGAGCCGCGTGTCGACCGAATCGCCGCCGCCGGCTCGACTGTCACCGGCCGCAGGCGCCGCGCTGATGGCGCGGGCACCGTCCGCAGCGGGAGCTACCGTGCTTTCCGCGGGAAGCAGGTACCTGCCGCCGAAGGTTAGCAAAAGAGCGGCCAGCGCGACAGGAAGCCAAAAGCGCCGAGTCTCCCGCGGCTGAGCCTCGTCGCCTGTCAGCAGCCGCCCGGATATGCGCAGGTTCTCCTCGTAGACGCCACGAAAGATGCGGCGCATATGCCCCCGATTATGCAGCCGTGTCCATTTCATCGGTGCTTGCGCATCATGCACATAATCCATTATCGTACGCGGCCGGCTTGGCTGCGGTCCTGGAGCACGGGCTCGCAATGTCCAGATTCGCTATTCGCCGTGCGGGTCCAGAGGCCAGCGGCCGGATGTCACGTGGGGCATCGAACCGGGTTAAGCAATCAGTGGCCACACTGGTCGTCCCTTGCGAATCCGTTGCCCGGAGAGCAGCAAGCGCACGACGCCACGGACTGCCATTCAACGCCCGGACCATACCCGGGTGGTCCGGACACAGTTGGCATGCCTGGCTGGAGCACACTGTGCGATTGCGCTGGCTAGACCGCAATAGGAGCCCTTATGCCCGGGTGATGACGATAGTCTTGAAGGGCAAAGTCCTCATACCGGTAGTCAAAGATTGAAGGCGGGCGCCGCTTGATGATCAGTCGCGGCAAGGCAGTGGTTTCCGTTCCAGCTGCAGGCGAATCTGGTCCAGGTGGTTGAGATATGCGTGCGCGTCCCCGATGGTATAGATAAGATCCCCGGCTCCAAGGTCCGTCTGCTGTGCGACCATGTGGGTGAGCAGCGCATACTGCGCAATATTGAACGGCGCGCCCAGAAAGAGATCATTGGACCGGATATACAAATGGCAGCTCAGCTTGCCGGTGGCGACGTAGAACTGATAGAACATGTGGCACGGCGGCAGCGCCATTTCGTGCACCCGACTCGGGTCCCACGCGCTGACTACGTGCCGGCGGCTGTAGGGGCGTTTCCGTACCGATTCAATTACGGCCGCTATCTGATCCGTGCCGCAAAAGTCCCGCCACTGCCTGCCATAAACGGGTCCGAGGTCTCCATGCCTTTCGGCAAAGTCGCCGTCCTCACGGATGCGCTTTTCGAATGCTTCCTTATGCGTCTGCCATTCGTCCGAGTTGGGTTTGGGTACGGCGGTCCCGGAAGATTCCAGATACCTGGCCAGCGGCCAGTCCGTCCATATCGAGATGCCGGCGTCCACTAGCGGCTTTATGTTGGATGAGCCCGTCAGAAACCACAGCATTTCAAGGGCGAGCGCTCGGAACCACACGCGTTTCGTCGTCACAATCGGAAAGCCTTCTTCAAGGTCAAACCTCATCTGGTAACCGAAAACGCTGAGCGTGCCTGTGCCCGTGCGGTCCTCCTTGCGCTCTCCATGCGCCAGCACATGCTCAAGAAGATCGAGATACGCCTGCATACAGCACGACCCGGCTGTTATTGCGGAACGTGGGAATCTGCGGAGCTGTTATTCCCACAATATCAAAGCAAAGTTAAGTCAATTCGCAGGCTCCATGGATCCCAATCTTCACCAGCAGCAGGGTATCAATCACTTGAACAAGGTTCTGGCCTATGCCCCCCTGGTAGCCTCCGATGGCGAGGCAACCGTACATCTGACTTTCGAGGACTGGCATGTACTGGCGGACACGCTGTTTCGGATGAATACACCGAAGGAGTTTCTGCCTTCCGCCATTGTTGACTTCAGGATCCGCAGTGACGGGCAAGCCATCGAGCTGGACACGGCTGACTATCGCATTTCGGTGGAAATGTTCTGAGCGGCGCGCGTAGTTGTCGGCAAGATCCAGGGACTTCCTGCCTGTGGCTGTCCCCGATGCGCCGCGCTGCACGGTGGGGTTGTAATGTAGGCCCTAATAGTGAAGCCACGGGCATTGAAGGATTCGCGTTCGGGAGCGCCCGCATCCCGTGGCGAATGTTGCGTGTGACCACTGTCGACGCTGGTCCCGGTCCAGTGGAGCCTTCGGGAGCCGTAGTCGGCACGCTTTTCGGCCAGGCCGCGTGACAATGGATACATGGCCCCGCAGCATTGCCCTGGAATCGTGGCATGGTTTTATGTTGGGTCAGCCCATAGATTTAGGCCTGCTGCCTGGAGTAAGCCCTGGCCCTGCCCCGCAATGGCGTCGATACTACTAATAGGAACGCTGGATACTAAAGGGGCTGAAGTGGCCTACGTTCGTGACCTCATTAGTGAAAGGGGGCACGCCGTCGTGGTCATGGACTGCGGGGTCATGGGGGATGCCCCGTTTGCGGCCGATATTTCGGGCCAAAACGTTGCACACGCCGGAGGAAGCACGCTTGAGGAGCTCAGGGCAACAGCAGATCGCGGCGAGGCGCTGGAAGTGATGACGCGCGGTGCTTGTGCGCAGCTGCAGGCACTCGTGGAAGAGGATGGCGTGCAAGCCGTGCTGGGGCTGGGAGGTTCTGGGGGTACTGTCGTGGCTACGGCCGCCATGCGGACCCTGCCGGTTGGCATTCCGAAGGTGATGGTGTCCACCATAGCCTCAGGGGATGTGGGACCGTATGTCGGCGTGAAGGACATCACCATGATGTATTCGGTGGTCGATATAGCCGGCCTCAACGGCATATCAAGGCGCATTCTGGGAAACGCAGCGGGTGCGGTGTGCGGCATGGTGGAGCAGGCGGTTCCGGAATTCGAAGAACGACCGCTTGTTGCGGCTACCATGTTTGGTGTTACCACCCCGTGTGTGGATCGCGTCAGGAAGCAGCTGGAAAGGGCCGGGTTTGAAGTGATCGTGTTTCATGCCACGGGAAGCGGCGGTCGTGCCATGGAGGCCCTCATTGACAGTGGTTACATCAGCGCAGTTGCGGACATCACAACCACGGAATGGTGCGACGAAGTGGTCGGAGGAGTCCTTAGCGCGGGTCCGGATCGGCTGGGTGCGGCCGGAAGGCGTGCTGTGCCCCAGGTCGTGTCGTGTGGGGCACTGGACATGGTCAATTTCTGGGCATTGGATACCGTGCCGGCAAGGTTCCAGGGCCGCAATCTTTATCGACACAATGCAAACGTGACCCTAATGCGGACTACCGCGGAGGAGACTGCATGCATTGGCAAGGAAGTAGGCAGGAAGCTTGCCCAGGCGGCAGGGCCGGTCACGCTGCTGCTGCCGGGGCGCGGAGTGAGCGCCATTGATGCGGACGGACAGCCGTTTCATGATCCCGCGGCCAATGCGGCGCTGTTTGCTGCGCTGCGGGAGCATGCGGGACCGTCCGTCGACGTAAGGGAGCTGGACCTGCACATAAATGATCCGGCGTTCGCAGACGCCGTCGCCAGCCAATTGCTGAGGTACTTGAGCTGACCTTGCTGCCAGCGATAGAGGGCGCGCTGGCCTATCCCCGGCAATCACACGAGACAACGCATGACCGTCAGATGCGACGCCCCGGGGCATGCTGCCACCCCGGCTTTCGGGCAGGCAAATGGGAGGACCGGCTACGCCAAGGTGAGGTCGCTCCTATTTCAGACGTCAGCGGCTTCAATGCTGGCTTGTGCCCTTGTGGCATGCAGGCCGGCGCCGGACACCGGCCCCAGGAAGGTCGAAGTGTTGTTCCTTGGTCATGAGAGCACGCACCATGACGCGCAGACCTACGCGTCTGCCGTTGCTGCGTCCTTTGCTCGGGAGGGCATCAATATTTCGTATTCCAACGATCCGAGCGTACTGGAGCCGGCCACACTTGACCTGTATGATGTTCTGCTTCTGTATGCCAACCACGATTCCATTACCGCTTCACAGGAGAGGGCACTGCTGGACTTTGTGGCCTCCGGAAATGGATTTGTGCCGGTGCACAGCGCCTCGTACTGCTTCAGGAATTCGGATGCATTTGTGCGGCTTGTCGGTGCCCAGTTCCAGGAGCACGGCGTTGGCAGGTTTACGGCCCCGATCCTCCAGGCGGACCACCCTGCCATGCAAGGGCTCAAGGAATTCGAAACGTGGGACGAAACCTACGTGCACACGAGGCATGCACCAGACCGAGCCGTGCTCATGGAGCGCGTGGACGGCCAACACCGCGAGCCCTGGACATGGACGCGCACGCACGGCAAGGGGCGGGTGTTCTATACCGCCTATGGCCATGACGAACGCACATGGAACCATCCGGATTTCCTGAATCTCCTCAAGGCGGGTCTGCTGTGGGCCGCGGGGGATAGAGTGCGTGCGCGATGGGAGGCGCTCGATCTTCCGCCGCTGGTTTACTCACCGCACGACAGCATTCCCAACTACGAGGAGCGGGATCCTCCTCCCAGGTTTCAGCATCCCCTGTCGCCGGAGGCTTCCCGGGCTCACATGCAGATTCCGCCCGGATTTGAATTGACACTATTTGCCTCCGAGCCGCTCATCAGAAACCCTATTGCGATGGCCTGGGACGAGCGGGGAAGGCTTTTCGTGATAGAAACTCGGGACTATCCTCACAACCTGCGCTCGGAAGGGGGCGATGCGATAAAGATCCTGCACGACACGGATGCGGATGGCAGGGCAGACTCCGTCACCGTGTTTGCTGACGGGCTCAGCATTGCCACAGGTCTCGCGTTCGCACACGATGGCCTCATAGTGTCCCAGGCGCCCGACATGCTCTTCCTGCAGGATACGGACGGAGACGACAGGGCTGACAGGCGCGAGGTGTTGTTCTCGGGATTCGGGACAGGGGACACGCACGCCGGTCCGTCGAATCTCAAGGCTGGCTTTGATAACTGGACCTGGGGCACGGTGGGATACAGTGATTTCGAGGGAGTGGTGGGCGGTGACACCGTTCGAATGGTTCAGGGTGTATTTCGATTCAGGCCCGGCCAGTTGGAACAGGTTTCCACGTATACGAACAATACTTGGGGACTTGGTTTCTCGGAGACGTTCGACGTTTTCGGATCCACCGCCAACAATGAGCACAGCGTGTTCGTCGCGATACCGGATCGATACTATGCCGGTGTCCCGGGACTGCTGGGCGATGGCAAGATCAAGATCGATGGCCACTATGCCATGCGGCCCAATACGCCCAACATTCGTCAGGTCGACGTATGGGGCGGATTTACCTCCGCTGCGGGGCACAACCTGTATACGGCGCGCGATTTCCCTGACGAATACTGGAATCGCATCGCCCTTGTCAACGAGCCAACAGGTCACCTTCTGCACCGGGCAATCATCGAGAGCGCAGGATCGGGCTACCGTGAGCGAGATGCCTGGAATCTCCTGGCAAGTGCCGATGAATGGGTGTCGCCCGTACATGCAGAAGTGGGGCCGGACGGCGCCGTGTGGATTCTGGACTGGTACAACTTTATCGTGCAGCACAATCCCACGCCCGAGGGATTTCGCACGGGAAGGGGAGCTGCCCACGTCAATATTCTGCGGGATTACCAGCACGGACGCATTTACCGGCTCGCGTACAGGAATGCAAGGCGCCGACGCATTCCAGAGCTGGACATTGAGCGGCCGTCTACCCTGCTAAGGGCACTTCAACATGACAACATGTTCTGGCGCATGACGGCCCAGAGGCTTCTGGTGGAGCGCGGCGGCCTTGATGTAGTGCCTGGTCTGCTGGAAATCGCGAGCGATGCGGGACTGGATGCAATAGGCCTGAATGGAGGCGCCGCGCACGCGCTTTGGACCCTCCAGGGACTGGATGCCGTGCGTGGAGAAGCGCTGCGCATTGTGGAGTCAGCTCTTCGGCACGCGGCGCCAGGCGTCAGAAAGGCGGCGCTGGCCGTGCTTCCACGGACGGATTCCAGTCTCTCGGCCATTCGGCGCGCCGGCGTGCTGGAGGACAAGAATCTTAATGTTCGTCTGGCGGCGTTTCTGGCGGCTTCCGAAATGCCCGCCGACCGTGAGACGGGAGCCGTGCTCTACGGGCAGAGCACGCTGCCTGAAGTCAGGACGGATGTCTGGCTTCCGGAGGCGCTGTACATTGCGGCAAGCCGCCATTGGGAAGGGTTCGTGGACGCGTACGCGCAGGACCTGGGGGCGCTCGCATTCACACGGATGGCAGCTCGCCTTGCCTCCGGTTACACGGAGACCCCGACAGACTGGTCAGCGCCCGATCTGGAAACATCGGAGTGGGGGACCATGGCCCTTCCGATGCCATGGGTAAGGACAAATGCACTGACGTCATTCGATGGAGCCGTGTGGTTTCGCATTGAGGTCCACCTGCCGGATGCGCCCGCAGGTGCGACGCTCGGCCTGGGCGCGATATATGACAGCGACGTGACCTTTGTGAACGGCGAGCAGATCGGGGAAACCCTGAACGGCTACGATGCAGCGCGGGTCTACGGCATCCCGCCGGGTCTGTTGCAGGCCGGCCGCAACGTGGTTGCTGTCCGCGTGGACGATCCCCGCGGTCGTGGAGGGTTTTGGGGTAGTGCGTATGACCTGTTCCTGCGCACGGGCGGCAGAGCGCATTCGCTTGCCGCCGAGTGGCACTTCAAAGTCGAGGAGGAATATGTCGGCGGCAAGAAGAGCGAGCTGGCTGCGCATACGCCGATTGCGGAGCACTTTGTCCGGCACCACCTGGACCGGCTCGATATCGCAGCAGAACGTGTTGGTCCGTCTGCCAACAACGAAACGATACATGAACTGACTCTTTCGGTTATTCCGGGCGCACTGCAGTATGACCGCACCTTGCTTGAGATTCCCGCCGGAAGCCTTGCAAGGCTGACGCTTACCAATCCAGGGGATATGCCCCACAACGCCGTGTTTACGGCCCCCGGCACCGCGGAAGCTGTCGGACTGAGGTCAGAAAGGGAGGCGGCCGTGGGAGTTTTCGTTCCTGATACGTCTGCCGTGCTGTTTGCCACTGGCATGGCAGACCCGGGGTCCGAGATTTCGGTAACGTTTCGATCGCCGTCCGCGCCCGGTGACTATCCGTTTCTCTGCACGTATCCGGGCCACTGGAGAGTGATGCAGGGAGTACTGCGCGTGACGCGGAATGCGACGGGCCGCGAGGCTTCGTAGCTCCGGGCGCTTGCTTTGATAGCGGCGTTTTGTGTCTATCCTCGGACATGACGTAGCCTCGATTATCGAGCCACGGCCACCATCAGGGCAATAGCTGTCACTATCAAGCCTACGCGTCAATTCCATCCGCTGCGTCGCCGATTCTTGGTCCGGGAACTTATCCAGTAATCCCAATCAATTCACTGCCTGCACTCTCTGCCACATGAAATATGCTATCTGCGAGGGAAATATCAATAGACTTGCCACATAATCTCTACAGTGTTGTCACAAATCCTGTTCCCGTCGTCTTCAGTTGTACATCTCCAACGACTTCCCTATATTGAAAGCACAACATTTCTTCACCGATATTCGTTAACCAGCTAGATACAAGTGACCATGAAGATCATAGCTATGAAGACCGTAGACAGGACGGTATTCTCGGCATTACTATTCGCAGGGCTGGCCATCCTGGCATTTGCGGGTGGTGGGCTTTTTAATGCAGCGTTTCTCTCACCCGCTGATACTCAAGCGGGTGACGATACTTGTGACCACGACGTTTGCAAAGAGATCACATACGCAGATGACTCAGTGGAGTGGGTCTGCGGAGACGATGGGACATTTACTTGGGAAGATTGCAATGCCCAACACAATAAGGAATGCGACATGGATGACTGTTGACACTGGACCGGGATTCCTAGTATGCGGTTTAAGATGGCGCTCTGGCTCTGAAGATGAACTTCGTCTTGACCGCGAGAAGAAGGTCGCGCTCGGTGGATTCCAGGTCGACGATTAACGTTGAGGCTCCCCGATGGGGCATAGCAGTAGCCATTCGCTGCCCGACTCCGCCGGAGCTCAATGGATTGGATGTGTCCATGGTGAGAAGGGGTTTGATGATGAACAAATTAGGCTGGACTACTTGACCAGTTCCGCTGCTAGAACCCCGCTGCGGCTACACTTCTAATGTACAACCGTATCTCACTTTTTGTTGGCACGGAGGGCAGGACATACCAGCCCGCCATTGTAGTCAATGGACCAGAGGTCACGGTTCAAGCGCGAATTCGTAATTCGATTGTGCAAGAGATTTCCCGTCTGTGCTTCGATGTGTCGTCGCGGGCGGTGCTACTAAAACGAAATGGTCGAGCGCCGGTAGTGCAGCCTCACCCGCGAAAAGGTCCGCTAATGCGAGTACGTGCCGTTGCCCGAGGCCCCGAAGTGCCTTCACTCGCCCCCATCGACGCCACAAATAGCTCAAGAATTGCGGTCCGGCCACCGTTTATTGTGAGCTGGACGGAATCCCTTTGGCCAAATCCGAAGTCACCACTACAACGCATTACTCACAGGGTTCGCCATGTCCCACGCTTACCGAGGTAAGACTGCCCCGAATCCGCCGGCGCACTGTCCCGCCGAATGGGTACATCCTAATAGTTAAACCATGATTTCCTGGAAGCTACGCATCATAATTCTTTGTGCCGTTATCGGGCTACTTTTGGTTGTTGCCCTTCTCGCGAATATCGTAGGTGATAGAATCGGCGGGGCGACTAATCCTGTCGGAGAAGTACGCCATCCTACTCCCGAGAACATACCCTCGGTAACCGATGCACGCCGCGTAGCAGGCCATGGGCCCGCTACCGGCGATGGTAGTCATGCCTTCTTGGATTCAACGTCCTACAGCGAGCTAACTATTGGTGTAGCAGAGGGATCGGCGCACGAAATGTTCGGCCTGATTGAAGATGTCGTCATCGACTATAGTGGCAACATTTTTATTTTGGATTCTCAGTATAACCAGGTGCGAGTATTCGACTATGATGGCTCCTTCATTAGCACGATCGGTGCTCCTGGACAAGGACCGGGTGAATTCCTTTCTGCACGAAATGTGTTGATTTCCTCTCTAGGGAACATTGTTGCGGTTATGAGTGGCCCGAAGATCGAGATGTTTGAACGACAGGGTCCGACTTCTTTCGCATACCGCTCTACTTTCTCCAGAGAAGGTTACCTTGGGCCCGGCGGATGCGCAATGAACAACCATTTGTATCTATTGGCCGTAGTTCCCAATAGGGACGGTATGATACATAAACATACGCTCGACGGCGAAATAGCCCGTTCTTTTGGAGCGCTATACAATTCTGACAACGAACAAGTTGTCAGACATATGTCGACGAAAGCTCGACTAGCGTGTAGTGAGAAGTATAGTATTGTAAGCTTCCTTATGGACTTTTCGCCGGTTCTTACCGGCTATCGCGAAGACGGTACGGTGGCTTGGCATGTGTCATTCGAGGGTTTTCTGGCATCGGCCGTTTGGGAAAGAAGAACTCCGGAAGGCCGGAATCGTATCTCGTATAGCGCAAATGAGGTCGGGGAAGCGTTCTACACGCATATGTTTTTTCATCATGATCACTTTTACGTCGGTTACAGAGTACGAGGTGATGGCACAGGACAGCACTTCAGAATTCACGCAGAAAGTGGGTATACGGAGTACTTGGGAACTCTCGACGCAGCAGTCTATGGTATCGACGGAGAGCGTGTAATAGTGGCCAGGAATTTTCCGTTCCCGAGAGTCAAGGTGTTCACTAGGCGATAGACGCTCACGTGAAGGTACTTGAAGTCAAGTGGATACGGTGGGGAGGCGCTGGTATAGTGGCGTCGTGTTTTTGGCTCGGGGCCGTGGTGGGAATTCCGATTTCGTCAGTGGAAATTCATTGGAGAGTAAAAGACTCTCAGCCTGGGGAAAGGTATGTGCCCTCACATTCTGTGGTTAGCGGGCGGGAAATGGTGATGGTTTATCTTGGCGCGTATTCTTGTGCGTTCGCAAATGACGAGGCGTTGCCTCGGATTGTTGAGAGGATTAAGCTTGGTTTGCAGGACAAGGCTGTGAACGAGGGTATGTCATTTTCAGCTATTGGAGTGGCGGTGGATTGGCGCGTTGGTGAGGGAGTTGAACACTTGGAAAAATTTGGACAGTTTGATGAGATCTTGGCTGGGCGCAAATGGCACGGAGTCGGCTCTCTGCAGTTCTTCAAGGAACGGTTAGCGGGAGTAGCGGCGACGCCGCAAGTCTTGGTGTTTAAGCGGGATATAGAGGCGGAAGAGGGTGCATTTCGAGTGTCGAACGAACGCGTGCTTGTCCGAAAGATGGGCGTGTTAGGCATAGGCAATTGGCTTGAACGCGGGTTGCCTTTGCCTGAGAACTTATAGAGCAGGTTGAGCTGGAATGGCGGTGGCACTGCGCGCATAGCGCCAGCAAATCAAACGAGCAGAAACAGCCCAAATCTAGAATATGTGTAGGTAGACTTGGACATCTATCTCCGCATGTACGCGCTTGAAGGCATGGACTTTTGCGGCATGCCAATATTCAGCGAGGGGTTTAAGGGATCTCTTGGGGCGCTCAGACCCGACCGCCTCCATCCGTGACTTTGAACGGATCGCCGGCGGCAGGCAGACAGTTCGCGCGGCTAAGCCGCCCATAAAAGCGTGCTACGCGATAATTCCCTTCACCACAAAAGCCTCCTCTACCCCTGTTAGCTTTTGGTCCAGTCCCCGAAACTTGACAGTGAGTCGCTCATGGTCGATGCCTAGCTGATGCAGAATTGTGGCGTTCAGGTCGCGGATGTGTACGGGATCCTCGAGTATGTTATAGGCGAAGTCATCGGTTAGTCCATACTCGATCCCCGGCTTTATGCCGCCGCCCGCAAGCCACAGCGTGAAGCAGCGACCATGGTGATCGCGGCCGGCGCTTGGATGTCCCAGCTCACCCTGGCTGTATATGGTACGACCGAATTCCCCTCCCCAGATGACGAGCGTCTCCTCCAGCAAACCGCGTCGCTTCAAGTCCTTGACCAGGGCAGCCGATGCCTGATCCACATCCAGGCACTGCGAAGGCAATTGCTGCCTGAGCGCGATGTGCTGGTCCCATCCCCGATGGAAGAGTTGCACGAATCGCACGCCCCTTTCCGTCATTCGCCGCGCGAGCAGGCAATTTGCGCTGTAACTGCCAGGCTTGCGGGAGTCCGGGCCATAGAGTTCGAATACTTCCTCCGGCTCATCAGACAAATCCATCAGATCCGGAACCGCAGTCTGCATGCGGAAGGCCATTTCATAGGCTTCGACCCGGGCAAGGGTCTCGGGATCACCCACCGCTTCGGCTTCGCGGCGGTTGAGAACGGCCAGATCGTCCAGCATGCGCCTTCTTTGCGCACGAGTCACGCCCGGTGGATCGGAGAGGTAAAGCACCGGGTTCACCCCCGGTCGCAGTAGCACGCCCTGATGGCTACTGGGCAGGTACCCGCTGCCCCAAAGCCGCGCATAAATGGGCTGTCCGGGATTTTTCCCGGATCCTTGGGACAGCAGAACCATGTAGGCGGGGAGGTTCTCGTTTTCGCTGCCAAGTCCATAGCTCAGCCAGGCACCTAGGCTGGCATGTCCGATTTGCTGTGATCCGGTGTTAATGAACGTGATGGCAGGATCATGATTGATGGCCTCCGTATGCATCGACTTGATGATGCAAATGTCATTTGCAATAGACTGAATATGTGGCAGCAGGTCGCTTATCCATGTGCCGTGGTGGCCGCAGCGGCGCATGGGCCACATGGGAGATACTACCGGGAAGGAATTCTGCCGTGAGGTCATGCCGGTAAGCCGTTGGCCACCGCGTATGGAGTCCGGCAACTCAGTGGAATGCAAATCTGTCTGGGCGGGCTTGTAGTCGAAGAGGTCGACGTGCGAAGGACCACCTGACTGGAAGAGGTAGATTACCCGCTTTGCTTTTGGCAGAAAGTGAAGCGGGCTGCGCCCGCCGGTCCCCGTCAGATCCGGGAACAACAGGCTGGCCAGGCCGAGCCGCCCGATTCCCCTTGCTGTCTTGCCAAGGAAAGTACGGCGTGTGATAGCACGTTCGAAATCGAGGACCGGATGCATGCTAGCTCCTCGTGATGGTTTCGCTGAGATTCAGCAGAAGGCTGGCGACCAGGGTCCACGCCGCGTGCTCGGCCGGCTCGAGTTCGGGGTTGCGCGCGGATTCTCCTACTTGCAAGTACTGTGCAGCACCGTCGGGGTCGGCGCGAAAGGCCTCGTATTCCTCCTGAAAGCGGCGTGTGAGCAAGGCGCTGGTTCGCTGGTCCGGCAATCGCCCCGTAGCTTCCTCGTACGCAAACGCTATGCGCTTCGCCATGGACGCCCCTGGCTCCACCATGATTCGTTCCGCAAACGCGCGGCTGGCCTCTATGAACTGCGGATCGTTCAGCAAGACCAGCGCCTGCAATGGTGTATTCGTCGTCTCGCGCCTCACGGTACAGACTTCCCGGGTAGGGGCATCAAACGTCATCATTGAAGGAGGCGGAGCCGTGCGCTTCCAGTACGTGTACAGGCTGCGACGATACAGGTCTTCGCCATGGTCTTGTACAAATACCTGTGCCGTGGCAGGAGTGCTGCCGTAGTGGCTGATTTCCTTCCAGAGCCCGGGAGGCTGGTAGGGACGAACGCTGGGCCCTCCGAGTCGATCAACGAGCAGCCCACTGATCTTGAGTGCACTGTCCCTGATAAACTCTGCCTGAAGCCGAAATCTTGGCCCGCGCGCCAGAAGCCGGTTATCCGGATCCAGCTGAAGTAGCCGGGGCGATGCAGCAGCTGTTTGGCGGTAGGTGGCAGACATCACCATCAGGCGCAGGAGAGCCTTTACATCGAAGCCGCTGTCGACGAATTCGACCGCCAGCCAATCCAGCAGCTCGGGATGGGAAGGCACTTCGCCGCGCGTACCAAAGTCCGCGGCAGTTGCCACGAGACCCGTGCCGAATAGCAGTTGCCAGAAGCGGTTGACCGCGACCCGCGCAGTCAGCGGATTGTCCGTCGCGACAAGCCAGCGGGCCAAACCGAGCCGCGTTGGCTCCTCATCAAACTGGGGCAAGAACGATGGAACACCTGGTTGGACTTCCTCCAGCGGCTGATCGTACTGGCCCCGGTTCAATACAAACGTCCGGCGCGGTTCAGGCGCAATGTCCATCACCATGGTCGAATGCGTGGCCGTAAGGAATTCAAGCCTGTCTTCCAGATTGGCAATCTGGTGCCTGATCGGTGCCGTTGCCAGAGCTTCCGCTGCGAAAGCGCGCCGGACGCTTTCCGCCTGGCTGCCCGATCGGTCGGCTGGCGGTATCTCAAGTGCCTGACGTACTTCCCCGGCAAGGAAATGGCCATCGTCCGTTCCCTCGAGGGCAAAGATGCGGAAATGCCCGCCGATGAGACTGCTGCCAGCACCGAAGTTCAGCATCACGGTCACGAACGGAGTATCGCGTGCGTCAAGGGGCGATCCGAAGGTCGCGGTGATGTGCTGCTCCTGTCTGTTTTGAGGATGGGGCGACCACCCGCTTGTTCGCCTCTCGTCGAGCGCGGCCCGGGCCGGAAACTGTGCTGATTCCGCCGAGGCCGTCAGCCGCGAAATCTTGAGAGTCCGATGCGGGTCCACCTGGTCGCTCGGCACCGCCCCTGCGGTGACGTGCAAGCTGGTCAGCACGAAAGATCCGTCCATATCGCGGCCGTAACCCAGGGCGGCACCGCGGACGCTCGGATAGAAGACCACTCTGAGGCCTGTTATCGGCGCCTCAACAGGTGGAAGCCGGAGGGAGACATTGTAGGCGGCCAGGCCGGGAGGGCGGGCTATGTAGACGGAGCCGTCACGGCGAATCTCACCCGTATAGCCGGAATTGGGAGTTGTGACCTTAATGGCATCCATCGGGTGCAAGTCCATCTCCCGGCCGCGTTCGGCAAGTTGCCGGCGCATGCGAGCTTCCCAGGCTGCCTGCATGGCGTTGTCGGCCAGAAGCTGGGCATTAAGTCGTGCGAGTTCCTCTCGCACGGCAGTTTCCTCTTCAGAAGTGGCCAGGAGTGAGTACGCATCGAAGGACGGCACCGAGTTTATGCCGGCGTCCCCGTCAAGACCGCGGTCTCCCGTCGAATTGAAGAAGGCGAAGAGCTTGTAGTAGTCTCGCTGCGAGAGCGGATCATACTTGTGATCGTGGCACTGCGCGCAAGCAACGGTAAGACCCAGAAAGACTTCGCCCGTAGTCTTTACCCGGTCAACCACGTAGTTGGTGAGGTTTTCTTCCGGAATCGTACCTCCCTCGTGCGTGATCATGTGATTGCGGTGGAATCCGGTCGCGACGCGTGAGGCCTCAGTGGCATCGGGAAGCAGGTCGCCCGCGAGTTGCTCTACGATAAAGGCATCAAATGGTATGTTGCTGTTAAAGGCGTGGATCAACCAGTCGCGCCACAACCACATGTGCCGTCCACCGTCGATGGAATAGCCGTTTGTATCCGCGAACCGGGCCAGATCGAGCCAATGGAGAGCCATGCGCTCGCCGAAATGTGGCGAGGCAAGGAGACTCTCGACTACCTCCTCGTATCTGAATTCTTCGAGATGCGATTGCAATGCACTCCCGCCCGGCGGGAGTCCCGTCAGGTCCAGATACAGTCTCCTGACAAGCGTGCGCGGATCCGCTTCGACCGAAAAGGAGAGGCCCTCGCGTTCAAGGCGCGCGGCGACAAAGTTGTCTATTGCGTTGCGGGAGTCCGCTCCCGCAGACGGTACGTTCGGGCGCTCGGGCGGGATGAATGCCCAATGCGGCTTCCACTCGGCACCTTGCGCAATCCATCGCTCCAGGACGGCTATTTCATAGTCAGTCAGACCTACCGGGACTTCCTCCGGGGGTGGCATGCGCTCCCGGTGGTCGGTTGCAGAAACGCGCCGAATCAGCTCGCTGTGGTTCGGGTCGCCTGCAACGACGACGTAGCGACTGGAATCCTCGCGCAGCTCTCCAAAAAGCTCCTCTCGCGTGTGAAGGGCAAGCTCTGCCTTGCGGCTGGCCGGATCGGGGCCGTGGCAGTTAAAGCAGTGCTGTGCCAATATTGGCACTACGTCAAAATTGTAGTCGACCACCTGTGGCAGATTCGTGTCCGAGCAGGCAGCAAGTGCCAGTACTCCGAACAGCACGGCAGCCATCTTGGGAATTCGCATTCGCATGTAGCTTGGCCGCTTTGACGTGATCGATTCCAGCTCCAACTCCAGCATACAAGGTAGAGGATAAGCCAATTACGAACTCGCCCAAGTCGAATGCCTGAGATGAACCCAACCGCTACTTCCACTATCGTAGACAACTTGGAATCGATTGGCACGATTAAGCAGACTTGGCCTTAGGACCGCAGTGGATGTCACGGCGTGGCCTTGGCGAAGAGGTCCCTTGAACAGCCGTAAGAAGATTGGCAGTAGCAAATTGGCCGGCACGATAGCTCACTTGATAGTTCGCGGCCATAGGCGCGGGACGGGGGCCCACCAATCTTATTGGCAGATGCGGGACCAACAAACCACCGTGGCAACCGCGGACCCAAGGCGCGCTGTGGGCCCTTAGGATCACTGTGTCCGCGGCGATCGCCAGACTGACACGGGATTCACGGAGTGGCACACGGAAAAAGGACCGGTGGAACTAGGGTTGGGACGGACGAGCGGATAGACCAGATTAAACTCGGTAGAAGGTTAGGATTCGATCCGACTGGAAGCCTTGTCGGTGCTGCAGCACAGTGCAACCGGCATCCCGCAAGGGGCTGGCGGGCCAATAGGGTAGTAGATGGCACCGTACTACCGAAGCCATTGGGTAATGCCTACCGAGGAAAGCAGCCTTGAGCTGAGCGCTGTGTGGACGGACGTAAATCGATGTCCGGGACGTAAGCGGTACTGTAATCGCTATACTTTACCAGATCTAAAATGTCCATTTATGGTTCTCCGAGTAGTCCAATAATGGCGTGCCCTCTCTAAGGGCCCGTCCCGGCTGCTGCCAACCATATCGACGTGGCCTCGAACGATTCCCGTCAGCCTACGTCTTCATCCATTCTTAACTCGCAAGCACTCGAACATTACTTGTCGCCCATTATGACATTCTCTCTACTTCGTCCGCTACTTACTCGTACATGTCAACTAAATCTCTATGACCATGCATGCCCATAGCCGTTCAATCAGTCGGACCTTTCTCGCTCTAGCGTCGGCCGCTACTTTCATTGTGCTGGCCCTTTCATTTCCCGACGGCCAAGTAGCGCAAGCGAGAGACCCAGTGTGCAATGGAACTTGCGGCGCGCATTGCGATCTAGGCCCGGATTACTACTGCCACACGCTCTATTGTTGCGATAGGAGCCAACTTCCGTGCTCCGAAGGAGATGTGGAACCCTTCACCTGCTATGGCGACACCGACATTATGGTCACGCCCTAACACTAAACAAACGGTGCCTTCATGATCAAGAAAAGGATTTCTCGCTTACTCGTGTCGGTCCTCCTGACAGGGCTATTCTTAAGTCTAACGTTGGCTTCCTCTACCGCAGGCAAAGTCCCAGTCCCTGACTGCGGAGCTGATGCGATGCGCCGTTGTATCGCAGCAGGATGCGGGGGCGATGAGGTGGTGCTATGCGGTTCCACGACGTGTCTGGAATGTGTCGATTTTGCGGGTCTTTTTAATTTGGGTTGCTGGCTCAAGGACTTCTACTGTTACGGGGACTATCCATGATCCGAACTCTGTCCTTCTTCTTGTGCCTGTCTTTGGTGTCGTGCCGCGCCACGCCAGCGGGACAAGATGGTACACGGCTCTTTGCCAAATTGTTGCTGTCGCCGGTCACGGAACAAGAAGCACAAGAACGGGAGTGGCGCGATGTTTCTCTCCGCCAGGTATTCAGCTTGCCAAGGTCACCGGATGTGTTGCTGTTTAACCCGGGAGAGATTACAGTTGATGCCGCAGGAAATATTTTCGTGACAGATCACGCTGTGTTCAAGGTCTTGGCTTTTGATCAGGACGGCCACTATATCAGATCGTATGGAGAGGGAGAAGGAGAAGGGCCTGGTGAGTTGAGATCCGTAATGAATACTGGATTAATCGGCGACACCACGCTTTTTGCCGTAGACTACGCTTCTAGGAAGATCTCATACTTCTCCAAAGATTCAGGAGCCTTTATTGAATCTCGTACGATCACCGGAGTGCCCATTAGGCACACTGTTAGTACCGAAGGTGTCGCGTATACGCTGGTCGGTCGTACCGACTCGCTATTCCGATCCGAGAGTGGATCAGATGTGATCCAGTTCGGGGAATTGGTTGAGAATCAAATCTCACATGGCTTTAACCTGGCCTTAGGGTATATCGATACATACCGGGACAAGATGTTGCTCAGCCTAACCTACTTCCCAGTAATTGCGCAATACGAATCAGATGGGTCCCTCGTGTATGCGCGCACAACTCCGGACTATTTCGCGCAGTTTGACGAGCCGGAATGGGTGCGCACCGACTTTGCGGGAGCCATCGGTTTTCGTATTCAGGGCCAGGCGATTAACACTAGAAGCAGCGTGTACAACGATCAGCTTTTTGTGCATTCACGGAAAGCAGGTGCTATTGACGTGTTCGATGCCGAGACGGGTGACTACGGTTACTCCTTCCGGCTTCCACGAGATAGGAGTGCAGCGTATGTTATGAACAATCGTCTGTATCAAGCGGAAGATACAACCGTAGTTGTATACTCATTTAGCTTGTAACGGTGAGTAGACCCGCATCTCGGACGCCGTTGATAATGGAATGGGTCAGTTACGCTGTCCTATTGGTTACCATTGTCATGTTCGCTTGGACGGTTTTCGGACCGCCAGAACCCACACCGTATGTCGACGTTGGCGATAGCATTCAGGCCGTGAAAGGTATGGAAGGGGAGTGGCCGGGCGAAAGCCTGTTGTTGGTTTTGTCCCCGACGTGTTCTTTCTGCACGGGAAGCCTGCCGTTCTATAAGCAGTTGGTGGATCAGAGAGAGAGGGAGGTGAACATAATTGTTGCTATAGATACCAGTGCGTCTGCAACTTTGCAGCGGCGTCTACTCGGGCAAGCAGGGGTAGCTCCGGATACGACGATCGTAATTCCTACGGTAGACGATAGGGTTGTGTATGTCCCAACAATTATTCACGTAGATCAAGGAGCGATGGCAAAGAGAGTGTGGGTTGGCCAGTTGAATGGCGAACAGGAAGAAGAAGTACTGTCGATTGTACGAATGAAGTAGCGCAATTGCGGAGCAATGGTCGCAATACGTAAGGAAAACGGGCCGAGTACAGGGTGGAAATTCGCGCGATATAGCGGTTGAAGCCAGCCATACCATTTGCGGGGCCGGCCGGTCACTCGCGCGGGGGCACGGGTGGAGGATCAGCACCGGCGTAAATGGATAGGGCGACCGGCGACGTTTTGGACTTACGCCGGCGAGAGACTAGTAGTACGGGGACTCGAGGTCTGCTCTAAAGTGGATCGGCCGTTTGTTCGGTCAGTTCACAAGCGAGATGGTATGGGGGTACGCCATTGGGCGCATATTCTCTCTTCTGACCTGCTAGCCGAACTACCAGCCGATGCCGTAGTCCTCGCCATGGTGGCTGGCGCCGCCCCACATAGTGCCGTGTTCCCGGTCAAAATAGATGGCCGTGATGGGGCCCGAGGTTCGATCGCTGAACGTAAGCCTGTATCCCATTTCACGGAGGCTTCGACGCACCCAAGGTGGTGTGTCGTCCTGCAACAGGAGCCGACCCGGCTGCACCTCATGCTGTCCGAAGGACCCGCGCATCTGAAAGCTGTTGATATTGGCTGCCTCGACGGCTTCCTGTACATTCATGCCGAATTCCACCACGTTCAGGAAAAACTGAACGAGATTCTGGTCTTGGCTGTCACCGCCCTGGACAGCAAATGACAGGTATGGCCGTCCGTCCTTGAGCGCCATGCCCGGCGTGAGTGTCGCGCGTGGCCGTTTGCCTGGTTCAGCGACGTTGTACGGGTTCTCCGCCGGATCTAGAACAAAACTCTGCATTCGCTGACTGAGACCGATTCCGGTACGGCCCGCTATGGTGGCCGGTATCCATCCCCCGCTCGGCGTGACCGAAACAACCCAGCCTTCAGCGTCTGCAGCCTGGATGGACGTCGTTCCCGCGTAGAAATCCTCCTGGTATGCCTCGTCAAATACGGAGGCGGAAGCGCTGTCGCCCCATTTCTCCAGGTAGTGCAAAAAGGGGTTCTCGCCACCCTGAAACGGGTAAGGGTCCCCAGGCTTGGCCGCCGCGTCGTTCTGCTCCCAATCGATACCCTTGATTCGCTCCTTCGCATACTCCTTGGAAAGCAGACCCCGGAGCGGCTCTTCCGGCGGGAAGTATGGATCCCCGTAATAGAAGTCACGGTCTGCGAAAGCGAGATTCATCACCTGGTACAGGGCATGGATATACCGGGCGCTGTTGTATCCCATAGCCTGCAGGTCAAAGGGTTCCAGCATGTTCAGGGCCTGCAGCATCACTGGACCCTGTACCCAATGCGTAAGCTTGTAGACTTCAATATCGTTGTAGGTGGTCGTTACGGGTTCTTCGATGTGGACTTGCCATTGGTCCAGATCTTCCATGGTCAGGAGGCCGCCCTGCTCTTGGGTGCCGCGGACGATCTCCTCTGCAATATCTCCACGGTAGAATCGGTCGTATGCCGCGTAAATGGCTTCCTTGCGGCTCTTGCCTTCAGCAAGCGCCGCTTCCTCCGCCTCGATGAGTTGGCGCAGGGTACGTGCGAGGTCAAGCTGCCTGAAAATCTCGCCGGGCTTCGGGGCCTCGTATTCCTCGCCAAAGTGCGGCAGCAGGACAGCGCGCGAGTACGGCCACTCCTTTATCCTTTCCTTGTTCTGCTCAATGCTGCGCGAGGCTTCCGCCTCAATGGGATACCCTTCTGCCATCTGCAGAGACGGTTCAAGCACGTCCTTGAGACTGAGCGTGCCAAATTCCGCAAGCATCACCATGAGAGCCCCCGGCGTACCGGGTGTCACGGCAGCCAACGGGCCGAATTCGGGCGGGTACCGGAGACCTTGCTCCGCGAAAAATGCGGCGGTAGCCCCGGTCGGCGCCACACCAAGACCGTTGATTCCGATTACCCTGTTCTCGCCGGGATGGTAGATCAATGCCTGCGTTTCCCCGCCCCAACTGAGCACATCCCACATGGTGGACGTGGCGCCGAGCATGGCGCAGGCGGCGTCGACCGCGTTGCCGCCCTTGGCGAACATGAGTGCGCCTGCGGTGGCGCCGAGCGGCTTGCCCGTTATCGCTACCCAGTGCTTGGCATGCAATACAGGCTTAGCGGTCTGCTGCGCCCGCGACGGCGCCGCAAGAGCAATCGCCAGGCCGAGCAGAACGGCGGGTGTAATCTTAAGTGGCGGCATGGATTAATTCGTGCTTTACACGGTGTTCAACGAGTAAGTCCTCACAGCGTGCGACGCAGGGCATCACTGCTGTCCAGATCTTCCAGTATGTGACCCATCCGGTCCCGTTTGGTCTGCAGATAGGACCGGTTGCATTTGTTTGCGGGCATTTCAATCGGGACCCGTTCAACGATCTCAAGTCCGTAACCGTGCAGTCCTATGCGCTTGGTTGGATTGTTGGTCATCAATCGCAGTTTCCTGATTCCCAGAGAGCGCAGTATCTGACAGCCAATGCCGTAGTCGCGGTGGTCCATGCGGAATCCCAGGGCTTCGTTGGCCTCGACGGTATCCAGGCCTTTCTCCTGCAGTTCGTAGGCCCGAAGCTTGTTAAGCAGCCCGATTCCCCGTCCTTCCTGCTTCATGTAGAGCACCACGCCCTGGCCATTATTGCTCACGCTTTCCATGGCGGTCCGGAGCTGCTCCCCGCAGTCGCATCGCTGGGATCCAAAGATATCTCCGGTGACGCATTGGGAGTGAACGCGCGTGAGGACGGGCTCCTCCTCGGTCCACGTGCCCTTGTAAAGGGCAAGGTGCACTTCACCGGCCAGACTGTCTTCGAAAGCGGCCAGGCTGAACTCGCCATACCGGGTGGGAAGCGTTACGTCGGCAACCTGCCGGATGAGCGTTTCATGCTGCATCCGGTAAGCGATGAGGTCGCTGATGGTGATGATGCGCATGTCGAAGCGCCGAGCGATCTTCATCAGCTCGGGCACGCGGGCCATGCTGCCATCCTCATTGAGAATTTCAACGAGAACACCTACGGACTTCAGCCCGGCAAGTGTTGCCAGGTCAACCGCAGCTTCCGTGTGGCCGGCCCGGCGAAGGGTACCGCCGCGCTGGGCCCTGAGGGGAAATACGTGCCCCGGGCGTGCAAAGTCCTCCGGGGCCGAAGCGGCGTCGGCCAGAGCCCGTATGGTCCGGGCACGATCGGCAGCACTGATGCCGGTCGTCGTGTTCCGCCGGTAGTCCACCGAGACTGTGAACGCCGTGTTGTAGAGTCCAGTGTTAGCTTCAACCATCATTTCAAGACCAAGCGAATCCGTTCTTTCCTTGGTCATCGGGACGCAAATGAGTCCCCGGCCGAAGGTTGCCATGAAATTGACCAGGTCGGCTGTGATGGTCTCGGCCGCTCCAATGAAGTCGCCTTCGTTTTCACGGTCCTCGTCGTCGGTTACGACGACCAGGCGGCCGCTGCGGATTTCGGCCACGGCATCTTCGACCGAATCGAAGCGGAAGGATGGGTGACCGGAATCCATGCTCCCGGGATTGTGCGGCACCGGTAGGGTGTTACTTCGGCGTCACGTTGGCGATGGCGCTCTTCTCGACGCGAAGCTTTACGTTGGTGGCAACTTCCATGAGCACACTTGCATCGTCAACCTTGGTCACGATGCCGTGGATGCCACCTGCGGTTACAACCTTGTCGTCCTTGCGCACCGCTGCGATCATAGCCTTGCGCTTGTCCTCGCGTTTCTTTTGCGGGCGTATGATGAAAAGGTAGAAGACAATGAAGATGAGTACTAGCGGAACCAGCATTCCGAAAGGGCCAAAGGTTCCACCTTCAGCTTGCTGTGCCGCCGCCATTACGGGCAATAGTTTCATGAGAATAGGTCAGGCTTTTCGGCTGGCATGGAAAATACGATCAGACCGCCTTAGGCGCAGCTACGGGAGAATTGGGTAACAGCAGCTGAAAGGGCCAAGTGTGTCGGGTACTTGGAGAAACGTGGCCAAAATAAAGAAGGGCAAGCTCCCCGCATCGCGTCGCTGCAACCTCCTACCGCTGCTGCCTTCCGGCCCTGACGGGGTTCAGAGGGAGCTGACCGCACGGGACTTACCCTTCTTTTCACATCAACAGGGACCACTTGGGGCAGTTCCCGGAGCTAGTCGAGTCCCATTGGATCCACGTTTGCCGAAATGCGGTATCCGGCGGGAGGGCGCCCGAATGCCTCCAGAGCACCGCGGACGGTGCGCGAAAGGCTGGATTCAGTCTTGGGGGCTTTCAGCAACGCCTGGTACCGGTACTGCTTCTTGATGCGCGCCACGTATGCTGATCCGGGACCGAGAACGTCTACCGAGCGCGGCAACTCCCTTTTGAGCACATTCGTGCATTCATGGGCAAGCCGGGCCACGCGCGCCTCTTCCGGCCCCTTGAACTCCATGGCTACCAAGCGCCCGAAGGGCGGGTAGCGGAGCGCGCGGCGTTCCTCCAGGGCAACTTTCGAAAAGCCGACATAATCGTGTGACAGCAGGTAATGAAATACCGGGTGATCCGGGCGATAAGTCTGCAGCAGGACCTCGCCCTTCAGCTCAGCGCGTCCAGCGCGTCCGGCTACCTGCATCAGGAGCTGAAAAGTGCGCTCCTCCGCGCGGTAGTCTGGCAGGTGCATGCCCACGTCGGCGCCCACAACGCCGACGAGCGTGACCCGGCGGAAGTCCAGGCCCTTGGCGACCATCTGTGTTCCAACCAGGATGTCGGCGTCACCCCTTCCGAATCGGTCCAGTATTCTGGTGTGGGCATCCTTTTGATGGGTGGTGTCCAGATCCATCCGCACGACGCGAGCCTCGGGCAGCATTTCAGCCAGCTCTTCTTCCACTCGCTGGGTACCGGCCCCGCGCTGTTCCATCTCGGTCGCGGAACACTTCGGGCAAATGGCAAGGGGCTTGCGCGTACCGCCACAGAAATGACATCGGAGCTGCAAGCGCACCTTGTGATACGTAAGCGTTACGGAGCAGTCGCGGCAGGTTGGCACGAAGCCGCAGTTGCCGCACTGCATGACCGGCGCATAGCCTCTGCGATTCTGCAGCAGGATGATCTGTTCCCCGCGTGATAGTCGCGTCCTGATGGCCTCGCGCAGGGGCTCCGAGACAGCGCCGTGCAGGCGGTGCTTTTTGCTCTCCAGCGTCAGGTCAATAATGCGAACATCCGGCAACGAGGCCAACATGGGTCCGCTAACCGGTACCCTCTCCGGCATCTCCAGCAGCTTGTATTTGCCGGAGGATGCATTGTTGAGGCTTTCCAGGCTAGGCGTGGCGGAGCCAAGCACGCAAACAGCGTCCTGCATGCGCGCACGCATAACCGCCACATCCCTTGCATTGTATCGGGGGGCGGGTTCCTGCTGCTTGTACGAGGCCTCCTGCTCTTCATCTACGACGAAAAGTCCAACGTTTGCCAAGGGTGCCAGCACGGCGGACCGAGGACCGATTGCAATACTGTAGCGCCCCTGCCTGAGGTGTCTCCATGCATCATAGCGTTCGCCAAGGCTCATGCGCGAGTGGAGCACGGCAACCCTGTTGCCAAACCGGTGCCGAAAGCGCCGGACGGTCTGGGGCGTAAGGGCGATCTCCGGCACGAGAATAATGCCCGTCTTGCCACGCTCCAGCACGCGGGCAAGGGCTGCAATGTAGACTTCCGTTTTGCCACTACCGGTCACACCGTGGAGCAAGAAGGTCTGGAAAGCTCCGCGGTCCACAGCTTCCTCAATGCACGCAACCGCAGTCTTCTGAGACGGATGGAGCGACACCGGAGCCGGTGCTCGCCCGGCGGAGAACTTCGGCAAGCGCGTGGCTTCAAGCCGAATGACTTCTATCAGTCCCTTCTTGGCCAGGCTGGCGGCGGAACTGTGGCTGGCATCCGCCCGGCGGAGGACTTGTCGGCGCGCAGGAGTATCGACACCTTCCTTGACGAAGGCATCCATGGCCGCGAGGATGGCTTTCTGTTTCGGCCCCCGCACGTCGTCATGTCCTTCGATACCCGCGACCAATCGAAGATGGTCTTCGAATCTTGGCCGTACTCTTGGTCCCCGCGCCGCAGATTCAATACTGATCAATCCGGCACTTTCCAGGCGTCGCAGCAAGGCTATCGGCACATCCAGCCCCGCATTGCGCATGCCTGCACGCGTGGCTTCCGGGTGCCGTTTCAGGTACTGGAAGATCGGACCCGCCTTGGGATGGGCCTTGACCTGAATGTCCGGTTCGCCGGTGGCACGAATCGTGAGGACAACCTGGCTGTCGATGCCGCTTGGAAGCGCCGCCCGAATGGCCTCCCCCCATCCGCAAATGTAGTAGCTGGCAATCCATCTCGTAAGCCGCAGCAGGTCCCGGGTCAGCAATGGTGCTGCATCCAGAACGTCAGAGATCGGCCGTAGTCGCAGCTTTTCGTCTGTCTCCGAACTCTTGTCGACGATGACGCCCGTGATGCGACGCCCGTGGAAGCCTACCTCAACGCGGCATCCGACATTTGCCACATCCCGGAGTTCTTCCGGGACCAGATAGGTGAATGTACGGGCGAGGGGAAGTGGCAGCGCAACGCGCACTGTCAACGGAGGACCCACTCGTAAGTCATGCTGGCGTGTGCCCGGGCGCTCCGCTACAGCTATTCCTTCTCCGGATCGTACAGCATGCCCGTGCAAAGACACATTTTCCGCTTCATGCGAGTAAGCACGTCGTAGTTGGGACAGCTCTGGCAACCCTCCCAGAACACGTCGTCCGACGTGAGCTCGGAAAATGTTACGGGCTTGTAACCGAGCTCGGAGTTGATCTTCATTACGGCAAGGCTGGTGGTAATGCCGAACAGCTTCGCGTTCGGATACCGCTGGCGTGACAGCTCAAAGGCCCGCTTCTTGATGCGCTTGGCCAGTCCTCGCTTGCGGAAAGCCGGAGCCACGATCAGTCCGGAATTAACGGCGTACTTGCCGTGGCTCCACGTTTCGATATAGCAGAAACCGGCCACTTCTTCACCGCACAGCGCAATGATGGCCTTGCCCTCTGCCATCTTCCGCCGGATATACTCGGGTTCGCGCTTGGCAATGCCCGTGCCGCGCGCCGAAGCGGCCTCCTCGATCAGCTTGCACACGGTGTCTGCAAACGTGTGGTGCTCTGGACCCGCAACGACCACTATAATATCTTCTGCCTGAGCGGTCGGCTCTGCTTCCGCAACGGCCGGTGCTGATGGTGCGTTCACGTTACACACGGTTGGAATGAAGTCCAAGTAAAAGCGTATTTGGGCCGGGAGTTTCGATGTTGCTTGAACCGATACCGGAATAGATGAAGGAATGTCCATCTTGCGCGCTCGATGTTCCGCGCCAGGCAGAAGCTTGCCCCTACTGCCAATACGAGTTTCCAATGCAGAAGAGCTCTCGCTCCATCATGGCCATTGTCATGGCACTGCTGCTGGTCTGGCCGATCCTTGAGCTGCTGAAGCTGGTTTTTCGAAGATGACGCCGCACGCATCCGTTTTCGGTGAGCTCTCTGTCCGGGAATTCCTGGGCGAATTCTGGCGCAAGCGGCCGCTGCTGGTTCGCGCCGCCTTGCCGGGACTCGCAACCGCGGTTTCACGTGAAGATTTGTTTGAGCTCTCTCGTCGGGAAGACGTTGCGGCGCGCATCGTGCTGGAGGAGGGCGGAGATTATCCATGGGAAGTGAGGTTTGGACCATTCGAGCGACGGGAGTTTGCGAAGTTGTCCTCCTCGCACTGGACCCTTCTGGTCCAGGAGGTGGATCGGCACAACGAATCGGCACAGCAACTCCTTTCCCGCTTCAGGTTCATGCCCAACTGGCGCCTGGATGATGTGCAGGTCAGTTACGCACCCGTGTCCGGAAGTGCTGGCCCGCATGTGGACAACTATGATGTTTTCCTGATCCAGGGACAGGGACGCCGTAGATGGATGATCGGTCACGTTCCCGTGCCCCTGGACGCGGAGATTGCGAGTGACCTGGATCTTGACTTGCTCAAGGATTTTAAGCCCGATACCGAGTGGGTGCTGGAGCCGGGAGATATGCTGTACCTGCCACCGCGCTTCCCGCACTGGGGCGTTGCGCTTGGCCCGTGCATGACCTATTCGGTGGGATTCCGTGCGCCCGATGCCCGGACAATGGTGCAAGGCTATCTTGAGACCGCTTCCGAATCAGCCGGTCGCAGTTGCAGGCTCGAGGATGATGGAACGGACGTCAGCCTTGATCCCGGGTGCATTTCACCGGAGACTCTGAATCGGGTGCGTGGTATTGTGCGGAAAGCCGTAGAGGACCCAGAGGCTATTGATGACTGGTTTGGTTGCTTCGTGACAGAGCCGCAGCGAGGTTTCTATCCGGCGGAGCCCGATGTTGCCTGGACACCGTCGCGCATAAGGCGTGCTCTAGGCCGCGGCCACCGTCTCGGTCGCAGTGCGATTGCCTATTTTGCCTACAGGCACGGACGCTCGGGCCCCGTTCTTTATGCCTGCGGCCAGCGGCACGACTTGTCCGAGGACATGGCGTCTACAGCTTCACTCCTTGCAGGCTCGCGCGTTCTGGATGCATCGACCTTCGGAGAACTCCTCGACAATGCTCCATTCATGTCTTTGTTGGCAGACCTGGTAAATGACGGCTCACTTCGTGTTCTTTAGCGGGACATGCCATGACAAGTAGCTGGGATCGCGTGGGCTCTCGGCAGCGCGGTCAATACTCCATCTTTTCGGTTCGACACGACCGCAGCCGGTCGCCGAGAACAGGTAACATTCATGATTTTTATGTAATAGAAGCTCCGGATTGGGTGAACGTTATTCCCGTTACGCCGCACGGAAAGCTGGTGTGTCTGCGCCAGTATCGGCACGGGTCGCGCAGCATTTCGCTTGAAGTACCGGGAGGACTCATAGATGCCGATGAGACACCTGAGGAGGCCGCTTTGCGGGAAATGCGCGAAGAGACAGGCTATCGGGCTGACCAGGCTACGAGGATCGGGCGCATGAGTCCCAATTCGGCCCTTTTCGGCAACCTGTGTCACTTCTTCGTTGCGTTAGACGTATTGCCGGATGGTGATCAGCGGCTGGACAGCGCCGAGGACATCGAGGTGGTTCTAATCGATCCTGGTGAAGTGCCGGGTCTCATTTTGGACGGTACCATCGATAATGGCATAATGGTGGCTGCCTTCCATTATTTTGAGTTGTATTTGCGCGGGCCGCATAGTACTGGCACCTGATGTTGTCGCCACACTCCGTTCGCAGGCGCTCCTTCGGCTCCGGCTCGCTCAAGGGGCGACGCCTGGAAATTCACAAGCTGATTTTCGGGGGTGACAGCCCGCAAGGCAGGCTCTTTGACGAACTGCTCATAGTGGTCATCCTGGCGAGTGTGGCCGCGGTCATGCTGGAGAGCGTGGAGACGTTTGGGACGCGCTTCCATTCGGCTCTGATCTGGATGGAGTGGGGCTTTACGATCATCTTTACCGTCGAATACGCGCTGCGACTGGCGTGCGTCGGACGTCCGCTTCAGTACGCGCGAAGCTTCTACGGAATCATCGATCTGCTCGCCGTGCTGCCGACCTACCTGTCACTCGTGTTGCCCGGTGCTCATGCGCTGCTGGTCATCCGGCTCCTGCGAATTCTGAGGGTATTTCGCGTCCTGAAGCTTGTAAAGTACCTGACGGAAGCGGACTTCTTGCTTACGGCCCTGCGCAACAGCCGTCGCAAGATCACCATATTCATACTTGCGGTCCTTACACTGGTTACCATCCTGGGGTCGCTGGTCTACCTGATTGAAGGTGCCGAGAACGGATTCGACAACATTCCGCGCAGTGTCTACTGGGCAATCGTGACCCTGACCACGGTTGGATACGGAGACATCTCCCCGCAGACGCCGCTCGGACAGGCGCTGGCAGCCGTTGTAATGATCATTGGCTATGCCATCATCGCTGTGCCGACGGGAATAGTGACCGCGGAGCTGGCCAAATCTCGCGATTGGGGAGCCGGGCAAAAGACACGCGTTTGCAGCCGGTGCTATTTTGCCTCGCACGGCAAGGACGCGAAGTTTTGCAGCAAGTGCGGCAAGAAGCTGTAAGTGGCACGGCCTGTAGACAGCCAAGACCTTCCTCGACCGCCCGGCTGTTCTACGCATGGCAGGCAGCGTAATCGGCAGCCGCTCTCAAGCGGCGCTTAGAGCAGCTCCTGACGCAGCCGGCACATTTGAGGCAGGTCCGCCTGGCACGTGCCGATTGCATCCACGGCACTGATTCAGCACAGTGCGTGTTACGGCGGCAGGTTACGGTTACTGCAGGACGATTTCGGAGGCGGGCGCGCGGTGATTGTACGAACTGCTCATAACCCGGCCATAGGCGCCGGCCGTGGCGATAAGCAGGACATCTCCTTCACGCGTCTCTGGCAGTCTACGGCCGCGTCCCAGTATGTCGCCCGTCTCACAAATGGGTCCCACCACGTCCGCCGTCATGGCCGCAGGCGCGGCCAGTCGCGTAAGGTTTACTATGGCATGGTACGAACCGTACAGGGCTGGCCGGATCAGGGAATTCATGCCGGTATCGACGCCGATATAGTAATGAGCGCCTTTTCGCTTTACCTGCGTAACGCGGACCAGCAGGACGCCGGCCTCCGCCACCAGATATCTGCCCGGCTCCATCCATAGAGCAAGTCCTTCGTGGGCATTCTTGAATCGCTCCAGATTTTCCCCAAGTGCTTGAAGGTCGAGGGGCAGGGTCCCCGGATATTCCGGCACTCCCAGGCCTCCGCCAATGTTCACGAGTCGCACCTCGGGAAAGAGGTCCACCAGGGAAGACAGAAAAAAAGCCGTTTCCGACCATGTTTCCGGCACGAGGATACCGCTTCCCACATGTGCATGCAGGCCTATGATGCGTAGGTCGACGCTTCGGGCCAACTGGCGCAGCCTCGGCAACGTAGCGGGTGATACCCCGAATTTCGTCTGGGCTCCTGCCGTTCGCACGTGCTGGTGGTGGCCTTGCCCCCGACCCGGATCCACGCGAACAATGACCTCCCTGGACTCGAAAAGCTCGGGCCAGAGTTCAAGCGGCCTTACACTGTCCAGCGTAACGAAGCCTGCGTGCGCAAAACCCTCAGCGTATTCTTCCCGTGGCACGAGATTGGGCGTAAAGAGAATCCGGCTCGTCTCAAGATCGGGATAGATATCGCGGATGTGTTCGAGCTCGCCCGGCGAAACGCATTCGAAGCCGAGTCCGGCCCGGTGAAAGACGTCGAGGACTTCTCTTTGACCGCAGGCCTTGACTGCGTAAAAGCAGCGGTCAATGGCCTTGATGCTGAGCAGCCGCTGGGCGCTGTCCTGCAGCGTGGGCGCATCATACACGAACGCCGGCGTAGGCAGGCGCAGCAATTCTGCGCGGCGGATGTGCCACCATGGAGAGGTGACAGCGGGCATGTCCGCTTCCTGCAACTCCCGGTAGGTTGGGCCAAACGGACCCTGGGCGCCGACGGTGGCAAACACATGCGAGTGCAGCTTGCTGACCAGTCGCTCGGCATGCTTTTCGGTGACCACGAAGGTAAGGTTCAAATCGCTTGCCGCCTGCGTCACCAGCAAGACCTGCTGCTCCTCCAGTACCTGAAGCGCAGGGCCGAGCTCGTGCAGAACGCTTCGAAGCTGCCGGCCAACGAGACTGACGGACGCGCATGGACCGATTATCCTGGGCTGACAAAGGGATTCAAGCTTTTGCATTAGGGCCTTAAGCGTTCCGGATTCCGGTTCAGCTCCACGGACGGGATCAATGGAAACAGTCACGTTTGATTCGGAAGTCGCTACCAGTCCGACGGACAGGCCGAAGCGCTCAAAGGCAGCGAAGATCCGGGCCAGGAACCCCACCTGGTGCCACATTCGGGGAGTTTCCATGGATACAAGCGTCAGGCCGGTCCGCATGGAAATGGCCTTGACATGGGCTCCGTGCCCGGGCACAGAGTCTGAAATGAGCGTGCCCGGGCTCTCGGGGTTGTCGGTATGCCGCAGATGCAGCGGAATTCTCTGGGCCCTTACAGGGTCCAGGCATCGGGGGTGGAGCACTTCAGCCCCTGTGCTGGCCAGTTCCTGCGCTTCTTCGTAGTCCAGGTAACGAAGGAGCCGCGCCGCCGGAATTCGCCGCGGATCCGCTGTAAACATTCCTGGCACGTCTGTCCAGATCTCCAGCCGCCGGGCCTGAAGCTTCGCTGCGAAATAGGCCGCCGACGTGTCCGAGCCTCCCCAGCCCAGGAGCACGGTCTGCCCGCGGCCATTGCCCGCGATGAATCCCTGGGTGAGTGCGATTTGGCAGCCACTCAGCTCTAACTGCAAATCGGGGTCCGGCTCAGCGGCGCAGCTGGCCGCCAGAAATTCCCGGTGCGCCGCCGTTCGGGGCTCATCCGTGGAGCTGAGCAGCGTGCGTGCATCCAGCCATGTTGTCGAGAGTCCCTGGCCGTTGAGATAGGCGGCAGCCAGGCGCGTGATCAGAAGCTCGCCGACTGCGAGTACGCGGGCGCGCGTCGCGGGACTGGATTCCGCAGTCAGGCCTATGCCAAGCGAGAGCCGGTCCAGCTCGCTCAAGTATGGTGCAAGGAGCTCTTCCCCATCCAGACCCAGGTGCCGCGCGAGTTCGAAATGCCGGGACTTGATCCAGCGCTTTTCTTGCTGGCCGTCGCCAGCCTGCACAGCTCGTATAAGTTCTTCCAGTCTACGCGAGACGTTGGCGAGCGCCGCAAAAACAAGAAACGGGCGCTCCCCGCGTGCAACGCATGCACGTATTATACCGGCAATCGTTTGCCACTGTGCGTGCGTGGCAACGCTTGTGCCTCCGAACTTGAGCACGACCCAGGAATCCACATTGGTCATGCGCTGTCCAGACGATGACGCCGAATCGGTCGCCGACATGCTGCTTGAAGATGCTTTTTCCACGCTGGCCGAAAAAGCTTTCCCAACCCAGCTAGCGCCGACTTTGTTCAATCTTGATCGGGACACGGATCCCTGTTGCGCCCGCACCAATGCTGCGGACTCGCGCCGGCACTTTCGGCGGATTTATCCTGACGCTACGTGTCTCGCCCGGAGTAATTCCTGCTGCCAGAGGCGCCGAGCCCATAGGGCTGCCGATTCTCGGGCGCGGCGGTTATGGCAAAGGCCCGGCTGTAAGCCTTTGTTTTAGATGGGAGGGCGGCGAGCTTCGTGCACAGTTCCGTGCACGCGCCAATTGGCGCGCGCCGAGATCTTGGCTTCCGTGCACTCTTTATGAGATGCGTTTGCTGCCGTTGTGGCAACGCGTCATGCGGACCGCAGATTCGTAAAATCCCGGATCCATCCCTTACTGCCAATACCGTTGAATTGACCGTGCCCCCGGCATGGGGCAAGTGAACGCCCGGTGGGTCCGAGTCGCTGCGCGGCAGCGCTCGACAGGGGCGCCGAGATTCGGGTCGTAGCGCCGTAGCGCGTTCGGACAGTCGATTGATCCACACCTAGCGGGTGCCTGGCTTGAGAACAAAGCGCCGTGATTCGCCGCACCTGTGCCTAAACGCTCACACTGCTCGTACGGGTTTGACCGCGGACTGCGAGCCGAAACGCCGTCAGACTCTCGGCAATCCCATCCCCGGCGTGACGGAATTCCTCGGGGATGGCGCGCTGGTGCGCCTTTGCACGTTGCAGCGCTTCCTGAACGAACTCGTCTGAAATCGCTGGTGTACCGTCAGACCCCGAACTGACTTCATTGAGCGATGCCAACTCCGATTTCAGGTACGCCTTGAATTCCCGCAAGACCGTCTGCTGACGCGTGAGCTTCTCGCAGTGATAGCCCATGGCGGCGAGGCGGATTGCCAGTGGCAACAATCGCGGATGCTCCTTGGAGACCTTGGCGATGTAGCGTGAAAACACTGGCAACTGGTTCGGTGTTAGGCGCCTCCGGATCCCCATGATGCTCAAATAGAGCAGGTGTTCGCTAACCGGTTTGTACAGGTGCGGCACCGGATTGAGATTTTCCAGGAGGGTCAGGCAGCGGTCGAAATAATTCTCCAGCGTTGAATCGTAGATGGTTCCGACGACCCGCAGGTATCCTTTCACCAGCGTCGCCGGATCCATCTGCGGCTTGAAGTTCAGGGCAGTAGCATCGATTTCGACGGGTTTGTCCAACAACCGGTTCTCACGTTCCAGCCTTGCCCACAGGTTCGTTCCCTTGAGCGCGGTCAGCAGCCCGACCAGCGCGATAGGAATGCCTGTCTCCTGTATGAATTCGATCTGGGAGTCGAAAGCATTGTCGTCGTCGTCATCGAGACCGAGGATGAAGCCGCCCATGACCATCATTCCCTTCTGCTGAATCTTGCGCACAGACGCGGACAGGTAGTTGTCGTTGCGCATGTCGAGGTTCTGGGGCTTCTTCATCTTCTTGAGGGCCTTCGGGTTGGGCGTCTCAATGCCCACGAAAACCGAGTCGAAGCCGGCATTGATCATGTTGTCCATCAGGTCGTTCATCCGGACGAGATTGATGCTCGCTTCGGTGAACAGCGAATACGGATGGCGACGCTCCCTCTGCCATTCGGCGATCACAGGCAGAAGCCTCGAAACCTCGCGCTTGTTTCCGATGAAATTGTCATCGACCAGGAAAAGCGGTCCCCGCCAGCCCAGTTCGTACAGGTGGTCGAACTCGGCTACCATCTGCTCCGGCGTTTTTGTTCGGGACACGCGGCCGTACAGCTTCGTGATGTCGCAGAACTCGCAGTCGAACGGACATCCCCGCGAGAACTGCAGACACATCGAGTGATACTCGTTCATGTCGATGAGTTCAAATCGGGGAACCGGAGACAGGGTCACATCGGGCCTTCTCGGTGCACGATAGACGGCGCGCGCGCTCCCGTTTTCCAGGTCGCGAAGAAAGGGGACGAAGGTCTCCTCGACCTCGTCGAGCACGAAATGATCGACCCCCTCTATCTCTTCATGAAATGTGGTCGGATGGGGTCCGCCGGCAATCACCGGTACCCGTGCGCGGTTGCAACGCTCTACGACCTGCTCGAGCGAGGGGCGCTGCGGAATCATGGTCGATGTGAACGCCAGATCCGCCCACTCCAGGTCGTCGTCCTCGAGTGGGGTCACGTTGAGATCGACCACGCGCAGGGCGTACCGGGCCGGGAACATGGCGGCGAGGGTGAGCAGGCCGAGCGGAGGAAACGCAGCCTTGATGCCCAGCAGGTCCAGGGCGTAATTGTTGCCCCAGTAAGTAGGAGGGTGCTTCGGGTATATGAGGAGGGCATTCGGCATGATTCAGCCGGCGCGCGTGCTGCAGGTATGGCCGGGGACGCCGGCGCCGGGAATATCGCGTTCGCGCAGTCTCTTCATGTCTACTTTGCCGCGCCAGTCCGTTTCGAAATGAAGGGCGGGCCCGAAACGGAAGCAGAACACATGCCGTACCCAAGCAAGGTCACGTCGTTACATGCCGAGTTGCGGGTGGAAGACCAGATGTTCTTTCCGGCAGAGCGATCGGACGGCAGAATCATGGATACGGCTAAAAAAGGGGATCTGTCTGCGTAAGTTCCCGGGTCCCGGTAGCTGTGGTGACCTCGCGGACCCGCTTGTGCCCCACTCGCGGGAGTGCAAAGACCATCGACTTCGTCTGCCATTGCTCTTCGATTCCGCCTACACGGTGCGCGGTGGATCGCGAAAACATTCTCGACGGCCGGCACGGCGTGCTGCACATCGGGATCGGCCCCGGTCCCGGACTGCAAGCTATTCTCCAGAGCGGTCTGCCACGCTTTGGCAAGCGCGCCGTAAGGATACGAACCGGTGCCATAATTCAAGAGCCTCTTACCGTTCGTCCCACGATTGCCTTCCGTTCCGTGGATGAACCCTAAGAATGGCGGAAGGGAACGCGCCCTGCACGCCATCCCACGCTCGTTGTGAGATTATATGCGATTACGCGGGATTGCGCAAGAACTCGCGGGAGGACAAAGACGCGTGGCCACTGCCATGCAATACCGTGATACCGAAGATTTGCAGCCACGCGCGGTCTGGGCTGTTTCTGGCGGCAGGCCCGAGGTCCCAGCAAGAGCTTCAGACTGCAGGCGGGCAGGACCTCTACATTCGCCGTCCTCCGCAATAGGGAACCGTGGAGTTCGCGGCAGGGATTCGGACCGCGCCGGATGGCTGATTTGCACCTGGCGGAAGTCCTTTGTTCCTTGCAGGAGCATTTCCGCAAGAAGCCGGAACTGGATGCATGATGAAGCACCGGCGGCGCCTGGCGCTCATACCGGAACTTGAATCCGAGGGGTGGCACCGTGCGGCTGACCTGGCCAGCCGTTTCGGCGTCAGCATTCGGACCATCTACAGGGACCTGGCCGCGCTGCAGCGCGAAGGACTTCCGGTCATGGCCGTGCCTGGTAGGGGTTATCGTCTGCAGGCAGACTTCTTCTTGCCTCCCGTAACCTTGACAGCGGATGAAGCGGTGGTGCTCTTACAGGCCATCCACCTGGCAGACAGGCGGAGGGCGATTACCCACCAGGCCGCCGCAGAATCGGTTCGCGTCAAGCTCCATTCAGGGCTGCCGGATCGGCTGCAAGAATCGGTACGGAGACTTGAAAACGCCTGGCAGCTGGTTCCGATCAACCTGTTTGACGATCCCGCGGAACTGATCGGCGTCGAGATCCTGAACCAGGCTCTCGTGGAGCGGCAAGCCATCCGTGGCAAATTGCGTAGCGGTCGCGCCGTAGACCTCGAACCGTACGCGCTGAGTCACGTCGGTGGCGCCTGGCAGCTTGTAGGCCTGGAGCGCGAAGGGGGTGTGGTGCGTCACTATCGACTGGCGGACATTGTGGAATTCCAGCTTCTGGGAGACAGCTTCGAGAGACCGCCGGCTTATCGCCAGGTTACTGTGCCAGAGCCTGCCAGGGAGAAAACAACCGTGCGCGTGCAATTCGGGCATCCGGCCGCATACTGTGTCAGACAAGTTCCCTCGCCGTACCTGGAATCCATGGAAGAACTGCCCGAGGGATTGATCCTGGTGCTGCAAGTAGATCGCGAGGCGGAACTCATGCCATGGCTGTTGAGCTGGGGGGCACATGCACGCGTATTGTCACCAGCCTCGCTCAAGCACAGGCTGGCTGCGGAGGCGGCCGCAATCGCCGATCGGTACAGGGATGAGCCGGTGCTGCTTCGAATGTAAGGGTAGCTTCTCGTGAAGGATCTTTTTGCCGAAGCTGAAAAGCGCCACCGGTTAAGGGCTGCACCTCTCGCCGACCGCATGCGGCCGCGCGAACTGGGCGAGTTCGAGGGTCAGGAGCGTATTCTGGGCCGCGGGAAGCTGCTGCGCCGAGCCATCGAGGCCGACAGGATCCGCTCTCTAATACTGTTCGGGCCTCCCGGTACGGGCAAGACCACGCTTGCGCGCGTAATAGCCCGCACCACGCGTGCGCACTTTGCTACGCTCAATGCGGTAATGTCCGGAGTAAAGGATATTCGTGTTGCGACCGAGCAGGCCGATGAACGGCTGCGCATGCACGGCAGGCGCACCATTATGTTTGTAGACGAGGTGCACCGCTTCAACAAGGCCCAACAGGATGCCCTACTGCCAAGTGTCGAAAGCGGGACCATCGTCTTTATCGGCGCTACGACGGAGAATCCGTACTTCGAGGTCATAAAGGCGCTGGTGAGCCGATCGCGCGTATTTGAATTCCGGCCCCTGGAAGAAGTCCACCTGAAGAAGCTGGCGATACGCGCCCTGTCAGATGCACGGGGGTATGCGGACCGGCAGGTCGCACTGGAAGACGAAGCGCTCGAGCACCTGGTCCACACATCGGGAGGCGACGCTCGCTCGCTGCTCAACGCCTTGGAACTTGCCGTTGAAACGACGCCCCCCGGTCCGGAAGGTACCGTGCACGTTACGCTGGACGTTGCGGAAGACAGCATTCAGCAGCGTGCTGTTCTGTATGACCGGGACGGGGATGCCCACTACGATACCATCAGCGCGTTTATCAAGAGTATGAGAGGCAGCGATCCCGATGCCGCGCTGTACTGGATGGCACGAATGCTGTATGCAGGGGAAGATCCGCGCTATATCCTGCGCCGGATGCTGGTTTTTGCCGCCGAAGACGTAGGTCTGGCGGATCCCCGGTGCCTGCAGGTGGCTGCGAGTGCGGCGCAGGCATTCGAATACGTGGGTATGCCCGAGGGCCAGTACCTGCTTGCTGAATGCTGCCTATACCTGGCCACCGCCCCCAAGAGCAATAGTACCAAGGCGTACTTTGGCGCCTTGCGGCACGTAAGGAGCGAGGATGGTGGTGCTGTACCAGATGCTCTCAAGGATGCTTCGAGGGATAGCTCGGAACTTGGCCATGGAAAGGGATACCGCTACCCCCACGACCATGCCTACCACTACGTGCCTGCTCAGTATCTTCCGTCCGGCATGCTAGGTACATACTTTTACGAACCGGGCGCAATGGGTTTTGAGAAGTCCATTCGGGACCGGCTGGACTGGTGGCGTAAGCAAGATTTGGAAGCGGGCCTTGACAAGCGAAGCCGGCACTACTCGGCTGAAAAGCAGCGTGACCAATAGCACATGCAGCGCTGGTTGAAATTTGCTGATCGCGTGGACCGCCTCAACGGGCGCATCGGTCGGTTTGTCTCGTGGCTGGCGTTGCTGATGGTGCTGGTTGGGGCCTACAATGCCGTGGTTCGTTACCTGGCCGGGTTCTCAAGCATCGACGGCGATTCGGCCACGGGATTCGGCCGCATTCTCAAAGCTGTTGGCGAGCTGGCCCTTCCGCTGAATTCCAACATGTTTATTGAACTCCAATGGTATCTGTTCAGCATCATTTTTCTGCTGGGTGCCGCATACGGTCTCCGGTGCGGGGCGCACGTGCGTGTCGATGTCCTATACCAGCGCTTGTCGCCCCGCAACCGTGCGCGGATCGACGTAGTGGGGGCTGCCTTCTTCCTGCTTCCTTTCTGCGTCCTTATGGCTTTTGCCTCCTGGCCGTTTGTGGTGGAGTCCTGGGCTGTGCTTGAAGTCTCTCCTGATCCAGGCGGGCTGCCCCGCTATCCGCTGCTGACCGTCATTCCGGTGGCGTTCCTTCTGTTGGCGTTGCAGGGACTGGCACAGCTGGTCCGGAGCGTCTCCGCGCTGCGCTCGACGGTTTCCGGTAGCACCTCCACTCAGCCGTTCGAGCAACGTCATGGGATATGAGTGGCTTGCGCCGCTGATGTTTGCGGCGGCACTCTTGTTCATTTTTTCCGGTTACCCGGTAGCGTTTGCCCTGGGCGGAGTATCGCTGGTGTTTGCCGTGATCGGCGTTCTGGTCGGCTACTTCGACTGGCACCTGATGCTCGCTCTTCCGGACCGTTTGTTCGGCATCATGTCGAATTATGTTCTTCTGGCGGTGCCGTTCTTCATTTTCATGGGCACGATGCTGGAAAAGAGCCGGTTGGCCGAGGACCTGCTGAAGACGATCGGGCTGTTGTTCGGTCCCGTTCGCGGAGGATTGGCTCTCGCCGTGGTATTCGTGGGTGCGCTTCTGGCCGCGGCAACGGGCGTAGTGGGTGCCTCGGTCGTTGCCATGGGCATGATCTCACTGCCCATAATGATCCGGTATGGCTACTCCAAAGAACTTGCCACGGGCGTAATCACCGCCAGCGGAACCCTGGGGCAGATCATTCCGCCGAGCGTCGTCCTGGTGGTACTGGCCGACCAGCTCGGCATCTCGGTGGGGGACCTCTTTATCGGAGCCCTGGTGCCGGGTGTTATCCTTGCAGGACTCTATGCCGTTTTTGCCGGTGCTGTGGCCCTCGTGCGGCCTGGCGCAGCGCCGGCCCTTCCCAGGGATGATCGGCAAGTCCCTGCGGCTGAGCTCGTCCGCCGCATCTTGCTGGTCATGTTCCCGCCACTGCTACTGATCGTGATAGTGCTTGGCAGCATCTTTGCGGGAATTGCCACGCCAACGGAGTCCGGGGCACTTGGTGCGGTTGGAGCCATTCTGCTAGCCGCACTCAACAGGCGATTGAGCCGCAAGGCCCTTCGGGAAACCATGGAGGAAACGGCCAAGCTGACCACCATGGTGTTATTGCTGCTGGTGGGTTCAACGGCCTTTGCTCTGGTATTTCGGGGGCTCGACGGAGGATTCTGGATCGAGGACCTGTTGACGAGTTTGCCGGGCGGCGTCATAGGATTCCTGATAATCGCGAATCTGGCCATCTTCGTGCTCGGATTCTTCATTGACTTTTTTGAGATTGCTTTCATAGTGATTCCGCTGCTTGTAACGCCGGCGGCGACGCTTCTTGCTCCAATGCTCGGTGTACCGGCGGCGGTCGCACTTGTCTGGTTTGGCGTAATGGTAGGCATGAACCTCCAGACCTCCTTTCTGACGCCGCCCTTCGGATTTGCGCTTTTCTATCTCAGGGGCATCGCTCCGCCCGGAATAAGGACTACGGAAATCTACCGGGGCGCCGTGCCGTTTATTGGCATTCAGCTCCTGGGCCTGATACTGATCATAGTGTTCCCGGAGCTGGTGCTCTGGGCTCTATGAGGCCTGGGCCGCCGGAGTCCTGGAGGTTTCCCTTCCGAATGCCATTGCCGCATACGACCACTCGGCGGTAGCAGACCAGCGGTTGGACAGGTCGCGCCAGGCCAGGTAGTCCCCAAGGATCGCAGCATACATCGGATCTACGGCGGGCTCCCGGACAAGCTGCTCGGAGATTTCGGCCGCGGCGGCCATGATGTCTTCAGGAAACACGCGGAAACGGGTTCCGCTCGCAAGTAGCCTGTCATATGCCGGAGGATTCAGGGCATCGTAGCGCGCCAGCATGTCAAGGCTTGCTTCCTTGGCCGCCACGTCCAGCGCTTGCTGGTAGTGGACAGGAAGCTCGCGCCAGGCCGCTTCGTTGATATAGAACGACAGGTTGGCGCCCGGCTCCCACCAGCCCGGATAGTAGTAGTTGGAAGCGACCTCGGCGAAGCCAAGCTTTTCGTCATCGTAGGGGCCGACCCATTCGGCCGCGTCGATCGTGCCGCGGTCCAGTGCCGGATAAATCTCACCGCCGGGAATCTGCTGTACAGTGACGTCCAGCGCTTCCATTACGCGTCCTCCCAGCCCCGGAATTCGCATGCGAAGGCCCTTCAGGTCCGCCATGGATCGAAGCTCCCGCTTGAACCACCCACCCATCTGTACACCTGTGTTGCCGCCTGGAAAGTTCAGCACCCCGAAATCAGCCAGAACTCGGCGCGTCAGATCAAGGCCATTGCCATGGTACATCCACGCATTGAATTGCCGCGCCGAAAGGCCAAAAGGCACCGTGCAGTCAAATACCAGGGCCGGATTCTTGCCCAGGTAATAGTAGCTCGCCGTGTGCCCTAGCTGGATCGTGGCCTTCTGGACCGAGTCCAGCACGGAGAATGCCGGGACGAGCTCGCCGCCCGGGAAGATCTGGATCTCGAATCTACCCTCGGTAAGCGAGCTGACACGGCTGGCCAGAACTTCCGCGCCCCTGAAAATCGTGTCCAGTGACCGTGAAAAGCTCGATGCCAGCCGCCACCGCAACCTGGGCCCGCCCGTTTGGACGGCTGGAGCCTCGGTTGCAGCGCCGCCACAGGATGCGAGCACCAGGCCGGCGGATGCTCCCGCAGCGGCTTTTCGGACAAAATTTCGGCGCTTCATGGATCGCCTTGGTAGCGTCTAGGGTGTGCCATCGCCGCGGCCTAGCCTTTCGGGCGCAGTGGCCGCATGACGACTTCGGAAATCAGGTAGTTCGGGGATGCCTCCAGGACGTGCACCACGGTGGAGGCGATGTCGTCGGGGTGCATAGGATTGGGCGCCCCTTTTGAGCCGGCTCTTCTGCCAAATTCCGTGGCAACGGACCCGGGACATACGCACGTCACCTTGATGCCATGGGCGCGAACTTCTTTCATCAAGGCCTCGCTGAAGCCGCGCAGCCCGAACTTGGTGGCGTTGTACGCGCTCAGGTTCGGATTGCCGACGAGACCGGCAATGGATGCAATGTTGACGATATGACCGCCGAAGCCATGCCGGACATTCTGGGCTTTCATGAGAGGAACGGCTAGGCGGGTACAAAGGAAGACGCCGGTAAGGTTGGTTTCGACCTGCGCTGCCCAGTCGCCTGGCTGTAATTCGTCGACTGCTCCGAATCTCCCGACGCCTGCGTTGTTGAGCAGGACATCGAGCCGGCCCTCATCCGCGCTCACGGCATCGAACGCGGCACGGACTTCGCCTTCAACCGTCACGTCGCATTGCAGCGGAACAAATGCTGCACCAAGCTGCGCCCTTGCACGATCGAGCGCGGGCATACTTCGCGCCAGGCCGAATATCCGGGCACCCCGAGCGGCTATCCGGTGCGCGAAAGCCAGGCCAAGGCCTTCGGTTGCTCCGGTGATGACAACTATCTTTCCTTTCAGATCCATTGCTGTTCCATGACGAATAGGCATTATACTGGATTGCGGGTTCGCTGTTTTGGACGTGATCGAAAGTGGTTCTCAACAGTGGCTCGGCCGCGCATGGCAGGCCGAGTGGCTGGCACATCACGGCCTGGCGTGGGATCTTCTTCCTCCCCGGGGCGCGAACGGGCTGTGGGGGACGCTGCCTGGCCAGGTAGCTGCTACCCACATTCCGGCGGGCCACGCTGAGCTTCTGTAAGGACATGCATCCAGAGAACCCCTACCTGCCTAAGCACATCGCCTGGACGAGCGATACGCCGCTCGGCTTGGTCGTTGAGCGGGCGGATGGTCCTTTCATAGAGCTGGTGGACGGCCGGCGGCTCATCGACTTTGTCAGCGGCATCGCAGTCTCATCACTCGGACATCGTCATCCTCGCGTACTCGAAGCGGTGCGCACTCAGCTTGACCGGCACCTGCATGTAATGGTGTATGGAGAGTTCGTGCAGAGGCCGCAAGTGGAATACGCACAGCTGCTTTGCGCGCAGCTTCCGCGTACGCTGCAGTCCGTGTACTTTACAATGACGGGGACGGAGGCCAACGAGGGGGCTCTCAAGGTCGCAAAGAAGTTCACGGGCCGCACCAAGCTCATCGCTTTCAGCAATTCCTTTCACGGTGACACGCACGGGAGTCTGAGTGTCTCGGGGAGAACCGTTTACCGAAAACCCTTCTTGCCGCTACTGCCCAACGTAGAATTCCTGCCATTCGATGACGAGGACGCGCTGCGTTTGATCGACGACGAGGCGGCCTGTGTTATCGCCGAGCCCGTCCAGGGAGAAGGGGGCATGCGGGTACCCGCGGAGTCATGGTTGCTAAAGCTCCGGAAACGGTGTACGGAGGCCGGCGTCCTGCTCATCTTTGACGAGATCCAGACAGGATTCGCTCGCACTGGAATGCTCTTCGCCTTCGAGCACACCGGCGTCGTACCGGATATTCTTACCCTTGCCAAGGCAATGGCGGGAGGTATGCCGCTCGGTGCCTTCGTAGCCAGCTCCGAAATTATGGATACCTTGCGTCGCGATCCCCCGCTGAGCCACGTCACGACCTTTGGCGGACATCCCGTCTCGTGTGCAGCTGCGCTTGCGACGCTGCGCGTGATACTGGAGGATGGCCTGGCCGCAAGAGCGCGGACCATCGAAGATCGCGTGCGTCAGAGGCTTCGTCACCCGCTCATTCGTGACCTGCGCGGAAGGGGAGCCATGCTTGGCATGGAACTGCCGGATGCCGCCTTGACCATGAAAGTGGTTCGTCGCTGCCTGGACGCCGGCTTGCTGCTGGGGTGGACGCTGCATGCCGGGTCCCTTGTTCGCCTGGCTCCTCCGCTCAATATACCGGAAGACGTGCTGGACGAGGCGCTGGAGATTCTGATGGAGTCTCTGGAGGAGAAAGAGCTCCTGCTATGAAACCGGAGTCAATCCGTGGCAGGTCCGACGGGAGACTGTCCAATGCCTGACCTCGGTGGCGGCTTGAGGGCGCCTCTTACGTGGGACGCGTATGCCTCCAATGCGCGTTTTCGTGCGTAGGAATGCTCAACCACGGGATAGGGATACTCGCGGCCAAGAACCACTCCTGCACGCTGCAGCGCGGACGCTGGCGCGATCCACGGTGCGTGAATGTGGGCATCGGGCAGTCCTGCAATCTCCGGGACCCACTTCCGCAGGTACGCGCCCTGGGGATCGTAGCGCCGGGACTGCAGGACAGGATTAAAGACGCGAAAATAGGGCACGGCGTCGACTCCGGTACCTGCAGACCATTGCCATCCCGCGCAATTGTTTGCCGTGTCCGCATCCACGAGATGGCTACTGAACCAGGCTGCGCCAATCCTCCAGTCTGTGAGCAGGTGCTTGGTCAGAAACGACGCAACCACCATGCGCGCACGGTTGTGCATCCAGCCGGTGGCCAGCAGCTCGCGCATGCCCGCGTCCACAAGAGGGTAACCGGTGGTGCCGTACCTCCAGCAATCCAGCTCGGCGGCATTTGCGCGCCAGGGCATCCGGTCAAATGATGTGCGCAGGTTGTCGGTGCCCAGCTGCGGGTTGTAGTGCAACAGGTGCCTGCAGAATTCGCGCCACATCAGTTGCCGAAAAAACGCGGTCTCGCCGCCTTCGGACTCAAGATTCGCCAGCGCGCTGGATACTTGCCTTGGGCCTATTTCACCAAAGTGCAGGTGAGGCGAAAGGCGGCTGGTTCCTCCAAGGCCCGGATAGTTCCGATCCTGTGCGTAACCTGCGATCGCCTGCTGGACAAACGCAGTGAAGCGATCGTATGCGGCTGGCTCTCCCGGGTGCCATGCCGCGGCATAGTCCCGCGCCCCTGATCGCAGCTGCCAGGAGTGCAGCGATTCGCTCGCGGGCCAGGTTTCTGGCGGTGTCAATTCCCCTGGCGTGCTCAGAGGCGCATCAATCTTGCGCTCCCGGCACTGGCGCCAGAACGCCGCAAACACCTGATATGGCTTGCCCGAAGGCGTCGACACATCCCACGGTTCCACCAGCGCGCTGGCATTGAATGGCATCGCTTCGCAGCGCAGTTCCCGGCAGAGGGCCTTGACGTTTGCATCCGCCTCCAGCAGCTGCGGTTCGTAGCGGCGGTTCCAGGAAACGGCAGCGGCCTGCGTTTCCTCTATGAGAGCGGGGAGGATACTCCTGACCCGTCCCCGTCTAAAGGTCAGCCTGCTTCCCATTCGCGCCAGGTCCGCAGCCAGCGACTCCAGACTGCCGTGAAGCCACCAGCGCGAAGCGGACTGTTCCGGCGGATCATCTGTGGTCTCGTCCAGAATGTAGATCGGCAATACAGGGCCTCTACTTCGGGCGGCCCAGTCGAGCGCAGGATTGTCGGCCAGACGCAGATCGCGTCGGAACCAAACCAGGACGGGGCTTCCAGGCTCAGTTCGCCCGGACCGCACGTCTAGCGCCGGCATTTTATGTTCCAGTCTGCGTGGCGTCTCGTACTGCTATTCCTGCGCAGCGGCCGGGGCCGTAGTGCGAGCGGTGGCCTCAGCGATGGACGGTCAAATGAGCGCTGCCTGGGCTTTAGGCGACGGCAACGCTGCGGTTCGCGCGGAGGGGGAGGGATTCGAACCCCCGGTACCTTTCGGCACGCTGGTTTTCAAGACCAGTGCATTCGACCGCTCTGCCACCCCTCCGACAGTGGCGTGCGATTCCTGCGTCGGCGGAGAGGGTGGGATTCGAACCCACGATGAGCTTTTGACCCATACTCCCTTAGCAGGGGAGCGCCTTCAGCCGCTCGGCCACCTCTCCGAAGTTCGGACGTGTCCCGCAAACCAATCGAGCCGAAGTACCCGAAGAAGCCTAGCCCTGTTCCAGGGCGTTGGCTCCACTGATGATTTCCAGTATTTCGGTGGTGATGGCACTTTGGCGCGCACGATTGTATTGCAGGGTCAGAGTGCGCAGCAATTCGCTGGCATTGGAGGTGGCATTGTCCATGGCCACCATCCGCGCACCCTGCTCCGCAGCGTTGGATTCCAGGAGTGCCCGCCAAATAGCATAGTTCAAGTATCGCGGCACGAGGACATCCAGAATGGTTTGCGAATCGGGCTCAAACAGGTAATCCGCTACATAGCGATCCTTCAGCTCAGGTTGTTCAACGCCTTCGCTTTCCATGACCGGTGTCAGAAAGTGCTCGGGCGGAATGGGAAGCAGCGGCTCGACGATGCGATTCTGCGCTATCGTATTCCTGAACTCATTGTACACAAGACAAACCTCGTCCCATCTTCCTGATCCGAAGCCCCCGACAGCAGCTTCCCCTACGCTTTGTGCGGTATCGAACGTCAGATCCCGAAAGATGCCGCGGTAATCGCCAACGAGCGCATAACCACGCTTCTGGAAATGCTCGTGACCCTTGCGGCCGGCTGCCAATACTAGGGGGCGCTTGGCCTTATGCTGGTCGAGGTACTGTTCCGCAGTCTTGATAATGTTGCTGTTGAAAGCTCCCGCCAGGCCCCGGTCACCCGTTATCACGATCAGCAGCACAGCATCTACTTGCGGTCGCTCCACAAACAGCGGATGCGCAGCCGGGGTCACCTTTCCCTGTGACTTTAGGTGACCAATTATTTCACCAATCTTGAAAGCGTAGGGTCGGGTCTTGAAAATGTTCTCCTGCGCGCGGCGCAGCTTGGCGGCCGCCACCATCTTCATGGCACGCGTTACCTGTCGGGTATTCTCTACCGAGCTGATGCGAATGCGGATGTCGCGCAGCGTTGCCATGCCTAGCGCGCGGCGTACAGTTCGGCCAACCGTTCCGCTTCTTCCCGGAATGCAGCCTTGACTTCCTCGCTCAGCATGCCGGTATCCCGAATGCTCGCCAGGGCTTCCGGCTTGCGACTTCGGAGATTCTCCAGAAACTCGCGCTCGAACCTGCCCACGTCCGACACCTCAATGGTGTCCAGAAGGCCTTCGCTGCCCACCGATATGGCAGCGATTTGCTCTTCAACAGGCACCGGCGCGAATTGGCCCTGCTTGAGAATCTCAACCAGTCTCTGGCCGCGTCGGATCTGCCGCTGGGTTGCCGGATCGAGATCGGAGCCAAACTTTGCAAACGCCTCCAGGGCGCGGTATTGGGCCAGATCGAGTCGCAGCATGCCGGCGGCTTGCTTCATCGCCTTGATTTGTGCATTGCCCCCGACGCGGCTGACCGAAATCCCAACATTGATGGCCGGTCGCACACCGGCATTGAACAGGTCCGGTTCGAGGTAGATTTGCCCATCCGTAATGGAGATGACATTGGTAGGGATATAGGCATCAACAGCGCCGGCCTGCGTTTCAATCACCGGAAGTGCCGTCAGGGAGCCTCCTCCCTTTACCTTGCCCTGCAATGAAGGGGGCAAGTCGTTCATCTGACGGGCTATATCCTCGTTCGATGAAATCTTGGCAGCTCGCTCCAGGAGCCGACTGTGCAGGTAAAAGACGTCTCCGGGATATGCCTCTCGGCCGGGAGGCCGGCGCAGCAAGAGAGACACCTGCCGATAGGCGACGGCCTGCTTGGAAAGGTCGTCGTAAAGCACAAGGGCGTGGCGCCCGGTGTCGCGGAAGTACTCGCCTATGCATGCCCCGGCAAAGGGTGCTATAAACTGCAGCGGGGCGGCCGTTGAAGCAGGCGCATTGACGATCACGGTGTAATCCATTGCGCCATAATCCTCCAGGGCCTTGGCAACCTGAGCGACCGTTGAGGCCTTCTGGCCTATGGCCACGTAGATGCAGAAAACCGGCTCGTCCGTATCGTGCGTGCTTGCTTGGCTGATGATGGCGTCTATCAGGACTGCCGTCTTGCCGGTCTGGCGATCGCCGATGACGAGTTCGCGCTGACCCCGCCCGATGGGAATCATGGAGTCGATGGCCTTGATGCCGGTAAGAAGCGGCTGCGAGACGGGTTCCCGGTAAATGACTCCGGGGGCCTTGCGCTCAAGCGGCATTTCGCACGTTTCTCCCGTTAGCGGGCCCTTGCCATCGAGGGGCTCGCCCAGAGGGTTTATCACCCGTCCGAGCATGGCTTCACTTACCTGGATGGACGCGATACGCCGCGTGCGCCGCGCCTCATCACCTTCCTTGACGGCCTGCACATTGCCAAATAGAACGGCACCGACATTGTCCTCTTCCAGGTTCAGGACCATCCCCGAGACATTCCGTTCGGGGAAATGGATCAATTCGCCGGCCTGCACATGGGACAGGCCGTAAAGCCGCGCAATACCGTCACCCACCTGCAGTACTGTGCCCACTTCGTAGACATCCGCTTCAGGATGGAATGCGCGCAATTCGCGTCTCAGGACCGAGGTAACTTCGTCGGGTTGGATAGCTGTTGACATGGTCGCTCTAGTCTTGCAGTCCGGTTACCTGCGCCTGCGACATGCGGTTGCGCAGTCGTACCAGCTGGTGGCTCACGCTGCCATCGAATACTGTGTCGCCAATTCGTACCACCACGCCGCCCATCAGAGTGCTATCCGTCTGGACCTCCAGGCGGATTCCGTGCCCCGTATGCTGCTCAAGGGCGGCAGTCAGGTCAGCCTTCTGGCGCTCGGACAAATCGAGGCACGAACGCACTTGCGCGGTCATTACGTCGGACTCGGCATCGCACAAGCTGGCATAGGCATGCGTCATGTCCGGCAGCTGGCTCTCTCGTCTTCGCTCAATTACCAGCCGAAGAAACTGCATGGAAAGCGGGTGGAGCCGCTCGGCAAAAACAGCCCGGACAGCCGCAAGCTTGGCTTTACGTTCCAGGACAGGACTCCGCAGGCATGCCGCCAGTGCCGGTGACTGCTCCAGTGTTGACCCGATCAGGCGCATGTCGGTGCCAATGCGGGCCTCACCTGCAGCTTCCTCGTAGAGGGCTCTGGCATATCTCTTTACAACGCTTTGCTCGCGCATACCGGATTCGCAGAATCAATTGGAGCGAAGTTCGTCCAGAAAGGAATCCACGAGGCCGCGTTGCCGCGCCTTGTCGAGGTTGGTTCGAATGATACGCTCGGCCGCCTCTATGGCAAGGTTTGCCACTTCCTGTCGCAAGGCCTGAAGGGCCTGCTCTTTGCCGCGGCGGATATCATCCTGTGCTTGCGCGTGCAACTGACTTATTTCCTCCCGCGCGCGAAGCAGCTCATCGGCCTTCAGGCGTTCGACCTCCTCCCGCGTTGAGCGTAGCAGGCGCTGTGCCTCAAGCTCCGCTTCGCGGCGGATCCGCCTGTTATCCTCCTGTACCTTTCGACTCTCTTCCAGAGCCTTTTCCGCGCGGCTGATCGACTCGTCTATCTTCCTTTCGCGAGCCTCGAGAGCCTCTGTTATTGGTCCCCAGGCAAAGCGCCTAAGCAACCATAGCAGTATGAGAAAGACAACGGTCAGCCAGACTACGAGTCCCGGATTGGCGCTGAGCAGGCTTGCGGCGAAAAACACGGTCACGGTCAGGCCCCGCCGCTCTTGATTGTCAGGAGGAAGGTGATCACGAGGCCGAACAATGCCACACCCTCGATCAGGGCGGCGGCAATGATCATGCTTTGCCGGATATCATCGGTAGCCTCAGGCTGCCGGGCCGTGCCTTCCATGGCCGGCCCTGCAAGTCGCCCGATTCCAATGCCTGTGCCGAGGGCGATCAGCCCGGCACCCAGGCCGGCTCCGAGCCATGCCAATGCAACGGATTCCATAGTGATGGGGGGGTTTGATGTTAGTGGACAGCGTGTGCGAAATAGCGCTAGGCGTGGGAGTGCTCCGGATGCGGATGCTCAGCGATAGCCATGCCGATAAACAGCGCCGAAAGAAACGTAAAGATGTAGGCCTGAATAAACGCGATCAGGATCTCCAGGAGATTCACAAATAGCGTAAACGCGATGCTTACGGGCGCAACTCCATAGCCTGCCAATGGGCCAAAGAGGTCCCCGAAGGTAAAAATCAGACCGATAAGGCTCAGGATTACCAAATGGCCCGCAGTCATGTTCGCAAACAGGCGGATGGCCAAGGCTATAGGCTTTGTGAACTGCCCCATGATCTCCGTGGGTATGAGCAAGAAACGGATAGGTACCGGGATGCCTGGCGGCCAGAAAATATGCCGCCAATGGTCTCGCGACCCGTTAACCTGCGTCAGCACAAATGTGCACGTAGCAAGCACCGATGTCAGCATCAGATTTGATGTGGCGGTGGCGCCGAAAGGCACAAGCCCCAGGAGATTGCAAGTCAGAATGAAGAAGAACACGGTCAGCAGGAAGGGCAAGAACGGCTTGTAGTCCTTCCCCAGCCCCGATTTGGCCACATTGTCCCGAATGAAGAGCACCAGGGTTTCGAACAGATTCTGGAACAAGCCGCGCGGTGCAGTCTCGCGCCCTATCCCTGCCTTGTAGATTTGCGCCAGATGCACAAACAGAAACAGGACGATAGACGCCCCCAGAATGGCGAATACGAGATGCTTCGTTACGGAGAAGTCTATGATAACTGCGCCCGAGGTTGCCAAAAGATGCGCATCCAGATGAGCGCCGGAGGCAATGAGATCTTCCGCGGCGTCGCCCAGGTGGCCAGCGGACTGGTCGTCCTGAGCGTGGCCATCGGCAGAAAAACTGCCGGACCGGAGCGCCGCTGCCGTGCTGAAATAGGCCTTCAGACCCAGTGAGCCATCTTCGCTTCGCACAAGGAAGATTCGCGGCAGTTCAAGCTTCGCGAACGGCTCAAAATCGAGGTAGTAGGCATCGGCCGTATGGTGCAGTGGGTCGAACTCATCCTCGGCTGCGCCGGCGAGGCTGACGGGGAGCAGGACAGCGCAGAGAACGGCGAACGACGCCTTATCCAGAATTCTCATTCTTGCGAACTGCGAGCCATCGGATTTCCAATCCGATACCAATTACCAGGAACACCAGAAAGGCGCTCAGAAATGGTATCCTTTGCACGGGCAACAAGAGGACAATGGCGGCAATTGCCCCGAGGGCGACCACCATGCGTCCGAGCATGCCTCCAAACACTAAGATCATAAACACGCGCTGGTTCTGATGCAGCGCTGACTTGGTCACCAACATGCTTGAGGCTACGTAAAGAAGACCCAAGGCACATCCGGCGCCTACGCTCCCCCACCACGTTGCAAGTCCCATCATGCGGGCCAATCAAACACGCCAGCGCCAATCGGGAGCCGGCCCGGCCGACAATCAGGGGTGAATTCTATGTGAATGAAGCCGGGACGGGACTACTTGCGGTCAGAGCGAAACACTCCTGCGACATACAGCAGACGCACGAGAACAAAGACGATGCCGGAGAATGCTCCGCTTACCAGCATCCAAGGCTCCGTTCCCAGCCTACGATCTGCCAATAACCCGGCTGCGACACAGATTATCATGGTCATGGCCACCTGAATGCCAAGACTGACGTGCCGCGAGGCCGCCAACGAGATTACACGTCCTTTTCTGGAACTGCGTTGATGCACCGAGGGCTACGAAGCTGCAGCCCTGGATACGTCATGGCGCAGCATGTCCAATTGCGCCACGGTTCCGCTTTCGTTGGATTCGGCCTCCCTCTTGACGATCTGGCCGCTGTGTCCCATTTGACACTCTCCATTGAACGTGGCCCCTTCTTCCACGATGAGCCTCGAAGACTTGATGGTCCCCTCGACAACAGCCGAGCTGGACAGAAACACCCGCTCTGAAACGATCAGGTTTCCTTCCACACGCCCGGCAATCTTGGCATGATCGCTCTGAACTTCACCGTCGATGCTCCCCTCGCTGGCCACGATACAGCAACCCTTGATCCGCAGCTGACCACTCACACGGCCCGAAACTCGAATATCCGATTCCGCAGAAATGATGCCTTCGATCTGCGTGCCCTCGGCTATAATGTTCACTTTCGGGGATGCGGTTGCCGAAGTATGTCTTTCAGCCATGGGATCCGCATCTGCGCTGTTTCCAAAGAGGGCCATCGGAGTGCTCATCAGGTTTGTAAGTGTGTACGCCGCAAAATGGGGAGTGTTGCTGGGCTACCCTGCCACGGATTGGAAGGTTCTCTGGCGTAGCGTATCCGGAATGTAGAGCGTACTTGCGACAATTTCCTACAAGTCCAGCAGGTAAAGGCTCGGATCTTGCGCAAGGCCGTTGTTCCAGATCTCCAGATGCAGGTGCGGGCCGGAAGAATACTCTCCCGTATCGCCGCTCGTGGCAATCGCTTCCCTTTGTCTGACCCGATCTCCTACACGCTTTAGCAGCCGCTGGTTGTGCTTGTAGACCGACACGAAGCCATCCGCGTGCTGGACGGCGATTTCATAACCACCAGTCTGGCTCCAGTCCGCAAACACTACATAGCCGTCTCCGATCGCGCGCACCGGCGTCCCCAGGCTTGTTGCAATGTCAATGCCGAAGTGTCCGGCTCGAGCGTCGAATCCCCGCGCCAGAAAGCCGCTCACCGGTGCCAGCGTTGGAAATTCAAGGCTGGTAAGGTATTGTCGGCTATCCGGCACCAGGAGGTCGGGAGATTCGGTCGCGGCGGGCATCTGCGATACGGTCAGGCCGGCTGCTCGTGGTCCGGCCAATTCTCGGATACCGAAACGGCGAAATTCTGGTCAAAGCCGGTGTCAGGCGCCTGCGGGCCATCGGCCTCGGGTTGCTGCGCCTGCTGCTCGCCGGTAAGCAGCACGCGCAGCTGTGCCAAGTATTGCTCTTGCACGGCGAGGGAATCTTCGAGAGCCGACAGCCTCATTTCCGTTAGCGCAGCCATGCGCCGTGCATCCGATGTATAGCGCCCCGGCACCAACGCTCTCATCGGCGTATATGCCAGGAGAACGAATACGATGGCAAAGTACAGGACAAGGAATATTCCCAGTGCGACGCGCACATGATTGGGCTGGACCTGGTATAGCCGGGACTGGGCGGTCGGATCATCGTCCACGACAATGATTGTGCGCGCGGATTCCGTACGGTCCACAAGGTCGCGGGCAAATTGCCAGTTGTGGACCAAAAGCCTGATAATGGAGCCGAACACGTGTTGGTGGTTCAAGGTTGTCGCGCAGACCTGGCGCCTGGAGTGGCAGCCTGGGCCACCCACGGAGGGTCGACGCCAGTCCGTGTGCCTAGCAGAATTTAATGGCCCTGACGCTCTCCGATCCGAGCTCGCTGTTTAGCCGACATAGCCATTCGCTGCGGCGCATGTGCAACTCCTGGCGCCAGATTGCAGATGAAAGCCGCACGTGAAGCGTACCGCGCTTGACCCAGGTTTGGTCCGTCACACTGTTGATGCTGGCCCCTGCAATAGCAGACCACGCGTTGACTATGCGGACTTCCTCGATTCCCTTGCGCAATCCGAGGTGATCGATCGCTGCGCGGATCGCGGTGCCAATGTGTTGCGCCATACTCTATGTCCGGGTCATCAATTGCAAACCCAATTTCGTTAAGATTCTGGCGCGCATCAACCTGTCCAAACCGCCCCCAGGCTTGGGCGTTCACGAACCCCATGGGTAGTACGGTACAGGCTCCTTGCGGGCGCTACGCTCCATCACCTACCGGTCCATTGCATGTCGGCGGGGCGAGGACTGCGCTTGCAGCGTGGTTGTCTGTACGTGCAGCGGGAGGCACCTTCCTCTTGCGGATGGAAGACCTGGACAGCCTCCGAACGGTTCCGGGAATGGCTGAAGACATCTTGGAGGACCTTGCGTGGCTGGGTATCGACTGGGACGCTGGTCCTGATACGGACGCGTCCTTCGTTCAGTCCCGGCGAGCAAGGATGTATGAGGAAGCCCTTTCGTCCTTGTGGGCACAAGGCAGACTCTTTCCCTGCACACATTCTCGCAAGGACTTGCGCCGCCTGGCGACGGCTCCCCACGGAAGCCCGCTCAGTCCACCATATCCGGCCGCACTGCGTCCGCGGCGACTTGCGCCCGACTGGTTCAGGCATTACCAGGACGGCCAGACATCCCTTCGATTCAAGGTGTCCAGCAATCCTGTCATGTTTGTGGACCGCGTGCACGGCACGGTGTGCGAATACGTCTCGGAGTCTGTGGGAGACTTTGTCGTCAAGCGGCGTGACGGCGTATACGCCTATCAACTGGCAGTCGTGGTCGATGACCTTAAGATGGGAATTACCGAAGTGGTGCGAGGCCACGATCTCATCACTTCGACGGCCCGGCAGATCCAGCTCATCAAGGCGCTAGGCAGCGCACAACCCGCCTATGCCCACGTCCCACTGGTCGTGGCGCCTGACGGCACTAAGCTCTCCAAGCGGCACGGCAGCCTTGCCATACGGGCGCTGCGTGCGGAAGGTGTGCGCGCCGGTGACTTGGTCGGCTATCTGGCGTATTCACTAGGGCTGCGCGCTGAGCCATCGTTCTGTCGTACAGCTGATCTGGTGGCCGAGTTTTCCTGGCAGCGCGTGCGCAAGGACCCCTGGGTGCTTCCAGACGGTACTTTCGCCCGGGAGGGTGTCACGCGGCACCGTGTTACTTCGGCGTGAGCGGTCGCGACATTCGGATGAGAGGCACTTGAATGGATATTCGACTGGTCAGCATATTTGCAGCAGGGCTCCTGTTGCCGACCGCAAGCGAGCTGGCAGCTCAGGATACCCTCCATGTGGGGCTTCGGGATGTCATCGAGAAGGCACTTGGAGCCAGTCCGGAGGTAGGCAGCCTGCGGGCGGACCATGGCTTCGCTGAGGCGCGTAGCGAGCTGGCGCGGGCCGGACGTTTCCTGACGGAGTTCAGCAGCAGCAGCGCTCTTTCCCTTGCGCCCGGCGTGAGCAACCCCAACGGCGTAGATCCCCAGGCCCTTTATCTGGATCCAGCGGTGCGCAACGACTTTTCCAGCTTCGCACCGTTTGCATATGCAGATGTAAGCCTCGTGCAGCCGCTGTACACGTGGGGACGCTTGGGTGCGAGTCTCAATGCCGCGGCCCACGGAGCCGATGTGGCGGCGGCTGCGGTAGCCGCAAAGGAGCGCGAAGTAGCGCTGCGCGCTGCCGAACTCTATTTCAACGTGCTTCTGGCAGAAGACTTCGTGCGGCTGACCGGCCGGGCGGGAGATGTCGTCGAGCAGGCGAAAAGCGAGATCGCCCGGCTGCTGGAAGAAGGAAGTCCGGATGTTGACGAGGCCGAGCGCTACCAGGTTCTGATAACGGAGCAGGAATTCGGTCGCCGGGTAGCAGAAGTGGCCGAGCAGCGCCAGGTTGCGTATGCCGGGCTTCGACGCCAGCTAATGCTGCAAGACTGGATGACGCTGGTCCCCGCAGACAATGCCCTGGAGCCACTGACATTTGAATTGGACGATCTGAGCTCGTATCTGGCGGCGGCACTCGAGCGGCCGGTGGTGCAACAGGCTCGCGCCGGTCAGGCAGCCCGCAATGCACTGGTGCGCGCGGCACGGGCAGACTATTTCCCCCAGGTGGTGCTGGTTGCCTCGGCCAGCATTAGCGGAGCGGCCGGCCGATACCGTCAGCCCAATCCGTATGTGAGCGACGGGTTTCGAGCTGCGCGTGCACGCACAGGAGTCGGCATCCGGCAGAAGCTGAACTTCGCCCAGACCCGGGCAAAGGTTGCCCAGGCTCGCGCTGAACTGGAGGCAGTCGATTACAGGCTCCAGGCGGCGGAACAGTTCGTATTGTTTGAAACTGAAGCGGCGTGGCGCGAGGTTCGAGTCAAGCAGGCCGCGCTGGTGGCCCAGGACTCTTCCTTGGCCATTACCAAGGAGTGGCTTCGCGTGGAATACATCAATTTCGACCTGGAACTAGGCGACACGGAGAATCTGGTCAAGGCCGTTAGGGCAAACCTGGAGCTTGAAGCCCGTTACCTGGAAGCCGTACGCGATTACAACATGGCTGTGTTCAGGCTACTGGCTGCTGCCGGGCTGCTGCGAACCGGAGGCGCCGCAATCCTGTTTGAATAGTCTACATGCACTAGGAAAGAATGAAGTTTCCCTGTGGCCGACTGGCATTGGTCTGTGCGGCGTGTTCCATATTCACGGCCTCGGCGATGGCGCAGGGCTCTGCCAGCGAGGTTCGGCAATTCCTTGAGCAGCGAGACCTGCAGATCAAGGCCGCGATAGAATCGCTTGAGACCGAGGACTCAAGCGAAAGCCGCGAGCGTGCAGCCAAACTCATAAACGAGCGCATCGACTTTGCTGAAATGGGCCGGCTGGCTCTGGGCCCACATTTCGTAGACCTGTCAGCAGCGGACCAGGAACGCTTTGTTTCGACTTTTGCGGCGATTGTGAGATCGCAGGCCCTTTCAGATCTCAGCGTCTACCGTGCGAGCGTGACGTTCGATTCTGTGCGTGTAACGGGACCGACGGCCTTTGTGCGAACCCGTGCAAATGTGTCCGGGACGACGCTTGAAGTCGACTATTTGCTTCACCGCCAGGAGGATGACTGGTGGCTGTACGATATAGTTATCGACGGCGTAGGAACGGTCGACGGCTATTCCGTCTCCTTCCGGAGTTATATCCGCAAGCGCGGCTTCGAACGGTTCATGCAGAGCCTTGAGAACCGGTTGAGCAGACTGGGCCAGCAGCCCTAGCGCAAGGGCGCCCCAGCGTAGGGGGGTGTATCTTTCTCGCGTTGCTTTCAGCCCACTAGCACGTGCCGGAAGAAGGATACGTACTGCATTCGTACGGCAATGAGGCATACCTGCGTCACGCGTTGACGTGCTTGGTGACGCTGCGGCGGCATGACAAAGATCGTCCTGTGGCCTTGTACTGCTCCGACAGGCACCGGCATGTTCTGCGTCGACACAGGTTGCTTCGCCTTTTTAGTCTGGTCGAAGTTCTCCCGCCGGAGCATCGCTCGATCGTCGGATTCAAGCACCATCTGCACCGGTTCATGCCATTCAACCGATGTCTTTACACAGACTCCGATATGGTCTGGTGCCGAAATCCGGATCCGCTCTGGACCCAGCTCTCCGTCTATCCCTTTACAGCGACTGGCCTTGAGCGCGCCGATTTCTATTTTGGAGGGCCAAAGAGTCTGAGCGTGATCGGGGACGTGCTGCGTAACAGGCGGCAGCGCACGCTGGCAGCCTTTGGCCTCACGTACTTGCCGCGCGTACAGGCCGGCATGATATATGCCCGGGACAATGAGAGTACGCGCAGTGTTTGTGCCGAAGCGTCCAGCTTTCTCGCGCGGCACTCTGAGACCCATTTTCGTACACGGTTCAGCGAGGGTCGCGCCGAGGAATCCTGTGAATGGAGTTTGGCGATGGCCATGAGCAGGCTGTCTCTGCCGACTTATCCGTGGTACCAGGGGCTGAACAGTCCGCAACTGGACTACATTCCCGGGATGACCAAGCACACCCGGGATTTTGAGGAGGTCTCCTGCCTCTATTATTGCGACCGTTTCATCTACGAAATCAGGGGCCTGCGCAACGAGCGCATCCGCTCTTTCCTGCTAAGGGCTTTCAGCCGTCTTTTGCGGCGCAAGGACTGGCTTCATGTTACGCCCTATGTCCTTCACTTCAGCTGGCTACACGCCAAGCGTCCATTCCACATGCTGGCGGACAGGATATGGGCTGAATTGACGGCTTCCGGGTAAGGGGTCAACTTCTGGTGGCCAGGTGCCAGAAGAAGCCAAACTGGTTTGCCGCTTCCTGCCAGAATGCCAGGGTCAGCAGTCCGCCCAGGAGAAGAACCACGGCAGGGTTGCATACGGCCAGCACGACCAGTGTGCTTCGACGAACCGAGCAGACCGCGCCGAAATCCAGCGTTACGCGAACGATGGAAATGAAGGCGGCAAGTATCCAGGCTGTACCTAGCACAATCATCACCGCGCCGGCCGCGGGCGGAGCCAGCGAGGGTACAACCAGGGCCAGGCAAGTCAGTATGGGCTGCGCCCAGAAGGTCCAGGTTACAATGGTCAGGGTACCCTTGAACCTGATTGGGCTGAAGGCCGCAAGACCGGCAGCCCAGATCATTGCGATAGTGGCATTGATCAGGGCCAGGAACAGCACCAGCGGCCAGATTTGCTCCAGCATGTGCGCCGCGTTCTGCTGCAATCTCTCTGGCAGCGAGGCGATCAGGAAGGTGACGGCCGGCTCATGCCCGAGCGCTTCCAGAAGAACGCTTCCGAAGACGCCGGCGCAGAGTGCCACTACCGCAAGCGCCGGAAAGGCTATCCGCAGGCGGAGCTCCCGCCCGTCACGCAGCGAGTCGCGATAGAAGCCGTGCCTGACAAAGTAGCGGCGGAGCAGGTCGCGAAAGCGGCTGGACAGGGCGAAACAGGCGGCGAGCAGTCCGATGGTGATCCATCCCATCATGAGATTCCATGGCGTTGGCACCGGTGAGCGGCGCCCCGGAGCAAACGCGAATACGGACTGGCTCCCTGTATATATGCCGCGGACCACGTCACGCGCAGGCCGGCCTTGCCCGGTTGCGGTAACGAGGCCGAAGCTGCGGGAGGTTGCGGGATGCAGGTCTCGGTAGCGGTAAACGAATACGGCATAAGGCGTTTCGGGCCCATCCAGCAATTGATTCAGATGGGTTTCTAGATACCGGGCCTGGGCCTGCCGGGAGGAAGGCTGAAGCAGTCCCTCGGCTCGTTCTGACACGGCCGTGCCCAGTCCCGCGACGCCGGCAGGGGTATTGCGGCGCCACCGGCCCAGATAGTCCGCGGGTGCAGCGCCCGCCGGCGTGTCAATCAATACCAGATCCACTTCGCTGGAGCAAAGGTCGTCCCGGGCGAAGGGCGACCGATAGTACGAGCGCCGGCCCGGTCGCTGGTGCAGTCGATTGGTCAGGCGGGCAAAATACTCGCAACTGCGAGGAGAGCTGGTGTCGCTGAGGCTCGCAAGTCCATAGTACCTTACCGGCGATACCCTTCCAGCGTCCTGTTCCAGGATGCCATCCAGCAGAAGAAGGGCATAGCGGAGGGTGTCACTCAGGTCCGGGGCTGAAAGATGCTCCAAGGGCAGGTCCTGAAACAGCACAAGTCCGAGCGAGTCCGCTGCGTCAAGGATTAGCCGGTCTGTCACAAGCTCTGTGCGGACGGCATTTGCGCCTAGAGCCCGGATCTCGGCGAGGTCCTTGAGGGCCTGCCCGATGTTCGCGGGCGCACTCCACACCACTCCCTTCAGCGGCGCTTGCTGCGCGACGGCACAAACTGCCAAGAGGAAGCTACCCGCGAGAAGCAGGGCCCGATGCAGCATGCGGCAAAGGCTAATAGTCGGCTTGAGTCCGCTGGCCTACCAGAAACACCGCGTTGGCCAGCATCAGTCGCCCGCCATACCAGAATCCCCGGAAAACGGGGTTATCCAGCAGATACACCACCTCGCCGCGTCCAATCGCTTCCATACCAAACACAAGAGAATTCTCCATCGGGCGGACGGCCTTGGCACCGGCAAAGCCACTCAAGCGAGAATCTTCCTGCAGCACGCCCACATTCCAGCCGTCCTGCAGGTATTCAAAGGCCTGTTCATCACGCTTGAGCGTGAAATAGTCCTGTGCGTATCCGAATGCCAACGGGTGCGTTACATCGAGCGATACACGGAAGATGGCCCCCGGAATGTCGCTGGAGATGGCCTCACGGTCACGCGAGGCGTACGTGCGAACGGTAACCGTCGTGTCTTCTGACCCAGCCCTTTCCTCAAGTGAAAACCCCGTTCTGCCCGACAGATACCGGGCCGCGCCTTCGAGGGCGATGAGCTTGCCGCCCGCCTGGATCCAGTCGCCAACGTCGGAGAGGCTTTCCTCAGTGAGCAGGTCTCCGTACGATCCGTCGGGCAAGATCAGAACGTCATACCCGTACAGATGCAGGGAGGCAAAATCATCTGCGTGTATGAGCGTTACCGGATAAGCGAGCTGCCTGTCAAAGAAATGCCAAAGCTCTCCCAGAGAAGCGGAGCGCGCTGCGCCGTCGGCGACAATGCCAACGCGGGGCCGCCGTATGGGCGGTACATCGGCAGAACCGAAGTCAACGCCCTCGGTCACCATGGTTGATTCCACGGCAAAGAGGGGCTGTCCCAGCTCCGCAGCGGTCTGGCGGACAATCTGATCAAAGTCTTCCCCCGCTGCGGCATTGCCGCCGCGCGTTATGATCAGCGTGCCCGGGCCGTAAGAGCGTCCTGCTATGCTGAATGGCTCTTCCGAAAAACGCACGCGCACACCAGCCTGCAGAAGGTCGGACAACAGGCGCGCATCCTCAAAACTGGCCCATTCGGCCAGGTAGGCCGCGGGCCGGTCCAATCCCGGAGCACTTGGCGGCGTCTGCATCCAGCCAGGGCTGATGCCGGGAGGCACTTCCTCTGCGCCGTAGGCTTCCAGGCCATAGACATAGGGCAGGGACCAGCCGGTAATGTCGTAGCTCAATGAGTCCGAGAGTACGGATTCCGGCTCGAACAGCACCTGTACGAGCACGCCAAGCGGCTGTGAAGCGCTGACAACCATGTCACCGGGAGCTACCGTGAAGCTGGTCTGCTCGCCGCTGGCATAGGCGTAACCCTCTACCCTGCGCGATTCTGTAGCACTTCCGTACGCAATGCCCTGCAGGTCAAGATGCCTTGCCAACGCTGCGAGCACGTCTCCGCCGCGAGGCTTGAGGACATAGGCTGCGAAGCGGCCAATTCTGCTAGGCTCGGCAAAATAGGTTGCGAATTCCTGAAGGATCCGCTCGCGCTGAACCGATGCCACCTCAATTGTCGATAGCCCTGTGGCATGATGGTGGCGGATGCGGTCAGCAAGGGCAAGCGTGTCGGTCTCGGCCGTGATGATCTGCAAGCCGGCCCGGCCGGATCCGCCCTGCTCGTACGTCATGCCTATGGCCCCGTTATACATGGGCCAGGTGTCTCCGTAGCCCGGATAAAACAGGTCATATACCTGGCGTGTGAAGTACAGCCAGCCTTCCTGGTCAAAATACCGGGCGTGGTTGCGGCCAATTATGTGTTGCAGTTCGCGCTGCCAGGGCGTGATGGCCTGGTGATAGGGCTCCGCTGCCGGCGCGAAATAATAGGGATCGTCGACACCCTGTTCATGAAAGTCCACATGGATGTGCGGCATCCAGCGCCGGAAGTGCTTCAGGCGCTGACGGGTTTCAAGCTGTGTGCCCCACGCCCAGTCCCGGTTCAGGTCAAAATAGTAATGGTTTGTGCGTCCGCCAGGCCACGGTTCGCGATGCTCTCGTGCCTCGGGACGCGGATTGGGTTCGCGTCCAACGGTCTGGTTGTAGAAAGCGACGTAACGGTCTCTTCCGTCCGGATTGAGGCACGGGTCCAGAAAGACGACCGTGTTTGAGAGCCAGCCTTGCGTGCGTGCATTGGTACTGTCGACCAGATCGTACAGGGTCTGCATAGCAGCTTCCGTGCTGACGGCTTCGTTGCCGTGCACGTTGTAGCTCAGCCAGACCAGGGAGGGACCGTCGCCATGGGGAGCACCGTCTGCCAGCCTCGCTCTTTGCAAATTGGCCAAGCGAATGGATTCCAGTACGGCCATGTTCGCGCGGCTGGATACCGTGGCATACAGCAGGGGACGGCCTTCATACGAATGCCCGTAAGAGACGAGTTCAACGTTTTCCGCGTTGTGGGCCACATGTTCGAAGTAGGCCACAACCCGATGGTGCGGTGTAAACGCGTCGCCGAGCTCGTAGCCCAAAAAGGCATCTGGCGGCTGGAGTTGTCCGTATGCCGCTAAAGGCGCCAGTATTGCAGTCAGGAATGCCGAGGGGAGACGGGGCGAGAGCATGGTCATGAACCCGATTGCGGTCGTATGTCAGAGAGGCGGAGCTGCACCCGTGTTCGTCCACGATATGTATTCTCCTGGACGGAAAACAAGGCCTCGACGCGTTGGCCATGGTCTCTGGCGACATCCAGTTCGCCTGCCTTGGCGCCAAGGTTGAAGCCAATGGCGTCGAATGTGCCGGATTGTCCAGGGGACTGAACGGAGATCTTGAGATGCCGGCCCGAGGCGCCCACGGTGCGAGGCCTGTAGGCCAGCATCAGGTCCCGGGAATGAAAGACGGGCTCTTCATTCCTGTTGCCGAACGGGGCGAATTGCCGAAGCACGCGCACGAACCGCTGGTTGACGGAATCCAGGTCCAGCGGCGCGTCATAGGCCAGCGATCCTGTCATCGAATCAGCTGCGAACTCCCGGCCAATGACATCGGCCAGACGCGTGCGAAACGCCTCCAGGTTTTCTTCCGGCATTGTCAATCCGGCGGCTGCTGCATGGCCGCCAAAGCGCGTAAGCAGATCGCCGCATGCGGCGATCGCGGATTGGATGTTGACGCCGGGAACGGACCGTGCCGATCCGGTAATCTCCCCGCGGGTCGTCGAAAGCAGTATGACTGGACGGTTGAACCGATCCTTGACTCGTCCTGCTGCAATGCCCAGCACCCCCTGATGCCAGTCGGGATGGTGCAGTACGATCGCCGGCTGCGGTGCCGTCTGCCAGCGGTTTTCTGCCTTGGCCATGGCCTCCCGCTGGACACGGTCTCCCAGGTTCCGTCGCTCGCTGTTCAGTTCGTCTAGCCGCCGCGCCAGGCGCGCTGCGGTTGTAGCCTCTTCGGACAGAAGCAGATCGACCGCGCTGGAGGCCGCCGCCATGCGCCCTGCGGCATTTATGCGGGGGCCGAGTCGGTAGCCGATGTCAGAACTGTCCAGGTGAGACAAATCGCAGCCGGCGACCTCCGCCAATGCCCGCAATCCAGGCCGGCCGCCGCGGCGCAGCACCGCAAGACCTTCGCGTACCAGTATGCGGTTTTCGCCCACCAGGGGCACGACATCACACATGGTAGCGATTGCGGCCAGGTCCAGATATTCATGTCCTGAAGCCGCCGGCCTTGCCTGCGCCTTTAGCAAGGCCTGCACAAGCTTGAACACAACGCCTCCGGCTGCAAGGTGCGCGCACGGGTAGGGGCAATCTTCGCGCCTGGGGTTGACAACTGCCGCTGCATCCGGCTCTGACGGACCGGGTGTGTGGTGGTCGCAAATCACCAGATCCATGTTGTGCTGGCGGACGAGCTCTGCCTCCTCCAGTGCATTGATGCCGCAATCAACGGCAATCACGATGGAGGCACCCTTAGCTGCCGCGTGTTCTATGCCGCGCGCACTTAGCCCGTAGCCGTCCTCAAACCGGCTGGGGATGAAATAGTGGGTCTCCACACCCTGGGCGCGCAGAAAGCGGACGAGAATGGCGGTTGCCGCTACTCCGTCCGCATCGTAGTCGCCGTGCACCAGCACGCACTCCTTGTCCCTGACTGCACGGAGCAGGCGCGCCGCAGCCTCTTCCATGCCCTTCATCAGAAACGGATCGTGGAGGTCAGCAAGGGAGGCGCGGAAATAGTGGCGCGCTGCCTCATAGGAATTGACTCCGCGCAGTGCCAATGCCCGGGCCAGCGGCTCCGGAAAATTGCGCAGCTGTTCTTGCAGGTCACCTACGACGGCAGTGTCGTCAACTTCCCGGAGGATCCAGTTCATGCCTTAATTGAGAGGTTTTCGAGCCTTGACCGAGAACATGAGTGGAATGGACCCGGAGTTGTCTGGCAGGATGTAGCGTTCCGGGCCATCGCAAGTCAGGTACGGGGGAAATGGATGCGTGCTGTACGGAAATTCGTGCAGATGCTCAACGAAAAGACCGGCATTTATCAGAGCTGTAATGACCTCGCCCAGACTGTGGGGCCATTCATAGCTGTGGAGCGGTTGCGTGGCATCGTGAACGGCGTACGAGCCGTCCGCCCCGAATATAAGCGGTGCATCCGTCTGGAAATATGGATATCGGAAGCGCTCGCCCTTGTCGTCCAGGCTGAAGGTAACAGGATGAAATTCCACCATGTAAAACAAGCCGCCGGGCTTAAGGTGGCCGGCAATCACTTCCGCCCAGGAGTCAAGGTCGTGAAGCCACGGCAGAACGCCGTACGATGTATACGCGATATCAAACGGGCAGGGCACGCTGCGAGGCAGATCATACACGTCCGAGTGCACAAATTTGGCATCAAGTCCCACCTGACGGGCGAGCTCCGTAGCCATCCGGATTGCCGTTGCGCTGAAATCGATGCCCGTGGCCTGCGCACCTTCCCGAACCCATGAAAGGGTGTCCAGTCCAAAGTGGCACTGGAGGTGAAGCAGGCTCTGTCCGTGCACCGGCCCCACTTCGCGGAGCTCGAGGGATTTAAGCGTGCTGCTACCTCTTACGAATCCGGCCACATCGTAGCACTCCGAGTCCCGGTGGAGTTCGGCCCAGCGATCCCACAGCTGCCGGTTGTGTGTCCGGTACTTCTTCATGGCTTCGCTACCGCACCACAACAGGACATCGGTTGCAGTAGTTTTGAACCTTGGTCCGAATTCTGACAAGAATGCCTGGCCCTGAACTAAGAAGGACCCGCGGACAGACGTGGGTCATCATGCTGACGCTCTGGCTGATGGTATTCATCATCAGCAGTCAGCTGGTTATGATTTTTCCGATCCTGCCACGCATCAGCGAGGCGTTCCAGGTTTCCGATGCCCTGCTCGGCCTTCTCGGCACTTCGTACGCGGTATGCATGATGGTGTTTGCCCTGGCGACCGGCCCTGTATCCGACCGGGTCGGCAGGCGGAAGATCATATCCGTTGGCTCCGGTGCGATGGCGGTGGCGCTCATCCTGCATGGACCTGCCGCAGACTTCATGGCCGTGCTCGGTGCCAGGGCACTCGCCGGCGTGGCGGCAGGTGTCCTTACCGGCGCCGCCGTGTCCTACGTCGGGGACTACTTCCCGTACGAAGACCGCGGCAGGGCGATGGGATGGATAATGAGCAGTGTTGCTGCGGGGCAGGTATTCGGCATTCCGCTGGGTACGGTGCTGGCCGACCAGTTCGATTTCCGCGTTCCATTCGTCTTGTTTGGATCGGTAATGGTCTTTGTGTGCGCGGCCGCGGTCCTTGGCCTGCCGCAGCCTCGGGAGTGCCTGGACGCCCACCCGCTGAAGCTGCGCCGCGTGCTGCAGGTGTACCTGGACCTGCTTCGCGAGCGTGCCACCAGGGGCTGCGTAATCCTGTATATCCTGGTCTTTTTCAGTTTTGGAGTCTTCCTTACGTATTTGCCTGTATGGCTCGAGGGGACGGTGGGGCTGACGGGAACTCAGGTAGCCACCGTCTTCCTGGTCGGGGGACTGTCAAATGTGGTGGCCAGCCCCATTGCGGGCAAGATTTCAGACCGATTTGGGCGCAAACCCCTCATCATCGCCTCTTATGTGCTGCTTGTGCCGACGGCCGTGCTGTTTCCTGTAATGGTTCGCGACGTGGTCATGGCCGGCACGGTGATGGGCATCGCCATGGTATTCGTGGCCATGCGCCTTCCGCCAATGCAGGCGCTGATGACGGCGGTCGCGCCGCCCACGCGGCTTGGAACGCTGTTCAGCCTGGCCAATTCCGTGGGCCAGCTTGGCTTCGGTGTAGCCAGCGCCTTGTCCGGCGTGGTTTATACCAAGCTGGGTTTCATGGGCAATGCCGTCGGCAGTGGCATTGCCCTGTTGGCGGCCGCCGTCGTAGTCTGGTGGATGGTTCCGGAACCGGGCGGTGCCCGGACAAAGGGGACCGTCCCGGGGGCTGCAGCAGGATAGGGCGTGCACCTTTGTCCTTCACTCGCGACCCGGTACCGCTGCCTGTGGGCGAAGCGCGGACTATAACAGGCGAACGGCGATCCCTAGAGAAAGCACCTCTTTCATCTGGATTGCCCGGAGCACGTCGGCGTCATACAGGGCCACGTGCTCGAAATTGACCTGTAGCCACCGGTTGATCTTCATGGAAATCAACGTTTCGAGCAGCGCGTCCGGCTTGCCTTGTTGGCCAACAGCAGCAAACAGGTGCAGCTTTGAGGTCAACTCCACGTTCTCCGCTATACTGCCCTCGAATTCCGTGTACGATTCCAGCCCTGTCTCCAGTCTCATGACCCGGTCAGGATCGACCCTGTAGCGAGCGCGCAGTGCTCGCAGGACAACAAGGGTCTCCTTTGCCGAAATGCCTATTCGCTGTCTGAGCTTGCCCCGTATACCGAAAGAGAGTCCGATCGACTGCTGGAATGAGCCGGGAGCCAGGAACGCAGATACATGGTCAGCACTGTCGGCATCATAGTCGTACCCGTAGGCGAACTGGGACCGAATCCTGGTTGCCAGTGTCGGCTTCATCACCGCGAATATGCCGCCGCCCGCAGTTGCCAGCGCGCCCTGCAAGTCGATAATGTCCTCTGCCTTTCTGACGGGCAGGGAGTTTTGCTTTACGAGGCCGAACCCGAGTCGTACGCTGTGCTCCTGGCTGAGTGGACTGGCCTCCCGCTCGGCCCTCGCGTTAAGCCCCGTTGACAGGGCAAACGAGTTGGTGCCACCTTCCTGCCAGTTACGGAATCCTGCCTGGACAAACGAGATCAATCCCCTGGCCTCTGTTGTCCATCCGCTGTCCTGGGGCCTGGCCGCCGTCGCTGACAGCAGGGTCAGTGCGGTGCCTATCATCACGCGCTTGATGACCGGCCGAATGCGGACTGCGGGCTGTAGCTTCCGTGTCGTCGTCATTGGATAGAGTGCTTTCGGGTCTGGTAGTTGGCGACAGGCTGCGAGCGCATTGCGGCCCTCGCGTGCCCGTAAAATCTCGCTCGCCTGGCAGGTTCGCCGAGGCGTGCACTGGCCCTGGACAGAGCGTCTCCGGCCAATTGGAAGTTCGCACGGGTGCACCGGCGCCGCAAATGGCGCAGCCCTGCTCGCAATTCGGCCCGCATCGCGTGGCGTTATGGCCTACTGTGCAATCGGACTACCGACACGGCCCATGGCCACGCGCGTGCGGTTTCGAGCGCGCTCCAGGGCTTTTTCGGCCCGTTCCCGGTCGAGGTCCGGCCCGGCTTCGGCGAGCCGCTGGCGAGCCCTTTCTTCGGCTGCACGCGCCCTGTCTACATCGATTTCGGTAGCAGGCTCGACGGTCTCGGCGAGCACCGTGACGACGTTGCCGATGACCTCAACAAAGCCTCCACTGGTGGCGAATGCGAGCTGCTCGCGGGTGGCCAGTGTAAGGGCAAGCGGGCCAATTGCCATCGCCGCGATCAGGGGGGCGTGGTTGTAGAGGATCTCGAAGGATCCGCGCTCGCCCGGAACGCGCAGCCTAGACGCTTCGCTCTGGAATACGCGCCTGTCGGGCGCAACGATATCGACCTTGAGCGTGCCGGGCATGGATCTAGCCCTCGGCCTCGGCTATCATTCTCTCGCCGTCCTCTATAACTTCCTCGATGACACCCTTGTAGCTGAAGGCCGCTTCGGGCAGATGGTCGAGTTCGCCCGAGAGGATCATGCGGAAGCCGCGGATGGTGTCCTGAATCCTGACGTACTTGCCTTCCAGCCCCGTGAATTGCTCGGCGACAAAGAGCGGCTGGCTCATGTAGCGCTCGGCGCGGCGTGCCCGCTGAACCACGAGCTTGTCCTCATCGGAAAGCTCGTCTATGCCAAGGATGGCAATGATATCCTGCAATTCCTTGTAGCGCTGCAAGAGGCGCTTGACATCCTGTGCCGCAGAATAGTGGTCTTCCCCTACTACGCGGGGAGCAAGGATGGTGGAATTGGAATCCAGGGGGTCAATCGCGGGATACAGGCCCAGCGAGGCGATGCGCCGCGAGAGCACGGTAGTGGCATCAAGGTGAGCAAACGCCGTGGCAGGTGCGGGGTCCGTCAGATCGTCAGCCGGCACGTAGATGGCCTGAACCGACGTGATTGATCCGTTCCTGGTCGAAGTTATTCGCTCCTGCAATTCACCCATTTCGGTGGCAAGCGTGGGTTGATATCCGACCGCGCTGGGCATGCGCCCGAGCAGAGCCGAGACTTCAGACCCGGCCTGCGTAAAGCGGAAAATATTGTCAATGAACAGCAGCACGTCCCGGCCGCCAAGGTCCCTGAAATACTCCGCAATGGTAAGTCCGGAGAGGCCCACGCGCGCCCGTGCGCCCGGAGGCTCGTTCATCTGGCCGAATACCAGGCTGATGTTGCTCTCCTTGATGACGTCCATGTCGACCGTGGAGAGATCCCACCTGCCTTCTTCCAGGGCTTCCCTGAATGCAGTTCCATACTGCATGACGCCGCTTTCGATCATCTCCCGCAGCAGGTCGTTGCCTTCGCGGGTTCGCTCGCCAACTCCCGCAAAGACCGACAATCCTTCGTGCGCCTTTGCGATATTGTTTATGAGCTCCATGATGAGGACGGTCTTGCCCACGCCTGCGCCCCCGAACAGGCCGATTTTCCCACCGCGGGCGTACGGCTGTATGAGGTCCACGACCTTGATGCCGGTTTCGAGCATTTCCACGCTGGTCGAAAGATCCGCAAAGGCCGGTGGCTCGCGGTGGATGGGAAGGCTTCCTTCAGCCTCGGGTTGAGGCAGGCCGTCAATGGCCTGGCCGACCACGTTGAACAGTCTTCCGCGGATATGCGGGCCGACGGGCATGGCTATGGGCTGTCCCGTACTCGTGACTTCGTCGCCGCGCGTCAGGCCGTCCGTGGAGTCCATCGCAACGGCCCGCACCCGGTTCTCGCCGAGGTGCTGCTGGACTTCGAGCACAAGAAGTCCTTGCTCTCCGCGATCTACCTCCAGTGCGTCCAGTATGTCCGGAACGGCGCCGGGGGCAAAGGCCACGTCGACGACCGGACCAAGCACCTGCACGACTTGTCCGCCTGACGCATTGGTTTCCATCAGATATCAAACGATTCGTCCGCAAGAGTGTGCCAAAGATAGTGTCTTCCGGCTGTCCCGGCACCGGGGTTGGCCGACGGACAGACCGCTAGCAGGCAAAGAAATTGGGAATTCAGGCAGAATCCTGAAAATCCATGGGCGGTAATATCCCTGAACGGGCCAGCGTGACCGGGTGCCTTGCCGCTCCGTGCGGCGGGGAGCGCTCCTGCTGCCCGTTTCATTCGCAACAAGGGCAACCAGGCAGAAGACATGCAGACTTACACGGGCATTGCAAGCGCAGTCGTTCTCTTCTTCGCAGCGGCGACCGCGCACGGTCAAGACATGCCTACGATCGCGGAAAGAACGGACGGCTTTGATCACAGGGACGGTTTTTTCCCGTTGTACTGGGATGTCGCGGTTGGCAGGGTATTCCTGGAAATCAAGGCATTTGAAGAGGATTTTCTGTATGTCTCCTCGCTGACGGCGGGCCTCGGATCCAATGACATCGGGCTGGACAGGGGGCAGCTGGGCGGTACCCGGCTGGTACGCCTCGAGAGAATCGGCAACAAGGTGCTGCTTGTCAGGCGCAACCTCCGGTACCGGGCCGAAAGCACGAATGCGCACGAGCAAAGCGCCGTCCGGGATGCTTTCGCTGAAGGCATCCTCTGGGGCTTCGAGATTGCCGCCGAGGAGGATGGACGCGTGCTGGTCGACGCCACTGACTTCATAGTCCGGGATGTTCACGGGGCTGCGCGCACCCTCAGGGCCTCGGGGCAGGGCAGCTACAGCCTGGAGCGATCGCGCAGCGCCCCCGTGCCGGAAATGCTCAGGTCATTTCCCCGGAACACGGAGATGGAGGCCCGTATCACGCTGGTTGGCGAGAACCCGGGGAGCTATGTGCGGGAAGTGGCGGCAGATCCGTTCGCCGTCACATTGCGCGTTCGCCACTCTTTTGTGATGCTGCCCGAGCCGGGCTACGAGCCGAGAGCCTTCCACCCCGGGTCCGGCTATGGGACCGTTTCATATCGGGACTATGCCACGCCTGTCGGCGAAGACCTGGTCAGGCGCTACATCAGGCGGCATCGGCTCGTAAAGCAGGATCCCACGCTGGAGATCAGTGACCCGGTCGAGCCCATCACGTACTACCTTGATCCGGGCACCCCGGAGCCTGTCCGTACCGCACTCCTGGACGGGGCACGGTGGTGGGAAGGGGCCTTTGAGGCTGCGGGCTTCACCAATGCCTTCAAGGTCCAGTTGCTGCCGGAGGGGGCCGATCCCATGGATGTCCGATACAACGTCATTCAGTGGGTGCATCGGGCAACACGAGGATGGAGCTACGGCTCGAGCGTCACGGATCCTCGCACGGGGGAGATCATCAAGGGGCATGTAACGCTTGGATCCCTGCGCGTCAGGCAGGATTACCTCATTGCGGAAGGTCTTCTCGCCCCGTACGAGGATGTGAATGCGTCCGGCATTGATCCACAAGACGACCCGATGCTTCGCATGGCACTGGCGCGCATACGGCAACTGTCCGCGCACGAGGTTGGGCACACGCTGGGACTGTCCCACAACTTCGCGGCTTCCTACTCGGGCCGCGCTTCGGTCATGGACTACCCTGCTCCGCTTGCCACCGTCACGGAGGCCGGCACGATTTCCCTGGAAGAGGCCTATGCCCCGGGGCTTGGAGCATGGGACAGCGTGGCTATCGCCTTCGGCTACGCACAGCCACTCACGGGCGAGGCAGAAGAGGACATGCTCTCAGGCATACTGGATGGCGCGCGAGCCCGTGGGCTGCAGTACATCACGGACGCGGACGCCCGGCCTGGCGGCGCAGCACATCCGTCGGCACATCTCTGGGACAACGGCAATGACATGGTCATCGCGCTCCAGGACGAAATGCATGTGCGGCGAATTGCGCTGGCGCGATTCGGAGTCGGTGCAGTGCGAAGCGGCAGGCCGCTCGCGCTGCTGGAGGAAGCCCTCGTGCCCCTTTATCTCAGGCATCGCTACCAGATAGAAGCGACGGCCAAGCTGCTCGGGGGCGTCAGTTACAGCTACGCGCTGCGAGGAGGCTCGGAGCCGCTGCCGGAGACTGTTCCGGCGGCAACGCAGCGGTCGGCCCTCAGCACGCTCATGACGGTGCTGCAGCCCGAGGCGCTCCGCCTCCCGGAGAACATCCGGACGCAGCTCCCGCCAAGGCCTCCCGGCTTCGGACAGCACCGGGAGTTGTTTCCGGGTCATACGGGACTAACGGTTGATCCGTACGCCCCCGCAGCCGCTGTAGCGGGGCTCGTGTTGTCGACCATTGTGCACCCGGAACGGGCTGCGCGCCTTTCCTATCAACAGGACTTTGACAGCAGCCTGCCGGACTTCAAGGAAGTGCTGGAAGTAGTAAGCAGCGCCACGTGGGGTGCAGACGTACCGCGCGAGGCATACGATGCAGAGCTGCAGCGCGCGGTGCAGCAGGTCTGGGTCGACGAGCTGGTGGATCTGAGCGCCAACGAACGGGCAGCTCCCGCGGCACGTGCGATGGCCACGCAGAAGCTGCACGAGATTCGCGGCTGGCTGGTCGAGAATCCGGGTCCGTCGCGGGATATCCGCACGGTGGCACACCGCGGGTTTGTCATGGACCAGCTTGACCGGTATCTGGCACGTGAATACCGCGTGGAGGAAGGCCAGGTGCCGCTCTCCATGCCTCCGGGCTCGCCCATAGGATCGCTGGAGCGCAAGCGGCAGCGCGACCAGTTCCTTGCGGGCATGCCCGATGCGCGCTGTGAGGCGGCGTGGTAACCTCTGCTCTGGGTTCACGCACGCTGGCAGTCGGCGCCAGGGTGGCTGCCGGGTGCATTTGGAGACCTGCGGCCTGACGGTTACACGAGGGCGCGCGGCCGAAGGGGCAACGGACTCGCCAGGCGCAGCTCATCGTAAAGACGCTGCGCTTCTGCCACTACCTCGCCGTCGCGGAACGCATCGTGTCTGCGGGCCCTCCAGCGGTAATGCAGGCGAAAGAAGCTGTCGTACCTGAAGGCCGCCCACGCAAACAAGAACATCATTGGTATCATCCCTGCGATTTTCAACAAGAGCCAGGACGCGACAATCCTGCCATCTACGACATACGGCAGCCTTTCAAGGGATCCTGTTATGACCGGCGCAAACTCATGGAGCAGCATCACGGCCACCAGCAGGCCGAAACCCCAAATCGCGCGCTTGCGGCTGCGAACGACCAGTTCCAAGTCGGCAATGCACTGCCGGGGATGCCAGTCCGAAGAGGGCAATATCGACGAAGCGGCCAGAGGCGGATTGCGACGACTGGCGAGTTGGAAGAACCAGGCGACGGAAAGCAGGCATGCAAGCAGCAAGGAAAGGAAGAATACGGCGTCGGCCGCCCCGCCCCGTCCGTTCCTGGACAAATCCCAGGATAGCATGATGCCCGCCAGGCATATCGGTATCGCGGCAATGGCGAGCCGCCAGCGCCAGTTGTGCTGCAGGTAGTCAGGCTTCATGAATACGCGAAGCTTGCAGTGTTGCCTTTGCCTCCTGGCGCATGCCTTTCGAGCCCCACAAGACAGTCAACCGAAAGGGCCGCATTGCGTTTCGGGCAATTCGCAAGCGAGGCAGCATCCTTTTCCGAAGTGAGCCCCCGCACGCCGCCGCGTGCGCGCTACCGGGCGGATTGGCGAGCCGGAGCGCAATTCTCCGTTCCTGGCCGTGCGCTGCTCTGCCGCTTCTTGCACACAGGCCTATGCCGGCAGGCAGATCTTGCCTAGGACGGCAGCTCTGGCGGCACCGGTTACGGCAGGCATGCCGGTTGGCACCGCATTCATGGTTTCGTGAGCAAGAACGGCCATGCATAGTGCCTCCTTGGCCGTGGCATCAATGCCATATTCCACGGTTGAGCGAACAGGCACGGGGTGGAAGTAATGCGCAAGCCTTGCTACGAGGTGACCATTCCGGCTTCCGCCCCCCGAGATGATGAGCACATCCAGGCGGTCGCACACGTAGCGCGAACAAGCGTCGAAGACTGAGGCAGCCGTCAGTTCCGTGACCGTCGCCAGGAGGTCCTCAGGCGAGGCATCCCTGCCCCATCCAAGGAATTTCCGAAGGAACTTGTCGCCAAAGTGCTCGCGACCGGTGGACTTTGGAGGGGTCTTCTGAAAGTACCTGTCCTGCAGGGCTCTGGTCAGCAGCACGCTGTCCACGAAGCCGCGGGCCGCTGCGGCGCCGGACTTGTCGAAGGGAGCGCCCAGAAACCGGCTGGCCAGCGCGTCAATAAGCATGTTGGCCGGTCCGGTATCAAATGCGTATACCCGCGCAGGGTCACGACCGGAAGGGAGGACGGTAAGATTCGCGATTCCGCCAAGATTCAGCAGGCCTCGAGTCTCGGCTTCGTCGGCGAAGATGACGTGGTCAAAGTAGGGAACGAGGGGCGCACCCTGGCCTCCGACGGCAATGTCTGCGAGACGGAAGTCACCGACAACGGGTATTCCGAGCAGATTGGCCAGCGTGGAAGGGTCACCAATCTGAAGCGTAGACCTCACGTCCAGGCCGGCGCAACGGGTGGCATCCGGAACGTGGCGAACGGTTTGTCCATGACATCCGGCCAGGTCAATGGTGTCTTCACTGATCCCCGCCGATGACGCCGCGCTCCGAACGGCCTCCGCATAGGCGTAGGCGAGTCTTACATTGAGTTGGGAAAGCGCTTCTACGGAGAAGCGATCGGCAGTTGCGGCTTCGTGCAGCAGCCTGTGGAGCGAGGCATCATACGGCACTGCAAGATGCGCCACCTGCTCCAGGCACAGATCGTCTCCGCTTCCCGACACATTGGCAATTGCCACGTCGATGCCGTCCAGGGAGGTGCCGCTCATTAGTCCGGCTACCAGCCGCGACCGGGATTCGGCGTTTGCCATCGCCGTGCAGACAGGCCGCAGTTCAGGAATCGCCTTCCTCTGATTGCGCTCGCAGCTCGGCTGCACGCTTCCGGAAGCGGTTTGCGTCTTCCGGCTGCTGTGCAGCGAGCTGCTCATAAATGTCTGCCGCCTCCGCCAGCTGTCCCTGCGAGACATGAATGCGCGCCAGGGTTTCAGACACCATGCCCTCGACATCATCTTCCAGCTCGGGCGCGGGAAAATCGTCTGCGATCGGCATTCGCGTCATTCTGGCCGATTCCAGTTCCTGGATCAGGTGCTGCAATTCTTCCTCGCTCTGGTGGGTGGGTTCAGAATCCACCCTGCCTCCGGTCAGGCGAGGACGCAACAATATCTCCAGTGCATCTTCGAGTTCGTCGGTCACTTCAAAGTGGACTACCCTCGCCTGCAGTGCCCGCGAATTCCGCTCCGCCTTTAGTTCAAGTACAAGGCGCTTTGCGTCCTGCCAGACGGCCTCCGCTTCGGGCCACTGTCCGGTGGACTCGTAGGCGTGGGCGAGCACATAGCGCGCTGCCAGATCCAGGGGTCGCTCCTCCGTCCAGGTGGCCAGTTCCTGCAGAACGTACTGGGCGTGGCCCTTGGCAATGAGCGAAGTGGCCTGAGTCAACGAATAAAGCGGCATTCTGACGTGCGATTCATTCGGCGGCAACGCCTGCCTTCATGTGAAGCCAGGCTTCCCTAAGGTTGTACTGGCTAATGAGTACAAAGGCGGCTGCAAAACAGGCCTGGAAAACGCCTGCAGCCCAGTCCTGCTGCATAAGGAGAACGGCGAGTCCTGCCAGGCAGTACAGCGCAAAGAACAGTTCAAGATACAAAACAGGCGTAATTCTCATGTACGCGTACCTGGATTGCCACCAGGTCCTGGTGTCTGCTGCGTCGTACTTGGGGGTGCGAACAAACGCGGATTTTCGCCTCCGGACGGCTTGCCAGACAGCATGGCTGTTGCTGATGGCGAGGCCCATGCTGCTTGCCATGAATACCGGAAAAAACAGCAGGCGCTTGGGCCAGGCTGGATACAAGGACCGCTGGGCCAAGGCCTGTACAAGGAAGAAGCCGAGGAAGCCGATCAGTCCAAGCCCCATTGCGGCGAAGTAGACGGGGCCCGGGCCGTCCCCGATGTATTCCATCCTAAGCAGTGGCACATGAAGGAGCATGGCCACTGTCAGGGCCGGATATACGAGGCTTGATGTCAGGTGCAGGCTGCCCTCCAGCTTTACACGCGCAGAGTGCTTCGACCTCCAGAGTCCCGTCAACAACTTGATTGCCGCTTCGCATGCCCCCTTGGTCCATCGGAATTGCTGCGCACGATATGCCTGCAGACTTCGCGGCAGCTGGGCGGGTGCCTCAACGTCGGACAAGAACCGGAATTGCCATCCCCGCAATTGAGCCCGGTAACTGAGATCCAGGTCTTCGGCCAGCGTGTCTCCCTGCCAGCCTCCGGCGTCCTCGATGCATGATCGGCGCCAGATTCCTGCCGTGCCATTGAAATTGATGAAGCAGCCGGCCTGCATGCGAGCCGACTGCTCAATGGCAAAGTGCGCGTCCAGACCGTAGGCCTGTACGCGGGTGAGGACCGAATCTTCGGCATTGAGATGAGTCCAGCGCGCCTGAACCATCCCGATTCTCCCGTTGCCGAATACGGGAACAAGGCGCTTTAGCAAGTCGCACTCAGGGACGAAATCTGCGTCGAATACGGCTACGAATTCTCCTGCTGCCTTGCTCAGGCCGTACGCAAGTGCCCCAGCCTTGTACTCCTTTCGATGCTTTCGCCGCAGGTGGTGAATATCGATCCCCCTTTCCTGCCAGTATCCAACGCGAGCGCCGACTATGGCTGGGGTATCGTCTACCGAATCATCCAGGACCTGTATTTCCAGATCCGGGTAGTCCAGCCGTGCACAGGAGTCAATAACACGTTCCGCTACCAGAGCCTCATTGTAGAGCGGTATCTGCACGGTAACCCGCGGCCAGCGAGACTGCGGCTCCGGCGAGCAGCTGACGCGGGGACGTCTGCGAACGCCTTCGCTCCGCGCGTGGACCCAGGCCAGCCAGAAGAGATTCGTCCCGTACAAGACAAGCGCCGCGATCGCTCCTGCATACAAGACGGAAAGGACTACCATTTGCTACAGGCCGCAGCGATTCCTCCGGGACTACCAGTTAGAGGTTGCGGCAGTAAACAGATCGTCCGCGATGCTTTCCAGTGCCGCCAGCGCGGCCGTTTCCTCGGCCTCAAGTCCGCCTTGCAGCGGATCATAGTCGTCAAAGTTGCTCAACGAGCGTTCCAGCACGTCGTCGTCGACGCGGTTGTAGTAACGGGCCGATACGGTCACCGTAACGCGGTTGAACTGCGCTCTCTCCTGTCCACTTACCGCAGTAGGTGCATTGGTGTAGCGGCTGATCCGTGACGTAAGCAGGATATCGGCCTCACTTTCGTCGGTTGTAAGCACAAGTCGCGTCTGGCGCACGAATCTGTCTACAAGCAAATCCGTCAATGCTTGGTCAAGTGCCGTCAGCGGGCTAAGGCTGTTGTCTTCCGCCACCGGGATGGCGATGGTCGTCAGGTGGGAAGGGATGCTTGCGCCGCTGAAGCTGTAGTAGCCGCAGCCCGACAGCAGCAGGCTCACAATGACTCCGAACCGCTGCATTATGCTTCCACGTCGAGCTCCTTGAGCGTTCTGTACAGCGTACGTTCACTGATGCCCAGCGCCTTGGCGGTCTGGCGCCGGTTGCCTTCGTACACGGCCAGTGCCTTCGTAATCAGCTCACGCTTGGCGTCTTCGAGGGTCGGTAGAGATGCCTGGTTGTCGACGGTCAGCGGCGCATCCTTTTGCGACTCGTCAGAGGAAGCGATCTCGTAAGTCGTATCCTCGATCAGCTGCGCTTGCTCGTCCTTTCCCGGTAGAAGCGGAATGTCGGCCATGTGATTGGCCGTCTCCTCTTGACGCATATCTCCGCGAATGGCCAGGTGTCGCAGAATCTGGGCCACGGAGGTCATTTCCGTTTTCAACTCTCGCAGACCGATGCGGAGCTCGAGCAGGGCCCGATAGATCAGTTCCCGTTCGTGCAGATCTCCCCGGTCTTCCGCAGCGCCGCGAGCCACGGGCAAAACGGCAGTTACAGCCTCGGCGGAAACACCGCGAAGAAACTGGCGCAATGCGGCCGCATCGACGGTCTTTGCGCGGTGAAGGACTACAGCCTGCTCGGCGACATTGCGCAATTCTCGTACATTGCCCGGCCATCGATAGCGGACAAGAAGCTCCCGGGCGTCATCCTGCAGGGACCGAAGAGGCGTGCGGTACTTCTGTGACAGCTCGAATAGAAACGACTCGAAGATGGGAAGGATGTCTTCCTTTCGTTCGCGCAAAGGCGGAATGCGGATAATGACGGTGCTAAGCCGGTAGTACAGATCTTCTCGGAAGCGACCGGCGGCCACTTCGCGGCCCAGGTCCTTGTTCGTGGCCGCAATAGCGCGCACGTCGGTCGTACGCACGGCGGAAGAGCCTACGCGGTTGAAAGTGCCCGTTTCCAGCACACGCAGCAGGCGCACCTGGGAGGCCGCAGGCATCTCGCCGATTTCGTCAAGGAAGATCGTGCCCCCGTCCGCATCCTCGAACAGCCCCGTGCGTCGCTCGGAGGCCCCCGTGTACGCGCCCTTTTCAGCTCCAAAGAGCTCGGACTCTATCAACCCTTCGGGGATGGCGCCCGTATTGATGATCTTTAGCGGCCGGTGCTTTCTCGGGCTGATCTGGTGGATGGCTTGCGCAATCAATTCCTTTCCGACCCCGCTTTCCCCCTCGATAAGCACCGTGATATCAGTGCGGGCCACCTGACGCGTTCGGTCTATGACCTTCCCGATGGCAGCTGAAGTACCAATGATTCCGAAGCGCTCCTGAACGGCCTGGCGATCCATGTCGTGCGGTCCACATGCATGCTACTACGCGGCAAATAACGCCTCTTGAGGTTCTTGGTGCCTGCAAGTAAGGGAAGGTAGGCCGGGCGAAGAGGCGCAGGCGTATCATCCCGGACTTCCGGTCGGGATGCCTAACGATGCAAGCAAGGCGCGGTCGCGGGCCTCGTGGAAATGCACACCGCCCCGCCCGAGCTCACGGCAGTCAGACTTGCGCGCCGATCGAGTCGCCCAATAGTGTAGCCGATGTGCAGTCGCGAACACGAACCCTGACATAGTCGCCGGCGCGCGCGCGGCGCCGTGGGAACACGACCATCTTGTTGGTATCGGTTCGGCCGCAATAGTGATCATCACTGCGGCGGCTCGGCCCCTCTGCCAGAACGACATGCGTCTTGCTTATTTCCCGCCTGTTGCGCTCCAGCGCAATGCTGTTTTGCAGCGCAATGATCTCCGTCAGACGCCGTTTCTTTACGTCTTCCGGTACATCATCCCGGAATTTGCGCGCCGCATACGTATTCGGACGCTCCGAATACATGAACATGAATGCGTGATCGTACCGGATTTCCGACAGCAGAGCGAGAGTATCCTGATGTTCAGCCTCGGACTCGCCGCAAAAGCCGGCAATGATGTCAGTGGAGAACGAAATGCCGGGTACGGCAGCCCGGGCACGCGCAATCAGCTCCTTGTACGAATCCACTGTGTAGCCCCGGCGCATCCTGTGCAGCACATCCGAATTGCCGTGCTGAACAGGCAAGTGAATAAAGTTGCACACATTCGGCCGCCTTTCGTGCACGCGCAGCAGCCTGTCGGAGCAGTCTTTGGGGTGGCTGGTCGAATAGCGTACCCGCAGATCGTCCGAGAGCAGGCTGATCCGTTCCAGCAACTCGGCGAAATCCGCTTCGCCATCGTGGTACGAATTGACATTTTGTCCGAGTACCGTGACTTCCCGGTAGCCCTCCTCGACCAGTTCCTCGCATTCCCTGAGAATGGACGATGCGGGGCGGCTTCTTTCTCGGCCGCGGGTGAAGGGCACCACGCAGAACGAGCACATGTTGTCGCAGCCACGCATAATGGACACAAAGGCGCTCACGCCGTTGGTGTCATACCGGACGGGCGCAACGTCGGCATACGTTTCTTCACGGGAAAGCTGCACGTTGACCGCGGTCTGTCCGGTACGGGTCGATTCGTCCAGCAGGCGCGGGAGGTCCCGGTAGGCATCCGGCCCCACGACTATGTCCACCAGGCGCTCCTGCTCCAAGAGCCGGTGGCGCAGCCGCTCCGCCATGCATCCGAGGATGCCGATCGTGAGCTGACCCTTGCGCCTGCGCTTTTGGGCGCGAAAGTAATCCAGTCGGCGCCGCACTCTCTGTTCGGCGTTTTCGCGGATGGCGCAGGTATTGATAAGTACTACGTCAGAGGCTCCGGCATCCCGCGTAATCCCAAAGCCGTCCCGCAGCAGCAGGGAGGCGACGATTTCGGAGTCGGAAACGTTCATCTGGCACCCGTAGGTCTCCAGGTAAACCTGCCTCCTACCCGGGTGCGTCGTCGCTGCGCCGGGATTGTTCAATACGGGAATGTCGAGCAACAATGCACTAAAGTCTGGGCCGGGGACAACAGACGGGCAAACGCCAACGACAGCGGAGTAGTTCGCAGGCACCGGGCGCACGGATCACGATCGGAATTCGTACATTTTGATAGCGTCCATCCGTCACCAAGGTCCAGGAATCCCGATGCACCGACTAGTAGCCGTTTTCATTCTCGTCGCGGCGCCCCTTGCGCTGCACGCCCAGCCCAGTCCGAACCATCCCGAGGACCAAAACCTGATTACGCCAGGCGACTGGATGGTACGCACGGACCGCCCCATGGAGGACCTGGTTGTCGGAGAGGACCAGGAATCGGCGCACATTTATTTCGTCAACATGACGCCGGGCTGGCACATCACGACCGGACCGGCAGCGATCCTCTATCATCCGGAAACGGAGGCGAGCGGCCAGTATCGCCTTGAGGCCAAAATACACCTCTTCGACCCAGGCGAGAGGCGAGAGGCTTTCGGCCTGTTTTTCGGCGGAAGTAACCTCGAAGGCGACGACATTCGGTATGACTACTATCTGCTGCGCAATTCAGGAGAGTTCCTGGTGAAGAATCGCCGTGGGGAGGCGACGAATGTGATCAGTGACTGGTCAGCAAATGACAACATTGTGACCTTCGGTCCAGACTCCGAGGGTTCGGTCGCGAACACGCTCGCCGTGGAGGTAGGCGGCGAAGACGTGGGCTTCTTCGTCAACGGCCACGAGGTAGCGCGACTGGCACGCTCTGCTGTCCAGACCGACGGTATGGCGGGGCTGCGAATCAACCACGCGCTGAACGTCCACGTGGAATCGCTGTCGGTTACGTCAATGGAATAGGGTCCCAGTCCTTTCCATGTGGCGGGCAACATACTTACCCACGGCATCAAACTCCACGTTCACAAGTCGGTCAGCCGCCCATGTTGAGCAGGCCGTGTGCTCGTACGTGTGCGGGATTATGGATACGGCAATACCCGATTCGTCCAGGCGGGCAACGGTGAGGCTGATTCCGTCCAGGGCGATTGAGCCGGTGGGAATGACATACTGCATTTGCGCTTCACCCAGCTGCACCCGGTAGAGCCGCGAGCCGCGGGCGGAAGAGAGCCGGCTAACGGGCGCAGTCGTGTCCACGTGTCCAAGGACCAAATGGCCGTCAAGGCGGTCGTGCAGCCGCATGGCCCGTTCGAGATTAACGGGTGTTCCGGCCTGCAGCGCATCCAGCGTTGACTTTCTCAGGGTTTCCTCGACAGCCACTACCTCGAATTCCTGCTCTGTCGCGGACAAAACGCTCAGGCAAACCCCGTTAACCGCGATGCTCTGGCCAATCGCAAGCTCGGCCGCCAGATCTGTCTCAATGCGGATCTTTTTGGCCCCGCCCTCCGCACAGGCACGTGAGATTTGCCCTACTGCTTCTACGATTCCCGTGAACAATCCAGATTGCTTATGTTGGTGGTCTTGTCAGGCCTGCCGCAGGTTGCCAACAAAAAGGCAATCGCGGCCAATGGGTTCCCAGCTGTGCTCCACGAAATTCAGGGCGCCGGCCAGTGTTGCGATTCCCAGGTCAGTTATGGCCGGCAGGCCTGATCCCAGAATTGCGGGAGCCAAGAACGCGTATAGACGATCGACCAGGTCAGCTCTGAGCAGTGCAGTTGCAAGGCGCGGCCCCGCTTCTATCAGAAGCGATTGAAGTCCGTCCTTAGAAGCCAGGGTTTCCAGTAGTGCCTCCAGGTCGAGGTGCCCTTTGTGCTCCGCGATCTGCAGGATGCGGCCTCCTTCCGCTTTGAGAGAAGCGGCGTACTGCGGACGCGCCCCTTCGCCTACCACAGCTGTAGTACGGTGCGCGTGGCTGTCGGTAAAGAGCTTCAGACTGGTTCGGAGAGAGCCGGTGCGGTCCAAAACGAATCGTCGCGGATTCTTCCCTTCAACATGCCGGACGGTCAGCGACGGGTCATCCCGCTTCGCTGTTCCGGCCCCTACGAGGACGCCGTCGCTCCGGGCTCGCCACTCGTGCACACGGCTGCGCGCTTCCTTTCCAGTGATCCACTTGGAGGTGCCATCGGCCGCTGCTACGCGACCGTCTAGTGTTTGGGCGACCTTTAGGCAGACCAGAGGTCTTCGTGTAGCCATGCTGTGCAGGAATGCCTCGTTCAGGCGCCGGCAGCGGCCTTCCTCGACTCCGAATGTAACTTCCACGCCATGCCTGCGGAGACGCTCCATGCCACCTGAGGCCTTCGGATTCGGGTCGGTGCATCCAATGACCACGCGCGGGATGCCATTTTGCAGGATCTCTTCCGTACACGGCGGCGTCCGTCCGAAATGGTTGCAGGGTTCCAGGTTGCAGTACAGGATGGCGTCTTTCAGCGCTGCGGCACCGTGGCGTCCGATGGCATCGGCAATCGCATGCACCTCTGCATGCGGACCGCCATATTCTGCGTGCCATCCCTCGCCCAGCAGCAATCCGTCCTCGCGGACAATCGCGGCCCCGACCAAGGGATTCGGATGGACGTTTCCTTGCCCGCGTCTGGCAAGTGACAGACACAGGCGCATCCAGCGCGAATGGGATGGCTGTTGCCGGTTCGGATTTGACAAGCTGGCGGATTGTTGCTCGTGCAGATAGAACCGGAGCGCTGACGATTCCGTTTCCGCCTGGCAGATACAGCTACCTGATAGCGCTCAAGGGGGTTGGCTGGAGCTCCGGGACTATGCTTCGATCTCTCTCTTCGGCGCAGCGACTCGGAATGCAAAGTTACGGGGCGGACCTGTTGACGCCGGACTGGAGTGCGCAAATGCGCAACGTTTTGCCCGGGGCCGGCAGCATGACGAGGCGACTCCGTCAGCTGTCGCCGGCGGCTATGGTACTGGGCAAAACGTTCCTCCGCAATCGCTCGGACAAGCTTCGCGCCGGTGACATCAGGCGGGAGGCAGTCCCAGCGCACCGGCGAGGTCAAGCAAGCTCACGCGCAATTCGTATAGCGCCCGATTGCGAACTTGGCGCGTGGCGGCAAGCTCACGTTGAACGTCAAGGAAGTCAATGAGAGCGGTTTCTCCGAGTTCGTATGAGGCCTGGACGGCGGCGCTGAGCTCGCCCACGGTGCTCTCGAATTGCTCCACCATCTGGGTCACGCGCTGAGCGCCAATGTTTACTGCCTCTGCGGCCATCCGCAACTCGGCCGCTATGGTTAGCCTGGAATCCAGCTCCTGCACTTCAGCGCGCCGGTACTCCGCGACTGCTCGCTGAAGTCCTCCGGGGTTGATATTGCCAAACAGCGGAATCGGGAGTTCTATGGCGAAGTCCATGCCGCCGTGTCCATAATCGCGGCGGTATCCAACGCCGATGCCAATGTCAGGGAATTGCATTCTCCGCTGAAGCGACACTTCAGATTGCGCGCGTTCACGCGCATGCCGGGTGGCCTTCAAGTCCGGTCTCAATTCCAGTGCGTACGCCAGCAGGGCTTCACTACTGGCAACTACTCCGAATCGGGACGCAATTACGCTTCCGTCCAGGCCATACAATGGCGGCGAATCCAACGGATCCAGCGATTCCGGATCCAACGTGGCATCGGGTACCCCGAGCTGACTCAGTAGCGCTACCTGCGCCGCAGACATGTCCAGCTCAGCTGCCAACAATTCGTCCATGAAGTGCAAGCGCTCCACTCGCAGGCGGCGAAGGTCCATCCCCGCAGATTCTCCTTCACTCACGCGAGACTCCGTAAGCGCTATGACCTGGTCGAGATCCCGGACCATTTCTCGCGTTGCATCGAGATTGGCATGTGCGAGGGCGAGTCCAAAATAGGCCCTGCCTACTTGCAGGAATAGCCGTCTTCGGGCCTCGGACTCTATGGATCGTGTCTCCTCTACGAGGATGCGGGAAGCTCGTTTGCGAATCTGCCGCTGGCCGGCCGTTTCGAGCTCCTGATCAAGCCTGACGATCAGTGCCTGTTCGTCCCAAAAATCGGGCAACGCGGTATCAAAGGCGGCGTACTCCTCTCCCTCGACCGATAGCACCGGGTTGCTGCGGCGGGCTGACGCTCGCGCATCGGCTACGGCAATGTCCACCTGGCTTTGAGCAGCTATGAATGCAGGGTTTGACGCTTCCGCAATCTGCAGCGCAACAGAGAAGGGAAGCTCGCTGGGAAGCTCTACCTGCTGACTCCATCCGGACGCAACGGTCAAGTTACAGAACGCGCACCACGCCAGCGATACGATAAGCCAGGTCCCCGCATTCGTTGCGTACCAGGCGGGCCGGTGACGTGTACCTGTAAACAAAAGGGACGGTATCCTGGCTGGTGGGATACTTGGAGGCGCCGTGCGACGCGGCGCGCAAAATACATTTCGCCAGGTTGTGCCTGTACTAGTTTCCATGACCGAGCCCGGTTTCCAAGAGTGACTGCGAAGCTGTCCGATGTTGCCCCGGTTTGAACATCAATCTGAATCTAAGGTCCGCTCCTGTCATTGTCGTCTGCGATGCCAGGTAGCCGCGGCTATAGTGGTTCGGTCTTGCCGTCTAAATCGCCCGGGTCTTGGCTCGGTACCCATAGCATGACAAGCGGGCGAAGCCGGTGTAGCGCGTCGCTGCCAGCCTCCTGGCCGTGCGGGATTCCGCATTGATCGCGCCGATGCGCCTTTTTAGCCCCAGTACACATTCGGGCGAGGACGCCCCAGCGAGCCAAGGTGCAGTGGGGTCTCCGATCCGCGTGAGGGTCACCTCTTGACCGAAATCATGCACGGAGCCGCTGAGCCCCGGGTGCTTACATGCACCCCGTGTGCGGATTCAGATACGTACGTCAGGGGACGTGTTCTCTGAAGTACGACGCAGATGCTCTGCGCGTTTGCAGGTTCTCAGAAGAGAATCTCCTGAATCTTCCAAGACCTGGCATTCGAATGTCCCCAGCCGTGTATCAAAGGAGCTCGAAATCCGCGCACACGCGAATGACCAAACTACTCGCCTGGTTGCTTCGGTGTCGTGCGTACGCAGACGACTACCGTTAGTCTGCCAGTCATCGCGTCGAACCGGACTGCAAACCGCTAAGCCGTGCTTTCCTATCTTGGCAAAGAGCATGAGGTTGGGTGCCGGATCAACGGGCTTAGACTCGACCTGAGCATTGACCGTGGGAATCCCAATGATCTACCCTCACGGCGGTATCTGCGATTGGCTTCAAGGTGGATAGCGGAATGCCTGGAAATCTTGGCGGCTCTGCTTACTCTCCCAGCATTGCCCGCAAATCATTGGCATGCCGGAGGGAAGGGCTGTTTCAATTCGTTCGCCGCGCAGCTCTGGGGAGCGGAGGTGTGATGTTAGCGAGATCTCTAGCGGTCGAGGTGGTGCCGGGTTTGTGGCGGCGGTACCCGTGGCTGAGCATGATAATCCTAGCTATGGTGGTGTCAGCTTGTGGTCGGCACAGCGAATCCGAGAATGATCACGCTCACGAGGCGGAGGCGGAAGTAGAAGCCAGCGCTGAGGCTGGCTTGCAGATTTCGCTGGAGGCCCAGGAGAACGCGGGCCTGACCTATCATACACTTGAACACGTAGAGCACCCGGTGCCACTACAGGTGACGGGAGTCATTAACGCGGTTCCATCGAGACAGGTACACCTTCGCCCGTTGGCCGCAGGGGTAATACGGCGCATCTACGTAAATTTGGGTGACCGAGTGCATGCGGGGCAGCCGCTGGTGGAGTATGACAATGTGGCGCTTGGGGACCATGTTGGTGAGTATCGGAGCGCCGTGGCCGCGCTTGGAGAGGCCGACGTAGCCGTAGAGGTGCGCGAGCGCAGCTACCAAAGGGCACAGCGATTGATCGAGCTGGAAGCCATTGCCGAGGCCACGCTCGACTTGCGGCGCGCTGAACTTGAGAACGCGCGGGCAGCCCGGCTTAGTGCCCGCGCAGAGGCAGAAAGGATCGAGGAGCGGCTACGGCGCTTCGGGCTGTCGGAAGACGAGATCCGGAACCTGGTCTCGTTCGCCGCTGCTGATGAGGCCGAACCGACGACCCATCCGGGTCACGATTTTTCCCTGAATGTCATCCGGTCCCCGTTCGACGGCGTGGTGACCGAGTATGCCTTGGCGCTCGGCGATCTCGTATCGCCTGATCGGGAGCTGTTGACCATTACCGACATCTCCACGGTGTGGGTACTTGCTGACGTGTATGCCTATGATATTGGCCGGCTGCCGGCCGAGGCGGAAGTGGCAATTCGCGTGGACGCATATCCCGACCGTGTATTCAGAGGTCGCAGCACGTACGTATCTGACACCATTGAACTCAGTACGCGGGCAGCGCACGTCAGGTGCGAAGTTCCCAATCCGGACGCTGCTCTGAAGATCGGAATGTTTGCCTCCGTAACCATTCCTTCGATAGACGCTATTTCATCTATCGCGGCGCCAATTGAAGCAGTACAGCACATAGACGGTCAGCCGGTGGTGTTTGTCCGAACCTCGCCCGACACCTTTGCACGCCGCGACGTCACAATGGGATCGGTGGCTGCAGGCATGGTGGGATTGTCCGGTGACCTGCATTCCGGCGAGGAAATCGTCGCGGAAGGAAGCTTCTATCTGAAGACGGAGTCGCTTCTAGGGCGGATCGGTCACTCGCACTAGGCAGGTCATGCACCGACTTGTCGAATTCTCCCTCCGCAACTGGGTGGCCGTGCTGGCGTGCACGGTAATCGTGGCGGGCATTGGCGTCTATTCGATGTTCCGTCTCCCGATAGATGCTGTGCCGGATGTGACGCCCAACCAGGTTACCGTCCTGACCCAGTCGCCCGGTCTCGGTCCGGTCGAGGTTGAGCAGTACGTTACTTTCCCGGTCGAGTCGGCGATGAGCGGATTGCCGGGAATCACAAATATCAGATCTATTTCCCGCTTTGGACTGTCTTCCGTCTACATCTATTTCGAGGAAGGACTCGACATCTACTTTGTTCGGCGGCTTGTAATGGAGCGGCTGCCGGAGGCCCGTGAATTGATTCCGGAGGGCTACGGCACACCGACCATGGGCCCCATAACCACGGGGCTCGGAGAGATTTACCAGTTCGAGGTGCGGGGTGAAGGCTACGATCCGATGGAACTGCGAAGCATTCTGGATTGGGAGATTGCCCTGAAGCTACAGTCGGTGCCGGGCGTAGTTGAGGTAAACTCGTACGGGGGCGAACTGAAGACGTACGAGATACAGCTCGATCCTGACCGACTGGTCTCCTACAAAGTGTCGCTGGAAATGATATTCAATGCGCTCCGCGAGAACAATGCAAACGCGGGAGGCGCTTACATCGAGCGGGCTCAAGAGCAATATGTGATCCGGGGAGAAGGTCTGGTTACGACGATAGAGGATATCGAGCATATCGTGGTAATGACCTCCGAGGATGGTACGCCCATCTACATGCGCAACCTTGGGACCGTCGCCCTGGCGCCGATGGTGCGCCAGGGCGCAGTCACGCGCGATGGCCGGGGAGAAATAGTAACGGGCGTGGTGATGATGCTACTGGGGGAGAATCCGCGCGTTGTTACCGCGCGGATAGAGGAGCAGCTTTCCCAGATCGCAACGACGCTTCCAGAAGGTGTAACCATCGAAACCTACTATAACCGGTCAGACCTGGTACGGCGCACCGTTCGAACTGTCCAGAAGAATCTGGTGGAAGGAGGGCTGCTGGTGATTGCGGTTTTGCTGCTTTTCCTGGGCAGTCTGCGTGGCGGCCTGATGGTCGCAATCGTGATCCCGCTGTCCATGTTGTGCGCGTTCACGGGCATGGTCCAGGCCGGGCTCACGGGCAATCTGATGAGTCTTGGCGCGATTGATTTTGGCCTGATTGTCGACGGGTCGATCGTGATGGTGGAGAACATTATGCGGCGCCTGGATCGCGCACGCGACGGACAGATTCGCAGCAGCGTCATCTCTTGGGCCGGACGCGAGGTAGCAAGGCCCGTGTTTTTCGCCGTACTCATCATCATAATTGTGTACCTGCCGATACTTGCGCTGCAGGGCATCGAGGGCAAGATGTTTCGCCCCATGGCGCTGACGGTCATCTTCGCCCTGATAGCGTCGCTCATACTGGCGCTGACCCTGATGCCGGTATTGTCAATGCTGCTGTTCAAGAAGCGAGTTCGGCACAAGACGCCGCTCGTAGTAGCCTGGCTCGCCAAGAAGTACCGTCCGCTGCTTGAGACAACCCTGGCGCATCCGCACCGTTCTGGGCTCATTGCCGCGGGCTTCTTTGCTGCTTCGCTGGTGCTGGTTCCGTTTATGGGAGGCGAGTTTCTGCCAAAGCTGAACGAGGGGGCGATTGCGGTTCAGGCATGGAGGCTCCCAAGTGTGTCACTTTCCGAATCGGTGCACAGCACGACGCTGGTGGAAGAGGTGCTGCTGGAGTTTCCGGAAGTGGTAACCGTGGTATCGCGGACAGGGCAGGCAGAGATTCCGACCGATCCCATGGGAGTGGAGACCAGCGACATCTATGCCATCCTTCTGGACAAGAGCGAATGGGAGACGGCGCAGTCCAAGGATGAGCTGGTTGAGCAGATGGATGCAGAACTGCAGCAGCGCGTTCCGGGCAACATATTCAGTTATTCCCAGCCGATCGAACTCCGCATGCAGGAAATGATCGCGGGGGTTCGTTCCGATCTGGCCGTGACGATTTACGGACCTGACCTGGGGGAGCTGCGTCGATTGGGCCAGGAAGTTCAGTCAGTCGTTGCCGACATAAGGGGAGCCGTGGATGTAAAGGCCGAGCAGACGTCCGGGCTTCCCTTCTTGCGCGTCAGGATCGACCGCGACCGGGCAGGAAGGTATGGGATTAACGCGGCAGAGGTACTTCAGGTCATAGAGACGCTGGGAGGGGCGACGGTAGGCGAGGTCTTGGAAGGACAGGCCCGGTACCCGCTCCGGGTACGTTTTGCGGAAAAAGCGAGGCAGGATATCGGGCAGATTGCCAACCTGCGCATCCCGGCTTCGGACGGGGCCATGATCCCGCTTTCGCAGATTGCGGAGATCTGGACGGAGGAAGGGCCTGCGCAGATCAGCCGGGAGCAGATCCAGCGCCGGTTGAGTGTTGAGGCAAACGTCCGTGGCCGGGACCTCGGCAGCTTTGCGGCCGACGTACGGTCTGCTGTGGCAGATTCCGTGCAATTGCCGCAAGGCTATTCCCTGGCATATGGAGGGCAATTCGAGCACATGAACCGGGCAGGCCGGCGCCTGGCTGTTGTGGTTCCCATTGCACTGCTGCTGATTTTCTTTATGCTGTACATGGCATTCGGAGAGATTACGCCGGCGCTTTTGATTTATGTCAACATTCCCCTTGCCGCTACCGGCGGGATTCTCGCGCTCTTTCTAAGAGGGTTGCCGTTTAGCATTTCGGCGGGCGTCGGCTTCATTGCCTTGTTCGGAGTTGCTGTGCTGAATGGAGTTGTGATGGTTTCCTATTTCACGGATTCGCGAAAAAAGGGCGCTACGGCACTGGAGGCGGCTCGTGAAGGTGCGGAACGCCGAATGCGCCCTGTACTGATGACCGCACTTGTCGCCAGCCTGGGATTCCTGCCAATGGCGCTGGCTACCAGCGCCGGCGCTGAGGTTCAGCGTCCGCTAGCCACTGTGGTTATAGGCGGTCTGATCACGTCAACTTTATTGACGCTGTTCGTGCTGCCGTCGCTGTATGCCTGGCTTGAGGGTCGGCGCAAGGACGCGCCCGGCGGGTGAGCAGCTAGCCCACGCCACGCCACATTTCGCGAAGGTCGGATTGCCTGCCAGGCTGGCGTAGGCAGGATCGACGGCCTAGCCCATATTTACCATTCGGCGGCCGAGATTGAAGGCAGGTCAGCGTAGTCGCCAGGGATTCTGCGGGGTCGTGATGGGATGAGGCCCTTCCAGGGGCCTCGTTTGCCCGGTTTTGATGCCGTTTGCTCCCACTTGTGGCCATTCTTTGGGGTGCAGGTATTTGGATTGTCCAATGTAGTGCCATAAAGTTAGTGATGATATTGCGACCACATACCAGCCCGCACTATATTCCCCTGCATGTTCATCCGACGATCGCTTACCCGTACCACGGCCGACGGCAGGCGCTACTACTCCTTCCGGCTTTGCCAGGCAGAGCGCTCCGGAGGCAAGGTCCGGCAGAAGACCCTGCTCAATCTCGGCGCCCACTTCCGCATTGACAAGCGATACTGGCAGCCGCTCTGTCATCGCGTAGAGGCGCTGCTCAACGACCAGCTCGAATTGATTCCGATGGGCGTTCCCGCGACCGTGGAAGAGGAGGCCCGGCGCATTGCAGACCTGTTGAGCGCGCGCAAGGCTGTGGCCGTGACCGAGGACAAGAGCGGCAGGCCGCCACGCAACTGGCACCACGTCGACATCCACTCGCTCAAGACGGTCCGTCCCCGATCGGTGGGCGTGGAGCATGCAGGGCTCTGGGCCATGGAGCAGTTGGGCCTGCCCGAGCTCTTCGAGAAGCTTGGGATGGCCAGGGGCCTTCGGCATGCGGCCATAGGCTCCATCATGGGACGGCTGGCCGAGCCGGCCAGCGAACATGCCACGAAGAAGTGGCTTGAGGCTGCCAGCGGACTGGACGAGTTCCTGGGGTGCAGCTTCGAGAAGATGGCCGCCATGCAGCTCTACCGGTCCAGCGACATGCTGTACAAGCACCGCAAGGCCATAGAGGACCACCTCTTTGCGCGCGCGCTGGACCTGTTTGACCTTGTGCCCACGGTGACGCTCTACGACCTGACCAACAGCTTCCTGGAAGGCAGCGGCAAGGGCATCGACAAGGCGGCGCGCGGCCGCTCGAAGGAGAAGCGTCATGGCTGTGTGCTGCTTACGCTGGCGCTGGTAGTGGACGGCAGCGGGTTCGTGCGTCGCAGCCGGATCTTCAAGGGCAACGTACACGAGCCGTCCACGCTTCGGGAGATGCTCCAGTCGCTGGAGGCGCCCAGGGGCGCGCGCGTGGTGATGGACCGGGGCGTAGCCACGCAGGAGCGCATAGACTGGCTGCGCAAGGAGGGCTACCGCTACATCGTCGTATCGAGAGAGCGCAGGAAGCCGTTTGACGAGGAGCAGGCCGAGGCGCTTGAGACGTCCTCGGGCAGTGACGTCAGGGTGTACCGGGAGGCGACTGGCGACGAGGTGCGGCTCTACTGCCGCAGCGGGGACCGCGTGGCGAAGGAGGAGGCCATCATGAAGCAGAAGGCCATGCGGTTCGAGGAGGCCCTCGGCAAGCTATCCGAGGGGCTTGCCCGGCCGAAGACGCAAAAGCGCCTGGACCTTGTCAGTGAACGCATTGGCCGGCTGAAGGAGCGCTTCGGCGGCATCGGGCAGCACTATGAAGTCGAAGTACTGGCGGACGAGGAGGGCAAGCGGGCCAGGTCCATCACGTGGAAGAGGGCGCCCAAGGCGGGCACCATGCTGACCGATCCCGGCGTCTACTGCCTGCGCAGCAACGAAATGGACTTCACGGCGGAGGAGCTCTGGCGCACGTACGTGATGCTGACCGACCTGGAGGCGGTGTTCCGGTCCCTGAAGTCGGAGCTGGGCCTGAGGCCCATCTACCACTCCACGGGTCGCCGCGCAGAGGGTCACCTGTTCATTACGGTGCTGGCCTACCAGCTGGTGCAGGTGATCCGTAAGCGTCTGCGCAAGAAAGGAATACGCTCCAGCTGGACGACGCTACGGAGGATCCTTCGGCGCCAGGTGCGCACGACCAGCGTCTTCAAACGCAAGGACGGCCGTACCCTGCATGTCCGCACAAGCTCACAGCCGGATACAGAACTCAGGGCCATTTACGACGCCCTGCGCATCGATCCGGTGCCCCTGGCAATGCACAAGACAATCATATGATCAAGGACCACTAATCTCACCTTGTCGGCCGATGTAGTGCCAGAACAATTTGGAAGTCACGTATTTACAACCTGTTACACAGCCAAATGTTAAACTTGGGCTAGGTGGCGCCGCATGGCGCTCGGCAAGAATCGCGTCGAATAGTAGACCTGTCCGATTCAGATTACAGATACGCGAGCGCCGGGCAAGTCCGGCGCCGGGCCGGACTCTTTCCACAATGCCACGATTAAGACCGCGAAACCTGGGGATGCGCTGAAACCGCAAATGTGGTTCTAGCCCGGCGCGTGGGTGTGGTCGTGCCTGCTTTGATGGAACACTACATGCAGCAACGACCCTCCAACAAAGGCAACGTACAACTGCGTGCCCACACCGTCGGCAAACCATTGTGTACCCAACGCAAAACCCGCGACCGTTACGGCTATCGTGGCACCAAGCCCGCCGGACGCAATCCAGAAACCAAATCGCGGCCTAAGTAGCCACCAAATCATGAGTCCCACCAAAAGCCGGTGCGCAACGATAGCTGCTTTGAATCCGGCTCCTTCAAGGGACAGGGCTGCGCCCTCTAGAAAAATATGAAGAAGCAGCCCGGACAGACCAATGGTTAATGCGAGGTTGTCCGTATGACGTGCAAGCGAATGAGATATGCGTTCAATAAACAGCGGTAGCGCCAACCCCAAGGCCATGACGCCTATGGCGAGTAACCCGTAGTCTGACCAAGAATGCTCCACTACCTGCCAGACCACCAGCAGCGGGACGAGAACATACATGCACGCGTCGAACGCACGAGCCGTTCTCGGCAAGCCATGAAGCCAGCCGTAAAGACCTGCGCCGACAACAGGGGCCGCGAGCGACGCGTAAAGAAGGATCATTGTGCCCCCGCCAAGAAGCCGCCAATCACCATCCCCGGCATTACGCCAAATCCACGCAACGCCGCATTGCGTACCCGCCCAACGCTTCCGATTCTCACGGGCACTGGAGCACTGCCCAATGCTCCGAACAGGCTATGCGTACCAGCTAGACCGCGCCGTGGTCGTCGCAGTGGCCGCCATGCGGGTGATGCAGGTGTCCACCGACGAGATAGTCCGTGTGATCACCATGCGGTACTGCTTCGTGTCCGCAATTAGGGCCATGTTTGTGATCGTCGGCGTGGCCTTCACAACTGTGGCTGGGCGTGCATGCGTCGGGATTGGCGTCCGTCACCGACAAGGAATGCTCATCGTAATGACCACCATGCTCATGGTGAAGGTGCCCGTCGTGCAAATAGTCGGTGTGGTCGCCGTGCTTGATGGCGGTATGACCACAGTCCGGCCCGTGCTGGTGGTCGTGATCTCCATGTGTGTGATGGTCAGACATGGCGGTTAAGAGTTGGTTAGACAATTCGGAGCGCGTTGTACTTCGCAAACGTTAGCCGTGTTCTCACACTAGTCCAGTTCGATGCCTGCTCGGGGCCGCCCCCAGAACACCTGCACCTGATATATATAAACTAATGGCCCTGAAAGCAAGCAATGGAAGCGGTTCATATGCAAGACGTGGCGAAAGGTGTATGTACGCGAGGCGCCCTTCAACCGAAACATGTGCTTTTGGTCACCAGGCTGGCGATGCTGCCGAGGAATCGTGGCGGATGTCCGCAGTGATAGCTCCGTCTGCACTGTCTCTGGTCCGAAAGAACCTGATGGAATGCGAACTAGGGGTCTATTGACAAGGGACCAGCTTTCCGAGTACATTTCCAATTCTGCCCAAGGGCAGAGTTATCCGCGCCAATCGAATGCGGTCACGGCGCCTTATTTCGCGATATCCCCTCCGCTGTGCAAGAAAACAGATAATGTGATGGGCTCAGAACCTGACCACGGGCACGATCATGGGCACGATCATGGGCACGATCCCGGGCACGACCATCACCATGGCCACGATCACGGGCACGGCCATCACCATGGCCATGATCACCATCACCATGGCCTCGGAGGTCATCATCATGACCTACGTGGTGCCAGCAAGCGGAGCTTGACGAGTGCGCTGCTGCTTATTGTCGGCTACATGTTCGTCGAAGTGGTCGGGGGTATCCTCTCGGGAAGTTTGGCCCTGATCGCGGACGCCGGGCACATGCTGACGGATGCAGCTTCTATCGGATTCGCTCTCGTTGCACTGCACTTTGCGTCCAAGCCGGCATCCGCCGAACGGACGTTCGGCTACCATCGCCTGGAGATTCTGGCTGCGCTGGCCAACGCCCTGACGCTCTGGCTTATTGCTGCATGGGTAGTATTTGAGGCATACCACCGGTTCATGGACATACCGGAGGTTGAAGGCGGGCTGATGCTGGCCGTGGGTTCAGTCGGATTGCTGGTCAATTTGGTAGCGGCGTGGATGCTGCACCGGTCGGCTGAGCACAGCGTTAACGTGGAAGGAGCCTTTGCGCACGTCATGGCGGACTTGCTCGGCTCCATCGGAGTCGTGGTCTCCGGGGTACTTGTATGGGCCTTTGGTTGGCACCTGTCAGATCCAATATTGAGCGTAATCATCGGCCTTCTGATACTACTCAGCACCTGGCGCTTGCTGGGCAAGGTTATCAATGTTCTGTTGCAGGGCGTTCCTGAGCATGTGGATGTCTACAGACTGTGCAGCGAGATGGAGGAAACGCCCGGAGTCGTGGTGATACATGACGTGCATGTCTGGAACCTGGCGCCGGGCTATGATGTGCTCACGGCACACGTGATTGTTGATCCTGCGCTGGATATTGGTGAAGTTGAGGACTTGAGGCAGAGTCTCCGCAAGATTGCCGTCGACGAATTTGGCATCCAGCACATCACGTTGCAGCTGGAGACGTCGCCTGCGGGGTGTACGGAAGACCACCACGTGGATCACTTGCACGCCCGAGTAGGGACGCGTAAGGTCAGGCCTTCGCTTATCCGTCGCATCAAGGATACTCTAGGCCTGGACCACGATCATCACCACGACCACGGCCATGGCCACGGACACCACCACCATGCTCATCATGATCACGAGCATGGGCCGGATTGTGGGCATACTGCCATACAGCATGGAGACCACATCGACTACCTGCATGATGGGCACCTGCACCATGACCACGGCGGCCACTACGATGAGCACGTGATTGAGGTGAGCGAACAGAATCCTGATGCCTGCACGCCTGAACACGGATGTACAGGGCACGTCCCGGGCCATCAGCATGGCCCGGGATGTGGGCATGAAGCGGTGCCGCATGGTGACCACACGGATTTTCTGGTGGACGGGCACCTGCATCACCCACATGGCGAACACTGCGACGATCACGGCAAGGTCACCTAGCGTTGGCACCGATTGGTAGTGGCGCCTGGTGCGCGGAGCCGTGGGCGTTTCAGGCCAATTGGCTTTGGCTGTAGCGGGCGTTCAGATTGTTGCGTACCGCTTCCGGCATATGGCCTGGCGGTGCCCCGAGCGCAGGATCGCAGCAGACCTCTGCGAATCCAAGTGCTGGCAGCGACGGGGAGACGACGCTACCGTTGTGGGAGCAAAGGGTGCAATGAAATTCCATGCGCCTCTGAATTTGTCGCCCTTCGAAACTGGGCGCTAGCCTCATGACCTGGCATCGCCGGTCTTTCGCTATTCCGAGTTGGCGAATAGCAATCGGTACCGGCTGATTCCAGACCGTGCAAGGTGGCAGCAAAGAATGCACAGCCCAAGTTTTTGGGGTTCCTTATTTTTGCAGACCCAAAATGCATGTGTAGGGGATGCGCTCGCGCACGGAATCGGTATTGACATGGGTCGGTATTGCCGGGCTCTTTGTGCTGTTTCTGCCCTTGGTAGGCATCTACCGCCTGGTCGACCGCGATCCGGCGCACTATAACTGTGGTCGCTTTTTCAGGCGCCTTGGATGGTGTATGACCAAGGTCAGTCGTGCCTGGAGAATCGAAATCGACGGGGAGCGCATCGAGAATCCCAGAAACCCCTACGTAGTGGTTTGCAACCACCTGTCGCAGGCCGACATCCCGATCATAAGCTGCCTTCCATGGGAGATGAAGTGGGTGGCGAAGAAGGAAGTCCTGAAGGTGCCCTTTGTTGGATGGTTGATGCGAATCGTAGGGGACCTGCCCTTTGATCGGTCCAGCAAGGCCAGCGGAGCGCGTGTCCTGGTTGCTGCACGCAACTACCTCAGGCACCGGTGCTCCGTGATGTTCTTCCCCGAAGGCACACGCTCACGCGACGGTCGACTCGGGGCTTTCTCGGACGGGGCGTTTCGGCTGGCTATCAAGGCGCAGGTTCCGGTCTTGCCGTTGGTCATAGACGGGTCCCAGGATACCCTGCCGGGTATGGGCTGGCGCATCGGCCGTGCATATGTGCGATTGCGGGTACTGCCACCGGTGTTGACGGAAGGCCTTAAGTCTTCTGATACCTCTGCGCTGCGGGAGAATGTGCGGCAGCGCATCGCTGCGCAGCTGTGCGCATGGCGAGGCCTTCCTGCTGCTGCTGTTGATGCACGGCCTGCCGGCCACTGAGGGAACCGACAATCCGGTATCAGCATTAAGCCCGCCCTTGCCCTGTAGCTCAATTGGCAGAGCGCCTGGCTCTGGACCAGGAGGTTCCAGGTTCGAATCCTGGCGGGGCAACGCCATCTCTTGAAATTGTATCCCTTTCTGTTTACCGGTGAATTGTTGGCGCAGGGGAAGGATCGTGCCCGCGCCGCCATTGCGCTTCCCAAGGGTCCGGTTTGCAGACCCATTGAAGGGTAACCTCCCGCAGGTATAATGCCCGAGTTTGAGCTTGCGCCACTGGATCTTCTCATGGTGGGACTCTACGTGGTCTTCATCGTGGGCATTGGCTTCTATTTTGCCCGGCGCACCAAAACCACGGACGATTATTTCCTGGCTGGCCGCACGCTGACGTGGTGGCTAATAGGATTCTCGCTTTTTGCCTCCAATGTCTCGTCCAGTACGCTCGTTGGCCTCTCTTCTGCCGCATTCAGTTCTGGTATTGCCGTCTACAACTACGAGTGGATGGCAGTGCTGGTACTGATTGTATTCATCATCTTCTTCCTGCCGTTCTACCTAAAGGCGAGGGTCTTCACGCTGCCCGAATACCTGGAGCGACGCTTCGACGAGCGTTCGCGCTACTATTTCTCGGGTGTGATGATCTTCATGAATATTATCATCGACACCGCGGCGGCGCTATACGCCGGGGCCCTCGTGGTGCAGCTGATTTTTCCGCAAGTCTCGCTCTGGTTTTCCGTCGTCGTGCTCGGTGTCATTGCCGGAGTTTATACCATTGCGGGCGGTCTGAAGGCTGTAGTCTACACGGATGCCGTGCAGGCGGTCCTGCTATTTGCCGGAGCGCTGATGGTTGCCGTTCTGAGTTTCCTGGCGGTGGGCGGATCGTGGACGGATATAGCCGCTTCCGTTCCGGAGGCAGACCTGAGTGTAATCCTGCCGGCTAACCACCCCGTCATGCCGTGGCCCGGCCTGGTGACCGGCGTCTTTCTGCTGGGCTTCTATTTTTGGGGCACCAATCAGTTCATGGTCCAGAGGACACTTGGGGCCAGGAATCTGAATCACGGCCGCTGGGGTGCGCTCTTTGCGGGCCTGCTCAAGTTGCCGGTCATTTTCATCATGGTCCTGCCCGGAGTATTCGGCAGATTCCTGTATCCGGCCCATGAGTACCCGGCCTTGGCTGAGAATTCGGATCTCATTTTTCCGACCCTGATGTTTGACCTGCTCCCGGCAGGTCTGCGCGGGCTGATCATAGCCGCTCTCGTGGCGGCGATCATGTCGAGCGTGGACTCGACGCTTAATTCCGCGTCCACCCTGGTGACCATGGACTTTGTCAAGAAGCTGCGTCCCGCCGCCTCAAATCGGTCTCTGGTAATAGCAGGTCGGATCGTGACGTTCAGCTTCATGACGCTTGCCATACTCTGGGCTCCGCAGATTCTGAAATTTCCGGACATCTGGACCTACCTGCAGTCGACACTGTCATACTTGAGCCCGCCGTTTGTCGCCTGCTTCATCGTTGGAGTCTTCTGGCGGCGCGCCAACAGCAGAGCCGCGTTTCTGGGGCTGTGTGTAGGCCACCTTGCGGCCGCCGTGTTCTTTACGCTGAACCTGACGGGCGTGCTAATAATCCAGACCGGCCCCCTGACTGCAGACCAGATGGCATCAGGGGCTCCAGTGCTGCATTTCCTTTACCTGGCACCAATCCTGTTGCTGGTAAGTGTCGTGGTCATGGTGGCCACAAGCCTGGCGGGCCGGCGACCGCAACCGGAGTCCGTGAATGGCCTTACGTGGTCTGCGGACTTTTTCCGAGAGGAAACGAGAGCTCTGAGGAGTTTGCCGTGGTACAAGAACTACCGCTACCAGGCATTGGGCCTCATCGCCCTGATGGCCGTGATTGTGGGCATGTTCTGGTAGGTCGCAGGCCAGATGTGGCGGACGTACCCTAGCGGGCCCTTGCCGTTACGGCCAGTATGCCTGCGTACCGGTTCTGTGTGTTCTCAAGTCGGCCAACGGCCGGCGCGTAGAGGCTCGAGATCGTGCCATCGAGATACAGGGCATCGGTGCAGCCGAGTTCTTCGAGAAAGTACCGGGTGAAATCGTGGAAATTTATCGCGCCGCGCGAGATCGCTACGACTATCGAGCCGTCCGTCCGGATGCCGATTCCGCTTCGAAGCCGGCAGTTGGAGGAGTTCTCTCTGAAAGCGGGATGGACGATGCCGCGCGACAGGAGGAGCGGACCGGACTGCAGCGCCAGCATCAGCTCTTCCGTATCCACGGCGAACCCGGACGATTCAACAATTCGGGCGCCGGTGGCGGTCAGGTAAAAGACACCGTTCGGTTTGAGGTAAAAGTTGCCCTCTCCGTCACGCAGGTTAAGGGATTGACGCTCTATGCCGTTCTGCACGAACAGGCCGGTCGGTATGAATCCGGGCTCGTAGATGCCGGCGTTTGTAAGTGCAATCACGCTGTCGCCACGGGCCTCCACATAAGCGCGTGCCCGGTCCAGTGTAAGAAGCGGCTTGCCGACCGCATCTTTCCACAAGAGCTCAAGGCTGTGCAGGTCGAGATCGATTTCCACGTACTCAAGACCAGTGCTCGTGCACGGACGGTTCTGCACGGCCTGCCTGAGAGAGGAGCATCCTGTGGCGGCAAGCAGCAGGAGCATGCTGCATAGACCCACTAGGGCTGCACGTAAAACTACCCGCAGGGCTAATATATTTTCGGAGCGGTCACGCAATGCTGTGCTGGCAGAGGGCGGATTCGCCCGCGAATACGGGCAATTCTGAAGCGCAATGGCGCCGGACGGAGGCCCGTGATGCAATTCGTGCAAGGCCGCTCGTCTGCGGGTTTTCACGTGCATGTGGGCTAACTAGAGCGTTTTGCCAAAAAGGCAAACCGCCTCGTCTCCGTTTACTGCCACCTTCTCGGGCGTAGCCGTGAAGCCAAGTCCGCTAAGCGTACGCATGGAGGCGGAGTTATCCGGATGGGAAATCGCCAGGATGCGCGCAAGTCCCCATTTCGCCTTTGCCTCTTTGAGAACTGCGCGGGCAGCCTCTGCAGCGTAGCCGCGGCGTCTGTAGTCTTTCAGCAGGGCAAAGCCGAGATCAACGTCCGGCAGCGAGTCACGCTTCAGCAGTCCGCAGATACCAATGGGGGTCTCGACATTCTTCAGCGTGATGCAATACAGCCCAAATCCGAATCGTCGGTAACTGGCGGCAGGCCCGGACTCGATGTATTTGCGGGCGTCCGATGCCTTACGGATTCCTTTGTCTCCTACGAATTGCAGAAATAAGGAATCGTTGAGAAGCTCCTTTATGAATCCCGCGTCTCTAGCCTCCAGGTGTCGCAGTTGAAGGCGCCGTGTTTCAAGTACTGTCATAGATGATGGGCCTGCGTGAAAGGCGCGGTAACTTGCGCCTGCAAGCGTGTTGCACGTATATAGTATGGCAATTGCGACTTCAAACCGTAACGGCTCGCTGTTGAACTCCGGCAAGCCCCTCTTGACACTCACGCAAGCCGCCACGAGGCTGGGTGTGCATCCGGCCACGCTCAGGCGCTGGGCGGACAGGGGAGATGTACTGGTGGTTCTGACTCCAGGAGGCCACCGGCGATTTCCTGTAGAGGAGATAGAACGACTGTCCGGCTCGGACCGCACTGCACTCGTGGCGGGCCTGGCACTCCAATCGGTCCTCGAGGAGCGGGCGCTCATGCGAACTCGAACCGAACTGGCCGTTACCAGGGACGAGGACTGGATCGCGGGCCTGAACGAAAGTGACCGCGAAAAGCAGCGCAAGCTCGGACGACGGGCCATGAGTCTGATGATGGAGTATGTCGCGGCCCCGGATGCGACGGATGATTTGCTGGGCGCGGCCCGCTCGATGGGCCGGGTCTACGCGGACATCAGCATGCGCACGCAACTGGGCCTCAGTCAGACCGTCCAAGCCATGATGTTCTTCAGACAGAATGCTGTGGAATCCGTAGTAGCGTTGCCCGAGGCCGAACGGGCGCGCCTGCCGGATAGGGAACGGCTCCTGCGGCGCGTAAACAGGTTTCTGAATGCTGTTCTCCTGGGTGCGACCGCAAGATACGAGGAGGCGGACCGCTCGGAATGATCAAGATGGCGCTTGCCGGCCGCATACACATGGCAGCAGCCAAATGAGGGGCGGCATCGTCTGCAGGATCAAGCGGGCACGCGATAGATCCGCCTTGGTGGCATACGGGTCCTGCGACGCGTGTCTGTCCGCGTCCGTCTCGGCTGGAAATCCAAATGCTCCGACGGCGGAAAGAGCTGGTAGCCGCGCCTGCTGAGGAGCGTGCTCCCTGAGGTTGCGCAACTCTAAGCCCGGTAATACCTTGCAGGCTTCGAACGTGTCGTTCGCATCCTGGCCCGAGCCACCCGGCAGCATGATTGCATCATCAGCACGAGTAGCCATCATAGGAGCGGGGCCAGCGGGGTTTTATGCCGCCGGCCATCTGTTCAAGCGAAAGGACCTCTTAGTTGAGGTTGACATGTTTGACACGCTCCCGACCCCGTTCGGCCTTGTGAGAAGCGGCGTGGCCCCTGATCACCAAACAATCAAGAACGTTACCCGCGTCTACGACAAGATTGCCAAAAACACCGGATTCCGCTTTTTCGGTAACGTGGAGTACGGCAAGCATCTCGATCTGGACCAATTGCGGCGCCACTACCACATGGTATATTTCTCGACAGGGGCCCAGGTAGACCGGCGCCTCGGCATTCCCGGCGAGGATCTTGGTCGAAGTTATTCGGCAACCGATTTCGTGGCCTGGTATAACGGTCATCCGGCGTATCGGGGCCTTGAATTTGACCTTTCGCAGGAATGCGTTGCGGTAGTAGGTGTCGGTAACGTGGCGGTAGACGTATGCCGGATTCTCTGTCGCACGACGGAGGAGCTCGCCCGGACGGATATCGCAGACTATGCGCTGGATGCGCTCTGCGAAAGCCGCGTGCGGGAAGTATTTATGTTGGGCCGCCGGGGACCCGCACAGGCAGCATTTACCAATCCGGAGGCCAAGGAGCTCGGTGAACTGGTGGGAGCCGATGTTTACGTGCCGCCGGACGAAGCCGAGGTGGATCCGTACACGCGTGTTCTGCAGCTCGACAGAGCCACGACAAAGAAGCTGGCGATGATACAGGATTTTTCTACTCGCCAGAGGACCGGCAAGCTACGACGGCTCACGATCAGGTTTCTTGTATCTCCGGTGGAGTTTCACGACGACGGAGCGGGCAGGTTAGGAGGTGTTCGCCTCGTCAAGAACGAGTTGTATGAGACGGACGAAGGAAGCCTGCGTCCCCGGCCAACCGGTGAATTTGAGGAATTGGCGGCCGGGACGGTGTTTCGCTCTGTTGGCTACAGAGGCGTGCCGCTATCCGGACTTCCCTTCAATGATTCCTGGGGTGTTGTACCGAGCAATAAAGGACGTGTCATTGATCCTGAAACTGGTGATCCTGTCGCCGGCATGTACGTTGGCGGCTGGATCAAGCGCGGTCCCACCGGTGTGATCGGCACAAACAAGCGGGACGCTCAGGAGACGGTCTCGTCCATGTGTGAGGACTATCTGGCAGGCCGGCATCTTGAACCATCAGAGCCGCAGGCGGATGCGCTAGAGGAGGCGCTCCGAAGGCGTCAGCCGAGTGTATTTACCTGGCAGGACTGGGAGCAAGTCAACGCTGCCGAAGTGGCAAGGGGAGCCGAATCGGGTCGCCCGAGAGTCAAGTTTACGACGGTGGAGCAGATGATGGCCGTGCTGGAGCACGTGTAGGGCATAGAGCCTTGCCCGGCTGGTTCGCTGCCTCGATGGCACCGGCCTGAATGGATGCCCCGTGCACCGCGACGCAGCCCGTGCTGCCAGCAATCAAATTGGTTCTGGACGGTCCGCGCAGGCATCCGGATTCTCGGGCTTTCAAGGATGCCGAAGGTGCCGTTTGCGGCGCGCCATATCATTCGCCGAACTGGTGCCAGGGAGGCACACAGCACCGGACTCCTGACGGTCTCGGCAGAGCGGCCGAATGGCAGCAGCTCCGTAGCGGGCCGCTAATGCTGCGTCGTCGCCGGTTGGCGGGGGCGCGCGATCGGGGCGCGGACTCGGCACCTGGCAGATTCACGTGTCTGCTGAATAGCTCCGAACGATCAACTTCTCCTGAAAAAGGCAGCGCCCTTGCGCTCCGTACATGCGGGCTCAGCCGCTCACGACCCGCACCGGAGGCCCGGAGGACGCGATGACTCCGCGATCCTACTTTCGCACAAGAAGCATCGGTCGCGTTTTCACGGACTCTTTTGTCGTCAACCGAGAAAAATACACGCCGGTACTGAGGTCACGGCCGTTTAGCAACGTGTGGTAAGTCCCTCGGACGTGGTGGCCGTCAACCAGCGTGACCATGTGTTGGCCCAGCGAATTGAATACTTCCAGACTGACGGGACCCTGTGTGTTCACGCCATAGACTATACGGGTCGATTCCGCAAACGGATTCGGATAATTGCCAAGCAGTACGATTGCTCCCTGGTGCGGGACAGGTTCCGCAGACAAGGGTGAATCGAGCGTAAATCGCAGCCAGTTCACCCTGAATCCGGTCTCAAGCATGCGAAGTCGCATCCGGTGCCGGCCAGCTGCAAGGATTACGCCGGTGTGCGTCACGGTACCCCAATTCATCGTGGTCGAAGCGTTCTCGTACACGATGGGCCCCGTCACATCCTCGCCATCGAATTCCATGGCGAAGGAGGCCGTCGGAGCCTGCGTCCCCATGCGCGCTTCCAGCGTGTAGACACCGCTTTCGGCTACGTCTACCGTGTATTCCAGCCACTCTCGCCGCGTAATTCCAGCCACGTCGTAGCCGTGGCCATCGGTAGAAAAATCCACATCGACGCCTTCGTCCAAGCGAATGCCCGCGTTGTCATTTGACGGGGTCAAATCCGCGTACGCAATTCCGGGACCGCCCAGATCATAGAATTCGGCCTCAATACGGCCGGGAATGCTATGTGGCGCGATCAGATACGGGGCCTGGCCGCAGTTGTCGCCAACCTTCAGCGCGAGCGTGTCAGACTGTGCAGACCATCCGCCGTCATCCACTGCCTGTGCACGGAGCGTGTAGCACCCCGGGTGTATGTCATCAACTGCCAGGCTGAACGGTGGCGCATCAAAGGATGCAAGGAGGCCGTCACCCTGAAAAAGGTGCAATTGGGTGACTGTGCCGTCAGGGTCGCTGGCTTCCGCCGTTATTTCCAGCCGCTGCCCGGGCTGAAGCACATCTGGCGCACTGACGCTCACTTCGGGAAGTCCTGTGTACCGGTATACGCGAACGTGATCAACTACCAGCTGCTGCGGGAATATGCTGTCGTCCACTCCCTGGACTCCACCCCAGGATCCCCCGACGGCGATGTTCATGAGCAGGTGAAACGGCCGGTCAAATGGCCATGCTGGCCAGCCGGTGTTTGCGTTGAAAAAGCGAAAAAACACCGTTCCGTCCACCGAGAATTCTATCTCTTGAGGCGACCACTCCGCGGCGTAGTCATGGAAAGCCTCCGTGGCGTCGGAAATATGAATCTGGCCGCCTTGCTGCGTGTTGTTCAGGTGATTGAATCGGTCCGTGTGCACGGTGGCATGGACAGTGTTGGGATTGTACCCCACATGCTCCATGATGTCGATTTCGCCCGTATCGGGCCAGCGACCGTTACCGTAGCTGCTGGCGGTCGGCAACATCCAGATGGCCGGCCAGGTGCCACGGCCTCGCGGCAGCTTTGCGCGCACCTCGATGCGGCCATAGGTCCAGTCGCCCCTGCCCTTGGAAACCAGTCTTGCGGAAGTGTAATCCCTGCTGAAGCCTGTCTCCCTGCGTGCCTCGATAATGAGCGCGGTGCCGTCTACACGGGCATTCTGCGCCCTATTCTCAGTATAGTACTGCAATTCGCGGTTGCCCCAGCCGCCGCCACCCACATCGTAAGTCCAGAGCGCAGAGTCCGGCAGTCCGGTGTAGTCAAATTCGTCTGCCCAGGACAGGACCCAACTTTGCGCATAGGCCACGGGCACTAGTGTCGTGTAGAGACACAGAGCCGCAAGTCCTCCGGCGCAATTCTTGTGGTATCTTGCCACAGGCAGGTTGACAGGTCCCTTGGCGCTTGGCGATTGTCCATCAGACAAGCGTTTCCGCATCCTGGCTCGCAGGTCAATCAGCCGCAACCCGATCAAGTTACGGCTGACGCCCGCCCATGGCAAACAAGGATCGGATAGAGGGCTCGCAGTGCCAGGAAAGCGGCCTGTCAGCGGCTTGGGCAGCTTCGCTGCTCTTGATGGTGGCATGCGGTGAAGCAACCAGGTTTACGGATGTTTCAGTCGAGGCAGGACTCGGCACCTTTGTGCACGAAACGGGTGCGCGGGGAGATTTCTGGATGCCGGAGATTCTTGGGTCCGGTGCGGCGGCGTTTGATTGGGACGGAGACCGATGGCCGGATCTGCTTTTGGTCGGCGGAGGCACTTGGGAAGAGGGCTCTCCGCCTGCACTGAGGCTCTTTCAGAATAGCCGGAACGGCACATTTGCCGAGAAAACCGCTGAGGCGGGCCTGCAGGATCTGTCTGCGTACGGTTTCGGTCTGGCCACTTCAGATTTCGATAACGACGGAGATACGGATGTATACCTTACGGCACTCGAGGCCAACCTGCTCCTGCGCAATGACGGAGGTGTCTTCACGGAGATCGGTGAGGAATCCGGTGTTCGCGGAAGGCCGGAATGGAGTACAGCTGCACTGTTTTTTGACGCCGACAGGGATGGCTGGCTGGACTTGTATGTCGGAGGCTATGTCCAGTGGGATTCGACTGCGGATATTGCCTGCACCGGACCAGAGGGACAGAAGATCTACTGTACTCCACACGTGTACACCGGAGCGCCCCATCGTCTGTACCACAACAATGGTGACGGAACGTTTGCCGACTGGACCGCACAGTCCGGGTTGCTTCCGACGCCCGGCAAGACGCTGGGGGCCGTTAGCCTGGACTACAATGGAGATCTCTGGCCGGACCTGGCTGTGGCGAATGACCTGCAGGCTGACCAACTCTACGAAAACAACCGTGATGGAACGTTTACCGAGCGCGGAGTGGTCAGCGGGATCGCATTTGATGCGCGCGGCATCGCGACGGCCGGCATGGGCATCTCAACTGGTGACATTGACGGTTCGGGAGAGGCCGCGCTGGTCATAGGAAACTTCTCCAATCAGATGACGGCCGTATTCCGTCATGTCGGCGGCGGGCGATTTGTTGATCTCTCCGCCATTTCCCGTATCGGAGGCAGCAGCCGTCTGACGCTCGCATTCGGATTATTCCTGTTGGACGCAGACCTGGATGGTGACCAGGATGTTTTCGTCGCCAACGGACATATCCACGAGCACGTAGATCAAGATGCAGGTGGAATTTCGTATCGTCAGGCACCACACCTGTTCATCAACCAGGGTCGGGGCGCATTCCTGGATGAAGCTGCGGCATTTCCGGCGATCCTCGGCCGCGGCGCGGCATATGTCGACTTTGACCGGGACGGTGATCTCGACATGCTGGTGACGCAGAACGGCAATGGCGTCCGGCTTTGGCGAAATGAGCTCGGCGGCCGCTTCGTACGCATATTGCTACAGGGTCGGAAGAGTAACAGGGACGGTATCGGCGCGCGGGTAACGCTGTTTGCCGCCGGTTTGCGCCAGGTGCGGTACGTGAATGCGGGTGGCAGTTATCTTTCGCAGTCGGAGCGGGCATTGACCTTTGGGATGGGCACCCGGCCCCGTGCAGATTCGCTGCGCATCGAGTGGCCAAGCGGGCGCACTACATCGTTGTCATCGGTGCCGGTCGATACGTTATTGATCGTGACGGAGCCGGGGGTGTAATGAGCGTGCGCGCCGTGGCGGGTATTACACTACAGATATTGATCTTGGGCTGCAGTCCGCAGGTTGAAAACTTGTCGCCCGAAGCGGCACTGCAACTGCAGGATGCCGTCGCGGCGCTGCGCGAGAGCGATTTGGAGCGTGCGCTGGCGTTGGCCGATAGTGCCGTGGCCCTGGCGCCGCACCATCCGCACAGCCACTTTGTGCAGGGGCAGGCGTACTACGCATTGGCCGAGTTCGCAGCTGCCCGAAGCGCGTGGGAACGGGTCGTGACACTGGAGCCCAGGAACTGGGCGTGGTGGCAGAGCTTGGGAGATGTCACGTTCCGGCAGCAGGAATACGCGTCCTCGCTCCGCTACTACAAGCGGTCCCTGCGGCTGCATTCTGATCCAGTCTCCTGGCACGGGGCCGCGGGTGTGTACTGGGAATTGGGCAGGCCACTGGCGGCACGGCGAGCCTGCGCAAGGGCTCTGGCAGTGGATTCAGCCTACGCCCCTGCATACCTAAGTCTCTCCCTGATTGCGGAGCACGCCGGCGAATTGGAGCAGGCCCTTCGATTCGCCGAACAGTCCATGAGGCATGGACCTGGAGAGATGGCTTCCTTGCTTGCCGCAGGACGCCTCCACCGTTTGCTTGGCAATCCGCACGAGGCTATACCGCTATTGCAGAAGGCTCTACGCGGCGCGCCGCAAAGCGTGGAAGCGCACTACAATATGGCCCAGGCGCTGCAGGACGCCGGGAGAGCGGAACAGGCGGCGCGGGTAATGGCTGGTGCTACAGTGCCATAATCTGCCTGAATAACGCACTGTCGACATGGACGGGAAGCGAATTCCTCAATGCTCCTTCTGTCAGAGTCGAGTCAAGTCCACGAGCTCGCAAGTGTGCGGCGGTAAAGGAACGCAAATCGGATTCCAGGTCCTCCTCTACAAGTCGGCTGCCCGAGAGTCCAGCCAGCTCACCTGCGCGCGCAAAGGCTTCGTTGCGGAGTGCACGTCCCACGGACGCTGCGGTCCGCTGCGTTGCTTCCCCAAATGGCAATTCGGGCAGCCAGAAGAAGAAGTCCGAGGCGGTAAAGACGTGCTGCCGGCCGTCCTGGCGATATGTGGCAAGCGGCGAGTCCGGCTCCAGTGGCATGGGAGCTGCCTGATCTCCCTGGGCCAGATCAATCCCGGCGGGCTCCGCACGATGCTCCAGGCGGCGCAGGGCAAAGCCCAGCGCCCGAATTCCTTCCGGATTGACCACCACGTCCAGCTCTTCCATGAAGCTGCGTACGAATCGGTCACCCAACAATCGCCGGCGGCGGAGCCGCAAGAGGCTCGCGATACCAGCCTTGCGCGTCTGGTAGTCAGCTTCCGTAATGATGGGCGAGCGCAGTCTGTCTTCGACGCGAATTATGTGATACCCTTGCCGGCCGCGTACGGGCTGCGAGAACGCACCCACGTCCAGATCGAATGCGGCTTCCGCCACGGCATCGTCCACCTGAAAGTACCGGATGATTCCCAGGAAGCCGGCAGCGGAATCGAACTGCGCTGTATCGAAGCAGTCCTGTGCCTCTTCGAGAAATGGACGCCCCGCCTTGATACGTGCATGTGCCGCCTCTGCACTCTTCGCGTTAGCGTATAGCAGGTGCCGTGCAATGACTGGCTGTTTGTGGCGCAGGAACGCGCGGCGCACCTCCTTGTCGGTCAGCGGTGGCAGCCTCTTCAGCAAGGCCTCTTCATAGAAGCGACCGCCTAGCGCTCTCTTCTTGGCCCTGCTTTCAAACGCTTCCGTATCGGTGTCGCGATCAAGTCCCTGCCGGACTGCTTCGCCGTACAGCAACTGGTCCTCGATGAGGCGGTCAAGGTGCGCACGGCGGGTCTGCTCCGTATCGTTCGCCCCTGTACTCGCAAGGAGCTGCGCGTAGGAGCGCTCGAATTCGCCCACGGTTATGGCGTAGCCATCGGCAGTGGCCAGGATCTGCTCCCGGTCACCGGCTGCGTCATGGCCGCAGGCCACCAGTACCAGCAAAGCCAAGGCCGCCGCTGCCTGCCAGCACTCAGAAATAGATGCGGAAATCCAGCATCTGCGTATTCCCGAGGAGATCATACGGCGTATACGCATAGTCGAATCCGGTGCGTATGCCCAGCGTCCGCACGTTCAGTCCGGCGCCGAGTGTCAGGTGGCTGTCAACGTGATCAACAAACAGGTCCTTGTAACCCGCTCGTACATCGAAACTGAAGGTGCGGTTGAGGAAGCGGAGCTGCCACCCAAAATCCCCGTTCAGACTGTTGTCGTTGCTTTGATGGGCATCTGCCAATGTCAGGAGCTCCACGTGATCCAGCTTTACAATGGGCAAGGCCATGCCAAACTTGAAAGAAAGCGGCAAGTCCCATGTGTCCATTTCCAGGCGGGCTGGAACATCCGGGTTGTTGCCGCTGGTCGTCTCGTCAACATCGACAAATACGATGCTGTTCACGCCGCTCATCTGCATCTTGCTGCCGAAGTTCTGGATGGAAGCAGCCAGCGCCAGCCCCTGCAGATACTGGGTCTGGAGTACGAACCCGAAGTCAAATCCGATGGCGTCCGCACTCATGTCCCGGATCTGCTGCCGCACATACTTTGCGGTGCCCCCAAAATAGAATGATGCGGTGAGCGGCTGTGCGTAGGTCAACCCGAGGCTGAAGTCAGCCGCCCGGAACGTTTCGCCGGTACCTTCCGGTAGCGGCACGGTACGAACCTTCATGGTTCCGTAGTCGACGGAGGTGACACCTATCCCGATGGTGTGCGTCCCGTACACCGGAATGGCTACTGCCGCGGCGCTATACGTGATGTCGGCAAACCAGCGCGCATGCGAGAGCATCAAGCTGCCTTGCTCTCTGCCATAAGGCGAGCGGGCAGCGCCTGCGGGATTCCAGAAGAGCGCGTCCGCTCCGGTTGCCAGCGCCGTGTAGGCATGCCCGACAGCCTGCCCTCGGGCGCCTGTGCCCAGCGTCAGAAAGGTCGCGGCCGTGGTTCCGGTCCTGGTCTGTGCCATCGCGCCTGTAGCCAGAGCGACGAGCGCCAGCACGGCCGTACAGCGTGGCGCAATTGGCCTTTGAGGAGATCGCCTCACTTGACCAGTGCGAATTTGCCCACGTGCTCGCCAATTCCCGGCGCCTCAACATGGAAGACGTAAACGCCGAAGGCCACGTCCTGCTGCTCCTCGGTTCGCAAATCCCACCAGGCCGCGCCATCCGAAATCACTCCGTCGTGATGAATCGTCCTGACGAGCTCACCGCGGATATTGAATATCCGGATCGTACACGTGGGCGGCAAGTGAATAAACTGGACGCGGCGCTCCCCCCGTCCCTCGATCTGTGCGCGCGGCTCAAAGGCCGAGGCACCGACGTACGGATTTGGCACGACCGCTATTCGGTCCAGCTCCCGCTGGGCCTGGCCTGCATCAATGGAGGACGGCCGCAGTGTGAACTGAAAAAAATCGCCGGTGGCAAATGGACGCAGGGCTGATACTCTCAGCATCTTGCCCGCCGCCGGCGGGACAGAATTGGCTGGATCCGCTGCCGTAAAACCGACCCGGTATCGAAAGCGGCGAATCCCCCTTCCACCCGGCTGCTCATGAATTATGAGCTCGTCTCCGGCGTCAAATTCGCCGCTGCCGTTGCGATCCTCGATGAGCAGGTCCGCCGGGGTGTTCTTGGTCAGGTTAACGGCAAAGACCGGTATTTCCTGACGCAGGAAGCCAAAAACCCGGGGCGGGCGATAGAGAGAGTCATTGGCAGATACCCAGATCAGCGCATAGTCGTCGGGAGATGCCACGAAGGCACTGGTCGTGTCCGGACGAACGTTGGCCAGCCAGTTACTGGCATATCCGTCCAGGGTGCGCGGATCCAGATCGTACAGCTCATTCTGAGTTCCCTCGTTTGCCCTGTAGCCCGTGCGAAGCACATCCACGGCGCAGCCCGTTGGCGTCGGGCACTCCACATTTTCGATGTCCACAGCGAAGCCGGCGGTCGGCGGGGTGGTTTCTACCAGCGGCGCCGGCCCAATAAGCGTTGCACCGCTTGCAACGTTCGTGATTTCATAGGCCACGGTTTCGTATAGGTCGGCGGTCGGTGAGACCGCTTCGCCAAAGAATCCGATCCGGAAGACAGCATCGAAGTCTGCCACTTCTTCCTGCAATACGCGCACTACGACGGATCCGGAACCGATGCCCTGCGTGAGGCGGCTCAAGTCTTCGTTCGTGCCGCCCTCCACGAAACCCACGGGCCTCGAACGTGGCGTCACCACGGCAGCATTGCGGGAATAACCCGTTATCTGCCCGGCTTGGTTGACGCTGATATTGAAGGTATTCTCCTGCGGGTCAATGGGATCCTTGGACAAATCATCCGGATCCCGGACTCCGCGGTCGTAAGCTACCAGCGCATAGTAGTACGTGATGCCGTTCGTGACATCATCGTCAATGTAATAGAATTGCAGACCGGTATTGCTTCCCAGGTTGTAGACGGCCTCACCTTCCAGGGCCGGTACAGGCCCCTGTATATCGTTAACCAGATCCCACTGGGCGATGGGCTTGAAGAACGTTGCAGCACCGTCCAGGTCGGTAATGGTGCGAACATCAAACAGTAGCGGGTCGGTACCCCTGTAGAGCTTGAATCCCTCGAAATCGAATTCCTGGATAAAGCGGTCGAAGCTTCGCACGGCAACGGTATCCCAGCTCAGCACAACACGCCCGTCGCCGGGCACGGCCGTCAGCTTGGGCAGGAAAGGAGGCTGCGCAAAGTTGTAGTCCGCATTGAAGATGCTCTGTGCGGTACGCCTGTTCTTGAAGAAGTCCCGCTCATCCTCTCCAAATATCCAGGCCGTGGAGAAGAAGTCCGTTCCGCCTGGCTCAAGTCCGACCGGGCCTGAAGAGAACAGCAAGAACGGCTCAAGATCTGCCTTGAACGCTTCAGGCTTGGTACCCAGAGGAAACTGCGCGTGGGTAATGATGCGATCCCACATCCAGGAGTCGTCGCGCAAATTGTCTCCGCTCTCGTAAAAGGGGCGCGTCTGCAGATCAAATCCGGTCAGGCCCACCTGGTCAGACTCGTCGATGTCGAGTTCGTCAAAATTAGGCTCGCCGGGCGTAGGCACGCCGTCCGCCTCACCATCGTCCGGGCCCGGGTAGCCCAGGTCAAACGGGCCTTGCCCGTCCCGTCCCACGTCATTGTTGAGCGACTCTCCGGGATCCCATGCACCATTGCCGTTCTCGTCCGCATATCCCACCCAGTCAAGGTTTTCGTCACCGGTCCACCAGCGACCGGCCATGTACGCGGGCCGGCCCTCTATGGGACCATTGTAGGCCTCGAAATTGGCTGCGTCGTACATCCCCAGGACGGCGCCTCGAATGCTCTCCTGACCCTCGATCAGGCTGCCCGGACCGCTGAAGCGGGACTCGTCTACGATGCCGTCCTCGTCGTTATCCAGGCCGTCAAAGGCGCGTGCCGGGCTTTCCAGAAACGCAAATCCGGTATACCCAAGGGGATACGTGCCTCCCGTGGCCCGCGTGCCCAGCCCGTCCTGGTCCCAGCCGTACGCCACATCCTGCTGCGGATCAAAGGCAGCATTTTCGTCGCCTTCCTCGTTACCCAGCCCGTAGTCCATGATCTGGCCCAGGTAGAGCGCATCGTGGGGCGTTTCCGTGACGTTGGTGATCCGGTAGAGGATAAACATCAGGTCTTCGGCCAGTACATTTGCCCACTGAAAGAGGCGCACCTGTGTCTGGAGCCCCATTCCTCCAATGGTTGAGTCGGCCGGGCTGGCGTAATACACGCCGTATTCGCTGTTGGGGCGGCCGGTTTCTGCGTCGATGGCGTATTCCTGGTCGGTGAAGTCATCCATGACATAGAAACTCTCCAGGTCGGCGTTGAACACGCCGCGGCCGAAGAACCCGTTCCAGCGTCCGGACCAGCCCGGATCGTCCGGATTGTTCAGACGATCAGGCCAGAACGCAGGCCAGGACGTCGGATCGTCGCTGAGTGCAGGGGTGGGAGTACGCAGGCCCGTAATCGGATCCAGACGGTTTTCGTTCATGAAGCCCGGCAGCGGGGTCCACCCCCAGAGGCTTCCGTCCGGACTGAGCCGCTTGCCGAAGTCGCGATAGGTCAGTATCACCGGATTGAGGCTCGTATCGCGCGTGGCTCCGGGAAAGAATTCCGCCCACCTTGTGCGCTCTCCGGGCACTTGCCCCGCCACCATGATGCCGACGCCGTCTATGTGACGACCGCCAATGCCACGGGGCCATACGCCGAACGGCTCGTCATTCCAGCGGGCCAATTCGCCGTGGTTGCGAAAGTTGGTTTCAATGAGGTTGCCGTCCATGACACCGCGCGCGATCAGCGTTTCGTCGCCTCGCAGGTTGCCCGGTATATTCTGCGCCAAGGCTGTTGTCTGCACCCAAAGCGTGCAGCTTGCAAGGGCGAAGGCTGCAGTACGCGCGAATGGCATCAAAACCGGAGGTTGAGTCCCAGGCTCACCTTGCGCGGAGCGCCGAAATTCTCCTGGCGGTAGAAGAACTCATCCAGCGTGTTGAGTCCGCCAACCTGGGCGCCGGTCCGCCGGAAGAGTTCCAATGTTACCGACTCGCCGGCTCGTCCCGTGTCTTCGTAGACGCCCACCTCCTGCACGGTGTCGAACAGGTTCTGCACTTGCAAAAACAGCTGAAGGTCAAACGCAAAAAACGGGGGCCGGTAGTAGGCACGCACATCGGAGCCGAAGAGTGCCGGTTTGGTTGCGTTGTTCTTCTTGATTGACCGGATGAAGTTGCGCACCGTAGTGTACGGCGTGCCGCTGCGCAGCCGATTGATGAACGTAACGGAAAGGCCGCTTACCGGTGCCAAGGTAAGCGTGTTGTTGAGCACGTGGCGGCGGTCCCAATCCAGCCGGACCAGGGAGAGGATTTCGTCGAGTCCCGCCTGCTGCCGTCCGAAAGCCTCACCAGGACTTGACGACGTGCCCTCGGCAAACTGCAGCGTGTAATCCAGGGTCCAGCTTACTGGACCACCGGGGCGCTGAAACAAGGAGAATGTGAGACCGCGGACGGTGCCGTAATCCCGGTTAATCCAGCGTATAACGAAATCACCCTGGGGCGTGCGCGAGATTTCTTGCCCGGTCAGATTGCGCACATCCTTGGAGAAGATGGTAAGCTCCAGCCCTATGCTCCGCGTGAGGCCCTGCTGGAGGCCGACTTCAAATGCGAGAGTGCGCTCCGGATTCAGGCCCGGATTGCCGAACGAGTTGGACAGCGAGGCGGGATTTACCTCATACTCGGGATTCGTATAGAGAAGTCCGAAGGACGGAATTTGGAAGAACAGGCCGGATGAAAACCGCATCACGCCTGTCTCGGAAATCGGAAAGGCAATTCCCAGACGCGGGCTAAGCTGCATGTCCGCCTTCGCATCCTGGCGATTGGAACGCACGGCGCCTGGATTGTCCGTATCGGAAATCTCAACGAGGGCCCCTTGGCCCCAGTCTACCGGCAACAGGTAGTCGGGATCGAAATAGTCGAAGCGCAGGCCGGCGTTCACGATCAGTCCCGTGAATTCCATCTTGTCCTGTACGTAGGCGGACAGCTCCACGGGGTTGGCCTGCAAGGTGTTGTCGGCAAACTGGTCGGGGGATGGCTGCGGCAGATTGGCGGTTCGAAACGAGCGTTCAATACCGAAATCCCGGTTATCCAGCCGATGCAGGCGTGCCTGGACTCCCACCTTCATCAGGTGGATGCGGGTCATTTGCCGAGAGAAGTCCGCAACGACCGTGTGGGTGGCCGTCAACTGATCGCTGGTGGACAGGTCATTGCCCCCGACGGCGAAGGCGTTCGCGCCCTGCAGGGTGCGGAACCCGCTATTGACGTATCGCTCGTCGTACGGCGATTCAAACAGGTATACGTCTGTGGCGTCATGCAAGTAGCTGTAGGAAAGACTGCCGAAGGATCTTTGGCCGACCGTGTAGCGCAGTCCAAGAATGTGGGTCTGGTTGAGGAAATGGACTGTGTTGATTCCCCGCGGCACATATTTCAGTTCGTGGCTGTACGGCCGGAATGTGCCGAGCTGCATGAAGAGGTTGTATTCGAGCTGAATGCGCGTTGTAAGCGAGTAAGTCGCAGTGGCATTGAGGGAAACACGTTCCGTCCGGTTTCTGGGCACGAAGCTGCCGTCTCCCGAGGACGATACGATCCACGCGTCAGGGGAGAGCCCGCTGTTGAGATACTGGGATGAGTCTGAAGGCAGAAACAGGTTGCGGCCAATGAAGTGCGAATTGTCCTCAAGGTAGCGCAGGGTGGCCTGCATACCCAGTTTGTTTCTTGCAAGCGGACCTCCCAAAGATGCTTGCACATCGATGAGGTTGGGCATTTGGGCCGCTTCTGAAAACGAAACGGTATCCGCGGCGAACTGGCTCGCCTGCAGCGCCAGGCCCGGCGGGCCCGACCGGCCAATAAAATGCATTTCCCGTGTGCTGGCTATGGCGCCGGCATAGGCAAGCAGCGATCCGCTCCAGTCATCCGGTACGTCCTTGGTCACTATGTTCACCACGCCGCTGGTAGCCTGCCCGTATTCCGCGTTGAAGACCCCGCTGATGACTTCGAGGCTGGAAATCATGTTCTGTTCGATCTCAAAGGCGGCTTCCTTGCTGAAAGCATTTGTGATGGGTACGCCGTTGACGAGATAGGTAACCTCGCCCGTGCGCCCTCCCCGAAAATGGCCGTCAACGACCCCGGCTTGCAGGTTTATGGCGTCGCTGACATTGGTGACCGGCAACACTTCCAGCTGTTCGGCATCAATGACCGCCGTCGTGGTGGTCCGATCCATCTCCACTATCGGGCGCTCGGCCACGACCACCAGCTCCTCGCCGAGCACGGCTTGCTCCTGAAGCGCGTAGTTGACGGTCGTGGTTTTATCCTGTACGACCCGGACGTTTTCTGTCGTGACGGTCACGAAGCCCACAAACGAGGCGCGGACGGCGTACGTGCCCGGCTTTACGTTGAGGATGAAGTAAAAGCCATCCTCGTCGGTAGCCGTACCCTGCACGGTGCCGGCTATCACGACGTTTACGCCAGGCATTCCCTCGCCTGTGGCCGCGTCTACTACGCGCCCGGCGATCTTGCCCGTAGGTCCGGAAGCACGCGCCTCAACATGGCCCGCAAACCCGAGAGCAATTGCGGCTGCTAGCGCGAGAGACTTTAAAGCCTGGGCAGCCACGTCTTTCGAGCAGTCCTATTTGGCAAGCAGCATGCGGCGAGAGATGGCCACCGAGGACCCGCCCTCAAGCCTGTAGAGATAGACTCCGGATGCCAGGCCTTCGGCATTAAAGCGCACCGTATGGGCGCCAGCGCCCAGAGACTTGTCGCTCAGCAGGGAAGCCACCTGGCGGCCAAGCATGTCAAACACGAGGAGCGTTACTCGCTGGGCCTCCGGCAGCGTAAACTGAATGGACGTCGACGGATTGAACGGGTTGGGATAGTTCTGCGCCAGCGTTATGGACGCGGGCAACTCGGTCCCTGTTTCGGAAGAGACCACGGTCTGGCGGCCGGCCATGGCCACTGTCATCCACTGGGCGGGGGTATTCCACCACTGGCCGCCCGCGTTTCCCTTTACAGACCACTGGATCTGGGTGTCGCGCGCGGCACCGTCGCCGTCATTCAATGCGATATTGAAGGGGATGAACCGGATGTCCGTGCCGGTGGGCGGATCCAGTACGGCGTCCTGCATGTCTGCATTCTGGATCGCATTGAGCGGAAAGAGCGCGAGCACTTTCCAGCCGGAGGTCACACCTCCTTCCTCGATTACATCGTAGGCTGCGCCGCCGCCCTGCGGTACGTTGTTAATGCTCCAGCCCACGAATGCATAAGGCGTTGTTCCGGCCTTGGTGCCGTCTCCGTGTCCGGAAATCCGGAATTGGTAGTCGGCAAACGCACCGCGCTCCATGTCCTGGTGGGAAGAGCCTCCGAACAGGGAGCCCCCTTCCACGTCGCGCACGTCGTAGTTGCCCCAGCCGAATTCTATGCTGTCGTGCTGCCATGCATCACTCGGCGGCACCGCCTCTCCAGCAAGCGTGATAACGTCATCGGTCACCTCCGCGTAGATGAAAAGCTCGTTGCCTCCAGTGTAGCCGGCCCAGACCTTGGCCGAGAGGTCCTCGTCACTGTCGGGTCCGGTTGCGGCATCCGCCAGCTTGGAGTGGTTCATGTCCACGGAAAACGGCTGCAGCCAGTCCGGGAACCCCTCGCCCGATGCGGTCGCCTGCTGACAGGGCGTCAAAAAGCGCCTCGCCTTCCGCCTCCGTCAGTTCCGTAATGAAGGCCTGGTTCGGCAAATCCGGGTTGGCAAGCGAAGCGCTGCTCATGGATATGTCCGGGTTCTCGACCCCGAATTGGCTGAGCGAGGTTACGGCATAGTGCAGCGTAAGGGGCGCCAGCGATGGGTGGATTACTTCCACCCGGTGCAGCACTTCGAACATGGATGCGGTCGAGGGTACGGCTTCAACCAAGGCTACTCCGGGATCGGACAAGGCGGAAAAGGCGTCCGGACTGGCATATACGTTGTATCCGCCGAACGCAGGATCATGGGTCCAGGAAATCCGATTGCCCTCGGGTGTGGCCTCGAATGTCACGCCGGTCATGGCGCCGGCAGGATCATTTGCCACTGACAGATCGAGGCCCGGCTGCCCGATGTATACATCATCTACCCAGACTGGGCCTCCGGTCGTGCCATTGTCCCAAAAGAAGCCCACATTCTGCACGTTGGCCCACTCAAATTCTTGCCACAGTTGGGGGTTTTCCCCGGAACCGGGGCCCATTCCATCCAGCGCTACTCCAAAGCCGCCCGTAGACCAGGCTCCCGCGTACACCCAGTATGTGGCCAGCGAGTCGAGCGTGTTCGCAGCCTTCGCATCTTCCAGCTCCTGCCATGTTGCCGGCGGCAGCGGGATTTCCATCGTGTGCCAAGCGCCGTCCCGATAATGTTCGGGCACCCGCCACACCAGACGGAAAGGGAGGTCGGCCGAGCCGTCGTTCGCTCCACTGAAGTCGGTCTTGTCCTCAAACATCAGCTCTACATTCGGCTGACCCTGATTGGCAGGGTCGACCAGGAGCCGCAGGTGCAGCACGTCGCCATCCATGCGATTCTGCGTCATATCCACCCCAACCGTGTCGACAAACCGGAAGGCCTGGAAGCTCCAGTTTCCGTAATTGTACTGCACGACCTTGTTAGTGGCATCATTGGGATCATCTACCACTGTGCCGTCGAAGCTGGGAACCAGCGTGTTGGTGCCGTTGACAAAGAAAATGAAGTCATCCCCCAGCGGCGGACCGGCTTGGCCGCGCGCGTCTGCGACAATAAGCAGCAGCAGGGCAGTGGAAAGAAGGCTGGTAAGGGTTTTCACGATCACGTACCGGTTGAATGTTGACTGACTCTGGCGCCTCAAACCACGATATATTAGCAAATCCTGAAAAGGTTTTCAAGCCTGTATGCCCTCGCTGCTGCAAGCCGCATTCTTCCGGGGAGCGGTGGACTCCCGAAAGACAACGTTCAGCGGCTCCAGATGGAATTCGGCGGACGCGTTCGCTCCGTTCACACAGCCGATGAGCAGGTCCACGGCACGTCTGGCGAGGGCCCGGATGGGCACGTGCACGCTGGACAGCGACGGCGTGGCATAGCGCGCGCTGAGCGTGTCGTCGAACCCTGCCAGCGCCATGTCCTCGGGCACGCGCACGCCTCGCTCCAGCAGAGCCCTGAGCGCGCCGATTGCGCTCAGGTCATTGGCGGCCACGATCGCGTCCGGCCTCGGAACCGAACGAAGCACCTGGACCGCAGCTTCGTAGCCAGCCTGGGCAGAAAAATCCCCTTCGAATTCCGAAGCATGCATTCGGTCTCCGAGTCCCCGCCTGAATCCGCGCAACCTTTCCATCGCGTCGTGCGCCTTATCCGGGCCCTTGACAAATGCAATACGCTCGCGGCCGGCTGCAACCACGTGCTCCGTAATGCTTCGCATGCCGCCGAAGTTGTCAAAATTGACGGCCGGTGCCTGGCCCGCGTCCACGCGCGTATTCAGGAACACCACAGGGAACTGTTTTCCGGTTATAGCCAGTACCTGGCCCGTTGCAAGCTCCGGAGCCATGACGATGAGCCCGTCCGAGCGATAGACCAGGTTCTGCAGCGCCGTCCGGTATTCGGCTGCATGGCGATGGGAGGCGCTGACCAGGAGCATCTGTGCGTGCGTTTGCGCAGCCTCGTCGAGCCCGCGGAGGAGCTCGGCAAAGAACTCGCCCGAGATATAGGGCAGGACGGCGGCAATTGTACCTGTTCTTCGCTTCAGCAGGCTGCGGGCGGCGGGATTCGGCGAGTACTTCAGCGCCTTTGCCGCTTCCGCTACACGCCGGCACTTGTCCTCGCTGACGCGCGCGGAGCCGTTGAGCACGCGGGAGACAGTGGAAATCGAGACACCTGCGCGTCTGGCAACGTCGTGGACCGTTACTCGCATGCCGATTGCACGGGGACATGATACATTCCTGCCAAAGTAGCCCCCAACGGAATCTGTAGCAATTCCGGCTTTTCCCGCTTAGGCCTACCGTGTGCCGTACAGTGGGCTCCAGGTGCCCTGAGGCGCCCCGAAGCACCAAAAGACCACGTCTTTTCCGGAGGTGGCCCCTTGGTTCACCAGAACCGGGTCTGTGACATTGAGATGCTCTGATGTGGGTTGCCTGGAGCTGCCGCGTCCGCCAGTCTGGTTTTCGGTCGCGGGCCAGGCCCAGCTCCCGCAGGGGCAGGCGATCAGTTGGCGGGCGCGTGCCCCGTGCTATCGGCACGTTGCAGCAGCTCCCTGAGTGCCAGCACCGCCGGGTGGTCGGGACCGTACCGTGCAGCTGCATTCCAGGCGCGCGCAGCCTGCTGCATTCGACGCGTGCGCGCAAAATGCCATCCGAGATTGAGCCACGCAACGGTATTGGTCGAGTCCTGAAACAGCACATGCCTGTACTCCGTCAGCGCGCGCGCAGTGTCACCCTGCTGCATATACGCCGTAGCAAGATTGTTGCGCAGATCCAGATTCCGTGGGCGCAGGGCCAGCGCAATCAGGTAGGTGTCAACAGCTTCAGACAGTCTGCCTGCGTCCCGGAGAGCGTCGGCGAAATTCACCTGATGCATGAAATTGGTTGGCATGGCGCGTGCATCGCTTTCCAGCCGCGCTATGCCTTGCTGCGTGGCCCGCAAAGCGTTCGCCTGCGCAAGCAGCTGCCGGGCTTCATCCTCGGGGCCGATCTGCTGTAGCGCCTGGCCGAGCGTGTAGGCTGCGCTGTAGTCCCAGGGCCGCACGAAAAGGGCACGTTCCAGCGGCCCGATAGCCTCTTCAAAGCGTCCAAGGCGGGTTAGCATCAGCCCGGCCAAATACAGGTAGCGACCCTGATCAGCCTGGAGGGCCAAGGCGCGTTCTGCATGCTCCAGCGCAGCCCCGAATTGCCCCTCTTGCTCGCTGAGCTCCGCCAGGCCCGCATGCGCGGGCGCATACGTGGAGTCGAGACGGAGAATGTGCTGATACGCAGAACGGGCGCTGTCAGGCATGGCCAATTGCCTGAAGGCGGCCGCCACGGCATGCCAAGACTCGGACGCCTGTTGCGCTACAGCCTCGAGCTTGAAGTGCGTGAGTGCAGCCCGGTACTTCTCATGACCGAACAACGCGTTGCCCAGATTGTGGTTGGCCCCGGGATAGTCCGGCTGTGACGCCAATACAGCCTCGTACGCTCGTTGTGATTCGGCCATTTGGCCCAGCTCGAAATAGGTGCGGCCCCGAACAAACTGTGCATCAGCCTGGCGGCTGTCCAAGGCCAGGGCGCTGTCTGCCAGCACCAGCGCCTGGTGATAGTTGCGGGTCTTCAGCGCTTCGTTGGCGCGCGCTGCAAGTTCTTTGGCCGCAGGGTCCCCCGCCGGTTCGGTGCAGGCGCAAGCGAGTACCAGCGCCAGGATGCTGCCAGCGAATCCAGCCTTCATGATCCGCGTTCCTCCACGCGAACAGTCTTGCCGGCTTCCACGCCCACGAAGCGCGAGACGCGACCGCTCGGCCAGAGCACGACTACGGAATCTGCGCGGGGTGCGTTGCCGAGTCCGAATGTCACGGTCCGCTCGGAACTGGAGGCGTAGCCTGATCCGGCGCGCACACGGCGCTCCTGGCGATACGTGCCCGCCCAAACGACAACCTGCGCATCGACAGCACCGCGGTTGCTCCGAGTGCCGGTCAGATGCAGTCGGAGCCAGGACCGGGCGCGCGGCAAATCATTCCGGTACAAGTGCGCCGGCCCGCCGTTTTCCGTTGTTAGCAGGTCCAGATCACCGTCGCCGTCAATGTCCGCGGTCGCGACTCCACGGCCGACACGGGGAGCTGCCAGTCCCAATTCGCGGGCCTGGTCCAAAAATTGCGCATGGCCGTCATTCAGAAAGAGGTTTGCCGCCTGGCGAAAGCTTGTAGCGTCCGTCCGCTCGCCAATACGGGGATGCACGTGGCCGTTGGCCGCGTAGAGATCCAGATCTCCGTCCAGATCCGCGTCAAAGAGAGCCAGCCCGAAAGTTAGTGCCGCCAGGCTCGGGCTACCAATCCCGCTCGCCATTGCTCTTTCCTCAAACAGCCCGGTTGCCGTGAATCGGTAGACGCCTGTGGTCTCATCCGAGAAATTGCCGACAAACACGGACTCGAATCCCGTAGTGTCCACAATGCCGGCGTCGATGCCCATGCCTGCCCGTGCGCGTCCCCTTTCATCAAGCGCAAATCCGCGGACAAGGCCCACCTCGGAGAAAGTCCCGTTGCCCGCATTCAGATACAGCTGGTCCGGGTCGGTATCGTTGGCCAGCGCGAGATCGGGCCAGCCGTTTCGGTCTACGTCGAGGACAATCGCTCCCAGGGTCTTTCCCGTGCCCCGGAGGCCCGCTTCGTCGGTGCGCTCGACAAACCTGCCGTCTCCAAGATTGCGGTAGAATCGACCGGTTACACCGGAATACAGCTCCGGCGTGCAATAATTCTTGGTCGTTCCGTCCGGCGTGCAGAACATGTCGGTTTCAGCGGTCCAGCTGACATAACCTCCTACATAGAGGTCGAGCCACCCATCTCTGTCGGCGTCGAGAAAGACCGCAGCCACGTGCCACGATTCGTGCAAGCCCAGACCGGCTGCAGCCGTGACATCGCGGAAAACCCCTCCGTCGTTTGCCAGTAGTTTGTTGTGACCCGCGGTGGTCAGGAAGAGGTCTTCGTCGCCGTCGTTGTCGATGTCGCCGGCCACGATGCCCATTCCGTAGGCACGTACCGCATCAAGACCAGCCTCGCGTGTCCTATCCATGAAATACCCGCTGCCATCATTCTCGTATAGTCTTATTGCTGCCACGGCATTGCCAGTCCAGCTTCCGCCCGCAACGAGCGCAATGTCCGGGGCATCGTCTCCGTTATAATCCATGAAAGCAGCTCCGGCCCCCATGATTTCCGGGAACCACCAGTCTCCGCGCGCGCCGTTTACGTGCGTGAACGAGCGGAGCTCGGAATGGGCCGTAATCTCGGTAAACGACCAGGTCTGGCTCGGCCGGCCGCAGCCGGCTGCGACGGTGCCGGTTGCAATTACGAGCATGCAGCCTGAAAGCGCGTTATGCAGTTGGAATCGTGATGTCAAGGGCAGGTGCTTCAGGCAGTGCAATGTTACGGTTCAGGCATGAATTCGCCTACGCTCGGCACGCGCGATTCCATTGCGGGTCGCCGTCTAGTACGCCGGTGATATGAAGAAGGAGCCGGGTGCAGAGCCGGCCTCCAGCGTCAACGGCGCGCGCCGGGCGGCATCCTGGAGGGCGCGGCAACCCGCAATTGCGCAAAGGTACCCCGCTTACGCCAACACGGGTAACCGGTAGAGAGGCCGGTCTCAACTGACAGTCCGTCCGGCTCCCGCAGCCGATCCACGGCTGCCGTGATACCGCAGGCGACCGGTTGCCTACGGTACAGGAACCCGTTCGAGCACACAGGGAATATCAGAAGATCCCAGTACCCCTTCTTCATTCTGCGCGGATATTCCTGGCTTGACGGTCACGCAAAACATTGGGATAGATCTTGATATACCTATCTCCGATTCTACCAGTCTCAAAGTCGCGGTCGGTTTCAACTGTGTAGATGTGATCGTCGTCGACAGCAAATGAGTTGGGTAAACCCGACAGGCTGTACGTCTCAAGATACTGGCCATCGGAAGCATCATACACGTCGAACGCCAGGAGGTCGGGAACATCCTGGTTCCTGTCAGGAGCGGGCTGGACCAGCAGATAGTCGCCGTAAACCGCAATCCCGAGAGTAGCATACAAGGCCCATTGTGTATATCCCATTGCCACTATTCCTTCTGCAAGGTCGGAGGTCACATAGTTCACCTCACTTGAATGGTTGTCGATTGTAGCGACCGAATAAACCAAATCGCCTTCAAGCGTGTACTTCCTGATCAGTGATTCTGAGTATCCCGCGTAATACACGTGGCGTGCGTCTACGTCGATCCTGCCTTCATACTTGAGGGATGCCCCGCTTTCCAGGCCAACCCTTTCAAAGCTCCGGACCACTCCGCCGTCTCCATCAATAATGTTAAAGAGGTAATCCAGTGAGGCAGGCGAAAGGATAATGAAGAGATCGCTTGCCAGAGGCCGTAGCCGACGAACTTGGAGCTCAACACGAAGGTCTCTCGATAGCGTTCCCGACTTTGACCATGTAATAACCCGATGCCTAGAGGCAAGGACTATCTTCTGATCGTCAACAGCGAAGTCACTGAATCCAGTGACCTCCCCCGGGCCTTGGCCCTTGCCGGCCCCAATGAAGCGGAAAGACGTCGGGTCGCGCTTGTCAATCGCGACCACCTTCCCCAAACCCCCGTCTGAAACATAGATTCTCCCGTTGTCAATCCTAATCAGTGATCCACGAAATACTTCGTAGTCAGACAGGTTGAGGCTGTCGATGGCCTGCATTTGTGCCGTGACGGTGCGCCCCTTCTTCGACTGCTCTCGTTTCGAGAAGAAATCGCGCTCTGCTTTATCAGCGGGACTACTGGAACAAGCAGCAACCACGAGCAGCAAGAAGAGCGCGCGCGGCGTCAGTCGCACCGTATTGATCATTCGCGTCTCTTGATTTTGTGATGTAGCCGGGGCAAGCAAGGTATGCCCCTGAGAGCTCAGATTACTACACTAGCGTACAAGGGTCGATGTGCACGCTTCTCCTTTACCTCGCGCGAACCGCAAGCCGGCTTGCGAGGATGGCGATTCGCGGCTAGGAAGCATCGTCCCGGGTTGATGCCTGGCGTTGCGGGTATGACGCAATTGGGCACAATGCCATTTCAGCCAAGCCGACACTCACACGCACCGGCAAATAGCCGAATGCGGCGGAGACGAGCGCCCGGCGTAGTTGTATTCGATTTGCGGCATTAGGCACTGTCCGCTCGGAACACGGGGAAGTGGGCGATTACGGAAATCCGTACGTTACCGGCGTCTCTTTAGCCAATAGGCTGCCCGATGTGCCAAGATATTCTGCGTTGCGACTGGGCAGGTACGGACTCAGCCATGACCGCTTATCACGATCGGGAATGGGGAGTGCCGGTTTACGACGACCGGGGGCTCTTCGAAATGCTTCTCCTGGAGGGCGCGCAGGCAGGGCTGAGCTGGTCCACCATCCTTCGCAAGAGGGAAAGCTACCGCAGTGCATTCTGCGACTTTGATCCCGAGCGTGTTGCCGGTTTTGGACAAGGCGAAGTGCTGACTCTGCTCGGAGACGCCGGGCTCGTCCGCAACCGGCTGAAGATCCAGAGCGCCGTGCGCAACGCCCGTGCAGTGATCCAGGTGCAGCAAGAGCACGGATCTTTAAGTGCATTCTTGTGGTCGCTCGTCGGCGGTGAGCCGAAAGTCAATCACTGGCGACACATGCAACAAATACCTGCGAGCACAGAGGAATCCGCGCATATGAGTCGCGTTCTGAAGCGACGCGGGTTTTCCTTCGTAGGCCCCACTATCTGCTACGCCTTCATGCAGGCGACCGGCATGGTGAACGACCACTTGGTCTCATGTTTCAGGCATCCCGAAGCAGTCCCTAACACCTAGCGGGCTGCTGCTTCGATTTGCTCGTTCAGGCGCGCCAACGCTACGAAGAGGCGCTCCAGCTCTGTCCAGTACCGCTCCTCTGAGACGTCCTGCTTCCGGGATTTGAGCAAGGCTATATCTTGCTCCAGCTCGCGCTTTTCGCTGGCCAGCGGCGCAGCACCTGCAGGAATATCAAGGTCGTCCGCAGACCTGAAATAGGTGATCTGAGCGAGGTAGCCTTCGCCCTCATCATCGAGTTCTTCCAGCCGGTACCCGCTGCCGTCTCCCGTGTCCTCCAACAGGCTGTGCTCGGTAGCCAGGTGGCCGCTTGCCGCGAACGATGCCGCGGTCCTCTCTGCGGCAAACTGGAAAGCTTCCCGCACGGACAGGCCGCCGTTCTTGTCAAGGTCGGCGGCCGGATCGCTGAGTGCCTCCACGAGAAAAGCCGGGAAGACCGTTTGATTGTGCTGGGTGCCGGTCCGGGTCGCCGTGATGACTATACGATCAGGAGCGCTCAGTTCACCGACAAATGGTCCGCTGGCACTGGCAGTATTTATGAATATGGTGCGCTCCGCCCGGAGTCGGTTCAGGAACTCGGCGTAGCGTGAAGCTTCAAGGTCGCGTCGCGGGATGTTGAAGCGAGCCGTCCGGCCATCATACGTGCCGTGACCGAACAGCAGCACGAAAACGAGGTCTTCATCAGATACGCCACCTGCGAGCCCCTCGAAATAAGCGCCGATGTTGTCTGCAGTCGATACCGCTTCGACGAAGTCTTCTTGGGCCAGGGCACTCTCGGCCAGGATGGTGACTCGCTGTTCGTCGAAACCCAGCGGTCCGACAAATGCCTGGCGTGCGTCGTATAGGTACTGCCGAAGACGATCTGTCTGCTCAGGCGTTCCGCCCAGCCCGCCGATCAGAATTGCATGGCGCTGCTGAGCGCGAACAAAGCCGGGCAATAGGCACAGCACCAGGAGGCCGCTCAGCACGCGGTGCAAGCCGGTCATGGCAGTCCCTTGCGCCTTCGATAGAACCATTCCGAAACCAGCAGCAGCAGAGCCAGGAAGTACAATGCCGGCATGTCCCAAAGATACTGCGCCTTGAATACCGACGTGCTGGTGCGGCGGCTGCGGAGGTTTTCCGGAATCCTTACTGCCTCGGTCGGCTCATAGTAGAAGCCGGCAGCAAGCTCTTCCAGGAAATCGCGCTTTTGCGTGGCGTCATCGAATTCCTTCCTGGACGGGCTGACCAGAAAATACCGCTCGTGACGCCCGATGATTGCTCCATCCGTTTCCGCCCAGACCGAAAGACCATGAATGCCTTGCGTCCGGGGCACTAGGGTTGCTTCATAGGTGCCGCCCGAAGTGAGGTCTTCCTGGAATCGGACTTCCCGAACATTCCCGTCCGGATCCCGAAGCTCGCCCCGCACCTGGGCGCCGGCCAAGGCATCATACGTGGGCTCATATACGTGCGCGATTGCCCCGAGCTCTTCACCCGGCGAAAGGCGCTCGCGGTCCAGATCGAGCTGAACGCGATGCGGACTCTCGGCGCCGAGCCATCTGGCCAGCTGCTGCCAGAATCGCTCATGGCGCGCGTCTTCGGCCTCGAGGAGCATCTGCCAGCGCCATGTGCTGCTGGTGGGCAAAGCCGCGCTGCGCCCCTTGCCGTATCGCTGCACAATCAGCAGAGGCTCGGTTTCTCCATATTCGTCGTCGGGCTTGCGTGCCAGCACCTGAGCTCCAGGCTTGACGGCGCCGAGAAAATTGATGCTGGTTAGCGCAGGCATCTCACCCCAGAGCTGTCTGTTGGCTGCGGCATCTGGAGAGAACTTGAGCACCGGGCTGTCAAGGCCGTCGGCAGTAGGAACAAAGGCATAGCCCTGCGACTCAGGTTCCGGATCCAGCGGATCCGAAAAGCGCACAGGCAAAACCTGGCGGCGCGCAGGATCCAGCGATACCGGCAGTACGTCGGCAATAGGTGTCAGGCCGTAGTCCCCTTCAGCAAATGATTGCCGCCCGCCGGTCATCAGAAAGCCGCCGCCACGCACTCGTACGAATTCTTCAATGAGGGCGAGTTGCTCGATGGAGAACATGGAAGCTTCCACATCTCCCAGAATAATGGCTTCGAACTGAAAGAGATCTTCCGGCCGGACCGGGAATCCACCGGCCAATTCCTCTGGTGACCGGATTCCCTGGCGAAACAACTTGCCGGTTCCGGTGCGCGTAATCGATGTGAACCGGATTACCTGGTCGTCCTCCAGAGCACGCTTTATGAACTTGAAATCCTGGCGCGGATGTCCCTCGAAATAGAGGAGGCGCAGCGTGTCGCGGCGGGCGTCAATTATGACGTCGACCGCGTTGTTTTCGGCATTAAGCTCGCCGGGGGCAATTTCCATTGCCACCTGGTAGGCATGCGCTTCCCTGGCAGCCGGCTCGAAGAAAAAAGTTAGATGGTCTACTGCACCGCCTCCGGACAGCGTCCGCTCCTCGATAAAGACCGGCTCGCCGTTTTCCAGAACGGTGAAGGCCACGGGAGAAATCTCGTCTGCCGAACTACGCACCTTAAGGTCGATTTCAGCTCCGGTGTTTTCGCCGACACCTTTGGTGGCGGCAATGTCCAGGATTTCGCGCTCGGGCTCGTGGTGCACCGATCCAAGCCCGACCACGTGCAGGCCAATACCAAGGTCCCTGATTTCGTCTGCCTTCACTAGGGGTACGTCCGCGCTGTTGTCGTCGCCGTCGGTAAGCAGCAAAATGCCCGTAAGCGGCAGTCCGCTAAAGTCTGCGAGGACGCGGTCGAAAGCTGCGGTAAGGTTTGTTTCCGTTCCGTTTGGTTCGGCCGGTAGTGAGTCCATGCGGATAGCATCTTCGCCAAACGCGTACGTTCGAACCTTGAAATCACGGCGGATCTCTTCCAGTAAGCCGGATTCGGCATCATGGAGCAATCTGCGCGCCGCCTCCATTCTGATAACACCGTCGCCGACGTCGGCAAGTGACATACTTGCCGACGCATCAAGCAGCACGGCTACAAAATTCTCATCCGGCGTGTTGTCGGGCGTAATCAGCGCAGGCTCGAACAGGGGCAAGAATACCAGCAACAGAGCGCCCAGTCGAAGGGCGAGTGAAGTATTGCGCACGCGAGCTGGAGCTTGGCTCCGCTTGTACAAGGCGTACACCCCGCCGGCGAGCACCAATCCCGTGAGCGCCAGGTACAAGGCAGCCGGCCCGGGCAGGACCCCCAGCGTACCTTCTGCAAACTGCACGCGGCTAAATTTGAACAACCACTCAAGCATGCCCACACCGCGTGCAAGGCGACCCTACTGAGACGGGGCCTGCTTCGAAAGGGATTCGAAGTACTTCTCTACCATGGTCCTGTACTCCGGCGGAATGTCGTCTCGTCTGCCTCCGTACAGCTGTCTGGCAAGCTGGAGATAGTCCAGGCGCTGCCAGAGCTCCGACTCCAGTTCTGATAGGGGGTCCAGGAAACGCGCATCGAAAAACTGCTTGGCTGACTCCTCATCCAGAAGCACTCCGGTATGGTCGGCGCGCGTCAGGGCGTTCTGAACGCCGGCCAGTGCACGCTGCATGGCCTGATTGCCAGGATTCTGCTGTCTGAGGCGTTCTGCCATGTCGCGAGCGCGCGATAGCTGGCTCGAGAGGCGTGCCTCCAGGGCACGGCCATCGCCTTGGCCGCTACGCTGGCTCTGTGTCTCCAGCTGCTCCAGCTCCGACCGCAGGGCCTGCAAATCACCCAGGCTCCGCGTCAGTTCTTCCTCCTCGGATACCGGCAGCCCTTGAGCGAGTGTCTCCCGCGGTCCGTCCAGCCTTTGGAGACCTTCCAGGATTTCGTCTTCAATGCGATCTGCCGTCTCGGTCCAACCATTGCGAAGCGCATCGCGGGAATCTCGCATGTTGTCGGCAATCCGGCCCCGCATGGCCTGTTGCTGAAGGTTGCGCAGTGCAGTAGCGAGCTCCTGATCCTGGTTCTGGGCCTGCCGCTCCATGTCCCGGGCTTCCTGGAGAATGCGGGACATGTCTTCCTGTATTTGCTCGCGCTCGGCTTCAAGCGCGCCCGTATCTCTGCTGCCGTCTTCGACCGCCTGGCGTATGTCGCTTGCCAGCTCGCGCTCCCGGTCGGCAAGTTCAGTCAGGTCCTGATCCAGTCCTTCCACACGCTGGCGCAGCGAGCCCCGCGTGGCAACCTGCATATCCTGCTCCAGTTGACGCAGCTGATTAAGTGCCTGCTGCTGCCGTCCCATTGCCTCGCTCATGTTCTCACGCCGGAGCGCACGCTGAGCTTCCTCCATGTTTCGCGCAGCGCGGTCAAGGCGCCGCTGCATGGCTTGTGTGCCTGACTGCTGCAACGACTGTGTCAATTCGCTTACTTGCTGCCTGAGATCGTCCTGATCACGCTTGAGGCGGTCCACAAACCGCTTTCTGTCCTCACCTTGCAGCTGGTCTGGATCGGTATCGTTTACCAGCTCCTGCTGTCTTCGGGCCAGATCCTTGACGCGTTGCATGGCCTCATCCAGCTCCTGGGCCTGCTGCGCGGGAGAGCCGGGCTGCCGAACCTCGTACTTGTCCTTGGAAATATCGAGCTCAAGGTCCATCAATTCTGTCATGCGCTCCTCGGTGGCTGACATTCCACCACCCATGCCGCGCTGCTGCCGTGCAACCTGCCGCTCCGTGTTCAATGCGTCCGCGCGAAGGAGATTGCTGAGGGCACGACGCTCGGGAGTTAGCGCCTTCTGCAGCTCTCCGTCTGAGAGATCTTCCACGGCTGCCTCCATTTCAGAGACGGCTTCCTGCAAATATTCGACCAGCTTTCGCTGCGTCTCATCGGCACGGAGTTCAAGTGAAAGAGCCGTTGTCTCAATGCGGGAAGATATGTTGTCCCGCAGGGTTTGCTGCGCATGCACAAGCGCTTCAAGTTCGGCATCGAAATCCGCATCTCTGTTCGTGCGCCGCAGCAGCCTCCACGTAGCCGCTATAATCTCCTGCTGACTGACTACGAGACCACCTTGGCGCTGGGCACCTTGCCCCGATCCCTGGTTGGCTGCCTGTGCAAAAGACTGGTCGAAGGGCCTGACTTCAATGAAGTACATGTCGGACACCTCCTCCTGGAAGGCGTCGCGGGCCCGGAGATAGTAGCTGATAACGTCCCCCGGCTGCAGCGTAAAGTCTTCCAGGAAGAGCAGTGTTTCTCCGGAAACAGCGGACCCTGCCTTGCCCGCAAGCAAGTCGACTTCCACTTCCGGCTCGCCGTTGACAGAAAAGTGCATTGCAAAGGCCGCTATAGCGTAATCGTCCTCGGCGTCGGCTGCAATGAGGACTTCCTCCACGGGGCTTGCGCGCGTGTCCCTGCCGGGATCGCGCATGGTGATTCTCGGCTTGGCGTCCTCGATCGCTACGATCTGATACTGGTCCGGGAACTTGTTGGCGTTTCCCGTGGCATCGCCAAGTCGAATCGTGTAGAGATCATCCTCATTGAGGCCAATTGTGCCCCGGAAAGAGCCGGGACCGAAGTGTTCCAGCGGCACGCGGCCACCGCTCTCCAGCATCATGGCAGCCTCGGTGGCCACTTCCGTCGCATGCACGGTTACTTCAACGCGTGAACCCCGCGGACCTCGAATGTCCCCACTGTCCTCGTCTGTTCTGTCTGGCAGTCCCGTGTAGGCAGGATAGCGGTACGTTACATCAATGCTCGTAACAGCCGGAAACTCGTACAGCGAGATATGAAAGAGATCCGAGCGCCTGCCGCCCGCCTCGACGTAGTACTCGATTGGGGCCTGGATGTCGAAGAATTCCATCAGGAAAGAGGTCCCGTCCGTTCCCGGCTGCATGGGTGTTCGTGTCCACTTGCCCTCCGGCAGCTTGTGGGCAATCAGCACCTCATTGTCAAACGGGTTCCTGAAGCTCGCGATGACCTGCTGCGCTTCGCCCTTTTCGATATTGACATCACCGGGTGAAACGGTCATGAATGCCTGAGGGACAAGCTCGCCGAGATTTATTTCCGAGGCCGTTACCCGAACCTGGTCCAGATTAGCCATCGCGAATACCAGAAATGCGGCCAGTCCGGCGGCGCTGCCGTACAGCAACAGCCGCTCCCGCATGCGGCTGACAAGGTCGCCGGGCATAATGCGGCGGCTCCATGCGGCGGCATCCTCGAATAGGCTGTCTACCAGCGGCTCTCCGCCGAGCGGCGCTGCTTCAACGGCGCTGTTCAGCCGATCCTCCAGGCCGGGAATGCGCTCTTCGACAAAAAGCGCCACCTGACGGTCACTCGGTCGCCGGAGGGCGGGGCGCACCAGGAATTGGGCCAGAATCCACGCCATGCCCCCGGCTGCCGCGGTCACAGCCAGCGCGAAGGCCACGGGCCTATCCTGGAGTGGCACGTACAGAAAGAACAGGGCGGCCAGGCAAGTCAGGAGCGCAAGGACGCTAATGGCTCCACCCATCAAGAGGACGCGGCGCAGGTAGCGCTTTCTCACCTCCCGCACCAGGGAGTCGATCATTCGCCGGGACTTGCGCATCCTGCCGTTGCGTCTCGTACTACTGAGGCCGGTTGGCCAGCCAGGTCTCCAAAAGGAACAGGCCAATCAGCAACATAATCACGGCGCGCCACAGTTTTTGTTCTCGCTCTTCGTCTTGCAGCACAAGTGCAGCCTCTTCCGGCGCGGGCGCCGACACGCCGCGTCTGCCTGCTACCGCGGCGTAGGCTTCTTCCACGTCGCGCACTTCCAGAATCGATTCGGCCGGATCCGGGTTGACGGAAAACGGAATTCTCCGGCTCTCCCGGACAGCTACGTAGTGGCCGGGCAGTTCTGTCTCACGAAAGAAGCCGTTTTCCGCGTTGTCCACGGCCACTTTGTACACGTTGCCATCCGGAGCCCGGACATCCCACACATCGCCGCTCGTACCTGGAAGGGAAACGACGTCTCCGATGACGTATTGCTCCTGTTCGGCCGCAGATTCGAAGCTGTGTGACGCCGCATGGTGCAACAGTGGAACAAAGACCCCGCTGAGAGGCAAGTCCGTCCACTGCGTACTGAAAGTCGAAGTGTACGCGAGCAGTCTGCCGGCTCCGTGGCGCTTTTCCAGCAGAAACGGGTCGCCCGTATTGTAGTCGGCGGGCACAGTGGCCGTTGAGTCCGGGACCATGCGAACGTAGCGGCGGAATTTCGGCCGGAGCATAGCGCCGGTGCCGGACCGGGCAAATGGGGCAAAGATTGGATGCCTGTCGTCAATTCTGCCGAGCAAGAAGTCTTCACCTGGTTCTGGTTGCCGGAATTCCATGGGCTGATCACCGGCTATGCCCAGCTGCCGCAAGGCCGAGGCATAGCCCTCCAGATCCGCGCTGGGTCCGAAAGACAGAATCACCCCGCCGCCGGCCGTGGCGAAGCGCTCCAAGGCAGCGATCTCCACCTGCGACAGTGTCGGAAAGTCGGCAGCAAAGACAACGCTGGCGCCCGTCAACTCGGAGGAGGTCAGACGACTGCTCAGGCGGACGATATATTGGGCGGCCGCACCCAGCTCAAAGGCCGTGCGGAGGAAAAACGCATTGCGCCGGTCGGGATCGGCGTCCACGATAAGGACCACGGGACGGGCTGCCACTCGATACGTAAGGAAATACGTGTCGTCGGCCTGGAGCGCATCCTCACCCAGTCGCAGGCTGCCCTGAAAGTACCCCATGCGAGAGGCCAGTTGGCGGAAGGACGCAGCGGCACTAGTCAGGGCCGGAAGATCTCGCGCATCCACTCTCTCGCCGTCCGTCCAAAGTTGCACGGCACTTTCCGGCCCATCGTTTCTGACTCTGGCATTCAAGTCCACGGATACCGTGTCGGCCGCACGCCGCATTGAAAGACCAAACGCCTCGAAATAGCTGTTTTCATGCCTGCCGTCCGCTACCGATTCGGTTACCACCGCGATATCATCCGGAAGCGTGAAATTTTCCAAGGCGCCCGTAAAGCCGCTTCTTTGGAAATCCGAAATAAGCACCACAGTCCGATCCTCGTGGCGCGCCTCTTGCAATATGTCTGCAGCAAGGCGGAGCGGTGCATGGAAGTCCGTCGTTCTAAAGGAGGGTAGGAGGGCGGATACGACGCCGCGATGCAGCGCAGCATCATCGCTGAGCTCCGTCAATTGCTCGGCAGAATCGCTGAAACCGACGACGGAGATCTCGTCGTTGGCTCCGGCGTCATCAATCAGGCGCAGTGCCAGCCGCCGGGCATCCTCGAATCTGTCGTACGCCTGCATGCTAAGCGACCGGTCGATCAGAAGAACCACCGACTCATCCTGTCGCTCGGGCAGGAAGGGCAGGCTTTCCTCCGGAATAAAGGGTCGGGCAAAGGCCAGTGCGAGAAGTATCAGCATGCTGGCGCGAAGCGCGAGCAGAAGGAGGTCCTTGAGCCGCCTTCTGCGAACCACAGCCTTTGGGGAAGCCTGAACAAGCATCAAGGAACTGAACGGAATCCGCCTGGTCTGCCGCCGACGCACCAGGTGGGCCAGAACCGGCAGCAGCGCAGCGCCGGCTGCGATCAGAAAGAGTGGCGTGATGAAGGACAAGGCCTACGGAACGGGTCAGACTGTGCGTCGGGACCGGGCAGAAAGGTAGTTGAACAGTGCGCGGTCTAGGGGTTCGCTGGTCTGGAGCTGCGCGTAGTCTACGCCTAGCTGGCCGCATGCCTTGCGGATTCGGCCAGAGTACTGACTGAAATTATCGCGGTACAATTGCTGTGCGGTCTTGCCATCAACGATGATGCGCTCGTCAGTCTCCAGGTCCTGCAGTTCGATTACATCGGAGAATTCGAACTGCACCTCCTGCGGATCCAGTACATGAAACACGAGCACCTCGTGCCCGAGAAAACGAAAGTGCTTCAGCGCGTCCACGAGCGGCTCCGGGTCGGCCAGAAGGTCACTGATCAGAACCATAAAGCCGCGGCGGTTGTGCAGATCGGCTATTTCGTGCAGCGGCTTGCCGAGGGCGGTCGTATGTGCCGGCGCTGCGTTTTCGAGCTCGCCCAGAATCGAAAACAGGTGTGCCTTCCCCGCGCGCGCAGCCAGGGCGGAGCGTATCTGCACATCAAATGTCGTCAGGCCGACCGCATCCCCTTGACGCGAAATGAGGTAGGCCAAAGAGCCAGCAAGAAAACAGGCATACTCCAGTTTGGTGGGGCCTTCGGACGAATATCCCATGGAGGCGCTTGAGTCAACCAGGAGATGCAGGCGTGCATTGGTTTCTCCCTCGAACTCCTTCACATAGTAGCGGTCGGTTCTGGCGAAGACCTTCCAGTCAACGCGCTGCAGATCATCTCCGGGCGTATACGGCCGGTATTCCATGAAGTCCACGCTGAAGCCCTTGTAAGGACTTCGGTGCAGCCCTGCCAGGAATCCCTCGACCACCCCCCGCGCCAGCAGTTCAAGGCCCGCGATTCGGGCCAGTACCTGTGGCGCGATGAAGCGTGTGCTGGCCGCCGGCATATGCGCTCGCTGTACGGTTTATCCGATTGCCGTCGTTCACGGGATCAGGGTATTGTACAGCCTTAGCCGCCCCTGTTCCAGATGGCGATTCCACCGGCCTGCCTGCCGGTTTCGACTACGGCTATCAGCTGCTTTTCCCGGATATCCAGTATGTCTACCGCCCCGGGCTGGGCACCGACTCCTTCCACTGACACAAAGGCGAATGCGCCGTCAGCGGTGATTGCGATGCCGTGGGGAATCTGGCGGCTGTTGGCGATGCGGGCAATTTCCCGGCCGGCGTCCAGATCGAAGATTGCTGTGGCCGCTGCCGCCTTGAGTGTTGCAAAGAGGTAGCGGCCATCCGGCGTTATGCCCAGGTTGTAGGGTGCGCCCGGGGCGGACATGCGGCGGGATGCCTTCCACGCAATCAGATCAACCTCCACGATTTCGTTGTTGCCGTTGTTTGCCACATAGGCCAGTTCCCGGTGCGGGTGAGGCTCGACCCAGGTCGGCTTGCTGCCCGCTTCGGAATGGGTGGGCATCCGGCGCGAGACGGCAAAGGTGCGCGCGTCGATTTCGAACAATTCGCCGGACATCATTGCAACAGAATAGTGCCGGTCACCGCCAGGTGAAAGCCGGCTTCCATGCGGCATGCTGCCGGTCGTCGTCCGGCCGATTTCAATCATCCGTGTCGGCTCAACAATGGATATGGTCCCGGGTCCGCCGTCGCCGTGGAGGTCGAAGTTCGCCACATACACCAGGCCAGTGAGATGCGATTCCTGCATGGTGGCAGGAAAAAGGCCCAGCTCCACGGCGGCGAGGACGTGATCCGTTCGCGTTGCGTACTTTATGAGCCTTCCATAGGGTTGACCGTGCGCTAGCGACAGGTACCAGAAGCGTCCGTCACGGCTTACGGTCAGGCCATGCGGACCCTCGATCTCGGTTGGGATGCTGCCGACTTCAATCGTCTTTTCCACTCGGGCATGGGTGCCATCAAAGCTGATGAGCGCCACCTCGTCCTCGGATTCCGCTGCAACATATGCGTAATACGGCTGCGCCGCGCCCAGGCGCCACCATGCTGCCCAAAGCAGGATCAACAGAAGGGGTCGAAGAACCGCCAATAGAAAAGTGCCTCAGTATTCCGGTATCTGAGAAACGGTAGTGAGGTATCTTTTCTACTGCACCAGTGAATCGGAGTTGCCGGCGCTGAAGGCGCAAGGTGTACGCGATGCAGTCCTTTGGAAGACGCTACAGAGCGCGCGTCGCACAAACGCCGAGGTAATTCTGGTGGTGGACGCAGCAAGCGTTACGGGCCTCGCATCGTCTCCCTCGAAGTCAACCTGGGCCGGGCTTGTTCCGCCCGCGGCTTTGCTTAATACCACTCCGTATCGCGCCCCCAAGGTCGTAATTGCCGGTGGCGGCATAGTGATAAGAGTCCGCCTACGGGACATCCTTCTAATAAGGCGGCACGGGGTTTGGGATTTGCCAAAGGGGAAGCGGGCAAGGGGAGAGGCGGTGTCGGACTGCGCGCTGAGGGAAGTGGCGGAGGAGACCGGCGTAGAGGATCTGAGTCTCAAGGGACTACTCGGACAGACGATGCACGGCTATGCGCAAAGCGGACGCTACTTCATGAAGGAGACTTTCTGGTACCTGATGCGAAGCCAAGCCACCTCCTTCAAACCGGCGCACATGGAGGGAATTGACGATGTCGCCTGGACGCCGTGGGCCGAGGCCGTTCCAAAGTTGGGGCACTCTACGCTTCAGGAATTCCTCCGTCTGGTTGGGTCCAGAGTGGAAGCCGAATTCGCTCGCCCCGCAGGGCAGCACTAGCGGCGTCAGACTCCCCACCAGGGCTTCGGAAGAGCGTGAAGGCAACAGTCCTGGCATGCGAAGGCGGTACTCTTTCGAGAGCACCCTGCATTGGGGAATGCGAGCCGGACTTCGCGCCTATTGCGCGGCTGCGGAGAGATAGCAGCCTGATCAGGACGGCGCCTCAGCCAATTGCCGTATTCCAGGCAGAACCGGTGGACTCAATCAGCAGTCATGCGCCCAATTGTTCTGGCTGCAGAGTACTGGCCTGTCTCCCATGGAGCACAAGTAAAGCGCAGGTATTGTGGCTCACGCGGGCTCCCGGCGTGACGGGCTGCGGCACCCGCTGTTCGATGGCCCCGACTTGAATTTGGCGAACGCAGTGCATGGACCACCGGCATCCTCCGTCGCGGCTATGGCACCCGGACGCAGACTTCAGCCAAACCGCAGGCCGAAAGACGTGCTCTGTCGGCGCTAGGGGTACACTTCCCGTTGGGCACGAAGAGCTGGCCGACAATCACATTGGCGCGGCGAGACGCCAGGCAAGGCGATTCCTGCCTCTTCGAGCAGGAATCCGGGAACCCGCAGTTTGTCGACTGCATGTACCTGCGAGCCAGACTATCCTGTCACAAGCCGCACTCGGTCCCATGAAGAAGCTTGACAAAACCGATCTGAACCCGGAAGTATTAGAGCTATTTGACAAGTATGTGCACAGCCTGATAAGCAGGCGCGAATTCGTGGACCGCCTTTCCAGGTATGCGATAGGTGGAATTACGGTTGCCGGGATCCTGGAGTACCTGGCTCCAAAGTACGCGTCCTCTCAGCAGGTGCAGGCGGGGGATCCGCGGCTCGGCGAGGAATACGTGGAGTACGAGTCGCCAGAAGGCGCCGGCACCATGCGCGGGCTATTATGCACGCCGGAAGAGCAGCAAGGCCAGCTTCCGGGCGTAGTCATCGTCCACGAAAACCGTGGACTCAATCCGCATATAGAGGATGTGTGCCGGCGCGCAGCACTGGCCAACTTTATTGCCCTGGCCCCCGATGCGCTGACACCACTGGGTGGCTATCCCGGCAACGACGACGAAGGTCGTACACTCCAGCGACAGCGAGACCGGGACGAAATGCTGCAAGACTTCATTGCTGCCTTTGCGTACCTGCGAGCCCATCCCGGCTGCACCGGCAGTGTCGGAGTCGTGGGTTTCTGCTTTGGAGGATGGATCTCCAACATGATGGCTGTGCGCGTTCCGGAGCTGGGAGCGGCCGTCCCATTCTACGGGGGACAGCCGGCAGCGGAGGAAGTAGCTGCCATACAAGCCCCCCTGTTGCTGCACTTTGCGGAACTGGATGCGCGCGTAAACGAAGGATGGCCCGCCTACGAAGAGGCATTGAAGGCCCATGAGAAAGAATACACGGCCTATATGTATCCCGGTGTCCAGCACGGATTCCACAATGACACCACGCCACGCTTCGACCCGGAAGCAGCAGCGCTGGCCTGGCAGCGTACCGTGGATTTTCTGAATCAGCACCTCCGGTAGGTCGGCGGCGCAACATTGCGCAGGCTCGGGTCCAGGCGGCGGGATGGGCCCGTTTGTGGCCCGTGTAGGCAGCGTGCCCCAAGGGCAGCAATCGGGGCAGAGTCGGCGCCATGACTTGCGGCATTACGCCTGGAAGAATCACGCGCTGCGGATGCGTGCATAGCATCTGCGACGCAAGCTGTCCCGCGCTTCCATAGGCCGGCGGTCTCGTCATCCTGTCCGCAGGCCTGAACAGCTAGCCAAGGATCTCGTAGCCCAGGACAATCGGAGCCCCTGCCTCGTCCTTGGCAATGCCGTAAAGGCGTCCGCCTTTGACCATTCTCAGGTCAAAATGCGCTGGCAGGTCAGCCGTGCCGACAACCTGGCCTCGGGTGTCCACAAGATGCCAGGTTACGATTTCATGTCCTTCGTGTCCGTCACTTTCGATGGGCTTTAGCCACACCACTCCTTCGTCATCCACCACGAACGTTTCGTACGCCGGCCAAGTATCGTGGCGCTGCATGCCCGAGAGCCTTTCCCGCAGCCTGTCAGAAACCTGTTCAAGGGATGCCCTTCGCTCTGACCTGGTTGCCGCGCGGGCTGTCAGCCGGTGCATGAACTGGCGGTCTGCAGCGCCGTCCAGGCTGATTACAGAAATCTGTTCGGCCCCGTTCCATCCCCAATACACGGTGCGGCCGGGCCCCATGCGGATGGTGGAGGATCGTCCGAAAGGCAGACGCTCGGATCGCATGCCGCGTCCAGTACGGGAGACCGCCATTTCAGCCACTTCCGTCACAAGCACGGAGTCGGCGGCTGCCAAGCCGGCCCAGTTCACGCGCCTGACGACCGAGAAACGCCGTTCGTCTTCGGTGCCCGTGTCTCTCGTGCGCAGGTACCTGAAAACGAGTGACTCGGGCGTTACTCCGAGTAGCTCGGAAGCAAAGGCCGAATCCGTTCGCTGTATGCGCACCGTATAGGCAAGCTCGTACCGGTCCGGGTCATAGACCGTCAGCCGTTCCAACATAAAGTTGTCGTACACATACAGAGAGTCGCCCGCTCCGAAGAAAAGGTCCGAAATCTCATTGAAGTCCCCGGGCCCTTCGCCCGGACTCCCCATGGTTGACTGCAGCGTGCCATCCTCCGAGAACACGTAGATCCGTGTCTCCTGGACATCTGCGACCGCTACGGTGCCCGAATCACCGACGGCAAGCGCGGAGATCCGACCAAATACCGGAGCGCTGCCGTTGTCTTCTCCCAGGCGCAAGAACTCGACCAGTTGCAGCTTGGGCGAGTCCTGGCCAATGACCACGGCGTGCATGGCCACGCCCTGCGAAGCCGTCAAGCAGCCGACCAGCGCAATCACGAGCATCCATTTGAACCTGCTCCGGTTTGCCCGCTGGAGTGCTTCGCGTGCGACGCCACTTCGGCCGGGCGCGTGGTGCCCCCGTTCTACGGAAATCGGGTTGGCAGTTTGCATGATCAGGTACACTGAATAGCGGTCAGGTTTGAGCGCGCCAAGAATTAAGGTGCTGTAACTGGCGAGCCGGTTGCCGGCTATGCGACTGGAACGTGACCTGGTACGCGATCAGTTCCAGTCCATTTGAGCAGGCACGGCATAGAGCCTTCCAGCCCTTGCTACCTGCAGGCTGAATTGCACGGAAACGGCGAGCTGGCCGCGAACCCTGCTGTCGGAATCCACCGGGAGCCAGTACCTGCATCCACTCGTGCCAATCGGGTTGACGTTAAGCCACACGCGTTCAAGGTGATCCACCAAGAGTCTTTCGAACGCGGGTTTGGTCTCGTGGAAATCTGCCTCCAGATCGCTGATTCCGTGGCTATCGGGCAGATCCTCCAGCCATGCATTCAGGTCGCTATCCTTGAAAGGAACAGGATCCCGTATGAGCATAACGGGGCTTTCTGCAATCCGTCGGCTCCAGAGATTGAGATGTCTGCGGATTCATTCCATCCGGCGTACGGGTGCCCATACCGGTCCCTGCACACTATGTGGAGCCGGGCGAACGGCCTTGCCAGCGACAGAATGCGGGCGCCGGAGGAGATGGAAATCGGGGCATCTGAGTCTGTCAGCACAGCCACAGGCTTGGCTCCAGCAAGGCCATTGCGATCTACCATGAGTTCCCGGTTGGTGCCAAGCCAGATCCCGGAATGCTACCACAATGGAAGCATGTAGCTGAACGCAAGGCACTCCGGTCTGGCCCCAATGAAGCTGGACGGGGCATAATGAGAAGTGCTTGGCATTGCAACAGCGTAGGAAAACTCCAGCTTTTCGGGCTCAAGAACATAGAGGAAATCGCCGGGTCATGGCTCTCGGCCAACGCCTGAGAACCATTAAATCTTTGCGCCCCGAGAGATCGAGACCGACCCACAGGGATTCAGGATCTGATACCAATGCCCGGGGGCCGACCTTAACGGCTAGGCTTGCTGGTAGGCCGAGGTTCAATCTCCGGCGCATCTGCCGGACTTTCCTCGCTTCCACACAGGGATCCGCTTCTGCGCAGCAGCGGTCATCATCTACCCTGCCGACAACTTGAGCAACGGCCGAACGAGCCGGCTTGGGCCACCCCTAGTTGAGCAATACATGGTTATCCTGCAGGCCCGAAAGCTTGAGCTTCCAGACATCAGGCCTGAATCCGACCAGCACCGGCGCGCTATCCAATTCGACCACCGGACGGCGAATCAGCATGGGGTCCTTTGCGAAGGCACGGGCCCATTCAGCATCCGTCCATTGCTTTCTGGAGTCCGGAAGCGAGCGGTACGCACGTCCGCTGGTGTTTCGAAGCGGCGGGCATCCCAGTACCTGAATCCAATCACGAATCCGCTCCAGGCCAGGCGGAGTCGCCCTGATGTCCACCCAGTCGTGTGCCAATCCCGCCGCAGCAAGCCATCGCCGGGCCTTCTTGACTGTGCCGCAAGTCGGAATACCAAATACGGTTAATCTTGGCATGAATCCGAATTCGATGGGGACGCCTGGGACTACACCTGATTGCGGAAAATAATCCACTCGCAACTGAATCGTCGAAACTGCCAGCAGATTCGGCCTCCAGCGACCTCGTCACTGCGGCCTGGCTTACGGCGTCAATGCGCTGCCGCGGGCTTACGGAATGCTCCGGTATCGTAGACAATGAGTTGGGGGAACTTCTCGTTTGCCTGCGCTACGACGCGGGATGAGTCCACGGCGAGCACGACCTTGTCTGTCCACCCGAGGTACGTGCCTCGCCCCAGTGCCGCATGGATCCGGAACAGATGCCACCGGGCACCTTCCACGCCGGGCGTGGTGCCCTCGGTTCTGTACTGCACAACGAAGTGGTCCGGCCCATCCACCATAGCCGAGGTGAACTCGCTACGGTCGGGGTCCCGCATCCATGCAACCGATCTTGACCGGGGATCAGTGGCTCCTTCCATGACATCGACGATCAGCTGCTGCGGCTCAAAATCCGGAAACCCGATCCGCCAAAGCACTTCCCCGTTTGCGGAATAGCCCGTGACGGCTGGTATCGTCGCCATCAGGCTCAGGACTACGCCGGACTGCTCGTTGCACGCCAGCTTTGCCCTTCCGTGCATCTCCCACCGCGCTATGAATTCCGGGTGATTGTACGGATCCTGGAAGGAGAATTCGTACTCGCCGCCGAGGGTATACCGGTGAATCACTCCGTCCTTGCTTCCCGAGAGGCCGTGAATGAAGACCCGTTCGCCGATGATGCAGATGTCGCTGTAGCCCGTAGCCTGAAACGAGGAAGCAAGCTCGTAGCCGGATGCCCGCCTGCGGAAGACATGAACGCGGCCCCAGTCCAGCACTCCAAGCAGAGAGGAGCCGGGCGCGTAGTCCAGACTTGTAGGCTGCCGAAATTCTCCAGGGCCCGCTCCGGCGCCACCGATAGTGTAGTCAGCCACTCCGCGTTGATCATAGGCGCGAAGTTCAAGGGTGGGGGAGCGTAAAGAGGCATCCAGGAGCAGGATCTCTCCTTGCGCTCCGGTGGCTACGTCCCGTATGTAGCCGATTACCTCCTCCGGCGGGCCGTTTTCGATTCCGATCGAACGGCTTGGATAGGCGGACAGGTCGATGAATGTATCCTCCTCATGGCCGAAAAGATGCCGTTCTTCTGTTATGACAGGGATGTTGTCGGCAGTGGGATGCACGGATTTTCCGGGTGCCCCGGCGTCGCCGTTGTCCGCGCTGCATCCCGCGCCGGCGAGCGCCAGAAGCGCGACGAAAGCAAGCCTGGCAAGCGGAAAGGTCTTCATCAGGCTCCAGGACCAATTCGTGTATGCATCGGACTCATCCGAATCCGCAAGTGCTGTGACAAAGCCGGTGGCCGTAGCCTCTTCTGATCGCGATACCCGAGCGCGAGCGCAATAACGCGGTGCTTCCCCGGGTATTGAACGCCCCGCGCATGACCGCGCTCCAGGATTCATGCGGCTATTGACCAGAATTCCCGGAGCTTTGGCTTGGCGGTCCGCCCCGCTCTGTACTACGCGTGGCAACCCAGCCCAGTGGTCCCATGCGTTCATAAACGGCAAACTGAGGGTGACGGGTATTGGAGCGCGCAACAACAAGGCCCGGAGCCGATGCCAGTACGGATTCCGCCGTCCAGCCCAGGTAGGTGCCCTCACCAGTCCGGGCATGCAAGCGGTACAAATGGTGCCGGGACGGCACATCATCGGAGTGGTCCATCTCTGTGGTATACTGCACTATGAAATGGTCGGGACCGTCTTCGAAAAGAGACGAGAAGATGCTCGTGCCCGGGCGATTGTGATAGATTGAGTTCATGGTCAGATAAACGCCATCTGTCACGCTGCTTTCAAGCGTAAATGTCGCCGGGTCAAAATCGGCGAAGCGCGCACGCCATAGTTCGTTGCCGTCTTCGGAGTAGGCCATCATCGCGGGAACGCGCTTTCGAACGAATCCGACAACGCCGTGCCGACTACTGCAAGCCAGCAAGGCTTCTACCGACAGGTCGCTGCGAGCGAAGGCGTTGGGATCGTCGTAGGGCTCCCCGAAGGAGACTTCGTAGGCGCCGCCCAGCGAAAACTTGTGTATGACGCCATCGCGGTCCGGCGAATTTCCCAGAACGTAGGCGTGTGCCTCCGTGGCGCACATGTCTCTTGCCCCGAGGGCCTCAAATGTGCCATCGTACCTGTAGGCTCCGTTGATGCGCCGAAAGACCTCCAGGCTCGGGTTGTCCAGCACCAGCAGAAGCTCGCCGCCGCGCCCAAGCGCGAGCGCCTCCGGCAGCCGGAATTCTCCCGGTCCATTTCCGGCGCTGCCGATAGTCGCGATGTGGGCGCCTCCCGCACCGAACTGGTAGATCGCACGTGTCCCGGAGTGCAGGTGGGCGTCCAGCACAAAGACGTGGCCCAGCCTGCCAGCGGCCAAATCCGCAATGGATCCAAACGCCTCGTGCGGAGCGCCCTCCACGCTGCCGATGACCTCATGAGGTAGTGCGAAGAGATCTATGAACCTGTTCCCCGCATCCTCTTCATGCATCGCTCGGTACCGGTCATCATCCTCGGAAGGAAGATTCCGTGGCGTGGGATGCACGGTCGCCGGCGCAAGCATGATTACCGGCTCTGCATCCCTTTCGCCGCTGCATCCCGTCGCCAGAACGGCGAGTCCGGCTAGTAGCGCGAACGAACAATGCCTGAAGTGTCTCATGAGTTCGAAGCAATGCTGCCTTTCTGAAGGCTATTCGGTCCCGGCGTTTGCGCTCTCGGTGCCGGTCATGAGCGCTGCCCGCATTGCGGTGCCGCGCTAGCAACTGGCCGCCGAGGGGCTGTTCCTGGCGGGCCGGGCCCGTTGTGGCCATAACGCAAGAATTGGGCCAAAAGCCGCCTGCGCGCGAAGGGCGACCGGTCACGCCGGCGCCGGCAGCCCCGTCGCGGGATCAACTCGAATGCTCAAGCTACCCTTCAGCAATGCCTCGAGCTCTTTTCCCGCAAACTCCCATCGCCAGCCCCGGGTAAGAAGCTGGTCCTTTTCGCGTTTGTTAGTGGCGAAAGCGCTGATGTCAGATCTGGCTGCCACCAGGGCCGGATCCACACCGCTTGCCAGGCCCTTTCCGGTAACATAGGCTTCCAGCAAGGCGGTACGGGCCAGATGTGCACGGTCGGCCGGGCGGGCCGCAGGGGCGGCCGGTAAATTCTCCTCGCGGGTGGCAAACGCCATCGAAACGGCCTCAACGATGGCTTTTCCGTGCATTCTTCGCGGCCGGTCGCCCAATTGGCGAATCCCGGAAAGCGCATTCAGTGTCCTCGGCGAACGCCTGGCGATTGTCAGCAACGTCTTGTCCGCGAGTACGTGAGAACGGGGAAGATTGCGGCTCCTGGCCGCTTCCTCCCGCCAGGCGGCCACGTAGCGAAGAACCTCACGTTGGCGACCATTCAGTCGTGTCATGCCGCCAACACGGTGGAAGTACTCGTAGGGATCAGTTTCAGTAATGTTGGCCTCAGCTGCGCAAGCGGCCATTTCTTCCGCCATCCAGTGCTCTCGTCCCTGGTCGCGGGCCATTGCCCGGATCTTGTGCATGGCCTGTACCAGGTAGCGTACATCGTCCTGAGCATATTCCAGCTGCGCATCTGAAAGCGGGCGCCTTAGCCAGTCTGAACGGGACTCCGTTTTTGACAGTTGGATCTCCAGCAACCGCTTCAGCAGATTCTGCAGTGACAGGGTGGATTCCAGGCCGATGAAGCCCGCCGCCCGCTGGATATCAAATATGTTCTGCGGGACTGCTCCTGTTTCCCTGTGCAGAATGCGCAAGTCGTGAGACGCATCGTGCAGAACCTTTACCGTTGCAGGATTCTCCAGGAGTACTTGGAGCGGGCTCAGGTCCCTCGTCCGCACGGCGTCGATAACGCAGGCATCCCCGTCCGGCAATCCCAATTGGACCAGCGAGAGCACCGGGTAATACGTACGTTCCCATACAAACTCGGTATCAATCGCCACGCTGCCTGCATCAAGCGCGTCCGTAACGGCCGCGTCCAATGCTTCCGCTGTCTCTATCATGCCGTCGAATATACACGTAGCAGACGGTTGCTGCTGCACTCAAACAATGGGCTCTTGCCGCAGCGACGGATCCGGAACATTTGGCCGCGCCGGACCCGGCTATGCGTTCGCGCATTGAACGGCTCACAACTCGCCGCCTGTCTATACCGCCACCAGGACGAAGCTCGTAATGCCTTACGTTGTTGCGGAGCCCTGCATCAATTGCAAGCACACAGATTGCGTCGAAGTCTGTCCTGTGGACTGCTTCTATGAAGGGCCCAATTTTCTCGTCATCCATCCGGATGAGTGCATCGATTGCAATGCCTGCGTTCCCGTCTGTCCGGTAGAGGCCATTTATCCGGATGACGAACTACCGGAGGAATGGGAGCATTACACGCAGTGGAACGAATACCTGGCGGAGAAATGGCAGGAGAAGGGCTACAACATCGTGGACCGCCAGGATCCGTTGCCCGAGGCTGAGCTCTGGAAGGAAAAGCCCAAGACAGAGGAAGACATCCTCGACTGGGAATGACCTACGTTCCAGCCGAGTAGTCCGTGGCGTATGCCACCTGGTCTTCGGTCAGCGTATCAATGGCCAGTCCCATCGTTGCCAGCTTCAGGCTGGCAATACGCTGATCAATCTCTTCCGGCAGGTCTATGACGGAATTGGGCAATTCCACCCCGCTCTCGCGGGCCTGAATGAGATGCAGATGGGCCATGAACTGATTCGCAAAGCTCATGTCCATGACCTCGGAGGGGTGTCCCTCCGCTGCTGCCAGGTTTACTAGCCGGCCATCCGCCAGGACATAGATCTTCTTGCCGCCCACGAGCGTGTATTCGCGGTTGTCGGGGCGAATCAGGCGACTAGACCGGGAAATCGACTCCAGCTCTGAAAGGCACAGCTCCACGTCATAGTGTCCTGTGTTGCATACGATGGCGCCGTCCTTCATGGCTTCAAAGTGGCTACCGCGAATGATATCCTTCATTCCGGTGGCAGTGACGAAAATGTCGCCTGTCCGTGCCGCCTTCTCCATGGGCATTACATGCATGCCCTCCAGCGTAGCCTTGAGTGCTGCCGTGGGCTTAACTTCGGTTACGATGACGTTTGCACCAAGTCCCTTGGCCCGCATGGCCACGCCTCTTCCGCAGTGTCCGTAGCCGGCCACTACAAAGTTCTTGCCCGCAACCAGCACGGAGGTTGCGCGCAGGATTCCGTCTAGCGTGCTTTGTCCGGTGCCATACACATTGTCGAAGTCCCATTTTGTCTCGGCATCGTTGACCGCCAGGACGGGATACAATAGTTTGCCATCAGAGGCCATCGCCCGCAGGCGCTGGACGCCCGTGGTGGTCTCTTCACTGCCGCCTATGATGTGGGTTGCCAGATGTGGAAACCTATGGTGCACCGTAAAGATGAGATCTGCGCCATCATCCAGCGTCAAGTGTGGAGGGTCGTCAATTGTTCGGTCGATGCTCCAGTAGAAGTCTTCTACGCTCTGGCCGTACCAGGCATAGATCTCGATTCCGGCCTTAGCCAGAGCTGCTGCCACGCTGTCGTTTGTGGACAGCGGATTACATCCGCTCCAGGCGACTTTTGCACCGCACGCGGCGAACGTCTCCACCAGGACAGCAGTCTCCTTGGTAACGTGGAGACACCCGGTGATCTTGTAGCCTTCAAAGGGTCTGGTCTGAGCATATGCCTCTCGCAGCTGGGCCAGCACCGGCATTCTGCTTTCGGCCCACTCAATCCGCATTCGGCCTGCTTCGGCAAGACCGAGATCCCGAACCTTGTAACGTCCCTCCAGATGGTCCATGGCGATCAAATTCAGATGGTCACAAAAGGCGCGTTGGTACTCTCGATGAACCTTGACGTTTCTGCACCCTAGCGCTGGATGATCATGGTTTCGATGAACTGGTGACCTTCTGCGCGCAAGCGGACGAAATAGAGGCCGCTTGCCAGATTGCCGCGAGCAAGGGAAACCGAATGCGTGCCGGCGGCTTGCTCTCTCTCCACAAGTGCACTCACCCGCTGCCCCAACACATTGTAAACATCCAGCTGCACTGGCGATGCTTCCGGCAGCGTGTACTGGATTGTGGTGCTGTGCGTAAACGGGTCGGGGAAATTGGCGTGCAGAGCTAATTCGCGGGTGATGTCAAACGCGTCGTCCGCTGTGCTGTACCCGAGCACCGCTCCATGTATTCGCCAGAATTGTTCGGCTCCGGCGCCTGCGGGCACGCCGAAATCCAGCCGCAGCCGTATGCGCTCCCCGGCATGGGGGGCCAAGTGAAAGGAGGAGCGGAGACGGTCCCGGGAGCCTTCGGTCCAGGCCAGTTGTTCGCGCAAGGGTCCGCTGGCAGGGCGGCTGGCAATTCCGGCTTCCGGAGGCAGCAGAGTCCACGCGTCGCTCTCTGAATTCCACAGCTTGACGTTGGCTCCGGAGCCTGAGCCGAGACTGTAGGAATGATCTAGTTCGAAGGTTATCTCGGAAGCGTTTTCCGGCAGGTATAGCGGACCAAGGTGCAGGCTGGAAAGGGCCGTCTGGTCACCTCCGCGCGCGATAAACTGCATCGCTTCCCTGCGCCAGACGCCCGTTGCGACGGCGCTTGCGAGTGCCGAAACCGCTTCTGCCAACTGCACGTCAATGACGAAAGGGGCTTGCTCATTCGGGGGCGCCGTAGTGCTGTTGCCATCAGAATCCGAGACTCGCAACCTGTACGTGACGCGCGCTCCGGCTTCCGCAGTACGGCGCAGCGGGATGGACCCGGAAAACAGTGTCAGGCTGGCGGGAGCCATTTCGAGGCGCACGGTGCCGCCTTCAGTGCTGCCGCCTCGGGCTTGGTACGTATAGTCCATCAGTGCGGCATCTATCCCGGAGGGGTCTTCGGCCCTGACCGCAATCAGCGGAGGCGCCGCTCCGGCACGTGAAATCACGCGGGCTTCCGGCAGGTCCCCAAGCACGGGAGGAGCGGTGTCCGGACTTCTTGCCACCAGAAGCCGAATGTCGTCAATTGCCCAGCCCGCATACCCGTATCGCGACGCGTGCAAATTGGACCGGTTGGTCCCTAGCTCAAAGCGTATTCTCACGTCTTCGCCACCGGGCAGGTGCATGCGGACGCGGCGCCACCCGAAGCTGTAGCCACCGAAGGCCGGCTCCTGCTCCAGCGGATTCGCGAGGCCGGCGGCGATACTCCCTGTATAGCCTCCCTCCGGCTGCAACAGTACCCAGGACAGGCCCCTGTCGTAGCTCGCCTTGACATTGGCGCCGTCGTGAAGCACCCCGGTGGACGAAGGACCCGGTCCAGCTACATCTTCGTGCTCCAGGTCATACCAGTGCCAGAATTCCAGGTACAGGCTTTGATAATGGCCCAGATCCCGCGACGGAAGCTCCAGCCCGGCCCGGCCCGCCGTGCCGGGATAGGGTCCTGCCGTACTGGTTGCCCAGACGCTGCTTCCCGACCGCGCCACAAGTGGTCCGTATGATGGGGTGCCTCTTTCCCAGACGCCACGGGGCTGCAGCCCCGCCTCGGTCTCGAAGTCGAATGCGGTGAGCACACCATCCTCGGTAACGTCCATGGCAAAGGTGGCTGCCGAATCTGCAGGCAGGGAGCTGCCATTCGGGCTTGACGCGACATCACGGGCCCAGATGCGGTACCGTACGCGATCGCCGGCTCGGGTGACGGCTTCCGGAAACTGACCGGCAAATTGGTTATCACCCTCGCCCATCAGGCCGAATGCGCCACTTTCGCCGCGCCCTCCGGCCTGATCCGACACCCGAAACTCTACCCACACGCTGTCCACTCCCTGATTGTCCTCGACCCGGGCCATGACTTCGGGAGGCCAGTCCCCGATGTCAACAAAGGCAGGCGGCATGTGCCGGATTTGCGGGGCCTCGGTATCGCGGCCCAGGATCACGCTGAACGTGGAGTCCGGCGCACGGGTGGGGAGCCGGGATATGAGTCCGGCTACATCTTCGGCTTCGACGTAGTATTGCAGCCTGAACGCGTCAGTAGGCAGCATTAGGGATCCCGTGTAGAGCGTGTCACTCTCCCGCGCGAGCTCGATCGCGGTGAAGGCAGACGTGCCAGTCGTGTACAGCAGCCGTACGCTGGCTATGTCAGCTGCGGTTGGTATGGCGCCGACCGCCACCGAAGCGCGTGGCGTCACCGCCGGGTCCACGTATTCCAGCGGATCGTGGACGATCCGGGGGCCGAAGTCGGCGGGATTGACCAGCTTTCGCTGGCCAAAGCGGCTGACTATGGACCCCAGATGCCTGCCTCCGTACAGATCTGCATCTGCCTGCGCAAACGCCGCGGCAGCGTCCAGCATGGAAGTCGGGCGGCCAAGGTACAATTGGGAATAGAGTGCGAGACGGTCTGTGGCCTCCTTGCCGATATCGTCGTAGATGTCCATGACGGCTGTGGCCCAGAAGGCCCCGTCGGTATACCAGTCGCGGGGCTGGCAAAATCCGTCGTGGCATTCCGTGACCTCTCCGTAAATGCCATAGCGGTTGAGCCAGCGTCCGCTCCAGGTTTCGTTGCCGTCCCAGGAGAAGACGTGCCGCCAGTCGTGCGCCGGGACCGCTCCTGCATCCATCAGCCCTCTGGTATACGAAACGGCCCAGTAGTCTGCCCAGCCTTCGTGCAATGCGGTGCCCTCTGCCCCGTCGAACAGATTGGGTGCGTTGGTATCGAGAATGGCATGTCCGTATTCGTGAATGATGACTTCCGCGTCCTCCGCGTCGTCGATGCCGCCGTCCCCGAAGGCCACGGCGAAATGTCCACCGAAATACTTCGAGTTGTCGTCGGAGCCCAGCCCGTGCGGGTTGACGCGCAAGACCCTGGTGCCGGTTCGCAGACCAAGGTCCAGGGAGAATATGTATCGCTGGTTGGCGTCAATGTGGTAATAGGCCATGACGGCTTCAAAACTGTCGTCAGCCCTGGTGTAGCGGAATGCATCCGGATTCGACTCTGCGGGTGGATTGGAGGGCGTTCCGCCGATGCCTGCTGTACCGACAATGCGAACATGCGGCCCCTCAAGCCGGTAGAGTCCGTCAGCTCCCAGCGTGATGTCTCGCAGGACGACTTCTACACGCTCGTTGTTGAGGGCCTCCGAGTCCGCGTCGTTGCGATCCCGATACTGTCCACCGTATGCGTTGCCGGACGAGGTCAGCGGATCTGGGTCAAAGACGAGGCCGGATCCGTCGACCCGGCCGGACTTGCCGTGATTGGTGCGCTCCGGGTGCATTCGCAGGACGCGGTCCATGACGAGTATCAGGCCACCGGACGCAGCGTCGACCAGGACCTCCCACTCATCCCCGGTATCCTGCGGCCAGACGAGCATTTGCCACGCGAGTCGCGGTCGCGCTTCCGGGTATACCACGAGCGTGGCCGGGCCCGCATTCGCTCGGCCGGGGGCGATGGACAGGCTGGCGATCCGTGCAGCCTCGGCCGCCTGCAGGCGCGGCGAGGGATTGAAGCCGCTGATTCCTTCGAGGTGGGGAGCGTATCCGCTAACGACCATGGTCGGATGCCCCCCAGGTCCCAGGTTTACCTTGACAAGCCGGTTGTAGACCGGCAGGCCCTCGAAGACCTGCTGATATGTCAGGTGGCTGCCAAAGCGGGTCACGTGCTCGTCGACTAGCTGCAGATTACCCGTAGACGTCCATCCGAATCGATCCCTCTCCTGCTCCAGAAACGCACGAGAAGTGGCGTCCGGGGAATCCAGTACGGGCGAATTCGCCGGAATCCCGTACACGGCCCGGTACAGGCCGCTTGCCGGATCCACGCGCCCACCCTCCGCCGCAACTGTGGGCAATTGAGAGACCGGATCCGAAGTTACTACAAACGGGCGCGTCGACTCGGGCAGCGCCTCGACAGCGCGTGCTTGCTCCTGCTGTCCAGCTGCGATGTTGACCGTTGCCAGGGTGCAAACCGCCAGAGCGGCGTACCTCATTTCGCGTCCCCGATTGCGAGCAGGTTACCGCACGAAGGCCCAGCTGGAGTCCGTGGCCACCTCAGGTGCCCTGGTTATGGCAGCCGCACGCAACTGGTCCACGGCATCCAGTCGTTCCCAGGGGAAACCGTCGCGACCGAAATGCCCGTAAGCGGCCGTTTCTTGATATATGGGTTGGAGCAGGTTCAGGCGCCGTATAATGGCGGCCGGGCTTAGCCGGAAAACACTCTTTACAACTTCTACGAGCGACTCGTCCTCCAGCCTGCCCGTCTCACTGGTATCAACGTGAATAGATACGGGTTCCGGTTCGCCAATGGCGTAAGCGATCTGCACTTCCGCGCTGTCGGCCAGACCGGCTGCGACGATATTCTTGGCGACATGGCGCGCGGCATAGGCTGCGGATCGGTCGACCTTGGACGGATCCTTGCCGCTGAAGGCGCCCCCGCCGTGGGCGCCCCGCCCGCCATATGTGTCCACGATGATTTTTCGGCCGGTCAGCCCCGCGTCCGCATCGGGCCCACCCTTGACAAACTTGCCCGAAGGATTTACCAGGAGCGTGAAATCGGACGTGCGGCGCGACGGCTTGATTACGCGAGGCAGCAGGATGGTCTCTATATCGTGGCGGATGCGCTCCGATGCAACGGACTCGGAGTGTTGCGTAGAGATAACAACGGTGTGCACCTTCGGAGATCCGTCTCCGTAGCGTATCGTCACCTGGCTCTTTGCATCGGGCCCGAGGTACGGCATAAGGTCCGATTCCTTGCGGATCCTCGACAACTGATAGACGAGCCGGTGGGCCAGCGTCAGGGGGAGCGGCATGAGCTGCGCAGTCTCGCGGCAGGCATAGCCGAACATCATGCCCTGGTCTCCTGCTCCCTGCTCCCTGCCGTCCGCGGCATCGACGCCTTGCGCTATGTCCTCGCTCTGCTCATGGATATGACAATCCACAACGCACGACTCCGCGCTGAATTTCTTTTTCGGGTCCGTGTAGCCAATCTCGCGGATGACCCGCCGCGCGACGCCTTCCGCGTCGACGTCCGCACCCGAGCGGACCTCGCCGGCCAGCACGACACGGTCGGTGGTCACCATCGTCTCTACGGCTACTCTGCACTCGGGATCATTCTCCAGATACGCATCCAGTATCGCATCCGAAATCTGGTCTGCCACCTTGTCGGGATGTCCTTCAGAAACAGATTCGGACGTAAACAGATAAGCCATCTTGAGAGCGTGCAGTAGCAGGTTTTGCAGTGAAAGCGTAAGCCGCACTACAACGCCGATTCTGCGCCGGAGTTCAGCAGCATGATCTGCGGGCGCTTGCACAAAGGCTGGCTCCCGGCTTCGTGCCGGCAAGATTCAAACGGCACCGGCGTCGTTGAATGGCCAGGTAAGGCAAAACCTTGAGCGCGAGACATAGCCGGCTACCGTGTCAAAACTTCGTGGAATTCGAATCGTATCTTTGCGAATTACTCGATAGAGAACATAACTTGCGGGGCTAAAATTGTCTGCGCCGCGAAGCGCACAGTGAACACCCACTTTCCGACGGAGGCGTTTTTATGGAAGACCTCAAGAGCAAGATCGAAGCTATTATTGCCGACAAGCTCGGCGTAGAGGAAGCTGATATTGTGTCCGAGGCGTCGTTCACGAATGATTTGGGAGCGGACTCCCTGGATACCGTGGAATTGATCATGGAATTCGAAAAGGTATTTGACGTTACAATTCCGGATGAGGACGCGGAGAAGATCGCGACCGTGGGAGATGCCATCCAGTACCTTGCTGAAAGAACGGCGTAGAAAAGGCGTTTGTATCTGCTGGTCTTTCTAGCGTAATCCATGCCAGGATCAAGGCGCAGGGTTGTAGTAACCGGCATGGGGGCGTTGACTCCGCTGGGAGGTACTCCCGGAGCATTTTGGGAAGCCATGATGCGCGGAGAAAGCGGCGCTGCGCCCATCGAGGCATTTGACGCCAGTGCATTTGCCACCACGTTTGCGTGTGAACTCAAGGGTTTTGAGGCGCTGGACCACTTTGGGCGCAAGGAGGTGCGGCGGCTGGATCCATTTGCGCAGTATGGCATCGTGACAGCGGAGCAGGCCATTCAGGATGCCGGACTAGATCCTGATTCCATGTCCCAGTCCGAGAAGGATCGTGTGGCAGTCATTATTGGCAGCGGCATAGGGGGAATGCAGGTCTTCCAAAGCCAGGCTGCAGCCTACGAGAAGCACGGCCCGCGCCGCCTGTCCCCGTTCTTCATACCGATGCTGATTCCGGATATCGTTAGCGGGCATGTATCCATCCGCTACGGTTTTCGGGGACCGAATTACAGCGTTACGTCCGCTTGCGCAACGGCCAATAACGCCATCGGGGACGTGTTCCTGCATATCCAGCGCGGAGGCGTTGACATTGGACTGTGCGGAGGAACGGAGGCAGCCGTTTCGGCGCTGGGTATAGGCGGATTCAACGCGCTGCGGGCGCTATCTACGCGCAATGATGATCCCGCGCGTGCGAGCCGTCCGTTCGACAAGACGCGCGATGGCTTTGTGCTGGGCGAAGGCGCGGGAATGCTGGTGCTAGAAGAGCTCGACCACGCGCTTGTGCGCGGGGCCAGGATCTATGCGGAAATGATCGGCATAGGCATGAGCGCAGACGCCAATCACATCACGGCGCCGGACCCGGAGGGACACGGTGCGGCGCTGGCCATGCAGAATCTTCTGGAGGATGCGGAATTGGCTCCGGACGCCGTGGACTACCTGAACATGCACGGTACATCGACGCCGCTGGGTGACGTGGCTGAAACCAAGGCGGTAAAGAGGGTATTCGGCCAGCACGCCTATGCAATGAACCTTTCCTCCACCAAGAGCATGACGGGTCACCTGTTGGGTGCAGCTGGTGCCGTGGAGGGAATCGCCACGGTGCTTGCCATCGCTCACGACCGCGTGCCACCCACCATCAATTTTGAGCATCCCGATCCTGACTGCGACCTGAATTACACCTTCAACGAGGCCCAGGAGCGGCCCGTACATGTGGCGCTGTCAAACGCCTTCGGTTTTGGCGGCCACAATACGTCTCTTGCATTCCGCAAGTATGAAGCTTAGCTGCCGGCTTTCCGCCAAACTTGCGTCGCCGGACGGTCGGGCGAAAGGTCGCCTCCTGAGACGGGCCTCGCCCGCCCGGGATGCGCGCCGAGGCTATCAGGCATTGATCACGGCGGCCGGGCGATTGGAGCAGTCCTCGCGCAGGCAGTGCCCGTAGAGATTCAGGGCGTGACTCTTGATGTCGAACCGGTAAATCTCGGCCACCATTTCCTGGATACTGTGGATCCGAGGATCGCAAAACTCCAGCACGGCCCGGCAATCGAGACAGATGAGGTGGTCGTGCTGCCAGTAGCGGAAGGCGGGTTCGTACTTGGCCTGGCTGTTACCGAACTGATGGCGAACCGCGAGTTGACAGTCCAGAAGCAGAGTCAGCGTGTTGTAGACCGTCGCCCGGCTGATACGGCGTCCCTGCTGCTTGAGGCCTATGTAAAGCTGGTCGGCATCTACATGCTCGCCGCATTCGTAAAGCATGTCCAGAACGGCAAATCGCTCCGTGGTTTGCCGCAGTCCTCGCGTCTTGAGGAATGTCCGGAAAGTATCGTGGACTTCACTGCGCTGCTCGTCGGAAAGGGCCATGTTTCGACGGCGTTGAACTCCATTCCGATTACACGGGCTGTTTGTCCGTGTTCCGGGGCTTCATATTGCAACTTCACAGGCCCCCGAGTATACTACGCGGTAATTCGGCGGCGCTTACCGTTAAAGGGGTAAACTTTCCGGCGTGCCATGAGCACTTTGGATTCTGGATTCGACGACGGACCCGATGAAGGCCGTCTGAATGATCTGGTCGCAGCGTTTGAGCGGGGGGACGGGGCGTACTTTGACTCGGATGCCCTGGAGGATATTGCGTACCACTACTTTGAGCAGGGACAGTTCGACCGGGCCCTGGTCGCGGTCGAGCGGCAAATCGCAATGCAACCGTTTTCGTCCGATGCGTGGATGAGACGAGGCGTGCTGCTCAATCATCTGGGTCGCCACGATGCCGCGCTCGAGGCGTATGACAAGGCGCTCGGGCTTAACCCGGTAGATGCCGAAACGCTGGTAAACCGCGGCGCTACGCTCGACAGCCTTGAGCGAAGCGACGAGGCTCTGGCGGCGTATGATCGGGCACTGTCCTTTGATCCGCTCAGTTACGAGGCCTACTTCAACAAGGGTGTCACGCTAGAGCGTTCGGACAAACTCCAGGAGGCCGTCGCGGCATTCGAACGCTGCGCGCAGCTCAGGCCGGAGCACGCGGAGGTGTGGTATGAACTGGGGTACTGCTTCGATCGGCTCGGCGACAGCGAGCGGAGCATACGGAACTACGACCGGCACATAGACCTCGAGCCTTTCTGCCACGACGCGTGGTACAACAAGGGCATCGCGCTGATGCGCGCGGAGCGCCTCGAAGAGGCCGTGGCCTGCTATGACATGGCCATTGCCATCAAGGACGACTTCGCTTCCGCCTACTACAATCGCGGCAATGCTCTTGCCAGCTTGCGCAGGTTGCCTGATGCCATAGTCGATTACCGGAAGGTGCTGGAAGTCAAGGGTGCGGATGCTGCCACATACTGCAACATGGCCCTGGCCTATGACGAGCTGGGAGAGCTGGAAGTGGCGGTGCGCTACTTCAAGCTTGCCGTGGCGGAGGACGAGTCCTTCGCGGAGGCCTGGTACGGACTGGGATGTTGCTACGACGCGCTGAGCCGCTACAAGGAGGCCATGACGTATCTCAACCGGGCCGTCGAGCTGAAGCCGGAATGCCCGGAGTTCTGGCATGCGAAGGCCGAATGCGAATACAATGCAGGAGTGCTGGGCAGCGCCCTGGACTCATACAGGCGGGTGCTCCGGCTCGATGGCCGGAACCATGGGGCCTGGCTCGACTTCGCTGAAACGCTCTACGAGGCAGGCCATTGCGAGGACGCGCTCGCGGCATACCACCGGGCCCTCGCGCTGGACCCGGCCTGCGCGACCGCGTATTTCCAGCAGGCGAAGGCGCTGCTCGCGCTCGGCAGGCCGGAAGAGGGCGTATCCTCCCTGAAGATGGCCTTCAGTCTGGATCCGGCCACCAAGGACGAATTCAGGGCCAATTATCCCGACCTGTACCGCAACCGCCGTCTTCGTCAGCAATTGGGGCTTGACCGGTAGGTCCTCCGCCGGTTTGGCGTCCCGAACGGGAATCTGTTCATGAGGTGGCTGCGCGCCCTGTACGAATGGGTTCTCGCCTGGGCAGAAACCCCTTATGGGCCGGCCGCGCTCTTCCTCCTGGCGGTGGCAGAGTCGGTCATCTTTCCGGTGCCGCCTGACGTGCTTCTGATTGCGCTTGCGCTGGGTTGCCGCGAAAAGTCCATCCGGTTTGGTGTAATCTGCAGCGCAGGTTCCGTCCTTGGCGGCATCGCGGGATACGGACTTGGCCACCTGGCCTGGTTGGCACCGGGCGGCTTCACGCCGCTGGCCGAGTTTTTCTTCGACACGGTGCCGGGTTTCAATCAGGAACTGTATTTCCAGATCGGAGAACGCTTTGCGGAGTGGGGATTCGTGATCGTCTTTACGGCCGGCTTCACGCCGGTCCCGTACAAGCTGTTCACGGTCTCAGCGGGAGCTTTTGATATTCCCTTCCTGCTATTCTTGCTTGCCTCGGCCGTCAGCAGGACGGCGCGATTCCTTCTCGTTGCGGGGCTCATCTACCGGTTTGGCGAGCCTATACGCCGGTTCCTGGATCGCTATTTCAATGCGCTGGCCGTGCTGTTTGCCGCTCTGCTGATTGCGGGCTTCCTTGTCGTCAGGTTCTGGCTCTGAGGCAGGATCACCGGAAGCGCGTCACTGTCAGCGAACGCTCTGCGTCGGGACTCGCGGCGCGGATAATGTACCTGCCGCTTGGCAGCGTACCTGCGGAAAGGCGAAACCTGTACGTGCCGGCGGCCAGAGGTCCTTCATGAATCAGCGAGACCTCGCGTCCCAGCACGTCCAAGGCTGCAATACGCACGGGTCGACCTTCGGAGAGCGCCAGCGAAAAGTAGACTTCGGTGTGGAAGGGATTGGGATGCGCGGAAGACAGCTGCAGCGGCTGCCGGGCAGCGCCAACGTCCGATGCCGGGCCAGCCAGGCGATCCAGTCCGGCCGGTTTCAGAACAAACAGACCCTCGCCAATGCTGCTCACCACAATCGTGCCGCTCTCGAAAAACGGATAAACCCCCCAGGCACCCGCAAATTTCGGCTGGTCCGAGTCCGGATAGGTATCGAAAAAGGCCGCCTCGCGCGGGGAATTGATACTTTCCAGGTCCACAATGCGCAGACCCGAAGTATAGTTGGCCTCAAACGCATATCCCCGATGGATGTGAAGATTGTGGTCGATGGAGCCGGTGGTACCGAAGTACTCGGTCGCGAGGACGGGATCCTCCAGTTCGGCAATATCCCAGATCAATGTCCTTGGGCCGTGCCGGCCTGGAAGTGTCCGGATCTCGTCCAGCTCGTCATTCATTACAAAGTAGCGGTGGTCTTCCGTCAGCCACCCCTGGTGCGCGTATCGTGCATGCGGATACGGAGTCGCGGCAAGGGCTACGGGACGGGCCTTGTCCGTTACGTCGGCAATACTGAGTTTGTTGATATTTGCGCCGATGCAAATCTCCCGGCCCACGTACTGCCGGTCCGGCCCACGGTACGTGACGCACTGCGCATCGTGCGTATAGCCGTCAGGAGACGGTTGGCCGGTCGTGATGTCGAGAAAGCAGCCCGCATACACCGGAGCCGCCGGATCGCGAATGTCCACCATGTGCAGGCCCCGCGTACATACACTGCCCGTGCCCCGGCTTCCCGTGACATACGCAAACCCCGTGTCCTCGTTAATGGCAATGTTGTGCGCCGTGTCGAATCCCGTGTATCGGGCCGTTTCGGCAAATATTCCGGGCATGGCCGGGCGGCCTCGCAGCTGCGTCAGGTCAAAGACCTGCAGCCCGGGCTTTGCGTTGGAGCCATCGACCACCACGAACATGTGGTTGCCGTAGACCTTCATGTCCCGCCACCGGGAGGCGGCGCCGTCTGCTGACGGCAGGATGCCCAGAAATGTGGAATGGACCGGGTCCGTAACATCGACAAATGCGACGGCCGAAAACAGCCCCACGAGCGCATACTCGTGTCCGGTGAGCGCGTCGGTCCAGCCCCAGATGTCACTCACCCTTCTGCGGGCATCCTGGGGATGCAGCGCGAACAGCTCCTCCAGCGAAAAATGCGCCAGCAAATCTATGCTCTGGCACGGATAGCGGAAGGCTGCCATGCCGCCTTTGCAGCGGGCGGACTTGGGCGCAATGGAGACGTCCTGTCCGGCCGCGCCCGCACTCAGCATCAGGCCGACCGCCAACAGGACTGCCCGGTTCGGGCGGCTTCGGCTGCGCGCAGCAAACCGGCGGCAGGTGGGTCGCTGTCGGGTAGCGCCTTGCATATCGCGCTCGGCCCGGTTCGGGCTCCCTAACGCGCCAGCGTTACCAGCTGGGTAGCGATGTCCGATTCCCCTGCGGCCCTGACCGCATACCTGCCGCTGGGCAAATCGCCAGCCTCAAAGCGCAGGAGGTGCACTCCCGCCGGGAGCGGGCCATTGTGCAAAAGGCTGATTTCCCGGCCGGTCAGGTCATAGACAGCAACGCGCACGCTCTGGGCGCCTGGCAGCTCCAGGGAAAGCGTCGTGGCCGGATTGAACGGATTCGGATGCGCGGGCAGCAGCCGGAAGCCGTCCGGCAACTCCAGCGATGCTTCGCTGTCGCTTACCAGATCCAGGCCGGCAGCCTGCAGCATGAACAGTCCTTCAGTCTGGCTCGTGACGAGGACGGTGCCGCTGGCGAAATATGGATAATTGCTCCAGGCACCCTCGTAGCTGGGCTCATTGTTTTCCAGGTACGTATCGAAGTAGGCGATTTCCCCCGGGTCGAATACGTCCGTGATGTCCACGATGCGCAGTCCCGAACTGTAGTTAGCCTCGAATATGTAGTTGCCTCGAACATACAGGTTGTGATCCGTGGATCCCGCACCGGCGGAGAACTCCAGGATCATGATGGGATCGTCAATCACCGTCATGTCCCAGATGAGCGTTCGCGGAGACTGTCTCGAGTCCAGATCGAATTCGTCAAATTCGTCGTTCATGAAATAGTAGGCTTGGTCCTCCGAAAGCCAGCCCTGATGCGCGTAGCCAACGCCCGGATAGGACCGGGCAGCCAGGGCTACAGGCGCACTCTTGTCGGTTACGTCCGCGACGCTGATGGCTGTTTCATTGGCTCCGATGCAGATTTCCCGGCCCCGGTAGTGCTCGTCCGGGCCCCGGTACACCACGCACTGTACGTCATGCGTGTAGCCCGAGCCTCCTCTTCCGGTTGAAGTATCCGCGAAGCAGCCCGCGAAGGTCGGATTCAGGGGATCGCGAATATCTATCATGTGCAGACCGTAGGAGCATGCGGCGCCGCTTCCTCCCACGACGTACGCAAACCCCGTTTCCTCGTTGATGGCAATGTTGTGGGCAGATCCGATGCCTCCGTACCAGGCAGACTCGCTGAATTCGACCGGAGGATTCGCTACGCTGCGCAGGTTCGCAAGATCGAACACCTGCACGCCGTGCGCACCGACATTGTCAGCGACGATGAAAGCGTGATCCTTGTACACCTTTACGTCGCGCCACCAGCTGTCCATGCCGGTGTGGGACGGCAGTACGCCGAGTACCACGGGATTTGTCGGATCGGAAACATCCACGAATGCTGTAGCATCGGATCTGGCTACCAGCGCATACTCCCTGCCTGATTCGCCATCGGTCCAACCCCAGACATCATTGACAATTTTCAGGTTCGGACTGGCGCCAAACGGAAACAGGTCATCGATGTTCAGGAGTGCGAGAAGATCAATGCCTTTGCACGGAAAAACGCCTGCCTTGCCGCCTGTGCAGTTTACGCGCGAGCCGGTTACGGAAGAGGGCGTTTGCGCGTTACCGGGCAGCGCGCAAAACGCGAGCAGGGCTGCGCAGCAGAGAGACAGGAGCGGTTTCATGGTAGGTATCCGTACTGGGTCAGGCGGATGGCAAGGGCATGGTCAGGCGCACCGGGAAAAAGAAGGCAACACACCTGAAACTTCTTATGAAGGCGCATTTCAAAGGATCCCGAATAAACGCAGGTTGATTCAGTAAAGTGTGGAACAACTACTTCACCCTGCGGGCGCTCGTCAAGGAGTGGGGAGCATGGCTTCCGGGCTTGTCCGTCCGGCGGGCGTATTCCCAGTCTCGCGGCGAGCTCGCAATTGCCCTGAGCGAGGGTCGGTCGCTGCACGTGGTCATCCGTCCGCCGGCAATTTGCGCGTTTGGCCGCCGTGGACACGTCCGGCGACGCCGCAATGTCGCCGAACTGCTGCCCGCTTTGGCGGGCAGTGCGATCAGCGGCGTGAGCCTTGCGCAGGGAGACCGCATCGTTGTCCTGGACCTGCAGGGTGGCTTGAAGCTGAGCCTTCAGCTCTTTGGGTCGCGGGCCAACGTGCACCTGATCGGCGCCGACGGGCGCATCAGCGATGCTTTCCTCCGGGCCCGGAAGTCGGCGGGTGCGCGGCCGGCGCAGCCTCGTTCCGCAAGGGTCCCGGCAGATCTGCAGCAGTTTCGGACGTGCTGGACGGGGGCGTCTGTCGCGGAAGCCATAAAGCGCGCGGTGCCGTTCTTCGACGCGCAGCTCTCTGAAGAAGTAATGCGCCGGGCTGAAGTTGCACAAAAGCCTGCAGCGGATGTGACAGAGAGCGAGCTCCGCCGATTGTTCTTGGCAGTCAGGGGGCTCGAGCAGGATCTTTTGCAGCCGTCTCCGAGGATATACTGGTATCCGACGGGAGCCGGAAAACTGGCACTCACGGCTGTTGCCGGTCAGGACGAAGCCCGCGAAGAGCGCTTCGACACCGTAAACGAGGCGGTTCGCGTGCATGCCTTGCATTCGCTGAGCCGGCAGCGGTTCACAGCACGACACGGCAAGCTGGTCAAGGTCATCGGCAAGGCGCTGGCTGCCTCAAGGCAGAGAGAGGACATCCTGCGCCGGGAAGCAGCGCGTCCCGGCAGACACGGCGCCTATGAGCGCTGGGCCCATCTGCTCATGGCTTCCGAACCGGAGCCGGCCGGGCGAGACCAGATCGTGCTCAAGGACTGGTTTGGCGACGGAGCCCCGGTCACAATAAGCCTGGATCCGTCGCAGGGCACGGTTGCCAACGCGGAGCGCTACTACGCCAGGGCACGCAAGGCCAGGCAATCCCGGGCGCATCTGGCAAAGCGGCTGGAGTTGGCGCGACGCTCCTGTGACGCACTGGGCCGGGCCTGGGTAGCGCTGGGCCGCGTGAGCAGTCTTGGGGAACTGGAAGCATTTGAAAAGAGCCACGCGGAAATCCTTGGCATGGTGCAACCCCGGACCCGCGAAGGCACCGGCGTCCGGTTCAGGCGCTTCACTCTCGGTCAGGGCTATGCGGTGTGGGTGGCGCGCAACCGGAAGGAAGCGGACGTGCTGACGTTTGGAAGTGCCCGCAAGTATGACGTCTGGATGCACGCGCGCGGCTACAGCGGGGCGCACACCGTACTGCGCCTGCCTGGCCGTGATGCCAAGCCTGGAAAGGACGTCCTGGAACGTGCGGCCTCCATCGCAGCCTATTTCAGCAAGGGGCGGCACAGCGGCCTGGTGCCGGTTACGGTCACGCGGCGAAAGTATGTGCGCAAGCCGCGGGGCGCGGCGCCTGGCGAAGTGGCGTTCGAACGCGAAGAAGTGGTAATCGTACCCCCCGTGTGCCCGTCCGACTGAAGACGAAACGTTGCGCAGCCGCCTTACCTCTCTGCGTGGCGGGCCGCGCCCTGCCGGATGAATCGCCAGGCAGACATACCTTGTACCTGATGCACCCATTTGCCGCTATAGGCGTTGTGTGCGGCGCATCACGGCTTGTGGCCACGGCCAGCGAGCCGACGCGAAAACAGGACCGAGTTTCTTAATGGTACTATAGTCTAGGGCGCAATCGCGGGACCAATGAACTGGTGGGAGGCGGCGATTCTGGGACTCATCCAGGGACTGACAGAGTTTCTTCCGGTGTCGTCCACAGGCCATCTGGTGCTGGCGCAGCACTTTCTGGGCGCCGGTCTCTCCGGCGAAAGCGACGTAACGTTCGAGGTGTTTGTGCACTTGGGAACAGCGCTCAGTATCTGCACGGTCTACGCCCGTCATCTTCGGGTACTTGCTGCGGCAAGCCTGCGCGCCGCGATGCACCCTCATAAGGCGATGGATCAGTTTCGGAGCGACGAGAATCTGCGCATGGTGTGGTATGTTGCGGTATCTGCAGTGCCCGCCGCCTGTGCGTATCTCCTGTTTGCCGATCCAATCGAGCGAGCCTTTGCGGATCCGCGACTGGCCTGTATACTCTTGTTCGTAACGGGCCTCCTGCTCCTGCTCACGCTGCTTTGCAGGCAGGCCTCGGGCCCCGTGACTACCTCCCGGGCGCTCGTAACGGGGATTGCTCAGGCTTGCGCCATGCTGCCGGGCATTTCCCGGTCCGGCGCAACCATATGCGCGGCACTGTACCAGAATGTGGAGCCGCGGCGCGCGGCGGACTTTTCGTTTCTGATGCTGCTTCCCGTTGTCGTGGGCGGAGCGCTGCTCAAGCTCGGGCACCTGACCGGCGCTCCTGCCTCCTGGCTGCCGGTGGGCGTCGGGACGCTTGTGGCCTTTATTGCTGGAGTTGCTGCGATTCGAGTGGTATTAAGCGTAGTCAAGCGTGGTCACCTGTATTTATTCGCCTTTTACTGCTTTGCCGTCGGCATTGCGGGACTGCTGCTGCTGTAGGGCGTCCGTGCAGGCGGCTCAATTCGCGGCGGAGCGAGTTGTATCAATTGGGCGCTGTGTGCCGTAAACAGTTGCAAGTCGGCAAGCTTCAGGAACCATGCAGTTCACATCGTACGAAAAGGAGACCCGCAGGGAGATTGATCGCTGGTTGCGAGGGGACGGCTCCCTGTTTGCGCAGGCGGTAAACCTGGTCATGAAACCGGTGGACTGGGTGGTGGAGCAGGCCGTTCCGGCCGGCATCGTTGCGCGGGCAGGCGAAGCCGTGGAGCAGTTTCTGGAGAAGCTCAACGACGCTTCCAGATGGATTCCCGAAACGGGCGATGTGGTCTCGGCGGCGCAGGCCCGCGGCCTCCGGATTGCACGGGTGGAAGACCTCAGGCAGGAGACGCTGGAAGATCTGGACGGGCTGGCGCGTCGGTGTTTCTCGGAAAACATGATACTGGCAGCGCTCAGCGGAGGGGGGACCGGACTTGGGGGCGCCGTATTCATTGCGGCGGATATCCCGCTGCTGTTCATGATCAATTTCCGGCTGATACAGCAGATAGGAGCCTCGTACGGCTTTCCCATGACGAGCCCGGAGTATTCTCCCGTGGTGTTGTCCATCTTCAATGCAGCCGCGGCCAACCAGCGGGACGCCAGAAGCATGGCCATGCGCGAGGTAAGCGTGGCAGCGGCCGCGCTGGCCGGCAATACGGCGTACAAGGGGCGCGTGCGGGGCACGCTGCCGGATCAGAGCAGGCACTTGCCGCGCGAGTTGGCCAAGAACCTGGTCGGACGCAAGCTGCTTCAGACGATTCCGCTGGCCGGGGCTGCCGTGGGCGCGGGTATCAACTACTGGTTTACCAGCGAGACTGCGTGGACAACGTACATGCTCTTTCGGAGCCTGTATCTTGAACACAAGGACAGGCAGTAGCCCTACCGGCGGCGCCTGCTCCCCAAATCGGCGTGGCTGGACATGGCGCAGGCACTGGCAGCAATAGTAGGGCGTCCCAATGTGGGCAAGTCCACGCTATTCAATCGCCTGACCGAGACCCGAGCGGCCATTGTGCACGATGTTGCGGGGGTCACGCGCGACCGCCTGTTCGGGACGGTGGAATGGTGCGGACGCACGTTTTCCGTTGTGGATACCGGAGGCCTGGTACCCAGGTCAGCAGAGCGCTTCGAGCGGGCCATCCGGGAGCAGGTGGTGCTCGCGCTGGAAGACGCGGACGTGGTCCTGTACGTGGCAGATACCACTACCGGGATCACGGACCTGGACCAGGAGATCGCGGCGATGCTGCGCGGAAGCGCCAAGCCGGTGCTGGTGGCTGCCAACAAGGCTGACAATGCAGCACGCCGGCTGGAAGCTGCCGATTTCTACGGACTGGGCCTCGGCGAGGTCTTTCCCGTGAGCGCGATCAACGGAATGGGTACCGGGGAATTCCTTGACGCCGTGTTGGAAGCGCTGCCGCAGAAGGAAGCGGCAGCCGAGGCTGATCTGCGTCCCCGTATTGCATTCGTCGGGCGCCCCAACGTGGGCAAGTCGCTTCTTAGCAATGCGCTCCTGGGCCAGCAAAGAAGTGTCGTCACCAGCATAGCCGGGACCACCCGGGATGCCGTGGATTCGGTGCTCTTGCATGAAGGCCAGGAGATTGTTCTGGTTGACACCGCAGGGCTGCGCAAGAGGGCGCGTGTAACCGAAAATGTGGAGTTTTATGCTGCGCTCCGCACCCGGCGGGCCATTGAGGCATGTGACGTAGCCGTGCTGCTGCTGGATGCCGGCCTTGGGCTGGAGGCCCAGGACATCAAGGTGCTGAAGGATGCCGAAGAGCACGGAAAGGGTCTCGTGATAGCCGTCAACAAGTGGGACCTTGTTGCCAAGGAAACGAACACGGCCAGGGACGTGGAGAGGCATATCCGCAGGCGTCTGAAGACTCTCGACCATGTCCCCGTTGTGTTCGTTTCGGCAAAGACCGGGCAGCGGATTCGAAGACTCCTTGACATTTCGCTCGGCGTCGTGGCGCAGCGCAGGCGCAGGATTGGCACGGCCAGATTGAATGCCACGCTGCAGGAGGCAGTTGGCGCCCATCATCCGGCCACACACCGGGGTAAGTTTGTGCAGCTCAAGTATGCAGCACAGGTAGGGGTTGAACCACCGGTAATCGCAGTTTTCTGCAATCATCCGAAGGCCATATCGGAGTCATACACTCGCTATCTCACGAACCGGTTTCGCGAAGCGTTCGGATTCAGCGGCGTACCCCTGAAGCTGGTCTTCAGGCGAAAGTCGCGGCGGGAAACAGCGCGTTGAGCGCGATCCCCGGGAGCTCCCCTCTGGCGAGGCTGCCGGAACATTCGCGCCTCCTGCGGTATACCGGCCACTGCCAGACCCGCGGAGCAGCCATGCCCGGAATTCCCAAGATCACGACGGCGGAGAACGAACGCTCCCTCAACATCTGGGAACGCCTTTACTTGCCGGAGATCTTCAAGGGACTTGGATACAGTTTCCGCAAGCTGGTCAAGGAGCCGCAGTACACGGTGGAGTACCCGGATGAATTGTGGGATCCGCCTGACAGCTATCGCGGCAGGCCGGTGCTGGTCGAGGAAGACGGCAAGACACGGTGCGTGTCGTGCAATCTTTGCGCACGTGCCTGCCCTCCCATGGCCATTGCCATGCAGTCCAAGGAAGTGGACGATCCCTGCAGTCCCAAGGAGCGGGAGCCCGCGTGGTTTGAGATCAACATGCTCCGGTGCATCTACTGCGGATTCTGTGAGGAAGTCTGCCCGGAAGAAGCGATTGTCATGTCGAAGGAGTACGACCTAACGTTTCACAGCCGCGAGGACGCCATCTTCGGGCTGGAGCGTCTGATGGTCCCCGTGGATCGGCTTCGGGACCGGCTGGAGTACCTCGAAGAGTACCGCAATCCGCAGGAGAATCCGGATGCCTGGAACCACAAGGCAGAAAACAACCTGCACAGCCTGCGTGACCGGCACTTTCTTGAAGAGCTGATGGCAGCCGGGATGCGCGACCTGGAGAATACGCACCTCAGGGACGAGGAGCCCATCGCGACCGGCAACACCTGGGATGGCGCGGACTGAGCCGGCATCGCAGCGCGCAGCGGTGCTTTCCCAGTTGCAGCATCTTGTCGAAGAAGCCGGTGCCACCAAGCCATTGGCTGCCCGGCTGCCGAGTCCGATCCTGCTAGAGCGCCCGGCACCCGACGCTCCATCGGTAACGGAACTCTACTGCGCGCTTGCCGCCTGGGACAGTGAGGTTTTCCTGCCGCTTGTGCGGCGAATGGTCGCCGAAGATGTGCCGCGGCATGTAGAGCCGGCGCCGACGGCACAGCAGGTGCAGGAACACTCCATCGGGCTTGTCCTTGACCGCGTGCGAGCATCCCGGCGGGACCTGGTGGCTTTTGTCCGGGATCTGCCGCCGTCCGCCTGGAACCGGCAGGCCATACTCTGGGGAAGGCGCTACGACATGTATGGAGTTCTGCATCTGGCTACGCAGCATACTACGGAAGTACTGCGATCCGTGGCCGGCCAGCTAAACGCCTGCCTGTGAGATGAAGGGCCGTGGGAGGACGTATGCAGACCTGAAGTCCGAATTCCGAGGCGGTGCCTTCCGGCCGCTTTACTTCCTTTACGGCGCGGAATCCTTTTTTATGGACGAGTTGCACGGCGAGCTTCTCGCCTGTGCGCTCCAGCCGCACGAACGAGATTTCAATAGCGATGTCGTTTACGGGCCGGATACGAATGCTACTGCGGTGCTGGGCCTGTGCACAGCCTTCCCCATGATGGCGGCGCGCCGCGTGGTAGTTGTGCGCAGCTTCGAGCTTCTCAAGGACAATGCCAAATTTGCCAGGTACGCGGAGGAGCCGAATCCGTCGGCTGTGGTGCTGTTGATTTACAACGGAAGGCCAAGGTTCAATGCGGAGCCGTACAGGTCGCTCAAGCGGCTGGCGGTGTCTGCGGAATTCCGCCCGCTTTATGACAATGAAGTACCGGCGTTTGTGGCCGCTCGCCTTCAGGATGCCGGATGCCGGGCGCCGCAGGAGGTATCACAGATGCTGGCAGACTATGTAGGCACGTCCCTGCACAGTGTGGCGAACGAGATTGACAAGCTGCTCACGTACCTGGGAGAGCGGCGCGACCTTGCGCCGGAGGACGTTATTCAGGCCAGTGGCCAGACGCGCGCCTTCAACGTCTTCGAACTGCAGCGCGCTCTGGGGGAGGGGCGCAAGGAGGAGGTTCATCTCATTGGTGAGCGCATACTGGGGGGAGCCTCCAACAGGCGCGGTGAGGCGCTGAGAATCGTCTACGTACTCCACAGTTTCGTGGCGAAGCTGTGGAAGCTCCAGGGTTATAGGGGCGGCGGGCGGACTTCAAAGGAATTGGCGGCCCACATCGCTGTGTCCCCGTTTGTGCTCCGGCAGTACCAGTCAGCCCTGCGAAGGACATCTGCACCGGCCCTCGAGAAGGCATTCGCTGCGCTCTTGGCAGCCGACTACGAGCTGAAGGGCGGGTCACGACGGGAAGAGGGCCTCGTCATTACTCTGCTGCTGCGAAGGCTGCTTGAGAGCTTTTCCTCCTGATCGGGTCCGCGGAAGCCGAGGGAACCGTCCACCGTGCTTCCGCATTCGGAAACATTACATTTGCACGCTCATTGGGAAATCTGCACCGCACCAGTTACGGCTCGCTTATGGGAAGCGGATACCACGGCGAAATTCCGGGGGACAGGGTATTGACGGGCGATTCTTCGACCCCGTGTCTGGACGAATTGCTCTGTGAATATGTGGATGGCACCATGGACCGCGTGGTGCGCACCGCCTTCGAGGAATGCATGACGAATGATGCCTGCCTTGCGCAACTCGTGGAGCGGCTCCGGTGCATGCGACTGCTGCTCTGCCAGCACAGATGTCGCGCACCCCGTGACCTGCAGTCCCGGATACTGGAGCGCTTGCAACGAGAGCTTGTCGTCGCTGCCGACCCCGCGCCCGAACCCTCGCCGGGCTTTGTCAGGGCGGGCTCCGTGATTGTCGCGCTTTTAATGGCCGGAGTACTGGCGGGAGTGTCCTGGCTTGGCTCTTCCGACAGAACCGAATCCTATCCGGTCTACGTTTCCAATACCGGAATCCCGTCTGCCGGTATGGAGGTCATGGGGCAGCCCGAGTACCCGAATCCTGCCGAAGTTGCTGCAAAGGGCCCTTAGCTCAGTGGTTTAGAGCGCTCGCCTCACACGCGAGAGGTCACAGGTTCGAATCCCGTAGGGCCCACAGTATGCCAGGCGTGTCTGTTCCGCTCACCGAACTGATCAGAAAAATGCATAACTGCAAAAGAGCATTCTTACTGGTTCTGGCCGCGGCGTGCCTGCCCGCATTGGCCTGGTCCCAGTCCTATTTCCAGGCCGATCCTCCGGTCGCCGCGGCGTTTGGAGGCTCACTTGCCGCGTGGCAGGACTGGTACTTTGTCGGGGAGCCTGTGAGCTTCAGGCATCCGGGTCGCGTGCACGTCTACCATCTCGGCGAGGAAGGGACCTGGCAGCGGTCTGCCATGCTCGAGGGGGCGCTCATGGACAGCGGCTTCGGAACAGCACTCTCGGCCGGCGGCGGTGCGCTTCTCGTCGCGGAAGCAGGCGAGGTGCAGAGTTATTTCCTGGAGGATGGATCCTGGACGGCCGCTGCCGGTCTGGCCGTTAGCGAACTGACGGCGGCAGCCAGATTCGGGATGGCGGTTGCAACGGACGGCGAGCTGGCTTTTGTCGGTGCGCCGGGAGATAGTGGCGGCGCGGGTGCCGTGTATGTTTTCGAGCGCGGCGACGCGGGTTGGACACTGGATGTCAAACTCGAGCCGCAGAACGGAGAGCGGAGTTTTGGCAGTTCCCTGGCATGGTCGCAAGGTCATCTGCTGGTCGGCGCGCCGGGTAGCGAAGCAGGTTCCGCCACGCTCTACGGCCGCGATGGCACAAGCGGGGCATTCTCCGTTTCGGCGAGCTTTGTCGGAAGCGACGTGGAGGCAAGTCGCAGCTTCGGCAGCGCGGTGCACCTGGCCGGGCGCGTCGCGGCTATAGGTGCGCCACAGGACCGGCGTCTGAGCGGGTCCGTGCACGTATTCGAAGGCATGGACGGCAACTGGATGCATACCGGTACCATTGTGCCGGTGGAGCAGCAGGCCCGCACCATGTTCGGCACGGCAGTGCAGGTAAGCGGCGACGATATCTGGATTGGTGCGCCGGGTGCCGGCGGCGGCGTGTACCGGTACGCACGCCAGGAGGAACCAGGGGCCTGGCACCAGCTGCAGGAATGGAGTCCGGAATCCGGCGGCACGTCCGATCGGCTTGGCAGCAAGGTGGCTGCCGGCGCGAATGTGGTTCTGGCGGGCGCACCGGGAACGGACTATGGCCTGGGAAACGTGATGGTGCTGCAAAGGACAATGGACGGAAGCTGGCAGAGTGCGGACGCGCTGGCCAGTGACATTGAAGCCATGGAGGCCATTTCCGGTGCGCAGATCGACTGTGAAGACGGTACTGCCGCCTCGTTTTCCTGTTCGGAAATGGATCTCGTGTCATTTCTTCCTCTTCACGAAATGGGAGCAGCCAGGGGCGTTCGCCTCAATGACGTGTGGGGCTGGACCGACCCGGAATCGGGCCGGGAATACGCGCTGGTGGGCCACCTTGAGGCCGCCGTCTTCGTGGATGTAAGCGATCCGTCCCGTCCCGTCTACCTGGGCCAGCTGCCGCGCACCGAAGGATCGCCTGGAAGCACGTGGCGAGACATAAAGGTATACAAGGACCACGCATACATCGTGGCGGACGGTGCCGGAGCGCATGGCATGCAGGTATTTGACCTGCGGCAGCTGCGCGACCTGACGGAAATCCCCGTAACCTTCGAGGCCACCGTTCATTATGATCTGATCCACAGCGCGCACAACATTGTGATCAATGAGGAAACCGGCTATGCCTTCGCGGTTGGAGCCAGCGGCGGTGGTGAAAGCTGCGGCGGGGGTCTTCACATGATCGACATCCGTGAGCCGCAGATGCCAACTTTCGCCGGGTGCTTTGCTGATGCGACCACCGGGCGACGCAAGACCGGATATTCGCACGATGCGCAGTGCGTCGTGTACCGCGGCCCGGACACGGAGCATCTCGGCAAGCAGATCTGTGTGGGCGCCAACGAGACTGCCATCAGCATCGCGGATGTAACGGACAAGGAGAACCCGATAGCCATCGGCTCCGGTTCGTATCCGGATGCGGGCTATGTCCATCAAGGCTGGCTTTCGGAGGATCAGCGGTATTTCTACCAGAATGACGAAACGGACGAGCTTTCCGGCAAGGCGGAGCGCACGCGGACCCTCGTCTGGGACGTAAGCGACCTCGACGATCCCGTAATGGTGAGGGAGTTCTTTGGACCCACGTCCGCCACGGACCACAATCTGTACGTGCACGGCCAGCTGATGTACCAGACCAACAATGCCAGCGGGCTGAGGGTACTCGATATCTCCGATCCTGAAGATCCTGTTGAAGTAGGATTCTTCGACACCACGCCGTACGGCACAGACGAGGCAGGCTTTAACGGCACGTGGAGCAGTTATCCCTACTTTGACAGCGGCATCGTAGTCGTGACCAGCCGCCGCGAGGGACTCTTCATCGTCAAAAGGCGCACGGTGGACACGTAATCCCGCCATGCGTATTGCTGCTGCCATCCTGGCACTGTCGATTCTGGGGGCCTGCGAACGGACGCCGCGCACCTACGACGTGGTGGTATACGGTGGAACGGCAGCCGCCGTCGCGGCTGCTGTCGCCGCCAGTCGCCTCGGCATGGATGTCGTCGTAGTCAGCCCGGACGTCCACATCGGTGGAATGACGTCGGGGGGACTGGGCTGGACGGACACGGGCCGGAAGGACGCCATAGGCGGCGTGGCACGCGAGTTTTACGGGCGGATCAAGGCACACTACGACCGGCAGGACGCCTGGACGTTCGAAGCCGCATCGAGCTTTGACCGTTATGACAGGGATGCGGACGCCATGTGGGTTTTTGAGCCGCACGTGGCGGAGCAGGCTCTGGAGGCCATGCTGGAGGAGGCTGGCGTATCCGTGGTGCGTGACGCATGGCTGGATCGAGACGGCGGCGTCAATGCTGACGGCGCACGGCTCACTGCCATAACAACGCTTGGCGGGCAGCGCTTTCGGGGCCGCATGTTCATTGATGCCACCTACGAGGGAGACCTCATGGCTGCCGCCGGAGTCACCTACACGGTGGGGCGGGAAGGCAACGCGACATACGGCGAAACCCTCAACGGAGTCCAGACGGCGCACGCGACCAAGCACCAGTTCAATGCGGATATCAGTCCCTTCGTGGAGCCGGACAATCCGGCAAGCGGGCTGCTTCCCCGGATCCACGATGGAGGACCGGGCACGGAAGGAGCCGGAGACGACCGTGTCCAGGCCTACAATTTCCGCATGAGCCTGACCGACGCGCCGCAAAACCGCGTGCCTTTCGAAAAGCCGGAAGGTTACGATCCCCTGCAGTACGAACTCCTGGCACGATACCTGGATACGGGCTGGCGCGGCGTTTTCGGGAAGTTCGATCCGGTGCCGAATCGCAAGACCGACACCAACAACCACGGTGCCTTTTCCACGGACAATATCGGCATGAATTACCGCTACCCCGAGGCGTCCTATGAAGAGCGCCGGAAGATAATAGCGGAACATGCCGCCTATCAGAAGGGGCTCATGTGGTTTCTCTCCCACGATGAGCGCGTGCCCGATGATGTGCGCGCCGAGATGAGCAAATGGGGCCTGGCCGCGGACGAGTTTGCGTACAACGGCCACTGGCCCCGCCAGCTATACGTGCGCGAGGCCCGGCGCATGGTGAGCAACTTTGTCATGACCGAACGCCATCTGCGGCGTCATGACCCCACTCCCATGCCCGTCGGCATGGGATCCTACAACATGGACTCCCACAACGTCCAGCGCTATGTGGATGCTCGCGGCTTTGCCCGCAACGAGGGAGACATCCAGGTAAATCCAGGCGCGCCCTATCCGATAAGCTACGGGGCCATAGTGCCAAGACAGGAGGAAGCGGAGAATCTGCTGGTGCCGGTTGCAGTTTCGTCGTCCCACATCGCATACGGCTCCATCCGCATGGAGCCGGTCTTCATGATACTGGGCCAGTCGGCTGCTACGGCTGCGGCCCTGGCCATTGGAGCGGGCACTTCGGTGCAGTCTGTAGACTACCCGGTGCTGCGCCGGCATCTACTGGAGGCGGGCCAGGTACTTGAATTGCGTGAAGGCTGGCAGCAGCTATTCAATGGCCGCGACCTCTCCGCGTGGGACATCAAGATTGCAGGGCACGAGCTGGGTGACAATTACCGGCAAACCTATCGCGTGGAGGACGGTCTCCTGAAAGTTCGCTACGACGGCTACGACAGCTTTGACAGGCGATTTGGCTACCTGTTTTATAGGCAGCCGTTCTCGTATTACAGACTCGCCGTCGAGTATCGGTTTGTCGGGGAGCAGGCGCCTGGTCACCCCGGCGCCTGGGCCACCCGCAACAGCGGCATCATGGTGCACGGCCAGCCGGCAGAGACCATGTTGAGAGACCAAAACTTTCCCGTATCGCTGGAAGTGCAGCTCCTGGGCGGAAACGGAGTAGATGCCAGATCGACGGCAAACCTGTGCACACCCGGGACCCATGTGCAAATGGAAGGCGAGCTGGTCACGGAAGAGTGCATCAGGTCCACATCGAGGACCTATCATGGCGATGCCTGGGTCCGGGCGGAGGTCTTGGTATTGGCAGATTCTCTGGTGCGTCACTTCGTGGACGGTGTCCAGGTGCTGGAGTATTCTGCTCCGGTCTACGGTGGCGGCATGGTAAACGTGTTCGAGCCGGCCGCAAAGCCGGACGGGGCCCCGGTGACCTCCGGTACGATTTCGCTGCAGAGCGAAAGCCATCCCCTTGATATTCGGAAGGTGGAGATTCTTGACCTGGCTGGCTGCACGGACCCCGGATCCGCGTCGTACAGGTCCTATTATGTTGCCTCGGATCCGAACGATTGCAGGTAGACGCACTGCTGTGCCTTGTGTCTGCGGGATCATTTGCCGTTACACGTGTGTTTCCTGAAGCCGCCTTTCTGAAGCCGATACCCAGCCCTTTTTTCGAGACCCCACGACCGTAGAGATGTACGTCCCGCGTCGCCAGCGCATGCTCGACCAGTACCTTAAGGAGATCGGGCAAATCGATCTTGTTACTCCTGCAGAGGAAGCCGAGCTGGCCCGGCGAATCAAGCAGGGGGACGAGGAAGCGCTGCTGAAACTGACCCGTGTCAACCTGCGCTTTGTCGTATCCGTGGCCAAGAAATATCAGGGGCAGGGATTGCACCTGACCGACCTGATCAATGAGGGCAACTACGGCCTGATCAAGGCGGCCAAGCGGTTTGATGAAACCAGGGGATTCAAGTTCATTTCCTATGCCGTGTGGTGGATCCGGCAGGCGATACTGCAGGCACTTGCCGAGCAGGGCCGGGTTGTTCGCCTCCCGCTCAACAGGATCGGGACGATTAGCAAGATCAGGAAAATGAGCGCGCGGCTGGCTCAGCGCCACGAGCGCCTGCCAAACCTGGAGGAGCTGGCAAACGAGCTGGACATTGATGTCGAGAAGGTTCGGGAGGCCATGCAGCACACCGGGCGGCACTTGTCCATGGACGCGCCCTTCAATGAGGACGACGACAACAGCCTGCTGGACGTGCTGCCCAGTAACGAGGGTGTGGCACCGGACGAGCCGCTACTGGATGAATCGGTAAAGATAGATATCGAGGCTGCGCTGGCCATGCTGCATCCACGCGAAGCGGAGATTACCCGGCTCTACTTCGGAATCGGCCGGGAGCACCCGCTGACACTTGAAGAGATCGGGCAGCGATTCGGACTGACCCGGGAGCGGGTTCGTCAGATTAAGGAAAAGGCCCTGCGCAAGCTGCGACAGAAGCATCGCAGAGAGGAGCTGAAGGCCCATATCGGCTGATGGGCAAGGTCGTGAGTTACCCGGAATGACCAGGGATGTGAGTTCGTCAAAGCCGGGCAGCGTGCTACCAGGTCCGCATTTGTTGCCGATGCCATCTCTACCGTAACACCGCGCCGCATTCCCCGTAATGACTCTTCTAGGGAGGGCACTCAACAGGCGTCAGCAGTAGCGGGCCAATACCCCTGGACAATCCCCCGGACAGATTCATGCCTGAAAGTTTCGGTCAACCCCGCCGCAATCCTTGCCGCTACTTTTGCCGGTGGTCTGCCGCGCTCGTGGCGCTCGCATTCCTTTCGTCTGCGGCTTCGGCGCAGGACGTGCAGCAGATTACCTTCAACGATGCCGTACGCATTGCGCTGGACAACAACGTACAGCTCCGGCGCGCGGCCAACACGGTTCGCGCGCAGGAGAACGCGGTGCGCAGTTCCAGGGCCGCCTTCCTGCCCAGCCTGAATCTCTCCACGGGCTCTTCCCGCTACTATGGTCTGAACTTCGACCAGATAACGGGCGACCTGGTAACGTTTTCGAGTGACCGGGTTTCGCTGAGTGCGTTTTCGAGCATAACGCTCTTCCAGGGTTTCCGCGAATTTGCTGCGCTCGCGCAGGCGCGCATGGACCTGACGGCGAGCGACCTGACGCATGAGCGCCAGCGCCAGACCGTGGTGTTTCTCGTGATGACGCAGTTCCTGGACCTCATTCAGAGCCGGGAGAGTATCGCCATCCAGGAGGAAAACCTTGCCGCGCAGCAGCAGCTTCTGACGCAAGTCGATGAATTCGTGCGCGTGGGCACGCGGCCCATGGCAGATCTGTACCAGCAGCAGGCCCAGACGGCGAACGCGGAACTGCTTCTTCTGGACGCCGAGCGCAGCGTCAGGTTGGCGGAAACGCGGCTCATCCAGACGCTGTACCTGGATCCGTACGGTACGTACGAATTCGTGAGCCCGGACCTGAGCGAGATGCCGCTGGTGCCCGAGGCCTTTGAAATTGACGGATTGCTGACCAGCGCGTTTGAAAGAAGGCTGGACCTGCGTGCACAGGAGTCCAGGATCGGGGCCTCAGAACAGGGCATACGCTTCGCTCGCGGCAGCAGATTGCCGTCCGTGAGCTTCTCGGGCAGCGCCGGCACCAGTTATTCCAGCGCGCAGCGGCAAAGGGGTTTCGGGCCCGACGCCCAAATCGTCCCGTTTGCCGACCAGTTTCGGGACAACCGGTCCCAGAATATCGGGCTGAACCTGCAGCTGCCGCTCTTCAACCGGCTTCGCACGCGGGCGCAGGTGCAGCAGGCCCAGATCAGTCTCAACAACGCGCAGCTGGACCTTGACAATCTTCGGCACGACATCGCCGTGGAAGTGCGCCAGGCCTATCTCGAATACGTCAATGACGAAAAGAATCTCGATGTCACCGAGATACAGCTGCAGTCTGCAGAACAGGCCCTGCAGGCGGAGCAGGAGCGCTACAACGTCGGAGCAAGCACGCTGGTGGAGCTTTCCCAGGCGCGCGCCAACTATGTCCGGTCCCTGAGCGACCGATCGAATGCCCGCTTCAATTTCCTGTTTCGCAAGCGGCTTATCGAGTACTACACAGGCGTGCTTGATCCCGGTCGTCCCCTTTTTGAATAGCACCTCGCGAAGCGGGGCCATACCGAACCAACTATACCATGGCCAGGAAGAAACGCAGATCACGTCGGTTAGTGTTCATACTGTTGGCCGCCCTGATTCTGGTCATGGTGCTGGGCGTGGTTGCGGCGCGCTTCCTAAATGGATCGGAGAAGGCAGAGACCGTCGATATCGCCGAGGCAGAGATCCGGACTCTTACGCAGGTGGTTACGGCATCCGGCAGAGCCCAGCCGGAGGTGGAAATCGTTATCAGCCCGGATGTATCGGGCGAGATCATAGAATTGACCGTCATCGAGGGACAGCAGGTGCGGCAGGGCGAGCTGCTGGCGCGCATCAAGCCGGATTTCTATCGCGCCCAGGTGGAACAGGCCGAAGCCAATGTGTCGCAGAACCAGGCGTTCATGGCGCAGCGGACAGCCGATTTGCTCAACGCCGAGCAGGATCTGGCGCGGCAGCGCAGACTGTTCGAAAACAAGGTTATTGCGGAGGATCTGTTTCAGCAGTCCGAGACCCAGTACGATATCGCCAGTGCGGCGCTAGAGGCGGCCAAGTTTTCGGTGGAGAGCTCCGAGGCCCGGCTGCGCGAGAGCAGGGAGCAGCTCAGCAAGACCGTGCTTTACTCGCCGATGGCCGGTACCATTAGCAAACTCAACGTCGAACTGGGAGAACGCGTGGTTGGCACCACTCAAATGGCCGGAACGGAAATGATGACCGTAGCCCGGCTGGAGCAGATGGAGCTTGAGGTGGATGTCAACGAGAACGACGTGGTGAACGTTGCACTGGGTGATTCTGCAGCCATTGAGATTGATGCGTATCCGGACCGCCTCTTCAAGGGCGTGGTTACGGAAATCGCGAATTCTGCCCGGCTCCTGGGTGCCGGCTCCCAGGAGCAAGTCACGAATTTCCCGGTCAAGATCCGTATTGTCGACCCGCACAACGCCGAGGCGCGCCTGGCGGCGGGCAATCTGGCCGGCCTAGCGGAGGAGAGCCCCGTAGCCGAGGACTATCCCAGCTTCCGCCCGGGCATGAGCGGGACAGTGGACATCTTCACGGAAACGGTGGTGGATGTGGTTGCCGTGCCCATCCAGGCCATTACCGTTCGGGACTTCAATGAGGTCCGGCGCATTGAAGCACGGCAGCAGGCCGGCGACGGCGAGTCTGCGTCAGAAGAAGACGAAGGGGCAGCGACCCCGGGCAGCCTGCAAGACGAAGACTTGCGCAAGGCTGTCTTTTTGATGGACGAGGATGACAAGGCCCGGGTAATCGCCGTGGAAACCGGTATCGCCGACGATCGCTATATCGCGGTCACCGAAGGCCTTGAGGGCGGCGAGAAAGTCGTAACCGGGCCATACAGTGCCGTCAGTCGTACACTGCGTCCCGGCACCGTTCTGAAGGCGCGCGGCCGCGGTCAAGCGCGGATGGCGTCATCCGAATCCTGACGGCGGGCACCCCAGCATCCTGAAGCACCTATGGAGCACGCACATTCGATTCTGCCGCTCATCAGTCTGAACGGCGTCAAGAAGATCTATCAGATGGGCAGCGAAGCCGTCCACGCGCTGGACGGGGTCACGGTGGATATCTATCCCAACGAATACGTGGCCATAATGGGTGTTTCCGGCTCAGGCAAGTCGACCCTGATGAATATCATAGGCTGCCTGGATACGCCCACGGAGGGTTCCTACCATTTGCGGGGGGAAAATGTGAGCGACATGTCAGACAGGGAGCTGGCCAGGGTGCGCAACCGGGAAGTGGGGTTCGTTTTCCAGACCTTTAACCTTCTGCCCCGCGTTAACTGCCTTCAGAACGTGGAGCTGCCGCTCATATACTCCGGGAAGCGTAGGGCGGCAAGGCGCAAACTGGCGGAAAGGGCGCTGGCTTCCGTAGGGCTCTCTGACCGGGTGACCCACAAGCCCAATGAACTCTCCGGCGGCCAGCGTCAGCGAGTGGCCGTGGCCCGCGCGCTGGTCAACAGTCCCTCCATTCTCCTGGCGGACGAGCCTACGGGCAATCTGGATACGCGTACGGGAGACGAAATCATGCTGCTGTTCGAGGAGCTATACCGCAGCGGAAATACGCTCCTCGTAGTTACGCACGAACCGGAAGTCGCGCAGCATGCGCGCCGCATCATCGGACTCCGCGATGGAAAGCTGGAAAGCGATGTACGCGTGGAAGAGCCGGCGCTTGCGGAAGCCGTTGTCTAGGGGCTTACCTGGGGGGCGTGCAATCGATGGTCTCGTCCTCGCGTGCGAATTCGATCCGGGAGTGCGAGCGACCCAGTCGAATGGCATGGAAGACGGCGCCCGGGCCCACGGTTGATCTGCAGTCTTCTCCGGGCACGTACACGCGGTAGCCGGCCAGCAGCGTATCCCCCGTTTGTTCGACGAGTTCGAAGCGGAGGTCATAGCCGCCGTGCGGCACTTGGAGCGCCGCCACCAGGACCATTTCGCGATCGAAACTCACGGAATCGAACGGAAAGAGTGGCCGCAGGGAATCCGCGTATGCCTGCCAGGTTTCGGCGTCCAGAACAGCCCGTTCCGTGGTTCCCACGAGGGCTTGTGCCCCGCGTCCGAGCGGTGCGAAAGCTACGGCCTCGGCGACGGTCACTTCCGGTTCGGGACCGCGCTGCAGGCCACAGGCGGCGAAAAGCAGGGCAAGGATCGTAAGAAGGCGCGGCACGGGTCCCGATAAGGCTTGCGCTGGTACAGCCGCCTCCAAGGCGTGTTTCGGGGGAACCAAATTTGCGTCCGGAAGGTCTTACAAAGCTGCATCAGAAAATCCAGGCCTGTCATGCCAATCAAAACCGTAGATGTAGATGCTCTCGTTGCCCAGACTGGCAACCTCTTTGAGACCGTGGCCATTCTGGCCAAGCGGTCAAGGCAGATCGCATCCAAGATGAAGGCAGAGCTGGATGACAAGCTCGCCTATTTCGAGAGCTTTGACCTGGATGTCGAGGATCCTGGATTCCAGGAGGAGCAGCAGCGTATATCCATTGAGCATGAGGTGCTTCCCGAGCCTACGGAGATCGCCATAGACGAAATGTTTTCGGGGGACGTCTATTTCCGCGATCCCAGCATCGAAGTCGAGGAGTAACGCCGCCCCGGCATAGGCGTCGTACTATGCGGCCCTGATTCGCCCGGTGTGTAGATGACCGGCCCTCAAATCGTTATCCGCGGCGCCCGCGAGCACAATCTCAAGAATATAGATCTCGATATTCCTCGCGAGCGCCTGGTGGTCATCACGGGACTGTCAGGTTCGGGCAAGAGCACGCTTGCCTTCGACACGCTCTACGCGGAGGGTCAGCGCCGCTATCTGGAGAGCCTCAGCGCATACGCGCGCCAGTTTCTGGGCATGATGGAGCGTCCCGATGTGGACCGCATCGATGGCCTGTCCCCGGTCATTGCCATTGAGCAAAAGACCGTATCGCGCAATCCACGCTCCACCGTGGGTACGGTCACGGAAATCTATGATTTCCTGCGCCTGCTCTTTGCCCGGGCTGCTACGGCCTATTCCAGGGTTACGGGTACGCGTCTCAGGCGGCAATCGCAGGACGAGATTGTCGAGGCGCTGCTCGGCCTTGACCAGGGGGCGCTCGTCGCGCTGCTGGCCCCTGTAGTACGCGCCAGAAAAGGCCACTACCGGGAGTTGTTCGAGCACATTGAGCGGCAGGGATTCACTCGTGTTCGCGTGGACGGAGAGCTGATGCCCATTGTGCCGGAAATGCAACTGCATCGATACCAGACGCACGACATCGAAGTACTCGTCGACCGGATCCGCATCTCACCTGACTGTCGGCCTCGCCTCAGCCAGGGCGTGGAAGTAGCTCTCAGCCTTGGTTCGGGGACGCTGATCGCGGTTCAGCCGGACGGCGAGGATCGTGTATTCAGCCGATACCTGTACGATGCTGCCACGGGAGAGTCGTACGATCAGCCCTCACCCAACGGTTTCTCCTTCAATTCTCCCTACGGCGCCTGCGCGGCATGCAACGGACTGGGACAGGCCCCCGACATTGATCCGGACGAAGTCATGCCCGATCCGGAGCTTTCTATCCGTGGTGGCGGCATTGCACCGCTCGGAAAGCCGCGCAAGGAATGGATCTTTGGTCAGCTGCGAGCCCTCGCCCGCGCGTACGGCTTTGATTTCGACACCCCCGTCGGTGAGATCCCGCCAGAGGCACGGAAGGCATTGCTGTACGGCGCCGGCGAGCGGCAATTCGATATCATTTACCAGTACCAGGGACGGGAAATCACCTACAAGCACCGGTTCGAAGGTCTATTGGCGCACATTCGGCATGTGCATTCCAACACGAAGTCGGCAAAGCGTCGCCGGTGGGCGGAAGACTACATGCGCCCCGTTCCGTGCAAGACGTGCGAAGGCAGCCGCCTGAGACCCGAGGCGCTCTATTACAAGGTCGGCGACAGGACGATCAGCGACCTCGCCCGCATGGATCTTGTCTCGCTGGCCGGATTCCTGCGCCAGGTTCGGTTCGAGGGCCGCAAGCGTACGATTGCCGAGCCGATTCTCAGGGAGATCGTCGAGCGCCTGGATTTCATGATCAATGTAGGCGTGGGATATCTTTGCCTGGACCGCGTGGCACGCACGCTTTCGGGAGGTGAGAGCCAGCGGATCCGGTTGGCCACGCAGATCGGCTCGCAGCTGACGGGAGTGTTGTACGTGCTGGACGAGCCGTCGATTGGACTGCATGCGAGGGACAACCGCCGGCTCATTTCGTCGCTACTCCAGCTGCGGGACCTGGGCAATTCCGTGCTGGTGGTGGAGCACGACCGCGAGATGATAGAATCCGCTGACTTCGTGGTGGATCTCGGTCCGGGGGCTGGTGAGGAAGGGGGACACGTTGTGGGCGCGGCGCCGCCGGCCAGGCTCGCGCGCACGAACAACGGATTCTCCAGTCTCACGGCAGCCTATCTGCAGGGCGTGCGGCAGATTCCCCTTGGCCATAGCCGGCGGGCGCCGGGGAAGGCACGCATTGTGCTGGATGGAGCGACCGGGCACAACCTCAAGGGGGACACGCTGACGCTTCCGGTGGGCCTGTTTATCTGCGTGACCGGGGTCAGCGGCTCGGGCAAGAGTTCGCTGATCAGCCAGACCCTGTATCCGATTCTCGTCCGTCATTTTCATCAGGGAAAAGCCAGGCCTCTGCCGTATGTCTCCATCAAGGGATTGAAGCATGTGGACAAGGTCATTGATATAGACCAGAAACCCATCGGCCGCACTCCGCGCTCGAACCCGGCCACCTATACCGGACTCTTCGGACTGATACGCGAAGTATTTGCCCGTCTGCCGGAGTCCAGGATCCGGGGATACGAAAAGGGACGGTTCTCCTTCAATGTCAAGGGCGGCCGCTGCGAAGGGTGCTCCGGCGCCGGCGTGGTGAAGCTGGAGATGAACTTTCTTCCCGATGTCTACGTCGAGTGCGAAACCTGTGAAGGACGCCGATTCAACTCCGAAACCCTGGATGTTCGGTACAAGGGCAAGAACATATCCGATGTCCTTGCCATGACCGTGGAAGAGGCACTGGCATTCTTTCAGCACCTGCCGCGGATCAAGCGCACGCTGGATACCCTGCATTCCGTCGGCCTGGGGTATGTCCGGCTCGGCCAGCCATCTACCACGCTCTCCGGCGGGGAGGCCCAGCGCGTCAAGCTCTCGCGCGAGCTGGCGCGCCCCGGCACCGGCGATACGCTCTACATTCTGGACGAGCCGACGACAGGACTGCACTTCGAGGACATCCGCTATCTCCTGGGAGTGCTGCAGGCCCTGGTGGACAAGGGCAATACGGTCCTGATAATAGAGCACAACATGGATGTGGTAAAAGTGGCGGATCACGTAGTTGACCTGGGGCCCGAAGGTGGAGCAGCGGGTGGCCATATTCTGTTTTCCGGCAGTCCGGATTCGCTCGCACGTCAGGAGTCGGACACCGCGCGGGCACTCCGCAAGGAGCTCCGGCGAACTGCGCGTGCGGAGCGGGCCGCCGCAGCCGGCTCCGGACTGCCGCAAGCGCGCCAGCAATCATCTCCCGCCAGGGCCCACTCGGGGAATCCGCAGTGACAACCGGCGCAGGGGTGAAAGTCCCGCGCCGGCTGGAGTATCTTGTTGGGCCTTAGCACGACGCCACACTGCCACCGATGCCATGAAGAGAAGCACGGCTATTTCATTTGCCCTGATCCTGGCGGCTACCGCCTTGCAGCATGCCTCCGGGCAGGACCGGTACCAGCGTCCGCCGGAAAACCTGGCGCAGCTGGTGGATGCACCTGTCACACCGGCGGTCAGCGTGAGCCCGGACGGGCAGGTGTTGCTCATGATGCATCGCCCCAGCCTTCCCTCCATCGAGGAGCTGGCTCAGCCGGAGCTCCGCCTTGCGGGCATGCGCATCAACCCGGTCATTTCCGGACCGAGCCGGACTGGCCATTACGTGAGTCTCGGACTTGTCCGGCTGGGAGAGGAAGCCGAGCGCACCATTTCCGGCCATCCGCGTGATGGTCGGATTCGCAATATCCGTTTCTCGCCCGACGGTTCGCGCGTAGCCTACACCGTCGATACGCGGGATCGCATTGACCTCTATGTTGCTGAAGTGGAGAGCGCGACGAGTAGAAGGCTGCTGGATGCAGCGGTTAACGACGCGGCCTCCGGCGCGCCGTATCAATGGGTGTCAGATAGCGGGTCCCTTGTGGTCCTGACGGTGCCTTCCGGGCGCGGCCCGATGCCGGCGCCTCCCTCTGCTCCCGCCGGGCCCGTTGTCCAGGAGAACCTGGGTGAGATGGCACCGGCACGCACATACCAGGACTTGCTGGCCAATCCGCATGACGAAGCCCTGTTTCGGCATTTTGCACAGTCGGACGTAGTGCAGGTCATGATAGACGGGACGGTCCGGGTTATGGGCGAGCCGGGCCTGGTGACGGATGCCCGCCCTTCTCCCGACGGGAAGTTCGTGCTGGTAGAGCATTTGCACGAGCCGTTTTCCTATCTCGTGCCGGCCTACCGGTTCGCCCACAGCCTGACCGTGTATGAACTCGGAAGCGGACCGCTTCGCGAAGTTGCGCGGCTGCCTCTGGCGGAAAATGTCCCGACGGCGTTTGGATCCGTACCTGCGGGTCCACGGTCGATGACCTGGCGTGCGGATGCGCCGTCAACGCTGGTTTGGGTTGAGGCACTTGACGGAGGAGATGCCCGGGCGGACGTGCCGTACCGGGATGAGGTATTCATGCTGCCGTCGCCCTTTGATGGCAGTCCCGTTTCGCTGGTTACGCTGCCGTTGCGCTACAGCGGCATCACCTGGGGAGACGAAACCACTGCGCTGGTCCGGGAATCCTGGTGGTCCACGCGAAAGAGCCGCACGTATGTCGTCAATCCGGGCGGTCCCGGTGCCGAGCCGCACACGCTCTTTGACCTCTCTACGGAAGATCGCTACGCGGATCCGGGATTTCCGCTCACGCGGCCTAGCGGGTTCGGGACGAGCGTACTGCGGCTTGACGGGCGAGCCATCTACCTTTCCGGTCAGGGAGCTTCTCCGGAGGGCAACCGACCCTTCCTGCGGAGGATGGATCTGGAAACGGGGGAGGTGCAGGAGCTATTCCGCAGCAGTGCACCGCATTATGAGCGGCCGGTGAGTCTGCTGGACGAGACACGCCTATTGACGCTGCGCGAATCGGCTGCAGAACCGCCCAACTACGTGGTGCGCGACCTGCGCGACGGTTCGGTGCAGGCAGCAACCTACTTCGAGCATCCCTATCCCGACCTTGCTGCGATCCAGAAGGAGTCCCTGCAGTATGCCAGAGAAGACGGTGTGCCGCTTAGCGCCACGATGTATTTGCCCCCCGGCTACGATGCCGGACGTGACGGCCCGCTGCCCGGCCTGGTGTGGGCGTATCCCAGGGAATTCAAGAACGCGGATGCGGCCGGTCAGCGCACCGATTCTCCGTACCGGTTCAAGACGGTAAGCTACTGGGGCGCGATCCCGTATGTGACGCAGGGCTATGCCGTGCTCGACAACGCTTCCATGCCGGTAATTGGCGAAGGCGATGCCGAACCCAATGATTCATTCAGGGAGCAGCTGGTTGCCAATGCCGCGGCAGCCATCGAAGAGGGCGTTCGGCGCGGCGTGCTGGATCCGGATCGCGTGGCCATTGGCGGCCATTCTTACGGCGCATTCATGACAGCCAATCTCCTGGCCCATTCGGATCTGTTCCGTGCGGGTATCGCGCGCAGTGGTGCATATAACCGGACGCTGACTCCGTTCGGCTTTCAGCGCGAGGAAAGACTGTTCTGGGAAGCGCCGGAAATATACTACTACATGTCGCCGTTCATGCACGCAGAAAAGGTAGACGAGCCCATACTGCTCATTCACGGAGAAGCGGACAACAACTCCGGCACGTTTCCGCTGCAGAGCCGCCGGTACTTCAGCGCGTTGAAGGGGCTGGGCAAGACCGCGCGACTCGTCATGCTTCCTCACGAGAGCCACGGCTACAGGGCGCGGGAATCCGTTCTGCACATGCTCTGGGAGACAGACAGGTGGCTGGAGACCTACGTCAAGTACGCAACGCCGCGCATGCGCGTAGAAGAGCCATCGGGGCCCTGATCTCCGTCCCGGGCATTGGCCGGAAACCGGCGCCTGCTATGTATCCTCGACTTCGGGCTCAGGCAGGCCGTTCAAGATCACGTCCTCCATCGCCTCGACAAATCGGTCGAGTTCCTCGAGCGTCGTGAATACGTTGGCCGTAACACGGAGGCCCTCGAACTCGTCGTGCATAATGGGCGTCGCGATTATGCGGTGCGCGGCCCAGAGATGCTCACCAAGTGCCTCCGTGTCAACGCCTTCGATTTGCACCGTTCCTATGCAGCAGGAGAATTCCGGCTTCAGACTGGTATGGAGCCGGACGCGGTCGTGCTTTAGGAGGGCTTTCGCCCAGTAATCCCGCAGATATCGGAGCCGCGCCTCCTTGCGGGCCGGACCGATGCCCTGGTGGAAGGTAAGCGCCTCGGCCACCGCGACGAAGTTGGCGGCCGGATGGGTTCCGATTTCCTCGAATTTGCGGATGTCGTCGTCCATCTTTTCGGGCGCAGCCATGAGGGGCCAAAGCCCGGGAATCTTGTCCCTTCGCACATAGAGCAGGCCTGAGCCATGCGGAGCGAGCAGCCACTTGTGCAGGCTCGTGGCATAGTAATCGCAGTCCAGGTCCGCGTGCGTGAACTCGAAGTGTCCGAATGCATGGGCTCCGTCCACGACAACGGGAATGCCCCGCGCGCGGGCCATCTGTACCACCTCCTTTACCGGCAGAATCTGTCCGGTGATGTTGATCATGTGGCACATGAGAATAAGGCGCGTCTTTGGCGTAATGTTCTCCTCGAACAGACGCACGATATGCCCGGGGTCCTCGGCCGGAATCGGTATCGGGAACTGCCGCAGCACGATGCCTTCGCGGCGTTCTCTTTGCTTGAAGGTCGTAATCATGCGGCCGTAGTCCTGCGTCGTGGTCAGGACTTCGTCTCCTGGCTTCAGATCGATGCCCAGCTGACAGATCTGCAGGCCTTCGGAAGCATTGCGGGTGACGGCAATTTCTTCGGCGCTACAGCCAAAAGCGCGCGCAAGCCGCTGCCGGACCCCTTCCCTCTGGGGCTCCAGGATGCGCCACATGGTATAGACAGGAGCCTCGTTCGAGTAATCAAGGTGCCCCTTCATGGCCTCCTGCACAATGGTCGGCGACGGGCTAACTCCGCCGCTGTTCAAATTGACGAGGCTGCGGTCGACTGAGAAGGCCTGTTGCACTTCCAGCCAGAATGACTCATCGCGAGCGGTCTCGGCGGGCGTCCCGTCCAAGACGGCAAGGCGCCGGGCCAGCCTGCCAAGTGCTCCCGGCTTCCAGGATGCAGCGACCATTGCAGCCGCAGCGGGGCTGGCAACGGAACCAAGGAATTGTCGTCTACTGGTCATCGGCGCGCCCCCGGGTCAAGCTTGTCGAAATTTGCACAGGTAATGTACGGAACGGACACATATTCCTGCCGGGGTGTACCTTGTCAATTCATCCCAGCAAGTGGTCCCGGACTCCGTATGCGGCTTTGTTTTGTGGCAGGGGCATCGCTGCTGCTGGCATGCCTGATCGCCGGCACCAGCGGGTGCACAGCCGTCAGCAGCCAGGAGGAACGGCGAGCGGGTGCCCGGATTCAGTCGGTTACGCTGGATGCTCGACGTGAGCCCGGGCCGGAAACGCTCGAGCGTCTGAGGGATTTGGGCGTGACGCACGTTACGCTTGTCCAATTCGGCTTTCAGCGCAATATCGAGGTGCCTCAAATCCGGATGAATCCGGATGCGAACTGGTTCAGTGAAAGCGATGAAGGCATTCGCTCGCTGGCGGCACGTGCGGCAACTCTGAACATGGGGGTCATACTGAAGCCACACATTTGGGTAGGGGGCTACAGCACGGAGGGTCAGTCCCGTTCCCAGATCGGATACGATACAGAGGACCAGTGGCAATTGTGGGAGTCGGATTATCGGCAGTTCATGCTGCACTATGCGCGCCTGGCCGAGGAAATAGAGGCTGCCATGCTGGTCATTGGCACCGAGCTTTCACGGGCGGCGCTGGAGCGCGAAGGCTTTTGGCGCGACCTTGCCCGCGAGATTCGGACTCTGTACCGTGGTCCGCTCACGTACGCCGCAAATTGGTGGGGAGAATATGAGCACGTCCTGTTCTGGGATGCTCTGGACTGCATCGGGATCCAGGCATACTTCGAGCTGAGCCAGGACCCGGATCCGTCCGTCGCCACACTCCGCGAGGCGTGGATGCCGCACAAGGAGGACATACAGCGCTTGTCGCGGGCTACGCAGCGTCCAGTGCTCTTTACCGAGATAGGCTACCGCAATGTGCCGGATGCTGCCGCCAAGCCGTGGCGCTGGCCATCGCGTGACGAAATTTATACGGTGGAGCCGGCTGATGAACTCCAGTCAAGGCTGTACGACGTGTTCTTTGCCAGCTTTTGGGACGAACCCTGGTTTGCCGGAGCAATCATCTGGAAGTGGAATGCGCACAGCGGTCGCAGGGCCAACTACCTCGACTTTTCGCTGCGGGGAAAGCCAGCGGCGCAGGTAGTGAGGAAGTGGTTCGCTGCAGCTGCCGGGCAGCCCGGCAGCCCATGATCCGCATGGCCCTGATTACCGCGGAACGGGCACGGAATTGCGCGCGAAGGAACGATAAATCAGCGGCACTGCGATGCAGGATACTGACCGGTCCGGCCGCAAGCTTGCCGGCTCGTTGCCGCATCATTTGAACTAAGGAATTGTACTATCGAGCGCATGCCTATCGAAGACCTCAAGAACATTGGTCCCCAGTCGGCGGCCTGGTTGCATGCGGCCGGAATCCATACCAGGGCCGACCTGGAGGCCATCGGTCCGGTCTTCGCCTACAAGGTGCTGAAATTCCAGCGGCCGAGGGAGGTAACGCGGATGCTTCTCTATGCGCTACAGGGTGCCGTTGACAACGTGCACGTGGGCGAATTGTCGCCCGATGTAAAGTCCCGGCTTCTGCGCGAGGCCCAGGCGCCGCTGGAAGTTCGGTGACGGGCAGGCAAGAGCGGGGCAGCTCGACGTCACCGCACTCACCGGGCGAGGACCACGCGCTGGCTTCCGACGACCTGCCCGTCCAGCATCAGCCGGACCACGTATACACCAGCTGCTAGCCGGGCTTGCATGCCGTCGCGCCCGTTCCACAGCATCGCATGCGTCCCTGCGGGCAAGTCGCCGCCGACCAGCGACCGGAGGCGCTGCCCCTGAATCGAAAAGACAGCCATTTCCACATGCGCCGGCTTGCGTAGTACGTACGTGAGGTTTGTGGCATCGCGGAATGGATTGGGGTACGCAGCCCCGAATTCAAAGCTCTCCTCCGGCTGCTCCTCTATCGAGGTACTTGTCGGCGTGAATCGATAGATCTGCCCATCGAAGGCACACAAATACAATTCATTTGCCTCGTCGACACCGAAGGAGGCAATGTTGAGGCTCGTGTCCAGGAGCTCCGTGTTCCGGTAGCCGGATTCGCTGTCTACATCCAGACCCCAGATGCGCCCGTCCACGTAGTCGGCGTAAACGTACATGCCGGCAAGCTCCGGCACACTCGTTCCCCGGTAGACAAAGCCGCCGGTGACGGACTTTGCCTGACCATTGTGCGCGTATTCGTGGATGGGTATCGTCAGGCCGCTGCGATTACAACCCGTAGCAGGGCTGTAGCAATGCGCGCCTTCCATGACATTCCAACCGTAGTTGGCGCCAGACTCGATGAGATCGATTTCTTCGTAGGCGTTTTGTCCCACATCGGCGGCGTACAGGAGCCCCGTTTCGACGTCGAAACTGAAGCGCCACGGGTTGCGCAATCCGTAGGCAAAAATCTCCTCGCGCAAGCCGGTTGTGTTACCGGCGAACGGATTGTCGGGGGGAATACCGTAACCGGAACTGGTAGAGACGTCTATGCGCAGAATGGTACCCAGAAGCGTAGAGCGTTCCTGCCCGTTTCGGAACCTGTCGCCGGCTCCTCCCCCGTCTCCGAGGCCGATATACAGGTACCCATCGGGTCCGAATGCGATCTGGCCGCCGTTGTGGTTGCCAGCAGGCTGGGGCGTGCTGAGGATGACTTCCTCGCTGCCCGGGTCGGCCAGACCGGAGCCGAGTACCCTGTAGCGTGCGATAACGGACCGCCGGGGATCCGATGCTGTGTAGCTGACGAAGAAGACACCGTTGTCTGCAAAGCCAGGATGGAACGCTAGGCCAAGCAGGCCTTCCTCGTTGTTCCGATCCCGCACGCGGTCGCGAATGTCCAGAAATATGGCAGCAGATGCCCTGTCCGGGCCGAGCACTTTGATAATTCCAGCCTGTTCGACAACAAAGATGCGGTCTGTGCCATCGCCGGCGTGCTGGAGGTCCACGGGCCGCGTAAACCTGATCCCGGGGAAAGCCACCTCGATGGATAGCTGCTGCTGCGCGCTGCTCGGCGTGGCGTCGCAGCCGCCCAGACATACCAGCAGCAGCGCGACCGGAAGTCCCTTGTTCATTCGATTGATAAGAGCAGGCTTGCCATTGGACCGCATCCATGGGGGCGGGTTTCACGGTGTTGGCAGGTCGCTGCCGGCTTCTGCTGGCGCCGGGCGTGGAGCAGCGCCTAGTACTGCGGACCGCCGCGGCGGCGCGGCTGACGGCTGCGCCGGCCTTCCCCGCGTTGCGTTACTGAGTCGGATTGTATCTTCTGTGGTCGCGCGGCGCGGCGCCGGGCAGCCAGCTTCCCGGCGCGAGGCCACTCTTTCCCTGCAGCAGAATGATTTCAAATCCCGTAGCCGTCTTTCTCGTCCTGGCCGTAGTGGTGTATGCGTCCATTGTGCTTGAGGCTCGCTTTCGCCTGTTTCGGTCACTGAGCGCTGCCCTTGTCGGAATATTCATCGCGATGGTGCTATCCAACGCAGGGATTATTCCGGGCGACTCGCTGGCGTATGACTACCTCATTGATCCCGGCGTCGGCATAGGCATTGCCCTGATACTGCTCAGTGTGGATGCACGGACGGTGGTGCAGGCCGGGCCGAGGATGCTCGCGGCATTCGGCCTGGGCGCGGTGGGCACGGCTCTGGGAGCATTTGTATCTGCCATGGTTCTGGCCCCGCTGGTCGGTCCGGAGACATGGAAGCTTGCCGGGCAGTTTACCGGAACGTATACAGGTGGAGGCGTCAACTTTGCTGCGCTGGGTCGTGCCTTCGACACCAGCAGCGAGCTATTCTCCGCCGCCATCGCGGCGGACGTTCTCATCACGGCAGTCTGGATGATGCTGTGTTTGTCCGCGCCGCTGCTGCTTGGCCGGAAGGCCGAACGCGCCAGGCCTGCGACTGCCGAAGCCTCACAGCTGGCCCAGGCGCTTTATAGCAGTGGACGGTCCATGAAACTGGCCGACGCCGGCGCTCTGGTTGTGATTTCCGTGGGCTCGGTCTGGGTTTCGGAGCGCCTGGGGGCGCTGGTACCGGTAATTCCGGACGTGCTCTGGCTGACCACGCTCGTGCTGGCGTTGGCGCAGCTGCCTGCGGTAAAGAGGCTGTCCGGGGGAGCCATGTGGGGTTACTATCTGCTCCTGATGTTTCTGTCGACCAATGGCGCACAGTCCGTGCTGGCGAACATCATTGTTGTGGGCCCGAGCGTGGTGTATTTCGCTGTAGGGACGGTCGTGCTGCACGGCGTATTTGTCTTTGGGCTCGGGTTAGCGCTTCGCGTGGACCTGCCCACGCTTCTGGTAGCTTCGCAGGCCAACGTGGGCGGTCCGCCATCGGCCATGGCACTCGCGACGGCACGCGGCTACATGGACAAGGTATTGCCGGGCGTGGCGGCGGGACTGCTTGGGTACGCCGCAGGGAATTACGCGGGCTTTGCCATCGGAACGCTGGTTCGAGGGCTCTTGTAGAGACCTGAGTGATGGTGATGACAGGGCGTCCGATCGCGGAGGATCCGCACGGGAGATTCCTGGTTGTGGGCCTGGCATCGGCATAGGGCGAAGGGCATGGAAAGGGCTTCCGTACTGCTTGGATCTACCTGGCGCCAGGCCAGGCATCTTCTTTGGGCTCACCGCCGGAAGATGGTTCTTGGCCTGGTGCTTCTTGTTATTGGCAGGCTTTGCGGATTTGTCCTTCCGGGCAGCTCGAAGTGGCTGATCGATGAAGTGATCGGGAACGGACGCCTTGATCTTGTAATGCCGCTTGCCATCGCCGTGGCCGCCGCGACACTGGTACAGGCCCTGACTTCGTATGCACTTTCGCAACTGATTGGCGTTGCAGCGCAGCGAGCCATTATGGAGATGCGCAAGAGCATTCACGCTCATGTGCTCCATCTGCCCGTTCGTTTTTTCGATCGAAACAGGTCGGGTACGCTCATCTCCCGCATCATGTCGGACCCCGAGGGAATCCGGAATCTGGTCGGTACCGGCGTGGTGATGCTCGCCGGAAGCATGATTACAGCGGTGCTTGCATTCGGTGTGCTGATCTACCTGAGCTGGCAGATCACGCTGGTCACTATGGCCATTGTGGGCAGCTTCAGCGCGGTGCTGGTCTTCGCCTTCCGCAAGCTGCGGCCTGTTTTCAGGCAGAGGCAGGCGGTCCAGGCCGAAGTCTCGGGCCGGCTGGGAGAGGCCCTGTCCGGCATTCGAATAGTCAAGGTCTACCACTCTGAGAGTCGCGAGGAGCGCATCTTCGCCGGGGGAGTGGAGCGCCTCTTTGACATGATTGCCGCCGGCATACGGGGCATATCCGCAACGACGGCACTCGCCACGGTTGCAGTGGGAGCCACCGGGGTCGTGCTGCTTCTCATGGGTACGTCTGCCGTCACCAGCGGGCAGATGACGCTTGGCGATCTCGTGATGTACATATTCCTGGTAGGGGTGCTGGTCATGCCGATTGCGCAGTTGGCCAGTATCGGCACACAGGTCACGGACGCCTTTGCAGGCCTCGACCGCATCCGCGAGCTGCTGCGAGAAGGCAGAGAGTCCAAGAGCGAGGACGCGGGCCGCCCGCTGCCGTCGTTGCGCGGGGACGTGGTGTTCGAAGATGTGCACTTCGAGTACGACGAAAACGTGCCTGTTCTCAGGGGCGTATCCCTGGAAGCCCGCGCGGGGACTACCACGGCCCTGGTGGGACCCAGCGGATCGGGCAAATCGACACTGGTCAGCCTGGTGCTCGGCTTTAATCGCCCAACGGCGGGGCAAGTGCTTCTGGACGGCCATGACAGCTCCGAAGTGCGCCTGGCCGACTTGAGATCCCACCTGGGCGTAGTGCTGCAGGAGAACTTCCTGTTCGCCACGACCGTGGCAGACAACATCCGATACGCTCGTCCGGAGGCCGGCGCGGACGAGGTCGAGCGTGCTGCCCGCATTGCCAACGCGCACGAGTTCATTTCCGGTTTTCCGGACGGATATAAGACGGTTGTGGGTGAGCGGGGCGTGAAGGTTTCGGGCGGGCAGCGGCAGCGCATTGCCATTGCCCGGGCCATACTGGCCGATCCCCGTTTACTGATCCTGGACGAGGCTACATCGAGTCTCGACAGCGAAAGCGAGGCCCTGATACAGGAGGGGCTTCGCAATCTCAGGCAGGGCCGCACGACATTTGTCATCGCACACCGGTTGTCGACCATCCGGAGCGCAGACCAGATTCTTGTCCTGGAGAATGGCCGCATCGTTGAGCGCGGAACGCACGACGTGTTGATGTCCCTCGGAGGCCGGTACAAGGAGCTGCATGACAAACAGTACAACTATGAGCGAAACGTCTTCATAAATCCTGGAGAGGACTTTAGCCCGGAGCCCGCGCCTGCGGTTGCACGGCCGGCGACCGGGCGCAGGAGAAGCATCTGGCAGGAGTAGAACTCGCCGCTACGCCCGCCTGCTTTCGTTTCTCCTGCCAACGCTCAAGTTCAAGCCGCATGACCCCGGACTTGGCCAAAGGAACGCAGCTGGGAATCCGGTACAGGTACACCTGCAGGCCTGTGATTCCTTCGGCAAGCGTGGGTTGATTCCGGCAGGCACGCGGTCTCGCCGGGCGCCGAAAGGGTTGCCCGTCACACCGTGAATCGGACCGGAGCAGCCTGCATGATTGCACCGACCGAGCTCAAAGGACCCGGCTCGCCGCCAGGACGCTTCAGCGTTTGGGCAACAGGGCTACTTCCTCCCCAGCGCGTACTTGACGCCCACGGAAAAGGAGAAGCGATTGACACCACCAACGGATGCGTCAAGCGGCCGCATTTGCGGGGCGCTTCCTTTGCGGGCGGAGTCTCCCACGTCGGCGAAGAAATGGTACGCCAGCTTCATGCCGATCAGAAAGGGCTCACCAAGGTCGTAGTCCACACCGCCGTACAGGTGCCGGGATATACCCCAGCCGTGCAAGTCGAAAGCAATCTGGTTGTGTGACATGGAGCGAATGCCCGCGCAAGTCAATTCTGTCGAACAGGAAAATACGGATTCCAGGTAGCTGCCCGTTACGGCAGCCCTGGTAAGCCCGATACCGGCCCCCAGGTAACTCGTGGCAGAGCCGGCGGTCACGTCATAGTACAAGCCCAAAGCCATCGTCTGCGTCCTGAGACTCCCGGCGCTGGACATGGACACGATGGAATGGCTTGCAATACCGTAAGCGTCGTGGCGCGCCTTAGAATGGGTTCCTCTGTTCATGCTGCCCGAATGCTGCCGGGCCGTTAATTCGAATCGCAGCCTATCCAGCCGGTAGCCTGCGCTGACCGAGAGAGCCCAGCCAGACCCGGCGCTGGATGCGTAACCCTGGCGGTAGCCGACGTTGCTTCCGCAAGCCGTGTCCGGCTGGCAGAATCCGCCTGTGTGATGCATCCCGGCCCTCAGCTCAGACCCTGCAGCCAGTTCAACGTACCAGCGCGCTGCGGGAAGAGCTTCCTTTTGGCCACTGGCCGGAGCCGGAGCCATCAGTCCGGCCAGAAGCGCTAGCGCGAATAGCGTCGCTTGATGTCGTCGTGCATTCATTGCTCTTGCCAGGTAGGGCCTGCCTCGTCCGTGAGGCCGAGATTGTTGTCTTTCGGCCGCGTGGATTTTTGCAAGCTGTTCCGGGAATTGCGGTGCTACGGACAAGATAAGGCGTGGAAATCGCAGTGGTCACGCGAGTGAAGTGTCCGAAATCGAGCAATCGCAAAGCGATTGCTAATTCCCAAAGATGCGCTTGAGTGCTTGACCAATTCGCGTACGACGTTCCGGCAGGAGTCGGGTGTTCGCGCACCGAGTGCGTCTTTTGTGGTACCTCTACGCCAGCGGGCAGCGGCCGGAATCCGGGCTTCGGCCGTACGCGTAAGGGCGCAAGGACAAGCCCTGCACTTGATAACAGTTCCCCTGAATCGTACCCTGTGGGCCCACTACAATTCAATCGAAGAATGTTCAGGATTGTGAACCTGCCCGCGGCGGCGATGCTTCTTATGTGCCTGGCGGCCTGTGGCACGAGCCAGCCGCCCAACGTTATAGTCATTTTTGCAGACGATCTGGGGTACGGGGATCTCGGCGCATTTGGGCATCCTACCATCAGTACGCCGCATATCGATGCCATGGCGGCGGAGGGGCTCAAGTTTACGCAGTTCTATACGGGTGCAGCGGTGTGCACACCGAGCCGGGCTGCGCTGCTTACCGGCAGGCTGCCCGTTCGGTCAGGCATGGCAAATGATGCGATTCGCGTCATTTTTCCGCCCTCCAAGGGCGGACTTCCGCAGGCCGAGGTAACCATGGCGGAAGCCTTGCAGGCGCGCGGATACGCGACGGCAATCATAGGCAAGTGGCACTTAGGTCATTTGCCGGAGCATCTGCCCACGCGTCACGGATTTGACTATTACTTTGGCATCCCGTACTCCAATGACATGTTTCCGGCGCCTGGCTACCGGGGCAGGAGAAGCGAATATCCGCCACTGCCACTCATGCGGGGCGAGGAGATAATCAAATCCGATCCTGACCAGCGCCTGCTGACGCGGCAGTATACCGAGGAAGTGCTGCACTTCGTGCGCGAAAACCGGGATCGTCCCTTTTTCATCTACCTGCCGCACACCTTCCCGCATGTACCGATCTTTGCTTCCGACATGTTCGAAGGCAAGAGCGCGCGCGGCCTGTATGGAGACGTAATCGAGGAGCTGGACTGGAGCACGGGGCAAGTCCTTCAGGAGCTTCGTGACCTGAACCTGGACCGAAACACACTGGTTGTCTTTACCAGCGACAACGGCCCGTGGCTGACGGAAGGCCTCGAGGGTGGCTCCGCCGGATTGCTGCATGATGGCAAGGGCACAACCTGGGAAGGAGGCATGCGCGTACCCATGGTGGCATGGTGGCCGGACGTGATCGAAGCCGGCAGGACTACTGATGCATTGGCCACGACCATGGATCTGTATGCTACGGCCCTGTCCCTGGCGGGTGCGGAAGTCCCCTCGGATCGCGTGGTTGACGGAGTTGATCTATTGCCGATTTTCAGGAACCCCGAGGCCGATGTCCGTGAAACGGTGTTCTTCTATCGGGGCGAGCGCCTGTTCGCCGTCAGGAAGGGCGCCTGGAAGCTGCACTTTGTAACCCAGTCTGCCTATGTCGGGGACTCTCCTGTCGTACATGACCCTCCGGCGCTCTATCATTTGGACCACGATCCTTCCGAGCGATTCAACGTTGCTGCGCAGAATCCCGAGGTGACTCAGGACATACTGGACACGGTGGCGCAGCATGAAGCGGCGCTTGTTCGGGCGCCTACGCAGCTGGATATTCCGGAATGGCGGTGATTATGCAGTTGCAGCCTGTACTCCGATCCGGGGCCGCTCTGCCCGATATGCTTGCAGATCAGAGACTGGCGCCACAGGTGCCCGAGACACCTCGAATTATGCAATTGTCCTGGCGCTGGCTGATGGCTTCCGGACTGCTCTACCTGGTGCTGACGGGGTGCCAAGTGCAAGGAAGCCGCACCGAGATCGGGCCCGATGAGGTCCCGGATGGTATGGTCCTGATTCCCGGAGGGCGATCGGTCGTCGGCTCAAATGACGGACCACCGCATGAGCGTCCTCCATTCAAGGCGAGAGTGGACCCCTTCTTCATGGATATTCATCCCGTGACGGTGTCCCAGTTTGCTGCCTTTGTCGAGGCAACGGGTTTTGTGACGGAAGCAGAACTCTTTGGGAATGCCGGTATCCTGGACTACGAAACCCGGCAATGGCAGCTGATAGAAGGGGCAACCTGGCGGCGCCCGCTTGGACCGGATGCGGAAGCTGCCGCGGGCGATCATCCTGTAACACAGGTGTCCTGGAATGATGCGGTTGCCTACGCTGAATGGGCCGGCAAGCGCCTGCCGACGGAAGTCGAATGGGAGCACGCCGCACGGGGAGCCAGCGGGTCCTCCCAGCAATACGCCTGGGGAGAGGATCTGGTAGACGGCGGCGCCTACAGGGCCAATGTGTGGAACGGCGTCTTTCCGGTTGCCAATTCCGGCGAAGATGGCTACTTGTACACGTCTCCGGTCGGTGAATACGGAGCGACATCCATGGGCCTAGTGGACATGGGGGGCAACGTATGGGAATGGACATCGGACTGGTACAGGCCCTATGCGGAACGGGATGGTCCCTTTGTGGCAACCCCGCAGAGCGAAAAGGCTCAGCGCGGCGGCAGTTTCCTGTGTGAACCCGGGTGGTGCCACGGATACCGCGTGTCCGGACGCAGCCATTCCACGCCCGAAACGTCACTATTCCACGTGGGATTCCGGTGCGTGAGGGATGTTGACTAGCGCCCGGTCACGGCGCATTGTCCCGGCCCCCAGATCGCCGGCCCGAATCCACACAGAATCAGCGATCCAGGAGTCTGTCGACGGCAAGCGTGGCTTGCTGGAGGCGCTGCTCGATGGTCCCGGAAACCAGACGGAACGGCAGCCTGCGCCGACGAAGTTCCTCTACTAGCCTGGTATGTACGGCTGCCCGAACGCGGGGTCCATCGCGCTGTCCGGGATCTTCCACCCACGGTATGTCCGTGTTTGCTACTACGTACAAGTCCGCCGCCCGCTCGGCTGATGCCTTGCTGAGCCATTTGGGGCAGTACCCGAAATAGAACGCCTGGTAGATGCACGTGAGAATCAGGTCGGTGTCCAGGAACAGGACCCGCCTGGCCTCGCGGGCAAGCTCCCGCTCCTGGGCCAGGTGTCCTCTGGCGATGCTCCATGCGTCGCCCTCCTCGGGCGCCGCCTTCTTTTGCTCCACGAAGACGCGGAGGTATTCCGGTGCCCACACCGTGGCATACTGCCGGGCAAGTCGCCGCGCCAGCGTTGTCTTGCCGGTGGACTCCGCGCCCGTTACCACGACGCGGCTAATGCCGGAATCAACGCTCGGCAGGCTTGGTGGCTTGTGCATCATAGTGCAGGCACTCTTGCTGCAGCGCGGCCGGCTTGACCTTGGGAGTGGCTGCCAATCCTCTTGGTAGCAGATCTCCGGCTCTTGACTGCGGTCACTGCGAAACGGTGATGCACCGCGGCAGGCGGCCTACGTGTAGTAGGCTGCTGAACGTGCGGTGTTCGGTCTGTACCAATTGTCGCGCGCGTCCGGGCTTAAGGCCAAAGCCAGCCAAAAACGCCGGCCGTCAGCAACGCATACACGAATCCGTCTACCGCGGATTTCAGCGTGAACGCCCAGGTGAAGCCGTACCAGATGCTGAAAGTCGCCAGCGCGCCCGCGTAGGCCAGAAGCGCCGATGTGCCGACTACCCGAAACACTGTCAGGTATTCCGTGCCAGTTGGAAGAGCGGAACTGGCCAGGTACGCAACGAATATCGTGAGCACGAGGATGTGGACAAAATGCAGCGTAAGACGACGAGACATGTCCGTGGATTTGTTGCCCACCAGCAATAATCCTGCGGGTCCCGCCGCCAGCTTGGCCTCGTAAGCCTGCCGACCGCCTTCGTCCATACCGGGAAACGCGTATTGTCCGCGAGCCAGGCTCAATTCGCCTACCAGGGCACGGAACTTCTCTTCCTCCGGTATGCCCCGGAAATCCGTTCGGTGGTAGGGAAGCACCATGTGCAGGATGAATCCGGCCCCGAAGACGACTAGCGAAGCAACCAGCACGGGCAGCCAGAGAGCGATCAGGTTTGGCATGGCTTCAGTTTCCTCCATTGAGTTTATCACATCAAGCTACGAGATTTAGTCGCGGGGAGCCATGCGGATAAGCGGATGCCTTTGCGTTTCTTCATGATATTTGCTTTCGGCTCCTTCCACTCAGCGATCTGCCGGTCGCGGCTTGCACCGTGCCGCACTGCCAGCTGGCAAGTGACCGGGTCCTGCCGGGCAGGCACGCAACACGGCGTCGAAGCAAATCCGGCTCAGGCCGGCCCGCAGGGTCTGCGTGCGGGGATTCTGCCGCGGCAACGACCTGTGGCAGGTTTTCCGCACGAATGCGTCCCCCGAAGCGTACGTTCTGCCACTCTGCCCGTGCGGGGGACCGCGCGCGTGCCGATTCGTTTGCAAGCGCAATGCTGGATAACGACGTCACTTATCTAAAGGGCATAGGGCCGCGCAAGGGTGCCGTACTCGCCGAGCACGACATCAAGACGTGCCTGGACCTGCTGCACTACTTCCCGCGCCGGTATCTGGACCGCACTACCGTGGCCACCATTCGCGGAGTTCGGGCAAACGCGGAGGCGGCAACCGTAATCGGTACCGTCAGGGTAAGGGATATTGTGCGCCGTGGTCGAAGACCGCGCCTGGAAGTCATAATCGAGGATGCGGATGGTGAGCGCCTCAAAGGCGTCTGGTTTCACGGGTTGGACTGGATTGCCAGGGCACTGCGTATTGGAGACCGCGTGGCGTTTTATGCCAAGGTTCAGCGATACGGTGGCATGAAAAGCATGACGCATCCGGACTTTGACAACCTCGATGCCGACGGTCCAGCCCTCGACACGGGACGCATTCTGGCGCTGTACCGGGGCGGCACGAAGCTTCAGCGCGCTGGCATTACGAGCCGTACCCTGCGCCGAACCATTTACGAGCTGTTCAGAAGCAGGGGCAAGGAGCTGTCGGACAATCTCCCGGCATGGATTCGCGAGGATCATGAACTGATGGACGGGCGCGTGGCGCTGCGAGCCATACACTTCCCGAAAAGCCACGAGGAACTCGACCGGGCGCGGCATCGCCTGAAATTCGAGGAATTCTTCTTCCTGCAACTGATGCTCGCGCTAAACCGGCAGCGGCTGCGCAAGCGAGAGGGAACGGTCCTCAGCGGTCCGGGCGAGACCTACGGAAAATTCCTGGAGGAGGTGCTGCCGTTTTCCTTGACCAGGGGGCAGGAAGGAGCCCTTGCGGCCGTGGTGGCCGATACCGGTTCCGGTTTGCAGATGAACCGCCTGATCCAGGGAGATGTCGGCTGCGGCAAGACGGTCGTGGCCGTTGCGGCACTGCTATTGGCGGTGGACAACGGCTACCAGGGAGCGTTCATGGCCCCAACCGAAATACTGGCGGAGCAGCACTACAGCAATCTGCGGAGGTACTTCGAGCCTCTGTCGGTAGAGATGCGGCTGCTCGTCGGCAAGCAGCGGAAAAAACAGCGCCAGGCGATTCTCACGGATGTCGCGGAGGGCCGCGCCCAGGTAGTTGTAGGCACGCATGCCGTCATACAGGAAGGGGTAGCCTTCAGAAACCTGGCCATGGCGGTCGTGGACGAGCAGCACCGATTCGGCGTCTTGCAGCGGGCTGGGCTCTATGCCAAGGGAAGCCGGACGCATATGCTCCTGATGACGGCAACGCCCATTCCAAGATCGCTGGCCCTGACCGTTTACGGCGATCTGGATGTGACGGCGATACGGGATATTCCGGCCGGTCGCAGGACCGTCCGGACCAGGCTCTGCAACGAGAGGCAGCGACCGGAAATGATGGCCCTTCTGAGGCGCGAGCTGGGGGCCGGTCACCAGGCGTACATTGTGTATCCGCTGGTCGAGGAGAGCGGCAAGCTGGATCTGAAGGACGCCGAAACCGGACTGGAATCCCTGCGCAAGGAACTGCCGGATTTTGCAGTGGAGCTGGTCCATGGCAGAATGCGGCGCGCTGAGAAAGAGGCTGTCATGGAGCGTTTCAAGCTCGGCCAGATCGCTGTCCTGGTGGCGACCACGGTGATCGAGGTAGGCGTCGATGTTCCTCGCGCAACCGTGATGGTAATCGAGCACGCAGAGCGCTTTGGGTTGTCCCAATTGCACCAGTTGCGAGGGCGAGTCGGCAGAGGCCCGGACCAGTCGTACTGCGTGCTCATGGCGGACTACAGACGTACCAGAGAGGCGGATCAGCGCCTGACGGCCATGCTCCAGACGACAGACGGATTCGAAATCAGTGAATGGGACATGAAGCTTCGCGGGGCGGGGGACATTGTCGGCACGCGGCAGAGCGGACTGCCTGAGTTCAAGATTGCTGATATTGTAGAGGACCAGGAGATTCTGCAGGCGGCACGGGGGGCTGCGACAGACCTCGTACGGCGCGACGGCGCCCTCCGAGCCCCGGAACATGCCGGCCTAAGGCGTTTCTACCTGGATCACTACAGCAAGGGGGAAGGTTCGTTCTTTCGCATCGGCTAGCGCTTCATGAAGGATTACCTGGACATTTTCGTTTCCGGCTACACGTCGTATGCGCGTTACCTGTGGGACGAAATCACGCGACCCCACTGGCAAAACTACCTGTACTGGCTAATCGGCGTTTCCCTGCTCTTCTTTCTGATAGAGATCGTCGCGCCGTGGCGGAAGGACCAGAAGAAATTTCGCAAGGATTTCTGGCTGGATCTCTTCTACGTGTTCTTCAACTTCTTTCTTTTCTCGCTCGTCATATACAATGCTGCCTCGGATGTGGTCGTTACGCTCTTCAACAACCTGTTGGCAAGTGTCGGCATCACAAACCTGGTTTCTATCGAGATATCGTCATGGCCGGTCTGGGTGCAGCTGCTCTTGCTATTCGTTCTGCGGGACTTCATCCACTGGAACGTGCACAGGCTGCTGCACAGGGTTCCCTTCCTGTGGGAGTTTCACAAGGTCCATCATTCGGTAGAAGAGCTGGGCTTTGCTGCTCATCTCCGATTCCACTGGATGGAAAACGTGGTGTACCAGGCGCTGCAATACGTTCCGCTGGCCATGATAGGCTTCGGCATTGATGACTACTTCGTAGTCTACATGGCGGCGCTGGCCATCGGGCACTTCAATCATTCAAACATCACCGTGCCGCTGGGTCCACTGCGTTATCTCCTGAACAATCCGCAGATGCATATCTGGCACCATGCGGCAGACTGGCCCCAGGGGCATCCGCACGGAATCAACTTCGGGCTGAGCCTCAGTCTATGGGACTACCTATTTGGAACGGCGGTCATCCCGCATGATGGACGCGACATCAAGCTCGGATTCCCGGGCTCGGAGCGCTTTCCGACGACGTTTGTCTCACAGAACCTGCATGGCTTCAGGAAACCGAAACCGTAGGCGATGCTCGCGCCGCGCTACTGGGTGCGGGTGGCAAAGCTCCAGCGCTCGATGTGCGAGGGGCTCCTGTTGTCCATGACTTCAAGAATCTCAGCCACGATGTCGGGATGCTGGGCCGCGACATCGTGCTGCTCGCCGAGGTCCGTGGACAGGTCGTAGAGCTGTACCGGCGCGCCGGGGTCCTCGTGTCCTCCGAGCCGGACCCCTTTCCAGTTGCCGATGCGCGCGGCCTGCGCCCCTCCCCAGCGCCGGGCGTGGTACTCCCAGTACATTTCCGACGGAGGCGAGGCCGGATCGGAGCCCTGGATCGTGGCCAGAAAGGAAGTCCCGTCGATATCTCCTGGTGTCTCGAGGTCCAACAGTTCGGCAATGGTGGGAATGACGTCCCAGAACGCGGTTACCCGGTCGCTGGTGGTCGCGGCCGGGGTGTGGCCGGGCCACCGGACAATCATCGGGACCCGTATGCCCCCTTCGTAGACTTCTCCCTTGCCGCCCCGAAGCGGACCACTGCTGCGAAAAAGCTCCGTGTCCACGCTCCGCAAGAACGTAGGGCCGTTGTCGCTCGAGAACATGACCAGGGTGTTTTCGCGCAGGCCGAGTTCGTCCAGCACGGCAAGGATTTGCCCTACGTGCGTGTCCATTCTCGTAATCATGGCCGCGTACGCCGACTTCGGGCGGATATGCGGCAGGTAGCCGTGCTCTCCCAGGTCCGGCTCCTCCTCAAACATGCCGTTGTATTGGGCCAGGTCTTCATCCGGTACTTGCAGTGCAAGGTGGGGCACGACGTGCGGCATGTACAGGAAAAAGGGGCCGTCCGCGTGGCTTCGAATGAACTGCTCGGCTTCCTGCGTCATCAGATCCGGAGCATAGTCGACACCCTTGTACCGGGCATATTCTGCCGGATCATGGGGGTCTTCGCCTTCAAATCTCTGATGCGGGTGAAAGTATTCGTTGCGCAGCGTGTCCCACTCCGTGTTGCGCCACAGATGGGTAGGATAGTAGTTGTGGGCCTGTTTCTGGTCCAGGTAGCCATAGAAGAAATCGAATCCCTGCAGATTGGGCACGCCGGTTGAAGCCGGGCCGCCAAGTCCCCATTTCCCGACTACGGCGGTAGCGTATCCGGCATCTTGCAGCATGCGTCCCAGCGTGAACGTGCCCGGCTCAAGCGGAAGCTGCCCTCGCTCCTCCGAATCCAGGAATCCCCCCAGCTCGAAGTTGTCCCGAACATAGCAGTTGCCAGTGTGCTTACCTGTCAGGAGTGTGCAGCGGGAAGGTGCGCATACGGGGCTGCCGCTATAATGCTGCGTAAACCGCATGCCATCGGCGGCGAGTTGGTCCAGATGGGGCGTGCGTATCAGGGACTGTCCGTACGAGCCCAGCTCACCATAGCCAAGGTCGTCCGCAAGGATGTAGATGATGTTCGGCTTTTGTGCCGTCTGGTCCGGCCCCGAGCAGCCGATTCCAAGAAGCAGTGGCAGCCAGCAGAGTCGCTTTAGCATGGTGGAGGTCATCTGGTTTGAATGGAGAACATAGTGCCTCCCGGGCGCACCATCAACCGCCTTGCGGCCTGGCGGAGCCTTCTTGACGGTCCACCTGGTGATGCACGCTCAGCCGTTGCCGCAACGCCGTCATTGGCCATACCCTCCTGGCGGCCGGGAGGGCCTGCGGCACAAACGGCGCACGAGATGTGCGCAGTCGGGCTCGCCGAATGGCAAGTCCGGGTTGGTCAAACAGCGCAGCAAGCCCGTGGCGCGAATGGCGCTGCGGGTGCGCCCGGCTTGGCCGCAGGGTTGTCGAGCCTCCCGGCTACCCTGGCCCTGCGTGAGCGCGTGCGTTTGGATTGGCACCACCCCAGTGCACGTGCCGTTCGCGCACCGCACATCTCTTGCCGAGGGCGCACGCATGCCTCACAGGACGCCACAGACCGACGCCATGCATTCCCATGGGCAGCCCAGCCTGCTAACGACCTGTCCGAAACGGCGCGGCCGGCAATCCTTCGTTGTTATAGAGATTGGCCCGGTCGGGATTGTCCGCCCATGCGTATCGCACTGCTGCGGGGTCCGCGACGGCATCGCTTGATATCACGACCGTGTTCCCTTCCAGACGCGCGTCGGCCCACACGAACGCTCCGTCCGCACCGGCCACCGCAAAGCCTCCAGGTTTCTCTCCGCGCGTAGTGAGTCCGGAGCCAACATGATCAAAGTGCAGGGTGATCTCATTTCCGTCGATACGGTGCTCGCGGTAAACCGGACCTGAGTACACAAGCTCTTCGCCATAGGCGATGTGCCGCGCGGCCAGAGCCAGGCGGATTCCTACATCCTGTTTGTTGCGCGGGTGAATATCCAGCGCGTCGCCGATATCAATGGTTATGGCCTGACCGACGTTAGCAAGAGAGAGGGCGGATGCTTGCGACTCGCGGAGAATGGCCCAGTCGCTGTCCCCGGGTTCGGGTTCGGCCGCGCGGAAATTGGCGAGCGAAACGAAAAGGAAAGGCGCATCTTCATGGTTCCAGAGAGCGCGCCAGCCGGAAATCATGGACTGGAACATGCCTGCGTACGCCGCCGCATCCTCCGCGTTGCCACCATTGGACTCCCCCTGGTACCAAAGAAATCCCGTCGCAGGAAACGATAGAATGGGATGAATCATCTTGTTGTAGAGTACCGTGGGCACATGGTTCTTCCCTGCATTCCGATTTACGGAAAACATGCCGATTCGGAATTTCCAAGTCCCGCCCAGTAGAGCCGTGCCGCCACGGGATTCGATTCTGAGATCGTCATCCATGCCCAACATGCCCCCGTTGCCGCCAAAGTCCTGAATGCGAACGGCGATGGTATTGGTGCCGGCTTGAAGGACTCCTTCCGGCAATTCGTAGACACGCAGGTTTCGGACACCCTGGGTCTGCCCGACCAGAACGCCGTTGACCCACGTCATGTCGCGGTCGTCCAGCTGCCCCAGGTGCAGCGTGGCACCGGGAAGCTGGTCCTCGCTTAGCTCGATCGTGGTCCTGTACCAGCCGACTCCGTCCAGCCCTTCGTATCCTGCGGACTCCCAGCTTCCGGGCACGGCAATGTCGCTCCATTGCGCCAGATCCAGGGCAGGGTCGGCCCACACGGCAACACTGTCCGCAAATCCCGGGTCCTCGGTATCGGATGCGCCGTGATCTACCGTATAGGTGTGCAGGAGCTCTTCGTAGGCCAGACTGTCTGCCTCCAGAAGGGCTGCGATCGAGTCGGGGTGTACGTCCAGCATGTCGGGATCCATCCAGGCTTCGACGCGGCTGCCTCCCCAGGACGTGTTGAGGATGCCAACGGGGATATCCATGGTCTCGCGAAGCGACCGCGCAAAGAAGTATCCGACGGCCGTAAATGCGCCTACGTGTGCCGAGTCGGCCGGATGCCATTCGCCGCCTGCCAGCGTGGATTGCGGGGTGTATGCCCAGGAGTGCGGGACCTTCAGGTGCCGGATCATCGGATCATTGGCCTCTCGAATCTCCTGCTCAGCATTTTGCGACACTATTACAGGCCACTCCATATTGGACTGCCCTGAAGCTATCCAAACATCACCGAACCAGATGTCGCCAAACTCCAGTTCCTCGTCGGAAGTCGAAACACCAAGCCGGTGCGGCCCTCCCGCTTCGTGTGCCTGAATTTCTGCGCGCCATGTCCCGTCGCGCCCTGCCCTCACTTCCTGCACCGCTTCGTCCAGCGCTACCGCGACGGTTTCTCCGGCCGTGGCGGTACCCCATACCGGAACAGTCGTATTGCGCTGCAACACTGCGCCATCAGAAAACAGGCGCGAGACCGTAAGGGGTGCTTCGACTCCAGGTCCCCTGCAGCCAAAAGCCAATAGAAGCGCGAGCAGAATTAGCGGGCGTGACATCTTGTTTCCAGATTTAGTGACAAGCGAGGCCGTAGGCAGGCCAAAATAGGAAATAGCATGCGCCGGGCAAAGGTATGAACGAATGGCGGCTGGCGAATCCAGGGCCATGGTGGCTTGCGTCCGGCAATTGTCCGGGCTATGCGGGAGCGTTCCGGCAGCCTCCATGTCGCGCCCCGGTCAGGATTGCTCCACTCGTGCCGCGTCAGAGCCCGGTGGCGATTCGGGCGCCCGCCTCCGGGGCAATTCCTGGCTGTCGCCGGAGCCCGGCAGGATCAGACTGCGGCATTCCGCAACTGCGCGCTTGATCGGATTCCGAGGCGAGCGGAAGCGCATTGCTCTGATTGGGCGGAAGCCGCTTTCGGCGTTGCACCTTCGCTGCAAAAGCTATCGCATCCGGACTTTAGTGCTTTACAATCCGCGCTCTGACAACGTTCGGGGCGCCGGATTCATCTGTAGTGACGCCATAGAGCATGCCGTTGCGTACAATCGGTTCAGGATCAGAATGCAACGGGAACGGCAGGCGCAGTTCCGACAGATAACGTCCTTCAGGATCGAAGAGATCGAACAGGCGGCGTTCCTCCCCGGGCATCACAGCTTGCCGCTTCACCCAGAGATGGCCTTCATCGTCGCAGAAAAATGAGACAACTGCGGGCTTTGTTCGCGGAATCCTTGACCAGTCGACTGTTCCGCCCATATTGATGAACCACTGGAATCCCTCGCGTACGTCATCCATTTCTTCCTGCGTTACGGCGATCGGTTCATGGTCTCTGGAGACCCGTCGGAGCGTCTCTCCAGCCGAAGTCAATTCGACTAGCTCATAGTCCTTGGTGGTCAGCGTCCAAAGGTTGCCGGTCGGCGAGAACCGCCAGTCGAAGGATCCCTGAAAGGGGATCCGCTCGCCAATGGACGAGAGCCCATCGTCAGTGACATGTGTGAAGGCTTCCCTTTCGGCGGTAGTCTCGGGAACCGGGATGGTGTCAAGCGGACTCAGCTGCTGATCAAACCGGGCCACTACATAGGTGATATCGAAATCAGTAAAGAATGGTACAATGGCGTTGTAGCGCCCCTGGAAGTCGAATCCGCCCCTGTACGGGTTCAGGCCTACTCCCGGGTTGCCTATCGACTCGGTCCTGAGGTATCGACCTTCCGGATCGAAAACGGAAAGCTGCGCCTTGATCATCTGCATGACCAGGGCATCGCCGTTCTGACTGATGTCCACTGCAAGGGCCTGTTCGAATTCTCCCGGCCCAGCCCCCTTGCTTCCAAACGTGCGCACAAACGTGCCGTCCGGATCAAATACGCTGATTTCCTGGGCCTGGAAATCGAGAACGAAGATCCGCCCTTGCCTATCTATATCAAAGGACATGATGCTTCCAAAGATCGGTGACTCGCCGGTGGAATCTATTCCAAGACGTAATTCCTCCACGAACTGCCAAGCGTCTGCCTGATCCCACAGCGGCTCATCGGTATTCCGGACTAGGAGCTCTCCGGAAGCAAGCGTGTCAATTGTGCCGGTCCAGCCTGCGTCGGCATCGAAGTTGCCCGGTTGACAGCCGGCGCCGCAAAAGGCGACCGTAAGGGCAAGCATCCAGCTTGCGACTGCGCGGGATGGTGACATGGCAAACTCCAGGCTTGGTGATACAATCCACGCGAGAGCGGGGACGCCATGAATATACGGTGTCGCCCCGGGGCATGGAGCGGCGAGAGTCACGATAGCGCGCGCCTGGCTGGAGTAGTCAACAGGCTCCCGGGTAGCAAGGCTCTCGCTTCGGCCAGTCAGGTGCCGTACTGCCCTCCAGGGTTCGGCCGCCTGGACGGTTGGGCGTGATTGGCGAGGCGGCGCATGCACGCTTTTACGCGGGGCGCTACCCCCGCATGCGTTCGGATAATGCGCCTGCGAAATAATGCGGGGCGTCGCTTCGGTAACAGTAAGGGCAATGCCGTAAGTTGTCTCGGCAGTCTGCTCTTGAACTTGCAGCAAAGGACTGTCGACCAACAATACCGACCGGGACCAACCCGCATGACGAGTGCAATCAGGTTGTGCAACGGTAGGGCTATAGCGGTTCTTCTGGCAGCTGTTCTGGCCGCCGGCGCATGCCAGCGCGCCGCAGACCAGGGCGGCAATCGCCCGGCAAGCGTCCTTGTGCTGACCGAAGCCTACCGGATTGGCGATGAGGCCGCCGGGGATTCGGTGCTCTTGGGCAGTGTTCTCGGCATGGCCGTTGATTCCAGGGGGCAGCTATATGTCACGGACAGCGGATTCGGGGGCGTTCGTGTGTATTCGTCTGACGGGGCACTGATTGGCCGAATTGGACGGGAGGGTAGAGGTCCCGGAGAATTTGCGCAAACACCCTCGGTGCAGGTAGGGCCAGGTGATTCCCTGTATGCATGGGATTCCTACGCGGGCCAGCTGTCCATCTTTGCGCCAAATGATCATCCGTTTGTTTCAAGACTGGATGTGGGGTTATCCGAAAGTGATCGCCTCTACCCCTCTGAAGTACTTGCCGCGACGGGCCGAGGCTTCCTCTTCCAGTACCGGCCCTTTTTCTCAGCGGGCTCCGACGAGCTCAGCAGCAGGCGTGATCGGGTCAAGCTGGTGGACTGGAACGGCGCCGTATTGGAGGAATCCGTTGCGGAACTGCCCAGCAGGGAGGGCCTGGCAATTGCAACAAGCACTTCTGTTACTGCTTACGGACTTCCTTTTGCCGTCAGTCCCCACTTCGCCGTCGGCTCCACCGAGGTATTGTATTACGGCTCGAACGACGCCATCCGTATTGCGAGCATGTCATTGATGAGTGCCATGCAGGGAGAATTCACCGTGCCGCATACGCCGGTGCCGATTACGGCAGCGGAGCGGGCGCAGACTATCGCGGAAGCTCCCGAGGACTTCCATGAACTTCTGAGAGAGCATCTTCCGGCCGTCAAGCCGTCATTCAGCAGGCTTGTGCCGGACGACGCCGGCCGTCTGTGGATTGAACTCAACCGGAGTGAGGGTGAGGACACAATAACGTGGCTGATTGTTGACGAGGACGGTTTTGTAGTCTCCAGAGCTCATTTGCCTGAGAACGTGCGGCTATCGGTCATTCGTGGCGGCCGCGCGTATGGCATCTTGACGGAAAAAGCAACCGGGGCGCCGATGGTTGCCGTTTGGAGCATCCATCCGCAGCAATAGGTATTCTATCTTTGAAGCGTTCCTACACGCATCAGCTACAAACGACGGTGCCCTCCATGCGAAATGCGACGCCACTGGCGCCATACGCCGTTTTGCTCGCGCTGTCGCTCGCGGCGCTCGCCCTTGCGTCCTGTTCGGATTCCGGGCCGAGTGCGGAAGAACGCTTGCAGCGTGCGCGTCAGGACTTTGAAGCCTTCAACTTCCTGGCTGCGCGCGACGGTTTCGCGCAAGCCCTGGAGAAGGACCCTGAGAATGCCGAGGCAGCTTACGGCTATGCCCGCGTTTTGGACGAACTTAACCAGTACGAGGATGCGATTGCGGCTTACGAACAGGCAATGGATCTTTCCGCCGATGATCCGCGCGTGCACGAAGGATACCTTAACACACTGGTCTGGGGCGGAAAGCTTCGCGGGCGGCGCGACTGGCTTGATCGTGCCATCGAGGTTGGCAGCGGGACCATTCGAGCCTTTCCGGGTCGCGTTGAGCCGTATGAGAGTGTTGAGGACGCCGTTGGCGAGCTGAACCAGTCAAATAGGTGGCTTGAGATTCTGGACTCATTGGCGACCGATGCGGGAGGAACCCACGCAACACGTATCGATGCATCGCCGGTCTGTCGCATTCACCATGTGCAGGCGCGCCTGACCGCGGCGCGCTCGGCCGGCGACGAGGAAGCGGCAGCCGCGATATTGGACGAATTGCGCCGGGAGCTGGAAGCTGCCGGCGTAGTTGCCAGCGGAGCGGACGCCGACCCGGGCCGCCAGTACTTTCTGGCCGTAGGGTACGGCATTCTGGGAGAATCCGAACTGCAGCGCACTTGGCTGAGCCGTCTTGATGAAACGCCGGAGGGCCGGCGGATGGGCGGGAGCATGGTCCATACTTACGTGCACTTCATGGCCCATTTCGCAGCGCGCGATTCGTCCTTTGAAGAGCGGCTGAAAGTCACCGGGCGCTGGAAGCGGCGCTTCCTGCCAACCTGGGACAGTGGTGATGTCGGCTCCTACAGAGTTGCGCTTTCAGAGGAGCTGTCGATACTGAGTCAGGAAGCGCGGCGTCAGCGGAACGAGGCGGGAAGGGCGAGCCCAGAATTGCTGGATCGAGTCATGGACACGAGCCGGGATCTGGTACGCCTGGATACCTGGGGCGGGGCACGGCGGTATTCTAGCATGATCCGGACGCTCCTGGATCATGATGAAAGGCTGGAGGAGGCACTTGAGCTCGCGGACGAGGCAATTTATGCGCTTCAGCAAAAGCAGCCCGGCCTGATCTATCCCGGCGTTCGAGCGGACGCTATGGAGCGCTCGACCGGGAACTGGATTGCCGTCCTTGAAAACCTCAGGGGGCGGGCTTTGGTTGCCCTGGAACGGGATTCGGAAGCCGAGCAGTCATTCCTTAGGGCAATAGACACTGCGCCACGCAGCGACCGCCTTGCGGCACTTGGCAGACTCCTTGCGAGGCAGGGCAGGGACGAGGAGGCGTATGCAATGCTGGTGGAGGCATTGGCACGCGACACCGAAGATGAGCGGCTCGGCAATGAAGCCGACAGCATTCGCGCAGCAGCAGTTGAGGTGGCGTCGCGCTTGGGGGACGGCGATGCGGCTGCGGACGCCGCGCTGCTGGACGCCGATCTTGAGGCAGCGCGACTGGAGGTTGCCGAAGCAGCCGTACGGCGACTGGTTGACGACCGTCTCGATCGGGTGGCCCCGGATTTCAGTCTGACCGATACGAGGGGAACCGAGTGGCAATTGTCGCAGCTACGCGGGAAGGTTGTGGTGCTTAACTACTGGGCCACCTGGTGCGGGCCTTGCCGCTCCGAGTTTCCGCACTACCGGGACCTGGTCAACTCATATGCGGCTGCCGAAGACGTGGTGTTTCTTGCCATCACGACCGATGTTGATCACAGCGAAACGCGCCAATTCCTCGCGGAGAACGGCTATGACTTTACTGTCCTCTACGATGAAGGAAGCGCCACGGACTTTGGCGTCAATGGCATACCCGCCCACTATATCCTGGGCCCCAATGGGCGCATTCAATACGCATCTTCCGGCTTCCCGGGAGCGGAGCGCTACGACAGGGAAATGCGATTGCGAATAGAGGCGTTGCGCCTAAATGGAGAGACTACAATAAACCCATCCGCTGCCGGCGGAGACTAGTCGCAGCTTCTCTCTCCGCGAGGGTTCCGCCGCGCACCGGGAAGCTCTTACGGACTGAAGGGCGCTGCCTGGATCCCACCTTTATCGCAGAGAGGCCCCGCTATGCCGGGCTCTCTGTAGCTCCCGCGCAGTCCACGCATTTGATTCTCGGGTCAAGCAGCAGTAGCCGGCGCGCTTGCCGCGCGGCACCCGCATCGGATGAGCCTAGGGAGACGCTTACGCCTGGCGGCCGGTCCTTTTTCACTGCACCATTCCTTTTCGGCCCCGCGTTGCATCGTAATACCCGTAGAGGATAAGTCCACCCCAAGCTACCCATCTCCAGCTTGGCTCTGTGTAGGCTACCTGCATGGCAATCAGCGCGATCGCCGCAGGGAAAAAGATCGCGAGGCGAGTAGGTGTCGACATTGCCCGCATCCGGGGGCGGATGTACGGATACAGAGCAATGCAGACGGCAAGTGTGATCAAGATGAACATACCGTCCCGAGCGATCCGAATGTGCAAACATGGGGGCATTTTCCATGTTTCGCTCACCATTCGGCGCAAGGCAGACAAGGGTTGATAGCATTTGCAGCCCGGCTACTCTTGATTCAGAAGAAATGGGTTGCATGCTCAGCGCTGTTCATGTCTCCGCAGTGGGCGCAATGGACGGTCCAGCAAGACTTGATTGGCAGATCACAAGTGGTGCACTATAGGCACGAGCGGATGGATGCAATGGCCGTCAGTGAGTATTGCGAGGGGTAGTTCCACTTCCCGGCCTCGATGTGAGGGCAGCTGGAGCTGGCAGTCACAGCGCTGCTCAAGGCGCCGCTGTCCAGGCGAGTAGACAGACAGCTCGAGTCGGCGCACTAAACCTCTGGCGGTGATTTAAGTCGAGCCAGGGTGTCCGAAATCCCGAAGCGCAACGCCGGTCCAGAAAGCCCCTTGGAATCCCATATTCTCCGGACCGCGGCATTGCGTGTATCTTCCGTTCAGGCGCCCCGTATACTTTTGGAGAAGGCGATCAAATCCCGGACTGCGTGGATAGAGCTCGGGAGCAGCCGCAGCAGAAATCGGCCAGTCACCCCGCGTTGGGCCGAGAGCCTGCGGATTGGCGCTTGACACCGCGTGGCAGTCGTTGCTTGCTCGGCGCCGCGTCCGCATTTGGTCACCGGCACAAGCTTCACTGCCAAGTCCGATGTCCGGTCCCATGTACTCTGCTCAATCCCGCAAATGCGCCGCCCGAGTTCTTATTCCGGGACTTGTTCCCTTATTCCTTGCCGGCTGTTCCGGCCAAGTCACGACCGCAGAGGGAGATGACCCAGCGGAAGGTGCCCGCCTGGTATTGTCGGAGGTTTTCCGAATAGGTGAAGAGGCTAGTGGCGACGCCGTGCTCTTCGGCCCGATCTTGGGCATGGCCGTAAACTCTGCCGGCCATCTCTTCGTCGCGGACTGGAATTCAGAATCCGTGCATGTCTTCTCCGATGCCGGTGGACTAATCGGACTTGTCGGTAGCCGCGGCGAGGGACCGGGTGAATTTGAACGGGCATCCGGTTTAGCAATTGGCCGTAATGATACGGTATTCGTTTGGGATGGCCAGAATGATCGGCTGTCCGCCTTTGAACCTGATAGTCACTCCTTCGCCTACAGCGTAACTGTAGAGGCGAATGATTTCAGCAATCCGAATGCCCTTATCGGCGTGACGGATGCGGGCTTTCTGATTCGCTTTACGCCACCGTATTGGGCCCCTGGGTCCGGCACGGGTCTTTCGCCTGATGCCGAGCGTGTTTCTGTAGTGAAGCTTGCAGACAGGAACGGAACGATTGTGGGTGAGCCCGTGGCGACCTTGCCCGCCTCCGAAGTAATTGTGCATACGTTCGACGATGCCACCAGCGTAATTCCGTTGCCGTTTGGGCGGGGCAACTTTTTTCGCTGGAGTACCAGCGGTCGCCTGCTTTTCGGTTGGAACGAGACCATTGCCATCGCAATAGGTACGACCACCGGGCAGGTGCAAGACACGGTCGAGAACGTGGCTCGGGCCGTGTCCGTAACCGACAGGGACCTGAATGTCTATCTGAAGGGAAGGTCGCGGCAGATCAGGCAAATTATCAGATCGTACGACCTGCCCAAGACCAAACCGGCCTACGACACTTTTGTGGTCGACGACCGGGATCGGATCTGGATCAAGATGGCGCGGGAAGCAAAGGAAACTGATGCTACATGGATAGTGCTAAATGCGGAAAGCGTCGTTGTTGCAAATGCCGTACTGCCTGGAAGCATCGACCTGCGAGTCATCAGGGACGGTCGCGCCTACGGCAGCGGCATGACGCAGTCCGGCGAGCCGTTCGTTGCAGCCTATGGCCTTGGCAGCGGAGAATTGGCCTGGACTGAATCCCGGCCTCGCTAACTCGAACCGATCCACCAAACGGAGGCCTTAAGTCTCGGGGCGTTCGCGTTTGCGGTCGGCCCCAAGTAGTGCGACCGCGATCATTCCGGGGACATGCCACTTCCCGCCCGGCAAGTACCGCGTATGCCTGGCGCCGGGTCTTGGTCAGCTTTCGGCCAGAATTTCGCGGTTGTATCGCAGCGCCTCGATATATGCGAGACAGGCCGTAGCTCGGGACTGCATCACAGAAATACTATTCCGATTCCTGATCGCGTGGCACGTCCGTTCCATGTCCTGGACCGAGACTTCTATCGGTCCGGTAAACGGCTTCGGAAGCGGGTCATCCCACTGCGGCCCGCGCTGCTTTGCCAGCATCGATGCGCCTAAAGTGAATAGAGCGATTAGACATACGAGAATTGCAGTGCGTCGCATGGATCCTCCCAGGTTGGGTTTGGAGTACTCGGAGTCCGTTCTCCCGCACGAATAGCGGGAAAAAGGCGCTGGCACGACGACTCGGAATTCGTTAGCGCTGGCCCCGGCTAGGTCAGAAGTTCCACGAATGTCCGCGGGAACAGGTTTCTCTTGTTTGGCAGGTATGGGCAATCTCGAGGCGGTCGGACGGCTGCGGCCTCCTAGGCTATAAGGATGCAGGCTTCCACTATGCATTCATTGCCTGCCGCGAATTCCCAAAGCAACGTTCCAGGTGAAGCGCCGCCTTGGCCTTGCGTGGTCCTTGCGCCGCTGCATCCAATCGCCTCTTGGCTCTTCCGTAGAGTGCGCAGGGCATGCACTCGATTTTTCGGTCGTAGATACCTATTGGTCACGCACCTCCAAAGGCTTCTCGCGCGACCCGATGGACAGCGCATGACTTTGGAAAAGTACAGCCTGCTGCGTTCTGTGCTAATGAGCAGGCAGAATTCTTGCCGTGGCTCATTGCAGCGGCAGGTTTCTGCCTCCGCACCAATGGATAGCGGTGACTCAATGCCGCCTGCAATCGACGCTGGGTGGCTGCAGATCAGGGACCACCTGTACTGTCCATAGAAGGCGCGTGCCTGGCACTGCGACGCCTTCCACATTGCTCCGAAAGCCGCGCCCCAAGGACAGAGCCTGGCCGATCCCTCGGGGTCATCGCAAGCGGATTCGCCAAGGAATACCGGCAGATGGTCGTTTCAAGGAATCGATGGACGGCTTGCCGGTGCAGCCACTTACGTAGAAACCAGGACTATGGGGGCTTGAGTGAAACGTGTTTCAAATGCTTTGCGGACGGCTGCATTCGCATGCCACGAAAACTCACGCGAGCCTAGAATTGAATTCCAGTCCGAATCAGTGAAGGCCTTCAGCGTGAGCCTCAGCAGCCAGGACTGGTGTACTTCGTGCAGATGGCGAGCGTCTTGTTGCACCAATAACCACCAGGGCCTGCACGTAGGTGCTTCGAAGGGGTGCTGCTCAAGCGGGGTGCACGGAGTCCATCTTCCAGCCTCGTGGGCCTATTGCGCAACTGCCTGAAGTACCGCCCGTATCGTATAGACATAGGGGCTAGTCTGAATTACAGCTTGGCTGCGCGTTACACCTCGATTGCCCCGGCAGACCGGAGTATTAACCTGCTGCGCGGGGCATCCTTTTCGCGGCCCTGATACGCTGGTTGATGATCCATGCGCGTGGGAATAACTGCTACAACCAAGAGTCCTGTAACTCGAGCGAATTCGCGTCCGGCCTTGGCCGGTGGTTTTCGACGAATGCGAATAGGGCCCGCTTGCAGTCAGTATGGAGCTGCAACAAATGAATCTGGTCCGTCCCTGGCTATGGCCTCATGGCTCAGCGTGATGATGCTGGCCATCGCGCTCCCTCTTGATGCAGCAGGCCAGCCGATCCCGTGGGCGGTCGTTCGCGGTAGCGTAACCGACGGCGCCGGCGTGCCGCTGAAATTCGTGAACGTGCAGATTGCCGGTTCCACAGACGGAGCGGCTACAGCGGCGGATGGCTGGTTTGAATTCCGGACGCGCCATCGCGGCGAGCAGCAAATCCGGGCTACGATGATCGGCTTCGAAGACCACCTGGAGTCGGTATTCCTTTCGTCGGGCGACACGGTAACCGTTGGCATCCTTCTTCGAAAAGCTCTCGTCAGACTGGACGAGACAATCGTCGAAGCGGACGCATACACCACAGGTGACGCCGAGACGGCCACGCTCAATACGCTGGAGGTAGTTACAACCGCGGGCGCGGCTGCAGACATATTTCAGGCAATAAAGACGTTTCCGGGCCTTGCAATGGTAGACGAAGGAGCGGGGCTCTTCGTTCGTGGCGGCGACGTGAGTGAAACCGTCGTCCTTCTGGACCAGGCCACCGTGACGCACCCGTACAAGTTCGAGTCCCCCACCGGTGGCGTGTTCGGGACCATATCCCCATTCCTGGTGCGAGGCACGGTGTTCTCGGCCGGTGGATTCTCCGCCAAGTACGGAAACGCGCTCTCAGCTATTCTCGCGATGGACAGCCAGGATTTGCCTCCGGCACAGCAGTACACTCTGGGCCTCGGGATCGCGGCCGCATCAGTGGCGGCGCACGTTCCACTGGTGTCCCGAAGATTGGGATTGCGTTTTACGGGCAACCGCAGCTTTACAGGCACGATGTTTCGGCTCAACGGCCAGAAAGATCAGTTCGTGACTACGCCGAGGAGTCTCGACGGGAATTTGAGTGTCATTTACCAGTATTCGCCCACCGGTCGCGTGAAGCTGTTCAATTTCGTCACCGATGAATCGGTGGGGGTGTTCGTTCCGGAGCCCTCATTCGATGGCATCTACCGCGGCGAGACAACCAGCTGGCTTCACAACATCCAATGGACGGATGTTCTCGGGCTATGGTTTGTGCAAGCCAGCGCCTCGCTTGGTCGTTATGCAGCTCGGCAGCAGCTTGGAGGCCTTGATCTGCAGCCTGGCGACGACACATACAAGCTTCGAATTGATGCCGAGCACGAGTACAATCGGCGCCTTAGCCTGCGCGTCGGCGCCGAGGCGGAACGCACCACAGGCCACGTTGTGGGTAGGGTACCGGCGAATGAAAGCGTTCTAGATCCCCGCGCGCAGACACTGTTCTTTGACGATACTGATTCTGCGACGCGCGTCGGATTGTATGGGGAGGGGGAGCTCGGGCTGGCCAGGCGGCTTGTGCTGGTGGCCGGCACTCGGGCAGATTATCACTCGCTGTCGGATCGCACCACGATCGATCCGCGCCTCTCCTTGCGATACCTTGTTTCCGGAGCATCGCGTATCCGGCTGGCCTGGGGCCTGTATCGTCAATTCGCTCAGCCTTACCAATTCAGGGCAGCAACCTCGCAGTCTGCCCTGAAGCCCCAGCTGGCACGCCATTTCATTTTGGGTTGGCATACGGAGCAGGGACCTTGGATGCTTCGGCTGGAGGCGTACCACAAACAGTACCGCAATTTGACGCTTGCTGCAAAGGAATCGACCTATTCCAGTTCAGGCGAGGGCAGCTCCCAAGGTCTGGATGTCTTTCTCAAGTACAGCGCCTATCTGGAGACCCGCCTGAACGGCTGGATTGCTTACTCGCTGCTTGATTCAAAGCGGTTGCAGAACCGGCACGTAGGTCGTGCGCGCGTGATCGAACAGGGGCCCTCTCCCTATGACATCACTCACAACCTGACGGTCGTCGGCAAGGTAAGGGTTGCCTGGTATCTGTACGGCAGCGTTACGTTCAGGCATGCCACCGGACGTCCGATTACGCCTGTGTTGGACGCCCTTGCTGGAGAAGGCGGGAACTATTATTTGCCCGTCGAGGGACCGCCGGGATCAGAGCGCCTGCCCGACTTCCGCAGATTGGATGTGTCGGCCAGTTACTTCCTGCCGCTGGGGGCGCACAATGCCACGGTCTACCTATCCGTTGGCAATACGCTTAACCGGCCTAATGTACTGGATTATGACTACTCCCTGGACTATTCCACGCGCAGCGAACGGTCCACGCAGTATCGACGATTCCTCTATTTCGGAGCGGTTATCAATCTCTCACCTTAGCACCCGTTGCGATGCCGAAACAACCAGAATGTCTATCACTACGCAGTCCCGGAGTAATGGCCGGATACCAGCAGATTCCGATACCGATTGCAGACAGGCGGAACCGCGGCCGATTTGCAGTCGCCATTCTTTTACTTGCGATCATCTTGCCCTCAGGGCTGCTCAGCGCCCAGCCGGCTGACTCTCTGCTGCTGCTTGCTAAGCAGAACCTTCAGCAAGCGTCGAATGATGGCAGTGTCGACCAGGTTCTGCTAGCCCGCACAATGATTGAGCGAGCGGTCGCCGACGAGAACCTGGCCACGCTAGCACATTACTACGCAGGGTATTCCGCGCATCTTCTGGTAGGCCTGCTGACTGGCAATGAGACGAGCGCCTCCAAAGCGGAATTACTCGCATATCTCGATTATGCCATCCTGCACCTGGGGCAGGCGACAGAGCGTGACCCGTCATTTGCTGAAGCCTGGGCACTACTGGCCAGCGCGTACGGGCGGAAGATTGGCTTAAGGCCGCTCCTGGGCATGAGGCTCGGGCCGAGGTCAAGCCGGGCCCAGGAGATGGCCGTTCAGCTTGAGCCGGACAATCCAAGGGTAGTCATGCTTGAGGCTATTGGCGGCTACAACACTCCAAGGATCTGGGGTGGCAGCAAGACGCAGGCCTTGAGTGGATTTCGCCGTGCGGCACGGCTGTTCGAGGAGGAATCCATCGCGGATCCGCTGCAGCCGTCGTGGGGACACAGCGAAGTGTATGCATGGCTGGGCATCGCCTACATGGACAGCGGTGAGTTACCAGAAGCGCGCCAAGCTCTTGAATCGGCATTGGAGATCGAACCGGAGTTTGGCTGGGTCAGGTACGAGCTCTTGCCGTCACTTGAGCGACGTGAGCTAGAATCGGCCGAGTGAACGCGGACCACAGCCGGATGAATCTCTGGTGGGGTTGCGCACCTCTGATTGCCGTTTCGGGAACCGGATTGCTCGCATGCCTTCTGTGTTCCCGAGTGCGTACTTGAGCAAAACGAACGCGAAACAATTTGTCCGGGTGGGTCGGAAAATGACGGTATGATCTGCTCCTCGAACCAGCCGCTCATCCGCATCCTGACGTAGCCACGGTGGCCCTGGTCGATCCTCTTCGCCCATTTTCCGGCAAGCATCCAGCCGGATACCGGCCGCCAGGCTGCTGAATCCCCGGGCTCTGGCCACGGCCGAAGCGGTTATGGAGACATCTTCCTCCGCGGCACGGATGCGACGGGCAACGGGCGCGATCCGGACATGCACGTGCAAGCCGGCCTGGTCGGGCCACGGGTGCCCTAGTGCCAGCCATTCTAGAATCGCTGCTGCGCGCTTCACTGCACCACGACGCTCCCGGATATGGAGGCGATCAAGTAGCGCATTTCAGTCCGGTTGAGATTCTACTTGGCAATTGCGTTACCTGGCGACATCTTCCGCCAAGGAACTGGCGGGCTCCGGCAAAAGGAGGCTACCCGCAGGTCTGCGCGTGAGACGACCTTAGATTGCTCCGCGTCCATTGGACGGTGCGTCGCCGCCAAGGTGCAGGGGATCTGGTTGCCCCAAGCAGGCATTGTAACCACGGCGCATTACAGGCGGCCTGATTCACGCCATTTCGCGCTTCCGGTATCCTGATTCGCGCTAAATTTAGCGGTCGGCCCTCGTTCAACCGCACTTGAAAACGTCCGGCGATTTCGGTAATGTTGTATGACATAATACAAATCGAATGATTCTCTCCGCCAAGAAGTTCGCAGCCCTAGGCGCCGCTGCGGCACTTGTTGCATTCGCGGTTCTGACCCCGGGTCCTGCACGTGCCCAGTCCGGCAAGATCACCGGCGTCGTGACGGATGCATCGGGCGAGTCCATGCCCACCGTAAACGTGATCATTGAAGGCACCACGCGCGGGGCTTCTACGGATGCCGATGGCCGCTATTTCATTCTGAATGTGGAGCCGGGCACATACAGTTTGCGCGCGTCCTTTGTCGGGTTCCGCGCCGTGACGCAGGCCGAAGTAGTGGTCAACATCAATCGCACGGCTACGGTAGACTTCGTGCTCGAAGAGGCAAGTGTGGAAGGAGAGGAGGTATTGGTGATAGCAACCCGTCCCGATGTGGAGAAGGACCAGACCGCCACGCTGGAGATCATCCGCCCGGAGGATGTGGAGCAAATTGCGGGCGTGACGGACCTGTCAGGCGTCCTCGGGCTCCAGGCCGAGGTTAACGACGGTCACTTCAGGGGAGGGAGGTCTAACGAAGAACTGTACGTGCTGGCGGGCATGGGTATCGTCAATCCCCTGAATTCGTCCCGGTCCTTTACGCCCATGCTCAGCGCTGTAGAGGAAGTGGAGGTGATCACGAGCGGATTCTCCGCCGAGTACGGCAATGCCATGAGCGGCGTGATCAACATTTCGACCAAGGAAGGAGGACCAGTATGGAGCAGCCGTGCCGAGGTTCGGACCCGGTTGCCACAGTACAAGCACTTTGGCGGGAGTGTGTTCGATCCGGCCACCAATCCGTACATCCGCCTGATGGACAGGCTGGACTGGTGGAAGGCTCCAGATCCCGAGAACGACGACAAGCCTCGCTGGCAGGGAGCCGTGGGGCGTGGATTTGGCTCTCGCGTGGACCCGGAAGAGGGTGCCCAGCTTGCCTATGACCTTTGGCGCAGGACGCACCGCGATATCGGATACGAATACAACAACAAGTGGGATGGTCTTCTTGATTTCACGCTTGGCGGTCCCTTGTCGGAGCGAAGCCGCCTGTTTGTCGCCACGCAGCTGAGCCGGGTCTGGCCCATGCTGCCTACGCCGGATGCCGACAGGCAGGCGCAGGTGATGGCCAATCTCGTCTTCAAGCCATCGCCCGGCGTCAAGCTGAAGGTCAGCGGCCTCTTTGGCAGCATTTACCAGCAGGAGCTCAGCTATTCCGCCGGTGGATTCTACCGGTGGGTTTACGACCGCGTCATCGGCGCCAACAAGGTGCTTGATCGTAGCGCGGGGCTAGGCCTTGTCTATTCACATGTGCTCAGCGACCGGACCTACTACGAGCTGACGCTCAACGGAATGCATACGAGGCTCGACGAGGGTGTGGACGTGATTTCCCCGGACCGGTTTCGCGATGACATCTATGATCGCTCCGTCTGGGAACGCCTGTATTGGGAGGACGGGTTTCGCACCGGCGTGATGGATGACGATTTCTTCAATGAGAGGTCGTGGACCTATTCCGCCGTCGGATTCATCACGAGCCAGATTTCTAACAATCACCAGATAAAGGCGGGACTGCAGGGAAACCTGTACAACATAGATGTAGAGAACCGGCTTAACCATTCGTCGCAGTCCAGCGCACTGCGCGAATACTACGACGCAAGGCCGTATGAAGGCGCAGTCTACGTCCAGGACAAGATGGAATTCGAAGGCATGGTCGCCAACGTGGGACTTCGCCTAGATTTCTACGATCAGAACACGGAATACTACGCAGACACGTTTTCTCCATTTCGGGATCCCGACAACCCTGCCGTGATCAGCGAATCGTCTGCAGCCACGTCAGAGACCCCCGTTGTTGCCCGGCTTCAGCCGCGTCTTGGCTTTTCATTTCCCATCAGTGAGCGGGCCGTCTTTCACCTCAACTACGGCAATTACCTGAAACGCCCGGGCCTTGAAAGTCTCATTGGCCGACGGACCACGCTTTTCAATGACAACCTGGGTACGTTCGAACCTCGGCGCCTGGGAAACCCGCTCCTGAAGCCCGAGGAGACAAAGAGCTACGACGTTGGTCTGGTGCTGGGCGTAGCACGCGGCTTCACGCTCGATGTCAGTGGATACTACAAGGATGTAAAGAACCTCATTCAGCGCGTGGTATACATCGATTCCAACGACAACCTCTACGAGACGCTGGGAAACAGGGATTATGCCAACATCCGTGGCTTCAGCCTGCGGCTGAACAAGCGCCAGGGCCTGGTTTCCGGATCTGTCCGGTATCATTTCTCTGTTGCAACCGGCAAGAATTCGACTCCCACGGGCCGGAGCCCGATCATAGACGAGACAAACGAACAGACGCAGCCGCCCAGTCCGCGTGACATCCTGCTCAACTATGACCGGCGCCATGCATTCGTGTTTGTGGCAGGCATCAACCTGCCCGGCACATGGGGCCCGCGCATTGCCGGAGCGCATCCGCTCGGACGTCTTAGAATCAACTTTCTACAGGATAGCCGTAGCGGCAGACCCTATACGCCGAGCGAGCTCCTGGGAGACAATTTCGCAAAGCTGAACACGTTACGTGCGCCCTGGGAGCACAATACGGATCTGAAGGTGACGAAGGGCATCAGGGCCGGAGCGTCGCAACTGGATGTATTTGTCGAAGTCTTCAATCTCTTCAACGCGCGGATTTTCGACTACAACCGGGTGTTCCTGGACTCCGAGACGCTTCGGCGCTACGAGGAAGGGCGCGACATCGAATACGCGCTTCCCGATAGCAATAACCCCGACTTTGCAGCCCTTCAGACCTTTCGCATTTACGACAATGTCCCTCGGTCCGTCCGCTTTGGTCTGGTTGTCCACATTTAGGTCTGCCGTGATGCCCCGACTCCTTGTCCTCATGATGATTGTGCTGGCCACCGCACAGGTGGCCGCTGCGCAGGTCTTGCGGGACAAGCGCGTACACCGGCGCGGCATGCTGCACGAGACCGTCTACAATACGGGAGAAATCGGGCGCAAGTGGCACTATCGCGATCACGATATCTCGCTTGATCCGCTGATGGAATGGCCGGGCAATTCTGCCACGGTGATTGACGGACTGCAGTACAGTGGCCAGCACAACATCATAGGCGGCGGGATTTCGATCGCCGCTTCGTATAGCGGAGCCAACATCTTCGATCTTAACCAGCGCCTGTTTTCGTTTGGCGGATCATCCGGACAGCACGTGCCGATTACGGTTGCCGGCGTTTTTTCCTTTCCGATTTCCATCGAGCGCTACGAGAACTATCCACTCGCGGATGACGGCGGCCTGAATCCTGCCTACGATCCCAATGAGGCCGAGGAGATCATCGTGGCGCGCTGGGCCACCAATACGGGCATAACCGTAACCCGCACCACCCGCGCCTGGAGCTACCCGGACTACGATGACCTCATCATTTTCGAATACACGTTTGAAAATACCGGTGACACGGATGGTGACGAGGTAGCGGACAATAACGAAACGCTGTACGAAGTCCTTTTCGGATTTCATTACGGGGTGGCCCCTTCGATGCTGGGCTTCCAGCGCTGGTACGGCACGTGGGAGTACGATTTCATGTACAAGAACGACCTGCGGGCCTATTTCGATCGGCACCGCTGGCTGCGGTACGTGCTCAACATTGGCAACGGTGTGGACTCTGATTTTGCCGCATCGGGCAAGCCTGACCCGAAGTATTTCGACGCGTTCGCGTCCACAGGTGAGCAGGGAGGCGGCCTCATGTCACCGCAGGCCCCCGGCATTCAGCTCCTGTTCTATGACCGGAACAACCTGGCGACCGTGGGCAATACATTCGCGCTGGACAGTCGTGTGGCCAGCGACCGCATGTTTGATACAGACAGCACGCTCAAGCAGCCATTCATGAACAAGGTTGAAAGCGGTAATTCGCGCGAAGACAAGATGCGGCCGAAACTGGTCCCGTACACACGCTGGAGCGGCACATATACTCCGTACCGGGAACAGGTCTTTCCGCCGCCGCCCGGCACCAAGGATCCGGATTCTCTGCGCTGGACCGGACGCGGTGCCTTCAACTTTCGCCAGTCCTACAAGGCCGTTGGCCACCACATCGTATTCGGACCCTACATCCTGGAGCCCGGAGAGAAGGTGGAGTTTGCACTGGCCGAGGTAGTTGGCTTCGGAGCCGTGGAGGGGCCCGGTGAATGGGACGAAGGAGGAGGACTGGGGGAGGTGATTGATGAGCAGATGCCGTGGCACGAAGTCCCTCACTTTGCCGACCGGGTGATCGATCCGTCTTCGGGGCAAACGCTTAGCGAAAACTATATAGCCGAATTCGGCTATCCGGATTACGTCAATTCCGGCGTGCGGACGGTGAAGGATGTGGCGGACATGGCGTATCATGCTTACACTGGCAACGACCCGGTTCCGCCGTACTGGCCCGAGGCCAATCCCCGGGACGGCGTGTATCAGATCCCCGTGCCACCGCCGGGACCCGTACTTGTCATATCCAACAATGACCGGGCAAATTCGGTGCTGCGTTGGGGGCGCGCACAGGAGGATTTTTCGCATCCGCGATTGACCGGCGGCGTTTCCACGTACCGGGTATACAAGTCGCAGGCGGCCATTGGGCCGTGGAGTCTGTTGGCGGACGTTTCCGTCGGCAGCTCGGAGTTCCTGACGGAAGACGGCATGTACGAAGTCGTGGACCCGCAGACTACCGTGGGCGAGTCACAATGGTATGCCGTGACATCGGTAGATGCCTCCGGCAACGAAAGCGGCAAGACTAATCTGTCGCACGTGACGTCGGAACTGGGCCCCGTGGACGTGCTGACAGAAGTGCACGCCGTGCCTAATCCCTTCTATCTGAACAGCGGCTTCTCAGGCGGCGGTGCCGGATCAGCCGCGCAGCAAATCGGCTTCTACGGACTCCCCGAGCGCGCCACGATTGAGATCTACTCGTACAGCGGGCAGCTTGTGGAGACCATCGAGCACGACGTGTCACAGTATTCTACTCCCTGGTTCCAGGTAACGCGCAATGACCAGGAGATCGCCTCCGGTGTCTACTTCTTCGTGGTACGAACGCCGGACGGCGACACATTCAGGGGCAAGTTCGTGGTGATCAAATGAGGATGCAAGTGAAGCTGGCAGCATGCGCGGCCGCATTGCTCGTTGGGATTGCTATCCTACCTGCGGCGCAGGCCCAGAAAGTAGGCACATCCTCCATGCAGTTCCTGAGCGTGGCCCCTGATGCGCGTGCAATGGGTGTTGGCACGGCGTACAGCGCCTTGGCCGCGGGTGCGCATGCCCTGTACTGGAACCCGGCCGGGCTTACGCGCACGGCCGGTCACAGTCTTGCCGTCGACCGCGTCGACTGGTTTCTGGACGCAGCCCATTACGGCATGGCGTACGGCCTGTATTTGGGCCGATGGGGCCACGCGGGAGTCCACGTATATCTGGCCGACATGGGCGAATTTCAGGAAACGCGAGTGGATCACCTGGGATTTGTGGATCAGGACGGAACGCAGGTGTACAATCCGGGCCTGACCGGCACTACCTTTTCCCTGCAGAGCTGGGTGGTGGGTCTGTCATATGCCCGAAGCTTCACCGACCGCTTTTCTGCAGGGTTGACGGCCAAGATGGCGCGCGAAGACCTTTGGCTGGCATCCGACAACGCGCTGCTCTTTGATTTCGGCATGACGTACGAAACGGGATACCGCTCGTTGCGCCTGGGGGCCTCGGTCATGAACTTCGGCGCACCTGTCTCATTCGGTGAAGATGCTTACCCCGTGCCGCTATTGTTCCGCATCGGTGGCGCGATGGACGTGATCGGTGCTTCGGGTCTCATTCCTGTTCACGAGGCCAATCGGTTAACGGCCACGTTTGACCTGGTTCAGCCCAACGATTACGATCAGCAGTGGGCGGCGGGTCTGGAGTACGCCTTTCTGGGGCGCATATCGCTACGTGCCGGCTACCAGCACAATTTCGATATCGCCTCATTCAGTTTCGGAGGCGGCGTATACCAGCCGTTGGGACGGTTGGGAGTGGGCTTTGATTACTCCTACAGCAGCATGGCGGAGGCATTTGGGGCTGTGCACCGGCTTGGCCTGACCCTTTCGAGAGACTGACGTCGCCGCTGATGCTCCGTCAACTACCGCTGCTGCTCGTTTTCTTGGCTCCCGCCGTTCACGGACAAGGGGTGATGCAGCCGCTGACCATTCATGGGCTGGAGCAACAGCAAGCGTCTGCTGTTCGCGCCAGGGGCATGGGGGCGGTCTTTGCGGCGATGCCCGGAACAGTCGAATCCACCGTGCTCAATCCGGCGAGTCTGGCCAGCCTGCAGCGCACGGCCCTCACTGCCAATGCCTCGTGGCTGAAAGCGGACTGGGCGGAGACCCAGCACTGGAACCCCAATCGTTACTACGCCGGGTTGTCCCTCTATTTCTCAGACCCCGACGACTATCGTAGCGAGCCGCTCTCAAGGCCGGACTGGACGTTTGACCAGAGCCAGTTTCGGCTCGCAGCGATTGGCGGCGCCATACCGATCAGCATCGGTGACCGAAAGTTGGCCATAGGCGTTATGGCGCATCAGACTGGTCAGCTGGGCAGTTTCGACCGGAATGACAACGTGCTTGAGCCCTACATCGGGCAATTTCGTCCGGATCCGGTAGAGCGTCCCAGGCCCGGCGAGGAAATCGAGGTCCGTTGGTCCGCCTTTGAGCGGGAACGCACGGGGGTGATGCGGGCCATGTCCGTCGCCCTGGCCATGGAGGCATCGCAACGTTTCCACGTTGGTTTGCGGCTATCCCGGTCATGGGGCAATTCAACGGACCGCCAGTCCGTCCGGGACATTGGGATGTTTTACCTGCGGGAAGATGCCCATGATTACAGCTACGAACCTGTCCCGGGAATGAATTCTTGGTCAGGATCGTCGGATTTTTCCGGCTGGAATGCGGCCCTGGGATTCCGCTGGGAGCACCCAGTGCTCAGTCTCGGGCTGATGTACGAGCTGCCTCATGACGTGAAACAGACGTTCCGGCGGACCGGCATGGTGCAGGCTGCCGCCTCGGCAAATGCCGGATTTACCGTGGTGGCGCGGGGCGATGTTCGCATGCCTTCTCGCATTACTGCGGGCGTCTTGTTGAGGCCTTCCTCCCGGATTTCGCTGGTCGCGGACTATTTTCGGCAGAATTACGAAGCGCTCTCGGCGCGCAGCATTGGGTTGGGAGGAGTGCCAGACTGGGGTCTTGCCCGGGGCGTGGGACTCGGTGCCGAGTGGCAACCGATCGCCGAGACCTGGATTAGGGCGGGCGTCCGGAGGGATCCGCAGCCGTTTCGTATTGAGGGATTCGGTCTGATCGGACAGACGGCGACCGGCGATGCGGTAAGCTTCGGCGTGGGCAGGCGGTTCGGCCAGGTGATGCTCGATATGGCGTACGAATTCCAGCGCCTGCGGTACGAGGACCGATGGGAGTCCAATGTGGACTACAATCGTATTCGGCGTCACAATCTTCTCCTCGGGGCGAGCTATATCTTTTGAATTGCTCGCACCGGGGAAATAGTCCGGGGAGCATTATTTCTTGTATCGCGATGCGCCGTCCCGGAATCCTTGTTCACTATCGGTGCTGTAAGTTGGCCGGAAGTCGCCTGATGGCCCGCTTGGCGGTCTATGCCATAGTGCTCGCTTCGGGCACGCTTTATTCGCCCACAATAGCGCAGGCTCAACACCCGAAGTACGACACGTACAGCGGATTCGCGGTTGATTCGACTCCCGTACTGCCAGCGGAGGAGAGGCATCCCGCGCTGTATTTTTCCAGGGATTTCATTGGGGAGTTGCGCATTCGCAAGGAGGACCAGGTTTCACGCTACTACGTGCTTTGGCAGCGCATCCGGGCAGACGCGCTGAAGTACATTGACAAGGACATGGCGGCCCTGGACGAAAACGACAGGCCGCGCGCGGCCAAGACCCTGGCCTTCTGGTGGCTGCTCGAAGAAGACTCGACCGCTCTACGGCAGGCTGTCAATGCGCTTATGGTTGCGTATGACGGTGTTCCCCAGACCGGCGAGAAGCCCTATGACGAAATATACCGGGCTACCTGGCTGCAGAACTACGCAGCAGCCTATGACTGGGTTTTCGGTCGGCTGAATACAGATGAGGACACAGAAATCCGACGCCGGCTGGCGCTGGAAACCCAATACCTGCGGGACAATCTCATGGTGGGCGACCGCCTTGCCCCACGCCCGCACAACCACCGTTCAAAGCCGGCGTGGGCAATCGGCACGGCCGCCCTTGCGCTTTCCGATCATGAACAGGCAGCGGACTGGCTCTCTCACGCGCTCGAAGCCGCCAATACGGTTACGCGATACCAGTTCAGTGCCGACGGCATCTATCGAGAAGGAGGGCACTACTGGATGTACAACGCGGTCAACTTCATCCCCTTCCTCTGGCACTATCTCAATGTTGCCGGCGTCGACCTGTTCGGTGCCTACCAGCCGGCATTCGAATGGCCCATACGCGTGCGAACGGGCCGGGGCCAGATCCCGAACGTGGAAGATTCCTACCTCAAGCCGGCCCCTACCCACATGGTGGCTTCGGCCTATGTAGGCGTGCCGACCCAACTCAACCCCGAGGCGGACTTTGCATCCGTTTGCCAGTGGAACTTTGAAACTACGCGGCTCATCAATCAGGATTACACTGGCGCGACGGTGGACGTCACGTGGGAAATTGACGAATACATCCTTTATGACAGCGCCATTGATTCGGCAGCGCCCACGGCCTCGCCCAACCAGTTTCTGGATGGCGGCCAGGTAGTATTCCGCAACAAGTGGGAAGGCGGGCCGGATGACCGGTATCTCCTGTTTCACGGCGTGGCGGAAGCGGATAACCACAATCACCCGGACCAGCTGTCATTCTTTGTCGCCGGCAATGACGCCATTCTGGCTCCGGACGCGGGCTATGGACCAGGCGGGTTTTCCGATGACCGGCGCAATTCCTGGTACCTAACGGCCAAGGCGCATAACATCGTTACAGCAGACGGTTATCAGCCGGTGTCCGACAGCCTGTTGCGCCATCCGCTTGTGTACAATGTCACTCCGCCAAGCAGCAACCACATTGATTCTCCATTCTTCGGCTTCTCGGAAAAGGAGACTGGCTACTTGCGCCCGAGCGGTGTCCATTTGCGCCGGGCCATCGCCTTCATTGACAATGACTATTTCGTGGTGGCGGATCTGATATCCGGTGCGCAGGAGCACACGTATCGGGCTTATCTCCATGGGCGCGGATTCTTCGAGAGAAGCGGACACTATGCGTCCTGGGCGCCATTCGAAAACCGTTACGGCTCTGCGGCCAGGCTCGATGCGTTTCTTTTCCCAGGCTCGGCAGAAGTAGCGCACTCCACTGGATATGTAAGCCTATTCAAGGACGAACGATATGAGCGCTACGTGGAAATAACGCAAACCGGCCGGGAAGCGGCCTTCCTGCAATTGCTCCTGCCGGCGCCCACGGAAGCTGCGGTGCCCGGAGCGGCCGACCTTAGTACGGACGCCTATGTGGCGGGTAGGCTGAGCCGTGCTGACACCTCTGACATCTTCTTCTTGCAGGCACAGCCGCAGCATCAAACGCTCAATCTCTTTGGCACCGATGCCACATTCGCATGGATGCGCAGCATCGGCGGCACGTGGCATCAGCTGGCAGTGCGGGAGGCACGGGAGTTAACGGGCGTGGATGTAGAGTTCTTGTCGAGAGCGGCCGTGACGCTTGCGCTGGATGCGGGTGAGTCCGGGTTTCTGGACGTGGCGGTCTCTTCGCTCAGGCTCGCAACGCAGATCGAAATCGCGTATCCCGGAGCTGCAGGCGTGCATACCGTGCGCGTAAATGGCAAGGATATGCCGTTTGAGCGCCAGGGAGGGGACCGCTTGTTGGTCGGGTTGGAAGCCACTAGCATCGACCAGGCGCCGGTGCCTCAGGCTTTGGGCCGGCTACAGGTCTATCCGAACCCGTTTGAGCACAATGTTACGATTGAGGCAAGTTCACAGAGCTCGGGGCCGATTTCGGTTTCGGTGTACAATCTACTGGGTCAGCGGATAAGCCTGCTTGCCGGATACCACAGTGCCGGTGCGACCGACACACGAATTTCCTGGGACGGAATTACATCGTCGGGCGCGCAGGCCCCATCTGGCGTGTACTTGCTGCGCTGGGAAGACGCCTCCGGCGCCGTTTTTCAAGGCAATGTCCTGCGCGTTCGGTGAAGGCCACTTGCAAAGTGATAACTGCTCTGCTAACTTGTATTACATCATACTTATAGCGGAGCCAAGCTGCTCTTTTCACCCTCAAACGCAACAAGCATCATGCGAAGATCTACTACACTCCCGTGCCTATTTGCCGCCATTCTAGTTTGCGGTTTGCACCCGGCCCTTGCCCAGCAAAGCATGGAAATCGAGGCCGGTCAGAATACGATCCTAGATGCCCTGGCCCAGGCGCAACCCGGAGATACGCTGGTCTTGACCACCGATGGCGGCAATTACGATAACGACAATGAGATTGTGGTGGACATGCCGCTCGTGATTATGGCAGCGCCCGGGCTGATGAATCGTCCCGTGCTTGTCAACAACGGAACCGATAGCACGAAAGACATCATTCGCCTCTACAATGACCTTACAATTGTCGGCCTTGAGTTTAACGGGCGCGACCAGGAAGGTGAACAGACCAAGTATGGCATTCGGACAGGCACCGGCTCCGGAGATGCCGACGCAAACGTGAAGAAGGGCTACGTACTGAAGATCCTCGACTGCTACTTCCGCGACATCGTCCATGGCAGCGACGGCAACGCGTTTCGTGCGTACAGCTTCACGATGGCGGATTCCATTATCGTGCGCAACACGCTGATACGCAACATGGGCAAGCAGGGCATTCGTGTTCGCGATGAGGATAGTGACCGGCACGGTTTCGGTTTCTTCAACGTGAAGTACTTCGAAGTCTCGAATTCCACGTTATGGGACATCAAGGATGATGCCATAAGCGTGTACGGCGGTGATACTACCGCAACTACAGTAGGCCCCGAAGTGATTATTGACCAGGTTACCATCTACAATGCGGGTCACTATCTGATCAATCTCAGGGATGTCGAAAACGCCAAGGTGACCAACACGATCATGGTCAACAATTACGACATCGTCAACGCCACGGGCAAGACGCTCGGGGCGCCCTGGCTGGTAGACGGAGCACTTTTGGCCTACAGTGATACGCTGAATGTCAGCGATGACGGCGTCTGGACGGGGAGTCGGCCCAATCCCACCATTGATCACCTGTACGCCGTGGACCCGATGTTCATGGATCCGGATAACGGCGACTTTACGCTTATGAGCAGCAGTCCGCTGATTGGCGCCGGCGAGAACGGCACCACGCTCGGAGACCCGCGGTGGTGGCCGGAAGGCACGCCGGGAGCGGCGACGGTTCACATGGTAGCCGCGGGGCAGAATACGCTGATGGATGCAGTGGATGCGGCCGCAGCCGGGGACATTATCGAGCTGACCGATTCGGGCGGTGAGTATCTGAACGACGAACAAATCAATGTAAGAGTGCCGATTACCGTCAGAGCTGCGGCGGGACTTGCCGAGCGGCCGGTAGTAAAGAACAACGAGCCGGATGAAGATACACGGGTTGTATTCCGCATATATGACTCGCTGCATCTCGACGGCATTGAAATCGACGGCCAGGCCGGTACGGATTTCAATGCAAAATACCTGCTGCGCATTTCACACAGCGGCAGCGACTCCGTAAATGCCTCCGCAGTATTGAAGGTCACCGACAGCTATCTGCATGACGTTGTCGCCGGCAGCGACGGCAATTTCCTGCGGCAGTACAGTGGGACCCTGGTGGACTCGGTGATCTTCCAGAATTCCATCCTGAGCGGCAGCGGCAAGGAAGGCATCCGGATCAAGGACGAGTCAAGCGATCGCCCAAATGAGGGCTACTTCAACGTAAACCACTTTGTGGTCGACAATTCCACGTTTGCCAATACGAGGCAATCCGCCATTTATGTCTACGCGGGGGACTCTGATGCTGCTACCCCGGAGCCCACGTTTCTGGTAAACCACCTTACCTGCCATAATTGTGGACACGGTAACGGGCGCGCCATCTGGGCCCGCGGCTTCCAAAATGCCGAGGTCATGAACAGCATTATTGCCAACGGGAAGGAAGATGCCGACTGGAGCATCAGCCTTGAGGGCAATTCCCGCATCGCCTACAGTGACACATTCATGATCGCGCCCGTCAGGCTGAACGGCGATGCCACGGCAGAAATGATGTATGACATCGATCCCGAATTCGCCGATCCGGAGAACCTGAACTTTGCGCTTGCGAGCAGCTCTCCGCTGGTCAAAGCGGGATCGGATGGTTTGGGAATCGGAGACATGCGCTGGATCACCACGCGCGACGCGGTGGAGGATGAGGTCGTGCCTCTGGAGCTCGGCGTAACTCTGGGCCAGAATTACCCCAACCCGTTCCGGGTAGAGACCACCATACCTTTTCGCGTGGACCGGGCGGGCCATGTTACGCTGGACGTGTATGACCTGTTGGGTCGGCGCGTTGCCCGGCTGACGGACGAGCATCACACGGAAGGCGAATATGCTGTTCCGCTGGTCATGCAGCGCCGCGCGGCAGGTACGTATTTCTACATGCTGAGCGTAGATGGCCAAAGCGAGCGCAGATCGATGGTGCTGGTTCGGTAGGGGTCGGTCTCTACTGGAATACAGACGGCTGGTGCGGATCGCAGGGTTTGTGCCGTGCCTGCTGCTGACGTGGACGGCTCACGCCCAGCAGGAGCGCATGGCGCAGACTCCGCAGGAGCTTGCCGCAGCCATCAATGCGTCTGGCCCCGGTGACACCGTGGTCATGGCCAACGGCACATGGACCGATTTGGCGATCGACTTCTTTGCGGAAGGGATAGAGGGAGACACCATTACGCTGCGGGCCGAAACGCCGGGACAGGTGATTCTCGACGGGCGCTCGCGCCTGCGCATAGGCGGGCAGTACCTCAAGGTTGACGGACTGTGGTTCAGGGGCGGTGCGCTGCCAAGCGGGCATGTCATCGAGTTCAGACGCTCCTCCCGCAGCCTCACTCATCACAGTCGGCTGACCAACTGTGCCGTAACCGACTACAATCCGCCCAGCCGGGCCACGCAGTACAAGTGGGTATCCGTCTACGGCACCCAGAATCGCGTCGATCACTGCCATTTCTCCGGCAAGGACCATGACGGCGCGACGGTTGTCGTCTGGCTAAGGGATCCTCCGGACGACGATCCGGTGTGGCATCGCATTGACCGGAATCACTTTGGGCATCGGCCGGAATTAGGCAAGAACGGCGGTGAGTCCCTGCGGATCGGCACAAGCAGCCGATCCATGCAGGACTCCTATGTTACGGTAGAGCAAAACCTGTTTCAGGAGTGTGACGGAGAAATCGAGATCATATCCAACAAGAGCGGTCACAACACTTTCCGGCACAACACCTTCCGCCGTTCCTCCGGCGTACTGACGCTGCGGCACGGCAATGATGCCAGCGTATACGGCAACTATTTTCTGGGTGAGGGCAAATCTGGTTCGGGCGGCGTGCGCATAATCGGCGAGCGCCACCGCGTGTACAACAACTATTTCCAAAACTTGCAGGGCACAGGCTATCGTGCCGCTGTATCGGCTGTTAATGGCGTGCCCAACTCGCCATTAAACAGGTATTTCCAGGTAAGGGATGCCGTAATCGCCTTCAATACCTTTGTCAACGTAAGGGAAGCGATCGTCATGGGTGCCGGAAAGAGTTCGGAGCAGTCGCTTGCGCCGGATAGCGTCATAATCGCGAACAATGTAGTGGTTACAGACCGGGGCCCGATTGTCAGCTACCAAGATCCGCCTCTGGCTGTGCAGTACCTGTCCAACGTCTTTCATGGAGCTCCGGTCGGCGTTCCTGAGACGGGTGGCATCTCCACCACCGATCCGCAACTTGATGCCGCGAGCGATCTAAGGCGCCCCGCTGTCTCAAGCCCTGTTGTCGGAGCGGCGACGCAGCTGGACTTCGTGACTAGTGACATTGACGGGCAAAGTCGCGACGCCGCGCCGGATATCGGAGCAGACGAAGTCGCTTCCGGGCCCGTACTATATCCGCCACTATCGCCCCAGGACGTGGGTCCGCCCTTTCTGGACCTGATCCTGCAGTCGGTTTCTCCGCTGCCAGGCGGATATCTGGCGGAGCTGGAGAGCTATCCCCATCCGTTTCGGGCGTCCACCATGCTCAGATTTGAGGTCATGCGGCCGGGCCCCGCACGCCTTGTCGTTTATGACTTGCTTGGACGGGAAGTTGCCCGGCTGGTGGACGGCCATGTGGGACCCGGTGTGCATGCTGTCCGGCTTGCCGGTACAGGCCTGGCGCCTGGAGCCTACCTGGCCGTGCTCGATAGCCATGGTCCGCGCCGCTCACGAACTATCATTCGACATTGAGAGCGTCCTGCTTGCTCATATTCGGGTTGATGATGGCCGCGCCTGAGGGCGCCTCGGACACCCTTGTGCGCAGTGCCGCAGAGTTTGCGGAAGCCGTAGCGGAGGCCCGTCCCGGTGATACGATCACCATGGCCAATGGAACGTGGCGTGACGTGGACCTTGTTTTCGACGCCGACGGCGCGGAGGGAGATAGCATAACCCTGCGCGCGGAATCGCCAGGACGGGTCATGCTTACGGGCACGTCCCGCTTGCGCATTGGCGGCAGCTATCTCAAGGTGGAAGGTCTCTGGTTTCACCGCGGTGCGCTTTCCGGAGGGCATGTAATTGCATTTCGGACCAATCGGCCGGCTCACCACAGCCGCATCACGCAATGCGCCGTGACGGAATACAACCCGGACGACTGGCTACTGCAGTACAAATGGCTCTCGCTGTACGGGACCCGGAATCGTGTGGATCATTGCTACTTTGCCGGCAAGACGCACGACGGGGCCACGTTTGTTGTGTGGCTTGCGGATCCTCCGGACGATGCGCCCAATTATCACCGCATTGACCACAATCACTTCGGCCCGCGACCAAGGCTGGGCAAGAACGGTGGCGAGACCATTCGTATCGGCACCAGCCACCGCTCCATGCAGGACTCCCACTCCATGGTCGAGCACAACCTGTTCGAGCGCACGAATGGAGAGCACGAGATAATCTCGAACAAGTCCGGCAGTAATACCTATCGCCATAACACCTTTCTGGAGGCCAGGGGCGCGCTCACTCTTCGCCATGGCAACAAGGCCACGGTCTCGCAAAACTATTTCCTTGGAAACAGGCAGCCTGGTACGGGCGGTGTGCGGATAATCGGGGAAGACCACGTGGTCAGCGGCAACTATTTCGCCGACCTGAAGGGCGATTCTTCCAGGGCATCACTCTCGGTCATGAACGGCATCCCGGATTCGCCGCTGAACCGCTACTTCCAGGTCAAGCGGCCGCTTGTTGCGCGAAACACATTCGTGAATACAAGGATCAGCATACTTCTACGGCCTGGGTGCGGATGGGGAAAAGACGCTCCCGCCAAGCGAGGTCACGTTTGTCGACAACGTAATTCTCGCGGACGGTGATGCGCCGGTGGTTTCCTCGCTCGTATCAACGGATGATGTGTCCTGGCAGGGAAACGTCTTCCATGGCGCGAAACTGGGCATTCCGGCGCCTGCGGGCATCCGGTGGCACGATCCGGTGCTTGCGCGGAGCGAGGATGGACTATGGAGGCCGACGCAGGACGGACCGGCCTCGGGCAAGGGCGCCTCGCTGTTGGTGCCTCCGCTATCTGCCGATGATGTCGGGCCGGCCTGGTGGGGCCAAGCATGGACGCCGCAAGTGCTGTCGGATACCTCGCTCCAGCTGCCCGAATTCTCCTACGCCGGCTATGCCTGGGGAGAGCGGCCATTGCCCGTATACGGCGCTACGCTGGATGTCACCGATTTTGGCGCGACAGGCGATGACATGGCAGATGACACGGAAGCTTTCCTGCGGGCGCTGGAAGCGGCTCATGAGCGTAGCGGGCTTGTCGTGCTTGCCATTCCGGAGGGCCGCTTCCATCTGTCCGGCATCATGTTCCTTGAGCGTGACAGTCTAGTCGTGCGCGGAAGCGGACCGGACAAAACCGTGATTTTTGTGGAGAAGCCCCTTGGAGTACTGGAAGCCCCTGAGGCGCTTGCGCAGGGCGGGGAGGCGGCGTTGGTGCAAGGAAGAAGGCCGTCCATGTATTCAGACTGGGGAGCCGTATTCTGGTCCCGTGCTCCAACGGTGAGCTCCCTGCGGCAGGGAATCCCGATTCTTGCGGGCGGGCGCGGGCAGCATGAACTTAGAATCCGTACGGATGCAAGCACGGACTTGACGGGCTACTTCGGCATCGCATGGATGAGCGGAGGAATCGAAAGTGGCTTCGGGCGAGAAAGCATCCAGGATGTAACCGTAATAGGTCGCGACGGTAATGTGCTGACAATCAAGGAGCCGCTCGCCGCTGACCTGGCTCCGGAATCGAAAGCGAGGCTCAAGCCGGTCAGCAGGTTGACGGAGGTGGGAATCGAGCACCTTTCGATTGAATTTGAGCAGGTGCCGTATGGAGGTCACGGGCTGGAAGATGGATTCAACGCCATTTTCTTCTCCAACCTGCGACACGGATGGGTGCGAAATGTTGAAATCCGCAATGCGGACTCGGCAATCCTGCTAAGTGGATCGTCCCAGGTCACCCTTGAGGATATTTCCATACGGGGTCGGAGTGGGCACATTGGCGTGCAGTTGAAGTCGACGGCCCATTCGGTGGTTCGAAACGTGCGCATTCTGTCTTCCTTCGAGCACTCGCTCAGTTGCATCGGATCCAGCGCGTACAACGTTTTCACTCGGGCGCAGGCGACAAACCTGCACGACATAGCGTCCGGGAATGCAAATCTGTACGATCAGCTCACGCTGAGGGCTGCCAAGGGTCCGGTATGGCACCTGGCAGCCGGCTCCCGCCCCGTATTCTGGCACGTTCAAGTAGAATTTGCGGGCCTGCACGAAATGCGAGTTCCTGCATACCTGGGTGCATTGGGGCCTGGTGCCATGGCCGTTGCCCTTGGCGGCAATGTTCCTGTTCGCCTTTCAGCGCCGAAGGGCGCGCACATCGAAGGAACGAATGTGCCGGGGCTTGCCGTGTCCTCACTTTACCGCCTGCAGGCAGACCAGCGGCTCATTCGGGCACATTGATACCGGCTGCGCTCGATCATCAACAGCCTTTGCCGGGACAGATTCGCGTCCAGCGTATCTAGTCCGCAGCTTCCTGACTCGCCCGAACGTCGAGCAGTTGCAGGATGTGCCTTTCGCTTTCTTTCAGGTGCGCCTCCATGCATGTGCGCGCACTTTCCGCGTCACGCCGCAAGATGGCATCCAGGATTCGGCCGTGCCATTCGATAGCGCTGTACCGGGCGTCTTCCACTACCTTGTGGACCGAAGACTTGACCTGAGGCATAAGGGCGTGAATGGGCGCGATCAGAAGCGGTACAACGCCATTGCCGGAGGCGTCTGCAATGTGGCGGTGGAATGCCAGATCCAGGGCCGCCAGCTCCTCACTGGCTCCGTCGCAGTCCTTGATATCCTGAAAGTCTTTCTGCAAGCGCTCCGCGTCGTCCGGAGAATGATGTATAGCGGCTTCTGCTGCTATCGGAGGCTCGATCAACTGTCTGGCACGGATGATGTCAAGGGACTGGAATGCACCATGATTTTGGAGGAGATACATCTCCATCGGTGTGGTCACCGACTTGGGTGAGAGTCGCGAGACAAAGATGCCGCGGCCTTTCTCAATCCGTACCAGACCGCGGCCTGACAGCACTCTGAGGGCCTCCCGCAGTACGGTACGGCTGACGCCAAACTGTTGACATAGCTCAAGCTCGGAGGAGAGCTTCATTCCAGGGACCAGGTGGCCACTCCGGATTGAATTCTCAATCGCTTCCACTACCGCATGGCTGAGCAGTTGGGACTTGCCGACGGACTTGAAACGTTGGGCCATGGTCTGGGGAGCAGGTAGGGCGTAATTCGTGATTGTTATCGCCCGGCAGCGTTAAGGTAACGCAACCGATGTCCTATTGGGAGCGAGTGGGCACAATTGGAAGGGATTTCGGCACGCGAGGAAATGGAGACCGGAGCCTATAGTCCAAGGAGTCTCGGCAGCACGACCGTGATCGCAGGTACGAACGTGATCAGAAGCAGTGCGACCAGCATGGCTATGTAGAGCGGGGCGAGCGGTCTGACAACCTTGGACACCGGGATGCCGGATACTCCGGCACCGGCAAAGAGCACGGTACCAACCGGCGGCGTGCACAAGCCTATGCAGAGATTGGCCACCATCAGTATTCCGAAATGGAGTGGATCGACCCCCATGCCGGTAACCACCGGCAGGAATATGGGCGTAAAAATCAGGATGGCCGGTGTCATGTCCATAAAAGTGCCTACCATGAGCAGCAGCAGGTTGATGATCAGCAGCACGACAATCTTGCTCTCGCTTATTGCGACGAGAGTCCCGGCAATGGTCTGAGGGATGTCCTCGAACGAAAGCACCCAGGAGAGTGCAAGCGACGTGCCGATAAGCAGCATGACCACCGCCGTGGTCGTTACGCTGCCGAGCAGAATATCCGGAATCTGCCGGAGTCCTACCTCGCGATAGAGGGCTACCAGCACCAGAGCGTAGAGCACGGCGATGGCCGCTGCCTCGGTTGCCGTGAATATGCCCGCCACGATGCCTCCGATAACTACAACTATCAGCGTCAGGCTTGGCAGTGCGCTAAGGAAGTGCCGCAGAACGTCAGTCAGCGGTACGCGCTGCCCCTTGCCGTATCCCTTCCGGCTGGCTACAAAGGCCGTGACGGCCATCAGAAACCCGCCGATAAGAATGCCGGGCAAATAACCCGCTACAAAAAGGGCCGCAACCGACACCGTCCCGCTTGCAAGCGAGTAAACGATCAATACGTTGCTCGGCGGTATCAGGAGTCCCGTGGTTGCCGACGATACGTTGACTGCCGTGCTGAAGCCCGCCGCGTACCCGCTCTCTGTCATCTTCGGATGCATGACGCTGCCGATGGCTGCAGCGGCTGCGATCGAGGAGCCGGAAATGGCTCCGAAGAGCATGCACGCGATAATGTTAACGAGGGCCAGCCCGCCGGGCAGCGCGCCGATCAATGCACGAGCAAACGCGATAAGCCGGCGGGCAATTCCGCCTCTGCCCATCAGGTTGCCGGCAAGTATGAAGAACGGGATAGCCAGTAGCGTAAAGCTGTCCAGCCCCGTCGCGAGCCTCTGCGCCGTCGTGCTGGCAGCGGGCACGAAGTCAACGGCGACAACCATGGTGAGCAGAGTCGCCATCCCTATCGAAAAGGCTACCGGAACGTCCAGAAGCAGGAGTACCAGAAAGCTAGCTACGAGTACTAGTATGGCTAGGCCCATGGGCGCGGCAGAACGCTGGTCAGGGTTCCGGGACTTGTGCGTCGGCTGTCGCCAGCGCTTGCCCGTCTGTATCTCCTCTTTGTACCAAACTGCAAATGGCGATGCCACTGTAGTAAGTCATCAGCAGACCACTAAGCGGCAATGCCAGGTATACATACCCTACCGGGACCTGGAAGGCCGCCGACAGCTGATTGAGATCGAGCGTCACGTATACAAGCCAACCTCCCCCGAACACCAGCACAACCACTGAGAACAAGATCACTATGCCGTGGGCAAATATCCGCATGGAACGCTGGCGGTCTGCGCGAAGGCGCCGGACCAGGATGTCCAGGCCCAGGTGCGCACGCACGCGCAATGCATAAGCGGCGCCGAGAAGGCTGATCCAGATAAGCAGGTACGTTGCCAATTCTTCCGTATAGGAACTCGGGCTGTTCAGCAGGTATCGCGTCGCAACCTGCCACGAAACCGCAAGCACCATTAGGCTCATCAGAGCGATGAGCAGCGCAGCCAGCGCCCTGTCAACTATTCGTGTCATGGCGCGGCAGGATCAGGCTGCGGGATCGCGGCTGATTGCGGAAGGCCGCGAATTCGCTCCGCCCAGGTGCCCAATTCCGTGCCAGCAAGCGATTCGTAAAGCGGCCTGACGGCCTCCTGAAAAGGACTCTTGTCCGGATATACGACGGTTACGCCCGCCTCCTGGACAGCTCGCAAAGCTTCCTCCGTAGCTTCCTGCCACCTCTGCCGCTGGTAAGCCACCGATTCCGTTACAGCCTGCTCAAGCCACCGCCGCTGCGTGTCCGACAGCTTGTTCCACGTGTGTGTGCCGATCAGCAATACATCAGGCGGGGCAGCATGCTCGTCCAGGGTGTAGAAATTCGCCTGCTCGAAATGCTTGGAACCGTAAAAGTTGGGAGGGTTGTTCTCGGCGCCGTCGACCACTCCCTGCTGCAGGGCCGTGTAGAGCTCGCCGTAGGCCATTGGCGTGGCATTGGCGCCCAGCATGTTGATGGTCTGAATGGACAGGTTGCTTCGCATGACCCTGATCTTGAGTCCCTGAAGATCATCGGGCGTCTCCACCATCCGGTCATGGATATAGAAGCTCCGGAATCCTGCGTCGTAGTAGCAAAGTCCGCGGATGCGGTACGGCTCACCCTGCAGGAGGATTTCCTGGCCAACCTCCCCTTCCAGGGCTCGCCACAGATGGTCCTGGTCCTGGAAGAGGTACGGCAGACTGTAAACGCCCATTGCCGGCACAAAATTCTCTATGACGCTAGAGGCCGTCTTCGCCATGTCAAGAGTGCCAAGCTGAAGAAGCTCTACGGACTCGCGTTCATTGCCAAGCTGTCCGCTCGGATAGATCTTGACCCGCATGGTGCCGCCAGAGAGCTCCTCAAGCCGCTGTCCCATGTACGCCATGCCCTGATGGACGGGATGGCCGGCATCCAGGATATGGGCAAGGCGCAATTCGGTCGTGGTGGTATCCTGACTGCATCCTCCCACGGCCACAAGGCTGGCGGCGACGAGCGCGGCAAAGACCGGATTGCGAGGCATGGCGAGGCGTGAGATCGGCGCTTCCGGAACGGGTGTGTTCAGTTCTGCTCGGCCCACCGCAAATGGTTGCGCGGGCTGGCCAGCGGAGTTGCGAGAAAGACTGTGCATCTGGCAGGTGAGTGCCTGGAGCCCGCTTTCTCACGCGGGCGCACTCCTCTGCGCACCGTAGCTCGCACCGACGCTAGCGGGATCGGCGCGAGAGGCACGTCACGGCCAAATTCCCGGTCAGGCACACCTTCGCGCGGCCTACTCAACATGCGGCCGCGGACTCTAGATGAAATACAGGCCGCCATTGATTTCAACCGATTCGCCGTTTATGTAGGCCGCCTCATCGGAGGCCAGGAAAGCCACGGCGCTGGCCACATCTTCGGATTCTCCTTCCCGCCCGACGGCCGTTCTTCCCGCGACTGTTTTGCGTACAGCATCCGGCGTAAATGTATCGTGAAAGGTCGTGTTGATAAGACCAGGCGACACGCAATTCACGCGGATCCGGCGCGATGCCAGTTCTTTCGCCATACCGCGCGTCATGGTAAGCACTCCACCCTTTGCGGTGGCATAGGCTACCGAACCTCCGCCTCCTCCGTCCCGCGCGGCCAATGACCCGACGTTGACAATGGCACTACCCGGTTTCATAAAGGGGAGTGCGGCACGCGTTACAAGAAAGACACTCTTGAGATTCACATCAATCACCGCATCCCAGAATGCCTCGTCCATTTCATCAATCTTCTTCCGGGCAAGGAGGCCTCCGGCGTTGTTGACCAGAATGTCCAGCGAGTTGCCATAGGCACTTGCCGACTTCTCCAGCAGGCGCCGGACCTGGCCCGCCTCGGTTACGTCGGCTTGTACTGCAACGGCCTGGCCGCCCGCGTTCCTGACGGCCCCGACGGTGGCTTCGGCAGCTTCCCTGCTGGCGCGATAGTTGACAATTACCGATGCCCCGGCCTTTCCGAGCCTGGTGGCGATTGCCGCGCCAATATCTCGCCCTCCGCCGGTAACCAGTGCAATTTTGCCTTGAAGACTAATATGCATATGAGTCTGTGGGTCTAGTTGAATTTGACAGAGGCGTTAGGGACGGGAGACTGGCTCAAGCTGCATCCCAGGCACACATCAGGATTGCTCTAGTCCAGGGCGCCGGGATCGTGCCAGGATTCGATGTGGTAATTGCCCGTCCACGTATAGGTCTTGTTGTCAAACATTACGCTGCGTCTAGTCTCCGCGTCAGCGGACCTGTTCGTCACCATGACGGTCCAGCGGAGCCCCCGCGGCCCGACAATCTCAATTACGCTTGCTTCATCGGAATGCCCAATCACTTGAATGTCCTCGATCTCCGGACGCGCCTGCTCGGAGCGCTCCCTCGCCTCGTTGAAGTAACCGTGCGGCTCTATAACGGATGCAAAGAGATGGTCTCTAGCGTGCCGCCGTACGATTAGTACCGGGAAGGAATGCAGATTGAAATCGGGATCGTTGGCTCCCGTCCTGCCCAGCATTACTTCCGTGTCCGGAGAAGCTGAGGAGATCAGCGAGTAGTAGCGATGGCCGTCCAGCCAGGTATAGCGCACGGTGGAATCTGTCCTGGCAGATGCCGTGCGCCAAATGTGCTGATAGCCATACTCGGTGCCAAGCGCCTGCAACTCATTTGTCGCGGTGTCGAACGCGAGATTGGACGTGATGCTCTGCCCGGAATAGTGGACAGGGTAGTCGTACTGGTGCACATCGCGGCCTGTCAGGCGAAAGAGATCCAGAACAAACGGATTGCCGAGCGCTTCATCCTCTATCAAAAGCATAGTGCGCTGCATGCCTACCCCGTCATAGTAGGTATCAGCCCGGGCACTCATGGCCTGCACGCCCTTTCCGTCCGGCTCGAAAAAATGCCGCTGACCGGACATGCGTTCTGCGTCGCGTTCCTCCGACATGTTTTGGGTTACTCCGTCAACAACGACCGTGTTGTGCGCTATGGTCTGCATAGCGTAAGATTCGTTTTCCGGCAGATAGCGGCCGCCAAACTTGGGCTCGATATTTATCCACCTCCCGAATCCGTAATCGCGTATGACCTGTCTGCCCTGGTCGAAGAAGATGTAGTGCAGCTTGTCGAAATGACCGTGGCCTCCGCCGTGGACTCCGTATTTCATCAGCAGCATGGACTGGTCTTGCCCCCTGCCCGCGCGCAAGATCCCCAGGCCTCCCTGCGTACCGTCGTAGCCGTCCGTGAACTCAACGGAGGGCCATGTCATTTCCGGCTCGGATTCAGGCATCCCGTAATCGCGGGCCAGACGAAGTCCCGCGCCGTTTAGTGCCACACGGCCCTGGAAGCTTGCCACGCCCAGCAGAGACTCGTTTGCACCGTAGCGGTCGTAGGCGAGCGCGTTGGCCAGGATCACTTCAGGTGCGCCGACATCCATGGTGAGCGAGGCGTCGTTGATGGGAGGAAATACACCGTTTGGGAAGGCCGTCTGGACTGCCGAATAGTAAGCCTTTCGCAGGATCTGGTCGCGGTATTCGTAAATGCCCAATTCCGGCTGCATCCGCTCCACAGCCTCTGCAAAGTAGAAGAAGGGCATGAGCGCGTACCGGATATAGTAGGGCCCCTCCATGTAATATCCGTCAGGAGAAAACAGGAGGTCCAGTTGCTTCAGGAATCCACCGTTGCCATCCAGTTTCGATCCACGCAGGGCCTTCTCAACCAGCTCCAGGTCACCCATTACGTAGGCGATCATGCCGACCGCTGCCACCGCCCACGTTCCGTGATTGTGAATGCGATTGAATTCCGACTCGTTGCGGATGTGAAACCAGTCGGCCATGGGCCGGAAGATGTTGGCTTCGAACCGGGCCCGCTCGTCTTCTGAAAGCCAATCATAGACACAGTCGTAGGCTATGCTCGTATGGACGAGCCAGACCTCCTCGTTCAGCGTTTGATGGAACAGTTTTCCCGGCTTTTGATGGTGTGCCAGGGGGTGCGGGCCGAGCGTCGGATACAAGGCTGCGTACTCCTCCAGCATGTCCCGCACGAATGCCGCGTACCTTTCCTGTCCGGTAATGCTGAACAGGAGTCCGGCAAAGCGCATTTCCCGGTAATTCTGCTTGTGTCGCTCATGTTCGTAGCCTCCCGCCTCGCCGGGTTGCGGTACCTCCATGGGGCGGGAGAAAGCGGCCTCGATTGTCTGCTCGGCCAGGGTCAGCGCTTCATCCAGCAGCGCATACTTGCCCGCCGCTTCCCTGATGCCGGCTGCGTCTTCACTGCTGAGAAAGATGCCGGCATGCTGCGCCAGCGTGGCGGCCGGCGCCGTGCATGTCATTGCCAAGAGTAGCAGGAACTGCCTGGTGCGCATGTCCTCGAATTCGGTGGGGCACAGTTTTCGTGACAGGCCAATATATCACACATCATACAACCGATGCCACAGGCCGCACGTCGAATGAGCAACCATGAAGTTGCTCCACGGCCCAGGGAAGATTTGGGGCCTGAAAAGCCGTCTGCCAGGCCGACTCTTTCCTGGTCACATGGCCTACGACATTTACACTATATTAATATTGGGTTGATATTACATAGATGGATGGCTTGTTCATGAGGACTGTAGGCACGTTATTCGTATTCCTTGTTCTGGTCGCGGTCTGCGGAATCGCCAAGGCGCAAGTCCTTGTCACCGGAACGGTTACGTCCGCGGCCACCGGCGAAGCACTGCCGGGCGTAACCGTTGTCGTTGAAGGGACCCTGTTGGGGACAGCGACAAACGAGGAGGGCGCTTTTTCCATTGAGCTTCCATCCCTGGAAACCCCGCTCGTTTTTTCATTTGTGGGCTTCAGGGCACAGCGTTTGAACGTTTCTCCGGAGGCAACCACCCTGCAGGTCATGTTGCAGCCGAGTGTGCTAGGGCTGGAAGAGGTCGTCGTGATTGGCTCACGCCGGCCTCCCAGAACCGTGACGGACTCGGCCGTGCCGCTTGAGGTGCTGGGTCCGCGCGAGCTGGAGAGCGCCTCCAGTATCGACATGGATGATATCCTGCGAGCGCAGGTGCCCTCGTACAATGTCCAGCGCCATGAAATAGACGGCTCCACTACTTTCGTGCGGCCACCCACGCTCCGCGGGCTCTCGCCGGACAATACCGTTCTGCTGGTCAACGGGAAACGCAGGCACAGGACCGGATCCATAGCATTGTTCGGGAGCTCGCTTATCCTGGGCGCGCAGGGGCCGGACATGAACATGATTCCCAGTATTGCCATTCGGCAGTTCGAGATTCTGCGCGACGGCGCCGCGGCCCAGTATGGAGCGGATGCGGTGGCAGGTGTCTTTAATGTGCAGCTGCGCAACAACGACAGCGGTGTCATTGTACGCGGCCAGGCCGGCCAGTATCACCAGGGAGACGGTGAATACGTGCGTCTCGGGGCCAACGTCGGGTTACCGCTTACCGACCGTGGCTTCCTCAACCTGAGCCTGGAGTATGGCGACATCGCGCCTACCATCCGTACGGAGCAGCGGGCCGACGCCACGCTCCTGGCAAGCCGCGGATACCCGGTGCAGAATCCGGCGCAGATATGGGGCAATCCCGACGTGGACGATAGCGTCGTGGGATTCCTGAACGCAGGCATCGACGTGGGAGAATCCTCTCATGTCTATGCGTTCGGAGGATTCGGCCGGCGTTCAGGCAATGGCTCCTACTACTTCCGCGCCCCCGGTACGCCGGGCGCACGCCGCAACGTGTTCAGGTTCGGAGCCGGAGAGAGCGCAACCCGCGCCATAGCCGACCTGGACCTGACAGACGATGTCAATTGCCGCAGCCTCGCTGACCTTCCGGGCCTGGAGGCGGCATTTAGCGAGGTAGAGGCCTTCGTGAACACCTATCGCGGCGAATGTTTTCTTTTCAATGAAATGTTTCCGGGTGGCTTTAATCCGCGCTTTGGTGCCGATATAAGCGATCTGAGTCTTACCACCGGAGCGCGCGGCAGTCTCTCAAACGGCCTGCAGTGGGATGTAAGCATCGGGGCCGGACGCAGTCTGATGGATTACTTCATTCGCAATACCGTCAATGCTTCGTACGGCCCTCAGACCCCGACGTCGTTCAGGCAGCGTGATTTCCTGCAGGAGGAAGTGACGGCAGAACTGGGTTTGTCGTACCCGGTCGAGCTGTCATTCCTGTTCACGCCGTTGAATGTGGCCTGGGGTGCCCAGTGGCGAACAGAGATATTTGAATCAAAGCCCGGCGACATTTATTCCTACAATCCGGGGCCCTTTGCCAGCCAGGGATTCAGCGTAGGTTCTAACGGAGATCAGGGCATCCCACCGAATTTTGCGGACCGTTGGCATCGGCCCAACTACGCTTTCTACCTGGACCTTGAGACGGATGCAACGAAGAGGCTGCTCATTGGAGCGGCCGCTCGCTACGAGAACTTCTACAACACTTTCGGCAGCACCCTAACCGGCAAGATCGCGACACTCTGGCATTTTCTGGACTGGGCCGGTGTCAGAGGCTCCGTGAGCACAGGCTTCAGGGCTCCCAGTCCGGGGCAGGCGAACATCCAGAACGTGCAGACCAATTTTTCGGGCGATGGCGGCCTTATTGATGCCGGGCAGCTTCCGTCAACGCATCCGATCGCACAGGCCCTCGGTGGCACGACGCTTACCGAGGAAACAGCCCGCAGTTATTCGGTGGGTGCGATAGTAGAGTTCACCGACGATCTCAATCTGACGGTTGACTACTTTGACGTGGCGCTTAACAACCGCATTGCGCTTACCGGCGGGATTCCGCTCACGGATGAAATCATTCGGATCATAAACCGCCAGGGCGGACTCTTGTCAGGCTTTGAGACCCTGCGCGAAATCAAGTTCTTTTCCAATGATTTCGACACCCGTACGCGCGGTGTGGATCTGGTGCTTGCCTGGGACAAGGAATGGGACGAAGGCAATGCGAGCGTAGCCAATCTCGCTTGGAACTGGACTCGGCCGAGCCTGGAGGACTTTTCGACGCCCACGCGGATTACGGAGTTCTTGGGCGCATCCCTGAGCGAGCCCGTGACTATCAGCGTACTGACGCCCAGGCGCAGAATTGAAATCGAAGACGTTAATCCGCACCACCGCATGGTAATCTCATGGCGCCAGATTATGGGGCGCAAGCATGGTCTTCTCAGGCTGAATTACTATTCCGGCTGGAAGGCATGCCTGTTCTTTGATTTCTCGTGCACGGTTGGCGGCGAGAGCGGCCTTGAGGAATACGCGGGCGCCGTGATTGTCGATGTTGAGGCTGGCTACCGACTGCTTGACGATTACCGGCTTGCGGTCGGCGCAAACAACGTATTTGCGACCGCGCCGGATGCACACCCGATCGAGGTCTCCGGCCAGGGCAATCTGCACCCGGCCAGCACGCCATGGGATTACAACGGTGCGGCGCTCTACGTGAGGTTTACGGCCGACCTGTTCTGATCCTCAGGGCCGGGGCCGGCTCCCGCCGTGCTGGGGACAATTGGTGGCTTGCCGTACCGTGCCCTGGGCGCGGTACGCACCGGGCTTCGGCAGTACGGACGGGACTTGTCCCGGCTGATTCGCAATTTCAGGCATCTCCCCGGCTCTATTGCCAGGGCACCTTGCCTGCTTCCTGCGCATACCTGCGCAGCGCTGCCGCCAGACGGCTGAGCACCTGCGGCTCAGTATCCGCCAGATCGATTGTTTCCATTGGATCTGCCCCGAGGTTGTACAATTCGAGCGGCGAGAAAGGGGTGTTCTGGAGCAGTTTCCACGGTCCATGTCGCACGGCTTCTATGGTCTTCCCGTTGTAGCGCAGCCCCCCTTCCCGCCGGGAAAAGAAGAGATACCGGTCTTGCGCGTGGTGGTCTTTGCCGGTCAGCGCTGATAGGAAACTGACGCCGTCGATATAGTGGGTCAATTCGATGCCGGCTGCTTCCAGAATTGTCGGGTAGATGTCCATGGTCAGGGCCACGTATTCTGACGTGGTACCCGGCCCTACGCTTCCGGGCCACGATGCAATGGCTGGAACGCGCAGCCCCCCTTCGTACATGCTGCCCTTGCCGCCACGCAGAGGTCCGTTGTTTGCGCCTACATTCAACTGTCCGCCATTGTCGCTCACGAAAAAGACCAGGGTATTGCCGGCGAGTCCGCTAGACTGCAGAGAGCGCAGCACCTGGCCGATGCCGTGGTCCATGTGCTCTATAAGGGCCACTAGACGAGCCCGGTCGGCGGTCATGGCCGGCTGGCGCGCCCTGACTTGCTCCAGCCAGTCCTCGGGCGGCTGGATGGGAGTATGCGGGGCGTTGTACGCCAGGTAAAGGAAAAACGGTGCCGCGGAAGCGGCGCGGCTTGCGATGTAGTCCGAGGCCCAATTGCTGAACAGATCCGTGGCGTGGCCATCCGGTGTGATCTCGTCCTCGTTCAATCGCATGTAGTTTATGCCGTGCCGCCGGTGATGGTAGTAGTCATCCATCATGTCTCCGAGGAATCCCTTGAAATAGTCGAATCCCCTGTCAACGGGCCGGTCAGGGGCGGCCAGCCCGAGATGCCATTTGCCCACCATCGCGGTATGATAACCTCTTCCTCGCAGCATTTCCGGCAGCAACCTGACATCCTCTGCCAGTCTGCCCCAGCTGTTCGCTGCATGGGTCCGGATTACTCCCGGGACACCTGCCATGGGAGGATACCGTCCGGAGAGCAACGCGGCGCGCGTGGGCGAGCAAACCGTCGAGTTTGCGTAAAACTGCAGAAACCGCATGCCGCGCTCCGCAAGCGAATCGATCGACGGTGTCCGCAGATCCGCGCCTCCATAGCTCGACAGGTCGCCGTAGCCGAGATCATCCACCAGTATCAGCACAATATTGGGCGGACGTGCCGGCTGGCTGTGGGCAGCAGAGGTTGACAGCGTGGCGAAGATAAACAGGACGAAGAAGGCGCGCAGCATCATCATCTCGAAGGCAGCAGAAAGGCCAGTCGGGTGGATTATCGGCAAGGGCTCTGCAGCGTGGCACGAGCCACACCGAGGTGTGCTCCGTGAAGGGTTGGCTCGGGAGCAGGCACTGGGTGATCCTTGCCCGGGCGCGCCAGTCAAGGGTGTGCCGGAGCCAGCCTCACATGCCTGCCCGGATACCAGGGGGTCTGGAAACGCCGGATGTTTGCCAATGTCCCCGTCGCCCCGTCATGTGCCGAGAACGGAGATTGGCGCCTGTACACGTGTGCGCGTGCTCGTCTTGTCACTGTTGGCGCTCCGACGAATGCCTCTTGCATGGACAGGCCATTCGGCAAGACCAGGCCATGGGCATGCGCCTTCGGGCCCGGGCATGCGAAAACCGGCCTAGGCGCGGGTACCAGGTACATCCTGCCGTCGGCACAGGGGGAAGGCACTCGGGCGCAAACCTCCCGTCGCGCCGGCTTGCCGCGGGCTGTAAAGGGAGCAAGGACGCCCCTGCCTAGAAGCCGAGACTGATGCCGGCCGTTACGGTTCGAGGCCGCGGGTAATTGGTGTAGTCTATTCCGTGGCTCAGAATGGAAAGCCTGCCCAGGCGCGCCGAGGCCTCCGTATTGACCTCCGGGTCCCATCCGGCGTAGTCCGAGAACACGAACAGGTTGTTGGCCGCAACATAGATGCGCGCTCTACGCACGGTGCCGATCAATCTGTCCAGGGCTGACGAGCCCGAAAACGTATAGCCCAGACTCAGCGATTCCACGCGCAGGAAGGATGCCTCCTGTATCCAGCGGGAGGAATACTGAGGCGTGTCCGTAAGCGGCGCAGGATCATCCAGAGCCGGCCGCAAGAAATTCAGGTACGTGTTGACAAGGGACTTGGACGAATACTCAAGGCCCGTGTTGTTAAAGAGGTGCCGGCCCTGCTCTCCCCGGAGAAACAGGCTCATGTCCCAGTTGCGGTAACCGAGACTGGCTGTAAGGCCGTACTCGAAATCGGGCAGGGCCGATCCGACTACCTCCCACTCGGATACAGGTACTTCGACGCAGGCGACCGTGGCCCCGGATGCCGTGCGGCAGCGCTGCTCGCCGGTAGCGCCGTCAAAGCCTGCAAACATAGGTGCCAGGAACGATCCGAAAGGATGCCCGGGGACAATGATCTGCGTATTGGTCAGGGATAGGCCTGCCCCGCTCGCACGGCCTGTGAAGATCCTGTCGCGGCCGCCCAGGTCCTTGATTTCGTTTTTGTTGGCACTGAATGCGCCGCCAAGCTCCAGAACCAGGCGGCCCCGGTCCAGTACCCGGGCATTGGCCATGATGTCCACGCCCCTGTTCCGCAGTCTTCCGGCGTTTGCCAGTCGTGTGCTGACAGCGGCCGGTTCCGGCACCTCGAGTTCAAGCAGAAGGTCGTAGGAAGTCTTGAAGTAGTAGTCGACGGAGCCATACAATCGGTCGCCCCAGAAACCAAAATCGATGCCAAGATTCAACTGTGATGTCTCTTCCCACTTGAGCCCGGGACTGTCAGGATAGACGGGTATTGCGCCCTGGGCGGTGGTATCCTCAGGAATTGAAATGTCCGTAGCCCTGAAATTGCGGGCAGTTCCGAGAGTGCCGAAATCGTGGTTGCCCGTTAGGCCCCAGCCAGCACGCAGCTTCAGGTCGCTTACGAAGGAAAGCCGCTGCATGAGCGCCATGTCCGACAGACGCCACCCAACGGTAACCGCCGGAAAGATTCCCCACTCATCGTCAAGACTGAATCGCGACGAACCGTCGCGTCGCACGGACGCTGTAACCAGGTAGCGGCCCCTGTAATCGTAGCCTAGCCGGCCAAAGAAAGAAATGATCCGGCTGGTCTCCTTGAATGAGCCGATGGAATACGTATCACTATCTCCCGCCGCAAGGTAATTGAATGAGAACTTGTCACTGGCGAGCCCGGTGGTTGCCGCATGGAAGCCCTCACGGAAGAATTCCTGGAAGGAATAGCCTGCGACAGCGCTGATTCGGTGTGCATTCGCCCTCGGGCGCACATAGCTGGCATACGCTTCAGCGAGGATTGAGCTGAATTCGTTGTTTCCCTGCCGGGCTTCGCCCATTTGCCGGCTCCGCAGCGGACTGGCACCCGGAATGAACACACGACGGCTTGCCTGCTGCCGGTCGACGCCAATGCGCACGGTACCCGTGAGCGCTGGCAGCAGGGCATAGTCTGCCTTGAGGCCACTCAGCAGCCGGCTTGTGTTTGTCAGGTCCTGAACCTGCTCAGCAAGCGCGACGGGATTGCGAATGGACGTCTGACCAGGATTCTCGTAGTAAGAGCCATCGGAATTGTAGACGGGAAGTGTAGGGTTGAACTTCAGGACATTGGTGAGCAGGCCTCCGGAATAGCCGCCGGTCTGCTGGAACGGTGCCCTGTTGTCCTGGAAGAAGGAGCCTGCCATACGCAGGTCGAGGCGCAACCTTTCATCAAGAGCCCGGTGGCTGACATTGACCCTGCCCGTAAGGCGCTCCATGCCGGAATTGATGATGATACCCTGCTGGTTTCGGTAGCCGACCGAGGCTCGGTAACGCGTTGCGGGCGAACCTCCTCCGAAGGCGAGATTGTGGTCATGAGAGAGGGCCGTGCGCGTTATGGCATCCTGCCAATTCGTACTGGCATCTCCGAGATTGACAGTGGGCAGACCACTGGCGCTTACGAATTGCCGATATTCGCTGGCACTGAGAAGAGGCAAGGCTCGGACAAGGCTTGAGGCCGACACGGATCCATTGTAATCCACTTGCAGCTGGCCTGCCGCTCCTCCCTTCGTCGAAACGAGGATCACTCCGTTTGCACCCCGGCTGCCATACATTGCCGCCGCCGAGGCGTCCCTGAGAACGTCGATGACCTCGATATCATTGGGATTGAGGAAAAAGAGCGGGTTCTTGTGACCGGAATCTGTCCCGTCTGCGCCTGCGGGGGCGCTGTAGCCATTGTCGATCGGGATACCATCGATTACGTACAGCGGGTCGTTGGAAGCACTGATGGATGTGCCTCCCCGGAAGCGCGTAGTGACGGGCGCTCCCGGCTCGCCGCCATTCAGAATGACGTTGACGCCGGGCACCCGGCCCTGAAACAGCTGCTCCGGCGACCCGACCAGGCCTACAAGGGCGCCTTCGGCAATCACGCGGCTTGCCGCCGCATTGAAGTCCGCTCGCCGCTGGGTTCCATAGCCCACAACCACGAGCTCATCCAACAGCTTGAATGCCTCGACCAGCGCCACGTCCACCTCACTGCCAGTGCCAACCGTTACGTACTGCGCAGCATAGCCGGTGAGAAAAAATTCCAGCACTTCGCCTGCTGACGCATCCAGGCTGTATGCTCCGGCGGCATCGGTGATTGCACCGGCGGGACTGTCCTGTACGCGGACACTAACTCCTGTCAGCGGCATGCCGGTCGCCGCTTCGGTGACCGTGCCGGAAATCAGGCGCCGCTGGCCTAAGGAAGCATCCGTACTGCAGAGGCCGAGCAGCAGAAGCAATCCGGACAGTACGGAGGCTTTGGCTGGCATTCTCATTGACGTGAGGCCGCCTCGAAAATGAAGGCGGAATGCGAATACAATTCTGGACCGGAGATGCCCCCGCCTGGACTTCTACCGAATCACACGCAGTCGGACGAAAAGGGAATGTACGGCCGGACCCCGTACTATGTCAGGCGGGCGGGGATCCTGATGGACTTGATTTCTGCAGATGTAGTCAGGAACGCTCCGGTTCCGTCATACCAATTGCTGCCGACTCGCCGGGCGGAAAGCGCGTCCCGCGCTCCGGGAATGCGGACATCATACGCACGATTCTCTTCGGTAAGGTCATTGACCATTGCGCCTGCAAAGTCGGTTACTCGACTTGACCGGCCCCGAGCGTCCGTGGCCCGGCGCCGCTGGATTCCTTGCGCCGGCAGAATGCAGGATGACATGCAGTATTCAATTTTTTTATCCGGTTCACATGATAAACCGCGGCTGAAAATAGGTGTTAACAAGATTTGAACAACTCATTCACATTGGCATCGATGAGCATTGAACCGGATAGCCCCCCAGGATCGCCTGCAGCCTCTTCCATGGCCATCGCAAGTGGCTCCAGCTTGATTATATTGTGGACCCCGAGGCAAACTGCACCATGACAGATAGCGGCCGCTGGATGGACCTCACGGTACCGCAGGCTTCAGAGCTGCGGGATTTCTATTCAAAAGTCATGGGCTGGCAGGCGGAGCCTGTGGACATGGATGGATACCAGGACTACGTCATGCGGGACGACCGCGGAACGGTCGGTGGCATCTGCCACGCGCGCGGTCCCAATACAGGGATTCCTCCAGTTTGGATGAGCTACTTCCGGGTGGACAATCTGGAGGCCACCTTGAAGAGCTGCGAGCTTCACGGCGGACGAATCGTCCGTGCGCCGGCAACCGCCGGCACGGAAATGCGCTTTGCCGTAGTCCAGGATCCGGCCGGCGCGGTCCTCGCACTGTTTGAAGCGATTGAATCAGCAGCGGCGGGACGCTAGGCATTCTCGCCGCTTTCTTCTTCACCAAGACATCATTGAAGACATGGAGATGCAATTCCCCAGTGTGTGGGCTGTTCTGGTGGCCACTGTGCTGCCGATGGTCATCGGTTCCATCTGGTACGGCCCTCTGATGGGCAAGAAGTGGATGGAGCTCATGGAGACAACCGAAGAGGAAATCAGGGCCTCCTTCAATGCCATGAAGTCCTACGGAGGGTCGACGGTCACCGGACTGATTCTGGCATTCGTCCTGGGCACACTCGTGCAGACCACCGGAGCGGACGGCTGGTTGGCCGGAGCATGCCTGGGGGGGCTGTGCTGGTTCGGGTTCGTGGTTACGTTCGGTTACCAGGCCGTAGCATTCGAGGACAAGAAAGTGTCTCTTTATGCCATGAGCCTTGGGTACAATCTGGTGACGTTCGTGGCCATGGGAGCGCTATTGGGGGCGTGGCAGTAGGGATTCCGGCGAGCCCGGCCCGGGTCTTTCAGCCTCGTGTGTCCCATGGCCGATGACCCTCGGCTCAGCGAGGCGAAGGTGCGCACCGCCGAATTGCGCACCGTGCTGCACGAGCACGCGCACCGGTACTACGTGCTGCACGACCCCGTTATCACGGATGCAGAGTATGACGGGCTGTTTCGCCAGCTGCAGCAGCTGGAGCGGGAATTCCCGCAGCTCGTCACGCCGGATTCGCCGACGCAGCGCCTGGGCAGTGACCTGTCCGGGGATTTTGCCAGGGTAAGGCACGAGCGGCCGATCCTGAGCCTGGCGAACGCATTCGGCGAGGCCGAAGTACGGGCCTGGGAACAGCGTAACAGGAAGCTTGAGCCGGGAGCCAGCCTCGATTACGTGGTTGAGCCCAAGCTTGACGGCCTCACGATCGTTCTTCGCTACGAACAGGGCGTGCTGGTCCAGGCGGCCACGCGCGGCAACGGAGAAGTCGGAGACGTCGTAACGGCCAACGCCCGAACGGTTGGCAGCATTCCGCTTCGGATACCGCTTGCAGGCACGGAATCGGTTCCGGCGCTACTAGTCATACGTGGCGAGATACTTTTTGAAAAGGAAGCATTTGCTGCGCTCAACAGGGCCCGCGCCGCCAAAGGCCTTCCGCTTTACGTGAACGCCCGCAATACGGCATCCGGATCACTCAAGCAGAAGGACGCCCGCAAGACTGCCGAGCGTGATCTGAAGGCGTTCGCCTACGATATCGTACATGCCAGCGATTCGACGCCCCGGTCACGCTCCGGGCAGCTGGCCTATCTCTCGCGAATCGGTTTTGTGACGCCTCCGTTCATTGAATCGAGCGCGGACCTGACCGGCGCGCTCAAGCGCGCCGCCTGGTGGGCAGAGAGGCGCAAGGACCTGGACTTCGAGATTGACGGCGTTGTCATAAAGATCGAAGACACTGCCCTGTTCGAGCGGCTGGGCACGGTTGGCAAGGATCCTCGGGGTGCAATCGCCTACAAGTTCCCGTCGGCAGAAGCCACGACAAGGCTCCTGGAGGTCATTCCGCAGGTGGGTCGAACCGGGCGCATTACGCCGACGGCCGTGCTCGAGCCCGTATTTGTCGGCGGAGTTACCGTAACGCACGCCAGTCTGCACAATTTCGATCAGATTGCGGCACTGGACCTGCGCCGGGGCGATGTCATCGTTATCAGGCGTTCAGGCGATGTCATACCGTACGTGGTGGGCCCCGTAATCGCTCGCAGGACGGGAGAGGAACAGGCGGTGGCTCCACCGGACCGCTGCCCCGTCTCGGGCGATGATCTTGTGCGGGGAGAGGGCATGGTCGACCTATTCTGCCCGAATTCCGCCTGCGCGGAGAGGGTTTTTCGCACGGTGACGTATTTCGCCTCACGCGGAGGGATGGACATCGAAGGTCTGGGGCCGGAGACTCTGCGCAAGCTGATAGACGAAGGACTGATCGCCGACGCCGCTGACCTGTTCTCACTCCGGTACGAGGATCTGGAATCGCTCGAGGGGTTTGGCGAGAAAAAGGCGTCCGGGCTAATTGCCTCCATCGACGTTGCGCGTACAAGGCCGCTTTCGCAGCTTCTAGTTTCGCTGGGCATCCCGGGAGTGGGCAGCAGTGTTGCCGGTCTTGTCACGGGGGTGTACTCCGGCTTGGCAGACATGAAATCGGCGGCTTCGGCTGTGCGGGATGCAGAAAGCCGGATGGCGGCCCTGCTGCCGAATGCGGCCGAGCGGCCGCTCGACCTCGGGCTTCGCTACGCCTCCAGCGCCGATCCCTGGAAGAACGTCCTGCGCGTTCTTGCACTTTCTGACACAGAGCTCGGCCCGGAGCGCGAGGAAGCCCTTGAACACGCCGCAACGGCCCTGATGGACCTGGTTTCTCCACTCCTGGGCGTTGAAGGCATTGGTGCTACCCTCGTGCGGCAATTCGTGGACTGGTTCAGTGACAAGGCCAATGAAGAGCTGCTCCGGAAGCTGGACGCCAGCGGCGTGAGCCCGCGCATTGAGCCGCCATCGCAGGTGGGCAACAGCCTTACAGGACTGGCCTTCGTGGTAACGGGTACGCTGCCGACGCTGTCTCGCAATGAGGCGAAGACCTACATCACGGACCACGGGGGACGCGTGACGGGTTCTGTCAGCCGGAAGACCAGCTTCGTGGTAGCGGGAGAGAATCCCGGGAGCAAGGCCGCAAAGGCACGCGATCTGGGTGTCCGCCTGATCAGCGAAGAAGAATTGCGAGCACTCGCCGAAGCCGGAACAACCTGAGTCAGATCCACCGGAAGCCGGTTCTCAATCCCATGGCAGAAGGACGCACGCTGTACCTCCTGGACACGATGGCGCTGGCCTATCGTGCCTACTACGCCTTCATTTCCCGGCCCCGTATCAATTCGCGCGGGATCAATACCTCGGCAGTCTATGGGTTCACGACTACACTCATAAAGCTGATAAAGGACTTCGGCCTCGACCACGCAGCCGTCGTGCTCGACGCGTCAGAAGAAACGTTTCGGCGTGAGATATATCCCCCGTACAAGGCGCACAGGGAACCCCCTCCGGAGGAATTGCTCACCAACTTGCCATTCATCCGCGAGGTAGCGACGGCGCTTTCTATTCCGGTATTCGAAGTCGACGGAGTCGAGGCGGACGATGTGATCGGTACCCTGGCGAGGCAGGCGGAGGCGGAGGGAAGCGATGCGGTCATAGTGTCGCCCGACAAGGATTTTCAGCAGCTCCTGTCGGCGCGCATAACGCTCTTTAAACCTGCCCGTCGGGGAGAAGAATTCGACCGCGTCACGGAGTCGACATTCAGGGAGAAGTTTGGTGTGGGGCCCGCCCGTTTCATTGACATCCTGGCACTGATGGGAGACACGGCGGACAATGTGCCGGGCATTAGGGGAATAGGAGAAAAGACGGCCGCACGACTCATCGCGGAATACGGTACTGTTGAAGAGCTCCTCTTGCACGCAGCAGATATAAAAGGCAAAAGGGCACGCGAGGGACTCCTCGCCTCGCCCGAGATGGCTCGCCTGAGCAAGCGCCTTGTGACCATCAAGACGGATGTCGGCGTCACGCTCGACTGGGAGGAACTGGCCCGCGGCGATCTTGGGGCCGCGGCGGTCCGTAGCGTGTTCCGTAGACTCGAATTCAATACGCTTCTGAACAGGATTGAGGCCGATGGCAGCGCCGACGAGGCTGCCGTGCCCGCGGCCGGCGAGAGGGCGCGCCACGATCCTTCGGTGCAGGATTTCAGGCTTGTCAGCGGCAAGGACGAGCTCATGGCCCTGGAGCGCACCTTGCGAACGCAATCCTGCGTGGGCGTGCATGCGCTGCTGACGGACGTGCGTCCGGTTTGGGCTGAATGGGCGGGCATGTCGGTGGCCTGGACCCGACAGTCGGCGTGCTATTTGCCATTTCCGCTACCCGACGGCACGCCTGCTTCCGAAGTCATTCGAATCCTGGCGCCCGTTTTCACCAATCCGAACATTCGGAAGGTAGGCCACGCGCTCAAGCCCCTTCTGGTTTGTCTTGGCCTGGCGGGAGTGCGTGTCCAGGGCGAGCTCGCGGATACGGAGGTTGCCCACTACTTGCTGACTCCGGAGACAAACCATTCTCTCCAGTTTGTGGCAAGGGAAAGGCTGGCCTACGACCCGGTTACCCTGAAGGATGCGCTGGGCAAGGGCAAGAGCATCTCAGAAGCGTCGCCCGATGAACTCGTTGTAACCGCGTGTGAAAGCGCGGCGTTGCCACTGCAGCTGGAGCGCGTGCTCGGCGAGGAACTCGCCAGGCAGGGTCTCGACCGTGTGGCAAGTGCCATGGAGTTTCCTCTGGTCCGAACGCTGGCGGAAATGGAACGAGCGGGCGTAGTCGTGGATCGTGCCCAGCTGCAGGCCATCGAGCAGAAGCTGACAAAGGAAATCGTGCGCCTGGAGGAACGGATTTTTGAGCAGGCCGGCCGCACGTTTCAGATCGCCTCTCCGCAGCAAGTGGGTGATGTGCTATTCAATCACCTGGGCTTGCCCGTCAAGCAGAAAACGGCATCGGGCCAGCCGTCAACGCGGGAAGACGTGCTGGCCGTGCTGGCGACGGAGCATCCGCTGCCGGGGCTGATTCTGGACTGGCGCAGGGCTACGCGGCTTCTGGGAACGTACGTGGAGGGGCTGAAGAAGATGATTCACCCGCGCACGGGGCGCATCCACACGGTTTTCAACCAGACGGTGGCAGCTACAGGACGCCTGTCGTCGTCCCACCCCGGGCTGCAGAACATACCTGTTCGGCGAAGTGCCGGCAGGGAAATGCGGCGAGCCTTTGTTGCTCCGGGCGGCTGGAAGCTGCTTTCCGCCGACTACGCGCAGATTGAACTGCGCATTCTGGCGCACATGAGCCGGGACGCCGGACTTGTCGAGATCTTTGGCGCGGGCCGCGACCTGCATACGGAGACCGCGGCCCGCATCTTTCGCACAGCGGCCGACCAGGTGACCAGAGAGCAGCGGGACCGGGCCAAAGCCGTCAACTACGGCATACCGTACGGACTTTCGGCCACCGGCCTCGCCCAGCAGCTTCGGTGCAGCCACGCAGAGGCGCGCCAGCTGATGAAAGTCCACGAAGCATCATTTCCTGGCGTAGCTGTATTTCTGCACGACCAGGTCGAACGAGCTCGTGAGAGAGGATATGCTGAAACGCTGTGGGGGAGGCGCCGATACTTGCCCAATATTGCCGCACGCAATCGCATGGTTCGATCTGCGGCTGAGCGCATTGCGGTAAACATGCCCATTCAGGGCACGCAAGCCGACATGATCAAGCTGGCTGCCGTCACTATTCACGGACAACTGGACCACGGCGGATTTCGGACGCGGCTCATCCTGCAGGTGCACGATGAACTGCTGTTCGAGGTGCCGGACTATGAACTGGATGAGGTACGCTCAATCATCACGCGAGCCATGAGAGAGGCGCTTCCCCTGTCCGTGCCCGTGGAAGTGGATGCGGGAACCGGACCTACGTGGCTGGATGCCCATTGACGCCGGGCACCAGCAGCCGGGCAAGTACCGGGGCGTGATCGGAGGGCCGCTCATTCCCGCGCTCCGCCACGTCCACCCACGCATGCACGCAGCTCTCCGCAAGGGTGGGAGTGGCGAGGATGTGATCTATCCGAAGGCCATCATTCCAGCGGAACCCGTCTGTTCGATAGTCCCACCAAGTATAAACACCCGCCCCTTCGGCATGCTGTCTGAGAAGATCGACCAGATTGAAGCGCTGTTCCAGGTCCGCCAGACGTTCCCTGGTACGGGGCTCGCAGAGTACGCTGGCCGTCCAGTCTTCCGGATGTGCCGCATCCAGCGCTGCCGGGGCCACGTTGAAGTCTCCGAGAACCACGAAGTCGCCGTGCCTGGCCTGCTGATCGGCGAGGAAGGCCTCCAGCTCCCGTAGCCAGCGCAGCTTGTATTCGTGCTTGTCCGAGCCGACCTGGCCGCCATTGGGCACGTAGACATTGACGAATCGAATCCCGCATGCCGTGGCAGCGATGACCCTGGCCTGCTCATCCAGTCCGCAGTCTATGTCGATTGCCTCTTTCCGCGACAGTATCGCAACACCATTGTAGCTCGGCTGACCGAAGATGGCAGCCTTGTAGCCCATAGCCTCTAGCGCATCGAACGGGAACGTGCCATCGGTGGCCTTGATTTCCTGAAGGCAGGCCACGTCCGGTTTGTGGGCCTCCAGGAAGGTGGTTAAACGCCCAAGCCGCGCCCGTGCGGAATTGACGTTCCACGTAACTATCTTGACTGTTGGCACTGGTTTCAGCTCGGACAACCAAGTGAAATATACAGTCTGCCAATTGGCCAGCCAAGAGCAGCCCTGCAAGGCAGATGCGGCCGACCGGGCCCAGGTTACCCCGGAGCTTCAGTGTATGCTGGCGCTCTCAAGCCCCTTCCCTTCCACTATTCTCCAAGAAGCCGTTACTAGTCATGTAGCGTGTTGTAGATCCGTATGCGTCCGCTGAAGTACAGGGTAGCGGCCGCGGCGGCTTGGCTTGACGGGAAGAGGACGGCTGGAAGGTGGAGCCCAGGCAGGTCTGCTTGATTCGGAGCTCCCAGCACCTGGCAGCTATGCCGCCTTGGCTCTCTCAGCTTGCCGCGCCTTCTTCCAGTTATGGGGCAAGAGGTCGGCCACGCGCCTGGCCGGATGCGTCGGGATGCGCTCGAGCACGTCCGCCAGCCGCTCCCGGGGATTGACGCCGGCATGGTGCCAGAATTAGTTGACTTCCGGCGATCATGGATCGTGATCGGTATGGGATTTCCTGAACCACTCACAAGAGCCATCCACTACCCTTCATGGAATTGTCAGATGATCCTGCGCAGCTTGATCAGGGGCTGCGCGAGGCAGGTCAGTCCGGCCGGTTGCTGCGGTACTACCTCCTGCGGCACTTCAGCAAGCTCGCACAGCGCCTGACGTGCAGTCTGGAGTCCGATGTGCAGCAGAAGCCGCACTCGGAGCCGTCCACCAGCAGCGCATCCATCTTCGCGAAGTCGGCCGCCGTACGCTTGAAGCGGTCCTTTGCGGCTTCCTCTTCCTCGGACAATTCCAGCCGATTAAGCGTCTTGGAACTCGCAAGCGGATGGCCCTTGTCACGCTGACGAAGACGATCCTCTCCCGCTACGTCCGCACACCCCACGGCCAGCGCCAGGGCCGGATCATCCCGAATACTATCGTGGTCATTGAGATCCTCATAGCCCAGGCACAAACCGAAAATCCGTTGCGCCAACAATCGCTCCAGGCCATGTTCCATCCGGGACGCTTCACGGTAATCGGTAAAACACTCCGCAAGACGAGCGATCAGGCCGCATCACTCGTTGATCTCTCGCAAGAGCAAGGCACCCGCATCGGAGCACATGCGTCCGCCGTCAAATGCTCCGACTACCTTGCGCCGTCGCAGGTCCGAAAAATACAGGGGCTCCGACTGAGAGTGTGTGGACATCAACTGTATACTCAGACAGGTGCATAAACCAATGTCTTTTATAAAGATACGCGCCCGATTAGTCCCCACCTCCGCTATCTTGGTGAGGGATGCGGCTACAGGCCATGGGTGCTAGAGACCTTTGTGGGACCCGATCAGCGCGGCACCTGTTTTCGGGCTGCAGGGTTTCAGTATATAGGGCATACCACCGGGCGTGGGCGTCATGCTGCTGTCAATACGTGCACAAGGAAGAAGATGGCGGTCTTCGTCTATGATCCGGGAGGCGACTGGAGAGCGCAGCTGGGCGTGCCGGTCGTCGAGGCGTATCCCCGTCTGGGGGTGGGAGCCGGGCTGGACAGCGACACGTGGGCGGAGCGGGAATTTGGCGGTGCGCCGCTCGGGGACAAGCGCCGTTCGGATCGGTTAGTGCATAGCGTAGCCAGGCTATCGCGCACACCTGGAGAATTGATCACGGCCAATCCGGATGCGGACCGGGCGGGAGTACGGGGCTATTACCGTTTACTGGAGAAGGCGCAGGAGCGCTGCATCACGCCGGAGAAGATACTTGCGCCCCACCGGCAGCGCGAGATAGAGCGGATGCGCACGCAGAAGGTGGTGCTTTGCATCCAGGATGGCACGGACATCCGCTACAGTAGCCGTCCGGCGTGCGAGGGACTGGACGTAATAGGGCGCAATCAGACTACGTCCAAGGCGAAGGGCGTGCATCTGCACGCTACGCTGGCCATAGGCGAGGACGGCGTGCTGCTGGGCGTCTTGCGCTGTGCGTATACCGCCCCTCAGGAAGCCGACCATGCGCCCAGGATGCAGAGGTGGATAGACGGCCTGTAGGACGTGGCAGAAGCCGCCTCGCATCTGAGCGGTCGTACCCGCGTGCTCTGTGACATGGATCGCGAGGCCGACGTCTTTGCCATCCTTCAGGCGCAGCGAAGCGCCGAGCACACAGACCTGTTGGTGCGGGCCAAGGCGGACCGGCGTTTGGGCAAGAAGGGCCCGAAGCTGTTTGCCACCATGCGCGCGGGCCCTCTGGCAGGGACCATGGAGGTGCCGATCGCCCGTCTGAGCGGCCGCGTGAAGTCGGGCGGTGTAGGGCGCCGGGCCGCAAGGGCCGCCTGGCGCGCATGGAAGTGCGCTGCTGCCGCGTAGAGTTTCCCGCACCGGGCCGGCCGAAGGCAGCTCCGGTGCCGGTCAGTGCGATCCACGTTCGGGAGGTGCAGCCGCCGGAAGGAGAGCGCCCCTTCAGGGGTATCTGCTGACGAGCCTGGAGACTGCCACGCTGGAGCAGGCTGTCGAGGTCGTAGGCCATTACGTCTTGCGGTGGCGCGTGGAAGACGTCTTCCGTGTGCTCAAGAGCGGCTGCGAGGTAGAGCGGCTGGGCATGCAGCAGGCCGGCCGCCTGCACAACGCCATCACGATCTATGTGGTTATGGCGTGGCGCCTGCAGCTGATGACCCTTCCGGGGCGCGAGGATCCCAGTGCGCCGCCCGACGGCTGTTCACGGAGATGGAACTGCGCCTTTTGCACGAGCTTGCCGACGAATACGGCCTGCCGCCTCCGGATACGCTGGCGGCGGCGATGCGGATTGTGGCCGTCTTCGGAGGCTACCTGGATCGGAAGAATGATCCGCCTCCCGGTTCCAAGGTCATCTGGCGCGGCAGCAGCCGACTGGAAGTAGGGGCCAAGACCCGGGCCGTGATTGCGAAGCGATACCATATGGTGTGCAAAGAGGTCGTCCAGCGAGAATGACGGGCACGCCGCCAGGAGCAACAGCCGGACCCAAGACCGGACGTGACGTCGCACACAGGTGGCGTTAGGGCGCAGTCGTACGGCCACGGCTCAAAGCCACGCCCAGCGCATCCCGACAGGTACCACGCTTACAGCACTACCCGTCTGCACATCACCCCGGTCCAAGGGCCTGATCATCCACCGCAGCGACCAGAATCACTACACCAAACCAGGGTGATACTTTTCAATTCTGCAATATGTCAATTGTCATTATTGGGCAAAAGGTAGGGTTAGGCAGAATTATATTGGCATTGTTATATTAGTATTCCAATGATGCACCACAGCCGCTACCAACCGGAGCGACAGTTGTTGGACGGAATTCGCACCCGCTGAAGAATAGCGCCTTCCCACGGCGCCCTATAAGTGATAGGCAAACAGTAATGTTTCCCTATTACTTCGGGACCGTCGCAGCCGTGCGGGCCCTTTGCCTAGCGAGGCTTCGCCTCAGACCGACGAGATCGTATTTCGGAGGTGGATGGCATGGAGCCGATCTAAACTTGACTCAAATGTAAAGATAGCGCCCAAATAAGCACGCTAGTGTTGCCACTCAAAGCCTCGAATGCAATGACCAGAGTATGTCTTACTCACCGGCTGTTCCCGACGCTCGCCCGCGCATCGGCGCTATGCTTTTTGCTTGTCCTCGGGACGAGCCAGGCATCGGCGCAGACGCACACCGTGCGGGGTACCGTCCTGTCCGCCTCGGACAACCTGCCGCTTCCCGCCGTAAATATCGTGGAAGTCGGCACGCTCAACGGTACGGCTACGGACGTCGACGGCACATTTGCTCTTACCGTGGCAAGTCCGAATGCCAGCCTCAACATTTCGTTTGTCGGGTTTGTATCGCAGACCGTGGCCCTGGAAGGGCGCAATAACCTGACCGTTTTGCTTCTGGAGGATGTCGCGCTTCTGGAGGAAGTCGTGGTTACGGGCACCGCCCTGCCGGAATCGTCCGTGGAGCAGCCCTACGCCGTGGCCGTTTCGGGGCGCCGGTCGCTTGCCGAGCAGGGATCTCCGCAGGCCGTGGACTTCTTCCGCAATCTCGGCTCCAGCGCCGGCGTCCTGGGAGACCGCCAGGGCTGGTACAGCACCCGGCCACCCGCCGCGATTCCGGAAACGGTTGCGAGCGTCAACCTGAGGGGCATCGGGCCTTCGCGCACGCTTGTGCTGCTGAACGGCCGGCGGCAGGTATACATTCCGGCGAGGCTGTCGGGCGGGCGGTTCGTGGACGTGAACGCCTTCCCGTCGATCGCGCTCGACCGGATCGAGGTCGTGAAGGAGGGTGCCTCCGCGGTCTACGGCTCGGACGCAGTGGCGGGCGTGGCCAACTTCCTGACCCGCGGTGATTTCGAGGGGCTGGAGGTGTCGGGCGCGCACGAGTACTTCGCCGGGTCGGGCGAGACCCACGCTGGAGCCATTTGGGGCGGCCGGCTCGGAGAGGGCGCGCACGCCGTCGTCTCCGCCGAGGCGGTGGTGTCCCGGGAGTTGGGCGCCGGGGACCGCGAATGGGCGCTGCGCCCGTTCACTCCCGGTGGCGGCGCCTGGTCCTACACAGGCAACCCGGGCGCCTTCCTGTTCCCGAGGCTCACCGGCGAGGAGACCATTGCGGAATTCACCGCGGCTCTTTCCGATGCGCAGTTCGGAGGCTGGGGCGGAGTTTTCATCGACCCGCAGTGCACGGCCTTCGGGGGCCACCGTGAGGGTGAGACCTGCCGCTTCCGCTACCAGCCCTGGGACAACCTGCTGCAGGCGTCCCGCCAGGTCCGGGCCTTCGCCGAAGTCCACGGCGACCTGGGAGAGGCGTCGCGCTATCGGGTCGAGGGACTTTGGGCCGAGGCGACCATCCCCGACTGGTTCACCACGCCCTCCTATCCGCCCATCTCGCCGTACAACGGCGCGCAGGTGATCAAGCCCGGGCATCCGGGGCGGCAGGCGTTCTGCGGGGTCCACGGCCGGAGCGCCGGTTTCGCGGATCCGGGGTCGTGCCTGGAGAACGACTGGTACTTCTACGGGCGGCTGGTGGGCAACTCGGGGCCGGGCCGTACGCTGAAGCGCTCGTCCCGGACGCAACGATTTGCCGCCTTCCTAGAGCGCGACGTCGCATCGTTCGGGGGGCGCCCGGCCGCCATCGAATTCGCCGCCAGCTACTCGCGCGCGGCGGGCAACAGCAACCTGCCCGCGGAATATGCCTACCGGAAGTTCCTGGCCTTCCGCGGCTTCGGAGGTCCGAACTGCGGCGTGGGCGTGGTCGTCGACCCGTCGAGTCCGTCGGGGATGGCGCTGGGCGCGCTGAGCGGCGCGGTGGCGGGGCAGGGCAACTGCATGTACTTCAACCCGTTCAGCAACGCGCACCAGTATTCTGCGCAGCCGGGATCCCAGTACCTCGAGCAGCCGAATCCGGATTACGACGGGGGGTTGGATAACAGCCCCGAACTGATCGACTGGATTAACGAGGAAGTGAACCTCGAAAGTTCGGCTGACCTCGTCGTCGCCGACGTGCTGTTCAAGGGGGCGTTAGCCGAAGAAGGGCTCGACTACGCGGTGGGGTATCAGTTCCGCCGGTTCGGCGTCTCCGCGGTGCCCAACGCCCCCGGGGACCTGTCGATCAACCCGTGCCCGGTGCTCGGCGACCAAAGCTGCCTGGAGAAGGCCGGGGCGTTCACCTTCACCACCGGCCACTACGAGTACCGCGACGCCCAGACGGTGAACCGGTTCTTTGCCGAAACCCAGTTCGCGCTCGGCGGCAGGGCAAGCGGACAGGTCGCGGCCAACTACGAATTTCACGGGGACGTGAGCAGCTTCGATCCCAAGCTGGCGGTCCGCGTGGCGCTGGCCAAACCGCTCGCCCTCCGCGGCTCGCTGCAGACGACTTTTCGCACGCCCTCGGTGGACGACCTTAACGAGGACCGCAGCACGGGCCTCGAATACGTCTCGGAGGCGGGCATCTACAAGGCGGTCGACGCGTTCGGCAACAGGCATCTCGAGCCGGAGCGCGCGTTCACGTACAACGTGGGGCTGACCCTGCAACTTCCCCGGCTCCGCGCCTCCGTCGACTACTGGGACTACGACTTCAGCGACGTCATCGACGTCGTGCCCTTCTCGGGGGTGACCCGGCTATACGCGGCGGGCGGGGCCTCCCGCGACGCCGTGAAGGAGTTCGTGACCTGTCCCGACGGACTGGGGACAGGCACCTGCCATGTGTCTGCCGTGGAGCGGATCAGGGTGACCAACGTCAACTGGCCGGGGATCGACATGGCGGGCATCGACGCCCACCTGAGCACACGCTTCCCGGCCGTCGACGGCGTCGTGTCGCTGGGGGCCGACGCCACCTACATCCGGGAGTACTTCGTGAAGGCGCTCGACCTCAACGGCGCAGAGGTCTTCGGTGCTCAGGACGCGGTCGGCAAGCTCAACTGGAACAACCCCATCGCGCCCCCGCTGCCCCGGTTGAAGTCACGCGTTTCGGCCGGTTACCACGTGGGCGACTACAGCTTCGTTAACTACGTCAACTTCGTCTCGGGCTACACTAACGAGGTCTTTCCCGACACCGAATTCGAAGACATCGACCGCTTCGTAACGTGGGACCTGAACCTGCTGCGGCGCACGTCGAGAACGATGGACATCGCTCTCTCCGTGCTCAACCTTCTCGACACCGATCCGCCGCTGGTCAACTGGGAGCAGTCCTACGACGCCCACACGCACAGCCCCAAAGGGAGGCGCCTGAAGCTCTCCGTTACCTACCGGCCCGGAGGCTCATAACAACTCGACGCATGCCGCGCTTCTGCACTGCGGAACTCTGCCAGAGCGCGGCCTCTTGTGGGGATCGAAGGGGGACGCGAGCCCCCCTCGGCCAGCCGCAGAGCGAGCTTCGCTCGTCAGACCGTCGCTGTAAAGGCCCTCGTCCGTGTTTGCCTGCTCGACCCCGCCCGCCGCAGGGCAATACGTCGTCGAACTGACCCATGTACCGGCGCGAGCCATCCGATTCCAAGGACAGGCAAGGCAAGCGGCGGCTACCCGGAGACGCCTTTGTGAACCCGCAACGCATTGCCCCAGCGAGAGCCCGGGGCGCAATGCCATCCTATGGACCCTATTTTGTCTCTTGAGAGATCCCATATCCTTGGAGTATTTACCCGCCTTGAAAACGCTTCTGCTCTTGCGCCACGGAAAGTCCGATTGGCATGCCGACTATGGCTGGGACCATGAGCGTCCCTTGGCGCCAAGGGGACGAAAGGCAGCTCGCGCCATGGGTGCCTGGCTGTCCAAACGAGGACCGCATCCGGAATTGATCGTATGCTCGACGGCCGTACGCGCGCGGCAAACTTGCGCCGGACTGCTAAAGGCCGCCAGTTTTGCCCCGTCTGTCGTGTTTGAGCAGAGACTGTACGGCGCACGGATCAGCGCGCTGCACGAGCTTGTTCAGGCGACCAGCGAGGACTGTTCGACACTGATGCTGATAGGGCACGAGCCCACCTCGTCGTCAGCCGTCGAATGGCTAACGGGGTGCGCGCTGGATCACTTTCCTACGGCTGCCATGGCGAGCATATCCTTTGCAGGATTGCCGTGGCAGAGCGTGGCGCGGTGCACCGGCTCGCTGCTCTGGCTGCAGAAGCCTAGAGAATTGCCAGCGGAATAGCCCCCTGGCGCCGAATCTCGCACTTTGCGTCCGCAGCCAGGCCGCGCGCCGTCTGTCTGGTTGTGTGCAACCACATGCGGGATAGTCGCTCGCCGGCGCGCAAGCTGGCCCTGGTCCCGTAGACCCTGTTTGTCGTTGTCCCTGCGAACCAAAGGTCGCCTATCTTTACCCTGTGCATTGTCATGCGTTTAGGGCCGGCTCCCATGTTGACCCGCCGGCGAGAATGATCCCACAGCCGAATGGGCTCTATTGAATGCGCAAGGGCAAAAACACACCAAATTGAAGGCTTTACGTTAGCCCGGAGGAAATCATGCCACGTCAGTCATTGATGAACGGACTCGTTTCATGGCACCGGACATTTGTCCCTCACCTGGCGGCAGCCCTTCTCGTTACTGCGCAATGTGCGTGTCTAGCGCAAACATCCGACCGGCCGGACGTGACGGAGCCGACGGAAGCACATCAGATTGCAGGTGAAGGGGACGGCGAAGCACATTGGGGCTATGAGGGCGAGACGGGCTCCGACAGGTGGGGCCGGCTGGACCCCGCTTTCGCGCTCTGCGACACCGGCCTGCAGCAATCTCCAGTCGAGCTTGCAAGTGCCATCCCGGCGTCTGCAGACAGCTTGGCAATGCACTGGCGGCCTGCAGACGCCCAGGTGCTGGATAACGGCCACACCATTCAGGTCGACGTAGCCGAGGGGAGCTACATTGCGCTGGCAGATCGGCGGTTCTCTTTGCTGCAGCTCCATTTCCATCTGCCTAGCGAACATGCCGTCGGCGGGAAACGCTCTCCCATGGAGGTGCATTTCGTTCACCGGTCCGCAGAGGGTGACCTCGCAGTGATCGGGGTATTCATGTACGATGGCAAAGCCCATCCAGGCATCCAGAGCATCTGGGATGCCATCCCGGACGACCGGAACGTACCGGCGTCGCTCACCGGGTTTAATCCGAACGCGCTCCTGCCTGAATCGCTCGCTCACTTTCGGTATGCCGGCTCGCTCACGACGCCGCCGTGTTCCGAGGTGGTAAGCTGGGTCGTGATGACCGATTCGATTTCCGTTTCCCAGGCCCAGATCAGTGCATTTGCGGAGCGTCACTCGATGAATGCGCGCCCGGTTCAGCCGCTTAACCGGCGCTTCGTCCTGTTGCGGCAGTGACGTGGGCTTGGAGCCTCTGGGCGGACTGCCTGCACAGACTGCCCAGGCTTTCTGGAGGTCGGCGCCCATTCGCGATCGACGGGATGAATTCGCGCGACCACCTTGTACGGTAGACTCCCCGTCCTTCTGCAATTGAGCTTGCCGTTGGCGCGATGCAATTATGGACAACAGCACAAATTGCATGGGGATGATGCCCTGCACGGGGGCGACATACCAAGTATGTCCAGATTCCTGCGCCGGAGCGTCCAGTGGCGGATCGTTCGGCGTGTCCGTAGTGCTTGACCAACCAGTCGCGCATGAACTGAATGGGCGCCGTGTATCTTCCGTAGGGTGCTCCTGCGATCGATTGACTGGCGACAGTCATTAATGATGACGACGTCGACTCCAATAGTCGGACCTGTTGCGTCTCTGACCATCTCGAGCGTGGATCGACCGGAATTGCCGGCCGTACACACTCAAGACTAGCTTAGGTCCCGATATTTCCCCTCGGTGCCAGTGAAATGTGAGATACGGTTGTACATTATGAGTGTAGCCGTGGCGGGGTTCAAGCGGTGAGAACCGGTCAGGTAGTCCAGCCTGATCCACTCATCATCAAACCCCTACTCACCATGGACAAGTCCAACCTATTGACCACCAACGGAGGCGGGCAGGTCCCGCCGACGGAGGTGGTACCCAAGGCCAAGCGAAGCCGGTCGTGGTTGAGCCCGTTCAGTACGGCGGGCATGTGGGTTCGCGTCAGGACCCAATTCGCGCGACCGGGGACGACTGTTCTACATTGATGCTAATGGGGCACGAGCCCAAGTGGACCCCAGCCGCCCTGTGCCCTGCGCGCCTGGACAGTGCGTTTCCTCTACTTTCCGGAGGCCGGATCGAGTCCCAGCGTTCGTCCTTTTTCCGTGGCCGGCACGCCTTCCTCCATCCACACGGGTGAAGGCGCGCCCTTCAGGTAGTGGTCGAAGAACTGCTGCATGCGGATGGCAAAGTCCCGGCGGTTCTGGTACTTGCCCAGTCCGTGCCCTTCGCCGTTGTAGTTGAGCAGCCAGACCGGCTTGCCCAGGCGCCTGAGCGCGACAAAGAACTCTATGCCCTGGTACCACGGCACGGCACCGTCGTCGTCATTGTGCAGCATAAGGACCGGAGTATTGATCTTGTCTGCCTGGAAGAGCGGCGAGTTGTCGATATAGCGGAGGGGGTATTCCCACAGCGAGCCGCCGATGCGGCTTTGGGACTTTTCGTACTGGAACATGCGGCTCATGCCGCTGGCCCAACGAATGCCGCCGTATGCGCTGGTCATGTTCGAGACGGGCGCGCCCGCTTCCGCAGCCTCGAATAAGTCCGTTTCCGTGATCATGTAGGCGATCTGGTAGCCTCCCCAACTGTGACCCTGTACGCCGATGCTTTCCTCCTGCACAAATCCCCTGTTGACAAGCGAAGTCACGCCTGGCACCACGGCATTGAGGGCACTCTCGCCGGGATAGCCCACCTTGTAGGGAATGTCGGGCACGAATACCAGGTAGCCCCGGCTGACGTAGAACGAGAAGCTGATGGAGGATCGTGCGGTGGTCGGGGGCCTGTACTGGTGCAGGCCGTCCGACATCTTCTCGTAGAAGTACACGAGCATCGGATATTGTCTTCCGGGATCGAATCCATCCGGCTTGTACAATATGCCGGTAAGCGGAAGGCCGTCAAGCGAGGTCCAGCGGACCAGTTCAGCCGTTCCCCACGTGTATTCTGCCTGCTGCGGATTGGCATCGCTGAGACGCCGCTGGTCCGCGAAGTCGAGGCCGCTGGTCCAAAGGTCGTCAAATTCCTTAAAGGATTCGCGCGTAAACAGTAGCCTGTCGGCATCCTTTGCCTTCCGGGGCGTCGAGAACCGCAGATCCATCATGACAAGTTGCTCCGGCTGCTGCGTTCCTCGCACGCGGTCCCGGTAGAAGCCGCTGGCCTTGGACTTTGTATTGAAAGCCGAAAGCAGCATCATGGCCTCCGGATCCAGGGCATCCTCCTCTTGGTCCAGCCGGACGTATCGCAGCCGGAGGTCGTTGCTGCGGCCAAACCCCTCTGTAACGGAAACCGGCTCCTCGACCCCATTCGGATCAAGTGCCCAGATGTCAAACTTGTCATAAACTAGAAATGACGCATCATCTTCGGTCCATCCGAGGGCGCCGTAAGCGCTTGGCTTGTATGGCCAATCGTGCAGTTCGTTGTGAAGGGCATGGGGAATGCCGGAGCTCAGATTGACGGGCGTGCCGCCTGCTGTTGGCAACAGCATCCACGCAAGTTCGTCGCGATCCCACCAGGTCAGATACATCCCGTCCGGGGAGAGGCTGGCACTGGATTGCACGCGCTCCAGAAGCAACTGGCTGGCTCCGGACTTAACATCAATGGCGTGGACGTCCACATAGCGCGGCCAATCCCATGACACCTCCTGGCGATAGGGCATATTCGTATTGGACACGGCAAAATCACCGTCGCCATCCTGGCTCACTGCCACCGAGGGCAACGCGGGTGTGGCAAGCTGGACTACTTCTCCAGAAGCGAGATGAACCACGGCGCGGTAGGTCCGCTCCTGGTCATCCTCCAGGTTTTCGAGCTGCATGGGCTGCAAGAGCGGGTCCTTCCAGTTCCAGATATCCAGCACTACTTTTTCCTCCTCCAGCTTTTCCTCGTCCTCTTCCGGCGCAGGTTTTTCCGCAGTCCCGAAAAAGAGGCGGTTTCCAGAGTCCGAAAAGCTGAGCCTTCCCTCTTTCCCGATCGACTGGCCTTCCGTCAACTGGTCGGGCGTTACCAATGCCTCCGTGCTGCCATCCCTCCAGAGATAGAGCGACAGGGCAGGATCGTCCGCATCCTGGTCGTCCCGGTCCGTGAGGAACGCCAGCTGCATTCCGGCATCATCGAAGGCGGCGTGGGTATAGGTTCCCTTGCCTGCCGCCAGCGTGTCAGGCTCCATCGAATCTGTACGGACCAGGATCATGGCGTCGGCCGCGCCGCTGTCTCCGGATGCCGAATAGGCCAGATACCCTCCATTCTTCGAGAACAGAAAATCGTCAGCACTCTCGAAACGTTGTTCCTGGCCAGACTCCAGGTTAAGGACGACCAGGGGCGCACCGTCTTCGCCGCCACTATCCTCGCTGTCTGCCTCGGTAGAGTCCGGACCGTCCGCGGGCATTTCCTCGCGGAAGGCCAGGAAGGCACCTGCATCCTCAGGCAATTTGAATGACTGCACCCGAGCTCGCTTGTGAATGCTGCCTGTGCGCAAGTCCAGGATGCCGAGCGAATCCTTCGGCATTTCGTCGCCCTTCTTCTTTGCGAGCTTGGCAGCCCGGACAGAGTCCTCGGGGGGTGCGATCAGGAAAACCAGGTGTTCCGAGCCGCTCGAAAAGGCTGCTGCCTTGCCGCGGGCTATACGGTAGGTAGAGCTACCGGACGTCCCAACCACATGCAGCGCTCCATCTCCCTTTTCGGGACTCGTTGCATAATGGACCCACTGTCCGTCGTCCGAAATGTCGCGCGCTCCAATGGATTGCCAGATCTCGTAGGCATCGTGGTCGAGCGGCTGCTGCGCGGCCGCCATGAGCGGCAGGCTGGCCAGGAGGAGAGCGGCAGGAGTCTTGGCGTATCGAATCATGGCATTAGTAGAGTGGACACCCCGTGGCCTTGGTGCCGTGGTGTCAGGTTGCGTGCTGTTCCTCGTCCCAGGCTGATCCTTGAGGATAGGATCCCAGCACCTTCAGTAGCGACGTCAGTTCGCCCAGATGTGCCAATGCCCGCTCTACCCGCTCATCTGCGGCCGAGCCGTTCACATCTAGGTAAAAGAGGTATTGACCCGGGCTTCCGATGAGCGGTCTGCTCTCGACCTTGAATAGGTCCAGGTCTCGCAGCGCAAACGTTGCGAGGCTCTTGAATAATGCTCCGGGCACATTGCTCTGGAGAGCGAAGGCGACGGAGGTCTTGAAGGGCATCGCCCTCGCTTTCGCGGACGCGGGCGCACCTTCGGCTGCCAGTGCCAGGAATCGCGTGAAGTTCTCGTGGTGACTCTCGATGCTGGCGGCAATCACCTGTAGTCCATACTGCTCTGCCGCACGCCTTGAGGCAATGGCGGCGCCGTTCGCAAGTTCTTGGCTTGCCACCATTTGCGCGGCCCCGGCCGTGTCGTAGGTCGGGATCACCTTGGCCAGGGGCAGCATCGAGCGCAGGTAGTCCTGGCACTGGCCCAATGCTTGCGGGTGGGAAAAGACGGACTTGATTTCGGAAAGCGGCGTTCCGGGCAGCGCCATGAGATGGTGCCGGATGCGAACCTGGACTTCGTCTACAATCCGAACGTCGCTATCCAGCAGCAGGTCGTAGTTTACGTGCACGCTGCCAAAGAGCGAGTTCTCGATCGGGACCACGCCCCGCTCTACTTCTCCGCCGGATACGGCGTCGAACACGGCTTCCATCGACACCTTGGGCACCGCCACCGACTCCCTATAGAGTGCCCGGACGGCCGCTTCGCTGAATGCACCCGTTTCGCCCTGAAATGCGACTTTCATGGGGGCCTACATCTGCTCGGGTGCGGAGAGTCCAAGAACGGCCAGGCCATTGCAGAGCACTATGCGCGTGGCTTGCGAAAGAGCCATGCGCGCCGTGGCCAGATCACGCTCTTCGCCAATGATACGGCATTCGTGGTAGAAGCGCGTGAACGCCTCTGCCACACCGCGAAGGTATGTGCCCATGCGATGAGGCTCCCTTGCGGCTGCGCTGCGGGTGAGTGCCTCGGGAAAGCGAACCAGTTCCTTGATCAACTGGAGCTCCGGCTCCGACTCCAGTGAGGAAGAATCGACCCGGGAGCTGAACTCAAATCCTACCTCCAGGGCCTTCTTGAGGATGGAGCAGATGCGAGCGTGCGCATACTGGAGATAGAACACGGGATTCTTGTCGCTGGATTCCCGCGCAAGGTCCATGTCGAAATCGAGATGCTTGCCCGCAGAGCGCATCAGGAAAAAGTACCGGGTAACGTCCTCTCCGACCTCGTCCAGGAGCTCGTCCAGTGTCACGAATCTGGCCTTGCGCGTGCTCATCTTGACTTCCCTGCCCCCCTGAACCAGCGTCACGAACTGGTAGATGATCACTTCCAGTCTGCGCGTGTCATACTCCAGCACGGAAAGGGCCCGCATGATGTCCGGGTACGTCGCAATGTGATCCGCTCCAAAGACGTTTATCATCACGTCGTAGCCCCGAGCGTACTTGTCGCGGTGATAGGCAATGTCCGGGAGCCGGTAGGTAGGCTCGCCCGTGCTCTTGACCAGAACGGTATCCTTGTCCTTGCCCAGCTCGGACGTTCGGAGCCATACAGCATCGTCCCGGCGGTCCAGGTAGTCGTCCAGGGCTTCGAGTACTTCCTCGATTGCGCCACTGTTGTAGAGCGTGCGCTCGTTGAAGTAGGAGTCCATCTCGATGCCGAGCCGCCCCAGCGTCTTCTTGATGTCGGTGAAGATGGCCTCTTCGGCGGCCGCTACAAAGGGCGTGATCTCGGAGGCGGACAGCAGATCGCTTCCGTGGTCGCGCGCCAGCGAGCGCGCAATGTCGACGATATAGGTGCCTTCGTAGCCGTCTTCCGGAAACGCGTATTTCGGTGGTGCCCCCGTCTTCTGCGCCAAAACTTCCGCATACCGTGCCCGCACGGACGCTCCGAGGGCACGCATTTGGCGACCGGCGTCATTGAAGTAGTACTCGCGGCTGACGTCGTAGCCCGTCCACTCCAGGAGATTGGCAATGGTGTCGCCGAGAACGGCATTGCGTCCGTGCCCGATGGTCAATGGGCCCGTGGGATTGGCGCTTACGAATTCCACGAGTGCCGTCTTGCCCGCGTGAGCACGGGTTCGTCCAAACGCTTCGCCTTCCTGGAGCAACTCCTCCAGTTTCCGATGCAGGTATCTGTGGGCAAATCGAAAGTTGATGAAACCGGCACCGGCCACCTCGCACGAGCTGATCATTGCAGGGTCGAGCAGTTCGCCCGAAAGGCGGTGCGCCATCTCCTGGGCTATGGCGCGCGGATTCTTCCGCAGGTAGCGGGCCAGTCTGAAGGCACAGTTGGTAGCCAGGTCGCCGTGGCTCCTGTCGGCCGGGATGCTCAGCTCCGGCGCAAAATCAGCGGGGACACCTTCCATGGTTGCCACCAGGCGGCGCAGCACAGCGTCCAGATACTCCTTCATGTCCCGTGTATCCGGTGATTGCGCCCTACCAGCGCCACTGGAAGGCGTCGACACTGACCTTCGGGGGCTTGCCTGCCGAAATCTGGGCCAGAGCTTCGCCGACGGCGGATGATACCTTGAAGCCGTGTCCCGAGCAGGCGCTGGCCATGGCTACGCCCTCCATCGGTGCACCTATATAGTAGTGCTTGTCGGGCGTGTTCGTGTACAGGCACACCGCGGCGTGAGCAGCTTCTCCCACGGCGTCCGGCAGCAGCCGCTCCAGCCGGACGGCAGTTGCCGCCATGTCCCTGCGGTGAACGCTTCGGTCAACACTGCTGACCTTTTCATGGAGCTTGCCCGCATAATGGAGGCCGGCCTTTACTCCGCGGCCGAGATCGGGCATGCCATATAGAATATCGGTTCCGTCGTATTCGTACATGAACACGGGGCAGCGCTCGGGGCCAAACTGCTGCTCCGGGTCGCGTGGCTTGAACCAGGTATTGGTGACGCGCTCGATGCTGAGAAGGGGTCGCAGGTCGGCAACCAGGTCCGCTATCCAGGCACCGGAGCAGATGATAACGTGATCTGCCAGATAGCTTTGATTTCGGGTGCGCACTGCGAAACCCGAGCCATCAGGGCCCCAGGATACGACCTCCTCGTTGCGCACAATGGTGGCGCCGGCGCGGGCGGCGAGGCTCAGGTGCGCGGCCACGCAGCGTTCGGGCCTGATGTACCCTGCTTCCGTATCGAATAGAACAGCGCAGTCCTCGGGAATATGAAAGGCCGGCCAAGCGCGGCGCGCGTCCTCGGCCGACATGTATTCATGGGTCGAGCCCATGACTTCCGCGCTGCGCCGGGCGCTTTCGACAAATCCGCTTCCAGGCCGGCCGATATTGAGTCCGCCGCACAGCTCATACAGGGATTCGTCCCATTGCTCTTGCAGTTGCTGCCAAAGGGAGTAGGCGCGTTTGAGCAGAGGCAGGTACTGGCGGCCTTCTGCATACGCCTTGCGAATTATGCGGCTGCCCCCGTGGGTAGAGCCCATGGTATGCGGCGGTGCGAAACGGTCAATACCGAGGGCGCGCACTCCCAACTCAGTCAGGTGGTACAGCGCGGCACTGCCTACGGCGCCAAGGCCGATAACGATAGTCTCCAAGCTTGCCTCCCAGTTGCCGGCTAAAACTACGCCCCCTTGAACCCATAATCACCGCCTCGCAGGCGGCTGCGCGGATAGGCATACACGGAAAAGTCGTCGCGTCGCATATACAGGGCGAGTACGATGGCCAGCATCGCCGTGTTGGTTAGCAGTGCAGAACCGCCATACGAAAGAAAGGGGAGCGGGATACCGATTACGGGTAGCAGGCCCAGAACCATTCCCACGTTTATGAAGACATGGATCATGTAGGCGCCTGCTGCTCCCGCGGCGATCATGGCACCGAACGGATGGCGAATCTGGGCGCCCATACGGATTATCCGCAGGATGAACAGGCTCAGGAGTCCGATTACAAGGATTGCGCCAACGAACCCCCATTCCTCGCCAATGACGGAAAAAATGAAGTCGGTCGACTGTTCGGGAATGTAGCGTCCCTGGGTCTGTGTTCCCTGCATGAAGCCCTGTCCGAACAGGCCACCGGCTCCGATGGCAGCCTTCGATTGCACGAGGTGGAAGCCCACCCCCTGACGAAACTCCTCGGCCTCGGGATTGGCAAAGGACATGATTCGGGCAACCTGGTGGGGCTGGAGCAGTCGCTCCAGCGCGAAGCGAGCACCGGCAATAACCCCTCCGTTTATCACAGCACCAAGCACGAGCATCGACACGTATCTGCTCCGCCAGTACAGCCAGAGGCTGACAGCAATGGCGAAAGCGACCGCTGCGGGAGGCGAGATTATGCTCAGATAGCCGGCGATCGCCGGCGAGGCTATAAGAAGGAGGATATTCAGCGGAATGCCTCCCCAGAACAGGTAGACGGGTATCAGCCCGGCGTAAACCAGGGCTGTTCCCGCGTCATTCTGCATCACGACAATGCCGGCCGGCAATGCGATCAGGGCAATGGTCGCAAGGACCTGGCCGGCGCTGAGCGCCATTTCCCGCCTGGAGGCAATGAGCTGCGACACAGCCAGCACCACGCCGACCTTGGCCATTTCAGATGACTGAATTCCAATAGGGCCAAAGTAGAGCCATGACTTGGCGCCACCTACTTCCCTGCCGAAAAGAAGGGCGGCAACAAGGAGAAGCAAGGATGCCGCATACAGGGGATAGGATATCTGCTGGTACCAGCGCGCAGGGAACAGAAGCGCAATGACAAGCCCAATGCTGCAAATGCCCAGCCAGAGCAATTGCCTTTCAAAGCTCTGCTGTACGGTTTCCAGCAGGAATTCTTCGGCTCGTCCGTGTGTGGCGCTGTAAATGGCCACCAGGCCGATCGATACAAGGGCGATCCAGAGCAGCAGTGCTCCGTAATCCAGATTGCGATACCAGGTTCGCATGGACTACCCGTCTGTGTCCTGGCTAGCTGCTCCCAGAGCCCGTTCCCAGCGCACTTGCGGGAAGGCCGGCATCTCGCCGGTAAGGAATCGCTCTACAAGCAGGCTGGCAATCGGCGCGGCGCACCACGCGCCCTCCCCCGTATTCTCGCACTGCACGGCAATGGCGATTTGCGGCTCGTCATAGGGGGCGAACATCACGAACACCGAGTGGTCCTGCATCCCTTGCGGGGCCTGCGCTGTTCCCGTCTTGCCTCCCGTGGCAATGCCGGGTATCTGCGAAGCCCGCCCCGATCCCTGCTCCATGACCATCCGCATGGCATGGCGAACCAGTTCAAAGTACTCCTCGGCAATCGGGATCTGCTCCGAACGCTCGACAACCTCCGGCACGATGCGCTCTCCGGTGTCCGGACGCTCCAGGTAATCTACCAGGTGCGGAGCTGGCAGCCTGCCTCCGGAAGCTATTGCCGCGATATACCGGGCCAGCTGCAGCGGAGTAACGCCCATGTTTCCCTGCCCGATACCCAGATTCATCACGGTGCCGACGCCCCATGATGGATCCCTGGCGTTGAAGTATGCGGAATCCGGGATGAGCCCGGGCGTTTGTTCACGCATGTCCGTGGGAGCGGTAGCGCCGAATCCGAACATGCTGGCATAGCTATGGAAAGCCGAAAGATCCATGCGTCTGCCCATTTCGAAGAAGAAGGTGTTGCAGGAGTTCTGTAGAGCCTGCACAAGATTCTGCTCTCCGTGCGTTCCCAGGCAACGGAAGATGCGACCGCCTCCCATTGGATGGTACCCCGGACAGAAGACCGTGCTGTTGTCTCCCTCCGGCCGGATTAGTCCTTCCGAAAGCGCCACCAGGGACATGAACGGTTTCCACGTTGATCCCGGAGGCATGAGGTTCATTGTGGCCCGGTTGTACAGAGGTTTGTCCGAGCTGCTGGTGAGGTATCGCCAGGTGGAATCCTCGAGTGGTCTGGAGAAGGTCGCAGGCGCAAAATCCGGTTGGCTGACCATGGTGATAATGCCGCCCGTATTGACATCCAGTGCCACCACCGCCCCACGCTTGTCCACGAAGAGCGACTCGGCAAGGGCCTGCACGCCATCGTCGAGGGCCAGGTGGATGTCCGCGCCGCTCTGCGGCGCACGGTCTTCCCGGCCCTCCATGTAGGAGCGTACCTCGAGTCCGTATATGTTGATGACCTTTAGTGCGCTGCCCGGGATGCCGCGCAGGAAGGACTCGTACTCGCGCTCGACACCCGTCTTGCCCGTCAAGTCTCCCAATTGGTAGCGGGCTTCATTGCCGGAAAGCCGCTGCTCCTCCAGTTCGCGATCGTCAATCTCGCGCAGGTAACCCAGGGCGTGGGCCGCCTTTGACTGCCCAAGATACCTTCGCTTCTGGTTTGTCTCTTCTCCGACCCCCGGAAGCCGAAAGGCGTTTTCCTTGATACGGCTGTAGCGCGCAAAGCCCACGTCGTGAAATGCCGGACTGGGCCGGTACCGGTTCCACCTCAGGGCCTCCTGGTACTTCGCAGTAATTACGGAGTCGGGTATATCCAGAATCTCTGCCAAGAGCGGAGTCCGCGCAGTGTCGTAGTAGCGGGGAGTAAGCGTAACCGTATACATCGGCTCATTGTGCACAAGCAGCACGCCGTTGCGGTCGTATATGGCTCCGCGAGCCGGCAGCACGCGCATCGTGCGCAGGGCATTTCCGCGCGAGACCCTGGAGAATTCATCCTGGTTGATGATCTGCAGATGAACCAGTTGCATGCCCAGGATGGAGGCACCGATAATGATAATGCCGGTGAATATGCTGAATCGGGATTCGTGCATGGTTGCAGACAGCGGTATGCTCCATGAACGTAACAACTGCCGATCGCGGTTCCGCACGGAACACAATGGCACCTCCATCATGCAACAAGCAGGCCTTCAGCGGCCCAATCGCCACATTTTGGTCATGCTCATGCGCAACCTGTCCCTTCTGGCCGTAACTGCACTGCTACTGGCCCCAATTTCGGATGCACTTGGGCAGGGGTTCGGGCGCAACAAGGTCCAGTACGATACCTTTGATTTCCGCATGTTCAAGACTCCGCACTTCGAATGGTATTACTATCCCGAAGAGCGAGTTGCGGTGCGGGACGCCGCGCGTATGGGCGAGCGTTGGTACCGGCGCCATTCCCGGACATTCCTGAGAGAATTCTATGAACGAAAGCCGGTAATTCTCTATGCCAACGATGCCGACTTCCAGCAAACGAACGTCATCGGGGGTTCCATTGGCCAGGGGACCGGAGGTGTAACCGAAAGTCTCAAGGAGCGCGTCATCATGCCGCTCACCGGCATCTATGCCGAGACTGACCACGTCCTGGGACATGAGCTTGTGCACTCGTTCCAGTACGACATCGGACTTTCCAGAAACGACAGTTCCCATTTTGCCCTTGGACAGATTCCGCTGTGGCTTGTCGAGGGAATGGCCGAGTACCTGTCGGTCGGGCGCGAGGATGCCCATACTGCGATGTGGATGCGCGACGCGGCGCTTCGGGATGACCTTCCCACCGTTGAACAGCTGACCAAGAGCAACAAGTACTTCCCGTACCGTTACGGACAGGCCGTGCTCGCCTACATCGGGGGCAAGTACGGGGATGCAGCCGTTACCAATCTGTTCAAGATGAGCGGGCGTACGGGCGTTGACACGGCGTTTGTGTACACGCTGGGCATCACGGCGGACTCGCTGTCGAAGGAATGGGCTGAGGTCATAAAGAGTGCCTACCTGCCGCTTATGGAGGGCCGCGTCCACCCCGACAGTGCCGGACGCCGCACCCTGGCTTCAGACATCAGCGGCGGAGACCTGAACATTTCGCCCGTCGTAAGCCCGGACGGCCAGTACGTGGCTTATCTCTCCGAGCGCGATCTGTTTCACATAAATGTGTTCATCGCGGATGCGGAGACCGGCAAGACCATTCGGAAACTGCGGGCAACCGGTTCGAATCCGCATTTTGACAATATCCGGTTTATCAATTCGGCAGGCTCGTGGTCTCCTGATGGCCGCAAGTTTGCTTTCGTTACGTTTTCGCAGGGGGACAACGAGCTTGCCATCTGGGATCTGGATTCCGGCAACATAGAGCGGCGCATCAGTATTGATGGAGTTTCTGCGCTTAGCAATCCTGCGTGGTCTCCCGATGGCGGTGCCATCGCGTTTTCCGGCATCGACGGAGGCATCAGCGATCTTTACGTAATGGATCTGGCGTCCGGAGGCGTGCGGCAGCTGACGGCTGACCGCTATGCGGACTTGCATCCTGCATGGTCTCCTGACGGCGCCACCATCGCCGTAGTGAGTGACCGCGGCCCCGACGGCACGGATTTCGAGGCTCTTTCCTACGCCCGCCCTCGCCTCACGCTTATTGATGTAGAGAGCGGGGAGCACCGGACGCTGCGGCCTTTCGCGCGCGGCAAGCACATCAATCCCCAGTTCTCCCCTGACGGTCGGAGCCTGTTTTTTGTCAGCGACCAGGACGGATTCTCTGACGTGTACCGGATCGAGCTGGAAAGCGAAAGTCTGTGGCGTGTTACGCGGCTGAAAACGGGTGTCAGCGGCATTTCGTCCACGTCGCCCACCATGTCGGTAGCGGCGCAGAATGGCCGCATGCTGTTTTCGGTCTACTCGGACGGCAAGTACAGCGTGTTTGGCCTGGAGGCGGACGAAACTACGGGAGAACCGGTCGAGGCGTCCGAAGAAGAGGTTGTGGCGGCAAGCGTCTTGCCCCCTTTCAGCGCTTACGGCGAGGGACTCGTGTCCGATTACCTTACCGATCCACTGACCGGACTGCCCCAGAGCGAACCGAGCGCTGAAGAGAAGTATGACGCAAGGCTGCGCCTCGATTACGTAGCTCCCCCGTCGATCGGCGTGTCTGCCGGAGGTCTCTACGGCAGCGGCGTCGCCGGCGGAGTAGGGTTTTTCTTTAGCGACATGCTGGGCAACCGCAACCTGACGCTCGTCGCACAGGCCAACGGGACCTTCAAGGATGTTGGAGGCCAGGCCGTCTACATGAATCGCGGCAAGCGGCTGAATTATGGGGGGGCCGTCGGCCACATCCCCTTGCTGTATGGCGGGGCGTATCCGAGCTTCAATGCATTCGGCGGCTACTCGATTCTCGAGCAGCGCTATCGCATCTACGTGGACCAGGCCATGGCCATCGCGGCCTATCCATTTTCCACGACGCGGCGTGTGGAGGTATTCGGCGGCTTTACCCGCTATGCATTCGACTACGAAATCTGGCAGTACAACTACGACTTCTTCGGCGGCGCCGCGCGGGACAGGATTCGGGCGGACAAGTGCTCCGACCTGGCGCCGGATGATCCGGACCGCGCCTTCTGCGAACCGGATGCGGAGTACTTCGCGCAGGCGGGCGTAGCCTATGTGGGCGATTTCTCCAACTTCGGATTTACCTCTCCTCTGCAGGGAGGTCGCTATCGCTTTGAGGTGGCCCCCAGGGTAGGGACCAATACGTTTGTCGGTGTACTGGCTGATTACCGCAGGTATTTCTTCATGCGCCCGGTGACCTTCGCCGTTCGGGGCATGCACGTAGGCAACTACGGGGCCGACGAATCCGACGTGTTCGCGCGGGAATACCTAGGTTACTGGTACTATCCCGGTTTTGTACGGGGCTACAGCATCAACTCGTTTGATCTGGGCGAAGAGTGTCGGCCCCCGGCAGAGGATCCGAACTGCTCGGTCTACAGCAGGCTTTTCGGCACGCGCACGGCGGTGGCGAGCGCGGAATTGCGCCTGCCGCTTCTCGGTAATCAGACCCTGGGGCTGGTGGAATTCCCTTATCTGCCGCTTGAGCTGACTGCTTTTGCCGATGCCGGTCTGGCCTGGACAAGGAATGAGCGCTTTCAGGACCTGCTGAAATTCGAGAGGGACGGCGTGGGACGCTTGCCGGTTATCAGTGTCGGAAGTTCCGCCCGGTTCAACCTGTTCGGATACTTCGTATTCGAGATCTATTACGCGTATCCATTCCAGCGGCCCCGCAAGGGAGCTCACTTCGGATTCCTTCTTGCGCCGGGCTGGTAGTAGCATGATTTGGCCGGCTTGGGTCCAGAAAATTGCGGACTAGACACGTTCGTGGAATCGCCGGACACAGCTACTGGAATGTATAGCCGGATTCGGCCCTGGCTGTTCAGGCTGGATCCGGAATTGGCGCACGCGGCGGGGTTGCTTTCGGCCACCTTCGCACAGCGCCTGGTACCTCGCGTTCTCGAGTCTGCCTACGCCTACGGCCACGGCGCGCTGGGACACCGGGTACTTGGGTTGAGCTTTCCCAATCCGATCGGTCTAGCGGCCGGCTTCGACAAGAACGGAGCGCTCTTGCGGTTCTGGGAAGCCCTGGGGATGGGATTCGTTGAGATAGGATCCGTTACGGCCCGTGCGTGCCGTGGCAACAAGAGACCGCGCCTTTTCCGGCTTACGGAGGAGCAGGCCCTGATCAACCGGCTAGGTTTGCCCAGCGGCGGTGCCGCACGGGTTGCGCGCCGATTGCTTGCGCAAAAGAAGCGTCGCAAGATACCCGTGGGAGTCAATCTGGCCAAGACCAATGATCCGGGCGTTACCGGTACGGAGGCCATTGAGGACTACAGGCTGAGCTTTCACGCGCTGGCGCCCCTGGCGGATTACGTGGTACTGAACATTTCGTGCCCCAATACCGAAGACGGCCAGACGTTCGAGGACGCTGAAGCACTGGACGCGCTGCTGCACGTACTCTTTACGCAACGCCGGCTCCAGGGTCTTTCGGTTCCAATTCTGCTCAAGATGGCGCCTCCTGCGACACCCAAGCTCGTTTTTGACAGCCACATAGAAGAGATCCTGGAATTGAGCCTCGGGCACGGGGTGCACGGATTTGTAGCGTGCAACACGTCGCCGGACCGGGACATGCTGTCGCTCCCGGAGGAGCGATGGAACCGCATGGGAGCCGGGGGCCTAAGCGGGGGACCGCTGGCCCCGCTTTCCCAACGGCTGGTGCGCTACATCTATCAGCGTACCGGGGGCAAGATCCCTGTAATTGGTGTCGGAGGGGTGGATTCGGCGGAGTCTGCCTATGCCATGCTGCGCTCCGGCGCTTCGCTGGTCCAGATGTACACGGGCCTCGTTTATCAAGGGCCCAGATTGGTGCAGCGGGTAAAGGAGGGGCTGGTTGCGCTGTTCGAGCGCGACGGGATTTCCTCGATTCGCGAGGCTATCGGAGCGGACGCGTAAGAGAACCTTCTCCGGCGCGACGCTCCAGGATGAGCGTGACGGGTCCGTCGTTTGCAAGCCGCACTTCCATGGCTGCCCCGAACACGCCGGTGGCCACGTGGCCTGCCGGCAGCTCCTCTCGCAGCGACGCTACGAATCGGCGGTAGCATTCTTCCGCGAGCTCCGGACGTGCCGCATGCGAAAAAGACGGGCGATTGCCTTTCCTGGCGTCGCCATAGAGCGTGAACTGGGAAACCACCAGCGCCTGCCCTCCGGTCTGCAGGACCGAGCGATTCATGCGACCTGATTCGTCCGGGAAAATGCGCAGCCGTGCGCATTTGCGTGCCAGCCAGTCGGCCTCGTGCCCGGTATCCGTGTCCCTGACTCCAAGAAGGATCAGCATGCCGGAGCCGATGGCCGCGGTCTCGTTTCCGTTTGCGGCGACGGACGCTTCAGATACGCGCTGTATCAGGGCAATCATGGCCGGCCACCAGTCGCAAGTGCATGTATTCGCGGAAAGCCCGCAGAGCCTTCCCCCGATGGCTCACAGCATTTTTCTCGGCGCGAGTGAGCTCGGCAAACGAGCGGGAATGTCCATCGGCGCAGAACAGGGCATCGTAGCCGAAACCGCCACTTCCGCGCTCTTTGCGGAGTATGCGGCCGCTGCAGGTGCCTTCGAAGAACAGCAGGCCTTGCGTGTCTGCATAGGCAATCACGGTTGTAAACGACGCGCTGCGGTCATCAAAGTCGCGCAGCTCATCGAGCAGCAGCCTGCGATTGTCCTCTGCATCACAGTCCGGCCCGGCAAAGCGCGCCGAATGCACACCGGGGCGACCGCCGAGCGCCCTTACGCTCAGGCCCGTGTCGTCGGCGAGCGAAGGCAGCCCGGTCACCTCGTGAAAGGCCATGGCCTTCTTTGCCGCATTGCCCGCGAGTGTATCCGCGTCTTCCTCCACGAGGGGGACCGCGGTCAGGTCCTCGGACGAATGGATGCGAACGGGAAGCTGCTGCAGCAATGCCCGCATTTCCGACACCTTGCCGGCATTGCGCGTTGCCAGCACGATCGCGAAGGGCTCTTTTCCCGACGTCATGGCATGGAACCTGTATGCAAGGCACTGGTACTAACGCGCCCTGATAGCAGGCGACTCACACAGGAATAGAGGTAGATCATTTGCCCCATCATATAGGCATCGGCGTTAAGGTCCGCGACAAGGAGAATATCGATCGTGCCCTTCGGCGGTTCAAGCGGGCGGTCAATCGCAGCCGCGTGCTTCGGCTTTACCGTCAGAATATGTCGTATGCCAAGCCTTCGGAAGAGCGAAGAATCGCCAAGGAAAAGGCGGCGCGCAACGCTCGCAAGCACAACAGGCGCTACTAGTTACAGCGCAAGGGCTTGGCGGAGCAGGCGTTCCTGCTCCAGATTGTGGACCATGCTGCTTCCGGTAGCGGGGCTCGCGCTGGCTACGCGTCCTGCATAACGCGTGCGGAACTCGTGTCCGCGCACCTCTGCCAGCACGGCGTCCAGGCGGTGTCTGAGAAAGGACCAGGCGCCCATGTTCTCCGGTTCTTCCTGCACCCAGAAGAAGGAATCCGCGCTCTCGTACCGCTTGATTTCCGCGCGCACGTCGTCTTCAGGGAAGGGATAGAACTGCTCGATGCGCGCAAGAGCGATGGCCTCCTTCTTGTCCGGCTCCTGCTCCAGGGCTTGTACCAGGTCGTAGTACACCTTGCCACTGCAAAAGGCAAGTCTTCTTACATCTGCGGGATTGTTCTCGGCAGGAATTACGGGCCTGAACGCTGCACCGGACAGCTCGGCAAGATCCGAGACCGCCATTGCATGGCGCAGCAGGCTCTTCGGCGTCATCAGGATCAGGGGCTTCTTGATTTCCAGCCGCACTTGTCTGCGCAACGCGTGAAAATAGTTGGCGGGCGCGCTGAGATTGCACACAATCATGTTGTCTTCGGCGCACATCTGAAGAAACCGCTCAAGGCGTGCTGACGAGTGCTCGGGTCCCTGGCCTTCATATCCGTGGGGCAACAGTACTACGAGGCTGCTGCGCTGATACCACTTTTCTTCAGCGGCGGAAAGAAACTGGTCGAACACGATTTGCGCTCCGTTCGAGAAATCGCCGAACTGCGCCTCCCAGATTACCAGCGCCTCCGGGTAGGCGACCGAATAACCGTATTCGAATCCCAGAACGGCGTATTCGGACAGCAGGCTGTCGTAAATGTAAAACCGTGCCTGGCCATCGCGGATGTGATTGAGAAGGACGTGCTCGCCGCCCGTAACCTGGTCATACACCACAGCGTGCCGCTGGCTGAATGTGGCGCGCCGCGAATCCTGGCCGCTCAGGCGCACGGGAGTGCCCTCCAATAGCAGCGAGCCGAATGCCAGCGCCTCGGCGGATGCCCAGTCTATGCGTCTCTGCTTTCTTATGGTCTGATCCCGTCGCTGGAATTGCCGGAGCAGTTTGGGATGGACGGTAAATTCCGCCGGAACGGTTACCAGTGCATTCAGTGTGGCTTCAAGGTCCTGTTTGCTTGCACGGGTGTCCACTTCAGGCAGGGGCTCCGGAGGCAACTCGAAATACCTGTCAAGCACCTGCCCGGCTTCCTTTTCCTTCAGGTCCTTAGTGCGTTCAAAAGCCTGCTGAAGGATGCGGTGGAAGCTGTCCAGCTGCTGTTCTGCCTGCTCGGGAGACATGGCCCCGCGTGTCAGCAGCATCTCGGTATAGATTTTGCGCGGCGACCGCTTGCTCTCGATGGTTTTGTAGAGAATCGGATTGGTATAGGTAGGCTCGTCGCCCTCGTTGTGCCCGTGCTGGCGGTAGCAGAGCATGTCGATGACCACGTCCTTGTTGAAAACCTGACGGAAGTCCAGGGCCAGTCGCGCCACGCGGACGCACGCTTCCGGATCGTCGCCATTGACGTGAAAGATGGGAGCTTCAATGAGCCGTGCCACGTCTGTGGCATACGTGGAGCTGCGCGCCTCGCTTGGACCTGTAGTGAATCCGATCTGGTTGTTGATGACGATATGGACTGTGCCGCCTGTATGATAGCCCTGAAGCTGGCTGCAGTTGAGCGTTTCGGCCACGACACCCTGACCGGCAAATGCGGCGTCTCCGTGAATCAGGAGCGGAATGACCGCATCATGGACGTCGCCGCCGGGAAGACGCGGATTCTCGGTGGCCGTGAGCATGTCCTGCTTCGCCCGAACCATGCCTTGCACGATGGGGCTGACGGCCTCAAGGTGGCTAGGGTTGGAGGCCAGGGTTAGCTCAATGGTCGACTCGTCCTCGGTGCTGTACGTGCTTGTAGCCCCAAGGTGGTACTTCACGTCACCGGAGCCGTAGATCGTTTCCGGATCCAGGTTGCCTTCGAATTCGGAAAAAATCGCTTCGTACGACTTGTTCAGGATATTGGCCAGGACGTTCAGACGGCCCCGATGGGCCATCCCGATTACCACCTCGTGCACTTCCTGGTGGGCGGCATCCGAAATGATGGTATCCAGCATCGGAATGAGGCTTTCGCCTCCTTCCAGAGAGAACCGCTTCTGACCGATGTAGCGCGTGTGCAGGAATCGCTCGAATGCTTCCGCAGCGTTCAGCATGTGAAGCACATGCTCTGTGTTTCCCAGAAACAGGTCGTCTGAAGTATGAGTGGGCTCTATGCGCTCCTGCAGCCACCGCTTTTCCGCGGGATCAGAGATGTGCATGAAGGCGACCCCTACCCGCCGCGTATACGTGGCTCGCAGAATGTTCAGGATGTCCCGCAAGGGGAGCACGTCCTTTCCTCCCAGTCCCCCCGTTACGAATTCCCGGTCCAGATCCCACACAGTAAGACCATACTGCGCGGGATCCAGCTCCGGATGATAGCTCCACCGGTAGCCGAGCGGATTGGTATTGGCCTGCAAATGGCCCCGCACGCGAAAGGCCCGGATCAACATCATGACCTGTGCCTGCTTCTGGATCATGTTCATCTCCGCGCCCGCTTCCCGATAGCCACCAAGCTGCGGAGTGGAATCCGAACTGAGGACAAAGGGCGGATACGGAACCTCCAGATCTTCAAAAATGCTGTTGTAGAATTCGTGATTGCCCAGCAGCAGTTCGGTCACATGGGAGAGGAACGCGCCGCTCTCCGCTCCCTGAATAATGCGGTGATCGTAGGTTGAGGTGATGGTCATTACCGGTGAGAGGCCTACCTTGCTCACCGAATCCGGGGGCAGTGCCTGGTATTCCGGCGGGTATCCTATGGCGCCGATGCCGACTATCACGCCCTGGAGCGGCATCAGGCGGGGTACGCTCAAACTCGTTCCGATCATGCCCGGGTTGGTCAGCGTGGCCGTTGTATCGGCGAAGTCGGACAGTTGCAGCCTGTTTCGCTGGCCGCGCCGGACAATGTCGTTGTAGATGCCCAGGAGCTGGGCAAATGTCATCTTGTCCGCACCGCGAATATTGGGGACGACCAGGCTCCGCTTGCCGCGCCTTTCCGTATCCATCGCGAGTCCGAGGTTGATGGTCGTGGAACGCACTTGCTGAGGCCTCGCACCCTCGCGCCGAAAAGAGGAGCACAGGTTGGGGAAGCGTTTGAGCCCTTGCACTACGGCAAAGGCGATGATGTGTGTAAAGGAAACCTTGAGTCCGCCGGCGCCCCGCTGGTGGTGGTTTATGAGTGTGCGGTTCTCAATCAGCAGCTTGACAGGCACCGTGCGCACGGACGTAGCCGTGGGAATGGAAAGGCTGCTCTCCATGTTCTGGACCAGCCTGGCCGAGGGGCCACGGATGTCGTGAACCTCGGCATCTGCCGGCGCCGGTGCCTCGCTTGCAGCATCTCTGCCGGCAGCGGAGGGGGGCGTGGACGGCACAGAGGGCGCCTTTTCCGGCCGGGATTCCTCGACGGCCAGGAAGGAAGCGCTGGGCCTGTAGTCGGCAAAAAAGTCTTGCCAGCTGCCACTGACACTCCCCGGGTCCTTCAGGAATTTCTTGTACAGCTCCTCTACGTATCCCGTGTTGAATCCAAGCATGTCTAGCGTTGCCCTGGTGTGCCTGGTGCCGGATGAGATGCCTCTAGGTCAGCATTCCGCGCTCGCGGTACCAGGAAATGGTTTCCCGGAGTCCTTCCTCCAAGGACACAGTCTGTCGATAACCGAAATCCCGCATGGCCTTCGCGGAAGAGCAAATCTTGGCGGCATAACGGAATTCACGCGCCTTTTCCCGATTGAACGGAGGATATCTGCCAGTGACGAGACCCGCAAGCTCCGCAACGGCCCCTGCCGGCCGGATAAGCTGCCTCGCGATCGGCACGCGCAGCGCCCGGCGAGCGAGGGCTGCTGTTGCGGCCCCGTGCAGCTGGTCCCACGAACAAGCCTGGTCACTGCCAAGAAAATACGTTTCACCAGTGGTTTTCTCACATTCGGCCGCCTGCAGAATGCCCTGCACCAGATCCCGTACGTGCACGAGAGAGAAGTCGCCTATGCCGCGAATGACGGGGCATACGCCCCGGCTTACGGCCTTGACGAAGTTGTATATGTCCATTTCTCGCGGTCCGTAAACGGCGGGGGGTCGCACGACACACCAGGGCACATCCGTCACGAGCACATGCTCTTCGCCGGCTGGCGTGCCGAGGAGAGCTTCCATCTCGGCCTTGCTCTTGCCGTAGCGGGTAATCGGACAAAGCGGTGCAGACTCATCCACCACTTTCTGCCGGGCGGCGCCTACCGCGGCAAGGCTGCTTGCCAGCACCAGCTTGGTGACGGACGAGCTGGCGCGGCTTATGCTACGCAGCAGCTCTTCCGTGGCGCACACGTTTTCACGCCAGAAAACTTGCCACGACCGGGCGCGGGTTACGGCCCCGAGATGAAAGACATAGTCAACGTCACGCAGCGCCTCCTGCACGACTTCTGTATCAAATAGCGTTCCCGCAACGGGGACAATGTCCAGGCCCGAAAGCCACTTCGGCCTGCTTCGGATGAGGCAGCGGACTTCCCAGCCTCCCCTGTCAAGCAGGGCCTCGACGAGATGGCTGCCGATAAAGCCGGTACCGCCCGTAACAAATGCTTTGGTTGCCATGGCCACACCGGAAAGACCTGTTACCGCCCACTAGCGCATTCGAAGCCAAACGGCTCCCGGCTATACAGCGCGCACGCCTGCGGGGGGCTGTCCGGGAGCCCACTTACGCAAAGGGTGGCCTGACTTGTAGAAATGGCAAACGGCGCTGCCATGTAAGGCGAGGCGCAAGGGTAGGGCAGGCCGAAGGGCCGGGCACCGCTGAGCCGACGCATGGCCGCCAGCCATGTCAACGATTCCCAGTGGCAGGCCTGTTTACCCTTATGCGATTGCGGCACCGGCATTCGTCTGGCAATGTACTGCCGGGAAATCGCACTTGCCCCAAGGTTGTGCACGGGCGCTCTCAGAAGGCATGTCCGATGCGGAAATAGACCGTGGGTTCGCGAAGACCGGTAGGGAACAGGCCGGCGTCGGGTTTGGCGGGGTCATGGGCACGCACTGCAACGTCAAACCTGGCCACAAGGTATTCCCAGTTCAGGCGAAGACCAACGCCAACACCAACACCGACTTCGCGATAGAACCGGCCAACCGCGAATCGCCCCGTCGGAGCGGCGGCACCCAGTTCGGCAAAGCCGGGGTTTCGGGGCCCGAACCACACGTTTCCGGCGTCCGCAAAGACGGCCATGATCCAGTTGGCTGCGAACAGTCCGCGCAGCATGGTTTGCCGGAGCTCGGCGCTGGATTCGATCTTGATGTCGCCGCCCAGAACATTGGTTGCCGACCGGTTGGACTCTGCTCCTGCCTGGAAGCTGGCTCCACCCGGGCCGAGCTCACGGAGCCGCCAGCCGCGGACGCTGGAGGCGCCACCGCTGTAGAAGCGCCGGTCGAACGGCACTACGCGTGCCCTCCCGGTCGGGTGGGCCCAGCCTCCAATCACTTTCCATGCCAGGACAGTCGCCGGAGCAAGCCGTTCGTAGCGACGAAGGTCCGCCACGATGCGTACGTACTGTCGATAGTTCAGCCTGCTCGTGGAGCGGCCGCTGATGCCCGGGAGTCCAGGCAGACTGCCTTCCAGGGTCCGCCTGGTAAAGACGTAGTTGTCCAGCAGATACGGAAGATTCCCTCCTACCTCCACCGCTGCCTCATAGCTGTATCCCTGGTCGCGGCGCAGCGGATTGACATTGGCGGCGCTTACCGTATACCGCAGTGCATTGTTGATCTGAGGCTGCGTGTAGTCTTCCAGGATGCGGGCCCGCTGGACGGGATCTGCCGGGAACACGTCGCCGTCGCCGCCTAGAATGCGGTCCAGGAAGCGTTCCTGGAAGCCGCCGAGCGTGTCCGGATTGCTGAGGCTGATATCTAGCACGTCCACATACGACGTCAACAGGCGCGCATGCTGCAATTCAAGTCGCACGCGGGCGGTGCCCCTGCCCCGGATGATGAGCCGCAAGTCCTCTCGCCGGGCCGTAATCAGGCTCAGGGAGAGTCTGGTACGGGCCTGGTAGAGTTCCATCGCGCGGTCCAGCCTGCCCGCGGGGCCGGGGAGGTAGGGCAGCGTCAAGGAGCCGGTGATCTCTGCCTGGGCGGAAGAAAACACCGTTGAGTCCACGTCCGCAGCAATGGATCCGGTAGAGGCCAGGCGCAGCAGTTCGCCGTTTCCAAAGAGGTTGCCGTTTTCATACGAGAGACCAAGTCCGGCTCCAAGTTCGTTTCCGACACCGCCCAGAACGCCGCTGCTCTGAAGTGCGAATGACTCAAGCTGAAACCGATGCCGGGGCCGGCTTCGGATCGTGATCAACTGGGGCAGCAGGGAGTCCACGGGTGCCCGGGACTCAATGCCGGTAAACGAGAAGACTCCCGAAGCCTCAAGCCTGCGCTTGGTTGCCAGAAGCTCTGACTGGCTGTACCACCGTCCGGGTTCGGCACGAAGGGAACGCAGCAGAAGAGCTTCGCCCAGCGTGCGGTCGCCGCGGATACGCCAGCTGACGGATTGCATCGGGCCCTCCCCTGCAATCGAATCAGCCCGCACGATGCCGGATTCGTCGGGCCCTTCGATATCGAAGTGAACGGGTCCAAACCGGTACCGGGGCCCCGGCCTGATGCGCATCTCCACATCAAATGAATCCGGCGATGCCGGAATGACGATGGCCCTGATGGAGTCTCTGGTGACGGCGGCGTAGCCGGCGTCCCGAAGCAGCGTGAGCAGGCGGCGGCGCTCGTCCACAAGCAGCGGCTCCGAAAACCTCAGGGCCCGGGCGCGATATGTGGCACCGTCCGAATCCGGATCCTCCGGAGCCAGCAGCGAATTGCTGACCAGTTCCCGACGCCGGGCGGGCGTCAGGTTTTCCAGTCCCGAAAAGGATACCCGCCGGATATGGGTAGCCGTGCCCGGGCGGATTTCGAATTCCACGGTTGCACGGCTCGCCGCCGTATCGATGCGGGCGCCAATGCGCGCTTCCCGAAACCCTTCACTGGCATAGAACAGTCGCAGCTGCTCGGCATCGGACGACACAACGGCCGTATCAAGCCATGCCGGCGGCTCTCCGTTCATCTTGAGCACGTTCCCGATGCGGTCGCCGAGCACCCCTGAGTCCCCGACCTCGTAAATCCACCGCCACCAGTGGAAACCGTGGATGGTCAGGAAGCGGCGGTTGGGCGCTGTCTGGATGCGACTGCCAAGCTCTGTGTCCGGGAAGTGGACATTCCCCGAGAATCGTACTTCTTCAACAAGAATGCGGCCGGATTCCTGCGCGATTGCTGTTAGCGGGGCGCCGGCAAGCCACAGGAGCATCAGCGGCACCTGCACGGCACGCCGCGCCACTACTCGTCCAGAAAGTAGAAGTCGTCGTCTGCGCTTGGAAAATCAGGCCAGATTTCTTCTATGCTCTCGTACGGCTCACCGTCATCTTCAAGTTCCTGGAGGTTTTCCACAACCTCCAGTGGTGCACCAGTCCGCTCGGCGTAATCTATCAGCTCATCCTGCGTAGCGGGCCAGGGCGCGTCCTCCAGATAGGACGCCAGTTCTAGGGTCCAGTATCCCATGGTGTACTAATGGTACCGTAGCTATCAGATGGGCACGAATATACGTTATCCGTGTTGATGTATTGGGTCTTTTGCAACCAATCGGCAAACCACCCGACGCCCGACTTCGGCTGCGCTAATCCAGGGACTGGGTATCCGCGGATGCAAGCATAGCCTGGTATTGCTCGGGCGTCAGTCCCGGCGCAATAAAGGTCAGCGGATTCAGTTTCCTGCCTTCCCAGGTGTGCACTTCGTAGTGTACATGTGGGCCGACCGAGCGTCCCGAATTGCCGCTGAATCCAATCGTATCGCCTCGCTTGACGCGGCGTCCCTTTCGGATCTGGCCAGGCGTATCGGAAAGGTGCGCGTACAGGGTCTTGTAGCCAGCATCCGGATGGGCAACTACCACATACAGTCCGTACCCCGCCCTCTCGCGCCGGACGGTTTCCACCACGCCGTCACCGGTCGCGTACACCGGTGATCCAACCGGCAAGGCCACATCCAGCCCGTTGTGCTGCTTCGGCACCCCCAAAATGGGATCTATCCGTATACCATAGCGCGAGACAATCATGCCGTCTGCCGGCAAAATGGCCGGTAGCTGATCCAGCGCGTCGCGACGAGCGACGGCCAGTGACATCAATTCGCCGTAGCGGTCCTGCTGCAGCGCAATGCGGCGTTCCAGCTGATCCAGCTGCTCCGAGTTCATGCGAAGAAGGCTCGCCGACGGGGCCGAATAGCGATCAAATTCTTCGTATACATCACTTCCACCGACGCCAACCTGTCGCACATCGTCGGATACTTCCTCTGCCTGCAACAGGAGGCCGTACAATTGCTGATCCGTCTGGGATATTTCGTCAAGTCTTTCCGAAAAAACGTCGTATTGATCATGCGCCCGGGCAATCTGCCGCCGCAGGGCATCGTTCTCGGCTTGCAACACCAATTCCTGCGGTGACTCCAACTTGTAGTCAATGACAAACAAGGCTCCACAGACCAGCACAACGCCGAGCACCCACGCCGATACGGCCACCCAACGCGGCCTTGGGTGATCATTCACCTCTTCAAAGGCGCAACTGTCCGGGTTGAACTCGTAGTAGCGTCGTTTTTGCATAGATATACTATGGGCACGCCAAGGCTAACCGGCAATATACTTGCCTCTGTCATTCATGTCAATAAAAGCCATTATTCAATGTAATGCTCGAAATACTGTATGCCGGGTAACGGAAGAAGCTACGCATTGTTCAGGCCGCCAGGCCGGACGCCCGGAGAAGATACCGGCGGACCCTGGCAGTAGTGCATCAGCAAGTCGTTTTCCGCCAAGACTTCGCGATCAAAGTGGTATCCCTTTCAGGCGGGACTGGTATCCGGACCAGCAGCCGATATTGCCCTGGGTGCGTGCTCTGACATTGACAGGTGCCCGCGCAAGGCAGCTACGGAACCTCTATGGATTCCAGAACACGCTGCACGATGTCGTCCGGCTCCAGCTCTTCGGCTTCCGCCTCGTATGTGATCGTTACTCGGTGGCGCATGACGTCCAGGGCAATGGACCGAACGTCTTCCGGTGTGACGTACGCACGGTGCCGCAGGAAGGCGTGTGCGCGGGCAGCCAGGTTGAGGTTGATCGATGCCCGCGGCGATGCGCCGAAGTCGATGAGCGGCTCCAGTGCCTCCAGACCATACCTGGTGGGCTCGCGGGTTGCCAGAACCAGGTCGACTATGTACGCTTCAACGCTTGCGTCCATGTATAGCTCGTTGAGCACCAGGCGTGCCGACAGGATCTTGTCCGGGCCTGCGACAGGGCGGATGGATGCCCGGGACCCGGTCCTGGCCATCCTGCGCATGATTTCCAGCTCTTCCTCCCGGTCCGGGTAGCCGACCTTGATCTTCATCATGAACCGGTCCACCTGGGCTTCCGGAAGCGGATAGGTGCCTTCCTGCTCAATGGGGTTCTGCGTAGCCAGGACCAGGAAGGGTTCTTCCAGCGCAAATGTTGTGTCGCCGATAGTGATCTGGCGCTCCTGCATGCTCTCCAGGAGCGCACTCTGGACCTTGGCCGGCGACCGGTTGATCTCGTCGGCCAAAATGAGATTTGCAAACAGAGGGCCCTTCTTGATGGAGAAGCTGCCGTCAGCCTGGTTGTAGATCAGCGTGCCCAAAAGATCGGCGGGCAGGAGGTCCGGCGTAAACTGTATGCGCCGGAATTCCGTGCCAATGGACTGTGCGAGTGAACTGACGGTGAGCGTCTTGGCAAGCCCCGGGACCCCTTCGAGCAGCACATGTCCCGCTGCCAGCAGCCCGATCATCAGACGCTCGATCATGTACTGTTGCCCGACGACCACGCGAGATATCTCGCGTTGCAGATCGTCCACAAATGCACTCTCGGCTGCAATAAGCTCGTTTGTGCGGGCGAGATCGAATTGCGGCATGAATGGCGTTCGGGTTGTGCAACAAACCGCCCAATTACGCAATCAGCGGGGCGAGGTTCGGCGCCTGGGCCGGGCGATCGTCGTGACCTGCCCGGCATGATAAGCGCATGAGCCATGTTCGTGCCGGCTTACTCCAACACGCTGCCGACGGGCAAGGCATAGCCGTTCAGGAAGTCTGCCGCACGGAGGCGTCTTCGGCCTTGCTGCTGCAAGTACCGAATTTCGATGGCTCCACGGCCACATGCTGCAATCAGCCTGCCCCTGCCTGCATCCAGTATGGTACCCGGGGCGCCCTGGCCGGCACAGGGGCGCGTGTCCAGGATTTTCAATTGCACAACTTGATGGAGGCACCAGGCGCCCGGGTGCGGCGAGAGCCCGCGGCAGTGATTGTGAACCTGCTCTGCGGACGCATGCCACGGAATGCGACAGTCTTCCGGAAATATTTTCGGTGCCGCGGAAACGTTGGCGCTGCACTGGCGCTGCGCCTCCACCGGGCCGGCTGCTATGAGCCGCACGGTCTCGAGGACCGCTTCCGCGCCTACGGCCATCAGCCGGTCGTGTACCAGACCGGCGTTGTCATTTGGGCCTACTTCCAGTCTCTCTTGCAGAATCATGGCGCCGGTGTCCACCCGCTCTTCCAGGAAGAATGTGGTGACGCCGGTCACGGTCTCACCGGCCATGAGAGCCCGGTTTATCGGTGCCGCTCCGCGATAGGCCGGCAGCAGCGAAGCATGCAGGTTGAAGGCTCCCAGCCTGGCTACGCTGTATACGCTTCTGGGGAGGATCCTGAAAGCCACCACGACGATGATATCCGGCTCGAGGGCTGCCAGCTGTGCCGCAAAGGCAGGGTCCCGAACGGATTCCGGCTGAAGGATGGGCCGCAAGTCCAGGGAGAGTGCGGCAGTCTTGACGGCTGAGGGTAATCGGCGACGCCCGCGTCCGCGGTGCCGGTCCGGCCCCGTTACGACCGCCACGGGAGCCAGGCCGTGCTCCACCAGGACTCTGAGGGAGGGCACGGCAAAATCGGGCGTGCCCATGAAGACCAGGCGTGGAGGCGCCTCGCGCTGCCGCATGGAGGCTATCTGATGCGGGTGCGTTCGTCCCAGATGGGCACAACGAGCTCGAAATCACCGAAGCCTGTCTGGTCCACGAAGACAAACTGGCGTCCTATACCATAATAGTACCAGATTTCCCATGGCTCGGTATCAAAGCGGAATGGTTGTCGACTGACGTGATCCGGAAAGCCGTGCAGAACGTGTACCTGGCCCCGGTCCGTCTTCCAGCCGTCCTCCGAACTGCCGAAGTTTCGATTCGCGTAATCGATGCGGAAGTAGTACTCCTCCATGCGCTCGTTGCGGTCGGTGCGTGGCGTCGGATCCCTCTCGCGCCAGAATTCCCGGAACCGTCTGAGCTTTTCGGCTTGTGTCTGGCCGCTTCGTATGTGGCTTATTTCCCGGCTCCTGGCGAAATACACGAGCTGGTCAATGGCCTGGTCAAGGTCGGACAAGTAGCTGGCAAGCCCGCTCCAGCGGGCGAAGAACGTGCGCTCGGCGGCGTCAACAATCTCCCCGGAGCGCCGGGCCAGTTCCAGCCGGATCACGTATTGCCCAACGTCCAGATCGGAAGCCGGGATTTGCGAAACAACCTGCCGGAGGCCCCTGGCGAGGAGCATGCTCTCCGTGGACGAGAAAACCGCGGCAGGCGCGTGTTCCCGAACGGGCATTCCGAACAGCGATCTGCCTGCGGGCTGAGGCTCCACCGTCGTGATTACGTCCAGGGAGTCGGCTTCGCTGGTATACAACTCGTAGTAGATCGCGAACGCAACACCGTCGGATGACACCGCGCGGGTTACGCGCGGAAGGATGGTGTTTGTCTCCGCGTCGGAGCCGCGCAGCAGGACTATGTCGCTGATGGCCGGGGTACGCGAAAGATCGACGCACGTCGATGATCCGCTCGCGCAGGGCCGTAGCGCCGGAATTGCGGTCAAGGAATTCGAAGGCGACCTCGTAGCGTCCGGGCGCCAGATAAACGGAGTGCGTGGTGTAGTCGTGCGTGTCCTGCGACTGCGTTGGTTCAAACGTGTCCTCGCGCAGCGACTGCTCCCATAGCGGTGACTGGATCACTGATGCGGGGTAGCCCCGCTTGTCCAATACGGAGATCTCTGCCCGAACCTCGTAAGTGGCCAAAAAGCCGTCCGGCGTTCCCCGGAAAGTCAGGTCCGCGTACGAGATCCTGGTATAAAGATCGACGCGCGTTGCAGCCGCCGAATCGTCACCGCGCATGCTGACGGCATCCACGAAAAAGCGGACGGATTCCTGCGCTTTTGTACCCGTGGGCAGCACCGCCAGGACGCACCAGAGCGCGGCGGCCCACCCCATCAGGAGGCACCAAACCGAGTCTCTATGCATGTACTTTCTCGGATGCAAAAACCTGGTAAGCTGTTCTTTCGCGGACATGCTTTCTGCGTGGCGTCAAAGCTGCTGCGCTACGCTAGCCGATACAACTCTGGGCACGCCCTGTTTCCCGGCTGTGGAGCAATCGGAAGCCGCCATTATGTCTGCGGATCCCCGTATAGAGCCGCGACGAAGCGCCGGCGGTCAAACACCTGAAGATCGTCCAGACGCTCTCCCACTCCTATATACTTTACGGGGACCTGGAATTCGTGGGAAATGCCCAGGACGATCCCTCCCCGCGCCGTGCCGTCCAATTTGGTCATGACCAGCCCGGTTACTTCCGCGCTGCGCGTGAATTCCTGAGCCTGTCGAAGAGCATTCTGGCCGATAGACGCATCCAGGACCAGAAGCACCTCGTGCGGGCTGCCGGGCATCTGCCTGTCCAGCACGCGCCTGATCTTGGAGAGCTCGTCCATGAGCCCGGTCTTGGTATGCAGCCGTCCCGCCGTGTCGATGATCACGACGTCAACGTCGCGGCGCCTGGCGGACGCAAGCGTGTCGAACGCCACGGCCGCGGGATCGGCGCCGTGCTGTTGGCGGACAAGCGGCACATCTGCACGGACGGCCCAGACCTCGAGCTGTTCGATGGCCGCCGCGCGAAAGGTGTCGGCAGCGCCCAACAGCACGCTGCGGCCTGCCTCGCGGTAGTGGAAGGCGAGCTTGCCAATGGTAGTGGTCTTGCCCACGCCGTTGACGCCGACTACAAGGATCACGTGCGGCTTGTTCGGAAGCGCGGCCTCGAAGCTCACCGGCCGGTCCGTGCCTGATTGCTGCAGAAGCTGGGCCATTTCATCGCGAATCAGCTGCTTCAGCTCCGACGTGGAGACATATTTGTCGCGTGCCACGCGCTGCTCTACGCGCGCAATGATGTCAAGCGTGGTCCCGACACCTACGTCGCATGTTATGAGGGCTTCCTCCAGCTCGTCCAGCACCGTCTCGTCCACATGGCTCTTGCCGCGCACGAGCCGTTCCAGCTTTCCGAAGAAGCTGCTGCGCGACTTGCCCAGGCTCTCTTCCAGCCGCTGCTGCTCCGCCTTCTTCCCGCGTCCAAAGATCCCCATGCTGATCCGGTTTACTCCTCTGCCAATTGGGGGTCAGCCGGCCCCGGAAGCGGGCGCGCCCCGTCTTCGGTTGCCGGCGCAGGTTCGCCTCCGGCGCGCACGAGCGAAATATAGCGGCCCAGGTACAGCGCGAAAGAGTAGGTCATAAGTATGACGGTCGCCCAGATGCAAAAGTCCATCACGGGCTCGTCTGCCTTTAGCAGCGCCGCCAGGAGTGTAATCGCCATTGCGGTGACGGCTACCTTGCCGGATCGCATGCTCATCTTGACCTCGCCAATTCTTCGCGCAAGAACCGTACTGCCCGCCACGATGAAACCATCACGGAGCACGACCACACCCACAAACCATATGGGCAAGTCCCCGCGCAGCACGAGCGCCAGTCCGATCAGCATTATGGCGGCCTTGTCGCAAAGCGGGTCCAGAATCTTTCCCCAATTGGATACCGTATTGGACCACCGGGCGACCTTGCCGTCGAACCAATCCGTCAGTGCCGCCAGTAGAATGAGGCCCAGAATCCATGCCGGATTCCTGTCCTGGAGCACAAGCACCACCACCGGTACGGCAAGGGCTACCCGGAGCAGGCTAAGTACGTTTGCCGCAGTCCAGAATTTGCCCAGTGTCATTTGCGTGGCCATGGTTCAGGCACAACAGTTGAAAAGGATCCGGCGGCGGCTGGAAAGCTGCGAAAATAAGCTAACGGGCGCTATGGATTGTGTGATACGGAAGCAGGCACATAATTGTGGCATTCCGTGCCGCGGGCCTTCACGCATGCTTTCCCTGCGATGGACAAAGGCATAGAAACGCTGCTCAGCGAGCGGATCCTGGTGCTCGACGGAGCCATGGGCACCATGGTGCAGTCCAGAGGTCTCTCGGAAGGAGATTTTCGCGGTGAGCGACTGGCGGCGCACCGGATGCCCCTGAAGGGCAATATCGACATCCTGTGCCTCACCCGGCCCGGCGTTGTGCGCTCTGTGCACGAGGCCTATCTCGCCGCCGGCGCCGATATCATAACCACCAATACGTTTTCGGCCACCAGTGTCTCGCAGGCTGACTACGGCACGGAGTCGCTGGCCTATGAAATCAACCGGGCCGCCGCGAAGGTGGCGTGCGCAGCCGCTTCAGCCTACCCGGCCTTCGTTGCCGGTTCGGTGGGGCCGCTCAACAAGTCGCTTTCTCTTGCGCCGGTAGCGGGTGACGCAAGCTCAAGGGCGATTACGTTTGGCGAAGCCGCAGCGGCCTATGCCGAGCAGGTGCGAGGACTCCTGGACGGCGGCGTGGATTTGCTGCTGGTAGAGACGGTCTTCGACACGCTCAATGCGAAGGCGGCGCTCTACGCCATTTCCAGGGAGTTTGATGCCCGGGGCCGCACGGCGCCGGTAATCGTTTCCGGAACCATTGCCGACCTAAGCGGCAGAACGCTTTCGGGCCAGACGCCGGAAGCGTTCTGGGTTTCCGTGGCCCATGCGCCCGCGCTTCTTGCCGTGGGCCTGAATTGCGCCCTGGGATCGCCGCAGATGCGACCGTACCTGCAGGAGCTTGCGCGGGTAGCCGATACCGCGATCAGCCTCTATCCGAATGCCGGTCTGCCCAACGAGCTTGGCGCCTACGACGAATCCCCGGAATTCATGGCAGACCACGCGCGCGCGTATGCAGAGGAAGGCCTGATCAACATCATCGGGGGATGCTGCGGCACGACGCCGGACCATACCAGGGCGCTGTGCGAAGCGGTCCGGGACCTGCGGCCAAGAAGGTTGCCGGAGGTTGCCTGCACGCTCCGGCTCAGCGGGCTTGAGCCGCTCGTGTTCCGCGAGGACCTCAACTTTGTCAACATCGGAGAGCGAACCAATGTCGCGGGCTCTCGCCGCTTCGCCCGGTTGATAAAGGAGGGCGATTTCGAGGCGGCACTAGCCGTCGCGCGCGATCAGGTGGAAAACGGCGCCCAGATGGTGGACGTGAACATGGACGAGGGAATGCTGGACGGCCCGGCTGCCATGTCCACCTTTCTGAGGCTCATTGCGTCCGAGCCGGATATCGCACGCGTTCCCATCGTCATCGATTCGTCCCGGTGGAGCGTGCTTGAGGCGGGCCTGCAAAACGTGCAAGGCAAAGCCATCGTCAATTCGCTTTCCCTCAAGGAAGGCGAGGAGTCCTTCAGGGAGCAGGCCCGTGAGGCGCGCCGCTACGGAGCGGCCGTCATCATTATGGCCTTTGACGAGCGGGGCCAGGCGGATACCCTGGAACGGCGAATCGAGATCTGCCGCCGCGCTTACGCCATCCTTACCGAAGAGCTGATGTTTCCCAGGCAGGACATCATCTTCGATCCCAACATCTTTGCCGTGGCCACGGGCATCGCCGCCCACAATCGGTATGCACTGGATTTCATAGAGGCCACGCGCTGGATCAAGCAGCATCTTGCAGGAGCACGCGTCTCCGGCGGCGTAAGCAATATTTCGTTCTCGTTCAGGGGAAATAGCCGGGTGCGGGAAGCCATGCACACGGCATTCCTCTATCACGCCATGCGTGCAGGCATGGACATGGGCATTGTCAATGCGGGCCAGGTAGAGATATACGAGAACATCGAGCCGGATCTTCTGGCCGCTATTGAGGATGTGCTCTTTGACCGGCATCCGTCTGCCAGCGACCGGCTTCTTGCACTGGCGGATGCCCTCCACGGGACGCCCGGAGCCACGGAGACCAGACAGACTGCCTGGCGGGAGCTGCCGCTGGAAGAGCGCCTGCGGCATGCGCTCGTCAAGGGCATTGTCGAATACATCGAGGACGACGTGGAGGAGGCGCGCCGGATTTATGCCGCGCCGCTTGACATTATCGAAGGGCCGCTGATGGATGGCATGAGCATCGTCGGCGATCTCTTTGGAGAAGGCAAGATGTTTCTGCCGCAGGTGGTTAAGAGCGCCCGCGTCATGAAGAAGGCGGTCGCGTACCTCATGCCGTACATCCTGGCGCAAAAGACCGCGACGCCAGTAGCCAAAAGGAAGATACTCCTGGCCACAGTGAAGGGCGATGTGCACGACATCGGCAAGAACATTGTGGGCGTCGTCCTGCAGTGCAACGGCTACGAGGTCCTTGACCTCGGCGTCATGGTGCCGGCGGATGTGATTATCCGTAAGGCACAGATGCATGATGTGGACGCGGTAGGGCTAAGCGGGCTCATTACGCCCTCTCTCGACGAGATGGTGCACGTGGCAGCAGAAATGGAGCGGGTAGGAATGACCATTCCCCTGCTGATCGGGGGGGCGACCACCTCCAGTCTCCACACCGCCGTCAAGGTCGCTCCCAAGTACAGCGGACCCGCCATACACGTCCTGGATGCCGCGCGCAGCGTTGCGGCGGCTAGTGCCCTTTTTTCCGCCACCCGGAAAGAGGCGTTCCTCCGCGAGAAGGAGGTTGCATACCGGGAGATTAGCGACCGGCACCTTCGCCGCCGGCAGCGCCGCGTATGCCTTCCGCTGGAAGATGCCCGGAGCAACTGCTTCCGCAGCGACTACGCGGCTCCTGTGCCCCGCCAGCTGGGCGTGACCGCATTCCGAAACTACAGCCTGCAGGAAATCCGGCCATACATTGACTGGACGCCCTTCTTTGCCACGTGGGAGCTCAGGGGCAAGTATCCCGAAATCCTGGATTCTGCCGAGAAGGGCGAGGAGGCTCGCCGGCTGCTCCGGGATGCAAACGCGCTCCTCGACCGCATCGTGCACACCGGCGCGCTGATGGCCCACGGCGTTCTTGGCCTGTGGGCTGCGAACAGCGTCGGTGACGACATCGAGCTCTATGCCAGCCCGGACGCGGGTGAGCCTATCTGCAGGCTGTCCATGCTTCGGCAGCAGACACGGAAGTCACGCGGCCGGTTCAATCGTTCTCTGGCTGATTTCATCGCCCCCAGGCACTCGGGGCGACAGGACTATGTAGGCGCGTTTGCTGCGGGTGTGCATATGGGCTCCACGGACCTTGTCCGCATCTTCCGGGAGCAGCAGGATGATTACAATGCGATCATGACGACGGCGCTTGCCGACCGGCTGGCGGAGGCGTTTGTTGAAAGGCTGCATCAGCGCGTGCGTACGGAGTACTGGGCGTATGCCGGGAGCGAGCAACTGGCACCAGCTGAGCTGTTGGCCGAACGCTACCAGGGAATTCGCCCGGCGCCCGGGTATCCTGCCTGTCCCGACCACACAGAGAAGCGGACGCTGTGGAGGCTACTGCGTGCCGAGGAAACGGCCGGCATACGGCTTACGGAAACGCTGGCCATGCAGCCGGCCGCCTCCGTTTGCGGTTTGTATATCGCGCATCCCGATGCGGACTACTTCGACGTAGGCCTTCTGGGACGGGACCAGATCGAAGACTACGCGGCGCGCAAGGGCTGTGCGGTCGAAGAAACGGAGTACTGGCTCGGACCGAGACTGAACTACGAGGCCGGCGAATGAACAAAGAACGGCGGGTGCGCATCAGGGCAGCAGTGGCGGCGCCGTGCCGCGCGCGGACAGATGTCAGATAACAGGCACGAGTAGCCGCTCGATGCTAGCAGTACCGGAGCGCCGGTTACCGGCCAGCCCGGCATCTCGGGCGAAATGCAAATGCCGCTGCGCTCTTATCGGGCATGCCATTTACTTTTCTGCGCCTGCTCTGCCGAGGAAGCGAGCCCGGAGGGAGGCCCCGCTCCTGCGGATCACTCGCGATGCTAAAAGGTTCGATGGGCGATCCGATTACCAGGCGATGAACGATTTAATTGCGCTTAGATCAGTCCGCGAAGCAGACGTGGATTCCCTAAGGGGAGCCGGGGCTTCCACGGCTGCGAAGGTCGTTGCAATCGCGGCATTTGCGCTCCTAACCGCGCTTGGCGCGCAGGTTCGCATCTATCTGTGGGATGTCCCGATTACCCTGCAGACGGTCTTTGTGTACGGAAGCGGTCTCGTGCTCGGATCTCGCGGCGGATTTCTCTCCATGCTGCTCTACCTGGTGCTAGGATTCTTTTTGCCGGTCTACGCCGGCGACGGGTATGGACCGGCATATCTGGTCAGCGCAATGAGCGCGGGATACCTGTTCGGCATGCCGCTCTCGGCAGCGGTAATCGGGTGGCTTTCCCGAAACTGGAACAGCGCAACCGGCAGCATACTGTCGACGGCCTGCGGCTCTCTTGCCCTCTTTACTTGTGGCGTGATCTGGTACCACTACGCTGCCGGTCATGCAACCTGGCTTGAATCCATTGACAAGGGCTGGCTTCGCTTTGTTGCCTTTGACGCGGCAAAGATTCTCTTTGTAGGGCTGGCGTACAGCGGCTTGCGGCGTGTGTGGTAGACCCCGCGCGCGCGTTAGACGCAGGCGCAAGGAATGGGAGCAGTCATGAGCCTGGCCGGAGCGGGCGCGTTGCCGCGGATCCTGATTGCTTTTGGAGCCGCGCAGATTGCTATTGCGCCGGCATTTGGACAGGACAGCGTGCTTGATGAGCCCTTTGTCCGGAATCGGGCCAAGGAAGGGCTTGATCTGCTCTACGACATGCAGTTCGAAGAGGCTGCGTCTATTTTCAGTTCGATCGGCGAGCGCTATCCCGCACATCCGATAGGACCCCTTCTGGCGGCGCTGAACACGTGGTGGCAGATTCTGCTGGACTTTTCCAACACGGAGCACGATGAAGCATTCTACGCTGCGATGACGGACGTCGTGGATCGGTGCTCGGAGATACTTGAGGAGGATCCAGGCGATTTCGACGCCATGTTTTTCAAGGGAGTCGCACTGGGGTTTCGCGGGCGCCTCCGATCCAACAGGCGGGACTGGCTGCGTGCTGCCGCAGACGGCAAGCGGGCCATGGACTTCGTACTGGAGGTGGCCCGGCAGAGGCCCGAAAGCCACGACTACGCCTTCGGCCAGGGCCTGTATCGCTATTATGCCGCGGTTATTCCGGATCGCTACCCTGTCGTGCGTCCGCTTCTGGCATTCTTGCCCAGGGGTGACCGCGTCGAGGGATTGGCTGCCCTGGAGAGGACGGCGACCTTCGGCCATTACTTCCGCTCGGAGGCGACCTACTTCCTGCTCCAGATCTACTACCTGTACGAAAGCGACTACGCAAAGAGCCTGGAATATGTGGGGCGGCTTCGTGATGCACATCCCGGCAATTCCTTCTTTCACACGCTGGAGGGACGCATCCATGCCCGCTGGGGGGACTGGGCCAGGTCCGAAGCAATCTTTGACGACGTGCTGGACCTGTTCAAGAGTGGAGCTGCGGGATACACGCCGGCCATGGCGGAGCAAGCCCTGTATTACATGGCCCGCAGCCACATGGAGGACGGCAGGTACGCGGAGGCCCTGACGCTTCTCCTGCAACTGGAAGCGCTCTCCGCGCGGCTGCCCCAGGACACGTATTTCAAGGTCATGGGCCGCCTGTATCAGGGTATGGCATATGACGCGACCGGACGCCGCAGTCTCGCAGAGAATCGCTACGAACAGGTGCTTGCCATGCAGGAGTGGGGATCATCCCAGCGCCAGGCGCGGCGCTTTCTTCGAACGCCGTTCGACCCCCGGACGGGCAATTAGAGCTGGGCCCCGCGCATCCGGCATGGACTTCTTTGATGGCCGTATTTCTCTATAGATTAGCTCACGCAAAACCATTCCATCGATGCCAAGACAATACCTGGGCAAGTTTCTGCTGCTCCTGGGCCTGTTTCTCGCCGGCACGGCACATGCACAGGGCACGGATCCCATAACCGTGAGTGACCTGCTGCAAATCCGGCAGCTGAGCGATGTCACCGCATCGCCGGATGGCAGATTTGTAGCCTATGCGGTACGCTCTGTCGTGGAGGATGAAGAGGACGAGCTGCGCTACCGTTCCCAGATCTGGATCGTTGCGGCCCACGTTGCGGAAAAGCCGCGTCAGGTGACCTTCCACGAGGATGGTGCAAGCTCGCCTGCCTGGCATCCGGATGGCGATCGGCTGGCTTTCGTGCGCCAAATCGACGGCACGCCGCAGATCTTTGAGATCTCCATATACGGAGGCGAGGCCCGGCAGCTTACACGGTTCGCGCATGGCGCGTCCTCACCACAGTGGGCCCCGACGGGCGAGCGGCTGCTTTTCTCTACAACGCTTACAACCAGCGAACTGGATTCGCTTGCCGGGATGGCACCATCCTGGTCAGATGAGCGGCCGGGGCGGAGCAGGGGAGATGTTCGCGGTCAGAATCCGAATCCCGACGGCACGCTGGGTCAAGTTAGGGCATGGCTCGCCGAGAACGAGGACGAGTCCAATCCGCGCGTCTTCACGCGCCTCAACCTGCAAGGGGAACTGGCGCTGGAGCCGGAGCCGAAGTTCCAGCACTACTTCAGCCTGGAAATCGAACAGGGAGAGACGCGCCTCGTGACGAGGCGGCATTACGGCTTCAGCGGAGCGGAATGGCTGCCGGACGGCAACCAGATCCTGGTCAGCGGGTACCCGGAAGAAGCCGATCATCCCGATCGTGAACGTGACAGGGATTTATTCCTGGTCGACGTTGCAGACGGCCGCATGCAGCGCTTGCTGAACATAGAACAGTTCAGCCTCAGCAGCCCCACGCTTTCTCCTGACGGCAACCATGTCTCCTTCCTGGCCAGGGACCTCGACGATCCGGGCTATGCCCAGTCCGAGCTGGGAGTCTTTGCGTTGGATGGTCGCAGTCCGCCCGAATTCCTGACCACGGGATTTGACCGGAATGTCGGCAGCGCGAGGTGGTCCTCGGACAACTGGTTCCTGTATTTCACGGCGCCCTCGAATGGAGGCTTTCCGCTCTTCAGGCTTGCGGTCAACGAGGGCAAGGTCGCGGTCAGCAATGAGCCCCAGGCGCTGGACGAGGAGGCGCCGGACAGTCTGGCGGCCGATAGCCTGGCGGCTGACAGTCTGGCAGCGCTAGCGCGAGATTTCTACCTGGCCGGCGAAGTAGTTCGGAGGGGGCTGCAGGTCGAGCGGCTAACGGGTCTTGACCAGGGCATTCGCAGCTTTGACCTGACGAGGGCCACGGCGTATTTCGTGCTGACGGAAGTGACTAATCCGTTTGAGCTGTACGCGTCCACCATGGATTTTGGCAGACTCAGCCCGATAAGTGATCACAATACCAGCTGGCTACGCTCAAAGCGCATCAGCATACCGGTATCCTTTGGGGTAGAGCGGGATGACTACACCATCCCGTATTGGGTCATGAGCCCCACGTTTCATGAGCCAGGCCGCCGATATCCCGTGATGCTCGAAATCCACGGCGGACCGGCCGCCATGTGGGGCCCCGGCGAGGCCACGATGTGGCATGAGTTCCAAGTCATGGCTGCGAAGGGGTACGCCATTGTATTCAGCAATCCTCGCGGTTCGGGAGGCTACGGAAATGCGTACCGACGGGCCAATTACCAGGACTGGGGCGACGGACCGGCCTCGGATGTCCTGGCGGTCCTCGACGACGCCATGCGGCGGCAGCGCTGGATTGATCCGGGGCGGCAGGTTGTCACCGGGGGCTCTTACGCCGGGTACCTCACGGCCTGGATCGTTTCACAGGACTCGCGCTTCAGGGCGGCGGTTGCCCAGCGCGGGGTGTACGATCTGGACACCTTTTTTGGAGAGGGCAATGCGTGGCGCCTGATCCCGTCGCATTTTGGGGGATATCCCTGGGAGCAGGAACGCGTGCTCAGCTACAACTCTCCGCTCACGCACGTGGACCAGATACGGACGCCGCTCCTGATCATGCATGCGGACAATGATCTCAGAACTGGCGTGATTCAGAGTGAGGTACTCTACAGGAGCCTCAAGGTCCTGGGTCGCCCGGTGGAGTACGTCCGTTATCCCGATGCCGGACATGATCTTTCGCGATCCGGTCATCCGAAACAGCGCATGGACAGGCTGCTGCGCATTTACGAGTTCATGGAGCGCTACGTGGGGCAGGGCCGGTAGCGCACGTGAAACACCGGCTTCGCCAGGAAACTGCCAGACTTGCCGGGGCCATAAGGGCGCTGGACGCCCAGACGGCCACGGTGCTGGTCCTGTACGTGGTATTCATCATCGTACAGTTCAAGCTCGGCAGTCGGCGGTTCTTTCTTGAGCGCATCGGCGACGGAGATCTTAATTCCTGGGCATGGTGGTTCGGGGCGCAGGCCGTCACGGGATTCGTTTTGCCCGTATTTGTGCTGCACCGGGTCTTTGGTCGGTCCCTGGGGGCCATCGGGCTCGGCGTCGGAGACTGGAAATTCGCCGCCGTTGTTGTGGCGCTGTACTTGCCCCTCGTCATGGCGGGCACCTGGGTGCTTTCCAGTGACGCCGCGTTTCAGGCCAGCTACCCGCACTATCGCGGCGCGACCCGAAGCTGGACCCTGTTCGCCTGCTACCACGCGCTCTTCCTGCTCTACTGGATAGGGTGGGAATATCTCTGGCGCGGCTTTATGCTGTTCGGCACGGCGCATACGCTGGGCGCGTACGCCATCCTGATTCAGGCCATACCGTTCGCACTGCTGCACCTGCAGAAGCCCATTCCTGAGCTTGCGCTATCGGTAGTAGGCGGCATCGCGCTTGGAGCGGTGTGCTGGCGTAGCAGATCCTTCTGGGTCGCCGTACCCCTTCACGCGCTGCAAATGCTCTTTTTGGATTTCTGGTGCACGCTCCGCATTCGGGCTGGAGTATCGGGAATCGGGCCTGCCGCCGTGTGGGAGCTGCTCAGGTAGCCAGAGCGCCCCACCGGCGCATAGTACTCATTCGCGGCCCAGATTTCGGCATTCCCGAACGCGCGGTCATCCCGAACTCGATGTCGACGCACCGCTTGCGGTCAGCGGATACACTGCTACGAAGGGTGCATCGAATTCGTCATGCTGAAGCAGGAGCACCCAGTCGGTACCGGCATCCATCAGGACTGCACCTGTCGGAATAGTGAGACGGCGAATCCAGGTGCCATCGGAGTCCAGGACGTGCAATTCCTGATCCGGCGCTCGCCATTCGTACGTCGTTACCCACAAGCTGCCGTCAGGCAACGAAAGAAGCCCTTCGTACGCGGGAAATCGATCCGGCAACCCTTGCTGGATGTCCGGCCAACGGTCTTGCTCGAAGCTCTGGCGCTCCTCGGGTGAAGCGTAATCGGCAAGCCTGGCCTCTAGGTATCTGCGTGCGTGGCCGCGCGTGACACTCAGGTTCGGTCCGCTCCAGCGGGCGACGCGTTGAACGCGCCCGGTCCAGTCCACCTGTTGGAGTTCATAGTTGTCAGCCGACCCGAACCATACCCCCGTGGGTGCGACTGCGAATACCATTTCTCGGCCCCATGTCTTAGGACTGTCTCCCCTCCCATAGAACGTTCGTTCGCCTCCTGGAATTCCCGAGCGCAGGGTGGCTATGCCGTCACTCCGCTGCCAGTTAAGCGACATCGTCCATCTATAACTTTCCCCCTCGGCCACGTTCAGGTCTTCCCACACTGAGGCAAAATCCGGCCAGGGAGCAAATACAAGCTCGCCGCCAGACGTACAGGCAGGGTCACCGTACGGATGCACGCCAAGCGCACCGACCGACCGCATGTCGGCTATGCTGCCGTCCGCGCTTAGTTCGGTAATTCGCTCAAGAGCCCAATCGAACACCGTGATCACTGATTGCGGACAATTCCGAAGCAACGTGAGTCCCTTATACTCCCCCGGACCCTCGCCCTCCTGTCCGCTTGTCCACAAATGGAATCCGTTATCGTCGTACATCCGCACTTCGTAGCTCTGCTCATCCGCCACGACAACGCTGCCGTCCGCCAGCCGAATGGCGCCCGTGATTTCACCAAAGAGATATTCCGGCGGACCGTCATACATGCCTATCCGCAGCAGCGGTTCATCTGCCAGGACCAGGTCTGGCTCGCGAGGAGCTTGGCTCTCAGCCACCGTCTGAAAGGCAAGCGTCGTAGCAGGCATGGCCAAAAGAACAGCCAACAGCAATGTGCCCCACTTGCCGAATGCCCAGACTTGGAAGCTGGAGGCAGCTTTCGGGCTCATCAATTCAGGTCCGACAATTCTTGCTCGTGCTTGCCCCGGATTTGCACATCCCGCGCCGTTCATCGTTGGTTGCCAGTACATGTGGTTCTCTGCTAAGAGTCTTGCAGTTTGCAATGCGAAGTTTGATGTAATGAGTGGCCGCGCGAGGCCGCCAATCGGTCATGGCTCCTGCAACAAAGCCGAAGTCTCCACCACCACGAACTCAACAGATCGGATGCCAAATTGCTCCATTCTTTGCCCAACTTTGACTATCGTACTCGCATCAAGGGAGCCGGTCAAACATCCGAAGGGTCGGTGTCCTCAGCACGCTTTCAACAATTGCAGTTTCTTGCAATGGATATGAAACGTAACCTGCATGCCAAGGTGCTGCAGGCTGTCGTACTGGTCTTTGGACTAGTCATCTTGGTCGCCAACATTAGCGGAGGCTCCCGCGATACAGTCCAGGATGAGGTGCCCGTAATTCGGCTTGTCGAAACGCTGCGAATCGGTGACGAAACGCATGAGGATGGCGTGATCTTCGGAGACATTGGCGGTCTCGTCGCAGTAGACAGCAAGGGTCGGATTTTTGTCGGTGAGCGTCAGGATCCGCAGATTTACGCCTTCACGTCGGGGGGCGAATTCATGCGTTCGATCGGAGAGGAGGGCGCAGGCCCAGGTGAGTTCTCGCGCCTTTCTGGAGTCCGGATTGGCCCCGGCGATTCGCTCTACGCCTTCGATTCCAGGGCAAAGCGGATTTCGGCTTTTCATCCCGCCTCGCTGGATTTGGTTTACTCCATGATCGTGGCTGAGGACAAAGACAGCCGGCCTCCCCGTGACCTGATCGGCGTGCATGAGGAAGGTTTTCTAGTTACGTACGAGGACTTGCCTTGGCCGGATACAGACTTTGAAACGGAACGCTTCATGTTCCTCAGGACCGTGACCCGTAACGGGCAGCCAGCGGAGAAGCATATGGCCCAGGTCCCGTCAAGTAAATTTATGATGGTGCAGACAGGGGACCGGTTCATCGGGGTAGCCATGCCGTATTCGCCGCATCCGGTGATTCATGTGGCGCCGGACGGGCACGTTTACTCGGGTTCAACCGAGTCTATCGCCGTCTCCGTCAGGGCAATCAGCGGCGAGGAGCGCGGGTTTATTCGACACACCACGGAACCAATTCCGATAACAGGAAGCGAGCTGAATGAGTGGATGGAAATACTGTCCGAGGATGCTGCGGAATTACTCCGTAAGTCCGATTTGCGTGAGACCAAGCCGGCCTGCTCCACATTCGTTGCCGATGACCAAGGCAGGATCTGGGTCAGACGGACATCGGAGGATTTCGAGGCCACGAACACTCAATGGCTGGTGCTTGACGCCCGAAGCCGCGTGGCGGGCGAGGTAGCATTGCCTTCTTCGGTCACCCTTGAGTTGGTTGTTGGCAGAACGGCTTATGCCGTCGACGAAGGAGACGAAGGCCTTACGCTCGTAATCTATGCAGTTGCAGAGTAGCTACGAGTTCGTTCTACCGCTCCGTGTGGCCGAGCGCCATGCGGCAGTGTTGCGCAAAAACTGGCCTCTGGAGGTCATTTCAGGCGCCATTGGGGCACCCTGAAAGGCGCTCTCGCCACCGTCATTGCACTGGGCGGGACGCAATGGGCACCGAATGGCACGATTTGAATAGCTGGTCCTGATACCCTGAATTTAGCGGGGAGCCCGCAACAGCCACAACTCAGCGTATCCCTTCCGGCAAACGCCTCACAGCCACGTAGGGCGCGCCTTGGTCACCAGTTCCCACAAATGCCATGAGGCCGTTCGGACCGAAGGCCGTAGGCATCGCCGTGGAACCGGGCTCGAAAGTGCCCAGATAGCGTCCGTCCGACGAAATGAGATCAATAAGTCTGGCATCCGGCCCTTCATCGCCCCGGTGAAGGACCCATATCGTGCCTTCCCAGCTCGTCTTGAGGTTGACAATCACCGGGATCTCGTGGTAATACTCCATGGCCTCAATCTGGCCGCGGCGGAATTCGATCATTCTCTGTCGCAACGGGTCGCCTCCTCCATCTCCTAGATCTTCGAGCTGCCGCTCAATTTCAGCGGCTCTAATGCGGCTTGTCACCGGTCGAGGCAGAAACGGGCGATTCAGAATCCGGGTCACAGCGCCGCCCGGTACAACGAACTTGATTGCATAGGAAGAGGAATCGGTGTACACTATGGCCCCAGTGGGAAGGACGCCCGCTCTGAGCCGAGGCTTGAATCCATCCGGATCACCGGGTGGCTTCCAGGCGGCGGCAACCGAGTCAATGGCAGCCTGATTGCCGCTCAGATTGTAGCTCAGGACATACCGCACCGAGGGTTCCGGGGCATCGTCTTGCGATCCGGGCGCGTTGCGTGCCAGGGAATTGACCTCCGTTGTGGAAAGAACCCGGTCCAATTCGGGGAAGGCCTGCAGGCCACCGATCAACATAAAGTCCATCTGGGTGTCTCGAAACGGAATCGTGCGCTCGAAGCCTCCGTCCGCACGGAAGAGTGCAAATCCCAATTGACCTGGGTCGTAGACGGCCACACGTCCGTCCCGCATTACGGCGAACTCCAGCGCGGCAGAGGTGCTGCTGCCGAACTCGCCCGGGCCTTCACCTTCCTCAATAAATTGGCGTACAAGATTGGCTTGCTTATCTACAACGTAGATCCGCACCGCCTGAGTGTCCAGGATGTATAGATTGCCGGCCGCGTCGAAGCCGACCCCGGCAATATCGCCGAAGGTATCCCAGTCATCCCCATCCACCGAGCCCAGCCGGTAGACTTCCTCGAAGTCGGCGGATAAAGGTCGATTCTCGGCCGGCAATTCGATCCTGTTCTGAGCCGCCGCAGATCCGGCCGACGCGACAAGTAACGTCATAGACAGCGGCACGAATACGCTTGCCATCGTACGCACCTTCTGCGCCCGAATTGTCTTCCCGGTCATTCTCATCCGGCTTCTTTTCTGAGGGGCCAGGCCCCGCGACTTCTTTGATCAGTTACAAACGAATCCCTAAACGCTGTTCGGCAGCTCAATTTAGCGAACGAGTCCGTTTGTCGGCAGCCTGGACTGGTGAAATTTCCTGATTAGCCCGGTCCAATGCCGGCACGCTTGGCGAGCCGGTTGCTCGAGCTGCCGAGGCAAACAGGAAGTAATCCCGTAGGATCCGGCGATTGACGAACAGTGGCAGGGTTGATTATGCGTTTTTCGTCACGGTGCGACAATCCCAAGACAACTCTCGCCAACTTGGGACCCCGTTATCGCCCGAGGCTTGATTCAAAGAAAAGGGGACGGCGCCATTGCCAGACACCGCGCCTCGGTGCGCGTTTGAAAAGTACAATCGTCATTTCTGGTGCCCGCCTGGAAGATGGGCAGGGGTACACTTAGGGGGCCCGGTTTGGAGAGGGATGCACTTGGAAAACCGAGGCGCGAATGGGCATTAGCGAATACAGAAGGGTCATACAGCCGGTCACGAGTTAGATCGGCTTGCAGTCAGAACCGGGATGTTGTAGTACGGCCGCTCTGTGCCTCGACCATTGTATCGCTGCCGACGCATCGCCCTTTTGCAGATGCGGAGATTGCAAGACCCGCCAGGGCCTTTGGGGCGGGCGCGAAAAAGGGTTATCGGGCATTACGAATCGGGCTACAAGGAGTCCATTGAATTGGAACAACTCGGCATCAAGCCAGAGTCTGGCCGGATCGCCGGATAACCGCGTGGAGGCGTTTTCAGGCGACAGAGCAGGATAGCAAAGCATACCCAGTAATCGGAAAATGCGGATCTGTTTTCGCCGGGAGGATGTTAGTCCTCGTCACGTGGCAATCGTACACTGCCTTTGAGGGCGCGTCATGAGTGTCAAAGTGGGAATGCGTCCGGTACATCCGGGAGAAATCCTGCGAGATGAGCTGGATGAGCTGGGGATGTCCGCCAATGCTATTGCGAAAGCTCTGGACGTGCCAGCTAACAGAATATCGGATATTCTGCGAGGGCGCCGTGGTGTCTCAGCAGACACGGCCCTCCGCCTCGCCGAGTTCTTCGGTACTTCGGCACAACTTTGGCTCAATCTGCAGAGTATGTACGAATTGCGATCCGCTGAAATCGCTGCCGGTGACAGAATCAATGAGAGCGTTGTGAGACTGGAATCCGAATTGAGTCAACTCGCGAAGTCTAAAGAACTGGGTGCTCATAGGGCGGATAGAAAGCCCTAAATGTGTCTGCGGCTTTGGGCCCGGAGCGTGGGAGCATTGGACGGCGACATTTCGACCAAGCGGTGGTGACCATTGACGCCAGTGCCGTTTGCGCGATTCTGGTCGCGCAACGGCAAGCCCTGCGTCCAAGATCCTGGCTTCCTGCCGTAGTTCCTCTGAGGATGCAAAGGCAAAGGAACAATCATTCGGACAAAAGCCGCATTCTGTTGCGTGAGAAGTGAATGCTTGCGATCGGGCCGAGACCACTACCCCGATAGCTTCCGGGTCTCCTTTCAAGGCGGCAAGAGTAACCGGCGCATAGGCAGGGCTCTCGATATGCTCCCAACGACCGTCCTAGCTGCCGCACTGTGCCCGAATCAGTATGCGCCAATCAAGCCAGGGTTACCGTTCAGGGCGGTGAGCCAGCTTACGGCTCTTCGTCACCCCAGGCCACTCTGAGCGAAGCCTGACGCCTTCTTTCTGCAAAGCGGGCTACAAGTATGGAGCCCTCATAGAGCAGGAATAGGGGCGCAGCCACAAGTATTTGCGATATCGGTTCTGGCGGCGTCAGCAGGGCGCCCAGAATCAGCACAACGGGCAAGGCAAACTTGCGGTATCTCCTTAGTCGCTCCGGCGTAGCGATACCCAGCTTGGCTAGGAATTACACGACTACCGGCAGTTGGAAAAGAAGCCCTGCCCCAAAGGCGGACGTCGTCAACATGCTGAAGTAGCGCGTAACGTCGAAATCGTTGACGATCTGTGGCGCGATCTGAAACGAATTGAGAAACTGGAGAGCGACCGGCATCAGCAGCAGGTATCCGAAGGCCACGCCGATCAGGAAGAAGACCGTGGCAAAGATGGCCGCAAATCTCAGGCTGGCCCTTTCGCTCGGATAAAGGCCGGGCTTCACGAACTTCCAGAGGAAATACACGAAGACCGGGAAGCCCAGCACCACGCCGACAGAAGCGATGATCCCCACGAGCGCAAAGAATTGCCCAGTCATGGTGCGATTCTGCAGCTGCAGGGTCTCGGCCTCGATGCCAAATACCCGGTACATGAAGAAATCCTCTTGCGCCGGGCCAATGAGTATCACTTCAGAAATCCAGTCACGGGAAAAGGCAGCGACGACGGTCGCCACAAACACTGCCGCAATGCCCTTGAGAAGCGCCCAGCGAAGATCCTCCAGGTGCTCGAGGAAGGACATCTCGCCGCCGCCCGGCAGCGCCCCTTCGTCTTTCGTGGACGGCAACGCCTTTATGTACCCGACGCCATCGGGTGAAGAATCCGTTTCACATCAATGTTCCGTCGGTGCAGGCAAACCCCCGGCTGTTCGCAAGGAATGGGGCCGGGCTGCAACCACGCCCTTCTCCGACCTGCCCAGTGGCCGGTTCGTTTCCCCGCGAATTGGAGCCGGCGCCACTTTGTCCTGTTCGTACAGCGGACTTTCCGCACTCGGGGCCGATGCAGTCTTCCCGTTGCCTTGCTGAAGCGGTGCTGCTACCGGCCTTGAACGAGCGTGGCACATAAGGCCGGGCACTTGCCGGATTGCACCTTAGTCCTGCCGAATCGCTGTAGCCGAATTCCTAGTTCGCCGACATATAGTCGACTGCCAGGCTCGCAAGGGCGCGGACGCCAACGGCCAGCGCACCCTCGTCGGCTAAGAAGTACGGAGAATGGTTTCGGGGGGCGGTCTCAGGATCCTGGTCAAGGGGAGTTATACCGAGGAAGAAATACAGGCCCGGAACCTCCTGAGCGAAATACGAAAAGTCCTCCGCGCCTGTTACCTGCGATGCGACCACCACGCCGTCCGTGCCTGCCACACGCTCCAGGGACGGGAGCATCTTAGCCGTAAGGGCCGGATCGTTGACCGTGACGGGATATCCGCGGTCTATTTCGACCTCGGCCGTGGCTCCCGCGCTTTCGGCGATGTGATGTGCAGTGCGGCGCACGCGATCCTCGATGGCACGGCGCACGTCGGGAAGAAAAGTCCGGATCGTGCCGTCCATCTGCACCTCTTCCGGAATGATATTGCCGCGGACGCCGCCATGGATCGACCCGATAGTGACAATCGAAGGCGTGGCCGTAACGTCCAGCTGCCGGCTCGCGACGGTCTGCAGTCCCAGCACGATTTGCGCGGCCACCACGATCGGATCTACGCCGCCCCAGGGAAGGGCTCCGTGCGTTTGCTTTCCGGTCACCTTGATCCGGAGTCCGTCCGCGCTGGCCATGAAGGGTCCCGGTCGGTAGGCTATCTGCCCGACCGGCGCCGGCCATACGTGCAGTCCGAAGACCACGTCGGGTCTGGGATCGAGGAAGGCTCCTTCCCGGAGCATGAGTTCGGCTCCGCCTTCTTCGCCGGCAGGCGGGCCCTCTTCGGCTGGCTGGAAGATAAACTTCACCGAGCCCGGCAACTCGCTTCGCATTCCGGCCAGCACTTCGGCAACGCCCATCAGTATCGCCACGTGGTTATCATGGCCGCAGGCATGCATGACGCCCACTTCCTGCCCGTTGTATATCGTGGTGACCTTCGAGGCAAACGGAAGATCAACCAACTCGGTAACGGGCAGCGCGTCCATGTCGGCGCGAAGCGCCACCACGGGGCCCTCCCGCGCGCCCCGCAGGAAGCCGACGACGCCCGTGTGGGCCACTTCCGTCCGGACCTCGATGCCCAGGCCGGCAAGGTGCTCGGCTACCAGGGCAGCGGTCCGGAACTCACGGTTACTGAGCTCCGGGTTGGCATGGATGTCTCTGCGCCATTCGATCACCCGCTCGGTGACTGCTTCGGTACGCTCGTCGACTTCCGAGCGGAGACTGGCGCGGTCCGCCGGTTGGGCGCGTGCGGAAAAGCAAACGAACAGCAGGCAGGCAAGATAGCAGGCTGGTTTCATGGCGCTCTTCCAATGCCCCTATCGCAGCACGTTGAATAGCCTGCTGTACTTGATCGTGATGCTGCGCTGCTGCGGGGTGCCGAAGATTTCAGATGTTTCGCTTACTTCGTTGAAAACAATGAAGAGTCCCGTGTTCGCCGCTTGCAGCCAGCCGAGGCGAAGATTGGCCGACCAGATTTCGGCGCTGTCGTTGTACTGGAACAGGCTCTGAACGTAGAGACGGGGCGTAAACGAGTACGATACGCGCGCGCGGAACAGGTTTGTGACGAAATCACCTCCCGGCAGGCTAATGTCGTTGTATGACAGGTTGAATTCGGCGGTCAGGGCTTCGTTCGCCCGGACGCGCAGGATGCCGGACAGGTTGTTGCGCCAGCCGCCGAAGAATCCGCCGATGAAGTTGCGGCTGCTGAAGCTGATCTTCGCGCCCTGGTTAGTGATGAACACCAGCTGGGCCTCTGCATGATCATACGTGCCGGGCTCCACAAACACGTCCCTGGAGATTTCGAAGACTTCGTGCACGCCCTCGCGCGTCAGATTGATGCCCGTGTGGATCTCGTAGCCGTTCTTCCATTCCCAGTGGGAATCAATGTGCCAGCGCCCTCCCTCCTGGAAGCCCGCAAAATCCCAGAATCCCTGATAGCTTACGTGCGGACGGATTTCGTGGAGGCCGATAAGCGCCTCCGGACGCCACGTGTACCACACCAGTCCGGTCAGCTTGCGGTACTCGCTGCTGCGCCTCAGAAAGCCCATCTCCGGATTGAAATTGTCGGCTACTTCCGTGTACGTAGAGTTGAGGCGCCACAAGTTTGAGACGTAGCTGACATTGAGATTGTACGCGTATTCCTGGCCATCCAGGTGGGGAGAGAAGGTCCGCGCAAGGAATCCTGACAGGTTGAGGTACTCGCCGATGCCATACCTGCCGTCCACGGCGACGGTCTGGTTGCCATCGGCAGGCAAATCATCGCCCTCCCTGTCGAGCGTGACCGAGCTTGTACTGAGCCGGTTGGTGGCCATGAGTCCGACCGAGGACCGATTGGGCAGGTCCTTGCGCACGCGCGCGACCGAAAAATTGTTGGCGGCCGCCGCGCCTGCCACCTCTTCCGTCTGCATGTTGAGCAGGCCCACGTTCAGGCCCGCCACCTGACCGGACATGCGCGCGCCCCCGAGAATGGGAATCGCCTCGCCGGCCGGTCCGATACCGATCCTTCGGCTGAAGAAGAGTTCGACCTCCTGGCCGCTGAATTCCGACACGCCGACGCTGAACAGGCCCGCATTCTCGAGGAAAAAGGGCCTTTTCTCCGGAAAGAACAGACTGAACCGGTCGAGATTGATCTGCTGCTCGTCCACCTCGACCTGGGCAAAGTCGGTGTTGTACGTGGCATCAAGCGTCATGCTCGGCGTGAGACTGTACTTGAGATCCACGCCCACGTCCTGGCCGAGATTGGTGTCCGTCCGGTCAGACTCTACCACCTGGCGGTCGGCCTGGCCGAGCGCGTAGGGCGTTACTTGCAGGTTTCGGGGCTGCGGCACGCCGAGCCCGCTCAATCTGCCCGCACGGGAAACGCGATTGAGGTCATACTGCCGCGGCATTCTGGTCCAGAATGCCCGCTCGTTGTGCCGCCTGATATTGCGCTGGAAATTGGCTCCCCATGTCTGCACGTCCGAGGTGGGGAAGCGCAGCGTTCGGAACGGAATCTCGAATTCCGCGCTCCAGCCAATGTCCGTAATCTGCGTCCGGACGTCCCAGGAACCGTCCCAGTTGATATTGAATCCGCCTCCGCTTCCCGCCTGCTGTCTGCTGAAAAATCCGCCCTGGCCTTCCTTGGTTACCTGCGCATCGAATTCAATGCCGGCAGGGTTGGTGCCAAACACAAACCCGTTCTGCCCGTCGAGGTAGGTATCCAGAATGAATGCAAAACTGTCGGTTTCATCGAGCGGCGCATCCCGTCTGCTGTCCGAAACGATTATGCGCCCCGGCTCCCGGTCATAGCAGATTACTCCCACGTACAGGGCGCGGTCCGTATACACTACGCGCACTTCCGTTCGCTCGGAGGCGGCATCCCCGTGGTTCGGCGTAGTCTGCCAGAAATCGATTATGGGCTGCGAAGAGGAATAGGCGGGATCGTCCACGACATTGCCGTCCAGGACCGGCGCCGTTTCCGTCTGCATGGCCCGGGTCTGCGGTACGACCACCTGGGACTCCTGCATGGTCAGCTGCCCGAACGCTGCTCCGGCAAGGCCGAGCATGCAAACAAAGGCCGGCAATACGAGGCGCAGCATAATTCTACCCTTAAGGCCACACAGATACCTAGATTAAGGGATCCGGCCATCAATCGAAAGAGCCGACGGGGATACCGGCAGGCCCCGGCACGTATACTCGGCGAATCAGCCTGTTGCGCGAAATGAAACGATCCGGCCAATCTGTTCCCCGGAGCGCCCTGTGGGCGGGGCGGTTCTCGGAGCGCACGGATTCACTGGCAAGCCGGTTCAATGCCTCCATCGGCGTTGACCACCAGATGGCGCTCGAGGACATTGACGGATCGATAGCGCATGCCACCATGCTGGGGGAGCAGGGCATACTGGGGAAGAAGACGCACAGCGCATAGTGGAAGGGCTGAGGGAGATTCGCCGCGACGTACTGCAAGGCCGGTTCGAATGGAGCACGGAAGACGAAGACGTGCACATGAACCTGGAGCGGGCCCTTATCGATCGTATCGGCCCGGTAGGTGGCAAATTGCATACGGCGCGCAGCCGCAACGACCAGGTTGCTACGGATCTCCGTATGTGGCTGCGAAGTGCTACCCAAGATATAGTAGAAAGGCTGCGCGTATTGCGAGTCGTGCTGGTTGACCTTGCGGAGCGGCATCTTGGCGTCATAATGCCGGGGTATACGCATCTCCAGGTAGCCCAACCACTGCTGCTTTCGCACCATTTCATGGCCTATTTCGAAATGCTGACGCGGGACCAGGAGCGGTTCGAGGGTGCGCTTCCGCGGCTCGACGTATGCCCGCTGGGTGCGGGCGCACTCGCCGGCACGGGGTTTGCCATTGACAGACAGCGGACGGCCGAGCTTCTGGGCTTTCGGGAACCGGCTCGCAACTCGCTGGATGCGGTTTCCGATCGCGACTTTGCGCTCGAATTCCTGTTCAACGCCAGCGTGGCGGTCATGCATCTTTCCCGCCTGAGCGAGGAGCTGATTCTCTGGTCGAGCGCGGAATTCGGCTTCGTGACGCTGCCGGAGAGCCACACTACCGGCAGCAGCATCATGCCGCAGAAAAAGAACCCGGACTTGTGCGAGCTGGCTCGGGCCAAGACGGGGCGTGTGTCCGGCCAGCTCCTTGGATTGCTCATGGTCATGAAGGGGTTGCCGCTGGCCTACAACAAGGACATGCAGGAAGACAAGGAAGGCGTCTTTGACGCAGCCGGGACACTTTCCACGATCCTCGAGCTCTATGCCGACATGCTGCCGCGAATGGTCATCCACGAAGATCGCATGCGCCAGGCGGCGCAGGCGGCCTTTTTCAATGCCACGGATCTGGCGGACTACCTGACAGCCAAGGGCCTGCCGTTTCGCGAAGCGCACGCCGTGGTCGGTCGCCTGGTCGCCCGGTGTTCGAAAGAGGGCGTGGCGCTGGAGGATCTGCCGCTTGCCGAAATGCAGGCAGCTTGCAAGCGGATAGAGAGCGATGTGTACGAGGCACTCTCTCTGGAGAGCGCCGTGCAGTCGAGGTCGAGTTACGGCGGCACCGCGCGCTCCGAAGTCGCGCGGCAGATTGAAGAAGCCAAAGGGCGGCTAGTCGGCTGAGGCCACCACGCGGCGCTTCTTTGGCTGGCGCTGGGTAACCGATCCCATCAGTACGGCTACCGGTTTCAGGCCGTCGATATTCTCGCAAAAGATCTTGATGGTCGCTGTCAGCGGCACGGCCAGTACCATGCCGGCGATGCCCCAGAGCCAGCCCCAGAAAATCAGGGACACCAGAACCAGCAGCGGACTCAGATTGAGGCTGAACGCCATCAGCTTGGGATCCACCACGTTGCCCACGATGGTCTGCACGAGCTGCATGAGTATGAGGGCAACGATCGGAATGGTAAGCGTATCGAACTGGAGCAAGGACAGAAAAAACGGCAGAATGATGGCTACAAACGAGCCGATATTGGGAATGAAATTCAGAAGGAAAGCCAGAAAGCCCCAGAAGACCGGAAAGTCGACGCCCAGTATCCAGAGAATGAGGAATATCAGGAAACCGGTCAGGGCGCTTATTACTGCCTTGGCCGCCAGGTACTGGCGCACCTGGGCACTGATGTTGTCCATAACGCCGACGATCCGGGCAGCCAGACTGGCCGGATAGGCTTTCTGCACCTTGGTTCCCAGCTCACCGCTGCCCGCCAGGATGAACAGCATGAAGAGCAGCACCAGAAACACATTGGATACGACCAGGACAAAGGAGCCGGCGCCGCTGGTAAGGATGGACTTCACGGCATCCGTCTGAACCAGCTCGCCAAGGTCCAGCACTTCCGTGTCAATCCCCAGGGGTTCGGCGATTCGCAGCAGACGGTCTTCCGCGTCCTCCGTTATGGTGTCGATGCGCGCGCCGTACCGGTCAAATGCTTCCGCAAACGACCGCGCGCTGGAATACACCAGAATCCCGACCAGCGATACCATGACGGCAAGCGAAAGCAGCACCACAATCAGGGAAACCGACGTGGGAATGCGCTTCGATTTCAGGTACAGGACTATGGGCTGAAAGACGAAGGAAAAAAGCAGGGCGACCGAGAAAGGTATCAGGACCGTGCGAAGCTCCAGCAAGACTACGCCGATCACGAAAACGGCCAGTATGGCCAACAGGATTACGGCCACCTTGCTGTTTCGCAGTGACGCCATGGCCTCCTTACCTTTCATCTCGATCCTAGGTATTCAGTGTACTTTGCAGTCCGTCTGGAAATGCAGGCAAAGCAGCCTGCGACCATTCAATATAGCACGATAATCCCGCCGATTTGCGACATGGCACAGCCGCCGCCTGCTGACCATGCTCGCTCATCTCCAGCATGCCAATCCAGTGCTCCGCGCATCCTTTTGTCGATTGCCGTTGCAAGCACCGGTAACCGTCCTGGAGGGCCACCCTTTGGACCGTGCGCCTGACAATGCCCGTAGCCGTCTCTTGCACCTTTACCACTACCACCTGTAGGCCAGGGTCAAGACGTGACCGGGTCCTTCGAAACCGCTGTCAAACGGGATATAAGCGTAGTCAAACGTCAATTCATCGAAGTCGATACCGACACCCGATGTCACCGTGCGCGGCGCATCCCGGCTGATATAGCCAACGCGCAAGATGACCATCTCCATGACGGTCGCGGCCACGCCGAGGTGCAGCCGCGTCAGCGAGGAGGGTACCAGGTGGGACACCTCGGCACTGACCATCACGTCCAGGAGGCTGGTGCCGTCTGCGATTGACAGTATGTGAAGCGGGTAGAACGCCGCTCCGGCATGCAGCATGCGCGGCAGCCTGGTCGCCTCGCGCTCAAGCCTGGACATCTCGCCCACATTGCGAATGGCGGCGCCCAGAAGCACGGTTTCTGCCGCAAGGCTGGCCTGGAGTCCGGCGTCGAAAGCGTAGCCACTGGCATCTGCCTCAAAGAAACGTTCCTTGAGGAACTTGGCGGTAACTCCCGCCCTCAGTGCACCGAGACTCCTGGCATAGGACAGCCCCGCACTTATGAATTGGGCGCGGAACGTTCCGAAGGGCTCCCCCGGCATGTCACGGGCTTCCAGGTCACCGCTGTCCGATGCCGTCACCAGTATGCCTATGCTGCTCCGGGCACCCAAAGGCAGCCCGGAAGTCAGGTCATACATCCGCATGTTGCCTATCCAGACTCTGTGCGAAATCGCGGCGGTGCGATCGCGACTGGCAGCGAGCCCGGCAGGGTTCCAGAAGGTGGCAAATGCGTCGCGGGTTGCCGCAACCTGCGCGTCACCCATGGCGCTGGCGGCAGCATTGGCGCCAATGCGCAGGAACGCCATGCCGCTTTCCTGTCCCTTGCATGGGATGGCAGCGATGAGGGCAAGGGTTATGAGTACGGGCTTGCGCATGGCGTCAGAGAGATACGCGAAGACTTACCACATGCATGGATCCCAGGGCAAACGGTTCAAGCAGGAAGGTATACTCCGCACGCGCAAGGAGTGCCCCGAGGCCCTGTTCTACCACAAATCCCGCGCTTGGTCTGGCGGTGGCAAAGCCGTCGTCAGCCAGACCGCTGAGACCGCCGCGTACGGCAAACGCGCCCGGCAGGCCAAGCTCGGCTCCCAGGCCCACGCGGGCATCGTGCAGCCTCAATAGCTCGGATTCGAATATCTCGCGCGGCACGTTACCCACCAGCTGGACAGACCTGCGCCTGAATTCGGCTCTACGGATCCTGGATTCGAACTCGGCACTGAGGAGCAAGTCAAGGGATTCGAGCCGGTAGGATGCGCCCCAGCGAAGCCGCCGCGGGAACAGATCGGACGTTGAGCCTCCGGCAATGTCAGACGTGTCCCATGAATACCGGGCAAGGAGGTCATCCGCCGCTGCACCGAGACTGAGCTCATCCGTTATGCGCATGCTCACGCCCACGTCGAATCCGATAGTGCGCGCGGCGGGGACACCGTCGAAGAGGTCCGTTCTGAACAGCTGCAGGCCCACTCCCAGGGATGCACGCGAAAGAATCCTGATTCCAAATGCCAGGACAAACGCGTATTCATCGGTCGAATAGTAGCTGGTGTGGTAGCCGCTGCCATCCCGCCCGTCAATGTTGCGGACGCCGGCGTGAATGAGACCGGCAGCAAGGCCGGCGCGCGGGCGCAGCGGCGTGGAGAGCTGTACGAACTGCATCTGCCGATCGAGCGTAAGGGCGGCGGCCGACAGTTCCAGATTCTGGCTTGCAATGTAGGGAGCCAGTGCTGGATTGTAATAGGGACTGGCGTCGCCGTGTATATCGGCAATGACGGCGTTGCCCATCGCCAGACCTCGCGCGCCGAAGCCCATCCGGGCAAACGCACCGGCACTCTGCCCCATTGCACCATCTGCAACGGGCAGAAGGCTGACAAGGACCAGGACGAAAAGGGATCGAACGAGCATAGTGAGCCTATTCCAGCACCAATATTTTTCCCCACCGGGTCTTGCCCGCCGCCTGGACCGCATAGAAGTAGGTGCCGTTTGCCACACGCGCTCCGCCGCTGTCGGTGCCGTCCCACGAGATCTCGTGTTCGCCTTCGCGCTGTGCGCTCCGCGCCAGGTCTCGCACCAGATTCATTCCAAAGTCGAAGATGCGGACGGTAACCGTCGCCTCGCGGTCCAGCCTGTAACGCAGGCGCACAAGCCGGTCGCCTGACGGGGAAAACGGATTGGGGTACGCGTACGTGTCGACTTCCGGCACCAGCTCCGGCGGGATGAGCGCTGGCAGGCCCTCCGGACTCAAGGGTACTTCCGTTCTGAAAATGCTCCACGTCGCACCGCCGTCGGTGCTCTTTAGCAGGCCGTCTTCCGTTCCCACCCAAAGCTCCGAGCCCGTGGTCGCCACGGCGAATACTCTCGAATTCGGCCTCAGCGAGCGCTCCGGATCCGAGGCGTCGAAAAACTCCCGCACGGTGCGAAACGTGTAGCCGTCATCCGTGGATATGAACAGGCCGTTTTCTCCGGCCACATACACGGTTGAACCGTCGAACGCAAAATCGTATACGCGCTCGCCATGCAGGACGCTGCGAAACGAAGCTCCTCCGTCTGCCGTTGCCACGGCGCCGAAGCGATGCGTGTCATCCCGGCCCGGCCAGGTCGTGGCCCATATGGTTGAGCGCTGGCCAGGCCTTGTCTGCTCTTCGATCGAGATTACCCAGGCGCCTGGAAGACCGTCGGCCGCATCAAACCGGTACCAGGTTCTGCCGCCGTCGTCCGAGCGGTTGAGCCCGGCGGGCGTCCCCGCCCAAACGGATCCGTCGGCGTCGGCCAGCACCGCAAATGCCTGGAAATTGAGACCATGAAACTGGTCTATGGGGATGCCCGTGGGCTGGGAATAGAAAGGAAACTCGTACCCCAGCTCCGGTGCCAGGTACCTGGACGTGTCCGGCGGGAGCACGATGTGGCGCCAGGTCCTGCCCATGTCCGCGGACCTTCGCAGTCCCGCGAGCTCACTCGCAACCCATACGTAACCGCTCAGCGGATCGTAGTCCACGTCCCACGGTGGACTCAGTTCAGGCACGGTGACGGCAAGCGTGGGCAGCAGCGCACTGCCGTATGCGGTCAGCGTGTCCTCAGGGAGGTCGAGGATGCCCGTAGTTAGGTCGTCACTGTCGATGGGGGCAAGGTAGGTCCGGTACTGCCACGTCTGGCCCGCGTCCGTGGAGAATATGAATCCGCGCGCCAGGTTTACGGTCTCTGTTTCGCCGCTTATCTCCTGTTGCCGCGAGACGCCCAGACCTACCCAGATGACATCGCCATCCACGTCAAGCGAATAGACGCGGTTGCGAAATCCCGCAAGGGAATCGCTGTCTGCCACCTGCCAGGACTGTCCGCCGTCGCGGGTGTGATTCAGAAAGGGACCGACCCACAAGGCTGCGCCTTCGGCATGCAGATTGGTTACGCTGTTGCGCAGGATGCCGGGCGACGGCAACAGGCCGAGCCCCGACGGAGAAAGGGGCACCTGGGCTGAAGCGCTGGCCACCAGGAAGGCAGCAATGGCCCCGGTCCATCCTGTACGATTCGCGCGGATTCCCATCAGTCTATTATCACAACATCTGTGCTGTCCTCTGCGCTTGTAAGGCCAGCCCGATCCGTTGCCTGAAATACCAGGGTGTTTACCCCCGTTCTGTTTGTGCTCTGGATAAAGACGCGGCGGGTAAAGACTCCGTCGCCCCTGGCCGCGTCTCCGCTTTCGGGGCTGCCCCCGCACGGTCTTGTTCCTCCGTCGTCGCAGAGAAGGATGCGCTGCGCAGGGGCCTCTGCATTCCAGAACTCGACCTTCTCGATATCCGACAGGCCGTCCGGATCGCTGGCACGGGCGGCAAGCACCAGGCTCGCTGCCGGCTGGCCGGTTGCAGGGCGCTGCAGCGTATCCGGTACGATGAGCTCGTCCAGCATCGGCGGGCTGCCCGGCTCGAAGACGCGCACGTATTCGAGCGTCCCGCGAACTTCGCCGCCAAGGCGTGCCATAGTATCTATGGCATACACCAGGATCGTGTAGCTCGCGATGTCCAGCGCGGAAATGGTAAGGTTCGTCGCGACGCCGTACAGGCCTCTGCCTTCGGCGCGCAGCCTGCCCTGGTGGATGACATCATCTCCCGACTGCACAAGGAAGTGCACTGCCTCTACCGGCGCATCGCCGCCGCGCGCCGTTACGCTGATGGAAAGCGGCACGGACAGGGAATCTCCCCGGATCTGGTCTTCGGGAAGAAGGGCGTAAACAAGTCGCTGCGGCGCAAAGGAAAAGTCCTGCAGCACGGGCCCGCGCGCGCCGGTCAGTTCCGGGCCCGGAGCCTGATCGCAGGCTGAAAAAACTACCGCGGCCACGCTCGCTACGGTCAATACTGCCCATACGCGGCGTGTGGGTCCGGCGCGATTACGCAAAATAGAGCGGCTTAATGCTGAAGCAGAGCACGAAAATGACGAAGCTGGCTATGCCCAGCATCATTCGTCCGCGTGTTAACGGCTCGACATACAATACCGGCGGATGATCCACCTTGATGAAGAAAACCAGCAGAAAGCACCACAGCAGCCAGCCTGCGTAGCCAAACTGGGTCAGCTCAGGTCCGGCCGCGCGTGCCAGCGAGGCTATGAGTACAAGTCCGGCAGTGGCGGACAGCACAAGTCCGGGGGCCCCGGAGTACATGCGCCTCAGCAGCAGTGCCATGAGAGCTCCGATAAACCCCCAGAGAACGATCTCCGAGACCAGCGGTGCGTCCGCCAGGAAAGGGAAATAGTCGGATATCATCGAGGGTCCATCCGCCGCAATCCCGATAGCGGTGGAGCAGAGCATAAGAAGCATGAAGCCCCGTGCCAGCCTTCCGTGCCAGGTCCTTCCTACCATGGCATACAGGATGTGTCCACCGTCCAGCTGGCCAACAGGGAGCAGGTTCAGCGCCGTGAAGAAGAGCCCGAGCCACGCCGCAAAGAGCATCGGGTAGTGGTACATTTCGTACATCGGCGGGACATTCGGGAAGAGCTGGGCAAGGGCCCAGTATAGCGGTGTGCTGCCAACGGTCATGCGAAGCCCCGCGGGGCCTGGCAAGGGCTCGGCCGGGAATTCGCCCGTTTGGGCAATGTATTGGTGCAGGGGCTCGTGGCCGGGGACGCCGAACATGTACTCCGGAGAGGGAAGTGTGGCCAGTGCAAACACGAGTATGCCCAGCGCAACAATGAATCCGGCCACGGGGCCCGCGGCACCGATATCGAAGAGTTTACGGCTCGTGGGTACCTGCTCTCGAATCCGGATTACCGCGCCGAGCGTGCCGATGCCGATCAGCGGGGACGGAATGTAGAACGGCAGCGTCGTCCTGACCCCGTGGATGCGAGCGGCGACGTAATGCCCGAATTCGTGCACAGTCAAAAAGCCCAGCAAACTCAGCGCAAATACGAGACCGTCCCTGACGAAGCTGGCAGAGAGGATGCCTAGCAGCAGGTGGCTCTCATTCCATGCGTCCGCCCGACCAATAAACACCACAGCTCCCGTGTAGGCAGTGGAAACGAGCGTGACGACAAAAAGAAGGACGTGAAGCCAGTAGCGGTCTTTCACGGGTGCAATATTCTGGAGATTATTGGAATGCCGGGGCTTTCTGGCTGCGCGCGCCGCGAGCAAGCGCGCCGGAGTCCCTTAGCCTGGCACGTGGAACGGGCCGCACATTTCGCCGATGTAACGCGTGACACAGAACGCCCAGGAGGCGGCAGTATTTGTCGCCGGAGTCCGGTACGGAAAGACTAATCACAGGCAACCAGGATCCAAGGGCGATAGGCAGGCAGCCGTCAACACGCAAGCGGCGCAATGGGTTCATACGGTGGACGTTTCTCTCGCCGTGGCTCCGCAGGCTCCTGCCGCCATGAAATGACTGGTCAAGGTCCGTGCACTTTGCGGCTGGATGCGCATGGACTCGGACCGCACAGCCTGTCTGGGATGGCGGCAGTGAGCAGCCGGACGTGCCCTAGCGGGCACCTTTTGCCTCGACAGAGTGTAACCCAACCACAACAGCCGACATGGCAGTGTACAGGATTCCAATACTTTCGGGGATAGTCGCGGCCCTGACCTTGGTGACAGCGTGTTCATCAACGTCACCCGGCGAGGCGGACGGTACCGTCCGGTTCACTGCAGACACGCTGGCTACCTACCAGCTCCAGGGACAGGCTCTGGGGGCCGATTCGCTTGGCCTGCCCTGGGCAATGGTCGCGGGACCGAATTACGTACTCGTCGGAGATGCCGGGGGAGGATCCCCCCTGATTGTCTATGATCGGCGCCAAGGGGCGGTGGTGGCGTCCGGAGGCAAGTTCGGACAGGCGCCTGGCGAACTCGGAGGCCTGAGAGACATTGTCCCCATTCATGGCCAGGACGCCGCCTGGGTCTTTGACTTTGCGGGACGGTCCATACAGTATGTGAACATAGACTCGTTTGTGTCGGCCGGGACATTGCCCGACCGCCGCGTGTCCTTGAGTGCGGGACCAGGTGATCCTTACAGCCCCGTGTGGGCCGGCGACAGCAGGATCATATCCTCCGGCACTTACGGCGCCGCTCGCTTTGCGGTATTTGCAGCCGACGGCACGCTCTTGCGAACAGCAGGTCCGAGTCCACCGGGCGATGCCGAAACTTCACTGCAGGTACGTCACATGGTCTACAGTGCCGTACTCCGATCAAGACCGGGCGGCGAATTGATTGCCGCAGCGTTTGATCGTACGGACAGGCTCGAAATCTACCAGGGAACAGAGCTCAGGCATGTCGTGCGGGGTCCCGACTTCTTCGAGCCGGCATTCGTGGCACGCACCTATGCCGATGGCGTGCAGCGGCCTGACTATTCTGATGAGTATCGCTACGGGTATGAGGATATTACTGTTACGGACCGAATAATCCTTGCCCTGTATTCCGGCAAGACCCTGGCCGAGTCCCCCACAGGCGAGGATGCGGGCAGCTTCATTATCGCCTTTGACTGGGACGGTCAGCCGCTGGCGGTACTGCGCGTCGGGGAGGCGCCGCAGCGCATCGCTGTATCAGAGGATGGCCGCGACCTGTATGTGGCATTCTGGCTGCCGGGTCCGCTTATTTCGCGGTACACTCTCCCGGACACTATCTATTGACGCTACGGCTTGCAATCACCAGGATGGGTAAACGTACACTCTTCGTTTCAAGTGCTGCCTTGACAGAGCTGTCCACTCGGCACTCTACGCGCGTGTGAGGCCAAGGCAAAGCATGGGGCCCGTTCCGGAATTTCCGGATGTTTTCGCGCGCGTCAGGCATCGCAAACCCTTTTATCTCGAAGCCAGCTCTACCGTTCTCTTTGCATGCTGGTCACGTCTTGCCATTGCTATGAAGCGTAACATCAACTCCGCGTGGCAGGCGGCCTCCTAAATCCTGGGTGCTTTGGTGACCTCCGGACTGCCTGCCCGAGCTTCGAGGAGCGGCCTGCGCTCAACGGATTTGTCGGTGCCCCGCTCAAGGCCATCGGCGAAAGGTGGCCGATCCTTATATATTGAAGCACCTTAAACCCAGAAAATGAGGGCATTCAACGATGAGAATTTACCTGACCGGTGTTTTCGTTGACGACCAACAGAAGGCACTTCGTTTCTACACGGAAACGCTTGGTTTCCGTGTAAAGCACAACATCCCACTGGGAAAGTTCGCCTGGATTACCGTCGTATCCGAGGAGGCTCCAGACGGGACGGAGTTGCTGCTGGAGCCCGACGACCACCCCGCGGTCCGTCCGTTCATCGCTGCGCTTGTAAAGGACGGGATCCCCAGTAACTCCTTCGCCGTCAACGATATCGCGGCCGAGTACGAGCGGCTTCTGGCAAAAGGTGTGCGATTCGTCCAGCCGCCTACAGACCTCGGAAGTGTTATTGCTGCAAAGTTCGATGATACGTGCGGCAATTTGATCCAGATCACAGAGGAGAAGCGCGAGCCGTGACGATTGCAAGAGGGCTCGTTCCCGGATCCGGCGCGGAAATCGGGGTCCTGCGACCATAGCGGAATTGGCTGCGACAGGCACAGGGGATGGAGCGGCAGCGGTCAGCCGGCCTGTGTGAGAATCTGGCCGAATTTGCAAGAGACGTTATGCGATTCCTGAACTAAGACTGCAAGCTGAACCCGCCGGCAGCCTGATGTCCGACCAGCCTCTGCTGAATCAGGTGGCCGTGGTCGCCGGCGCGACCCGCGGCGCCGGCCGGGGTATCGCCCGGATGCTGGGGGAGGCCGGCGCCACCGTTTACTGCACGGGGCGCAGCGTGCGCGGCCGCCCTGCCACCGCCGGGCGGCCTGAGACTATCGAGGAGACGGCGGAGATGGTAACCGCGGCGGGAGGCCGCGGCATCGCCGTTCGCACTGACCATACCGTCGAGGCGGAGGTAGAGCGGCTCTTTGCTCGCATCCGCTCTGAGCAGGGACGGCTAGACGTGCTCGTAAACGATATCTGGGGCGGCGACGCATTGACCGAGTGGGGAATGCCGTTCTGGGAGCTTTCCACCGTTCAGGGGCTCAAACTGCTGGAGCGCGCAGTCCACAGTCACATCATCACGAGTCGGCATGCCGTTCCCCTGATGGTCGAGCGTAACGCAGGCCTCGTCGTCGAGGTTACGGATGGCGACACGCTCGGATATCGCGGCAACCTCTTCTACGATCTGGCCAAGAACGCAGTCATTCGGCTGGCATACGCGATGGCGGCTGATCTGCATGCGCACCACGTCACGGCGGTGGCACTCACGCCGGGGATGATGCGATCGGAGGCAGTGCTCGACCATTTTGGAGTTACCGAGGCGAACTGGCCGGATGCCATCGACATGGATCCGTATTTCGCCGAGTCCGAGACGCCGTGCTATGTCGGGCGGGCGGTGGCGGCGCTAGCCGCCGACCCGGACGTCGGGGCCAGAAGCGGCGGCTTGTTCTCAAGCTGGGGGCTGGCAAAAGAGTACGGCTTCACCGACGTGGACGGCCGCCAGCCGGACTGGGGCAGTTTCTTTGCTGGGAAGGTGGAGGAGATTATCGAGAAGGGCACGCCGCCGAGCGAGGAAGACATGGACCTATTCGTGGTTCGCATCCGCCTGCACCAGGTAGAAGACGATCCCGCGGCGGCTGACGAGGTGGCGCGGCTTCGCGCCTACCTTGAACTCCATCGCTGAGCCTGCCTTCGGTGTGTGGCGGCCTGACTGTCATGATGATTGTCGCTACGGGCAGGAGGAAATGACCGTGACGGACTGGACAATCCTTGCCCTAAACTCCGGCAAGACCCTTGCCAAGTCCCCCACCGGCAAGGATGCGGGCACCTCAGCACGATTGTATACTACCATCGGTAGAAAGCGGGCGGAATCCAGCATTGCCAAGCGCCCTTGACGTTGTCACTCAAAGGCGTGATTTTCTGTCGGTGTCCTGCGCGTTTGCGCCGTGTGCTGCGGGTTGAATTAGATCTGATGTTCTGTGGCCAGGCGCCATTACCCCCAGATCGGAATTCGAAGCTATAGGCGGTTGACTATGCTTTCAGTCGTGTTTTCGTTGCGCACTCGCCTGGTCGTCCCTTTCGTGTTTGCGGCGGCTGCCGGCTGCATTCCGGACGGAACCGACGGGCAAGGGGTTACAGCGCTTTTGCCTTTCGCATCGAGTGCCGCTCCATACAGTGAGTCCGTCGACATTGCGGTCGTGTCCGAAGACGTCGCGTGCGTTATTGATTCCTTCGAGTCACGCATTCACTGCGTGGACAAGGGTGATGGCAGCGTCAAATCCATCGGCCGCGAGGGCGGGGGGCCGGGGGAATTCGTTGGGCTGTCCGGCATTTGGCGCAGCAGTGATGGCCAATTGGTGGCAACGGACGTAGCGGAAGAGCGACTGACTTTCTTCGGGCCGGACGGCGCTGTGGCGTCGGAGACGCGGTTGCCGGACGGCTTCCAGCCGCGGCAGCTACGCGGTGATCGCCTGTTCGGATTCAAGATGGAATTTCTTGACTTCACGCCCAACTATGTTCCCATGGCAGCCGACGCCTACTCCGGGGAAATACTATGGGAGCGCTCGGACCTGGTCGATGCCGTGGAGCGCGAGTGTCTCAATGCAGCGGTAGGTGCCTCGATGCCGGACGGGGGACTTGTCTTCCAGGTCTGCGGAAACGAGCTGGCGTTTTTTGCTCACAGGGATGCCCCGACCGCTGCCGTCGTCGCTTCGCCCAGCTACGTAGAGGCGCTTCCCAATGAACGTGACGTGAGCGCCCATGTGGATCTCCTAAGCAGTTTCAGCCGTCTCCCGGGAGGTATGTCTGCTGCGGAATTAGAGGCTGCGACAGCGGAGTATCGCGAAACGCCCAAAGAATGGCTCCTCAAGCCTATCACATTCGGCTTCGATGACCAGGATCGCCTTTGGGTGGCAACCACCCGGGAACGCGACGCGTTCTCCTATTTCGACATCTGGGACGGTACGGAGTACACTGGCAGCGTGCGCGTCCAGGACCGGCTTATGGGCTTTGACATCTTCGGTTCGACTCTCGTGACTCTTGTTGAGCGAACGCCCGGTGAGAGGGTAATCGACTGGTACGACCTCAGCCAGGTCGAGTGAGTCCAAGATCCAACGGATGGCTCGGGTGATCCGGCGCTCCGCGTGCTCCGAACTGAAGGCGCAGGAGGAGGCGAGGGTTTGCAGTGGCTAACCTTTATGCCTTTCGCGCTCGCGTATGCGCCGATTGGCAGTTCGGGCGCCAGAGTCGCGGGTTCGCAAGGATTGCTGCCTGCCTGGCCTGTAAGCGCCTACCGTCATACGTGCGGCGGCCGTGCAGCTTACCTATGCGTCCGCGGCCGTGTTCTTCTGGCGATAATTTCGCCGCCAGTAGACCAACTGAGCGTGCGAAATGCTGCGCTCGGCGCGAAAGGCCGCTGCCTATTGCGTCCTCGGTTCATACAGCTCTATCAGCGGAAACATCTGCTCCGCCGTACGTCTGGGCTGTCCAATGGGATCCAGGGTTTGAATCTTCTGGCCTTGCAGAAGAATCACAATAGCTCGTCACCGGATCAAAATGGGTTTCAGCCGAGGCTTTCCTAGGGCCCACCACCCCGGCTGAGAGTGCGTCAGCCTCCTCACTTGTCCCGTCTGCCATTGCCGTGCAGCTCACCGGACGGATACCCTGATGCAAACCCGCCCAGGCTTTCAGCAATGGAACTTGCACCGACGTACCAAGCCGACGCTAATTCCTCATGATACGGGTTAGAGGTGCTCGAAACTCTGAGATTGATAAGCTGCCCTCTTACCATCAAGAATGAAACGGGATTGACTGGCCCGAGATCGCTTCCGTATATCTCATCTGTGTTCGCAATCATTTTGTAATCGAAGTCTATCTCATGTCCAGTGAGGTAGGCTTTGCGAGGACCGTAGTAGTAAACCCTCGTGTACTCTTTGAGGGCGTTCCAATGAGCGTTGAGAGCGCGCACTTCGCTCCTAAGGCATATCCCACATCCCCGCTCATCAAGAATCACGACAACATGGAACGGATTATCTGGCAAATCCAGCTTAAACGTCTCCTGTTGCATAGAAAAGTCTAAAGCATACTGTACGGAACTTGCAGCGGTGATCAAATTCGTCTCTAAGTCAGCAACGACACGATTGCTTCTACGTACTTGCCAGTACAAGAATCCATTTGAGCACACAAGGAATATTAGAAGACCCCAGTACCGCTTTTTCATTCTGCCCGGAGATTACTGGCCCTGCGGTCACGCAAGACATTAGGATAGATCTTGATATACGTATCTCCGATTCTACCCGACTGAAAGTCGCGGTCGGTTTCAACTGTGTAGATGTACTCGTCGTCGACCGAAAATGAATCTGGCAATCCCGACAAGTCGTACGTCTCAAGGTACTGGCCATTGGACGCATCATACACGTCGAAGGCCAGGAGGTCGGGAACATCCTGGTTCCTGTCAGGAGCGGGCTGGACCAGCAGATAGTCGCCGTAAACCGCTATTCCGAGACTAGCATACAATGCAGTTTGTGTATATCCCATGGCCACTCTTCCTCCGTCTAGATCGGAGGTCACATAGTTCACCTCACTCAAGTGGTTGTCGATTGTAGCAACCGAATAAACCCAATCGCCTTCAAGGGTGTACTTCCTGATCAGTGATTCTGAGTACCCCGCGTAGTATACGTGGCGTTCGTCTACGTCGATCATGCCTTCATACTTGAGAAATGCCTCGCTTTCTAGGCCAGACATTTCAAAGCTGCTTACCACTCTTCCGTCTCCATCAATTATGTTAAAGAGGTAATCCAGTGAGGCCGGTGCAAAGAGAATGAAGAGATCGCTTGCCAGAGGCCGTATTCGACGAACTCCGACCTCCACCTGCATATCTCTCAATAGCGTTCCCGACTTTGACCATGTAATAACCCGATGCCTAGTGGCAAAGACTATCTTCTGATCGTCGACCGCTAAGTCACCGAATCCAGAGACCTCCCCCGGGCCTTGGCCCTTGCCAGCCCCAATGAAGCGGAACGAGGCCGGGTCGCGCTTGTCTATCGCGACCACCTTCCCTAAACTTCCGTCCGAAACATAGATTCTCCTGTTGTCTACCGTAATCCATGATCCGCGAAATACTCCATAGTCTGCCAGATTAAGGCTATCGATAGCTCGAAGGCTTGTCGTGACAATGCGTTTGGTTGCTTGTTGCTCGCTCTTCGAGAGGAAATTGCTTTCATGCTCAATAGCGGACTTGCTTGTGCACGATGCTGTTACTGCCAGCAACAGGAGTAGTAAGTGCGAATGGCGCAGCATTGCAATGTCGGTAATCGTACGCGTCTAGCCCGGCGAAGCCAAGACTCAACTTACAGCTACGACAGGAATCTCAAGGGGCCTTACAAAGCGCGCTTGCTTTCGGTCAAGTTACTGAGCTTCTCAGCCTAACTACCAGGCCTATAGCAGTAAATGATCTCGCATCCGGAGCAACCCTTTTTCTGTATCGCCCCGCAGTAGTACTTGAATTCATCGTCATCGCAAGTCCCTCCCCAACCGAAACAGCTGCTACAGCCTTTACATTCGTCCTTAGCAAGGGCCACTTTGACCGACATAGTAATCGAGTGATCTTGTAAGGCGAGATTTACATTCAAGAAAAGCATGATTGTTACTACGAAAAGAGCGACTAGAGTCTTCATGGCGATTTTGTCCAGTTAGGAGACATTTAGTTAGCGTGATTGCCGACAGTCGGTTGAAGTTGTCAACCGATCCGCGATTGCGACCAGAGTATAGGGTGGCGACCGCTGCTGCGACAAACGGAACGGACGGAAATCAACCGTATTCGCATTGTCTTCATGGTACATTTGGACGATACACAAAAGATGCAGACAATATGTACTCAATTGCGACAATAGCCAAGATTCAGTGAGCTATTCCACTCCTCCAATTCCAGTTGATCGCTACCAACGTGGTTATCTGAGCAGGGCAGGGAGAGCAACGAATCCCTCTCGTATCCTAGTGTGGTGTCCTATTCCCATTGATGATGCAGAAGCCGCGGCAGGTGCCTGCCTTGCCCGCCCTACTCTCCTGAGATTCTCGTTGGCCATCTTCGTCGACACCATGGGTCGGGCGGATTCGCTCAAAGTCCTGAAGTAATCCTTGCGACTCCGCTTCTAATCCTGCACGGGATGGAAGAGGCCGCGGCGGAGCTGCTTCTTGGTCAGCGTGGCGAAGAAGCGCTCGACCAGGTCCCCACAGTCCGCAGCCCGGCGCAAGGGTAGCCGGATGCAGCCGATGCAACCAGGCTACTATGCGCCCGTTTTCAATCAGGCTTCGCTAATCTCGTAGACCAGCAGGCTGAAGCCGTCCACAGTCGCGTAAGCGCGATCCGCCCTGACTGCCTGAATGATTGTGGAAAAAGGGAGGGCCAGGTCTCCGACTACCTGGCTATCGCCATTCAGGACCAGCCACCTCGAAATTTCAGCTTCCTGCTCCGTGGTTGTGAGCTGTAACCAGATCCGGCCTGTGTCATCTACATGATACGTGGAATACGCGGGCCTGGTCTCGTATCGCATGGCCCTTCGAATCTGATCTGGCAAATCGCCCCAATAGTTTTTTACGTACTCGTCAACGTCCCTAAGAGTTACGGGCGCGCCCATATAAGGATGGGTAATGGATCCGCGGGAAACCCCACTGGCTGCCACAATGGCTACGTCTATTGCACCGCTCGAACCTGCGTAGATCTGATTTGCAGGACCCACGCGGAAAACCGAATAGCGTCCAAAAGGCATATGCATACCCATCGGCCGGACACCACCTGTCAGATTTATCCACTCTATCGCGGGCAAGCTCAGCCCGGGGTCTTGAACAACGCTGCCGCTCCAGCCAATAATCTTGGCGTGAACCGATCGAGATGAATCCGTTCCCGGCTCCTCGAATTCCATCAGAAAACCGCCATCCAATGCGCCGGAGAAGCCTATGGGAGTGTTGCCCATCGCATCATTGGAAACCGCGACTGTATAGGCCAGCTCGAATGAGCCAGGTACAAACGCCGACATCCTTCTGAGAAGACGATCGAACGTATACAACGTATCGCCCGGCCCCGTGCGAATGGCCTGTAGCGATTTGAACTCGCCCGGGGCCTCACCTTCCCGTCCGATTTCGCTGATCAGATTGCCCTCATTAGTGAAGGCATAGACCATTGGACTCTGCCTTTCGCCTGCGAAAATGCGGCCGGCACCGTCGACGGCAACCAGGCTCCCGATATTTCCGAAAAAGACTTCATCCTGCCCTGTTTCGCCGCCAATAGTAAACAGGGGGCGCAATTCGATTTCGGCGACGGGGCGGACCGGGGACCGTGTTTCTGTGATAGTCAGGGACCAAGCGGTGAAAAGGCATCCCGCCAGGACTGTGACTAGCACTCTCATTGATATTTCGGGACTGATCGGAATGCGTGGCTATCTAAGCGTAGCCGCATTGGAAGCGCAGCTGGAATGGGGTCCGGATTGAATCCGGACAACCGATGGAGACTGCGAGGATTCGCCAGGCCACTCCTGTCGAAGGAATCCTGGTGGGATAATGCGCTACAACCGAATCTTGATCCAACTCTGATTGGGCTGCCCGGCGCTCAATGGCGCTCTGGGATTCGCGAAGCCTTGACTTTGTCCCGCAGGGCCCTGATGTATTCCGCCGTCTGATTCAGGGGGCGCTCGTACTCGTCCGAAGAACCGGCCCGCCCCTGACCGCTGAGCTCCTCTACCTCCTCGGTATGGATTTCAATCAGGGCGTTGTAGACCGTAATGCGCGTATTTGCCGCTTCCGACTCGCCAGAATGCAGCGGCTCAAATGTGAGCTCGAAATCACCTGCAAAGGTGACCGTGGCACCTTCTCCCAGCAGTCCGCCAACGCCGGGTGAATTGAGGTCATCCACCGCAAACGCCTCGCCGGGCAACCCCTCAATGGTCACATAGGGACCCGCCAGAACAACTGTCTTTGCTTCGTCGCCTTCCTGCCGCTCCACCTCGACTCCACGATCCCCCAGTAGCGTGATTTTCGCTACTTGCCGAATTTCGGGTAAGTCAGGCGCGCCGGGCGCCGCATCCGGCGTCTGACCGAATGCCACGGAACACATGCACAATAGCAGAAGGAGAGTTGCTGCACTTTCTTTCATTTTTTCCTCCAAGTCGGACTGTGACCACTAGGCGCGGCTCGATTAGCAGGTTATACGAAGAGAGTATCCAAGATGCTTATCCAGTAATCCCGCACGGGTTCCGCAAGTCGGAAGGCCCCGTGAATTGCCTTCGATTGCTCCGCGGAAGGCCGGAAGCCACGCCCGGTGCTACCAAGAGACAAGGCTGCTGCGCCGGACCCCGGCCTTGTTTGCGTGAAGGTGCCAGTGACCGATTCGGATGCGATGCCGACTCCCGCGCAGGTCAGGCGTGTCTGGTCGCAGCGGGCTTGGCGCCGCGCGATGACAGGGGCCGGTTCGCCTGTTTCCATGGGCCGCCGTGAATAGAAGGGTATGCAGCCCCGGCCGACACAACGCAAGGCCGAGTCCGGAAGGCGCTGGCTGCTCCCGAGGATACGCAGCAGAGGACTTGGACAGGACCCTTTGCAGCGCCGCACGCCAGGGTAAGTCTATGCCAGGGCGGCCAGGCCCACATCCAAGCGATCCAGCGCCCTGGTCAAATCTTCCATGGATGCCGCGTAGGAGAGGCGAATGCCATCCGGGCCGCCGAAAGCTGCTCCGGGAACCAGCGCTACCCCATGCTCCTCCAGCAAGTAGAAACAGAGGTCGTTGCTGTCGTCAATGCGGCGCCCGCCGGGCGCCGTCCTTCCATAAAAGCTGCGCGTCTCGGGGAACACGTAGAATGCCCCTTCGGGCTCGGGGCAGGTAACGCCGTCAATGGAGCGAAGGCGCTCCAGCACATAGTCGCGCCGCTCGCGGAAGGCAGTCACCATTTCGCGAACGGGATCAAGGCCCATGGCTAGCGCTGCTATGCCGGCACGCTGCGTTATGCTGCAGGGTGCGGACGTAAACTGCCCCTGGAGTTTTGCTGCCTGCTTGACCACGGCCTCGGGCCCGGCCATGTAGCCCAGCCTCCAGCCGGTCATGGCATAGCACTTGGAAAAGCCGTTTACCGTGATGGTGCGTTCCTTGAGTCCCGGCAGCGAGGCAAGCGCTATGTGCTGTGCGTCGTACACGATGTGCTCATAGATTTCGTCGCTGACTATCCAGACTTGCTCGTGGCGAAGGAGCACTTCTCCGATGGCCTCCAGCTCGGAGCGGCTATAAACGGATCCCTGTGGGATTTGACGGTGAGCACATAATCAGAATGCGCGTATCGGCGGTAATGGCCTCCTCCAGGCTCTCGGCGGTAATGCGGTATTCGGTCTCGGCAGAGGTTGCCGCTATGACGGGCCGCGCGCCGGCGAATCGGGTCATCTCGGGATAGCTCACCCAGTAGGGCGCCGGAATCAGCACCTCGTCGCCCTCGGTGCAGAGCACGGCGACGGCAAGCGCAACGGATTGCTTTGCCCCGTTGGAGCAAAGGATCTGGCCCGGCTTGTACGCCAGGCCGTTGTCCCGCTCAAGCTTTGCGCAAATGGACTCGCGCAATTCCATCATGCCGGCATTCTGCGTGTAGCGCGTAAAGCCCTCGCGGATGGCTCGAATGCCGGCCTCGGCAATAGGCGCCGGCGTCGCAAAATCAGGCTCGCCTGCGCTCAGCGCAATGATGTCCTTTCCCTGGCGGGCCAGTTCCTTCGCGCGCCCCGACATGGCAAGCGTAGCGGAAGGCTGCATGGAGGCAACACGCGGATTGAATGCTGTGGACATTTGCTTCGAAATGGATAGTGGCGTGAACGAAGGATGCGATCGAGGTCCGTCAGCGACCTTAGAATCTTCTACGAATCAGATGGTGCGTTGCTCTTCAGGAATGCGGCGACGGCTGCCGGGACGAACGGGCTGACGTCGCCCCCGCGGCGGTAGACGTCTCGCACGATGCTTGAGCTAATTCTCGCGTACGCCGCGGATGTCAGGAAGAAGACGGTTTCCAGGCCCGGAAGCTGGGCTCCGTTTGCAAAGGCCATCGGGGCCTCGTAGTCGAGATCGGAGCTGTGGCGAAGGCCCCGAACCAGGGCCGTGGCGCGCCGCGAGCGTGCCTGGTCCACCAGGAGGCCGTCGAAAATAACCGCCCTTGTCCCGGCAATATGCGCCGTCGCCTCCTGCACAAGCCGAAGCCTCGTTTCCGCAGGCAGCAGGGGCTCCTTGCCGACGTTGGCCGCAATAGTGATTTCCACTGCGTCGAATACGCGTGCCGCCCTTTCCGCAATGTCAAGGTGACCCAGCGTAAACGGATCAAACGTTCCGGGAAATAGCGCAATGCGATGCTTCGGCATGGATGCTTTTCTCATGCAGGGCGAATGAAGAGGGTAACGACCGTCCTGCCGTACTTCCGGCTCCTGATGACGCCGGCACCCGCAAAGGTGTGGCGAATGTCATGTTCGAGCACAAACAAGCCGTCGGCACCGAGATGGTCAAGTGCGAGGTCCGGCAATTTCCCAACTAAGGGCCAATCGTACGGAGGATCGGCAAGGATGAGGTCATAGTGCAGGCGGCCGGCCCTGCCCAGAATCGCGGCGACATCCGCACACAGGAAAGTGCATTGGTCAGTGACCCCCAGTTCTTTGGCATTGCGCCTGGCCGCGTGAAGCACGGCGGGACTATTCTCGACAAACTCCACGTGGTCCGCACCTCGGCTGAGAGCCTCCAGTCCCAGGGATCCCGTTCCCGCAAAGAGATCCAGAACTCGGAATCCGGCGAGCGGTCGCCGGCTCTCGACGGAATTGAATATGGCCTCGCGAACGCGCCCCGTCGTCGGTCTTGTGGCAAGACCCGCGGGGGTACGCAGCCGTCGTCTGCGCAGGCGGCCGGAGAAGATGTGCATGGAGGTGCAAGGCGATTGCGACAGAAGGTACGCCAAAGCCGGCTTTCGGAGCCCGGCGGGGACCGCGCGGAGTCAAGCCGCGTTCGATCCGGAACCATGGCGTAGTGACATGCGGGTTTTCCTGACCGGAGGTAGCGGCTTTGTAGGGCGATATGTGCTGGATGCACTGGTGGAGGGTGGACACTCCGTGCGATGCCTTGTGCGGAAGGAGCCTTCCGAACCCAGGGAATCCGTGGATTTCGTGCGCGGCGACGTGACCAGGCCCGAGACCCTTGAAGGGTGCCTGGAGGGATGCGAGGCGGTAGTGCACCTTGTTGGCGTCATCGAAGAGGACAAAGGGCGGGGCATTACCTTCGAAGCGCTGCACACGGAAGCCACCCGCAACGTTGTGCAGGAGGCGGAGCGCTGCGCGGTTGACCGCTTCCTGCTCATGAGCGCCAACGGAGCCGGGCAAGACGGTGTGTCGCGATACCAGACAACCAAGTGGCATGCCGAGCAGCAGCTCCGCTCCTCGGCTTTCGGTCACTGGACCATCCTGCGGCCCTCGCTGGTCTTCGGCGACCCCGGGCCGCACTGCCTGGACTTTTGCACGAGGCTTGCGCGAGATCTTGTTGGGCCCTTTCCGGTCCTGCCTGTATTTGGCACGGGAGATTACCAGATGCAGCCGGTTTCGGTGCAGGAAGTGGCGGCGGCATTTGCTCAGGCGCTCACGCTTGAGGCGGCGCGCTTTCGCACGTATTGTGTCGCGGGACAGCGGCGGCTTCGCTATACCGAGATACTGGACACGATCTGTATTGCTATGGGCATGCGGCCCAAGCCCAAGGCCTATGGTCCGCGCTGGCTGCTCCGTCCGCTCGTTGAGATACTCGGCGGAACAAGGCTGCTGCCCGTAACCATCGACCAGTTTGACATGCTGCTTGATGGCAACACGTGCGATGCGACCGCCTTTCACAACGACTTTGATCTCGCACCCCGACCCTTTGAGCCGGAAAACCTGGCCTATGTCAAGGAGCGTGCCTAGCTGCGGGATGCCATGAAGCGGATGGCTTCGGAGGCAGGGCCAGCGGGCCGCGCGTGGCTTGCAGGGGCAGCGCTCTTGTTCTTTCCGCAAGCACTGATGGGCCAGGTGGCCGACACGTCGGCCGCTGCGCGGCCTGGTGGGGACCGGATTGTATTCGATCGCGACGCGACAGGGTCTCTGTCCCGGGAAGCGGGCTCCTTCGTGTACGACTTCGGGGCGTTCGGTTGGCCGAACGGCTGGAGTCCTTTCGGCATGAGCCCGCAGTGGGTTGCCCTCGAATTTGACGGCATCCCGTATGACGATCCCGTGACCGGCCGTCCGCGCTATGACCTGTTGCCGACAGCACTTCTTGCAAGTCCGGAGACTGCTATCGCGGAAAAGGCCGCCCCCGCCCAGGTAATTGCCGGGCTTCGGAGCTTCGATGCGGCCGAGCCGCTGACGGAATTGCATTACCAGTCCGGGGATCACGGCCTGCAGCGGGCTACGGTGGCTCACGGCCAGCGCCGCGGGGCCGTGGATGGTCTCTTCGTGTACTCGGGTGCGGCGGCAAGAGGCGAGTACCCGGGCAGCCGCCTGCGCCGCATGCGCAGGCTTCTTCTGCGGGCGCGGCATCAACGGTCCGGCTGGTCGGCGCAGGCCACGTTCATTCACAACCAGCGCTACCTGGGCGCTCATGCGGGCGTACAGGGCCCTGATGTATACAACCGCCTTGTGGCGGATGTCCGGCTTGGAGATGCCGTGCGCCGAACGGTGCGCAATGATGTACAGGTACTCTTTCGTGCCAGTCCGCTTGGCGCGCCCCTGGAAGCAGCGGCAATAGTGACGGCTCACAGACTTCGGTTCACGAGCCCGGGGCAGGATGCGGCCGAGGCCACACTTTACCGCTTGGTGTCACGCATTCGCCAGTCGGTAGTGGCCGGATCGCACCGCGCAAGGCTTGAACTGGAGACCTGGTTTCAGCACGCCACAAGAATCCATCTGACGGTGCGGGATTCGGTGTCTTGGGGCCGCATAGGATTCGTAGGGCAGGCGGGGCTGCATTCCCTAGCGGGCACGCGGCTCTTGGGCGGCTCGGTGCAGCTCGCCTATGACGCCGGAAATATGCAGGCCATAGCGGAGGCTTCACGAAGCGGACAGCCCCAGCCCTGGCTGGTTCGTCGCGGCTGGGGAGACTATCTGGCGGCGCACATGGAAGTCCCTGCCGGGCGCATCCACCAGGTGCGGCTTGGACTGAAAGCGGAAGCCGGAGCGCTCGATGCCGAGCTATTCGGCTTTGCACGGCAGCAAACGGAGATGCTGGACTTCTTTGTGGCAGGTCCCGACAGCATCGCGATACGAGTCACCGCTGCTGCCACGACGCATTCGGGTGTGGGCGCGCGAACGGGTCTCAGGCGCCGCTCCGCACGCGGATTGTATGCAGAGCTTCAGCCGAGCCTGCTTGGTTCGGCAGAAGCATTGCCCGGGTTCTTCCTGCAAGCCCGACTGGGTGCGCGTTACGCTCTTTTTCAGGAAGATCTGGGGCTCGATGCTTTCGTGCGCGGTCGGTACTGGACATCCATGCGCGGTCGTACGCTCCACGCTCCCACCGGCTTGCTCGTCCGGGGCTTGCAGGATGTGCCGGCTTCGGGCACCGTGGATATGCACATAGAGGCGACGCTGCGCGGTGCGACGCTTCTCGTGGCGTACGAGAATCTGCTCAGCGGCACGCCGGTTCTGGACGGCAACCTGCTGGTCCCGACGTATCCATTGCCGGCACAGTACTTGCGTATTGGGGTTTACTGGCCGATACGAAACTGAAGACCAACCTGCTTTTGCGCCCACCGCAAAAGGGCTGGATGCCATACGGGCCGTGCCAGACGCTTACGAACGCAAGATCATTCGCCGTATAGGCGCTTGGCGGATGCGCCACGAGCGTGAGCTTCCGCGCGTGCTCGAGGCAGCACGGCGGCGCCTCCGGTCGGCGGCAGGCAAAGTGTTCTCCGCGTCTGCGCTTGAAAAAACGGTGAGCGATGCCGCGGCAGGCCTATTGCGCACAGCCAACGAGATCGTTCAGGACACGGTATGGCGGGACCGAATCCTCGGATCCTACCGCGCGGCCGGACATGAGGTGAACGGCGTGGAGGACGTGCGGAGCCTGGATCTGGAAACCGTGGACAGGGCCGTGGAAGGCCTGGCAGCAAAATACGGCTCGGCTACGGCCGTCCAGGGCGCGGCTGCCGGCTTTGCGGGCATCGCGGCCATTGTGCCGGACATCGTCGGTCTTGTGGCCCTGAACCTCAGGGCAGCCGGAGAATATGCCACTTACTGCGGATTCGACATCAGCGACGACGCAGAGCGGCTATACGCTTTCCAGATTCTGAATCACGTGACGGATACCGGTCGGCGCGCGGGCGAGCCAGGACTGGTGCCGGCGGATTCGATCCCGCGCCAGGTGGCTTCCCGGCACTCGGGGCAAGCGTTCAGGCAGCTGGCAGTGGCGGGATCTGCGCGCGGCATTTCACGGGTCGTGGGTACGCGACTGGCCAAGGCCAAGCTGGCGCAGCTCGTGCCTGCGGCAGGAGCAATCGTCGGCGGAGGGTTCAATGCGCTGTTTACCAAGCGGGTCTGCGATGCCGCCTATTGCCTTTACCTGGAGCGGCGGCTGCTCCAGAAGTACGATGCCGAAACCCTTGCTGCACTTTACCGCAAGCTCTCCTGATACCATGCGACTGCTTATTCTCTGCTTCCTCCTGCTTTGCGGGTGCCAATCGCGGCCCAACTTCGTTTTCATCCTCGCAGACGATCTCGGGTATATGGACGTCGGCGCCTACAATGCCGATACATTCTATGAGACGCCGAACCTGGATCGCCTGGCCGGCGAAGGGATGCTGTTTACCGATGCCTATGCGGCTGCGCCGGTCTGCAGTCCGACGAGGGCCAGCATCATGACGGGCCAGTATCCGGCGCGCCTGGGAACGACAGACTGGTTCGGCGCGCCGCAGCCCGAAACGGCGACCGGGCACTGGACGCGAAGCAAGGCCCTTTTGCCCGCGCCCTATTTTGATGCGCTGCCTCACAATGAGACTACTCTGGCGGAAGCTCTACATGCCGAGCGATACCGGACGTTCTTCGCAGGCAAATGGCACCTTGGCGGGCCGGGTTCATACCCGGAGGATCACGGATTCGAGATAAACAGGGGTGGCTGGGAGCGCGGCGGGCCCTACGGCCGGGGAAGGTACTTTCCTCCGTATGACAATCCCCGCCTGGAGGACGGCCCCGAAGGCGAGCACCTCCCCCAGCGCCTCGCGGAGGAGACCGTGGAGTTTCTGCGCGGAGTAGAAGGCGCCAACTTTCTGGCCTTCCTGTCCTTTTATTCCGTACATACGCCACTCATGACGCGCTCTGACCTGGTTGCCAAGTATGAGGCAAAGTCGCGCTCGTATCCTGCCACGACGTGGGGGACGGAAGGAGAGCGGCGCGTGAGGCAGGTGCAGAACCATGCCGTGTATGCCGGGATGGTGGAAGCCATGGACCAGGCCATAGGAACGGTGATGGCGGCGCTGGATTCGCTGGGTCTGGCTGACAATACCGTAGTCGTCTTTACCTCGGACAACGGTGGGCTAAGTACATCGGAGGGTCATCCTACCAGTAACCTGCCGCTGCGCGCCGGCAAGGGGTGGCTGTATGAAGGGGGTATCCGGGAGCCCCTCATCATCCGGTGGCCCCGGCGAATTCGTGGCCCCTCGATACATTCCGAACCTGTCATCAGCAACGACTTTTACCCGACTTTCCTTGAGCTCGCGGGCGTTTCCCGGCCGCAGGTTGGAAATGCCGACGGCGCCAGCCTGGTGCCGCTCCTGACAGGCGGGCGAACGCTGGAGAGGCCGGCGCTGTACTGGCACTACCCGCATTACGGAAACCAGGGAGGCAGCCCTGGATCGGCTGTACGGAGCGGCAAATGGAAGCTCATCGAGTTCTATGAAGACGGGCGCACGGAGCTTTATGACCTTGAGGCGGATCCAGGAGAGCAGACAGATGTTTCTGTGCGCGAGGCAGCGCTGGCCGCAGATTTGCGCTCCCGGCTGGAGAATTGGCGCCAGAGCGTAGGTGCCCTGTATCCCTCTCCCAATCCGGCGGTTGCCTTAACAGAGCCCGTTCAGTAACATTCGCTCAGCCAGGCTGCCATTTTCGTCATGAGCAATCGCCAGGGCATGATTCGCTGTTCGTTCTGCGACCGGACAACGCACGAAGTCACCACCATGGTGGCCGGGCCGGACGTATATATCTGTGACCTTTGCATTGGCGATGCCTCGGGCATCGTCCGCGAGGAGACCGCTTCGGTACGCGGGCAGGCTCCGGCGCGTCCCGGCCCCGCCGGCACCCGAAGGCGCCGGCTGATGCCCAGCGAGATCAAGGCGGCGCTGGACGAATACGTAATAGGGCAGGAGCGGGCCAAGAAGGTCCTGTCCGTGGCCGTGTACAACCACTACAAGCGCGTGGAGGCGCAGGAGTATTTTCACGACTACGACGGCGTGGAGCTTGAGAAGTCCAACATTCTGCTGGTTGGGCCCTCGGGCACGGGCAAGACGCTGCTTGCCCGCACACTGGCCCGCATACTGGATGTGCCGTTCTCCATTAGCGATGCCACGGTGCTCACCGAGGCCGGCTACGTGGGAGAGGACGTGGAATCCATTCTTTCGCACCTGCTTCACGCGGCGGACTTCGACGTGGACCGGGCGGAGCGCGGCATCATTTTCATAGACGAGATCGACAAGATTGCCCGCAAGGCGGACAATGCATCCATTACGCGCGACGTGTCCGGGGAAGGCGTGCAGCAGGCCCTCCTCAAGGTGCTGGAAGGCACCGTCGCCGGCGTGCCACCCAAGGGTGGCCGCAAGCATCCGGAGCAGAGCTTGGTCAATGTCGACACCCGCAACATACTGTTCATCTGCGGAGGGGCATTCGAGGGACTGCCGGAATTTGTGGCCCGGCGCAGAAGTGCCAACACCATCGGGTTTACGGCCCGCGCTGCGGAGCGCGTTGACAAGAAGGATCCGCGCATTCTGCAATTCGTGGAGCCGGATGACTTGCTGCAGTACGGACTGATACCTGAACTTGTCGGACGCCTGTCGGTGGTCACGGCGCTGGATCCGCTGTCGAGGAAATCCATGAAGCGCATCCTGACAGAGCCGAAGAATGCGCTGGTGCGCCAATACCAGAAGCTCTTTGCCATGGATGGCGTGAAGCTGTTCTTCGACGACGATGCGCTGGATGCCATCGTTGACAAGGCCCGCGCCATGGCGACGGGGGCAAGGGGGTTAAGGTCGGTCATCGAGAGCACGATGCTGGGCATCATGTTTTCCATCCATGATCGCCCGAACGTCGGAGCATGCCGCATCACGGTTGACACTGTTTCAGGAGACGCGGAACCGATTTACGAGGAGCGCAAGGCCACTGCCTAGGGGCGGCAGGCGGCGCATGGACGCTCGCGCCCTGGCGCTGGTCGCAGGCCTTTGGTGCTGCGCGGGCTCGGTGCAGGCCCAGATAGGGCTACTGGCTGTCAACGCCGATACGCGCGTCAAGTCTGTCACCTTCACGTTCGCGGACGACGGCCCTGAGTCGCCTGCGATTTACCGCTGACGAGCTTCGGGGAAGGATTGCGACCAGGGCTCCGGGCCCGGTCAGAAGGCTGCTGCTGGCAGTGGGCATCGGAGATGCCCGGCGCTACCTGTTCGATCCCATCGAGCTTCAGCGGGATGTGGTCCGGCTGCGCAACCTCTACAGCGGAGAGGGATACTCTGCGCCCCGGCGTAGACTATGCCGAGTCTGCGTTCGATCCTCTCGCAAACAGCATTGATGTCCGGATCCGAATCCGGCAGGGCCCGGCGATCATCATACAGGACGTGGGCTTCTACGCGCACCGGGGTTACCTGGCGAACGCGCTGGACGATGAAACACGAACCCGGTGGATTCGCTTCAGGGACCGTACGAGCTTCCGCACGGGTGACCGGTTCACGGCCTTTGATGTGGTGCGGATTGAGGACCAGGTGCTGGGCTGGCTCAAGAACGAAGGGTACGCATTTGCCTCGCTTGAAACCAGTGTGGAGGTCGACTCCGTTCTCGCGGCCGCCGACATCGGCTTCGAAGTCGATCCCGGGCCGCGAGCTGTCGTGGATACGCTGCTTATCGAAGGTAACCGCCGGGTGGGTGACCGCGTCGTGCGCAGGGAGCTTCCCCTCGGGGAGGGCGATCTGTATTCGGAGGAAAAGCTGACGAGAGGCCAGCGGGGACTCTTCGGACTTAACCTTTTCCAGGTAGCCCAGACGGAAGTGCCTGAACAGCCGCGGGATTCCACGGTCACGGTCCGAATCATGCTGCGAGAGGCCAGGCTGCGATACGTGACTGCGGAGACGGGCTACGCTCCCCAGACCGGCATTGCCCTGGAAGGGCAGTGGTCTCACAGGAATTTTCTGGGGGGTGCGAGAACCCTGACGGCACTCGGGGAGATCGATTCGGGCCTGTTGGCGGGAAGCGGAATCCAGGCGGAAACCAGGCGGCTGTTCAGGACATCCACGGCGCTGGCCCAGCCGTACCTCTTTGTCAGCGGACTGGGGGCGGTGGTTGAGCCGTTTGTCCAGTATGAGCGCGATCCCCTGCTGCTGGACACCAGTCTGCCCTTCAGCATCAACAGAAGGGAATTCGGGCTCAACAGTACGCTGATCTATGAACTTGGGCCGTTCAGGGCCATCAGTCTCCGATACGGTTTCAGCCGGGCAACGCAGTTCGCTGCCCGAAGGGTGATGGCCGTCCGCGATGCGTACAACAAGAGCGCCTATACGATCAGCGGAACGCTTGGCCGCACCGACAATGCGCTCAATCCCGTTCGCGGCGTGCTATTCAGGCCGTTCGTGGAACATGCCGGCCTCCTGGAGCGGACGCTGGGGCTTGGTGCCCCGGGGCTTGAGTATTTCAAGGCGGGCCTCGACGTATCGGCATATGTTCCGCTGAATGCGCGTTTTCGCCTGGGCGTGCGACTTGGAGCGGGCCGCCTCTGGCCACTCGGCGAAAGCCGACGCGGCCCAGGAGCCGGGGGATCGGCCCCCGGTGATCCGCTTTTTTCGGTCCCGCTTGAGGATCGCTACGATCCCGTGCTTTTCTACGCCGGCGGTGCCAGCGACGTCCGCGGGTGGAACGCGGGGCTGCTTGGCCCGAAGGTAAACCGCACGCAATTCGAACGGGACGAGGCCGGCGCCGTCATTTACGATACCACCGGACCCCGTACTGCAACGGAAGTGTTCGAGCCCGTGGGCGGCAAATCCCGGCTGCTGGGCAGTCTGGAGATGCGTCTGCCGCTGCCCGGTCTCGGACGAGCGTACCACGCAGCCGTGTTCCTGGATGCAGGCAGAGTCTCTGCGCGGTATGACGCGTCTGCCGCCTGTGCGCGTCCGCTCGGGCAGGAAGGAGCAGACCCGGCAAATGCGGGCGCGCAATGCGGGATCACCGATGCGGGAGATGTTGGCCTGGACCGGTTCAAGTTTGGCGCTGGAGCCGGCATTCGGTACCAGACGCCGATCGGGTTTGCGCGCATTGACATCGGCTTCAAGCTCAACCCGGATGACCTGGACCTGCAATCTCCCCGCAACGCCTTCCTTGCCTCACAGGGACTGCAGGCGCCGCAGCGCAGGGCAATGCGCAGATTCGGGATCCATATCAGTCTGGGCCAGGCATTCTGACCGGTATAGAGGTGTCGCAATGCAGACAAGCCACAAGAAGGGCCCGTTCACGCAATTCGGCGCAGGACCGGAAAGAGGCCCTATTGCTCCACAGGCCATCGGATTTCTCAGCAGCGGGCAATATTTCGGGCAGGAACTCGGTGAACATTTGGACGGATTAGATTGAAAGGCCCTGGGGATTCACACCAGGGCAAGCATCGGCGCAGTCGTATGGCAAGACTTGGACGAAGGCTTGGCCGCACGGGCATTGTGCTCATTGCGGCATGCGCTCTCTTGCTGCTTGTCCTGCAGACTCCGCGCGGAGGTCTGGTGATGGCCAGGCTGATCCTCGGCGCAGCCGGGCCGCAGATGGCGGTTGAGGTAAGCCTGGGTGGTCTGCGCGGCAACTGGATTACGAATCTGGAAATCCGCGAGGTTGATATCCGACACAAGAGCGGGTCCGTAGAGCTGTCCGCAGATACCGTGCGCATCAGGCACAGGCTCACGGGACTGCCGTTCGGCGCGTATCGCATCCGGAGCCTGGACATATCCGGTCCAAGGCTGGATGTGGCACGCGTCGACGACGGCCCGGAAGAAGGCTCGGACGCTGCCGGCGGCATGGCGGTGCGGATTGACCGGTTTCGCGTATCAGGCGGTCGAGCGTCCGCTCCGAATGGCGTGCACGTCTCCGGCATTGAAGCGAGCGGGCACGCGGCCGTTGGTCCCGAGCCCGCGGTACGCATTGAGTCGCTGCAGGCAAGCATCTGGGCGCCCGCGAGCGGGGATTCGCTGCTTGCGCAGCTAGTCGCAAGCTTTGCGGATGGTCGCCTCGATCTGGATACGTTGCGTATTCAGGGCTCTGGAACCCGCGCGGCAGGCACGGGGCACTTTTCTGCGCAGGGAAGCCAGTATGACGCAGATCTCCACTTCAGCGCGGAGCCGCTGGTACTTTCAGACTTTTTTTCTAGTGGCCAGGTGCTGGACACGGTGGCCGTGCAGGTGCATCTTTTTGGCCGCGGTAACCTGCTGCGCTTGCAGGCCGATGCCGCGGCGCCGGACGGTGGGCAAATGTATTTGGACGTGGAGGGCACGCCCGGCGTGGAGGGGCCTGTTTCCTGGTCGATTCGTCGGGCCGAATCCTCAGGCTTCCATCTGCCCGGAATCCGGACGCGCATTACGGCAAGCGCAACCGGCAGACTGGCCGGACCCTCGCTGGAAGAGTCGGAAGGGGCGCTCCGCTTGTCTTTAGACGAGGCAGAGATCTTCGGCCATGCGCTTGCTCCGACAAGTCTTTCGGCTGATCTCGATTCCGGAAGGGTGAGCCTGGCACTGGAATCCGGCTTCTGGAAGGGCGTATTGCGCGCTGCCGGACACGTTCGCCCGTTCGATCCTGTGCCCGCCTGGTCGCTCGCCGGCCGGTTCAGCGGCATTGATGCCGGAGACGCGCTGGCTTCGCACCAGAGTGCCCTTGCCGGCACCTTTAACCTGGAAGGCGAAGGATCTCGGGCGCGCGCAAGTGTCGAGTTGATGCAGTCCCTCTACAATCGTATCGAGGTTGCAGGCACGCGCCTGGAGCCGCCCTGAGCGGCGACACGCTCGAAGTCAGCGCATACGTGGCGGCTGCGGACGGATCTGCCGCGATGTCCGGTTCGGTCCACCTTGCGGACACGGCGCGCTTTGCGCTGCGCCGTGCAGTGCTGCAGGATTTCGATGCCATGCGTCTTTTGGGTGCCGAGACGCCAAGCGCCATATCGGGGCGGGCCTACCTTTCCGGTTCGGCGTCCGATAGCGGGCTGGTGGCCGACGGGCGCCTTGAGCTCGGCGCGTCGCGGATCGGAGATGTAGACCTGGAGAGCTTGACCGGTCGTGCCGTCATCCGGCACGGATCGGGGCGGCTGAGTATCCGTTCGGCTTGAGCGTTGGAGCCCTGGAGGCGGTCGCTTTTGCGGCAGGACTCGACACGCCTCTTCCGACGTGGAACCTTCAAACGCAGTTCAGGGACATCGACGCTGGTTCGCTGCTTACCGGATTCAGTAGTGACCTCACGGGCCGCGCCGAAGTGTCCGGACGGGGGTCCCGCCCACTCGGCGCAGCGGTGCACCTGGCGCCGTCCCGGATCAATCATCAGTCGGTAGACTCGGCAGCGGTCATCGGGCGGTGGCGAGGCGAGAATGCGTCGCTCATGGCCAGCGTCCGGATGCCGTCGGGAGGTATGGAGCTGGCCGCTGACGGTGCGTTGTTCGGCGAGGACCGATCCATTTCCTTGCTTGAAGGAGAGTTTGAAGGACTGGACCTGGGCAAGATATTCGCCGTGGAGGGCCTTGAAACACACCTCACCGGCCGGGCGACTACGCTGGAAATAGCGGTGGACAGCTCTTTCGCCCTAAAGGGGAAGGTGGTGCTGGATTCGTCCAGGATCAACCGCCAGGCCGTTGAAGCCGGCATCCTGAATCTGGAGGCCAGTGAGACGGGGCTCGCGGCCAGGGTCGAATTGCGCTTTGAAGGCGGTGGCAGGAGCATCGACTCCCTTTCCGTGCTGCGCGCGGACTCACTGACTTCGTGGCAGCTGCATGCCATGCTGGACAAGGTTGACCTCGGTTCGCTGATTGGTCCGGAGGCTATGGAAGGCAGCTACACAGGCACAGCAGACCTTGCGGGCCGCGGTTCGGAGTCGGACCTGTTTCGCACGGTCAGCGGTCGGCTGCGCCTGGACAGTACAAGCCTGGGGGACGTGGACTTCTCGCGGCTGGGCGCCGACTTCCGCCTGGCGGAAGGACAGCTCCACGTGGACACGCTCGTCTCGGCTTCCAATGCATTTCGGCTGCGCGGATCCGGCGCCATTGTGCTGGACGGCTCCGGCGATGCCGTAATTTCGCTCGGCGGAGCGCTGCTGGATGCGGGCGCCATTGCCGGCCTGGTCGGGGTAGACGGACTGGAAACAGGGTATGAGGAGGGCGACACATTGTGGCTTAATGTTCGCAGCAGCGGGGAATCGCTATTGGCGGCCGGCCGGCTCGGCTTCACGGGTGGCAGTATTGGCGACGTGCGCGTGCTGGACGTCGACGCAGGCTTTTCCGGCAGGCTTAACCGCAGCTCGGGGAGCCTCGAGCAGGGCAGCGTCTATGCAGAGGTCACACGTCTGTCGGTGCCCACGGTATCCGCGCGGTTTGCAGAGCTGGACATAAACTGGCGGGACAGCAGCCTGACCTACTTTGCGGGAGTGGACCTGGACCCGGGCAGAAATGCCTGGCTTCGCGGGTTCGCTGATCTGCCAGACCGCCGCGTGATCGTGCAGGATCTGACGGTTAATCTGGGCCGCGACCAGTGGCATCTGGACCAGGAGGCGGCCGTCTCTATCGGTCAGGGCTACGAGGTGGACAACCTGCTGCTGGTAGCGGCCGACCAGGAAATCCTGGTGGATGGCTTCGTGGACCCGCGTGGCCGGCAGAGCCTTGGTCTGACCGCATACAACTTCCGGATAGGGAGCGTAGCCGACCTGTTCGGATACGCTGGCCTGGACGGCACGATGAACGGATCGCTGCTCCTGAAGGGCGAAGCGGCCTCGCCGGCCATGAGCGGACAGCTCGACCTGGAGCTTGAATCCTCCGGGCAGGCAGTCGGCTCCCTTGCGGCGGATGCAAGGTACCAGGACAGGCGGCTGCACCTGGACGCCAGACTGGCACACACGGACGCGAGCACTCTTGAGTTGCGCGGCCATCTTCCGGCGGATTTGAGGCTGGACAGGACCGAAGCTGCGCCGGACGAGGGTACGCTTGAGCTTTCCCTGGCAGCGGACCGCTTCAATGTGGGATGGACAGAGCCCTTCCTTGATGCGGAAATCTTCGGCGCGCCGGAAGGCCGCCTGACCGGCCGTATTGCGGTCTCCGGTACTTCGGATGCGCCGCGCCTGGACGGGTTTGCTGAGGTATGCGCCGGGCAGATTTCGCTGCCGGAGCTCGGGATCACGGTATCGGACGTTGATGCGGACATGCGGCTCGAAGGGGATACCGTCCGGATACTTCATGTATCAGGCGCGAGCGGGGGCACGTTTGAGGGAAGCGGTGCTGTAGGTCTGGAGAATCTGACACTGGGTACCGTCGACCTTGCCGCGACATTCAGTCAGTTCGAGGCGATGAGTTCGGCCGCCTCCCTGGCCTACATATCGGGGGACGTGCGCCTCTCGGGAACCACGGCAGAGCCCGCTGTCACCGGCACCGTGCGGCTGACGTCAACCGATATCAGACCTACGGAGGCTGCTGCAACCGATGAATTCGGCGCAGTCGAGTTTTCCGAGGCCGACATTCGCATGCTGGAGCGCTATTTCAATATCCGTGCAACGGAAGCCGATACTACGACCTTTGATCTCTACGAAGCCCTTGCCATTGACGTAGACGTAATCCTGGGCGATGACGTTTGGCTCCGTTCGCGCCAATATCCGGAAATGAACGTGCTGGTTTCGGGCGTACTGGGGCTTTCGAAGGCGAGCCACGGGCCGGAGCACCTGTCGGGCACCGTGCAGATCGTGCCGACGCGCAGCTATGTCCGCCAATTTGGTCGCCGATTCGACATACGAAGCGGAAGGATCTCGTTTACCGGATCCTCCACGACCCCGTTCGTCGACCTGCAGGCATCGTATTCTGTGCCGCAACAAAACAACCAGCAGGATCCGATCACGATTCTGCTCGGCATTACGGGCAGTTTGGGCGAATCCGAGGAATTGGTGCTGACGCTCGGCAGCGAACCGGTTTCGCTCGACCAGGCTGACATAATCTCCTACATCGCGACAGGGCGGCCGGCGGCGGACGCGTTTCAACTGGAGCGCCCGGCCTCGCTCGTTGCCGGCGGAGAGCTTGCCCAGCTGATTGCTGCCGCAGCCGGCGCCGGGCTTGGCCTTGACGTCGTGGAGATTCAGTTGGAGGGATCCCGCGGAGCTACCGTAACGGCGGGAAAGCGGGTCTCACGGCGGCTCTTTGCCTCGGTGAGCTGGCCACTGTCCTTTTCCGGAAAGTCGGACGCCGTACGTGCCGGCGCCGTTGACAGCAACAAGGAAGTGATCATAGAGTACTCCATTTTTGCCTGGCTCCTGGCGCGGATCCGGAGCAATACCTCTTCCATGGGATTCAGTCTCTTCTATCAGTACACGTACTGAATTAGCGCTTGACGGTGGCTGCCAACTCCACACCCCCCGGCATTTGGGTTGAATTTCTTGACCGGGCGGGAGGCCTCGCAGGCTTTGCATGGGCGTTCGTTCGCAGGAGTTTCAAGCGCCCGCGGGAGGCGCGGGAGCTGTTGCGGCAGATGGACGAGATCGGGGTAAAGAGCCTTGTATTGGTGGCCGTCACCGGCTTGTCCATAGGCGTGGTCCTGTCCATGCAAAGCCGTGGAACGCTGGCGCGATTTGGAGCCGAAATGGTGCTTCCGACGATGCTGGCCCTGTCGGTGATCAAGGAAATCGGTCCCGTACTCACGTCGCTGGTCCTGGCCGGAAGACTCGGGGCGGGGATGGCAGCCGAGCTTGGGTCCATGCGCGTTACGGAGCAGATAGATGCCATGGAGGTAGCCGCCCTGAAGCCCTTTCATTTCCTGGTCATCACGCGCGTGGCGGCTTGCATTCTCATGTTTCCCGTGCTCACCATCTGCTGTGACATAGTCGCCCTCACGGGCGGATACCTGGAAACGGCGCTGGCTACGGGAATGGATTATCGGCTCTTTGTTGACAATGCCTTCTCGGGCCTCAGGATCTCGGACCTGGTGGTCTCGACGGGCAAGACCTCCATATTCGGATTCATTGTGGGGATTGTAAGCTGCTACCTCGGATACAACGTTCGAGGGGGCACGTCGGACGTGGGAAGGGCGGCCATGCAGGCGGTAGTGCTCTCGTCGCTGCTCATACTGGTGGCAAATGTTATGGTGGTGCGTCTTACGCTTCTCATCCCTGGCGTTGATTGAGACGGGGCGATGGACAATGAATCTGCCCGGCAGCCCCCGCCAAGGAATGTCCTGATTCGTCTTCAGGAGATTCACAAGGCGTTCGGATCAAAGCCGATCCTGCGCGGCGTGTCGCTGGATGTCGAACGGGGTACATCCGTGGTCGTCATGGGTGGATCCGGAACCGGGAAGAGCGTGCTGATCAAGCACATCGTCCGGCTATTGCGGCCTGACAGCGGCATAGTCTGGGTAGGCGGCAGGAGGCTGGACACGATGGTGGAGGAAGATCTGGATGAGCTCCGGCTCGGCATCGGCTATCTGTTCCAGGGGGGCGCCCTGTTTGATTCGATGACAGTGGCAGAGAATCTGGACTTTATCCTCCGGCGCCACACCGCTCTGGGCTCTTCCGGGCGGAAAGAATCGATCGCAGAAGCCCTGGACTGGGTTCAGCTCGGTGACAAGGCTGCACAATTTCCGGCCGAACTTTCGGGGGGACAGCGAAAGCGCGCCGCACTGGCACGGTCCGTCATCCTTGGGCCTGGCATTTTGCTCTGCGACGAGCCGACCACGGGTCTGGATCCGGCGGCGGTGCGAACGGTATCCAATCTGATCAAGCGCCTGCGAGAGGAAAGGGGTGTCACGGCGGTGACAATTACACACGATCTCCTGTGTGCGGAGATTATCGCTGACAGCGCATGCTTTCTGCACAACGGGCACGTGATTGCGAACGGCAGTCTGGCCCAACTCCAGATCACGCCCCACCCCGCACTGCGCGACTTTTTTGGCACGTGAAATTCACGGCCGCTCACCCAAGCCGCATGCCGTTATGACTCGTCAAGTCAGGGTAGGTCTGGTCGTGGTACTGGGACTGCTGTTGTTCCTGGCTGCTCTTTTCGGAATAGCCAGTCGCACGTTTCTCTTCAGCGACCGATTCATCGTGAAGTCCCACTTTAACAGCGTCGCCGGTCTTCGATCAGGCGCAGACGTACAGTTCCAGGGCGTCAGTGTCGGGGCTGTATCCAGCGTGGCACTGCCGGCTACCACGGGCGGACTGATTGAGGTAACCATGGGCATCAGGGAGTCTGCCCGCCATCTGATTCATGAAGGCACGCAGGCACAGATCAAGACGGAAGGGCTGCTTGGCAGCATGATCGTTGTCCTGGTCAATCCCCTGGCATTGCCCGGCGCGCCGGAGCCAGAACCGCTGGAAGGAGGCAGCAGCATCGTGGGCATTGATCCGTTCGACCTCTTCGAAATCACGGACAAGGCACTGGCTTCCGTGCAGCGCTTCGAGGAATCGGCGACGTCCTTTGAGCGGATCGTGGATGACGTGCGAAACGGCGAGGGCACACTCGGCAAGCTGGTGTACGATCCGGCGCTCTACAACAGCCTGGTGGCCACGGCCGACGAAACGCAGCGGCTCATGACCAATCTGGGCAACAATGCCGAGTCACTCGTGGACCTGGGCGAACAGGCCACGCGCGGCGTGCAGTCGGTCCTGGTCAAGCTGGATGAAGGCGATGGCACGCTGGCGCGCATGCTGAACGATCCGGCGGTGTATGAGACCATTCTCTCCACGGCAGACACGCTGCAGGCCGTTACCGCCGGCATGCGGGCGCTGTTCAGCCACGCGGAAAACATGGCCAACTGGGGGGCGATCGGCACCTTTCGCTTTGCCGAGCTGATGGAGGCCGGCAAGCATAACTGGCTTTTTAAGCGCTACTTCGAAGAGCGTGGATACATGGAACAGGCTCCGTTTGAGGTTCGGGAGCAGGCGATAGCCGAGAGCTTTCTTCGGTTGCAGGAAAAGGAACGGGAGCTGCAACTGCGCGAGGCGCGCCTGGAGGTGCTCGAGGCCGGCCAGTTGGGGCTGAACTCCAGCCCCGGCCAAGGAACGCCCTCTGCCGGCCACAGGTAGCGTCACGTGCAAGACGGACGGGCTTCCCCGGACATACGCGCCAGGTTTTGCGGTCCGGCGCGCTTTGACCCAAGCTATTCTATCCTGGGTCGCATGCTCCGCAGAATGGTAATCGACCGAAAGCGAGCCGGTGCCTATTTTGTGGTGGCGTCCGCGGTGCTGGTCCTGGCCATGGTCGTCGCACAGTTTTTTGCGTGGAGCTACCTGGAGCCCACGTTGTCGGCGGATCCAGGCGGAAATGCGGCAACTGCATTTTGGGTTGCGCAAATCGCGGCGGTGCTGCTACTGATCTTCGGCATGGGCCTGGGACGGGCGCCGCAGGTTGTGGTCACGCTGCACCAGCACCACCTTGCCGTGCGGCAGGGTAGCCGCAAAGCTAGCGTGGCGCTTACGGAAATCGCGGCGGTCCGCAGGGTCACCGCGTTGCAGTTTCACAGGGAATACTGGCCGTTTGCTGATGCAAGGGCATTCATCTGCGGCACGCCGCCGCTGGTCGTGGTAGTGGAAACGCCGCGAGGCGTGCTCGGCATCGGTCTTCCAGCATCGGAACACAAGGAGCTTTGCAGCGCGCTGCGAGATAGCGTCGCGAAAGCTTCCGGAAACACTGCCACGGTTGCCGTTTAGCCTGATTCACCAGGATCGCACCTCCGGGGCGCGTATCGGGGCTCTGAACACCGGACACGGACTCGTTCAGACTCCCGTCTTCATGCCCGTGGGCACCTCCGCCTCCGTCAAGGCGGTGCACCAGCGCGAACTCGAAGGCGACATCGATGCGGAGATCATTCTCGGCAACACCTATCACCTGCTGTTGCGTCCGGGTCCGGACCTGATCGAGGAGTCAGGCGGGCTTCACGGGTTCATGGCATGGCAAAGGCCCATCCTCACGGACTCGGGCGGGTTCCAGGTGTATTCCCTGGCCAAGAGGTGCAGCATAACCGAGGAGTGCGTCACGTTTCGCAGCCACCTGGACGGATCGCGTTATGCGCTGAGCCCGGAATCGGCAATCGATATCCAGCGCCAGCTGGGCAGCGATGTCATGATGGTGCTGGACGAGTGTCCGGCCGGGGACGTTTCTGAATCCTATGCCAGTGTTGCCAACGACCGCACCATCCGGTGGGCGGGGCGTTGCAAGGAGCGGCACGCGGAAACGCGTGCGCTGTACGGCCACAACCAGAGCCTCTTTGCAATCGTGCAAGGGGTGGTATTTCCGCGCATTCGCCGCGAGAGCGCCCTGCGCCTGGTTGATCTCGACTTTCCCGGCTATGCGATTGGCGGGCTGTCCGTAGGGGAGAGCGCGCCGGCCATGTACGAGATGGTGGAGCTGGTCTGCGAGCTGCTGCCGGAAGGCAAGCCCCGTTACCTGATGGGCGTGGGAACGCCTGAGAATATTCTGGAAGCGGTTGGCCGCGGCGTTGACATGTTTGACTGCGTGCTTCCGACCCGAAATGCCCGCAACGGGAAAATCTATACCACGGAAGGGGAACTCAACATCCGGAACGCCAGGTGGCGCAGCGACTCTTCCGCGTTGGACCCTGGTCTGAAGGGCTACGTTTCGACGACATTCACCAAGGCCTACGTTCGCCACCTGTTCCAGGCGGGAGAGATTCTTGGACTCCAGATCGCATCGCTGCAGAACCTGTCCCTGTATGCCTGGCTAATGAAGCGGGCGCGCGAGGCCATTGCAGAAAACCGGTATTCGGCGTTCATGGCCGAAATGGCGCCTCGTTTGAGGCGACGTATGTAAGGTGTGTGAGGAATCCGGGGAGCGCAAACTACGTTGCATAAGGGCCGTGGTGGGAAAAAGAGACGGGTTAGAGCATGCCGAGAGAATTCAATGTTCCGGACTACTTCAGGAGCCGCATCGTGGGAGCGATGCGCGATGTTCGCCGGAGACACGATCCGCGCAAGCGCAATCTTCAGCCTTCTGAGCTGGATCTCGGAAATGTCAGATTCCTGGTTCCGCGGCATTTCGGGTTCTGCTTCGGCGTCGAAAACGCGGTAGAAGTGGCCTACGAGGCGCTGGACAAGCATCCGGACCGGCGGCTTTATATGCTGTCGGAAATGATTCACAACCAGCACGTCAATTCGGACCTGGAACGCCGCGGCATGCACTTCTTGCGATCGGCCACAGGCGAGGAGCTTATCCCCCTGGATACGCTGACGCCTGATGACATCGTGCTTATACCGGCCTTCGGTACATCGCTCGAAGTCAAGGCTGAACTTGAGCGCCGGGGCATCGACACGGAAACGTATGACACGACGTGCGTCTTCGTGGAAAAAGTCTGGCGTCGCAGTGAGCGGCTGGGAAGCGACGATTGCACGGTCGTGGTGCATGGCAAGCGGTACCACGAGGAAGTGCGCGCGACGTTTTCCCGTGCGCAGCAAACGGCACCCGTTGTAGTCGTTCGTGACCGCGAAGAAACGGAGGCCTTGTGCCGCGTGATAACCGGCGAAGAGTCGGCTGCCTTTTTCTATGAGAAATTCAGGGATCGCTATTCCGACGACTTTGATCCGGAACGCGATCTCGAGCGCATCGGAGTCGTGAACCAGACCACCATGCTCGTCACGGAAACCAAGGAAATAATCGCCCTGATTCGGGATGCGCTGGCGATGCGCTATGGAGAGGCCAACCTGCACCGCCATTTTCAGGACACCAGTTCGACGCTGTGCTACGCGACGCACGAAAACCAGGAGGCTGCTCGCGTGCTACTTGAGCATTCGCCGGACCTGGCCATAGTGGTTGGCGGATTCAATTCTTCCAATACAACCCATATCGTGAGCCTGTGTCAGGCCACGGTGCCAACGTACTTCGTAAGCAGCGCGGATGCGATCGAGTCTCTGGAGAAGATCCGCCACTTCGATATCCGGCGTCAAGCGGTGGTCACGGCGACGGACTGGATTCCCGGCACCAGGCCGTTAACCATTGCCCTTATGGCCGGCGCTTCGTGTCCGGACGTCCTGTTGGATCAGGTCATTTGCCGGGTCGCGGACTGGATGGGAGCCGCTCACCGAATTGAGGACGTTCTGGCGTCGTTTGACAGTGTGGCGGTGGCATGAGAGGCTACATGGGGCGGCATGACCATGCGTGGGCTTCGTGGCATTGTACTTGCGGCAACTTTCGCCTGGCTGGCGTGTGACGCGTTCCTGCCCCGGACTCCGGCAGATCCCATAGCCGAGGCCGGCACGTTTCTTCAGCCGGATGAGCCCGACGCCGTCGTCGACAATCTTCGGGCCGCTGTTGCGGAGATGAATGCGGCAAACTACCGGCGGTCCCTGGGCGAAGAGGTCATCTTTGAGCCTACAGCCTTGGCCAAGGCCAGAGATCCCTCGCTATGGGCAAGCTGGGGCCGCGCGGAGGAGGACGGGTACTTTACGACCATGACCGAAGCTGCCAGACAGGGTACGGGACATTTGCTCCGGCTTGACAACATGACGGCCGAATTCGGCGAGTCCCGCTATACGCTGGATGCCCAGTATTTCCTTGTGGTGAATCATCGTAGGGCCGGTGTACCGGATACCGTGCAGGGCCGCCTGATCTGGGAAATAGAACAGGGTCCCACGGGGCTCTGGGCGCTCGGCACCTGGACGGACCAACAGGTGGGCGGAAGCCCGTCCTGGAGCGATCTCAAGGCCGAGTTTGCCAAGTAAGGGGAAGCTCATGCATCGCGTCGTTGCCCCGCTGCTGTTGCTTCTCTCGGGAGGTTGCAACCCGTTTGCTCCCGCGCTCGGCGAAGGAGACGCGTTCGGCGATCTGCTTGGCGATCCAACCACGGTGAACGGATTTTTTGCCAATTTCAGGAACGCGTATGAACTCCGCGACCTTTCCCTGTACGAACCGCTCATTGACTCTCTGTTCGTCTTTGAATACACGGATTTTGATGCCGGGATCGAGCGGCAATGGAGTTTTGCCCAGGAGCTGGAGTCCACGCGTAGGCTGTTTCTCAATGCCACGGCTGTACAATTGCAGTGGAACCAGGTGATTTCAAGAGCGATTTCCGACGAAAACCGCCAGGCGCGCATAGTTCGCTCGTTCAATCTGACGGTCGTGCTGGATGGAGGTGAAGCGTTGCGCGGCGATGGCAACGTCAATTTTCTGCTCGTGCGACAGGACTCGACCAGTGCATGGCAGCTGCAGTGGTGGCGTGACGAAAGTGAACTGTAAACCGTAACCAGATCATGAAAGTAGATATCGGCCCTGTGCTTGACTATGCCAAAGGGCATCATGAAGCCTTCGTCCAGGAGCTCAAGGCCCTGCTGCGCATACCGTCCATAAGCACGGATCCTGCCTACAAGGACGAAGTGAACCGCGCGGCGAAGTGGCTCGCGCAGCATATGGAGCAGCTGGGCGTAACCTCGGCCCGGCCTGTAGCCACTACAGGGCATCCTGTGGTCCTGGGCCAGTACCTGGTCGATCCTGCACTCCCTACGGTGCTCGTATACGGGCACTACGATGTGCAGCCCCCCGATCCGATCGAGTTGTGGGACTCTCCGCCTTTCGAGCCTCAGCTCCGGGGCGGCGACCTCTACGCGCGCGGGGCCTCCGATGACAAGGGACAGCTTCTGATTCACCTCAAGGCGCTCGAGGCGTACGTTCGAACCGTCGGACGCCCTCCGCTCAACCTGAAGTACATATTTGAAGGAGAAGAGGAGAGCGGCTCTCCCAGCATCCCCGAGGTGCTGGAGGCTCACGCCGATGAGCTGGCAGCCGACGTCGTGCTCCTTTCGGACACTACCCTCTTTTCGCGCGGCGTTCCGTCGCTCACCTACGGACTAAGGGGCCTGGCCTACGTCGAAGTTACGCTAACTGGTCCAAGCCGGGACCTCCATTCGGGTACGTTCGGCGGAGCGATAGAGAATCCGGCAAACGCGCTATGCCGGCTGATTTCCGGCTTGCACGATGAAGACCATAGGATTAGCGTGCACGGCTTCTACGACAATGTCAGGGATCTGACGGCCGACGAGCGAGCCTCCATGCGCGAGTTGCCCTTTGATGCTGCGGCATGGGCCGCGGACGTCGGAGTGAGCGCCACGAAATCGGAGGCTGGCTACAGCGCGCTTGAGGGCGCGACCGCACGGCCCACACTGGATTGCAACGGGATATGGGGTGGATACACAGGCGAGGGTGCCAAGACTGTGCTTCCCTCAAGTGCCAGCGCCAAGATATCCATGAGGCTGGTACCTGATCAGACACCCGATGAGATCATTGACAAGCTCCGCGTGCACCTGGAAGACCGCACGCCCGAGACGATGCGGCTAACGTTTCGCAAGGTGCATACCGGGCTCGGCGTGCTGGTTGACACGAAAAGTCCGCCGATGGCGGCGGCGGCCGCGGCCCTGGAGGAGGTCTACGGCGTACGGCCGCATCTCACGCGAATTGGAGGCAGTATTCCCATTGTTGCCGACTTCAAGCACCGGCTTGGTCTTGACAGCGTGCTCATGGGATTCGGGCTGGACTCCGATGCCATCCATTCGCCCAATGAGCACTTCGGTCTGGACAGATTCAGCGAGGGAATCGAGTCCGTGATTCGCTTCCTCGCGATCTACGGCGCAATGGGCTGAGACAGGATCCTCCCCTTGCCGGCGAAGTACGGTCTGCAGGCCCGGGTGGCGGAATTGGCAGACGCGACGGACTCAAAATCCGTTGTCCGATGAGGACGTGTGGGTTCGAGTCCCACCCCGGGTACAGTCCATCGAATACCTCGTCAGGCATTCGGCTGAGGCGAGCGAGGACAGGGGAGTTTCCGTTGAAGGCGTTCCCTTCTGCGCTACGGGTCAGGCCTTGCTGGATGGCGGTCCTCGGTGTCCTCCTGGCATCACCGCGCTCCTGGCGATCAGAAGTGGGGATCGCGCGGCAAGGAACCTTCAGTAGTCCGGCAACTTTCTGCGGCAATCCAATACTCTTGTGCAGATGCTGCTGCCAAGCCCTTTGCTGAATCGGGAGCGTCGCCTTTGGATCTGGGCGATCGCAGTCGCCGTGGTAATCTTCACGGCCGCTGATCTGGCCAGAGCCGTGTCGGCTGCGCTGCACAAAAGCGGGCTGCCCGCATCCGGCCCCAATCTGTTCAGTATCGGCATGTTGCTGATCGGGGTGATGATCCTGATTCAGGGACTAAGGGGGCGCCCGCGCGGCATAGAGATCGGCTTCGCCGTGGGTCTCGTGGCGATTACTGTATTGGGATTGGCCCGTGGGCTGAGTGAGGCCGAGCGTTCCCATCTTATTGAGTACGCCGTTCTTGCGCTCATCGTGTACGAGGCGCTTCTGGAACGGAGGAGTCGGGGGATACCTGTCCCTGTTCCCGCCATATTGGCGATCGGCGGAACAACGCTGGTCGGTGCACTGGACGAGATCATACAGCTGTTTCTGCCTGACCGAACGTTCGATTGGTTCGATATCGGTTTCGATTTTCTGGCGAGCATATTGGCCGTTGGCTCAAGCGCCGGTCTGGGTTTTATTCGGCGTCTGCTCTTTTCTCTTGGCAGCCGGGCCAGGCGCCGGGGCAAATGACAGGGCAGCAGTCAAACGGTTACCAGAAGAATTCACGGCAATCCGGAAGCTGCTGCAGCGCGGAGAATGACGGTGCTGGTCATTGATGCGTATTGACACGGTACAGCGCAGGGTTAAGTGGATCCGGGGTCATTTTGTCCGCTTGTGCGCTGTTGGCTGCCGAATATGTGTCCAACCGCCACACCCTTTGCCCGTCTCCCAAATGTAGTGTCGAGGGTACCACAACCCGTAAATCCCGGGCCGGGTGCACACTTGGTTGAATTCGACCGCTTTGGAGTCTGTAAGTCGACCACCCTGATTGCCATGACGTGAACGCGTCAGGCTAGCGAGTTGGGAGGTCAATTTGAAGCGCGGGAGTCTGCAGTTCTGACAGACATTTGCAAATTGATTTCGGCGGCTGGTCCTTTGCCCAGGGGTGCCCCGGAGAATGAGCAATAGGTTAGCGCGCATGCGTGAATTTGTCAGTGAGTTGGTGGCACCACCGGTCCGCGGCTGCGACAGGGACCGCATTTGCTTCAGAAACCTCTCCCGGCCGCCGTCACGCATTGCAGAATGCCTCGGTAAAGAATTACGCGGCCTTCCTTAGTTCACATGCTGATTGTCGCTGGCCTTGATCTATGTTGACGTTATTCAACCAGCACCGCTTTCAGACGTCACTGGGAGCGTGGATATTTCGGATCGGATGGGCAACCGGGACCAGCCCGACCGGGATAAGAACCGAGCAGTTATGACTGGATTAAGCTGTTCGTGCATTCCGTTGGCATCGCAAGTACGTTATCTCAATGCTCACCTGAAATGGGGGTGGGGCCGAGTGATCCGACATCAGTGCGTACGTCAAGCTGTGTGAGTCCTTTCTGGTCAATTGCGGGATCCCCACATCGCTTACTCGCAGCGTTCGCCGTGTCGGAATGCGCCCGGACTTGATTTACCCCGTCGGGAAGACGCTTCAGAGCTGGCTCTAGGCCGCCCGCGAGCCAAATGCGACAAAGCCCGGGTTTCAGACGTTTGTGGTAGACGAAGCAGGCCAGGTGTGGATCAAGCTCAGCGCTCCAGAGGAGGCAAATAGCGCAGACTGGCTAATTCTGGACGGGGTCGGAACGGCAGTAGGCGAGCTTTAATTCCCCCTTGCTGTAGACATTGAGGCGATCCGGGAAGGTCGCGCCCATGGCCCGCACCAGGAGCCTGGCGGCGATCCCATAATTGTCGTGTACGAGATTTACCGCCAATGCGCGACGCGCATTGTCCAGGCGCCAATGGCGAGTCTTATGCGAAGAATGCTTACCTCGGAGTAGTCCAAGCCTACCCGGCACCCAAAGGCCTCTTGCTACCGACGAACGTTCAGAATTGAATACTTACTGCAACCAGTACTGGGCCGATGATGCCCGTGACATTTAGGCCGAAACCTAACCTGCCGCCTTCATGAAGGTATGTTACGGTTTGGCATTGAGGTACAAGCCCGCCGAGAAACGGCATTCGGGTCGCAAGGAGGGCTTGGCAAACAATCCGGCCGTCCCCGCATAAGGCTGGATTTGGTCCCGAGTACTCCTATCGTCGTTGTGCTCACTAACCAAATGTCGTCAACCACGCCGCGGCTGAGACAGAACTGCATATAGGTCTTAAGGTATCATTGAGGGCACATTCGTGCATTCTTGACCAACCGTGGGTAACGTGGGTAACGGTTTCGGAGAAGGCCGTGATCGCCTGATTCGCAAAAGAAGCTGGACGCGAACGCGGGTGATGATTGCCGGAGGAGCGGCTGTGGGCCTGGCTTGCATCGGAATCGGCATCTGGTCATTAGCCGGGGGCAGCAGGCTAAGACTGGACTTCGACAAGATCACCGTGGGAACCGTTGTCCTGGCCCCCTTTCAGGAACTGGTACTTGTCAGCGGCACCGTACTTCCGTTGGCCACCGTTTATCTGGACGCGGTCGAAGGCGGGCGTGTTGAAGAAGTACTTATTCAGGAGGGGGAAATGGTAGAGAAGAACGAGCCTCTCATTCGGCTGTCCAATAACAGCCTTGAGCTTTCTCTGATAAACGCTGATGCGCAGCGCATTGAGCAGCTCGTGCGTTTGGATGACATCCGTTTCCGAATGAAACAGCGCACGCTGGATTTGCGGCAACAGATGGCTGAAATGGACTATCGTATTCGCGAGCTTGAGCTAAAGCACACTCGCGCCAAATCGATGCTGGACAACCGCGTCGTGTCCCAAGAAGATTATGACGCGATCCGGCTTGAGCTAGACTACTGGCTGGAAAACAAGCGCCTAACGCTGGAGGGTTTTCGACAGGATTCCCTCCTGATGGCGAGTCAACTTGGGCAAATCGAGACCCGCATAAGCCGCCTGGACGCCAATTACGAAGTGGTTCAGCGCATACTGGACGACTTAACGATTCGGGCGCCAGTAGCCGGTCAGTTGACGGCACTGGAAGCGGAGATCGGGGACGTGAGATCCGATGGATTCCGGTTCGGACAGATTGACGTAACGGACGGATTTAAAATTCGCGCTGGAGTTGATCAATTCTACATAGCGAGGGTCTACGTAGGCCAGATGGCAACGACCCAGCCAATTGGCGGGCAGACTTTTCCGTTGCAAGTGACAAGTGTTTACCCTGAAGTGGCGGAGGGGCGATTCGATATTGACCTGCAATTCTCGAATGCCACGCCGGGCACTATTCGACGCGGCCAGACAATTCGGTTCTCGCTCGAATTCAGTGCGCGGGAGGAAGCTGTGGTTGTGCCCCGGGGTGGCTTCTACGAATCCACCGGGGGGCAATGGGTATACGTGATTGGCAGCTCCGGTAATCATGCGGTGCGGCGTCCTGTAACACTGGGCAGGCAGGATGACCAGCACTTTGAGGTTCTGGACGGTCTTTCACCAGGTGAGCGCATAGTGACCTCCAGTTATGAAGCATTCGGTAACGCCGACCGCCTCGTGTGGTAAATGGTAGTTGGAGGAGCTCCCAAGACTCCGAAAAGGCGAGTAAAGGCCATGATAAGGACCTCCAACCTGTCGAAGGTTTATCGAACGGAAGAGGTCGAAACACAAGCGCTTGTCAACGTTGACTTGGTCATCTTGAAAGGCGAATTCGTTTCCATTATGGGGCCGTCAGGCTGTGGAAAGTCCACGCTGCTGAACCTAATAGGTCTCCTCGACAGGCCTACGGCTGGCACGTACCAATTCGACGGACAGGAAACTGCTCACCTCAAGGAACGCCAACGAGCAAGCCTGCGCAAGGGACGGATTGGTTACGTGTTTCAGAGCTTTAATCTCATCAACGATTTGACTGTCCGCGAAAACGTCGAATTGCCGCTGCACTACCTTGGCGTTCCGGCCAGAAGCAGGAAGTTAAGGGTTGTGGACGCATTGGACCGTGCGCGCATTGGTCATCGCAGCCGGCATTTTCCCCAGCAGCTTTCTGGCGGTCAGCAGCAAAGGGTGGCGGTTGCAAGAGCGATTGTAGCCAGTCCCGGCCTCATCTTGGCCGACGAACCCACAGGTAACTTGGATTCAAGGAATGGAGCCGAGGTCATGGGCTTGTTAGCCGAGCTCAATGAGACCGGTACAACAGTGATCATGGTAACTCATTCACGCTCAGATGCCGGGTATGGTAAACGCACTATCCATTTGTTCGACGGCCATGTTACTAAGGACGTATAGCGTCAAAGGTGCCTCACGCTTTGAGGATTCAGACCCGAGTCAGCCTAACCGGCGTTGTTTCCGCAGGGATAGATCCACGTGGATCCACCGCCCTTGCCGGCAGTGACAGTCTCGCTTGCGTGCGCCGTTGTGGACACATAGGCCAACCTGTCGGCATTCGACTTTGGGTCCCGAGCGGCGTGCAGATAGACCAAGACACCGGCGCCTTTGGCGTGACTACGCCTGCTATTCTCTATTTCACAGCGGGGCCCTAGTCGAGAGCGAGACACCCTGGGATGCCAGCGAGAATTGACGCAGAATTGGCCACAGCGCTATCTGAGCGAAGGTTGGTCATCGCACGCATGTTTTCTGTACGACCTCGATCAATGGCACGGAAGAATCCTGGTGGACTTCACGCGGCTGACTTAGACGCTGTGGGGCGTTTCTTAACCATCCTCTTTCTGCTGACTAGGCCTTCACCAAGATCGAATTCGGACAACGCTCACAACTCGCTGCATCTCTGCGCAAACTAGCGGCCATGGACCTGCTTAAGACTTCGTGGCGCTCCAGTATTCGCCATCTGCGAAAGCAAGGTTACTACGGTGTTATTAATGGTTTGGGCTTAGCGATTGGAATAGGTTGCTGTCTAGGAATTATCGCCTTTATCCGGAGTGAGCTTGCTGTAGACGATCTGTTCAGCAAGAGAGACCGCATCTATCGAATAGATAGCCACTGGCACGACCAATCGCAGGGATTGCCAATTACGACTCTCGCACCGGTTGGTCCAATTCTTGAGGAGGCTTATCCGGAGGTAGTTGATCAGGCACGTCTCTATCTGACAACGGTCAACGTGCGCCAAGAGGCGAGAGGCTTTCGAAGGGAAGCCATTGTGGCGGACCCGGCACTGTTTCAGATGTTCGACTTGCCGTTCACCGCGGGTAACCCTGCTACGGCAATCAGCTCCCCTGGATCAGCCGTCATTAGTGAAGACTTGGCCCGTACCCTGTTTGGCACGGTGGCTGCACTAGGCAACACTATCCAGGTGGTCACCCCGAACCGTGGTGAACAGCCATACCGTATCAGTGGAGTGTGGCGAAAAGTCCCCTACAATTCGCTGACCAACTTTGCAGGCGACAGCTATGATCTGATCCTGCCCGCACCGCCATTGAGCCAAGATTTCGTGGAAGAGGCAGCGTGGTCGTCTTGGGACAATCGATATATGGTCGTCTTTGTTGAATTGGATGAAAGGGCCTCAGAGACGGCACTCCGGAAGAAGCTGGACGGGTTTATCGCCGCGCACGCTCCAGACTATCTGCACGGCGAACTGGGGCTAGTGCTAAATCCGCTTCGCACACTTTTCCTCCGGGAAGATGGTGGAGCCGTAAGGCTTAGAATCCTGATCCTATCGTCGGTTGCTCTTCTGCTGCTGGCAATTGCTTGCTTCAACTTCATCAACTTGGCAACGACTGTAAGCCTAGATCAGCTTAAGGAGATTGGTATCCGAAAAGCCCTAGGGGCGAAGCGCCATCAGGTAGCATTTCAATTCCATTTGGAAGCGGTTATCGTAAGTGGCGCAGCAACGGCCTTAGGGGCCCTAGTAGCAGTAATAGTCTATGGCGCCATCGGACACACTCTTGGTCGCAACGATGACTTCCCGCATGTATTGGACTTTGGGACGGTAACAGCTCTGCCCATCCTGGCCTTACTGGTAGGATTGCTGGCGGGCGCGTACCCAGCGCTTTATCTGTCCGGTCTCGGTGTAAAGCAGGCTTTGGGGCGTACCGTCGAAAGTGGACCTAGAGGGCATTTGCTTCGACAATCACTTGTCGGTTGCCAATTCATGTCGGCCTTTCTTCTTCTCGTGTGTGTATATACGATTTCGGATCAGCTTTCTCACATAGCCGGACACGACCTTGGCTATGTCCACGATAATGTCTTGGTCATTGATTCGGTCCCTCGTGACTGGTCGGCTGAGGGTGTCCTAGGCCTGAATTCATTCCGAGATCAACTCAGCCAGCTTCACGGTGTTGAGGCCGCGAGCTTGTCATTTCAGGCTATCGTCGGCGATGTTAGCAATACTGGCAACACAATGGAGGTTCGACGTTCCGGTGCGGTCGCTGAGCAAGGCGTGCATGCTACGCAGTTCATAGTGGATGACGCTTTTGATTCCGTCTACGGCCTTGAAATGAAGAGTGGGCGCTTCTTCTCGGAGGAGCACCTGGCAGATGATTCGGGTGTGATCCTAAACGAAGTCGCAGTGCGAGACTTAGGCCTTGAGCGGGGCGTTGGAGAGAGTGTGATCATTTTCGACAGTACTCGAGTGCAAGTAGTTGGCGTGGTCGCAGATTTCCACTACAAGACCCTTCATGAACCGGTAGCACCGCTACTAATGCTATCAGTCGGAGCGTATCCGTTTTTTAGAATGCTTTCAATTCGCATCTCCGGATACGGGATTCAGGATACCATCGAAGCAATAAGGGCGGAATGGAATGAACGCTTTCCGGGTAGTCCCTTCGAATACTTCTTTGTTGACCAGGCGCTGGACCGCCTGTACCGCCACGAACAGCTGATTCAACGGGCTGTCGGTACCGGCGCAGTACTGGCGCTCCTCTTGGCCAGCTTGGGCATGATCGGACTTGCTTCCCAGCATGTGAGATCCCGGAGAAAGGAAATCGCAGTGCGAAAGGTATTGGGCTCAACAAATTGGGGTCTCTTGTCGCTCTTGGTGCAAGCTTTCTTGAAGCCCATGGGTGTTGCCATCGTAGTAGCACTACCGATTTCCGTAATTCTGCTGACAAATTGGTTAGACCGATTTGTAATTCGTACCGAATTAAGTGTTGGAGCCTTTCTTCTTGCATGCGCTTCCACAATGGTTGTTGGCCTATTGGCTGTGAGTTTTGATGTCTTGCGGGCGGTGCGCACTGACCCTGCCGGAGTCCTCAAGTACGATTGATGAATGTGTGAGGGAGGCGGTTTTGCCAGGCAGTCGGCGTGACTGGGGATTCTGTCATCACCCCGGATTATGCGGATGCCGTTCAGGAATTTTCGGCGACCGCATTCCTGACGAACCACACTGAGGCGACCTGGCCTTGGCGCTTGAATCCGCATTTAACAGCAACAAAATGGAATTTGCGCCCCGTTGATGTTGTTCTGTGCTCGGACGGCATCCCTAACTTTCTCGCCGAGAATTCCTAAGGCCTGCCAGTAACAACATCCTCGGGCGCGAGCTCGTCATTTTCATGGACAATAGACGAAGCGCCGACTCGGATACGGTGCAACTGGTTGACTAATGCTTGCATGCCTGGGCAGCATCTGTGGGAATCTCGTGGAAGCCGCTGAGCAGATTGCAACCGGCAGCCTCGTGCATCGCAACTAGCGGTGCCAGGGACCATGGGGTCAGGTGCGGCCAATCACGCAAGTGGACTCCCGGAAACTCAAAAGGAGTATCCAGAATGCACATTCCTAAGGATCCGGCAATTACTATTGTCAGCCCTAGGCAACGCCCCGCCCGTACCCGAACGGCCCGCCCCGGAAGACGGGTTTTGCCATGAATTCGGACTCTGAATCGGGCCTAACGCCGGCTGCCACTACGGAGGAGGCGCAAACCCTCGAATAGCAGGATGTCTCCGAGGCCACGCGGGAGGATTGCTGTTCCGGCCTCTTGCACAGATTCTTCGGCCGCCTGAGTGCTACACGATGGGCATACGGAGCATTCGGCCGCAGGCGCTGGGGGCGGGAAAGGAGTCCGGATCGGGCCATAAGCGCCCTGCACTCGTCCGTTTCGAGTCCGGGGGCGCACCTGGTCATCACCCTGGCAAGCCTACCTTGAGCCACTGCTCAGGAATCAGGCCATACTAGAATTGCCATCAGATTCGTTCTGTTTTTTGCTGGCCCGATCAACTCACCCTAAAGGCTCTTGAGATGCCCGCTCGTCCCCTCTTCGCTGCCACGGCCGCGCTTCTCCTCACTGCGTGTGTCTCTGCCGACAACCCTTCCTCGACTGTCGTTCGCGATAGCGCCGGTGTCCTGATCGCAGAGAATGCCCTGGCAACCTCCGGCTCCGAATGGAGACTTCAGCTTCCACCCATCCTTATGATCGGGCAGAACGAGGGGAAGGGCGCCGGACCGGGTCTCTTCGGACGCCTCAACCAAGTCATTCGGCTTTCGAGCGGAGATATCGCCGTAGCAGACAACCAGGCGGGCGAGATCCGCATTTTCGACGATCGCGGAGAGCATTTACGCACGTTTGGAAGACGCGGCGAGGGACCCGGAGAGTTCGCCAACCTTTGGACGATTGCGGAATTGCTGGGTGATACGATTGTGGCGGTCGATCCCCTGGGTGGGCGGATTTCCCTGTTCACGTCCTCTGGAACTTTCGCTCGATCATTCCCTATTCCCCGGCTTCCGGAGGCATCTGCCCCCGACGTAGTGGGCTGGCTGGGAGACGGCACCCTTCTTATGAGCGCCCTTACTCGAACTCCGTCCAGGGACACGCGCGACCAATCTACGCACTTCCTGTACTTGGCTAGTCGTGACGGCGAGGTCTTGGCAACTCTCGGTGAATTCGCGGGCCAGCAGCTGGGTCGCAATGGCTACCCCGTCGCCTTCGGCAGCCGAGCACAGTTCGCTGCAGGCGGCAACTTGGCATGGTATGGACACTCGAGCATATTGGAGTTGGTCGGCCTTGACCGATCAGGTACCGTGCGCCGAATCGTGCGTGCAGATCGGGACCCCCAATTGGTCACACAAGCCGAAATCGACCATTCGCGGGCCGCAGTCGAGGAGCGTCTCCGGGGAATGTCGGGTCCTGCCGTGGATCGAATCCGTGCGACCGAGTTTGCGAGTACCCACCCGGTCCACGATAGAATTCTCGTCGACGAAACTGGCAACCTATGGGTGGAGCGGTATCAAAGTGACCTGTACGAGGACTACGGCGAGAGAGAGTGGGACATCTTCGACACGGAGGGAAAGCTCACTGGTTATCTGACGACTACAGCCGGCTTCCGGATCACGCACATCGGCAGACAATTGGTCCTTGGAGTGCATGCAGATTCCCTCGGCAGAGAGACCGTTCAAATGTATCGATTGGATCGGTAACCAGTTCACTCGCTAGGTTAAGAGTCGGCCAAAGCGGTGCCGAAAACTCAAAGTGTCGCCAATCAATTCATCCCCACTTGCTACCCTTCTAAAGATCCGTTAATTGCCATTTGCGGCCCTTGGCAGCGTCCCGCCCATACCCGCACCCCCCTTGCAGACGGGTCTTGCCAAGAATGCAGACCCCGAATTAGCCCTCACGCCGGCTTCCTTGCCCTAAGTGACGTAATCGCTCGCGCAGCAGATCGTCTCCGAGGCCACGAACGAGGCTTGGCATTCCGGCCTATTTCACTGACGTTTCGGCGGCCTGAGTGCAACATAAAAGGTAGTACGTTGCACTAGTCCGGCTCCGCCATACTAGTTCAGAACGTCAGGGTGAGACCCAAGGTAGGCGCGCCCGCAGGGCCTATCCGGATTGAGGGAGCCAGCGCTGCTCCAGAGCCTGGTATCGGTATCGACTCCCATCTTTGCTTCGTGGCCAAGGAGCCCCTTACGATGCCGCCAACCGCACCTCCAGCTGCACCTAGCCCACCGCCGACAACTCCGAGTCTCACGGCCGTGCTGACGCGGCGGGCAGCGGCGCCAATGAGGCCAAAGGCCACTGCACCGACCAAGCCGCCGCGCTTGGACCACCGCCAAGTGTACGTCCACCAATCTGCGCCGACGCCCTCGACTACCAATAGACGAAGAGCCTGCATGTCGGCATATGCGAAGGCCTCCAAGCGGCGGGCAGACACATTTAACGTCAGTCCGTCCTCGCGCACTTCGTGTACCACCCCCATGGTCATGCTGCCGCCACTGTGCACTACCTGTACTGTCTGTCCGCGGGACTGGCCGTTCGCATGGCTAGCCAGGACAAATGAGAGCATCAGAAGGGAAAGGGATCGGGCCACAACGGGTACCAAGGCTCTCTAGAACGTCAGTCGTGCCCCAAACACGGGGCTTCCCGCCGCGGGCATCCGGATTATGGGCTCAAGGTGCGCGGCGCCGGGAAGCGGTAGCACGCTCCATTTCTCTCCCGACATCAGCGCCCCCAGCCCGGCCCCTACGAGAGCACCGGGCACGGCCACCACCACTGCCGTGAGGACGCCCAAGCCGCTGACCGCATCCTTGCAGTCTTTCTCTGACGGATCGCAAAAGCCGGAAAAGAGCGTGGACGTGAGAACTCCCGCCAGTGCCCCTACTCCTACTCCCATCAATGCGCCGGCTCGCACGTTCCTTTTGATGCCGAGACTTGTTTCTAGGGACATCATGTCAACGAAGGCGATGCGGTGAAGGCGATCGTCCTCCAGGACAAGCGTGAGTTCGTCCTGGTCCACATCCTGAACGGTGCCGACATACTCGCTGCCCGTTGCGTCCGTGATGCGGATGCGCTCGCCGACTACCTGTGCCTGAGCCAGGGGTGTTGCACATAACAAGACCAAGACCGAAGGTACTGTGATTCGCATGACAAGACAGGTATGGTGAGTGTGGAAATCCGTCGAATGCTGCTTTCGGTCCGATGGAAGTAGCGGTGCCGGTTCAAAAGGCGAGCGCTAGGCCGACAACAGGCCTGCCCGTGCCGCGCAATTGTGTAGCAGGGATCAGCGCTCCGTCGGGCACCAACACCAGACGTCAGTCCCCGGCCTGGCACAATCACCGTCAATCCGTCCTCGCTCACTTCATTCAGGAGTCCCTCGGTCAGACCGCCGCTACTGTGGATCACCTGCATTCTTTGCCCAACCGTTTGGGCGCTTGCGGTGCCGGCCAGGATAGTAGCGAGCAAAAAAGAGCGCTCGGTAATTGCATTGTAAAATCCTTCTGTGTGGGCACGGCAAAATGTGACGGCATTCGAATCGGCTACCCCGAACTAACGCGTCGGTGGCCTGACCCATGTCGGCGATGATCTTTGTGCCGGGCTCCCGCGAAGAGCGGATTGTGAGGAACGAGGTCAGCCTGATTTTAAGCTGAGAGGATATGCAATCTGGAGGAAATAGGCAACGATATATCCATAGGGAATCAACTTAATTGTTATACTACAAGCTCCTTGCAGCCCCGACTCCGGCGAATGAGCAAGTATGGAGTATGTCTTGCCCTATAGGTTAGCGCTTCGAGCTACTCGCCGGCGAGCATGCGTCCGTGGGGACAGGAGAGGGGCGATGGTCGAGTACAAGCTGTCAAGTGCCGGTCCTGTGCGCCTGTCGATTTTTGACCTGCTGGGCCGCAAGCTTATTGTCCGTATCGACGATGTCAAGTCTGCGGGGATGCATAAGACCTGGCTGGAAACAGGCCGTCTGTCCAGCGGCACCTATTTTCTGGCGCTGCAAGTGGAAGGCGGCCGCACCACGCGGCCCATGACCGTAATCCGCTAATCCAGCCGATCAATCACAACTCGGGCGGTTGATCACGTGGGTAGCAAATGCGAACAGCGTCCGCAATGTCCACCGGACACGAAATGAATACAGTCGCCAATGTGTTGCGTGCGGCAGGCTCCGACGCTCTGCGGAGTCATCATGGGACGGTTCCGGGAAAGACGTTTCCCGGAAGAGCGAACGCTTCTCCTTCGGTGTCTCCTGCGCGGCTTCCATACATCCTTCTACCCGGGCAATCTGCCCATTCACCAGATCCACGATACCCGATGCGGCTCACATTTCCGGCTAATTCTCAGCTTCTCATCCTTACGGTGCTTGTGATTTGCGGCAGCCTGATCGGGGCCACAGTTTCGCAGGGGCAGACCACCGTATCCGTGCAAGCCGGCGCCAGCTTCGCGACCTGGGGCGGGAGCGACGCAGAAGAGGAAGGCGTTGATAACGGCTATCGAACGGGTCTGGTCCTTCGGGCATCGGCCGTCCTGCCACTCACAGATATCGTGGCGCTGCAGATTGGTGCGGCTTACGTGGAAAAGGGCACGTTATGGCGATTAGATACCTTCGGCACTGAACTGGATTTGCAGGCGTCGGCCGAGATGGGGTATCTCGCCATTCCCGTGCTGCTGAGGGTCAGTCCGAGACTGAAGGGCCCAATGTCACCCTACGTCACGGCGGGTCCGGCGCTTTCCTAATCGCTGAATTGCAGCTTTAGCACCAGCGTCACGGGCACGTTTACCGACTTTTATATCGGTGAGGAAGAGACGGTCAGCGAGACCGAATCGGCAGGATGTGGTGACGACGTCGAAACGAAGACGTTTGACTTTGGCGTAACGGCCGGTGCAGGCGTAGCTTTCTCGGTGTCACCATCGTTGTCCCTGACGCTGGATTTCCTGTATGACCATGGCTTGGTATCCATTGACAAAGAAAGCGATGTGAGAAACCGGACGTTCGCGATTGTGGCCGGCGTAGCCTTTCCAATACGGTAGCCGCGCGATGTCCTTTAGATGGTACAATGGTGACCACGGGCGCACCGTCAGCTGATACGCCTCTCTGGCTAGCGACACTCTATAGGTGCCCGAATACTGTCATTACAGCCGCGCCCTTGCCGTACACATACCTGGCGACCGATACCAACGGATCCGCCGACAGCCTGCAATTCAACATTGAGGTGCTTTCACCCGTGGCCGCTGAGCACGAATCCGTGCCGGAATCGTTCGCGGTGCACGGCAATTATCCGAATCCGTTTCGGCAGTCTACGCGCCTGGTGTTTGATCTTCCCTGGCCGGCGCGCGTAACGGTTGAGGTGATGGACATTACGGGCAGGCGCGTGGTAGCCGTACCCTCGGAAAGCCTACCCGCCGGATGGGGACGCAGCATCGAAGTAGGCGGGAGGGCGCTGTCATCGGGACCGTACCTGTACCGCCTGGTTGCGATGTCGCCAAGGGGCAGCTCCATGCACGTGGGCCGCTTCATGCGCATCCGTTGAGGAGATGCTGCAGGGACGGCTTCTGGCTACCTGAAATGTAGCCTGGAGCACCGCAAGTAGCGGTCTCCGAAGGGATCTGGCCAGAGGCAGCCGGTCGTTCCAAATCAGACTCTCGCACCCCCCGAAGGAGCCCCTCCTAAACATCCGTTAATTACACATAACGGGTAATTGTATCGCATTGGCCATCCCCTTCTACGGTGGCGATTTAGGTTTCGACGCCCAGCCAGGCAGGAGCATTCGACAACTTGCGGCGTTGCTCTGCCCCTTCAGTCAAGGAATGCAGTCATGTACGTTACCCGAAATGCCATGCGGAGACTAGGCTACGCGACAAGTCTTCTGGCAACACTTCCCCTGGCGCTTGGATGCGCTGATTCCGGAGAGCCCGGCCTTGATTACAGTGTAGAGGAGGAAGCTATTCCCCGAATTGTCTTCCTCGGCGATTCTATTACGGAATCCGGCGCAGCTTCTGGAGGATACGTGACTCTGGTAGCCGACTCACTTCAGGCGGTGTACGGGGATGGAGCAGTTGAAGTGATCGGAGCCGGCATCAGCGGCAACAAGGTACCGGACTTGCTGGGTCGGCTGCAGTCAGATGTGCTGGCCCAGAAGCCTTCGCATGTCGTCATTTACATCGGGATAAATGACGTTTGGCACCATTTTGAATTCGACCATGTATCGGGAACGGATCCGGCAGAGTACGATGCCGGGTTACGTCAGCTGGTTGCTAGTGTTGACAGTGCCGGAGCGAGCGTGTTGCTGTGTACGCCAAGCGTTATCGGAGAGGACACAGACAGTCCCGCCCCCGTTAATCAGCGGCTTGAAGAGTACGCGGAAGTATCACGCCGCGTCGCGACCGAAACGGGTGCGCGTCTCTGCGACTTGCGCCAGGAGTTTCAGCAGTACTTGCGCCAGGCGAACCCGGAAAAAGCCTACGAAGGAATCCTGACTTCGGACGGCGTACACTTGAACGAGCGGGGAAACAGGTTCGTCGCGGATATCATGGTGCGGCACATTACGGAGGTACTTGGCCCCGAGTAGACAGGGTGCTGCACGCGCATCTTGCCGCAGGAAGACCTCGCATAAAGCCTGGCTCCCGGTTCTGCAAGCCGGTCTTGGTGAACTGGTAGCCTTTAAAGACCCCATCACGTTTCCATCCGGCATCCCGGATTGAAACGGCCTGGCATCTATTCTCCCTTCACGTACGGAATTGTCAGCGGCCCTTCCGGCAAAATGGCTACGGGTGCATCTGGCCGATCCAGCCTCTTCAGCTCTCGATCGATAGCCTGGCGAACGTCGGCGATGGGCTCTATGTGCGCCTTGCGAACGATGGCCGGATCCAGCTCGCTGTACAACTGGACACGCTTGGACCTGCAGATCTGAAGCAGCTTCTGGGTCTGCCACTGGTCGATTTCCGAAAAACCAGGCCGGCTTATGTCTGAAAGAGCCTCGTCCGCGGACGAATAGCGCAAAAGTTGCCGCTTGAAGGCTCCATGCTCGGGAAATCCGTCGTTGCATCGGGCCGCTGTAATGATCAGGCCACCTGGCTGCGTGATGGCATCTGCCGCGGTCATACCCTTCACCGTCTGGTACAGATTCAGGTCCAGAGGATAGCCGCTGTTCGTGGTGACGACAACCGGAAAGGCTTCTTCAACGCCTGCCATGGCTGTCTCCCGGGAAAATACGCTGCCGACCTCGTGTGCCTCGATCACGTCACCGCAGAAAAACCGGGTGATTTCCCTCTTGTTGTTGAGTGTTACGTTGATCAGGAAATCAACCGGCAGAAGAGACCCTCCGGAGCGTACGTGAGCCTGGGTAGGATTGCCGTCCAGTATGCCCCACGTGCTGCGAGGATGCGCGATGTTGCCGTAGCCGTGGTACTGGAGAATCGCATCCAGATTGGCAAGTCCCGGAAAGACAGCCTTGTAGCCTCCGGAAAAACCCGCCATGAAATGCGGTTCAATAAAGCCCATGAGAATTCGCCGGTCCGCATCGATGTAGTGTCGATTGAAGAAGACCTCGTATCCGAATGCGCTGGTACCGGCCTTCTTCATGGTGGCCAGGTCCCGCGAATAATGATTGACCACGCGGTAGCGGTCGACCACGGCCGCTCCGAGCATTTCTGTCAATTCCTCGCGGGTGTTGGCCCGGTGTGTTCCGGTCCCGATCAGTATAGTCACGTTGCCGGGATCCACCTGCGGTAATTCCTCGAACAGCCAGGGCAGAAGCCTGCTGCTGGGCATGGCTCGTGTAATGTCGGGCACAACCACCGCAAGCGAATCGGCAGGTCTGATGATCTCGCGAAGGCCCGAAGTCCCTATGGGCTGGCTCAACGCATCCGCAAAGGCGGCCCGCTCTTTCGGCAAGCCGTCTACAAAGCCGGGACGCAAGATCGTGCAATTGAGACCAGTTACGTCAAGGCGCAGGCCATGAGCGCCGTAGTCGAGGCGTACGCTCTCAGCGTGGGCTAATGAAGGCATCGTTGCTTGGCGTACAATCTGAACGTAATGAATAACCGAGTAGGCCCGTCCTGCCGCACAGCACTACCATAGGTCTTGGAGCAATTCTCTTGGCGGTTCAAGGGGCTATACCTTGCGGGAGCCATCCGGTGCCCGCTACCTGTCTTTGGCTGGCGCGAAGCTCAAGTCCCCGGCACGGCGCGCGAGGAGGGTCGTCGCTCGACAGCAGCTTCGAGATTGTCCAGGGCCGCCATATGCCGAAGTGACCACGCCGGCTTCACTACCGGAAGCCGGGCCCTGTGCAGAAAGGAATGACCACGGGCGTACACGGTTTGGGTGAGAACCGTTGCCGATTCGCCCTCTTCGAATGCAGCCGAAACGCGGCCGGAATAGGCGGCGGACTCGAATTCAAAGCTATACGCAGAATGGGGCACGGCCTCGGAAACGGCGATATCCACGGCGCGGCCGCCATCGAAGTACAATCGGCATTGGCTGCCAGTCTGCCCGGCATCGCCGGAAAGCACGGTCAACCGATCATAGCCGGGAACCCATTCATCCAGGCGGTCCACGTCCACGAATGTGGACCAGGCATCCTCCACCGGAGCGCTGATGACCACCGTGGAACTGATGGTAACCTCCCGAACGAACAACCCCAGAACGGCAAACGCCAAAATGCCGCCGGCGAGCAATATCAACAGGATTTGCAGCACGCGTTTCATGCTCTTGGCAGCATCATATCATTCGGGGCGCAGGATCCATGATTCCCAGCTCTGCGTCTGTTCGCAAGCCAAAGTCGTCAGGGAACGCTGGCCGGGCTTGTTTGATCTGCGGCGCATTGCCGGCCGTGGCACTGCTCACGATACTGGCACGGAGGCCCGCACAACGTTTGCCAACGGAGGTCGCGGCGACTGCCGTGTCGTCAAACCGGAGCGGATTTCTTCACAGCCCATCAGGCAAAAGTCGCCGATTGGGCAAATCAAGGGAACCCTGCCAAGGTCAATACATATATATGACTATAGATATGTAACTTCCTTCGTGAATTCTGTGCCACAGGTTGCACCACACCCCGGCTTGACCCGAGTGCCGCATGCAAATAACGGCTTCCGCCGACCAGGAATCCGGGCGGATGCCCCGACGGCGCGGCCGCGCGGCCGCGGCCAATCCCGCGACGCGCTTCGACCCCGTCGTCATAGAATTCGATCCGGCGGAACTGGGCGCCGATGAGCTGCGATCCATTCCCACCCTGTTCTTCGAGGACAATTCCCGGAGCATTCTTGCGAAAAACAACAGCCCGGACGTGCCCTTTACCTACAGCGTAAACGCCTACCGTGGTTGCGAGCACGGCTGCATTTACTGCTACGCGAGACCGAGCCACGAGTACCTGGGTTGGTCAGCCGGACTCGACTTTGAGACTCGGATTCTGATAAAGCGAAGTGCCCCGGCACTTCTGGCTGGCGCATTCGAGGCTTCATCCTGGCAGCCCCAGGTTGTAGCACTGTCCGGTAATACCGATCCATACCAGCCTGTCGAGCGAAAGCTGGCGCTGTCGCGTGGTTGTCTCGAAGTGTGCCTGGACTACCGCAATCCCGTTGGCGTCATTACCAAGAACTACCTCGTCACGCGGGATATCGACATCCTGCAGGCGCTCGCCGAGCGGAATCTGGTGCGCGTTTCCATATCCATCACGACGCTTCGATCGGACCTTGCCTCAAGGCTGGAACCAAGAACTTCAAACCCGTCACGCAGACTCGACGCCATAGAGGCCCTTGCGGAGGCCGGGGTACCCGTCGGCGTCATGGTGGCCCCGGTTATCCCGGGCCTAACCGACGAAGAGCTGCCTGTCATCATCTCGGAAGCGGCCAGGAGAGGAGCGCGCCGTGCGGGCTACACTATCCTGCGCCTCCCGGGAGCAGTTGAAGAGCTCTTCGTGCGTTGGCTTCAAACGGAGCTTCCTGAGCGTGCAGATCGCATCCTGCGACGGCTCCGGGAGATCCGTGGCGGCAGCCTTTCGGACAGTCGCTTTGGCAATCGCATGCGGGGAGAGGGAATCTGGGCTCGTGCGCTGGCCGATCTGTTCAGGACGGCGTGCGCGAAGGCAGGCCTGAATCGCACAATGCCTGCACTGTCCACCGACCAGTTCCGACGGCGCTCGGATAGCCAGTTGTCGCTCTTCTGATGGCGCTTGCAATTCGGTGACGCAGGCTGCATGCCGGACGCTGCGGTACGCAGCCTGCGCCGGTTTCCCGCTCAGAACATGGCATATCCGGAATTCAATATATCTTCGGCAGCCCGCTCCGGATCGATCGGTAATTTAGCTTGAAGCACAGATCGGAGGGCTTCGAAGGGTTGTGGACTTAATGGGTGCGGACTGCGCGGCGCTATGGCCCCGGCTTGCGCCGTCAATTAGAGAATCCTGGGTATGGGTAAGGAACTGACCATCGATTTTCGGCAGATGCCGTGGTCGAATTCACCCCCTAGCTGGTGTCACCACGGCATGGCCGTTCAGGAGGCGGTACAGGCGGCTATTCAAGGAAAGCAAGGCCGCACGGTCGTGATCTGTCCTGCCTCCGGCAACGAGAACCTGAGTGCCGTACTGACCGTGGATGCACGCGGCTTCTCCGGTCAGGTGAGTGTTAGCGGGCCTGCTGATCCGGCGCTTGAAGACCGATTGGAGCGTGCTCGAACGGGCCGTTTGACTGCATTCTCACACGAGCTGGCCTTGCGGTACCAGTTGGACGAGCCCGGATCTGTAACGCTGGAGATTCAGGCACCGCATGCCGAAAAGGAAGAGGTCCGGTTCCAGGCCATGCTGGATACTTTATGGGACCTGCAACTGGCAGCCCTGGCAGTGCTGGAAGACGTGTTTGGCGTATCGCAAACACCGGCAGAGTCGGTTCGGCGGCAAAGCGTCGTGCAAACGCTCGGCCAGGAATCCAGCTAGGCGCGTCGGATGTTCGTCAGTCTTGCTGCCCCGGATGGGGCCGACTGCACCGATAGAGGAAGGGCTCGTATTGCCGTCCGGCATGCGGCAGGATTCAGCCCGATTGAACAGGAAAGAACGCCACCAGGCGTATATTGCGATCGCTCCAGGGACTTCTCGAACAAAGGCCTTCTGAAAACGCATGGCCATGGATAAACGGACCTTTCTCAAGACCTCGTCTACAATTCTCGCTGGCAGCCTGTTGGCTCCGCTTGCTTCCTGCCGGTCCTCTAGTCACGGGGTGCCCCGTACAAACTGGGCCGGCAATCTTACCTACGGTACGACCCGGGTGCATGTCCCTGATTCTGTCGCCGAGGCCCAGGAAGTCATCCGCAGGAGCCGCAGCATTCGTGCACTGGGCTCACGCCACTGCTTCAATGCCATCGCGGACAGCACCAGCGAGCAGATCTCCCTTGAGAATCTGAAAGGCGTCATTGAGCTGGACGAAGAAGCGGGCAACGTGATTGTTCAGGGAGGCATTCTGTACGGAGAGCTCAGTCCCTTCCTGCACGAGAGGGGATTCGCACTGCACAACCTGGCGTCGCTTCCGCATATATCCATTGCCGGAGCATGTGCTACGGCCACGCATGGTTCAGGTGTCAGCAACGGGAATCTGGCCACTGCCGTCACGGCGTTGGAATTCATAGACGCAAACGGCGAACTCGTCGCGCTTTCGCGTGCTGAGGATGGTGAAGCGTTTGCCGGAGCCGTCGTAGGCCTCGGCGGACTCGGCGTCGTGACGCAGCTGGCACTATCCGTGCAGCCTACGTTTGACATGATTCAGCACGTATATCTTGGCTTGCCGCTGGTCTCCATGCAGGAGAACTTCGATGCAATCATGGAAAGCGGCTACAGCGTGAGTCTGTTCACGGACTGGCAGACGGACGCAGCCACCCAGTTGTGGATAAAGCGCAAGGCCGAGGCAGATGCTGCGCAGGTTGAGCCCGAAATCTTTGGGGCCGCGCTCGCAGACAGGAACGTGCATCCCATCCTGGCGCTTTCAGCTGTCAACTGCACGGAGCAGATGGGTGTAGCCGGACCCTGGTACGAACGGCTGCCCCATTTCAGGATGGATTTCACTCCCAGCAGCGGACGGGAGTTGCAGACAGAGTTTTTCGTGCCTCGAGAACGTGCCCGGGAAGCCATCGAAGTACTTCTGGGCATGGGCCCCAGGTTCTCGGACCTGCTCATGATTTCCGAGATTCGGACCATAGATGCGGACGACCTGTGGATGAGCACATGCTACGGAAGGCCAAGCGTGGCCTTTCACTTCACGTGGGAGCAGGACTGGCAGGCGCTGCAGTTGCTGCTGCCTGATCTGGAGGATGCGCTCGCACCGTTCGAAGCGCGCCCCCATTGGGGCAAGTTGTTTGCGACCTCCCCGGACGCGCTGCACGCCAGGTACGAGAGAATCCAGGATTTCCGGGATTTGCTTGCGAGTTATGATCCGGAGGGCAAGTTTCGCAACGACTTCCTTGAGCTGTACATCTAGGAAATCGACCCGGGTGCAGGATCTTCCGCCGGACTGGTGAGAGCGCCTTCTGCGCGTGTGGCCCGCGGCAGAGGCCTGGCGTGTCTTTGTCCGCCACGCCAAATATTGGCATCCGCTGCGGCAGACAGGATCAGCGCGTTACCGGGCCGCATTGTGTATCACATAGTTGCATATATGGAGTCATAGCCTTATAATGGGTCATCCATATACCATACGGCCTCACAGGTGGCACTAACATGGGACGCAGATCACTCACTGCCAAGCAGCACGCAGTGCTGGAATTCGTTCGCAAGTTCGTTGAAGAGAACGGATACTGGCCTACATACAAGGCCATCTCCCAGGAATTCAATTTTCGCTCTCCCAATAGCGTGACGCAGAATCTGAAGGCGCTCATTAGGAAGAGATACGTGAGGAAGGCCCCATACGGCTACGAATTGATAACCGACGGGCAGTCCACGTACGGGATTCCCATCCGTGGCGTCATTGCGGCGGGTCAGTTGCAGGAAGCTGTAGAGTCTGACCTGGGTACCATAACTCTTGAGACCCTCTTCCCGAATCTCAACCGAATGTATGCCCTGCGCGTGTCCGGTCAGTCCATGAAGGGCGTAGACATCGCGGATGGCGACTACGTACTCCTGGTAGACGACGATATACCCAATGGAGGTATCGGGGCAGTCCTGTACAACGGTGAAACGTCGCTGAAGCGCATCTATGTTGACAGCCGGGGCGTGCGGCTGGAGCCGGCCAATCCCGAATACGATGAAATCCACATCACGCCGGATATCTTCGAGGAGGTCAAGGTGCTCGGCAGGTACGTCGGACACGTGAACCGCACGGGCGTGCACAAGCCGGAGTCGGTGGTACACTTGCCGTCCCCCGGCTCATCCAGGTACCGGCGCACGGGTTAGCGCTGCGAGCCCCGGACATGGCGCCGGAGCCTGCACAAGCGGCCCGACTCCGGGCGTAGTCCCGCAACGTGGTTGTTGGCTTCCTACTGCCCGGTGCGTTCCTGGTACGGCACGGTTTCTCCGCGCTCCACGTATCTCTTGAGAAGTCGCAGGTAAAGGGCCCAGCAGTAAGCGGATCGCAGGAAATGATCGTTGCGCTGCGCCCAGCCGGCGTGACAGAACCGGACCAGTACACCGCTGTCGCGGTCTTCCAGGCTGAACGATACCCGAGTACCGGTCCAGTCGGCGTCCGCGCTTGTCACGGTCCACTCGATGGATCTGCCAGCGGTGCACTCGGTAACCTCTGCCAGCCAGTCGTAATCCGGACCGAAATACAACCTGTAGCTTGCCCCCGGTTGGGGGCGCCCGGAGGCCCGCAGCGTCCACCAGGCGCTGAGCCCCTCTGCAGACGAAACGGCTTCGAAAACGGAAGAAGAGGTGCCTTCAATGGTGAGATTCATGCAAATGTCCGCCATGGCCCGCTACCGGAAGTGAATTCATGTCAGAGTATGGCGACGCGCCCGGTTGCGTTCCGCCCGAGGGTATTTTTTGGAGAACAGGATCCATGCCCCGGCCAGCCCATTTCCGGCCCAGGACCGGTTGGCCTGCGGCGAGACTGACGACAAGGCATTCGGTTTTGTCTGCCGGCGTGGGCATTCCACGCACGACTGCTTGAATATTGCAGACAAATGACGGGTGGCCACCTTGCCGGCAACGCGGAAATAGTCTCCTGGCCGGACGATCGTACGCTGCACGTTACCAACGGAGACTCCGCCGCAGAGCTGATCCGAGCAGCCGGCAGTCAGGGAACCATTGTTCCGTGGCGCGATGTGCTGCACGAGGGCCCCGTGCGCGCGGGGCTCCAGATGGAAGCGCTGGGCGCCGAAAGGGCCGAGTATCTGGCAGGCCGCGGCTGGGGAGAGCTGCGCGAGTTGACTGCTTCGTTCCAGTCGCGAGACCGCATGCTCGCATCGTTTCGGGATTTCCGCGAGGTAGTTATGTGGTTCGAGCACGATTTGTACGATCAGCTCCAGCTGGCGCAGGTACTGGACTTTCTCGCCGGACAGGACCGGGGCAGCGTCCTAGTGTCACTTATTTGTATAGGCAGCTTTCCTGGCGTCGAGCCGTTTCGAGGGCTCGGGAATCTGAGTCCGGATAACATGCCGGCGTTGTATCGCCGCAGAAGTGAAGTCACATCGGCGCAGTATAGGCTGGCAGTTGAAGTGTGGCGTGCATTTCGCCACAGCGATCCCACGCAACTGGCAGCACTGCTTCCGTGCGATCTCAGTCCGCTGCCCTACATGAAGGCGGCCATTCGCCGCCAGCTCGAGCAATTGCCGTCCGTAGCAAACGGCCTAGGTCGTACAGAGCAGCAGGTATTGCAGTCACTGGCAGCTGGCGTCTCGAGTCCGGTCTCGCTGCTGCACGCTTGTTGGGACGCTGAAGAGAGCCCGTTCATGGGTGACTGGTCTTTTTGGGCGGTCCTTGAGGAATTGGCCAACGGGCCTCATCCGCTTGTTCGCGTTTCAGGGAGCCTGACCGGTCCAGGGCTTCGGACTGCGGTTGTGGAGCTAACTACTGCCGGAGCGGCCGTACTTCGCGGTGAGCGCGATGCAGTGGCGCTGCGCGGCATGGACCGGTGGTTCGGAGGAACCCGCCTGCAAGGCAAGCAGGCAGCGTTGGCGGTGGGATGCGCGCCTGGGGCGCCTGGTAGATGGCGCGCAGGGTGCGGGAGCCCCCGGTTGATACACCGAACGCGGCTTCGTATCGTGCAGGCACGCCGAATTAATCGCTGCGAACCATGGGTTACTTCTTGATGTCGATTCTAAGAAAGGTATTCAGACGGGTTGGCCGGCCACTTTTCAGTGCGCTGGCCGGCTACGCCGCAATGGCGTTCGTGATTGCATGCTCCTTTGGACTTGCCTATGTGGTACTTGGAGCCAACGGGGCTTTCGCGGAAGGCAGCTGGGCTGTCTCCGGTGTCTGGGTCGCCATGAGCATCCTGGTCGGGCTCGGTGCCGCTGTTCTCGGGGGATGGGTTTGCCGCCTCGTTGCCGGAGGCCAGTGGATGGGCCCCGTGCTGCTGGTCGCTGCAGTCTTGCTCCTGGGTTACTCGCAGGTCAGCCCGACGGGCGAGCCTGTTGATCCCGGGCCACGCACGCATGAGCCCGGGATGCAGGAGGCCATGAGAACCGCCAGGCAGCCGACGTGGCTCATGTACCTCAATCCCATCCTGGGAGTCGTGGGCGTAACGCTCGGAAGCGGATTGCTGGCCAGCAAGCGGCGGGACGAAGAGAGTTAGCCTGCACCGGCGAAGCCTTCCCTGGCCGTGCGGCCGGCTCCGTTGCCGGCACGGCTACCAGTCAAGTCCCAGGGCGCGCGTCAGGAATTCCATGTAGTCGGCTCCGGCTGCGAATGTCGCGGCGAGTTGCCCGATGAAGTCCGGTCTGCAGGCGGCGGCCTCCGTAAGGGGTGCGACAGCCACATGATGGCGCCGCTTCAGGTCTTCCACAAACCTGTGGTTCGGGTCAAAGCCGCGAGGAGGCCGCTTGAGTTCGTCGCCCTGCATGGCACGCCCATAGACGGCAGTGAAGCGCGCGTCCGTTGTCAGGCGCTCCCATTCTTCGTCCTGTTCAACTATGGCCCCGCGCAGTTTGGTCAGCGTCGAATGATCGGGCCCCCAAATCCCTACGGCGCCGAATACCTCGCCCGGTGCAAGATGAAGATAGAAGCCCGGGGCGTGAGCACCCCTGCCCGCCTTGTGCCGAAAATGGACGCCCGCTGATGTCTTGTAGGGGCTCTTGTCCTTGGAAAAGCGTACGTCGCGATAGATCCGGAATAGCGAGCCACCAACCTTGGGGATGGCGGTAAAGTGCGGATTAATGGAGGCTAGCGGCGCCTGGAAGTCGGATATGAACTGAATGAGGGGCCCCTTGATGTGGGCCTCGTACCGGTGCCGGTTTTCCTGAAACCAGGGTCTTGTGTTGTTTTGCTTGAGTTCAATCAGGAATTCAAAGAGCTCGGGCTGGATCAGAGACATGTATTTGGAGCGGTGATAGTGCTATTCGGCAAATGGGCTACAGGACGGCGGCGAAGTAGAACGGCGGCATGTAAAGGTTGTTTTGCTGACTCGTCCGCGTTGTGATCGTGCAGAACGAGCTCTGCCCAGGAGGAAGTTGTTCGTTACGGGAACCGTAACTTGCCGATTCCACCAACCCGAATACTCATGCGAGCCTTGTCCATGCGCACGCAGGCCATTCACGCGGGAGACCGGGGCCACTCGGTGGCCCCGCCCCTCGAAATGGCCAATTCCTATCTCGTGGATCCCGACGTGGGGTTCTCTGCAGAAGACCTGGAAGACGACTCGCCCTTCATCTATTCCCGGTGGGGAAATCCCACAGTGCGCAGGCTGGAGGTACGACTGGCGGCCCTGGAGGGCGGAGAAGCCGCCCTTTGCTTTGGCAGCGGCATGAGTGCCATCACGGGACTCTTCACGCACTTGCTCGGTCAGGGCGACCATCTGGTAATGAGCAATGTGGCATATGCCGGAGCGGTGGAATACACGTACGATATCCTGCCGCAGATGGGAGTAGAGGTTACGCATGTAGATGCGTCCAACCTTGCCGAGATTCGCTCGGCGCTGCGTCCAAACACCAGGCTCGTCCACATTGAAACGCCGTGCAATCCCATTCTGAGGCTGGCCGACATTCGTGCCGTCTCCGCCATTGCACACGAAGCCGGGGCGCTTGTGTCCGTAGACTCCACATTTGCGACGCCCGTCGCAACACGTCCGCTGGCGCTTGGAGCGGATTTTGTCCTTCATTCCCTGACCAAGTACCTCGGCGGACACGGCGACGCAATTGGCGGGGCCCTGATTGGTGCTCGGGGGCCGGTAGACGCTGTCAGGCAGCGCATTGGCGTGCATGCCGGCGGCGTTCTCAGTCCGTTCAATGCCTGGCTTATCCTGCGCGGCCTGGCTACTCTTTCGCTGCGCATGCGAGCCCACTCCGACAGCGCGGCGAAGGTAGCTGAGCTGCTGGAACAACATCCACATGTTACCAGGGTGCATTACCCTGGCTTTTCATCCCATCCCCAGCATGACCTGGCGCAGCGGCAGATGCAACTCTTCTCCGGTATGCTGACGTTTCAGGTAGAGGACGGGCCAGGCATGGCCCGGCATCTGCAGCAGCGTCTGGAGGTCTTCAGCTACGCAGTCTCGCTGGGTGATGTGCGCAGCCTCATCTTCTACATAGACACGGCAGCCATGATGGACTCCACCTTTCACCTTCAGGGGACTGCCCTGGAGGCGTACCGGGCTTTTGCCGGGGAAGGACTGTTTCGCGTGTCCGTCGGATTGGAGGATCCCGACGACCTGTGCCATGACCTGGAGCGCGCGCTACGGTAGGAATCTCACCGGTCGAGGACGCAGCGAGCCGCAAGGTGTCCCGACCGCGCGGCACCCTCTATTGTGGCAGGAAGGCCGGTATTCGTGTAGGCTCCGGCAAGGAAGAGATTGGGTATTTCCGTACGAACGCCCGGGCGCCTGCTGATCTGTGATGGGATTTGGGAATACGTTGCCCTTTTTTCCTTGATGACCCGGTACGGCGGGAGCTGGCCTTCGTCCAGGTCCAGCACGCGGGCTACTTCCTTCCAGGTCTTGCCGGCGATCTCGTCAACGGACTCGGCTGCCAGCGCCGATGCTGCGCTTACCGTTACTGAGGCTACGTCGTTGCGCACGAAAATCCACTGGACCGTGCCTCCGATCACGCCGACAAACGGCAAGTCGTCTGGCAGGCCGGGCGCCTCCGGCAGCCGGAAGTGTACGTTTACAATGGGGTGAAATGCCGTCGGAGTTGCGGTGCCGGGAAGTAGCGAGGAAACTTCCCACGGTGGAAGCGCCAGTATGACCTGATCTCGCTGCGGCAGCAATACAGTCTCTTTCCCGAAATCCAGCTCTCGTACCCGGCCGTCGGCAATCCGGATGGCGCCAAGCCTCATTCCAAGCCGGACGGCAGTGCCGCGGGCATTCAGGAGCTCTACAGCCGGATCCACGAGCGCGTGCGAGAGGCCTTTTCTGGCCACCAGGGGACGGCAATGGGCTTCGCCGCGAAGGAACGTCTCGGCCAGCACCGGAATGAGCAGACTTGCCGCCGCTGTGTCAGCCGGCGTATTGAGCACGCCGACTGCCATGGGCTCCCAGAATCTCTCGAAAAGCAGGCTTGGCTTTCCGACACACTCGGATACCGTTGCTCCGCGCCGCGCAAGGGCAAGCCGCAGCCCGCCAAGGTAGTGCCATGTCCTCGTGCCGGAGACGCGGCGGCGAGAACTGGCGATCCACCACGGAAGCCTGCCCGCATTGGGCCGCACGCACCAGCGTTCATCCGTTCGTACGTCAACAAAGGGAAACGCGGCGGCGCTTGGTCCAGCCATCCTGTTGGTGCTCCCGGTTGCCTCGAGGAAGCACGCGGCATCGGTGTTGCCCGAAAGTAGCAGGTGGTTGCCGTTGTCAATCAGGCGTCCAAGGCGCGCGTCGTAGAACGACCGGCAGCGCCCTCCGGCGTGGCGCGCGGCCTCGTAGACGGTGGTCTCGATTCCATTACAGGCAAGCCTGACCGCCGCTGCCAGACCCGCAATGCCGGCGCCGACTACATGGACGCGTCCCATCAGCCTGCAAGCAGCCCGTGACGGAGCCCAAGCCACAGTTTCCTTTGCGCTGTCAGGCGGACGGGCACGTGGCGCAGCCATCCGTTTTCGCTTAGCCGGTCCAGGACTTCGCGGTAAACGGCCCGCATGATGAGGGCAGGTCGAAGTTTCCTCCGCGGCAGCTCCAGCAGCAACCTGTCCGACTCGTCAAACTTGGAGTAGGCAACGGACGCAAGTTCGGCGAATGCATCGGCAAATCCCTTGTGGCGGAGGGTCTTGCCGGCCGGTGCAGGCGGTACGCCGTGGCTCCTGAGCAGGCTTGCAGGCATGTACATTCGCCCGCGGGCTGCGTCTTCTCGAATATCCCGCAGGATATTGGTGAGCTGCAAAGCGCTGCCCAGCGAAGTCGCGTAAAGGTATCCGGAAGGTCCGGCAGCGCCGAATACGTGGATTGACAGGATGCCGACGGCTCCGGCAACGCACCTGGAATACGCATAAAGGTCATTGAGCGTCTCGAATTCCACGGTCTCGGCGGCATCGGTTTCGCAGCCGTCAATGATGGCATGAAATTCCTCCTGCGGAAGCGCGTAACTCTCGACAGGCTGCGCCAGCTGCCGCGCAATGAAGTGAGAGGGCGAGCCCGTGTAGAGCCGGTCAATTTCGCGCCGCCATTCATCAAGCGCGGCCCTTTTGCCCTCGACGGATCCGGAACTGTCCGCAATGTCGTCAACAATGCGGCAAAAGCCGTAGATGGCATACATGGCCTGGCGCCGGGCTCGGGGAAGCAGGCGCATACCCCAGAAGAACGAGGTGCCGGACCTGGCAACGAGTTCCTTCAGATTGTAGGCGGTTTCCTCGCTCATCACGTGTAGCCGTTGGCAGGCATCTGGAGTTGCCTTGGCGGAAGCCGTCGCGCCCAAGGGGACGCGCCTGGTGCCAGCTTTACTTCAGCATCTGAGCCGCATGCATCACCCGTGGTCGCCTGACTCGCAGCAAACCGGCAAGTATCCCGCTGACAAAGCACGAAATGTACTGACTTGCAGAAAGCACGACCCGCTCTGCCAAAGGGTCCCGGTGACGAAGCTCCCGCGAGAGCCGCATCGCAACCTGAACGATGGTTGCGGCCTCCATTGCGAAGCGCCGGCCACGAATCTGGCCAGGCAACTTGCGCGCCTGCGTCAGCAGGTCATCCGTGGCATCCAGGCAGCTGTCAAGGACTCGCCGCAGTTCCGAGGAAGCGGCAGCGCCCTCCAGCGACTCGGCGCTGGTGCCAGCCTCCTGCATCCAATTCTGGGGTACGTACACTCGATTCAGCGACCGGAAGTCTTCACGGCAATCCTGCAGGTGATTCAGCACCTGCAGGGCGTTGCACAATGCATCTGAAGCCGGATACGCAGCCCGGCTCTCGCCGTGCAAGTCTATCAGGTAGCGACCAACGGGAGCGGCCGATCTGTAGCAGTAATCCAACAATTCATCCCAGTCCCTGTATCGCAACTTGGTGGCATCCTGTTTGAACGCGCTAATCAGGTCCTGGCAGTGTTCGGCAGTTATGCCGGTCGCCAACAGGCATTCCCGCATTGCATGGGCCGTCTCGCAGCCGCCTTCGGCGGTGGCTTCTCCCCGGATCGCCAGCGCATGTGCTTCCAGTCTGTGGATTTTGGCTTGCGAGGTCAGAGCGGCGCTGTCAGCGATGTCGTCAATGGCGCGCGCGTATGCGTAGAATGTCAGAACGTGGGGACGGATTTTTCTGGAAAGCAGCCATGATCCCACGGGAAAATTCTCGTCCTTTGCAGACTTTCCCGATGAAGTCTCCGATTGAGTCGTTGATCCGGTCGAATGCGGGTCTTCTGGCATCAGCGGGTCTTCCGAAAATGAAACTACCGTCACATACGCCACGCACAAAACGCGAGGTCCGTCTGCTGCTGCGGTTCCAAGAGAAAGGAACCGGACGGCGATGGCCCCGTGTTATCCTTGATTCTAGAGGTCAGCAGTCTGCGCCCTTGTATTTCAGCTTGCCGGCGTGGGGCATCCGTCCCCCTTTTCGTAGCCGGAAACCCGAATGGTGAACCTGTCTGAATCGTATTCAATCTTGCTGATTGCGGCTGGTAACGCCCCGGCAGATGCAGGTTTCCCCTAATCCGTAGATTACGGCTTGCCAGGCTCGTCTGCATGGAGGCTACGGTTTGAATAACGGTCCGGAAACCAAGCCGGATGGCTTGCATCTTCCGTCGGCCCTTCGGCCCGGATACAATGCCATACGGGTCGAAGAGCCGGAATTTGCAGACTTGTACGCACGGCACTTCCTGGAAGGAGATCCACTGGCCGATCGCGCGGTCGCGGAGCTGGCGGAGGTCACTGCTGACGGAGCAGGATCGCACGCCCTCATAAGCGGCGCGCTTCGGGACCCGTACAGCATGCCGCCGGATACGCCACCATTGCTGCGTCAGCTGGTAGAAGAATGTTCCGTAGTTCCTGACTGGTTTGACGAGGATCTGGCACAGGCCGGCTGCCGGGCGTTTCACAGGAATGCGGAAACGGTACTGGGTGCGCTGTCGGTTGGCGCCATCGTGGAAGGCTTTTCCACACTGATTAGCAAGTCCTTCCGTATTCGCGGACGCATCTTTTTGAATGGAGTCCGGCGCCTGAAGCAAAACATACTCCACCTCGTGGAGCAGTATATGCCGGGTGGAATACTTCCTGGCGGCGATGGTTGGCGCCTTACGCTTCGAGTACGGCTTGTGCATGCGCAATCGAGGAAGTTGCTCCTTGCAGGCACCGGAGTGGGAGCATGACGTTTACGGATTGCCGGTCAGCACGGCACACATGCTGCTGGCCGCGGCTACGTTCTCCGGACGCCTTTGCCAGCATGCGCGTTCGCTTGGCGCCCGCATTTCGGACGAGGAATGCGAAGGCTACGTGCATGTATGGCGCTTGACGGGCCTTTACCAGGGGATTCCCGAATCTCTCCTTTTCACGGACTGGGCGGATTCCCTGCGCGTATTCGCGCTCGCATCCAAGTGTGAACCCGAGCCTGACACGGACGCCATCATTATGGCCAATAGTATCATTAACAGCGCGCCTTTACTGGCCGGCATCACCGATGGACCAAAGCGACGGAAGGCCGCACGCGATTATTATCAACTATCCCGAGAGTTGATTGGTGACGAACTGGCCGACAAGTTTCGCTTTCCGTCTGGAATGAGGCTAAAGCGCCTTCCACTTTTCCGACTTAAGCAACGAATGAATGCCAGCACAAGAAACTGGTTGCCATTCATGAAGAGGCGGTATGCCTCGCACTACTTCAAGGCCCTGGCGGAAGTCCTGGATCTGGGTACCATGGAGCATTCCTACGAGCTGCCCAGCGCTGTCTACGATGAGGATTCGGAGGAGTGGTAGCTTGCTCTGAATCCGGGTTGGACAGGCGCCGACTTCGCGTTGGGATCCTGGGCTCAAGAAGATGTTGATGTGCTGGATTATGGAAGCCCGGGATTCGGGTATTGGACAAGGACATTGCCGTGGGGGGTTTGCCGAGATACCGGGACGGAAATGCTCGCGGATGCGGCTGGCGTCCAATGCCGTAAGCGGCTGCAGACGCTAACGGCGAGGCATTCTGCTCTGCGCGTACCTTTTGCGGCAAACGGGTTGCACCTTAGCCGGTCCGCCTCTCCCTTGCATTAGCGGATTGATTCTGCAGGCGGAGGCGTCGGGTTGTGGTGCGCTCAGGCGCGCCAGTGCCCTCTCGCGCTGCTTCGTGGACAGTCCACCGCCTTTGCGCGTAAGATTACAATGGGGGCGAGCATTTAATCGCAAAGTGCAAAGCAATAGGAGTCGTCGCATGCGTAGAGTTCGCTTCGGCGTTTCGGGGATGGAGTGTGCTGCTTGCGCGGCGCGGCTGGAGCGAAAGCTTGCCGGCGTTGAAGGCACAAGGGAAGTGGCGGTCAATTTTGCCACGGGCGAGGCAAGCCTGCAGTACGAAGGGGGTGAGAGCGAGCTGCTCCAGGCTGTAAAGGAGGCAGGATTTGCTGCCCGTACCAATGAAATGCATGTAGCGCTTGCTGGAAGTATCTCGGACCTGGAAGCGCGCCTTAGCGGACTGGCGGGCGTTGCCTGGTCCATTGATGCCGAAGCCGGAGCCAATATGGTCAGGCTCCGGTACGTGCCGGGCCTGCAGGACCGAAGCGAGCTTGGACGCCTGGTATCGGACATTGGGACAGGTACCGCTACAGAGGCAGAAAACGAGCTTGCCAGTGAGCGCACGCGACACTACCGGCAGCTCCAACGACGCTTCATCGCATCCGCCATCCTTACGCTGCCCGTCATGGTATTGGCCATGGTTCCATTAGCAGCCGAATGGCAGTGGGCAAATGCTGTCTCACTAGGCCTTGCCACAATTGTGGTCGGGTGGATGGGACGTACCTTCTTCACCGGCGCCTGGCAGGCCACGCGCCGGCGCAGCGCCAACATGAATTCTCTGGTGGCTCTCGGCGTCGGAGCTGCCTATGCATACAGCACAGTGGCGACGTTGTGGCCCGGTTGGTTTACGCAGGCAGGCCTTGCGGCAGATGTTTACTTCGAAGCTGCGGCGGTAATCGTAACGCTGATCCTGATGGGCAGGATGCTGGAGGCGCGAGCTTCCCGCCAGACAGGGGCCGCCCTGGATCGGTTGATGGGCCTTCATGCCAAGTCGGCGCGTGTAATGCGAGGCTCCCAGGCCGTGGATATTCCGCTTTCCGCCGTCCGGGTGGGTGACCTCGCCGTGATCCGCCCCGGTGAAAGGATCCCGGTTGATGGCACGGTAGAGGAAGGCACGTCCGCCGTAGACGAGGGCATGATAACAGGCGAGCCCGTTCCGGTTTACAAGCAAGCTGGAGATCCCGTCGTTGGCGGTACGATGAATACGGTGGGGGCATTGGTAGCCCGGGTGACACGCGTGGGAAGGGACACGACGCTGCAACAGATCATCCGGTTGACGCAAGAGGCGCAGGGGCGCAAGGCGCCCATCCAGCGCATTGCAGACACGGTGTCCGGTTACTTCGTGCCCGTTGTGCTGGTGATAGCCGTAGCTACGTTTGCCTTCTGGTTCGCTCTGGGCTCGGAGCCGCGGCTGGCGCATGCCCTCCTGACATTTGTATCGGTCCTGATCATCGCCTGTCCGTGTGCTCTCGGCCTGGCTACCCCTACCGCGATTATGGTTGCCACCGGAGCTGCGGCGTTGAATGGCATGCTGGTCAAAGGCGCAGACACGATTGAGCGTATCAAGGACGTCGACGTGGTGCTGCTGGACAAGACGGGCACGCTCACCGAGGGTACACTACGCGTCCGGAATGTCGAGACCATCGGAGACTGGTCCGAGGAAGAGGTTCTCGCCTTTGCGGCCTCTGCCGAAGTGCGTTCAGAGCATCCGATAGGAAAGGCCATCGTGGCGGAGGCATCGCGACGTTCGATAGATCTTGAGACTACGGAGGGTTTTGCGACGCAGACGGGCCGGGGTGTGTCTGCAAGCGTCGCGGGCCGGAGCGTAGTGCTTGGCAGCATGGCCTATCTGCAGCAATGCGGCATTGCTCTGGACACGCCGGCATCCGATGCAGCGGGCATGCAGGTGTTCCTTGCCATAGACCGGGAGCCGGCTGCCAGGCTGCTGCTGGTTGAGACGGTTCGGCAGAGCGCCGGAGCCGGGATTGCGGCCTTGAACAAACTCGGTCTTGACGTGGCCATGGTTACGGGCGATGCAGAAAGACACGCCAGACGCATCGCGAGCGAACTGGGAATCGAAGCGGTCGCGGCAGGTCTGCTGCCCGGCGGGAAATCGGAGTATATTCGCCGGCGCCAGGCGGAAGGTCATGTCGTAGCCATGGTGGGGGACGGCATCAACGATGCGCCTGCTCTGGCTGAGGCTGACATAGGCATAGCACTGGGGACAGGCACAGATGTGGCGATGGAAGCCGCTGATGTGACGCTCATGCGAGGGGACCTGCAGGCTGTGGCAGGTGTGGTGCGGGTTTCTCGTCGTACGATGCGCACCATCAGGCAAAACCTGTTCTTTGCTTTCATTTACAATGTTGTAAGCATCCCGCTGGCCGCGGGTGTGCTATACGGAGCCTTCGGTCTCCTGCTGAGCCCCATGGTTGCCTCGGGCGCCATGGCGCTGTCAAGTGTCTCCGTGGTACTCAACAGCTTGCGACTCAAGTCTGTGGCGTAAGGCCCGCCAGAATTGGACACCGATCTGCATGATGCCGGACTGGGCCCCAAACATTCATCCGATGGTGGTGCATTTTCCCATCGCACTACTAGCTGCGGCCTGTGTTGTGGACTTCCTGTCCTTGCTGTTTCGCCGGCAGCGGGCTCTGAGAACCAGTGCGGCTGCGCTGTACCTCGCGGGAGCACTCGCCACCGTTGCGGGCTTCATTAGCGGCAGGCAGGCAGCGGACGTGGTACAGGTCAGCGGGATGGCCAACACGGTATTGACGGATCATGCGGACTGGGCGGAGGTAGCCGTGTGGTTCTTCGGCTTATATGGTTTGTTTCGCCTCCTTCTATGGTGGAAGGGCGGTGGTCTCACCTTGTCTGTCGCCGCATTCCTGATCGGGGCCGGCGGATTATTCCTGGTTTTCGAAACCGCTGAACGCGGCGCTCAGCTGGTGTTTGAGCACGGCGTGGGAGTAGGGCGCGTACAGGTTCTGGAGGAGGAATTGTTGCAGCGCATACAGGCGCTTGGAGAGGCCGGTACACCGAGTGTGGCCGAGGACGGGTCATGGTCCTGGTATCCCGGGCAGTACGCTGCGGAATCGTTTCGACAGGGGTTCAGGCTTTGGTCGGACTCAAACTTCACGGCCGAATCCCGCGCGGATACCGCACTGGCGCTTACCGTACGGGATGCTATCCTCTTCTTTGTAGTGGATTCTCCGCTTAGCAGCGTGCAAGTCGACGCAGGACTGGATTGCTCCGAATTCGACGGTTCCGTGCGCCTGGTCCACAATGCCCAGGACACGCTCAACTACGTGTTCACGGAAATCGACGGGAATGTGATGCGCCAGGCAATAGCCAGGGACGGCAACGTCGACATTATGGATGAGCAGACCCTTGACGGTGCCGCGACCGGCCAATTTCGCATAGTATCCGACAAAACGCATTTCCGGGCCTACCTAAACGGCGCACTCACGGCGCACGGGCATGGTGCTGCGCCGGACGCCGGCAGTATTGGACTGCGTCTGGAGGGGACGGGGACGTTGGTCCTTACATCTATCCGCGTACAGGCGCTGCGTTAGACGCGGCTGGGATACCCGCGTACTGACATCCTGTCACAGTACGTGCTTTGGTATACTTTTCGACCGGATAGCAGGTGGGGGAAGTACGGTCAACTTGACAGCACCCACCCCGCAAGTACGAAGCGATAGGCTGACCAATTGAGACAATGAACCTTGAAAAGTTTACAACCAGGGCCCAGGAAGCCGTCCAGGCAGCGCTCCGGATTGCCTCCGAGATGGGACATCAGACGCTCGAGCCTCCCCACTTGCTCAAGGCTTTCCTTTCGGATGACCGGAGCATTGTGGTAACCATTCTGCAACGTCTTGAGGCGAGTCTGGGCCGTGTTGAGGCTCGCACGGACGAAGCGCTGGGAAGACTCCCGGTTGTACGCGGGGCGAGCGTATCAGGCCAGTACGTTGGTTCGGATGCGGCAAAGGTATTTGACCGGGCGCACGCGGAAGCGAAAGTACTGGGAGATGACTTTGTAAGCAGCGAGCACATCCTGATTGCTCTGGCCACTGCGAAGGACACGGCGGGAAAGCTGCTGCGCGAGCAAGGCGTGACCAGGGAGGCCATCCTCGGCATCATGCAGGCGGTGCGCGGCACGAATCGCGTGACGGACAAACACGCTGAGGACCGTTACCAGGCTCTGGAGCGATTCACCCGAAACCTCAATGATCTGGCTGCAAATGGCAAGATTGACCCGGTGATCGGTCGCGACGAGGAGATTCGGCGCGTGCTGCAAATACTCTCGCGCAGAACCAAGAATAATCCGGTTCTGGTGGGTGAACCCGGTGTGGGCAAGACAGCCATCGCAGAGGGAATCGCAATCCGGATCGTCCAGGGAGACGTGCCGGAGGGCCTTAAGTCCAAGAGGTTGCATGCACTGGACATGGGGGCACTCATTGCCGGTGCCAAGTATCGGGGTGAATTCGAGGACAGGCTCAAGGCCGTTGTCAAGGAAGTAACAGACGCTGATGGCAGTATTCTGCTGTTCATTGACGAAATCCATACGCTGGTTGGCGCCGGGGCCGCGGAAGGTGCCATGGATGCGGCGAACATTTTGAAGCCCGCACTAGCACGCGGTGAATTGCGGGCCATCGGAGCCACAACCCTTGATGAGTACCGGAAGTATCTGGAAAAGGACAAGGCCCTGGAGCGCCGCTTCCAGGTCGTCGTGGTTGATGAGCCCGACGTGGAAGATACCATCTCCATATTGAGAGGAATCAAGGACCGCTACGAGGTCCATCACGGCGTTCGCATCAGGGATGGGGCGTTGATCGCCGCCGCGCAGCTCAGCGCTCGCTACATTACGGACCGGTACCTGCCTGACAAGGCCATCGACCTTGTTGATGAGGCCATGGCCCGGCTGCGCATCGAAATCGATTCCCTGCCCGAGGATCTGGATGCGCTGGAACGCAATATCCGCCAGCTTGAGATTGAGCGCGAGGCCATAAAGCGGGAGAGCGACGCGGTAAAACTGCAGGGCATCGAGCAGCAGCTAGCAGACATGGAAGAGGCCCGGTCAGAACTCCGCGCCCGCTGGCAAGCGGAAAAAGATCTCATTGCCCGGATCCGCCAGGCCAAGGAGGAGATTGAGCAACTGCGCATAAAGGACGAAGCACTGGTGCGGAGCGGCAGCTACGAGGAGGTGGCTGAAATACGTCACGGTCGCATTCCGCGCCTTGAAAGTGAAATCGGGGCGGCCAAGGACAAGCTTGCGGAGATCCAGCAGAACGGCGCCCTCCTGACCGAGGAGATCACAAGCGAAGACATTGCAGAAATCGTTTCCAGATGGACCGGCGTTCCGGTTGCGCGCATGCTCGAAAGCGAGCGGGCGAAACTGCTGCGCATTGAGGAGGAGCTGCGGCGGCGCGTGGTGGGCCAGGACGAGGCGATCGAGGCTGTTGCCCACGCGGTTCGTCGTGGGCGCGCAGGATTGCAGGAAGAAGGCAGACCGATTGGTTCGTTCATCTTCCTTGGATCCACGGGCATCGGAAAAACCGAACTTGCCAAGGCGCTGGCCGCCTTTCTCTTCAATGATGAAGAGGCCCTGGTGCGCATAGACATGAGCGAGTACCAGGAGCGGCATTCAGTGAGCCGCCTGGTTGGGGCGCCGCCCGGCTACGTGGGCTACGAGGAAGGAGGGCAGCTGACGGAGAACGTGAGGAGACGGCCCTATTCAGTGGTCCTTCTTGACGAAATCGAAAAGGCCCATCCTGAAGTATTCAATATCCTGCTGCAATTGCTGGATGATGGTCGGCTGACCGACAACAGGGGCCGGACTGCGGACTTCAGAAACACGATAGTCATTATGACCAGCAATCTGGGGGCCGAATTGCTCAGGCGGCGGATTGAGTCCTTTGAGGGCATATTGCCGGACAAGGAGAGGGCCCGGCTGCAGGACGATATTCTTGGACTACTGCGTGAGGCGCTCAGGCCTGAGTTTCTGAACCGGATTGACGAGACGGTCCTATTCAATCCTCTGGGCCCGGAGCAGATCAGGGAAATTGTGGACATCCAATTCAGGCGCATCAGGGACCTCGCGCAAAGAAGCCACGGCCTGGATCTCTCGCTGAGCACGGCAGCCATGGACTATTTGGCCAGGAAAGGCTTCGACCCGGCCTATGGAGCCCGGCCTATCAAGCGGCTGCTGCAGCGGGAGATTACGAACCGCCTTGCAGAGGAGGTACTGTCGGGCTGGATTAGCGAGGGTCAGGCGGTTTCCGTGGATGTTGCGCCGGAGGGCGATGGGCTTGTAATGGAGCTCATGCGCACGGTGCCCGCTTGAATCGGATAAGCAGGGATTCCGGCTGGGAGCCTTGCCGAGGCACATCACAATAACAGCAATCCGGAGGAAACCGATATAGTGATTGGGCTTTAATACATTGATTCTATATTGGTTACATTTCTGACTCCAACTTATTCCGGGCGACTTGCAAAACGGCATTAATCGCCGTAATGTGTCCGAAACGCATGGCAGTATCCTTCGGGCGGGCAGCCCGGATACTGCACAATAGTCCAGGCGCATGTACCTGAGCAAGCTGGAGCTGCACGGGTTCAAGAGTTTCGCGGCACCCACCGTGATGCGTTTTGACCCGGGTATTACGGCCATAGTCGGTCCCAACGGGTGTGGCAAATCGAATATCGTGGATGCGGTCCGCTGGGTGATTGGAGAACAGCGCTCGCGCATCTTGCGCTCCGGGAAGATGGAAGACATAATCTTCAACGGTGCCGCAAAACGCCGACCGCTTGGCCTTGCCGAAGTCCAGCTGACAGTCGAGAACACGCGCGGGATACTTCCCACGGAGTTTTCAGAGGTGGCCATTGGTCGCCGATTCTATCGCTCTGGCGAGTCCGAGTACCTGCTCAACGGCATTTCCTGCAGGTTACGGGACATCGTAGACATTTTTCTCGATACCGGCATGGGTGCAGGTGCCTATTCGGTTATCGAGTTGAAGATGGTGGAGCAAATCCTGTCAGACAATGCTGCTGAAAGGCGGCACTTGTTCGAGGAGGCGGCGGGCATATCGAAATACAAGCAGCGCCGGCACCAGGCGATGCGGAAACTGGAGGCGATTCAGGCGGATCTCGCGCGCCTGGAGGATGTCAGGGCCGAAATCGAAAGGCGTGTGCGGAGTCTGAAGCGCCAGGCTGCAGCGGCTTCGCGACAGCGCAAGTTGGAGGAGCGCGCGGATGAATTACGCCGCTCTCTGGCGGCCCGGGAACTGGATCGTATGGAGCAACAGGCCTCCGACTTGCGAGGCCGCGTGCAAGGGGTGCAGCAGTCGTTGGCCAAGTACGCGGCAGAGCTGGGCAGGACGGAGGCTGAGCGGGAATCGCTTCGCAAGAATCTCGTGGACCAGGAGAAGTCGCTCTCCGCTGCTCAGACCGACCTGTCCGATCATTTTGCCCGGACGCGCGAACTGGAGTCCGATCTCCGGCATGAGCGGCAGCGAAGGGAAGCGACCGGACAAGAATCTGCACGGCTTGCCGAAGAAATGGAAGTGGAGCAGGAAGCGGCCCAAGCTCAGAAGCAGGCACTCCTGGCCAGTATGTCTGCACTGGAGGACGCCAGACCGCGGCGCGAGGAAGCAATCAGGGTATTGCACGAGCGTAAGACGGCGCGCGACGGGGCAAGGCTCCGGGCCGAAGAGCGACGCAAGGTAGTTCGCAATCTTCGTCTGGAGGAAGGGGACCTTGCCGGAGCGCAGCTCGGCGCAATGCGAGCACAGGAACGCATTGCGGCCCGCATTGAGTATCTCAGGGAAGAAGAGGAGAATCTCGCGTCTGAAACTACCGCCGCGAACCGCGAGCAAGCTTCTCTGGCGGAGAAGATGGAGAAAGCGGTACAGGAATCCAGGCGTGCCGAAAAACAGTCCTCCATAGCGCGCAAACACCTGTCTGAGGCTGAGCATCGGTGCGAGCACCTCAAGGCATCAATCGCCGATGTCCGCGCGGGGCGGCAAGACCTCGCGCTGGTGCTTGAGGCCAGGAATGCCGAGCGCCTATTGCTGGAGCAGCTCCTTGTGACTTGGGACGGGGCTTCCGAGGGCGTGCGCTTTCTGGCTTCGAATTCGACCTGGAGCCGGTCGAGCGTCCGGGTGATAAGCGACCTGTTTTCATGTGCGCCGTCGTGCAGACCGGCCCTGGACGCGGCACTTGGAACCCTGGGCGACTGTTTCGTCGTCGGTACCGAAGCCGAACTGCATGCTGCCATTGATCTTCTAAAGGGCCACCAGATGGGCCAGGCGCTCTTCCTGGTTCTGGATCGGCTGCCTGAATCGCTTCCGCCAATCCCGGAAGAGGGCAAGACAGCGCTACTGAGCCAGATCCGGGTCCATTCCGCGGAATACCAGCCGTTGGCCAGGATGCTATTGGCGGATACCTTTGTCGTAGAGGACCTGGACGAGGCCAGCGGCCCGGGTCGATTCGTCACGCCGGACGGAGCATGGAAGGATGCCCGCGGGTTTGTGCATGCGGGTGGCGGCGGAGGCGGATCTGTCTCACGCACAGAGAGGAGGGGAGGCCTTGAAGAGGCACGGAAGGATTGTGCACGGCTGGCAGACGAGATCAGCCAAAGGAGTGAAAGGATTAAAGCGCTTGAGGCCGAGCTTGAGGCTATTCGGCTGGACAAAGTGCGGACGGATGCGCTTGAGGCTGCCAGCCAGCTGGAATCTGCCAGGAAGGGCCTGCTCCGCGTGGAGCAGGAACAGGCTGCCTTAAGCGCCCGCGCCCGTGCCGCGATGGAGCGCCATGCCCGCGTCGTGGAAGAAAGCAGGATGCAGATCGACGCCGCTGATGAAACATCGGTCCGTGAAGCAGCCGTTCGCCTCGAAGAGGTGCGATCTGACCTTGCAACGGCCGAAAGCGCGCTTGATGACGCGCAGCGCCGGTATCACGAAGCACTCGAGGCGTTCGGCAGTGCCGGCCTGGATGCCCAGGCTGCCCACGGCGAGTGTGAACAGTTCAGTCGCGACATCACCGCGACAAAGTCCTGGCTGGCGACATACGAGCAAAAGGCTGCCAAGCGCCGGCTTCGTCAGGTATCGCTGCGAGAGGAGGCTGCAACGGCAACGCGCCGCGTGAACGAATTCGAGCACGAGCTGGAACGCGTGCTGGGCCAGCGGTCGGGACTTGACCAGGCCGTGGAAAAGGCAAGAGAAAAGCTCCTCGACATCAGGGTGGCAATTGACCGTTTGGAAGCGGAGCTGCGCCGCGTGCGGCGCGCGCGTGAGGAGATGCTGCAGGAAGAGAATTCCCTGGCAGTCGCATTGGCTGGGCTTGAGGCGCGCATTGCGGACCTGCTGGAGCGCATCCCGGGCATTGCCGAAGCAGACTTGCCTGTAGTCGGTGAAGCGGAAGCGGAACTGGAAGAGTTGGAGCAAAAGCTGGGCGCAATGGGAGGTGTCAACGAACTGGCCCTTGAACAGTACGCCACGGAAGAGGAGCGGCTTACCTTCTTGACTGAGCAGTACGATGACCTGGTCAAATCCCGTGAAACACTCTCCAGGACCATTTCGGAGATCAACGGTACGGCCTCAGCGCGCTTCCTGGACACTTTCGCCGCCATCGAGCGAAGCTTCGCCGACCTGTTCCGCGAGCTGTTTGGTGACGGTGCCAGCGGCCATCTGGCACTTGCGAACCCGGATAATCCCCTGGAGACATCCATCGGCGTTGTTGCCAGGCCTCGGGGAAAGAGGCCGATACGCCTATCGCAACTTTCCAGCGGCGAAAAGACGCTTACCGCGATAGCCCTGCTGTTTGCCATCTACCTGGTCAAACCGAGTCCGTTCTGCTTCCTGGACGAAGTGGATGCTCCGCTGGATGACGCCAACGTTGACCGCTTCATGCGCCTTATCCGCCGGTTCTCTCTTGATACGCAATTTGTGCTCGTTACGCACAACAAGCGCACCATGGAGATGGCAGACCGGCTCTACGGCATTACGATGCAGGAGCAGGGAGTATCCAGTCTGGTAGGCGTCCAATTCGAGGAAGCCGTCCAGCTTGTGGGCTAGAGAATGGCCTCGGCCTCTATTTCCACAAGCATGCGCGGATCTATGAGGCGCGCTACTTCGACCATCGTCGATACCGGGCGAATCTCACGAAAGACCTCTCCATGGGCCCGGCCCACCTCGCTGGCATGGGCGGCGATGTCCACAACGTACATCCTTGTGCGAACGACTGACGAGAGCTCAGCCCCGACAGCGTCCAGGGCTCGTTCGATGTTGCGCAGAATCCGGACAGCCTGCAGGTAGGCACTGCCTACACCCACGAGTTCTCCGCTGTCGTCGATGGCCGTAGTACCGGCGATGTATACGTGCCGCCCCACCCTTACGGCACGGGCATAGCCGACTTTCGGCTCCCACGGACTCTGGGTCGAATACTGTTGTCGCATCAGGCACCTCTATTATAATTTGCCAACCCACGGGCCTTCAGAGAGCGGCCCGCTTTCATACGGAGCTTCATGGCTTATCGGTGAGGCTACAGCCGAAGTATGCCTACAGTGCTGCCATGGGGCTACGCGGACTGTCGGCAGCATCCGGCTTGGTCACAAATCGGCGAGCAGGCCGAATCCAGGCAGGCACGACGCCAGCCCGTCCGGACTGCAGGGAATTGCGAGGTGAGGAGGCAGATGGAAGGCGCCTCAAGCCTTCGTAGGAGAAGCATACAGTTTCTGGTCGGCCAGAGGGAGAAAAATCAGCCGGAGGATTGCGACCACGGCGCCTCGGGACAGGCACCGGCGTGCATGTACGATGCAGTATGCTTCCTTGCGGCGTGCCCGGGATTGTACCCGGCAGCGCGGGTCCGGCCACGAGTACGTCACTCGTACCGCAGTGCGTCTATCGGATTGAGTGCGGCGGCCTTCCGAGCGGGATAAAAGCCAAAGAAAATCCCGACCCCGGCGGAAAAGACCAGGGCGAGCATGACAGTCTCGGGCGAAATCACCGTGTGCCATCCGGTCAGTTGTCCGATGGTCGCGGAACTGGCAAAGCCGAGCCCCAGGCCAATCAGACCGCCCACGAGACTCATCACGATGCTTTCCACCAAGAACTGTGTGAGCACATCTCTGCCCCGTGCGCCGATGGCCATGCGGATGCCAATCTCTCTCGTGCGCTCCGTAACGGAGACCAGCATGATATTCATGATGCCAATTCCGCCGACCACCAGAGAGATGGACGCGATGGCGGCCAGCAGCAACGTCATCACCTCGGTCGTACCCTGGGCAGCGTCCGCCAGATCAGACTGGTTGCGAACCGTAAAGTCGTCCTCTTCCCACATGGACAATGAATGGGCTTCCCGCATGATGGCGGCAATCTCCTCCTGGGCCGCTGGAATGTCGCTGTGGTTGGCTGTGCTGGCCAGGATCTGGAATATCCTGCTCCAGCCGCTCAGTCTTGTCTGTACGGTGGTATAGGGCGCCAGGAGCACGTCATCCTGGTCCGTACCCGTGGCGGTCTGTCCCTTGGGCTCCAGCACACCGATTACCCTGACGGGCACGTTGCGAACCTGGACAAGCTGGCCCGTAGGGTCTTCTCCGGGAAAGAGCTCCTCGGCCACCGTGTGGCCAAGTACGACAACCTTGCGCATCTGGCGGACTTCGCTCTGGTCGAAGAAACGCCCGTACTTGGTGTCCCAGTCCCGAATGACCTGGTAGTCCGTTGATACTCCGTTGACGGACGTATTCCAGTTTCCCTGTCCTCCGATAATCTGTGTCCGTGTCCATACCACCGGCGAGACGGCCGTTACCAACAGGCTTTCCCGGCGGATCTTGTCGGCATCCCGCACCGTGAGCCGGTTATAGGTCTGGGCCCCGCGGCTTACGCCTCCCTGCGAACTGGATCCCGGCGTAATCACTATCATGTTGGTGCCCAGGTCATTGATCTGGTCCTGGATCTGGGATTGGGCCCCCTGTCCGATAGCCACCATCACGATTACGGCGCTGACGCCAATGATGATGCCCAGCATGGTAAGCAGCGTGCGCATCTTGTTCTCCAGGATGCTCTGGAGGGCCACGGAAATCAGCGTTGAGCTTCTCATGATGCTGCCGTCAGATCAGGCCGGCACAACCGGGTTGCCGGCGCGGTTTGCAAGGCATTCCCGGCTCGGATCGCGACCAGGATGTAACACATACCATGGTTGTACTGGCAGAAGTGCGCCATTTCGGCCGGAATGCATTTTGCCGGTGAACCTGCCCCGGCATACGGCTTCGCCCGCTTCTAAAAGCCGCCGGGCCGCCATCTGCGGCTCTGGTTGTTCTGGAAAGGATTGAAGGAATTCCCTTCTTCCTGCTGATTGACCCCGGCAATGATCTCCATGCCTGGGTCGAGCCGCGCGCTCTGGACCTCCGTCATCTGGCCGTCAGAAATCCCGATGCGCGTGGGCGCCACGGAAAGCATGCCTTCGCTGTCGATGAACCAGAGCATCGTAAAGTCCTCGCGGCCGCCGAATCCCCCGGCCTGTCCGAACCCGCCTTGTCCTCCGAAGCTGCCGGCCCCGGAGCCAAATCCGCCCGCCGCGGCGAAGCTGCCAGCCTGCTGGCCCGGGGTCCTGCCCCGATCCTGCGGACGCCCTGCAGCGGCAGAATCTCCCCGTGCCTGGCCGGCCTGCTCCCGCTGGGCCCTCATCTGCGCCATCATGGCCTCCGTCGGCCTGAACCGGAGCGCGGCATTCGGCACCTTCAGGACGCCTTCTGCCGTCTCTATCAGGAATTCCACGATTGCCGTCATTCCCGGAAGCAGAAGGCCCTCTTCATTGGCAACGTCTACCACCACGGTGTAATTGACGACGTTTTCCTGCATGGATGACTGCAACCTTACCTGCCGCACGATTCCCTCGAATACATCATCGTAGGCCTGCACCGTAAACCGCGCGCGCTGGCCCTGCTTGATCTGGCCGATGTCGCTTTCGTCAACCGATGCCAGAATCTCCATCCTGGACAGCTCGTCCGCGATAAGGAACAGCAGTGGCGCAGAGAAGCTGGCCGCCACTGTCTGGCCTACATCGACACCGCGCTCGATTACGGTCCCGGATATCGGCGCATAAATGGTGGCGTAGCTAAGGTTCTGGCGGGCCCGCTCAAGGCTGATTTCGGATGACTTGGTTGCCGCTCTTGCGATGTCCAGATTGTAAAGCGCCTGGTTGTATTCCACTTCGGTGACAAACTGCTTTTCGAACAGCCCCTCAATGCGGGCATACTCCCTTTCCGCCTGGCGCAACTGCGCCTGGTTGCGCTCGACATTGGATTCGGCATCCCGCACCGCACTGGTCAACAGCGTAGTATCAATGCGTGCAATGACCTGGCCCTTCTCCACGTGGTCGTTAAAGTCCACGTAGATGTCGGATACAATGCCGGATACCTGTGTACCGACTTCGACGGTCGTGACGGCATCCAGCGTACCCGTGCTGGAGACGACCTCTTCCACATTGCCCTGCTCAACCGTCACGAAGCGGTAGGGGCTAACGGCCTCAGTGTCCCCCCGGCTCAGGTACCAGAATGAGGCTCCACAAAGCACTATTGCTGCTGCAATCAGAATGATCTTCTTCATTTTCGTTCAAGTACTTTGATTTCAGTATTCGAGTCTAGCGGCGACGGGAGTCTCGTCGACCACGCCTGGTCCGCTGTTGCCAATGCTCGAGGCGTTCCTGCTGCTCGGGTGTCAAGAGCGTATCAAGTTCTGCCATCATGGAATTGCGGGCCGCGTTCAGGCTGTCTCCGCACTGCGCCCTGATTCGCCGGAAGCGCTCTTCGCCTTCCTCAATAGCCCGGCGGGCGTTGGCGTTAAGGGCCGCATCTTCCGTCTCCAGTACACGCTCCATGAACCGCGTTACTCCACCTCTTTCCCGAGTTTCGCGAATCTGTTCGACCCGCCGGTGCTGGAGGGTGCTGGCACCCAGAACACCCAGGGCGATGCCCACGACCAGCGTGGCGAAAAGCAGCCATGCGGACTTTGCCCTTACGTTCATGGATCAACGTATTCTAGTGGTTCGACATCGGTGGCATAGGCAGTTGTAAGCGTGACCGGCTGCAAGCCCAGCAATGCCTCGGAAGTTGTCGGCCGAACGTCATAGGCATCGACGAGGGAGGAACTGTAGGCTGCCAGAGCCAGGATCAGAAACAGTGCGGCAATCCCCATGGGACGAAACAGCTGCCATAAAGTCCCGAGAAACACCTCGGTGCTGGCGGCGGAGGGCTCGAGACGCCGCAATACCCGCTCAGCCAGGAATGGCCTGACGGACCGCTCGCTACCTTCTTCGACAGCAGCCTGAATCAGCTGTCCAAGTGCGCGCACCCGTCTGGTCTCCGCGTCAAGATCCTGATCCGGAGTCTGGTGGCTGAACATAGCCTCCAGTCGTCTGATATCCTGATTCTTCATGATTCAGCGCGGACTCTCTTCGACCAGTACCCCTTTAAGCAGGTCCTGAAGGCGACGCGTCGCCCTGCTGAGCCTGGATAGTACGGTTCCGTACCGTATGCCGAGCATGTTTGCAGTCTCCTCCGTCGAAAAGCCCTGCAGCAGACGCAGGGTGACCACCGCACGGTGATCAGGTGTGAGCCGGGCTATGGCAGCATGTACAAGCCTTGCACGGTCCCTCTGGATCATTTCCTCTTCTGTGGTAAGTCCTGCAGAAGGCAGCGAAACGTCGTCGTGGCTGACAAACCGCGCACGCAATCGCTGCCTGCGCCGAAGGATGTCGCGGGACCGGTTGATCGCAATGCGGTGCAGGTAGGTACCAAAGGCGGCATGGCCACGAAACCGGTGAAGGCTCTCGTAGCACCGAATGAATGTGTCCTGAACAACGTCGTCGACCTCATCTCCCGGACCGAGCATGGCGGTAACCGTGCGTCCAATGGCTGCTTCATGCATTCTGACAAGGAGTCCGAAGGCGTGCCGATCTCCTTGCCGGGCGCGCCGGACCAGTTCCTCCTCCGTGTGCAACTGCCTGAGCGCAGGGTATTGGGTGTTTGGGATAGCGGCGATTCTCCGCCGCCTGTCTTCTTAGTCTGCCTCCCTATAAATTACCGCTTTCGTGACAAATCTCGGCGGGAGCGCGACTGCAGCAGCCGCCCCAGCGCTTCATGCAGCCGAATGACTTCCCGCTGCGCCGGTGTTAATGCTCCGGCGCCAGCACGCTCGGCGTGGAAGGACCGGAGAGCCCGGCGGGCGGCGCCGGCTTGCCGCGACAGTGAATCGGCGCGTGCGCGAAGGGTCGCCAGTTCTGCATCCATGGCTGCCCGCGCTTCGCCATCAATGCCAAGCGCCGCGTCCCGTGCAAGCTGCTGCTGCCTGGCGCGCTCGATAGCAGCCTGCCTCTCGGCGGCAGCCGCCTCGCGCACGGCCTCGGCTATCGCCTGCCGGTGCTCCCGGGCCGTAAGTGCACTGTCCCTGAGTGCTTCCCTTGCCTCTCGTGTGGCTCCCCGCACTGCCGCCCGGCCACTGGAATTGCGAATGCGGCTGGCCTGCTGCCGATGCCGGCTCGCTCCTCCGCGGCGCTGCCGACCGGAATCATATCTCTGGTTGCGGGCGCGTGAAAAGCGCACTGTCGATCGCCGCACACCTCGTTGTGCTCGATCGCCCCGGATACCAGCAAGAATAATCTCCAGCTTTTCCTCGTCGGAAAGCTCAGCCTGCAGCAATGCGGCTGCATTCCAGAGGCCGCCGGGAGCATTGATACTATCAGCGCTCAAAGCGCGCTGGATGCGGGCCGAAGGATCATCGATGAGCCGCAGGACACGGGCGGCCGCCCCGCTGCGCGTGCCGGTGGGCTCTGCCTCTTGTGCCACGGCACCTGGCAGCGCAACCCACGCACAGGCGGCCATCAGCGCTGCGCTCCGGACCAAGGACGAATTCATCATGGGACCAATTTCATTTCGAAGTTTCAGGGGCTGGTGCAATTCGGTTGCTAATGTTGTCCGTCAGAATCTGCGCCTGCCCCCACGGTTGTTTGCGCTCAATTGCCTGTACCGGTCCATTTGCTCTTCTGTCAGGAGTTTCTCAAGCCTGGCTGCGGTAGAATCATTCAGGGCTTGCATGCGCTCCCGGACGGATCCCCTCCGCGCTCCACGCTGGCGCAGCTGAAGGCGCTGATGGACCAACTCCGCTAGCACTGCGCGAACAGGCTCTTCCTGTTCGGCCGTAAGTTCGAGCTGCTTTATGAGCGTGTCCATTCTCGCAGACATGCGCTCGGCCATCTGCTCCTGATTGAAGGGCTGCGCCTTGGAGGCTGCGCCCAGAGGTCCCGCGACCAACAGGGCAGCCAGAACCAGTCTCTTGGCGGACGTCATTGCAATTCCGTTTTTATTGCGTGCTGCCCATTGGACGCGCAGGAGTGCTCCTACATTCCCGCTTGTAGCGATACTGCAAGGTGGTAGCGTACCCGGCATTGCTGTCGTACCTTTGCGCTGCAAACAAGTCTGGAAGCAAATGACACACAAGGGCACCATTGGTATCCTTACGGGCGGCGGAGATGTCCCGGGGCTTAACCCCGCCATTCGTGCAGTGACGATTCGCGCGCTGCGAGAGGGATACAAAGTAATTGGCATTCGTCGCGGCTGGGCGGGACTGGTGGACATGATACCCGACAAGGACGCTGACAATGGGCGCAATTACGGGCTTCTCACTGAGCAGGTCGTAAATGCTGTCGGCCGCACAGGAGGCACGTTCCTTCACAGTTCCCGTACGCGGCCCAGCCACCTGCCCAAGAGCAATCTTCCGGCCCATCTGCGAGACGCGTATTCGGAGGAGGTGAATGATGTGACGGCCTCCGTGCTGGAGAATATTGCATTTCTGGGGCTGGACTTCCTGATTCCCATTGGCGGCGATGACACGCTCAGTTACGGCTACCGCCTGCACAAGGAAGGAGTCAATGTCGTCGCCATTCCCAAGACCATGGACAACGATGTGCCCGGCACGGACTATTGTATCGGTTTTGGCACGTGTGTCTCGCGGACTATTGAACTGGCCAACACGCTTAGGACGTCCGCTGGCTCCCACGAGCGATTTCTGGTTATTGAGGTCTTCGGTCGGTATGCGGGTTATTCTGCCCTGTTGCCTGCCATGGCGGGAGCGGCGGACAGGTGCGTGATCCCGGAAGTTGATTTCGATATGGACCGGCTTACGGAGCTGCTCGTCTATGACTGGCACCGGAACCGGAGCAACTACTCGGTGGTGCTGGTCTCCGAAGGGGCGAAGATGAAGGGAGATGCCGGGATGTCATTTGAAGGTGCCGAAAAGGATCAGTACGGGCATGCCAAACTGGGCGGCATCGGTGACCGCGTGGGGCAGGAGCTGAAGGCGCGGTCTTCCGGATTCAACAAGGGTGGGCGCATCAATGTCGTGAATCAGCGGCTGGGATACCTGGTTCGGTGCGGCGACCCTGACGCGTTGGACTGCGTCGTTCCCATGGCCTTCGGCAACCTGGCTCTGGACCTGGTCATGAGCGGTTCGTCGGGCAGGCTGGTGAACATCATAAACGGCGTTTACGGCAGTACTTCGCTGGAGGCCATCAACCGTCCACACAAGACCGTGGACGTGGGAAAGTACTATAACATTGATCGGCTTCGACCCAACTACACGACGTTCGATCGGGCGCCGCTGTTCATCATGACAGCGGACTAGAGTTCGTCGCGCGAAGCTCGAGATTGGAATACGGCTCGGTCGAGCTTCCTGCTTAGCGTATGCCCCGGTGCTCGGCAGACGCGCCGGCCACTGAGGAGGCAGTGTGGAAGCGCCACGGGGTTCGCGGAGAACAGTCTAAGATTATTAGAAGAAACAGCTGATACATCTAAAATAGTATTGTAATTCAATCTGAATGCCTTATTTTCGGTGGCGAACAGGCAACAGTCCACCTAACTGCCAAAACCGCCAGGATTATGCGCCGCGTATTGTGTGTTTCACTGCTGTGCCTCGTGGGTGCAGCCAATTCCTTTGCTCAGGAAGCCGCTGATGCGGCTATCTCCGGTGCCGATACGGCATGGTTGCTGGTCTCCACGGCACTGGTACTGCTCATGACCCCTGCACTGGCATTCTTCTACGGGGGACTGGTTCGCTCCAAGAATGCGCTGAATACGATGATGATGAGCTTCGTCGCGCTGGGGTTCTCGGGCGCACTCTGGGCAGTGGCGGGCTATTCCATCGCTTTCGGCGAGGGCAATGCCCTGGTGGGTGACTTCTCCATGGTGATGCTGCGCGGGGTCGGCCTGGAGCCCAGTGGCACCATACCGGCGCTGCTGTTTATGGGTTTCCAGGGGACGTTTGCGATCATCACCGCGGCGCTGATTTCAGGCGCTGTAGTGGAGCGCATGCGATTCTTGCCGTATGTGGCGTTTATTGCCCTGTGGGGCCTCCTGGTGTACGGCCCGGTTACGCACTGGGTGTGGGGTGGAGGCTGGCTGGGAAGCCTGGGAGCCCTGGACTTTGCGGGAGGCGCGGTCGTGCACGTCAATGCAGGCGTGGCCGCTGTGGTGGCGGCGCTGGCCCTGGGATCACGCAAGGATTACGGCCGGGCTGCACTTATTCCTCACAACGTGCCGTTTGTTCTTCTCGGAGCAGGCCTGCTTTGGTTCGGCTGGTTCGGGTTTAACGGTGGAAGTGCATTGGCAGCGGACGGCATCGCGGCACTGGCCCTTGTGAATACCATGCTTGCGCCGGCGGCAGCCCTGGTTGTTTGGACCATACTTGACTACGGCACGACAGGAAAGGTAACCGCAGTTGGCGTGGCGACGGCGATTGTGGTGGGCCTTGTGGCTATCACGCCGGCGGCGGGTTTCGTCCCTCCGGCCGGAGCCCTCGCAGTAGGGGCAATCGGCGTGATTCCGAGCTTCTTCCTGATACGCTGGCGGGTTCGGACGAAGCTCGACGATTCCCTGGATGTCTTTGCCGCGCATGGTGCCGGGGGGATAATGGGAGCTCTGCTGACGGGCGTCTTTGCTTCCAGCGTGATAAATGGCGCCGGCGCTGACGGCTTGTTGTACGGCAACGCCGGACAATTGGGCATCCAGGCCCTGTCGGTTGCAGCGGTCGCTGCATACAGTGGCCTTGTTACGTTTGTCATTCTGAAAGTGCTGGGTATTGTAACCAGCATCCGTGCCGGTGGAGATCAGGAAGGCACGGGCATGGACCTCGTCGACCACGGCGAAGCGGCCTATTCGTCCGGTGAAGGAGCGGTGCTGCTCAATGGCGACGACATCGTCGAGGCCCAGAACGGCTCCAGGGCGGTATCGATTGGCTGAACCGCCGCAATACCCTATCCAAACTGCTGAATCCATGAAGCTTGTAAAGGCAATTATCAGGCCCGACAGACTCGCGGATGTACTCCGCGCATTGTATGCCGAGGAAATCGAGGGCCTGACCGTTTCCCAGGTGCGAGGCCACGGAGGCGAAGAGGAAGTGGTAGAAACCTACAGAGGCACGACGGTCAAGAAGGAGCTGCACAACAAGGTGATGCTGGACATCGGCGTTACGGAGCCCTTCGTCGAGCGCACCGTGAACGCCGTCCGCGGCGCTGCCATCACGGGCCGCGTCGGCGATGGCAAGATTTTCGTATTGCCCGTGGAACGCGTTGTACGCGTGCGCACCGGAGAAGAAGACAGTGCTGCTGTAACCCCGGTAAAATAGGGGCGCGCTTGGCACCGAAAGGATTACCGGCCGCGCGGAAACCGCCATCGGTCAAGCTTGTTCTCCAAGGCCAGGTGTCACTATAGGCTTGGCTAGCCGTGGATCCGGTCTACTGGATCAGTCTCATCGTGGGAGGCTTCTTTGTCCTGCTCTCCGTTTTCGGCGGAGCGGACTCAGACGCGGACGCAGACTTCGATGGCGATCTGGACTTCGACGCTGACACAGACGCGGAAATTGGCGCGGGCGAAGGTTTTGTCGACCTGTTCTCGCTGCGGGCCCTTTTTCTGTTTGCGGCTTTCTTCGGACTGTGCGGCGTACTCTTGCCCATAGCCGATGTGGGCGGTCCCCTTCGCCTGTTGGCCTCCCTGGCAGTCGGAGGCATGGTTGGCCTGGGCGGCAATTATGTGATCAAGCGGGTAGGCTACGCGCAGGTTTCCAGCGAAGTAACTCCCGGGGATCTGCTGGGGAGCTCAGGCAGTGTCCTTATCCCGTTTGATGCCGACGAGGTCGGCAAGATCGCAATGGTTGCCAAGGGCAAGCGACTGCAACTCATGGCTCGCGCATTTGAAAACGTCGACGAGCAGTTTTCCGCCGGCGACGACGTGGTAGTAGTGCGAGTAGAAGGCGCCGTTGCGGAAGTCGTCAAGCCGTCCTGACAAGTATCCCGTAGCCGTTTAAGATATAGACCCGCCCTCCAATGGAGTTTGCACTCGTAGTATCCGGTGTTATCATCGTCGGCTTTTTGGCCATTTTCGGCATCATTCGGGCCAACCTCAAAATCTGCCAGCCCAACGAGGTGCTCATTTTCAGCGGCCGCAAGCGCCGCCTGGCCGGTGGCAGCGTGGTCGGTTACCGTGTTATTCAGGGCGGCCGCGGCTTCAGGATCCCGCTAATCGAGAAAGTAGACCGGCTCGAGCTCAATACCATTCCCATCGACCTTACTGTCACGAATGCATACTCGAAAGGGGGCATTCCGCTTACGGTACGTGCGATAGCGAATGTAAAGGTTGCATCGAACGAGGCAGAATTGTCCAACGCGGTAGAACGGCTGTTGGGCAAGAGCCTGGGGGAAATTCAGACAATTGCCAAGGAAACGCTGGAAGGCAATCTCCGTGGCGTGCTTGCCACGCTCACCCCTGAGGAGGTCAACGAGGACCGGCTCAAGTTTGCGAAGGAGCTCCTGGCAGAAGCAGACAATGACTTGAGCAACCTTGGATTGCAGCTGGATACCATGAAGATCCAGAGCGTCGAGGATGATGCCGGCTATCTGGATGCCATAGGCCGACAGCAGTCTGCCCACATTATCGCTGCCGCCCGTGTGGCGGAAGCGGACAAGATGAAGCAGGCACGTCTTGCAGAGGCCTACGCCGGAAAATCCATTGAAGAAGCGGAAAACGAGCTTCGCATTCTCAAGGCACAATTGGCCGCCAAGGCCCAGGCGGAGGAAGCCCGCATCGATGTGGCTGCCGATGTGGCTGAGGCCAGGGCCAAGCAGGAATTGGCCATGGAAGAGATAAAGCTCGCGGAAAAGCGGCAGCGCGCGGAAGTGGTTGTGGCTGCGGAGGCGGATCGCCTAGCAAAGGAGGAGATTGCAAAGGGCAATGCAGCCCGCATCCTGGAAGATGGACAGGCCGAAGTGGAAGTGCTCCGCCAAAAGCTCGGCTTATGGCTGGATGCAGGCACGGATGCGGAGAGGCTGTTCCTTATTCAGATGCTGCCCGATATCTTGCGACAGGTAGTCAATACCGTGGACAACCTCAAGATTGACCGGCTAACCGTGGTCGATAGCGGCCAGGGAAGTGGCGTGCCATCCGTATTCAATCAGATAGCGGGCTCCACGCCGGCGCTTCTGGAGAGCCTCAAGGCCTCCACGGGCATAGACATTGCCGGCATGCTGAGCCGGGCATCCGAGGAAGAAGGGTAAGTCTTCGAATGCCGGTTCCGGAGAGCGGACCGGGTCCCGCCGCTACTTCTTGGCCGAAGTACTCAGTCTGCGCCTCGAACCACGCGATGCGCTACGCGAGACAGGTTCCAGTCGAGCACCAGTCCGGTCGCCGTTTCCCGGGCATGGGCCTTTCCGTAGAGTCGCTCCAGGAGGTATAGCGCCGGTTCGTAGCTGAGCGCTCCGCCCACTGACGTAATGAATCTGTCGTCCACTACAAAATTCACGTCGTATGCCACATCCACTTCCGAGAACATGTTGGCGAACAGCTCGCGGTCGGCGGGAAACGTGGTTGCCTCTCTGCCGTCCAGCGCGCCTGTGGCAGCTAGCGGGAAGGCTCCATCGCAAACGGTAATGACGTAACGCGACCGCGGGATGACGCGCTGAAGCCAATCCATGAATTCCTTGTTCTCCAGGTCACGGTCCATGCTTCCACTGGTACTCGGAATCACCAGTATGTCGATAGGCGGTGCATTCTCGAACGAATAGTGCGGGATGATTCGGATGCCCTCAAATGTGGTAAGCGTCTCCCTGGTGGCGGCCACTATAAACGGTTCAACGTAGTTGAGAGAGTCACGGAATATGGAGTGGTGCAGGACATCATAAGGCGCCATGAGCTCCGAATTGTAGACGCCCTCAAGCGCCACGAAGCCTGCCGTAAGGACTCCGCGAGGCATTTCTGCTTCGGGGTCGGGCACGGTACATGCCACACACAGCAAGGCACTATACAACGCAAGCACGCCCGGACGGGCACCAGGCCATGCCCCTGGGCATGAAGCGAATCGCCTGTTCCGATGCATTTGGGCTTATTCCTTGCCCTTGCCCCCTTCCTTCTCGCTGCCGGGGGATGTCAGGAGCGTGATGGCCGTAAGCGCGGCCCCGGTTGCCACTACAGCGATCAAGGCAGCTTTTACCAACTTTAGCATGGCTGTCAGAAACGGTTGACTGGTTGCGGATGTAACGCCCTTGGCAGGCCGGGTGTTCAGTTGTGTCCACGCTTCTGCCGGCAATGCACGCGGGACAAATACCTCCGCAAACGTTACCTTTGCCACGAACATTCGGGTCAGGAATTCATGCCAGAATATCGGTTTGGGACATTAGCACTGGTGCTGCTGATCGCAGGGTGCGCGCAGCAGTTGCCGGCTCCGGGCTCAGCAGAATACGAGGAGGTCGTGTCCGCTTTCTATTCGGGTACGTCCGCCATGGAGGTGGGCGAGGACCTTCGGGCGGAGGCTAGGCTTACGGCGGTAACCGACCGCGCGTCGGCGGAGCCGTCTGCCTGGGCAAACCTGGGGCTGATGGCGATGCGTCGCGGTGAATTCGCGGCAGCTGCGGCCCATCTCGCCAAGGCGAGGTCACTGGCAGAGGGCAGCGCGCCGATCCTGTATCTGTCCGGACTGCTGGAGCAGCTGGAAGGCCGTACGGCGGCCGCAGCGGCATTCATGCGGCAGGCGCTGGAAAGCGACTCTTCCTTCATCAGGGCCGCGTATGTCCTGGCCACGGATCTTGAACCGGACAATCCGGAAGCCTTCGCGCTGCTCTCGTCCGCTGTGCCGGATAACCTGGTCGTACTGGTTGAGCAGGCGCGGCGAGCGTCCCTGGAAGGCAACACCGAGGACCTGTCGTACGCGATCGACCGCCTCTCGACGCTGGGCGAGGCCTGGAACAGCGACGCAAGAGCCCAACTTGAATCGGTGCTTGGCGCGTCAGCCGCGGGAGATCTGGAGGGGGCAGCCGTGCAGCTGGCCTTCTTGCGGAATGTGTTGCTGAGCGAGGAAGCCTTTCGGCAGGATCTCGGTAGCCTGCGTGCGTCTGTGGAAGTGATTGCGGATCCCGTGACCGATTTCCTGCGCCTGGAGAATCCGCGGTCCGCTCCCGCCCCTGCCGACGATTCGCTGGAGTTTTTCTCCCAGCATCTGCTTCCCTCCGCTATGGACTCCATGGCATGGATCGCAGCAGTCGCGCTCGGCAACGAAGCGCTACCCGCGGTATTTTTTACCGACGGGCGCGCGCTGCGAACGCTGCGCGACGAGTCGTGGCCGTTCCCCGGCCCTAATGTGCCGGGTCCGCATGCCATCGCGGCGCTGGACTACGACTATGATTTCCGGACGGATCTGGTGATGGCGGGTCCTGGCGGCCTTCGTCTCCTGGCACAGGACTCCACGGAGGCCTTCGCAGATGCAACGTCCTCACTTGGGCTGGGAGCCGCCATTGTGGACGCCTCCTATACCGGAGTCTGGGCCGCTGATCTCGACCTGGAGGGGGACATCGATCTCGTACTCGCACTGGAAGGCGCAGGTGTCCGTGCGCTTCGCAACAACGGTGACGGCACGTTTGCCGAGCTGGATCTTTTTTCGGACGTACCTGCTCCGCGCAATCTTGTCTGGGCAGACCTGGATTCTGACGGGGACCCGGACGCCGTCTTTCTGGACGGCGAGGGAAGATTGCACGCCCGGGAAAACCTGCGCCAGGGCAGATTCCGCGCCTGGGCGATGCAGCAGGATGCCCGTCCTGCGGCGGACATCGCGGCGACCGACAGCAACAGTGACGGCGTCATAGATCTTCTGGTGCTTGCTGCAGACGGGAGCATAGCTCGCCTGACGCGCGTCGCCAATGCGTGGCGGACCGAGGACCTTGCCGCCGGGGCCGGGGAAGCAGGCGATGGATCCCGGCTTCTCCGTGCTGATCTGGACAATAATGGCGGGTTTGATCTCCTGGTGGCGGGACCCGAGAGTGCCCGCATCTGGCTGCAGCAGGACGACTATACGTATTCGCTTCTGCCGACCACAATTGGCGCGCGGGTATTTTCGCTGGCATCTATCCGGCAAGCCGGTCGCCTGGATCTGGTCGGTCTCGACCAGGAGGGCCGGCCGCTTCTGATGGCCATCCTGTCATCGAAGAATTATCACTGGAAACAGATTCGGCCGCGCGCCGCGCAAGCCGTCGGCGACCAGCGCATTAATTCCTTCGGCATTGGCGGCGAAGTGGAGCTAAGGGCCGGCAGCCTTTACCAGAAGCAGCCCATAACGGAGCCCTTGCTGCATTTCGGGCTTGGGGAGTACGCACTGGCCGATATAGCGCGGATTACGTGGCCCAATGGCTCGGTTCAGGCAGAGTTTGAACTCCTGTCTGACCATGTGCTCTCCGCCCAGCAGCGACTGAAGGGGTCCTGTCCGTGGCTCTTTACCTATGACGGTGATGAAATGCAGTTCGTGACGGACTTCATCTGGCGCTCGCCCCTCGGGCTTCGGATCAATGCGCAGGAAACGGCGGGCATCATGACCACCGAGGACTGGGTCAAGATTCGGGGAGACCAGCTGAAGGCCCGGGACGGTCTGTATGACGTGCGCATAACTGCCGAACTGTGGGAGACGCACTTCTTCGACCACGTGAGCCTGCTGGTGGTGGATCATCCCCCGGGTACCGAAGTGTTTGTGGACGAGCGATTCGCCTTTCCTCCTCCCGAGCTGGCCGTGCGGGTGACGGGCCCGATGAGGCCTGTGGCCGGGGCCCGGGACGACTCGGGCAGGGATGTCTCTGAAGTCGTGCGGGAAAGGGACGAGCAGTACCTCGACTACTTTGGAAGAGGCCGGTACCAGGGCATCACGAGAGATCACTACGTCGAGATTGTTCTCGACGAAGATGTTCCGGAAGCTTCCTGGCTGGTGGCTGCCGGGTGGATCAGGCCGACTGACAGCTCCATCAATGTAGCCATTAGCCACGGTACGCAGCCGCCTCCCCGCGGGCTGAGGCTGGAAGTGGAGCAGCCAGACGGCAGCTGGATTGTAGCACACAGCAACCTCGGCTTTCCCTCGGGCAAGAGCAAGACCGTGCTAATAGACCTGGAAGGCATCCCGTTCGCCGAGGGCCGCCGCCGGCTGCGTCTCCACACGAATTTGGAAATCTACTGGGACATGCTCGCCCATGCGGAAAAGATGTCACCGGATCTTGCCGAAGTGCGGCGGCTTAGCGCCGCATCGGCCGACCTCAGATTCCGCGGATTCTCCGCAGTACACGAGGCGAACCGGTCGTCACCTGAACTGCCAGCGTACCAGGAATTGGCGGGTACGTCGCAGATCTGGCGGGATCTAGTCGGATACTACACGCGCTTCGGGGACGTGCGTCCGCTGCTGACGGAGGTGGACGACCGCTACGTCATCATGAATGCCGGGGACGAAATGCAGCTGCTGTTTGATGCACTGCCGCAGCCGGCGGATTCCTGGGTAAGGGATTTTGTACTGATCGGAGACGGTTGGGTAAAGGATGGCGACTACAACACCACGTTCTCCAAGACCGTGCGTCCGCTGCCCGCACATGATGATCCGCTGTATGACCAGCCTCCTGGAAGCCTGTCAGACGATCCCGTATATCGTCGCCATCAGGCTGACTGGCAAGAGTACCACACCAGGTATGTGGCGCCCGAGCGTTTTTCGCGGGGGATGTACTTGACGAGGTCTACTAGTCGCTAAGCGCGAATCGCACGGGTAGGGCCATGTAGACCAGTACCGGCACGCCGCGCTGGCGCCCTGGCGTAAACCGCTGCTTGAGCACGGCGTCCAGGGCTGCCTGATCCAGCATTTCGTGGGCCGACCGGATGACCGTGGCATCTGACGGTTTGCCGTCCCGGTTCACCAGCACGCGTATGACAGACGTACCCTCGATCCCCGCACGCCTTGCCAGGAGCGGGTATTCGAGGTCCGCCGACAGTGCCGACAATCCTCCAACAATGGTGGGCATCTCCTCGACAATAAGAAATATCTCGTCCTCTGGACCCTCTTCTTCCGGTTCCTCCAGTGCGGGTGGCGGGGGCAGTGGCGCGCCGATACCGATGTCCAGCGCCGCGTCAAATACCAGGTCATCCTCTTCAAGGACTTCGTCATTCGGTACCTCGACCGGAATGGGTGGTCGCGGCGGTGGCGGTGGCTTGATGTCCTGCCTGGTCTGTATGATCTCCTGGACGGTGACAAGCTCCTGCGTCGGCGCTTCGAAGCCTTTCCTGTCTCCGGGATGGATGTCCAGGTTGAAGGCTGCGACCACAATCAGCAGCGCGAGCGCCAGACCGGCCTGGACGGTCACGGCATACTTGCCTCTCTCAGACCGGAAGCGGCGGGCACGCTCGGAAAAGCGAGCGCGGAGAGTCTCCGGATCTATGGTGGCCCCGTCCGGAATTCTCCTTTCACGGAAACGGTAAGCTGATGAGTGGCTCGGCAGAAATCGGCCGATGAGGAATCTCCTTGCCATGGTTCCTGAATGCGATTAAGTGCCCTGGTCCTGGTCCTCATTACGTAAGAATCCCGATCCGGGATACAGTCAGGAGGTTTTTCCCGCTGGTATGGTGCGCAGGTACCCCCGATAGGGCCCGCAACCGGTGGCAATGTGGTTCCGGCAGCGCGCAAGTTCGCAGGGCATGCCGGCAGCCCTTTGCCTCTCTACATCCGTTCGACGCGGCAAATGCCGGCCAGGCTACGCTGGCGAACAATTGCCCCGGCACTCGGGTGCAATGACGGCTATGCGCAAGGCCTTTTTCCTGCTGCTCATTCTTGCCTGGCCATCCTCCGGTAAGGCTCAGGACTACTCCTTTCGGATAGCCCGTCTCAAGTATGGCGGCGGTGGAGACTGGTACAGCGACGAACGTTCCCTGCCGGAGCTTCTCGCGTATGCGCGGCGGCACACGCTCCTCGATGTGGCACCGGAGGCCGACATAGTTGAGCCCGCCAGCGACAAGCTCTACACGTATCCGTACCTGTACCTGACAGGGCACGGCAACGTGTTGTTTACCGAACACGAGGCGCAGAGTCTGCGCCGATATCTCGATAACGGCGGCTTTCTGCACATAGACGACAACTACGGGCTCGACCCGGCTATCCGTCGGGAAATGAAGAAGGTCTTTCCGGAGCAGTCTTTCCTGGAGCTGGCGTTTTCCCACCCGATCTTCCACGCCCATTTTTCCTTTCCGGACGGATTGCCGAAGGTTCATGAACACGATGGAGGCCCCAGTCAGGGCTTCGGACTCTTCGACAGGAGCGGCCGCCTGTGCGTATTCTATTCCTACGAAAGCGATCTGGGAGACGGCTGGGAGCCGGAGGAAGTGCATGACAATCCTCCTGAAGTCCGCGAACGGGCCCTGCAAATGGGCGTCAATATTCTGGTTTACGCGATGCTGCTACCGCATTCGTAGCGGCACGCTCAATCATCACGATCATGCGAGCATTGCGTCATAGTGACCCGGCCATTTTTGCTGCAATCCGGCGGGAGGTTGTCCGTCAGAACGACGGCCTCGAACTCATCGCATCCGAGAATTTTGTGTCGGAAGCCGTTCTGCAGGCCATGGGATCGGTGCTGACCAACAAGTACGCGGAAGGATTGCCCGGCCGGCGATATTACGGCGGCTGCGAATACGTGGATGTCGCGGAGGATATCGCGCGACAGCGCGCGCGTGACCTGTTCGGTTGCGACTGGGTCAATGTGCAGCCCCATTCCGGAGCCACGGCCAACGCAGCTGTGTACCTGACGTTGCTGCAGCCCGGCGACACGTTTCTCGGACTGGATCTTGCGCATGGCGGCCACCTGACCCACGGGAGCCCCGTCAATTTTTCGGGCATGCTTTATCGGGCGACCTATTATGGCGTCGAGCGCGACGGCCGCATCGACATGGATCGGGTGCGGGACCGTGCTTTGGCGGAGAGACCGCGGATGATTTCCATTGGTGCGAGCGCATACTCGCGCGACTTTGATTACGCTGCGTTTCGATCAATTGCCGACGAAACAGGGGCACTTCTATGGATGGACATGGCTCATCCCGCCGGACTGATCGCGGCAGGAGTGCTGGAAGATCCGCTCCCGCATGCACATGTGGTGAGCACGACAACCCACAAGACGCTGCGCGGACCCAGAGGGGGCATGCTGCTTATCGGCAGGGACTTCGAGAATCCATTTGGCAAGGTGGCTCCCAAGAGCGGCCGTATCCGGCGCATGGGCGAATTGCTTGATTCGGCTGTCTTTCCGGGCACGCAAGGCGGGCCGCTTATGCACGTCATTGCCGCCAAGGCAGTCGCTTTTGCGGAAGCCTTGCAGCCCGAGTTCAAGACGTACTGCTACCAGGTACGGGACAATGCCAGGGCGCTGGCGGCCGAATTCCTGGCGCGTGGCTACGATGTGGTCTCCGGCGGCACGGACAATCACCTGATGCTGATTGACCTCAGGACCAGAAACATGACAGGGAAGACTGCAGAGCAGGTGCTGCAGGAAGCGGGCATTACGGTAAACAAGAACATGGTACCCTTTGATGACAAGAGTCCGTTTGTTACCAGCGGGATCCGTCTGGGTACAGCTGCCATGACCACGAGGGGCCTGGATGAAGACGCATTCAGGTACGTGGCTGAACTTATGGACCGCGTTCTGTCAAGGCCGGAAGCCGAATCTGTGCGCCAGAGCGTAAGGCAGGATGTCCGGGCACTCTGCGCCGACTACCCGCTTTACGACAACGAAGAGGCGCTGGCAGCATCCATGCAGGACAACGAACCGGCGATGGGGTAGGTCGTAGTAGTGCGTGGTTGCGCTGCGGGGTCATGCGATGTACACAGCCGGAACAGCTTGCGCTCCGGAGCTACATTGACGTGAATCGCCCACTGCACTCACAGGTGTTACGCACATGAAGCCGTTGCTCAGCTGGGCCGGCAAGCGCAAGCAGCTGCCGGCCCCGGATGAAGACGAGTCGCTGCCGAGCGACAGCGAAATGTCCTTCCTGGAGCACCTGGAAGATCTTCGCTGGACCCTGCTCAAGGGGATCGGCGCCATATTCGTGGCGACGATCGTTGCTGTCATATTCAGGGACTGGATTTCCGACGAGATCCTGCTGGGTCCGGCGCAGGAAGATTTCTTCATGTACCGGGTATTTGGCCTGGAGGCCAAGAGCCTGCTGCTGCAGAATCGAACATTGACGGGGCAGTTCTTCGCGCTAGTGGGGATCATTGTCTCTGTAGGCGTGGTGCTGGGCTTTCCGGTATTCATGTTTTTCCTGTGGAAGTTCGTGGAGCCCGGCCTGTATCCCCGTGAAAAGGCCAGCCTGAGGTTTGCCGCCATCTTTGCCACGGTTTTCTTCCTGATCGGCGTGGCCTTCGGATACCTGGTGATCACACCTATCGCGCTCCAGTTTTTCAACACGTTTACGATCACGGACCAGATCGTCAACGACTTCGACGTAACGCGCTACTTCAGCATGCTGACGTGGTGGGCTGTCGGAGCCGGAATTCTTTTCGAGCTGCCTGTCGTGGTGTATTTCCTGGCAAAGCTGGGCATTGCGACGCCGGAGCGTCTGCGGAGTTCACGCAAGTTTGCCCTGCCGGGAGTGCTTATTGCGGGTGCCCTGCTAACCCCCCCCGACCCGGTGTCGCAGATTCTTGTGGCCGCTCCCCTCTTTCTGCTCTATGAGGGATCCATACTCGTCGCGCGCATCGCTGAAAAGAGGCGCCAGGCGGCGCTGAGGAAGGCCTGGGGTGACGATGAAGAGGAGGCCCCGTCCTCACCCTGAGCGAGGATAAGGGGACGCTAGCCTGACGCGTGCGGCCGCCGGTGCGGCTCGTCACGGATGCCATCCGGAGGGAGCGGCGCGGAAATCTGCCTACAGCCCGACCTGCCCCCATACCCAGACCAGAGTCCGAATGCCGAGCCCGGCGCAGAAGAGCACAACTAGGGCGCCCAGACCCACGTACCATGCCGGCAGCTGAACGGAGCGCTGACCGGCTGTCAGGTACAACACTAGGCCGGCCATGAGGGGAAGCAGGAGGCCGTTTGCTGCCTGTGCGGCAATTATGATCTGCAAGGGGTCAAGGTCCCAAACCGCGAAGACCAGCCCCGCGACCAGCACGGAAATCCAGATGCCGCGGAACCGCCATGCATGCCGGCTTCGGCTCCAGCCGAATACCTCACTGATGCCGAGTGCCGCTGCCAGCGGTGCCGTCACGGCCGATGTAATGCCGGCGGCGAACAGGCCAAGGCCGAAGAGGGTCGTCGCCATCCTGCCGGCCACCGGCTCCAACAGCGAAGCAAGATCCGCTATCGAGCTCATTTCGCTTGCGCCTCCGTGAAGCGTGGCTCCGGCAAAAAGGATCGCGATCGATATCAGGCCGCCGGCAGGCAGGAAGATGGCCATGCCAACCAGCTCCCTGCGCCAGGCCAGGTGCGGGCTTGTGTCGTGCCAGTATCCTTTGGCTGCGCTAGCGTGAAGAAACAGGTTGTAGGCTACGACGGTCGTTCCCACGAGTGCGAGCGCAGTAACCAGGCTTCCCTCGGGCACGGATGGACTGAAAAGTCCGGTAAGCGCTGTGCCCCAGTCCACCGGAGCCAGCAGCATGGCAAAGAGGAACACGATGCTCATGAAGGCCACGAGGCCGGCGAGCACGCGGGTTACCCAGCGCAGGTCCATAGCCAGGATAATGCCGGCGACTGCCGTGAGGGCGACCACGGATGTGGTTCGGGCACCGGAAGCGCCGAGGAGCAGCTCCATTCCCGCAGCGGCACCCAGCACGTTGCCTGTTTCAAAGGCCGCCGTGCCGATCCAGAGGCCCAGCACCACCAGCGCAACGGTAACCAGCCTGAACGCCGGCCTGCGCGCGGCCTCGCGAAGGGCTTCGCCTACTCCCTTTCCCGCCAGTATGCCGCATCCCGCGGTAAAGGACTGGAGGATGAACGTTGCGCCGACGGCAAAAAGCAGCACCCAGGCAAGGCCGTAGCCGAAGCGGGTGCCGGCTGAGGCGCACGTGAGTACGGTGCCCGGGCCCACGAAGGCGGCAACAACGACCGAAGATGTCCCGAGCTTCAAGGCAGCGCTGTACGGACCTCAGGCTATTGTCCAGGTGTCACCGGCCCGCAGCAGCTTGTCGAGCTCGCCCTTGCCCTTCCTGCTTGTAATGTCGTCGATCTGGCTGTGAAGCAATTCCTCGTAAGTCGGTCGCTTTTCGCAGAAAAACACGCCGAAGGGCCGGGGAAGCTCTGGCTGGGCGAACATTCGACTGGCGATGCTTGCCAGCTCTGTTGAAGTTTCGTCGTACGCAAGGGCGTCATCGGCAGACCAGTTTCCACCCGTCAGGTCAATGGACACCGGACGAAATCCGTCGAGCCGTACGGCCTTTCTGCCGCCATCATATATCATGGGCTTGCCGTGCTCCAGAAACACGCACCGCTCGGCCTTGGTGTCCTTCTCCGTGAACTCGAAAAAGGCGCCGTCATTGTAGATGTTGCAATTCTGGTATATCTCTACCATGGACACGCCCTTGTGCGCGTGAGCGCGCTTCATGATGAGCGCCAGGTGCCGCGGGTCCCGGTCCATGGTTCGGGCCACGAACGTGGCAGACGCTCCAAGGGCCAGAGAGACGGGATTGAACGGCTGCGCAAGAGACCCGAAGGGTGTGCTCTTGGTCACCTTGCCCATTTCCGAGGTGGGGCTGAACTGCCCCTTGGTCAATCCATAGATCTGGTTGTTGAAAAGCAGAATCTGAACGTCAAGGTTGCGGCGCAGGATGTGAATGAGATGGTTGCCACCAATGGAAAGTGCGTCGCCGTCACCGGTTACGATCCACACGTCGAGATCCGGTCGTGCAGCCTTGAGACCCGTCGCAATGGCGGGAGCCCGGCCATGGATCGTGTGCATGCCGTAGGTATTCATGTAGTAGGGAAACCGGCTTGAGCAGCCTATACCGCTGACGAATACCAGTTTTTCACGGGCAATGCCGAGCTCGGGCATCAGACGCTGGATGGTTGCAAGTATGGCATAGTCGCCGCAGCCAGGACACCAGCGCACGTCCTGATCGCTCGCGAAATCCTTCCGTCGGAGCCGCGGCGTACCGCCATTGGAAGGCGGAGCCTTCGGGCGCAACGGCATTCTGGCGCGCTTGGCCCCGAAACCGGGAGGCAGGCTAGGCTTGTTCTTTTCCGGCATCACTACTGTCTGGACTAGGCCTGTTCAAATAGCGCCATGATGGCGTCCTCGACTTCCCTGGCCTTGAAGGGTTGGCCCCGTACCTTGCAAAGCGGTACAAAGGGGAGAAGGAAGCGGTCGCGGAGCATGCGGATGAGCTGCCCCTTGTTCAGTTCGGGTACCAGGATGCGGTCGTACCTGCCGACAATGGCCCCCAGGTCAGGAGGCAGCGGATGAACAAAGCGCAAATGGACGCTAGCCGCCCGTATCCCGCGGACGCGGACGCGGCTGACCGCCTCCTCGATTGCCCCTCGCGTGGACCCCCAGCCAATGACAAGTGCCGATCCGTCAGGATCTCCGTGTACTGCCGTGGGAGAAATCATCTGCGAGACACGCTCCACCTTTTCCGCACGCAAATCCGTCATGCGCTGATGATTTTCCGGATCGTAGGATACGTTGCCCGTCTCGTCTTCCTTTTCCAAACCACCGATTCGGTGCTCCAGACCTGCCGTTCCCGGCTTCGCCCACGGTCTGGCAAGCGTCAGGGCGTCGCGCACGTACGGCAGGAAGCTTGACTTGGAGCTGGTTTTGGCGTTTGGCTGCGTAGCAAAACTCACATTGAACGGAGCCAGCGCGTCAGGATCTGGAATGAGCCACGGCGCAGATCCATTGATCACGTACCCGTCCGCCAGAAGAATCACCGGGGTCATGTAACGGATGGCCACACGACTGGCTTCGTACGCAGTCACGAAGCAGTCCTCCGGCGTCGAAGCCGCTAGTATGGGAAGGGGTGCCTCCCCGTTTCGGCCATACATCGCTTGCAGCAGATCACTCTGCTCGGTCTTGGTCGGAAGGCCGGTAGAAGGACCGCCGCGCTGCACACCGATGATAACCATGGGCAATTCCGCTATCACGGCAAGGCCGATAGCCTCTTGCTTCAGGGCCAGCCCCGGACCGCTGGTAGCACATACCCCCAGAGCGCCTCCGAAACTTGCGCCGATGGTTGCACCCATGGCAGCAATCTCGTCCTCCGCCTGGAAGGTCATGACGCCAAAATTCTTGTACCGGCTGAGTTCGTGGAGCAGCTCGGATGCTGGCGTAATGGGATAGCTGCTGTAAAACAGGTCGAGCCCGCTCTTCTCGCTGGCGGCGACAAGACCCAGCGTCAGCGCCTGGGCGCCGCGAATAGCGCGATAGAGGCCGGGCTCAAGCTTGGCGGGTTCGACCTCGTACTGCACGACAAAGTCTTCCGTGGTCTCGCCAAAGTGGAATCCCTTCTTGAGCGCATGAATGTTGGCGTCCCTTATTGCCGGGTTCTTAGCAAACTTGCCAGAGAGCCAGTCGATGGCAGGTTGCATCGGCCGGGAATACAGCCACAAGGCAAGACCGAGCGCAAACATGTTCTTGCTTCGGTCAACCGACTTCTTGTCCAGCCCGCGGTCCTTCAGGGCCTCCTGTGTCATCCGGGACAACTCTACCTCGAACACCTGGTATTCCTTCCAGGCTTCTGTATCGTCCAGCGGATTGATTCCGTCGTAGCCCGCCAGCTTCAGGTTGTGCCTCGTGAAGGCATTCACATTCACCATGATGGCTCCGCCGCGACGGACCCGGTGCAGATTCACCTTGAGCGCCGCAGGGTTCATTGCCACGAGCAGATCCACCTCGTCGCCCGGCGTGTGGATATTGACGGATCCGAAGTGAAGCTGGAAGCCGCTGACGCCGTAGGTAGTACCGGCGGGTGCCCGAATCTCCGCCGGGAAATCAGGCAATGTAGCCAGGTCATTCTGTGCCAGAGCTGTCGCGAGAGTAAACTGCGAGCCGGTCAGTTGCATGCCGTCGCCGGAATCGCCCGCGAAGAGAATGGTAGCCTCTTCCAGGGTGCGAACCTTTTTCTCCGTAACAGTCCTGCCTTGACCCCTTTCCTGGTTCATGGCTATTGCACTGCGATTCGAAACAGCCTCAACCTCTACATAACCTGATTGCCAAAGAATGGTTGCAGCGAGCACTCGGGGCACCCGCACGCTAAGCGATTCGGGCAGTGCTTATCTTGTGACGACTGTGGGTCAAAAGCCAATGGTACCGTACGTAGCCACAACGGAGAAGATCACGGTCACCGTGCGTCCGGTATACCTGGACAGTGAGTCAAGTTTCTTCGAAAGGCGGTTTGTGTTCGGTTACTTTGTCAGGATACGTAACGAAGGCTCGGCTCCGGTTCGGTTACTGCGCCGCCACTGGCGCATCCGCGACGGGTCGGGGCAGCTTGAGGAAGTGGACGGTGCAGGCGTCATTGGCAAGCAGCCGCTCATTGAGCCGGGCAATGAGCATGTATACAGCAGTTACAGCGTTTTGAAGACGTTCTCGGGTTCGATGGAGGGCTACTATACCATGGAGCGCACCGGAGGCAAGCGCTTCAGGGTTACCATACCCCGGTTCGATCTCCGGGCCATGGCCAATTAGCCGCTCGCAACTGTTTCAGGTGGCTTGCCCCGCTACAGATTCCCGCTCCCGGCGGCAGGCCGGCCGGGAGCGACTGGCGCAATGCCGACAATACCGAAGCGACATGGAAAGTTGCGCGCACTTGGTATCCTGGGCTCTCTCGGAACCGGTAATCGACGAAATGCTGCCATGCGACTCAGGTGTTCTGTGGCCTGCATTGCGCTGATGTCCGTGATGCTGACGAGCCACGCGGCATCGGCCCAGGAAGCCACATTCCAGGAGCTCTTCCGGCCCCAGTACCACTTTTCGCCTGCCATCCACTGGATGAATGATCCCAACGGGATGGTGTACTTCGACGGAGAGTACCATCTCTTCTACCAGCACAATCCCGAAGGAATCCAGTGGGGCCACATGAGTTGGGGCCACGCTGTATCTGAAGATCTCGTCCACTGGACTCACCTGCCGGTCGGCATTCCGGAAACAGACAGCACGATGGCATTCTCCGGAAGCGCCGTCGTGGACTGGGACAACACGTCGGGCTTTGGCACAGGAGAGGATCCGCCGCTGGTGGCCATCTATACGGCACACTACACGAAAGAGCGCAAACAGGCGCAGTACGTTGCCTACAGCAATGACCGGGGACGGACCTGGTTGCCCTATGAAGGCAACCCCGTGCTGGATGTCGGCATGGCTGACTTCAGGGACCCGAAGGTGTTCTGGTACGAGCCGGCAGGCAAATGGATAATGGTCGTAGCGCTGTCGCTCGAGAGGAAGCTGCACTTTTACCGGTCCGACGACCTCAAGAGCTGGCAATTGCTAAGCTCGTTCGGACCGGCCGGCAGCGCAGACGGCATCTGGGAGTGCCCTGATCTCTTTGAACTGAATGTGGAAAACGAGCCAGGCGCAACGCGCTGGGTGCTTGAAATTGATCAGGGTAGCGAAGCGGTGGCAGGCGGATCCGGTGGACAGTACTTCGTGGGCAACTTCGACGGCAGCACCTTTACGGCGGAGCACACGGACACGCGCTGGGTCGATTATGGCAAGGACTTCTACGCCGCTGTGTCCTGGGCCGATGTGCCCAAAGAGGACGGTCGTACCATCTGGCTTGGATGGCTCAACAACTGGCTGTATGCCAACATCATTCCTACCCATCCCTGGAGAAGTGCCCAGAGCATTCCCCGTTCCCTGTCGTTGCGGCGCATTGACGGTGACTTGCGGATGGTCCAGCGACCGGTGGAAGAATTGCAAGGGCTGCGGCAGCATCACCGGCGCATGGAAGCGCGGATCCTGGACGGTGAATTGGACCTGGGACCGGAGTATGCCGGCAAGGCGATGGAAATCGTGGTTGAGCTGGACGTCGCTGGCGGCGAAGAAGTCGGCATGCGCGTGCATACTTCCGCCGACGAGGCTACCACGATAGGGTTCGACGCAAGGCGCGGGGAGGTATTCGTCGACCGCCGAGGCTCAGGTAATGTTGGATTTCATCCTGCTTTCGCGGGCAGGCACAGTGCGCCGGCGAGTGCAGAGCGTGGCAGGGTGCGCCTGCACGTTTTCGTGGACTGGTCCTCGGTCGAAGTCTTTGCCCAAGATGGAGCGGTCGTGCTCACGGATCAGGTTTTTCCGAGCGCGGACAGCGACGGCTTCGTTCTCTACGCTAAAGGCGGTACGGCCAGACTCGTTTCGCTGGACGTGTGGACGCTCTCCTCGATCTGGAAATAATTCCCGGCCGGCGCCCAAGATGGGGCAGGGACCAACTGCCGGGCCAGCCCGGCCCGTCGGGTAAGCGGTAACGAAGCTGTATGCGCGACCCGTTGCGGATCCGCGGTGCGCCTATCGGTGCTGTTCCTGGTAATGGGTCTCCAGCCAGTCCTCCCCGTAATCATTGCCGGGATCGCGCACGATGCTGTGTACATGATTGGCAGCCCCTTGCCTGCCGCCCACTGCCCGTTCCCGGACGTACTCGATGAGAATGGAAGGCCCGTGGACGCGGTAATAGTAGCGCCCCGTAACGTCATGCGTGGGACCAATCCACGCAAACCAGAGATTGTCCAGGCCATCACTTTCAATCTTGGCCAACTGGCCTTCCGCAGCGTCGTGATCGGCATTGCGCACGTACTCCTCGATGAGATGCCAGAGGAGTGTCCGCTGGGCCGGTGAAAGCGCGCTCGCCGCTATGCCCTGAAATGAAGAGAGCGAAGCTTTGCGGCCGGGACCCTCCAGTATGTCCCGGGGAACGTCCTGCGCAATTACGGCGAGCCTGCGCTGATCGGCATTCAGGGCCTGCTGCAACTCAAATCCGCGCTCCACTTCGTGCGAGAGGATTCGCCAGCCGGCATAGGGCCCGCTTTCGATTTCATACGGCTCGGCTCCCAGAAACATGGGAGTGAAGGCCACGCGGTTGTCCGCAACGGTAAACGTGGCCGCGAGATGATGCCCGTTGATAAGCCATCCCCAAGGTGCGTCAGTCGCGGGATCGCCGAAAACGGATACCCAATAGTTCTCCGATGTCCAGCTTTCTACCAGCGTGCGGAAGCGACTGCTGCCGGCGCCAACGCGCGGGCTGGCTTCGGCGTGAAGCACGTCATCGAGCCACATGATGCCGGACACCTTCAGGTATCCCTGGCTGCTCGTGGATGCCCGGATCAGATCATGGAGCCTTCTTCGCTGGTCGCTGGTCAGATCGCCGGTACGGACACCTCCACGCTCAAACATGGAAGCTGGCAGATTACTCCATCGCGTGCGCTCTGCCGCATCTGCCAATTCGTACGTGGCCGCTTGCCGCTGTTCCACCGACAGGGCCTCCAGGAATCGGACGGCGCTTGCGCGCATCTGGCTTGCGCTGGAATGTGAATCCGTCGCGCCCGCTTCCTGAATTGGCGTGTCAGGCGACAGGACGGCCAGACGCTCGGCCGAAGGCCTTGCGAATTCGCCGCAGCCGGCAAGGCCGGCGGACAACAGCAACGCGAAAACAGTGAATGTTCGAAGCATGGGACCGGGTGAATGAAGTTGGCTGTGAATCGTGGGGCCCGGGCATAGCGCCATCGCTCTATCTGCCGAGCAGCATTCCGAGGCTGAGCGACTCTCCACCGGCTTCCAGGCGATAAAGGTACAGTCCGCTGGCAAGGCCGTCTGCATCAAAGCGAACAGAGTGCTGTCCGGCGCTCTGCAAGCCATGGACCAATGTTGTTACCCGTTGCCCCAGAGCATTGTATACGGCAAGCGTTACCCGGGTCGGAGCGGGAAGCACGTACGCAATGGTAGTCGCGGGATTGAAGGGGTTCGGAAAATTCTGGAAGAGCGCCAGTTCTGCCGGGATTTCCGCTTCGACAGCGGTGTTGATGAGCTCAATGGTGCCCTTGGGGGACAGGTCCTTTCCCGCGAGGCCCGGGTAGTCCGGGGCATACCGGTAGGCACGGAAAATGGTATTCTGCTGGCGCTCGTTTCCGGGGGAAAAGGGCGGGATGGGTTGTCCCTGCACCATCGGGCCGGAGCGAATTACGGGATTGACATATTCCCAGACCCTGTTCCCTGCGGCTAGCTCGAATATTCGACCCGTCATTCCTTCGGCAATGAGCGTGTTGCCGTTCGGCAATCGCTGCTGCCCGGACAGGAAGTTGGAGTAGAAGACGCCCGGATTGGCGTAGCTCCAGACGATTTCCGGGGCAGAATATGTGCCGTCTACTTCCATATCGAAGAATCCCGTACCGTCGTAGTCTTCAAAGTAGGGGAGGTCGAGTTCGTAGACCGTGGAAAACGGCATGTCCGGCCGGTCGCGGCCGTTGTCGAATACCATCAGGTTTCCGCCCCCGGGCAGGTGCGCACCAATCCATCCAGTGGAGTGGTTGAAGAATAGTGTCCGGTCTTCCGGGCCGCCGGACTTGTACATGGCCGGATTGCCCCAGCGATACAGAAGGTCACCGCCGAGTCCCATTCTTCCGCCTGCTCTACCGGCGGCTTCTTCGGTGGTCGTGCTGTGGTCGATAACCCAAATCTCGCTCAGGAAGGATATGCTCATTGCAATAAGATCGAGCTGGGCGTTGAAGTCGATGGCATTGATGTGGAGCCAGTCCCCGCCCGTACCCGTATTGATGTCGATGCGTTCAGGATGCTCGCTGACGACTCCGTAGTTGGATTTTGCCGGATCGTGGTCCTGAATCAGATGGTCCCAGGCGTCCCATTGCCAGACGATTTCCGCGCTGTCAGGCAGTATGGGCCTGAATTCCACAATGCGCTCGGTCCAGAACGGCTCGCCGGTGAAGGAGGTCGGATCGATCCCCATGTCCAGCACTTCCTGGGGAGATCTCAGCTCCCAGACGGTGGCCAGGATGTTGCCGCCCGGAAGCCTGACGATATCGTGGTGCATGGTATAGAGGCTATCCACATAGTCAAACTGCCAGACGAGATCGCCATCCCACGTAATCTCCTCGATGCGTCCGCCTCTTCCTCCACCGGTGGTCCAGCCGCCCGGCGCCCTGGATGCGCGCAGCAAATTGCCATTCTCCAGGAGATAGGTCGACGAGCCGATATTGAATTCATGCTCCCATGCGTTGACGTACATGCCGTCCATGTCAACCAGGTACGTGCTGGGATGCTGATGGGGAGCGACCAGCGTGTAGCCCTCGAAAGATCCCGGCTCATTCAGAAGTAGCCCGACGGTTCTGTCCTGCGCCCGGGCGGGACTGTGGACCACTACGAGGACGGCAGCGGCTAGCACTGAAAACCCGGCATGTGGCATGGAACTGGAGATGTCAGCGTGGTGTGGACTATCGTTGCCGTGGATACAGGGACAGGCGCTCGATGCGGTGGAATGTAATCCCGTACATGGCCTCGGAAGGTCGGATCACCGCCTCGAAGACGACACGCCTGGTAGTGTAGTCCACCTCTATCGTCTTGCCGTTTGGGCCATCCGCGTCGTGATTAGCCCCGGGCATAAAGACGACGTTGTCTTCGCGCACGTGGTAGTCCACATCCGATACTATGCCGGCGAAGGTTGAGCCGCGCCGCTCCTTGCCGTACTCCCATACCTGCTGGACGGTCATTGCCTCTTCGTCGATTCGGTACTCTACGGCCCGGCTATACGGTCCTCCGGAGGCAAGTCCGTAATTGCGGTTGTCACCGTTGTCGAAAAGCAGGATTGTTCCGCGCGGCGTCATTTCCGGTGCATGCTGGTACCAGGCCCACTCAAAATCTTCATGATTTGAAGTGCCGTCGAGAACGCCAGGGTCCGTTATCGGCATTCCGAACGAATCCAGCGGCTGCAGAAGCCTTGTGCGCAGATCTGCCCCGCTGCCGGAAGTATTCCATCCGCGGTGGGGTGCCAGGATCCATATCACTTCATTGTTGCGACTCAACTTGACGGTTCCCTGCACCCTGCCGGAGACGATTATGGAATCATCTGCCGGGTCGTATACCAGGCCGTTGGCGTGAAACCAGTCTCTGCGGTTGGTAGACCAGGACCGCCTCCGGTTGTCCAGGGACTGGTTCAGGTCCCACACCTGCACGATGGCACCGGTTTCACGGTCGATTTCAAGGATGTGGTCCTCAATAGTGGGCAGTCCGTGCTTGTTGGTGGTTACCAGGAAATTGCCATCCGGCTTTTCGATGACATTGTGATGAAAGCCGTGTCCGGGCAGGGGCCAGGTCCGGATAACGCGGCCCAGCATGTCGACCTCCACAATCTGTCCCGTGCTACCATCTCCGAAGTACAGGTTGCCGTTAGCCAGACGCTCCACGCCGACATCATAGAACAGATTGGACAACGTGGGGTGACTGGAGAAGTCCAGATACCAGCGGATGCTCCCGGCGGCATCAAAAATGAAGGGTATCTGCGCATCCGTAGTTCTGCTCTGTCCAAAATAGCTCACCAGATTCATTCCGGGCTTCATGGATTCCGCGTCAGCGGCCGCAATCGTAATGCGAGGGGTAGCAAAGGTGGCGGCTTGCGCATCTATTTCATGTTCCAGCTCTCCAATAAGGGTTCCATCCGGCTCGAAAAAGCGCAGGAGTACGGTGTTGGCGACTTCCGGATAGAGACCGAGCACAGGCAAGACGGCTTGCGTGAAGGGATCGTTGAAGCGCTTCCGGACGTCTGTCAGTTCTCCGTCTCTGCCGGGGACCACGATTTCCACGGTGACGGGCCGGGCCGTTGTCAGCGCAATCTCCGCTGTGAGGGGTGCGAAGCCGCTGGGATTGGGCGTAGCGACAATCTCCGTGACAAGCTCTTCTATCAAATCCACCGGGACTTCCATGTCGGCGGAGTCACATCCTGTGCCCAGGGCGAAGGCGGCGATTGCCAGGCAAAGTGCCAGAAGTCTTGCCGGAGTGGCATCTGGGCAGGTACGGGTTTCCGGGCCGGGCATCTTGCGAAAATAGGCGATCGGGCGCCGAAAGCTCACAAATCACAGCCGATCCTGCAACATACTCGGCAGAATAGCTGGCTCCGTCCAAGTCGTCCTTCCGTAAGGCTCCGGCAGCACTCGGCGTTCTGGGAGCCGGCCCTTTGCCGCGAAGGGGAACGCCTGCGAGCTGCCATCGGGTGTTACGGCAAGCGCGGTTCCTTGCGTGCGGGCAACCGGCAGAGCGCAGTCCAGGTAGCCAGGACAAAGGCTAGCTACCTGGAAGTTCGCCGAGTCTCGCCCGCCAGGATGACGCGTTCCAGTAGCGTGAAGGCTCCCTGCACCAATAGTGCCAGCATCGCTGCCGGGATGGCGCCCTGCAGGATCAAGGCAGTGTCACCCAGGCGGATACCCGTCAGAATCGGCTGTCCATAACCCCCCGCACCTATCAGGGCACCGAGCGTCGCCGTGCCAACATTCAACACAGCGGAAGTCTGGATTCCGGCAAGAATGGGGCGCGCGGCCAGCGGAAGCTCGATCTGGATGAGCTTTGCCATAAAAGGCAATCCCAGCGCATCTGCTGACTCGACCAGCGCGGATGGTATGCCGAGAAGGCCGGCATGCGTATTCCTGACAATCGGAAGAAGGCTGTAGAGGAAGAGGGCCACCATCGCGGGAGGTCCACCGATGCCCAGCAGCGGAATCATGAAAACCAGTAGCGCCAGCGAAGGGATGGTGTAGATAACGCCTACGGTGCCGAGTATCACACCACCCAGGCGAGGCGATTTTGCGGCGACTATGCCCAATGGAACGGATACGACGATGGCAGCCAGGAGCGAGACCAATACCAGTATCAGGTGCTCCTGTGTATGTAGCCACAGCCGACCGGCCGCGGATACTGAAGCTGTCTCGATGGGCTGTGCGAGCGAGAAGTGCTCTGTTACAAAGGCCGCACCTACCTCGGTCTCCGGCACACCGTCCACGACGGCACGGGCATTGAGGTCCGTCATCTGCTCCTCCGATATGGCTCCCTCCAGGCGCATCAGGAGCTCCGATATGTGAGGCAGCCGCTCTAAGAGCTCCGCCCGGTAGAGATATACGGCCTGGTATTCCGGAAAGTGCTCCTTGTCGTCGACCAGCGAGACCAGGTCGTACAGCCTGATCTCTGCGGCGGTGGAGTACAGGTCCGTAACGTCGATCGTGCCCGAGGCGACACCCCTGTAAGCCAGGTCGTTGTCCATTCCCCTAACGAACGTTTGCGGCAACTGGTAGGCCGCCCGCATGGCAGGCCAGCCATCCTGGCGATCCATGAATTCATTGCTGAAGCCGAAGCGAAGATCCGGATAGCGTCTCAGGTCGGAAATCGAGGATATGCCCAGCTCGGTTGCCTGCTGCCGGGTCATCCCCATGGCATACGTGTCATTGAAGCCAAGCTCGCCGGACATGCGCAGCCCGTACCCTTCCAATGCATCCGGCAAGTCGGCTATACCTTCAACCTCTCCGGCAAGCGTTTCCTCAATGATCGTGCCGGTGTAGTCGGGATACAGGTCGATGTCACCGGAAAGCAGCGCGTTCCACAGTATGCGTGTACCCCCCAGCTCTGGGCGGTGGATCGCATCCAGCCCGGCCGTTTGCAGCACGTGCATGGCGACATCGCCGAGGATGACACTTTCTGTAAAATTCTTCGAACCAATAGTAACGGGCTGCGCACCCAAATGGCGCGTGCACAAGAGCACAGGCAGGATCAGTCCAAGAGCCGCATAGATGCGGAAGGATCTTGGCAGGCATGCCCTTGCGCCGGCTAGCGAAATCATGGTAGCGGAACGGTGCGCTGTGCGCGCAGGAAGGCCGTGACAAAGGGATCGGCCGGTTGCCTAACCAGGGTTTGCAACGTACCGTGCTGCAGTTTGCGGCCGGCTTTCAATAGTACGATGGTATCGCCGAAATAGGCAGCCTCCGCCATGTCATGCGTAACCATGATGACGGTCTTGTGCAGCTTCTGAAAAATGGCGCGCAATTCCTCCTGCAATTCGTAGCGTATCATGGGGTCCAGCGCGCCCAGGGGTTCGTCCAGCAGCAGGACATCGGGATCCAGGAACAGGGCTCGCATCAAAGAGACGCGTTGCTGCTGACCGCCCGACAGGCGACCGGGATGCCTGTCGAGGAGGGCGGCTTCCAGGCCCACCAGTGCCAGCATCGCTTCCAGGCGGGCTTTTATTCGACTGGATTGCCATCGAAGGTGCCGGGCCATCAATGTTACATTGCGCCGGGCCGTAAGGTGAGGAAATAGTCCTCCGCCCTGAATCACATAGCCCATACGACGGCGAAAAGCCTGGATAGAACCAGGGCCGAGTGCCTGACCATCGAAGTAAACCATGCCCGAGGAAGGATCAACCAGGCCGGCCATCAAGTGCAGCATGGTTGACTTTCCGCATCCGCTGGGGCCTATGAGAACGGTGGTCTGCCCCGCAGGCACGGATAGGTCGGTAGGATGGAGCGCCACTACGCCGGAGTATTCCTTGCAGGCCTGCTCAAGTTGAATCATGGGCCTCTATAGCGTGCCGAATCGTGCACAACCGCGTTCGGCGGACGATCACCACAATATGCTACCCGCGCCCGGTGCACTGCCCGAATATCGCAAAACCGCGCCGCTGTTGTAGGTAATACCCCGGACGGCCACCAGCGCACGGGTACACGTGTGCGCTGCCGCGGCCCGGAGTCTGGCTGGAGCAGGCACGGGCGCAAGCCCGGAGGAGCAGCGGGCCACGAACAGGAGGGAGTGGCCAGGTACGGCGATCAACGAACGATGTCCTGTGTGGTCCGTTACTGCGCAGGATCGATTCTATCCATCACGCTTTCGAGCTCGGCCACCACATCCGGGTATCGGGCCGCCTGGTTGTCATACTCACCAATATCGCGGACCAGATTGTACAGCTCGAACCTCGATTCGCCTTGTTCCTGAAATCGCAGCAGCTTCCAGTTGCCGCGACGCACGGCCTGCACAAAGTGGCCGCCCCACCGGTTGTCGAATTCCCAGTACAAGTAAGGATGCGCCTGAACAGGGCCGCTTGCCTTGAGCAGGTTCGCCATCGACAAACCGCTTGGCGGCGACGCGGGCGCGTTCGCAAGGTCGGCAAAGGTGGCCATGAAATCCCAGTTCCCCCATGCGTGGTCGCTGATACGCCCGCCGGGCACGATGCCCGGGCCCCAGGCAATCATGGGAACCCGAATGCCACCCTCATAAAGGTCCCGCTTCAGTCCCCTGAGCGGTCCATTGCTCTCAAAGAAGCCGGGATCTGCACCGCCCTCGACGTGCGGACCATTGTCGCTTGTGAAGAGCACTAGAGTGTTGTCGGCGATCCCAAGATCCTGAATGCGGTCCAGTATGCGTCCCACATCGCGGTCCAGGCGAGACACCATCCCCGCAAAGGCTGCGTGCGGCTGCGATTGCTCCCGGTATGTGCCGATCACGCCACAACAAGGAAACGGTCTGTCTGGCATGAGCTTGCTGGAGCCGTCAGGGTTCCGGTAGGGCTCCATGGAGTCTTCCGGGACTAGCAGTTCTGCATGAACGAGGGAATAGGGCAGATAGAGGAAAAACGGCCGGGACCGGTGGCGATCGATGAATTCAATCGCGGCATCGGTAAACATATCGTGCGTATGGCGCGTCGAGTCGATTGCGATGCGTACTGTTTGGCCCTGGCGGATGGCGAACAGGTGGTCCGTGTAATGGGAATGGGCATGAACATGGCCGAGATAGCCGAAGAACTCGTCAAATCCCTGGCGGTCCGGAGCGCCCCTTCCAGGCTCTCCGAATCCCCACTTGCCGAACACGCCGGTTGAATATCCGGCGTGCTTCAGCATTTCCGCGATAGTGTGATCCTCTTCACGCAGACCGGGACCCCGATTCGATCGCGTGTGCGAATGCTCCATGTCCATTCCGGCAAGAAGCGCGACGCGAGACGGCGCACATACCGTGTTGCCCGCATAGAAACTGGTAAACCGGACGCCTTCCGCTGCCATTCGGTCGAGCTGCGGTGTTCGAATCTTCTTTTGCCCATACGAGCCGAGGTCACCGTATCCGAGATCATCCGCCAAAATCACGATGATATTTGGCGGCGTCCGCTCTTGGGCAGGCTGGGACAGCAGGTTGCCTGCAAGCCACACGGAAAGCATATAGACGGTCAGGCTTGCCAGGACCGGCTTTGCCGAGCGGCCAGTGATTCCTAAAATGATTGTTCTGCAGGTCATGAGGTTGGGCGGGTTTGGCCTCCCCAAAATAAGCAGGCTACCGAGATTTCGCGGGACGTCAGAGAAGACCGGTTGCCCGTTCCGCAACCTGGTTCATCAGTTGATGGAGCTTGCGAAGCGCTACGCGCGAGACCGGGCCCGGCGGTCGAGCTGCCGGGCGAAGAAGTGAGGGCGGGACGGTTCCGGATCCGTCCGCCGTGGCTGCACGCTCTCCCGCGAGCCGGCAGCGTTCCCGGCGACCGGGATTGAGTGTGGAGCCAAGGGGAGTCGAACCCCTGACCTCTTGAATGCCATTCAAGCGCTCTACCAACTGAGCTATGGCCCCAGTACCTTCGCGCGGCCAATTCCCACGTTTATTTCATATCCTTGTTCCTCCCGCAATAGACTTGCGTTAGTAGATTAGAGCACCGATGAGCACTGAAACCATCGGTCTGGTCCGCAAGAAGAGGCTCCGGCTCGCTTTCGTGCAAGAGTAATGGCTATTCACCGGCGGTCATCGCTCTGGGGGATGAGCACCTCGCATGTGCACCGGCCGGCACAGGTGTTCAAGTTTGGCGGGACTTCCCTCCAGACCGCCAGCCGAATTCGGCGCATCGTCGAGTTCGTCCGCACGGGCAAGGGTGATTTCCAGCGCATCGTAGTCGTATCTGCGCTGGGAGGTGTTACGGACGCGCTGATTGCGGCTATAGGCGATGCGCTCAAGCGCACGAAAAACCACCGCCGCCTGGTGGACGCGCTTCGAGTGCGTCACGCAGAAGTAGCCCGCGAGCTGGCACCGGATCATGAATTCGGTGATCTGGAAAAGCAGCTGGATGCATGCTGGCGAGAGCTGACAGATTTGCTTGACGGCGTTGGGCTGCTGGGCGAGTGTACTCCGCGTACGCGGGACGCAATTCTGAGCGTCGGAGAGCGTGCATGTGCGCCGCTGGTGGCCAGTGCATTCATGGATGCCGGAGAGGATGCCGTAGCCGTTGACGCGAGATCCCTGATCCGAACAGACAACGCCTATGGCGAGGCCAATGTACATTTTGACGAAACCGCGCGGCTGGTTGCGGCGGCACTGGCGAACCTGCCTCCCCGGCGCATTGTAGTCGTGACGGGCTTCATAGCCGCGTCTGAGGACGGCGAAACGACCACTCTTGGTCGCTCCGGCAGCGACTACACTGCTTCCATCATCGGGCGTGCACTCCGTGCCGAACGCGTGGAGATTTGGACCGACGTGGATGGAGTTCTGTCGGCGGATCCCCGTGATGTGCCGGAGGCATTCACGCTCTCGCGCCTGAGCTACACGGAAGCGGCGGAAATGGCCTACTTCGGTGCACGCGTCCTGCATCCCAGGACTATGCGACCGGTGCAGGAGCAGGGTATCCCGCTGCTGATAAAGAACTCGCTCAACCCGGATGCCCCGGGAACGCTGATTTCCGCGGAGAGCCAGTCAGTGGAACTGCGCGTGAAGGCCATTTCCACCATCCGGGACGTAGCGGTCGTCATGCTGGAAGGCGGCGGAATGCTTGGAGTGCCCGGCATCGCTGCGCGTGCCTTCACTACGCTGGCCGAAGCGGGAGTAAACGTACTCATGATCGCCCAGGCATCCAGCGAGCACAGCATCTGTACGGTGGTGCGGGAGCAGAGTGCGGAAACGGCCGTGGCGGCGCTGCGACAAGCATTTGGCCCGGAGCTCGAACGAGGGGACGTTTCCGCCATCTTCGCCGTGCCTCAGTGTGCTGTCGTGTCCGCCGTGGGCGACCGCATGCGACATCATCCCGGACTGGCAGGCCGCATGTTCGCCACGCTTGGACGGAGCCGGGTAAACGTGCTCTCCATCGCCCAGGGGGCTGCAGAAACCAATATATCGGCAGTGGTGCGTGACGCGGAAGTACGCCGCGCCGTACGGGCATTGCACGAGACGTTTCCGCTGGCCCGCCTGCGGGCGCATGTGTGCCTGATCGGGACGGGCCGGGTCGGTGCGAAACTGATTCAGATTATCGGTGAGCAGTATGAGAGATTGCTCAACAGTGTCCGGCTCAATTTGCGGCTGGTCGGTCTGGCCAATTCCCGCAGCATGGTCTGGAACGCTGACGGTTTGCCGTTCGAAAGTGCGCTGGGCGAGCTCGAAAACGGCATGCCGACGAATCTTGATTGGCTTCTCGAACAGGTCGGTGCGAGCCGGCTGGAACGCTTCATAGTCGTCGATGCGACAGCTTCCGAAAGCCTGGCAACGCAGTACCCCGATCTTCTGGATCTGGGTGTGGGAATTGTCACGGCGAACAAGCTTGCCAACACCCAGGGGATGGCGTTCCACCGGCGGCTGCAGCGAGCGATGCGGGAACGGGAGGTGGCCTATCGCTACGAAACTACGGTGGGTGCCGGTCTGCCCGTATTGGCCACCCTTCAAGACCTGATCCGCTCCGGTGATGCTCCGTACCGTATTGAAGGGATTCTCTCCGGAACGCTGGCCTATGTGTTTAATCAGCTGGAGGCCGGCCGGCCACTCTCGGCCATTGTGCGCCGGGCGCACGATCTGGGGTATACGGAACCTGACCCATTTACGGATCTAAGAGGCGATGACGTAGCTCGCAAGCTCCTGATTCTGGCTCGCGAACTGGGGCTGGAAGTCGAGCGGCGTGACATCGAGGTGGAACCCGTGGTACCGGATGATTTTCCTTCCGGTGCAATTCAGGAATCCCTTTTGGCGCTGGAAGCCCTGGACGGGTACTGGCAGGAGCGCGTCGATGCCGCTTCGGCTTCCGGCAAGTGTCTCAGGTACGTTGCCACGCTGGAGGACGGGAAGCTAGGCGTTGGAGTCCGCGAAGTGAAAGTGGATTCGGCACTGGGCCGACTGGCTCCGAGGGAGAACGTGGTATCATTCTATACCGAGCGTTACCATGATATGCCTCTGGTGGTTCGGGGACCCGGTGCGGGTCCGGCAGTCACCGCAGGGGGTATCATCGCGGATCTTATCAAGGCCGCGGAATTGATGCAGTAGGTGTGCCGCTAACGATTTCGACGGCAGCATGAAACTGGCGATTGTGGGCACGGGCCGCATGGGCAGCGCCGTGGAGTCACTGGCCAAACGGTCCGGGCACAGCATTGCAGCCCGATTCAACAGCGCGATGCCCTTGACGGGCGCGGCCGGACCTGAAGCACTAGGGGGTGCTGACGCGGTAGTGGACTTCACGCTGCCGTCCGCTGTCGTGGCAAACCTCCAACTGTACGCACAGTGGCGGCAATCGGCAGTGGTCGGGACTACCGGCTGGTACGACAGCCTGCCAGACGTGGAGAAATGGGTGCGAGAGGGTGATTCCGCGCTACTGTATGCACCCAATTTCTCCCTGGGCATTCAAGTGATGGTTCAGGGACTGCGGGCTGTCGCAAGGCTGATTGACCGGCTTCCCGAGTACGACGTGGCAGTGCACGAAGTGCATCATACGCGGAAGGCGGACAAGCCCAGCGGTACGGCGCTTCAGATTGGGAATATTTTTCTGGGAGCCGTGTCACGAAAAAGGCGGTTTTCCGTAGAAGGGGACGACGCGCTGGAGATCACCTCCAGCAGGATCGGGACGGTGTTCGGGGAGCACGTGGTGAGACTGGACAGTCCCGCTGACCGCATCATGATCACGCATGAAGCCAAAGGCCGTGAGGGGTTTGCTCTTGGAGCGCTGAGAGCGGCCGAGTGGCTGAAGGGCCGCAAGGGTGTTTTCACGCTCGAGGACATGCTTGAGGATTGGCTTAGCGGAAGACTGCCGTAGGGGCGGAGATGACATGGTTTTCAGGGGCACGGCGCCGGCATTGGTGACGCCGTTCAAGTCCGATGGCGCCGTAGACGGGGCGGCTCTGCAAGGCCTGCTGGACAGGCAGATTGCGGCCGGAGCGGACGCTGTAGTGATTCTGGGCACGACGGGGGAGAATGCCACTGTCTGGCCCAGGGAACGCGAACGACTGGTTGAACACGCCATAGCGCACGTCGGCGGGCGTATACCGGTCATCGTCGGGACGGGCAACAACTCGACGGCGGAAAGCATTGTGTTCTCAAGGCAGGCCGCAGGCGCCGGCGCAGACGGATTGCTGATCGTCGGGCCGTACTACAACAAGCCGACGCAGGCCGGATTCGAGGCGCACGTGACTGCCATAGCGGACGCCTCGGATTGTCCGATCATTCTCTACAACGTTCCCGGCCGCACGGGACTCAATGTGACGGCGGAGACGACGCTTGCGCTTGCGAATGCCGTCCCGCAGGTCGTAGGAATAAAGGAGGCTTCCGGAGACCTGGGTCAGATCACGGATATTCTGGCACATCGGCCGGAAAGTCTGGCTGTATACGCCGGCGATGATGAGATGGCATTTCCGCTGGCGGCTTTCGGTGCCGACGGCGTGATTTCGGTGCTGAGCAATGTCCTGCCGGATGCCATGGGGCGACTGGTGGCTGCTGCACTTGAGGGAAGATTCGCCGAGGCAAGGGGGCATCACTTCCGCCTTGTGCCCGCGATGCGCGCATGCTTCCTTGAGACCAATCCCATACCGGTCAAGGCGATGCTGGCCCATATGGGCTTAATTGGCCCCGACCTGCGGCTGCCGCTGGTTCCGATGACGGGCTCTGGCCGGGATCGCATGCTGGATGCCTGCGGCGACCTGATTGCTGCGGAGCGTTAGAAATCGGATACTGCGCGGGCGATATCCGGATAGTCCGTGATCAATCCGTCCACTCCGAGGGTCTTGAGACGCACCATGTCCGATACGGAATTGACGGTCCACGGGATGAGCCTCATGCCGCGGGAATGCGCGGCACGTACCAGATCATCATCCACCAGTTTGAAAAGAGGCGAGTAAATCTCGGGCACAAAGCCGAGGCCGGTAATGTCCGCTTCCAGGTCTGCCCTTGAACCAACGAGCAAAGCTGTTTGCCATGCAGCTCCGATCTGTCTGGCCGCGCGAAGCGACCGCATGTCGAACGACTGAAGGGTGACGCGGTCCGCTATGTCCGCCTCGACCACTACGTCGTAGACACGCTGGACGAATTCCCTTGGTGCAGGAGTAAAGACCCCGTCCCAATCCGGACGGGACTTTACCTCGATATTGTATCGCACCGCTGCGAGGCCCCGGTCCGCCACATGCGCCTCGGCTGCCGTTATCACGTCCTGAAGCCGCGGCTTTGCAGCCGGAAGTGCCTCCTGGCGAGGAAAGTCCGGATGTCCGCGGCTCCCGCAGTCGTAGCGCATTACTTCCTCGTAGGACATCCGGTATATGTTGTGGAATTGGCCATTCGTTACGGCGCGCCCGGTCACGTCCGAGCATATGGTGGCTGACATCCAGGGCTCGTGCGAGGCCACGACGGTGGAATCGCCGGCAACCACAACATCCATTTCCAGCGTGCTTACGCCAAGATCCACCGCCCGGAGGAACCCGGCAATAGTGTTTTCCGGCAGCAGCCCCCGGGCACCCCGATGGCCCTGGATGTCGAAGCGGGGCGGCAGCTGGCCGGCTACAGCCTGCAGTGCCAGAGCGAATACAACGGAGGCCGTCATGGAAGCATGGATTTGTTGCACGACAACGCCTTCCGGCGCCCCTGGATTCCGTGCTTCAGGCAAGCGGTCCGTTCATCCTGACAAGCGAATTTTGCAGGCAGCTTGAAGATTGCCCAAGCGCTTCATTTGCGACATTTTGACTCTGGCTCAACTGGCTTAAATCCTGTTTTTTCCGTACATTAACACAATTATTCGTAGCGATTGGTCACATCCGGAAGAGCGCACTTTTTCACGCCTGACCTCTATTGATGGAACCCCTTGAGGAGCACGTTGCACGTGTCAACATAGCGGAGGAAATGAAGTCCTCCTACATCGACTATTCAATGTCGGTAATTGTAGGGCGGGCGCTTCCGGACGTTAGGGACGGGCTTAAGCCGGCACACCGCAGGGTACTCTTCGGCATGAGCGAACTCGGGCTGGGACCGGCTTCAGGCCACAAGAAAAGCGCCCGAATTGTGGGTGAAGTCCTGGGCAAGTACCACCCCCACGGAGATGCCTCGGTCTACGATACCATGGTACGGATGGCGCAGGATTTTTCGCTGCGGTACCCGCTGATAGATGGCCAAGGCAACTTCGGTTCCGTGGACGGCGACTCGGCCGCGGCAATGCGCTACACGGAAGCACGGCTTACGCGGCTTGCAGACCAGATGCTGCGGGACATCAAGGAGGAAACGACCGACTTCCAGGAGAACTTCGACGGGTCGCTTGAAGAGCCCTCGGTTCTGCCCGCGGCTGTGCCCAACCTTCTCGTAAACGGCGGAGACGGTATTGCAGTGGGGATGGCCACGAAGATCCCGCCCCACAATCTCGGCGAGGTGGTAGATGCCATTGTCGCCTATATAGACGACCCGCGGATAGACACGCTGGGGCTGATGGAGCATCTGCCCGGGCCTGATTTTCCGACAGGTGGCATCATTTACGGCCACGCCGGTATCCAGAGTGCTTACCACATGGGCAAGGGCCGCGTAGTCATGCGTGCCCGGATGCACGAAGAAGAGATCCGGCCAGACCGGACGGCGCTGGTAGTGACAGAGATTCCCTACCAGGTCAACAAGAGCAGCCTGGTGGAAAAGATTGCCGACCTGGTGCGGGACAAGCGGATCGAGGGCATCAGCGACCTGCGTGACGAGAGCGACCGCGACGGCATGCGCATCGTCATTGAGCTTCGCCGGGACGCTATGCCGCAGGTGGTGGAGAACAAGTTGTACCGGTACTCCCAGTGTCAGCAGACTTTTGGCGTCAACATGGTGGCGCTGGTTCACGGCAGGCCCCGCACGGTTACGCTGAAGGACGCCATACGGCATTTCGTAGAGCATCGTCACGTAGTCGTGACGCGGCGCACCAGGCACCGATTGCAGAAGGCTCGCGAGCGCGGACATGTCCTGGAGGGTCTGATGATAGCACTCGACCATCTGGATGCCGTGATCACGATCATTCGCCATTCGGAGGACACGGACGAGGCGGTGCACAACCTGAAGCAAGGGCTGTATCCGTCCCATCTCGCACCGGAGCAGCTGGCAAGGCTCGGCCTGTCAGCGGATCCTCCCGGTGCAGCCGATCACGGTCGTGATACGTGGCTGACGAAAGCCCAGGCATCGGCCATCCTGGCGCTGAGACTGCGCCGGCTGACAGGCCTTGAGCGCCGCAAGATCGAGACGGAATACCGGGAAGTGGCACGCTCCATTGAGCGGCTGCGGGGCATTCTGGCCAGCGAGCCGCTCCGAATGCTGCTGATCAAGGACGAGCTTCTGCAACTCAAGGACAGGTTTAAGGACGAGCGCCGCACGGAAATCGACTACGCAGGAGGAGAGAACTTCCTCATCGAGGACCTGGTGGAGGATCGGCAGGTGGTGGTTACCATTTCTCGCCAGGGTCTCATCAAGCGCACAAGTGCCTCGGAATTTCGCAGGCAAGGTCGCGGCGGGATAGGTGTGCGGGGCGGAGGTCTGCGCGAGGACGACCATCTGGTCCATCTGATCGCTTCGTTCAACCATGACTATTTGCTGCTTTTCACGGACCATGGAAAGTGCTTCTGGTTGCGCTCGTACCAGATTCCGTCGGGCAGCCGTTCAGCCAAGGGCCGAAACATCCGCAACCTGATTCGCATCGACCAGGATGACCGGGTGCGCGCGGTACTTGCCATCGGCAAGGAGCAGTTTCGGGACCCGGAGTTTCTTGACAGCCACTTCGTGGCGATGGCAACGCGGCGCGGCAGGGTAAAGAAAACTGTACTGCGCGCATTCAGCCGTCCGCTGCGATCCGGCATCTGGGCGATCAAGGTACTGGACGGAGATGCACTGGTGGAGGCGAGGCTGACAGACGGAGATGCAACGGTTACGCTGGCGGCCACAAACGGGCGTGCGATACGATTTGAGGAACGGGATGTACGGCCAGCCGGTCGGCATACTACAGGTGTGCGCGGCATGCGGCTGGAGGCGGGCGACGCCGTTGTCGGCATGGTTGTCACGACCAACGGTGAGTCCCGGGATTTGCTGTCCGTATCGGAGAACGGTTACGGAAAGCGCAGCGTCCAGGCCGACTACCCCATAAAGAGGCGGGCGGGAAAAGGCGTGATTGCGCTGCGGCGAACGAAGCGAACAGGACCGCTGATTGCCATTGCAGGCGTAGTGGAGTCCGACGACGTAATGATCATTACCGAAGGGGGTACGCTGATCCGCACCGAAGTCTCGGGAATTGCTACCATGGGGCGCTACACGCAGGGCGTTCGCCTGATACGGCTGAGGGAAGGAGATGGGATAGCGGCAATTACCCCTGTTGTAGAGGCGGAATCCGAGGCGGACGGGGAAGCGCAGCAGGCATAGCCGGACGACAGGCGCCCGCGGTCAGGCTGCTTCCGAAACGGACTCCGCGAGGATCTCCATCGCCTCATCGATCTCCGAGCGCGAGATAACAAGCGGCGGCCTGAAGCGGATCGATGCCTCGCCGCAGCCCAGCACGATCAGCCCACGGGCAAAGGCGCTCTGACGCACCCGGTCGCGGATCGAGCGCGAAGGAAGGTCGAAGGCGCACATGAGTCCGCGGCCCCTCGCGTTGCGAACGGCGTCGGTCCGGCATTCCAGCTCCCTTAGGCGACCGAGCAGATGCTCGCCGGTCAAGGCCGTTCGGGCCACCAGCCCGTCTGCTTCCATGATCTCGAGAATGCGGTCAAACCGCACCATGTCCACCAGATTGCCGCCCCAGGTGGAATTGATGCGGCTCCTGGCAACAAAGACATGGTCCTCCACTTCGTCCAGGCGCCGGCCGGCCAGCATGCCGCATACCTGCGTCTTCTTGCCAAACGCGGTGATGTCCGGATCGACGCCGAGAGCCTCGTGGGCCCAGAAGGCGCCCGTGATGCCTACACCCGTCTGGACCTCATCGAAGATGAGCAATGCGTCGTTCTCCAGGCACAGGTTGCGAAGTTCAAGTAGGAATTCGCGCCGGAAGTGGTTGTCGCCGCCCTCTCCCTGAATCGGTTCAATGAGCACGCATGCGATATCGTCTTTGCGCTCCCGGAAATGCTGCTTGGCCTGCAGGATGGCGGCGGCTTCCTGCGTTCTTACGACTTCCACATTATCCTCCAAAGGGAACGTGATCTTGGGACTGGTGACGCGGGGCCAGTCGAACTTGGGAAAATACTTGACCTTGTTGGGATCGGATGTATTCGTCAGTGAGAGCGTGTAGCCGCTACGGCCGTGGAATGCCTCCTCGAAATGCAGAACCTGGTGGCCCCGCTCCACGCTGTAGCCCTTCGCGAAATTCTTTCTCACTTTCCAGTCGAATGCCGTCTTCAGGGCATTCTCGACAGCAAGTGCCCCGCCGGAGATAAAGAAGGCATATCGCATGCAGTCCGGAATGGCTACGCGGTCAAAGGTGTCGAGGAACCGCGCCATGTGCACTGTCCGGATGTCCGAATTGGTAATCTTGTTCAGTGCGGCCTGCTGCAGCCGCTCCAGGAATGCGGGGTTATCTGTAAGCCCTGGATGGTTCATCCCCAGCGTGCTCGAGGCATAGAAGCCAAAGCAGTCCAGGTAGCGCTGGCCGGATTCGAGATCGTAGAGTTCAACGCCCTGGCTGCGAGACATGTCGAGGACAAGCGGCATCATGCCTTTTGCGTTCAGGCGCGCAAGGTAGGTGCGCTCGACATCAATTTCGGGGGCAAGAACAGGTGGCATGTTTGCAGATGGGCTAAGTAGTGGCGTAAAAGTAATGTTCGACGAGGTTTGCGGCACTGCAGGATCACGCGGGAACGGGCGCGGTTAACTGCGCCACGCCGTCCGTCGACGAGGTGGTCTTTTGGAGAGAACAGTGAAGACACGCTCGCGCTTGCCGGGAGAAATTTCGTTGCGCACACGTGCACGCGCAGGCGTCATGCTAGAGCTTCCTGTGGTGGAGGCTCCGCCGGTGGCCAATGTCCGAGGGCGTCGTCCGGACTGGCTCCGCGTCAAGCTGCCATACGGCGAAACTTATCGCAAGCTGGTTCGCCTCATTGATGAAAACCAGCTCCACACCGTCTGCCAGAGCGCGCGCTGCCCAAACATGGGCGAGTGCTGGACGGCGGGTACGGCCACGTTCATGATTCTGGGCAACGTGTGTACCCGCTCGTGCGGGTTCTGCGCCGTAAAGACCGGACGTCCGGATCCGGGGCTGGACTACGATGAGCCGCGGCGCGTGGCTGAGGCAGCGCGCATTATGGGGCTGCGCCATGCCGTCGTGACATCCGTAAATCGCGACGAGCGCGATGACGGCGGGGCTCCCATCTTTGCAGAGACCATACGGAGATTGAGGCAGGAGATCCCGGGCTGTACCGTGGAAGTGCTGATTCCGGATTTCCGGGGGATTTGGGAAGCGCTGCAGATCGTGCTGGACGAGCGCCCCGAAATCCTCAATCACAACGTGGAGACGATTCCGCGCCTGTACCGGCGTGTGCGGCCGCAGGCCGTCTACGCAAGGTCGCTTGAAGTGCTGCGCAAAGCGAAGCAGCAGGGCTTGCGCACCAAGAGCGGCATCATGGTAGGCCTTGGAGAAACGAAGGAAGAAGTGCTGGACCTTATGGATGACTTTGTCGCTGCAGGCGTCGATGTCATGACCATCGGGCAGTATTTGCAGCCGACGAAAATGCACCTTCCTGTCGAGGAATTCATCCACCCGGAAATGTTTGCCTGGTACAAGAGCGTGGGTGAAGGCAAGGGCATCGAGCATGTGGAAAGCGGTCCGCTGGTGCGCAGCTCCTATCATGCCGAGCGGCACGTGTAGACGCGGCATCCAGGGGATGTCTTGGTCGGGGGATACGCCCGAGAATTTGCGAATTGCCGGCACGGGCCTGGCGCTGCCTGACGAGTTGCGGTCCCCGATGAATTAATCTGAAAGTGCCCTGTCCGGCCTTGCGAGCGCTTCCACTGCAGCCGGATTCGTACGCAGCCTCCGCTCCATGTGCTGCGAGGCGAGTCCAGCCCGCGGGGCAGTATTCCGCTCGCACGTCGCGCGGGCTGCAGTGGATATGATGCGCAGCCCGAATGCAGGGCCGAGGCGCGGTCGCTGTGAGGGAGGGCGGAATATGAGGGCCGCGAGTATTTTGTAAGGAGCAAGCTCAGGGCAGCTGCATCCGTGTCCTGACCCTTGCATCGCAGCCCGGCGACAACGATACAGCACGCATACCCACGACAGGCCAGGAAAATGAAGAGAGTTGCCTCCATTTCATTGCTGACGATCCTGCCCGCCCTGGTTTCAGCGCAGCCGGCAGTTTATCCGCTGCCGGAGCTGCCGCCATCCTATCCAAATGCGCTAACTGGCGGCAACTACATGTACAACTTCTACCTGCCGCCGCCGGGCACCGGCTCGCCGTGGTGGCCTGCGTGGTCGCCGGACGGGGCATCCCTCGCGTTCTCGTTGCAGGGGACGCTCTGGCAGATGCGGCTTGGCGAATCGGACGCGTATGAATTGGTCCATACGAGGGAATACCTTTCGTCTCCTGCTTATTCCCCCGACGGCCGGTATGTGGCATTTACCGCTGACAATGGTCAAAGCATCAATCTGTGGCTGCTGGAGCTGGAAACGGACCAGCTCACGCGCCTGACCGATGGCGACTTCCTGAATCTGGATCCGGCATGGTCACCGGATGGTGGGCGCCTCGCGTACGTCTCGACCAGACCCAACGGCTATTTCAACATCTTCGTAACAGAGATTGCGGAGGCGCAGCCGGGCAGAACCATCCAGCTGACCCAGGATCATTCCTTTGGCAGACCGCGACTGTATTTCGGGGAGTATGATCTGCACATCCAGCCGGCTTGGCTGCCGGATGCCGATACGCTGCTGTTCGTTTCGAATCGTGGAATTCCGCTGGGCTCCGGCGGGGTGTGGAGAATGCCGGCCGTGGAAGACGGAATCGAGCAGGCCACGCTCATTCACAAGGAAGAAACACTCTACCGAACCCGTCCGCACGTATCGCTCGATGGCAAGCGGTTTGTATACAGCTCGCACCTGGGACACCAGTTCAACAACCTGTTTGTCTTGCCCACCATCGGCGGAGAACCCTACAAGCTTACGTTCGGCGAATGGGACAGCTTCAGTCCCAGCTTCTCGCCGGACGGCGAATCAATCGTCTATGTCTCCAATCAGGGCGGCATGCCCAATTTGCGTCTTCTGCAAACGTATGGCGGACGGGACCAGGAAATCGCGATCAGTACGCTGCATTGGAAAGAGCCGACGGGTACGGTCGCGGTCCGCGTAGTGGACGCGGTATCGGGCGAGCTGCTTCCGGCCCGGATCTACAACCGGGCTGCGGACGGCAAGACCTATGTTCCGGCCGGTAGCTACCACAGGCTGGGGCGCCTCGCTGAGCACTTCTTCCATACCGCTGGTGCCTTTTCCCTCGAAGTGCCGGCAGGTGACATTGTCGTGGAGGCGATGCATGGCTTCGAGTACCATCCGGCGGCCGCGGCCGTCAGCGTTGCCGCCGGGCAGGTCACCGAAGTGACGCTGGAGCTGCGGCGCATGGCGGACCTGGAGGCGGACGGCTGGTACAGCGGCAGTAACCATGTGCACATGAATTACGGAGGCAACCTGCATAACACGCCCGAGAACCTGGTTTTCATGGCGGCGGCGGAAGACTTGCACGTAATCGGTCAGCTGGTTGCCAACAAGGACAATCGCATTCTGGACTACCAGTACTTCACAGGGGCGCCGCATCCGCTTACCGACGAAAACCATGTCCTGTATTTCAATCAGGAATATCGCCCTCCATTCTACGGGCACGTCTCATTCATCAATCTGACCGAGCATCTGATTTCGCCGTACCTGACAGGCTACGAAGGGACGGCCATTGAGAGCCTGTATCCGAGCAATACACAGATGTTCAGGCTCGCGCGCAGCCAGGGTGCACTGGGGGCCTACGTACATCCCTACTGGGGCAGTGAGGATCCTCTCGATACGAACCTGGGTGTGGCCAAGGCCTTTCCCGTTGACCTGGCTCTCGGCGTGCTCGACTATCACGAGTTGGTCTCAGGCGCCAACTGGGCGGCCTACCTCGTGTGGCATCACGCTTTGAACAACGGATTCAGGATTCCGGCTGTCGGCGGAGAAGACTCCATCAGCAATCTGCACCGCACGGCCATTGTTGGACAAATGCGAGCCTACGCGCATCTGGGCGACAGCCTGACCTGGGACGGCTGGCTCGATGCAATTCGAGCCGGGCAGCTCTTTGTCACCAACGGGCCGCTGCTGGAGTTTTCGGTAAACGGCCAAGGGATTGGCTCAACTATATCATTGCCCGAGGGCGGGGGCAACGTGATGGTCCGGGGCCTGGCTCGGTCCATTGCGCCGCTGGACAGTGCAGCCTTGGTTGTCAATGGGCGCCAAGTAGATCTAGGCGATTTGAGTCAGCACCGAGATCCGGAGGGAGAGGGCACGTATTTCTCGTTTGAGCGGCAGCTCGAAATAAGCGAAAGCTCCTGGATCACGCTTCAAGTGCACAGCAGTGGAGTCGTTCACCCCGTCGATGACAGATTCCTGCAGGCGACCACGAATCCGGTATGGGTAACGGTCGGTGATCGCCCGATTCGGTCGGCTGCATCGGCGGAATACTTTATACGCTGGATAGACAAGCTTGCGGGCATGGCGGAATCTCATCCCGGCTGGCGCTCGGACAGGGAGAAAGCAAGTGTGCTGGGCGAGTTTCAGGAGGCCCGTGCCGTTTACGAGCGTCTGCTGAAGGAGGCGCGCCAGAGCAGAAGCGGAGGGTAGTTGAAGAGGTCGATGTGGTTGGCTTTACAGGAGTTGGCTGATTGCACAGTCGCAGAGGAACGCTTGGGCAGCCTGCAGTCTGGCCGCCGGATCCGACCAGCGTCCGCAAGCGGAGCCGGGCCACTTGATTAGGTCCCGGTGCGCATGGGCAGCTGCCGGTGAACAGATCTACCTGTGTCCTGCACAAAGTGGCATACCACGTTGGCGGACGGGATTGGAGTGCGACTCGGGGTACCGCTTAGCCATTTGTTCGCGCTATCGCGGATTCTGCGAGCTGTGTGCCTCGAGCGTGGTGTTTTCGAGCTGGCATCGCGGGAGCTATGGCTCCGGGCCCCTGGCAGACGGCGATTTGATTGGCTTCCGGGCATTAGCGTACGCGTTCTCGGCGCCCGACAAAGTGGCTTCTCGCGTAAAGCCTTCCGCGCTTGCAGGCGAACAAAACGTCCCATGACCCGGTAGGAATTCACACCGGATTCAAGTAACGGGAACGCTGGGCATATGTGGTCGCCTTCGCGCCATGTTCTTTCCTGGGCTGTGCGTTGGGGCGCGGTTGCGGTAGCGGCCGGCATGGTCACGGCATGTTCGCAGCCCGATCAGCGCTTTGACCTGCCGGAACGTGTCGACTACAATTTCCATGTCCGGCCGGTGCTGTCGAATACGTGCTATGTGTGCCATGGTCCTGATGCAAGTACGCGGGAGGCCAACCTGCGCCTGGATTTGCGTGCTGCGTCAACGGCCAGGCGCGAAGGGGGTGGGCGGGCCATTCATCCGGGAAGCGCCAAGCGCAGCCTGCTGATTCGCCGCGTCACATCCGAGGATGCCGAGGAGCGCATGCCCCCGGCGGAATCCAACCATCGCCTGAGTCCGCGCGAAATCGCATTGATTGCCCGATGGATTGATCAGGGCGCGGAGTACAAGCCGCCATGGGCGCTGATTCGTCCGGCTTGGCCCTCCGGATCCGGCAGTTCCATCGACGAACTCATAGACGAGAGGCTTGCGATGGAGGGGCTGCCCCCGGCTGCCCGCGCCTCGAAGCAAGATCTCGCGCGGCGGGCCTCATTTGTCTTGACCGGACTGCCCCCCACGCTGGACGAGCTGCGGAGTTTCGTCGAGGACACTTCCGCAAGTGCCTACAAACAGCTTGTGGACCAGCTTCTGGACTCACCCAGGTACGGAGAGCGGTGGGCGCGTCACTGGCTTGATTTGGTCCGCTTTGCCGAGTCCAAGGGGCATGAGTTCGATTTCACGATACAGGGTGCGTGGCGCTACCGGGACTACCTCATCCGGGCCTTCAATGCCGACCTGCCATATGACAGCCTCGTGATCGAACACCTGGCGGGAGATCAACTGGCACAGCCCAGACTGCATCCGGTGCACGGGTACGACGAATCCTTAATCGGTACCAGCTATCTGGCGCTGGGTGAAGGCAAGCACAGCCCGGTGGACACCCGGCAGGACGAGGCAGACCGCATAGACAACATCATAGACGTCACGTCCAAGACCTTCCAGGGGTTGACCCTGGCCTGCGCACGGTGCCACGACCACAAGTTTGATCCCATCCCGACAACGGACTACTACGCCTTCTACGGCATATTCGAGAGTACGCGCTTTACCTATACCCCGCTTGTATCGTCAAGCCAGCAAGCCCGCATCGATTCCCTGCAGGCGATGCGCAGCAAGGTTCGCGGCGGTCTGGGCGGTGCCTGGAAGCTCTCGCTGGACGGCCGGACTGCTTTGCCGGTCAGCCATCGGACGATGCCTCCTGCGAGGCGTGGGCCGTGGCTGCAAGTGGATTCGACGGCCGACTGGCGCATGATTGGGGACTTTACGGGCGGCTCATATGACGGGTGGTTTCCGCAAGGCCCCGCTTTCGGGCCCAAACCGGAGCAGGGTCGTCTCGTAACCGAGCGCGGCAGGGTTGACAGTCTCGTCGCTGGCGTTGTGTCGAGCAGGAATATAGCTGCGGGTATGCCCGGGGCCTTGCGATCGCCTACGTTTACACTGGACATGGATAGTATCCACGTCGTGGCGGCGGGCCAGGGATCCACCATCAGGTTGATCGTGGACAACTTCCAGCTCATCAATCCGCCCATCTTCCAAACCATACAGGCGGAGGTGAATAGCCCTACACTCTCCACGTACCGCTTTAACGTGGAGTTATGGAAGGGACGCAAGGCATACATCGAGTTTCTGGTTGGCAGGTTCCATCTACCGCAATACATAACCGGTATTCATCGCATAATCCTGGACGACTCCGCCTATGTTGAGGCGGCGTACGCGGTGCTGTTCGACAGCGCAGCGCCGGGGCCATTGGCACCACCGGAATCGGGCAGCGCTGCACTGCCGTCCGTGCGCGAGTCTGTTGATGCATGGGTGGCGGGCGAGGCCGCCGCACTCCAGGTCAGAGCCATCAACGAAGCGCTGGCAGCGGGCGCCTTGCCCAGACTTGAAGTCAGCCCTTACCTCAGGCCGCGGGAAGACAGGCGTGCCAGGCTGGAGGACTTTCCGTACGTCATGGCCGTAACCGAAGGAGACAGGATTGAAAGTCCGGTCTTTGTGCGCGGGAACTACCAGACGCTGGGTGAGGCACCCGTTCCGCATCGCTTTCTCTCCGCACTCTCCGAAATGCCGAAGCCCTTTGGTGGTTCTTCAAGCGGACGATACGATCTTGCCCGTGCCATAGCGAGCCCGATGAATCCCCTGACAGCCAGGGTCATGGTCAATCGCCTCTGGCATCATGCATTCGGCCGCGGCATCGTCGAGACGGTGGACAATTTTGGTGCGCAGGGCGCGCTGCCAACACATCCGGAGCTGTTGGATTACCTGGCGCTGCGATTTGTGGAGCAGGGCTGGTCGACGAAGGCTGTGCTGCGTGAGATGTTGCTTTCCGAGGCTTTCCAGCGATCAACAGTGGCATCTGAACCGGCTCGCACGCGCGATCCCCTGAACCTGCTTCTTAGTCACTACTCTGTTCGCCGGCTGGACGCAGAGGCCATTCGCGATGCAGTTCTGGCTGTGTCCGGGGCGCTTGATACGACCATGTATGGGCCATCCGTGCCTACACATTTGACGGAATTCATGAATGGACCGGGCCGCCCGGAGACATCCGGACCGCTTGACGGTGCAGGCCGGCGAAGCGTTTACCAGGAGGTAAGGCGCAACTTCCTTTCGCCCATGATGCTGGCATTTGACCGGCCGATTCCGTTTTCTACGTTTGGCGCGCGCAACACCACCAACGTGCCGGCACAGTCTCTTACCATGCTCAACGATCCGTTTGTGGCGCAGCAGGCCCGCGTATGGGCCGATTCGCTTGTTGCCATGGATGGCCTGGATGTCGCGGGCAGGATCCGGCACATCTACGTGAAGGCGCTCTCGCGGCCCGCCTCTGCTGAGGAGATCGAGGACGGCCTGGCCTACTTTGCCATGGAGGGCTTGCGGCGCGAGCTCGGCGACTCGGAGTTGCTAGGCACCACTGAATTGTGGGCCGACTATGTGCATGTCGTATTCAATCTGAAGGAATTCCTGTACCTGCTCTAGTGTCTGGCAACCATCGCCTCCAGTGCCGGATGACCCGGCGTGAAATGCTCTCCCTTTGCCGCAACGGGTTTGGGAGTGTTGCCCTGATGGGGCTCATGGGCAGTGGAGCATTCGGCCGGGTGCTCGGGCAGGTTGCCGCGCCGATAGACCCTGAAATCCGTCCACTACGAGCGGCGCACCGGGTGCCCAGGGCACGCAGCATAATCTTTCTCTATATGGACGGCGGTGTCTCGCAGGTGGACAGCTTCGATCCGAAGCCCCGGTTGTCGCGCGAACACGGAGAAAATCCTCGCGACAAGTTCAAAGTGGATGCCACGCAATTCGACGATGTCGGGACCATCATGCAGAGCCCCTGGAGCTTCCGTCGCTACGGGGAATCCGGCCTGGAAGTGAGTGATCTCTTTCCGCACGTAGGGGAGTGCGCAGACGACCTTGCCGTGATCAGGTCGATGGTCGCGGACTTTCCGGAGCATACGAATGCGAATTATTTTCTCCATACAGGGATTGGCTTACAGGGCCGTCCTTCGATGGGAGCATGGGTCACGTACGGCCTTGGTAGCGAAAACCGGAATCTTCCGGGTTATGTGATACTTGATGGTGGACTGATCCCATCGGGTGGCCTGGACAATTTCAACAGCGGGTTCCTGCCTGCCTCGTACCAGGGCTCGATATTTCGTGCAGGCGAGCGGCCGCTCGCGAACATAGACCCGCTGGAGGAATCCTCCGAAATTCAGCAGCGCAAGCTTGCACTGATGAGAAAGGCGGACCAGCGACTGCTAGGACGCATTGGTCCGGCCCAGCACGTAGAGTCGACGATCTCCAACTATGAGCTGGCGTTTCGCATGCAGGCGTCAGTGCCCGAGCTGACGAATATGGCCAGCGAAACGGAGGCAACCAGGAGACTATATGGAATGGATTCCACGGATCCGCACACGCGCGGCTATGCCGCGCAATGCATTATGGCGCGTCGGCTTGTCGAGAGAGGAGTGCGGTTCGTCGAATTAACGTGTCCTCGGGTTGAGACTCCAAGGTGGGATCAGCATGCGAATCTGAAAGAAGGGCACGAGCGCAACGCCCACGCCGTGGACCAGCCAATAGCGGGTCTTCTCAAGGACCTGAAGGCTCGCGGATTGATGGAGGAGACGCTGGTGATCTGGGCGGGCGAATTCGGGCGTACACCCTTTGCCCAGGGAGTGGACGGGCGGGACCACAATCCTTCTGCGTTCAGCATTTGGCTGGCTGGCGCCGGAATCCGGGGCGGCACCGTTTACGGAGCCACGGATGAATACGGCTACCGGGCCGTTGAAAACATCACCACGATACATGACTTGCATGCGACCATGCTGCACCTCCTCGGCATGGAGCATGAACGATTGACATACCGGTTCAGCGGGCGCGACATCAGGCTGACCGATGTGGGTGGAAGAATTATCGACGCTGTATTGGCCTGAGCTGGAGCGTGCGCTCCTTTGATCCCTCGCACCGGCTCCGACCAGTCCAGGCGGCGATACCCCGGGTGCTGTGGCATGCACCTGGTCCACTGCACGGCCGGAGTGCTTGCGAGCGCTACAGGTTTTAACGCCTCTGTTTTAACTGCGCCTTGCAAATCGCTTGCGGCGCAGAATTCCAGGGGTATCGCGCCCGAGCGGTATGGGCATCGACCGGTCCACTCCCATAACTCCCTGTCGGCTGACGCGCCTAGAAGAACTGGTCTACCAGGACGGGGTTGCCGTCCGGATCCTCAAGCACAAAGCTGGCGGGTCCCGAGCCCGCTTCGTCGGCTTCCTGGATCAGCGTCAGGCCCTGCTCCTTCAGCTTGCGCTGGATATCCCGAATATCGGTAAAGTCCTCGAGCTGCTCCGCGGCATGGTTCAGACCGGGGTTGAATGTGAGAATGTTCTTTTCAAACATCCCCTGGAACAGTCCGATAATGGCAAGCCCGTTCATCATGATGAGGTAGCGCTGCTCGCTGCTGCCACCTGTCACCGTAAATCCAAGCGCTTCGTAGAAGGCGCGCGAGGCCGCCAGGTCCTTGACGGCGAGGCTGATGGAGAATGCACCCAGTTCAAGCGGCATGACCTTCTTTGTCGGCTGGCTGGAGAATCCTTACGAATCCTGCTTTTCGTATGCCGCAATGGCCAAATGGGCTCCCTGCGGATCTGCAAACTGCGCCAAACGCCCGACTCCGGAAACATCAAAGGCGGGCAGAACGACGCTGCCGCCACCGCTTACCGCGCGCGCAAGCGCGGCATCGGCGTCGCCGACGGTCACGTAACCGGACCAGTGCGGTGGCACTTCCGGTTGCGTGATCGGCATCACGCCGCCAACGCCTGCGTCGCCGACCATTATGGTGAGGTACGGTCCGGTAGCCATCTCAATGACTTCTGTCTTCCAGCCGAACACACCTGAATAGAAGTCGCAGGCCTGACCGACATTCTTCGTTTGCAACTGAAGCCAGCTGAAAAGGCCGTGCGTGGCAAAAGCCTTTTCGAACCTGTCCAGCATCTCCTCTCCCTCCCGGTCGAAGTAGCTGATCACGGCAAGGTAGGCACCCTGGGGATCCAGGAACCAGCAAAACCGGCCAATTCCGGGAGCCTCCATTACGGGAGAAACCTCTTTCGCGCCCGCCTTTTGCAACTGCGCCGCCATGCCGTCTGCATCCTCTACCGTGATATAGAAGCACCAGCAAGGAGGCATCGAGGGATCGGGTCGCGTCATGATGCCGGCAGCGTTTGTGCTGCCGGCTTTCATGATGTGATAGTGGCCGCCGGTGCCCTCGATCTGCATCGGGTGGTCATCCCAGCCGAAAACATTCGCATAGAATGCTGCGGCCTTGTCGGCGTCAGCGGCCAGCAGCTCAGCCCAGCTGGGAGCGCCATGGGTGTCAAACGGATTCATCGGCAGCGGCTCGGGATGTTTTTGGACGCCGCACGTTACGCTTTACGTCCGAGATAGTCAACCCGGTTTGCAATGTGTCTCGGCTTCTCCTTTGCCAATTGGCAACGTCCGAATAGCCGCGCAATCTAGAGGCCCTCGGATTCAACTCTTGGTGAAATTCGTTCGTACGCAATGCCGATTCATGTCAGGTGCGGGCTGCCCTGGTTGCGACCCCTCGGCAAGATAAATAGCGACGGAGCCTGTTTTCGACTGGGTGCTGAAACGTGTGTCGCCGCTGCCGGGCTCGGTCGACATGCACGAGGCAGCAGGGCTAGAGGATATGCAAGTAAACGCCGCGACCGATTCCGGCTATTGATCGTGGCTATCGCTAACGACCCTCCTAGAAGGAGGCACCTGAGACCTCTGGACGTAGGTCCGGGTTTCGACGCGCGGCGGGGCTGCGGTTCCTGGCTTGCCGGCTTCTGCCACGGAGACTTGTACCTCCAGGCTCGATTCTCCTCCGCCGAAGACGGTGCCCCGGGTGGGAGCTGCGTCGAAGTAGTCTCGTCCGGTGGCTACAGGCACGTGTCGGGAATCGGCCAGCGTATTGTTGGTCGGATCGATACCTACCCAGCCTGGTCCCGGCAAGAGGAATTCTGCCCAGGCATGACTCGCACTGACGGCAGACTGCAGACCACCTGTGCCTTCGTTGTGGAGATAGCCAGAGACGTAACGACCGGGGATGCCCCAGCTTCGGGCGATAGCAAGCATTACGTGCGTGTAGTCCTGGCAGACGCCTCTGCCCGTCTCCAGTACCTGCGTAAGCGGCGAATGGACTACAGTGCTGCCGGGCTCGTACGTGAATGACTCGTGGAGCTCGGCCGCCAAGGCAAGAAGTGACGACAGCGGAGCAGTTCCTTTACGGATTCCATGTTTCGCAATGAAGGAATCAAGGGCCGCGCACGGGAACACTAGCCGGCTTGGATTCAGGAAATCCCAGTAGCGGATCGGGTCCGTGGTTGCCGCCAGGAATTCCCAACTCGGAGTCTGGTCGGATGAGTCCTGATCGGCGCTGACTTCAACCTCTGAGGAGGAATGCACCCTCGTGCTAACGTGCTTGCGGTGTATGTTGACGAGATAGCTGGCATTGCCAAAAGAGTCGCGGAAGGCCACGGGCTCTGCGATCGGCGTGATATCGAGCGCGAAACCAAGCAGCTGTTGACGGCTGCTTTGCCGCGGCTGCAGTCTGAGAATGAGGAGGCTGCCCCTTACCGTTTCCCGGTAACGGAATTCGGATGTGTGCTCGATTCTCAGCCGGCGTGCTGCGAGAGAAGTCATACCCGGGGAGCATCCTCGATTTCGTAGTCGAAATAGGCCGTCCTGATGTCGTCATGGAGCAGACGCGAGGACTCTCCGACCTGCTGAAGGTGGGAGCGCGTGGCGTCCTCATCCTCAAAGTCATGGTTTGGCCAGTCGCAATCGATCCTGGCGACCATTCGGCCAACTCGGCGACCTGCTTCGACCGAAAGAGGACTTCCTGCAGAAATCACGGCAAGGGCATCCGAAATCTTTCCCACGCAATAGCGGATTGAGCGTGCCAGCAGCGGATCAGTCAACAGAAATCTCACCACCAGGGGTGGCTGGATACGAATGGAAAAAAGACGGCGATAGGTTAGCTGTGCGTCGCAAATACGCAGCAGTGAGAGCCAGTCGGCGGAGGCCGGCCCCTCGCTGGAAGGATATGTGGCCAGCTGAACATCAAGCAACCTGGCAAGCAATTGTGTTCGCTCGACGAACTGGCCCAGCTGCAGGAAATGCCACCTCTCGTCACGGTACATCGTGCTGGCTGCAATCCCGGAAAACGTCCGCACGGCGTTCTCGGCGTACTGGTAAAACGTCGCGGGCCTGTCCTTCCAGATGTCCTCAATACCTACTTCACGCATGCCGAGAAAAGCGAGGTTGAGGCAGGTCCACATGTCTTTGCTGAGGGTATTGCGCACCTGGCGGGCATTCTCCCGCGCAGCTCCCAGACAATTGCGGATCGAATCGGAATTCTTGACCTCGAAGGTCAGGTCAGCGGCGAGCGTATAGGCGTCCGCCAACATGAACCAGTCATCACCCAGGTTGGAATCAAGATCGCCTCCAATAGGCACCCGGCCCAACGCACCATACAGGCGCCTCCAGCTCAGCTCGACTTCCCGCACCGGCCGATCCGTGAGAGTCTCGAATTGCTCCGTTAGCAGCCGGCAGCCGTGCTGCGCCCGCTCAAGATAGCGCCCGATCCAGTAGAGTCCCTGCGCACTTCGTGACAGCATGGGTCAGTCCGGCAAGACCCAGAGATCCTTCCCGCCACCGCCCTGGCTCGAATTGACAACGAGGGAGCCGGCGGTCAGCGCAACCCTGCAAAAGGCTCCCGGTACCAGGCGGGTCTTGTGGCCCCGCAAAACGAAGGGCCGGAGATCTACATGGCGTGGTGCTGCACCCTCCTTCGCCAGGCACGGAGCACAGGACAAATCCAGCGTGGGCTGAGAGATGAAGTTTGCCGGGTCCTGGCGAATCCCCTCAGCGTACGCCGCGCGTTCGGTCGCAGAGGCATGCGGCCCTACCAGCATGCCGTGGCCTCCCGATCCCCCTACGGTCTTGACGACAAGTTGGTCGAGGTTGTCGAGAGTGTATTCCAGCCCCTCGGGATCGCGGCAAAGGTGGGTCTCTACGTTGGCAAGAATCGGCTCCTCGCCCAGATAGTAGCGGACAATCTCCGGAACGTAGGCATAGACGCTCTTGTCATCCGCGACCCCGGTGCCCGGGGCGTTCGCGATGGCAACGTTTCCTAGCCTGTAGGCCTGGAAAAGGCCCGGCGTACCAAGTTGGGAATCGGCACGGAAAGTCAGCGGGTCGGTATAGTCATCGTCTATCCGGCGGTATATAACATCCACGCGTTGCGGTCCTTCCGTTGTGCGCATGTACACGAATCCATTGTGAACCAGGAGGTCACTTCCCTGCACGAGCTCAACACCCATCTCCTGTGCGAGGAACATGTGCTCGTAGAAGGCCGAATTGTAAACGCCCGGGGTAAGCAGTACGACAGTGGGGTCGGAAACGGAATGCGGCGCAAGCTCGGCCAGGGTCTGCCGGAGGAGCGCACCATAGTGTTCGATGTCGCGCACACGATGCCGCCGATATAAGTTTCGCAAGCTGGTCTTCACTGCCTGCCGGTTGGCTAGCATGTAGGAGACTCCGGACGGCACACGCAGGTTGTCCTCAAGTACGACAAAGCCCTCGCGGGTCCGGACGATGTCGGTGCCACAGACAGACACGTAGGCATTAAGGGGGACGTTTACTCCGCGCATCTCCGTCCGGTACTGCGGGCAGCCGCGGACAAGGTCGACAGGTATGACGCCGTCGGTCAGTATCTTGCCCGCAGAATAGATATCAAGGAGGAACAGGTTCAGCGCCTTGATCCTTTGCCGCAACCCGCGCTCGAGAAAGCCCCAGTCTTCGGCGCTGACTAGCCGCGGAATGATGTCGATGGGAATTATCCGCTCCTGCGCACTTTCTTCCCCGTAGACGGAGAACGTGATTCCGTCATGCAGGAAAGACCGCTCTGCGCGCTTCTGCAACTGTGCGATCTGGTCATGCGGCACGTCCTTGAGCACTTCCCATAGCTCCCGGCAGTGTTCGCGCGGCCCATCATCGGAATCAAACATTTCATCGTAGAAGCGCGGATCTGTCTGATAGTTGGCGAAGAGATCCCACGGCAGGTTCGGGGCGTGGCCATTCCCGCCATTTGCCCTGTCGAGTGATCTTTTGCTCATTGCGCCATTTGCGTCGTGTCGGCTGGTCGATGCGCAGGGGCGCAGCACTGACGGTCATGGCTTGCTCTGGCGGCCGCTGTCCTTGACGCAGGCGCTGACTTGGTGTCGGTAGGCCAAAGGCCTCCTGGCCCCACTGGCGAAACGGCGGCGCGGTTGCCCTTCCGGGCAATTACCGAGGTACGTCCATCCGCCCAGGCTTTCCAGGATTCATCGCACCGGCTCCGCCTGAAGAAGCAGCTACGCGAAGCAAGGTAACAGCCGAAAGCAGCGAAAATTTGCTTTGGCATCCTGTCTAGGCCCCCGCTCCAGACTTCAGTCCCCGTAAAGTTCCCGGTCCCATTCGAGCAAGATTCACCAATTCTGCGCATGCCGACATGGAGATCGGCCTGTGACCGCCCGGGCTCGGCAGCCGGGAAGGGTGCGGGCGACAGCCTGATCCGATCAAGGCAGGGCAATGCCGCGGCTTGCCGCGAGCGAAGCTGAATCGGAAGTCCACAAGCCGCCGGTTTACCGCCTAGAGGGTATAGCCTTCACGGTACGTCCTTTCGACAAACTGGTTGGCTAGGTCGTAATTGGTCACGCGCATGTTGTCGCCGTCCCACTTAAGCTTGATGCGTCCACTGTAGCGACTCCGATTCCGCCCCGCCGCATCCTGGAATACTTCCGGCAGCATGAACGTTCGCAGGGCAAGATTGCCGATCAGGATCATTTCGGTAAACGGTCCGGAGTAGTCGAAGCTTGAACTGCATGCCGGGCCGCCCTTGCAAGCATCAACCCACACGCGCTGGTGCGCACTCATTTCTCCGTCGACACGCGCCAATTCCTTGGGAGGCGGTACAAATCCCTCCATAGCGGATGTAGGCAGGAGCGTTGGGTTGAATCCGTATGTCTCGCACATGATCTTGCCATCCGAGCCCAGGAATAGGCAGCCGCCTCCGCCATCTCCCATCTGCTCGTCGTCACCGAGCTCGTCCGGGCGTGGCGGCAGCAGTCCTCCGTCGTACCAGTTCACCCGGACCGGGGGCATGTCGCCCCTGGCCGGGAACTCGAAACGAATTATGGACGAATTGGGCGCACTCTCCAGATTGTCGATGGGTCGCCAGTTCTCCACAAAGACAGACGCGCTGGCCTCCACGCTCGTGGGATAGCCCAACTTCAGCGCCTTGAAGACAGGATCCACAATATGGCAGGCCATGTCTCCCAGCGCTCCCGTGCCGAAATCCCACCAGCCGCGCCAGCTGAAGGGCAGATACGCCGGATGGTAGGGCCGCTTGGGGGCAGTACCCAGCCAAAGATCCCAGTCCAGCGATTCGGGCACGGGTGGCGTCTCGTTGGGTCGCGTCAGCCCCTGAGGCCACACGGGCCGGTTGGTCCATGTGTGTACTTCATGCACATCCCCGATGACGCCGGCCCAGATCCACTCGCAGACCTGGCGAATGCCTTCTCCGGAGTTGCCCTGGTTGCCCATTTGTGTGGCAACTCCATACCGGCGGGCTGCCTCCGTCAGGGCCCGGGCTTCATGAATGTCGTGCGTAAGGGGCTTTTCAACGTAGACATGCTTGCCCAGCTGCATTGCGGCCATGGCAACGACGGCGTGCATGTGGTCCGGCGTGGCCACCGCTACGGCATCGATGCTGTCTCCCATTTCCTCGAGCATTACCCGATAGTCCCTGAATCTCTTGGCACCGGAGTAGCGCTCGAAGCTGCCGGCTGCGCGTGTATCGTCCACGTCGCAGAGCGCAACGACATTGTCCACTGTGGATCCGGTTTCGTTGTCGAAGCCGCTGGCACCGGCCAGGACCTGCTGTCCTCTTCCACCAACTCCGACTCCGGCAATATTGAGCCGGTCACTTGGTGCCCTGTAGCCAGGTCCTCCCAGGACATGGCGCGGCACAATGAGTGTGCTGCCGGCTGCAAGGGCGAGAAAATCGCGCCGCGAAAAATCTTGTCTGGCGTCCGTCATAGTGCAGGTGGGATTAGGTTGCATGGTTTGTTTCGAAGTAAACTGCCTTCCGGCCCATTGTCAAGAGCGGAAGCCCAAAACGCGTTGACGAGCAGCATGTGCGCAGCTCTGGACTGTTTCCGAACAGCGCGACGCCCCGCATCCGGGTCCGGGCTCGAAGTTCGCCAACAGGCGTCACGACCGGCTCGATTCGGATTCCAGGATTTCCCACTGCCCCTTCCTGGTCGGTCCGATATGGCGGATTCGGCCCGCTTTTTTCAGCTTGTCAAGATGGTAACGCCATTTGGCGTGATACCGATGAGGGGTGCCAGGGCTGTGCGAGTCAGCGTCGGATCGCTGCGCAGGAGTGCGAGGATGCGGTCCCTTGTCGGCATTGAAGCTGTCTTGCTGCCGATTTCTTGGGTAGTCTCGCCGATTTCTTGGGTAGTCTCACTGGTTTCTTGGGTAGTCTCACCGGTTTCTTGGGTAGTCTCCTGCGCGGCGCGGCGGGTTTCCCGGGCAGCCTTGTGAACGGATCTGAGCTGACTATCCTCGACCGCCGGTCGCCAGATCCGGATCAGGAAGCCCGCGCCCACCTCAAACTCGGGCTCCCGAATGCCCGCCTCGCGGCAGCGGCGGATCATGTGCACCGTCCCGGTTCCCATCGTCTCGATGTAGCGAAGCAGGTACATCGACTCTGCAATCAGCGGGTTTGCAGGAAGCGAATGGTGCGCCACGCGCAGCTTCTCCACCGTAAGCGGCGGCGGCAGGCGACCCGAGTTCAGGACTTCGAGACGGTCCTCAAATAGCATGACCTGGACGCTGCTGTTGCCGGTGTAATCCCGGTGCGCCACCGCGTTCACTATGGCCTCCGTCACAACCTCCTTCGGGACCTCGTATGTCACGGGTGCTTGCACGGTCTCCGCCCTCGTGCCCGCGGCGAGAGCGATCTTGCTCAGCACAAAGTCCGTTGCCTGGTCCACGAGCTCGAAGACCGTGCCCTTGTAGATCTGGTAGGAAGGAATCGACTAGGCAACCGTGGTTCCGTGGAAGTGTGCGCACTTGACCTCGGAAGAGATCAGGAAACGCTACGGGGTTCTGCCGAACAGCAACACCGAGGCGTTGGTGAGTCGTCCCCTGTTCAACAGGTTCAGGTGCCTTAGAAGGTCCGCCAGAGGAGTCTCTTCCGGCAGCGTGAATTGCCGCGATCTCCTCGCCACGCGGATGAAGCGGGACATGACCTCAACATTCAAGTCGTCCATCGTGGCCCCCGCGCAATGTGCCGCATCGAACGGCCCGAAGCGCAAGAGTTGCCTTGTTTCGAGGTATTGGACGAGCGCGGCATACACTCCTGCCACCAACTCGGCCTGGGTAGAGAAACGCCTTCTGACCAATCCGGCTTGTGCCCTGCCGATCAGTGCCTGCATCTTCGAGTGCCGCTCGGCTCCCGCGGACCCCTTCAGGAAGATCAACCGGTGCTTTTCCAGCGCGGTTGCGCGGTCAAATTCGCGCTCGGTAGCGGACATTCCAGCGGCGTCCTGCTGCCCGTACTCGCTGCCGAAAAGGCCTACGTAGATTTCGCATTGCTCGACTTCTTCCAGGTAAACGTCGCCGGGCCGCCGGTCAGCGGCTGGCATGTCCTCGAAGAGGAATACCTCGAAGAATCGCCGCATGAGAGGATCGCCGCGCAAATAGTCCCGCAATTGCTCCCGCTCCCGCGCGAATTCTTGCTGGACACTGCTGATGAAGATCCGGATCGGCGTCATCGGACCGGTTCGTCCTCGTCGGCCGCTCACTAGTCAATAGTGGAAGCCAACAGCGCGTTGAAGAGCAGCTTGTACGTCACTCTGGATTGTCCCCGAAACTGCGGTCGAAAGCCGAAAAGGACGACCCTGCCGCGACCCAGTCCCACTTGCAGCATGGCCGCTGCGCCGCCAATGTGGCTCTCGGCCCCCAGAGCCCAGCCGCTCATGAGCAGATCTTCTTCCGGATAACGGGCAACGACTTCAACAGGCAGCGGAGGCGCGGGCAAGATCTGCATGGCGCCCCCCTCTCCCTTTGGAGACCTTCTCACGGTACTGAATGCCCGGCTCCGGACAAATGAAGCGGCCGTCTCCGGCTGCATGCCGAAGCCAAGGGGCGAGGAAGTGTCTACCTCGATGCGTACCAGCGAGCCCGGTATGAAAAACGAGCGCTCAGAAGTCCCCGCGACAACGTTCTCCACCGGCAGCCCGAACTGTTCAATAACGAAGTCGCTAGCAGCATCAAGGGCTACGACCATACCTCCTCCTTCCACGTAGGCCTTGAGCGCGAGAGCGCCCTCTACTCCCAGTCCGCCTGTGTACGGATCTGGCATCAACCCCGTCCCGTGTCCGCGCAGGATCGCAGACGGACTCTGGCTGGGCAGGATAATGGCATCATACCCCGCGAGGTCACGGCTTTGGACATCGGCGTCGTGCAGCGTGTCAACGGCGAAAGTGTATGACTTGAGCAGCCAGCGCGTCCACCCTTCGTCCATGGAGCTGACCCATGACTTGTATAGGCCGACGCGCGGCTCCCTCAGGGCATGCCTCTCGGGATCGGCATCGGTGGCAATGAAGTCCGCTCCAGTTTCCCGCGCGGTTTCCTCGATAGCCCGCCGCCTTCCTCTAGCCATGAAAGTGCCGGGCTCCCATACCGTGGCGGAATCCGTTCTCAGCGTGTCGGCGAGCCAGTATACCTGCGCGCCGGCCTTGAGTAGCCTGAGTGCGGCCTCTGTATTGCGGTTGGGTCGGCGGGAAAAAAGGTAAAGCGGCCCACTTCCGACTACCGTGCCCGGAGCATGGCGCACGGGCGCGGTTACAGGCACGGTTGCGGCCTCGAAGGCTGAATCTGCACGCACCACATTTACGCCCATCTGCAGGGGGAGCGTCCAGCCTGCCAGGTCATACGGCGTTTCGGGAGGGCCATCCGGCGTACGGCGCCGGTCGGGGTAATCCTGCCGTTCGAGTAGATCTTCGACGTACGGCCGAAACGGCTGCGCAGTCTTGATGATGAAGGACCCGGCCGCGTAAGATTCTCCGGCCGCCTCGAAAGCCTCGGTTGCCCGCTCGATTTCGATCCCTCCGAGCCGGAGCAGGTTCACGAGGCTCAGATCCTCGCCCTTGTTCCACTGCGCGGCGGGTATCACGTAGGCAAAGTGCCCGTCACGGCGCTCGATGGCATCCCGCCCCATGGCGTAAATGTTGTAGAGCCACTGGCGCTTGCGGTCAGCCGCAAGCCTTAGCACAGCCAGCGAACCGGTGATCATATAGCGTACCGGGTCCCGGAAGTGCGATGGCCCGCCTTCCCAAGGATAAGGGTAGAAGATGTTGGTGCCGCTGGTTGGATGCCCGGCACCCCGCCTGCCGCCGACCGTCTGCGGAATGGAGTCGGGATCAAAGAATCGGGGAGAGGCAGTCGCGTGCCCTGTCTCCGTAAGGATTCCGATCATATTGTGGAAGTAGGGCACGGTGCGCATGCCGCCGTTCCACCACATGCTGTAGATGACGCCCGACACCACGCCCGGCATTTTTCGCATGGCGAACCGGTTCGCCATGGCTGTCCCAACCAGATTGACGCCCGTTGTGACGCCTGGATGGATGCGCGGATTTACGGGATCGGCAAACGGCGGCAGGAAAATGCGTGTCCAGCTCGGGCTGGTCTGGTGATGGTTGTAGACAATCTGGGGATACCACTCGTTGTAGAGCACGTCCGTAACGGCCTGCGACTCGGGCATGTTGTTCATGAACCAGTCGCGGTTGTTGTCGTGGCCCACATAGTGGTGGTAGAGCCACGGCGGCTGCGTCGCCTCGTACGGCGTGTCCAGCGTGTGGGCGTACCATGATGCGATGATGTCGAGCCCGTCCGGATTCATCACGGGCATCAGCATCAGCACCACGTGCTCCCGGATGTGCCTCATCTCGGCCGACTCCTCTGTAGCGACGCGCCAGGCGAGAAGCGGCGTCATCTGAGCCCCGGCTACTTCAGTAGCATGCAGACCTCCGTCAATCCAGACCACTGCCTTGCCTTCCTCAGCCAGGAGGACGGCCTCCTCGTCGCTTACGCGTGCACGCGCGAGCTTTTCACTGGCAGCCCGCCACCGCTCGAGATCCCGCAGGTTTTCCTCACTGGAGATAAAGAGCAAGAGGAGCGGTCTTCCCAGCACCGAGGTACCGATCCGGCGAAGCGCTACCCGGTCGCTGGCCGCATCCAGCGCCTCGTAGTAGTCCACCATTTGCTGGTAGGTGGCCAGCTTGTAGTCGTCTCCCGGAGTGAAGGAAAAAACCTCGGAAGGATGCGGCACCTGCGCGACGGCCCATACGGCCGCAAGTGACGCAGTGCACAGTACGCAGATGGCGCGTCGAAGCATGATCAGGCGACCGGGTCGCTAGCCGGTCCGGATGGGAGCTCCATGCTCATTGGGTATGCACGGCCCCGTTGGCCGCTCGTCTTCGGGAACGGCATAGAGCTCGCGAAGGCGGTCCAGCTCCCGCTTCAATTCCGCTTCCACTGCGGCATAGGCTTCCTGCCCATACACACTGTTCATCTCCGTCGGGTCACTGGCAAGGTCAAAGAGCTCCCATTCATCCCGGTTGTAGTAGTAGATGAGCTTGTGCCCCGCCGTGCGAACGCCGTAGTGGCGCTCCACGCAGTGATAGCCCGGGTATTCGTAATAGTGGTAGTAGTGGCTGGTGCGCCAGTCGCCTGGCGTTTCGCCAAGAAAAAGCGGTTTCAGGCTGCGTCCCTGCATGTCCGCGGGAACTTCGACGCCGGCCAGGTCCAGGAAAGTCGCCGCAAAGTCGAGGTTGGACACCATGGCGCCATTGACGGACCCAGGTTCCACCTGTCCCGGCCAGCGCACGAGCAGAGGCGTGACGAGGGATTCCTCGTACATCCACCGCTTGTCATACCAGCCATGTTCTCCGAGATACCAACCTTGGTCCGAGGAGTAGATGACGACGGTGTTGTCGGTGAGCCCCGAGGCATCCAGGTAGTCCAGCATGCGCCCCACGTTATCGTCTACGCCTGCGACCGTGCGCAGGTATTCCTTCACATAGCGCTGGTACTTCCACCGCGTAAGATCGTCACCTTCCAGGCTTGCGGCGTGGAAAGCTGCATTGCGGGGTCCGTAGACCGCTTCCCAGGCAGCCCTCTGCTCGTCGTTCATGCTGCCTGGTGCTTGCAGCTTGAGGTCTCTTACGTCGAGGTGCCGCGCAATCGTCATGCCCTGTTCCGCTGCCGGAGATGCCCTGTTGCTGTAGTCGTCGAACAGGTTGGATGGCTCCGGAATATCCTCGTCGGCATACATCTCGAAATGGCCGGGTCCGGGATGCCAGCCGCGGTGCGGCGCCTTGTGCTGGTACATGAGCATGAACGGCTTCGACGGGTCCCGCCCCGCTTCCAGCCACTCCAGGGCAAGATCCGTGATGATGTCCGTGGTGTAGCCCTCAATGCGCACGGTATCGCCCGGTATGAGGAAGCGGGGGTTGTAATACGGTCCTTGCCCGATGAGCACCTGCCAGTGGTCAAACCCGGTGGGCTCGCTTTGCAGATGCCATTTTCCGATCATGCCCGTCTGGTAGCCAGCCTGCTGCAGCAATTTCGGAAACGTCTGCTGCGCGCCGTCAAAGCGGTTGCCGTTGGTAAGTTGGCCGTTGATATGGCTGTGCTTCCCTGTCAGGATCACGGCGCGGCTTGGGGCACAAATGGAGTTTGTAACCAGGCACTGGTCAAAGCGCATTCCTTCCACAGCAATGCGGTCGAGATTGGGCGTCTCGTTCACCACGGACCCGTAGGCACTCAAGGCCCGCGCGGTGTGATCGTCGGTAAAAATGAAAACTATATTGGGCCGGCTGGCTTCTTCTGCCGTTTGACAGCCAAAGGCCAGGAGACCTGCCAAAACAAGTAGCGCTGATTTCGTCATGGATTTGCAGGAATCGTGAGCAAACGCCGTAAACCTACGCAATTTCGATCTAACCGGGATGAGCGTGTGCCGTATCTTGGCGCCCAAAAAAGAGCAGTCGCCGTGGAATACACTCTTGCCATTCTCAAACCGGACTGCGTTCGCAAGAACCTGGTCGGGGAAGTCATCCGCCGCATGGAAGCGGGCGGATTCCGTGTTCGTGCCATGAAGATGATGCGCCTCTCGCGAAAGGAGGCGGAAGCCTTTTATGCGGTCCACGCACAGCGTCCGTTTTTCGGTGAGCTGACGAGGTTTATGTCGAGCGGTCCGTGCGTTCCCATGGTATTGGAGCGGGAAGACGCTGTCAGCGCCTTCCGGCAGCTCATAGGTGCCACCGATCCGAAAGAGGCACTGCCCGGAACCATTAGGCGGGACCTCGCATCTTCTAGGGGTGAGAATATCGTTCATGGCTCCGACTCTGTGGAAAACGCCCGTAAGGAAGTGGCCTACTTTTTTTCGGATCGCAGTCTAGTGGCCTTATCCTCCTGATTGGGCGCCCCCATGATCCAGCTACTGTTTGCGCTAACGTGCTGCCATCCCGTTCAGGATGTCAAGACGGGTGCACAGGTTCTGGCAGAGAGCGGATTCGAGCTGTTGCGAGATCAGCGTATCGGGCTGGTTGTCAATCACACGGCCCGGGTTGGCGACCGCCACGTGATAAGTCTGGTGCATGAAGCGCCGGATATTGAAGTGGGAGCGATATTCGGTCCGGAACACGGACTGCGGGGTACGGAAGAGGCGGGAGACGGCGTCTCCGACGGCGTCGACCTGGAGACCGGCGCCCCTGTCTTCAGCCTGTACGGGCGCGTCAACAAGCCAACGCCCGCAATGCTGGAGGGCATCGACGCACTGGTATTCGATATCCAGGACATTGGCGCCCGGTTCTACACGTACATTTCCACGATGGGCCTCGCCATGCAGGCGGCGGCAGAGGCCGGCATACCGTTCGTTGTGCTGGACCGCCCGAATCCGCTCGGGGGCGAGTACGTTTCCGGCTTTGTGCTTGAGCCGGAGCACGCCTCCTTCGTAGGCCGTTATCCCATTCCCGTGGTGCACGGAATGACGGCTGGCGAGCTGGCGCTCATGGTACGCGGCGAAGCCATGCTTCCCGGGCTGGAAGACCTGGACCTTACGGTGATACCGGCAGAGGGGTGGCTGCGCGGCATGCAGTGGCCCGATACCGGGCTGCCTTGGGTCGCGACCAGCCCCAACATTCCGACGTTCGAGACAGCGCTGGTTTATCCCGGCACCTGCTTTTTTGAGGCTACAGCCGCGAGCGAGGGACGCGGCACGACCTCGCCCTTCTTGCTGTTGGGTGCTCCCTGGGCGGACGGCTCGCTTCTTGCGGAAGAGTTGAATGGCCGTGCGCTGCCAGGCGTGCGATTTGAGGCTGTGGAGTTTACCCCCAGGCCCGTTTCGGGTATGGACACGAGCCCCAAGCTGAGCAATCGGCAGCTAGGCGGGATCCACCTGCGCATTACGGATCGCCGCGCCTACCTGCCGCTGGAGACGGGCATGTACATCCTGTCGGCCTTCTACCGCATGGGTGAAGAGGCGCTGATCTCCCGTCCGGCCTGGCTCACCAGGCTCGCCGGTACGGAGCGGCTGGGAGAATTGCTTCTGGCGGGAGATACCCCGGATACCATTATTCGTGCATGGGAGCACGACGTGGACGCATTCCGGGAGCTTCGAGCGCCGTATCTGCTCTACTGAACATCGTCTGCCTTGGCTCCGGGCCGCCACAATATGGCGTAGATGATTTCCAGATATCCCGCCAGAATGAGCAGCGGCGCGATATACAGCGAGATAATGCCGTCGACCTCATTTTCGATTCGCATGGCCGCATACCCCACTACGATGGCCAGGATGCCAAGCACCAACAGGGCATAATTGTGCTGCGTAAACAGCATGGTAGCCTGGGCTCGCCGCCTGCGGCGGTGGCGACCCGGTGTGCTCCGCTTTCGTTTCCTGCGTGGTGTAGCCATAAGGGTCACTGGCAGCGACAGCCGCTACACCAGGGCAGCCGTTCGGTTCCACGACTCTGATCGCCGTCCATGAATGCGCTTCGCCTTGCATTCCTAGGTATTGCCGTTGTTCTGCTGCAGTGGCTGTTCTTCGGCCGCCTCCTCATGTGGGGTGCCTATCCCGACGTAGTGCTGATCTACGTGGTTTGGATGGGCATTCGCTTCGGCAGGGTCAGCGGATTGATGGCCGGGTCCGCATCGGGGCTCCTGATGGATGCCATTTACGGCACCTGGGGCGTACACATGTTTGTCAAGTCGCTGATCGGGTTTGTGATCGGACTCTTTGCGCCCGGAGAGCGGGTTGCCGTGCTGTTTTCGACGCGCCGCGCCTTTGTCGGCATACTTGTGACCGCGCTGATACACAACGGTTTGCTGGTGATTTTCATTGTACTCGAGTCCGGCACGCGCACCCTGTCCCTGCTGACGGTACAGCTCCTGGGATCAGCCCTCTATACCGGGTTCGTAGGTGCGCTCGCCGTACTCTACGCCACGCGCAGATAGAGCACCCGAACAACTGTAATGCGGTGGAGTAGATGCCGCTCCATACCCCAAACGAGCTTTCTCTTATGCAATCATATGCCAACGACCGTGTGCTGGTAAGTACAGATTGGGTAGCTGCACGCCTTGACGGGACCGATTCCATCCGTCTGGTGGAATCAAACGAGGACGTACTGCTCTACAGCACCGGGCACATTCCGGGGGCCGTCCATATCGACTGGGTCAATGATCTCAATGACCAGCTCGTACGGGACTACGTCGGGCATACCAGGTTTGCGGAGCTGTGCGCGGAAAAAGGAATCAGCAATGATACGACCGTCGTCTTCTACGGCGACAAGAGCAACTGGTGGGCCTGTTATGCCTTCTGGGTCTTCAAGCTCTACGGCCATGCGGACTGCCGCATCATGAACGGCGGGCGCAGCAAATGGGTGGCTGAAGGCCGCTCCATGACCAAGGACGTGGTGGCTTATCCGCCGACTACGTACGAAGCGCGGCCCCAGGACCGTTCTGTCCGTGCCTTCAGGGATGAGGTGCTTGCACATCAGCAGGCTGGCTTGCCCCTGGTGGATGTACGCTCGCCTGCCGAATTCAATGGTACGCTGCTTCACATGCCGGCGTATCCCCAGGAGGGCGCACTGCGGGGAGGTCATATTCCCGGCGCAAGCAACATACCCTGGAGTCGGGCTGTCCGGGAAGATGCCACGTTCAAGAGCCGCGAGGAACTGGAGGGTATCTATCTTGAGGAGCAGGGACTTGCAAAGGACGCCGATACTATCGCGTACTGCCGGATTGGCGAGCGCAGCAGCCACTCGTGGTTTGTTCTAACCTACCTCCTGGGGTTCACCAACGTGCGTAATTACGATGGGTCGTGGACCGAGTGGGGCAATCTGGTTGGTGTGCCCATCGAGAAGTAATGACGCGCCTTGAGGCCATTGCGGCGGAGCTTCAATCGGTGGATGATGCCACCCGCCTGGAGCTGCTGCTGGATTACGCGAATGCGCTGCCTCCGCTTCCAGAGGCATACCATGCCCTCCGCGATGCCGGCGTAGCGATGGTGCATGAATGCCAGTCACCCGTATTCCTCCTGGTGGAAGTGGCGGACGATGTAGTTCGCCTGCGCGCAGACGTACCTCGGGAAGCGCCAACCGCCCGGAGTTTCGTTACGCTGCTCGTACGGTCCTTTGACGGAGAGACGCCGGCGGCTGTGCTCGCGGCGCCCGACGACATCCTTCGGCTTTTCTGCCTCACGCACATACTGGGGATGCAGCGTACGCGCGGTCTGCGGGCCATATACCAGCGAATCAAGCAGGAGGTGGCGCGCCAGCAGTAACTGTTCCCGCAAAAATCGCTTCGAACCGGTTGGGATCCGCGTCATAGGCTACACGCACGGGCGCGCCTGTCGTGCGCCTCGCAATTCCGCCGCGTACGCGTACCCCGTGGTGCCGGACCTTGACCACCTCCGGGTGGGTGAGCACTACGGCCGCCAGCGGATCCCATGCATGAACCTCATGCCCAAGGCGCCGGATCAGGCTCGATATGAAGCCGGCCAGCGGCCTGTTTGCCGCCTGCTCTATGCGCCGCGCCAGCGATTCTGAAAGGAGTACCCGCTGCGCCGCATCGAGTGTGATGAGCGTCATGGGGACTCCAAGCGAGCAGACGCGGTTCGCAGCGGCAGTGTCTGCAAAGAAATTCCACTCGCCTCCGGTCTCGCCGGAAACGTTGCCCGGATGCTCGAATGCGCCCCCCATTGCCACGATATCGTGCAGGGCAGGCCCGCTGCCGGCGAGGGCCAGGTTCGTGAGCGCACCCAGGGTCAGAATGCGCACTGGACGGGAGCCATGCCCGAGGCGCATTTGCAGGAAAGAGACGGCATCCAGGTTCTTTGGCCTTCCCCGGATTTCAGGCAGGAGGCCCTCCGGCAGGGAGCCCGCCCGCTCGCGCCACGCTTTCGGAAAGGTCCTGCCGCCCGGGAAAGGATTTTGCTCGCCGACATAGACGGGCGTGGATGCCTGGTCGGCCATTGCCAGTAGCCGGAGCACATTTCGGGCTCCGCGCCCGCCGCAGGCGACGCCGTAGCCGATGGTGACGGCTTCGACGACTACGTCGGCGCGGGAGAGCAGGTACGCTATGGCGATCAGATCGTCTGGTCCGGCGTCCGTGTCCACGATGACGTTGTGAACGCTATGCGTCATACGTGCCTGCGGTCACCGCGCCGCCGGTCCCGGTCCAATTCGTGTGGTACGCTTCGCCTCGCGGCCTGTCCGTTCTCTCATAGGTATGCGCCCCGAAGTAGTCTCGCTGCGCCTGGATCAGATGGGCACCTCCCCGCTCGCGGCGGTACCCGTCGTAGAAGGCGAGAGCGCTGGCGAGAGCGGGAACGGGCAGGCCGTTCAGGGCTGCCGCCGACACAATCCTGCGCCATGATGGCAGCGCGCGCCGTACTTCCTCCCGGAAGTACGGAGCAAGCAGCAGATTTTCCAGGCCGGGATCGTCGGTAAAGGCATCCTTGATCCGGCCCAGGAAGGCGCTTCGGATGATGCACCCGCCACGCCAGAGAAGCGCGATGTTGCCGAAGGCGAGGTTCCACCCGTAGCGGGCGGCCGCTGCGCGCAGCAACATGTATCCCTGGGCATAGGAAAGAACCTTGGCGCCGTAGACTGCCTGCCGAAGATCCCCGACCAGGCCCGAGCGATTAAGCACCGCATCTGCGGCGGGGCCGGTGAGAGCGCGGGAAGCGGCGCTCCTTTCGCGCGTCAGAGCAGACAGGAATCGCGCAAATACGGCCTCGCCTATCAGCGTAAGCGGTATGCCCAGCTCAAGCGCCGCCGTCGCCGTCCACTTGCCGGTTCCCTTCTGTCCTGCACTGTCGCGAATGTAGTCCAGAACGGGGCGTCCGTCCTCGTCCCGGTAGGCCAGAATGTCCCTCGTGATTTCGATGAGGTACGAATCCAGCTTTCCTTCATTCCAGGAGCCGAATACGGCGGCCATCTCACTGTTGGACATGCCCATCAGCTCCTTCATGAAGAGGTAGGCCTCCGCAATGATCTGCATGTCCCCGTACTCGATTCCGTTGTGCACCATCTTGACGAAGTGGCCCGCACCATCCGGTCCCACCCAGTCACAACAAGGCGCACCTCCTTCGACCTTGGCGGCTATATCCTGGAAGATGTGCTTCACGTGGGGCCATGCTGCAGGCGAGCCCCCGGGCATGATTGAAGGGCCGTGGCGAGCACCTTCCTCGCCGCCGGATACTCCGGTGCCGATGTACAGCAGGCCGTGATCCTCCACGTACCGCGTGCGGCGAATGGTGTCGAGATAGTTGGAGTTTCCGCCGTCAATAATAATGTCGCCCGCCTCAAGCAGGGGCAGCAGCCTATCGATAAAGGCGTCCACCGGATCTCCGGCCTTGACGAGCAGCATCACCCGGCGCGGACGCCTCAGGACGCGTGTCAGTTCAGCCAGGGAATGGGTGCCTTGCACGCGCGTGCCGCGCGCCCCGCCAGACAGGAATTCGTCCACCTTGGCCTTCGTCCGATTGTAGACGGCTACGTCGTAGCCGTGGTCGTTCATGTTCAGCACAAGATTCTGGCCCATGACGGCCAGGCCGACGAGACCGATGTCGGCGTTCGCAGCGTCTGTCATCCTTCCTTAGGCGAGTATGTCCTTCACAACGTGGCCGTGAACATCGGTGAGCCGATAGCGCCGGCCCTGATGCCTGAATATCAGTTTTTCGTGGTCGAGGCCGAGCAGGTGAAGAATCGTTGCCTGGAAATCGTGTACGTGCACCTTGTCCCGGACGGCATCGAAACCGAATTCGTCCGATGCTCCGTAGGTAAATCCCGGCCTTACGCCGCCGCCGGCCATCCACACCGTGAATGCGTACGGGTGGTGATCTCGGCCCCAGTTGGCAAAGTCTTCCACCTTGCCCTGCAAAAACGGGGTGCGCCCGAACTCACCCCCCCATATGACCAGTGTGTCCTCCAGCAGCCCGCGCTGCCTGAGGTCCTGGACGAGACCCGCACTGGGCGCATCGGTATCACGGCACTGGATTTGCAGTTGCGTATTCAGATTGCGGTGCTGATCCCAGCCGGCATGCATGATCTGGATGAAGCGTACGCCGCGCTCGGCAAGGCGCCTCGCCATGAGGCAGTTGTAGGCGTAGCTGCCCTGCCGCATTACGTCCGGTCCATAGAGGTCCAGCACATGCTGGGGCTCTCCGGAGATGTCCGTCAGTTCCGGCACGCTGGTCTGCATGCGGTAGGCCATCTCGTACTGCGCGATTCTCGTCGCTATTTCCGGGTCTCCGTATGTCTCCAGATTGCGGGCGTTCAGGGCAGCAACGTCATCAAGTATGCCACGGCGCATCTCGCGGCTCATGCCGTCCGGATTGGACAGGTAGAGGACCGGGTCGCCGGAGCCGCGGAAGCGCACGCCCTGGAGCCTTGAGGGAAGAAAACCGCTGCCCCAGTAGAAATCGTAGAAGATCTGGCCGCAACTGGCCTCCTTGTCGCGCGAGGTCATCACGACGAAGGCGGGCAGGTCCTCCGATTCGCTGCCCAAACCGTAGCTCAGCCAGGCGCCCATGCTTGGCCGCCCGGCCATTTCGGAGCCGGTAAGTAGGAAAGTAATCGCGGGTGCGTGATTGACCGCATCCGTCACCATGGACTTGACAAAGCAGCAGTCGTCCACGATTTCGGCAATGCGCGGAAGGAAGTGGGATACGTAGGCGCCACTTTCTCCGTGTTGCGAGAAATTCGCAATTTCCTTCAGCACAGGACGCTCCGTCTGGCCGCTGGTCATGGTGCTGAATCGGCGCCCGCCAACAACATCGTCAGGAATCTGGCGTCCGTGCCACTGCTGCAGCAGCGGCTTGTAGTCGAAAAGATCCACATGCGAGGGAGCGCCGTTCTGGAAGAGGTAGATGACACGCTTGGCCCTGGCCGGAAAGTGAGGGCCGGTCCTTGGCGAGGCACTAAGAAGGGACGGATTGAGCAGACTCGCCAGCGCCGCTGCGCCAATGCCTCCGGCGGTGCGACTGAAGAACTGTCTCCGCGTAATGGATCTGTTGTAATCCTGGATGGGGTCCATCACTACTGCCTGGTTATGGTCTCGTCCAGATTCAGCAGCATGGAGGCGAGCGCTGTGTATGATGCGTGCTCGCCTGGCTCCAGATCGGTCCGCCGGGGCTTGTCTCCCACTGCGAGTATGGCTGAAGCGGCCTCCGGATCGGCTGCGTATTCATGCCGAAGTACTTCGAGCCGCGTAAGGAGAATCTGCATCTCTTCCGCATCGGGCTCTCGCGACGTGGCAAGAAGGAAGCCGTGGCGAATCCGGTCCTTATTCTCCTTGCCGGCAGACATCATGCGCTCCGCCATAAAGCGTGCAGCCTCTACGTACGTAATGTCGTTAAGCGTTGTCAGAGCGTGAAGCGGCGTGTTGGTGCGGACACTTCGCACGGTGCATACCTGCCGGTTTGCGTTGTCAAAGAGCGTGGTTGGGCCGACAATGCGTCGCCAGAACGTATAGATGCTGCGCCGGTGCAGCGCGCTGCCGGAGTCCTGTTCGTACACGGTCTGCCCGAATGTGGCTTCGGACCAGATGCCTTCCGGCTGATAAGGAAATACCGGAGGGCCCCCAAGGGAGTCAACCAGGAGTCCGCTCATGGCAAGGGCCTGATCGCGTATCATCCATGCGGGCAGGCGCAGGCGCGGTCCTCTGGCGAGCAGGCGGTTTTCCGGATCGCGTTCCGCCAATTCGGGAGGCAAAACGGAACTCTGCCGGTATGTGGCGCTGGTAACGATCTTGCGCAGCAGTCCCTTTGCGTTCCAGCTGCTTTCCATGAAGTCGACTGCGAGAAAGTCCAACAGCTCCGGATGCGAGGGGAGCTCGCCCTGGACGCCGAAGTCCTCGGCTGTCTTGACCAGCCCGAAACCGAATATTGCCTGCCAGAACCGGTTTACGGTGACCCTGGCCGTAAGCGGATGCTCGTCCGAGACCAGCCACCTCGCAAGCGCCAGCCGGTCCGGCGAGCCTGTGCCAGCAAGCGTAGGGAGGAATGACGGCACAGCCGCCTCCACCACATCCGTCGGCTGGTTGTAGGCGCCGCTTGCAAGCACGCGGGTCTGGCGCCGCTGCTCCAGCTGATCCATCACCATGACCAGTGTACTCTGATCCAGCTGCGCGCTACGCGCACGATTGGCCTCTCGAAGCTCTGTCAGTGCAACCTCGTAGGCCGGGTACTCCGGAGCCAGATCCCTGAGCAACAGGTCGAGATAGTAGCCGCTTCGCTTGCTCGGCGCAAGGCGAAGCGCGTCCACGTGTTCCCCGAGCAGCCCGGAAGCAAGGGGGGAGTCGCCGGGCGTCTCCCCCGGCCCGTGCGGGAAAATCTCGGCTTCCCGGTCCCTCACGCGCGAGCCTGCCCGGGACACGGCGCGTTCCAATTGAGCAAGGCGCGCCCGGGCGCTCGCATCACTGACATCAAGCACGGGCGGAACCTTGCCGTTGTAGCCGCTTCCCGTTTCGGATGTCTGGTTAAAGAAATCGAACAGGCTGTAATACTCGCGCTGGGAGAGAGGATCGTACTTGTGATCATGGCATCGGGCGCACGTGAGCGTGAGTCCCATCCAGACCGTCCCCACCGTCTCAACGCGATCAAAAACATTCTCCACACGCGTCTCTTCGGGAATGCGGCCACCCTCGCCGTTGTACATGTGGTTGCGGTTGAAGCCCGTGGCGATCACCTGGTCCGTATCCGGCTCATCCAGCAGATCACCGGCGAGCTGCTCGATGGTGAATTGGTCGTAGGGCATGTTGGCGTTTATGGCACGGATAACCCAGTCCCGCCAGGGCCACATGGTGCGCACGGGATCGCCCTGGTACCCGTTTGTGTCGGCGTACCGCGCGGCATCCAGCCAGTCCCAGGCCCACCGTTCACCATACCGGGGAGATGCCAGGAGCCTGTCCACGACCCGCTCGTACGCGTTCGCTGAATGATCGTCCAGGAACGCATCCAGCTCCTCGAGCGTCGGCGGAAGCCCCGTGAGGTCCAGCGTCACCCGGCGGAGCAGCGTGGCGCGGCTGGCCTCCGCTGAAGGCACTAAGCGATGCCGCTCCAGCCTGCTGAGCACGAAGTGGTCGATTTCATTGCGTGGCCACTCCGGGTGTTTCGTTTCGGGAAGCGTCGACTTGCTGGGTGCAACAAATGACCAGTGCTCCTTTACGTTAGCCCCTTGCTTGATCCACCTGCCCAGAATGGCGATTTCCTGCTCGGACAGCGACAGGTTTGACTCCGGTGGCGGCATCCGGAAGTCGGTATCCCCGGACGAAACGCGCCGGAACAGGGGGCTCTTGCCGCGGCTGCCAGGGACTACGGGCGGTGACCCGCCGGATAGCAGGCTGTCGAGAAGCCCCTCTTCCGTGTCCAGACGCAGCTCGGCCTGGCGCGCGGCTGCGTCCGGGCCATGGCAGGCGTAGCAGCGATCCGATAGAATCGGCTTGACGTGAAAATTGTAGTCCACCTGCTCCGGAAGCGGGTCGCTGCTCTTGTAGCAGGCCGCTATCGATACCAGGAGAAAGCAGGCAAGAGCCAATTCCCGGGGCATGGCGCTCTTCTTCACTGCGCGGCCGGTGCTTCGATGCGGCCGGGTTCCCTGGTTTCAGAGCCTTCGATGCCGCTGAGACGGTCCCCGAGGAGACTGCGCTTCCGGTCCGCTAGCGCGGTAAGGCGTGCGACTACATCCGGGTAATCTGCTGCCACATTTTGCGACTCCCCGATGTCAGTTTCCAGGTCGAAGAGCTCAAGGTCGATTGATGCCATGTCATACTTGCCCGGAACGCCGTCCTTTCCTGGAGCCTGTCCGCGCATGGTCCGGTATGTGTGTGGAAACTGCAGCTTCCATCTGCCGCTTCGAACCGCATGCAGTTCGCTGGTCCTGTACCAGAAATAATATGCTTCCTGCGGAGACGTAGTTGTCTGACCCGCAAGCAGCGGCCAAATATCCTTGCCGTCTATAGGGTGCGGGGGCAGCTCTGCACCAATCAAGCCGGCAAGCGTAGGGAATACGTCAATATTCATGGCAGGCGTGTCCAGGACCAGGCCCTGCGGAAGCTTCTTTGGCCACATGGCCAGGAAGGGTACGCGTACGCCACCTTCAAATGCCGTACCCTTGCCTTCCCTAAGCGGACCGGCAAGTCCTGCGTGGTTTCCGTAACTCAGCCACGGTCCGTTGTCTGATGCGAACAGAATGAGTGTATTCTGTGCAACACCGGTTTCCTCAAGGCTACGCATGATTTCGCCGACGGACCAGTCGATTTCATGAATCACGTCACCGTAGAGACCGGCGCCGCTCTTGCCGCTTCGCTCATCTGACACAAACAGCGGTACATGCGGCATGGGATGAGCCAAATACAGAAAGAAGGGCGTTGCGGCCGCGGCATTTTGCCGGATGAAGGCCACCGATCTCTCGGTGAAGTCCGTTGTGAAGCGCGACTGGTCAGTGTTATATCCGACGATGGTCTCGCCATCGATGGTAGGCAAGTCTCCCCAGGCGTGAGGGCTTTCCGGATGGAAAGGCCACATGTCATTGGAATAAGGGATCCCGTAGTAGTCATCAAAGCCGTTGCGCGTAGGCAGGAACGGCTCGTGGTGGCCAAGATGCCACTTTCCGTAGACGGCCGTGGCATAACCCCGGGACTGGAATAGCTCACCGAGGGTAACCTCATCGGCGTGTATGCCGTGCGTGTTGGATGGCCCGAGCGCACCGTGCAGACCGATCCGGTTGGCGTACGCCCCGGTAAGGAGCGAGGCCCGCGAAGCCGAGCAGACGGCCTGGCTCACGTAGAAACTGGTAAGCCGGACGCCCTCTTCGGCCATCCTGTCCAGATTGGGGGTGGCATAGTCGGAAGCGCCAAAGGAACCGATATCTGCGTAGCCCAGATCATCAGCATAGATCAGCACTACGTTCGGCAGGCTCGGCTCCACCTGTGCGCATGCGCCGAGAAGCAAGGGAAGCACAGCGGTGATGTATCGCATGACCAGGCGGCTTAATTCAAGTCGGAAAGATAGGACGTATGAGACTTGCCGCGCGAACGCCCGTCTACGGCTTCAAAATCTGCAGCTGGATGGCTACTTCGCGAGCCATAGCGTACATGCGCGGATCATACCGATCACGGCCTATGGAAGCACATTGGTAGAGCGTGGCCTCCGGCCGGATGGCCGGTCTCATGCGACGCAGCCCGTTCCGGGGCCGATTGCCCGGCCAGGAAGTAGGTCGGTCAAATCGTCCTGGTCTTCCAGCTCCCGCGATGAAACATCCAGACGCCGGCGACGGCAATTGCCGCCTGTCCCACAGCGATGGCGGCAAAGATGCCATCGACACCCATGTCGGTCATAAAGGCCAGGACATAGGCAGCCGGCAGCTGGATGAGCCAGGAGCAGATGAAATTGATCCAGGTCGGTGTCCAGGTGTCGCCGGCACCGTTGAAGGCCTGTGTAGTGACCATTCCGAAGGCAAAGAGTGCGTACGTGTAACTGACGATCCTGAGGCACTGTCTTCCTGCTTCCAGGGCGCCGGCGTCACTCGTGAACACGCCCACAATTGGCTCGGCAAACACGAACATGCCGCAGGCCACCGCGCTCAGGAACGCCATGTTTGTGAATCCTGTGATCCAGACGCTCCTTGCTGCCCGATCCGGATTGCCGGCCCCGAGGTTCTGTCCAACCAGTGTCGCTGCGGCGTTTCCCATGCCCCACGCCGGCAGCAGGGCAAATACGATGATCCGCACGGCTACCGTGTAGCCGGCGGCTGCCTGTTCTCCAAAGACATTGACAAATGCAAAGAGCGCCATGAAGCTGGCCATCCCGATCAGCGACTGGAACACCGCTGGCCCCGAGACTCGCAGCAGGCGAACCATGAGATCGGAAACAATTCGAAAGGCCCGCCGAGGCAGCACAATGCGGCTTCTGCCCCGGAAAAGCAGGTGACACTGGTATGCGACGCCGATGCCCCGTCCTATGGATGTCGCTACCGCGGCGCCGGTGACACCCATTTCCGGGAAGGGCCCCCAACCGAAAATCAGCACGGGATCCAGCACGATGTTGAGCGTATTGGCCAGGAATAGCACCTTGAGGGCAAGCATGGCATCTCCGGCACCCCGGAAAATGGCATTCAGGACAAATAGCAGCAGGATTATGCCATTGGTCCCGAAGAGGATGGCGCAATACGTGGAACCGACTTCAATGACGGATTCGGGCGTGGCGATCAGCCGGAGCATCTGCGGCGCAAAGAAGATGCCGGCGAGGCTTACAGGGATCGATACGGCCACGCATGCTATTATGGCCTGGATCGCGACAACGCCTGCGCCCTCCGGATTCCTTTCACCGATCCGCCGGGCAACCATGGCGGTTACGCCCATCGACAGTCCGAATCCTACCGCGAATACGAGTATTATCAGGGCGGCCGCGGCGCCGACTGCGCTGATGGCCTCGGGTCCAAGCCTGCCGATGAAGTAGATGTCGGCCAGTTCAAAGACCGACTGCATGACCATCTCCAGCACCATGGGGACGGCTAGCAAAACGATGGCTCGCGCCATGCTGCCCGTCGTATAGTCCCGGTGCTCGCCGCGCAGGACAGCGCGGACCTCCTGCCAAAAGGGCCGGTCCGCAACCTGCTGTGGCGCGGGCGATGGCTCAGACATGAGGGCTGATCCCGGATGGCCTGTCCCCTGACCCGGCGGGCTCGGATCGAGCGCCTGTGGCTCGAGCACAAGAACGCACGTATGGTCCGGGCTTTGGCATGGACGGCAACTGCGGGGCTACCACGCTGGCTTGCAAGACCAATGGCCTGGATTCTGCAGTTTCTCCCCTTGCATACAGGCCAGGGCAAGCGAATTGCACGGCGCAAGACCGGTCGGAGGCGCCTGTCGGATCGTGCGGTCCTCCAGCGCAGCGGGGCAATACAGACCGCGGACCGGGAGTTGGCTCATCCTCGTAATGCTCGCTGGATGGGAAATCAGCAGCACCGGGCAGCCGAGCGCAGCTGCCCGCAGCCGCAGGCATTGACGAAATGCAGCATACCTCAACGATCTCCACTGGTTGCATCGTTAGCCGTGCGGTGGGCGAAGCCGATTTGGCTGCCATACCACGGGCTCTCAATTGCCGCACCTCCGTCGAACTTAAAGCAGGCAAGCGCCACATGGCCGCGTTCCGAGCTGAATGCAATGAGGCGTCTCGATTCCTTCGGGGACAGCGGGCGCGATGCGGAATGCCGGATCAATATATGCGATATTCAGGCCTGCCGGGAGCTGTATTTCCCGGCACGGGCTACACTCCCCGGCTATTTTGGCAACATTGAAATGCGCATCCCGACCAGAGAACGGCTACGCGCTTGCCACCGGACGCTGTCGGGTGATCCGTGCCTTGAACATGCATTTCTTCCGGTGTGCGTTCGCACTTGCCAGCGTGTGCTGGCTGGCGCCGAACATACAGCCATGTCTTTCGGCTTGGGCCCAGATTCGAGGCAGAATAACCGACGCCAACGATCAGGAGCCATTGACCGGAGCGCAAATCGTTTTACCGGCGCTGAATATAGGCGCCGTAGCGGATGTAGAGGGCAAATACGAAATCACGCGAGTGCCGGATGGCATGCACGAATTGCAGGTCCGGTACATCGGATATCGGACAGTGACACGGACCATCACCGTTCTTCCTTCCCAGGCACTTGTACTCCATGTGGAGTTGTACCCTTCGGCCGTGACGCTGGATGAGGTGGTAGTGACCGGTGCGGGCGGACCTGTCGAGAAGCGCAAGCTTGGAAACTCGATAGCAACCCTGCACGCGGCAGCGCTGGAGAATGCGCCCATACAGACCCTCTCAGATTTTCTTCAGGGGCGCGAACCCGGTCTGGTAGGATTGCCTTCGGGCGGCCAGACCGGCGAGGGGGCGCGCCTTCGCATCAGAGGTTCGGCAAGCCTTTCGCAGAGCAATGAACCCATTGTATATGTTGACGGCGTGCGGATCAACAGCGGAGGAGGACTGACCTTCAATGCTGGAGGATCGCCTTCGCGCCTGGATGATATCAATCCGGAGGCCATCGAGCGTGTCGAGATTCTAAAAGGGGCGGCGGCCGCCACGCTCTACGGCTCGGAGGCCTCCAACGGGGTAATCCAGATCTTTACCAAGCGAGGGTTGGTGGGTCCGCCGCAGTTCGTGTTCCAGTCCGAGCACACGGCAATCACCTACCCGTCCGTTTTCGAGCCCAATGCCGGGTTTGCCCGGACCCAGGCGCAGGCGGACACGATGGCCAGATGGCTGGACAAGCCCGGACTCCGCGCATACCAGCTCGTGTCGGCTCCCTTCATGGAAGAGTTGTACGAGACGGGATACGCCCAGACCTATGCTGCCTCGGCCAGCGGCGGAGCGCCGGGCATGACGTACTATGCGGGATTGCGCTGGCAGGATGAGGACGGTCCGATCGGAGGCAGGGATCGCCGCTATCCGGCAGGAGAGCGAACCCTGGCGGAAGACCTCTTGCGCCGCCTGCAGGCAAACGCGAGCCTCAATATATTTCCGTCGGACAGACTGCAATTCAGGATTACCACGAACTACACGGATTCGCGCCTTCAAACCGTCCCGTCCAACAATTCCATTTTTGGCGTCTCAAGCATGGCCCAGTCGGCACGTCCGGAGTGGGTTGCCTACAACAATGACAGCGGGTCCTCCGGGTTTGCAACCATCAACGAGACGCTGCAGCAGGTCATCAAACAGCGGGTACATCGGTTCATCGCCACGCTTGGCGCCAACTACAGGCCCCTGCGTGCATTGATGCTGGACGCTACAGCGGGGGTGGATGTCACCGGCAGAAAGGATACGGATGTGAGGGCCTTCGGGTGGAATCTCGACGGCTTCGCCGGTAGCACTCCGGATGGACGGCGACTCTACAGGAACACCGGTCGCACGGAATTGACCTATGCGGCTAAGGCTACCGTACAGCACACGATCGCCGGATTTCTCGAATCCACGCTCGTTGTGGGCTCCCAGGGCTTCGCCTCACGGGAGGACGTGCTGCAAGGCGCAGGAGTGGGATTTCCGGGCCCCGGCTTCAACGTAGCCGGGGCCGCGAGCCAGGAAGATGTATTCGAGGCCTTTTCCGAGATCGTAAACGTGGGCCTCTTTGTCCAGCAACAGATCGGCTTCAGAGACATCGCCTTTCTGACCGCCGGAGGACGGCTGGATGCCAATTCGGCCTTCGGATCGGCCTTCAGGTCGATCTTCTATCCCAAGCTGTCCCTTTCATTCATCCCGTCGGCCGCCGGCAGCTGGGGGCCGGGAAGTCCGCTGTCCTCGTTCAGGGTCAGGGCGGCCGTAGGGCAGAGTGGTTTGCAGCCGGGGGCCTTTGACGCCCTGACAACCTACGGTTCGCTCTCATCCGCGACGGGGGCGGGCATAGCCCCTGCCAACCTGGGCAATCCCGGCCTGAGTCCCGAGATTTCAACGGAATGGGAGCTGGGAGCGGAGGCGGGATTCGTCCAGGACCGGGTTGCGCTTGATGTCACATACTGGGACCGCCGGGTACGGGATGCCCTCGTGGCGCGGCAGTTCCCGGTTTCCGGAGGTTTTCGCGCCGCGCAACTTGATAACATAGGCGAGATCCGGGCCCGGGGCCTCGAACTGTCCGCGCGGGTCCTCGTGCATCAATCTCCGTCTGCCTCCGTGAGGCTCTTTGCGAACGCTGCCTATCTCTGGGAACAGGTCACGGACATGGGGGGTGCTCCGCCCATTAAGGTGGGAGGCAGCTACCCCAGATACCGCAATTACCTGGTTACCGGCTACGCACCGGGGTCGAACTTCGGAGCCAGGCTTCTCGATGTCCCGAAAGGGTCTCTACCTGTTGACCTCAACCGCGACAGAGCTCCGGACACGGAGGATGAACTGTTGCTCATGCTCTCCGGGCTTCGCCACAGCTATGCGCAGCTTCCGAATACAACCGCCGAAGTGCTGCTGGCGCCCAACAGGCATCCACCGATGGGCTTGAGCGGGGCACTCTCCCACTTTCTGGGCAAACCGGCACCTGACTGGTCCGGCTCTTTCGGGGGCACGGTGACGCTGCTGCGTGATTTCAGTATGCAGACGCTGTTTGAGTACAGGGCGGGGAACTTCTTTGTAAACAACCTGACCGGAGCCTTTCGCCAGGCCAATCCGTCGATCGGCCGCAATACGCCGAGCTCGGCGCAGGTTGAACTTGACTACATAACAGGCGGCACAGATGAAGATGGCACGCCCTTGAACGACGGGCAGGTTCGGCTGGACGCCCTGAAGAGGTGGCTTGGCGATGAACTGGCGCTTTCGCCGTTCAGCGGACTCAATGCCATAAAGCCCGCCGATTTCGTCCGCTGGCGGGAGATTAGCCTGACATACAGCCTGCCGCGTGGCGTCGCGCAGCGGCTGCGCGTCCGGAAGGCGTCCGTGACCATTGCAGGACGCAACCTGGTTCTCTGGACGCGCTACGACGGCGTGGATCCGGAACTCAACGCCGTTGGCAGGGGAGCCGGCAGCCTTTTGGACCAGAACTTCCTGGACGGCGTCGAGGCCTTCGGTCTTCCCGTTCCGCGCCGAATCCATATAGCTACCAGGATCGGCTTTTGAGCCCATAACGCCCCTGGGTATCAGCTCGTGTGCCAACAGATCACTATGTCGAAGAGATTCATTTCTACAACAGTCCTGGCAGGTAGCTTGCTGGCGGCAGGCTGCGGAATCCTCGAAGTAGAGAATCCCAACAATCTGCTTGAAGAAGACCTGCAAGATCCTGCCGCATCTGCAGCGATGGTCAACGGACTTGAGGCAGCCGTAACGCGCGCCCTGTCATATATCACGGCGCCTTACAGCGTAGGTACGGACGAATGCATCTGGGTAGGCTCGCGTGATGCCTGGGGGCAACTGGATGACGGCGTTCTGGATTTTCCCGGCAATGAGTTTACCGACCAGGCTTTTCCATACGTCGGAGAAGCCCGGTGGATGGCGGATGAATTCACGGAGCGCCTGGAGCAGGCAGGCGGTGATTCGCACGAGCTGGCGCGTGCTCACTTGTACCGGGCCATCATCTATGTAACGATCGCCGACATGTTTGATGATTTTGTCATAGGCTCCGACCGCCGGGAGCCGGCTCCTGCCGTTGGCCCATCGCGCATGGACATGCTGTATGATGAGGCCCTGGCATCCATCAGGCGGGCACTGGATCAGGGGCCAAATGGCGAAGTGAAGGCGGCGCTGCTGGGATTAAAGGCCCGGACGGTGCACGCAATGGCGCTGTGGCAAAAAGTGAATCCCGTAGATACGGACAGTCCGCTGGTCGATGCGGCCAGCGCCGAGGCGGAGGCGGCACTGGCTGCCATGGAATCTGACTACCGGTTCTCACTTGAAACGGGTGCGGGATTTCAGCTGGAAAGCTACATGGCGGGGCAAATCAACGAACGCCTCGAATTCACTTTCTCCGACCGCTGGGTCCGGCATACGCCATCGGGCAAGATGGTCGAGCGCGTAACGTATCCGGACATGATCACGGGTTCTGTGCATCCGTTCCTGGAGAGCTTCATAGCCGAGTTTGTGGCCGCGCGCCAGTATGCGGACCTGCCGATTGTCTCTGCGCGGGAAATGCACCTCATACTGGCAGAAAGTGCATTGGCAAGGCAAGATCTAATGGCCTTCCAGCTGCACATCAACCGTCTGCGCGACCTGGATGGTCTGGAAGCATTTACCGGGCAGGTAGACGCGTGGACGCTTCTTGAGGAATCGCGGGCGGTAAACCTGTTTCTTCAGGGGAGGCGTTTGGCGGATCTTTACCGCTTCGGCAAACGTGCTCCGGAGTGGGAGGACACCGCGCCTGCAGTTACGGCGCCCGGCACGTTTCTGCCGATCACACAGGTAGAGATTGAAGCCAATCCATTGATAAACTGAACGGCGCTGCGGTGCTTGACCGACGCACTCCAAGTTCCGGCGAGCGCGTTCCTTGCTACGCCTGGAGACGGCTTGCAAATTCTGGATGCTAACCCGATCTGTGTTCTGCTTGGACGGCCTCGATTTCCCGGAGAAAGATCTCGCCGGCCCGATGCACCCAGGCTCTGAATCGACGGGAATCGTAATTGTATCGCGGCAAGAAATCGAGCAGTTTGTCCAGGTGAAAGTCGGATGCGCAAATGGCAGCGCCCTCGGCCACTCCGTCAACTCCGTTGCAGCGCTGCTCAAAGTGCTTTTGCATCGGGATCAGCATTAGCGGTTTGCCCAGATACATGGCTTCTGCCATAGTCTCGAACCCGGAAGTAGTCACCAGACCCTGACACCGGGCCATCATGTCCAGGAATTCCTGGCCGTGCAGTGGATGGAACGTCAGCGTTTCGTCATACCGCCATGTATCAGGGACATCCGGATTGTTCCAGAAGCAGTGCAGCGCGACATCCGGGCGCCGCTCGTGCCAGCGAATGATGGCATCCTTGCAGCTGTGGTGGTACAGATACAGAAGGAGGAAGGGCTCCGATAGTCCAGCGGGCAAGTCGAAGAGCCCGCTTCTCAAAAGGGGCGGGACAACCCTCATGCGCCCCTGATTTGGCAACTCCCTGAGGGAGAGGCCAAGGTGACGTGCCGCGCCTAACCCCGAAATCCGCGTAAAGACAGTTGTGCCCTTGCGCTGGAAATGGAATCCCTGCGGGAATACGTACTGCGGATGCAGGAACATGAACTGGTGCGCGACCGCTACAACGGGAACGGACGGCCTGAACCACTGCACATATAGCCCGCCGAGCGGTTCGTAAAAATTGACTATGACATCAGGCTCGAGCCGCCCTACGAGCTTGGCAATGGAGGCAAGGCTAGCCTTGAGTCTGGGGAGCCGCCTAAAGTTGTATGTGACCGTCTGCGTCCAGCTGATGGCTCTGCTGCTTTCCCTGACCACAAATCGAAATCCATCAGCGTAGGTAATCGGTGCTCCGATTTGGTCCACGAAGAACGCAGGGATGGCTTCGCTGCCACCTCTGGTGACTACAACACGGCAGACATCGTGACCGGCCTCTTCCAGAATGCTACGCAGTGCGAGCGCCTGCGTCAGATGACCACGACCCTCGCCCTGAACAAGAAACAGGCATCGCAGGCGCTGACATGGTAGATATCTTAGGCCAGCACGGGCTCGGATTCCGCAATTCGCCGCTGGCGGACGCTCCTCTTCATCGGCCGCCCGCGGGCAGTGTGGCCAAGTTCTGCCCATCGAACGAGCTCAAGCCTGCCGTCGAAATGCTCTACCAGCGCCGTGCAATTCTCCACCCAGTCTCCGGCGTTGGCATAAACACAGTCTTCAATGGTGCGGATCTCGGGAAAATGGATGTGTCCGCAGACTATGCCGTTCGCCTTGTAGGTCCGCGCGGTCTGCACCATATTGGACTCAAAGTCGGCGATAAACTGCACCGCGCGCTTTGTCCTGTGTTTCAGGTAGGCCGACAGGGACCAGTAGGGCATGCCCAGTTTGGCACGCACGAAGTTAACCACGCGGTTGACTTTGAGGAGCCAGCGGTAGGCCTTGGACCCGAGCACAGAAAGCCATTTTGCGTGCCGGATTACGCCATCAAACAGATCGCCGTGCAGCACGAGAAAGGTGCGACCATCTGCCAGTCTATGAACGACCTCGGACTCAACCCTTACGTGGCCAAAGCTTAATCCCGTATAGTCGTGTGCGAACTCGTCGTGGTTGCCGGGAAGATAAATGACCTCGGTTCCCTTGCGCGCCTTGCGGAGGATTTTCTGAATTACATCATTATGAAGCTGCTTCCAGTTCCATGAACGAGCCAGAGCCCAGCCGTCTATGACATCGCCAACCAGGAAGAGGGTATCGGATTCATTGTGGCGAAGAAAATCGAGCAAATGATCCGCCTTGCATTCTCGTGTGCCTAGATGAAAGTCGGACAGCCAAATTGTACGGTAATAATTTGAGATTTGCATTCCTGAACGCATGCGCTGTTAAAGCCGCTAAGTATAGTACGAAGAGACTTGAGATGTGTTAACGTGCTGTGAGTTATGACAACGGGGAATCATGATTTTGTGACCGGAGCTCCAGATCTGGCCTTTGTCGCCTCTGGTTGTAGCGTACCTACAAACCATTCCATACAAAAGTCACAAATTGTAACAATTCATGCACACAACCAGAGCCGGCCGCGCAGCCTCCTCCATGCTGTACTGATACCGCTAAACAGACAGACGGGCCGCGGGATTCAAGACCAAGCGCACATGCGCACGCGTGGCAGCTGCAGAACGGGCGTGCAGGACACCGTTCGCCTGGCCGAATTGACCCAACCGCGGGGAATGTCCCTGTGCGGCGGCCAGCTTCCCTAGTTTAGCGTCACATAGCGCTCAAGGCGCGCAACTTCGCCATCATCCACATATTTGCCGATTTCGCGTCGAAAACGCTCAATGCTATCGTAGGGCCGATATTCCTTGAATTCGTGCAGCATGCGATTGCCCACGCCAGGAATGCTCAGGATGTCGTCGTCCGAAGCAGTATTGAGGTTGATCGGCACAAACACGAATTGCTCCAGGCGGGCGACCTCTTCGTCATCCACGTACTTTCCGATCTCGCGCCGAAATTGCGCCAGCGCGCGGTAGGGTCGGTACTCCTCGAATTCATGCGCCATACGGTTTCCAACGCCTGGAACCAGCAGGATTTCTTCTTCTGTGGCGGTATTGAGGTTGAGGGGGACAAAAAGACTTGTGTACAATTCCTGGCGCGCTTCCAGGGAGAGCGCAGCTTCCAGGTGACCATCAAGCTCGGTTTGATCCATGAAAGGGCGCGCTTCGAGAATGCTGGCTACCAGGCTGTCGCTCATCTGCCCAAGCGCCCGGAGCGCATCCTCGCTGGCCAGATTGGGATTGAGCAAGTCCGAGTTATTCCCTACCTGGCCGCGTGCCAGCGAGGGTGATAGCCACAGAATGGCAACTGCGGCAAGAGTTACTGAGAATCGGTGCATAACGCGCTTCAATGTCGGGTTTGGTTGACGAGAGGGTGCCGGAGCGTATAGGTCAGGCCCATCAGGCCCAGCAGAATCATGGCTCCCGGAGCCAGCGCGGGGGTGGCTCCGGTCAGCGCCTCCCGGACGAGTTCAAAACCAGCCATGTCCGGATACATTTCGAGTTCAAACTCGGCGTTGCCCCTGTAGTGCAAGTACAGGCCTGCCAGGCCACCGACTACAAATAGGCCCGTGATGCCCCGGAAGATGTACAGGCAGGCCGGGTGCCGAAAGAGTGCCAGGGCGCCAACACCGACGAGGCTGCAGCAGAGCAGTACGATCGGCACCCATTGGAGAGTATCTTCCATGTGGTCCAGCAGCACCAGCTCGGAGCCGGTGCCCAAGACCCCCAGCACGAACAGCAGGAGCAGAAGGCTTCGGATGGACGGAGAGGCAGATACCCTGGCCATGCTAGACGATTTGCACCACCGTTAGACGAAAAACGGCCGCTGCAGATTCCACTGGCAGGTCGCGGTGCTCCGGGCGGGAAGGCGGCACGTCGGCAAAATGGACGGCGACGGTCCCGTGGAAAGATGCCGCGAGGACGTCCCGTTCTAGGCGCCGTCCGTGGCATGTATCATGCGGTAGCTTCAGCCTGGCGCCTGCGAAGAATGCCTGATGGATCGTCCGTGCGGCGCATAGCGGATCCGTCTGCACAGCAGTGGTTCGCAGCCATGTCGGTGGTGGCGGAAGCATGGTATTCCGGATCTCGCCGGCGGGCCGTGCCGCGTGTCACTTGCCCGAAGTCCAACGAGGAATCATGGACCGGGGAAGATCTTGACAGATGGTGCCCGGGGACGGCCTTGACCGGACCGCTGCGGGGCGAGCCCACGTGGACGCCGGGCGGGCAGGTGTTGTCGCACCGGACAGCCGCGGAGCCTACAGCATGGTGTCTTGGCGCCGTATTTTGCCCCGGGGCTTCGGCTCTCGCGCAACCATGTCGGCAAACTTTCCGGATTCATGATACAGGACCTTCCTGAAAGCGCAGTTGAAACACGCGCCATTCGGTGCCAGCTGCCCGTGTCTGCACAGCGGGAACATGCCAGTGCAGTTTATCTCACGTCCAGTTTTGTCTTCACGGACGCCGAGCACGCCCGGGCGCTATTCGCCAGGGAAACCAAGGGCAACATTTACAGCCGCTACAGCAATCCGAACGTGGACGAATTCGTGGCGAAGATGTGCGTGCTGGAGGACGCGCCCGCCGGTGTGGCCACTGCATCGGGCATGTCGGCCCTTTTTACGCCCCTTGCCGCGCTGCTAAGCAGCGGAGACCACGTACTGGCTTCCCGGTCGGTTTTTGGATCCACACACATGATCTTGACGAAGATCCTCCCACGCTGGGGCGTTTCCCACTCTTATGGAGAATTGCTGGAACCGGACCGGTGGGCCGACCTGGTGCAGCCCAATACCAAGCTATGCCTGGTTGAGACGCCGTCCAATCCAGGACTGGACCTGATCGACCTGGAGTGGCTGGGTCGCTTTTGCAACCAGCGCGGCATCATCCTCCTGGTTGACAACGTCTTTGCTACGCCTGTTCTGCAAAAGCCCATGCACTACGGCGCGGATCTGGTGATGCACTCAGCGACGAAGTACATCGACGGGCAGGGCAGGGGGATAGGCGGTGTGGTCGTAGGCCAGGAAGAACTCATAGAGGAAATCGACACGTTCGCCCGCCACACCGGCCCCGCGCTGTCGCCCTTCAATGCATGGATGTTCAGCAAGAGCCTGGAAACCTTGCATGTGCGCGTCGAGCGGCACTGCGAGGTAGCGCTTGAGGTGGCCACTTTCCTTGAAGGAAATCCGGCCATAGAATTTGTGCGCTATCCCCATCTTCCGTCGCACCCGCAGTACGCGCTGGCCAGACGCCAAATGACGCGGGGAGGCGGCATCGTGACATTCGTGGTCAAGGGAGGTCTGGATCGCGGCCGCCGGTTTCTGGATGCCCTCGGACTATGTTCGCTAAGCGCCAATCTCGGCGACACGCGCAGCATCGCTACGCATCCGGCGAGTACCACGCACAGTTCACTGACTGAAGAAGAGAGGCTTGCCGTAGGCATACTCCCGGGTCTCGTCCGCATTTCGGCCGGCCTGGAGGATCCGGCAGACATCATCTCCGATATCGCCCAGGCACTTGAACGAAGCAGTCAGGACCGCGTGCAAGGCGAAAATGGCTCTGAGGCAGAATCGGTTCGGTAGCGCAACGTGAATGCACATCGCGGCGCATGTCCTGTTTGTCTGAGGCGCACCCCGGGATTTGGTCAGCTTTCCGGCTGAATCTGGACAAGGTGCTGCCAGGCTTCAGGGAAGTAGCGTGGTACTTGTACCTAACCGGGCAGTCATTGGCGGTAAGCGGTCCATTCGGGATGTCGGCCTGCTCGCACAGGCGAAGGCGTCCGGACCGTGCGTATTTCACGCGAAGCCGGCAGCGGAGACGCCTGTTTGGGCTGCCGCTTGACGAGCCGGACAACCGGCACGCCCCAATTTGAGGTCACGCTTCACGGTGCCACCGGATCGATGGCACGTGCCGATTGTGCCCGTTCCCATGGTTTCAGGGGGGCGCAAAAAAAGGGGCCGACACTCGATTCCTGAGTGCCGGCCCCATTTGTAGCGGGGGCGGGATTCGAACCCGCGACCTTCGGGTTATGCGTACCAGCTACAGCTTTCGCTGCCGGCAAATGCCGTTTGTGGTCTGGACTTTCTCTTCACCCTCGGCCGAACCGTTAGGGGCCTGCCGTCAAGTCTCTACACCTTCCCCGGAATCGGGGCTTGGCTCGGGATTACCAGCTAAGGCTTCCCCGAATTTGACAGGTGATCACGCGCGAGTTTCCTCACGCGCAGCCCGTGGCCTGCGCACATCCTGCAAAGAACACGCTACGCCTGTTGAGCCCGATGAGCTACCTGCTGCTCCACCCCGCGGCGTTGGACCTGCAATAATACGGACTCATGCCGTAACATGCAACGAGGATGTGGCGCCGGATTGGAGCCGCGAGGCTGCACCTTTAGTCTCATGCTTGCGTACAACGGGCGCTCGAATAGATAGGCATTGAACATATGACGTTGCGTCCATTTCGTGCCCTTCGTCCGACGGAAGAAAGCGTCGAGGCGGTCGCCTCAGTGCCGTATGATGTCGTTACGGTTGCGGAAGCGCGCTCGCTCGCTGCCGGCAATCCGCTGAGCTTTCTTCATGTGGTTCGCCCAGAAATAGATCTGCCGCTAGGCACCGGTGAGCACGACGACGCAGTCTATGCCCAGGGAGCGCAGAACCTGCGCGAATTCCTCCAAGGCCCTCACAGCGTAGTCGAAAACGAAGCCGCCTTTTACGTATACCGGCTTGCCATCGGCGGCCATACACAGACAGGCGTTTTCGGATGCGTCTCGGCTGAGGAGTACGATGCCGGCCTCATCGTCCGCCACGAAAACACGCGGCCGGCGAAAGTGGCGGACCGCGTGCGGCACATCCTTGAACAGGGCGCCCATGCCGAGCCGGTGATTCTGACATACAGGGGTGCGCCCGACATTGCAAGCCAGGTCGAGCAAATAAAGCAAACCGCGCGGCTGTATGATTTCGTGGCGCCGGACGGCGTACGGCACACCGTATGGAGGGCCCCCGGCTCTCTGGAGGAAGCGTTCCGGAGCGTTCGCCGCTTTTACATCGCGGATGGTCATCACCGCTGCGAGGCCGCCAGTCGGGCCAACGAAGGCGGCGAAAGTGCATGGTTTCCTGCAGTGCTCTTCCCCATGGAGGACCTGCGGATTCTGCCTTACAACCGCATTGTCCGGAAGCGTATTTCGGCGCCGCTGATCGAGGCGATTGAAAAGAACTGCGGCAGCGTGGTCGAAGCGGCTTCGGCCACCCCGGAAAGGAAGGGGGAGATGTGCGTGTTTGCCGATGGTACGTGGCACCTGGTCAGATTGCCTGCCACCCGTCGGCACACGGTAGCGGACACGCTTGATGTCGCCCGGCTGAGTGAATTCGTGCTGGAGCCCGTTTTTGGCATCATGGATCAGCGCACGGATCCGCACGTCAGCTTTGTGGGAGGAGTCCGCGGAACCCAGGCGCTGGAGGTGGAAGGCGGTGCCACATCGTTCTCCCTCTTTGCCACATCGATAGACGAATTGGTTGCCGTCTCTGACGCAGGCCTGCTTATGCCGCCCAAGTCTACGTGGTTTGAACCCAAGCTGCGCAGCGGCATCCTTGTACATACGTTCTCCTAGTAGCAGGGATGAAAATCTTCATCGCGGACGCCTTGCCGCAGACGTGCACGGCTTCGCTGTCCCGGGCAGGGCACGAGGTCATCGTACAGCCACTTAAGGGTCCGGAGCTTCAGAAGGCTGTAGTTGAGGCCGACGCCGAAGTGCTAATTGTCCGCAGCACCCGAGTAAACCGGCAACTGCTTCACGCCTGCTCTGGTCTTGAGCTGATAGTTCGCGCCGGGGCTGGCTACGATACGATTGACGTCGAGTACGCAGCGGAACGTGGAGTATTTGTAGCCAATTGTCCTGGCAAGAATGCCAGCGCTGTTGCCGAGTTGACCGTCGGCCTGATGCTGGCTCTCGACCGTCATATTGCCGACAATGTCCGGGATGCACGTTCTGGCACTTGGAACAAGGCGCGGTACGCAAAGGCCCGTGGCCTGCGCGGCCGCACGCTGGCGATCATCGGCTTTGGCAGTATAGGACGGGCCGTGGCCGAGCGTGCCAGAGGGCTCGAAATGAACCTCGTGGTGTGGAGCCGCTCCCTGACGGCACTGCGCGCGGAATCGCTGGGAATGACATATGCGGCTTCGCCGGCGGCGGCGGCAGCGGTAGCCGATATCGTTACGGTTCACGTGGCGGCGACCGCGGATACACATCATCTCGCCGGGTCCGCACTGTTTGAGGCCATGAAGCCGGGCGCAAGTTTCATCAATACGTCCCGTGGCAGCGTAGTGGACGAGAAAGCGCTTGTGCGGGCGATGGACACGAAGGGCATTCGTGCCGGCCTGGATGTTTTCGAGGGAGAGCCTGCCTACAAGAGCGGTCCGCTGGAGGCCGCCATCGCAGGGCACCCGAACGTGTACCTGACACACCACATTGGTGCTTCCACCGCGCAGGCCCAGGAGGCGACGGCCGCGGAGGCGGTGCGCATCATTGAGGCATATGCCCGAGAGGGTCGCGTACCCAACTGCGTCAATCTGACTGTTCAATCGGCAGCCTCACACCTGCTCACCGTGCGCCACCTGGACCGGGTGGGCGTCCTGGCTGCTGTGCTTGACAAAGTCCGGCAGGCCAACGGAAACGTTCAGGAAATGGAGAATCTGGTATTCGCCGGCGATAACGGTGCGGCGTGCGCTCGCATCTGGCTCACTGGCGCTGCGCCTGAGTTGCTGCTCAATAGCGTGCGAGCCGTTGAGCACGTTCTTACCGCCTCGGTCACTACGCTTTGACAGCAGTCATGGACATTGACACCCGGAAGTACAATTTCTCCGCCGGACCGGGCGCACTGCCCCTGCCCGTATTGCTCCAGATGCGCGAGGAATTGCCCGTCTACAGGAACGCGGGCGCTTCCGTCATGGAGATTTCCCACCGTTCGGTGCTCTACCAGAATCTTGAACGGAATGCCCGGGCGGCGCTTCGCCGTCTACTGGGCCTGTCGGAAGACTGGCACATTCTGTTCCTGGGTGGCGGCGCGTCGCTGCAGTTTCATCAGGTTCCCCTGAACTTCTTGCCGGCGCGAGGCAGCGCTGACTACGCGCTGACCGGCACCTGGGCAAAGAAGGCGTTCAAGGAAGCGCGCCTGCTGGGCGATGCGCGCGTTGCGGCCTCCAGTGAGGATGAAGCCTTTGTGCATATACCGACCACCTGGTCATCGAATCCGCGGGCCGCCTACCTGCACTACACGTCCAACAACACGGTCTACGGCACGCAGTACCACGATCTGCCTCCGACGGACGTGCCCCTGGTCTGTGACGCTTCAAGCGACTTCCTGAGTCAGCCGGTAGATCTGGGCCGGCATGGACTCATTTATGCGGGTGCCCAGAAGAACATAGGTCCGGCCGGCGTGACCGTGATTCTGGTCAAGGACTCATTTCTGTCTGCACGCAACCAGCCGCTGCCCACGATGCTTGACTTCGGCACGCACGCCGCCAGGTGCTTCAACACTCCGCCCGTCTATGCTGTCTATGTCGTGGACAAGGTCCTGGGCTGGCTTGAGCGTCAGGGAGGCATCAAGGCTGTCCAGCGTGCCAACAGGCAAAAGGCGCAGTTGCTCTATGGCCGAATCGATGCTACCGAGTTCTATCGTGGCACGGCCGAGCGCTCATCCCGGTCACGGATGAACGTGACATTCCGCTTGCCGAGCCCGCAGCTTGAGGCGCGATTCTTGGAGGAGGCGGCCTCTGCCGGCCTGCTTGCTCTTAAGGGACACCGCTCGGTCGGCGGCATTCGGGCATCAATCTACAACGCTTGTACACAGGAGGCGGTGGAGACGCTCGTGGCCTTCATGGACGGCTTTGAAGAGCAAAACGGATGAGCCGTATATTGGGCCGAGCCTTTCAAGAGCCATGACAGTAGGCATTGTCCGGGAAACCATGCCAGGTGAATCGCGCGTGGCGCTGGTGCCGGCCGTGGTGCCCGTATTGGCCAGAGCCGGCCTGGAGACAGTAGTCGAATGCGGAGCCGGAAGCGGCGCATACGCCTCCGACGAGGCCTACCAGAAAAAGGGGGCGAGACTGGTTTCGAGGAAAGAAGCGTATGCGAGCGATGTCGTAGCTCGCGTACAGCCTCCAAGCGATGAGGAGATTTCCCTGCTCAGGCCGGGTGCGGTCCTGCTGGGTTTTCTGAAGCCGCTGGAGCAGCCGGGTATCGCCGGTGCACTGGCGGAGCGCGGGATAACCGCTCTGGCCATGGAGCTCGTACCTCGGATATCAAGGGCGCAAAGGATGGATGCCCTTAGCGCGATGGCTTCCCTGTCCGGCTACAAAGCGGCCGTGCTGGCGGCGTCGCAGCTGCCTTCGTTCTTCCCGCTGCTAACCACCGCTGCTGGCACGGTTCGTCCCGCCACTGTTACCGTCCTGGGTGCGGGCGTGGCTGGCCTCCAAGCCATTGCGACAGCTCGCAGGCTGGGGGCACGTGTATGGGGATACGACATCCGGGAAGCGGTGCGCGAGGAGATCAGGAGCCTCGGCGCGCAGTTCGTGGAGCTCGACCTGGATATCGGGGATCAGCAGGATGAGGCGGGCTATGCCCGGGCATTGATGGAGGAAAAGGCTCGCAGGCAGACAGAGCTGCTGGTGCCGCAGATCGCAGCCTCCAGTGTGGTCATTTCGGCCGCACTCATTCCGGGAAGGCCGGCGCCGACTCTAGTTACGGCGCGAGCCGTCGAAGCCATGCGGGCGGGGTCGGTAATCGTGGACCTTGCGGCGGCAAGCGGTGGCAACTGTGAGCTGACTGTACCCGACACGGTAGTTGAGCACGCCGGAGTGCGCATCATGGGACCGACCAACCTTCCAGCCACAATGCCCGTGGACGCCAGCCACCTTCTTGCCCGGACAATGGCGGCGATGATCGAAGAATTCACCCAGGACGGCAATTTTGTGCCCAACGTGAACGACGAAATATTTGCGGGCGCACTTGTCTCACACGATGGTGCGGTTGCCAACGAACGAGTACAGCTCTTGCTAGCCGCCTGACGGAGTCCTGCATGCTGGAAAACATCACCTATTTCGTGCTGGCCATGTTCGTGGGCCGGGAAGTTATCAGCCGGGTCCCGCAGACTCTTCACACGCCGCTCATGTCGGGCTCGAATGCCATTAGCGGCATAACAATTGTAGGGGCGCTCGTGGCAGCCGGCATGCTGGGCGGCACCTGGGGCAAGTGGTTGGGCGTGGCAGCGCTAGTGGCAGCGACCATCAACGTGGTCGGTGGATTCCTGGTCACGGATCGGATGTTGCAGATGTTCAGGAAGAAGCGATCCTGATGGCCCCGGACCTGATAGATCTGGCGTACCTGCTGTCCGCATCGCTGTTCATCGTGGGGCTGCGCCAGCTCCAGTCGCCGGCGACCGCGCGCGGTGGCAACCAGCTTGCCGGCCTCGGAATGCTGGTTGCGGTGCTGGCTACATTGTTCGCGCAAGAGATCCTGACACCGTGGGAAATGATCGGGGGTCTTGCCGCGGGTGGGCTCATTGGCCTGGTACTGTCGCGCCGCGTGAAGATGACAGCCATGCCCGAGCTGGTTGCCGCATTCAACGGATTCGGAGGACTGGCCTCGGCGCTTGTGGCGGGCGCGGAAATGGTGCGCTTGCAGCAGATGGGCGGGGCGGTTGTCCTCGTGACGATCGCGCTCAGCGTACTGATCGGCCTGGTGACGTTTTCCGGCAGTTTTGTGGCATTCGGCAAGCTGAATGGTTCAATCACGGGTAACCCGGTTGGCGTTCCGCGCATCCTGGCACCCGTGGTGTTGTTGGCTGCGACGGCAGCAGCCGCCTGGATGGTGATGGCAGGCGCGCCTCTGACGCCCGCCCTCGCATTGGCGGCACTGTCTCTGGTCCTTGGAATTCTGATTGTGCTCCCGATAGGCGGTGCGGACATGCCCGTAGTGGTGGCGCTTCTCAATTCCTTTTCTGGGCTGGCAGCCGCGGCTACCGGATTTGTCCTGGATAACGTTGCTCTGATAGTTAGCGGTGCACTGGTTGGCGCCTCCGGGCTAATTCTTACCAACATCATGTGCGTGGCGATGAACCGCTCGCTATGGAACGTTTTGATAGGCGGTTTTGGTCAGGAGGGAGGAGAAGCGGCGACGGCCTCCTCACAGGAAGGCAAGACCGTCACGGCCACGACCGCCGACGATACCGCAATCCTCCTTGTCTATGCTGAGAAAGTTATCTTCGTGCCCGGTTACGGTCTGGCTGTCGCGCAAGCACAACACCAGGTGCGGGAACTGGCCGATCAACTTCAGAGCCGGGGCGTCGAGGTCAAGTACGCCGTGCATCCGGTCGCAGGTCGCATGCCGGGCCACATGAACGTGCTTCTTGCGGAGGCCAATGTTCCGTACGACCAGCTCTTTGAAATGGATGAGATCAATCATGAATTTGAAACGACAGACGTTTCCCTGGTAATCGGAGCCAACGACGTAGTCAATCCTGCGGCTCGCCACGACCGCGCCAGTCCCATTTACGGCATGCCGATTCTTGATGTCGACAAGTCCCGAACCGTAGTCTTTCTCAAGCGCAGCATGCGGCCGGGCTACTCTGGGGTCCAGAACGAGTTGTTTTTTGGCGCGCAGACGCGGATGCTTTTCGGCGACGCCAAGGATACGATGACGGCGCTCGTAGCTGCTGTGAAGGACATGCAGGCGTGAAAAAGCAGCCGAATTCCGACCACTGCTTTGTTTGCGGGCGGCTCAATCCCCGGGGATTGTACATGGCGTTCTACGACGATGGCAAGGATGAAGTGTGGTCGGATCACGTCATCCCCGAAGAGTATCAGGGCTACCCTGGGGTAGTGCACGGTGGCGTGCTGGCCAGCATCCTTGACGAAATTGTCGCGCGCGTATCGTTCATTGACAACGTGCACCAGTTTATGATGTCGGCGAGGCTGGACATCAAGTTCAGACGGCCTGTGCCGGTGGAGGTGCCGCTGCGATTCGTGGGCCGGCGGCTGCAGATGAAGGAGCGAACGGGACGTGCCGACGGCTCGGTATTCCTGCCTGACGGAACACTCGCAACTGAAGCTACCATGACCCTGGCGGCGCTCCCCGATGCGCTCAGGAATCCGGTTGCGGAAATTGGCTGGCGGATAGATCCGTAGGGCCCGCTACGCGAAGCTCAATAATCGGGCGCAGGACCCGCCAAACGTTGTCCGCGATCAGCGCGTGCCCCGCCGCGGTCGGATGGATACCGTCAGCCTGATTCAGCTCTGGAATACCTCCGACACCCTCGAGGAGGAAGGGTATAAGCGTCAGGCCTTTCTCACGCGCCAGATCGGGGTATATGTGCCGGAAGGCTGCGGTATACGAGGGCCCCAGATTGGTTGGTATCTGCATGCCTGCAAGCACGATGGCAGCCTCCGGATAGCGGGCGCGTGTGCGGTCGACGATGGCCCCAAGATTGGACATTGTAACATCCGGATCTATGCCCCGCATTCCGTCATTGGCTCCCAATTCGAGTACAAGCACATCTACCCGCTCTCGCAGCAGCCAGTTTATCCGCCCGAGGCCGCCTGAGGTGGTTTCTCCGCTGACGCCGGCGTTGACAATGCGCACGGGCCAGCCAAGCGCTGCCGCCTTTGCTCCGATCAGCGCAGGAAACGCTTGGGCGGGGTCCAGGCCGTGGCCCGCGGCGAGACTGTTGCCAAGGAAGAGTATGCGGAGTGCTTCTGCCTGGCCGGATGCCGGCAATTCGGCCGGTTTCTTTACTATTTCCGGCGAAGGCTGCCGTGCACAGGCCTGCAGAACACTTGCCAGGACTAACAGGTATAGCAGCGGTTTGTACATAGGCAAGATGCCGTGTCCATAATACTGGACGTTCTCGGGCTAACGAAGACTTATATCAGCGGGTCCCGATCCCTGACGGTGCTTCGCGACGTAACTTTTGCGGTTTCGAGGCACGAATCCGTCGCCGTTGTGGGACCGTCGGGAAGCGGCAAGACCACGTTACTCGGGCTCTGTGCCGGGCTGGATGCACCCACCGCCGGGACTGTGCGCCTGGCGGGCCTGGACCTGAATTCGCTTTCGGAAAATGAACGCGCAGCAGCCCGGGGACGCTACCTGGGCTTTGTCTTCCAGACTTTCCAACTCATTCCGACCCTAACTGCACTGGAGAATGTGATGGTGCCGGCCGAGCTTCGAGGTGAACAGAGCGCACGCGAGCGCGCCGAAGCACTCCTTGCGGAAGTAGGACTGGCCGGGCGCGCGAGCCACTATCCGGCGCAGCTGAGCGGCGGCGAGCAGCAGCGCGTCGGACTGGCCCGCGCCTTCATCAACCGCCCCAAGGTCCTGTTTGCCGATGAGCCGACGGGAAACCTGGATACCGAAACAGGACGGACTATCCAGTCGCTGCTTTTTGAACTCAACCGCAGTGCGGGCACGACACTCCTGATCGTTACTCACGATCTGGAACTCGCGTCCCGGGCCGATCGCATGCTGCAATTGCACGCGGGCGAGATAGTCTATGACGGGACTCCGCGCCGGGATGCGGGCGGGATCAAGTAGCCGGAACCATGCTCGATCCCTGGATCTGGAAGATGGCATGGCGCGACAGCAAGGGCAGCCGCCGAAAGCTGTTGCTCTTCTTGTCGTCAATGGTTGTGGGCGTGGCAGCGCTCGTGGCCATTAATTCCTTTGGCACAAACCTTGGCCGCGCAGTCGATGACCAGGCCAGAGACCTCTTCGGCGCCGACATGAGCCTGGAGAGTTCAGGACCGTTTTCCGAGGAGACGGAGGCCGTAATCGATTCTATTGGGGGCGACCAGGCGCGCCGCGTGTCACTGCTATCCATGGTCCTCTTTCCCGAGTCCGGAGCAAGCCGCCTTTCCATGGTTCGCGCACTTGAGGGAGAGTACCCGTTCTACGGATCTATCGTGGCGGAGCCGCCGGAATCGGTAGCGGCATACCGGCAGGGCAGGCGGGCGCTGGTAGACCGCGCGCTGCTTCTTTCCCATGGCATTGCTATCGGGGATTCGGTCCAGGTGGGACGCCGCCGCTACGAAATCGTGGGAGCGCTCGTCAGGACGCCACGCGAGACGGCTGCGAATATGCTCATCAGCCCGCCGATATACATTTCTCTCTCCCAGCTGGACACGGCCCTTGTGTCGTTTGGAAGCCGGGCTTCGTACGAGGTGTATTTCCGGCTGCACCCGGGCGTAGATGCAGAACTCTTGAGAGAGGAGCTCGAAGAACATCTACGCGAGCTCGATGTGGGCATGGATACGGTTGAAGAGGAGCGCCAGGAGTGGAGTGAGGCGCTTGGAGCGGTGAGCCGGTTTCTTGGGCTGGCCGGGTTCATGGCCCTGCTGCTGGGTGGCCTCGGCGTGGGCAGCGCTGTCCATGTATACGTAAAGCGTCGCCTCCGGACGGTAGCCGTCCTGCGCTGCCTCGGTGCTTCACCGCACCGGACGGTCTGGATTTATTTGGCGCAGGCCGTAATGATGGGTCTATTGGCGGGTGTCGCGGGGTGCGTGGCTGGTACGTTCATGCAGACGGCGCTCGCGCATGTCATGGCGGATTTTCTTCCGTTCGAATTCGAGAGCCGGCCGTCCCTCGGGGCACTGGCACTGGGAATGGGCGCGGGACTTTCCACGGCACTTCTCTTCGCGATGCTTCCGCTGCTGGCAGTTCGGCGCGTTGCCCCGCTCGCCGCCATCCGGATAGCCTACGAAAAGAAGCGTCCGAGAATCGACATATACCAGGGGGCAGCCTGCGGCGTCGTGGCCGCGGGACTCACAATTCTTGCTATGGTGCAGGCAGAGAGTATCGTTGTCGGTACAATCTATGCGGTTGCGCTCGGCGCCGCATTTGGTCTGTTGTGGCTATTGGCCTGGGCGCTTGCCAGACTGGCGCGGCGCCTGGCCCCTGGTTCCTACGTGTGGCGACAGGGGCTGGCGAATCTGCACAGACCGAACAACCAGACGGTGCTCATGATAGTGGCGCTCGGTTTGGGCACTTTTATTATCATGACGATGGTGCTGACCGAAAGCACGCTGCTCGCCAGCTTCGCCCGTGCAAGCGGAGAAGACCGGCCGGATGTCGTGCTGTTTGATGTGCAGTCGGATCAGGTTCGGGGTGTGCAGGAGCTGATTCGTGCGCAGCAACTGTCCGTTATCGATTCTTCGCCGTTGGTCTCGATGCGGATTCACGCCATGGGCTCGGTGCCGCTGGACACGCTGCGCGCGGACAGCACATTTCGGTTGACATGGGCGCACCGTCGCGAGTTCAGGTCGACGTACCGCGCTGCGCTTACAGATGCCGAGAACTTAGTGGAGGGCACCTTCGCCGGGCAGTACGATGGCAGTGGTCCCGTGCCGGTTTCCATTGAAAGGGAATTGGCTGAGGATGAACTCGGTGTCGGTGTGGGTGACACCATCGTGTTCGACGTACAGGGAGTGCTTGTATCTGCGAGAATCTCCAGCATTCGGGAGGTGGATTGGCAACAGACCCGGGCCAACTTCTTCTTCGTTTTTCCCGAAAATGTGCTGGAGGAGGCCCCCCAAACACATGCTGTCATGACACGCACAGGGACCGATGAAAGGCTGTCTCGATTCCAGGCAGCGATGGTAGCAGCCTTTCCGAGCGTTACCACCATCAGTCTCCGCCTGATTCTTGACATATTCGACGAGATTTATTCTCGTGTTCGGTTGGTAGTGCGATTCATGGCCCTCTTTAGCATCATGGCGGGAATCCTGGTTCTGGTCGGGGCCATCATGACGAGCCGCTTTCAGCGCGCGGAAGAAAGCGTGTTGCTAAAGACTCTCGGCGCCTCCAGGCGGCAGGTATTGGCTATAGTGGCTACGGAGTACCTTCTCCTGGGCGTCCTGGCTTCGATAGCTGGACTGGTGCTGGCTGTTGCTGCCAGTGCGGCACTTGCAGCGTTTGCCTTCGAGTTGCCGTATGCTGTCGCACCCGCGTCGTTGGCCGCCGTTCTTGTGCTGGTGCCCGGCCTGACCGTGGGCCTCGGCCTTTTCAACAGCCGGGGTATGTATGCCCGTCAGGCACTCGAAGTGATGAGATCGGAGGTGTAGGCATGGCGGATGGCACACCAGTCGTGCGTGCAATACGAGAGAGGCTGGAGATGGTGCGGGAACGAGTGACGCTCGCTTGCCAGCGCGCGGGGCGCCCCTCGCGCGAAGTGTCGCTGGTAGCTGTAACGAAGACCTTTTCGCTTGATGTGGTCGAAGCCGCACTGCAGGCCGGTCTGCAAGATCTGGGGGAAAACAAAATGCAGGAGCTGGCCGCCAAGGCGGCGGCTTTCCCTGATGCCCGGTGGCACATGATTGGACATCTCCAGAGAAACAAGGCACGCGACGCCGTCCTTCATGCCCATATGTTTCATGCGCTGGACAGCCTCAGGCTGGCCCGCGCATTGAACGTACGGGCCGCGCAGCTCGGACGATCTCTGGTCTGCTGCGTGCAGGTAAACGTATCGGGGGAAGAATCCAAATTCGGTCTTCACGCGAACCAGGTGGCAGAAGCGCTGGGCCAGATTGCCTTACTGCCGCACCTGCGAATTGCAGGCCTGATGACACTTGCTGCGCCAACAGACCATGCGGAGACGGTGCGACCACAATTCCGACTGTTGCGCGAGCTTCTTGATTCATGGGACGGATTTCCGGAACGGCCAGTACTTTCCATGGGCATGAGTTCTGATTTTGAAGTGGCCATTGAGGAGGGCGCAACGCACATCAGGCTCGGTTCGAGCATTTTCGGACCGAGGCGCCAATCATAGGGATCACATGCACGAATACCTGGACGCAGAGACCCAGCTTGCCCGCGTTGGCGCGGCAGTCGCAGAAATCCGCCGGTCCACGCAGCACCAGGCCCGAGTGGGCATCATCCTTGGTACCGGCCTGGGCCAGCTATCCCGGGAAGTCGTGGTTGAGACGGCTCTTGATTACGATGACATACCGCACTTTCCGGTCTCGACCGTGGAAAGCCACCACGGCAGGCTGATATTCGGTACGCTGCGCGGCGTGAACGTAATCGTGATGCAAGGCCGCTTTCACGTATACGAAGGCTATACGGTGCAGCGGGTCACTTTTCCGGTACGCGTCATGGCGGCGCTTGGCGTTGATACGCTGTTCATTTCCACTGCGTGCGGCGGAATGAACCCCGCCTTTCGGCGGGGCGATCTAATGCTCGTGACGGATCACATCAATCTCCAGGGTGTGAATCCGCTGGTTGGACCCAACGTCGATGCGTGGGGCCCGCGCTTTCCTGACATGAGCGCTCCATACGATCCCGCCCTGCGGAAGCTGGCAGAAGAAACAGCTCTTGAGCTGAAGATCAAGCTGCAGCAGGGTGTATACGTGGCAGTGGTGGGACCCAATCTCGAGACCCGGGCCGAGTACCGTTTCCTGCGATACATCGGCGCCGATGTAGTTGGCATGAGTACCGTTCCAGAGGTTATAGTCGCGCGGCACATGAATCTCAGGGTACTGGGCGTCGCCGTTGTAACGGACGAGTGCTTTCCGGATGCACTTGAGCCCGTGACACTGGAGCTAGTGCTGGAGGCGGCCAGTATTGCGGAGCCCAGGCTCACGGCTTTGATATCAGCTCTGGTTCAGCGGCAGCAGGTGACCTGAGGCCAACTACGATAATGGTGCTTCCAGAACAAGTTACAAAGGCGTCGCCCGCAGCCCTGGAGACTGCCGTTCTTGCCTGGTGGGAAGAGGCACGGATTTTCGAGAAGAGCATCGAAGCGCGCTCGGACAGGCCGACATTCTCGTTTTACGAGGGTCCGCCAACGGCAAACGGACACCCGGGTATCCATCACGTGCTGGCAAGAACCATCAAGGATGTTTTCTGCCGGTACAAGACCATGAAGGGTTACCGCGTCGAACGCAAGGCCGGTTGGGATACGCACGGGCTACCCGTAGAGATCGAGGTGGAGAAGGAGCTAGGTCTTGACGGCCGCGAGGAAATCCTGGACTACGGCATAGAGCGCTTTAATGAAGCCTGTCGCAGGAGCGTGCTTGCCTACAAGGATGAATGGGACGAGCTCACGCGAAGGATGGCGTACTGGGTAGATCTTGAGCGGCCGTACATCACGTTTGACAACCGGTATATCGAGAGCGTGTGGTGGCTCCTAAAGCAAATGTTCGACCAGGGGCTGATCTATCGGGGCCAGAAGATCCAGTGGTACAGCCCGGGGTCGGGCACGGTACTGAGTTCCCACGAAGTGAGCCTGGGATACCAGGAAGTTCAGGATCCGAGCGTGTACGTGCAGTTTCGCTTGCAGCACCAGCCGGAAGTGTATTTCCTGGTGTGGACGACGACGCCCTGGACGCTTATTTCCAATGCGGCGCTGGCCGTAGGCCCGGACGTCGAATACGTGCAGGTTCGCCAGGAAAACCGGTCGCTGATTCTTGCCGCCTCCCGGCTTGAGGCTCTCAAGGCGGAATACGCCATAGAAAGGCGCCTTAAGGGATGCGACCTGGTGGATCTGCGATACGAGCCCTTGTTTGACTTCCTTGTCGATGAGGCTGAGAACGCCTGGCGCGTGGTGGCTGCTGACTTTGTTTCGACCGAAGACGGAACCGGAATCGTGCACCTGGCGCCGGCATTCGGTGCCGACGACTACGCTGTCGGGCAAAGGGAGGGCCTGCCCGTATTCAACCCCATTGATGACCGGGGCCGGTTCACCGAGAAGGCCGCCCTGGTGAGCGGGATGTGGTTCAAGGAGGCGGACAGGACCATTGTCCGTGACCTGAGGCAGCGCGGCCAGCTGTACCGGCAGGAGACGTACGTGCACAATTATCCGCACGACTGGCGCAAGGGCACGCCGCTGATGAGCTATCCGGTAGAGAGCTGGTTTATTCGCACAACCGCCCTCCGGGATCGCCTGGTGGCCCTCAATGAGACCATAAACTGGCAGCCATCTTCCATCGGCACAGGTCGCTTCGGGGAATGGCTGGCCAACAACGTGGACTGGGCCTTGAGCCGCCGCCGGTTTTGGGGCACGCCTCTTCCGATCTGGGTTTCAGATCGGGATCCGGATTACCTGGAAGTGGTGGGTTCGGTGGCGGAGCTCGAGCAGAAGTGCGGCTATTCGCTTGAGGATCTGGATTTGCACCGTCCATATGTGGACGAGATTACCTGGGAAGCGCCGGATGGAGGGACCATGCGCCGGGTGCCGGAGACCATCGACGTATGGTTTGATTCGGGTGCCATGCCCTTTGCACAGTGGCACTACCCCTTTGAGCATCGAGAGGCATTCGAACGGAGTTTCCCGGCGGACTTTATCGCCGAGGGCGTGGATCAGACGCGTGGATGGTTCTATACCCTGCACGCCATAGCGACACTGGTGCGCGGGGAGGTGGCATTCAGGAATTGTGTTGTAAATGGTCTTGTGCTGGACGAAAAGGGGGAGAAGATGTCGAAGACCAAGGGCAATGCAGTGGACCCGTTTGATGTCATTGGCAAGTATGGGGCCGACCGTGTCCGATGGTACCTGATGAGCAATTCTCCTCCGTGGGAAGACATCAGATTCTCCGAACGTCGCATAGCGGAAGTGGACCGAAAATTCTTTGGTACACTGGCCAATGTATTCAGCTTTTATTCGACGTATGCGGCAATAGACGGCTTTTCGCCCGCCGCCGCCGCCGTTTCGCTCGAATTGCGCCCGGAGCTTGACCGGTGGATCCTGAGCCGGCTTCAGACTACGATAGGAGAAGTGGACGCCGCGCTGGCTGCCTACCATCCGACCCGTGCGGCCAGGTCCCTGGAGCACTTTGTGGACGAGCTGTCAAACTGGTATATCCGGCGCTCCCGGCGCCGATTCTGGTCCGCCAAGGAGGAACACGATGCCGAGGTAAAGTGGGCCGCCTACCAGACCGTAAATGCCTCTCTGTTGGCCGTAGCGAAAATGGTGGCTCCGCTGGCTCCCTTCTTTGCGGAGTGGTTGTACCGATCTTTGGCAACAAGGCCGGAGTCTGTTCACTTGGCCGCATTCCCGGAGGCGGAAGAGCACATGCGGGATCCTGAGCTGGAAGAACGCATGCGCCTCGCACAGGCCGTGTCGTCCGCGGCGCTTGCCTTGCGAAACCAGTCGGGACTTAATATCAGGCAGCCGCTTTCGCGCCTTCTGGTTGTGACGGATGATGCCGCCGAGGAAAGGACCCTGGCCACCGTTGCCGGCATCATCATGAGTGAGGTAAATGTCAAGGACATCGAATACGTAATGGGTTCGAGTCCCATCGTCAGACGGGAGGCACGGCCCAACTATCGACGGCTCGGCAAGCGGCTCGGCAAGAACATGAGGGCTGTTGCGCAGGCTGTCCGCGATCTGGACGAAGCATCCCTCGACACATTTGCCCTGAGTGGATCAATCACCCTTGAGGTTGTCGGGCGCGTCTTTGAGCTGGGGCGGGACGACATTGAGATTGCAACCAGCGGGATTGAGGGATGGCTCGTAGGCCAGGGAGCGGGTGTGACGGTTGCCCTGGATACCCGGCTCTCAATGGAACTCGTTGACGAAGGAATGGCGCGTGAAGCCATCAACCGGATCCAGAATCTGCGCAAGAAGGCCGGATTCCGTGTTACCGACCGCATCAAAATTGTCTTCGTAGCACCTGACATTCTGGCACAGGCCCTTGCCCGCCATGAGGCCTGGATTCGGAACGAAACGCTGGCGAGGGAATTGGAACGCGTTTACGCACCCCGGGGTGAGGTCACTGACACATTCAGGATTGGCGATCATTCGCTGGAACTGGGACTTACCCGCGTTGCGGCGATGCAATTATAGAGAAGTAAGGCGATGTCTAGCGAAGCAAAGCAAACGGACGGATTGCCGCAGACACCGTTCACGGACGAGGAGCTCGATTTCTTCAAGGGCATAATTCTGGAGAAGCGCCGCAGTGCGGTTGAGGACATCGAGCGGATGCAACTGCAACTGAAAGACTCACGGGAGCAATCGGAAAACGATTCGGCATATAGTTTTCACATGGCGGACGCCGGGACAGATGCCATGGAGCGAGAGAAGCTGTACCTGATGGTGGCACGCCAGCAGAAATTTATCGGTTATCTGGACCGCGCGTTGGACCGCATTCAAAAGAAGTCCTATGGCATCTGCAAGGTGACGGGCAATCCCATTGCCAAGGAAAGGCTCGAGGCGGTGCCCCACACAGAGATCTCTATAGCGGCCAAGCGGAAGCAGAAGCGCTGAGGAGCCTTGAATTATGCGGCTTGCGTGGATCGTGGCGGGGGTACTTGCCGCCGACCAAGCTTCCAAGATTGCCGTACGATTGAATTTGCAACCGCGTAGATCAGTCGGGTTGCTGGGTGATTGGCTCAATTTCACGTTCACGGAAAACCCCGGGATGGCGTTTGGCATCACGTTCGGCCCGGCCGGGCTGATTACCGGATTTTCCATTGTTGCCACGATACTGATTGTTATCTATCTGGTGCACGTTCGCGCCGGGTATGCTCCATACTGCGTGAGCCTGGCATGCGTGCTGGGAGGTGCATTGGGCAACATCGTCGATCGCCTTTTCTACGGCATGATCTTTGGCTATGCCCCATTCTTCAAGGGACATGTGGTCGACTTCATCCATCTGGATCTCTGGAGCGGTTTCGTCTCGTCCTCTGTGCCCCTGATCGGTGGGACGTATCTGTCTGTGTTTCCGATTTTCAATGTTGCGGACATTGCCATTGTCGGAGGAGTAATCGGCATCCTTGTGTTTCAGAAGAAATTCCACCTTTCAATGGCGGAGCCCCAAGAGCCGCCTCTGGAAGGGGAATTGCTGGCAGAGGAAGAGGCGCCGCCCGTAGCAGAGCTGCCGTACGGCTAAGAGTGCCGGCTGGAAAGCTGGCGCAGCAATTGGATTCCCGAGTCGGTCCGCGCCGCGGGCTCTGCATGGATTGACGATGGAATGACGCCAACATCCTTGGCTGGTCGGCGGAGGTCGATCAGCTCCAGATCTCGATTACAGCAGGCATCGGGATCTACCATTCCGCTGCATTGGAAGGGAATGATCGAATTACGCATGGTGCGTTACGCATAGCGCGTAATCTGGGCCAAGCAACTGCGCTACGTCAAGCCGGATCGAGTGTGCTGCGATGCGATTCTGCACAGGGATGGGCAGATTGGCGGGCACAGCAATCCAAAACCCCGCCTATGGTATTCTGCAGTATTGTATTCTCAATTGGGGGCTGTTCATTGGAACGGAAAGGCTCAGTTGAGAACCGCCCAAGGATCCCGTGTAACGCCGAGCAGCATGGATCTGGAGGACTCGGGCCAATCAGCGCTTGGCTCTGCCCGCGCGAATACCAAGGTAAACAGTTACCAAGGTCAGGGCCACGAGAAGAATTGCAATCGGGCGCTGCACGAAACTGGCAAGGTCCCAGCTTGATTTTATGGCACTGACCATGAAGTGCTGCTCCAGAATGGGACCGAGGACCATGCCAAGCACGACCTGGGCCAATGGAAAGCCACCTCGTCGAAGCAGGAACGCCAGCACCCCCATGGCTGCCATGATCCACACATCTACAGGGTTGTTGTGCAGTGCGTATGCACCGATAATGCAGATGCCGGTTATCGCACTCAGGAGAACGCGCAGGGGCACGCGCAGGGCGAGCGCCGCCAGGCGGGCGGAAAGGTAGCCGAATACCGGGAGAAGCAGGAGATTGGAGAGCAGAAAAGTGCCGAACAGTGATATGACAAGAGCAGGATTGGTTTCGAAAAGCAGGGGGCCCGGCGTAATGCCCTTCATCAGGAATACGGCAAGCACCATCGCCGTTACGGTATCGCCGGGCAGACCCAGCGAGAGGGCTGGAATCCAGGCGCTTGCGACTGCGGCATTGTTGCTGCTCGCACCGCTTAGCACCGTGCGTTCGGCGCTGCGCTCTTTCAGTTTCTGGAAGCTGGTAGCAACCCACGCAGCCACGTCAGCACCCGCCCCTGGAAGCAGCCCAACGAGCGTCCCCACCACGGAGGACCGGGCAACCAGCAGCCGTGACTGCCGGATCAGCCGGAGCGGACCCGAAAAGAAGCTGCCGGATGGCTGTCCCGCGCTGCCGGGACCGGCGCGGCTTCGTCCCCGGGAGAGGTGTTCCAGAACCTCCGAAAAGCCGAAAAGACCAATCAGGGCTACGACGTAGTCGAGGCCGCCCAGCAGCGTTGCGCTGCCGAAGTCGAATCTGGGGTATCCGAGCGTCGGGTCCACACCAAAGGTGGACAGGAACAGGCCAAGAAGCAGGGACACCAGGCCCTTGACCGGAGACTTGCGGGCAGCGAACACGCCGGCGGTAAGGCCCAGTACGGCCACCCAGAAGTACTCGAAGGAGGAAAAATGGGTCGCGATTTCTGCCAGCGCGGTAGCGCCGAGCACCAGCACCACCGTTGCTGCAATGCCGCCTGCGGCCGAGCCAAGGGCGCTGATGCCCAGACCGTACAGCGGCCCCCGCCTGCTGCTTACATCGTACAATTCATCGACGTATGCCGCGCTGGCGGGCGTGCCCGGAATGCGGGCCACGGCAGAGCCCACGTCGCCCGCGTAGATCGCTACCGATGAGATGGCTATGATGGCCGGCAGCGCAATGATCGGATCGAGAAAGAACGCCAGCGGAATAAACAGGGCAACGGCCAGCGTGGCCGTAAGGCCCGGAATCGCGCCGAAGATCGAACCGTAAAGCCCTCCAAGGACGAGGGCCAGGAATGCCTGCCAGCTTATCATGCTACACCCAGCAGCAGCACGAATAGCAGCTGGACTGCCACGGCAACAACGGCTCCCGTGGCAGCAGCATGGAGCAGGCGTATGCCGAATAGCAGGCCGACTCCCGCCGCTACCAGTCCGGCTGCGACGGCTGAACCCAACAGGCTGTGCAGCAGGGGAAAGGTGCACACGCAGCCCAGGCACAGTGCGCACCGGACAAGGACGGGCGCTGCGGGGAACGCCGGCGTGCGAGATCCACGGGCTCCCGCCAGGAGCCAGGCAGCCGAAAGAATAAGGCCGATTGCAATGGCCCGCGGGAACAGCGCCGGTCCGGGGTAGCCGCTGTCCAGCTCAGGGAAGGGCAGCGTTGCTAGCCAGATGGCCGCGCCCAGTCCGGCCACCAGCACGCCGCTGATGACTTGGCGCGCCGGACCCATCTAGGATGCCAGTCCGCTGGATCGGAGCAGTGCGCCGTTTGTGCTGTCCTGCTCGGCAATGAAGCGCTGCAGCAACTCCCCGTCGAGGTATTCAAGATTGAAGCCGGCGGCTTCCAGCGGCGCCCGGAAAGACTCCGACTGCACGGTACGCCGGATAGCCTCAACCAGCACGGCACGCACATCCGCCGGTAGGTTCTGCGGCCCGCAGACTACCGTCCAGCCACCGATCGTCCAGTCGAAGCCAAGCTCTCTCAGCGTGGGCACCTCGGGAGCGGCAGCCAGTCTTTCAGGAGCCATCACGGCCAGCGCCCGAACCCGTCCCGCTCGCCGCAGGGCGTCCGTTTCCGCGAGCGCAGCCGTTACCACGTCCACTCCGCCGGCAAGAAGCTCCTGCAGGCCGGGTGCCGCGCCCTGGCTGGGCACCCAGGGCATCGCGCTTTCCGGCAGCCCCGCCCTCTGCAGGAATCCGATTCGCGCAAGGTCCCAGACGCCGCCCCGCGAAGTTCCGGACGCGAAATGCTCGCCCGGCCGGGCCCGCAGATCACGCAGCAAGTCGTTCACCGTGTGCCAGGGGCTGTCTGCCCGAACCGTGATGGCGGACGGGTTGTTGGTAATCAGCGCCAGCGGCGTATAGTCGGCGTGCGTGAGCTCGGTCAGGCCCACGTGGTGCATCATCGTGATTTCCACCGTGACGGCTCCTATCGTATAGCCGTCCGGGCGAGCCCCGGCCAGTGCCAGATGGCCGACCACGCCGCCGCCGCCGCTGCGATTGACGACGGTAACGCTTTGGCCCAGCTCTTCGGCAAGGACCGAGGCGAGCGTGCGCGAGACCGTATCGGTGCCGCCACCGGCATTCCACGGCACCAGATACGTCAGGGCGCGTGCGGGGAAAGCCGTTTGGTCAACGGGCGCGCAGCCTGCCAGAATGCACAGGCAAGCGAGAAGCCGCAGCACAGGCTACTGGCTCCAGGGAGGCGTCACTCCAATGGAGCGGGCGTAGGCGATGCTCTGACCCAGGTGCTCGTGGCTGTGACCGGCAAGGATGGCAAGCACCGTGTACCGGGGCATTTCCTGTCCGAAAACCTGCACCGTGCCACTCAGGTCGGTATCACCAAGCATGTCCAGGGCCATGACCGCGTGGTCCTGGCTTTCCTTCAGCACCTTCATGGCCTCCTCCTTGCCTGTTACCGTGGCTTCGGCATTTTCGGGCAAGAGGTGCGACATGTCGTGCCCGAGGCCGGCGGAAATGAAGTAATTGGCGCTGGCGACATGCATGAAGACTTCGCTCACGGAGCGGATGCCCTCGGCTGGCCGCCACGAGTACTGCTCCTCGGAAAACGCTCCGGCGAGGTCCATCAGCTTGGAGGAACTGTCGTTAAAGTCCGCCTTGAGGCTGGCCAGATAAGCACTGTTGTCGTGCCCATCCTGGGCGCTGGCGGGTGCAGCAATAGCCAGCAGCAGCGCGGCGATAGGAAGAAAGTACCTGCTCATGATGTTGTTGGAAGGTTTGGTGATTAGAGGTTCTGCTTGGCGTCGAGCACCATTTGCTCGACATCTCTGAGTAACGTTCTGGCATCGTAAATGATGCCGTCCTTGATGGTATAGAGAATGCCGCCGACCCTTTCCACTATTCCCGATTCGTCGTTCAGGCGCACCGCCCCTGTCCCGTAGAGCACCTTCAGGTTGGCAAGCGGGTTCTCCTCCACCACAATGAGGTCCGCGCGCAATCCTGGCCGAATGGCTCCGTAGGCAATTTCCCTGCCGAGCGGTTTGTGGATTTCTTCCGCGCCGTGCATCGTGGCGGCGCGAATCACCTCCAGCGGATGGAATCCTGCTTCCTGCAGCAATTCCAACTCTAGAATCGTGCCAAAGCCGTACAGCTGGTAGATATAGCCGCTGTCCGAACCAACGGTTACCTTGCCGCCCCGATTCTTGTAATCGCGAAGGAAGCGCATCCACACGCGATAGAAGTTCTTCCATGCTATTTCGTCGTGGGTGGTCCAGTAGTACCAGTACGAGCCATGGTCATGGCGGCTGGGGTCAAAGAAGGCCTGCAGGGAAGGCAGCGTATACCTGGCATGCCAGTCTGCATTTCTTGCCCGCATGACATCCCGCCCGGCCGAGTAGATCCCCATCGTCGGATTTATGAAGAAATCCAGCTCCATGAATTCATCCAGCAGAGCATTCCATTTTGCACCTCCGGGTTTAACGAGATTCCACTGTCGCGCCACCTGCGCGAAACGCAGCTGCTCGTCGTTGTAATCCATCCGGGCTGGCCAGGGCTGCACGTCGTTTGCCTCGTACATGGCCTCGAACAGCCCGTAGAAATGCGTCATGCCCGTCATGCCCAGCCGCGCCGCATCCAGCGCATTCATTTGCGCCACTCCCATCTGGTCCAGGTGCGCCGTCGATCCCATGCCGTGCTTGCCGGCCTCATCGAGCAGCGCAGCCATGATGGGCGGCGGATAGGCACCGAGCTTCAGGCCGTCTACGCCCTTTTCCGCCGCAAAGCGCACCCATTCACGTGCATCTTGCGGAGATTCTACCCGCCGGCCGTTCCAGCCGCTGCCCGGTCTGTGGTAGGAGACGATATGGGGGGCGACGATTTCATTGCGGCTGCTTCTTTCCCGTTCATTCAGGGACCAGCTGAAGGGGCCTGTCGGCACCCCTCTTACGGTCGTTATGCCGTGCGCAAGCCAGAGCTTGTAGACGTACTCGGCATGCGGGGCCTTGGGCACGCCTCCCGTGTGGGCATGCAGGTCAATCAGGCCCGGGAGGACATACATGCCGGACGCATCGATTTCGCGCGTGGCTCCGTCCGGTCTGCCATCCTGATCTATGTCCGTATGCGGGGCTCCGACGCTTGCGATGCGCGTGATCGTGTTGCCTTCGATGACGATGTCTACGGGACTGCGGGGCGGAGCTCCCGTGCCGTCGATCATGGTTGCGCCGCGGATTATCAGCCGCTCGAAGGGCCCCTCGCCTTCGTCCGGGCGCCGGTCCGGCGCACCTGCGACGCCATTCTGGGCGGATGCCACGGGGGCGGCGGCGAAGGCTGCGGCCAGTATACTGCAGAGCAGGGCGAATCGACCTACAGGCATCAGATCTGCGAAAACGGCGTGGGGCGAAGGATGATGTCCGATATGTTGGAAACGGTGTCAGCGTACTGCGGATCGTCCCGCAGGCTGATCCAGTCAGGATCCGCTATGAATGTGGCCCAGGCCTCGTCCCGCGCCTGCATGTGATCAAAGGAAAGCATGTAGGTCAGGTTGGGGATGCGAGGCCCGAATAGCGTCTCCCCGAAAAAGACAGGCATGAGGCCGGTCTTGCGGAAAATGGCTATCTCGCCGCCCGCGTTGAACATGTCAATCTTCTTCTGTCCGGCGCGTTCGCTGTGACTCTCATAGACACGCAGTTCGAAGATCCGCGATTCCTCTTGCGTAGGCACCTCGATGCGGGGCATGTCCGCAAAGGCCACGAGTAGCTGCCGCTCCTTGCGCACGTATGCCGGATCCGACAGAGGCGCTTCCAGGAATGACGCACCGTCGCGGCGGTACGTGTCATCTTCGAGTAGACGTGCCGGCGTAGCCAGCACGGACTCCAGCGAGTCGTGAGGCACGAGCACGAAGAGGGAGGGGCGCGTCGGACCGTACGTAACCGTAAATACTCCGACCGGGCCGATGCCCAGCCTGGACAGTGCCGGCAGAGCGACGTCCCGGTAGAAATCAGCCACCCTGCTCCGGCGTGCCCCAACGTGCGTATGATATTCCGTAAGCTCGAAATACTGGCGGTCCTCTTCACGCAAACCCGGCGCTCCTGCTGCGAACGGTACGGCCGCCGAGGCAGCGGCGATGAAAGCTCTTCGTTTCACTGAAGTCGTGTAGATTGTGAACGCAATTGGCCCCATAAGTATAAGGCTGGCGCCTCTGCGTGGCAAAGCGGCCAGGCGCCGGATACCCACCTGACCCGAGACACATGCAGGCTCTGGTTGCGGACGGATGTGCCATCTTTGAGGCTGCGCTGCGAAGCGTGCAGGCAGACAGGCTGCTGGCGGGCCTCGACCTTGCAGAGGTGGCCGGGAGCCCGTTGCGGAATTTCAGGCGGATCCGGGTGATCGGAGCGGGGAAAGCATGCATGGCAATGGCGGGCGCACTGGAGCCGCTACTTGCACACGGCGATGTCGCGGGCCATGTGGTCGTGCCACACGGCTACGCCGCCACGTTGCCAAATATGCTGCGTGCCCCGCAGCTCGTGGAGGTCGAGGAGGCCGGGCATCCTGTGCCGGATGCCGCAGGGCTGCGCGCCGCGCGCCGCGCGCTGGAAACGGCCCGCTCCTGCGGTCCGGAGGACTTGCTTGTCGTGCTGCTGTCCGGCGGTGGGTCGGCACTCTGGTTTGCCCCGCTCGTGCGGCCGGAGGCTCTGCAGGAGGTCACGCGCCTGCTGCTGCACTGCGGCGCTGCCATTGACGAGATCAACTGCATTCGGAAGCACTGCTCAAGCATCAAGGGCGGACGACTCGGTCTGGCTGCCAGGCCCGCCACCGTGATTACACTGGCGGTCTCGGATGTGATCGGAGACAGCCTCGCGGTCATTGCCAGCGGCCCCACCGTGCGGGACCCGTCGACTGCGGAAGAAGCCGTCGGCGTGGCCATGAAATACGGGATCTGGTCGCAAATGCCGCAGGAAGTCCGCGCGGCCCTCAAGCGCGGCCTGAACGGACGCCCCGTTCGGCAATCCGTCTCGTCGCTTGAGCGAGCGGTGCTTCTGGGCAGCAATTCCACGGCACTGCAAGCGGCTCGCACAAAAGCACGCCGATTGGGCTACAAACCGCGAATACAGGCCGGCGCCTTGTCCGGCGAAGCGCGGCTGCGTGGTGCAGAGATCGGACGCAGGATTGCTGCGTCACCGGCTGGCACCTGTTTGCTATGGGGAGGCGAGACAACGGTCACCGTACGCGGCACCGGCCGGGGCGGGCGGAATCAGGAACTCGCTCTTGCGGCGGCGGTCGAGATGGACGGCTGTGGCACACGGGCGATGGTGCTCAGCGGCGGCACGGACGGCATTGATGGCCCCACCGACGCCGCAGGTGCCTGGGCCACCCCGCGTACCGTGGAGTTGGCTCGCCTGCAGGGCGAGAGCGCAGCGGACGCGCTGGAGAACAACGACGCATACGGTTTCTTTCGATCCATACCGGGATTGCTGTGCACCGGCCCCACCCATACCAACGTAATGGATATCGCCGTAGCCCTAACTTGTCAGAGCTCGTCCTAGCCGCAGGCTCTTCGAACCATCATGGCCAACCGCCTTGCCGATTCCGCCAGTCCGTATCTCTTGCAGCACCGGGACAATCCTGTCAACTGGTGGCCTTGGTCACCGGCAGCCTTCGATGCTGCACGCTCACGCGATGTACCAGTGTTTCTCTCCATCGGCTACTCCACATGTCACTGGTGCCACGTCATGGAACGGGAATCCTTCGAGGCCCCGGCGGTCGCACGCCTGATGAACGAGGCCTTCATCAATATCAAGGTGGACCGCGAGGAGCGGCCGGACATAGATTCCGTGTACATGACCGTGTGCCAGATGCTAACGGGCAGTGGCGGCTGGCCCCTTACCATTGTCATGACGCCTGAAGGTCGGCCGTTCTTTGCCGGCACATATTTTCCGCGCGAGAGCCGTTTCGGGAGAATCGGCATGCTGGACCTGGTGCCGCGCATTCAGGAAATCTGGCGCGAGCGGAGGGAAGATATAGCCCGCGAGGCCCTCAGGCTTACGGGCAACCTGGCTGCAACCGCAAGGGCGGATACGCGTGCGGAGATGCCGAGCGTGCAGACTATGAGCAAGGCTTACCACCAACTCAGGAGTCGATTCGATGTGGAACGTGGAGGCTTTGGGTCCGCACCAAAATTCCCTTCACCCCACGGCCTGATGTTCCTGCTCCGGTACTGGCAGCGTACCGGTGAAACCGATGCGCTACGCATGGTTGAGGTCACGCTGCAAAAGATGCGCATGGGCGGCATTTTCGATCAGGTGGGGTTCGGCTTTCATCGTTATTCGACGGATGCCGAATGGAAGCTCCCTCATTTTGAGAAAATGCTCTATGACCAGGCGCTGCATGTAATTGCGTATGCCGAGGCCTACCAGGCGACGGGAAAGCCGCTCTATCAGCGTGTTGCGAGGGAGGTTATTACCTACGTCCTGCGGGACCTGACGGGACCCGAAGGCGGGTTTCACACGGCCGAGGACGCGGACAGCGAGGGACGCGAAGGCAAGTTCTACGTTTGGCACCAGCATGAGCTGGAACAGGTCCTGGACAAGGATCTGTTCCGGTTCGCGGCCGAGGCTTTCAGCGTGCGCGAGGAAGGCAATTTTGCGGACGAGGCTACAGGCAAGCTCACGGGCGAAAACGTATTGTACCTGACACGGACTGCGGACGAAGTCCGTTTGGAGGAAGCGCGAGCGCGGCTCCTTGAGATCCGCCAGCGCCGCGTGCGTCCTGGCAAGGACGACAAGGTGCTCACCGACTGGAACGGCCTGATGATCGCCGCCCTCAGCGTTGCCTCGCGTGCCTTCGATGACCCGCGGTACGCCGCGGCGGCATGCCGCGCGGCGAATTTCGTGCGGGACAACCTGACCCTCTCCGGGGGGCGCCTGCTTCATCGCTGGCGACGCGGCGAGTCTGGCGTAAGCGGCATGCTGGATGACTATGCATTCTACGTATGGGGGCTCCTTGAACTTTACGAGACCACGTATGCAGCAGAGTACCTGGAGCAAGCATCTGCTGCTGGCAACGAGGTGCCTGGAGCACTTCTGGGACGATGCCAGGGGTGCCTTCTACCTTACGGCTGATGACGCTGAATCGCTGGTAGTGCGGCCCAAGGATGCATATGACGGAGCCTGCCCTTCCGGCAATTCCGTGATGATGATGAATCTGTTGCGACTGGCTCGCCTCAGCGCCGCGCCGCAGCTGGAAGAGCGTGCGCACGCACTGGTAAAGTGCTTTGCGGCCTCAATCGAGGCTCACCCGTCCGGGTTTACGGCCATGTTGTCGGCACTCGATTTTGCGCTGGGGCCGTCTTTTGAAGTGGTTATTGCGGGAGATCCCGATGCGCCGGACACCAAGGCGATGCTTCAGGGACTGCGAAGGCCCTTTCTGCCGCGGAAAGTGGTAATGTTGCGACCGGAAGGCAAGGCACCGGACGCCCTGGCTAGCCTCGTGCCGAGCCTCGCAGCGTTCAAAAGCCTGGAGGGAGCGGCCACGGCCTACGTCTGCCGTTCCTTTCAATGCGATGCTCCGACGACAAGCGTTGAGCAGATGATGAAGCGATTGGCTAATGCGTGATGTCTTTGTGATTGCCGCCGTCCGGTCGCCGATCGGACGCTTCGGAGGAGCTCTCAAGGACTGGTCTCCGGCGGATCTTGCCGCGCCTATCATGCGGGAGGTGGCCTCACGCGCAGATCTTGCTGCTGCGGACGTGGATCTGGTCGTGTTCGGCAATGTCTTGCGCGGTGGCCACGGCCAACTCTTGCCGCGCCAGGCAGCATTGAAGGCAGGATTTCCTGAGTCGGTTGACGCGGTGGCGCTCGACATGGTATGCGCTTCCGGCATGATGGGGATTATTACGGGCGCGGCGCACATTCGCGCAGGCGATGCCGAGATAGTGCTCACAGGTGGAGTGGAGTCCATGTCCGGCACAGGTTTCTCGGTCTCCGCCCGGGCTCGCAACAAGCTGCAGTATGTGCCCGGCGGCACGGATCGCGTCTCCGACATGCTCCTGGTCGATGGCCTGACAAATCCACTTTCGGGTGCGTCCATGGGAGAGGAGGTGGAGCGCCTCCTGGAGCAGACAGACGTTTCGCGAAGAGACCTGGACGAAGTGGCTGCGGCCTCTCACCGGCGAGCGGCAGCGGCAGCGGCAAGCGGAATGCTCGATGCCGAAATCACTCCGCTGGCGAGGGACGGGACCACCGCGCTGGCACAAGACGAAGGCATCCGTCCTGACACTACCGTGGAGAAGCTGGCCCAGCTGCGGACTGTGTTCAGGGAGGATGGACTGCTAACGGCCGGCAACAGCAGCCAGATCAGCGACGGAAGTGCCGCGCTTGTCCTGGCCAGCGGGGAGGCCGTTCGGGCGCATGGCCTGCGGCCCAAGGCGCGGGTAGTGGCAGGGTGCTGGGTGGGCAGTGAGCCCTGGAGATTCGCCGAGGCTCCCGTCGCCGCAGTGCGTCGCCTGCTCCGCCGGACGGGCATGGAGATCGCGGACGTGGACCTGTTCGAGAACAACGAGGCGTTCGCCGTCAGCAACATACTGTTTGGTCGAGGTCTCGGACTCTCACAGGATCTACTGAACGTTCATGGAGGCGCAGTAGCCTACGGACACCCCATAGGCTGCTCGGGAGCCCGCATCCTGGTGACGCTACTTCATGCGCTCCATGAGCACGGGAGCGAAACAGGTGTTGCAGCCATTTGCCACGGCACGGGTGGTGCGGCTGCGCTAGCGGTGGAGCGGACTTGATTCAGTATGCGGCAGCGTTCGCTCTTGGGTCTCATACTTGAGTAATCAAGACGGCGTGCGTGGCTTTGGCCTGCCGTTGCGGAAGCGGTGAGTTAATAGGGATCCAGTCAGAGTCCACGCTACACAGTTGCCTCTCTGCCGTGCGTTCTGCGCCTACTCTCCCAATCCTGCACGCGCCGCGATGAACAGCGGCAAGCGGGACGGCCTCGATAGCGACGCAGGAGAATCACTTCTTGACGAATTCGGCTGAAGCGCCACCATGAATCATGGGCCGCGTCGGTATACAGGCGCCGGGTCTCACAAATGCCGCCGCAGGCGCACCCATGCACGATGTGACCCCACCATGGAAGGCTGTGGCATGCTAACAAAGCACGTAATCTGTCAAGACCTGGCCACCTCCCAGGGCGACGGTCGCTATATCAAATTGCTCCAACAACTGGCTCGTGTCCAGGTCCTCGTACTGGACGATTGGGGGCTGGCGAAACTGGCGACGTCGCAGCAGCAAAACCTGCTCGAATTCTTCGACGACCGCCACCGAACCAGCTCGACCATTGCTGCAAGCCAATTGCCAGTAGAACACTGGCACGAAGCCATGAACAATCCGACACTCGCAGACGCAATCCTCGACCGGCTGATACACAACGCACACCGGATCGAACTAGCCGGCGAATCGATGCGCAAATGTCTGTCAGAATTGCAGGCTCCCTCGCATCAAATCGACCACCCAACCCGTTAATCTGATCCAGTCACGTCATGACAACCAAGGTGGTCGACTTCAAGACACCAAAGTGGTCGAGTTCAACGGAATGTGCAGTCAGGTGCGTGTTTCGATCCCGACGGAGGCTTATGTGACGTTTATAACAGCGACTATTAGGAGCCGTTTGGGCTTCTGCCGAACGGCGGTGTCAGTCAGTACCCGCGCGTACCCAATCCAGTCTATCCTGAATTTGCATCACAAACAGGCAAAACTCGGCCTTCCGCTTGTTGGTGCGATGCTCCTGTTCGCCTCCATGGTGGCAGGCACGCGCGCGCAGGATATTCCACCTCTCCAATTACAGCACTTCAGACTGGTTGACACTGTCAAACTCGACCGGCCAGACACGTTGCTTTTGGCGGGAATAAATCAAATTGATATTGGTCCCGCAGGTGAGTGGCTTGTGACCGACCAGTTAGGGGATCAGGTTCTGCTGTTTGACTCTACCGGAGTTTTGCAGGCGTCACTGGATCCGTCGATTTGCCATCCAGGCTTCAGGTTTAAGCCCGAGGGAGCGCGATTCGGGAGTAGTGAATTCATCTTTATCGTAACCTACGGTAATTACTGGGGATACCGTTTTACCCCGGACGGGCAATGTCTCGGTAGCGTGGACCTCGACTTCACACTGCCAAGGTATTTTGACATTGATCCGGCGGGGAAAGTGTATGGTGCCTTCTTTTACCCGGGTGGGGCGGTATTGCACCACATGAGTGCCACCGGGAAAACCATCAAGGAGGTTCCGCTGCCTTTATCCAAGTATCCCAATGCTGCTAACCGTCTTGACACGGGTGGACTCGTTGCTGATGGGGCACATATCTTCTATACCCGAGTGCCCGAGCCTGAAATACTGAAGCTTTCCCTGGACGGCTCACTCCTGACGAGGATTTCGAAGCGAAGTTCGTGGTTCCGTGATCCTCCCAGGGATCTGCCGGCTGACGTCGCAGGGGTTTTTGCGGCCATGAAGGATTTCAACGCATCAATCCCGTCGAGCCTTTTCGAGCTTACCGATCAACTGCTCATGATCCAGTATACCAATAGGGAGCGCGGCACTGGGTATCAAGTCTTTACCAAGGACGGAACCCTGGTTGCTGAAGAATTAGGTCTCAATTCGTTATTCGTTCACGGAGCCAATGGGCGAGTATATCGAGCGGTCCAGCCGCGGCTGGATGCTCAAGGCGAATTGCCGAATCCGTACGTTGAAGTCTACGAGTTTGTAGATCCCTGATACAGGTATGCGTTCCCCAATTCAGTCAGAGATCGTCAAGGTTCTAGCGCTAACCGTGCTCTTGGCACTGGGTGTTGGCTACCTGGCGCTTGTTGAAAATGAGACACCTGCGCCTCCAGACGATGCGCTTCACATTTATGCAGACGTAAGTAGCTTGGACTCACTAAAGCTGGCGCTTGAAGGACGTGCGATGCCGACGCTTGATGCCCGCAGAGCGGTGACAGGCCAGCTAGAGAGCATGAATACGGCCGAAGTAAGCCTGATCATACCGATTCCGGGTAATTCCTGTACTCAGAATCATGTTGGAGCGCTGAAGAGAGTGCAGGCCCTACATCGCGCTATTGGAGAGGAGATTCCCGTTCGAGTAGTAATGATGACAGAGGTTGACGCGGAGGCCGCCAGAATGCAGGCTCTCCTCTATCGAAAGGCAGTACGTCCAACATTTGAATTGTGGTACGCGAATAATGAGGCTCTGCTATCGCGAACAGTCTTGTCTGAGCGATTGGAGCCGGTACTGGTTGTCAGCCATGACACGGTCAAAAGCGTCTTGCACGTCGTATAGCTTAGCCGAATTAAGGAAGCCGTTTCGGATTTGCTCGCGGATTCGTCGTAAGAGGCCTGCAGTGCATGCGGTCAATTCCAGGGCAGGTGCAGGCCAGTAAGTGTTTAGACACACCTGACCTGCTGCTGCCGGCCACGGCAGGCTCGGACAGGCAAGCCCAATGCACCGCCTCCAGCACAGTATGTCTCATGCAAGGCAGCCGAGTCTTGGGCTAGGGATGCTGCGCCCTTGGGCTGTATGCACGCGGATTTGCGAGGGCCGGCACCCGGAGAATCGGCAACTCCACCGGTAGCACCGCACAGGAGGGGCAGTCCAGGATTCGTCCGTAGACACGCACATTCGGCTTGCGGTGGGCACGTCCCTTCTGCGCGGCACGGATTGCCGCGCCTCTTCCGGAGGGCACCTAATTTGGCAGCTCTGCGTATCACAGGGCTATGGATTACCGGAAAAATGCATGCGCCGACCGCGTACCATAAACGAGGTCCGGGAAGACTTCCTTGCTTTCTTCCGTGACAAGGGGCATGAAGTGGTTCCCAGCTCAGCGCTTGTACCCCACGGCGACGCGTCCCTGCTGTTTGTGAACGCGGGGATGAACCAGTTCAAGGACGTGTTTCTGGGCACCGGGCGCCGCAATTATGTGCGTGCCGTTGACACGCAGAAGTGTCTGCGCGTCTCGGGCAAGCACAACGATCTCGAGGAGGTAGGCCACGATACCTACCACCACACCTTTTTCGAGATGCTTGGCAACTGGAGTTTCGGCGACTATTTCAAGGAGGAAGCAATAGCGTGGGCCTGGGAGCTGCTTACAGAGCGCTGGGGCCTGGATCCGGGCAGGTTGTATGCGACCGTTCATGCCGGAGACAAGTCCCTTGGACTTGGCGCGGACAATGAGGCGGCAGAAGTGTGGAAGCGCCAGCCTGGATTGGCGGAGCACCACGTCCTCTACTTTGGATCCAAGGACAATTTCTGGATGATGGGCAACACGGGTCCGTGCGGTCCCTGCTCGGAAATCCACATCGATTTGCGATCGGAGGAGGAGCGGCGCCGCGTTCCGGGAGAGCAATTGGTCAATGCTGACAGTCCGGACGTCATAGAGCTCTGGAATCTGGTCTTCATCCAGTTCAACGCCGTAGGAGACGGAACCATTGATCCGCTGGCTGCCAGGCATGTAGATACCGGAATGGGACTGGAGCGCCTGGCGGCCGTATTGCAAGACAAGAGCAGCACCTACGATACGGACGCGTTCTCGCTGCTCTTCCGAAAGATCGCGGAGCTGTCGCCTCTGGATTACGTGCATGATTATGACGACATCCGAGACCCGGGGCTGGCGCCAAAGGTGCGCATCGCCAAGCGCGTGGTGGCGGATCATATCCGGGCCATCGCATTCGCCATTGCCGATGGCGTGGTGCCGGGAAATATGGGCAGGGGCTATGTGATTCGGCGCTTGCTGCGGCGTGCGATCCGGTACGGTTACCAGTTCCTGGGGTTTAGAGAGCCCTTTCTGCACAGGCTTGTGCGCACGGTAGTCCTTCAAATGGGGTCTCAGTACGCAGAACTTGTCACGCACAAGAAGCGCATCGAACAGATGGTGCAGGCTGAAGAGCGCGCGTTTCTGCGTACGCTCGGAAATGGCATGAAGCTGTTCGAACGAGTGGCGCCCTACGTCCGGGAGCTGGCACAATTGACCAACGGTCACCGGCTCTCGGCGCTGGAGCGCATTGGCGGCGATGCGAGGATGATCGACCTGTTGGAGAAGGCGTACGGCAGCCGGGTGCACCGCTCAAGTCTGCTGTCCCAATTCGCGGGCGTGGCCGCCGAAAAGACGGTACCCGGAGAGATAGCCTTCCTGTTGCACGACACCTACGGTTTTCCGGTGGACTTGACCGACCTCATGGCCCGGGAAGAAGGGCTGAGCGTGGACCTGACCCGGTATTCCGAGCTCATGGCGGAACAGAAGAACCGTGCCAGGCAGGACCACGCGCTCGGCGTGCGCATCGACCCGGAGGATGCCGCCTTTCTGAAAATGCATGCAGCGCAACCGTCGGACGATACGGTCTGGCAGCGCGTTTCGGCAGGCGACGACAGCGAATTCCTCGGCTACGAGTCCACCAGGATCCGCGGGGCAAGCATCCGCCTGTTGCGGCTTAAGCGCCCCTACATAGTAGTCCTTGACCGCACGCCGTTTTTTGGCGAGAGTGGCGGACAGCAGGGGGATCGCGGCATCCTGCGCATCGGGGATCAGGAGATCCGGGTTGTCGATACCCAGGCTGCGGCCGGCCGGATTCTCCATGTCACGGAGACGCTTCCCGTGGCGTGGGACGCACCGGTGGAAGCCGCCGTGGATGAGGCACGCCGCGCGCGTCTTGCAAAGCACCATACGGCAACGCACCTCATGCACGCGGCCTTGCGTGAGGTACTTGGCCCCGGAATTGCGCAGAAGGGGTCGCTGGTGGCATCGGATCACCTGCGGTTCGACTTCAACCACCACGAGCGCGTCTCGAAGGCCGACTTGCAGCGCATCCAGGAATGCGTTAATGAAGTGGTACAGCGCAATGTCGCGGCAGAAATCCTGACGGAGGTACCCTTTTCGGAAGCGCTGGCGATGGGCGCCACGGCCCTGTTTGGGGAGAAGTACGGGGACAGGGTGCGCGTGGTGACGTTTGATCCTGCCTTCTCGGTTGAGCTTTGCGGAGGCACCCACGTGGACGCCACAGGAGAGCTCGGACTGTTTTTGTTTCGCTCGGAGGGATCCGTTGCGGCGGGCGTGCGGCGTGTAGAAGCTATCGCCGGCCTGGATGCCCTCACCGTGGTGCAGCGGGAATTCGCGGAGCTCTCCAGGGTGCGAAGCCACTTTCATGGACTAAGGAACGCCAGCGACGAGCTGGTGGCAGACCTGGTCAGCGAGAATCGAAAGCTGACCAAGACGATGGATGCCCTGCAAAGGGAGCGGCTTGAATCACGTCTCGACCCCCTGGTCGCTGCGGCCAGTCTCGCGGCTGGGGTGCGCCTTGTCTCGGGCCGGTTGCCGGATATGGACATGGAAACGCTGAGGACGCTGGGAACCTCGCTCCGGAGGCGGATGGGCGACAATGCCGTCGGGTTGCTCGGCGCGGTGGATCCATCCGGAGGCAAGGCTTATCTCGTGGCGGCTGTATCGGACGACCTGGTCCGGAATGGCCTCAAGGCCGGCCGGCTGGTAGGCGATCTCGCGCGTCGCATGGGTGGAGGCGGCGGAGGAAGGCCAGAGCTCGCTACGGCGGGTGGAAAGGAGCCAGAACGCCTGGACGCCGTCCTTGGAGCGGCCGGAGAGATTCTCGGGAACATGCTTGCCGGCTAAAACCTCCGGCCCCCGGAGGCGTTTGCATGGGCACACGGAGGGGTGCCGGAGCGGTCGAACGGGGTGGTCTCGAAAACCATTGTAGGCTCTGCCTACCGGGGGTTCGAATCCCTCCCCCTCCGCATGTCAGAGTCTGTCCGGTGCGCCGCGCGCGCATGCGGCCAATGTGGCTTGCCTCGCCTGCTGCGCATTGGTGCCGGCATGGCCGTGGCCGGCGCCTTTGCCGCAAGCGCGTTCGTCGCGGCGGCATACGGCCAGTATGCGCCGCTTGCCTACGAAGTAGTCTACCGGCCTCCCGGACTGGCATACAGAGTGCTGCGCAGCCCGCATTTTGACGTCATCTTTGAAGGTGACGCGGAATCTCTGGCGCGGGAAACGGCGGCGATACTGGAGTCCGAGCTGCCGCGCGCACAGGCACGGTTTCCTGGTGGGCACGCCGTGCGGATGCCCGTGGTGCTGGATGGATTCAGCGACCGCGCGACCGGGCTGGTTTCTCCCGTTCCGTTCCGGCAGGAAATCGGCGCGGTATCCATCAAGGGCAGCCGGCTTTCGGCACGCCACGAGTCGTGGATGTGGGCCGTGGCACCGCACGAGGTGGTTCACGCCGCCCACGCGCAGCTGGGTTCGGGCCGGGGAGTGGTGGGAATCGTTCGGCGCGTTGCTCCGGATCTGGCGAGAGCCCTCCAATTGTGGGTGCCGCCCGGCATTGCGGAAGGCGTAGCAGTCTACCATGAAAGCCACCTGCAGCCCGGCGCCGGCAGGCTCAACCATCCGCTCTTTCAGATGCACTTCTGGGCCGCCATGGCATCACGGCGGCCCTGGACGCTTGCCCAGATGCTCGAAGTGCCGGCATTTGCGCTCCCGCCGGACCGCTACTATGTAGGCGGAGCAAACCTGTACAATTACTTTGCGGGGACAGGTGTCATGAGCCGTGCGGCGAGGCTGCACGACAAGTTTCCGTTTCTGGGCTTTGGCGTGGAACTGTGGGCGGCCACGGGTGAGTTGCCCTTCCGCACCGGGCGCCGTTTCAGGAGGGAAATGCGCGCGGCAGAGGAAGCCAGGCAGCGCCGGCTTGGCCCACTTACGCAGTCGGTGACCATTGCAAGCGGCCCCGGTCACATCTACCGCCGTCCCAGATGGCTCGACGAAGGCACGCTGATTGTGCATGCCAGCGGAAATGACCTGCCTCGGGGTCTGTACAAGCTCGATGCCGAAGGCGGCAAGCCGAAACGGCTGAGCCTGCTGTCGCTCCCGGAGGACTACCATTACAGCTTGTCGGAGGACCGGGATGCCGTATTCTTTTCCAGGTACGTACGTGACCCGCTTGCACACACTAGGCTTGTGGCCGATGCCTTCCGACTGGATCTTGAGAAGGGGAGCGTTGCCAGGCTTACAAGGGGAGCCCGCATACATGCGCCGATCCCATCTGAAGACGGAATGTGGGCACTGCGAAACATAGGTCAATTCAACCAGTGGGTCCACGTCTCTTCCGCCGGCGTGATAGTGCCGTTAATGATTACTGGGCGAACCCTATTCGTGCAGCTTGCCAGGCGCCCCGGCAGCGGCGACGTGGCCGTGCTCGCGCGAAGGGATGGGGTCCAGGGTTTGTACCGGGTCCAGTTTGGGGAAAAGCACGGTGCCATTGGGCCGTGGCTGTTCCTTCGGGACGCTTCGATATTCGACATTTCCTGGAGCACGAGCGGCCGGTTCCTTCTCCTTGCTGCCGATTTGGGAGGCGTGACAAATGTATATGCGCTGGATGTGGAGGAGGATGATCTGTTTCAGCTCACCAACGTGCCGTACGGGGCTTTTGAGGGCGCACTGTCTCCCGATGGACGCAGACTTGCCTTTGTTGAGGCACGGCACGAAGGCACGGACATCAAGATCGTGCCGTTTGCCCCTGAAATGGGGCTCTTCGTAAGCCCGGCCGAGCGCCAGCCGCTATCCGACATTCCGAGTCTTGACGCGTCGACCAGGGCACCTGTCCTGGAAGGCGGTGTTGTCGAACGCTACCGCGCAGCTCGGCACATGGCCCCGCGCATTTTCTTCCCACTGGCGCGCTACCCGATGATGGAAGAGCACGACGGTGATTTTCGTTTGGGGTTCGGTGCCGGATTAGGTATGCAGGGTGGTGACCCGCTGCAGCGCTTGGCCTATGGCCTGGAAGCAATGTATCAGTCTGGCAGGTTGTGGGGCGAGGTGACTGCCCGCAGCGCCATTTGGCCCGTGCGCATGTCAGTCACCGCATACGACAGATTGTCCACGGTAGTAACCAGGGAGGATGGCGGCCCGTCCAGGGCCCGGCGCCTCGGGCGCGAAGAGGCGGGCGTGCAGCTGGACCTGAGACTGCCGCTCGTGCTGCACGACAACGTGCGCCGTACGACACTCCTTCTCGGTGCTGGTATTGCGGCATCGGGTGAGCGGCGATTCGATGCGGCAGGATCTTCGACAGTAGTCCGCGCTGCCGACGGCACCTCGCATGGTGTGTTCAGATCGCACGTGAGCCTGCTATCGGCAATATCGCTGTCGCACGGCATCCGGTACAACCGGGCGGACCTCCTGCCGGCGGCCGGGCTCAGGCTTTCCGTATCGGGACTGTCGGATCTGTGGGCGGAAGCGGCAGAGAACAGGCACACGGTTCTGGCACGGCTATCCTGGTACCGGGCGATTGTGCCGCGCTGGAACCTGGCGCTGCGCGCACGCGCAAGTCTGCTGGCCCAGAACCGGGGCGCCATCTTCAGCTTGCGACGCCTGCTGCCCAGGGGAAACGAAGACGCCTTTCTGGGACGGGGAATGTACTACGGAGGGGATGCGGAGGCGGTGCTGCCTCTCTGGCATGTCGACAACGGCTTCCTGACCGTTCCCCTGTACGTGAAGGCCGCATATGCCTACGGCTTTGCGGAGATGATGCGGCCCACAACGCCTGGCCGGCACCAGTGGCGACAACTGTCGGCTGTGGGCGGCGGGCTGGGGCTGCAACTGCGCCTATACTATCAGCTCGATCTCGATCTGCGTCTTGGCACGACCCTGGATCGCGACCATGGATGGGTTACGTTCCGCTAGGCCGGAAACCGCTCGCTTGCGCCTCCGGTATATGTGCAATGCTCCCTAGAACTATGCGTACCATGCGAATTGCGGCGGCATTGCTGATGCTGTGTGGTCTGGCCGGCGAGGCCGGTGCCCGCGAGTTTCTCTGCTCCGTGAGCGTGAATTACCGGCAGTTGCAGGGATCGAGCTTCACGCATCTGGACGATCTCGAGCAGCTCGTTGAAGACTACATGAACAAGAATAACTGGACGACGGACAGCTTCCAGCCGGAGGAATGGATCGAGTGTTCGATGCAGATCGTCTTCCTGGAGGCCAGGACGCAGACCTCGTTCCGGGCGCAGCTCATCATTACCAGCACCCGCCCCATTTACGGCACAACGGCGAAAACGACGGTACTGCAGATCAATGATGAAAGCTGGGAGTTCTCGTATGCGCGTGGCACGCCTCTGGTATTCGAGGTCGAGCGCTATGATGCGCTGACGTCCGTGCTCGACTTCTACGCCTATATCATGCTCGGGTATGACTATGACTCGTTCAGCGAACTGGGCGGAGAAGCGCATTTTCAGAAGGCAAAGCGGATCCAGCAGCTAGCCGACTCAAGAAATGCCCCCGGCTGGAGCGCGCTCAACAGGGATCCACGCGGAGAGCTTGCTGACCAGCTTACCGGGCCCCGGTTCAGGCCTCTGCGTCAGGCCTACTTTCAGTACCATTTCGGCGGGCTCGATCACTTCACTCAGGATCCGGAAGATGCAAGAGAGGCGGTACTGGCCGTCTTGAGCACTTTGCAGGAGCTATACCGCGAGTTGGCGCGACAGCACGTGTTTGACATATTCTTTTCGACCAAGTACACGGAACTGACTGCCGTATTCGAGGGGTCAGACCAGAGCTCCCAGGCTTTCTCGCTGCTGGCGGAAGTAGATCCGGCTCACCTGACCAAATACAACGAACTGGTGCAGTAGTGCGTCGTGCACGGCAATTCCTGGCACGCCTGAGCCTACGCGCATCGTCTGAAACCTCTGACATGCAATGATGACAAAGCAAGCCGCAGTTATTGTATCGGTCGCCGTCCTTGCCGTTGTGCTGACGGGCGTCGTGCTGATTTCGGGGAAGGCCGCCGATGAGACCGTGCTCGTTTACAAGACACCCACGTGCGGGTGCTGCCAGAAGTGGGTCGACCACCTGGATGATGCGGGATTCGACGTAGAGGTCCGAAATTTGACCAGCCTGGCGGCCATAAAAAACGAACTGGGTCTGCCGAGGCAGTTGGCTTCCTGCCATACGGCCGTGGTTGACGGATACGTCATTGAAGGCCATGTACCGGCAGTGCACGTGCAGCGTCTGCTGGAGGAGCGTCCCGCCATCAAGGGCATTGCCGTGGCGGGTATGCCGATTGGCTCGCCCGGCATGGAGGGCCCCAATCCGCAGGCCTATGACGTCGTTGCCTTCGACGCGGAGGGCAGCACGAGCGTGTACGCACGCGAGACCCCGGGAGCTTCGCGGTAACCGGTCCATGGTACTTCCCATACGACTCTTCGGTGACCCGATACTGAGGGCTCCTGCCAGGGAGGTTGCCGGTGTGAGCGAAGAGGTTCAGGACCTTATCGATAACATGGCGGACACGGTGCGGGCCGCGGCAGGAATTGGTCTGGCCGCGCCTCAGGTGGGTTGCAGGGAGCGCGTCATCATCGTGGATCTGAGTGCCGTGGAGGAGGATTGGGGCTCAGAGCCCATGGTGTTGATCAATCCTCAAATCCATTGGGAGAGTCCGGAAGATGCGGAATTCGAGGAAGGCTGCCTTTCTATTCCTGAAATCCGGGAAATGGTTGTGCGTCCGGCCCGCGTACGCCTGAGCTACCGCGACAAGGCATTCGTCAGGCGGGAGATCGAGGCCAGGGACTTGCTCGCCCGCGTGATTCAGCACGAGTACGATCATCTGGAAGGAGTGCTCTTCATCGACCTGATCAGTCCGTTTCGGCGCAGCCTCTTGCGCAGGCGGCTGCGGGAGATTTCCCGTGGTGAGGTGGAGGCCGAGTATGCGGTTGCTGCGGTGCCGCGATGACACAATGAGCCGGGGCGGTCTCTTGGCAGACGCGATTTCGAATCCGGGTGGATCGCGACTTCTCAGCGGTTGGTTATCGGAGCCGCCCAGCTTGTTGGCTGTGCTCTTTGTTGCGTGCCATCTTGCAGGTGCGACCGCGTCGCTTTCCGCCCAGTCCGTCTGGGACAGCTCCGAAGAGCTTCCGCAGCGCATGATGCAGCTTGTGCTGCCAACCGAGAATGACGCGCTATTCTCGGATGACGGGCCCGCGTTTTACCAGTACACGGACCGGAGAATGCAGCCGGGCATCGCTCCTGCCTGGGAGGGCGGCAAGTACGGCTTCGTGCGCAACTTTCGAGTAACGCGCTACGGACCCGTTTATACCAGGTTTCATGAAGGAATCGACATCAGGTCGGTGGAGCGTGCCTCGGAGCGGCAGGAGCCGCGGGACCTCGTGCGCAGTATTGACGACGGGGTCGTAGTCTACGTGAACAATACGTCCGCACATTCCAGCTATGGCCGGTATGTGGTCGTGGAGCACTGGTGGAGTGGATCGCCGTTCTACAGCCTCTATGCGCACCTTGGTCGCATAACCGCCAACGTCGGGCAGGATGTGTCGCGCGGGCAGGCCCTTGGCGTGATGGGTTACAGCGGTGTCGGCATCAACCGGCGACGGGCCCACCTCCATCTGGAGGTGAACCTGATGCTAAGTCGCAACTTTCAGGACTGGTACGACGAGAATTTTGCCGACAACGACAAGAATCACCACGGAATCTATAACGGCATGAACCTTGCCGGGATGGACGTAGCTGAGTTGTACATGCAGGCCAGGCAGGATCCTTCCCTGTCAATTCGGCAGTTTGTGGCTGGCCAGGATCCGTTCTTTGCGGTGACCGCCCCCGCCGCCGGAATGCCGGACATGCTCTGGCGCTATCCGTGGTTGTCCCCTGATCTGGAGGGTTGGTCTCCGATGTTCGGATCCCTGGCGGATTTTGGCTCCGCTTTGGAGATAACTTTCTCGCGAAGCGGGATGCCTCTTCGCTTTGAAGCCCTGGACCGTGAAGTGACGGCAACCGAGGTTCGAGTCTTGAATCCATCTCCCATGCCGTACCAGTACTTGACCGGCGGGCTTGTCAGGGGATCTGGCGATCAGGCCTCTCTCTCCGCCTCTGGACGCAGGCATGTCTCCCTACTATTGCGTACAGCGCCCGATCTCCGCGGTACTTCCTGGTAGCATGCGACGCGGTATCGGCGCGTTCCTTGCTGCGCTTTGGGTTCTTGCGCCCCCCGGCACCGCAGTCCTTGCACAGGAAGCCCGACCTGTAGCGGGCACGGTAGTAAATGCGAGGACGGGCAATCCGATAGAAGGTGCCACCGTTGTTCGTGTGGGCACGCTGTACGCGCATGTCACGGGTGCCGACGGCAGGTTTGTGCTTGGGCCGGCGCCTGCGGGGGCCTTCGTGATCGAAGCTTCCGCGCCGGGATTTCGAATCGTGCGAGTGGAAGTGGAAGGAGATGCCGAGCTTTCGCTTGCGCTGCACGCCAGAACCGACAAGCTGAGACCTTCGGAGCCGGCGCTGGGGAGGCGTCCGGGCATGCCCCCGTGGCCGGTGACCGTTGGCAATGCATCTCGCCGCCTTGCAGGCGCGGGAGCGTCAGCGCGCCGAAGCGTCAGCGTATCGTCCCAGATGCGCGGCTTATGGGGCGACCAGGTCGGAATCCTTGTCAATGAGCTCCAAGCCGCGCCTTCGCCATTTTCCGGCGTGGGCTTGTACGCGGTTGTGCCCGGCGACAGGGTTGACGTGGTTCCCGGGCCCTACGCATTGACGTGGGGCCCCGGCTTGCTTAGTGCCGTTCGGATAGCGTCGGCCACTCCTGAAGCAGGGAGCGTCACGGCATCCTATGAATCCGAAACCGGGTCCCGGAATGCAAGCATTGCCGGGGCCGCCGGGCTGGGACCGGCCATGTTCGCGTTGCGCGCGGCCTCCCTTTCGGACCACGGGTCTCGGGGAAGCCGGCTTCTACCCGGCAGCGGCAGGTTGAGATTTGTCGGTCCACGGCTGACCCTGTCTCTGCCCGGCGGTACGGAGCTAGCCGCTGATGCGGCCTTGGCATCGGAAGGCGAGGCCGGAGCTCCAGGTGAGGAGTGGCGCGGCCATGTCTCGGGTTCGCTGCGCCGCGCCCGGCCCGAGGGGAACGTCCAGGAGTTGTTGCTGTCGGCCGGTTGGCAGCGTATTCCAGGTTCGCTGGATTTGCAGCGGCGGGGCGTGTCCGCCAGCGTGCTCACGGCTCGCGCGGCGGCGCTGGTGGCGCCGGTGCCGCAATGGTCCATGGAGGTGGGCACGGACCTGCGGCGCACATTGCCACTTGCCGCCGGCCAGGATTGGCAGCTTGTGGAATCAGGGCTGTTTACGCGCACCGAAATCAAGCGCTCGCGTCTGGTTCTGGATGCTACAGCCCGCCTTGACGTCGTTCATGCCGGTCTGGCGGCGCAGGCTCGAACCCGGGGATTTGCCAGTGCCGCCCTCGTGGCATCGGCTCCGTTGCAGGATGACTGGGTGATTGCTCTGGGGGGCGCATCGGCCATGCGCACGGTCGGCGTTCAGGGATCGCGAAGCCGCCAGTGTGCGGAAGGTCTCGCAGGCTGCGATTCTGGCGTGGAGCTCTCCACAGAGCGGGTCTGGCAGGCAGATTTGCTTGTGCGCTCGGGCGATCGCCCGTCCGGGACGGGCGCCGGACTCTTTGTCCGGCGTCTGCGCGGCCAAAGGCCCCTCAACCCGCGTATTCCGGATGCGGATGTGGACAGGGAGATAATCCTCTGGGGGGCGGAGGCATGGGCAGACGGGCCCATACTGGAACCTGTCCTTTGGGCCCATGGGTCGGCGGCGTATCTGGCCGGCTACGACCACATGGCGGGAGGCCCGGCCTACGGCGTACCGCCAGCCTCGTTTGCGGCGGGACTGGAGGCTACGGCGCCGGGTGTTCCGATAGGGGTTGGAGGCACCGTCCATGGAGCAGCACGGCGCGGGCAGCTAGTGACGCGGCCTGTCGCCCAAGAGCCGACTCCGTCCTACATCACGGCAGACGTGTGGGTCGAGGCGGATTTGCCGGGTCGGATTCGGGTGAGAGTGACCGCCGTGAACCTGGCCAACAGGCAGTACCGGATGGAATTTGACAATGCCCATTCGCTGGGTTTTCCCCTCCGAGATCCCGGTCGCGCGTGGGAGCTTGGCCTGTCCCGCGGTCTCTAACTGCAGATGGCTGTTGCCATGCGCTGCGCCGTTTCTTCGAAGGGCCGAAACGAGCAGCCAAGTTCGCGCACGGCCTTTTCGTTGCTGTACCTGTAACGCTGGGCCAGGTTACGGGCCAGGACGCGCGTCATGTTGGCCGGCTTGCGCGCCAATGCAGCCCAGCCTTCCGCCGCGGTGGCAACAGCAAGTGCCAGCCACGGACGCAATCCGCTTTGCGGCTCGGCAACGCCCAATGCCCGCGCCAGAGTGCCAAATATGTCTCTCCAGCTCAGATTCTCTGATCCAAGGATATAGCGATGGCCACAAGTGCCGTGCGTCATGGCCCTGATGTGCCCGGCTGCCACGTCTTCCACGTCTACCACATTGCTACCACCCACGGGTGCCTTACGGACCCACCCCGACTGTACAAGCTCTGCGAGCCGCATCGTGTTTTCACCCGGCCGCCCGGGTCCGAAAATAACGGACGGATTGACCATTACGGCATCCAGACCTTCGGCGATACCGCGGTGGATTTCGAGCTCGGCTTCGTGCTTCGATATGGCATAGGGCGTGTTTAGCCGCGATCCCTGCCACGGCGTACCCTCTGTGCGCACCGAATCCGGATTCGGTGCCTGTCCCAGGGCCGCGATACTGGACGTATGCACCATGCGCTGCACGCCGGCCGCGAGAGCGGCATTGACCACGCAGGCCGTGCCATGGACGTTGGTCAGGCGCAGCCTGCCGAGCACGCGGGTTGGACCCATCACGACGGTTGCCGCCGTATGGTACACATGGGCTACGCCTCGCATGGCAACCGCCAGACTTTCGGGATCGCGAACGTCGCCGACGACATGCTCAACGTGGCCGGAAATTTCACCCAGGAGGTCCAGCTTGGAGTGTGATCGCCTGAGAATGCGGACGTCGGTACCAGCCGTCACAAGCTGACGCGTGACTACGGAGCCGACGAAACCTGTTGCTCCTGTTACGAGAGATAGCACGCTGAATCCGGGAATGCGTGGAACGGTTGCAGCCTACGACGAGAATTCTACCAGCACGGCATGCTTTGTAACCGCATCGCCGGGCGCTACGCGGACAGCCTGCACAACGGCATGGCTGGAAGCACGCAGCTCGTTTTCCATTTTCATGGCCTCCAGCACCAGTAGTCCCTGGCCGGGTTCTACCGCCTCGCCTGCCGCCACATGAACGCTCAACACCAGGCCCGGCATCGGCGCAACAAGCGCAGCCGTGGCAGGTGCCTTGGACTGTGCAGCTTCGAACCTTTCCAGAAGGCGGGCCCTCGTATCCTGAACGGACACCTCGTACAGCACGTTTTCGATGGTTACAGGGACCACGTTGCCGTTGGCACGGCCTATAGCAACGGAGTAGCTTCGGCCGTTCAGGAGCAGGCTCCAGACGGCGCCTGCTATATGCACTAGCGACGCATCCGCCGCAGCATTGTCCAGTTCAATGCCGCCGTCGCGCACAAACAGGTCGAATTGCTCGTCGCCTATGTGGACCGAGAATCGGCCTCCGGTGCTGATTGCCATCCAAACTAAGTACAACGGCTTGAGTTGACTCAAAGGTAAGGCAAACCGGCCGTGTATTGGCCAATTGCAAAAGGAACCGGGATCTGACATGGCGAAGACACTGCGGATGATGGGCCTGGCGGTGATGCTTGGCGGATTTGGGCTCTCGGACGTTCGTGCGCAGCCCGGAACGCACGAGCTTTTTGCGCACGTCATGTCAAATGCGCGGGAGATGCGCCTCCACGAGCGCCCCTTTGATGCTATCCTGCAGGAAGTTGGTCTCCAGTTCCTCGGATTGCCATACGCAGCTGGACTGCTGGACGCGTCAGCGGAGGAATTGCTTGTAGTTGACCTGACGCGTTTTGACTGCGTCCTTTTCATTGAGCATGTTCTTGCCATTGCACAGGGCGTTGCCGTGCGCGATTACACATTTGCCTCGTTTGCCGGTCGTGTGGAGAAGCTCCGGTACAGAAACGAGACGCGTGATGGCTACTGCAGCCGGTTGCATTACTTCACCGAATGGATTTCTGACAACCACAATGCCGTCAAGGACATTACTGCCAGAATCGGTGGAGTGAGCTATGAGAAGAGTCTCACCTTTATGTCCGAGCATCGGGATAGCTATCCCCTTCTCGCCGCGAGTGACAGCCTTTTTCACGGGATCAAGTCCATGGAGGCTTCACTCCGTGGAAGGAAGCTTGACCATGTTCCCGAGCAGCACATCCGCTCGGTATACGACCAGCTGCGAGCAGGCGACATAGTGGCCATGACTACGCGCATAAAGGGCCTTGACGTGGTGCACTCGGGCATGGTATTCGTGCACGAGGACGGCGGTGTGGGTCTGCTGCATGCTTCTCCCAACGGCGGAGTAATCGTGTCGCCGGATCTTGCTTCCTACGTACAGGGGCAGGCTTCGCAGATAGGCGTTGTTGTGGCCCGGCCCGTTGATCCGCGCGCCAGCGGATCGTGAAGCACTACCCACCCATAGGGGAGGCCGAGGGAAAGGCGGCGCAGGTGGAGGCGATGTTCGATGCCATTGCACGGCGCTATGATTTACTCAACCGCCTGCTGAGTTTCGGCCTTGACACGTATTGGCGCCGAAAGGCGGTAGGACAACTCGCGTCGCTGGCGCCGCTGCGGGTCCTGGACGTCGCAACGGGCACCGGAGACCTGGCGATGGAAGCCGCCCTGCAGTTACAGCCGGACCTGGTCACTGGCGTGGACATTTCCGCTGCAATGCTTTCGCGTGCACGCGCGAAGGCCAAGCGCCGACCCCCCGGGTGTGAGATTGTATTCAGGCGTGCAGACGCAGGGCGGCTCCCCTTTCCGGAGCGTCATTTTGATGCGGTTGTCGTGGGTTTCGGTGTCCGGAATTTTCAGGACGTGCAGTCGTCCCTTGCAGAGATGTACCGCGTGCTGGTGCCGCGCGGCCAACTGGTTGTGCTCGAGTTCAGTCGTCCCGGGCGGTTTCTGGTAAGGCAGGCCAGTGCCGCATATTCACGCGGCATCCTGCCGGTTGTGGGGCGCGCCCTTTCGAAGGATCGCGGAGCGTATCGTTACCTGCCGGACTCGATTGCCTCTTTTCCGTCCGGTGAACGCTTCCTCGACCTGATGCGAGGAGCCGGCTTCGCGAAATTGTCCTGCCGGCCTCTCACCTGTGGAATTGTTTCTCTTTATAGCGGATGCAGACCAGGCAAGTCAGTCTCCGTCTAGGACACCTTGGCGAAGCTTGGTAAGGCGGATCTCATTGGTGTCCCCCTTGATTCGATACTGTACGTCGTCCATCAACCGGCGCATGATGTGCACACCCAGACCGCCGGCCTTGCCCCGCTTGGTGAGCGCCCGCACGTCGGGCTCTTTGTAGCTTCTCTCGTCAAAAGGGATGCCCGAGTCTCGTATCCGAATGGTGATCTGCCTGTCATCTATGCGGAGCATCAGGTCGAGCTCGTGCTCGGGGTCGTTTCGGTAGGCATGCTCAATCACGTTGGCACACGCCTCATCCACCGCTTGCTTGATCTCGGAAACGACCGCGTCCTGAACACCGGCATTGGCCAGATGACCAAGTACGAACTGGCGCACCTTCTTCAGGTGGCGCGTCGAGCTCGGAATCGCCAGGTTGTGGACAAGAGCAGACACGGCGTCATTCGCTAGTTGGCTTCCCCGGACTTTTGCTCAAAGAGCCCCACGGCCTCGTCTTCGCTGCCCACAATGTCGAATAGCATGGGGAATCCGAGCAGATCGAATACGTTAAACACTTTCGGTTGCAGGGCGGCAATCTTGATGTCTCCGCCCTTGCTGCGAATTTCTTCTATGAAGGCCATGAATACGCCGAGGCCTGCGCTGGAGATGTACTGGAGACTGCTGCCATTTACGACAATCCTGTAGTCGTGATCGTCCTTGCACTTCTGAATGGCTGCTTCCAGCTCGGATGCCGTGTGGGCATCCAATTCCCCGTGCAGGGACAGCACTTTGACGGTGTCTCGCTCCCGGAACCCAACCGAAAAATTACCCATGTTGCGCTTGAATCTAGTATGCTAGAGGCCGAAGGGCAGCCCCTAATTTACGGCGTATGTGCCATCTCGGATGCACTCAGCCGTTTGATAACCAGGAGCGTCAGGTCGTCTCCATACGTACTGCCCTGCTCCACGAAGTGGTCAATATCCTGCAGCAGGGCGTCGCGTATGGCGCTTGCTTCTTCCTGCCTGTGTCGCTGCAGAACGGTCAGGCAACGTTCATAGCCGTACTCGTCACCCTGACCGTTTCGTGCTTCGGCAAGACCGTCTGTGAAGAGGGCAAGAACGTCTCCCTTATGCAAATTCAACCTCTCGACTTCCAGGATTTGCTCGAATTTTCCCGTCTGGTCCAGTCCGAGTCCCAGTCCGCGCGTTCGAAGGAACCGGCCCTCGCCGGTGTGACTCACCAAGACAGCCGGGCAGTGTCCCGCCCGCGCCAGAGACACTTTCCCACTGCGCGTGTCTAGCAATCCGTAGACCGCTGTGATGAAGACATTCCTTTCCAGGCAAGGCCCAATTGAGCGGTTGAGGTGGCAAAGCAGCTCTCTGGGCTCGGGGGCGATGCGCACCAGAGCATTGAACGCACCCTGCAGCTCGGCCATGTAGAAGGCGGCCGACGTTCCTTTGCCGGACACGTCGGCGACGATGAAGGCCAGGCGTCTGTCAGGAAGCTCGGCGTAATCGTAATAGTCGCCTCCTACCTCATAGGCGCTAATGCTGGATACAGCCGCGGACAGCCCGTTGACTGCGGGAGCAGTTTGAGGCATCAGCTTTCGCTGCACCTCACGTGCGATGGCCAGTTCCCGCGCCTGGCGTTCGCTGCTAATCTGTTCTTCAAATAGGCGAGCGTTCTCCAGGGCCAGCGCGGCCTGCGTCGCGTACATGCTTACCGTTTCCACGTCATCCTTTTCGAAGCCGTTGGCTGTTTCCTTCGCAACGAAGAGAACGCCGAGAACCCGCTTGCGCGCTGCCAGGGGAACGGCCAACAGGCTTCCGATGCCGTCCCGGGATGTGACCCGGATGCGATGGTCGGAATGCGCTCGTTGAAGCAGGACGGGATCGCCCGCGCCGGCCACCTCCCAGTACAAGGCACTAGTGTCGATTCTGGACAGCGCCTCGGGCCCGATTCGAGCTGTTGCTGCAATGCTCGGCTGCAGCGTTCCTGATTCGTGATCTGCAATGGCAAGCCATGAGGCGGAGGCCGAACCGGCTTCTATGGGCGAGGCTGCGATGGTATTCAGCAGCTTGGCAGGGTCAAAAACCTCCTTGACCAGACTGGCCATGGCCTGCATTGCTGCCATTTCGTCCGTCCTCCTCTGAAAATCCCCCGTTGTCGGAAGGTGAAAGAGCAGTGACAAGATGGCAGTCAGGCTGTACAGGATACCAAAGAGTCCGACCAGCCCTACAAAGGTAGCCAGCCCCCCACTGTATGCGCTCAGGAAGGCCACATAGTCCTCGCTTCCTAGGCTCGCGTTTGTAACACCTCCCGACCCCAGGGCCAGATCTAAATCCGGTCCGAAGATTGCGACAGCCGACAATAGCGTCAGCAGCATCAAGGAGAGCAGCATTGTGACTGCCTTGTCCCGAAAGGATAGCCGTACGACCCACGAGAGCCGCAAGCAATTCAGTGCCATAAAGGCTACGATGATGAAAACGGCTAGCTCATCGGTCCACGTTGGCAGAGAGAAGCTTCCCCAACCGGATGAAATGGTATCTATGACTACCGTAAACAGCGTTGCGGCCAGGATGCTGCCGACCATCAATCGCCAGATCAGCAGGCTCTTTCGGGAGCGCCGATAGAGTATCAGGCCGCGGAAGCGCAGCAGCAGGAAAAAGCTGAATGCTGCCGCAATCACCGACAACATTACGGCACTGATCGCTGCGGGAACGTTAAGCGGGGCCCCGTCCGGGGTCAGTCCGCTGGGAACGAATTGCAGCACGACCGCGGTAAGCGCGGTGCAAATCAGGCCAATTACGAGTGCATGCCAGAATGACTGTACCGGCGAGGCCTGGCGGCTGCCGAAGCTGATGTAGAAAAGCAGCCATAGTGCCAGAAACCCAAGTGATACGCAAGTCTGGTACGGAACCGCTGATTGCTTGGACGCACCGCCTTCATTCAGAAATGAGATCAGAAGCGCAATGCCAGCCACGTTGCCGATGAGGAAAAGCGCAGCCAGCAGACTGCGCGTCACCCACCGGTAACGATTCGCCATGCCGGCGAATGACCGGTATAAGTTGCCGACTGGATCGGACAAAACTGGAATCGCCTGAAGCAGTATACGTCTAACTCTTTCCGGCACCTGATTGTTACACCGGGCTGGCTTCAGGAGAATGCTCTTGGGCTTGTCGCCTCAGAAAGCACTCGGGTAACATAAGTGCGCTGTTGGTCGTAACAGAAACGGACCTCGAACAACGAGCAGGCAACCATGAATGGCAAGCAGGCCATTGTCAGAGTGCAGTTGGGCCTGCTCTTGCTGCTGGCGGCGCTGGTCGTATACCGGGTCATGAGGGGACCCGCTGCGCCAAGGGGGCACGTCGTGTTCGCGAGTCTGGATGACCGCGAGCTTCGGCACGCGGCGTTTGCCACGGAAGCCTCCGTTCCAGTCGTAATTCGTGCGTCCGGGTCCTTCAATAGCCGCGGTCCTGAGGGTCGGCTGGCCGCTTACGCCTGGTTGATCCGTCGGACGGACCGCAGCTTGGTCTGGAGCATGAACTCGGGCAACATTGAACCTGGCCGGGGCACGTTGGCACACGTGAGAGATGACACCCTTGTACTTGGCCAGGGAGAATACGACGTGTATTTTGCCTCTTTTGGTGTTCAGGCCAGGAGAGGAGGGCCACAGCAGTGGAGGCGGGACCGGAGGCATTGGGAGTTTGTTCTGAGAGCCATTGACAGGCAAGCTCCACTGGCCCCTCTTGTCGGAGCGGGTGCCGGCGGCACTGAGGCTCTGTGGCGGGCCGCTCCGCTGGAGAATGACCGGCGTATTGAGCGGTTCTTCCGTGTACACGAGCCTACTTTGCTGTCGGCATATGCGATTGGCCAGATCGAACGGAGGCCCGAGGTCAGGCAGGAGGACTATTCCTGGATCGAGGAAGCCCTTACCGGTCGACGCGTATGGCAGTTGACCGAGAACGAATCTGAGCCGGCCGGCGGATCCCCGGCCAATCGACGGTTTCGGGGCCCGGTTGCATTAGACACCGGCTATTACAGGGCAGTAGCCCTCACGGGACAAAGCCATGCATATGACGCCTGGGTAGGCAATCCGCCGTTTGATCCCGGCGGCTGGGGACTTACGCTGTCCGGTGTGGAGCCGGCTGCAGTAAGTGCTTTCGATCCGTGGCAGGCGCGCTCCCCTCTGATCAGCCTGGTGGGAGTCGGAGACGATGAACATGTGAGCGAGTGGTTTGAGATACACGAACCGACCGCGGTTGTAGTGTATGCCCTCGGTGAAATGACCGGCGTGGAAGACCGCTACGATTATGCCGAGCTCGTGGATGAGACGCCCGGCCGGACTCGGACCTTATGGAGCATGAGTTGGCAGGGTACTGTTCATGCCGGCGGCTCGCGCAAGAACCGGCGTGAAGTTGCGTTTCTGTCTCTTGAGCCCGGTCCCTACATGCTCCGGTACCGGTCGGATGGATCACACTCCGCCGAAGACTGGAATGCAGCCCGGCCCGACTTTCCAGAGCGTTGGGGTGTAACGCTTTTCGCCATGGACGAGGCGCTTGCGGAAGAAAGTGTGACGGTAGGGAGGGCGCCGGACGCCGCGCCCGCAGCGCCTGCGCCTGGTGCCACTCCGACAGAATCCGTCAGCTGGACGCGGCTTGAAGGGTCGGTACGCAGGTCGTACTCGTTTAACCTGGAGCGTCCTGCAAGTCTTCACATCAGAGCGACAGGAGAGATTTCTGCCAGGAACCAATACGATTACGGGTGGATCTTCAGCACCGATCTTGGCGAGCCGGTTTGGGAAATGACCTTTGAAAACACCGTGCCTGCCGGAGGTAGCCAGGACAACCGCAGGTTTGACGGTATTGTCGAACTCGATGCCGGGCAGTATATCCTGTATTTTGAAACGGATGGCTCCCACCACTTCGGCGATTTCGAAGGTGCTCCGGACAATCCCGAGGAATGGGGTCTTACGCTTCAGTTTATAGGCGACGGTCCGTGAGCGGCGAGTCGCGTCAGCTTGCATTGAGCGCGTCTGGTGAGCGGGACACGGATCTGGCGAAAGTTTCCGACAGGGATGCAGAGCTCCCCGGGCCGGTGGGGACTGTGTGGACGCATTCCGTGACGGTCGGCTACCGAGCTTGGATCGAGGCCGAATCTTCGGTGCGCGGAAATAACATGCCCGGCAGAGCACGGTGCATTCGGGGCAAGGCAGGGAATCAGACCGCTTTCGAATCAATCGGGCTGGTGGTCGCCCGATTGCATCCTACACTTGGTCGCTACAGCCGGAGCGTCTCTGCAATTGCTGACGATGGCCGATAATGGGAAAAGCCTGACGAGGCGGATTGCCGCGATTGACATAGGCACCAACACCGCAAAGATTCTGGTTGCAGATGTAGCCCTGCAGGGCAATTTGCAAATCCTGGCGGACGAGGAGCGCAGGATCCGGTTCGGCAAAGGCGTAGATGCCACCGGCACCGTACCGGCGTCCGCGCTTGCTCGCCTTCGTCGCACGTTACTGGACTATCGTGAACTGGCCGACCGGCTTGGCGCCGAGCTCACGGTAGTGGCTGGCACGAGCGCCTCGCGTGATGTACGGCGAAGCGTGCACCTGCCTACGTGGGTAAAGGCGGAAACGGGGCTGGACTTCGATGTCTTGACGGGAAAGCAGGAAGCTGTCTGGAGCTTTCGAGGAGCTCTGACAGGTCTGCCAGAATTGACCGGCTCCTGCATCACACTGGATATCGGCGGAGGCTCAACAGAAGTGGTAGCGGGACGCGCCGACGGCACTGTGGAAGCTTGGCAAAGCATGAATGTGGGCTCGACCCGGCTCACGGAACGGTTCCTTATCTTGCAGCCGCCGCGACCGGCAGAGCTCCGGCGCGCCGAGGAATTCATACGGGATATGCTGCGGCGTTGCGAAGTTAAATCCGGAGAAGGTCCCCTTATCTGCGCCTCGGAATCGCCGCGAATCCTCTCTAGCCTCCTCCATGATGGCGATGCCGGAAGGCACGGCGGATTGGCAATACTGGAGGCTGCGGACGTAATCCGAAGCAGCGGGCGATTCCTCGGCATGAGTCGTCAGGAGGTGCTGGCGCTGGATCCACCTCGCATGCAAGGCCGCGAGGACGTGTTTCCGTCCGCGGTGCTGATACTGGCTGCCGCCCTCAGGCACTACAGACTGTCTCGTTGCCTCATCAGTCCACACAGCCTGCGCCACGGGTTGGTTCTGCGGGCTGCAGGGCATTTCTCTAGCACGGTGTGAACGTGGATTGGTGCAACAGCGAACCAACGCCGAGGCAGGCATGACCAGAAAAGAGGTACTGCGCGCCCTAAGCACGGTTGTGGACCCGGACCGGGGTCACGACATCGCCCGGCTGGGCATGGTTAGGGATTTGCAGGTTGAAGACGACCAGGTAAGCTTTACCGTGCATGTGGCCAGACCGGGCACCCCGTTTGCGCGCAATGTCTCGGAGCTCTGTCAAGGGGCCATCGCCGCATCCTTCGGAAAAGGCGTGCGGGCAAATGTAACGGTCGTTGCCGGATCATCCGATGCGCGGATCAAGATAGGTGCCGGGCACATGATAGCCGTGGCGTCCGGTAAGGGAGGCGTGGGCAAGAGCACGGTGGCAGCCAATCTTGCGGTTGCGCTTGCAGAGGCCGGATTTCAAACGGGGCTGGTGGATACCGACATATACGGGCCCAGCGTGCCGACCATGTTCGGGGTGGAGGGGCAGAAGCCGCGCGTAAATGCGCAGCGAAAGATCGTACCGCTTGAACAGCATGGCGTGCGGGTGCTATCGATGGGGCTCCTGGTCGACAGTTCGCAGGCCGTCATTTGGCGCGGACCGATGGTGTCAAGCGCGGTGCGCCAATTCCTCGGTGAAGCCGAATGGGGAGATCTGGACTTTCTGGTGCTGGATTTACCCCCGGGTACGGGAGATATTCAGCTTACCATTGTACAGACCGTAACGCTAGCCGGAGCGGTCATTGTCTCAACGCCGCAGCGCGTGGCGCTCGCCGATGCCAGAAAGGGTGTGTCCATGTTTGAAAAAGTCAACGTGCCCGTGCTGGGAATGGTTGAGAATATGGCCTATTTCGAACCTCCCGACTTGCCGGAGCGGCGCTACTACCTGTTCGGTCAGGGCGGTGCACGACAATTGGCAGAGGAACTGGGAGTCCCGTTCTTGGGAGAGATTCCACTTGAACAGCGCGTTCGTGAAACGGGCGATTCGGGTGTACCGGTGGTTGTCTCGGATCCGGAGAGTGCAGCGGCCCGTGCATTCAGGAGCGCGGCATCGAGGCTGGTGGCCGCGATGGCCAGCCGTCCCGAACCGCAGCCCTCGCCGCAGATCGAGTACCGTTAGCCGAGAAGATTGCTGCGAGGTTCGGGCGGCGCTGATCTTTTTCATGGTGCTGGTGTTACAGGTTCGATGACCGGTGGCAGTGCGACATACAGCCCGACTACGGACCCGGAGCTGCGGCAGCAAATCGAACAGGGCCTGGATACCATCCGGCCGTATCTGGCGGCGGATGGAGGTTCCGTGCGGCTTCTCCAGATTACGGAGGACTTCGTCGTAGAGCTGGAATTGCTGGGTGCCTGTGGTTCGTGCCCGATGAGTACCATGACATTGAGGGCAGGCATTGAGCAGGCTCTCAAGCATGCCGTTCCACGGATCGCTCGGGTTGAGGCCGTAAATAGCTACAGCCCCTATTAGGATTGGTGCTGCATCCGTCAATCGTGTGCGAGGCGTAGCCCGTGTAGGCGCCCCGGCATAGTTTCGTCGCGCCATCGAAAGCAAATCGGGGGCTGCAGCGCTATATTCCCGAAGAATTGGCTGCGCTGCACAGATCCCTGGATCCGGTTTCCCGGTCGGTAGCGCAATGAGCTAACAGCTATTCGGAGGTACTCAATCATGCCGGCTCGTGATCTCAGGTATTCCTGGATTTGCTCGTCTGTTGGTATTTGCATCCTGTTCGGGATGGCCTCGCCCGCGGTCGCCCAGCTTGACTTTGCGCTACAGGTTGGCAGCCTGAAGAATCCGTTTTCCGGTTCGACGGCGCCGACCCGAATACTCACGTTTCAGCACGCGGCACAGTGGCAGTACGGAGATACGTTCTTCTTTATCGACTGGCTCGATGACACGATGGCCGACGGGTTCAACGATGTGGAGTTCTATGGAGAGTGGTATCCCACGTTGAGTTTCTCCAAGGTTAGGGGCTCGACGGTAGGCGCAGGGCCGATAGCAGATATTTCGGTTATCATGGGGCTCAACTTTGATGCGGATGCTGACGTTATCAAGTACCTGCCGGGGGGCCGCCTGTCCTGGAGCGTGCCGGGTTTCGTGTTTCTGAACACGGACTTTACGGCGGTAATGGACGCGAGCAACGGGCTTGCGCAGGGCGGGGCACCTACTACCACGAACGGCTTCATGTTTGATGTGAGCTGGCTATATCCGATTTCCGTCGGAGGCCAGTCGTTCGCCTTTACCGGGCACGCCGAGTACATCAGCGCAGTGGAAAACGAAAGTGGACAGGAAGTGAAGGCGTGGATTCTTGCCCAGCCACAACTGACCTGGGACTTGGGCGCTGCGCTGGGCTCTGCCGGCCACCTTATGGTTGGCATCGAGTTTCAGATCTGGCGAAACAAGCTGGGCACGGACGAGAGCGAATACGTGCCGCAGCTGCTAGTCGTTTGGCGGGTCTAGGCCTGCCAGCTCCGCCCGGGTTACGGCATGGAACCGTGGCCTTCTGTTGCATGGCCAGCCGGCAGAGATTAGATTAGCCGCGAGTTTTCTGTCAGAATCAGTCGGGACGACCGGGAATTGCGTGCGGGATGCGGGACTAGCCTGCCGCCGTCATCACTAGACCAACCAGGACATGAACACCGAAGCTCAGTTCGTATTCAACACCTTTTCGTTCCTGATTTGGGGCGGATTGGTCATGTGGATGGCCGCGGGTTTTACCATGCTGGAATCCGGCTCGGTCCGCACGAAGAATGCCTCTGTAATCTGCCTCAAGAACATTGGCCTGTACTCCATAGCTGGCATTGCCTTCTATCTGATCGGGTACAATCTGATGTACGTGGATGTCACTGGGTGGATAGGGAAGATCGGTCTTTTCTATCACTCCTCGGCCGAGGAGCTTGCGCTTCTGGGCGGCGACGACAGTGCGCTGGAGGCTGTGCTGGGCAATGGCTATTCGGTGATGTCCGACTGGTTTTTCCAGATGGTATTCGTTGCGACGGCGGCCTCCATTGTTTCCGGGTCGCTGGCAGAGCGCGTCAAGCTTTTGCCATTCTTTATTTTCACGTCCGCGCTCACGGCCATCATCTACCCGCTCGTCGGGGCCTGGACCTGGGGGGAGGGTTGGCTTTATGAATTAGGATTCCAGGACTTTGCCGGCTCGACCATCGTTCACGGCGTCGGCGGCTGGGCTGCACTTGCGGGTGCCATCGTAGTCGGGGCCCGTCACGGCAAGTTCAGGAAGGATGGCAGTGTCCGGGCGACGCCGCCTTCCAGCGTTCCGGTTGTCACGCTGGGAGTATTCATCCTGTGGCTCGGGTGGTTTGGGTTCAACGGAGGATCCCAGCTGGCACTCGGCACTGCTGTCGACGCGGTTTCCATGGCAAAGGTGCTGGTGAATACCAACCTGGCCGCTGCCGCCGGCGTGATGACGGCGCTTGCGGTATCACGCCCGATCCTTGGCAGATTCGATCTGTTCGCCGTGCTAAACGGGGCTATAGCCGGACTGGTGGCCATTACGGCGGGTCCAACCATGACGAGTCACTACCTGGCCCTAATCGTGGGCGGCGTGGGTGCCGTGGTTTGTATTGCGTCGATCCGGCTGCTTGAGAAGTTTCACGTCGATGACGTGGTGGGAGCTGTGCCTGCCCACCTCTTTTCCGGGATCTGGGGAACGCTTGCTGTGAGCTTTACCAGCGGTGGAGACTTTCTGGTGCAGCTGCTCGGCGTCTGCGCAATCGGAGTGTTTGTATTCGGCCTCTCCTTCGCGCTATGGAAGATCCTTGCCAGGACCACTGGCGTGAGAGTATCGTTGCGCGTGGAGAGATTGGGTCAGGACGTTGCGGAGCTCGGCATTGACGCCTACCCTGAATTCGTGCTTGTGCCCGAGGATTTCGGCGATGAGGACGATGAGGAGTCGTAGAGGACTTAGTGCGGCAGGCCAGGGCGCTTGCGGCAGAAGCGCCGCGGTTTAGCCGTTGCTACCGAACATGGAAGACGCGTAGAGCGTCAGTCTTCGGCGCGAATAGGAGTCGGCCAGCTACGCGTACGATCTGGCCCCACGTCGCGGCTTGCAAGCTGTCGCAAAGGAGCCCGTCAATACGTGCGCCGGGCCAGTTGCGTACAGGAACGCCCCGTCGCAGCCACCGCCAAGCTTGGATTCCACGAAACGGCACAACGCCGCCGGCTTGGCATCAGAAGTGTACCCTATAGAAGGTCGCGCAGGTCTTCAATCGGTCCGCCCAGGGTACGGCAGGCAGATCCCTACATCTCGTTCAGCGCGCCCTTTCTCGATTTGCGAATCGGAATGATCTGGTCAAAGCCACTTATGCTGAATATCTCGCGGATACTGTCCTGCATCGAACAAAGGATTAGCTTCCCTTTTCGGGCATGCAGCTTCTTGGCCGTAATGAGCAGAACCCGCATTCCGGAACTGCTGATAAACACGAGCCGGCTGAAATCAACGACAATCTGATTCTCGCCGCTCTCCACATGGCCAATGATCACGTTTTCAAACGAGCGGGCATTGGAGCTGTCTAGTCGCGCAATGGGCAGCAAGACCAACGCCGTACCTTCGCGTTCTTCCAAGACTTCAATTTCCACTAATGCACCTCCGATAAAGTTTGGGTGAAGCCGAACCGTCAAGCGGTTTCGGGTACCAGATCGTATTCCAACTGGAGCCGGTTCCGATTGTTGACGAATGCATATGAAACCCGATCTGCCTGCTGCTTGATCAAGTGCAAGCCCAAACCTCCGATAGGTCTGGCATCCAGTTCGGACGTGAGATCAGGGTTGGTTTCCTGCGTTGGATCGAATTCTTGACCGTCAGACTCAACTACGAGCACCACGGACTGTTTCTCCACATACAGGCAAATGCCGATCTTGGGCTCGACAATATCGCCGAATTCGCCATGGATTACAGTGTTCGTGATCAACTCTTCAAGCGCGAGATTGATCATGAAGTTCATCTTCATGGAAAGATCGTGGGCCTCACCGAAAGTTTCCACCATCTCAGCCAGATTGCGGAGTTCGGAAAGCCGTGCCTGAATTGAAATCTCGAGTCGGTCGGCCATATTAAGCAATGTCGTTCTTCCGGTGCAATACGAGGCAGGTCATGTCATCCGCTGCCGGGGCGCCTGTCGCGAAGCTGCCGATCGTGGTCCAGACCTGATTAACGATCTCTTCGGGGGAATCTCCGCCGGTCCCGTCGATGGTTTCTTCGAGACGCTCCCGTCCAAAAATCTCTCCCTCGATATTGACCATGTCCGTGAGACCATCGGTGTACAGGAAAAGTGTCTCTCCCGGCTGCAGTACGGTTGTGCCGCTAGAATAAGGAAAGTCTTCCATTAAGCCCATGGCCAGTCCGCCGGTAGGCGGAAGCGTTTTTCTTGACCCGTTCGGCCCCAAAATATACGGCGGCTCATGTCCAGCGCTGACATAATCTATGGTGCCATTCTTGAGGTCGACCATGGCGAGGAACGTAGTTACAAAGAGCCCCATGGGGTTTTGGCTGCAAAGGCGTCTGTTCGCCTCGTCGGCGATAGCTGATATGGTCTCGATTCGCTCTGCCACGGCAAATTTGACCGCAGCCTGGGAGGCAGCCATAAAGAGCGCTGCAGCTACGCCTTTGCCGGACACGTCTCCGATGGCCACGAACAGCTTGCCCTCCTCCGGCTCAAGGAAATCCACGAAGTCACCGCCGACGCGCTGGGCAGGGTTCATTCTGGCGCACGCGGAAAATGCCTTGAGTTGGACTGTGCCCTCGCGAACTAGCGCGGCCTGCACGATCTTGGCCATTTCAAGATCCTGATTGATGGCCTCCTGCGCCCGCCGTAGCTGGTGGTTGGTGGTCTGCAACTCCTGTGTGCGCTCGGATACCAGTGTCTCCAAAACCTCCTCGCGGTTGAAGACCTGGGCTGACATGTCCAGGAAGACGCGGGCAAGACTGCCTATTTCATCGCTCCTGTTGGCAACGGGCTCCATCAGGGTATTGTCAGGCTGCTCTCCACTTTCCACTTCTCGTGCGGCTTCGGCAATCACCTCTATTGGACGTGTAAGGAGGCGCGCACCGAAGAAGGTGGCAATGGCGGTGAGGCTGAGCAGGAAGAGAGCAATAAGCGCCGTCCTGCGCGCTTCGGCCCGTACCGTCTCGGCAATGGCGTCGAGATTGACGAAGAACACCATGCCGCCAATTAGAATACCTCCCACGTTGATGATGGGTGATGCGGCCCAGATGCCACGCTCCTGCGGCGACCGCAGCGCCAGCCTGGCAGAACTCACGACGACGCTGTCCCGCATGGCCATTTCGAGCAGCGTGTCAGCCGCTGCAGGAATCTCTCTTCCGAGCGCCGCATCGATCTCGCCGGATTCGGCCTGGTAGCGGGCAAACGCGGCCAGCTCCAGTGTCTGGTTGTAGATCCACAGGCCGCGCGGCAGGCCGTTTTCGACCGCCACCCTGGCCTCTTCCTGGTAGACGCTGTAGAGTAGATTGCCCGAGCTGCTCTCGATCGGAACGCCGACCTGTATGATCCTGCCGCTGCCCGGGCGCGCAAAAGTGACGTACTTGTACCTCCCGGCGTCTCTTCGGTGCATGGCCGTGGGATGCTCAATCAGATTCAGGGTACCATCCAGCACCGAATCCAGCTCTGCCATATGGGCAAGCGTGGCTCGCAGCGAATCATCGGAATCAAGGCTGGCATACATGCCCGACCCGCGAGCATCGGTAATGCGGATCTCGCCCATGTCAGAGATGGCCACCAGCCGGGCAAGTGCTTGGTCAATCCGGTCGGAATTCCAGTTTGCGTCCTCGGCGGCGCGGATGAAATGATCCAGCATCCTGGCCTCGCTCGCCAGCTGCTGGTCCAGGATGCCCTCTATAATTGCCGAGACATCGGCGCGCTCCGAAGTATATATTTCACTGAGTATTTCCCCCTCGCCAGCCTCCAGTTCGTTGCCGACCTGCACGATCCGGTGCTGGTCCACGCCGCCGACCCCGACATACTTGAAGGTCTTTCCGTCGATTTCCCTGACCTGGGCGGGCTGGGTAATGACAGCCGCGCTGTCGGTAGGCGTATGGAGCAGCGAATAGAACTTGGAAGCCTGCGGCTGCACTGCGGGGTCGGGGCTAAAGGCAAAATACCACGGCTCTCCCGCATCGGGCCCTGTGGTATAGCGGACATTGGTCAGGTAGGCGTACGCCTCCTCATCCGTAATCCAGAATTCGTCAAGGACGGTCTCGGCAACAATTGTTGTAAGGATGTCTATGACCTGCGTAGTATCGTAGCCGGCCTCGGCTGCCGCCGCGACCAGGTACGCTGCGATATGGCTCTGCGACGCCATCGGACCGTTCAGCGTGGCGTCAATTGTACGAAAGACGTTGGCAAGCGAAATCTCGCCCTTGTCAGCAAAATTCGAGGCAAGCAGTCCTGCAAGCTGCTCGGAATACTGCTGCGCTTCGTCGCGCAATGCCGTGGACGTCTGGTACAGCAGCGTTACGGATGTGGCAAGAACCGTAACAAGCAGCAGGGCCGATGTGGCAATGAATACGCGCGGGGCGAGGCGAAGGCGTTTCATGACCACAAAGAAGGCAGGTTAGACCGGCTCGCTGCTACCAGGCGACCCAGCAATTGGATTACGGCATCAATCCGGGAAAATACAATAAAAGTGTTGACGTTCGTAACCCGGAATTACGCTTTCCGGGTGGTTGGCGGGCGGCATTCGAGCTCATCGCATCAGGCGAAGGGCTCAGCCGCGCACTTTCCAGCCGAACTACTGGAGCTTTCGCGCGTGCAGATTGCTCTGCTTTTGGTCCCTGCGAAACGTACTGCCGGCCAGGCACCCGCTACTCGCGCGCAAGCCGCTTCCACGCCAGATACGCCATAAAGCCGCTGGATACACGCAAGGCCTCCTCGTCGATGGTAAAGCGAGGTGTGTGCAGTGCATGCGGACAGCCGACCCCCATTTGATAGAAGGCGCCGCGTACCTCCTGGAGGAAGTAGGCGAAGTCCTCTCCTCCGAACCAGAGCTCTGACTCTCGCGTGTTGCCGCTCCCTACGTAATCCTCGGCGGCCTCGCGAACGAGGGCTGCCTCTCCGGGATCATTGAATACGGCCGGCGGCCCTGCGGCGATGTCGACCGCAGCCTCGGCGCCGTACGTTCGCGCCGCATCGGCCGCAATGGTGCTTATGAGATCGTGCGCACGAAATCTCCATTCTTCCTGCATCGCACGGAATGTGCCCTCTATTTGCACCGCATTTGGAAGAATATTCGTGGCACCGTCTGCGGTCATGTTTCCGAATGAGAGCAGGCTCGGCACATCGGGAGGACAGTGGCGACTGATGACGCCCTGCAGCGCAACAACCGTATGGCAGGCTGCCAGCATGACGTCGCACTGAAGCAAGTGGGGCTCAGCCGCGTGTCCGCCCCTGCCCCGGACAGTGATTCGAACCTCGTCGGCAGAGGCCATGAAAAGGCCTGGACGAACACCGATCGTACCCGCGGGGAGCGCGGGAAAAGCATGCTGCCCGAAGGCGGCAGCCGGCTCGGGATCCAGTACTCCCTCCCGGATCATGGCCTGGGCGCCACTGGGGAGGCGTTCCTCACTCGGCTGGAACACGAACCGCACGGAACCGGATAGCCTGTGTCGCAGGCCGGCCAGGATCATGGCGGTTCCGAGGAGCGAAGACGTGTGCATGTCGTGTCCGCACGCATGCATACGACCGGGACTCTGCGAAGCAAAATCGAGGCCCGTCTCTTCCGTAATCGGCAGTGCGTCCATGTCGGCACGCAGCAGTACACAGGGGCCAGGCAGCTGCCCTTCCAGCGTCGCCTCGATGCCGGTTCCCGCAACGGGGCAACGCAGCGAGAGTCCAAGCGGTGCCAGCGTCTCGTGCACCAGGCGGGCAGTCTCGTGCTCCTCGTTGGCGAGCTCAGGATTGCGGTGGATGATGCGGCGGAGCCGCACAATCTCGGGGAAGACGTTGGCAGCTGCAGCCTTTATGGAATCAAGCATGGAGCCGTGCGTCACTATCGGCAGGCGTCAAACGGTGCCGCGTTCCTGCGGTCCGCACATCGGGCCTACTTGAGTTTCCGCCGCTTGTTCAGGTAGGAAAGCAGCGCCGTGCCGTATGATTCCGCTGTATCTAGTTCCACAAATTCCACATTCTGCTCCAGGCAACGGCGCCGGAACCGGGCACTGAATTCCTGCGCGGTGCGAACAAAGGCCTTTCGGAGCTGCGCGGGATGCAGCGACATCTCTTCTCCCGTTTCCATATCGCGAAACACCATTGGAACATTCTCGAAGTTGAAGTTGCTCTCGGTATCGCCTTCGAGAATGCGAAATACGAGTACCTCGTGCCCCCTGTGGCGGAGGTGGCGCAGTGCCCGAACAAGGTCTTCGGCTGCGCCGACATTCTCCATCAGATCCGTGATCACGACCACAAATGAGCGGCGGTGGATCCGTTCTGCAACTTCATGCAGGGCGGCCGAGGCGTGCGTGCGCTTGCCGGCAGAAGGCAATGCCGTAAAGCGTTCGAGCTCAGCCAGAATTCGGCGCAGATAGCTGGCCGTACATCTGGGCCGGAGCAGCGTGTGAACTGATTCGTCAAACCCAATGAGTCCCGTGGCATCCCGCTGCCGGATCATGAGATAATGCAAGGCCGCCGCCAGGTATGCGCCGTAGGCCAGCTTTGAAAGGCTGCCGGTGCGCCGATAGCGCATGGAAGGGGAAGTATCCAGAACTACGTAGTGTCGCAGGTTGGTCTCCTCCTCATACTGCTTCACGTAGTGGCGGTCTGTCTTGCCGAACACCTTCCAGTCCACATGGCGCAGTTCATCGCCGGGGTTGTAAGGACGGTGTTCGGCAAACTCCACGGAGAAGCCGTGGTACGGACTTCGGTGCAATCCCGTAATGAATCCCTCCACGGCAAGCCGGGCCCGAAGGTCCATGGTCTTTAGCCGCGAAATCACGTGCGGGTCGAGATACCGGAGTGCGCTGTCCTGGACGCGGGGCATGGGTTTTGGTTGAACGACGAATGCCGGATTCTACGGAGCCCGGGCGCTGGGTTCCGGCTGTCGCGCCCAGCGGCCCATACGCATGCCGCACGCAAAATGGGTAATTTGGTCCCATGGATTCGCGAGATCTGGTCAAGGCTCAGCTCATGGACAGCGGCGATCTGGATCGCATGCTGGCCCGCATGGCGCGGCAAATCGCGGAACAGATGGATCTGGAGGCCGCCTCCCGCACCGCTCTGATCGGTATGCAGACGCGAGGTGTCTATCTTGCGAGGCGACTGCAGGAAAAGATCTTGCAGTTTGAAGGCATCGAAGTGCCGCTCGGCATCCTTGATGTGACCATGTACAGGGACGATTTTCACAGCCGTGGACGGACGACCTCCATGCGCGCCACCCGGATCCCTTTCGATGTAACAGACCGGCACCTGGTGCTGATTGATGATGTCCTCTATACAGGCAGAACGGCAAGGGCAGCCATGGATGCTTTGATGGACATGGGCAGACCGGCGTCTATCAGGCTGCTGATTGTCGTGGATCGCGGATGGCACGAATTGCCAATAAGAGCGGATATCGTCGGCCGAGACGTTCCGACCATTCCGGGCGAGGAGGTCCGCGTACGGGTTCAGGAATACGATGGCATTGATGGCGTCTGGCTCGTTCAGAGCCCGCCGGAGGCACGTGGATCCGAAAACGTCACCTTGCATTCCGGGCAGTCCTGATGGCACATCCACGGTCGGCACCGATTCAGTCCCTGAATTCCCGTCATCTGCTGGGGCTGGAAGGGGTCAGCGGCCAGGAAATACAGTTGATACTCGATACGGCCCGGGAGTTCAGGGAAGTGCTGGAGCGACCCATACCCCGGGTACCCACGCTCAGGGGCGTGACCGTCGTCAATCTGTTCTTCGAACCGTCCACCCGCACGCGGATTTCGTTCGAGCTGGCAGAAAAACGCCTATCGGCGGATACGGTCAACCTTTCTTCCACCGGATCATCGGTGGTGAAAGGAGAAACGCTAAAGGACACTGCGAAGAACCTCGAGGCCATGAAAGTGGACATGGCCGTGGTGCGGCACCGCTCGCCAGGCGCCGCCCATTTCCTGACGCGCTGCGTTGATGCCCAGATCATCAATGCCGGAGACGGTGCCCACGAGCATCCGACCCAGGCACTTCTGGACCTGCTGACTATTTCCGAACACCACGCGTCCTTTGAAGGACTGGATGTAACCATCGTCGGTGACATTGCGCACAGCCGGGTTGCGCGGTCGAACATTTACGGCCTGCGCACCATGGGTGCGTCCGTCACGGTCTGCGCTCCAAGGACTCTGCTACCCGTTGGCATAGAAGAGCTGGGAGTGCGCGTAACGTGCCGTCTTGACGAAGCGCTTGAAGGGTGCAGCGTAGCCATGGCCTTGCGGATGCAATTCGAGCGTCAGGCCTCCAGCCTGGTGCCGAGCGTGCGCGAATATCATGCGGGCTACGGCATCAAGCAGCACCATATGAAGCGATTTCCAGACCTGCTGGTGATGCATCCCGGGCCGGTAAACCGCGGCGTTGAGCTGGCTTCCGAGGTAGTGGATCACGAGCGGTCCATCATCCTTGACCAGGTTACCAACGGCGTGGCGGTGCGCATGGCCGTATTGTATCTGCTGGCTTCCCTGTCCCGGTCCTAGGCCACGACAACGTCGCACATCGGTTCGTGGATGCTGCGGGTCCTGTCGCGAAGCATGCCGCCGCCGCGGTCGTACATGACTGCCTGGATTTCCGCCACGATGGCATGCGCAATTTCCTCCGGTGTCTCGGCGCCGATGTCAAGCCCCACCGGTCCAAAGAGACGTCGTTCCTGCGCGGCAGGAAGGGCGCCCTTGCAGGATCTCAGCTCATCCACCATTCTGGCAGCCCTGTCGCGGGGACCAAGAAGCCCGATATAGGGCACATCGCTTGTCAACAGCGCCTGCGTCAAGGCCTTGTCGCGCACATAATTGTGATTCATTACGACGGCTGCGCTGCGTGCGTCCGGACTTACATGCTGCAACAGCTGATCAGGGTGCATGACAAAGGCGTATGCATTGGCTCCGGGAAAGGCTTTGGCGGGGCTGGCTAAGGGCTTGGGGCCAATTACGACCACGTCCCAGCCCAGGGCTCCAGCCGCACGGGCCACAGGAGCTACGTCGTGGCCGCTACCCAAGAGCAGTACGCGGACAGGCGGCAGCATCACCTCAAACAGCAGCTCAAGTGATCCCGATTGCTTAATAACATGTCTTCCGCGCTCAAGCTCGCGCAAGGCCTCGTCACCTGTGACAGGCACTGCGTTGCAATCGCCTTCGACCTGGCCATCTTCCCAGCACACCAGCCTTTGACCAAGCAGCGCATTGTCTCCGCCAATTACGTGCACCACCACGCAACGGCGCCGATTTTCGTGACACCGTCCGGCTACTTCCAGAGGGTCGATCCGTTGCCGGCCGGGAAAGGGCTCTATGAGTACTTCGACAGTTCCATTACATCCCGTTCCGAACCCCGTGATCTCATCTTCGTCCGTCATGTCAAAGGACGCAACTTCCGCGTCTCCGCGCTCAAGGATCTTGCCGGCCCGGACAGCCACCTCTGCCTCCAGACAGCCGCCACTGATCATGCCAATATGGCCTGTGTCCGGACCTACAAGCATGCGTGCGCCAGGCCTGCGGTATGTCGAGCCGCCCACGCGAACCACTGTGGCCACCGAATACGCGCCACCGATTTCCCTGAACCGTGCGGATGCCTGAAGCATCCTTTGCATGTCGGTCATGGCGCAACCGGGATAGGTATCACACCGCACCCGCTCTTGCCACACGTGGCAAAACGGTCCGGCGAGGTCTGGGTACGGTGAAGCATATTGAAAATATCCCGAGTATGCCCTATTTAGAGTCAGGAAACAGGATGCCCGTTCCCTCGAAATCGCCACGTTAAACTCTCTGGAGGCGAAGTATGACCCAAACCATTCAGGTGACCGTCAACGGTACAGCACACGAAGCCGCAGTAGAGCCCCGTACCTTGCTGGTGGATTTTCTGCGAGAAGACCTGGGACTGACAGGTACACACGTGGGGTGCGACACCAGCCAGTGTGGTGCCTGCAACGTCCACATGGACGGTGCGTGCGTCAAGTCATGCACGGTATTTGCCGTGCAGGCTGACGGCTGCGAGATAACCACCATTGAAGGGATGGAGAATGGTGAACTGCATCCGCTGCAGTCAGCTTTTCGAGAGGAGCACGCCCTGCAGTGCGGATTCTGCACGCCGGGAATGATCATGGCAGCGGCGGATCTTCTGGGGTGCGAGCCGTCCCCAAGCGAAGGAGAAATCAGGCATGCCCTGGAAGGCAACTACTGCCGGTGCACGGGCTATCACAACATAGTTCGCGCAATACAGCGTGCCGCGGCCGCAACCTAGCTCCGCTCGCCGGGAATTGCGCCGGGATCCACATCCATCCTCACGAACGGAAAAATGTCAGACTATATCGGGAAGTCCGTTAAGCGCGTTGAAGACTACAGGTTCATAACCGGACGTGGCACCTACACGGATGACATCGTGCTTCCAGGCATGACTCACGCCTGGATAGTAAGAAGCCCGTATGCGCATGCGCGCATCAAGACCATCAGCGCGGAGGCCGCACGCAGGCAGCCCGGTGTGGTGGCCGTGTTTGTCGGGCAGGATATCGTGGACGACGGCGTCAATCCGATCCCTACCGGTTGGCAGATAGGAGCAGACATGAAGGAGCCGCCCCATCACACCCTGGCCGTTGACAAGGTGCGGCATGTCGGTGACGGGGTGGCCGTCATCATAGCCGAGACGCGGCAGGCGGCGCAGGATGCGGCGGAGCATCTCGAAGTGGACTACGAACCGCTGCCTGCCATCGTTGGCATGGAGGAGGCCCTGGCAGACGGCGCCACGCTTGTGCACGAGGATGCTCCCCGGAATCTGTCCTTTACCTGGGAGCTGGGCGACAAGGAGGCGGCGACGGCGGCGCTGGATGCCGCTCATCACGTTACGTCGTATGAGCTGATAAACCAGAGGCTTGTCCCCAATGCAATTGAGCCCCGCTCAGCAATTGGTCATCACAATGCCGCCACAGACGAGCTGACACTGTATACCAGTTCCCAGAATCCACATCTAATACGATTGTTGCTGTGCGCATTTGTCACAGGGCTCCCCGAACACAAGGTGCGTGTGATCTCCCCGGATGTCGGAGGAGGCTTTGGCAGCAAGATATTCCACTATCCGGAGGAGGTGCTCTGCGCCTGGGCGGCGCGCAAGACGGGCCGGCCGGTGAAGTGGACCGCCGAGCGGAGCGAGAGCTTTGTGACGGATGCGCAGGGACGAGATCACGTTACGAAGGCCCGTATGGGATTCGACGCCGATGGCAAGATTACTGGACTCGTCGTGGATACGGCGGCCAACATGGGGGCCTACCTGTCCACGTTCGCCGGAGGAATTCCTACGTGGTTGTACGGGACGCTGCTGGCCGGCCAGTACACCACCCCGGCCATCTACGTACACACAAAGGGCGTATTCACCAACACGGTTCCGGTAGACGCGCTCCGGGGCGCTGGCCGGCCGGAGGCAACCTATCTTCTCGAGCGCATGCTCGACATAGCGGCCGGTGAGCTGGGCCGGGATCCCGCGGACCTGCGCAGGGCCAATTTCGTGCAGCCGGACCAATTCCCCTATACCACGCCCGTTGTGCTTCAGTATGACAGCGGTGACTATGAAGCGGCGCTTGACAAGGCATTGCAGATGGTGGGATACGAGGACGTTCGAGTCATGCAGAAGAACGCCCGTGCGGAAGGGCGCCTAGTGGGTATCGGGTTTTCCACATACATCGAAGCCTGCGGCATCGCTCCGTCTGCTGTGGCGGGAGCCATAGGTGCGCGTGCCGGACTCTATGACAGCGGGATGATTCGCGTGCACCCGACCGGCAAGGTTCAAATATATACGGGCGTGCATTCCCATGGTCAGGGACATGAGACCACCTTTGCACAACTGGTGGCGCACCATCTCCAGATCCCTATGGAGGATGTGGAGCTTGTCCACGGCGACACGTCGCAGATCCCGTTCGGGATGGGGACATACGGCTCGCGCAGCCTGGCTGTAGGGGGCAGTGCCATCTACCGAGCCGTCGAGAAGGTGCTGGACAAGGCCCGCAAGATCGCAGCCCACAAGCTCGAGGCGGCCGAAGAGGACCTGGAATACAGCGGCGGACAATTCACTGTGGCGGGCACGGACCGGTCAGTCGGATTTGGTGACATTGCTCTGACCGCCTATGTGCCGCACGACTATCCGATCGAGGAGCTGGAGCCCGGTCTCGAGTTCAATGCCTTTTACGACCCCAAGAATTTTACCTTTCCGTTCGGCGCCCATATATCCGTTGTGGAGGTGGATCCGGACACGGGAGAAGTGGAAATCCTCCGCTATGTGGCTGTCGATGATGTAGGAGAAGTGATAAACCCGATGATCGTCGACGGCCAGGTTCACGGTGGCATTGCCCACGGTATTGGTCAGGCGTTGATGGAAGATGCGGTCTACGATGAAGACGGCCAGCTCGTTAGCGGCAGTTTCATGGACTATACGTTGCCGCGCGCGGCGGACTTGCCGATGTTTGAAGTAGACCGCACGGTGACGCCGTGTCCTCATAACCCTCTAGGGGCCAAGGGTGCCGGCGAAACGGGGACCATTGCCGCCACGCCCTGCATCGTCAATGCAGTCTGCGATGCTATTGGAGCGCGTGATATCGCCATGCCGCTTACTCCCGAGCGCGTCTGGCGCGCCATTCAGAACGCAGGCAGCCGATAGAGCTGTTAGCCCGTTTAACCACCCAACACCGACGTCAAATGATTCCCAGCGCCTTCCAATACGTTCGCGCCAGTTCCGTAGATGATGCATTGGCCCGGTTGGCTGGCAGCGCCGATGCCGTGGTCCTTGCAGGCGGACACAGTCTTATTCCCGCAATGAAGCTGCGACTCAATGATCCATCTCTGCTGGTGGATATCTCGCGCCTGGATGAGTTGCGGGGCATACGGGTGTCGGACTCCTCCCTGGTCGTGGGGGCGCTTACAACACATCGGAGCGTTGAGACATCCGGAGATGTCAAGACCCATTGCCGCGTCCTTGCCGACGTGGCTGCGGGAATCGGAGACCCGCAGGTTCGCAACCTCGGCACCATTGGTGGCAGTTTGGCCCACGCCGATCCGGCGGCCGATTACCCTGCCATCGTCCTGGCGCTCGACGCCACGATTACAGCCCGGGGCCCGTCGGGATCGCGCAGCATTGGGGCGACTGACTTCTTCAGGGGCCTGTTCGAAACGGCACTTGCTCCTGGGGAATTGATTACCGAGGTTGCCTTCCCGGTAATGGGCCCGGGTGAAGGTGCCTCGTACTCGAAGTTTGCAAACCCGGCTTCCAAGTATGCCGTGGTCGGTATCGCTGCCTGGGTGGCGCTGGACGGCCAGGGCGTCTGCACCGATGCCCGCGTTGGCGTAACCGGTGCCACCGCGCAGCCGCATCGGGCTCCGGATGTGGAGGCAAGGCTCCGGGGAGCCCGCCTGGAGGCCGCTTCCATTGCCGCTGCATCGGACGGAATCGCCAGTGCGGGCAACATGTTGAGTGACCTGGGAGGCAGCAGTCAATACCGTGCACACCTTTGCTCGGTAATGGCCCGGCGCGCGATAGCAGCAGCTGCAGCTCACGCATCGACCTAGCGCTGCGAGTGCAAGATTCCGGCCTGTGCGCCGCACGGCCTCGCAATAGTTCTTGCGGGGGTGCCTCCAGTTGTGAGTAGCGGCGTTGACATGCGAAAGTTTTCTTCGATCGCGGACGTGCAGCAGGCGTTGTTGGCCGAGTCGTACATCGCCGAGCGGGGACTGGCGACGACGCTCCACCTCGCGCTTAGAATGGGACGCCCGGTATTCTTGGAAGGAGAAGCCGGTGTAGGCAAGACTGCCGTGGCAGAAGCCCTATCCAGGGTTCTGCACGCACCGCTGATTCGTCTACAGTGCTACGAGGGGCTGGATATCAGCTCCGCGGTATATGATTGGAACTATGCCCGGCAAATGCTGGAAATCCGATTGCTCGAAGCATCCGGAGCAGTAGACAAGCGCGAGGCGACGCGGGAGATTTTCAGCCGCGAATTCATGATCCGAAGGCCGCTGCTGAATGCCATTGACTTTGACGGCGAGGTGCCACCCCTATTGCTGATAGACGAATTGGATCGCGCGGACGAGGAATTTGAGGCCTACCTGCTGGAATTGCTCTCGGAGTTCCAGGTCACGATACCCGAAATTGGAACCATAAAGGCCCGGGTCCCGCCGGCCATCGTCATAACCTCCAACCGCACGCGGGAAATCCACGACGCCCTGAAGCGCCGGTGCCTGTACTACTGGATCGACTTTCCGAACCGAGCCAAGGAGCTGCAAATACTTAGAAGCCGTATCCCCGGCATAGACGAGGCACTTGCATCACATGTGGTTGCCTTTGTCCAGGAGCTGCGCGGGGCGGATCTGTACAAGCTTCCCGGTGTAGCCGAGACCCTGGACTGGTGCCAGGCGCTTGTAGAGCTTTCCTGCAACAGGCTGGACGGGGAGACGATCGACGATACGCTGGGCATTCTGCTCAAGTATCACGACGACATCGGCAAGGTAAGAGGCGAGGGAACCCGCAGTCTTCTTGCCGCAGTGGACAAGCGCTGACGGCCCGGACTCAGGGATACGCCATCTTGGGGCCGGCGGTCCTTATCTCAGGCGGGCTGTCCTTGGCGTACGATTCGAAATTCTCCGCGAACAGTCGGGCGAGCTTGCGGCTGGCCTCGGCATAGGTAGTGGGGCCCTGCCAGTTCTCGCGAGGATCGAGGATTTCATCCGGCACTCCCGGACAGCTCGATGGGACGGCAAAGCCGAAGACGGGATCTTCCCGGGTCTCAACAGCCGCGAGCGAACCGTCGTGAATGGCATCAATGATGGCTCGTGTGTGGCGGAGGTGCACGCGTTTTCCGTTGGCCAGGAGTCCGGTATTGACGAGCCAGGTCCTGGCGCCGTGCTGCTGCATCTTTTCTGCCAGGAGCTTGGCATATACCGCTGGATGCCACACCAGAAAGGCAGCACCGAAGCACGCGGAGAACGTGGCCCGGGGCTCCGTTACGCCCATCTCGGTGCCTGCGACCTTGGCCGTGTATCCGCTGATAAAGTGATACATGGCCTGTTCGGGCGTCAGCCCGGCTACAGGAGGCATGACGCCAAATGCATCGAAGGCAAGGAAGATTATGTTGCCCGGATGCCTGCCAACACACGGCACCTTGGCATGGTTCATGTGCTCTATGGGATAGCAGGCCCTTGTATTCTCCGTGATGGTGGTGTCACCATAGTCTACCTCATGCGTATGGGGATCAAACCTGACGTTTTCGAGGACGGCTCCGAACCGGATGGCCTTATAGATCTCGGGTTCGTGTTCCGCCGACAGGTCGATCGCCTTGGCATAGCAGCCGCCCTCGATGTTGAAGATGCCATCCCCGCTCCAACAGTGTTCGTCGTCGCCGATAAGCTGGCGTGCTGGATCAGCGGACAGCGTCGTCTTGCCGGTTCCCGATAGCCCGAAGAATAGCGACACGTCCCCGGCCGGCCCTTCGTTGGCAGAGCAGTGCATGGACAGCACTCCGCGCTTCGGCATCATGTAGTGCATGACCGTAAAGATGCCCTTCTTCATTTCTCCCGCATACTCGGTCCCGAGTATCACCATCTCCCGATACTCCAGCGAGATGTCAATGCTGGTCTTGCTGGACATGTAGGTCGTGTGTTTGTTGGCAGGAAAAGGTCCTGCGTTGTACACCACGAAGTCGGGATCTCCGAATTGCACCAGCTCTTGGTCCGTAGGCCGAATAAGCATGTTGCGCATGAACAGTGCATGGTAGGCCCGCTCGCAAATAATGCGGACCTTCAGGCGGTAGCGCGGATTCCAGCCCGCGAACGCGTCAACCACATAGAGCCGCGGGCGCGTGTTCAGATAGTCCTGCGCCCGCTCTCGATTGATGTGAAACGTATGCTCATCGATGGGAAGATTCACTGATCCCCACCAGATGTCTTTTTCGCTGGCCGGGTCCTTGACAATGCGCTTGTCGGTTGGGCTGCGCCCCGTCTTCTTGCCCGAGTAAATGACTAGCGCGCCGGAGCGCGCAATGGCAGAGCCGACATCATTTCGGATGGCATCTTCATATAGCAGGGCAGGTTCTACGTTGCGCCGGACATCGTTGACCTCGATCCCGTGCTGCTGCAGGCCTACCGTATGTACCATTGTTTCGAGGGATATGATTGAACCAATTGTCGGGGGTTTTCCGCAGGTAAGCCAAATCGGGCAGTGCTCGACAACAGGAAGGCGCCCTAGCTCGAAGTCGCGGGCCAAGCTACGGTGCCGCGTGTTGGATTGTCGCGAGGATTACCGGCGTGTGCCGTTGATCTGAGCCGGGAAGTTGGTTGTGATTGATGCCCCGCGGCAGGATCCGGTTGCATCCCTTTGGTCCGCTCCCTGCATTCGGGGCTATTCGTACAGCGACGCGATTTCGCGAGCGTATTTCTCGCGAACTACGCGGCGCTTGACCTTCATGGTGGGCGTAAGCTCGCCCGTCTCGATAGTAAAGGGCGTACCCAGGACCCGAAACTTCTTTACCTGCTCCCAGGGTGGAAGCTGCGCATTCACCTCCTGCACGATGCCGCCCACTAGACCGCTAACGGTGTCCTCATCGGAGGCGGCATCACCCAGTTGCTGCTTCAGTGCCTGGGCATCGGGGACGATAAGGGCGCCACAGAACTTGCGATCACTGCCGATTACAACGGCCTGCTCTATAACCGGGCTGTCGCAGAGCGCGATCTCGATGGGAGTAGGAGCAATGTACTTTCCTGTAGAGAGCTTGAAGAGCTGCTTTTTCCTGTCGGTTATATACAAGTGCCCATCCTTGATGTGGCCGATGTCGCCTGTGTGGAACCACCCGTCATCGCCGATTACCTCCGCAGTCTGCTTCGGCATCTGATAGTAGCCCTGCATGATGTTTGGTCCGCGTGCGAGTATCTCGCCGTCCTCCGCGATGCGGACTTCCACATCTTCCACCGCAGTCCCGACGGATCCCGGGCGCAGGTCGCCACGCTTGCTCAACGAGATTACCGGTGACGTTTCCGTAAGCCCGTAGCCCTGGCCGCAGTATATGCCTATGGCATTGAAAAAGCTCATCGTGTTGGGGGACAGGGCTGCGCCTCCGGTAGTAATGGCCTCAAGATTGCCGCCAAAGACCTTGGTTCGGAGCTTGGCATAGACCAGGCGGTCGGCCAGCCGGTGCTGCAGGCCCGCGTGTTTTTTCATCACGTCGTACTGATTGGCAAGCGCCATGGCCCAGCGCATTAGTGCACCCGCCACACCTTCCGTGGATTCGGCGCGATTCATAATGGCCGCATGGATCTTCTCCAATAGCCGGGGCACAGATGTCATGTGTAGCGGCCGCACGGTCTTGACGTCCTCGGCGATTTCGAGATGGTCTTCCACGAAATAGACCGAGCAGCCAAGGTACATGTACATGAACGTGGCCATCCTCTCCAGGGAATGAGACAGCGGCAAATAGGACAGCATTCGTCCGGGTGGATCGAAGGGCAGGCGGTCAGCCGTGGCAATGATGTTGGAGGCAATATTGGCATGGGAAAGCATCACGCCCTTGGGCACACCGGTCGTGCCAGACGTGTAGGAAAGCGTCGCCAGGTTATCCGGCCGGACGGCTCTTGTGGCCGTATCCACCAGGTCGGGGTCGGATGAAAGCCGCGTCCTGCCGAGAGCCAGCGTCTCGTCATAGGTCTTCATCCCGGAAGAAAAGGCCCCGCGGATGCCTATCGTAGCCACCAATTCCTCCGCGCTTTCCACGTGGGCCTGGACGCCTTCATAGAGCTCCTCCGTGGAAACCACGTAAATGCGGGCACCGGCATCATCCAGGATATAGGCTACCTGGTCAGGAGGCTGCGTCGTGTAAATGGGAACGGACACGGCTCCCAGGCGAAGTGCCGCCTGATCCACAATAAGCCATTCCGTGCTGTTCTCCGCGTGCAGCGCAATGCGGTCTCCGTGCCGGATTCCCAGCTCATGTAGTCCTGCGGCGAATTCCCGGATTTGTTGCCGGAAGGTCTCGGCTCCCGTTTCCAGCCATTCGCCGCCTCGCTTTACGCTGACGACGAAGTCGCTGGACTGGGACAGTCCGGCATCAATCAGGTTGGGAATGGTGGGATAGGTCTTGCTGTCGGTCATGTCTTTGCGATCGATATGTAAGCGGAGCAGGGAAGGTGAACGGGCGCGAGGAACGGCCTCAAACTGGCACGCAATTTACAGCGAGGGAGCCATCATTGGCACCGTTGGAGCATAAGGTACGTATGAGAAGAGGAGGTTTCACGTGTCTGCAATGACCAGCTGTATGGAGCGTTAGCTGCCGGGAGGAAGGCGTGCCGGCAGTTTCGCGCCCGTTGTCTCTGTGCCGATCCACGATCCATTCGCGCCAGGGCAGGAAGTGGGTGGGCATCTCACCGCTCACGTCGTGTCTTTTGCCTGTGCACTACGCAGGCTTGGCCTGCTGGTAGGGTCGCAGCAGATTGCTGATGCCGCTACCGCCGTCGACATCCTGGGGCTGCGGAGCAAGGAGGATGTGCGGCAGGCTTTTTCCTGCACTTTTGTGTGTCGGGGCGAGGACCGTGAGGTCTTCGACTTGGCCTTCGAGGCATTCTGGCGCGCGCACTCCAGTGGCATCGCGTTGCCCGGCTTGCGGCCGGCGCAACCCGCTTCGAGACCTAAACAGCTGTCAAGAGTCCTGGACGCGCTGGGCGGCAGGGCAAGTTCGGAACATGGAAAGCGGTCCCGGCAGCGCATGCCGGATGCCACCCTGACGTATAGCGCGGTTGAAGCGCTTCGCAAGAAGGACTTTGCTGCCTTTACGCCACGCGAGCTGGAGGACGCTGTAGCCCTCTTGCGGCAGCTACGCTGGAGGGCGGACATGATGCCGGTACGCAGGCTGAAGGCCGGCCCGGAAGGGCGCAGATTCCACCTGCCGTCAACACTCCGGCGAAACCTGGGCAGGGGAGCGGAAATCCTTGAGCTCGGAAGGCGCGGCCCCGTCATGCGCATGCGGCCCGTTGTCGTGTTGTGTGACATCAGCGGATCCATGGAGCGCTACAGCCGCATGCTACTGCATTTCATGCATGTCGTGACGAGCGGTTTCCAGCGCGTGGAGAGCTTTGTGTTCGGTACCCGACTGACACGCGTGACGCGCTTCCTCCTCGTGCGGAACGTTGACGAAGCCCTGCACGTCGCCGCGAGGGCGGTTGACGACTGGGGTGGCGGCACACGGATTGGGGAATGCCTCAAGGAATTCAATTTTCGCTGGCTGAGGCGCGTGTTGCGCAGCAGCGGCGTGGTTGTTCTTATCTCAGACGGTATAGATCGCGGAGACCAGCGCTTGCTTGCAGATGAAATGGCAAGACTGCGGCGCAGCTGCCATCGCCTCATGTGGCTCAATCCGCTGCTGGGTTTCGAGGACTACCAGCCACTTACACGCGGAATGCGTGCAGCGCTTCCGCATGTTACGGATTTCTTGCCGGTACACAATCTGGAGGCACTGGAGGGGCTCGGGCTTGCGCTGCGCAGGCTCGCGTCAGGGAAAGGGTGAGGATCCAGGTGCAGCGGGGGTATCGATTGTTCGCCACGGCAACCCGCCCCGATTCCATGCGTTGCAGCGTCCACACAGACTGGTGCGATGCTGACCCACGTAAAGCCGGCAGGCGGAGTGCAAATGGTGGACGTGTCTACAAAGACACGGACGGAGCGCAAGGCCGTGGCTGCCGGTCGCGTTATCCTGGGCGAGCCGGCATTTCGGGCGCTCGTAGGCGGATCCATTGCGAAAGGTGACGTGCTGTCCGTGGCGCAGGTGGCCGGGATTTCGGCCGCCAAGCAGACGGGCGCACTGATACCACTTTGTCACAACGTATTCATTTCCGCAATTGATGTCGATTTTGCCCTTGACGAGAGCGGATTCGCTGTGGACGTCCGTGCGACTGCCACCGCGGTGGGGACAACGGGCGTGGAAATGGAAGCGCTGGTGGCGGTATCCGTTGCAGCACTTACGATCTATGACATGTGCAAATCGGTTAGCAAGGCCATTCGCGTCAGCGACATACGACTGCTTTCGAAAACCGGGGGCAAGTCCGGCACGTACCGTCTTGCCTCAACAACCACTTAATTCCTTCTTGCCGTGGACAACCTCCTGAGTCTGGGCAGTGCCCTGTTCATCATCCTGGTGGTGCTGGGCCTCCTCATGCTGTTGTACTTCATCCCGGTCCGACTGTGGATCACCGCCATTTTCTCAGGGGTGAGGCTGAAGCTCTTTCGCGACCTCGTGGGCATGCGGCTGCGCCGAGTCCCGCCCGACCGCATAGTGAAGCCCCTCATCACGGCGCACAAGGCGGGCATTTCCGTTCACACGCCGGAGCTTGAAGCGCATTTTCTGGCCGGTGGGAATGTGCAGCAGGTGGTAAATGCCCTGATTTCCGCGGACAAGGCCGATATTGACCTGCCTTTTGAGCGGGCAACGGCAATTGATCTTGCCGGCCGCGACGTATTCGAGGCGGTTCAGGTCTCCGTCAACCCGAAAGTCATCGAAACGCCGCCCATTTCTGCTATTGCCAAGGATGGTATCCAACTGCGGGCCATAGCCAGAGTCACGGTTCGGGCCAACATTGAGCGCCTGGTTGGCGGAGCAGGGGAGGAGACCATCATTGCCCGCGTAGGAGAGGGCATTGTGTCGACCATCGGCTCTTCGGCGTCCCACGCAGTCGTGCTGGAGAACCCCGATATCATCTCCAAGACCGTTTTGTCCAAAGGTCTGGATTCCGGTACGGCTTTTGAGATTCTATCCATTGATATCGCGGACGTGGATGTCGGCGAGAACATCGGTGCCAAGCTGCAGACCGACCAGGCGGAGGCCGACTTGCAGGTGGCAAGGGCGAAAGCTGAGGAAAGACGGGCCGCGGCGGTTGCACGGGAGCAGGAGATGGTGGCGGCGGTCCAGGAGCAGCGGGCGCGCGTCGTTGAAGCCGAAGCGCTCGTACCGACGGCGATCGCCGAAGCATTTCGGAACGGCCAGCTGGGTGTTATGGACTATTACAACATCCGCAATATCCAGGCGGATACGCAGATGCGCTCCTCGATCGGTGGTGGTGAAGAGGCACCCTCCGATTTGTAAGACTGCCCCATGGCTGCTGAGCAATCCCGGCTGGACCAGCTTGCGGTCTTTGCGGCGCTTGGAATCGTGGCTGTGACGCAGCAGCTTGTGCAGGCTGCGCAGGCGCGCATACCCGGGCTGGATACGGCTCTCGCGGCGGAGGAAACGCTGTGTCTCGCCGTGCAGGTTACGCTATGCGCCTTGGATGCCAGCGGTTCTCCGTCTGCAGCACGAAGTTCGGAAGTACTTCAGAGCGTACCTTCGCTGTATCACGATTATCTCCTGGGTGCCGCCGCCCTGGTCACAGGCGACAATGCACTCTTGCGGGAGAGCAGCCCTTTCAGGTCGCGGCTTGAACGCCGCCAGGCATTTTATGCAGCCCACCTCCCCACAGACAAGCTCCCGGGGCGGGAATTGCTGCGGGACAAAATGGAGCTGTGGATGGGGCGCATCAGTCCGCCCGGATTGCCGGATACTCCCTCCGAGCGGCTCGAAGGGATGGCCGCCGTGCCCACTCTGGATACCCATTTGCGTCTAGTACGCGCATTCGGGCACCAGCTAGGAAGTCGAGGATAGGCGCGTTATTCGCACAGCGCCGACGCGGTTGGCCGTAGACTGCAGTACCACGAAGCGGTAGCCATCGAACTCAAACTCGTCCTGTGGCTTGGGGATGGTCCCCAGTCGCTCCAAGACCAGCCCGGCCACGGTTTCATAGTCGCCGGTGGGAAGTCGAAGGTCGTACTGTTCGTTGAGGCCGTCGATTTCGGCTCGCCCGCTGGCCCGGACTGTATTTGCGTCGATCCGACGCATCACGATATCCTCGGAATCAAATTCGTCCTGGATATCCCCAAAGAGCTCTTCCAGCAGATCCTCCCTCGTAATGAGTCCGGCAGTTCCGCCGTATTCGTCGATGACTATAACGATGGATGAATTGGTCTCGCGAAATTCCTTGAACAGATCCTTGGCCGGCTTGGACTCGGGTACAAACTTGACAGATCGCATCATTTCGGTCAGCGAGGAAGGCTCTCTGAAAAGATCGTGAGCGAAGGCGATGCCAACGATGTTGTCGATATTGCGGCGGTAGACCGGCACCTTGGAATAACCGCTCTGGATGCAAAGCCGTCGGAATTGCTCCACACTGGTCTCCTCGTCGACCGCCACGATTTCCGTGCGTGGCGTCATGGACTCCTTGACGCGCTTGGCGTGCAGGTCAAATACGTTGGTGAGCAATTCGGTTTCGTCGTCGTCGAGCTCAAGCGAGCCGCTCTGCTTTCCCTCCTCGATGACCAGTTCGAAGGCTCTGCGCGGGAAATGGGAGAACGGTGCGGCATCGGCGCGCAGAAGGCGCACCAGGAATTGCGAAGTCTTGCCGGCCACGTTAACCAGCGGCATTAACAGCCTTTGCAGGATGGCAAGAGGCAGGGCGAGCACGAAGACCACACGGTCCGCCACATCGCGCGTGATAGTCTTGGGAAGAATCTCGCCGGCGAAGAGCACAATGGTGGCGGCGATGACGGATTGCGAGACAAGGATGGCCAGTTCCAGCGCACCGGAAGGAACAGCGAGCTGCGTCTGCCATAGTTGCTCGAGCGGTGCGTGCAGGTACACAGCCATAAGGGTGGAATAGACAACAAGCGCAATGTTGTTGCCCACCAGGGTCGTGGTGAGAAATGTCGCAGGCTCCTCGAAAAACCGCAGGATGTAGCGCCCCACCCGGCCGCGCTGTCTGGCCTTTACCTCGACTCTAAGCCGATTGGCGGCAACGAAGGCGATCTCCGACGCGGAAAAGAAGGCGCTGAAGAGCAAGGCAAGAATGATGACGGCGAGCGCCATACGAATCGGTCCCCCTGGCGAAACTGCAGCCTAGCGGCCGTGCACCCGACGGCGTGTACGGTCGGGGCTTCCGGACAGTAATTCGTCCTCGATATTGGCCAAAAGGCTGTCCGCGGTGCCGAAAATGCTCTCCATTTCGCCCACGGACGCTTCCGTCTCCTCTACTTCATTGAGGAGCAGATTCAACTGGTAGGTGATTTCGTCGGGATTGCGAAGCGTCAGTGACTGTTCGTGGATATACTTGATCACATCTTCAATTGTGGCAACCTGGGCTTCTATGATCTCCATGCTCTCAAGGCTCTTCCGGAATCGATCCAGCCTTTGCTCGATGATTCTCAGGCGCCGCGCCTTGATGGCCCGAACGCGTTCGGAATCGTCTTCCATGTCCTTTCGCAGGTCCTCGATTGCCTGCAGCAACTCCTCTTCGCCCGTGCGCAGGCTGTATTGATCGTAACGCTCTTTCTGGCAAAGCAGGGACAAACATGAGTCCAGGAGTCCGTCGATCTTCTGCTTGTGGCTCTCCAGCAGACCCTGCGAGGCATAGCTCAGCTTGTTATAATTGGCATCTATTTTCTTTTCCAGGTCCCGTAGCCGAAAATACCGCCGCTGATTGTGGCGGCTCAGCGAATTGTACTGTTCCTTCTGCGACGGCGGCTTGGCCTTTTGTGCCGCCTTCTGCGACCGTATCAGCCTTCTGAAGCGCTCTTGGCGCGGCACGTAACCGAGCGCAAGAAGCTCCAGCGCCATCGTGAAGAGCAGTATGGAGTTAAATGCTGTGGAGCCGACCGGGGCAGGAAGAAAGCTGAGACCGAATGCACAGGCCAGCGCCCCGATGAGAAACGTCAAATTCCAGGGATGCATGAAGGCTTCCCTGGTGTAGTTGATCCCCGGATCACTCATGGCGCAAGCGGTGGCAGCAGGAGGGATACATGATTGCAACTGCCCCGCCGTTCGCTAGGACTGCGTTCGCTCTCTTCCAATAGTCTTGGCCGGGATTTCCTCTTCTGCATCCGGTTCTCCTGCTTCGGCGGAAGGCGCCTCTTTCTGCAAGCCCATTTCGAGTTTGAATTGCTTGAGCAATTCGTCGGCCTGATAGGATTCGGCATCCTCTTCCAGGCGGAGCGCCTGGACATCCACGGAATCGAGTGCCAATTCCATGCGGGCCTCGCCGCGGGCGGTTTCCTGGTCAATGCGCCGAATCATTTCGTCATGCGTCTGGTCGATGCCGCCGACCTCGAATTGCTCCAGCGTATCGGCAACTTCGGCCTGCCATTGCGCACGCTCGTGCGCCCGGAGTGCGGCCTGAGCCTGGTCTATCTTGCGCTTCCGCTCTCTCATGAAGGCCTTCTTGACCTGCTGAGCCTTTTCGTAGGCAGCTTCCGCATACTGTAGCTGTTCTGTCGATTTGGACAGCTCGTCCCGTGCCGTCTGAAGCCGTATGGCATGTTGCTTGGCGAGATCTTCGCGCTCGCCCTGCAGGGCGGCCTTGACCTTGGACGTCAGTCCTTCAACCTCTGCTCGGCACCGGCGCTGCTCCTTATGCAATAGAATCACGTTTGCCTTCACTGTGGCGATGTTCTCATTCATCTTGGGGATCTGGTCGTTCAGTTCCCGCATGTTCTGCTCGAGAATGAGCCGCGGATTTTCCATCGCGGATATCGCTCCCCCGAAGATGGAGCGCATGAGTCGCTTGAAGCGTGACCAGATTGACATGAGTCTGCGCGGTTACGTGCGTTATAATCTTCAATGTAGGCAAACTCCAACGCTTAATCGCCAGCGAAAGATGCGCTTGGCTTGCGCTTGCCGCCGGATCTCCATCCGTGGCGAGAGAGCCGGTCCATTAGCAGCGGTGCTGCCGCAGGCATTTCTTCGCAGAAGTGGAACGCCGAGCGAACGGCGGCGACAAAGTGCGGGACCTGTCGCATCTTGCGCGTGAACAGGCTGGCCAGCAGACCGCCTTTCTCTACGTATTCTCCCGGCCTTGCGTGCAGGACGATACCCGCGTGGGGATCTACGTCCTCTTCCTTGACACCCCGACCAACGCCCATCTGGTTGGCCGTAACGCCGATCATGAGCGCATCGATGCCTTCCACGTAACCGCTAGCATCCTCTGCGGCCCGCACCTGCGCCTGCGGCTCGGAACTGCCATAGGAGTGGGGAGCCAGAATCACGGACGTGTCTCCGCCCTGCGCTTCGACAACCTGCACAAACTTTTCGAACGCCTGACCTGAGGCGACAGCCTCGGTCGCCAACCTTAGCCCTTCTTCAAACGAGGCCGCGCAACCGGCTAGGTGGATCATTTCGGCGGCAAGCGTCATGCTGATTTCCATTACGTCAGGTTCGCCTTCTCCCCGGAGGCATCGGACGCTCTCAGCGACTTCTATCCAGTTGCCGACGGCGCGGCCAAGCGGCACGTCCATCCTGGTCATCCAGGCCACGGTTGTGGTTCCGAAGCGTTCACCGATTCCAACGAGCATGTTGGCCAGGTCGCGCGCTTCCTTTTCCGTGCTCATGAATGCGCCGCTACCGGCCTTTACGTCAAGCACCAGCCCGTCCAGTCCCTCTGCGAGCTTCTTGCTCATGATAGAGGCGGCGATAAAGGGGATGAAATCTACGGTGACAGTAACATCCCGCAGCGCGTACATATTCCGGTCTGCCGGTGCTATTTCCTCTGTCTGCGCCGTGATGACGGCCCCGATCCTTTCAAGCTGTGCAGTGAATTCCGAGATCGAGAGATCGGTACGGAATCCAGGTATGGCGCTCAGCTTGTCCTGGGTTCCTCCTGTATGCCCGAGGCCGCGGCCTGTGATCATGGGCACGTAGACTCCGCATGCTGCTGCCGTCGGGGCTACGACCAGGGACAATTTGTCTCCCACACCGCCCGTAGAGTGCTTGTCGACCTTGCATCCCGCGATCTGGCTGTTGTCCAGCAAGACCCCGGAATTCAGCATGCTTTCCGTCAGGGCCGAAGTCTCGGTTTCATTCATGCCGCGCAGATAAGCCGCCATGAGAAAGGCGCTCATCTGGTAATCGGGCATTATGCCCTGCGTGTAGGAGTCTATCAGGCCGACAATTTCTTCGCGCGTTAGCGCAAGGCCGTCACGCTTGGCCGTTATCAGTCTAAGTGCGTTTATCATTTACCGGCTCCACCACGGCCGGCACGAAGGCGCCGCGAAGCCCTTACGCAGTCAGCCGTTTCCGGTTAACCCCCGGTCTTGCGGCCGGCGTATCTGCGCTGGAATTTTTCCACGCGCCCAGCCGTGTCCACATACTGCCGCCGACCGGTGTAGAATGGATGGTTGGTGCTGTCTACTTCTGAAATATATTTCTTTTTCTGCATGGTGGACCGCGTTTGAAACTCCGTGCCGTCCGCCAGGCGAACCGTAATAATATCGTATGAAGGATGGATGCCTTTCTTCATGACTCAAGCGCAAGCAGAAAACAGACCAACGTTACTTGTACCTAGGTTGCTGGTTCCCCCGGAGATTGGTGAACGAGCTCTGCCTCGGCTCGCACGATCGCGTCTCTTAACTCGGCGGCGCGCTCGAATTCGAGGTTCTCTGCGGCCTCCAGCATCTGGACTCGCATCTCGGCGATGAGATCCCTCTTCTGATCATCGGACAGCGTGCGCAGCAGGCGAATTTCGGCGGCTGCCTTCAGGTTTGATTCCTTTTCGAGGTGGCTGGCCCTGCTTTCCTGTGCCGAGACGTTTTCCTCCGCAATCACCGTGCCCTTCAGTATTTCGCCGCGATCCTTGGTGACCGTGCGAGGAGTGATGCCATGCTCCCTGTTGTATGCAAGCTGCTTGGTTCGCCGCCGCCGAGTTTCGTCCAGCATGCGCTGCATCGAGCCAGTCACGTGGTCGGCATACAGAATGACCTTGCTGTTTACGTTGCGAGCCGCGCGCCCCGCGGTCTGGATCAGCGACCTGTCGCTACGCAGGAAGCCTTCCTTGTCGGCATCGATAATTGCCACCAGGGACACCTCTGGCAAATCCAGCCCTTCGCGCAACAGGTTTACCCCTACCAGCACATCGAATGAACCGAGCCGGAGGTCACGCAGCAGCGCTACCCGGGTCAGCGCGTCAATATCCGCATGCAGATAGCGAACGCGAATGTCGAACGATTCGAGATAGTCGGTCAGGTCTTCGGCCATGCGCTTCGTCAGCGTAGTGACCAGCACGCGCTCATTTCTGGCCCCAACTGCCCTTATTTCATGCAGCAGGTCGTCGATCTGGTGCTCGCTCGGGCGCACTTCGACGGTCGGATCGCAGATGCCGGTGGGCCTTATTACCTGCTCCACAAATACACCTCCGCTTTTTTCCAGCTCGTAATCTCCCGGCGTAGCACTGACATAAATGACCTGCCTCTGGCGCGCCTCGAATTCATCAAAGGTCATCGGCCGGTTATCGAGCGCGCTTGGCAACCGGAATCCATGTTCGACCAGCGTCAGCTTGCGAGCCCTGTCTCCATTATACATGGCCCGCACCTGTGGCACCGTGACGTGGCTCTCGTCGACAATGCACAGGAAATCATCCGGGAAATAGTCCATCAGGCAGTAGGGTCGCTCTCCGGGGGCTCTGCCGGTTAAGTGTCGACTGTAATTCTCTACGCCGGAGCAATATCCAAGCTCGCGCAGCATTTCCAGATCGAAACGCGTGCGCTGCTCCAGCCGTTGGGCCTCCAACAGCTTGCCGTTCTCCCGCAAGGCTGCCAGTCGCCACTGAAGCTCTTCCTCGATCGACTCCAGGGCCCTTTCCAGCTGCTCTTCCGGCGTGACAAAAATCTTGGCCGGGTAAATGGTAACAATATCCTCGTCCTGGTACGTCCGGCCAGTCAGCGGATGGATCGTGCTGATGGCCTCAATCTCGTCGCCCCAGAACGAAATCCTGTAAGCCCGGTCTTCGAGATAGGCGGGGAATACGTCCACTGTATCTCCCCGGACCCGGAAGGTGCCGGGTCCAAAGTCGTCACTGCTGCGGTTGTAATAGATGTTCACCAGCTGTCCAAGCAGGCGGTTGCGCGAGATAACCTGTGCCGGCCTGATTTGTACGATCTGCGAACGGTATTCCTCGGGTGACCCTAGCCCGTAGATGCACGACACGCTGGCCACCACGATGACGTCCGGTCGTCCGGAGACCAGGGCACTGGTGGCCCGAAGCCTGAGGCGGTCGATCCGGTCATTGACCCCCATGTCCTTTTCGATATAGGTGTCCGTATGAACGATGTATGCTTCGGGCTGGTAATAGTCGTAGTACGAAATGAAAAACTCGACGGCATTATCCGGGAAAAACTGCCGGAACTCGGCGTACAGCTGCGCCGCCAGCGTCTTGTTGTGGCTCATCACCAGCGTCGGTTTGCCGACACGCTGGATGACATTGCTGACCGTGAAAGTCTTGCCCGATCCCGTTACGCCCAGTAGCGTCTGGTGGCGGTCTCCTCTCTCCAGGCCGCGCGTCAGTTCCTCGATGGCCCTGGGTTGATCGCCGAACGGCACAAACGGGGCTTGCAAGCCAAAGGCGCGGTCGGGTGAGACTGCAGACATCGAATCGCCGTCAGTGTACTTGGTGAAACCTTCGCCCTTTCGCCAAGGTTGCAGCACGCGTTTCGAGTTTGCACTGCGTCATCTTCCTTCGACGCCGGTTCGGCAATGCGGCCTACCCTCATCGTGCTCGCTGGCATAGCGTCCTGGGCTGGCGCCGTTACCGAAGCGCTCGCCGTCCAGTTTGATCCTCCCCCGGCGTTCGAGGAAGTCTATGCCCGCGTCGACAATCTGCTGGGATCTCCCGTACCGGCGGCAACACACGGGTCTACGGCTTGGGGAGATCTGGACATGGATGGAGACTTCGATCTCGTTGTTAGCGGCAACACGGGCAGCTTCGAGAGCCCAGTGCCGGTGCTGGAGATTTACTTCAACGAAGGAGACTTTGCAACGCAGGACATAGACACCGCCGGCGTGGTACGGGACGCCTTTGTTACGGTGTATCGCAGATCTGAACCGGTTGAACGCGAACTGCCCGTTTGGCTGAGCGCCGTGGCACTTTCGGATGCGGACGGCGACGGCGATGTTGATCTGCTTGCGACAGGTGTTACGCCCGCCGGCGAGGCGTTGACGCAGGTGTACTTGAACCTCGGTGAATCTGGCGACAGGTTGTTCCGGGGGTACATTACCCTGCCGGGTGTGCGGGACGGTACGGCAGCGTGGGCGGACTATGACAATGACGGAGACCAGGACTTCCTGGTAGCCGGGACCGCAGATGACGGCAGTGCCACGGCCAGATTGTACCGGAACGACGGCAGCGGGGGATTCAGCCCGGGCCCGGAGCTGCCGGGCATGCACGCTGCGGCCGCGGACTGGGGAGACTACGACGGCGACGGGGACCATGATCTGGTGATGACTGGCATTCTGGAGCCCCAGGAATTTGCCACACGCCTTTATCGCAATGACGGGGGCGGCGTGTTCACGGAGGTGAATATGCGATTCCCGGCACTGCTGTTTGGATCCGTGGCCTGGGGCGATATCGAGTCGGACGGGGACCTGGATTTGCTGCTCGCCGGTGGCAGGTTGCATCCCTTCCTGATTGAGGGCGATTTCGCCATATATGAAAATGTGGGAGGCACCCTGGTTGCGGTTGACGTTCAGGTAGAGGACCAGTTTGTGGGTGCGGCGGCCAGCGGCCGGTACCGGGGCAGCGCAAGCTGGGGAGACTGGGACAACGACGGATTCCAGGACCTATTCCTTGCCGGAGCGGAAAGTGCTGCCTCCCGGCCGCAGGTGCAGGTTTACCGGAGTGCAGGGCTAAAGCGGTTTGCGGCCCACGCGGGGCAGCGCTACACCATGCCGCCATTTGCAGGCGGCTATTTCAGCACGACTGCGTGGGGCGATTATGACGGAGACAATGACCTGGATGTGCTGCTGCTTCGGCAGGAAGACCAGACGGGTGCCATACGCCTGGCTGCCATGCGCAACTACCTTCCGGGCATTCGTACCAACACCGTCCCAGAGCCTCCTGACAGCATATCCGCCGTAGTTTCGGCTGGAGGCCGGGTTACACTTGCCTGGACGCAGGGCCGGGACAGGCAAACGCTGGATCGCGCCTTGACGTACAACATCCGGGTTGGAACGGTGCCAGGAGGATCGGATGTCATGTCGGCGCTGGCCAATCCCGATTCGGGTCGCAGGTTGATTGCCGGATTCGGAAACGTCGGCACAAACCGTGAGTGGCAGCTGTCCGGTCTGGGGCCCGGAACCTATTTCTGGAGCGTTCAGGCGATTGACAATGGCTTGCAGGGCTCCGCCTTTAGTCAGGAAGCGACCTTTACGATACCTTGATCCAGTCGATAAAGCCCATGCGACTTGCATTAACTACCGTCTGCGCCGCGAGCTTTTGCATTTGGACCGCTCATTCTTCCGAAGGGCAGGTAATGCAATGGGAAGATTATGAACCCGTATCTACGCTGGTGGTCCAGGAGAATCCCGTGGTGCGGGCGCAGTACCCCTTCGTGGATGTCCATGCCCACCAGCGTAGCATGGGTGGCGCTTCCGAGGAACGCATCAAGGGACTGGTGGCCGAGATGGACGCCATGAATATGGCGGTAATGGTCAATTTGAGCGGTGGCAGCGGAGAGCAGCTCCGGCGCGGCATCGAAGCCTCCGAGCAGCTGGCCCCCGGCCGGATTGTGCATTTTGCCAACGTTGATTTCAGCCGCGTTAGCGAGCCCGGATTCGGTGAGACGGCAGCAGCACAGTTGGAGGCAGATGTTGGTAGCGGTGCCAGGGGGCTCAAGATTTTCAAGAATCTGGGCATGTATGTGGTCGACGCGGAAGGAAACCGCGTTGCCACGGACGATCCGCGGCTGGATCCCATCTGGGCCAAGTGTGGTGAATTGGGCATCCCGGTTCTGATTCATACAGCAGACCCTGCCCCTTTCTGGCAGGAGCAGGACCGGTACAACGAGCGTTGGTTCGAATTGAAGGAACGCCCGGGGCGCAAGCGGCCGCCCGAGCCGACCTGGGAGGCGCTGATTGAGGAGCAATGGAATGTCTTTCGCAAGCATCCAGGTACCGTTTTTCTCAACGCCCACCTGGGTTGGATGGGCAATGATCTGGGCCGGCTGGGGGCAATGCTTAGCGAAAACCCGAACGTTTACACGGAGCTTGGGGCCGTGGTGGCAGAGTTGGGCCGCCAGCCGGTCACGGCCCGGGCATGGCTCATCGAGTACCAGGACCGCGTGCTGATGGGCAAGGATTCGTGGGCGCCAGAGGAATACCACACGTACTTCCGCATTTTCGAGACGGCAGATGAGTTCTTCCCGTACTATCGCAAGCGTCACGCCTGGTGGCGCATGTACGGGCTGGACCTGCCGGATGAAGTTCAGCGGAAGATCTATTACAAGAACGCGCTGCGCATTATTCCGGAACTTGACACGTCACTGTTTCCTGATGACTGGAATCTGGAAGCCGTGGATGCGCCGGAGAGTCGGCTGAGTCCGCTGCAGCTCGCTCGCACGAGGGTCGGCGATGGCTACGTAAAGGTGCACTACAGCTCTCCGCGGAAGCGGGGAAGGGAGATCTTCGGCGGCCTGGTGCCCATGGGCGCGCTTTGGCGCACGGCCGCCAACGAGGCAACCGAAATCACGCTGACGACTCCGCTGCGCGTGGCCGGCCAACTATTGGCTGCAGGCACCTATTCGCTGTTCACTATTCCCGGGCCGGAAGAGTGGACCGTAATATTAAATCGCGGCCTGGGCCAGAACGGCACGCAGGACTACGATCAGGCCCAGGATGCCTTGCGTCTAGAGGCGCCGGTAGAGCAGTTGGATCAGGTGCACGAGGCCTTTACTATCGGTTTCGAGCCTGAAGGATCAGGCGTGCTGTTGGTCATGACTTGGGATCGGACGAAAGTCAGTATTCCGCTGGAGGCTGCCCCTTGATGCGGCCAGCGCGAAATTGTCGGTTGGCACTACAGACGGCTGTGCTGCTTGCCGCGCTGGCCACTTCGGCAAGAGCCCAGCCGTTTTCCTTTACGCTCGTCGTACCGGACCTTCCGGCGCTGGAATACGGGTCTGTTACTTTTGCAGACCTGGACGGAGACGGAGTCCTGGATTTGCTGGGAACCGGCAATTCGAGCAACAATCCTCCCTTTGTTCCTACGGCGTATCTAGCGTGGACGGGTAATGAATTCAGAAGGGGTAGCGGTACGCTGTGGCGGGCCTTTGACGTCAGGCCGCTTGCGACAGGCATCTGGCTGAGTCAGGTGGCCTGGCTGGATGCTGATGCAGACGGGGTACTGGACTTTGTGGCGACGGGGGCGGCAGGCTCGCTGATGGGCAACTCGGATGGGCCGCTGGACGGCACGGCCATGCTCTACAGGGGCAGTGGCACGACGTTTGTCGAAGCGGAATCGGGAATTGCCGGGGTGTACAGCGGTATGGTAGCGCCGGGCGATTATGACAATGACGGGGATGAGGATCTCCTGGTGGCGGGCATCGCAACAGCGGGCTCCCACGTGACCCGACTTTACCGCAACCAGGACGGATCCTTTGTGCCCGCTGACGTGGCGCTGCCGCAAGTCGCGTTCGGAGTTGCCAAGTGGGTGGACTATGACAATGATGGCGATCTGGATCTGACGCTCTCCGGCGCCGAGGACACCGGCCGCTTTCGAACGGTCCTGTATCGCAACAATGGCTTTGGCGACCTGGCAGACTCAGGCGTGCAATTGCCCGGGCTCGCGTTTTCCTCGCTCGACTGGGGCGACTATGACAATGACGGTGACCCGGACCTGGTGCTCTCCGGAGCCGAGGTGGGCACGCACCAAGCGTTCGTGCCGGTAACCGAGGTGTTTCGCAATTCAGGTGGCGGCTTTACGCGCTTGGACACGGAGATCAGGCCGGTATTCTACGGTAGTGTTTCCTGGGGTGACGCAGACAGCGACGGAGACCTGGATCTGCTGGTGGTGGGAGCCAGGGATGTCGCCAATAGCCGTTCGGGCCGTGTCTACCGGAACGAGGGCGGGCGCCTTCAGGCCTGGCTTCATTTGCCGGGAGTGTCAGCCGCATCTGCGCAGTGGGGCGATTATGACGGCGACAACGACCTGGATCTGGTGCTGGCGGGCAGCAGCCGGTCCGTTCGTCCGCTCATTCGGCTGTACAGAAATGATGCACAGGGCGTAAACACGCCGCCAGGCCCGCCGGCAGGGCTGCGTGCCGCGGTATCCGGCAGAAGCGTCGTGCTTTCGTGGGAGGCTGCCGAGGACGAAGAGACGCCCAGCGCGGGCCTATCGTATAATATCCGCGTGGGTACGGCTGCCGGGCTTTCTGACATCGTATTCGCGGCTTCCAATCCGGAAACCGGGCGCCGAAGGCTTGCAACACGGGGGAACGTGGGCCAGGGACGGCAGTGGCGTCTGGATGGGCTTGCCGGTGGGACCTATCACTGGAGTGTGCAGGCCATCGATCACAGCCTCAAGGCCTCTGCGTTTGCGGACGAGGGCTCCTTCTCAGTTTCAGGTAGTCACGGTCTCCACACGGCACTTGAATCGGACGCAGTTCCGGAGTTTGACCTCGAACCCGTATATCCCAATCCGTTTAGCAGATCCGCCTCGGTTGCGTTTGAGCTGCCGGAGCCGGCGCCGGTGACCATTGAGGTGTTTAATGTTCTCGGATCGCGCGTGCGGTTGCTCCTCGACGAAACGAGGCCAGCCGGTCGGCACACGGTGCAGTGGCCTGCGGACGATGCGCGCGGCAAACGCGTGGGTGCGGGCTTGTATTTTGTGCGGCTAAGAGCTGGCGACCGTACCCGTGTACGCCGCGCGGTATTGGCCCGCTAGATACTTCTTATTTGGCCGCAAGCGCCTCGGAAGGCAGAAGGAAGAAATTCACGGTTATGAAGAGCGCTTCGTTGTCGGCGTAGGCGATACCAACGCCCGCCGTCACGTAAAGCTGGCTCAGCAGGTTGGCGCGGTGGCTGGGACTGTTCATCCAGCTGGTCAAGGCTTCGGCGACTATGCCCTTGTCGCTCTTCCAGGAAAAGTCGTACGTCTTATTACCCTTGCCGCTTGAGCGCACGCGGTATTCCGAATAGCGGGGGGTAAGCAGAAGATTCTCTCCAATGCCCCTGAGCGAATAAGCTCCCCGGTCCGCGAGTACAGGCATGCCAGCGTCCACGGCCCGGTCTTCCGGCTCCTGGCCGCGCGGATTTGTGTGCCCGAAAAATGACTGCCGGGCCATGTTCCTGCTGTGATGTTCGGCGAGTCGGGCGAGGCTGCTGGACCAGGCAAGCGGAGCAAGCCCGTTCTTGAGGCGCTCTGCACTGATCCGGTCGTGAATGGCGCGGGCCAAGCGCTCGGTGTCCATGCGAGGCGCCTGGTCCGTGGTGCCCGCAGGCCACGGGGCTTCACATAGAAGCGAGGTAACGGCATCCGCGGGGGGCCGGCTTGCCGCACATCCAAGCGACACTAGGATAAGCGCGGCACAGAGGCATTTCACTGCGTATGGCATGGCGCCTGCCAAATGGGGTGAAGCAGCCTCAGCGCATCACCGACCAGGACTTCTATATTGCAAAACTATAAATCACAAGGAATTAACGCAGGTTCAAGCGGCCTCCAAGAAAAAGGCGGGGCACTCATTCGAGCGTCCCGCCTGGCTGTCGTAGCAGTCGCAATGCCCGGAAGCTTCAGCTCACGGGCGTAAGCCAGCCGTAAGGATCATTGCCGGCCTGAACGATATCAAAAAATGCGTTCTGGAGTTCCTCTGTGATGGGCCCCCGACGACCTGCGCCAATGGTATACTTGTCCACCGACCGTATTGGCGTGATTTCCGCCGCCGTTCCGGTAAAGAACAGTTCATCAGCTATGTAGAGTGCTTCGCGCGGCATGTGCCTTTCTTCAACCGTGTAGCCGCGGTCTCTCGCGAGCCGGATCACGGCCCCGCGCGTGATTCCGGGCAGGATGGAAAGACTTGTCGGAGCAGTATAGAGCACGCGGTCACGAATCAGGAACAGGTTTTCGCCGCTGCCTTCGGCAACGTGGCCATCCGTACTCAACATTATTCCTTCGACATAGCCGTTTAGGACGGCATTCATCTTGACCAGGCTTGCATTGAGGTAGTTGCCGGCTGCCTTGGCCATCGCGGGAAAGGTGTTGGGTGCCATTCGGTTCCAGGAAGAAACCTCGACATCCACGCCATCTTCAAGTGCCTCCTTTCCGAGGTAGGCCCCCCATTCCCAGACAGCGACAAATGTCTCGATCGGATTGGTCAAGGGATTTACACCCATGTTGCCAACACCCCGGAACATCACAGGACGTATGTAGCAGGCGGTCAGCCCACTGCGCCGAACGGTCTCCAGCGAAGCCTGTTCTAGCGCCGCCTGATCATATGGAGGCTCCATGCGGTGGATCCTGGCCGAATCCACAAGTCGCCTCATATGGCCGGAAAGGCAAAATACCGCTGATCCCTGCGCGGTATTGTAGCAGCGGATACCTTCAAATACGGACGATCCGTAGTGCAGGGCATGTGACAGCACATGAATCTTGGCGTCGGCAAAGGGAATAAACTTCCCGTTGAACCATATGTCCGCTCCCATTTATCGCCGCTCTGTTTGAGTTGGCGGTGGTACAACGCGCAGTGGGGGATGTTCGGTCTTGCTCAATTGGGATGCTGCCCGATATTCCCGCCTGAGTTGCCGGCTGCGCCATGCAAGCGCTCCGATGGTTCTCAGAATCCCGATTCCCGCCCGCACAGTGCCGGAGACCGTTCCGGTGATCTTGGAGGTTCCGATTCGGCGCCGATACGATACAGGAACTTCGGCGATACGCAAACCGGCCAAGTGTGCCTTGATTTGCATTTCGATGGTCCATCCAAAAGTACCGTCCTGCATTCGCAGCCGCAGCAACGGCCCCACTCGAACGGCACGGAATGGACCGAGGTCGCTGTAAGAGGCATTCCAGATCAACTGCATCAGCGTGCAGGCCAGCCAGTTGCCTGCCCGGGCCTGAGGCAGCAGGGCTCCGCGCTGCGTCTTTCCGCGCGTGCGGCTGCCGATTACCAGATCCGCCACCTGATTCCGGATCGGTGCTACCAGTTCGCGCATCTCCTGGGGAAAGTCACTGTAGTCGCCGTCAAGGAAAACCACAATCTCGGCTTGCCGGCGGCGCGCGTGCTCAATGCCGCGCAGGCAGGCAAAGCCGTAGCCGCGGCGCCCTTCCTTGATAACGGATGCTCCCGCCGCGCGTGCTACAAGAGCGGTGTTATCGTCAGATGCATTGTCCACCACCACGATTTCCTCTGCGACATCCCGCGGGATATCGGCGACAACCTTCGCTATGGCAGATTCCTCGTTATACGCCGGAATAATGACGACGACGCGCATGCCAGCACCAACGGTCCTAATCGGATCCGCTGGTCGGCGTGCTCCGTGCCAATACTCCGGGAACGTCCGGCCAGACCGGCTTCCAGGTGCGGCTGAGCGGACCCAGGGGCTCCATCAGATTGTAGCCCAGCACTCTTATCGTCGAGTCGGCCAGAAGCCACTCGACCGAAAACCTGCCCACGGAACCAAGGAAGCCGAATCCATTGGTCACATTCGACCGGGTCCCGGGCTGGGCCAGCACCTCCGGATCAAAGACACCGCTAGGCTGGACGAATTCGTCGTCGAGCACCGTTACAGTCATTCCCAGACCGGCAAGCGCGACGGACGAGGTAATGTCAATCTGCTTTGCCAGAGAGTCGCGGTCTCTGAGCAGGTCGATGTCGTATTGCCAGCCGCTCGCTTCCAGCGGACGCTGAACGGGAGCGTAAGGAAGCCGAATATCACGGAAGGTAAAGTCGCTCACCTGAAAAAAACGGTACCAGATCTCGGAAGCGAAGGGCGCCATCGATAGTCCCTCCATCTGCAACGACTGGGTAACGACCAGGCGTGACCTGTTAGTAGTTATCAGGAACTCGATCACTTCCGGCTGGATGGTGATGGTGGGCTGCTCCGGCACCGTGGTCTCCGCGCTGGTAACCAGCTCGGAACCATCTGGCTGGATCTCGAGCCTGTAGGTATGCCCCGGGCGAATTCTGAACGGCGAGTAGTAGATAAAGCCGGGAGATCCATCGGCGTAGTAGACGAGGCTGTCACGCCAAGAGCGCGTCCGGCCGTTGGTCAGATCAATGGATCTGACGGCGATTTCCGGCACATCGGCAGACGGCGCAAGCGTTGGACGGATGGGGATGACACGCACAAACTGCGTGTCGCGCGCCATGTCAAGGGCGCCGAAGAGCGTAACCTGCTGATCACTTTCCAGGATCGGTGAAACGGATTCCTCGCAGGCCGCCAGTAGGCCGGCGAGCGCAAGCACGCCGGCGGTCGTTAAGCACTTGTTCGGCATTGGGAAACAGACGCTCACTAGAATTCCAGTTTGAGGCCGACAGCGGGAATCAGCGGAAGCTGATTGAGGCGCTCCAGCGTAAACAGGTCAATGTAGAACAGATTTGTTCTGTCATACGCATTCGTGGCACTACCCTGGAGAGTGAGTACGGTGTGGTCCGAGATAGTAATGGCTCTCTCCAGCGAAACATCCAGCCGGTGATACGTCGGAAGGCGCCCGCCATAGGGATAGCTGTAAAGAACGCGCGTTTGTCCGCGATCCTGGGTCAGGTCCGTGGGTCCCTCAAGGGCGATGAACTCGTCAAAGCCCAAGGCCTCACTGAACGGCAGACCCGAGCCAAACTGCCACCTGGCGTTCAGCACAAACCCCAGCAAGCGTATGCTTGCGAGCGCGTTCATCTGGTGCCGGCGGTCATGAGGTGGTGAGAAAGCATAGGCGCTGGAGCCGAACCAGTATTCGATCTCCGTCTGTTGCGCCAGATACTCCACTTCGCTGTACCCGTAATTGATGAAGCCGTAGAATGGCTGCGTAATGATCTCCAGTCTGCTGTCCAGGCCGACTACCGTGCCGTCAGCGGGCTGCAGCCGCGTCGTGAAGCGCGGGAAGGCGGACCACTCCGCAATACTCAGGTTGGACAATTCCTTGTAGAATCCCTCGGCGGCCAGCCGCAGCCAGGATGCGGGCGAAAACTGGTAGCCTCCTATCACGTGGAACGCGGTCGGGACCTCACCGCGCGGTGACGACGTCCACGCAGTAAACACGTCGCCCGCGTCCCGGCGGTCTGTCAAGCCCACGAATTCCTGGTGGTAAAGGCCCCCGGCCGCGCTTATCCTGTGAGGGCCCAGATCCAGGGTCACGCGTAGACGCGGTTCGATATAGTTGCGTCCCTTGCTCGGAAACGACTGGAACCGCAGGCCGGGCTGCATGGCAAGTCCGCCGGAAAGGTCAAAGTCCAGCTCCACATACCCCCCCGCCTCACTTACGAATTCCGTGTCCTCGGTTACGTTCTGAAAGAGCCCCCCGAGTGAACTCTGCAATTCATTGAGCCGGAAATAAAGTCCCCACGTAATGTCGGTTGGGCTGGTAAAATGGGTAACGTTTGCACTGACGTTGACCTCGCGGGCGTCGGCCGACCTTTCCGGGTCTTCCTCTTGCCCGAACGAATTCTGAACGCGGGAAGCGGAGATCAGAATCTCGGCATGGACCGGAATGCGCGTGGGCACCAGAACGTAACGGCCTCCGACCGCCGTGTTTTCCCAGGTGACCTGTCTGCTGACACTGTCGGCCTCGGCATCGGACTGCGCTCCGATGATTCCCTGATCGTATGAACGGATACCTGTTATGCTGGCCCGGCTGTTTTGCCCGAGCTCCGCGTGGATTTTGCCAAACTGATCGTTGAAACTGTATGGCAAGGGGGTGTCAACGATGCGGCTTGCTCCCTGCTCGATCACCGAAAAACGCCCTGACAAAAGCGCGGACACACGCCCGGGGAGGATGGGGCCCTCAAGCACGCCGGCGCTGATAAACGGTGCAGCTGATATTTCCCCCGAGACGCGCCGATTGTTGCCGTTGCGCGTGGAAACGTCGATTACGGACGACAGCCTGCCCCCGTATTTGGCTCCGAATCCGCCGGCGTAAACGTCGGTCACGTTCAGGATGCTGGCCGGGATCGCGCTGTAGAACCCAATCAGGTGAAACGGCTGGTATACAAGCATGCCGTCCATCAAGACGAGATTCTGGGTGGGCTCTCCGCCCCGAATAAACAGCTGGCCGCCCTGATCGCCGCCGGCTACCACCCCCGGCATCGTTACGAGGTAGCTCGCCAGGTCGCCCGATAGGTCCGGCGACGGGATAAGGCTGATGTCCTGCGGGCGCACGGACTGGAGCCCTCCCGTCAGGCCCGCCGCGCCTGCGGCTTCCCGTTCCGCCTCCACAAGAAGCTCATCGAGGTCCATCTGCCCGAATTGCAGCTCGAAATTGTAGGGGCGAATTTCTCCGGCCTCAAATACAAGCGTATCCTGGTGCACCTGGTAGCCAATGAACGAGCCGGCAAGGTAGTATTCACCCGCGTCAATGCCCGAGACGGCATAAAAGCCATCCCGGTCAGTGGCACCACCCAAGAGGGCACCCGTGTCGTTGGTCAGGATGACGTTTACGTTCTGCAGCGGCTGGCCGTCCTCCGCATCGGTAACGTAGCCGCGGATGACGGCGTTCTGGGCGATCGCGTCGCTGAAGGCAGCCATGGCCAGCAAGGCCAGGGCGAGCATTCGCATGCGCGGAGCACTCCCGGAGTGAATCATCCTAGGCGTCAGGGCCGTGAGGGCCGCGCATGGCGGCTTGCGCTACCATACGGAACAGTGCGACCATGGGGAGATTTGATCGGTCCAGTGACTGGCGGCGGGTTATGCGCAAACGACTTCGCGGTATACTCATTATTGTTGGGCTTGTTTTCTTTGCCTTGGTGATGCGGCGTGTGCTAAATCCGTTTGGCAGCAACGACTACGCCGAGATTCCGCACGGCAACCACGTGCACTATGTACCAAAGGACCGGGACCCTTCTGTTCCCATCAGCGCCTTTCCAACCAGTCCGCCCGGCGAGAATGAGCGCCTCTTGCCTGACGGCCGGATAGTGCCCCGCTGATTTCGATTACTCATCCTCTGCCTCGCCCGTATCCAGCGACGACAGGACGCTGCCCATCAGGTCGCTGTACGTGGCGGCATCGCCGCGGGCAAATTCCTTGCCCAGCAGCGAATGCTGGTGCAATGCGTCCAGCACGAATTCCATCATCGAGGCTTTCTCGTCGCCGGATGCACCGGGCACGTGTTGCTTTACCAGCGACCTGAGTCCCTTTATGGTGCCAAGTCTGTCGCGGTAGCGCCGGTTAGACATGTCCGGATCAATGATGACCGAGTTGTCTGCGGCGAACCACTCCAGCACCGCGTTGTAGGTGCTGCGGCCATCTCCCTTTCTAGACGGGTCCGGAAAATACTGGGCGAATACGGCCTTTACCGCTCGCCCCGTAAGCAGCCTCGCCACGTTTTGTGCACCCTCGCGCTCGCCTTCATACACCAGTTCCACCTTTCCCGTAATCGCGGCTTCAACATGCAAGAGGTCGCTGATACGAGCCGTGGCATGCGATTCCCCGTTTAGCAGGGCCCGGCGCTCGGCCGTCGAGATGAGCACCTCGAGCGCCGAGCGAGTCAGCCGCGCGGATACGCCGGATTTCTGGTCAACGTATTCGCTTTGCCGTGCCTCGAATGCGATCTGCTCCACAATTTCCCGGAAGAAATGCGGGACCGTAATCTGGGGCCCCGCGTCGCATCGCTGCTGCCAGGCTTCCTGCAGCGTAATCGCGATACCCAAATCAATCGTTGCCGGGTAGTGGGTCAGAATCTGGCTGTCGAGCCGATCCTTGAGCGGCGTAATTATATTGCCGCGATTGGTGTAATCCTCTGGGTTGGCAGAGAACACCATCATGACATCCAAAGGGAAACGGATGTTGAACCCACGAATCTGTATGTCTTGCTCTTCGAGGATATTGAGCAGTCCCACCTGAATTCGAGCCTGCAGGTCCGGCAACTCGTTTATGGCGAATATGCCGCGGTTGGTGCGTGGAATGATTCCGTAGTGGATTACTTCTTCATCGGCATACGTGAGGCGGTTGTGCGCAGCCTTTATAGGGTCTATGTCACCGATGAGGTCGGCAATCGAAGTATCCGGAGTAGCCAGCTTTTCCCCGTAGCGCTCCGACCTGTGTAGCCAGTCGACCGGCGTATCGTCCCGCATGCGCAAGACCAGGTCGCGGGCAAACTTGGATACGGGTGCCAGCGGATTGTCGTTAATCTCGCTGCCGGCAACGACGGGCACGAATTCGTCCAGAAGGTCGGGTAGCATGCGGATAAGACGGCTCTTCGCCTGGCCTCGCAGGCCCAGGAGGATGATGTCGTGCCGGCCCAGAATGGCATTCTGAAGCTGCGGGATAACCGTTCGGTCAAACCCGATGATGCCCGGGAAGACTTCGTCACCGCCATGAAGCTTTCGCATCAGGTTGCGGCGAAGCTCGTCCTTGACGGGGTCTACGGCGTAACCGGACGCTCGCAGCTCACCCAGTGTCTTGACGTAGGTCGGTGGTTTCTTCACGCTTGCTGAAACGTTTGCCGCATAATACGACCTAGAGCTTGTTTGCGTGTAACCGCCTTTTGGATTCAATCGCGCAGTGAACGTTGCACTTACGCGATTCGGCAGGCGGGTTCCCGCTCTTTGACCGCGACGACCGGATTGGCCGGGGGTGCGGATCCTCGGACGGCCGTCCCGGGCCTAGCTGAGTATTGCTGCGGCAGGTCCATCAGGACCAAAGCAAGCTTCGACCGCAGCGAATGGAAGCCCGTTGCGTGGCTGCGCTCCAATACTGCAAGCCTCTGGGGATCGTGTAACCGGAAACAGGCCCTCCCGCCGCTTACGCCCGTCGAATAGCCTGGAGGAGCTGGAAGGGTCGTGATTCCCCCATCCCGGCGCATGCACCCCGCGCCCGGTTTGGCCGGAACCTTTGCCAGGTTGAGAATACATGGAAAATCTCGCATCGATCTTTCGAGAAGCTATCGGGCGACTGTTGCGGCAAATCAATCAGGTACGCGTTTGTCCGGTAAGTACTCCGAATGCTTGTTGGAACTGCCAAGCTGGGCACAAGGCGTCAAGATCGGCACTAGGCACCACCGGATAGCCGGCGAGCGGACCTGAAGGCGGCATAACTGTAGGCATCACGCTCCAAATCATCGATATTTGAGGTACCGCCGAGTTGTCAAGGTTCTGAGCATCGGGCGGTCGTTGCAGCGCGGAAAAGCAATGCGGGGCAAACTATGCTGCTGACGACTTGGCAGGCAGATCAACGATTGGGCATGCAAAATCGAATCCTCCAACAAAAGCGCTTCGGAGCACTTCTGGCTGTGCCCTTTGCCACCGCTTTGCTCGCACTGCCCGCGGCAACGCAGGTGGTCACCTACGAGGTTTCGTTCCAGGGCAACTGGACGACGGCTAGTACGCCCGGAGGCGTGGTGGGCGGAGCGCACTTCACAACTCTGATCGGCGGCGTTCACGGCGGCGGAGTCACCTTCTGGGAGGCCGGCCAGCAAGCCAGTCCCGGTGTCGAGCTCGTGGCGGAGCTGGGCTCGACAGGGTCCTTCCGCAGCGAAGTCGCGGGCAGCCCGCACACACGATCCGTCATAGAGCAAGGCGTCTCAGGAGGCGGCACCGGTACTGCAAAATTCACGATCAGCGTAACGAGAACCCATCCTTTGGTCACACTATTGTCCATGATCGGTCCCAGTCCGGACTGGTTCGTCGGTGTGTCGGGATTGTCCCTGCTTGATGGCGCGAATCAGTGGCGGCAGTCTTATGTGGTGAACCTCTATCCGTACGATGCCGGTACCGAAGACGGGACGGAATTCTCACTGTCCAATCCCGATACCGACCCACAAGGCGTTATTTCGGGCATCGCGGGAACGGGCAAGTTTTCCAGCGTGCGCATGGCGAGGCTGACCTTCACCAGGCTGACGCCGCTGGGGACATCCGTGAGCCTGTCGGCGTCTCCGAATCCGGTAGACGAGGGGCAGGCAGTGACGGTGACAGTGCGGCTGTCGGCGCCTTTGACGAACAACGTGTCTATCCCGCTGACGCTGGCGGCAGGAACCGCCGAATCGGGCGATTTCGGGTCGCTGGCGAGCATCACGGTCCGCAGTAACCAGACCGTTGGCGAGGGCACGATCTCGACGGAAGACGATGCCGACGCCGACGACGAGACGTTCACGGTGGCGCTGGGCACGCTGCCGTCGGAGGTGACGGCGGGCAGCCCGTCGTCGGTCACGGTGACGATCCGGGATGACGACCCGCCTCCTCCACCGAACAGGGCGCCCACGGTGCGGGCGTCCTGCGAGCCCTGCACGGTTCCGCGAGGTGGCGTGGTGCGACTTAGGGCCGACGCCTCTGATCCGGACGGCGACGCGATTGCATACGAGTGGAGCGCAGCGCAGGGGATGTTCGCGGGCGCGACTGACGGGCCGGATGCGCGGTGGACGGCGCCTGGCCTACTCGGCTCCTTCGTCATCCGGATCGCGGTGAGCGACGGCAGAGGAGGTATGTCGGATGCAGAAGTCGTGGTCGACGTCGAGAACCGTCCCCCGGTGTTTGGACCGTCGCTCAATTTTGAGCTTGCCGAGAACCGCGACGGCCGCGGGATGCCGATTGTGATCGGTCGCGTTCGCGTGACCGATCCGGACGGGGACGATTTTGAGGTTGGATTGGCGTCGAGCAACGACCGCTTTGTCATCGATGCGGAGTCGGGGCATCTGAATTACACCGGCCCCGGGGAGGATTTCGAGGCGGGCCCGGATCGCTACGCGCTGACTGTGGCAGCCACGGACACGCTGGGCGGCGAAGCACAGGCCGAGGTCGTGGTGCACGTTATCAATGTGAACGAACACCCGGCGGCTGTGGACGATATGCTGAGCGTGGGCGAGGACCGGCGGACCAGGGTAGATGTGCTGGCCAACGATGGCGATCCCGACCGCGGAGACGTCATTCGCGTGGTTTCGGTTGGAGCGCCGACACATGGGCAGGCCGAGGTAGTCGACGCCGGGGCGGCCGTGCAGTATGCGCCGGATCCGAACTATCATGGTCCGGATCGCTTCAGCTACGTTGTTGCCGATACCGGCGGACTCGCGGATACGGCGACAGTTGAGGTCACCGTGACCCCGGTCAACGATGCGCCCAAAGCTGCCGACGACCAGGCCACCACTTCGGAGGACGAAGCGATCGAGATCTCCGTGCTCGACAACGACGAGGATCTCGAGGGCGACCGACTGCACGTACGGAGCGTCTCGTCCGCCGTGCACGGCGAGGCCGCGGTGACGGCGGACGGAACGAAGGTATCCTACGCCCCGGATCCGGACTATCACGGTTCGGACCGCTTCACCTACGTCGTGGCCGATGCGGGCGGTCTCGCGGATACCGCCATGGTTGATGTGACTGTGACCCCGGTCAATGACGCGCCCGAAGCCGCCGACGACCTGGTCACCACTTCGGAGGACGAGGCGATCGAGATCTCCGTGCTCGACAACGACACGGATATTGACGGCGACCGGCTGCAGGTCCGGAGGGTCTCATCCGCCGAGTACGGCGCGACCGCGACGACGGCGGACGGAACGAAGGTCTCCTACGTCCCGGATTCGAACTACCACGGTCCGGATCGCTTCACCTACGTGGTGGCCGATGCGGGCGGTCTCGCCGATACCGCGACGGTGGAAGTCACCGTGACCCCGGTCAACGACGCGCCGACAGCCGCCGACGACCAGGTCGCCACGCCGGAGGACGAGGCGATCGAGATCTCCGTGCTCGACAACGACACGGATCTTGATGGTGACCGGCTGCAGGTCCGGAGTGTCTCGCCCGCCGAGCACGGCGCGGCCGCCGTCACGGCGGACGGAATGAAGGTCTCCTACGTCCCGGATTCGAACTACCACGGTCTGGACCGCTTCAGCTACATCGTCTCCGACACGGATGGCCTCACCGACACGGCCAGCGTCGAAGTGACCGTGGTTCCGGTAAATGACGGACCGGAAGCGGTTGGCACGATCCCGAATCAGCTCCTGGTCGAGGGCGGTAGTGAGGTGGCAGTCGAACTCACACCCTTCTTCACCGATATCGAAGGCGATCCGCTGACCTTCAGTGCCGAGAGCTCCGACCAAGACATCGTCACCGCGTTCGTGCGGGGAGCGGCGCTCGTCCTGGTTCCGGTGGTTTCCGGCCACGCCACCGTCACCGTCGCGGCACGGGACACGGACGGTCTGGCCGCGACCCAGAGTGTATCCGTTGGCGTGAGCGACGGTCCCGTGCGAGCCTTGCTGAGCGACGCATTCGCCGCCATGGCGCGGTCCTATCTCTCAAGCACACGCATGACGCTCGAACGACGTGTCGCGCCCGGTGCTCATGCAATGGGAACCAATGCTAGCCGGCATGCGAGGCTGCACGTGGGAGGCAGATCGGTGGAGCTGCCGGAGCGGCACACCATGCGGGAACTGGCAAGGCTTCTCGTGACGGAATGGGTGCCCGATCCCAGGCGGCTCTGGGAGCAATTCGCGCACCGGGCACGCTCGACCTACATCTACCCCGGAATGGAAATGTCGACGCCGGGCGAGACGCTGCACGCTTCGAGTGCGGTGCTCCTGGCGCCCGCGGGACTTTCGGGCCTGCGAAACCTCGCCCGCCGGCCGGCCGGGTTCTCGGGTGGGGACTTCACGCTAGGCTGGGGCGGTCAGGCCAATGGCTCGACACGCCGCGGAATTGCATGGGCGCTTTGGGGTCAGAGCGATGTGCAGCGCTTCGACGGCGGTGCAGACGAACCCGTCTCGGGACAAAGCGGCGTTTCCGGCGACTACGACGGAGACCTGCGCGCACGGTACCTGGGACTCGATGCAAAGCTTCCCAACTGGCTTTTTGGCCTCGCGCTGGGCCGCAGCCGAGGCACCGGCGACTGGGCCACAGGGGCGGCGAGCGGCTGGCTGGCCACGTCGATGACTTCAGTGCACCCGTACCTGCGCTGGTCAGGCGGGGGCACGTCCGCGTGGGCGACATTCGGCGCCGGCAGAGGGGAGGCGCGCAATGAGCGGGCCGCGACGGGCCGCGTGGGCACGAGTCCGCTGGACCTGGCCATGGGGCTTGTCGAGCTTCGGCGGCGGTTGGGGCAAGCGGGCGATGCCCTCGCCTTTGGCCTGAGGGCAGACGCTGGCTGGGCAAGCCTGGCGACCGGCGATGGGACGAAGACCATCGACGGCTTGCGCGGGCGCGTGCACCAGGCCCGCCTCGGATTCGACGTGTTAGGTGAGATGCGAATCGGCGGCGCGGGGCTCGCCCCGTTCGGTGCCGTGCACCTGCGCAATGACGGCGGGGACGGACAGACCGGACGCGGCTTGGAGCTCTCGGGCGGGCTGCGTTCACAGATCGGCATCATCGGCCTTGACGTGCAGGGGCGATGGCTAGCCTTTCATACGGCCACCCGCTATCGCGAGAGCGGCGCTGGCCTGACCCTAACGGTGGGCGGGCGCGAGGAGGAGGGATTCTCTCTGTCCGCGTCTCCTCGCTGGGGCGGCCAGAGCAGGGGAGGAGTCGCGCTCTGGCGGGATCGTGTGCCAGGCATGCGCCCAGGTCCAGTCGCCCGCGCCGAGGACTGGACGATGGACGCGCGCAGCGCGTATCGGGCACGGTTGGGCGGTCAGCTGCTTGAGGTTGCCACTGTGTACAGTCGCGGATTGGGTGGTCGCAGCCTGCACCTGGCGGGATACGTTGGACTCAGGCTCGCCAACCGTCGATGAATCGCCAGGAAGTTCATCGGAAGGCTTATTTGGTACCCGCGCGTGTTTTTTGCTCGCGATCAGATCACGCATCCTCCGCCGCTGTGCGATTGGGCCGAGGAGCCTGTGTTCCATTCGCGGGTGAGCGCTCGGACTTTATCCCGCATTCCGGAGCTTGACTCGGTGTGGCACACTGCCGCCTGCGTGGCCAAGTTGCCAGAGCCGCAATTGCGAGCAACCGTTCGGACGGCACCTCCCCACGTGGCGCGGAAGGGTGACAGCGGCAGAGGTTACGGCCAATCAATCCCGCACTCCGGTTGTGCGGTTACAACGGGGTCCATACTCGTCCAGCGGCAAGATCGTGCAATTCTGATCAGGCCAACGGGATCTTTTGCCAGGACTGGCGCCTTCTGCGCTCCGACTACGCGGCGGCCCCGCTATTTCTCACAGCAATTCTCCGCCTGCCATGTGTACAACCGGATTTCTGGGGAAGGCTCAATGACTGCCACGGCAATCTCAATACCTTGCGCTGCCGGGCGGGCAGCGATGTCTATGGGGTAGAACGACTTCTGCAGCACGGGCTCACCGTCCAGGAGGATATGGCGCAGCATACCAGCCTTGTCGTAGACATCGATCCGAAGCCACCCCGGTCGCATGTTGAGTACGTACAAGGCTGTATCAAGCGCGGCAGCGCTTCCGGCAATCAGCGGCGCACCGCGTGCCCGGCCTGCGTCAAAGGCCCGGGTGCGGTGAAGCATCGGAGAGTCGAAGCCCGTCAGAGTGAGCGAATCGTGGTCGCCGGCTAGGCTGGGCGGATACAAATCAACGATCGGATAAAAGCCGGAGAGGCTCACCAGGTCATCCTGCCACGTCCGTAGCAGTCCTGCATGGCGCCACTGGGATCCTTTGAGCAAGCGGCGCGACAACTCGCGGCCACCGGGGCCGATCAGGGCCAAATAACCTTGCTCATCCCTGGAGACCACCTTCAGGTATAGACTCGCCTCGCCAGCTACGGCGTACTGGAGTGCCTGTCGGGGTATGTCTGACGGCACACGTACGCTACGGGAAGGCGCGGCGTCCACGAGAAACGTAAACAGCGCACTGGACGGGCTGTATACGATGATCGTATCACCGCGCTGGCCAGCCAGATAGGGAACCTGGAGGCCATCCCACGTTATTTCGCGCGAATCGCTTGCGCTCGCGGCAAAGGAGAATATGCTGCCGCGCTCGGCATCCGCGACGAACAGTGTGCCATCGCTGCCGAACAGGACGGTGCGCGGATATTCGAGCGCGACATCGCCAAGGCCTGTCAGCGTTCCGGTCCGCTGCAAGGTATCTGCAAGCATGCGGCCGGCAATTTGCCTGGAGAGAGAATCTGCGGCCGATACGGCGCGCGATTCGGTTCGCGTGCACGAGAACGGAAGGCAGCCGGAGAGCACAATAGTCGCTGCCGGAATCAGCAGCCACGGGTTAAAGTCGGGGAGGACACCGGGGCCACGCCTCACGCGTTCACTCCTCTGTGCTGCCGGTGTGCAGGCTGATCTCAAGCCGCCGGCCACCTCGAATGACCGAGTGTGTGAGTCTGTCGCCAGGCCGGAAGTCGTGAAGACGGGCTATGTAGTCGTCCAGGCTGGCAATCCGTTCGCCTTCCAGCGCCACGATGACATCATACTGCAAAAGCCCGGCCGACTCCGCAGGCGAGCTCCTTTCTACGGACTCCACCATGACGCCCTGCACGCTGCCAAGCTTGAGCGCAAGCGCGATGCGCTGGGTCACATCCACGCCGCGCAGACCCGTGAAGTAGGACCTGTCCACTGCTCCATTGGTGCGCAATTCCTTCACAATGCGAATGGCTTTCCAAGCCGGCACTGCGAATCCAACGCCCACGGAGCCGCCGCTTTCGCTGTAGATCGCGGTATTGACTCCGATTACGCGCCCCAGCGCGTTTAAAAGGGGGCCGCCCGAGTTGCCGCGGTTAATGGAAGCGTCAGTCTGGATCATGTCCCGGTAAATGCGTCCCGATTGCTGTCCCAGGTTTCTCCCCGTGCCGCTTACGACACCTACCGTAACCGTGGGCTGGGCAGCTTCGAACAGTCCAAACGGGTTGCCCAGCGCAATGGCCCACTCTCCCACAATGGGGACCTCGTCCGCATGGAAGGCCAGGTACGGCAACTCACCGGCCGGATCTACCTTTACCAGGGCCAGGTCGGATGCTCTGTCCGTACCGACAAGTTGCGCATCCAGAGTTTCGCCGCTCGGCAGGGAAACCGTGATCTTCGTGGCATTTCCGACCACATGGTCATTCGTGACAATGTAGCCATCGGGTGAGATGAGAAAGCCCGAGCCAAGGTTCTGGACCGGGCGCTCCACCACGCGCGGCTGGAAGAATTGTTCAAAGAATGGGTCGCTGAAGAAATCGCTGAGCGGGTCCTGTACGCGCAAACGCTGCACCTCTATGACGTTGACGCTGACGATGGCAGGCACAGCCGATTCAACCGCCCGCGTAATGGCATTTCGCCGGCCCGCTGTGACCGAGTCATTGAGTGCAGGCAGTTGGTCATCGACCGGTTCGACAGGAGGCCCGGGCAGCGTTGGTGGCCGTTGAGTAGTCTCCTGGCACCCGATGGTTACCAGGGCGAGTAGCAGAAATAGTGGGTGCACCTGTAGCCGCGCTTGTGCCAAAACAGCTGGAACGAGGCCCCTTTTCTCCTGTTTCTGCCTTCAACGTGTGCCTTTCAGGATGGCACGTGCAGCCATTGCGCCCGGAGCGCAGGAGAGTCCTCCGCCGGGATGGGTTCCGCTGCCACAAAAGTACAGCCCCGGAAGGGGGCCGGCATATCCTGAACAGGAGGACATGGGACGCACGAGGAGCTGGTCCGGTGCGTGCTCCAGATGATAGAGGTGGCCTCCTGGAATCGCGAAGTCACGAGTGATGTCTTGCGGGGTCCATGTGCGCACTGCGACCACACGGCTGGCCATGCCCGGGGCATAGCGGGAAAGGCGGCGGACCACGCTTCGTTCAAAATCTCGCACCCCGCCTTCGGACAGCGCATAGGGTACGTAGTGGGCGGTTACTGTGACGACTTCATGCCCCGGTGGGGCCAGGCCGGGACATTCCCGGGTCGGCACATAGATGTCCAGAACGGGAAGCGAGGACGCACTTCCGTACTTGACTTTGTCAAAAGCCTTTTCAATCTGCGTGAGCGTGCCACCCGCGACGGCCCGTGCCGAGGGTCCTGCGTCTTGCCATTCCAGCCTCGTGTCAAGGGCGATCGCGATATGGGCGGCTGTGCCGCGGCTTCTAAGCAGCATGGCTTCACGGATGATCCTCGGCCCCAGGCTAGCGGGCTCGACAAGGTCCACGTAGACGGATTTGGGTGAGCATGACGCGGCGACGACCGGTGCGCTTATGCGCTCCCCACCGGAAAGCTCAACGCCGCAGACACCCGTCCCGGAGTCCGTTAGAATGCGCTCGACCGCCTTGCCGGTACGTATGGTGCAGACGCTGGCCGCCTTCTCCAAAGCTGCCACGAGAGCGGCTCCTCCTCCCAGCAAATGGTTTCGGTTTAGGGCTTCGTGCAGAAGCAGGTATAGTCCGCCGAACGCAGAGAACGGCCCACCATACGCGTTGGCAAGCGTTGGCACGGCAAGCGCTGCGCGCACAGGTTCGGCGTCGCCAAACTCGTCTAAAAAGTCCGCTGTGCTCATAGGGGCAAGGCGCAAAAGCTCCTCCATGGATTGCCTGCCCAGAAGGCGAAGGGCAAGAAGATGCCGCAGGAGTCCGAGCGTATCAGCCTTGCCGGTCAGCCCTGGCAGGGGCCGGTCGAATACGCTCGCCAGCCAGGGCCCGGCCGAGTTGGCAAACTCGACGTAGGCCGCGCTCGGCTGAAGCATCGCATTTGGGCCATCGTCCGAGAGCACGCAAACCGGGGCGCGGCCGGGTCTCAGCAGCAGGCCGTGCTGAAGCAGATCCAGCTTGCTGACGACATCGGCACGCACCCGGCCGCTGTCGTGGATCATGCCTGCGGTTCGGTAGCCCGGAAAGAACTCGACAGAGCCGGCGAGTCCCCCAATGGCATTGCGCCGCTCTACCACCAAAACGCGTCTTCCGGCGCGGCCGAGCAGCGCCGCCGTGGTCAGGCCGTTGTGGCCGGCGCCGACAACTATGACATCGAACGTTTCCATCCGAGAATCTCCTTTGCGGCCAGTTCTCCGCTGGATCCCATGATGCCACCTCCGGGATGAGTGCCGGAACCACATATCCAGAGATTGCGGACGGGAGTCCTGTAGCGTGCATAACCGGCGACGGGCCGCTGGAATAAGAGTTGTTCAAGCGTAAGCTCGCCGTGAAATATGTTGCCTTCGGTTAGTCCGAATTGCTGCTCCAGGTCCCACGGCGTGAGAACCTGCCTGAACAGGATCCTGTCAGGCAGATCGGGCATGTATTCCGTGAGCGTGTCGATGACGGCATCCCCGAATGCCTCTCGCTGCGCAGGCCAGGTTTCGGCTCCTGCAGAGAGATGGTAGGGGGCATACTGCACAAAGCACGACAGGATATGCTTGCCGGCAGGTGCCAGTGTCGGGTCTGTCAGAGTAGGAATCACCGCATTAATGAACGGCCGCCGGGAGAATGTGCCGTACTTTGCATCATCATAGGCCCGCTCGAGGTAGTCCACATCCGGAGCGATGGCAATGTCGCCTCTGAGATGGTCGCCTATTCCCGGTCTGCAGGCGAACTGCGGGACGCCATCCAGCGCGAGATTGACCTTGCCAGAGCTTCCCCGGAACTTGAGCCGCTGAATTCGGGAGAGTACATCGGCGGGCAGATGTCGGCTGGCCACAAGATTGAGATAGGTTCGCTTTGGATCCACGCCCGAGATGACGAGCGGAGCCGCAATCTCCTCGCCCGACTCCAGCACTACCCCAAGGGCACGGTTGTCCCGGACCGTGATGGACCGTACCGGCGCTTCAAGCCGCACGCGGGCTCCGTGGGCTATTGCCGCGCGCGCACACGCCTCGCTTACGCCTCCCGTTCCGCCGATCGAAAAGCCCCATGCCCTGAAGTTGCCGTCCAGTTCTCCCATGTAATGGTGGAGCAGCACGTAGGCCGTGCCCGGAGAGCGAACGCCTCGAAAGGTACCAATGATGCCGCTGGCCGCCAACGGCCCCTTCAGCACCTCCGACTCGAACCACATGTCCAGAAAGTCGGACGCGCTAAGCGTGAAGAGCTTGAGATTCAGGTGCATAAACTCAGGTCCGCGCCGTCTCAGATCTCTTGCGGTTCTGGCCATACCCAGGAGGTCTCTGAGTCGCAGTGAACCTACGTTCGGCGCAGGCTGCTCGATCATTTCCTTGGCAAACTGCCCCATGTGCGTCATCACGCGGCTAAATTCGGGGTAGGTTTCCGCGTCCCGTTTGCTGAAGTGGCGGATTTCACGCCGCGTCCTGTCCGCGTCGGACCATCTGGCGAGCGAGGCCTTGCCTTCAAGGGGCTGGAATGAACACTCCATGGGTACAACCCTGTAGCCATACCGAGCAAGCTCCAGCTCGCGAATGATGCGAGGCCTGAGCAGGCTCACCACGTAGGACGCGACCGAAAACGTAAAGCCCGGATACAGCTCCTCCGACACCGCTGCCCCACCCAGCACATGGCGCCGCTCCAGAACGAGAACGCGCCTGCCGGCCCTTGCCAGATAGGCCGCACAGATGAGGCCGTTGTGACCGGCGCCAATTACGATGGCGTCATAGCCGTCAGGAGCCGTCTTCAACAGGATTGGAGGTCTTGTGGGGCGGCCTGTAGAATGGCGGCTTGCACACGGTTGCCGTGACCGTATAGGGTATGTGCTCCACGACCAGTTCGCATTGCAGCCTGCTGCCCGGGGAAGCAAAGGGCGCCCGCACTGAAGCGATGGCAAGGTGCCTTTGCAACGTGGGGGACCAGGTGGCGCTCGTTACGTAGCCCACCTGGCGCTGCCGGTCCCGGCCCCGGTAGACCGGAACGGACTGGCGCCTGGCGCCTCGTCCGACATTTGGCGGCAGGCCGTGCCGCGCGTAGAGGCGCTCCGTCTCCTGCCAGTCCAGATCCAGGCCGACCAATGCCCAGCCGGGTCCCCGCTCCTTTTCCCTCTTCAGTGCACGCTGCCCGTTGAACGGTGCACGGTCGAGGTCCACGGTCCATCCCAGGGAGATCTCGTACGGAGAGGACATCCTGCTGCCTACCAGTGCGTGCAGCGCATTGTAATACTCGACGTTCTTGAGAATCAGACCTGCCTCGATGCGGCAAATGTCGAGCGCGCCCAGGCCAGCGGGGCGAATTGCGTAACGTGCGCCAGTCGCAATAAGGGTATCCCACACCGCGAGGGCATGCTCTTGCTGCATCCAGATCTCGTAGCCGAGATCGCCCGTGTAGCCAGTGCGCGAAATCCAGACGGGCACTCCCGCCAGGCGCATGGGCGCAGTCTCGAAGTAGCGCAACCCGCCTGCATCGCACACTTCTGCCAAGATTGCCCTTGAGGCCGGACCCTGTAGCGCCAGCGCTGCGACGCTTTCGCTGATGTCCTCTACAATTGCGCGATGTCCGCGCGTAAATCGGCTGAACCAGGCGTAGCCCGGGTCCGCTGTCGTGACAAAGAACTCTGTCTCGCTCCGGCGCATGACCATACCATCGTCAATCACCTTTCCGTCATCCGTACACCAGCACAGATAGCAAGACTTCCCGATGGCCAGGCCCTCTACGTCCCGCACCATAACTTGCGAAAGAAAGGCCGCGCTGCCGGCCCCATGGATGCGGTACTTGAATAGCGGAGTTATGTCCAGCAGTCCAGCAGCCGCGCGAATGGCAAAGTACTCCGACTCCTGGTGCAGCACGAAGCTCTCGGGCACGGCATAGCCGGACCAGGGATTCCACTGCATACTCTCTGTCAGCTCCATCTGCCGGATGAAAAACGGCGTTTTCTTCATGGCTGGCGCTCAAGTCGGTGTCGGCAAGCCGCAGGTCCCGTACGTACCTTGGACGCAAGGTAGCCATACAGACGCAGAGATGGATTCAGGGCACATGCCGGCCGCGGATGCGATGGCGAAGCTGCGAGCCTGGAAGGCGGATCGGCCCAGGGCCTGCCTTGCATGGGCACCCGGCCGGGTGAACCTGATTGGCGATCATACAGACTATAACGGCGGGTTTGTCTTGCCTAGGACACTTGATGCAGTGGCGCGCGTGGCGGCGCGGCCAGCGGCTGGCAATGTCCACAGAATTGCGGCTCTCAACTACGGCAATGAGGCTGCTTTCCCTGTCGGCGAAATGCCAGCGAAGGATGCTCCATCCTGGTCTACATATGTCGGAGGAATGCTTCGTGAGTTCTACCTGCGGGTGCAATTTGACATGCCTCTGGAGATGAGTATCGGGGGTTCGGTGCCTATAGGGGCCGGATTGAGCTCGTCTGCCGCCCTGGAGATGGCCGTTGCCCTGGCCGTGGCAGCCGTGGCAGAACTGGATCTGGATCCCGTAGACGCGGCCCGCATGGGCCAGCACGTAGAGCACACGTATGCGGGGGTCCAATGTGGCATCATGGACCAGTTGGTATCCATTGCCGGCAAGGCGCGCCATGCACTTTTCCTGGATTGCCGATCCATGGAGTACCGCCATATCCCATTGGGTGAGGCCGCCTTCGTGGTTCTGGATTCCGGCGTTAGGAGGCAACTTGCGGCGTCTGCGTACAACGAACGAAGGCGCCAGTGCCGGGATGCGCTGGTTCACAGCAGGAACCGCTACCCGACACTGGAGGAATTGAGGGACATCGATCCTCCAATGCTGGAAGCGCTGGCGAAGGAGCTTCCGGCAACGCTCTTCTCACGGCTTCGACATGTCGTGGAGGAGAATGAACGCGTTTGTATGGCTGCGGCGGCTCTCGAGGCGGCTAACGTGCACAGCCTGGGCTGCCACATGTATGCCTCGCACGAAAGCCTCAGGGAATTGTACCAGGTAAGCTGCCGCGAACTGGACTTTCTGGTGGATTCGGCCCGCGAGGCGCCCGGTTGCCGGGGAGCACGCATGACGGGTGGCGGTTTCGGGGGCTGTACGGTGAATCTTGTCGATCCCGGCCGCCTGTCAGACTTTGCGTCGCACGTAGGGGCGGCCTACACTCGTGAGTATGGCAAGTCTCTCGCGGTTATTTCGGTCCGGGACGGGCAGCAGGCGGGATTCGTGGCCATCTAGCATGCGCGTCGCATGGCTGCGCATTCCATGACCACATCCAGTGCACCCGACCTTGTTGCGGCAGCCCTTACGCCGCTAACAGCAGAGCTTGCTCCGCATGGCGTCAGGCTTGCTGCCTATTGCCGGTGGCTAGTGCGTCGGGGCTGCACGGGCGTTCTGGTCATGGGCTCAACGGGGGAAGCTAACTCATTCAGCGTGCAAGAGCGCATGGAGACGCTGGAAGAGCTGCTTTCAAATGGAGCAGATCCGGACACGCTCATTGTAGGCACGGGTTGCTGCGCGGTGCCAGACACTGTGACGCTCACGCGCCACGCTCTGTCACTGGGTGTGAGCCGGGCGCTCATGCTGCCACCGTTCTACTACAAGGGCGTAGGAGATGACGGTCTGTTTGCAGCCTTTGACCAGGTCATTCAGCGGGTGGGGGATGATAGGCTGAGGATTTTCCTGTACCACTTTCCCGGTATGACCGGCGTGCCGTTTACGGAAGGGCTCGTGCGTCGCCTCTTGACTCGTTATCCTGTCACCGTGGCGGGCATGAAGGATTCGAGCGGTGACATCGCCACCATGCTCCGTACCACGCAGCTGTTTCCCGGATTCAGGGTATTCAGCGGTACGGAGCGATACTTGCTCAAGATTGTGGAAGCCGGCGGGGCGGGGTGCATGACAGCGACTCTGAACGTAACGTCCCCGCTTGCCAGGACTCTCCAAGGAAAGGTGGGCTCGGAGGCCGCTTTGCGGCTTCAGGCAGAATTGACCGGTTTGCGGGCGAGCATCGAGGTCCATCCAATGGTGGCTGCGCTCAAATACCTGATTTCCCGCATGCAACAGAGGCCGAGCTGGCTGCGCATGCGTCCGCCGCTTGTGCCCCTTGAAAGGCTTGCAGAAGAAAGGCTGGATGCGCTGGTGGACCGGCTTATGGATCCTGGATAGACGGAATTCCTGGTGCTCCCGGCCGACCGAGTCGCCGAACAATTCTCAGGTTCGCGGAGTTGGGCAAATGCACGTCCCGGACGAATTCCATGCGCACGAACAGCCTGCTGTCTGGTGTCGGAAGGCGCCGCCTGTCCGGGTTTTGGGCCGCGCTTGTTGCAATGGGTCTGTGGTCTGGATGCATGACCACAATGCCCGTGCGAACCCTGGACTCGCTGCGCACTCACAGCGCTCCTTGCTACGACCGCGAGAGGGAATCCGAGACAGCCATCGTGGATACCCATGTTCATTTCAGGCCGTTTGGAGGAGCAGCCATTCCGTTTTCGGAAATGGTGTCCTATTTCGAGCGCACGGGCGTGCTCTTTGCCAACATCTACGGCATTGGTCAGGCACTGCCCGCGGCATCCAGCTGCACGTACTATCTGCATTGTCCAGGTACGCCGGCCCTGCCAACGCTGAAGAATGATTTTGTCAATGCTGTCAACTTCCATGGCCACGAGCGAGAACACGTACATCTGACGCTTTCAATGACGTTTCCGGACTTGTCCAGACCCGAGTCCGTGACTGCAGGAATGAAGCTTCTGGATCAGGAATTCCCCGGCGTGTTTGGATGGATGGGAGAGGTAAACCTGGTAAAGCAGGCGCTTTTTCAAAATGCGCACGAGCCCGTGCCGATGTCGGTCCTGGAAGGATGGGCTGGTTTCATGCGGGAGTTGAGGGAGCGTGGCATACCCCTTTCAGTGCATGCTGATCTCGGCAACGATCACGAGCCGACCAGGTACCTGCCCCTTATTGAAGAAATGCTTCGATTGTACCCCGACAACACCGTAATCTGGATGCACATGGGCCTGTCGAAAGAACTCGTCTCCATGGACCCGGCCGAGCACATTGGCATTGTGCGGTCACTATTGGATCGCTATCCGAAGCTCCTGGTGGACATCTCGTGGCGCGTCATTTACGACCACTATTTCACGAATGCGGAATCACGCGCCCTGTACATTGGATTCTTGAACAGGTACTCGTCAAGGGTACTGCCGGGATCGGATTTTGTGGCATCGGCGGACAAGGATTTCGAGACGTACCGGACAGAGCTGGAGGTGACAAGCGACATCCTCGGTGATCTCGACGACAGTGCTTTCCGCAACATTGCCCTCGGTCAGAATTACATTAGAATCCTGGACCTGGATTACCGGGCGCCTGAAGTCTGCGACTACGCTGACTGATAGCCCAGCTGGAGCGAAGATGGTCTTTGGGGTAGCGATTACGATGCGAACAAAGACGAGTCCACGGTGGCTGCATGTGGTCCGGGCAAGAAGTCAATCCGGTGCCAGGTGACCAATCGGCGACCCAAGGCGCAAGAAATCGGCCGGACCGGCAAGGCCGGCGAAGTAACGACAGATTCATCCTGCAGCGGTCGACGCTTTGCTGGCAATGGCTTGCGGAATGTGGGATTCAGGATGTCACGCGGCCATACTGCAATGATGCTGTGTGGTAAACGAGCCATAGGGCGCGTCTAGCACGGGCAATTCTATAGGTCTCTGAAGCGACCGAAGTGTGAACGGCGGAGCGTCGGGGCATGCCAGCTCTGCTCGCTAACCCGGCCTGCCGCGAGCCGTATTGCGAACCTGGCCGGCGGGCTGGCATCAGGGTAGGCCCGTAGACTGCAGGCGGTCTGATTGCCGGTCACCCGATTGCGCCTCCAGGCACTCCCCTCTGCCAAAGAACGCTGCCAATTACCTGGATAATGGCAGAGCGGCGCCGACGTGGCAGCAGCGACTTGAATCACATCATTATGTCCCACATTGACTCGGCGATTCATCGTTCGCGTGCGGGTGGTTTGCACGGCGCACGTGCCTGGTCCTAGAGCATCATGGTCGCCATTCTCGTAAGTTGTACAGCTACGATTTCGTTCTCTACGATTCATGTATCTGAACCAGGTTGCGCCGCGGCTAGGTGTTGAGGATGCCGTCACAATAGCGCGAGATCATTACGGATTAGACGCTACGGTCAAGTCACTTGATAGTCACCTTGACCAGAACTTCCTGCTAAGCACCGACCGCGGGAAGTTTGTGCTGAAGGTCGCCAATGCCGCCCTGGATCCCCGGTCGATTGACCTGCAGCAGCAGGTACTAATGCACCTGGCGGCAGGTCCGAATGGCGTTCGCCACCAGGAGCCTGTGCGGACCGCTGGCGGAATGCCGACCGCGGTGGTGGGCGAGCACATGGTCTGGCTTGTCACTTACCTGGACGGGCGAATGCTGACGGATGTGAAGCCCCGGACGCCAGGGCTGCTTCGCAGCCTCGGAGGCCTTCTTGGCAGGTTGGACCGGCGGCTCCTGGACTTTGCTCACCCTAATGCGGAGCGAGAATACTTCTGGGATCTTCGCCTGGCCAGCGCGCTGCGCAAGTACATGCGCCATGTTCCGGGCAGCGCTGAGCGAAGCCTGGTGGACCGCATGCTTTCCCGTTTCGAAGCCGATACGCTTCCCCGACTGCCTGCCCTGCGTTCCAGCCCGATCCACAACGACGCCAACGATGCCAATATTGTCGTGGACTGGCTTGGATATGAAGCCCGGGCGACGGGCATCATAGATTTTGGGGATCTCCTCGTCGCGCCGGCAATCTTTGAGGTGGCCATAGCGGCGACATACATGATGCTTGGAGAAGCCGACCCGGTCGGCGTGGCAGCGGAGGTGGTATGCGGCTACCACGAAGAGTTTCCGCTTCTTGAGCCTGAACTGGAGGTCCTCCTGGATCTCGTCTGTGCGCGGCTTTGCTGCAGCGTTCTGGTGTCTGCCTTTCGTGCGACCGTGGAGCCGGAAAACGCATACGTGCGCGTATCAGAGGCCCGTGCCTGGGAGCTCCTTGAAAGGTTGTCGAACCTGCCGCGGGCGCTTGCGCTCTATCGCTTTCGCGAGGCGTGCGGCTTGGAGCCCTGCCCGAAATCACCGAAGGTCGTGCACTGGCTGCGGGCCCATCGTGCCGAGTTCGCGGCGGTCATGCAGCCGGATGTCCGGACGTCGCCTCCGGTTGTGCTCGATTTCGGGGTGGAGAGCCTTCTTACGCCGCGTCCGGGTGAAGCGTTGGACCCGCGCGCCGCCGCAGGTGCCATCCTGGATGCCATGCACCGCGCGGGCGCCGAAACCGGTCTGGGCCGCTACGACGAAGTCCGCCTGGTCTATAATGCGGATGCGTTCGTTTCGGCCCACGGAGAGCGTCGGACGGTACACCTCGGTATCGACCTCTTTCAGGAGACGGGATCAGCCGTGTACGCTCCCATCGACGCAATTGTAGAAGGGTGTGGTTACCGGGAGGGGCACCTGGACTACGGCGGATTTGTAGTGCTGCGCCACGAGGCCGTCGACGATGTTTTCTATACCCTGTACGGCCACCTGAGCCCGGATCTTGATCTGGAGCCTGGACAAGCTGTATGCAGGGGTCAGCAGATCGGCAAGCTTGGTTCTCCGGAAGAGAACGGCGGATGGGCACCGCATCTGCATTTCCAGGTCGTTTGCGATTTGCTGGACGAGGCGCCAGCGTTTCCCGGAGTGGCACTCCCGAGCCAGCGCCGAACATGGCTCAGCCTGTGCCCCGATCCCAATCACATCCTGGGTGTGCCGCAACGTGCCTTTCCTGCACGGGCGCCGGGAATGGCAGAGGTTCTTGCGCTGCGAGGCCGCCACATTGGAGCCAGCCTCAGTGTATCCTATCAGCGGCCTCTGCACATCTTGCGAGGCTATCGCCAATTCCTCTATGATGCGGATGGGCAGGCCTACCTGGACGCTGTCAACAATGTCCCGCATGTAGGGCACTGCCATCCAAGAGTGGTTCGCGCCGCGCAGCGCCAGATGGAAGTCTTGTGCACCAACACGCGCTACGTGCACGAGACGCTGGTGCACTACGCCGGCAGACTTGCGCGCACGATGCCTGGCGGACTTGACGTGTGCATTTTCGTGAATTCGGGCAGCGAGGCCAATGATCTGGCTCTGCGAATGGCATTTGCGCATACGGGAAGGCGTGACGTGATTGTTCTGGACGGCGCCTATCATGGACATCTCAGTTCGCTGATAGACATCAGTCCGTACAAGTTCGACGGTCCGGGCGGCCGCGGCGCCCCTGCGCATGTGCATAAGGTGGTGCGACCGGACGGCTACAGGGGGCCCTACTTTGGCATGGGCCTTGAGACGGGCACCCGCTTTGCCGCCCACGTGGCCGACGCCATCAAGGCCCTCGGCAAAAGCGGGCGCCAGCCGGCGGCCTTCATCTCGGAATCGCTGCTTGGTTGCGCTGGCCAGATCGAGTTTCCGCGGGGATACCTGGCCGCGGTATACCGCCATGTGCGCTCAGCTGGCGCCGTATGCATTGCCGACGAAGTGCAAGTTGGCTTCGGACGCGTTGGCACGCACTTCTGGGGGTTCGAGACTCAGGATGCCGTGCCGGACATTGTTGTGCTGGGCAAGCCGATGGGCAACGGGCATCCGCTTGCCGCTGTGGTTACAACGAAGCAAATCGCTGAATCCTTCGACAACGGCATGGAGTTTTTCAGCACTTGTGGAGGCAATAATGTCAGTTGCGAGGTGGGCATGGCCGTGCTGGACGTAATCGAGGAGGAGCATCTGCAAGAGAATGCGCTGACGACGGGGCAGCATCTGATGGACTGCCTGCGTGCGCTTCAAACCAGGCACGAAACAATTGGCGACGTGCGTGGACGCGGCCTCTTTCTCGGCGTGGAACTGGTCCGGAACAGGTCGACGCGCGTGCCTGCGCCGGAATCAGCCTCCTATGCGGCAAACCGCCTGCGGGACCTGGGAGTCCTGGTGAGCACAGACGGGCCGCACAGAAATGTGCTGAAGATCAAGCCTCCGATGGTGTTCGACGTTTCAGATGCGGAAAAGCTGACCCACACACTGGATCAGGCACTTTCCGAAGACTCCGTACGACTCAGAGTATCCCCACAAGCCTGAGCTCGAAGATCATTACGGCGTTTGGCGGGACCGGATCTCGCCCCTCTGAGCCGTAAGCCAACTCGGGCGGGACAACGAGTTGCCGCTCGCCGTTCAGTCGCATACCAATTATACCCTCGTCCCAGCCCAGAATTACGTTGCGGCTGCCCACGGAAAACAGGAATGGCTCCTGTCTCAGGTACGAACTGTCCACAAGTCTTCCATCAGCCAGCCATGCGTGATAGTGCACGCTTACAACGTCACCGTTCTTGACCGGGTTACCCGTGCCATCTACAAAGTCGTAGTACTTCAGACCTGTCGGTGTAACGACGTAGTCTTCGTCTGCCACTTCGCGTGGTTTGGGAAGGTCTTCCTCCGGGGTAGGCTCGGCTGTCGGCGGATCAGCGCATCCTGAAGCAACCAGCAGGATTGCGGCAAGAGGAGATCTGGTGGCTAAAGCGCGCAACATGTAGATTCTGCGGCACGATTGTCCGCAAGAAACGTGATTCCACCCGGGCTGTTTCTGCGACCGGAGCATGCCCACGAGCCCATCGTTCCTGTGTCTTAACTGCGCATAAAACCTTCTGCCATGTTCAGTCCGAGTACGTACCGCAAAAGGAGAGAGCAGCTTGCCCGCGCGCTGGAAACCGGCGTGGCCCTCTTCCTGGGCAACCTGGACAGCCCGATGAACTACGAAGACAACATGTATCCCTTTAGGCAGGACAGCTCTTTCCTGTATTACTGGGGTCTTGATTCTCCCGGACTTGCTGCTCTGGTGGATGCCGACGAAGGACGGCACATGCTTATCGGTGACGACGCAACTGTTGCGGACATGGTTTGGACGGGCCCGCAGCCGCGGCTTCGCGAAAGAGCGGCTGCGGTGGACGTGCAGGAGACGATGCCCGCGGCCGGACTGGAAGCGGCAATCCGACGCTTCCAGGCGCAGGGCCGGAAGGTGCATGTTCTGCCCCAGTATCGCACGGAAAACAGGGTCAGGCTGGAATCGCTGCTGCGGTTGCCTGCCGGGAGCGCCAGCGACAAGGAATCGTCCTCGTTGGTGCGTGCCGTAATTGCGCAGCGTTCCGTCAAGGACAATGCGGAGGTGGCGGAGATCGAGGACGCGCTGAAGGTGTCGCATGCCATGCACACAGCCGCAATGCGCGAGGCAGTACCGGGGCGTTTCGAGCGGGAAATTGCGGGTATGGTGGAAGGCATTGCCATAGCCGGCGGTGGCCGGCTTGCCTTTCCGATCATATTCTCGAAGCGTGGAGAAGTACTGCACAATCACACGTATGACAATCTGCTGCAGGAAGGAGACCTCGTGGTCCATGACAGCGGTGCCAGTGCTCGCTCCGGTTATGCCAGCGACATTACGCGTACCATTCCGGTTTCCGGCAAATTCAGCGAACGCCAGCGCACCATCTACGAATGTGTCCTTTCGGCCCAGATGGAGGCCATCGATGGTATACGGCCAGGTCAAGCCTTTCGCGACCTGCATTTTCGGTCTGCTATCACCATTGCTCGGGCGTTGAGCGACTTGGGGCTTATGAAGGGTGATCCGCAAGACGCCGTTTCCGAGGGTGCCCACGCTCTATTTTATCCGCACGGACTGGGGCACATGATGGGACTGGACGTGCACGACATGGAGGGACTGGGAGAAGATCTTGTGGGCTACGATGCCGATGTGCAGCGTTCAACGCAGTTCGGGACGCGTTCGCTGCGGCTAGGCAAGTCTCTCGAACCCGGTCACGTGGTGACCGTAGAACCGGGCTGTTACTTCATCGAGGCCTTGATCGAGCAGTGGGCGGCGGAAAAGCGCTGCGCCGCCTTTATCAACTATTCTGCTCTCGAGGCCTGGCACGGATTCGGCGGCGTCCGCATAGAAGACGATGTCCTGGTAACGGCGGAAGGATGCCGGGTTCTGGGCCGGGCAATACCGAAATCGGTGCAGGACGTAGAAGCGGCTTGCGTACGCTAGTTCAGGCCGCAGCATGTGCAAGGGCACGCTCCGTGCTGCCCAGTTGCACGTATTCGATGGTGCCGGCGCGATTCGCGTCATACATGCGCCGGATGCGGATGTAGTTGTCGGTGAGCCCGTTCATGTGGTCACGCATGCGCGAGCGTTCCCACAGAACAGGCCGAATCGTGCCGACGAAGCGATTGCGGAAGGCCGCGCTCTTCCGGCCAGAGAGCTCGCGCAGCCGCGCGTTGCGTGCCCTGCGAAAGGCGTGGGGTACCGGCTCCAGGTCGAGTTTGTCTACCGCCGCTGTGTCGGGGCGCTCCGAGTAGCTGAATACGTGTAGGTAGGCCAGCTGGAGACTGTCCAGGAACCGGTAGGTGTTCTCGAACCGGGTTTCAGTCTCGGCGGGGAAGCCGACAATGACGTCGGCCCCGATTGCAGCCTCCGGCATCTTCTCCAGGATACGCGCGACGCGGTCAGCGTAGCGGGAGCGTTTGTAGCGTCGGCGCATGGCCCCGAGAACGGTATCATCACCACTCTGCAAAGGAACGTGGAAGTGGGGTACAAAGACCGGTGATGCCGCCACGAAGTCTATGATGGCATCGGTAAGCAGGTTGGGCTCTATGGAAGAAATGCGGTAGCGCGCAACGCCCTCTACCTGTTCCAGGGCCTGCAGGAGCTGCAGCAGGCCCGCCGATCGATCCACGTCGTACCGACCCTGGCCAAAGAGCCCAACATTGACGCCCGTCAGCACGATTTCCCGGATTCCGCGGCTGGCTATGTCCTGGGCCTGGCGGAGCACCTGATCTACCGATGCCGACCGGCTGCCGCCACGAGCCATCGGAATAGTGCAAAACGAACAGGAATAGTCGCATCCGTCCTGCACCTTGAGAAAGGCGCGAGTCCGGTCATCCGAAAGCAGCGCGGGGTCAAATGTGTGGACCTCGCCAATGCAGGAGACGGCCACCTGCGTATGCTCCTTTCGCTCGAATTCCTTGACGATTTCGAATAGCCGGGCTTTCTCTCTGGTCCCCAGGACGACATCCACTCCTTCAATACCTGCCACCGTCTCCGGCTGGAGCTGGGCGTAGCACCCGGTTACGATGACACAGGCATCAGGGTTGGCGCGCCGGGCGCGACGGATAGCCTGTCGGCACTTCCGGTCGGCTTCGGCCGTGACCGAACACGTGTTGACGACGGCAACATCGGCGTATGCACCGAAAGGGACCACGGCATAGTCTCGTTCCTCGAAGGCGCGTCTCATGCCGCTGGTTTCGGCCATGTTCAGCTTGCATCCCAGGGTATGAAACGTAGCGATGGGCATGGGGTAGGTTTGACGGGCAAGGCGGAAGGCTAGATGCGGCAAATGCACCTGTCCGAATGATCGCGAGGGAAGGCTACAGGCTCATCCTGTACTCCGCTGTCCTGGCCACTGGGATCACTGCGATCGCTGTCTGGCTTCTTGACGGCATGCCCATGTATGGCACCGTAGTAGTCGCATGGCTGCTGTTGGCCGCAGCGTTGGGCTTCTTCCGGGACCCGGAGCGCACACCGCCAACGGATGCCGACATGCTGTTGCTTGCGCCTGCCGACGGCCGGGTCATTGCCATCCGGGAGGAAGAGGAGCCGCTGTATCTCCAGGGCCCTGCGCGTCGCATAACCATCTTTCTGTCCGTATTCAGCGTGCACGTAAACCGGATTCCCGCTTCGGGGGTTCTTGAATTCGACAAATACGTGCCGGGCGATTACAAGTTGGCGTGGCATCCGAAGGCCTCCGACCTGAATGAAAGGTCGCAATTGGGTCTGCGTCACCACAGCGGAAACAAGGTGCTCTTCAAGCAAATTGCGGGCTTGCTTGCCCGAAGAATCGTCTATCATGTCTCGGTGGGAGACACCGTGCACGCAGGCCAGCGCATGGGTATCATCAAGCTGGGCTCTCGCATGGACGTTATAGCACCGCCGGAGGTTGCCCTTTTAGTCCGCGTGGGAGATAGCGTACGTGCGGGAGAAACCATACTGGGCCGTTTCGGCGGAGGACCCCGGTAGCACGCGAATGCACGACGGATCCAACATACCACGGGGACGCAAGCACCGCCAACTGCGGCAGAGACTTAGAGGCTATCGGATCGAGGGCCCGCGTCGCCGCATCCCCCGCGTCGCCGTGCCCTCGTTCTTTACGCTGCTCAACCTGTTTTCAGGCTTTCTTGCAATCGTGCAGATTCATGAAGAGCAATACCAGTATGCGTGTTATTTCATTGTTCTCGCAGGATTCTTCGATTTGCTGGACGGGATGCTGGCCCGTCTGGCCAATGCGCAGTCGCTGTTTGGCACGGAGCTTGACTCGTTGAGTGACGTGGTTTCCTTTGGAGTGGCACCGGCCTACCTGGTTTATGCCTATTCGCTGTCGGAATTCGGGGTTTTCGGGCTGCTTACCTCGGCGCTACCGGCATTGTGTGCGGCGGTGCGGCTTGCCCGATTCAACGTCCTGTTTGACGGGACCAGGAGGGAGTATTATCAGGGGCTTCCCGCTCCGGCCCAGGCCCTTGCCATCGTGTCCCTCGTGCTGAACGGGGAAATCGCAGGCAGGCTGTATCCGCTTGCAGGTCAGGACCAGTCGCTGCTTATGCCCATCATATTCCTCTTGTCACTACTGATGCTGACATCCATCCGGTTCGAAGCCGTACCGCGGCCCAGCACGCAATTCATCCAGCGAAATCCGTACCTGGCTGCGGGATATCTCGTGGCAGCACTGCTGCTGCTAATACTCCAGCAAGCTGGTTTTCTGATTGTGATTACCGCGTATATTCTCTTCGGTCTGGTTCGGGCCGGCATGAAGGCCGCCAGAGCCGTTTTCGACAAACAGGGATTGGAGAAACACGACTGATACATGTACAAGGCACTGATTAACGTAACCCTGCGTCCCTCCATTCTGGACCCCCAGGGCAAGGCCGTCCATCATGCACTGGAGCAATTGGGCATGGCTCAGGTGAGCAGTGTTCGCATTGGCAAGTTCGTGGAAATGTGGATAGAAGAAGACTCCGAAGAAGCGGCACTCAAGAGCGCGCAGGAGGCCTGCGGCAAGCTGCTGGCCAACCCCGTGATGGAGAACTATTCGATTACGCTGGAGCGATCCGGCACCTAGCTGGCGTGCGGTAGCTGATGGCGCACGGCAGACCCGGTGCCTGCGATGCGCAAAGTCGCTCCCGCTGAGTCCGCCGGCGAGAACATGCAGGGCAGAGATGGCCTTCGTCTATTCGCCGTCCTTGCCCTCGATGCATGGGCTGTCCGGGCGAAGTGGCCGCGCCGCGGCCTTACAGACCGAAGTTCCTGAACCGGTAGCTCAAGTTCAGCAGCACGTAGCGTCCGAGCACCTGTGAGCTGCTGTCCTCGATATACAATTCCGTGATGCTCCGGCTGATGCCGGTCTCCTGATTGAAGATGTCTCCAACGATCAGCTTGACCTCCGCGGCGTCCAATTGCATGAATTTGTATCCGACGCCCGCATTCACGATGAACGTGGTAGGATAGAGCTCTTCATCCAGACCGACATAGTCATTGTAGGTGAGGTTGCTTTCGAGGACCAACCCGCCCACGGGCAGCCAGGCAAAGCGCAAACCGGTGTCGTGCCTGAAATAGTTCTCGTCCAGTTCCTGGTAAAAGGAATTGGACGCGATGGTGTAGTTTGCGCCGTACGAAACCGTAAAGTCGAGGTCTTCGCTAATGTTGCTCGCGATCGTGAGGCCCGAGTTAAGCCCGTACTGCGTACCCATATTGACCTGGCCGTTGATGAGGCCGGGAGTACGTGCGTAGCTGACACCGCCGCGGAAATTGAGATTGCTCTGCAATAATGCCACGGGCCTGCCCATGCCAAAGAACGAGCGCGCGCTGATGCTCGGATCTGCCAGATTAACCGGATAGGAGAATTGAGCGCCCTGCGGAAGGATTATTCCTTGCTCCAGCTCCATCTCCCGCATCGCCAGCAAGGATGCAGTCCCGATGCTATTGCGCATGTAGTTGAAGTCGACGAAGCCGAAGACAACGCGACCCTCGCGCCAGTTTCCGCGCCGGCCACGCAGCCTGATGTTGTGGGTATAGCTGGGCTCCAAATCAGGGTTGCCGGTAGACAGGAACAGGGGATTGGTGTTGTCGATGACGTCCTGCAACTGGCTCATGGACGGCGTATTGGTGCGCGTGCGATAGTCCAGATCCAGATCCAGTGCTTCGCCTATCTCGAATTCTATCTCCACTTCGGGCAGGATGCTCAGGAACGTGCGGTCAAGATCGTACGGCACCGGGTACGTCTGGTCTCCCAGGAGCCTCTCGCTCTGGGCTTCAACACCCAATTGGATCTCAAACCTGTCCTCAATGCGCAACTGGTAGCTTGCGCCGCCACGCTGCTGGATGACGTTGTTGTCAAACAAGCTTGAGAACGCAGGATCGAGCACAGTGTAGAGACCCGTTCTCAGGTCCTGCACGTAGGCAAATCTGTCGGATACGTTCTTGCTGAAAGAAGGCTCGTAGCTTAGCTGAATTCTGCTGCGCTCACCAATTCGCTCTGTATAGTCGATCTCGAGTCCGTATGATTGTCCGGCCGACCTGTTGTCAATTTGCTGATCGTTGGTCTCATCGACCGGCGCCGCACGCCGGTCGAAGATCTCCGTAATGGAATACTGGTCGGTGTCGCCCGATCGGTCGTTGAACCCGACTTCCAGATTGGCCGAGATCGTTCTTCCCGGCTTGGCAAAGCGGTGCCGGTACAGTATGTCTGTCGACGACGTATAGCCGACGTTGTCGGAGGCATACTCGTTGAATACCGTATTGAGCATCGCACCCGTATACAGCGCGTTGGACCCGCTCAAGGAGCTGGCTGCCGAATTGTCCTGAACACTGAAGCTGGGGCGGACGAGCAACGAGTTATTATCGTCGAACGAATATTCAATCCTCGCATTGAGGCGGTGATTGTAATTGGTGCTGCTCGTCTCGGTATTTTCGTTGTAGAATTGTGATTGTTCCTGCGCCAGGAACAGCTCCCGGTCGAGAAAGGCAGCATTGGAATTGCCCATCCGGTTGAAGAAGTAGCTTGCGGTCAGTTCCAGGCTGGAGCCGATCTCGTCGCTGTAGTTGACCCCGGCCGAAGAGGTGGTATTTAGTCCGCCCTGCTGACCAACGAGGAAGCTGCGCGGATTGAACCCGCTTCTGCCCCCGCCGCGAGGGCCGCCGCCACCGCCCCTTGGTCTGTCGCCCCCGCGCATCCGCATGCCGCCACCAGACATGCCGCGTCCTCCACGGCCACCACCCATAATCCCCAGCAGATCCTCGAAAGCGAAATTCTGCCGGTTGATGTTGTTGGAGAGGCCGATGATGGAAATCCTCCTGTCCCCGTCGAATATGTTGGCATTTCCGCCGGTTATGTAGCGCGACTCGCCTCCATAGCCCCCGTAGAGCTTTCCGAACTGGCCATTGCTCATCCCTGTACGGGTCACGATGTTGATGGTGCGCTGCTGGTTTCCGTCGTTGAAGCCGGTAAACTGTGACTGCTCGCTTTCAGTATCAAAAACCTCGATACTCTGAATTACGTCAGCGGGCATGTTTTGCAGCGCGGCCCTCGGATCGTTGCCGAAGAACTCCCTGCCGTCTACCGTCACCCGCTGGACTTCTTCACCCTGGGCCTGAACCTGTCCGTCCTGGACCACGATGCCAGGCATCTTTTCTACCAGATCCTGAGCCGATGCATCCGGATTTACCTTGAATGCATCCGCATTGAAGATCGTCGTGTCGCCTTCTACACGAATGCGCTCCTGAGCTCCCTCGACCAGGACCTCGTCCATTTCCAGGACGGCAGGCACAAGATGGATTGCGTCAAGGTGATGATGTGCACTGTCGACCGTTACGTCATGAAAGTGGGTTTCGTAACCTACATAGGAAAGGCGGAGCCGGTACAAGCCCGAGCGTTCTACTTGCAGGTCGAAGTGCCCCGTGGCATCGGTGACGCCTGCGGCTGTTTCGCTTGAGTCGGAGGCCAGCCAGAGTAGCGCGGTGACGCCGGAGAGCACTTCTTCCGTGGTGCTGTCGACCGTCCAGCCATGCACCATGAAACGCGGCGCCTGCTGTGCAGCCGCCCCGTAGCCGAAACCGGCAAGTGCAAAGAAGGTGATGAGTGTGCGTTTCATTGCGAATTGTGCAATTGGCGTGATTACGCGGTCCGGTTTGTTAAGGATGCGCAGCGCAGCGCTCCGAATACAGCCAGGTGGATGCTGGCAAACGAAGCTGTGGCCATCAAGTGTCAAACAACCCCAATGCCCATGAGTCTTGCGCAAGAGTCCATGCATGCACACCGGCTGCGTGTTCGGTGAGTTAGACGCCGCAACACCGTCCTGCATTCCGGAAGCACTCGGTTCCCGGGCCCAGCCGCTCCAGCGTCACGGAGCCGGATCCCGGCAAGAGCCCGGCTGGTATGCTGGATTCAGCAATGTCCGTCAAGAATCCGGTTAGCAGGATACCATCGACAGGCCGTCCCGGAAGGATTGGAATGGTGCCGGCGGTGGTGGCGTCCAATGTTGTAGAGCCGGCCAGGTTAGCCTTTGTATGCTGCATGGCGGCGGGCGTGTCCACCGTCACCGAAACACAATTCCCAAGTCATGATAGATGACGATAAGCCGGTTGGAAGAGTTCTGAGCCGACGGGAAGCAATGGGCCTCTTTGCCTCTCTTGGAAGCGCCGTGTTCGTTCATGCCGGCATGGCGAAAACGGCTGTGGGAACCGGCAGGAGGCCACCCTGCGTGGTGGTTCCCGAGCTGACGGAGGGCCCGTTCTTTGCTGACCTGCCACTCAACAGGTCGGATATTCGAACCGAGCCCTCGACCGGCAAGCCGGTCCCCGGAATTCCGCTGGGGCTGCAATTCGCTGTTTCAGGTGTCAACGGGCAGGCGTGCACGCCACTGGCCGGCGCGATGGTCAACATTTGGCAGTGCGACGCCAGAGGTCGCTACTCTGCCTTCCGGGACCGAGGTGCGGGCCAGGATGTGCAGGAACAGCAATTCCTGCGAGGCTACCAGATGACGGACGAGGATGGGATGGCCAGATTCACGACCATATACCCTGGCTGGTATTCGGGTCGCGCCGTGCACATCCATTTCAAGATTCGAATAGAGGAGTCGGCGTCGAGGACGTACGAGTTTACTTCACAGCTCTTCTTTGAAGAGGCACTGACGGATCGCGTGCATGCCCAGGATCCATATGCGGCACGAGGCCAGCGGAACAGGCGCAACAGTGACGACGGAATATTCCGACGGGCCGGGGACCAGCTTACGCTGGCCTTGCGCCCCGAAGGTAAGGGGTATTCATCCGTCTTTGCCGTAGGTCTTGATCTATCCAATGATCGAGTGGGGCAATCCGATGGCTCTCGCCGCTTTCGCAGGGGGTAGCAGGGCAGTTTTTCTGGCGGCCGCCGGGCAGGAAGCACAGGCCGGCATTCGAGGCCGGCGCCGAAGAAGTCTCAGAGTACGGGATGGCGCGCTCCTTTCCTTTCAGAAAGCAAGAGGCGAATGCCAGGATAGCAATTTCGGCACTCTGCGGCCGGCTGCGGTCGTGCTGAAGAGTATTCAGGTATCTGGTCTCTACCCTGCCGGAGCCGTTCAGTGCATGAACGTATAATTCAGCTTCAGCAGGAAAACGTTTGTCGGAAAAATGTTGAAAGTGTCTCGCAGCTGCTTAAAGGAATGCTGATTATATGGCGATCTGCTGCGTGATAAATCGAAAGCGTCAAAATCGTCGCTGCCACGTCTCGACTGGGACCATACAACAAAGAGAGAGGAGCCTGGCCGATACTCCCATCGCAATACGGTATTGGTCTGAAAGCTGCTGATTGAGAAGTCATAAAGCTTCGGGAAACGGTCCACGGGTACAAGCGTGTCCCGGTCCACAAGAAGCGAGAACCAGTCGTATGTGCCGCGTGCCACGAACAGCTGTCCGTAGAATTGAATGGACAGCTTTGGCGTGAGCGTGACATTGCTGCGCAAGGTGAGATCGACGGCTCGCGTATCGCGGAGACCGAAGACGGGTACATAGTATCGTCCCAGATCGTCGTATGCCTCGCGCCCTGCAAGTGCTGCGTCCAGGACCGAATTGGTGGCCGCTGGCACGGTCACGAATGAATGTACATCCTCCGGCGGCGTGCGGCTCGACGTTGCAATGGCCCAGCCTCCGCGGAGTGGAGCGAAAGCCTCGTTGGAGGCCCATTCCGAAACCGAATCCTCCATTTCCGCCATCAACTCTGTTGAAAGGCTGACGCGCGAAGACAGGTCCCATTGGCCGAACAGGCCCGCCGAATAGACACGCCCTCCGTCGCCAAACAGCTCCAGGTCGAGTTGCGGCCCCAAGACCCAATTGCGTCTGATGTCGGAGGTGATCGACAGGTCGATGTTGAACTCGCGCGCGCGGGCCCTTGGCCCCAGTCCCCGGGTTTCGGTTATGTCATAGCCACCAAAAAGGTAATCGCCGAATGAGCCCAGCTCAATGAGATTGAAGCCACGCGTGGTCCAGTCTGAACGATAAAAGTAGAAGAAGCCGTTTGAGAGGCCGTCCTCGAAGGAGAACGAGTTTCCCACGAACAGCAGCGCGGAACCGCGCTGAAAGGGCCCGAATGGTCTCCCGCGGTTGACCTGGTGCGATACGCCGCCGCGCACGTTCCAATAGTTGTTTTGACGGAGTATGCCTAGATCGTTAGGATTGAAGCCGTCACTGATCATGGTTAGACCGGTGGAGACATTCCAGTCGCTGCGCTGGCGGTCCAGGCCGGCTGCCAGTGCGAACCCGTGTTCGAGTTCGCTGTCCACTACGTCCCTGTATGTCGCACTAAACTGCCCGTCGAACCGGTAGCGGTTGTCGCGGAATCGCAGATCCCAATCCATACCTCCGGCCATGCTTCGCAAAGCATCTTCACCCGTATGCTCTACAAGCGTGCCCATGCCACCAACGTTCGACAGCTGGCCAATTTGCTGCCTGAGTCGTCCGACTCCGTAGTAGGAATCGGGCTGAAAATTGTCCCCGGTTGCGGCACCGAAGAACCCCGCGGACAATCCCTTGCCGGATCTGCCGGAAAGCTTGCCGGCGCCTATGATCGGCGCGTCTGATCCGACGCGCCGCGTATATAGCAACGAGCCTCCCCGATCCAGCTGAAAGTTGAATATCTGGGTTCCCTCCGTGAAGAACGGTCGCCGCTCGGGAAAAAAGGACTCGAAGGCCGTCAGGTTGAGCTCCGCGGGATCGGCGTCTACCTGGCCGAAATCCGGGTTGAAGGTAGCGTCGAGGGTGAAGTTCGAAGTTATGCCAACCTTGATGTCACCGCCCACATCAATGTGGCTGTCCCGGGCAAGCGTTCCTGCTTCTGCTCCCTCTTCGGTCTTGAGTCTGGAGACGCTGTAGGGAATGGCCTGCACGTTGCGGTGGGGACGGATATCGGTAATGCCCTCAAGGGTGCCAAACTGCGCCACCGTCCCACTGCTGCGCTCCGCACGAGGCACCATCACCCATTCGCTTATCTCGCTGAGCCTCGGAATAAAGCGTGAGAAGTTAATGCCCCATCGCTGGACTCCGGCATCGGCGAAACGCAGCATGGAATAGGGGATGCGCATTTCGACGACCCAGCCGGTTGCCGTCCTGCGAGCCGATGCATCCCATATCGCATCCCACGACGTATTAAAGTCAAATCCCTGGTCGTCTCCGCCACCGCCACCTCCGCTGAAACGGCTTCCCGTATAGATTCCGTCCGCCTGCAGCCCGCCGGCGTTCACTGCAAAGTTGTACGCCGTCTTCCGGTCATAGTACGAATCAATCGCAACCACGAACCAGTCGGCTCGCGTGGCCGTGTCTCGTCGTCCCAGCGTGGTGAGGATTTTCTCGGGTTCCGCATCATGAAGGGTAGCTCCAACATATAGAGCTGCGTTGCCGTACAGGATGCGAACTTCGGTCTGGTGAGTGGCCGGTGCGCCCTCCACAGGCTCGAACTGCGTAAAATCCGAAGCAAAGGGCGTGGTCTGCCAGTCTGCTTCGTCCAGTACGCCGTCAATCTTGACGGAGCCCTGGACGCGGTGCGCCAGAAGCGTGCAGTCAGGTCTGCAGTCGGGATCTGGAGACGAGACAAGCAGCAGCAGAGCAAGTAGCATGGAGCCGGCGCAGAAAGAGAATCCAGTTGTACCCGATCAGAACGCCGGAGGTTGCGTGGAAGAGTAGTTTCAGACCGGATCCGCCCCTGCGGAAGACGCGGCGCGAAGACGACGCCCTCATGCCTGGGGGCGGTACCGGCGAGACGCAGGCTTGAAGCCAAGCGGTGCTTCGGCAGGCTCTCATCCCTGAGCGCGGGGCCGCGCATCGTCTCCTTGCCTGCAAACCGCTATGCAGCGCATGCCTGAGATCCGTCGACGGGGAGCTCGCAGTCAGCCGCCACACAGGGCACCGAACGGGTACTGCAGCCCGTCTTCATGCGGTCACTTGAATTCAGGGTTGAATTCCCTGTGGGGAACCATGCGGCCGGGGTGCTGGCCCGCGCAAGCACGGAGGCTACCGGCAAGGCTGGCGCGGCTGACGATGTCGACGTGCAGCCCTCCGGCAGCGTAAGCGTGTCGTGGTCGTTCCCGCAGACCTGCGAATCGTCGAAGGAAGCCATGGCCGCGCATACGAACGCCAGTTCGGGAACGCTACCGAGCTGCAGGCTGCCATTCAGCTCGATAGCGCGCACCTGTTTGGGGAGCAGGCCAACGGTGCGCCGCAGGGCGCGTACTGGCATGCGACCGGGACAGTCACTCCCCCGGTTCCTCGTCTCTCGCCGCAACCGCCAGGCGGTCGACCCGGTTATTGAGCGCATCGTCTGCATGTCCCTTGACCTTGATCCAGTCAATGGAGTGTCTTTCTGCCTGCTCAAGCAGCTGCACCCAGAGGTCCTTGTTCTCCACGGGCTGCTTCTTGGACGTCTTCCAGCCATTGCGCACCCAGCGGTGCACCCACCCTCGGTTGAAGGCCCGCTCAAGATACGAGCTGTCCGTCCGAAGCCGTACCCGGCAGGGATACTTGAGGACGCGCAGAGCCTCCAGGGCCGCTGTAAGCTCCATACGGTTATTCGTCGAATTGGCCTCACGGCCCGTGAGTACGCGCTCGTGCTGTCCGCTTTGAAGAATGGCCGCCCAGCCGCCCGGTCCCGGGTTGCCGGAGCAGCTGCCGTCCGTGGTGATGGTGACCAGCTTCATGGGTGCTTGCCGGCTTTACGGTATCTTGGATACTTCAGTATTGGGCGTCTACGCGCCGGCGCTGCATGAGGTTTGTAGACTACGTTACGATAACAGTACGAAGCGGAAGCGGCGGCTCGGGTTGCGTGGCGTTCAGGCGTGAGAAATTCGTTCCCAGAGGGGGGCCCTCCGGCGGTGACGGCGGCAGTGGCGGCTCCGTTGTGCTGGAAGGTGACGCCAATGTCCATACGCTGATGGACCTTCGCTACAACCGGCACCATTTTGCGCCAAATGGATCTCCGGGCGAAGGAAGCAGACGCTCCGGCAAGGACGGAGACGATCTTGTCCTGCGCGTGCCAGCCGGCACCACCGCTCGTGCGCTCGATGGTGGTGCCGTCCTGGGCGAGATTCGCTCGGCAGGAGATCGTCTCGTACTCGCCCGGGGGGGGCGAGGCGGGCGAGGCAATGCCTTTTTCAAATCGCCAACCAATCAGGCTCCGCGCCGCAGCCAGCCCGGAGAACCGGGCCAGGAGCAGCGCGTGGCGCTGGAATTGCGACTTCTGGCCGACGTGGGTCTCGTGGGACTCCCGAACGCCGGCAAGAGCACGCTGGTGTCTTCCGTTTCGGCGGCAAGGCCCAAGATTGCGGACTATCCGTTTACAACACTGGTCCCGACCCCCGGCGTCGTCTACGTGGAGGAATATTCTTCGTTCGTCATTGCAGACATCCCCGGCATAATCAAAGGCGCTCACAAGGGGAAGGGGCTCGGTCTGCGGTTTCTGAAGCACATCGAGCGCAACAGCGTGCTTCTGTTTGTGATTCCGGTCACTTCGACCAATGTCCGGGTGGAATACGACACGCTATTGGGTGAGCTTTCTGCATTTGACGCCAAGGTCCTTTCCAAGCCGCGATGCATCGTCTTTACGAAAGCAGACTTGCTCCCCGAGTCCGAGCGAACGGTGTGGCTGAATTCGCGAAGGGCGCTGTTTTCAGACACAAGAGCCGTTATGCTTTGCAGCGCGGTAGCAGGATACGGTATTGATTCCCTGAAGAGATCCTTGTGGTCCCTGGTGGAGCAGGAAAGGAGAGTGCAGACCCAGCCAGATAGGGGCGGGCATGGGACCTAGACCGGATGCGGATGAATCCGGAAACCCGGTTCCTGTCGTTGTTAGGTGCGGGGAAACGGTGTCGAAGCGCCTTGACGTATTCCTGGCCCGGTCTGCCGAAGACACCTCCCGGACGGCCATCGCCCGCTCCATCCGCCAGGGTCACGTTTCCGTAAACGGCAAGGTAGAGCTGCGGCCATCTGCGCCCGTTAGCTACGGCGACGAGGTCAGCTGGCGCCGCGTTCCACGCCCTCCCTCCATCATTTCCCCGGAGCCGCTGCCGCTTTCCATACCGTATGAAGACAACCGCGTAATTGTAGTCGACAAACCTGCCGGAATGCCCGTTCATCCAGGCGCGGGTCACAGGTCGGGGACCCTTGTCAACGCGCTGCTTCACCACGTAGGCGCAGGACCGCTGGATTCCTCTGCGCCGGAAAGCTGTGAAGGCCTCTCCAGTGCCCACGCGGCCACAGGTCCCGTGCGGCCTGGGATCGTGCACCGGCTGGACATGGATACAACGGGACTTCTTGTAATCGCGAAGGACGATGTCGCGCACCGCGCCCTGGCAAAGCAGTTCGAGGAGAGAAGCGTCCTGCGCCGGTACGCGGCCATCGTACATGGCAGCCCGACACCGGCTTCGGGAACGATCGATGCGCCCATAGGACGGGACCCGAAGGACCGCAAGAGGATGGCCGTCACCGAACGCGGCAAGCGCGCCGTGACGGAGTATGAGACGACAGAGGCCTTTGGCAAAGCCTCGCTGCTGCGCTTCCGGCTGCGCACCGGCCGAACCCACCAGATCCGAGTACATGCACGCCTCATGGGACACCCCTTGCTCGGCGACGCCACGTATGCTCAGGGGAAGCACGGGGCGCACAGCATCCACAAGGAAATCGCGCGCCAGGCCTTGCATGCCGAGGTGCTGGGGTTCTTGCATCCACAATCCGGTCGGGAGATGGTGTTTTCAAGCGAGCTGCCCGAGGACATGCAGCGGGTGCTGCGGCGCCTCAGAAAGCTGACATAGGCACTGCGGCCCGACCGGGCTCTGCGACCGCAGTGGCTAGCGGCGGGCCAGGACCGCATGCAAAACGCAATGGACTCTTTGGCGTACCAGCGTGCACGATCTGCATGTCCCGGACGACGATTCCCGACTGCCCCATGATTCAATCCCTGTGAAGTTCAAATCGATAGAGGGCACTTACGACATCCTTCCCGGGGCGGGTGAGATCCTCTCCAGGGTGGAAGCCTGGCAGTACGCGGAATCTGTCATTCGCGACGTATTGCGCCGCTATGGATTCGAGGAGATCCGGACGCCGGTGCTTGAACCCTTGCAACTGATTGCGCGCAGCGTGGGTCAGCAGACGGACATTGTATCGAAAGAGATGTTCAGCTTCGAGCGCGGGCGTACGCACTACGTCTTGCGCCCTGAAGTCACAGCTCCCGTGGTCAGAGCCTATCTCCAGCACCACCTGGATCAGCGTCCCGGAGATGCCCGCCTGTTCTATATGGGGCCGTGTTTTCGGGCTGAGCGGCCGCAAAGAGGCAGGTTTCGCCAGTTTCATCAGTTCGGCGCTGAAATCCTGGGCACGCTGGATGCCCGGGCGGATGCCGAGGTAATCGCGGGGATGATGGCCGTATATGAGGCCTTCGGGCTTAGCGGGCTCCGCCTGAGGCTCAACTCGCTTGGAGATGTGGCATGCCGTACGCGCTACGCCGATGCGCTGAGAAGGTACTTTGAGCCTTTTGCCGGCGACATTTCTGCCACTAGCCGCGCTCGCCTGCAGAAGAACCCTCTGCGCATCCTGGATACCAAGGTGGAGTCGGAGCGCGTGCTACTTGGAGGAGCGCCCCGCCTGCCGGAATTCATTGGGCCGGACGCGAGGGCGTATTACGAGGAAGTCAAGTCGCTCCTTCGCGACCTCGGCATCGGCTTCGAGGAAGATTCGCTTCTGGTCCGGGGCCTGGATTACTACGCACACACGGCGTTTGAACTCGAGGCGGAAGGCATCGGTGCGCAAAATTCCCTGGCCGGTGGCGGGCGCTACGATGGGCTCGCGCGGTCGATAGGCGGCAGCAAGGCCGTGCCTGCGGTGGGCTTCGCTGCCGGCATCGAGCGGCTGTTGCTGGCCCTGGAGGTGCAGCAGTGCGCAGTACCCGATGGCGGTCACCTGGATGTCTTTCTTGTAGCCGTGGGCGATGAGGCGGGGCGCCGGGCCTTTTCCCTGGCACAGAAGCTGCGCGCTGCCGGACTTCGTTGCAGCTATGGTTTGGGTCGTCGCTCGCTCAAGGCGCAGCTACGGTTGGCCAATCGACTGGCGGCACGCCACTGCGTAATAATTGCAGATGAAGAACTAATTGGGCAGCAGGCGCAGGTCAAGAACATGGCCAACGGAGCGCAAGAATCCGTATCGTTCGATGCGCTGGAAGCTTTCCTTCGCAGCCAACAGCAATAGCCTACTATGTATCCCCGATTGCTGGAAATTCCTCTTCCCTTCGAAGTCTTCGGGATAGGAACGATCACCTTCCATTCATTTGGCGCCATGATGGCTCTTGCCTTCCTGGTCGCTGCGTGGGTTACGCGCAGGGAACTCGACCGGCTCTACGCGGCAGGACGGCTCAAGGCCGTGCGCATTCCGGCTCCGTCACGCAAGGGCAAGGGCAATGCCGCGGGGAGGGCAGGTTCTCGTTTGGCATACGCCGAGGTAAGTCCAGGCTACATCATGGGTACGGTCGTTGTCCTCGCCGTTGTCGGCGGTCTGGGCGGCGCCAAGCTTTTCTACTTGCTGGATCACCTGGAGGAGTTCGGCCGCGATCCGTTCGGGATGATATTCTCTCGTGGAGGGCTCACCTTTTACGGCGGTCTAGTCGTGGCGACGCTACTGATCGCCTGGTATGTTCGCCGAAAGGGAGTGCCGCTTCCGATTTTTGCGGATACGATTCTTCCTACGGTTCTGCTGGCCTACGGCATTGGCCGCATTGGCTGCCACTTGGCCGGAGACGGTGATTGGGGCATTGTAGCCAATGCCGCTGCTCAGCCCGGCTGGGTGCCCGACTGGCTCTGGGCAGAGACCTATCCCAATAATATCATGGGTGTGGTGCTTCCGGAACCCGGTGTATATCCGACACCGCTTTACGAACTGGGGATGGCGCTCATCCTGTTTGCCGTTCTCTGGAGCCTTCGCAAGCACCCATTCCGGTCGGGATGGCTGTTTTGGCTAACGCTGCTGTTTATCGGAATAGAGCGCTTCCTGATCGAAAAGATCCGCGTAAACAACGAGTATGAAATTCTGGGAATGTCCGTCACGCAGGCGGAAGTGATTTCGGTGGTACTTATGGCAGTAGCGGCGGCGGGGCTTGCTTTGACGACAAGGCGGAGGATTCCGCGAGCGCCTGTGCTGCCTGAGGCTGCTTGATTGATGCCCGCCGAGGGAATGCCGCTCTTTTGGCTCTGCGTGCGCCAGATCTTCCAGCGCACGCGGGCTGGCATCAGTCTGGCACGGCGTTGAGTCAGTCTGGTCGGGCAGCAGCAGGCCAGGTGCCGGAAATCACCGTGCATGCCGGCTACCTACGCCCGTAGCGTTAGGGCCGAGAAGTCCGCCTTGGCGCGACTACCGGAGAGATGGCAAGTTTCGGCTATGTATCTGGACCGGTTGCCTAGTGCTTATTTGTAATTTGACGTTCGTGGTACCCTTGCAAGGATAGCATATGCCGATTAATCCGGACTTTGCGGCAGCGTGCCTCCAACCCGCGAGAATCCACATCGCTCAGTGGTCGGACGTTGCGTTACCCGTCAGTATCGGCGGTGCGCACAATGGGGCTCCCATAAATTCAGGGCGGGGCCTTCGTTATACGTGACGAGCACGTGCCCGACAGTGCACCACGTCCCCTTGTTGGGACACGGGTTCTCTACCTCGACGGGGTCCTCGACCTCGAAAAAGACTTGGGGCGGGTATGTACATGGTGGTGGCTGTTCACTTGCCTCAAACAGCCTGCGCACGTAGTCTTCAGCGCCAGCCTGGTATATTAGGAGCAGTGCATCCCGTGCCCTCCAGTGGTCGCGATCCTCGAACGACTCACAAACGCTTATGAGAATGTCTTTGGCCCATTAGTATGGCTCTCCCCCGCCGTAGAACTCGGCTGATTGGCGCAGAGCCAATCCTGCGAAATATGAAGCCATGCCTTTGCCGTCCTTGAAAACGCGGGCGAGCTCGTCCGCAAAAGCGTCTATGCTCGTCTTGGACATGCCGCCTGACGTTTGGCGCAGTATCGTCGGAGCGGCTTCTGTTGGGGGGCTTTCAGGAGCCTTCAGGGCTTCTATTGCCGCTTCGGGCGTGTAGGTTGGCTGCGCCGGCACAGCCGTTGGTGCAAGAATTACCAGTAGAGGCAGCAGGTTTTTCACTTCAGCGAACGTACATCTGCCGTACGTCCGGGACGGCAGGAGATTTCAGGCAGAGTATCCTGATGTCCTACGGCCCGCCGTCAAGCCGGATCGTTTCACATTGCACCCTGCCATCCACCCATGAGCAGGCGGTACAAGATTCTTCGTTTACCGAGCATCTGACGTCACCGCTGCACTTCAAACCGGCGCGGGAAGAGCAGTAGGCCGTGCCACTTCCCAATTGAGACGTTGCCGATGTATGCAGGCACGAGCTAAGAAGCACTAGGGCCGACGCCGCAAGTATGCCTAATGCCTGCCTCATGATTAGGCCTGCCTGGTTTTCCTGGTCCCAATCTACAATTCCAGCTCATGGAATGCGCTGAATCCAGATATTGACCAGGATGCACACCATCCTGCAAGCGGCCGTCCGGATACCGGGCAACAGGCCTGAGTGCTTTCGCCCTATGATTTGCGGCGCAGTGCCCGCTGCCATGTGTGGATAAGCTGGGTGATGCGCCTTCACACCGGGGGGCAGGAATCGGATATGGGCGAGGGAGCACCTAACACTGTCATAACGGGGCGCAATCCGGTGCGGGAAGCCCTGCAGCTCGAACCCGAAGCTCTCGAGCAGGTGCTGGTGCAGCAGGGAACAAAAGGACTCGGCGCCATTCGCCGTGCGGCCGCTGCAGCGAGGATTCCCGTCAAGACGGTTCCGCCACAGCGACTGGGACGCATTGCGGCGGGTGGGCGCCACCAGGGGGTCGTAGCCATCCGGGCTGCCGTAGCCTTCCTGAGCCTTGAGAAAATGCTCGCCGGTGTGGCGCCGGATCTGGACACCGTGAGGCAGAAGAAGCCTCGTATCCTGGCGCTGGATCGCATCCAGGATCCGCGCAATTTCGGCGCGCTTGTTCGCAGTGCCGTAGCCGCCGGCGTAGGCGGAATCGTAGTACCTAGCCGCAAGATGGCACCCGTAAATGCACCCATGATCAAGGCCAGTGCAGGCACGGCTCTGCGAGTGCCGATTGCCCGCACCGATGACCTGGCGCGTGCTCTGGACGGTATGAAAGAGCGGGGCTACTACGTCGTGGGAGCGGTTCAGAACGGAGGTGTATCAATATGGGAGACCGACTGGGACCGACCGTTTGCCCTTGTTGTGGGCAGTGAGGGTTCCGGTTTGCGGGATCGCGTAGCTCGTCAATGTGACTTTCTTGTTTCCATCCCGATGCCGGGCGACGTGGAATCCTTGAATGTGTCCGTTGCTGCGGGAATCATACTGTTTGCGGCTACCTCCCGTTAGCTAAGCCGGGGAAGCTGCGTACGGACGATGGCAAAGGGCAAATGCTGCGATCCCGGACCATGTACAGAGGCCGGGATCGTGGGGCGTACTGGGCTCTAGCGCGCGCTGCGACGCCGCCGGATGCTCATCCGTGTCGGGCCGGCTGGGACAATTCGAGCCATATACTGCCTGTTCGGTGGTAGGGCGAGACTGGCGCCGCGATTTGATCGCAAGTCAGCTTCCCGGCGGAGGGCGGTCCGGTTCTGCTGCAGATCGGCAAGTCGACAGTTGGTGTCTGAAGCATTTCGGGGCAGTGCGGCGGCTCAAGAGGCCCAGTGCAATCTCCATCGTGGCGTTGAGCCCAAGGCGAGTGCCGGGTTTGCCGGGAGCCGCGTCGCTCCTTGCAGACGAGCGTGCAGCCGGCCCGCGGGCATGACAATTCCGCATCGCGCCAATTCGAACAAGCCTTATCGCGGCGCCCAGGGCCGAGAATCTCTTCGGAGATTGCTGACGTGATTGCCAGAGACCGCTATGGCATGGAACGGTCCCATCTGCCCCTACATTCAACGGTATTGGACGCGTCTTCAGGCACCGAGCCCGTACTGATCAGACCGGCTCATGTGGCGAATCAAGGGTGGCAATGCGATTTCGTCAAGCATTGGGAGTTGGGTCCAGACGGCCTTTGACCACATTCCGGAACATGGTCTTGCTGGTCTGCCGCAAGTGGTCGGCCATTCCCAAACCAAGTCCGATGCCGCTCTGGCCTAGCTACCTGCACCGGGCGCGGCTAGACGGATTGCTGATCCTGGCCTTGCTACTAACCTACTGTGGCATTCCGGAAGGCCCAGCCGGAGACCCGCCGGTTCTCCGGCTGGTCAAGGTCGACAGTCTGCTCATTGACGGGGCTCGAACCGGCCTTGGAATTACTTCGATGAGACAGTTTCAGGACTCCACCTACGTGTTTGTTGACCAGTTCACTCAAAGCCTTTCGACGCTCGACCGGGAGGGCGGCACGTTGCGCCAGATTGGAATGCAGGGGGAAGGCCCGGGAGAATACGGCCGGCCGATGTTCTTGCGCACGATCGGAGACTCCGCGATCGCCTTTACCGACCTGACCAATCCGCACGTCAAGATGCTCTCACGGTCCGGGCGGCAGTGGCACCAGGTCTCGCACACCAATGGAGGAGCGAGACCCTTTGATGTGGTCGGCAATATGCTTCTGATTCAGCGACTGTCGGACCACCGGCTGACAGTCCACGATTTGAATGGGGACGAGCTGGAACGGCTATTTCCCATTTCAACCGAGCTGCCGATCCTGAGCCGGGTTCCCGGCGGCGGCGTTGTCATACTGGACGGTCGCGCGTACACAATGAACGGAGTGGAGACGCGGATTTTCGTCTACGACTTGCAGACCGGCGAGACGACGACCATCGATCCGCCTGCCTGGCAGCGCTACCCGGCGAACAAGGACTATGAAGTGCTAAGATCCATCACAATGGGGGATTGGAATCGAGCGCGCGATCGCTTCGCCGCCGTCCTGCATTTCGACGGCCTGTACCTCGATGAAGCGGGAATCGCATACTTCCTAGCCGTATTGATGCACGGGGATCAGTGGACACTTCAGATTCTCTCCCTTGGCGGAGAGCTGTTGTTGGAGAGGAATGAACCGGACGAATGGTATGTCGGAAACTCAGGCGACCGCGTACATACCGTTTCCTTTCTTCCCTCAGATTCCGAAGAGGACGATATCTTGATTCGTACGTACCAACTGCAGGCTGATTGACCCCATATCCGCCCTGCGCCAGTTCCCAAGTCGCTTGAGGACCTCGGCGTGGCAGGTGCTTGTCCGGAGATTATCACGAACACTTGCGCGCCATTCGCGCCACAATTCACCGACGCTGCCAATGAGGCGACAAGGCTAAGCCTGCTACCTACGCGAGTCAGCGTGGCTGGGGCGAGTATCCACTCTCATCGAAAATCTTCCGGGCCGGTAACCGGAAGAGATCCGAAAGGGCGCTACGGCCATGCCTGGCGATATATGCCTCCGAAATTCTGTATCCGAGGAAGTAGCCTACGCCGGTCGGCCCGTCAGGGTGCAATCGCAGGTCGGCCCGCTGGTATCGGTCAGTGACTGCTCGACTGCTGTCTTCAAGCTGTGCCGCAGCCATGCTCCACAGCTCGGATTCGTGAGCGATGGCCCAGGCCCATTCAGCCTTGGAGTACCCCAACGCCTCGGCGGGGTCCATGTCGCCACCCCAATAAACGTCCTCGAAGTAAACGGCCGCGCCTTCGTCCATCGTTATGGCCAGTACGTTTCGGGGTTCGGGATCTGATTCCAAGTGTCGGAGCACGTGCGCCACTTCGTGGGGAATTGCCCGGTGCATGTCCTCTGCGCTGGCATGGCTCCCGAAGAAATCGACCAGCATTCGCCCGTCTGACAACCCTCCCATGCCGGCCCAGCCAGGGCCATAGACGAGATGCCACTCGGCGCAGCCCCGAATTCCGCTCAGCTCTGCCGCTCTTGCTGTTGTTTCGGCGATCACGCGCGGTAGGTCGATCTGCGTCGGGAATGCCCGGTTGGGGTGGGCTGCAAGATCCACGTTGCGCAGCACCCACCTGTTGAAATCGCCGGCATAGCCATTCCAGAATTCGGCGTACGGCGCGTAGACACTGTCGCGGAGCATCTTTGCCCGATCTGACATTGGCCCGCTGGCAGTAAGGTGAATGGCCCGGACCTGGGCTTTCCACACGTTGTGAATCCGGACACAGCCGCCCATAGCAGAATCCTGAAGTGCAGGATCCGCCTCAACCGCCGCGAAGAGCGCTGGCAGTCCTTCCGGCGGCACGTAAGGCAATCGGTTGCACGCAAGACTCAGCAGCGCCAAGGCCATCGCAGGGATCCGGCTCCAGCTTCGTCCTTCGTGCTTGCGTGCCGGAGTATTCATGAGAGGCGGTGACTTCGAAGGCTCTCGTGGTCTGATGTCTACCCCAAGCGACGGCCATTGTGTCCCGAGCAATCGAAGATGAGCCAGCTCGACCGCGCCCTCTGGGGATCTACGAGCAGCAGCCGGCACTGAAAGGCGGTCCTTGTCACCTCCCCATTCGGCAGGAAGCGTACCCTGCTCGATGCCAGACAGGGACGTGCAATCCCGGGTAGCATCAAGCTGCCCCAATGGGTCTAGGCGTTGAAGCGGGAATATGCACTGATCTGCCTTGGATTGCCCGCGGTATGCATGCCCGCAGGCTGCCGACCGCCAGGCCGGGAGGCCCCGATCACGGAATTGCTTCGAATGCCGTGCGGGCCGGAATGTGGCTCATCCTACTTCCTACAGGGCAGCCCGCTAATGTCGGGCGAGTGGTCTCGCTCCAAATGTCAGGTGGCCCGTGCCCTGCACGAGAATGATGAGCAGCCCCAACAGCGCATACAGAACGAGCTGCGCACCATGGACGAATACGGCGTACGTAACCGCCAGCGGAGCCGGAACGCCGAAGAGCGACACAAGCGTGATGCGGGTAATGTAATGAAAGGACCCGATGCCGCCCGGCGCCGGAACGACTACACCTATCGCTCCGATGAACATGATCACCAAAGCATCCAGGAATGACAGGGCGTACGGACGCGCAATGTCAAACATGACCAGTGGAATGTAGGCCATACCCGCGTACAGCAAGAACATCAATACGGTACTTATGATCAGCGCGGTCTTCCTCGTTGAGTGCCTGGCAGAAAGCAGGCCGTCCCGGAACGAATGCCAGATTCTCTTCAGCTTGTCCGTTGGAATCAGGCCCCTGCGCAACAGGGTGTAGGCGCCAGCCAATGCTACAATGACAGCCAGAGCCGCAAATACGGCAACTGTGCCTCGCATGGCGGCCACGGACTGGACAGCCGGCTCTAGAAGCGCTTCTTGTACGATGTCTGCCTGGTCCAGCAGGAGCACCAGCGAAACTGCCAGCCCGGCCAGGAGGGCCATGACGTCCAAAATGCGCTCGGTCACGACGGTGCCGAATACAGCTCCGAGGCGCAGCTTTGCAAGTCCGGCTACATGGGTGCACCGAACCAGCTCGCCCACGCGCGGAAGCGCATAGTTGACCATGTAGCCGATCATGACTCCTCCAAAAGCGGTCTTTAGCGGTACGTGCGGCCGTTCCGGAAGCGCGCGCATGAGCTCCTGCCACCTCCATGCACGGATAACGTGGCTTGCAAGGGCAACGGCAATCAGGGGCGCAAGCCACGCGTACGAGCCCTGCTTCAGCGCCGACAGCACTTCATCCAGACTGACGCCGCGAAGGGCGAGATAGAATAGCCCGAGGGCCAGCACGATAAGCCCCGTGCGCCCGACTGCGCGGAGCGGACGGGAATCAGTATCGAATGGCGCCAGCACGCTTAGAAGCGCATATCGATTACTTCAGCATCCACCGGAGGCACGAAGCCGAATGCACCGGCGTCGATTCTGGCATCCAGCTCGATGTTATCGAAGGTAATGGCCACGTGTACGGTACCGTCCTGGGATTCAATGCGAGTGACCAGGCCGTCCTGACGGCGAAGCCAGAGCGACAAATCCCTTATCGATTCGTAGTCTGAGCGCGGCGAGAGACGGATGACATCATGCATGGCGCCGCCAAGGGCTGCCTCATCCGCGCCTACAACCTCGAAGCGGGAGCCGATGTCGCCAAGCGCCGAGCCAAGTGAAAGAATGTCGTTTCCGCCTTCCAGGCTCGTGATGATGACCTGGTTTTCTTCGCGGCGATACAGTGTGGAAACATCGTCCGCCACCACGAGGACGTCACTCTCCGTTTCGATCCGATATCGCTGCCCGCTGAGTTGCAAGCGTCCGCGCTGCTGCTGGGGCGTGTCCCAGTAGTCGGAGTTCGCAACGAGGTAAAACTCGGCCATTAGCGACGTATCCGCGTTATAGATCGCCTGCAGCCGATTCAGGATGGCTTGGCTGTCCTGAGCGCCGGCGGCCAGGAACGGTACCAACACGCATGCCAGCGGCAGCACTTGTCTAAGGGTGCGGCGCATGGCCGTACAACCATGCCTGAAGAATCTTGTTCGACTTCGTGGGAGTTGCGCTGATGACCGGGAAAGGCAGTACCGACCTTGACCTGCGGATCGTGAGCGGAGGTCAGACCGGAGTGGACAGGGCGGCCCTTGATGCCGCGCTTTGCGCCGGGCTGGCAATGGGCGGATGGTGTCCCAGGAATCGCCGCGCCGAGGACGGCATCGTTCCCGCCCAATACCCGCTAACGGAGACGCCTTCCGGCGAGTATGCCGAACGAACGGAGTGGAATGTGCGCGACAGTGATGCTACGCTGATAGTGGGCAGCCTCCGAAGCTCGCCTGGAACCGCACAAACGCGGGAATTTGCCCGCTTGTATGGCAGGCCGTGTCTCGAATTGGAGCCGGAGCAACATGCGAGGGTCGGCGCTGTCGTGGAATGGATGCGAAGCGGCAACATTCGCGTCCTCAACGTTGCCGGTCCGCGAGAGAGCGAGCGTTCGCGCATCTATGAGCAGGCGCGCAGCATTCTGGACCGTCTGTTCGAAGCCTGGCGGGCCTGTCGCTAGGTACCTGCTACAACGACTTGCCGCTTCACGTCAGCGGCTGCTACCAGCGCGTCCCGCAAGGCTTCCATGTCCTGGGCGTCATTGTAAACGTGGGGAGAGACCCGGATCGCGTCTCCGCGCACCGACACGGAAACGTGCCGAAGGCCCAGTTCGGTCTTCAGCCGCTCCATGGACACCCCTTCCGGCAGCCGGATCCCGAACAGGTGGGCCGCGCGGTTTGCGGCATCGCTGATGCGGTAGCCGAGTTCGCGGACATCCTTGATCAGTTCGCTGGTAAGCGCACCAACATACTCCTGTATGCCTGCAGGCTGCCATGCCAGGACCTGGCGAAGCCCTGCAACCAGCATCGGTAGCAGCGCGAAATTGCTCCGCTCGCCGACATCGAACCGAATGGCCCCGGGCTGGTAGGCCGGCTGATACGCAACCAGGCCGTCAAACTGCTCACTGCCCCTTCTGGCCATCCACGTTTCTTCAAGCGGGATGCCGCTGGCAAACCTGTCTCCGACGTACATGGCTCCTGTGCTGTAGGGCCCCATTAGCCATTTGTAGGCAGCGCACACCAGGGCGTCCAGCCCCAGGGCACGTGCATCAATGTCCAGTGCTCCGGCAGACTGCGTGGCATCCACAATGAATGCGGCCCCAACCTCCCTGACCCTGGCCGACACGGCCTCGAGGTCGAATCGCGTTCCATCCGCCCAGTGCACGGCGCTCATGGCAACCAGTGCCGTGCCTTCATCAACGGCCTCCAGAATCTGCTCATTCCACGACGACGTCGAACTGGAAGGCCCCACGGTACGAAAATGCGCGCCGCTTTCCTCCGCCAGGCGCCTCCAGGTATAGACATTGCTCGGAAACTGCTCGTGCATGACCACCAGGTTCTGGCCACGGCCCACGGCCAGATTGCGGGCTGCCGTGGCCAGTCCGTACGACGCGGCCGGGATAAGGGCTACGCTGTCCGCCGGAACACCGACCAGGCGGCCGAAGAGGCGTCGTGCTTCGTCGCTCTCCTCGAAAAACATGGACGGCGCAATCGATGAAGGGTCGCGCTTGCGCCGCAGGCCCTCAAGGCCCGCGTTCTCGACGCTGCGGGCCAGCGGCGACATGTAGGCGCAATTGAGGTAGTGCAACCCGGCCGGCAGCGAGAAAAGATGTTTCTGGCAGGATAGCATTCGGCAAATGATGCAGGCGAGAGCCCGTCAGGGCCTTTCCAGCTCGTAGATCGTTCCCTGGACCAGGCCTGAAAACCCGGTCCCGTCCTCGGCCGACAGGACGTAGCTGATCTCGACGATCCAGGTGGATGCCAATTCGGGAATGCGCAGCCAAACCAGCTTGCCGTTCTCATCAAGATCTACGCGCTCGATGGGAAGCGTCCGGGTGTTGTACCTCCTGGACCCGTAGCGGCGGGTGCGCTCCAGGTCCCAGACCGAGACGGCATAGCTTCCCGGGGACGCCGCTAGGTCCTCGTCCAGGGGGACGGCAAACCCGAGCTCCAGCGCGCCTTCGAGCGCGCGCATGGAAACCGGCAGGTACAAAGGCTCTCCCGTATAGCGGACGCGGTAGAGGCCGCCAACCTGGATCATCTGATTGGTGGCCCAGGCCGACATGCCGAGCGTATACAGCTGCCCGTCAGCCGGATTGAAGCGAGCGCGCATGATGCCGGTGGGGAACTGCGGCACCGGCAACTCCGCAACGGCCGCTTGCCGGATGTCGCCAAAAAACTGGGGCAGCACAGCGAAAATCTTGCCGTAGCCGTAGGAGAGGCTGAGCAGGTGCTGACCGAGCGGGCCCCACCGGTCACTCTGCGCGCGCACCAGCTCCGCAGGAGAGCGGTCGACACGCTGGTCGATCCACACCAGGGGCGGCTCCATTGCCTCATCCGTAGAGTCAGCCGGGGCGCCGTATCCATACATGTTGCCGTAGAAGCCGCCTTCTTCCACCCAGTTAATCCGGTTCATCGGATTCCAGTGACCTTCCTGGTCCGTGACGATAAAGGACCCGTCCGGGTTTACCAGGACGCCGTTTGCCGCGCGAAATCCGTGCGCAATGATGGCAGAGCGGCCGCCATCGGGGCTGACGCGAATCAGTGTTCCGTGCTGAGGCACAAGAGCCGTGCGAGCGTGACGGGCACTCTTGGCGTAGTAGAAGTTGCCCTCTGCGTCGGTTTGCAGGCCCATCGCAAATTCATGAAAATGCTCCGTAACGATGTGGTCGCTGTTAAAGCTTTCGTAGTAGTCCGTCTCGCCATCGCCATTGAGATCGCGCAGCACGGCAATCTGGTCGCGGCAGCCGACATAGATGTCCCCGCCCTGGACCTTGACGCCCAGGGGCTGGAACAGGCCCGTCGCGATGCGCCGCCAGGAAACGGGTCCGGTCTTGTCCAGGATGCCGTCAAGGCGCCATACTTCGCCGTCGATTGTACTGACGATTGCAGTGCGGCCGCCTTCCATGAAGTCAATGCCGGTGGGTCGCATGCGGCTGTTCCACGGATTGTCTTGCGGCAACGTGATTACGTCTACCGCGTAGGCACCGCCTTCTCCAGGCCAGACGGGGGTGGAAAGTACCTGCGTGTAGTGGGCAGGTCCGCCGTTCGTATACTGCGCCAGATCTTCCGGCTCGGCCACGCTTTGCTCCAGAGCGCTGCCGCGCGCGGACAAGCGAAGCCGCATGCGCGCGGCACTGCCGGGCGGTACGACCATTTCGTGGTAGCCGTCCCTGACTGTGATGCGCGCTCCCGACCCCGCGGCTTCCACACGCACTTCTTCAGGAGCAATGCGCATGATGCGCTCCACGTCAGCCGGGGCCACGTTAAGCGTACGGGAAAGCGCGCCATCGGCATCCAGATCGTAGGATTCGAGCACCTCTTCCGAAGCAACCGTGTAGCGAATGACCACGCGGTCGCCGTGGTAGTAGAGGCCCTTGTAGTGAGCCCACTCGCGGGGTAGCGGACCAAACTGCCTGCCGTCCACGGCCCTGAAGCGTGGATCGTCAAAGCTGCCGGTTTCGGGGTCTGCCCAGCCGGGCGCCATGGGGTTTTCGAACTGCAGATCACCTACGATACGAGGGAAGACGTTATGCTGGTCGTCCAGGAGAATGTCTTCGTAGTCGATGAATCCTTCTCCTGTCCAGAAGGCGGCAAACCTGAGCAGATCATGATCGAAGAGCGCGAATGCGCGCCCGCCCGCCACGCCACCCGGTCCCGGGTCCAGCCGCACGGCAACGCCCTTGTAGGCAAAGTTGCGATCGCGAAAATCCTCGTTGGGCAGCGGGCTGGGCCCACCGGAAATGCCCTTCGGGCCGGCATCCGCGTCCGCGATCTCGTAGGTGCGCATGAGAAATCGCCCGTAGTCCATCGCGGCCCAGGGCCTTTGTCTCGCGGGACGCGGGCCAAGCGTGTCTCCCGCAGGCAGCGACGCGATATACTCATCCGTAATCGGTATGTACTCTTCCGGGTTGTGCTCGCGCAGGAACTCCTCCCGAATGAAGTGGATGACGCTGTATTTCTCGCGCGGCGTGAGCTGCACTTGCGGCGGCATCAGGCCGTAGCCCAGTGTCAGCGTCTGATACAGTGCGTAGGGGTCAGCCCCGTTCCGGAACGGCTCGGTCCAGAATTGCCGCGAATTGGGAATGGAACCCGGTTGGTCAATGTTGCCGTGGCAGCTGAAACAGGCCCTGCGGTAGGTGGCCATGCCGCGGTGATAGAATTCTTCTCCGAGGTCTCCTACCAGCGAGACATGATCCAGACGGGCCTCGTAGTCCGGAAGCTGTGCGGCCTCCAGAATGGTAGTAGCAGGTGCTTCGGGACGTTGGCACGCTACCACCAGAAGCGGGATCGCCCAGAGAAAGCGGCTTTTCACGGCATTAGAAGCATCAGGACGCTGCAGGATACAACCACGGGGAGGGTCATTGCAACCGGCGGGTGCAGGGCGTGTCGAGGACGTGCAATCCTGTAGCGAGCGGCACGCATTTGCACCAGCGCCAGGGCGCTTCAGACATCCCTTCGTACGTGCAGGCCGGCGCTCTGCAGGAAGCGCTTCGCCTCGTCGATGGCAAACTCCCTGAAGTGAAATATGGAGGCCGCCAACACCGCATCCGCTCCGCCGCGAGTCAGCGCATCTCGCAAGTGCTCCAGGGTGCCTGCTCCGCCCGATGCAATAACCGGTATGGTAAGCTGCGCGGTCATGGACGCAAGCAGCTCCAGATCGTAGCCATCGCGGGTGCCGTCCCTGTCCATCGAGGTCAGGAGGATTTCCCCGGCGCCGCGACTCTGCGCCTCCTGTGCCCAGCGCAGCGCGTCGAGTCCGGCAGGCTTGCGGCCGCCGTGCACGAACACTTCCCAGCTGCCGGTCTCTGTTCGACGGGCGTCCACCGCCACGACAATGCACTGCGAACCGAAGGCCTCTGCGCCTGCGTCAATCAGCTCAGGACGGGCAATGGCAGCGGAATTGACGGATACCTTGTCTGCTCCGGAGTGCAGCATCGCGCGCATGTCATCCAGCGTGCGAATACCGCCGCCAACGGTGAGCGGAATGAAAACCTGGTCGGCCGTGCGCCGAACCACGTCCTGCATGATGCCGCGCCCTTCGTGCGTGGCCGTTATGTCCAGAAAGACCAGTTCGTCCGCTCCCGCCTCGTCGTAGAATCGAGCCTGCTCCAGGGGATCGCCGGCATCCACGAGATCCACAAAGTTGATGCCCTTTACCACGCGGCCCTGGTCCACGTCCAGGCATGGGATGATGCGTTTGGCTACGGACATGGCCGGATCATCGCACAGCGAGGAGGATTGGGAGTGCGTAGGCTCGTGCACACGTCATGTTGCCCGCTTACGGGCGGCAGAGAAGTCCGGGCTCGCGTGTTCCCCGCGGGCCCAGCTCCAGATCTTCTGGCAGGGGAACCTGTTTTCGTACAGTGACCGGCCGACAATCACCGAGTCGACGCCTTGGTCCTGGAGGGCATTGAGGGCCAGGAGATCCTCATGGCTGCCAACGCCGCCTGAGGCCGTTATGCGGGTGCGCTTCAGCTTGCCAGCCAGGCTGCGGTAGGCAGCCACGTTGGCTCCTTCCATGGTCCCGTCCCGTCCGATATCGGTATAGATTATGCGCCGCACGCCACGGGCCTCCATGTCGACGGCAAGGTCTGCAGCACTGATGCCGCTGCCACTCGTCCATCCTTCCACGCGAACCTCGCCATCCCGGGCATCGATGCCTACGGTCACCTTGCCGGCCCCGAACAGTTGCACAGCCTTTCCTACCAGTTCCGGGTCCCGGACCGCTGCCGTGCCGAGGATGACTCTTTCTGCCCCGAGCGCAAGTACCGCCTTGATGTCGGCGAGGGACCGGATGCCGCCGCCTACCTGCACGGGAATGTCCATCGCAGAGCAAATGCCGCCAATAGCGGCGCGATTGTGCAAGTCTGCATTGTCCTTGCCGCGTGCGGCGTCCAGATCCACCACGTGCAGGGCACGGGCAAGCTGCGCGCGCCACAGCCTGGCCATTCTCAAGGGGTCGTGGTCGTAGACCGTCTCACGCTCGTAGGAGCCCTGCCACAGCCGGACGCACCTGCCTCCCAGGAGATCAATGGCCGGAATAAGCAGAATCATCAGAAGGATGCTGTCAAGTTGCCGGCAGCCTGGCCGGCTCGATGGCTCATCGCGGCATCTCCGCGAAATTCCTCAGCATGGTAAGGCCGTTGTGCTGGCTCTTTTCGGGATGAAACTGCATGCCGCATACATTGCCCCGGGCGACAATGGCGGGGAAGTCCAGTCCGTACGAACAAGTGGCAACGACGCACTCGTCCGCGACGGACGCCGCATGGTAGGAGTGAACAAAGTAGCAGTGTGCACCGGGCTTGATGCCGCGCAGCAATTTAGATTTCCGGCGGGGATGCAGCGCATTCCAGCCCATGTGGGGCACCTTGAGCATGCTGCCGTTGCCGTACGTGTGCCGAAACCGGATCACGCGCCCGGGAAGGATGCCAAGGCCCTTGTGAAGGCCGCGTTCCTCACTTTCCTCAAAGAGCATCTGCATGCCTACGCAGACGCCAAGAAAGGGGACGCCTTCCGCCACAGCCTCTAGTACAGGTTTGTCCAGTCCGCGCCTGTCGGACTTCCCGCATGCATGCACCGAAGGCTCCGACGCCGGGCAGCACCAGCTTTGAGGCAGCAGCGATCCGCTCAGGACTGTCCGTGCGCTGCACCGGGGTGCCCACATGCTCAAGCGCCTTTTCTATCGACCTGAGATTGCCTATCCCGTAATCGACTATCGTGACCATGGCTCAGTTGGCAAGCTTGCTGAGCTCCTTCGAGCGGTTTGTGGCGGTGGCGACGGCATTGATGAACATGGTGCGCAGACCGTGTGCCTCTAGCTCGGCTATGGCGGCTATGGCCGTGCCACCGGGTGTGGTCACCTCATCGCGCAGAATTGCCGGATGCTTGCCTGTTCTGGAGACGAGCCGCGCAGCGCCCAGCACGGTCTGCGTGGCCAGCCGGAACGATGTCGGCCGCTGCAGTCCCTGCTTGACTCCGGCGTCCGTAAGGGCTTCGATGAGCATGTACACGTAGGCGGGGCCGCTGCCCGAGAGGCCCGTGGCGGCGTCCATCATGCGCTCGGGCACCTCCTCGACCGTTCCCACAGCTTCAAACATGCGGCGCACAACCTCCATGTGTTCCCGCGTGGCGTGCTCGCCGGCGGCAATGGCCGTCGCGCCGTCTTCGACCAGCATGGGCGTATTGGGCATGGTGCGCACCACGGGGAGCGCTTGCCCGAAGCCCGCTCTAATGGCCTCCGTCGTCAGGCCGGCAAGCACGGAGACAATCAGGGTACCGGGAGCCACGCTGTCGCGTATTTCGTGTATTACGCCCGATGCGTTTTGCGGCTTGACCGCAATGATGACGAGCGAGGCACCACTTACGGCCCAGTTGTTGTCGGAACCCGCAAGAATGCCGGGGAACGTCTCCCGGAGTGCGTCGATGCCACCGGGCCGGCGGCGCGTTGCCCGAATGGAATCCGGCGGCAGGTATTCCTTCCGCAGGAGTCCTCCGATGAGTGCCTTGCCGATGTTGCCGGCGCCAATAACAGAAATGGTCTGCGTACCAAGTGTCATGATTGCCTGATGATGTCGCTCGGCAGCCGCCCTGTGGACTGGTGCCTACAGCGATCCTTTCGTGGAAGGAATGCGGGCATGGCTTGCCTCGCGCCGAACGGCTTTTGACAGCGCCCGCGCCACGGCCTTGAAGATGGCCTCGATCTTGTGGTGCGTGTTTTCGCCGCATAGCACACTGATGTGCAGTGTCACCGAGGCCTGCTCTGCAAAGCTGTACCAGAAATGCCGTACCAGCTCCGTGGACAGATCACCCACCATCGGCCGCCCGAATTCCGCGTCGAAAACCAGCGTGAACCGGCCGGAAAGGTCGATCACTGCACGGGCCAGAGCTTCGTCCATGGGGATGGTAGCGTGTCCGTAGCGCGCAGTATGGGCCTTGTCCTCCAGGGCGTCGGCCAATGCCCGTCCAAGCGTAATGCCCACGTCCTCCACCGTGTGGTGATCATCCACTTCCACATCGCCGTCACATGAAACTTCGATATCGAATCCGCCGTGCTTGGCGAACAGGTCCAGCATGTGGTCCAGAAATCCTACGGATGTCCGGTTCTGGTAGCGTCCGCTTCCATCGAGATTCAGTCGTACGGATACGTCCGTCTCGTTCGTCTTGCGCCTTACGGAGGCCTCTCGCGCAGTAAACATTTGGATAAATTAGCCAATTCCCGAGGGACAGGGAGTTAATATCTGTTGAATGCATCCCATCTGCCGCGCCGGTCGGATGAACCGATGGGGCGGGGAAGGCGTTCGGGTAGCCGCAATTTTCCTGTTGCATGGCCGCATTCAAACGGATACTGGTCACGTCCGCGCTTCCCTACGCGAACGGGCCCATACATATCGGTCACCTGGCAGGAGCCTACCTGCCGGCTGACCTGTACTGCCGCTACCAGCGCCTCAAGGGACGGGACCTGGTCTATGTATGCGGCTCCGACGAGTTCGGTGTCGCTATCGTCATGCGCGCGCTGAAGGACGGCGTAACGCCGCGCGAGATCGTGGACCGGTACCATCCCCTAAACAGGGACAGCTTTGCCGCCTTCGGCATGAGTTTCGACCTGTATGGCCGAACGACATCCAGTACGCACGAGGTGACGAGCCAGGAGATCTTTCGCGAGCTGGCACGTCGCGGGCATTTCACCCTCAAGACAGACAAGCAGCTGTATGACCCGGAGGCCGATGTCTTTCTGGCAGACCGATTCGTGGTCGGAACGTGTCCTCTGTGCGGCTACGAAGAAGCCTACGGAGACCAGTGTGAGCGGTGCGGCGCCTCGCTGAGCCCGCTTGAAATCATCGATCCGCGCAGTGCGCTCACTGACGCTGTTCCCGTCTTGCGCACCACCACGCACTGGTACCTTGCGCTGGGTGATTGGCAGCCGAAGCTGCAGGAATACGTGGCCGCCCATCCCGAATGGAAGCCCAATGTGCTGGGACAGATCGGTTCCTGGTTTGCGGACGGGCTGCGGGATCGAGCCATCACCAGGGACGTGCCCTGGGGCGTGCCGGTGCCGGAGGACGTTGCGCGCGAGGCAGGCGTTGATGCCAGGGGAAAGGTCATCTATGTCTGGTTTGATGCGCCGATCGGCTATATATCCGCGACGCGAGAATGGGCTGCGCTGCAGGGAGATACCACGCTCTGGGAGCGGTACTGGAAAGATGAGGGCACCAAGCTGCTCCACTTCATCGGCAAGGACAACATCGTCTTTCATGCTCTGATGTTTCCGGCCATGCTCATGGGGCACGGAGACTACGTAGTGCCGGACAACGTGCCGGCAAACGAGTTCTTGACCATCGAGGGAAAGAAGCTCTCCACCAGTCGGGGCTGGGCCGTTTGGCTGCACGAGTACCTGGAGACGTTTCCGCCGGATCTGCTTCGCTACACACTTGCCACCACCTTCCCCGAAACGAAAGATGCGGACTTCAGCTGGAAGGACTTTCAGGGGCGCGTAAACTCGGAGCTTGCCGATGTGCTCGGCAACTTCGTGCACCGCACGCTGACGTTTGCGCAGCGCGAATTCGCTGGCCGGGTGCCGCCGCTGGCCGGACCGGCCGCCAGGGATCTGGCTGCACTGGAGCAGCTTGCCGAAGCACCAGAACGCATTGGCCGCTCCTATGAGCGGTTTCGCTTCCGTGAAGCGGTTGCGGAGACCATGAGCGTCGCGCGCCTCGGCAACAAGTACTTCAACGACTGCGAGCCCTGGAAGACACGGAAGACGGACCGCACCGCCTGCGGAAACACGGTGCATGTCTCGTTGCAGATATGCGCCGCGCTATCCGTACTGACGGAACCGGTGCTGCCTTTTTCGGCGAAGAGGCTCCGAGGAATGCTGCGCCTGGAGGGCATACGGCCCAGCATTCCCGCGCAGCGGCCAAGCGGGCAGGCAGGCTGGGACGAGGCGGCAAATCCGCTGCTCGAGACTGGCCAGCGGGTCGAACCGCCTACCATATTGTTCGAAAAGCTTGAGGATGACGTGATTGAAGAGCAGATAGCCAAGTTGTCCTCCGCAACCTCCGGTCCGCCGTACGAAGACAGGAAGGCGACCATGGACTACGACACGTTCTCGAGAATGGACTTGCGAGCGGGCACCGTGCAGCTGGCTGAGCGCGTGCCTAAGTCCCGCAAGTTGCTTCGGCTGGAGGTGGACCTCGGCTTCGAGCGGCGCCAGGTGCTTGCGGGCGTGGCTGAGCACTTCAAGCCGGAAACCCTGGTGGGGCGGCGCGTGGTGGTGGTGGCCAACCTTCAGCCGCGCCGCATGATGGGGCTCGAGAGCCAGGGCATGCTGCTGATGGCCGAAGACCGGGATGGCCGCCTCACAATGGTGACGACCGAAGGCGAAAACGGGGCCGTGATCCGCTAGGCGTCAGATGTTGATGGATGCGCCGATGGCGGCCCGGGTGGCTTCCATGACGGCCTCCGAGAGCGTGGGGTGGGGGTGCACCGCCTCCAGGATCTCGTGGTAGGTGGTTTCGAGCTCGCGGGCGGTGACCGCCTCGGCTATCAGCTCGGTCGCATCATGTCCTATGATATGGCAGCCCAGGAATTCACCGTAGCGGGCATCGTAAATCACCTTCACGAAGCCGTCGGTGTGCCCGGACGCCGAGGCCTTGCCGGAGGCGGAGAAGGGAAACTTGCCCACCTTGATGTCGAGTCCCCTTTCACGGGCTGCCTCTTCGGTTAGCCCCACGGATGCGATTTGGGGCTGGCAATACGTACAGCCCGGAATGTTCTCTCGATTCAGCGGGCGCACGTCGTGACCCGCGATTTTCTCCACGCAGATAATGCCCTCGTGGCTGGCCTTGTGGGCCAGCCAGGGCGGGCCCGCCACGTCGCCGATGGCGTAGACGCCCTTTACGGTAGTGCGGCTGAACTCGACGGTCTTGACGAAGCCTCTCTCCACCGCGATGCCGAGATCCTCAAGGCCGAGATCCTCCACATTGCCAGCCACGCCGACTGCCGAAAGCACCTGGTCGCATTCAATGGCCTTCTTGCCCTTTATGGCTACTTCCAGGGCACCGTCCTTGCTTGCTACGCCCTCGACCATGGCGCCCGTCACGACCTTGATGCCGCTTTTCCTGAACGAGCGGGCGAGCTGCTTTGAAACTTCCCTGTCCTCTATCGGCACCAGCCTGTCGAGGAGCTCTACAATGGTGACCTCTGTGCCCATATGGTGGTAGAAGTAGGCAAACTCCACCCCGATGGCGCCGGCTCCCACAATGACTAGGCGTCCGGGAGCGGTCTTCTGGAGCAGAGCCCCCCGGTAGTCTATGATGTGCGTGCCGTCAATGGGCAAGGTCGGGATTTCACGAGCACGTGCTCCGGTGGCCAGAATGATATGCTGTCCGCTCAGGAGTTTGTCCCTGCCAATGGCTTTGCCGTCCATGTCCACCGACGGAGAAACGCGGACGGTGCCGGCACCCTCCAGTGCGGCGTGCCCGAAATGCACGTCAATCCTGTTCTTCTTCATCAGGTAGGCCACGCCCTTGTTCATCTTGTCTGCCACGTCGCGGCTGCGGCCGATCACCCTGGCAAAGTCCGGGCGGATCGTGCCTTCGAGTTCCAGCCCGTAGTCGGCAAGGTGCGCGCTGTACTCCACGAGCTCCGCGCTCTTGAGAAGGGCTTTCGTGGGTATGCAGCCCACGTTCAGGCACACGCCTCCCAGCTTGTTCTTTTCAATGACGGCCGTGCGAAAGCCAAGCTGGCTCGCACGAATGGCGGTTTCGTAGCCACCCGGTCCGGTGCCGACGATAATGACGTCATAGGGACTGCTCTTGGACATACTATTTGCTGTTTATGCGGGATCGTGCCGCCTCGTGGCAAGCGGCAAGGACAAACTGATTTGCTGCGGCGCGGTTCTCCGGGCACGGTTCCAAGTCGGCGTACCAGGACAGTTGCCGAACAAGCTATCTGCGGGGCGTCAGCATTCCCATGTCCAGACGCTCCACGTCCGCAGCTACGTCCAGAGACAGGGAAAGAGAGGGTGGGTTCAGCTGCAATTCGCCGTAGCGCAGGGATATGTTGGTGCCCTCACGGGGACGGCGCAGTATAATGCGCCGCGGAAAGTGCACGCCTGCCTCTGCATCGAATTCCGTAAAGGCCAGGGCTTCAATGAGGTCTCCGCCCGGCATCTTGTGGGTGTAGCTTGTCGTGCGCCACAGGCCCGGGACGATGATGAAATGCAGTGTGCTGTCTTCCAGGTGGTACTGAGCGCGGGCGGAGTCAGCCCTTAGCGCCATATCCGGCCCGTGCGGCACCATAACGCCCAAGAGTCTCTCGAGAACCGGCCCTTCCAGAAGGGCGGTGGACAGCCTCTGCGACAACGCCGACGAGGGACCGTAGTACAGCTGATTCTGCAGTCTGTTGTAAAAGAAGACACTGTCGGTTGTCACAAGCAGCCTGCCTGCTTCAATGCGCAGCGCCGTACCGTAGAGCGACACGAGAAGGGAGTCGCCCCGGCGGTGCATGATTCGGGCCGAGGCTGTACCGCTGTAATAGGGTGACCGGATGGAAAGCATGGCCTCCGCTCGCAGACTCGTAACCGTGTCGGAAATCGCGGTGCGCAGTAAGGCGCGCACTTCCGACTCCGTGTGGTTCGGAAACCGGTCGACCGAACCCACGGCGGCGGGCCGCGTGGCGGCGCAACTGCTTAAGAGCAGGGCGAGCGCCGCCGCGGCCAAGGCTCCCTGGATGCCCGTGGCGTTAGCGGGCACCTTTGTCGGCGAGTTGCGCATCGTCCTCGTAGACTACGCCTGCCTGCGGGCCCACGCCCCAGGAGAGCTTTGACCGGAGGGTCTGAAAATAGGGCCGCTCGGCAAACTTGATGAGCCTAATCGTGTGCGAGGCCCTCCGGATGCGGATGGCAACGCTGTCGCTTCGCGGACGCATGCTGAGTCCATCCGTGGCAATGATGTAGGGCACGTGGCCGCCGCTTACGCGGATCTCGATTTCGGAATCGGAGGGCACGACAACCGGGCGTATCGTCAGGCTGTGCGGTGCAATCGGGCTCAGCAGCAGCACGCTGCTGCCCGGTATCAGAATAGGCCCGCCAACGGCGAGCGAATACCCCGTGGAGCCGGTAGGCGTGGCGACGATGAGGCCGTCCGACCAGTACCTGTTCAAGAGTGCGCCCCCAATCGTTACGTCGAGGGCTACGAGTCCAGCCGGGCCTGCGCGAGCAACTACAACATCATTCAGCGCCCAGCTCGTGCCTTCGCCTTCGACGTGCATGGCGAGCGCCAGCCGCTCGTCGACGGCATATGCACCCGATTCCAGGTTGTCTATGGCCCGGCGGATATCCACAGTTTCCACGTCGGCCAGAAAGCCCAGCCGGCCGATGTTGACACCCAGGATGGGCGTGCCGGCCGTGCCCACTATGCGCGCCGTGCGAAGCAGCGTACCGTCTCCGCCAAACGAGAGGATGACGTCCGACCGCGTGGCAAGCTCGTCAGCCTTGCAATTCGGCACGCCAGCGCCGGCCAAATGGCCTCGCTGGGCGAGTCCTTTCGCCACATTCGCGTCGAGAAGGCACGGCAGCCGCTTGCCTTGAAGCCAGGATACCAGGTCTGCCGCCGGTTTCCAGATGGCGTCCTTGTCCGTATTGCCCGTTAGCCCGTATAGCATAAGGGAAGCTGATCTGTGTCAGCAGCCGCCTGCCTGGCGGCATGCCGGGCAGCCAAATTGCGTACCTTTCCGTGTCTGGGAAGACAGGCCGGTATGTCGAAGCACGTAGTCATAATCGGAAACGGTGTTACGGGGGTAACGGCTGCCCGGTTCATCCGCAAGCTGAGCGACTACCGCATCACGCTGATTTCTGCGGAAACCGATCATTTTTACGCCCGGACCGCGCTCATGTACATCTACATGGGACACATGCGCTACCGAGATACCAAGCCGTACGAAGACGACTTCTGGCAGAAGAACCGGATTGACCTGGTCCGCGGCTACGTGACGAGTATTGATACTAATCGGCGACTGGTGGCGGTAGGCGGCAGCCGCAGTCTTTCATATGACGCGCTTCTTGTTGCCACGGGGTCGCGGTCCAACAAGTTCGGCTGGCCAGGACAGGATCTGGACGGAGTACAGGGTCTTTACGGCGTCCAGGATCTGGTAACGCTGGAACGGTGGACCAGGGATACCGACCGAGCTGTTGTCGTGGGGGGCGGGCTGATTGGTATTGAGCTTGCCGAGATGCTGCACGCCCGCCGTATTCCGGTTACGTTCCTGGTGCGGGAGGAGGGGTACATGGACTACGTGCTACCCGCCGAGGAGGCCGAGCTCATCCGTCAGGAGATCCTGTCGCACGGAATTGACTTGCGCCTGGGCACGGAACTGGGTGAGATCCTGCCCGATGCGGCCGGCCGCGCCCGGGCCGTGGTGACGAAAGGCGGCGAAGAATTGCCCTGCCAGCTGGTTGGCCTTACCGTAGGCGTGCATCCAAACACGGATGCCGTGCGCGAATCCGGGGTGGAGACCAATCGGGGAATACTGGTCAACGAGTATTTCGAGACCAGCGTCCCGGGTATATACGCCGCGGGAGATTGCGCGGAATTCCGGCGGGACGGAATCGGCAGCCGGCGCATCGAACAGCTGTGGTATACCGGTCGCAGGCACGGCCGGACGGTCGCCCGGACCATCTGCGGAACGCGCACGGCGTACGACCGGGGCGTGTTCTTCAATTCGGCCAAGTTCTTTACGATTGAGTACCAGACATACGGCACCATTGCGCCGCGGCGGCCAGCGGGCGTCCGTACGCTGCTTTGGCAGGATGAGGGGCGCAGAAAGCTGCTCAGGATCGATTACGCCGAGCGCGATCGCCGGGTGGTGGGATTCAATTCCCTGGGCATCCGGTTGCGCCACGATCTGTGCGAGCATTGGATCTTGCGGGGCGAGCCCATACACGATGTGGTCCGGCAGTTGCGCGCCGTGCTGTTTGACGGCGAGTTTGCGCCCAACTACGCGGCCGCGTTAGGCAGTATCTTCCACCAGACGGAGGCAGGCCATGTCCACTAATCCAAGCCTTGCGCTAACAACACCGGGCGGCGATTTCACGCGCACCGAAAGACTGGGCATGGCCATGGTGGGACTGGGACTGGTCGGCTTGCTCGTAGCCTTTGCGGGGGCCGGCAGCTCTTTTCCCGTGCTCTCCTTCTGGACCAGCATCGGAGGGATAGTGGCAGGCGGCGCCGTGCTGGTGCGTTCCTATCTGGCGAGGCCCGCAGGCGTAGACAACAACGGCATCTGGTTTTCCTCCGCCACGGCCCGCGGCATGGCAGGATGGATCCTGGGCATCGTCCTTACCGGGTTTTACATCCTGCTTTACTGGGCGCCGCAAAGCCTTGACCACCTGGTGCGCATGACCGATGCGCTGAGCTACGTACTCCGCGGTGAGGCTGCGGATCGGTGGTTTCTGTACGGCTTCTTCTACACGCTCGCGGTCCTGGTCATGGGTGCGCGCATGATCGTAAAGTACCGTGACAACCCATACCAGATACTGCGCACGATATCGGTGATGTTCTTCCAGCTGGGGCTGGCTTTTCTCTTGCCAGGCTTCTTGCGCATGCTTAACCACCCCGAGTATTACTTCAGCTATTTCTGGCCGCTGAAGTACGACTATCTCTGGCCGGGAAGCCTTCAGGGCCTCCTGGCGTCGCCGTCCGGGCTCGGCGTTTTCATGGTCTCCTGGAGCGTGGTGATGTTTTTTGTCGCCACGCCCGTTCTGACGTACTTCTTCGGCAAACGCTGGTATTGCTCCTGGGTATGCGGCTGCGGCGGTCTTGCGGAAACGGCCGGGGATCCGTTCAGGCACCTGTCCGACAAGTCGCTGGCTTCATGGAAGATTGAGCGCTGGATGGTGCACTTGGTGCTCGTCTTTATTGTGCTGACGACCGCTCTGCTGTGGGGCAATTCGGCGACCGGAGGCTGGATTCTGGGCAGCCTTTCCGGGACGTTTTCGCAGCTGTACGGGTTCTTCATAGGCCTGGTGTTTGCGGGTGTAATCGGCGTCGGGTTTTATCCCATTATGGGCTCCCGCGTGTGGTGTCGCTTTGGTTGTCCCATGGCTGCGGTTCTGGGCCTGCTGCAGAAGTACTTTTCCAGATTCAGAATCACGACTAACGGTGGGCAGTGCATCTCCTGCGGAAACTGCTCCACGTACTGCGAAATGGGCATCGACGTGCGGTGGTATGCGCAGCGCGGGCAAAACATCGTGCGCGCCTCTTGTGTTGGCTGCGGAATGTGCGCCACGGTGTGTCCCCGCGGCGTGCTCAAACTTGAAAACGGTCCGAGGCGGGGGCGCTACAATGGGCCGGTCTTGCAGCAGTACGATGCAGTCTCCGTGCAGCGGAGCGATGCCTGGCTCTCCAGCCGCGGCCTGATGCCGCCCGTGCAGCAGGACATCCCCGTCCTCACGGATGCGGACATGCAAGGCGAATAGCCAGATACTCCCTGGGCATGGAGAATAGCGATGATCTCGCCCGGCGCGTAGCCGCGCTTGAGGAGCAGGTGCGCGGCATGCAGCAGCATCTGGATGTGCTGCAGCGCCGCGCCAGTAGGCGGGCGGACTCCAAGGCGCAAGACAGGGTATCGCTGTCCAGCAGGCTGCGACAGGAGGTCGGAAGCGGCGCCTGGGTAGGCCGCATCGGCATCGGCCTCCTGCTTATCGGTCTGGCCCTTCTTTTTAAATTCGGCATCGACCGGGGTTGGCTTACGCCCGAAGTACGGGTGGCTTTTGGCGCTGTACTCGCCGCGATGCTCGTTGCCACCGGGCTAAGGCTTGCCGGGCGGCGTGCGTCGCTGGCGCATGTTTTGGTGGGCGGCGGTATTGCGACTTTCTTCGTTACCGTCTTCGCCGCCTTTCAGTTCTATGATCTGATTCCCTACGCCCTGGCACTGGCTGCCCTCGCCGCATCTACGGTTGGGTGCTTCGTAGTGGCCGTGCGCCTTAAGGGCAAGGCTCTGGCTCTGGTGGCGACGCTCGGGGGTCTGGGCACGCCATTCCTGCTGAGCACAGCAGAGGGCACGGCGACAGGGCTGGTCATATACATCGGCCTCGTTATCGCCTGTGCCGCAGGCATTTACCTGCGCACGGGATGGCGCTCTCTTCTGTGGACCGGGGCGGTCGGGGGATATTCCGCGCTGCAAGCGGGCTGGGCAAACCTGCCGCAGATGCCGGACCTCGGCCTTGTGGACAGGGCATCGCTGCAAGCGGGTTACGTGTTCTGCCTCTTTGCCACAGGAGTCCTTCCCGTGTTGAGACACGCCTGGACCAAGTCAGCGCCGAAGAGGTGGCCTGTTCCTTCGCTGCGTTTCAAGGCGCTGCTGCTTAGCCGTCCGGATCTGGGTACGGCTGTGCTCGGTGCATGCATAATGGCGAGCATTTCGCGTTCACTGTGGGACTGGCCCGAATGGGCCTGGCTCGTGGCCGGCTCCCTGCTCATGATCGGCTATGCCGCGACGTTTGCGATGCTCCGGTCCCTTGAGATGCGGCATGCGGCAACGGCCCACGGCGTGGCGGCGGCACTGGTGGCTGTGATCGTTTCTTCTCACCTTGCAGATGCCTTCTGGGAGCTTTACCTCGCAATGGCATGCATCACCTGTGCGCTGCACCTGTCGGCGAGGTTTCTGGGCGGCCGAGCCTTTGCTTACCTGGGAACGGCGCTGGCCGCGGGAGTATCGATTGCGCTCCTCGCGCGCATGGTGAGCCTGTCCGGCGATTTTCCGCCTGTGTTCAACAGGGACGCGGCAGCTGATCTTGCGGTGCTTGCCCTCATGGGTACAAGTGCGTGGACGCTCACGGTAGCCTGGAAGCAAAGGGCATACTGGCTTGTGGTCTATTCGGGATTCCTCCTGTGGCTATACAGGGAGGCCGTGGTGCTGGAGAGCGGGCAGGCGTATGCAAGCATTGCGTGGGGGCTTTGCGCCGTTGCATTTCTACTGGCGGGCTGGAAGCTGAAAAGCGATGCAGTGCGGGTTGCGGGTGTAGTGACTCTCTGCTGCGTGGTTGTCAAGCTCATTGCGGTAGATCTGGCGCAGCTGAGTGCCGTGTGGCGTATCATGTTGTTTATGGGATTTGGCGTGCTGCTGCTCGTGCTCAGCTATCTATTCCCCAGCCTGTGGAGAGTCGGTCCCTTGAAAGCAGAGAAAGCATGACGTGGCGAGTGCATTGCGCGTTGTGGCTTTGTTTGCCGATAGTGATGGCCGGCTGTGCGGGGTCGCAGGGGGTGATGCAGCGATACCATGCGGACGACGACGAAACGCGGTACACGTCCCGGCGCGTGGTGCTCGGTCACAGCGACATGAGTGCAGGACTTGCAAGCGGGCAGCGGGTACTTTGGCGCGCGGAAGCTTCGTGCACGGGTGCATCGTGCACGCCGCGTGAAGTCGACCTGGTTTATTTCAACGACAGCAGCTCAGATCTGAACCTCGATTACCGCCGACTTGAGATTGTAAGCGACGGCGTGGCCGGTGACTGGGCCGACCTGGCGTCGGAAGACATAGTGAATTTTGCCGTGCCCAGGGGCGAGTTCTTGCGGGTGCGTATCCCCGCCGCGTATTTCGTTCAGATTGCCGAGGCTGAAGATGTGACGGTTTTGTTCGGCCTTACGGCAAGCACGGAATTCTCCGCTTCGTACGCACGCAGGCAGGGACTGCGCGATTTGATGTCTGCAGCACGGCTGGCGGGTGAATAGTGCACGCCGGAACAAGCCCTTGCCGGCGCTCTGTTCCCGGTCTTGCCTGGTCACGCTGCTGTGCAGCGTGCTCGCCGCCGGATGTACTTCTCCGGATCCGGTCACAACATGGGTTGCCGAGCTGATTGTGGCCGAGCGCGATCTGGCTGACAGCCTTGCCACGGCGGGAATGCGGCAGGGTATGGCGTCGTTCATGGCGCCCGCGTCGACGGCCCTCGGTCCTGCCCCGGTGGATGGCCGCAGTTGGGCGAATTCACAACCGGATGAAAGGCGGAAGACCGTCATCCGGCACGCTCATATTTCTGCAGCAGGAGATCTGGGGTTTGCGCTCGGATTGTGGCCGCGAGCTGATTCGGCGTCGGGCCACTACGTAAATGTTTGGCAGAGGGGCGATTCAGGCCGTTGGCTCATCGCTTGCACGGCGTGGCTGAGTCATGCTCCCGCGCGGACTCCGGAGCGCGTGGATACGACAGAAGCCCCCGGGCTGGTACGGGCAAACCGCAAACTCTATCAGGAAGCTTCTCGCGTTTCCATGCTGGGAGCGGACAAGGAACTGGGGCGGCGTTCGCTGGACAGGAGTGCGGCCTGGGCATTCAGTGGCGCCGCAGCCGATTCCATCTACTTGCTGCGGGAAAACCAGCCTCCGGTTCGCGGGCGCGACGGTGCATTGGAGGCGTTGCGGCAAACCCGGGGGGTGCTTTCCTGGGTGCCGCTGGGAAGCCGTGTCGCGCAGTCCGGAGATCTGGGCTTTACGTACGGATTCCAGACGGCCAAGAGCGACGCGATAGTCCAGTCCCGCGCCTACCTCCGAATCTGGAAGGCCATGCCTGACTCCTCGTGGAGCATCCTTGTGCATGCCGTTACGCGGCCTGTCCTGGACTGATGGCAGCGTCAATAGCCCGTCCGTCCGATGCGCCGACGTAGCCGCGGTCATTCTTGCATTTGAAGGGAGGGGACTCTTTCATGGCTGGAGCGCGGAACAGGCGGCGTCCATAGCACGCCGCTCGTCCGGTCCCGGGTAAGCAGCATGCATCTCGCATCGGGCACTGTTGCTGGCCACGGGCTCATGCGGCGTGGTGAATTCAAACCCTCTCGTGGGCGCTTAAGCAGAGCTGCCCTGAACCTGCGGCATGTCGGGATGCGGAGGAACTGTACCCGTATGGCGCCGCGTACTTGCACGGTTCGACGGAGGAAATTCCAGAATGCCATGATCGCTACCGGTTCAGCTGACACTCCTGGAGGCTGCAGTCTCTTGCGCCGTTACCGGCTTGCGGCCCGATGCCTTGTGCTGTTCGCTTCCACGCAATCCTTGCACCTGGTGATCGCAATGTCTGCCGCTGCTCAGGCTGAGCAGGCTGAGCAACTGGCGCATTTCGAGTGGGTGCGAACGATCGCGCTCTCCGACCCGGATGCTGTGCACCCGGATACTTTGCTCATAGGATGGATATGGAGCCTTGACGTAGCCTTAGACGGGCGCTTGCTCGTCGTGGACTACAAGGCGCGGGAGATCCTCTTGTTTGATTCGGAAGGGAGGCTTTTGGCCGTGCCTGATCCTCCGCATTGCCATCCTGGGTTCGAGGCGCTACCTGTAATTGCCAAGTTTGTCGGGGATCAGTCCATTTTCGTTTCCAACGGCGGCAGTCCATGGGGATATCGATTCACGCACGACGGGGACTGCCTGGGAAGCGTCGACCCGGAGTACAGGATCTTGACCCAGAGCGGATTCCTGGATGTCGGCGCCCAGGGGACTCTCATAGGAGCCTACCGATATCCGGAAAAGCAGGTTGTCAGACAAATGGATGCCGCTGGCAAGACCCTCCATGAATTCGATTTGCCAGCCAGCAGATTTCCCAATGCAACCCACAGAATTGCCGAGGGCGGACTCGTCGCAGACGAAAGCCACATCTTCTACGCTGGCGTTGCTGAACCGTCCATACTGAAACTGACGCTGGACGGTACTGTGGTAGCCGAATTCTCTCAGCGCACTTCGTGGTTCCGTGACGTTTCGAAGGATCTCCGCGATACTGGATTGGGCATTGAGGGGTTTGGGAACGTCCTTGGTGATTTTCACCGCGGCAACACGCTCACAACAGACATTTTTGAGCTTGCGGAAGACGCCATAATGGTTCAGTACAGGAATTCATCCAGGGGATTGGGTTACCAGGTGTTTACCAAGGACGGCGTGCTCGTTGCGGAGGAGTTGGGTGTGCAAATGCGATTTGATTATGGAGCGGACGGACTCGCTTATCGCTTGGTGCCGCCAAGCAAGGACGAATTGGCAGACATTCCCAATACACTTATCGAGGTTTACCGATTCGTCCCGCCGATGTGAGCAATGGCCGTGCCCGCACTCTCTGTGCACGGGTAATATGAGGTCGCCCGGGACGCAGCCGGCCGTGATGTCGCCAGTGTTTGCACAAATCGCCAAGAGAAAGCGCATTCTGTCGGCATTGGGCGCCTGCGTCGTGCTCTGTAGGCATTAGTTGCCGGGATCGCCCGGGAGGTATTCGGACGGTGGCTGTTCCCTGCTGCCGGCCCTGCGGATTACGCGCAATGGTAGCCGCGTCTGTACACTCGGGTGTGCTACGCTGCTGACTTCCCCGACTCTGACGAAACCAGATACGCCCGTGGCACGCGTATGCGTATCGCGATGGCTTCCACCGCAATGGATCTGCCGCGAACGTGCGTCCAGGTCCTGCCGGTAGATTCCCGCCATGGACACGAGGGCCGGAGCTCCCAAGTCGGCGTGGTAAGAACTTGCCCAATCAATAAAGACGACGACGCATGACGGTAATGGAACCCGGCGCCAGTGAGAGACGGGATCTCGCAGGTCAGACAGGCCGGGCGGGTGCTTCGCTGTCAAATGGTACCGCGCCGGCCTTGAATCGAGCTCTCTGTTGGGCACTCATCAGTGGTGCGCTCTGCATGATTGTCGCCCCCGTTCCCCGGGCATGGGCGCAGGCTTCGGATCCGCTCGAGCTGAAGCACTTCCAGAGGGTGAGGACGATTCGGTTTGACGATCCGGACACACTGCTCATTGGAACCATCGACCACATGGATGTGGACCCGGCGGGACGCATGCTCCTGGTCGACCGGAGGGGCAAGCAAGTGCTGCTGTTTGACTCGACCGGAGTTTTGCAGGCCTTGCTGGATCCGACCGCGTGTCACCCGGGCTTCCACCTGTTTCCGCTAACTGCCCATTTCGGAAGTGATGCATTCATCTTCATCCAGAATTCCATTCCGTGGGGATATCGCTTCACGGCGGAGGGAGGCTGCCTGGGAAGCGTGGATGAGGGCTTTGTAGGTGTTCGGTCCTTCGCCATAGATCCGGCGGGTACGCCTTTTGGCTCCTATCCTGGTCAGCCGGACCGGACGCAGCGGATATTACGGCGCATGAGTCCCGCCGGAAAGACCCTTGAGGAATTTCAGATGCCGCCTTTCGAGTTCCCTAACGCCACACGCAGTGTGGTCGGTGGTGGATTCATTGCGGATGGAGAGCACCTCTTTTACGCTTCGGCGCCGGAACCGGATATTCTGAAGTTCTCCCTGGATGGCACGCTTCTGGACAGGATTTCGCAGCGCAGCTCATGGTTTCGCTCTCCTCGCCACGATCTGCCCAGCGATGTCCAGGGCAATATTAGAGAGTTCGGCAACTGGAGCAAGGACACAACTACAAGCACGGGGCTCTTCGAGCTTACTGATCAAACGCTCATGGCTCAGTATTACAACGATGATCGGGGAGGCGGCTACCAGATATTCACCAAGGACGGCGAGCTGGTTGCCGAAGAGCTGGGCACCAGGCTGGTGCTCTTCCTTCATGCTGCAAACGGGCTGGCCTATCGCGTCGTTTGGCCAGGCCGGGCCGGTCAGGACGATTACCCCAATCCATCCCTTGAGGTCTACCGGTTTGTCGCGCCGTAGGAAGACGGCCAGCCATGCACAGCACGTGACCCTTGGCAGATGCGTTGGTTGCGGCTGAAAGCGCATTCAGTGTAGCCGGGTGCTGCCAGCCTGGTGTACGGAAGGCGCCCAATTTCTTGCCGTCATGTTCCTGGCGAGGCCGGGGACGTATCGGCAATTGCCGAGACCGGATTTCGCCCTGTAGCCAGGTTCGGTCAAAACGGCTGACAGGGCTTCTTACGAGGAATCCGCCTTACGGTCTGAATCGATCTGGCAGAGGGCGGTCGGCCCATCGGGCGTTCGGGAGACCGGCTCTGGTGCCTGGCAGAAAAGCGGGGATGTTCAGCCCAGCGCGGCATTACGGCCAGAGATGGCAATGCGGGCGAGCCAGCCTGCACGGAAGTGCGAGCGCCCGTTCTTCAGCTCCGGACACCTCCTGGCAGCCTGCTTGACCGAGACGCCGCCCGCCCTGCTTACAGTCACGGAGTTGGAACCGGAAACGCGGGGCACATGTGCAGGGCTGGAGCCTATCCGGCCTTGCCTCGTCAGGCGGCTGACCGTTTCGGTTTTGGCACGGACCGCCCGGCGCCAAACTTGCGCTTGTAGTGCCGGGTCCAAATGACAATGGCAGGGATTCCGACGACGGTCGGCAGGATCCACGGAACCATGGCAAGGGCCCCGGTCAATTCGTAGGTGACCAGCCGCTGCGCCCCGAATACGATGAATGCGGTGTGGAAGGCTATGCCACCACCCAGCATCGATCCAAGATGGCTGTAAAACCAGCCCATGTGCTCCGCCCCTGGATGATACATCTGTCGCAGCATGTTGCGGCCAGCTATCAGTCCAATCGGACTCAGACCAAGGAGTATGGGCGAGACGCCCGACCACAGGACGACTGCAAATGCGATGACGGCGACGCTGCCTGCAATGGATGTCCAGGCGAGGATTTCATGAAACACGGTTCGCAATTGCCTCGGAGCTTTCCGCGTTGCCACAACCCGCATTGCCTGGCGCACGAAGGCGAACGTGACGATCCCCAGGTATCCCAGGAACAGCGCAATTCCGTAGATATCCGGCTGATCCGTGACGCTGATTCCCTGGACCATGTACGAGAGGATCCGGCCGACCGACGCCGTGACGGCCGACAGCGTGACCACATAGGCGCAATAGGCATAGACGCGGCCGGCGCGCACGTGAGTGCGGCTCCCCTTTCGAGCAACCACGGGTACCCAGAACGCGGCGAGGCCGACAAATCCGGTAGCGACGTGTATGCTGATCAAGACGGCAAAGAGCAGCCCCCAAATGTTCATGGCTTTTGGCCCTCCTGGCCCTCCGGTTTGTCACCCGTACCTTCCGATATGTCGAATGCCGCTGCAAGTCTGCAGTCAATCGTTTCTATTGTTTCGTCGCACCAGTTTACCTTTGCCTGGATGGAATGAATTCCCATCCGCAGTGTCGCAAACCGGTGGAAACCTGCGTCACTGTAGTCCTTCAGTGCATCACCGTGCGCAGCCAGTATGGCCTGCTCCACGGCCCGAAGCTCGGCGAGCCAGCGCAAAAAGTGCTCCCTGAGCGCGGTCATGAAGGAGCGTGTTTCGTGTATGTCGCCTATTGAATCCAGAAAGTAGACCTGGGCCAGGTACGCGAACCGCTCCGTGCCGACTACAGGGCCGCTGCGAAGCCAGCTCAGCAGCTCCTTTCGCCCGCCTTCTGTGAGAGAGTAAACCCGGCGGTCCGGACCCCTTGGTGAAGGTTCGAGCCGGCTCCGAAGCAGCTTTCGGTGCTCCATGCGCTTGAGGGCGGGGTAGATCTGGCTTAGCTCAGCCGACCAGAAATGCCGTACTGTCTCATTAAAGGCGTTCTTGAGGTCGTATCCGGTGGCCGGATCGCGCAGCAGACCGAGCAGGATGTGTTCGAGACTCATCTAGCTATATCAATAGTGATATAGCTAGTATAGCAATATTTATATAGTATGTCAAGATGCAGGGGTCCAGGCAGCCGCGAAGGCCGGATTGTCGCAGGCTTCGGTTCAACTATACCGGAAGGGTACCCTGGCTCGGTGCTGCCGGAAAAATGGCTGCCTGTTAGCCACGGGCGGGAAAGGGCGGCAGTTGCCGAGAACCGCGCTGGCAGCATCCCGGGACAGCATAAGTAGGCAGGGCTGGGATGCACGAAGATGTGCGGCACGCGCCTCGAAGCCTGGCGCTGCTCCACCACAAGCAGGATTTCAGGCGGACGCCAAGTCTCTTCGCGTTGTGTGTTGCCCTCTACGGAACAGGGGCCAGCTGCTGTACCGGTGGAGCACTTCTGCCGTCATGTGGCTCGAACCGGACAAGTACACCGTCCGTTGGCAATATGCCAACGGGTACCCTGATCTGGCTGCGCGTAAAGACAAGTACACGTGCCCTTCCAAATTCCTCGCTTCCGGCAAACAGCACTACGTCTCCGTAGAACGGGATATCAGCAGTTTCAAGTACCAGCGTGACGGACCTGTCCTGAATCGGGGGGGCCGGTGTCACTACCCGTCTCACGAATATTTGGCTCGGGGCCCGCTCGGGAACGTATACGCCAAATACCTGCGTCAGTACTTCTCCAGTGACTCCGGAATCGTTTACCTCAGGCAACTCCTGGGCATTTACAAACTGTCGGGGCCGCGAAACGAAATTGAGCAGCATGGCATGGCCCCGCTGCTCCAGTGCAGGGAGGCCTTCTTCCCTGATCTCGAATCTAACCTGGCCGCTCTCACCCGGATTCAGCAGGACGACGCCGGGGAAAATGGAAACAAACTCAGACAAGTCTCCCAGATCACTGACGGTTGTGTCTGTTACGATCTCTCCCGGCATGATGGCATTGTTGGCAGCGACCGGCGCGGCCCCATAGCCGAATTCGGCCGAAACAGAGACCTCAAGTGGCACCAGCGACGGATTTGAGATCTCGAATGCTCCCTGCCTGTTGTCAGAGCTCATGACAGCCACCGTGGGATAGAGGGTCATGGCCTGCGTCTCGGAAAGACTCGTAAAATCAGCTGCGCCATCGTCCAGTCGGACCATGCCGGGTCCGATCGTTAGGGCGCGCCGTACGTTTTCCACCGTCACCACCACGGGTATCCGATAGAGTTCTTCCGCTGCATCCTCGCGCAGGAGCACGTCAATGTTGCCGGCATAGATGCCGGGCTCGGCGTCGGTCAGGTCCATATCGCCTCCAAAGCGAAGCATATGGCAGTCGCCATCCAGCAGCAGTGTCTGCGTAAGCGATCCTCGAATGACTTCGGAGGATAGCGATGAACAGGATGCAGAAAGGGTAGCACGAGGCGTAATGTAAATGCGTCCGGCTGTGCCTGTCGCTGCAGTATTCCGGAGCGTGGCGGGTGTCCTGAATTCGATATCGAGGTCTACACTGTCGGAGGCCGTCAGTACCATGCGCCCGGTCTGGACAACGCCGGCAAGGCCAGACGTCGCCTGCTCAATACTTGGATCAAGGCTGAAGACAGTTCCAGGCAGATGCGTACCGAGTCGCATTTCCGAGGTGCTCACTGTGAGCCCCGTCAGGCTGCCGAGGAGCGGTGGCTCCTCGAGCACCTCGATCGCAAATTCCAGTGTAGCAGTCTTGCCTCGCGTGTCGGTCGCAGTCCATGTATAGGGCGTTCGCTCCATGACGCGTCTGGGAGTTCCCTGCAGCATGCGTGTTCCGCTATCGAACTCAATTCCATCTGGCGGCGCGGGTGCAAGTTCGTACGAATGGGGGGGAGCCCCGCCAGTGACCGGCGGCAATCTAAGGGGCACTATCGCCTCGCTCACCACATAAATCTGGTCCAGGATCGATTCCTCGAAAATGAGCGGCGGCCTGTTGCGAACCGTAACGGTGACATCCATAGCCGCATCGTCGGAGTTTTCCGCCGAAGCCGTTACGGTGTATTCGAAGAGCGAATCAGACCCCACCTCGGCGGGGACCAGGAATTCCGTAGTAGCCGCTCCCGCATTGCTCAGGCGCTCAAGATGCGAGGCGGGCCCGCGGGAGGTCCACGCAAACTGGTACGCGGCGGTGGGATCCGGCGCGCCGCTGGCACTGCACGTTATGGTGAAGTCCGCTTCTTCCTCAAAGACGGAATGGTCCTGCGGGTCGCACAAGAGCGCGAGCTGGGCCTTGTTCAGCACGCGAATGGTGATGTCCGCCTCGGCGGGAATTGAGTGGTCCGCGCTGACTGTAAGGCGATACTCGAACGTTTCGTCGGCATCCACGGCGTCGGGCACCAGAAAGGTCGTCGTCGCGGCGTCGGTTTCAGTGAGCAGCTCGGTATCGGCGGTGGAGCCCCGTGCAGTCCATGCGTAAGTCGGGCTGGCATTCTCTGACCATCCGCTGGCTTCGCAGCGGATTTGCTGGTCGGCGGCCTCTTCGTACAGGTCAAATTCGTAGTTGGTACAGGTAAGCGTGATTGGCCTGCTGTCCAGGACCATCACCGTCAGGCTGGCTTCCAGGGGATCCGCGCCGGTTGCCGTGACGCGCACGCTGTATTGGTACGTCCTGTCAGCGTCTACCTCTGCATCAACGGCAAATTCCGGCGTGGCGATGCCGGTGTCGCTCAGCTTGTCCAGGTTGCCGGCCACCTCGGAGGTCCACTCGTACACGTAGTCTGCTTCGGGGCCGCCTTCGGCCTCACATCCAATCGGCAGGGGAGGATCACCCTCGAAGGCGGAATAGACCTGTCCATCGCAGGCCAGCGTCATTGTCGCATTGTTGAGTACGGTGGCGCGGACTGTCACATGGCCATCGGTGGAATTGTCTGCCGAGACGGTCGCGCGGTACTCGTGCACGACCGTCTGCTCGACGCTCGACGGTATGGTGAAGGTCGGCGCAGCGGCGGTGCGATCTGAAAGCAAGTCTATGTCAGCGCCACCGACGGCTTGCCAGATCCACGTGTAGCGGGCTCCTTCCGGTGCGCCTTCTGCGGTGCATCCGATTGTTACGGGTGCAGCTCCCTCGTACCGGGAAAACTGCGCCGGGTCGCACCGCACCAGGAGCGTTTCGCTGTCCTTGACAAGTACGGTAAGGTTGGCGGTAGAAGGCACTGAACTCTCTGCCGAAACCGTGAGCGTGTACTCATGGCGCTGGTCGGCTGCTACGTCAGCGGGCACACGGAAAGTTGTGATGCCCAGGTCGTCGTCGTCCAAGAGACCAACGGCTTCTTGGCTCCCTGTCCATTGATACTTAGCACCCGCACCTTCGCGCAGGCCCGTTGCTTCGCACCCGACATTTAGGTCAGGATCCCCTTCGTATGCTTCGTACACTCTCCCGTCACACGGCAGCGCAAGTGCCTTTGCATCCAGCACGGTAATGACAACGCGCGCTTGTCCGTCGTCCGAGTTGTCGGCGCTTACCGTTGCGCTGTATTCGAACCGCGTATCGTCCAGCACGTCGTCCGGTACGGCAAAGACGGGTGACCCAGACATCCTGCCTGTCAGGCTTTCAAGCGGCGTGCCGCCGACTGCTGTCCACTCCCAACCGTAGGTGGCGCCCGGATCCGGCGCTCCGCTCGCCGAACACATAATTTCCACCTGCCCGGAGCCTTCATTCACACGGTTATGGTACTCGCAATTGGCGATAAGCGAGCCCTGGTTTAGAACGGTTACGCTGATTTCTACGGCTGCGTCCTCCGAGTGAAGCGCGGACGCCGTACCAACATATGCGAAGACCGTGGTCCGGTCGACCGATGCGGGCACCACGAATGTCGGTGTGGCGGTCGCAACTCCAAGGAGATCATTGAGATTCGGAGTACTTCCAGCCGTCTCCCACTCCCATGATATTACGGCGCCTTCCGGCGCTCCCGCAGCAGAACAATCGAAATCGACGTTTTCACCGCCTTCAAACCGCTGATAATCGTACTGCTCGCACGATGCCGTAAGTACCGCATTGGCGATGATGTTGACGGTGATTCCGGCTTCGGCAGAAATGGCATTCTCAGCGGAGGCGGTCAGGGTGAACTCGTAAGTCTCGTCCTCGAAGATGGGTGCAATCTGGAAAATGGGAGTGGCAATGGACGGGTTGCTAAGTAGCGCCGTCGGGCCCTGCCATTCGTATGTTATGCCGGATTCCACTCCCGTAGCCTCGCATCCGATTGCGAAGTCGGCATCGTCTTCGAAAGCTGTGTGGGTCTCGCCGTCGCAGGCCAACGCCAGGATCGGCCGGTCCAGTACCGTGATCGTAAAGTCATCCGAGGCAGGAAGCGTTACGCCGTCCGATACCGTAACCGCAATCGGGAATTCGGTGTCTTGCTCGACTTCCGGGGTCCTAAAGGTTGGGGTAGCACCAGACGCATCCGCGAGGTAATCCCCGCTCCAGCTGAAGGAAAGGCTCCGCCCCTCGGCCGCTCCACCCGCCCGGCAGTGGTCGAGCACGAGGTCTCCCTCGTCTTCGTAAAGCTCAAGATCCGTGCACGAAACGAAAAGCCCTTCGCGCTGATCTACGTTGACGGTCAACACATCCGAGTCGCTGGTCGGCTCGGCTTCGCTGTTCGAGATGGTGACGCTGTAGGAATACGTGGCATTCCAGCTCTCACCGGCACTCGGCACGTCGAACGTGGGACTGGAAGAGCTTGTGCTTGATAGTCTCGCAGACGGCGACCAGCTCCAATCAAGAGCAAGGCCGGCGGCGTTGGTTACGGAACAGCTCAGGGAGATATCCGGGTCCCCGACGAAAACCTCAATGGGATCATCCGGGCAGGAAACGGTGATGGTAGGCCGCCGCTGGACGGTAATCGTAACCGATGCCGACGCCGGATCGTAGCCAGTCCGTGACGCAAATATCCGGAAGGTGTACCGGCCAACGCCGCTGGCCGTATTAGGTACACTAAAGAGACCGGACCACGAGGGTCCGGAAGGCGGATTGGAAGTGGTTCCGCCTGGGTCCTCTACTTCCCAGTCAAAGTCCGTCACGCCGGGCTCTCCGCTGGCGCTGCATGATACCGTTACATCCGGATCGCCGGGGTACACGGTGGACTCATCCGCTCCGCATGAAAGCGCGATGGTCTGGTTGTTCAGCACACTGAAGCTTATTGTAGCAGCGGCATCTTCATGGCCTACCGCCGTCACTGCGGCAGAGTACTGATAATCAATGTCCCGGCCGATGCTGCCGGGCACAAGGAAGGTGGGCGTTGCCGTATTTGCTCCAGATAGTTGATTCAAATTCGCAGTATTCCCGCTCGCCGCCCAACTCCAGCTGACGGACTCGCCGTTACTGGTGGTAGGACTGCAGCTTACCGTAACGTCTGGATCTCCCTCGTACACTGTCCAACTACCAGGGGGGCAACCAACACTGCCAAAGGTTGCCAGCTCCAGGACCGTAATCGTGACGTCGTCGTCGTCTGCCGCTTCGCTATTGGTCGAGTTTACCGCCGAGATCGTATAGGTATAGTCCGTATTCGAAGTTATAGTAGCCGGTGGCGTAAACCTGAAGCGCCCGCTACCCCTATTGGCGAGTGCAGGATCCGTCATGTTCTGGGCTGCATAGCTCCACGAGTAGGACGCGCCAGGTGCAGGATTCCCGATCGAGCACGTTATGTTTACAGGCGCTCCGCCTTCGTATGTCCGACCATTGTTGTCAACTCCGCAGCTTATGGGCTTGACAATGTTGACAATAGTGAAATCGAATGATTGGGTCTGACTAAAGGTGCTATTTTGAACGTCTTCAACGACTGACAGCGTATACCCGCATCTTGTGTCACTGGCCACTTCGCCAACAGGATAGGATACGTATACGATTCGTTCGTCGCTATTGTCCTCACTTAGAGACAGAGCGGGGCACACGCTATCGTTTCCCGATTCTGCAGTCCATCCCCAGCTGTAATTCGAATCAGGTACAGGGTTATTGTTAGAATCTTGGCCCGTAAATTCGCATTCCGCTTGCCCGTCCGCTCCTTCATCAACTTCTCTGTTGTTTGCGCTACCAACGCAAACAATCTGCAGTACGCTTACCTCTGCGAGGTCAAACAATGAGCTGTCTGAATTCGCCTTCAATCGACTCATGTCTCGCGCTCCGTTTTCCTGCCGCTCGTCAGGCTCGTTATCCAGGATGGCGCTCGCCGGAGTAGTGAACAATTGTAGCGCATTGGAAGGGTCGGGTATTTCCGGCGCGTCCGGATACTCTTCGATTCGGGCTCCTCTAATCTCTTCCAAAAGACTGCCGACATTCTCGCAGTGCCATGGAATCCGTTCGCCGATCCCCATTTCTTCCCGAAGATCTTCACACGCGGGTGGATTGTATGGCGCATTCACAAACGACAGAGACCCCTTAGCTCCCGGTCCCTGGGCGTCCACTATCTTCAGCGAAAATGCTCGCTCCACGACGCGCTTGTTAGCCGGCTCCAACGCCCGGACGGTGACGACGATGGTGGTGTCCGCTGAAACCTCTGGCACCGTGAAGGTTGGACTCTTTTCGAATACTCCCCACGGCAAGTCTGGCAGGCGTGTCTGCGGCAGGTATTGAAGCATCAGGTCTTCGCCTGTTCGGGAGACTGCAGCACAGGCAAAGCTTGCGAGCTCGCCCTCTGTCACAATTAGGTCCTCGCACGCAACCTCCGGGCTCTGATCTATCAGGTGCACCTGAACCGAGGCAGAGGCTGCCAGTCCGCTTGAAGGGTCGGTGGCGGTAAGGCGGATAGTTCGGATTTCAGCGCTGGCGGCTATATCAGGCAATGCCACACGGAATTCAAATTCGCCCTCCTCCATCGCGACTGTGTGGGTAAACGGAGGCCAGTCGAACTCCGCGGCGTACTCAAGCAGGCCGGCATCACCGGCGCCGCTCGTGCATGCAAGGCTCATTTGCCCTCCGCTTTCGGCTGTAACCGAAAGCGGACACCTGAGATACGGTCCGGCTTCCGCGGTCTTTTCCGACAGATCCAGCGCAAGCTCCCCACTGCCGAAATCACTCACCGGCGCACGTTCGCCAAAGAGGTCTGGCGGGAGCGAAGCGCCTAGCGCGGGGCCGTCGTCAACGTCCTGCATTTCCCGGCACCGGCGTGCCAGGTCACCTTTCAAGGGGACATCTCCTGCCGTAGCGCATTCCTCGGGCGGAAACGGTCGCACGAGCACTATTTGTTCGACCTCGGTGACGATTTCTCCTTGCGCGTCCAGGACGTAGACTACGAAGACGTACCGAGCCAATCGCCCGCCGCCGGCAGGCGCACTGAATATGGGAGAAACGTCGTTCGTACTGCTCAGCAGACGAAGTGCGCGCTCGTCCGGACTATCCCACCGAAAGTGAATTCCCGCCCGACTACCGACTGCCAACGAACACTCCAGCGGAATTACATCTCCTTCCAGCACAATGATGTCTTCACAGATGCCTTCAATCTCGACTCGCTCTTGGTGCAACTCAAGGCCTAATTGCTGGCCTGTGGCGGTGTGCGCGAGGGCCAGGGTTGCAAGCAGCGCCGCACGCTGGAGAATTTTGATGGCAGAAAGGGCTGCCAGGGGAGGCAGATGGTGGCGGCGCTTTCTGTGACTCAAGTATCCGTCAATTGCAATTGGACTCGCGGCCGATAGGCAATCTGAAACAGCACATGCATTGAGCGCGATCAGCGGCATCGCCATGCCACTATCCCGGCAGGCGACCGCAATCCTGACCCACAGCAGGATGTACGCCCTCCCCAGAGCCGTAACAAGCGGGCCCCGCCCGCTCCCTAGTATTAAAACAAAAATTACATGTAAGTCAATAGAATATTTATGAATGAAGACGGGGCGCCCGGCTCTCCCATTTGATTGGCGACTTGTCGGTGTGCCCGCAGCATGCAATTCCGGAACATGGGCTCAGTGGCACGTGGCATGTAAACATGACGCGACTAGCCCAGACCGCGCGACTTGTCCTGCGGTTGGCGATTCCAAGGGCCCTGCCAGCCGAAACTCAAGCCGAACCTGCCACAACCGTAAGCCGGTTTGCGCGCTCGTGAATGAGCAGGCATCGCGAACCGGACCGGCCGCTCTCCGGAGGGGGGGCTCGAATTCTGCGGTATTGCCCCGCTACCTTGCTTCGGCCCGGGTCCGTCCGGATTTACCCCGCGCTGCGGCTCGGCATCGTGCCACAGATAACCTGCGGCTCTCCGTACATTAGCAGAGAGTACAGACAATCTGGTCTAGCATAGTTCCTATGCCCCATACGGATTCCCTGCCAGGCTCTCTGATGTCTGGCAAGACCGCCTTTGTTACCGGCGGAGGCAGCGGCATCAACCTCGGAATCGCGAGCGCATTCGCAAGGGCCGGAGCGGATGTCGGGATTTGCGGGCGCAACCCCGACCGCCTGGCGGAGGCTGCTGGCATTCTCTCCGCACTCGGCGCGAAAGTTTCCGCGCACGTAGCCGACGTGCGCAACTACGAAGCTCTACGAGCGGCCCTTGAGGCGGCGCGCCAAAAACTAGGCCCCATTCACACGCTGGTGTGCGGGGCGGCCGGGAATTTCCTGGCGTCCGCGGACCAGCTTACGCCGGGAGGCTTCAAGGCCGTCGTTGATATCGATCTCCTTGGCTCCTTTCACGCCTGCCAGGCAGCTTTTGACCAGCTCCGGGAGACGCGCGGCGCAGTACTATTCGTGTCTGCCGGGCAGGGGCTCATCCCGTACGCAGGGCAGGTCCACTGCGGGGCGGCGAAGGCCGGAGTGGAAAACCTGATGCGCAACCTGGCGCTGGAGTGGGGTCGCTACGGCATACGTGCCAACAGCATCGTGCCCGGGATCACGGAGGGCACGGAAGGATTTCGGAGGCTTATGCCAAAGACGGCAGACGCTCAAGAGCGGCTCTGCCGGAGCATACCGCTAAGGCGATTTGGAAATGCCCATGAAGTCGGTGAGGCCGCGGTTTACCTGTCCTCTCCGCTTGCCTCCTACATCACCGGCACCACACTTATGGTGGACGGAGGACTGAATCTCCTGGGATCTGCAATCATGGCTGCGCACATGCAAGCGGATGCGGCGGCGTAGTACATGGGCGCCTAGCTGCCGGATGGCACATCGTGCGGGTCCGGGTGCTTGGTCCGGTAGCAGACTCGCTCTTGCGCCGGGAACCCGAATGCATGTGACAGGGGTGGAAGTCACAAGTATTCGGGTCCATCTGGCAGAATGGACCCGACCGATTCCAAGAGCCAGGTAACGCCGCCCCGCTTCGCCAATGTCTTCGCCAAAGCCGCTAAACGATCTGGGCGAGTTCGGCCTTATCGCCCGGCTGGAGAAATTATTGCCGGCTGACGCGGGGGAAATGCCTGTGGTTGGAATTGGCGATGACGCCGCAGCGTTTCGCCTGCCCGGCGGGCTTGTGCAGGTCATTACGACAGACCTGCTCTCCGAGGGCGTGCATTTCCTGGCGGGCAAGACTTCTCCGGAGTCGCTTGGCTACAAGGCCATTGCCGTTAGCGTCAGTGACGTTCTGGCCATGAATGCGCTGCCGAGCGTGGCGACGGTGGCGATGGCCCTGCCCGCAGGTACCGCAGTCGAATACGTGGAAGCGATCTACCGTGGAATAGCCAGGGCAGCGCGCGATTTCGAGGTTCGGATCGCAGGGGGAGACACCACGGCAGCGCGAGCACTCACGCTGTCTGTCACCATGCTGGGGCTGGTTCCGGAAAAGGATCTTGTGGTGCGCTCCGGGGCGCGGGAAGGTGATCTCATAGCGGTAACCTGCGATCTCGGCGCGGCGTTCGCGGGGCTCCAAGTCCTTCTGCGTGATGCCCCGCGTGAACAGTTTCCCGGAGCGCTGAAGCGTCTGGAGTGGCCGTCCCCGCCGATAGCCGTAGTGCGGGACTGGGCGCGGCGGGGCGTTCGGCCCAGTGCGCTAATCGATATCTCAGACGGCCCTGTCGCCGAAACCATCCATCTGTGCAGGCAAAGCAAGTGCGGCGCTCGACTCAGGGTACGGGATCTTCCGATTGCACCCGAGACCCGTGCCGCGGCCGAATATCTCGGCGATGAACCGGTGGAATATGCACTTTACGGGGGCGACGAGTATAGCCTGCTGTTTGCGGTAGCCGAAGAGGAGTTCCGGAGAATGGACTCGTCCCGGTATCATGTCATAGGCCGCATGACGCCAGAAGACAGCGGGATCGTCCTTGAAACGGAAGGGGGAGATATGGCGGTACGTGCCGAGCGATGCTTCTCCCACTTTGTCGCGAATGATTCGCAGGCTTGAAGTGGCTTGATGCTGAAGAATCATACCGTGTGCTGACAAAACCGGGACAGGAACTGGTCTCTTTGCCCGGACGGCGCCTGCTGCACGGGTGAGGATGCGCAGTGCAGGGTGAGCCTGCCAGGGGAGAGCGTGGATTTCGCCCACGTATCCTGGAAGCAATGCGGCGGGTTCAGGGATTACGCTTTTTCGGCAAGGCCGGGGCGCAAGTTGCCTGTTCGGACAAGGCCCGGGGACGGAGTTGAATTCCGTCCTGACTGGCGGCCGCAGCCGGGTATGATGTGCGATTCGGGCTCGCGCGGCATTTGCGATGCAGATGGCCTTCCCCGGCGAAAATCCGATACACCTGTACGCGGTCGCGCTGGCTATTGCGTGTGAATTCACGCTGCAGCGGATCCTTCGGGACTAGCATCCAACTTTCGGGCGGTCATGCCTACGCGTCCCGCAAGCGACAGGCGGAGCCGGTTCCTGGCAGGAGAGTAGCATTGGTCTTTGGCCAGCTCTGCCCGAGGCGTGTAGTTGCCACGCTCTCGGCCTTGGCCTTCGGCCATGACTGCACTGGCTCGTAGCTTTGTATTCTGGCAGCTGATCTCCCCATGGTTCCATTCGCTGCAGGCAGCTGGTTTATCGACGTGCGCTACAGGGACGTGGCACACCTTGTAGCCTGCGCGGTGCTGGAAACAAACGTGGGTTCTCTACTGGTGGACCCGGGCCCGGCCATCTCCATGCAGACCCTGGAAGCCGGGCTTGCCGGCGGATTCCAGAATGTGCACGGACTGCTCCTTACACACATACATCTGGATCACGCCGGCGCCACCGGTAGCCTGGTCGCGAAGTATCCGCACCTGAAAGTGTACGTGCACGAAATTGGAGCACGGCACATGATCCGTCCTGACCGCTTGCTGGCGAGTGCACGCCGGATTTACGGCGACCGGATGGAGGCCACGTGGGGCACCTTTCTCGCGGTACCGGAGTCGAACGTGGTTGCACTCCGAGGCGGCGAGAATCTGGAAATCGGCGGGAGGCGCATCCGGGTCGCATACACGCCGGGGCATGCCAGCCATCATGTATGCTACCTGGACGAGGATTCAGGTACCGCGCTTGCCGGAGATGCAGCTGGCATGCGCGTTCTGGGTGCGCCGTTTATCGTACCTGTTGCGCCGCCCCCTGACATCGACCTGGAGCTCTGGCGAGACAGCCTGGCAGTACTCCGCGACTGGTCTTGCGAGCGGCTCTTTCTTACGCACTTCGGCCCGGTCACTGACGTTGACTGGCATCTGGACGAGATGGCGGCAAGGCTCGCCGCGTGGGCGGAGGCTGTTCGCGTTTCGCTGGGAGAAGATGAACCGGTAGCGGAACGGGGCTTTCACGCGCGCGAAATGGCGGCCATGCGGCGCGCTGTCTCGGGCGCTGCCCGTATTCCTTATACAATCATGGGACAGCCTTCAGGGAGCTGGCGCGGCCTCGCACGGTACTGGCGCCGCGTAGGCCCAACCTCGTCGTAGTTTACAAGACCTGTATCAATCATGGCATCTATCTGGAAGCAGAAGCTGTCCCCGGAAGAACTGAACAACAGGGCAACTGGCAGCATGCTGGAGCATCTCGACATCCGGTATACCGAGGTGGGGGACGATTACCTGCGCGGCACCATGCCGGTAGATCACCGGACCGTGCAGCCGCGCGGACTGTTGCACGGCGGCGCCAGCGTGGTGCTTGCGGAGACGCTCGGCAGCACGGCCGCCATGCTGTGCCTGGATCCCGAGCGGTTTGTCTGCGTGGGCATCGAAGTCAACGCGAACCATATCCGTTCCGTCTACCGGGGCATAGTGACCGGGACCGCGCGTCCCGTCCACATGGGTGGGCTGGTACACGTATGGGCCATCGATATCCGGGACGATGCAGGCCGCCTAACCGCGGTAAGCCGGCTCACCGTTGCGCTTCTTGAGCGAACCTGACAATCCGCGGCCATGGCCTACGCCGTCAAGGAAATCTACTACACGCTGCAGGGCGAGGGCGCTCAGACCGGACGACCTGCTGTATTCCTGCGCTTTGCGGGCTGCAACCTTTGGAGCGGGCACGAACGTGACCGGACCACAGCCGTCTGCCGATTCTGCGACACGGATTTTGTGGGTACGGACGGGCCGGGTGGCGGCAAATTCGCCTCTGCCGAAGAGTTGGCCGAAGGCGTGGCTCGCGCCTGGCCAAGAGCAGGAAGCGGTCGCTTCGTCGTATGCACGGGAGGTGAGCCGCTCCTGCAACTCGACCAGGCGCTCGTGGAGGCGCTGCACGCAAGGCGGTTCGAGATCGCCGTAGAGACCAACGGCACACTGGAGGCACCTGCCGGGCTCGACTGGATCTGTGTCAGCCCGAAGGCTGGTGCGCCGCTCGTGCAAACGCGGGGAGACGAGCTGAAGCTGGTCTATCCACAGGCAGGCTTCGGGCCCGAGCGCTTCGAGCACCTCCAGTTTACCCACTTCTTCCTGCAGCCGATGGACGGGCCGGACCGGGAAGCGAATACGGGCGCCGCGATGCGCTATTGCCTGGAGCATCCTCCCTGGAGGCTCAGCCTCCAGACGCACAAGGTGCTGGGCATTCCCTAGGCCCCCTAGAAGGGAAGCGGCTCGCCTTCGCTGCGTGTTCGGTCCCAGTAAGCGTCTCGCAGCCGCAGCGTAACAGGTCCGGCTGCGCCGCTTCCGATGATGCGGCCATCTACCTCAAGCACCGGTGACAGCTCGCCCATGGTTCCCGTCGTAAACACCTCGTCCGCCGCGTGCACCTCGGTAATCGAAACGTTCCGCTCCAGTGCAGGTAGGGCGAGATCGCGCGCCAGACCAATTACCCTGGCTCGCGTGATTCCTGGCAGGCAGCTGTCTGCATGCGGTGTCAGCAGTTTCCCGCGCTTGACGATGAAGATGTTGGTGGCGTTGGTCTCGGAGACAAACCCATGCGTGTCGAGCATGATGGCGTCATCCACGCCGGATGCGTTTGCCTGGATCTTTGCCAGGATGTTGTTGATGAGATTGTTGTGGTGGATTTTCGAGTCCAGGCACTGGGGCGTGTTCCTTCGGACCGAGGACGTGATGAGCCGGATGCCTGACTCCGCGTAGACCGGTTTCTTCCATTCGGCCAGGACTATGAGCGTGGAGCCGAACTTGTTCAGGCGGGGGTCCATGCCGGAGGTGGTCTTGCGTCCGCGCGTCAGCGTCAGCCGCACGTGGGTTTCGTCCCGCATGCCGTTGGCCTTGAGCGTCTCGAAGAGCGCCCCCTTGATGGCATCACGGCTTGGTATGTCCGCAAAAGCCATGGCGCGCGCCGAGTCAAAAAGGCGATCCAAATGCGAGTCCAGCTCAAAGACGCGGCCGTCGTAAACGCGAATGCCTTCCCAGACGGCATCACCACCCTGAACCACGCTGTCGAATACGGAGACCTTGGCCTCTGCTCGCGGAAGCAACTCTCCTCCTACGTGGATGAGCAGATCGTCGTTGCGCGGATCTGGAAGGCTGATATGCATGGTGTTGCCCTGGCTCGGCTTATGCCCTTATGGCATGGCCAAATAGAAAGTCGTAGTGCGGTCGGCATTCTTCGAGTAGCGGACGCAGGAATGCCGGGAAAGGCGCGGTCTTTGGGCGATATGGGGCAAAGCCCGTTGTTTCGTGGAGAGTGTGGTACCAGTGAGGAGCCCAGACGCCGTCCTCGGGCCGCGGCCCCGCCGGCCATGAAAGCATGCATTCGTCAAAGGCGAGTCCGACGGCCTCACAGACCTGCTCCAGCACATTTTGCGGGTTTAGCAGCAGCTGCCTTGAATCTACGACGCAAGGCGTGCGCCCGTGCTCCTGCAGGAACGTGTATATCTCCCGCTGGCGCTTGATGGCCGTATCGTCGAGCGTCGGCTCAGGCACCTGGTTGATGAGGGAGGGAAGCATCTCGAAGGGATCCCGGATCAGGATTACCGCCACCGTTTGCAGGAGAAAACCCCATTTCAGCTCCAGCAAGTGATGCCCCATGTTCTTGACAAACAGGATGCTGCGGTCGCACGGGCCAAGTATGACGTCCTTCACGACCCGTTCGCCATCTTCGTCCATTGCAGCCAGGATGTCTGCACGGCCTGGATGCTCCGCTCCTGTTTGAACAAGGTAATGCCCGTAAAGCGGCTCGTCCACGACGCGCGTATCCGCTCGCTGCGCGAAGGAATACATCAGAGCCGTGGACACATTGCGGGGTCCGGACCATAGGACGATGCGGAGTGTGGCCATACAATACCCGGATTGCGCACGAGGGCCGAAGTTAATTCCCCGGCATAGTCGTAGTTTCCCGACGCGTGGCGAAATTCCCGGACACAGCATGGTCGAGACAAGGCAGATCCATGAACTCCTTGAATCGGCCGGGAAACTGGCGCTCGGCTACTTCCTGAATGCGACACCGGAGCGAAAGAAGGACCATACGTTTGTCACGGAGGCGGACCTCGAAGTGCAGGACTTCCTCGTCTCGGCACTGGGCCGTCTCTTTCCCGGCGACGGAGTGATCGCAGAAGAGAACAGCGTGCGAAAGCCTCCTGTACGCGGTGACCGATACTGGACCATAGACCCCATTGACGGCACGGCCCCGTTTGTGGCAGGGCTTTCGACCTGGAGCATCGGCCTGGGACTCGTCGAGTCCGGCAGACCCGTGTGTGGTTTTGTCTACGCCCCCATGACGCGCGAATTCTTTCACGTGGCGGAAGAAGGCGGCGTCTACCGGAATGGTCATTTGTGCAGCATGAAGACCGGTACCGGGCTCGGACGGGATACGGTACTCTTCGCGCATTCGCGCGTGCATCAGGTTCTTCGCCTACGGGCCGGGTATCCAGGAAAAGTGTTCGTTCTGGGCTCGGCCTGCCTTCAAATGAGCCTGGTGGCGACAGGGGCCGCGGACGCTCTTCTTGTGGGTCACGACAAGATCTGGGACTTGGCGCCGGGTCTGGCGATGCTGAGGCGCAACGGAGGCACGCTGCGATATCTGGGCGGAAGCGAAGTGCGCATGGGCGACCTCCTGTCGGCGGATCCGGCGCCGTTTCCTATGCTGGCCGGACGCGCATCCATTGTTGAGCAGATCGAATCCTTTGTCGAGTATCGGTCTCAGCGCGTCCCCGTCTGATCATGTCAGAGGCGGCGGAGATTGAAGCGATCATGCGCGGGGCCGGCCGCATTGCGCTGCGCTACTTCCGCACCGTTCGGCCCAGGTGGAAGGCGTCCCAGTCGTACGTAACGGATGCGGATCTGGATGTCCAGGCCTACCTCCGGGAGCAGCTTGCGGCCCGGTTTCCCGAAGACGGAATCATCGCAGAGGAAAAGGATCTGCGCGAACATCCCCGAACGGGGTCCCGGCATTGGATAGTCGATCCGATAGACGGTACGGCCGCATTTGTCGCCGGCCTGCCCGTTTGGGGAATTGGCCTTGCGCTCGTGGAGGAAGCCGATCCGGTGGCTGGTTTTTTTCTAATGCCTGCCACGGGCGACTTCTTCCATACCGGGGCGGGCGGCGCCGTCTACCGATGCGGCGAGCCAGCCAGGATGAAAGAGCCCGCCAGTTTGCACCGGGAATCGGTTCTGCTTTCGATTTCACGGTTGCATCGCAGTTTTCGCCTAGCCGCTGATTATCCTGGGAAGGTGCGCAATCTGGGCTCAACGATCGCGCACATCTGCTACGTGGCGACGGGGAGCGCAGATGCCGCCTTGATTGGCCGCGTACACATCTGGGACATCGCCCCCGGTCTCGCGATGCTAAAGAAGCGCGGCGGCGTGCTGCACTACGTGGGCGCCGGACCCGTATCAGTAAAGGAGCTCCTGGACGGTAGCGCAGCCCGAGGGTTCATGCTGTGCGGCCATCCGGCCATGGTCCGGCGGTTTGCCAGGGTCTGCCTACCGCTTGCCGATTCGCATCGGTCGTGATACGGGGTGTGATTCCGCGGCAACCGGAGAAGGAATGCCGAATGTGGTCTGCGAGAAACTGCAGGCGGTGGATGAATTGAATGCGCCGCCGCACCAGAGGAGGAGCCACCCGAGCCAGCGCGCCTACTGCGCAGGCGCGGAAGGTATTGAGTGTTTCCTGGCTGTGACTTGCGTGCACTTTCCGAGAAGCTGACCGGTTCTATTGCAAATCTGCGCCAGCCAGCACTCCAACCGCCTTAGCTGTGATTGGCTTCTTGGCCATGCTCGTTTCGTCCCACCTCTGCATGCGGAGTCCAGCCCGAAAAGCCCGTGCCGCCGGCTTCCAGTCTGACGGATCTCTTCTCACCGGGCCCGAGGTCGCCCGGAGGCGTGGGACCGAGTTCGATGCCATTCGACAAATGCACCTCTACTCGCACGCTCTCCAGTAGCTGCGTGGTAGTGTTTTCCACAGTACCTGAGAAAGCATTGTCTTCGGCATCATAGGCCATAACCAGCCTGACGCCGCCACGAATGACGTCGTAAGTGGCATCCAGAGAATATTCTGCCCCTGACTCTTCACCGCCTTCCTCGCCGTCTTCTCCTTCCTCTCCGCCCTGAGGCGCATGCTCTCCCGCGCCTTCATTGCCGTGCTCCCCCTCGCGCTCGGAAGCGGCCTCGGCCGATCCGTGCTCTCCTGGCTGGGATGCGCTTGAACAGCTTGAAATCACTGCAACGAGTGCTATCGTGAAAGCGGCGAGCGTCAAAAGATTGAATCGCATGGTTCCTTGTATGTCGTGGAGTGAGTATGTCGAAGTGTGCTTGAAGCAGGGTCCGGCTGCGAGCGCACAGACGCCGATGATTAATCCACTGCGCTTGCAAATACCATGCCGGGTCCCGCCGCATAGAGCCGCGGCGAGCGGTTTTCATGCGTGGGCCTTGCCTGGTGGCAATTGCGCACTGTCAAGTCGCAGCCGGCGCGGGCTCTCTGCTGCGGCTCGGTATCGAATTGGGTCATGTCATGATTGCCAGCACGAAACCCGGCTGTGCGTCCGGCCATTGCCCCGGCGGCATCCGGTCAAGTTGTTTGCCAGAACCCGCAAGGCATTCGACCCAAGCCATACATCGCATGGCGCTGCCATGGTTCCCACGGGCTCCGATGCCGCATGCTGAACCCATCCATTGGCGCCGCTTCAACATAATATGGCGGTTGGTGCCGCGACCGTACATGGCATCCCGTGCTGGCGGGAAGGCGTGCGCCGGCAAATCGCACCAGGCACGTCAAGCCGCGATCCCGCGCAGCGCGCGCGAGTTCCCGCGAATGAGCCGGCCAGGTGCGCGAGCCAGGGACGAGCCTGTCGGGCTCGGGCTGCGCCCTGGCAGACCTCCCATGCCGAAGACTGCGGCATTCTGCGGGCATTGAGACGAGGTATAGCGTGGCCCTGCGCTAACACGCGGCGGGCGGTCACCCTCTGGCCCTGTTACTGGTCCGTGTCCTCCCGGTGCGTGACCCGGTCAAAGAATTCGCGCTGAAGCGCTGGCGCTGCCTCATCTTCCTTGATAGCCCTGATTACGTCGGCAAAAAAGGAAATCAGCCCCTCCATGATGGCCCGGCCGCGCTCTGCGTTCGCTCCCGACGAATCGCCGCCGTAATGATTCGGAAAGCTCGCGTACCACCAGATACCCGTCGTTACGCCCGGCGGAAGACTGAGTCGCCGGAGGTTTTCGCCTGACTGACTTGGCGATCGCTCGGGATGGACGAGATCTGGCCGGTGCGCCATGACAACAGACAGCTCTCCCTCACCGGCGTGGCCGTCCACGCCTGGCCCGGTCGGGGCCATGGCCGCCGTGGGCTCGCCCTGGCCCCCTATTGAGTAGATGGCGTACACCACGTAGTCCTTCGGCTCGTCGAGCTGCGTTTGCGTGAAGTATTGAATGAGACTGGTATTGCCTCCGTGACCGTTAACGATTACGACCTTGGTGCAGCCGTTTCGGCCCATTTCGGAGACGGTTTCCTGGAGAAGCTCCAGCTGCAGCCGCCGGCTGTAGGAAATAGTGCCGGGCTGGTGCTCGGCCTCGAAGATCTGCCCGAAGTAGTATTCCGGAAACACAATCGCATATTCCCTCTGGGCAGCCGCGATCGTGGCGAAGCGGACATTGAGAAGGTCTGTCGCGAGGGGCCCGGCCGGTCCGTGTTTCTCGACGACGCCGAAGGGAAGCATGCAAACGCCCTCTGCCTGTTCCAGTGCAAGCACGAAATCGGGCGCCGTGAGCTCGCCCCACTTGACCGAAAGGTCCTGTGCGGAGGCGAGGCCGGCGCCGGAGAATAGGGCAACAAGAAGGAGCGTGCGCAAGGATTTCTGCATCGGAAACGCAGGATTTGTTCAATACTGGTGGAAGGCCTGGGAAACAAAGTGCAGCACGTCCGGGAGGCTTTTACGCCAGTACGTCCAGGTGTGCCCGCCGTCGCGCACCCGGTACTCGTGCGGCACATCGCGCTGGCGCAGCGCGATGTGGGCCAGGGCATTGCCCTCGTATAGGAAGTCGTCGTCTCCGCAGTCAATGTACCAGCGTACGGACCGCAAGTCTTCCACCGGGAGGTTCTCTATGAGCCAGACCGCGCTGTGCCGCTGAACGTAAGCTTCAAGGTCTGCTTCCGAGATATCCGGCGCGTCCATGCCGAGGCGCTCCAGCCGGCGCCGGAATGCCTCCGTACTTCGGGAACCGGTTGACGCGCTCAGCGGGGCGGCAGACGAAAACAAGTCCGGTCGGTGCAGCGCGTACATGAATGTGCCGCCACCGCCCATGGAGAGGCCGGAGACCGCCCTGTAGCGCTTTTCGCCCTTGATGCGAAAGCGCTGTTCCACGTGCGGCATGAATTCTTCGAAGAAGAAGTCCTCGTAGCGCCACTGATTCGTCACGTCATTGAAATAGCCCCGCCGCTCTCCGCTGGCGTCCGGCATCACAATCACCATGGGCGTGGCGCGGCCTTCTGTAATGGCTCGGTCGGCTATGTGCAGCACTTCACCGAACTGGATCCAGCCGGTCTGGTCGTCGCCTCCCCCGTGCAGCAGATACAGCACGGGATAGCTGCGCTGGTTTGTTTCGTAGTCCGGTGGCAGGTAGACGGCAAACTTCTTCTCGGTCTGAAGGATCTCGCTGTCCATGGAGAGATTGTCTTGCACCTTGCCGTGCTGCGCGTGCGCAAGCGCTGGCAGCAGGACAATGGCGAGGACCAGGCGTGCTTTTTTCATGGCGGGATGTGAAAATTAAGTGCGCGTGCGACCAACTTAGCAAACACCTCGCAGGAACACACGCCGCTGAACATGCAGACGTGCATGGCACCACAGCCTGGCCGCAGCCCCATGGTTGCGGCTGGCCGTGCTGAGGCGCAAGGCGCACGCCCTGTAGATTGCGCCTGCTAGAAGATCTCGCGGCGAACGAAAACGCCGGCGCTGATCTCGAAGGCAGGCCCGGTACGCGACTCCTCAAGATTGATCGCAAAACCGAACTGTCTGCCTTCCAGGTCCAGTCCCAACCGCATCCACTGATAGCTGAAGTCGTGGCCTTCCGAGTTCAGCACCGAGAGCGCCTGCAACAGTGCGAAGCCCTTGGTCTTTGCACCAAGCGGGGGCTTCAGTTGCAGAATCGAGAATACGGAGTACGTAGGATTCCGCTCCAGATCGGTCCGGGGGGACAGCAGAACGAACCATGCCTTGCCTGCTCGCACGTACTGAAGGCCGGCAGTGGGCTTGAAGCCGGGCGCCGAGCTGTAGAACGCACCGCCCGCAACGCGCAATCCACGGACCGGCTCGTAAAACAGCAGGTCTTGCGTGGTTACTTCTGCCTCGCCCGAACCGTAATTCAGGTTTGTAGTGCCGAGGTGAAAGAAGCCGAATCGCGATCCCGCGGAAAAGGACCGGCTGAGCACGATGCTGGAGCTGGCGTAGCGGGTTCCCGCCATAACCTCTATCGGGATGGGCTGTGCAGCCGTGAAGCGGCTGGTCAGGCTGCTGCCCGCAAGGCATGCCAGCGTTGCCGCTGCCATGGTAGCAGAGAGTGTCCGGGTCCGGGCTGTCACGGCATGTAGTGCTAGGCGGAAAGGGGCCGCGCCGAAGGGTCTTGAAGATAATGCCCGGCGAGTTGTCCTGGCTCGACTGCGCGCGTGCCGCCTACGGAGACTCACGGGCCAGGCACATTCCGCGACTTACAGCTGCAGGATCCTGCGCAAGCCTCTGCAGGACAGGCCCGGGAGAATCGATCTGCCACCTCACAGGGCTCGGCCGCATCTGCAATGGCGTTCAGCGGCGGATGCGAGCGGCAGTGGCCAGGATGCCGTCAGCGATCGTACGCGCCTCGCTCATGCGGGGCACCTTTGTCTGCGCGCTTACGGATGGACGAGTGGCTTCCAGCCAGGCGCGGTATGTGCCGCGCGGCAAGCTCACCAGTTCAGGAGGATCGAAGGCCAGCGCCTCCCGCCGGATCTGGTAATGCCGGTTAATGGCTGAAAGCCGCGCGTCGAGGGCTCGCAGGAAACGGTCGTCGTCCGCCGGTTCGAGCTCGAACTCGACGAGCCACTGGTGGGCCGGCAAGCGTTCACTTGTAAGCAGCCGCGGTGCCACGTGGTAGTCGGCCAGGCGCGCACCGGTCTCGCTGCAGGCGGATTCTATGGCCTCCCTTGCATCCTCGCCAAAGACGGCCTCGCCGTAGCCGTCCATCATTTCGGCTGTGCGTCCGGCTACCTGGATCTTGTGCGGCGAAACGCTGGTGAACCGTACCACATCGCCGAGCCCGTAGGCCCAAAGGCCGCTGCACGTGGTTAGGAAAGGCGCGTAACGGATGCCGGGCTCCACATCGGCAATGGTGAATCGCTGCGCATCGGGCCGATCCAGATCCTCAAGCCGGACGAACTCGAAGAACACGCCATTGTCCAGGTGCAGCAGCATGGAGGGGTCGTCCAGGTCAGTCTGGTACGAAAAGAAGCCTTCGGAGGCACCGTATGTCTCCAGAAAATCCAGGTCCGGCTTGTTTATCACGTCCCTGAGCACGTCCAGGTACGAGCTGAGCGCCACGCCTCCCGAAATGAAGACCTGCAGGTTGGGCCAGATATCGCCGACACTGGCGGCAGACGATCCATGACGGGCATTGTAGCGGTCGATAAGAAGCTTGAACAGCACGCTGCCCCAGGTGGGGGCCATGATCACCATGCGGATATCCATGTCGAGCGTACGGTCCGCGATGGCCTTCAGCTTTTGATCCCAGTTGGGGAGAAAGGCCGTTTCATTAGGGACTGCCTGCAACACGCGCCGATAAAGCAGGGGGGCAAAAAGAGCCTGCAGCCCGCTTACTTCACCGATATACGTGCCGGGATACCGGGGATCTTCCTCAATTCGGCCAGGCAGTCCCAGCTGCCGTCCCAGCACGCAGCGGATGTTGCGACGCGTGAGCAGGTAATTGAGCACGACGCCCGTGGCGAAGCGCTTGTTGGACAGCAGCATGTCGCGGCTTACCGGAATGATCTTGCCGGCAGAAGTAGTGCCGCTCGAGACGGCAAAATGGATCGCCTTGCCCGGCCACAGGATGTCCTCGCCGCCTGCCCGCATTCTCTTGACATCGGCCTCGATATCCGGATAGCCGTGCAGCGGTACCTGGTCCTGGAAGGACGCCACGACATCGGTGCTGCGAGCAAGGTCGCCGAAGCCAAGGCGCTTTCCCCACTCGGTGTGGGATGCCCGATCCAGAAGACCGGTCAGGAGCCGGCGCTGTGTCTCGACGGGCTTTGCCACGAAGCGCCGTGCCGTCCGGAGTGCCCGCATGGCCAGGGAGTGCAAGATCAGTCTGCACCAACCAAGAGCGCGCCCCGCGGATCCTGCGCGCGCGCCGTTTGCGCTGTGCGAGGCAGGGACGCGGTCCTTACCTTTGGGGCAGAATTACGGGCGGTTGATTGTCATATAGCGAGTCCCACGTCGCAGCGTTTGATTGTCGAGGCAAGGTGCTCCGCTGCGGGGAATCGACCGTGGTAATGGGCGTACTCAACGTGACGCCGGATTCATTCTCGGATGGGGGCCGCTACATGAATCCGTCCGATGCTCTCAGGCGCACGGAAGAGATGCTGCGGGAGGGGGCCAAGGTCATCGATGTCGGTGGCGCATCGTCGAGACCCGGCGGCCGCGTCTACGGGAAGGGCGCAGAGCCTGTGGCGGAAGAGGAGGAAATCGCGCGCACTGCGCCGGTCGTTGAAGCCATAGCGGCACGCTTTCCGGAGGCCGTGGTGTCAATCGATACGTGGAGACCCGCGGTGGCCCGTGCCTCCCTGGACGGAGGTGCCCGCATGGTGAACGACATCAGCGGCCTGAGGCAGTCCGCAGAAATGGCGGAGATCGCGGCCGATGCCGGCGCGCCGCTCATTGTCATGCACTCGGTCGGTACCCCCGGCCGCATGGTCCACGTGCGCCAGTTCACGGACGTAGTAGGGCACGTCCATGCATCGCTGGCCCGGTCTGTTGCACTGGCACGGGCTGCGGGCGTAGCCGACGTTATTGTAGATCCCGGATTCGGCTTCGGAAAGACGCCGCGCGACAATCTCCGGCTTCTGGGCGGACTGGGTCGCCTGGAAGATCTCGGTTGTCCCATCCTGGTCGGGATCTCGCGCAAGAGTACCATTGGCGCCGCACTCGGCAGCGAGAACAATCCGGCACCGGTACATGCCCGGCTCTTCGGCACGCTGGGCGCCACGGCTGTGGCGCTCATTTCCGGGGCAAGTCTGGTACGCACGCACGACGTGCGCCCGACTGTAGAAATGATCAGGGTAATTGAGGCCATAAGAGCCGCTGACCGGGCCCCCGAAGTGTATGCTTAGTGCGGCGTCAGAGTGACCATTTTCGGCATCATACCCCTTCGGCTGGTGGACCTCCTGGAGATCGGGCTGGTCGCCTACCTGCTGTACAAGCTGTACATGTGGATGAGGGGCACGCTTGCCGTTTCCATTTTTGTGGGCCTGATGGCCGTGTATCTCGTCCAGTTTGTGGTCGATGCCACGGGAATGAAGATTCTGCAAGCGCTCTTTGGGTCGCTCAGCGAGATCTACTTTCTGGCCGTCATCATCATCTTCCAGCCTGAAATCCGCCGCGTCTTGTTGCTGTTGGGACAAAACCCGCTGATAAGGCACTTCATAGCGTCCCAGCCCCACGAGGAGGTGGTCACGGAAGTCGTGGAAGCCATAAGCACCCTGAGCCAGAGCAGGACAGGGGCGCTGATCGTGTTCAGGCGTTCGACCGGGCTGCGCAGCTACGTGGAGACGGGAGAGAGAATTGGAGCGACCGTGAGCCGGGACCTGCTGGTTACACTCTTCTTCTCCCGCAATCCCCTGCATGACGGAGCGGTCATCATTTCGAACGGGCGCATTGAGGCGGCCCGGTGCATTTTGCCCGTTTCTCGCAGCATGCGTCTAAGTCCGCTGCTCGGCTTGCGGCACAGGGCCGCTGTCGGTCTCTCGGAAGAGACCGACGCATATGTTGTGGTCGTTTCGGAAGAGACCGGACTTATCTCTGTGGCAGAGCACGGCGTCATCATTTCCAATCTGACCGACGAAGAATTGCGTAGCCACCTCTCGGAAGCGCTGAGCGTTTCGGCAGAGGCAGCGACCAAGACATGAGGCACGACTCGCGTCATTACCATCGCCAGCGTGCGGAACTTGTTCGCGATCTCCGGGCAAAGGGGATCAGGGACGAGCGCGTGCTGGCAGCCATTGCTGCGGTTTCGCGGGAGAGGTTCATGGACGCGGCCCTCAGGCGTCGGGCGTACTGGGACGAGGCGCTCCCCATTGGGCTCAATCAGACCATTTCGCAGCCTTTCACAGTAGCTTACCAGACGGCGCTGCTGGCGCCGAATCACGACGAGTGCGTCCTGGAGATTGGTACGGGAAGCGGCTACCAGGCGGCGGTACTGTGTGAGATGGGCGTGCGTGTCTTCACGATCGAGCGTCACAGGCAACTGCACCTGAGGGCAAAGGCGATACTTGAGGAACTCGGGTATCGGGCTGTAGCCCGCTATGGCGATGGCACCCTGGGATGGGAAGGCTGCGCCCCGTATGACGGCATCATCGTGACTGCGGGAGCCGCAGATGTGCCCGAGGCGCTGCTCAAGCAGCTGCGGCGCCCGGAGGGCGAGCGCCCGGGCGGACGCCTTGTCATCCCGGTAGGCGGAGGCAGTGAGCAGGTGATGATGAGGATCACGTGCCTGGCCGAGGGCGAATACGAATACGAACGCGGACACGTGTTTCGATTCGTGCCCCTCGTTTCGAACTAGGCCGCCGGCGATTTGCCGCGAAGGTGCCCCTCTGGCAGGAGTGCGGACCCTCACCCGATTTGGTCATTGGCGCGAATCTGCGCACCCGCGCCAGTCGAAATGTGCGCCGTGCCTGGCGCGCATTGTTGGCTGCTCCTTGGAGCGAAGCTGCGTCTGCAGTCCGGATACCGCAATCGGTTAACGCGTAGACGGGCGGGGAGCTGACATCCTGGTGTCATAACCCGAACCGGTTCACATCCCGCTGCCGGGAGCACGATTGGTTCCCAGGGCGCCCTGGGCGCACATACGCGCCATGAATCACTTGGTGCACGCTAGCGCAGCGCGTATGCGGCCGGTCCCTTGCCTTGCCTCGTCGCCGAACCGGATGGCATCCGGCTATGCTCCGGCGCCTGGAAGAATGGTCACGACATCGCCGCGCTCACCAGTATGGTGTGCCAACGCAACCGGCCGACTCGCTCAGCCGGGCTGCCCAACGCGCGCCAACACGGACGGAGTGCCCGAATTGTAGGCCTCCACAAGCGCATGTTTGGCCTCATCGCGAAAATCGTCGGGCGACTCGTGCCGCGGATGCAGCATGGCGACGCCAACGCTGATTCCGCCCTCAAGAAGGCCCTCCGCGCGCCCGAAGGTGTTGTGGACCCGCCTGTCCCACATCTCTACGTCGTCTATGCCGCCGTTGATGAATACGCCATAGGTGAGGGGACCAAACTGAATGATTCTGTTGGACTTGGAGGCGTTCTGCAGGCTATAGGACATTACGGCATCCGCTTCCTCCAGCTCGGCGTCCGATCTACCTGCAATCTCCTCCGCGCGATTCAGGAGCACCAGAGCAAGCGCGAGCTGCTGATCCCGCGCACGGGCCCGAGCCATTTCCTCCGAGATGATTTCGCGACGCGGGCGCCTTTCCTCCCTGCCCGTTTCGACATCCCGCAGCAGCAGGCCAAGCGTTCGTACGAACTGCGCCAGCAGAACAGGCACGCGCTCGTGGGACAGGCCGTTCATCACAGTCGTGTCCACGAACAGCAGCAGCGGCGGATCACTCACGGCTGCAACGGCCACCTGTTGAATGGAAGCCGGTGTAGAGCTGTAGGTAAGCGAGCGGCGCGGCAAATCCTCCTCCTCAACGTCCCGGATGCTTACCGAGAGGCTGTCGCGGACTAGCGGCGTCGATCCGGACCGGAATACCTCTCCGGGTGACTTGGCCCAATGTTCGCCGGCAGCGGCCAGGAGTCTGAACTCGCACGCATCCCGGTACCTGCGCGCAAGCCCTGCCGAATGGGCTCCAAGGGCCTGCCGAAGGCCCTCGAGCAAAGGAACGAGCACGGCTCGCGAGCGAGGATCTGGCATTGATGAAGGCCGCTGCCCGGACTGCCTCAAGGCATCGGATCGTACAAACTCGGTGAACTGCCTTTGAGATGACGAGCCCGAAGATCCGGGCAAATCTCCCGTTTGTGTCTGTGGCGTAGTGCCGGACGCCTCGGCCATAGACGGCTCGGGCACCCCTTGTGCTTCCTCGTCCCCGGATTTGTGCTCCTGCACCGAGTCCCTGAATTCCACCGAGTCGCCGCGCTCGCGGATTTCAAGGATTCCGAGCGCCGTGAGCTCCTCTTCCGGCTTGTCCGACACACGCAACTGCGGTATCTGGCTGCGCAGCTTGTCCAGCCGCTGCTTCCGCGCAACTACGGCCCAGCTCATGAGCAAAGCGAATGCCAGCACTCCCGCGACGGGATACAGGTAGGGCATTGCCATCAGGTAGGCCAGCGCTGCAACCAGAAAGACGAGTACTCCGAGCAGGATGCGAATCATGGACGGTCTGCCCCAGAAGACATGGTTAACCTGAAAAATTAGCCGCGACGACTGCGAATGTCAATGTCATCCGACGCCGGCTCCTTGTGGCTCGGTCCTCGCGCCGGATCCGATGACGAGGCTGTCTGGCAGGTCGCTGCGCTGCGGAGACGGATTTGCCAGCGGGCCTGTCAACGGCAGGTCGAAGGCGGTAAGGAAAGGAGCAACCGCCGAAAACCAGAATTCCTGCTGGAATTCAACAAAATCTTCGTCCAGGCCTGCCGAATCTCCGTCGTGTCCGTGAATGTCGAGGTAGAAGACACGCGGCCAGTCCGGATACCTCCGCTGCGATTCCACAAGCGCCCTGAATACGCCCTGCGCGGCGTGCTCAAAATTGTCTGCGGCCTCGACCACGTAATAGATGGAGACCGTGTTGTCAAAATTCATCCAGATTCCCGGCTTCGCCGGCTTGTTATAGGCGGGAAGCTGCGCAGGGGATGGGTCCATGAAGCGCTAACGACGAAGATTTAGAGAATGCACGTAACTGCCGGATGCACGATAATATAAGCGGTTGGCATCCCCTGCGTAATGCATGCGTGCGGGGTGCGCCGCCGCATTTTCTTTGCAATTCTGCGTCTTGCGAGTGTTTAGCAATACTGGGTTATGTCCACGGCAACGCTAGTCTTAGGCGATCACCGGTACAAGCTGCCTGTTGTAATAGGTTCCGAAGACGAGGTCGGCATCGATATCGGACGCCTCCGGTCCTCCAGCGGGGCCATCACGCTGGACCCGGGCTACGGCAATACCGGGTCGTGCCAGAGCTCCATAACATATATAGACGGCGAGAAGGGTGTTCTAAGGTATCGGGGATATGACATAGAGGAGCTGGCGGAAAAGGCTTCGTTTGTGGAAGTTATGTACCTGCTCATTTATGGTGAGCTGCCATCCCGCACCAAGCTGGAAGCCTTTTCGCAGCGCCTTACGCAGCATACGCTGCTGCACGAGGACATGAAGAAGTTCTACGAAGGCTTTCCTCCCAGTGCGCAGCCAATGGCCGTCTTGTCCACTATGGTGGCCTCCTTGTCGACCTATTACTCCGAAGGGGACCAGGACGAGGACCTGAACATTGTCCGCCTGCTATCCAAGCTCAAGACGATCGCCGCCTTCGCCTACAAGAAGTCCATCGGCCAGCCGTTCATCTATCCCCGAAACGACCTGGAATTCGTGGCGGATTTCCTGCACATGATGTTTGCCGTGCCGTCCGAGCCCTACCTCATTTCCGATGTGGTCCACGAGGCCCTGGACATGCTGCTGATACTGCACGCGGACCATGAGCAGAATTGCAGTACATCCACGGTCCGGATGGTGGGTAGCAGTGGCGCCGATTTGTTCTCTACCATCTCGTCGGGAATCAGTGCCCTGTCCGGCCCGCTGCACGGAGGCGCGAACATGGCCGTGGTGGAGATGCTGGCGGCAATCCGCGCAGACGGAGCGGATTATTCGAAATACATCCGCAAGGCCAAGGACAAGTCGGACCGGTTCAGGCTGATGGGCTTCGGGCACCGCGTGTACAAGCACTATGACCCGCGTGCGCGGCTCATAAAACAGGCCGCGGACCGAGTACTGGCCCGGTTGGGTCATACCGATCCGCTGCTGGACATTGCAAAGAACCTGGAGCAGGTGGCCCTAGAGGACGAGTATTTCATCGAGCGAAGGCTGTTTCCGAACCTGGATTTCTACAGCGGCATCATTTACCGCGCCATGGGACTGCCAACGAGCATGTTTACCGTTCTCTTTGCTCTGGGGCGCCTGCCGGGCTGGATTGCCCACTGGAAGGAGATGCGTGGGACCAACAGCCGCCTGCACCGACCGCGTCAGCTGTATACCGGCAGCCAGGCGCGTCCATACGTGCCGCTCCTGGAGCGGTAGGATGCGCTCGCCGCGCCCGCGGGTGCCGGCAAGAAGTCCCCGGTCTGTCGCCAGGCACTGGCCGGAGGCCGCGCAGATGTCGGTTGCGGCAACTTGGATGCTTCGGCTGAACCCGGACCGAGGCCGGGATGGCGCACCGCCGCCGTTCCGCAACATCTGCCGCCAGCTCCTTGCTATGGGTGCACGGCGGCCTTCAGGGCATCCATGAGCCCGCTGAAAACGGATGCCACGCGCTGATTGAATACGTTCCAGCTGTTGACCACGGCTACTAGGTCTTCACGCGGAAAGACGAGGAGGTATTGCCCTCCGAATCCCAGGCCCGCCCAGATCTCGATTCCGTCGTCGTCCACGCGCCACCACTGGTAGCCGTAGCCCCAGCCGCGGCTGTTGACGCCTGGGACCTGCACGGCCACCGCTGCCTGTACAAAGCTGGCATCCAGCAACTGCTCCTCTTCCCAGCGGCCGCCCCGGAGATACAGGTAACCAATCCTGGCCAGTGCATCCGGCTCCAGGTACAGTCCGCCCTCGGTATCCGGCAGGCCGCGCGGAGTCTTCTTCCAGTGGTAGTCGCCTATGCCGAGCGGGCCGAACAGATGCTCTTCGGCATACTTGTCAATGGTCATGCCGGTGGCCGCTAGAATGACGCCGGACATGAGGTGGCTGCCTCCGCTGTTGTAGGTCCATTTTTCGCCCGGCGCGGCATCCGACGGCTGGTTCAGCGTGAACTGAATCCAGTCGTGGCTTCGCTCCAGCTGGATGGTAGTATTGGTCGCGTCCAGCGGCCGGTCCTGTTCATGCCATTCAATGCCGGTACGCATGGTGAGCAAATCCTCCAGCGTAGCCCGTCGCAGCCTGTCGTCCACGTCCTGCGTGTTGTATTCGTGGAAAAAGTCCAGCAGCGGCGCAGTCAGGCTCGGAATCTCTCCCCGCCGCAAGGCGATTCCCACGAGCGTGGCCGACACCGACTTGGTCACGGATTGCAGGCTGTGTACGGCACGTCCCTGGTAGAACGGATGCGTGGACGGATGGTAGTAATTGAATGGATCGTCCGCTTCTGTGCCTTGGCAGGCATCGTATCCGCATCCAAGTGGACCCGTAAAGCCTCGACTTATTTCGGCGTAGTCGTTGCCATAGTCTTGTCTGTAGATCAGGTAGCCATGGCGGATAACCAGAAGATGATCGACGTTACCGTACGTACCCCGACGGATGGCCCGGTCCAGCGAATCGAGAGGCGCGCTTGCTAGTCCCTGCGCTTCCGGCGTCGAAACAGCCCAGCCAGTTGTCGGCCACGGGGCTTGGGCCGTAGCTCCTTGCACTGCGGGAAGAAGCAGAAAAAGGCAGCAAGCCAGGCGTATGGACAGTCGCATGATTTACAAGCGGCTATGTTGCCGGAACAAGCACCCCGTCCCGCCTCCGATACAGAAGGCGGGAGATGTGCCCGGGACTGGAGTCGAACCAGCACGCCCACCAGGGCACTGCCCCCTCAAGACAGCGCGTCTACCAATTCCGCCACCCGGGCCAGAAACGCAAGTGATCCCGCCAGGGCTCGAACCTGGGACCCTCTGATTAACCTACCACACCGGCTTTCACCGGCCGCCGCGACCGGCGTTGTAGTCTGGACCATCTCTTCACCCGTCCCGGCGCGCCGGGGGAGGGTGGGCTGCGTATGGCCTCTGAGGGCTCTCTTGATGATGCGGAGCTGCGGCGCACGGGTGCCGGGTGCTCCGGCGACTCCGGAACCGTCCGGCCAGTTCGGCACGCGTCTACGGGCCGCCGTGCCACAATGGCAGCCCCTGATGCCGCCCCGCCTCGCGCTCCTTCAAGGTTGCCTGCTGATTACCCACTTATACCGGACATTGTCACGCGTGGCGGCGTAGTCGGGCCTTTAGGGCGTCCCAGCATACAGCAGCCTCCACTTGCGCGATTTCTCGCGCAAGGCTCCTGTTTGAAGTCAGATGCTCTACCAACTGAGCTACGGGATCAGAATGTCAGAGAACAGGCCTCGCTCTGCAAGGCCAATTATACCACCAAGCCGCACATTAGATGCAGGCACTAGTGCCAAAGCGAGCGCATGGGCCTGCGCACGACAAGCGTACCCTGCATGCGATGGCGATCAAAGTTGATAAAGCCGTGGGCCAGGTAGATTTCCTCCGGCCGGCACCGGTAGAGCAGCTTGAATTCGCGATCCCGGCGCCGGTGGTCCCGGGTCAGGATCAGGCCCTCAAGACCGCCGCCCGAACTGCCGACGAACACGTCCACCTCGCACTCGTCGGTTGCCCGGGTGCCGTTGATGTAGCCGTAGCTCATGGGATAGATTATTTCGTCGTATACGGGATGCACGCTGCCATACGGGCGGTCGATAGTAATGCCGTTTTTCTCGATCAACTGCTCCCAGGCCTGCCATCGGAAGTGTTTCCGGACAAGCCGTACGTAGCTTCCGGACTCCATCAGTCCTCCGGAAGCACAAGGTGCAGCTCGGCAAGCTGGGCAGCGTCGACGGTCGCTGGCGTGTCCGACATGGGTTCCTGCGCGCTCTGTGTTTTCGGGAAGGCAATGACGTCGCGCAGCGACTCCGACCCTGAAAGCAGCATCGCCAGGCGGTCAAGACCCAGGGCGATGCCGCCGTGCGGCGGCGCGCCGTAGCGCAAGGCTTCCAGGAGAAAGCCGAATCGCTCGATGGCCTCTGCCTCGTCGATGCCCAGCAGCCGGAACATCTGCTTCTGTACTGCCAGGTCATGGATTCGTATGGAGCCCCCGCCGATTTCATTGCCGTTCAGCACCAGGTCGTAGGCACGGGCCCTTGCGGCCTCAGGCTCCTCTGCCAGCAGAGGAGCATCTTCGGGCCGCGGAGCGGTAAAGGGATGGTGCGTCGCCGTAAAGCGATTTGCCCGCTGATCCCATTCAAGCAGCGGGAAGTCCGTCACCCATGCGAACTGCCACACCTCGTCCTCCGGCACGGCGCCAATTTCGCGCGCCATGTGAAGGCGAAGGGCCCCCATCTGGTGGTACACGCCGGGCCGGGCGCCGGTAAGCACCAGGACCAGGTCTCCTGCGCCGGCGCCTGCGGCCGTGATGGCCCGCTCTACGGTAGCGCGCGGCAGCACATGTTCCTTGACGCTGGAGACAGGCGCGCCGCCATCAGTGGGAAGCTTGAAGTATATCAGACCGCCGGCGCCAATACTCCGCCGCACGACTTGCTTGTCCAGCCGATCCATGTAGCCTCGCCCCCGGTCACCCATTCCCGGGACTACCAGTCCCAGCACCGCTCCGCCTGCGGCCAGTGCCGCATCGAATACGCGGAAGCCGGAGGCACGGAAAGCATCCGACAGGTCGACAAAGGAAAGCCCGAAGCGCAGATCAGGCTTGTCAGATCCGTACCGGCACAGCGCTTCGTCATAAGTCAGCCTCGCGAAGGGAAGCTCAAGGTCCACGCCGCGGATTTCCTTCCAGATTTCCGCCATGAGCCCCTCGACCAGCCGTTGGACCATTTCTTCCGTGGCGAAGGCCATTTCGACGTCTATCTGCGTGAACTCCGGCTGTCGGTCCGCCCGCAGATCCTCGTCGCGGAAGCACTTCACAATCTGCACGTAGCGGTCCACTCCGGCAATCATGAGCAGCTGCTTGTACGTCTGCGGACTCTGGGGCAGGGCGTAAAAGTGGCCGGGATGCACGCGGCTGGGCACGAGATAATCCCGGGCACCTTCCGGCGTGGACTTCATCAGCGTGGGAGTTTCGATCTCCAGGAAATTCAGCGCATCGAAATAGCGATGAACTATCTGGTACAGTCGATGCCGCGCAATGAGGCGCGCCTGCATGGCAGGACGGCGGAGGTCCAGGTACCGGTACCGGAGGCGCAGATCCTGGCTTGCGAGCCCGCTGCGGTTTGCCTGCGAGGACACCGGGAGGGGGACAGGCTCGGAGGCATTCAGTATGACCAGGCTGTCCGCGCGCACTTCCAGTCGTCCGGTGGCAAGATTGGGGTTTATGGTTTCCTCGCTGCGCATGCGGACCACCCCCGACACCGAAATGACGTACTCGTTGCGAAGCCGATCGGCGGCACGATGGGCCTCGACATCGTCCTGGGGCGAAAAGACTACCTGGGTCAGACCCCACCGGTCGCGGAGGTCAATGAATACCACGCCGCCCAGATCGCGCCGCGTGTCCACCCAGCCTTTCAGCACTACCCGCCGGCCAACGTTCGACTCAGTCAGCGCTCCGCAAGTGTGGGTGCGCTCCCCGTGTGTATCCGTGCTAGTCGCTGCCATTTGGCTAATCCGGAATCCCGTGAGTCAAACCTATTGTACATGCGCCCCCAAGGCGGAGGATTCCGGCATTATCTGAATATTCCATTGAATTGGGAGCAGCCCAATATAGTATCTTGGGCGGGATCGCTTGTCTAACGTTGCCGTCATGGAAGAGACACCATCCAGCACGAGCCGAATGTGGTTTGGTCATCCGCGTGGCCTTGCCACGCTTTTCTTTACCGAAATGTGGGAGCGCTTCAGCTACTATGGCATGCGCGCCCTCCTGGTGCTGTTCATGACTGCCGCCACGACCGAGGTCAATCCGGGACTGGAATTCAATGTAGGCATGGCCGGGGCCATTTACGGGCTCTACACCTTTTTCGTGTATGTACTGGCGTTGCCCGGAGGCTGGATAGCCGACAACATCTGGGGACAGCGCAAGGCGGTTTTCGTGGGCGGCTGCATCATTGCCTCTGGCCATTTTGTGATGGCAGGTCCCCTGGTGCAGTTGCCGGAGCTGCCGTGCTTTTTCCTGGGCCTCATGCTCATCGTTATCGGCACAGGCCTGCTCAAGCCCAATGTCAGCACCATGGTGGGCGACCTCTATCCCGAGGGAGGAGCGCGGCGCGACGCCGGCTTCTCGGTCTTCTACATGGGCATCAACCTCGGAGCCTTCATCGGCCCCATCATTACGGGCTTTCTCGGCGAGGGATACAACTGGCACTGGGGATTCTCCATGGCTGGCATTGGCATGGTGATCGGGCTGGTCCAGTACAGGCTCGGCGGCAAGTACCTGGGCGAGGCAGGCAAGCTGCGCGCGAAGCATTCCGTGGAGGCTCTCGGAAAGAAGGCCAATCGGACGTATGCCATCATTGCCGGCGCCTTCGCGCTCTTTGCCTTCGCGGGGTATCTGCTGCTGCAGTGGATGACGCTGGAGGAGCTGGCAGCTACCTTGGGCTATGCGGTCATTATTGTGGCGGTGCTGTATTTCGCGTACCTGCTTCTGGTGGCGGGCCACACGGCAATGGAGAAACGGCGCCTCGTCGTCATATTCTGGCTCTTCATCCTGGCGGCCATTTTCTGGTCAGGATTCGAACAGGCCGGCAGCTCGCTGAACCTGTTTGCCGCCGACTTCACGAACCGCAATCTCGGCTTCTGGGAATTGCCGGCAAGTTGGCTGCAGTCCGTCAATGCACTCTTTATCATCATACTGGCACCCGTTTTCGGGTCGCTCTGGATCTTCCTGGCTTCGATTCGCCGCAATCCGTCGATCCCGGTCAAGTTTGCGCTGGGGCTCTTGGGGCTGTCCGGAGGGTTTTTCGTTATCGCATGGGGCGCCGCAAACGCCGTGGACGGGCATCTCGTTACGCCGGTCTGGCTGGTAGTGACGTATTTCCTGCATACGGTAGGCGAGCTCTGCCTGAGCCCCGTGGGGCTTTCCTCCATCACCAAGCTGGCTCCGGCGGGAAGGGTAGGGCAGATGATGGGCGTATGGTTCATTGCCACGGCCCTGGGGAACCTGTTTGCAGGCTTGGTGGCCGGCAGGCTTGAGACGCTGTCGTCGGCCGCCCTGTTTGGCAACGTGGCCATGACCATCGGCATCGCCGGGATCGTGGCGCTGCTCCTCTATCGCCCGGTCAAGAAGCTGATGGGCGAGGTGGACTAGCCGCGCAGGTTCCCGGCGGCAAAGCGGATGGCCGCTTCCAGTCCGTCGACCATGCGGTCGAGCGCCAGGTGCTCACGCGCATAGTCCAGTGCATTTCGCGCGTAGCTCTCCCGGCGGGCCAGAACCAGTTCTACCGCGTCAGCGAGCGCAGCCGGATCTGCGGGCGCGGCCAGTTCACCGTTCTCACCCGGGATCAGATAGGCGATTTCGGGGCTGTGAAACCGAATCCCGGCTTTGGGCGGACGCTGAGAGACCACGGGCAGCGCGAACGCAAATGCGTGGTTGATGCTAAGGCCCAGATAGCCCGGATTCAGGAGTACGTCCGACGCGTAGAGATAGGGCGCCGAGCTTTGCCAGTCGGGCATGGATCCCAGAAAACGAACCCCGTCCATGCCCGTCTTCGCTACGTGCCTGCGCATGGCCTGCTCCTCGGGCCCGGAGCCCATCACGACAAGTTGGGCCTGGCACCGCTGCCGAAGGAGCGCGAATGCTCTTAGCAGCATGTCCGTACCCTTTTGGCGGACGAGGCGTCCGAGAAAGGCAATCACCGGCGCCGCTTCCGGCAGGTTCAGTCGCCTGCGAACCGAAGGGCGCCCCTCTTTCTCCAGGCCTTCCCGCAAGGCAGACAGCGCTTCCATGTCCAGCGTGTTGGGTGCCGTGAAAATGCGAGGTCGCTCCACGTACGGCGCCAGTATCTCGGCTACGGCATCCGAATAGCACACGCACGCCTCGACGCTGCGTGCCAGAGAGATGCGGTAGCGGTCAGCCAGGCTGCGGTGCGAAGGATCGCGGCGGTTGGAAGAAAAATGACCCCACAGTACACGGGCAGCACCGGTCCTTCGGGCATGGCGCAGCAGCCATGGCAGGGTCACCGACCTTGGCGATTCCTCAGCCAGCACCACGGCAGCAGGCCCAAGTCTCCGAAACACGTGCCGGAAGGGCTGAGCGTGCGCCGCTTCGCCGCCGACCCAGATATTCCTCATCGGTACAAACTCAAAGCCGCCTGGAACGGCCGGGGAAAGGGAGGCCAGAGACGATTTGCCTGGCGGCAGGCCGGCACACGTCACGAGCCCCCCGCCCAGCCTTTCATTTAGCCGCACCAGCACGGCCCGCCGGTAGTGGGGCAGAACGCGCGCGAAGTAGTACACCGGGCCGCCAAGAGAATCCACAGGAGCCGCGTTCATGGAGTAACGCTTTCGAATACCGTCAGGAATCGGTCTGTAATGCAGTCGATATCGAACGTCCTTTCTGCGTAGGCTCGCGCCGCCTCGCCCATGGTCTGTCTCCGATGCGGATCCAGCAGAAGGGCTTCCGCCATTGCGACAAATCCCGCATAGTCAGAGGGGGCAACAACTACTCCGGCCCCCGCGCTCGTGACGGTACGGGCGGCAAGGTTGCCCTCCGGCACAGCAAGCAGCAGCGGCCGCCTCGCACAGAGGTAGGTGAGCACCTTTGAGGGCACCGAGAATACACCTGCATCTTCCTCCAGAACTGCCACGAGCACGTCCGCCGTGGCATATACGTCCGGAAGGTCCTCCTTGGGCTGGTACGGCAGGATGCGCAGCCGATCCAGCCCGAGCTCGGCCTTGCGGACCCCGAAGCCATTCGGCGCCCATTCCCTGCGAAATGACCACGACACTGGCTTCGGGCCTGGCGCGAAGCCTGACTGCTAGCTGCAGCAGCAAGTCCGGATTGTGCTTCATGCTGAGCGTGCCGGCATACAGGAAGCAGATGCCGTCTGCCAGCCCCTGACGCTCGGCCCAGGCATTGCGTTTGGGGCCCGCCGGCAGCTCCGGCAGGCAGGCCCAGTTTTCGATCACTGACACACTGCCGGCCCTGGATCCCCCGTCCCGAAGCATGTCTGCAAAGTCCTCCGAAATCGCGACCACGGCTTCGCTCTGCCGCAGCAGCCTGCGCTCCAGCCCGATATAGTAGCGACCGACGGCCTCGCCGATGACCGGGAGCCGCTTGCGAAGAATACGGTGCGCAGCAAGGCCCAGAAAGTCCTGTACCCAGAATACGAAGGGGATGCCTTGCTTCTGGCACGCCGCCACCAAATGCCTCTGGGCCGACAACGGCGCATTACCGGAGAGCACGACATCAGGCTTGAAATCCGCACATTCCCGGGCGATGAGGCGCCCGTAGACCTCCTCCTGGCGCCAGCGCTGCAGTAGGGCGTACTTGTTGAGGGGCCGGCCCAGGTCTATAGGGCGGATGTGCACGCCTGTTTCAGCACTTGTATTCACACCGGGAGGAGTAGTGGCCAGCGATGCGCAGTAGGCGTGGCACACGCGGTGGCCGCGGCTGCCTAGCGACTGGCTAAGCTGGAGGGCAAAGGCGTAGCCTCCAAAGTCATGCACGAGGATGCGCACTAAGTCGGTGTGTCTTGGCCTTTAAGGGATCCGGGTATTGACCGGGCGGCTGAGCCGTAGCGAAAACAGTGCTGCCTGCCGAGCGCTCTGAATCGGGATCGTGGGTAGCTGCATGCGTGACTGTGGCTGGATCAGCGGTCGCGCGCTCCTGCCCTTGTGGCAGAGCCCGTCAGTATAGCGTCCAGAATTGTGCGCGCAAAGCCCTCCGCAGTGTTGTGCGCAGCGAAGCGCCTGGCCCTGGCAGCGTCAAACGGCCAGGCCCCGGGGTCGTGCAGCCAGTCCATCAAGGCCTCGGCAAGGGTCGCGGGGGAGCTGCTGTTTACCGCCTTCCCAAGTGCGTGGCGCCGAACCTGCTCACCCAGCAATCCGTAGTCCGAGCTCAGCACGGGCACCTGGGCCTGGGCCGCACGCACCAGCACGCCGCTTGACCCGACATGTCGCCGGTAGGGAAGCAGCACCAGGTCGGCGGCGGCGAAGGCGCCCGGTATTTCGGCATCGGGGACAAACCTGTTGTCTACTGCCACCTGCACCATGCCTTCTGACCGCAAGAACGACAGTGCCTGCTCCAGGCGCGCCGCTTCGCCGCCCGGAGCCGCGCCGACGACGGCCAGCGCAAGCCGCCGCTGATCACCGTCCGGCAGCAGCTTCAAGGCTTCAATCATCTCATAAATCCCTTTTCTGGCTGCCATGCTGCCAAAGAAAAGCAGCACGCTTCTGTGGCTGTCAATGCCCCATGATGCGCGGGTCTCGGGCGGGGAGCAAGTCGGCGTTCGGCTCTCCACCCCGTCCGGCAACACAACCACGCGTACTCCGTACCGGCTCCCGGGCACGAATGGCACCACAAGGGGATCTAGGCAGAACAGGTGGCTCAGGTGCGGGTTGCTCAGCGCCCGCAAGAGCAGCGTCCGCTTTCGGATGCCTTCTGCGCGGCCGCTCAGCGTGGTGGCCGCGCCGGTTACGGCAGCATAGTGGAACGACGGACGAAAGTAGATGCCGGAGAGCCCGACCGGAAAGGAAAAGCGGAGACCGAGAGCCAGAGGAAGCTGAACCTGATCGAAGTACATGAGCAGACAGTGGTCGGGGCGGATCTGCTCCACGTACCGGCGCAGCAGGCGACCGTGCCGCAGGACGTTACGCAGCTGGGAGAGCTTGCCGCCTTCCACTAGACCCAGAGATTGCCGGATCGGCACGAATCTGATTCCGGGGCGTGCCCGAACGATATCGGCAAGACGGTCATCCTTGTCGATCAGGTCCTCCGGTGCCACGATGTCGAGGCGTCCGGCATCCACTTCTGCTTCCCAGCGCTCCGCCAGCTGCCCAATGTACCGGGCGTGGTGGCCGCCTGAGAGGAGATCAAATAGCATGACGTGATTCATGGCCGCTGTGGCGATGTGCCCCCGGTGCGGGTTTGCAAGAGGCTGTTGCACCAGGCCACTAGCGTGCGTCTCACCGGGTGCATCCACAGCGGAAGTGCCACTGCCGCGCAGTAGGCGCTGCCCGCGAGTAGCGCACGGAGCCCGATCCCGTGCGGCAGTCCCCATATCCATACAGCGACCAGTAGCCCTGCTGCAGCTGCGGCACATAGTATGAGGCTCTCGCGCTGCACAAGTGCGGAAAGGGCGACGGAGTATTCCCGGTGATAGGCCATGGCCATCAGCATGCTGCCGCCGATCAGGGCTGCCACGAAGCCTGCCACCACGCCGGTGCCTCCGAATATCTGTCCCAGCATGTAGCCCAGCGCGAGGTTCAGGATGCCAATCACCGCATGGCCGGCTACGTTCCACCGCAATTTGCCGATGCCCAGGTAGGCAAAATAGGCGGGATTGGACAGCATGTTCAGAAACCAGCCCGCGGCAAGGAGCACGGAAAACGTGACGAAGAGCGGCTCGTACGCGCCGAGCCACAGCCTGGATACAAGCGGCAGGCTTACGATGAGCAGCGGAAGCGCGGCCAGCACCAGGTACAGGATGACCCGGAAGGAGGCTACGTAAATCTTCCCGAGTGCCGCTGCGTCGCGCTCCTTCAGATCCGCAATGGCGGGCACGATGGCCTGGTGCGCCGACACGAAGAGGGCCCGCAGCTGGAAGACCATGCGATGGGCGAACTCGAAGAAGCCCACCGCAGCCGCACCGGCGAATATGGTTACGAGCCACTTGGCTAGCGGCTCCGTGAGCAGCTTGAAAACAGAGATCACCTGAAAGCTGGCACTGTAGGTGAGCATTTCCCGAAAGACGCTCCAGGTCCAGCGCACGGGGACGGCCGGCAAGCCCGTTGCCACGCGCCTCAGGGCCACCCACGAGGCGACCAGCAGCAGGCCTGCCTGAAGCGCCTGTGCCTGCGCCAGACCGACAAGGCCGCGCGCGGGAACGAGCGCAAAGGCCGCGGCAAGATAGACGACCGAAGCGCCCATCAGCAGATAGCTCCGCAGGTCCACGCGCTGGTGGCCGTCAATTGATCCCTGCAGCACAGCGGCCACGGAAGTGAGCCAGAAGGCCACGAAAGCGTACGGCAGGATGGCCATTGCAGCCGCAGTTTGCGGACCATCCAGTGGCAAGGCGAGCAGATAGCCCGCTGCCGGGTATAGCGCCGCGAGCACGGCCAGCAGAAACACGGCCAGTGAAATTACTGCCGTTTCCACGACCCTGACTACGTGCTGGGTATCGCCGCGGGCGCGGTACATGGATACAAACTTTACGACGCTCGCGGCCAGCCCCAGGTTGGCGAGACTGCTTGCCGAGGTCGTGGCCAATACGAGCGACCACACCCCGAAGTATTCGATGCCGACCGCGTCCTTGACGTAGCGATAGAGCACGAAGAACGAGCCGCCACTGACGACCACCTGTGCGGTGGCAGCGAGTGCATTTACGAGCAGCTGTCTCTTGTGCAGCATCGGATTGGCGCTATGGCCCGTGTCGGCCCCTGACCTACCTGCGCCCGAGCCGCGTCTGCGCCGGCTCCGCCTCTCTGATTCGGGCCCCGCTTGTCATGGGCCGTCACCTGCCCGAAAAAACAGGCCATCGACCTGGAGAAGCTGGCCGGAGGCAGGATCCTCCACGACCGGCTGCACCGACATCAGCACGAATCCCTGCTCCTCCAGGAAGGTGACCAGGTCCGTCATGCGCGCTTCACCCGCGTACATGGGAACGAGGGACATTTCGACCTGGATGCCGCAAATGGCCGGCAGGCTCTCCGCTGCACCGTCCAGTATTCGCCTTTCGTAGCCCTGCGCATCGATCTTGACGAAGGCGCGCTCGCCCGCGCGGTAATGGTCGCGAAAAATGTCGTCGAGGCGTGCAACCGCGACGGTTTCGCTACCGACAAACCTGGCGCCGGGATAAGCAGCAACGTGCCGCGGGTCCGATTCGAGGAAGGAGCTGCTCTCCGAATTGGCAGCCACGTTGAGCCGGCGACGGCCCGCCTCATGACCGAGGGCCGCATGCACGACATCCCAGGCAGCATCGCCGCGCGAGCGTGCCTCAAGCTGCGCAAACGGAGCGGCCAGCGGCTCGAAGGAAACTATCCGCCCCCGGTAGCCTGTGCTTCTCAGCGCCAGGGCGTAGCCGCCCGAGCTGGCCCCCACGTCGAATACGAGGTTGATGCCGTGGAACCGGAAAAGGCGCATCCGCCGGGCAACCGGCGAAGTGCGCGGCCGGAAGCGGACAATGTCGAAGCCGGTCCGCCGCACGAGGTGCTTTAGCAATGCCCGGGCATTCATGTGCCTGCTTCCCGCAATCCGCGGCGGTACGCGCCGCCGGCGAGTCCTGCTGAAAGGCTGAAGATGAACAGCGAATCCTTAAGGAAGAACGGGTTGGAGGTGACGGTAGAAAGCGTGAAGGCTGTCAGGCTTGCTGCCGCCGCCAGTCCGCACACGCGCATCCACGGGCTCCCCGATTTCATGCGGTAGGCCTGGATGCCACGCCGTATGGCACCCGCCCAGAAGAACAATAGCAGGCCGAGTCCCCACAGGCCAAACTTGTACCAGAGGCCCACATAGCCGTTGTGTACCAGCGCATCATAGTCTGTGGCCTGGTGTGCAATGTCGTAGAACAGGTACGACACACCCATTCCATGGCCCACAACGGGGTTGCGCACGACATGCTCCATCACGGTTTGGGCCTCCCTGAATCGATTGACCAGAGAAATATCTCTCGTCACGGCAGAAGCCACGGAGGCGAAGCGTTCGGCCAATCCGCCAACCAGCAGCTCTATGTACGCGCCGAAGAAAAGGAAGCCGATGCCGGCGAGCGCGGCAAAGCCGAGTACGCCGAGTCCCAGCATGCGCCGCCGAATGCGCGGGTCGGCCAGCACGAATACTACGCCGGCAGCCAAAAGGAAGGCCATCCAGTATCCACGGCTCTGCGTCATGATCAGACCGGCAAAGCAGAGCAGGAAGATGCCCATGCGAAGCCCCAGGGAGAGCCACCCGCGAGCGAAGAGCACCAGCGTAAGGGTGAACACCGAGCTGACCATGAGAAGGTTGTCGTTGGTAACCACGCGACCTGTTGCTATTTGCCAGGCCTGCGTGGCACCGGAAAGCTGCTGACTGAATTCGAGCATGTTGCGGGCGGCAACCAGCACGCCAACGCAGACGACGGTCAGTACGAGCAGTCTCGGACCATTCTGGTGATCGCGTATGGTTTCCTTGAGCGGAAAGTACAGGGCCAGTAGCGAAAGGGAAAAGATCTCGCTGGCAGCGCCGGTGAGGCTGCCGCCAAAGACTACGGTCAGCAGAAGGGTGAATGGAAGAAGCACAAGAAACAGAAAAAGGGCCCGGTCTTCCGCCGTGTGCAGAAAGGGCTCGCGCCGGAAGATGCCCCGCACGGCGTACCAGTGCAGGAGGACGGCGTACAGGTAGAGGCCATAGATGATTTCCGTCAACTGGAATCCGGCCTGGTTGTCTGCCACTGCCACAAAGCCGACAAGCACGACGACAAGGTTCAGCGTCGGTCGCCTGAACAGGTACACGACCGCAGCCGCAGCAGGGATCAGGGCCGGCAGTACCAGAGACATCGTGGCCGAGCCGGACCAGGCCACGAGAAGCACGATCGCCAGGCCCAGCGCCAGCGAGCCTGCAAGTGCAATCCGCCCCCAGTTCCATAGGGCCTCCGCCGCAGGCACATCCGCCGAGGCTATGCTGACCTGCATGGTCACTGTCTCCGGGTCAATGCCCGCGACTGTTCAATCTGAGTGCCTCGGGAAGCGACGACGCGCGGCAAAATGCGCGGCCAGCCAGGCGCGGGTGGCATAAATCCGGGCCTTGTGGCGGCACCTACGCAGAAGCACAGTGCGTGCGCTGTCATGTCCTGGCCGCAGACGCCAGCCTGGCAGCCAGCCTGGCATGGTTGCGCCGCCACCAGTCGAACAGCAATACGTAGGTGACAACGAGCACGAACGCGGAAAGCGTGGATGCAACCGCGATGACCGACCGCGTGGGGCGGGCCTTCTCAACGGGAGCAATGGCCGCGTCCACCACCTGCACGGCCTCTATACGACGCTGCTCTTCAAGCCGGGCTTCCTCCACCACGGGTCGCGTGGCCTCCAGAAGGGTGCCGAGCATGGTGGCCTGGAGTTCGAGCTCGAAGAACTGCCGTGCAACGGCCGGGATGCTGTCCTGGGGCACTGGCATGAGGCGCTCCTGCCCCTCAAGCATGTCCCGATACCGCTGGTTGGCCGCATCCATGGCGGACCTTGCAGATCGCACCGCCGAATGCTCCGGGCCGTAGAGTTCGAGCAGCGCCTCGTACTGGATTTCATTTTGCCAGGCAGCCAGCCGAAAGGCCGTCACGCCTTCCGCAAACACCTCGCCCTGCGCGCGAAGATCAAGCAGACCGGATTCCTCCTGCAGCGATTCCAGCGCCGTGACCACGGAGTCGAGCTCCGCCTCCGTTTCGGCGTAACGCTGCTCGACGTATCGCCGAAACCGCCCGGCAGTCTGCGAGGCCAGGTCGGCATTGACGCGGTTCAATTCCTGCACAAAGTGGTTGGCCATGTCCGCCGCCCGCTGCGGCTGTCGGTCGTAGACCCGGACCACCAGGTGGTTATACTGCTCGTCCACCACAAATTCTATGTTCGAATCCAGTGCCTGGACCGCCGCGTAAACCGGGCTGTCGCTGTCTGCCACGTCGTACACCTGCATCAGGTCGAACTGCACTACTACACTCTCCTTCACGGTACGGCTGTCCAGGATGGAGAGATACCGCTGATAATCTCCCGTAATGCCTCCCAGGAGTGAACTTGCGGCAGGAGGCAAGCTTCCAAGGATGGCACTGGACAGTATGCCGGATCCCGTTCGTGCGGGAAGCAGCAGGCGCGTCTGTGCCATGAACCAGTTGGGAAGCAGCAGACTGACAATCACCGACAGTATGGCAGCTGCCCCCGTCACAATGATGACCATCCACCGGCGACGCCACAGCGTGGCGGCGATGGCCCACAAGTCCAGGAGCGCGCGTTGATCGCTATTCATATGCGGCCGAGCTAGCGGCTTATGGCCGCATAAGCCGTTATGATGCTGGTAATGGCGGTTACTCCCGTAACGATGACTTGCGTAAGCTGGATGCGCTGTTGCTGCTTGGTAAGCAGCAGCTGTGCGATTTCGGGTGTTTCCGCGTTGTCCCTGCGGTCGACGAATATAGTGTCACCGGAGCGCACGGCGGCATTGGCGCCGACTCTGAAGTCACCCGTGCCATCCTCGAACACATATACGGTCTGGGCCCGCGGAGCGGGGCCTCCGGCCATGTCTATATAGTACTGAGCCGTCTGCCCTTCTGAATACTCAACGATGCCGGGCTGCCGGACGCTGCCCGTGACGACCACGGTAGCTTCGTCCCGCGGAAAGACCAGGCGGTCGCCATCGTAGAGTACAATGTCCTCTGCCTCGCCGGCCAGGATAGCCTCGATATCCACTATCACGCGGTTGGCGGTATGGGCCGGGAAGGACAAGGCATAGGTGCGGCTAAAGAAGTCCATGTTGCTCGCCTGTCCAAACTCGCGGAAGTTGAGCGAGTTATTGCGCTCCATAAATGCCGCCTCCAGGCTCGCGTCTTCCTTGAGCCCGCCCGCCAGATCAACAAGCTCGAGAAGCGTCGTCTGGCCATCGTCGATGCGGTAAGTGCCCGGATACGGCACGCGTCCGTAGATGGCAGCCTGCGCGATTTCACGCGGGAGCACGTTGATGTGGTCTCCCCTTCGAACGGGCGGGGGCTGCACTACCCCGCTCAGGAGTTCCTCGACCGCGACCGAGATTACGCCACCGCCGCGGTCACCTCTCGCGATACGGACCTCTCCTAGGCTTTGAAGTCCCGTGTGGCCGGCAGCGATACGCAATAGGTCGAGCACATTGTCGTCTTCGCGCACGTCGTACTCTCCTGGATAGGGCACTTCACCGGATACGCGCACGGCGTCCCGCTCCACGTGGTAGGCCGGAACCGTAACGTGGTCACCGTCCCGCAGATAGGGGTTGGATTCGGTGTCGCCGGTCGTGTAGTAACGCATCAGGTCCACGGTCCTGGAAGTACCATCGCGGTGCGTTACCCTGACGTTGCGCAGGGAGGGCTTGAAGCCCTCCTGCAAGGCCGGCCGTTCGGCCGTGCCCGACGTGGGAAGGCATATGCTGTCTTCTGCTCCGGCATTGGGGCAGTAGAGGCTGCGTGCGCGATAGGCATAGCTTACCGCGTTGTCCACCCGGGAAATAGGCAGCATGAGGTAGCGGCCGGGCTCCGGCACGGCTCCGGATATGTGGACGTAGAAAGTGCGCGTTCGCATCAAGCTCAGGCTGACAGGGACATTCTGGTAGCGCTGTCTCAGGGCGCCGAGCGCTTCTTGCTGGACAGCAGCCAGCGTTCGGCCCGCAGCGGCAACGATGCCGGCTTCCGGAAGGGCGAGGTTGCCCGAAGCCGATACATAAACCGTCTCGCGTACCGGTGCCAGTCCTCCAACGGAGACCGTGAACAAGTCACCCGGTCCCAGGACGTATTCCTCTGCATTAAGCGGACCCTCAAGCGCCGTGATCTCCGGGTCCATGGCCGACTGCAAGAACTGCTGCTGCAGTTGAATGGTTGGCGTGTCCGTGGGGTTGTCCAGCAGACCCACGCTCAGCGGGCTGCGCTGCGCAAAGGAGTACACGTTCATCATCGCTGCTGCCAGCACCGCGCACGAGACGGCGCGGCGCACCCCGGATCGGTCAGTCATGGGCAATCAGAACAGGTGGGCAGGAACCAATGCATCCCGTTTTCGTGCGGCACCTCGTACTCTTGTGAGGTTACGTGGTTCGAACCCGCAACGCTTCGGGCAAGGTAAACTTGGGCCTGCATGTGCTTCGCAGGCGTACTGACGGATACCATGATCTGGAAACCGTCTTTTACCGGATCCGGTGGTCCGATACCGTCCATGCCCGTCCGGCGACAGAATATGTGCTGACTTGTACGGATGTCACACTTCCTACAGACGAGGCCAACCTTGTGACGAAGGCCGCGCAGGCGCTGGCGGCGCGGTACGGCGTACCTTGCCGCGCGTCGCTGCGGCTGGAAAAGCGACTCCCCGTAGGATCCGGGCTGGGCGGGGGATCAAGCGATGCGGCAGCCACTCTCCGGCTCCTGGCCGAATTTTGGCAGCTCGACGTCAGCGAGCGAACGCTGCGCGAACTCGCCCTGGAAATCGGATCCGATGTCCCGTTCTTTCTAGGTGCTCCCCTTGCCTACGCGACCGGCAGGGGTGAGGTGCTTCGCCCGCTGGAAGGCTACCGCTTTCCTTTCGCACTTGTGGTGGCCGTGCCCCCTGTGCAGGTCTCGACGGCCTGGGCCTACGGGCGCATTTCCCCGAACAACGACGACCGGCCGAATCTGCGCGCGGTAGTCGAATCAAATGACCTGTCAAGATGGCGCGGGGAGCTGGCAAATGACTTCGAGGCCGTCGTACTGGAGGCGCACCCCATCCTGCGGCAGGCCCGACACCTGATGCTGGACCAGGGAGCCGGCTACGCATCGCTCTCAGGAACTGGAGCCGCCGTTTATGGCGTATTCGAGGATCCGGGGCTGGCCTGGCGTGCCCGGGAAGCCGCGGTGCGGCGCGGATGGCGTGTGTGGTGCGAACTGCCCGAATCGGAGTCGAGTTCAAGCGGACCAGTGCTCCCGGGATGACGAAGTCGATGCGCTCGGCGCTGTCTGATCTCAAGCTGGACCGAATCTTCGTGGTTTTTCCAGGCCACGACCGGTTCCTCGTGCACGAGCGCGTGGAGGCCGTGGGATTGGGGTTGGCATGCGCTGATGGGCTGAACTGACAGCCATTGGGAAGGGAGTGCATTGTTCGACGAAATCGAAAGCCAGAGACGATGGAATCCGATCGCGTTGTGGGAGCCTGGACGAGTCGGATTCTGAAGGCATGAGAGATCGTCGATACACGTTGATCGGACCTGTCGGGGTGTGCTGCGTCGACGCTGTCGCTGAGGTGATTGATGCCTGGAGCTGGATGCGAGCCGTGCCTTGCTACGCTCCGCCATGCCGAAGAAGAAGAATCTGACCTGGCCGCCCGGCTAGATCCCTTTTTCGAGACACCTGGAATACGCAGGTCTGGTACTACGGAGTCAATCGTCACAAGGCCGTAACAATGCGGGGTGTCGAGCGGTTGCCATGTTCAGTTATTCTGCATTATCCGGACGCGATACTCTGGCCGTTCGACGCCTCTGCGCGCACAACAGATTAAAGATGACGGCTCAGCGCGTGGTTATGAGCCGCAAAGCTGCTCAGAGGCGTCAGGCGAATGACCTGCACATACGAGACCCGGGGAGCGAACCCAAAGCCCATGTTACAAGCCGGGAGAATTGCGTCGGACAGACGTCAAGGAGTCGCGCCGGCGCAAACGGCTGGATCATGCATGCCGATCGACGCGTCCCGGAGGATATTCGTGAATGCCCCGGGCCATGAGTCATCGCCAATTGGGCAAGCGGTTCCCAATCCCGAGCGCCGATCAAATGCCCTGTCCGGCTTTCGAGGCATGGCTTCACCTAGGTGCGCCACTACAGGAAGGGCGCTGATTCAAGCACGCGGCCGATAGACAAAAGGGCATCGCAGCGCACTATTGCGGCAAGGACGCGACATGACAGAGTTTCCCGCGAACCGAATATCGCTTGAAAGGCAGTACCAGTCGGTTGTCGTCGACGTTTCCGAGCTCATTGCCGCGGCACGCCGCTCTGCAGCCCGCTCCGTAAACGCCGTAATGACTGCTGCTTACTGGCTGATCGGACGATACATTGTTGAATTCGAGCAGGCAGGAGAAGAGCGGGCCAATTACCGGGCAGCGCTAATTGAACGGCTGGCGGTTGATCTGACTGAGCGATTTGGCCGAGGGTTCTCTCGCCAGAATATCTGGCAGATGCGTCTTTTCTACCAGACTTATCGGCCGGAACGAATTCTCCAGACACTGTCTGGATTTTCTCCGGGTGAAGCCGGACCGGCCCGAATTCTCCATGCAGCGTCTGGAGAATATGGGTTGTCTACTGCAGAATCTTTGCAAGCGCCAGAGCCGGGCGGATTCTCGCTGGCATCCGTTGCCCCATGCTTTCGTCTTCCCTGGTCTGCCTATGTGCGCCTGCTTTCGGTGAAGAATTCACGTGCCCGGCATTTTTACGAGGCTGAGGCACTGCGAGCAGGCTGGTCTGTGCGACAACTTGATCGGCAAATAGATTCTCAATTCTACGAGCGCACCGCACTCTCGAAGAACAAGGCCGCCATGTTGACCGAGGGCCAAATACCGCAGCCCGAAGACGCAATACTTCCCGAAGAAGCAATCAAGGACCCGTTTGTCCTCGAATTCCTGAATCTCAAGGATCAATACTCCGAGAATGAGCTGGAAGAAGCGCTGATTCGGCATCTGGAAACCTTCCTGTTGGAGCTTGGCAGTGATTTTTGTTTCATGGGCAGGCAGCGTCGCCTCCGCATTGGCGACGCGTGGTATCGGGTGGACCTTCTATTCTTCCATAGGAGCCTAAGGTGTCTGGTAGTCATCGACCTGAAGCTCGGGCGATTCACGCATGCCGACGCCGGACAGATGCACCTCTACCTGAGTTATGCGCGAGAGCACTGGGTCCGCACAGGTGAGAATCCTCCTGTGGGATTGATACTATGTGCGCAAAAGGACGAGGCGATAGCCCGATACGCACTCAATGAATTGCCGAACAAGGTATTGACGGCCGAATACCGAACCGCACTACCAGATGAAGAGCTCCTCGCCTCGGAAATCAAGCGTACGCGGGCGGCGCTGGATGCACGCGGCCAACTAGCCGAGAGCGACAGGAAGTCCGAGGAGCAGCCCTCGGACGCTGGTAACGGCAACGGCACGCGAAACTGAGGACGGTAGAGTTTACCTGGTTCCCGGGGCGTGCAAGCCAATCGCTAGAGTCGATCTACCATGTTCGTAGTCTCAGTGCACTCCGTGCGGGAGAGCCCGGTTTCGCAAGCTCACCCGGTAACGCTGCATTGTTGTAGGGTGTGGCATCCGAAGCTCTCTTCGAGTACTCCATTCTAAGCGTTACTGATTCCGTGCGATGCGCACCGCACGGAATCATCTGACGGGGATTCGCGGCCGATAAGCTGTCCGCAGCGAGATTGCTGGCTGGCGGTTATCCGATTGGTGTGTCCTAACTGCAACACTCGGGTCCTCGGCTGCGCCATTGTGTCGCCCTCAAGATCCTTATCGCCGCCTGTTGCCTTTGCTGGCAACCTGTTGTCGCAATCGCACCCCGATTTCTCCATATTCCCGGCATTCCTGAACTGCTCCCAGTTGCGCAATGCGCCGCGAAGGTGTTCGCGAAATGGGCTATTCTTCCATATTTCTCAACCATCCCAGGATCATGAAGCCTGTCTGCGCCTCGTTACTCGCACTTCTGCTTGTGGGCTGTGCTGCCTCAGAGCAGTCCGGGCTGCCCAACGTCGTGATCTTCCTGGCCGATGACCAGGGCTGGGGCGATGTGGGCTTCAACGGCAACACTACTGTACAGACGCCCAATATCGACCGCATAGCCGGCGAAGGGGCGGTGTTTTCGCATTTCTATGTCAGTCCCGTTTGCTCTCCGACCCGCGCGGAAATGCTCACGGGACGCTACCATGTACGCAGCGGCGTGACCTCGACCAGCTCCGGAGCCGAGCGACTCAATCTGGATGAAACGACCATGGCGGACGTCTTCCATGCGGCTGGCTACGCCACGGGTGCCTTCGGCAAGTGGCACAACGGCACGCAGGCACCCTACCATCCCAATGCCCGGGGTTTTGATGAATTCTACGGCTTCGCCTCCGGACATTGGGGCAACTACTTCAGCCCGCCGCTCGAGCACAACGGAGAAATCGTTCGCGGCAACGGATACGTGGTGGACGACTTTACGGACAAGGCGCTCGCTTTCATAGAGCGCAATACGCTCCGTCCGTTCCTGGCATACTTGCCCTACAACACGCCGCACAGCCCGATGCAGGTTCCGGCCGAGTACTGGGATCGATTTGCCGAGAGGCCCATCGGGCAGAGCCATCGCGACCCCGCGCTGGAGGATCCGGAGTTCACGCGTGCCGCGCTGGCCATGACGGAAAACATCGACTGGAACGTGGGCCGGGTCTTGGATGCCCTGGACAGCCTGGGGCTGGCGGATGATACCATCGTGCTCTATTTCTCCGACAACGGGCCAAACGGCTGGCGATGGAACGCCGGGATGAAGGGCCGCAAGGGATCCACGGACGAAGGCGGAGTGCGCTCACCGATGGCGATGCGCTGGCCGGAGGTCATAGCTACCGGCACGGAGGTGACGCAAATCGCCGCTGCGATAGATCTTCTGCCCACGCTGGCCGACCTGGCCGGCATCGATATCGACGCTCCGCTGCCGCTGGACGGACTTAGCCTGGGGCCCGCGCTGAGAGGACAGGATGCCGGGATGGAGGACCGGTTCATTTTCAGCCACTGGCGTGGCAGGACGAGCGTTCGAAGTGCGCGGTACCGGCTCGATCACGAGGGCAAACTGTTTGACATGCGCGCCGACCCCGGACAGTACCACGATGTAAGGACGGACCATCCGGAGATCTGGCAATCCATGACGGCGGCGCGCCGGGCGTGGGAGACGGAGATTCTGGCCGAGCAGCAGCCGGAGGATCTTCGGCCGTTCACCATCGGGCATCCCGATTTCGAGATAACGCACTTGCCGGCGCGGGACGCGCGCCCGGTGGGCGCCATTACGCGTTCGAACCGCTTTCCCAACGACAGCTTCTTCTCCGACTGGACGAGCGCTGCGGATGCCATCACATGGAATGTGGACGTGCTCGCGGAGGGGACGTTTGCCGCCGAGTTGTACTACACTTGCCCTGAAGGGAGCGAAGGAGCGCTCGTCGAGCTACGCCTGGGCGATCAGCACGTGGCCGCACGTGTTCCGGCACCCCACGACCCTCCCCTTGTCGGCATGGAGCACGACCGGACGCCCCGCATCGAGTCCTATGTAAAGGACTTCGTGCCGATGGAGCTTGGCAGCATCACGCTGGCCAAGGGAGCCGGCACGCTTACGCTTCGAGCCCTGGAGATCCCGGGCGAGGAAGTGATGGATTTTCGGCTTCTGGTGCTGCGCAGGGTAGTGCCGGGTACAGGCTCTGGTCCGTAAGCAGGCAAATCCCGCCGCCGATGTTACCACTTTACCCGGCCGTACCCTTCGGCGGCACGGTCCCGCTCTGCGGGTGAAACGAATCCGAAGGCCTCGGGCACAGGGAATCGTTCTCCCTTGCCGAGGAACTCCTCGGAGGCGAGGGCCGCGCTCCTCACGTAGTCGCCCACCACGAAGAGGGCGTTGTGGGCTCCCTGGCCCCAGAAGGCAGAACGGAAGGATATGCGCCGGTCGTTGAATCCTACCCAGGCGCCGGTAACCAGCTCTGGATGCATCAGAACGAACCATCCGTCGGCACCTTCCTGCGTAGTGCCCGTTTTCCCTGCAAAATCGTAGTCGGTCAACTCGAACTGCCTGCGAATCCGGTTGCCCGTTCCGTAGGACTCATTAATGACTCCCCGGAGCATGTCGATCATTACCGCCGAAGTGATGTCGGAGAGCGCCTCGCCAGGCGCTGGCCGGTGCTCATAGAGGACGGTTCCCCGGCGGTCCTCAATCCGCAGGATGGCCACGGGTTTGTTACGGATGCCCAGGTTGGCCAGCGTGCTGTAGCCTGTGACCAGCTCCAGTAGCGATACGTCGCTAGTGCCCAGGGCGAGGGCCGGCACGGGGTCAAGGGGGCTCTCTATACCCATGCGCTTTGCGTACAACGCCGCCGTGCTGGGCTTGATTTCCAGGATTAGCTGTCCGGAAATGGTATTGAGCGAGCGCGCGAGCCCCTCCCTGAGGGTCATGATCTCTCCGCTTGGCAGCTTCCCCGAGTTGAGCGGGCTCCAGACCTCGTTGGTGTAGGGATCAACGTAATTGATGAGCGTGTCCTTCAGCGTGTATGTAGGGAAGTAGCCCGCATCAATGGCCGCCGTGTAAACGAAAGGCTTGAAGGTGCTGCCAGCCTGCCGCTTGGCGATGGCCACGTGGTCGAACCAGTCCTCGGCAAGGTTTCTGCCGCCCACCCATGCACGAATGTGCCCGGTGCGCGGATCCGTGGACACCAGGCCTACCTCGAGCCGCGTCTTGCTGGACTTCAGGGAATCCATGAATGCGGCGTCGCCCCTGAGTTCCGCCAGCGCGGCGCCCTGCGAAGCCCCGTCCCTTACAAGCGCCGCAAAGCGCGGCGTCTCCCGGATGAACACATCCAGCTGCGCCTGCCGATTCTCCCAAAAATAGGCCCACCGGTTGGTCTCCACCGTGTGGCAGGGATTCTCCTCGTACGCCTCCAGGTCTTCGCCGTATACAAATCGCGGACTGCTTTGCGCGCTCCACTCGCAGTCGACCGCGGCCTGCAGGCCGTCCATCTGTTCCTGGACAGCCTCCTGAGCCAGTCGCTGCAGGCCGCTATCCAGCGTAGTATGGATGCGCAGGCCTTCCCCGTAAACGTCGATGCCGTTTTCGCGCCCCCAGGAGCTGACCCAGTTGCGTATGTATTCGGCGAAGTAGGGCGCGAAGCTCTGGGTCACATCTGCCGACCGGAACCGCGTAGTCGTAAGCGAATCGCGGTACGTCTCGTACACCTGGCGGTCGAGGTGTCCGTGCCGCACCATCTGGCGAAGCACCACATTGCGCCGCTCGCGGGACCTGTCGGGGTTGCGGACGGGATCGTACAGGTACGTGCCCTTCAGCATGCCGATAAGGGCTGCAGCCTCCAGCACTTCCAGCTCCTGGGCCGACTTGCCGAAGTAGGTGCGGCCCGCAGCCTCAATGCCGAAGGCATTGTGCCTGAACGGAACGGTGTTGAGATACATCTCGACGATCTCCTGCTTGGAGTAGCGCCGCTCCAGCTGAACAGCCGTTGCCATTTCCTTCAGCTTGCGCTCCACGGTAACGGCAAAGCCGATCTGGTCGTTGTACAGGTTGCGCGCCAGCTGCTGCGTGATGGTGCTGCCGCCCTGCCTTTCAAACGGCAGGCCCAGCTTGCCGAGCGCCGACTGCACGAGCGCACTGAACGTCCGGAACATGTCCATTCCCCAGTGGCTTTCGAAGCGGTGGTCTTCCGTGGAGATCAGCGCATTCTTGACATGCGGAGAAATATCGTGGTACGCGATCCATGACCGGTTCTGGCGACCGAAACGTGCCAGTTCCACGCCGTCTGCCGTATAGGCAACCGAGGCGAACTCGAAACTCGGATTCTCGATCTGGGACAGTGACGGCATGTCCCTGGACAGCAACAGCATGTAGCCGGCAAGCACCAGGGCTGCTAGGCACCCGAGGAGGAACACCACCGTCAGTGCGTGCGCAGCCTGGACCTTGCGCGGATGGCGCAGCAGCCACGTCAGAAATCGGCGGTAGCGGTCCCCGCGGCTACGCTTCCTGGTCTTGGGCATTTGGGGAGGTGGGCAACTCGCGCTCTTCGACGATGATGGCTTGCCTGCCGTTCCACCTGAGAAGCTGAACCTTGTTGTCTGCGAGCGTACCAAAAGTGCGATCGCCGCGCCAGGCCCCGCTATTGAGATATACGCCTCCTTCAAGCTGGCCGAGCTCCGCCTGGTGCGTGTGTCCAAGGACCGCAAGGCGCGCGTCTGTCGTCCCCAGGATGTGCCGGGCGTGCTCCCTGGCCGCGCCAACCGATTGCGCGTCCGGGACTCCATGCCGGCGTAGCCGGCTCACCCAGCTGGCCAGGCCCACGCCGGCACTAGCCGGCAACAGCGTGCGGTAGCCCCATACGGGGAGCGGGTGACGGAGCACATTCTGCACCATGCGCCCGCGCGGCGTCAGGCCGCTGCCGTGGTGGACATAGGTTGCAGTCCCGTCCAGATCCTGGAGCAGGCTGTCCTTTACCAGCCGGATGCCAAGCTCCGCCGCGAAATAGTCGCGGTGCCAGGGATCATGATTGCCTACCACGTAGATGACCTCCTTGCCCCTGTCTGCCCATTTCGCCAGCGTGGCCTGAAAGCGCACGAATCCCTTGCAGACCAGGCGGTGATACTCAATGAAATGGTCGAATACGTCACCGACCAGGCAAAGACGCCGGGCGCGACCGGCGTATCTGCCCAGAAAGGCGATCAAGTCCCTCTCCTCCGCGCGCTCTTCTTCGGGCGTGCCGCGGCCGAGGTGCATGTCGGAAACGAAAAGCGTCACGGGCCCCGGTGCATGCAACCAATGTTACAGGATAGCCTATAACGGACAACAAGAGTCCAGTCGATGCCGCCCATGTATCAGACCTCGTACCGGCCCTCTGCTTTCATGTCCACGTTTCCGCCGGTCATCAAGAACCTGCTTATTATCAATGTCCTCGTCTTCATGGCCCAGCAGCTTCCGCCAGCCGGGGATTCGCTCCTGATCTGGTTTGCGCTGTGGCCGCTCTCCACGCCGGCTGGACTGCCGGGTTTCCTGCCGTGGCAGCTTGTCTCATACGGGTTCCTGCACAGCGGCCTCACGCACCTGCTCTTCAATATGTTCGCCCTGTGGATGTTTGGCGTGCAGATTGAAAACACATGGGGCTCGCGCCGGTTCGCCTTTTACTACTTTATGTGCGTGATCGGTGCAGGCCTGGCCCAGCTGGCAGCGACGGCGTCATCCGGGGACGTTGGGCCGACCGTCGGGGCCTCGGGCGGCGTATTCGGCATTCTCCTTGCCTTCGGCATGCTGTTTCCGAACCAGGTCATCGTACTGCTGTTTCCCCCTATTCCCATGAAGGCCAAGTGGCTGGTAATCGGCTACGGCGTGCTCGAGTTCTTTTTCGCCACGAGCGGCGTTCAATCTGGCGTGGCCCACTTCGCGCACCTGGGAGGCATGCTGATCGGGCTGGTGCTGATACTCTACTGGCGCGGAAAGCTGCCCATTCAGCCCCGGCGGCGCATGTATTCCTGAGCGGGCGCTGACGTGGTGCGTTTCAGAATCTGGTATGCGGCGCTGCCGCGAATAATTCGGCTGCTCCTTGTGACCAACGCGGCGGCGTATGCCGCCTGGGTGCTGCTGCTTGCCCACATCGCGCCGGCAGAGCGCTTTGTGTGGGACCATCTCGCCTTCCACACGCCCTGGGACCGCTTCCTTTGGGAGCCCTGGCAGCTCATCACCTACAGCTTCTTGCATCTGGGAGAGCGCGGCGCCGCACCGGGGCTGGGCAGCCTGCTGCACGTTGCCTTCAACATGCTGTGGCTATACTGGATCGGCCGCGATTTTGAGGAGACGCACGGCGGCGAGCGCATCCTTGCCGTGTATCTCTTGGCCAGTCTGGGCGGTGCGCTTGTCAGCGCCGCCGCTTACGGGATTGCGGGCTCGGGCGAAGTGGTCATCCACGGCGCGTCGGCCGCCGTCCTGGGCGTAATTGCCATGGTAGCCGCGATGTATCCGTGGCGGCGCATCGGTCTGCTGTTCATTGGCCCTGTTCGGCTCCTGCACCTGCTCCTGATATTCCTGGCGCTGGACGTGGTATTCGGTCTTGGTCGCGGCACGGCGGTGCTCGCGCACCTGGGGGGCGCGGCCACGGGATTTGCCTTTGTCTACCTGGAACGTCGCGGCGTGAAGCTCTCGGCCTGGGCCGGGTGGCTGATCCGGCGGCCGCCCGGAGTAAGGCCTGTCCGGGGAGGAGGCAGACGCCTGGAGCGCCTGGAGCGCTGGCTGGCTACGCGGCGCCCGCAGCCCAAGCAGCCCGAAGCCAGCGTGGACAGCATACTGGACAAGATCAGCGATCACGGCATCGATTCGCTGACGGATGAGGAGCGCGAAGTGCTGGAGCGGGCAAGCCGGGACTGACCGGCGCCCGGGCCAAACGATTGTATCCGAGTTGCGTACAAGGCACTATACGGCACATTGAAATAGCGCCAACCATGGATCGACCGCGCCGCATCTCCAGACCGGTACAGGTAGGCAGCATACAGATTGGCGGAGGAGCCCCCATCTCCGTCCAGTCCATGACTGTGTCCAAGACGCACGACGTAGAGGCTACCCTAGCCGAGATTCACGGCCTGGCCGAAGCCGGCGCCGACATTGTCAGGGTGGCCGTTCCCCGGCCGGAGGATGCTGCGGCGCTGCCCGACATCGTCCAGGGCTCGGACGTGCCCATTGTCGCAGACATACACTTCAACCATACGTATGCCCTGAAGGCCGTTGACGCGGGCGTGGCCAAGGTGCGGATCAACCCCGGCAACATCGGCAAGGAGGCTTGGGAGCGGGACGTGCTGCTGGCGGCCAGGGAAAAGGGTATTCCGATCCGGATCGGCGTCAATTCCGGGTCTCTGGAACGCGACATCCTGGACAAGTTCGGCTATCCTAAGCCGGAGGCGCTGCTCGAGAGTGCCATGCGCCACGTCGAAATCTGCGACCGCTACGGCTTCGAGGACATCGTGATTTCCGTGAAGCATTCCGACGTGTTCTTCATGATCCAGTCGTACCGGCTGCTTGCCGAGCGGACGGACTTTCCCCTGCACCTGGGTGTCACGGAGTCCGGGTCCGAAAAGTCGGGAACCATCAAGAGCGCCATCGGCATCGGGGCCCTACTCGCCGACGGTATCGGGGACACCATCCGCGTATCACTGTCGACCGAGTCCGTGAAGGAAGTGGAAGCGGGGCACGCCATACTCAAGTCCCTGCGGCTGGGCAGGCCCGGCGTCAACATTATCGCATGCCCGACATGCGGCCGGCTGACGGGGGATCTGTTTTCCATCGTGGAAGAAGTCGAGGCCGCCGTCAGCAAGCGCAAGTTTGACAAGGACCTGACGGTGGCCCTGATGGGCTGCGCCGTCAACGGGCCGGGGGAGGCGCAGGGAGCCGATCTGGGGATCTCCCTGGGTCGCGGGCGGGCGCACGTATTCAAGAAAGGGAAGATCATCGGTACGACGCCCGAGGCCGACATTGTCCGCACCGTGCTTCACGCCATTGAGACGTGGGACGAAGACTGACGCCTAGTCCGCGGCGTTGAGCATGTCCTCTTTCCAGCGCAGGATGGATTCGCGAAACCGGCTTGCCAACTCGCTGTGCTCTGCGACGACGTTGACTGAGGCTGATGGGTCGCTTTGCATGTCGTAGAGCTCCGCGCGGCCGTCCACCTCGAAGTAGTGCCACCTCGTCGTGCGGAGATAGAATCCCTCCGTATGCCGGCCCATGACATCGGTCTCGTCGCGGATTACCGTAGTGCGGCCTATCAGGTGTCGTCGCCCGGTTCGTGCATCGCCCTCGATGACAGGTCGAAGGGAGCGGCCGGGAAGGCGGGAGGGTACCTCAAGGCCTGCGTAGTCGAGGATGGTAGGCACCAGGTCCACCGTGCTCACGAGATCGCGCTCAAGTGTCTTCGGCATGATCCTGCCCGGCCAATGGAATACGATCGGCGTGCGAAAGGCCATATCGTGCAGGGAGAGCTTTCCCTTTTCTCCGCCGTTGGCGTACAGCATGGGATTGTCCTTGTATTCCGCGTAGGGAGGCTGCTCCCAGCCGTTGTCATTGACGTAGATCATGATGGTCCGCTGCCTCAGTCCCTTCTCGTATACGTAGTCCAGGAGGCTGCCCACGCCTGCGTCGAACCAGGTGCAGTTGCCGTAATACTCCTTGGCGGACTGGGAAAGGGAGGTGCTGGCGTAGTGCTTGTAATGGGTAAAGGGCGGATCCAGCGGGGTATGCGGAAGCGTGGGAGCATACCAGAGGAAGAATGGGCGGTCCACATGCCGGTCGATGAAGTCGTAGACCGGCTCCATGGTCTGGCGGGCCAGGTCCAGCCCGCTGCCGCCCATTAGCTGTCTGAACCAGCCGGGCCGGCCACGCTCGTCCGGCTTCCAACCCTCGGACATCCCTTCCGAGAACCCGCCGTCCGCGTACGAATGCTCCCACCACTTGCCTCCCTGGAAACTGGCGTAACCCGCTTCTGCGAGTAGATCGGGCAGCGTCGTAAAGTGCTGCATGGCGCGGTCCCGGAATTGCGTCTCAAGCCCTTTCCGTTCTGCCTCCGAAGCCTGAGCATAGGCTCCGTCCCCCCGCCGATAGTGCGCAAGGAAGGAATCGGCCTTTATGCTGTACTGCAGCGGATACAAGCCCGTTATAAGTGTCTGAAGCGAGGGGCGGCAATGATTGTCCGTTACGTGTCCCAGGTGAAAGACCACGCCTTCGCGGGCCATCAGATCCAGATTGGGCGTGCGGACGTGCTCGCTGCCCGTAAACCCGAAGTAGGGATAGCCGTGATCATCGCCGATAACGAGAATGATGTTGGGCGGCAATTCACGCGCTGCGCCTCCCGCAAACAGCAGGGGCAAGAGGCAGAGCACGAGCCCGGATATGAGTGGGTGTCGAATGGCGGCCATGAATAAATCGGGCGGATTGAGCGTTAAGGACGGCGCCACAAGGTAAGGGACCCGCTGCATGGCCTTCATTCGCGCGCGCGCTGCACTCTCCGTGATTGCCGCACTGGCGGTGCTTGCCGGCGCGGTGTACGTACTCATGTCGCGGGACTACGTGGTAGCGCACGCACAGAGCGTGCGCATCCATGCACGGGACTTCGCCGAGCACTACGGCGATTATCTGCGGCGCACCGGTGTGCAGGATACGCCTGCACTGCGGCGGCAGTTCGCGCGCGACATGACCGCTTCGCGCCTCCTAGTGCTAAGGGCGCGCCTGGCCGGCATCGACGAAGAGGGCCGCTATATTGCCCGGGAGCATAGGCTGGGAAGAGCCCTGCTGATTGATGCATACCTGCACAGGGCGGTTTGGGATACCGTGGCGGCAACCGAGGCCGAGGTGCGGTCCATGTATGTTCGGTCCCGCTCCGAGGTAACGGCGCGGCACCTGTATGCCGGATCCCTGGAGGAGGCTGGCGCCCTGCGCGAGCGGTTGCTCGCAGGTGAAACCTTCGAGGAGCTCGCGAAGGAGGTGTTTCGGGATCCCGGGCTGCGGGAGACCGGCGGCTTCCTGGGCACGTTCTCCTTCGACGAGATGGACGCGGCGCTGGAGGATGCCGCCTTTACGCTGGAGGTAGGCGAAGTCTCCGAACCCATTCGCACCGCGCAGGGTTACTCCGTAGTGCGCGTCGAGGACCGCTTTATCCATCCGCTTATCACGGAGCAGGAATTTGCTGCGCGGCGTCCGCAGCTTGAAGCGTACGTGCTCGGACGCAAACGCCAGCTTGCCCGGCGGCAGCTGGCTTACCAGATTCTTGAAACGAGTGCCGTCGAGTTTGAGGAGGCCTCGGTCGCCGCCCTGGCCGGGCAGATCGATGGCAGCCGCGTGCTCGATCAAGAGGGTTTGCGTGACCTCCTGGGTCAGCCGCTGGTGAGATTCGGCCCGCCGGCTGAAAGCTCGGTCTGGACGGTGGCGGAGTTTCGCGAGAGGGCTGGCAGGATTGAGGCACACCGGCGTGCCCTCGTTCGCAGCCGGGGTGACCTTGTCGATTTCGTCAGCGGCCTCGTAATAAATGAAATTCTCGTGGAACGGGCCAAAGCCATGCGGCTGGACCGCGGATCTGACTTCCACAAGGCCTTGACGGAAGCGCTGGATGAATATATTCTTGACGAAGTTCACCAGGACCTGAACGCGGTACCGGATGTCGCCGAGGACTCCATTCGGGCATACTTTGACAGTGCACCTCCACTGGAATTCATGAATCCGGCGGCAGTATTCGTAGACGTGGCAGAGGCAGAGGGTGACCGTGCGTGGTCCGGATTCGCCTCCCGGCGCGAACTGGGTCCGTGGGCGGATGCCGTGCTTGCTGCCTCGGAAGGAGATACGCTGGGGCCGCTTGAATCGCCCGCTGGTGCCTTTTGGGTGCGTGTGGGCCGTTCGCGCCCGGCGGCAGGCATGTCCTATGAGGAAGCTCGTCCACTGATCGCCAACATGCTGCGCGCGGAGCGTGCAGAGGCCCGCCAGCGCGAAGTCTACCGGATGCTGGAAGCGCGATTTGATATCCAGATCGACGGCAGTCGCCTGATGGAGGTGCAGCTGTGAAGCACTGGGCTCTGGCGCTTGTTTCTGCGCTCTTTTGCGCACAGGCCGCTCTTGCCCAGACCACGGGCAAGATCGCCGGCATGGTTACGGATGCGGCCACAGGCGAGTCGCTTCCCGGTGTCAATATCCTGATCGAGGGCACGCAGCAGGGCACGGTGACGGACCAGGAGGGCCGCTTTGTCATCATCGGCGTGCGGCCGGGGACGTATGCCGTGGCCGCGTCCTTCATCGGCTTTGCCACGCAGCGCAGTGAAGGCGTAAGGGTCAGCGTGGATTTGACCACGGAGATCAACTTCATGCTGCGCGAGCAGGTCTTCGAAGGCGAGGAGATCGTGGTGACGGCGGAGGCGGTTCGCGTGCGCAAGGACGTCACCAGCAGCGAGGCCCGGGTAACGGCGGAGACCATCGACCGTTTGCCTGTCCAGGAGCTGGGTCAGATCCTTAACGTGCAGGCGGGTGTCACGGAGCGCGGCGGATTTCATATTCGCGGCGGACGCAGCAGCGAAATCGTGACCATGGTGGACGGCGTGCCGGTCACGGACACGTTTGACGGCAGCACGGCCCTGCAGCTGGAAAACGATGGCATAGAGGAGCTGCAGGTCATCTCCGGGACGTTCAATGCCGAGTACGGCAATGCCATGTCCGGCGTGATCAACGTTGTGAGCAAGGAGGGCAGGCGGGACCGCATCGGTGGCTCATTGGAGGTCTATGGCGGCTCCTACGTCGTACCGGGAACGGGAGGCCAGGAGCTTCTCCTAGGCACAGACCAGGACGAGTTCACCAGCACCGGGGGATTTCCCTATGACGAGGTCGACGTGTACTCTTATCTGCCCTTGCAACCGCTGCACTACCGCAATGCGAGCGGCTCGTTGGAAGGACCGGTAGTCACCGACCGCGTGACCTTCTTTGCGACCGGCCGCTACTTCAGCAACGACGGCTGGCTCTACGGCGCCAACCTGTACAATACCGACGGCACGTACGGCGACTCGTCGCTGGTTGCCATGAATGCCTGGGAAAAGTTCAGCTGGCAGACGAATGTGCGTATCCAGGTAACAGAGCGCGCCTTCGTAAATCTCATAGGACTCGGCTCCCGCACCAAGGGCGGCGCCGGCGGCTACCAGTTCTACCGGTGGAATCCGGGCGGCGTGAGCAACAGCCGGGACAACGGGACGGACACGAAGATCAAGTTCACCCACCTGCTGAGCAACAAGACGTTCTATACGCTGAATGTGGCGTCGTTTGTCAAGTCGGCAGATCGGCGCCGGTTTGATGATTTGATGAATGCGGCCTACAATGATTTCCTGCTGAGTCCGCCCGACTCGGTAGAAGTGCTGCCTGGCATCTATGAGCAGGTCCGGGCGGGAAGCAACCGGTTTGCGCGCGGCGGCATGGATCTCAGCCGCTTCAACCGGCGCACGCGGAGCTATTTCGTGAAAGGGGACCTGACGAGCCAGCTAACCCGCTACCATTTGGTCAAGACCGGATTCGAGGCGAGGCTCGACCGGCTCTCCTTTGAGGAATTCGACATCATTCCCGCCACATCGCAGACTGGCCAGGTGCTGGAACCGTTCGTCCCCGCGGCGCCCGTCCGGGAGTCATTCCGCTTTCGCAGCTTCGAGGACGTGGAGCCGCTCACCCTCAGCGCCTACGTGCAGGACAAGATCGAATACGAAAATTTCATCGTCAATGCTGGTCTGCGACTGGACTATTTCGACTCCCGGGCGAGTGTGCCCGCCGATCCGGAAGATCCCAACATTTACAGCCCTCTGAAGAAGATCAACATCTTTCGCGACACCAACGGCGACGGCATCATCACCGACGACGAGGAAACCGCCGCCAACGAAATCAGCGTTGCTGAGCGCGAGGCCTACTGGTGGGCTGATACCGATGGCAAGCTGCAGTTTTCTCCGCGGCTCGGCGTGGCCTATCCGGTGACGGAAGAGGGCGTAATTCACTTTTCGTGGGGCCATTTTCTGCAGATTCCCACGCTTAATCGCCTCTTCGAGAACTTCGGATACAAGATTCCCCGTCAGTCCGGGCAGTACGGCCCCTTTGGCAATCCAGATCTGGAGGCGCAGCGCACGGTCATGTACGAAGTGGGCATCAAGCAGGGGCTCGGCCCAGTGGTCGCGAGCGTCATTGCATACAACAGGGATGTGCGGAGCTGGGTAAGCACGTCCCGTCTGATCGAGACCGAATTGCCGGGCGTAACCTACGTCGTCTATGCCAACCGCGACTACGCGAACACGCGAGGGATGACCGTCTCCGTTTCCCGGAGCTACATGGACGGCTACGGATTTGAGCTCAACTACACCTACCAGGTCGTGGAAGGCTCCAATTCCGACCCGACAGAGGAATTCTTTGCGGCGGCCAATCAGCAGGAGCCCCGCCTGGCAGTGCTTCCGCTTGGATGGGATCAGCGACACAAGGTGGCCGGCGCCTTCTTTGTGGGCGGCCGAAACTGGGGGGCGTCGCTATTGGCTGTCTGGGGCGCTGGTTTCCCCTATACGCCGAGTTTCGAGGAAGCCGCGCTCGCAGGCAGTGACGTCCGGCCCGAATTCCCGACCAATGCCCGCAGGCAGCCGGCATCCTTCCAGGTGGATGTGGATGCCTTCCGCGAGTTTGCGCTTGGCCCGGTGCGTCCGCGCATCTTCCTACAGATATATAACGTGCTCGACCGGCGCAACGCGGTCAGCGTTTATGCCGATACCGGACTTCCCGGCATCACATTCAATGCGCCGCTCAATTCGGCCGATGCCGGCTATTTCACGCGCCCCAACTTCTACACGGAGCCAAGGCGCATTCATGTGGGGCTGCGACTGCGATTCTAGCGTGATGAAAGCGAAGTTGAGACATGCGGCCTTTGCCCTGGCAGCGTTTACGATCGCTCCTGCGGCGTATGGGCAGGGCTTTATCGATCGCAACCATGTGCCGAGCCTCGAGCGCACGGACCCGCTGGAACGGCGTCGCGACGACATTGACGGAAACAATGTCCGCGCCACAATCACAAACTGGAACCAGACGGCGGAGTCGGGCAATCCGGCCGATTTTGACTACGAATGGCCGAAGAATACCAATCGCAGGTACGTGGCGCTGACGCAGCTTTGGGTGGGAGCGGAAACGGTCGCCAATATGGGGCCGGATGCCGGCCAGCCTGTGTGGCTCTTCGACGTAGCGGATTTTCGGAGCAACACGGCCGGCGGCAATACGTCGTGGACGTTTGAGCCCATCGGGGGCTATGTCAACCCGGCGGGCAGCGAATTCGGCATTGCCCAGAGCGACGAGCGCAGCAGCTGGCCGCCGGACTGGCCCGACAAGCGCAGCGACGTGCTTGATCCGGGATGGCCCGGCTCCTGGAACGGCTTTTTCGGCAAGGACATATTCAATGCGGACCAGGAGTTCTTCTACAAGGCCGGAGACGACCAGTACGACCGTTTTCGCGGGACGTACCAGCCGGATGCCACGGATCCTGGCCGGTACGGACTGGGACTCGTGATCAGCACGCGCATCATGGCGTGGGCACAAATCCTGGTCGACGATGTCGTTTTCCTGATCCACGGCGTCAAGAATGACGGGACGGAGGATCTGGGCAAGGTCGGGATTTCGGTGTGGCTCGCGGACTGCGTGGCCGGAGACTGCGGTGACGACGTCATCTTCTTCGACCTTCTAGAGGACGTGGCATTCATGACCGACGAAGACGGCGTTGGCGACCAGAACTTTGGCAGTGATCCGGCCGGACAGGTCGCCATTGCCTTCCTGGAGACCCCGGGCAATGCCGTCGACCGCATTGACAATGACGGTGATGGCAGCGTTTCGGATGCGTGCGTCGAGCTGCGCGGCGAGTGCAACAGTCCCGTCATACCCGAGGCGTTTCTGGTGGGCGAGGATCCGGTCAACGGAATTGATGACAACGGCAACGGACTCGTCGACGAAAACCAGACACACGTGCCCTTCGAGGACCAGCTGGGCGTGGGCTTTGCGGATTACCTGGACAATGACTTGGACGGGGAATCAGGCAGTCCGCTTGTCACGGACGAGATGGTCGCGGCGGCAGCGGGTGACGTTTGGAACCGCTGGCCCCCGGACGCCAGCCTCGGGGTGCATTTGCTCGCGGTGGACACCGATGACGTCGGCGTGCCGTTTCGCGACAACATTGACAACGATGATTCGCACGTGTCTCCGTCCTCCGCCTACCCCTACCTGTCGGAGCCCGGCTCGCCCACGGTTACGGAAGACATGGTGCGCGAGGCGGCCAGCGATGCCTACCGGCGGTACGTCGTGCCGAATTCGGGCGTCGTGCTCTACGACGTGGGCACGGAGGACGTCGGCAAGGCTTATGCCGACGGCCTGGACAACGACCTCGACGGGGCCGTCGACGAAGGCATTGACGAGGGTTTCGATGAAATGATCGACGAGAGCCGGGCCGACGGCATCGACAACGACGGGGACTGGAACGTACTGCAAAACGATACGGGGCTCGACGGCGTGCCGTTCAGCGGCGATCTCGGTGACGGCGACGGGCAGCCTACAAGCGGGGTCGGTACCGACTTCCCCGGCGAAAAGAACATCGATGCTACCGACGTCTCTGAATCCGACCAGATTGGCATCACGAACGTGCAGCTGTTCGGGGCCTTTACCCTGGGCCTCGGATCCTCCTCAGATCGGTACCTCTTTTTCAATTTCCTGCGACCGGGTGACTTCGATACCGAAAAGCCCGATCCGGGGGACAATGACCTGGTGGTGTCCAGCGGCCTCTTCCCGCTCAAGGCGGGGCAGACGGAGCGCATCTCCCTGTCGGTCCAGCTGGGCATCGGAGAGGAGGAAGTCCTTGAGGCGCGTGACAATGCCCTGGATGCCTACCAGGAGGACTACCAGTTTGCCCAGGCGCCGATTACGCCTACCGTCACGGCGGTGCCCGGCGACGGCCGCGTAACCCTGTACTGGGACAGCATTGCCGAAGAGTCGGACGACGAATTCCTGCGCAGCATCGGGCTCCCTTCGCGGGACTTCGAGGGATACCGCGTCTATCGCGCGACGGATCCGGCATTTCTGGATGCGCTGGTGATTACGGACGGCCGCGGCAATCTGACCTTTCGCAAGCCCATCGCGCAATTTGACCGGATTGACGGAGTGGGTGGATATCACCCGGTGTCCGTAAACGGTGTCAGCTTTTACCTGGGAGATGACCGGCGCAGCGAAGGAGAAGGGGTGGACGGCCTGGCCCATTCTTTCGTCGATTCCACGGTCACCAACGGCATTCAGTATTTCTACGCCGTGACGGCCTATGACTTCGGGGCCCCAAGCGCGAACATATCTCCCACCGAGACGCCGATTCGTATCCGCAGGGCCGCGGACGGCACAATTGAGACCGGCCTCAACGTGGTTGCGATAACACCCGCTGCGCCGGTTTCCGGATACCGGGAGGCCGAACTCGAGTCCGTGGACGGCTTCCTGCCGCGCGTGCGCGGCTCCACCTCAAGCCGCATCGCCTACGAAATCGTGGATCCTCGCGCCATCCGGGACGGCGCGCGCTTCCGCATTACATTCGAGGATACCCTCATCGTGGGATCCCGCATAGTCCCCGACACGCTTACCACCAGGAATTTTACGCTTGTCGACCTGGATGCCGGCCGCACGCTGCTCTCACGCTCCGAAGCCTTTCGCGCTGGCCGGGAGTTTCCGCTTCTTGACGAGTTCGGCGAGGCCCTGGGGTTCAGGCTGCAATTCTATCCCGAGCGATTTGTGCAGGTCAATACGGCCGAGACTTCCTGGAACAATGAATCTGTCTACCCGATCGCGCTCGGTCCCTACAACTCACCCGGGTTTGTGCGCGGGCTGCGCAATCCTGCCGACTACCGGATCGAGGTCGTAGGCCCGGCAGAAGGGCGTTCCACGCGGATGCAGGTCACGATCCGCAAGTTCCTGCCGGAGCGGCCCACCAATGTCAGGGTGTACAGGCTGGAGCCGGACGGACAGGGCGGCAGGCGCGAAGTCGAGGTCGAGTACGGATTCTGGGACTTGACCGGGGACGATTTCACCAGCGACCAGAGCACAACGCCGGCGACATTCTCGGCCGATCCATCCATCCGCGAGAGCGATCTGATCATCCTCAGGGAGCCGAAGGTCGGGGGCGCGGCAGATGAATTGACCATTACGTGGCGCATCGGCCTGAACTTCGTGTTTCAGGAGAGTGCCAATCCGCAGCAGGGCGATGTAGCCACGATCGTGACCCGGAAGCCGTTTCTATCCACGGATGTCTTCGAATTCACGTCCCGTGCGCCCGAGGCCGATCCGGCCAGTCCGGACTCTCTTCTGGCCCGCATTCGGGTGGTTCCCAATCCGTACGTGGCCACCAACCGCTTCGAGGGGCTGAACGCCTTTTCGACCGGCCGCGGCCCGCGCGTGATTCGGTTCGTCAACCTTCCGCCGCAGTGTACTATCAGGATCTTCTCGGTGGACGGGCGCCAGATCAGGCGCCTGGAGCACAACATGGGATCCAACGAACTTGACGCGGCCCGGCTCATGAACGGCTCGCTCGTCTGGGACCTGATGAGCGAAGATGCGCTGACGGTATCGTACGGCGTATACCTTTACCATGTGGAGGCGCCTGGCCTGGGAGAGATTTCCGGGACGTTTGCCATTATCAAGTAAGATGACTCGCCCTGCAGCCGTGCTATTTGCGTGTGCCCTGGTGCTGGCGGCCGGCGACCGGAGCACCCTCGCGCAGTTTGCTGCGGAGACCAGGGACGTGTCGCGCGGCGGCACAACGGCTGCCATGTTTCTGGCAATTCCGGTGGGGGCGCGTGCCACGTCCATGGGAAGCGCCTTTGCTGCCAGCGCGGATGATGCCACGGCCATGTACTGGAATCCGGCAGGACTGGGGCACGTGCAGTCCGCGACCGTGACCGCCGAATACGCGGCATGGCTTGCCGGCATTGCCTTTAACTATGTGGCGGCGGCGCTGCCAACGCGCCTCGGCACGGTGGGCATTTCCGTAACCGGGCTTCAGACGCCGGACATGCTGGTTACCACCGTCCAGGACCAGAACGGCACGGGGGAGACATTTGACGCCGCCAGCTACGCTGTTGGTCTTACCTTCGGGCGCGCCGCAACCGAGCGCTTCGCCTTCGGAATATCCGTCAAGGCCATCTCGGAGCGCATCTGGCATTCCACCGCCACGGGATATGCCGTCGATGCGGGTACGGTCTTCGAGACACCCTTTCGCGGCATTCGCCTAGGCGCGGCCCTGACCAATTTCGGCACCAAGATGCGCATCGGCGGAGAAGACCTGCTGGTAGTAGCGGACCTCGATCCGACCACTCGCGGCAACAACCAGAGCAATTCCGCCGCCTTCCGCACCGACGCGTTCGATCTGCCGCTTACCATGCGCATTGGCCTTGCCGGAGAGGCCTTCGAAAGCAGCGTGACGCGCCTTACCCTAGCGGTCGATGTGCTAAGCCCGAATAGCAGCGACCAGTACGTGAATGTCGGAGCCGAAATAGGCCTACTGGGCGATCTGCTTCAGATAAGAGGCGGACTAAGCGAGCTGTTCCTGTCCGAGAGCGTGCGCTCTTTTGCCGTGGGCGCGGGACTGAGGCATGATTTTGGTCCGGCCGGCTTTGCGGCGGACTATGCCTTCGAGGCGCAGCAGTACTTCGGCGGTGTAAACCGCATTACCCTTGCCGTGAATTTTTAGGCAATGGCCCATACTGTTGTCGAGCGATTGTTATTATTGCCCCGATTAGGCAATTCCACATAAGCTCATGCACAACGCTACAAGACTTTCCGCATTGCTTCTCTTTGCGGCCTTCCTGGTGAGCCCCGCGCTGGGCCAGCGCACGGTGACGCTGATGCTCAACACGGCCACCAATCCGGACACTACGCGCATCGACGACGTGATCCAGGTGCGCGGCGCCGTAAAGGGAGTGGCCCCCGCGACGCTCGCCGATGGCAACGTGATTTCCTGGGACGATGCCAGCACGCTTCGGCCCGAGAACGTCGGCGGCGACTACTGGCACGTCCAGTTCCAGATTGCGGATTCCACGGAGCTCACCTTCAAATTCTACTCGCAGCAAAGCCAGGACGTGCTGGGCAATGGCTGGGAGGCGGACCCCAACCCGGTTATCATGCCCGGAACGGGAGATACCACGCTCGCGCTGCACTACTTTGAGGCGCAGCACGAGTGGCACGGAGTCGAGGGAGACCGCGGGGACTACGACTGGCGCCCGTTTGAGTCCAAGGAGGACAGCGTGGCGGTCTGGTTCCGCGTGGCCATGTACGGCATGGAATCGGAAACGGACGGCTACGACGCCGCACTGGGCAGCGACATGCAGGTGATTGGTACGCGTGGAGACGGACTGGACGTGGACGGCGACGGCACAGCGAACGGACCGCTGGACTGGGGGGCATCCCTGGCGCTGTCGCGCGAATCGGCGAACGAAAACCAGGTCGGCTACAACATCTATTCCGGCATCGCCTACTATCCCAGTTCGCTTGTAGGCGAGACGCAGAACTACAAGTTCGTTGTGGAGAACCTGACGGGCGCAGAACCAGCTGTGGGGTGGGAGGAAGGAAACGTCACCGGCAACCGCACCTTCGTGGTGCCAAGCGCGGACACGACGCTGCACTGGGTCTACTTCGGGGACACGGCGCCAACAGCTGTCGAGCCCGTCACCAGCAACATCGTATTCGGACTGGACCTGAGCCCGTTCGAAACCGTGGGGCTTTTTGATCGCGCAAGGGGCGACACGCTCTGGGTGCTCGGGGGCTTCAACGGCTGGGGCGACTGCCGTACACTGACGCCGGATGCCTGCCTGATGGAGAAGGAACCGGGAGGCACGCAGTTCGCGGCTGCCGTGCCGGTAACCAGCCTGCCCATGATCGAGCAGAGCTACAAGTATTTCCTGGATTTCAACGATGAGACTTTTCAGCAGGCGTTTGGCGTTCCGCCGCCAAGTGGCTGGGAAGAAGGACACCTGACGGGTATCAACCGCAAATTCGTATTCGATGCGACCGAACAGCAGATCCTGGATGTTGAGTATTTCAATGATGTAACGCCGGAGAACGTGATGCTGCCCGGAACCAGCGTGGATGTGAATTTCTCCGTCGACATGACGGCGGCGCTCACCTACGACGCGCAGCCCTTCAATCCCGCCGGAGGAGACACTGTCTCCATTCACCTGGGGGATCCGATCTGGGCCCACAGCCAGGGCATCGACGGAACGGACCACGACATCCCGCTTGTTGACGTGCTTCAACTGGAGGATGCAGACGGCGATAACGTTTACGAAGGCACACTCACTGTGACAGGACCGTCCTACAATATTCTGACGTTCCGGTACATGTTCGGACAGGGCGGCACCTACGTACAGGAGTCGGGAAGCGACACGAATGCGCCTGGGCGCAACCGCGCGCACTTCATTCCCAGGAACGCGGATGGCTCCTGGCCCGCGGAGTATGCTCTTCCTGACATGGAGGTGCATCTGGAGCCGGGGCCGCTGCCGCACGAGCGCAACCCGCAGATTTACGTCGGCGTCGAGGAAGTAGCCAGCGAGGTTCCGACGGGAATCTGGCTTGGGGCCAACTATCCGAACCCGTTCAATCCTACGACGACCTTTGAGTATGCACTTGACCGCGCCGCGCCGGTCAAGGTGCGCGTGTATGACACGCTGGGACGGCTTGTGGAAACGCTTGTAGATGGTGTCCAGCAAGCGGCTACATACCAGGTCACCTTTGATGCCTCACGGCTTTCGAGCGGAGTCTATTTCTACCGGCTGGAGACGCCGACGCAGTCCGTTGTGCAGCGCATGATGCTGGTCAAGTAACGCCGCGGGCTACTTCTGCGTTACATGCGGGGCCGGAGGGAGACACTGTTCTCTCCGGCCCCGTGCTGTTTCCGGGCAGGTCGAATGAAGCGCTTTTCCAGGCTTGCGGCACTTCTGCCAGCGCTCGCCCTTGCGCCGGGCCCGGCCTCCGGCCAGCCCGTGGACGTTACGTTTCGCTGGATTCCGGAACGCACGGTGGTCCGGGCCTTTCTGCCTGGAGAGTTCAACGGGTGGGGCCCCAATGTGAACGGCTTCATTGCCCCGGGCGCGGTTTCACTCATGACCCATGACGCGGATCTGGACCAGTGGCTTTACCGGACTACGCTTGAGGCGGGCCGGACCTATGAGTACAAGGTCCATCTGCATCATGATGGCAGCGGTCGCCAGTACAGTTGGATTTCGGATCCGCTGAACGACCGTATCAATCCTTCCAGCTTCAACAACTCCGTCGTCACTGTAACGGACCCAATGGTGTTTCAGCTGGCGCCGCGTCGCAGCGGCGCGGGCACCATTCGGGAGGTTTCGGCCGGCATCTCCAGCTCCGCGGGAATCGCCAGCCTTACGCTTGAGGTCAATGGTGAGCCCGTGGACGGCATGCCGTACCTGGACGGCGGCGTCTTTCGGTATGAGCTCCCGGAGACAACCGACTGCAGCGCACACTTCCGGCTAATCGCCACGGACAACCGGGGACGCGAAGCCGCGGCCGAAACAGGCCGGGTGTCTCCCGCGGTTACCGACGAAGCGAGGCCGCAGGGAATCAGGGACGGGGCCTATCGCCACGGCACGGATCCCACCCGGGCCACGTTTTCCCTGTTCGCCCCCGGAAAATGCTTCGTTCACCTCATAGGAGACTTCAATGACTGGCAGGCAGACGATCGCTACCTCATGCACAGGGACGCGCTGCGCGCGGACAGCGTGCACTGGTGGCTGGACCTGGACGGTCTTGCCGGAGAGGTTGCCTACCAGTTTCTGGTGGACGGCGAGCTCCGAATTGCGGACCTGTATGCCGAGAAATTCCTGGACCCGGTGCATGACGCGGCCATAGCTGCAGAAACCTATCCAAATCTCCGGCCATACCCCAGCGGGAAAACAGAGGGGATGGTTTCCGTACTGGAGCCGCCGCGCCGCCCGTACAGCTGGAACGATTTCGAGTCTCCGCTGCAGGGCGAGCTCGTCATCTACGAATTGCTGCTCCGGGATTTTCTGGAAGCCCACGATTTCGCGACGCTGGCAGACACCCTGGCCTATCTGGAGCGGCTCGGCGTCAATGCCATCGAGCTCATGCCCGTGGCGGAATTTGGTGGCAACGACAACTGGGGCTACCAGCCCCAGTTCGCCTTTGCGGTGGACAAGTACTACGGTCCGGCCGAAGACATGAAGAGATTTGTCGACGAGGCGCACCGGCGGGGCATGGCGGTGATCCTGGACGTCGTGTACAACCACGTGGACCTGCCTTCGCCGCTTGTCACGCTATACGGCGCTACGGACGCGAATCGATGGATCAATCTTCCGCCACGGCACTCCTATAACGTTTTTTTCGATATCAATCACGAAGATGCGTATATCCGCCACTGGCTGGACCGGGCCAACGAGTACTGGCTGACGGAATTCCGCGTAGACGGCTTCAGGTTCGACCTTTCAAAGGGCTTTACCCAGCGCAACACCGGGAGCAATGCGGGGCTGTGGGGCACCTACGACGCATCGCGGGTTGCATTGCTGAAGCGGATGGCGGACCATATCTGGTCCGTCAATCCACGCGCCTACGTTATTCTGGAGCACTTCGCGGATGACCGCGAGGAACGCGAACTGGCAAGTTACGGCACGGAGCGCGGACTGCCGGGCATGCTGCTATGGAACAACGTGAGCCATGCCTACGGTGAGGCGGTGATGGGCTACCATGCAGGAGGCAAGAGCGATTTTTCGCGGAGCTATTTCGGTCGCGGCGGTCGCGGCTGGCCACTTCCCCATACTGTTTCCTACATGGAGAGCCACGATGAGCAGTGGCTCATGTACAAGATGCGGCAGTGGGGTGCCTGCCAGCAGGGACCGGCCGGAGGGCCGGTGTGTAATCCCGCCAGGCACGAGAATTTCGGAACTTACAATGTGCGCCAGATGGCCACATCGCTGGACCGGCTCAAGATGGCAGGTGCCTTCTTCTTTCTTGTGCCGGGGCCGCGCATGATGTGGCAATTCGGGGAAGTGGGCTACGGCTTCGGCGAACGGGGCGAACAGTGCCTGCGCCCCGATCCGTGTCCCGCATTCGCGCCCGGCCGAATAGGCGCCAAGCCGATTCGGTGGGATTACCAGGCTGATCCCCTGCGAAACCGGCTGTACAGGTTCTACGCGGCGCTCCTCAAGCTGCGACGGGAGCATGCCGTCTTCAGGGACCCTGCCGCGCACGTAGAACTTGACGTGCGTGGTGCTGCCAAGCGGATTGATCTTCGGCTGGACGCTGTCCAGGTGCAGATCGTGGGCAATTTCGACGTACGGCCCCGACCCAACCCTGCGATTCTACCGGCGTTGACCGATTACTGGCACGAATTCGTGACCGGTGACAGCCTGGAGGCCGGCGCGGGGCCCTTAGCGGAGCTGGCTCCGGGCGAGTTTCGCATCTATTCCAGCGCAAGGCTGGGTGCGGCACCTGACGGTGTTGTGACAGTTGGCACGGAAGGGCTTTCGGCCGCTCCGGACCAGCTACTCAGCGCGCGCACGTATCCGAATCCCTTCGCGGGACAGGCTGTGATAGAATTCTCGATGCCGGCTCCGGCACGGGTACGTTTGGAGGCGTTTGACAGCCTGGGCCGACGCGTGGCCGTGATCGTGGATCGCTACCTGGCAGCCGGCAGGCATACCGTGCCGTTCGACGCCTCAGGCCTCCCGGCTGGAGTCTACACGTATCGCTTGGTATCCGGCAGGCATTCGCACTCGGGAGCCATGCTTGTTCTGCGGTAAAGGCCGCTGCGCACTATGTCAGCAGCTAGCGCTGAAACGTTGCCTTCCCGTCGCCGCCGCCTGTTCGCGCTTTTTGCAGGGCTGATTCCCGTTGCTTTCTTTGTGGGGCTGGAGGTCGCGTTGCGGCTTTTCGGGGTGGGCGGCAGCTATCCGCTCTTTGTCCCCGTATCCGGGGCGGAAGGCTATCTGGCCATGAATCCGGAGATGGCGAGGCGCTATTTTCTGCGCGCGCCGCGGGTGCCCACAGGAATGCACGACGTGTTCCGCGCCGAAAAGGACAGCTCGACCTACCGCATCTTCGTCCAGGGAGGCTCCACGGCGGCAGGCTATCCATACTACTATGGAGGCAGTTTCAGCCGAATGCTGGAACAGCGGCTCCAGCAGACCTGGCCCGAGCGCAGCGTGGAGGTTGTAAATACGGCTGCGGCTGCTGTCAATTCGCACACGCTGCTGGACCGCGCGCCGGAAATAGTGGCGCAGGCGCCGGACGCCGTGCTTGTCTATGCCGGGCACAACGAGTTCTACGGCGCGCTCGGGGTGGCCTCTGCGGAGTCCCTGGGTCGCCGCCGCAGTGTGGTGCAGGTGTATCTCAAACTGCAGCGCCTGCGCGTGTTTCAGGCCTTGTCCGCGCTGCTGCGGCGTCTGGCGGAGGCCGCGGCTACGGCAGCCACGGACAACCGTACGCTCATGGAGCGCATGGTCGGCCAACAAAGCATAGCCTACGGCTCGGCCCTGTACCGGCGTGGTCTGGCCCAGTTCAGGGGCAATCTGCGGGCGCTTCTCGCGCGTTATGCCGCGAGTGGCATACCAGTGTTCGTGGCTACCCTGGCGAGCAACGAACGAGGTCATCCTCCCTTCATCGGTGAGCCGGATCATGCGCCGCGCGACTGGGCCGCGCATCACGACAGGGCCCTCCAGCTGGCGCAGCGCGGCAGTATCGACAGCGCACTGGTGGCCATCAACCAGGCTGTGGCCGTCGATACGCTGGCGGCCCGCTCGCACTTCAGCCGTGCACGCATGCTGGAGTGGGCAGACCGCCCGAAAGAGGCGCGGGATGCCTACATTCTTGCCAAGGATCTGGACAGGCTGCGCTTTCGGGCATCGGAGCACATCAACGGCATTATTCGCGAGGAGGCCATCCGGTCCGGGGCAACTTTGGTCGACGTGCGCGCTGCCCTGGCGGCTCGGTCAAGGGACGGCATCATCGGATCGGACCTCATGCTGGAGCACCTCCATCCCAATGTGGAGGGCTATTTCGTCATGGCTGATGCCTTCTACCGGGCGATGGTTCGGGACTCGGCGCGCTTTATTTCTGCCGAAAGGGCCCGTCGCGAGGTGCTCTTTACGGCCGTTGATTCTCTGTTTGGTGCCTATCGCTTGCGGCAGCTGCTCGGCTCCTGGCCCTTTGAGCCCGCTGGTACGCCGCTTGCCGCGCTGGATACAGTTACGGCGCGAAATCCCGTGGAGGGCATCGCTCTGGACCTGTTCCGCGGGCGCAGCTCGTGGTACGAATCCACGGCAGCGCTGCGGACCCACTACGTGGAGAAGGGTGACTACCACCGTGCGCTGCAGGCAGCGCTGGCCATGGTGCAGCAGTATCCCTACCTGGGGGCTCCGTATCTGGATGCAGCACGGATTCTGGTGGAGCAGCGCAGGCTTCAGGAAGCCCTCCCGTACCTTGAAGCGGCAATTAGTCTGCACGAAACGGCGGACGCGCATTACCTGATGGGGAATATTCACCTGGCATACCGGCGCGCCGATCAGGCCATCCGGCACCTTTCACGAGCGGCAGACCTGGAACCGGGAAGCGAAATAATGCTTTTTCAGCTCAGCCAGGCGTATGTGCTGACAGAGAGGTGGGCAGAGGCCGGAGACGTTTTGGATCGCCTGCTGCGCCAGGCGCCCGATCACGGTGACGCACGGCTGCTGCGAAGCCTCGTTGAAGCACGGATAAGCACGAGTGAATTGTAATGCGTTGTCTTTACACGCTGGTAGCAGTCGCGCTTGCCGGCTCGGCAAGCGCGCAGTCGATTGCCTTCCGCGCGGGACCGATCCTGGAAACAGATGGTGGAGCGCGTGGAGTTGCTGTTCATGACTACGACGGCGATGGTCACGACGACATATTCCTGGCCGTGCTGCGTGGCACTTCGGTGCTATTTCGGAATCAGGGAGATGGCACGTTTGCCGAGACTGCGCTCCAGGTGCGTGGTACGTTTAACGTGGCGCTATGGGGAGATATAAACCGGGACGGGACCGCCGACCTGTATCTGGGTGGGCTAGCTCAGGAGCGCGTGCTACTGCAGCAAAGCGACGGCACGTTTCATGACGCTACGGCACAAATGGGGCTGGAACCGGGTGCGACGGTGGCTACGGCGGCCATGGCAGATTACGACGCGGATGGCTACGTGGACATATTCGCCGCCGTGGTGGATGGCCCGGACCGGCTGTACCGCAACATGGAAGCGACCCGCTTCGAGGATGTGGCCGCACGGGCCGGCGTGCAGGGAGCGTCGCATTCCCGGCCCATGCAGGCAATCTGGCACGACTACGACGGGGACGGCAGTCTGGACCTTTTTTGCGTGCACGATGGACGCGAGCGCAGCAGGCTGTACCGCAACACTGGTTCATTCCCGTTTCAGGATCGCGCAGTGCAGGCCGGCATTGATGTATATCCTGCGCCGCAGGTATGCTGCAATATGGGCGTGGCGTGGGGCGATGTCGACGGAGATGGTACCCAGGATGCCTACGTTACGCGCATTGCGCATGGCGGGCTTTTTATCGGTCGAGGTGATGGCACTTTTGTGGACGAGGCCGAACAGCGCGGCGCGCACCGAAACGGCATGTCGTGGGGCGTGGTCATGTCTGATTTCGACAACGACGCGGACCTCGACCTCTTCGTGGTAAGCACTTCCTCGTTTGATGGCACGCCGACACTGCTCTACCGCAACGACGGCGGTGCTTTCACCGAGACCGGCCGGCAGGCCGGCGTCTCATTCCAGTCCGAATCCCAGGGACTGGCCGCGGGAGACTTCAACGGCGACGGCCTGCAGGACCTTGTCGTTCCCACAGCCAACGGCCGGCACCGCATCCTGGTTAATGCCACGGAAGGGGCGGGGCACTATCTCGGGCTCCGGCTTCGGGGCGGGGTGGCCAATCCGACGGCAATCGGGGTCCGCGCACAAGTGGTAGCGGGCCGGAGCGTTCAGGAGCGGATGGTCAGCGGCGGGGACAGTTTCGCTTCCCAGTCAAGTGCGGCGCTGCATTTCGGTCTGGGCTCGCAAGCGCGGGTGGATACGTTGCGTGTCTATTGGGGCGCTGGCAGTGTGACGGAGCTGACGGACCTGTCTGCAAACAGCACGTACGTACTTACGGAAGGGCTTGCGTCGACTGGGTTGGTCGTGCCGGATGACTTCTCGCCGGTTGTGGGCAATCATCCGAACCCGTTTCGGGATGCTACCCGGATAACATTCAGTCTTTCACGGGCCTCAAGAGTCCGCATTGACGTATTCGACATCCTTGGCAGATCTGTCTCCACCCTTATGGATGAGCGCCGGGAGGCCGGTCCGCACGGCGTGCGCTTCGCACCGGGCAACCTGCCGGACGGCCTATATGTATATCGTCTTGTTGCCGACGGGCACATTGAAATCGGGACCATGCTGCGTGTACGCTGATGCGTTGGAGCTTCCTCTTTCTGACGATCTCGACCGGCATCATGCTGGGCGGCTGCGACGCCGCGGATATGCCCGACCAGGGTGCCGGGGAGCCGGAGGACGCCTCCTGGGCACGCGATGCCGTGTTCTACCAGATCTTTCCGGAACGCTTTCGGAACGGCGATCCGGCGAATGATCCCATTCGCGGATCCATTGAGGCCGGTGCATCTGAATCGTGGCAAGTCTCCCCCTGGACCGGGGACTGGTATGCCCGTGCTCCCTGGGAGACCGAGATGGGAGAGGGCTTTTACGACGCCGTATTTCACCGGCGCTATGGCGGCGATCTGCAGGGCGTGATCGACAAGCTGGATTATCTGGCCGAGCTCGGCGTCACCGCCCTCTACTTCAATCCGATCTTTTACGCGCGGTCGCTTCACAAATACGATGCCAGCAGCTTTCACCACGTGGATCCGTATTTCGGCCCCGATCCTGCGGGCGATAAGGCCAGCATGGAAGGAGAGGACCCCCTTGATCCGGAAACGTGGACGTGGACTTCGGCGGACAGCCTGTTTCTTGCGCTCATTCGGCAGGCCCACGAGCGTGACATGCGCATCGTCATTGACGGCGTATTCAACCACACGGGCCAGGACTTCTTTGCCTTTCAGGACCTGAGGGAAAAGGGACCGGAATCTCCCTTCGCCGGCTGGTACAAGGTGCTTGCCTGGGACGATCCTGCGACGCCGGAAGATGAATTCGACCACGAAGGATGGTGGGGTTACAAGCCACTTCCGGTCTTTGCGGACAATGCCGAAGAGACGGACCTGCAGGAAGGCGTACGCGAATACGTGTTCGCCATCACGAAGCGGTGGATGAGCCCTGACGGCAATGCCGCGAATGGTGTGGACGGATGGAGGCTGGACGTAGCCACCGACGTGCCCATGCCTTTCTGGCAGGACTGGAACGCATATGCGCGCACCCTGAAACCGGATGTCTATACGGTTGCAGAGAATTGGCACGAGGCCGCGGAGTTCATTACCGAAGGGGGCTTTTCGGCCACCATGAACTATCACGGATTCGCGTTTCCGGTAAAGGGCTTTCTCATTGATCACACGCTTTCGCCGACCGGGTTCGACGAAATGCTGCACTCGCGCAGGGAGGCGTTCTCGCCGGTCCAGCGTTTTCAGGTGCAGAATCTCGTGGACTCGCACGACACGGACAGGCTTGCCTCGATGATAGTCAACGCCGGGCTGCAGGAATACATATTTCCGGACTGGTTTGACTATGACCGCGGCGAGCGCGTTTCGCCGAGGGCCAATGCGGAGTACCGCCTGCGGCGCCCCGGCGCCCGCGAAAGGAAGATCCAGCGACTGGTCGCGCTATTCCAGATGACCTACGTGGGTGCACCGATGATTTACTACGGGACAGAGGCCGGCATGTGGGGCGCCGATGACCCGGACGACCGGATGCCGATGGTCTGGCCGGACCTTGCCTATGCGGACCAGGTCGGAGATCCCCTGGGACGGTCCCGGACGCCCGACCCCGTAGCCTTTGACAGCACCGTATTCGCATTCTACCGCGACGTGACCAGGCTGCGCGCGAGCCATGCGGCTCTAAGAAGGGGGACATTCGAGACCGCGCTTGCGGACGATGCCCGTTCACTGTACGCATTTCGGCGCGCTTACGAAGCGCACGTGCTGCTTGTCCTGCTGAACAGGAGCGAGAGCGAACAGGCGACCCGCCTTCCGGGCATCGGCCCGGACGCCTTGCTTTTCGCTACCTCAGAGGGCAATATTGCTGCTGCGGGCAGTGACAGCATGCGTCTGCCCCCGCTTTCCGGATTCGTTTTCAGGGAACGTTAGCGCCGCCGCCTGCCGGACGAAAGCTCCATGCAGATCCGCTATACCGAGTTTGACCCTGTACGTCACGGTCAGGCGCTGTCCACGTTTGACCGGCTTCTGGATGTGTTTGAGCAGCTGCTGCAGTACACGGCAGGCGATGCCGCCGAGGCGTTGCACTGGCTTACCCGGCTGGATGAGCGCTACGGACTTGCGGACGAGGAAATGGGGATCGGCGATTTCATCGATGAACTGAAGAAGCGGGGGTACTTGCGGGAGAACGAGGGAGTAATGGAAATCACGGCGCGCGCGGAGCGCGCCATCAGGCAGCGATCACTGGAAGAAGTTTTCCGCCAGCTGCGCAAGAGCGGTCGGGGAGAGCACAAGACCCCGTTTGCAGGCAAGGGAGATGAGCGGCTTCCGGAAACCAGGCCGTGGCAGTTCGGCGATGATCCTCACCTGATGGATGTCACCGGCACGCTCTCAAATTCGTTTCGTCGCAGCGGAATTGATGCGTGGAACCTGGCGGAAGAGGATTTTGAGGTGCATGAGACGGACCATATGACGCACCAGTCAACGGTGCTCATGATCGACTTGTCCCATTCCATGGTGCTCTACGGCGAAGACCGCATCACGCCCGCGCGAAAGACGGCCATGGCTCTGGCGGAGCTGATAATGCGGCGCTACAGGCACGATACACTGGACATTGTGGCATTCGGCAATGATGCCTGGGAAGTATCCGTCAAGGATCTCCCCTACCTCTCCGTCGGGCCCTACTACACGAACACGCGCGCCGGCCTTCAGCGGGCACGCGACCTGCTAATGCGTCGCAAGAACCGCAACAGGCAGATTTTTCTTATCACCGACGGCAAGCCGAGTTGTCACATCGAAGGCGGGCGCATGTACCGCAACGCGTTTGGTCTGGATCGCCGCATCGTGAACAAGGTCCTGGACGAGGCGGTGCTGTGCCGTCGCGATGGCATCACAATTACCACATTCATGATTGCCAGCGATCCGTATCTGCAGAGCTTTGTTCGCGAACTCACCCTGGCAAACCGGGGGCGGGCCTACTATTCCAGTCTGGACAATCTGGGAGAGTTTATTTTCGAAGATTACGTGCGAAACAGGCGCAAACGACTGCGGTAGGCCTTGCCTCTTCCAATATTGCCCCTGCGGCGTCTTGGACAGCACTTTCTGGTGGATCCAAACACGGCCGGCAGGATCGCCGGGAGTCTCTGCGCGCCGGTCGGGGCCCCGGTAGTTGAGATCGGAGCGGGTACGGGCGCGCTGACGGGGCTGCTCCTTGAGCGCCATCCGGACCTGGTGGCCCTGGAGGTCGATGCGCGAGCCGTGAGGCATCTTGAAGCGCTGCATCCACTTCTGGACGTGCGGCGCTGTGACGTGCTGGAGCTGAACTGGACATGCCTGGCCGACGAATGCGGTGGCCCGCTGCATCTGGTTGGAAACCTGCCCTACAACATTACCAGTCCAATTCTATTTGGTCTGCTGCCCCATCGTCGGAGCATTGCCCAGGCCGTCTTCATGATGCAGAGGGAGGTCGCCGAGCGTCTGGTGGCACAACCCGGGAGCAAGACGTATGGTGTTCCGAGCGTTCTGATACAGCTGTTTGCCGAGCCAAGGCTCCTCTTTCGTGTTTCACGCAGCGTCTTTCGTCCCAAACCCGCTGTCGAGAGTGCCGTCGTGAAGATGAGTTTTGGCGCGGCGACGGAGCCCGCCGTCGAGTATGCTTGGATACGGGCGGTTGTGCGGGCTGCTTTCGGCCAGCGTCGCAAGATGCTGCGAAACAGCCTGCGAGGACTGATGGCGGATATCGGTTCGGAGCTGCCAGAGCAGTGGCGAACCCTGCGCGCGGAGGACCTTTCACCTGCCGGTTTTGTGGAGCTTGCGCAGTATCTTCATTCGACTTCAGGCAGAGCGCGGGAAAGATCCGCATCCTCGGACGCGGCGCCCGCAACCAGACCGCGCACCCGTCATGAGTGAACCTACCGGCACGGCTGCAGAGCTAGACGCGGCGATCCGCTCCGGCATCGACAGCGATGCTGTAGCATCGTTTTCAAGGTTGCTTGAGCAGGATGACGTCTCCTCGGCCTGTGCGCTGGCCGAGGAGTTGCATGCGGCGGACCTGGCCCGTCTGCTTGGAACATTACCCTGGGACGAGGCAGAATTGCTCTTTGATGCGCTGCCTGCCGCGGTGTGCGCCGATACGCTGTCGGACCTCGATGATGCGTTCCTGCAGGAACTCATGGCGGACGCGCCGGCGGAGCGTGTAGCCCGGCTGCTGGAGGAGCTGGAATCGGACGACGCGGCGGACGTCCTGGCACACCTCGACGAGGAGGTTGTTGCCCGGGTGCTCCCGACTCTTACCGACGCGGGGGCCATCCGGAGCCTGTTGGCCTACGATCCTGAGACGGCAGGGGGCATCATGGCCACCGAACTGGTGGCGGTGCCAGCGGACTGGACGGTTGCGGACGCGACGGAGGAAGTACGGCGCCATGTGGAAACCGTTGAAGAGATCTTTGTCCTGTTCGTTGTGGACGCATCAGGTACTCTGGAGGGGTTTGTGTCGCTGAAGCGACTGCTGCTTTCGCCGTCCGACGGGCGCATTGGCGACATCATGCGCACGGATGTGCATTACGTCGCCGCGGACGAGGATCAGGAGGAGGCCGTGCGTATCATGGAGCGCTATGATCTCGTGTCACTGGCAGTAGTGGACGCTCAGCGCCGTCTTCTGGGCAGGATCACTATTGACGACGCCATGGACGTGATGCGCGAGGAAGCCCAGGAGGATTATCAGCGCCTGAGCGGCATCACGGGAGATGAAGAGCCCACGGACAAGATTGGCCGCATCATGCGCGGCCGGCTGCCGTGGCTGATGCTGGGCATGGTGGGGGCTGCGCTCGCAGGCAGCGTGATCGGTGTGTTCGAAGAGGAAATACGGCGTGTCGCCATCCTAGCTGCATTCATACCGGTTGTCATGGCGATGGCCGGCAATGCGGGGATCCAGAGTTCGGCCATCATGGTGCAGGGACTAGCAACCGGCAATCTGTGGTCCGTCAACGTTGTGCGACGCCTCGGCAAGGAGGTTGCGGTTGCGATTTTCAACGGGTTGGCGCTGGCACTGGTCATATTCTTCGCGGTAACGGCGCTGTTTGTCTGGGGCGCCGATCTGGACTTTGTGCCTCCGACGGCGGAGCCTCTTCGGCTGGCCGTAACAGCCGGTTTTTCACTCTTTGTCGTTATTCTTCTGGCAGCGGTCATCGGGACCACTGTACCGCTGCTCTTGGCTCGACTTGGCATAGATCCGGCGCTGGCTACGGGTCCCTTCATTACCACGAGCAACGACATAATCGGGCTGGTTGTGTTCTTCCTGATCGCGACGCTTCTGTATCTGCCATTTGTGTAGAGAACCGGTCACAATCTAGGACCATCCGCACTGCCGGCTCGCCCCGGCGCCCGAATCTTCTCCTGCCACCGGCGTGTCCTGCACGCAGATTGAAGCCACACCCCCCCATCTACCGGCTGACGCAAGTGTAGGCCCGAGCGATGTCCGCAAAAGCCTGGAGCCGCAAGCGGCCCGGGGCCGCTCGCTCTTGAACGAGGTTGGCCACTACGCCCGGCTGTGGCCTTCCGGTTCTACGGACCTGTCTGAACGGCCTCCTGAGCCGCACGTCCATACGCGGCGGCACTCTCTTCCAGGGCCCGCTCGTCGTTGTATTTGGAGGGGCACTTCATCAGGATATGCTCGGCAACGAAAACCGTGCCGTCCACGCTTCCCTCAACGACGATCTTGTCCGCGTCTTCAAAGCTCGCTGGCTTGGGATTGTGGTATTTCACCGGCCAGGTTTCGCCCTCATCATCCCTCATGTGGAAGGTGAACAGGTTGGCTGCCGGATCGTACCGCGTTTCTTTTTCCTGTACCCATTCTCCGACCACGTGGGCCCTGCCACCTGATGCAGCCGCCTCGCCAAAGTGCATGTAGCCGCCTACCTGGTCGCCAAAATTCAGCAATAGCAACCCAAAGAAGCCGCAGAGTACGACAAGTCCGACGATGGTCTTGGGCTTCATGGTCTTATGAGTCCGGGATGTTCTTTAGGTCACGGAGGCTTTGCTCAAGCCGGCTTATGCGCCGGTCTGTACGGAATACGAAGGCCGCCAGCCCGAGCCAAATAATAAGCACCACGGCCAGCACGACAAGGAGCTTGTCGTTGGAGAGCATGGCAGTCTCCAGCGTTTCCGCCAGCTGGGCGGGATGGGCGACAACCAGGTGCATAGTTGGCTCCGACTAAAGTTTCGGCTCGTGCAGCTTCTCCAGGTGCCGTTCGACCAGTCTCAGGCGCACGCGCTGTGAATAGAGCAGCCATCCGACAAGAAAGAAGCCGACTACGGCCGGATAGAAAACCAGGCGCATCACGGGATGCGTGATTTCGCTGAAGGCGGGATTTCCTTCGGCTCCGGGATGCAGGCTTTCCATCTGCCGGGGAAGCACATAAAGGAGAAACGGTACCGCTACGGCCGCAAACAAGTTGTATACCGCTGAAATTCGCGCGCGTTTCTCCGGATCCTCCAGTGCACTTCTGAGCGCGAAGTAGGCCCCGTAGACTAGCACCTGCACTGCGGCCAGCGTCTGCTTCGGATCAAAATTCCACCAGATGTTAGTGCCTTCGTACCAGGTATAGTGGGCCCATACGCTTCCGGTTGCCAGGCCTAGTATGCCCAGAACCACCGCCATCAGGGCCGCCTCGCGGGCCCGCAAGTCCCGCACTTCGCTTCCCGATTGCAGGCAGCGCAGCGACTGGTAGGCAGACACGGCAGCCAGTCCCATCATGGCGAACCACATCGGCACATGAAAATACAGGTTCCGGGCCGTGTGCTCCAGAATGGGAATACGCGGAATCTCGAGCCACAGGCCCGCGAAAGAAAACGCGCCAAGGAGCACGGCCGTCATCCAGACGATGATGAAAAGGCGCAACGCGCGGTAGGCGCCTCCGCGGTAGAAGGATGCTGGAGCCATGGCGTGCTGCCGTACCTTCGAAGGAGGCTTTAGTTGCCTCAGTCGCGCCAGACATGGTCGAACAGGAGCGCGGATGCCGCTATAGTCGTGCCCGAGAAGGCAACCAGTGTAACAAGCGAGTTTGCTGCGCCCTGCCAGCTTCCTTCCAGGCCTTCGTGCGTGGCATCTATGGCGGAGAGCAGCACCGGCAACAGAAGCGGAAACATCAGCATGGGCAACAGCGGTCCGCGTCTGGCAGACCGTGCCACAATCGCAGCCAGAAGAGTGGTGGCTGCGGCAAGCCCGAGACTTCCAAGGAGCATGGAAGCCAGCATCAACCCGGGCGCTGCGACACTCACGCGCAGCAGCACGACAAAGGCTGCCAGCAGCACCAGGTTTACGGCCACAAGCAGTAACAGGCTGTAGCAAAGCTTGCCGCTGTATACCATGCCGGGCCGGACGTTGAGCCGCAGTAGCAGGGCCGTTCCCTGTTCTTCCTCTGCCACGAAAGCGCGCCCAAGCCCGAGCGCCGCCGCAAAGAGGATGACGATCCACAAGAGGCCCGCCTGCATGCGGGCGTTAAGGTTTTCCTGCCCGGCGGCCAGGATCACCACCAGCAGCGCGGACAGCACGAAGATGAGCAGCACGTTCACCGAGTGCCGGCTTCGCAGTTCCAGGCGCAAGTCCTTGGCCAGGACCGCCCACGTGCCCGCAATCCAATGCACTATGCAGGCCTCCCGCTGGCCTCCCGGGCGCGCTCCTCTGCCGTGATGAGCCCCGGAGGGCGGGGCAGAAACACCGGCGTCGCCTCGGTTGGCGGAGCAAAGTCGCCGACAAAGTCGATTTCGGTCTCCAGGCTGTAGCCGGTGCGCTTTCGAACCCTTTGCTCTATGTACGCAAGCAGGGCCAGGATGTCGGCAGCGCACCCCGACCCCAGATTGATCAGGATGTTGGCGTGACGGTGCGTGACGGTGACGCCGCCGATGGTTGCGCCCTTGAGCCCGCATTCATCGATCAGGCGCCCGGCACCGACTCCGTCAATCTTCTTGTAGATCGAGCCCACACTCGGTTCGGTGCCCAGCGGAGGATGGCGAAGCGAGCGCCACTCAAGGTTGGATGCCATGACGGCGCGCATGCGCCTTGTATCTCCGGGTTGCAACTGGAATGTGGCTGTCAACACGGTGTCGTCGCGCACGTGGAGCGTGCTGTAGTCATAGCCAAAGTCAAAGTAGTCGACACCCACGCGCTTCCGCTCACCTTCTTCCGTCAACAGTTCGGCATCATGCACTACTTCCTCAATGAACATGGTTCGCGTCCTGTCCGGAGCCAGAAAATGCAGATTCTGCCACAGCGCGCCACCGACAGTGGACGGAATGCCCACGTAATGTTCCAGGCCCGAGAGCCCTGCGGACACGGCGCCGCCGATAACGTCCGGGTACATTATGGCGCCGCTCTCGGTCCATACCCTGCCTGACTCCCTGTTGATGCGCGTGGCGCGGGCACAGTTCCGGATCACGATGCCCCGGAAGCCCAGGTCGCCGACAACGACATTCGCTCCCACTCCCAGAAGGAAATGGGGCATCTCAAGCCTGCGGGCCAGCTTCAGAGCTGTCTCAAGGTCACCCGCGCTGCGGGCCTCGTAGAATAGGTCCGCCGGCCCCCCCATCTTGATGGTTGTGTATGGAGCAAGCGGGACATTGCGTCTGAGACGGTCCGGTCCGAGCGCGCGCTCAAGTGTTCGGACGGCTGCAACGCCTGTATTTCCGCTTTGCATTGGTGGAAGCGAACCAAATGGGCCGGCGATGCTTACAACGGTCGCTGTAATACCCCAATAAGCTGATTTGGATCACGATGGCTACTCAATACCCCAATCTCACGCGCTCTGCGATCAGGCTCGCGATAGGCGCCGGCGCATTCTTCCTGGTTGCGGCCCTGGCGGCAGGCTGCATGACAACAACCATCATTTCCGGTCAGGCGGGTGTACGCTACAGTCCCTTCGGCGGAACGGACCTTGAAAAGACCTACGGCGAGGGACTCAACATCCATGCGCCGTGGGTTGACGTCATCCGGTATGACGTTCGCGTCCAGGAGCGCCTGGAGAACATGGAGGCCCTGTCTGTCAACGGACTCTCGATTGGCACGGATGTCTCCGTACGCTGGCGTCCGGATGCTCCCCGGCTCCCCCAACTTCATACCACTTACGGCACCGACTACTACCGCAAGCTCGTACAACCCGAACTGCGAAGCGTCGTGCGGGAAGTGATCGGGCAGTTTACGCCCGAGCAGCTCTACAGCAGCCAGCGCACGGTGCTACAGGACGACATATTTGCAGAGGTCCGGGAAAGAACCGAGCATAACTTCGTGCTCGTCGAGGCCGTTCTCATAAGGGACGTGCGGCTGCCGGATCAAATCAAGGTGGCCATAGAAGACAAGCTCAAGGAGGAACAGGAGGCGGAGCGCTACCAATATACCATCGAAAAGGAGCGCCTTGAAGCCGATCGGAAGCGGATCGAAGCCGAGGGAGAGGCCGACTATCAGCGCATCATTACGGCCAGCCTGACATCGCAATTCCTGCGCTTCAAGGGCATAGAGGCAACGCAACAACTGGCCAACTCTCCCAACAGCAAGACCGTCATTGTCGGAAGCGGCGACGATGGCCTGCCGTTGATACTGGGGGGTCAGTAGCCGGAGGCGCATGTTGCACTCGCGGTGCCGCGAGACGCCCGAGGAGTAGGCCAGCGCTGCCTTGCGAGCGCCGCGAGGGTCGACTGCGAGCGCAGGCCCACCGGGCGAGGCCATGGCAGGCTGCGGCCCGCCAGCGGAGAAATCATCATTTCCCTTGGCAACAGCCCGCGCAAGCTGAAAATTGCCGGCCCATGGACAGCAGCGACCAGGATTTCTTTGGGCGCGTCTGGCAGGTCGTGGCACGTATTCCGCACGGGTACGTAACGACCTATGGAGACATTGCAGCGCACCTGGGAGCAAGAAGCGCCGCCCGAACGGTAGGATGGGCCTTGCAGGCAGCCAAGGGCCGAGACCTGCCCTGCCACCGCGTCGTGAATCGCTACGGCGGGCTCTCCGGGGCCCGTCACTTTGGTGGACCCCATGTCATGGAGGAGCGCCTGCGAAGTGAAGGCGTAACGTTTGATGACCAGGGGTGTGTTGTTATGGCGAGGCACCGGTGGCTGCCGGATAGCGGCTAGACTTCCGGGAGCGAATCGCTGCCGCCTCTTGCCGCGAGCTCCTGGAATGCCCGCCAGAATCCGGGGAAGGAGACTCCGGCTGCCTGGGCCCCATGCACCGTCGTGATGCCGGAGCTGACCAGTGCTGCCACTCCCATCGCCATGGCGATGCGGTGGTCGTCGAAGCTCTGAAGCTCGGTGCCCCTAAGCGGCTTGCCGCCGGTAACGGCGAATCCGTCGGGAAACTCTTCGACGTCGGCTCCCAACGCACGCAAATTGGTCACCGTGGCCGCAATCCGGTCGCACTCCTTGACGCGCAATTCGGCAGCACCTCGCACCACCGTACGCCCCTCTGCGCGAAGAGCAGCCACTGCCAGAACCGGGATTTCGTCAATTATGTTGGATATGATTGCACCGCCGATCGAGATGCCACGCAGCCGCGAGGGCCGCACCACGAGGTCGCAGGCGGGCTCGGTGCCGGCTGTATGCAGATTGCTCGTCTCTATGTCCGCGCCCATGTCGCGAAGCACGCCGAGGAGTGCGCTGCGTGTCGGATTGAGGCCCACACCGGGGAGCCGGATATTGCCCTCCGGTACGATGGACCCCGCCACCAGGAAAAAGGCAGCCGCCGAAAAGTCACCCGGGATGGTAGCCTCAAAAGCCGAGACTTGGTGTCCTTCATTGACGGAGACCAGCCTGCGGCCTGATTGCTCGCTTACGGCCAGGCCCAAGAGGCGCTCGGTGTGGTCGCGGCTGCGGGCGTGTTCTACGACCGTCGTCGTACCGCGAGCATAGAGTCCAGCCAGAAGGACGCACGACTTGACCTGGGCCGATGGCACGGGCAGGTCATAGACCATGCCGTTCAGGCCGGCGGAAGGACTGATGCGTACAGGGGCGCGCCCTTCCTGCAGCTCTACCAGGGCGCCCATCCGTCGTAGCGGCTCGGCGATGCGGCGCATGGGGCGACCTCGCAGCGACCTGTCTCCGGTTAGCGTCGAGGCAAACGCTTGCCCTGCCAGAAGGCCGGAAAGCAGCCGCATCGTGGTGCCGCTGTTGCCACAATCCAGCGGTTCGCCAGCACACCGCAGCCCGCGCAGCCCGCGACCATGAACCGTGATCCCGCCGCCGGTGCCCACCTCCATGTCTACGCCGAGTTGTCGGAGGCAGGAAAGCGTGGACTGGGGATCTGCCGATAGTGGATAATTGCGGATGGTGGAATCGCCGTCGGCAATGGCCGCCAGGAGTGCAAGTCGATGTGCGATCGACTTGTCCGCCGGCAGCTGGACCACGCCTCTCAACCTGCCGGCCCTGCCAATGGATTGCGTCATCTTGGATGTCGGTGTGAGGCCGTGCTACGAGCAAATGTTACCGTCGTTTCACGTCTCCGGAGCCCTGCTAAGGCCCCGGCGGCGCCAGCTACCCTTATGCTCGGCGCCGTCGTGTATCAAAGGCGCCGGGCCTGATCCGATGCCAATCTGCCTGGTTGTGGCAGCGCAGCAGATGCTGTCCGCTCGGGCGTGCAGGTCTGCCGAGCAGAGAAGCGGCTGTCCGCAGATTCGCCTCCCGGCTGATGCAGACCGCAGACGCCCGGTCGTTAGGTGGCGGCGCGTTTCCCGCGGGGTGCCTGTGCAGCAATGCCTTCGCTTACGTGCCCGCCTTGCTTTTTTGGCTTGGATTTGTACGGCTCGACCGGTCTTTCTGACGCCCGATAGCCAGAGGAGGGGGTCCGGGAGCAGCACGGTGCGGTCAGCCCGTGTGCTTGCGTGCGCAACCGGTGGTTGCGCCTCTGACCCGGCCAAGGCTCGGCGGCCAGGACTGGAACACGGTCTGGCCTGTCGGGTTTTCATCCGGCAACTCGCTACTCTGTCCCGGAGGTATTGCCATGGGTATCGGCTCGCTAGGACCGCTTGAGCTCATAATTATATTCCTCGTCATTTTGCTGATTTTCGGAGCAAAGAGGATTCCGGAGATCGCGCGCGGACTCGGCAAGGGAATCCGGGAGTTCAAGAGCGCCACCACCGAAATCAGCAAGGAACTCACGGTGGACGAACGCCGGCAGCACATCCAATCGCCGCCGCAGCAAAGCGTGTCGTCAACGCCTCCGGTTGCGCAGCAGAGTTCCTCGCCGTCGCCGGCCGCCAAGACGGATCAGACTCCCTAGGCGATCTTCGAATCCAGCGCAGATTGACGCCAGCCGAGTGACGGACCGGTTACCTACCGCGCGCGCATGGCGCCCGTAACGTTTGCCGGTACCCGCAGTTTGCTGACTCGTGGCGAGACCACGTGCGCGCAAGTGGTGTCTTCGTTTCTGGAGGTCGTAACCGAAAGAAACGACCATCTCAACGCCTTTACTTACGTCGATGCGGAAGGCGCCCTGCGGCGTGCGAAGGAGCTTGACAGGGCGCGCGCCGCCGGGCATGCCCTGCCGCCTCTGGCCGGATTGGTGCTAGCAGTCAAGGACGTCATTTGTATACGTGGCTGGAAAGTTACGTGCGCGTCACGCATGCTTTCGGAGTTCACCTCTGTCATTGAAGCCACGGCCGTACGGCGCCTGGTGGAAGCGGGTGCCATAATTCTTGGCAAGACCAACTGCGACGAGTTTGCCATGGGATCGTCCAGCGAGAGCTCATACTTTGGTCCCGTGCGGCATCCCCGGTGCAAGGACTATGTTCCTGGGGGATCTTCCGGCGGCTCGGCCGCAGCGGTCGCGGCGGGGATGTGCCATGCCGCCCTTGGGACGGATACGGGTGGCTCCATCAGGCAGCCGGCGGCGTTTTGCGGCGTGGTGGGACTGAAGCCTACATATGGCCGGGTAAGTCGGTACGGACTCGTGGCCCATGCTTCGTCGCTGGATTGCATCGGCCCCATGACGAACACGGTGGAGGATGCCGCCGCGGTGCTTGCCGCCATGGCCGGCGTCGATGCGAAGGATGCCACCAGCGCAGACGTTCCCGTGCGCGCCGATTTCGGCAGTTCGGTTGAGGGACTGACGATTGGCCTTCCGGCCCAGTATTTCGGGGACGGCCTTGATGTCGCCGTTCGGTCCACCATTGAACGTATCACCGACCAGTTGCGCGAAGCGGGTGCCTCCGTGCGAGAGGTCGATATGCCGCACACCGACTACGGCGTTGCCACCTACTACATCCTGGCGACCGCGGAGGCCTCCAGCAACCTGGGACGCTATGACGGCGTGCGCTTCGGTTACAGGACCGGCAGGGGTGGCAGCGTAGAGGACATGTACGTGGCCGCGCGCTCGGAGGGATTCGGCGAAGAGGTGCGGCGGCGCATCATGCTGGGCACGTATGTGCTATCTGCGGGCTACTACGACGCGTACTACGGAAAGGCGCAGCGCGTGCGCGCGCTCATTCGGCAGGATTTTGACCGGGCCTTTCGCGATGTGGATGTCTTGCTAACCCCGGCCGCACCAGTGGCAGGATTCAGGTTGGGAAGCCTGGTCAGAGACCCGCTGCAGATGTACCTGGCAGATCTCTATACGGTAACCGCCAACCTGGCGGGTATCCCCGGCTTGGTTGTACCTGTGGGAAGTCACCCCGATGGTCTGCCGATCGGGATGCAACTCCTCGGTCGTCATTTCGAAGAGTCGCAGTTGCTCCAGGTTGGCGGCGTTGTCGTGGAATTGGCGGGCGCCTGAATACGGTTTCGTGTTTAGCGCGGCACCTTTATCTTTAGCCGTTCCGAAGGGAGACGACTCGCATGGCCATTCTTGTTGATGGAGATACCCGCCTGGTAGTTCAGGGGTTCACTGGCCGGGAGGGCACGTTCCACTCGGAACAGATGATCGCGTTTGGTACGAACCTGGTCGCGGGCGTAACGCCCGGCAAAGGCGGATCGGTGCACCTTGGCAAGCCCGTTTACAACGCCGTCGCGGAGGCTGTCGAGCAGGAGGGTGCCAATGCTTCCGTGGTCTTTGTGCCGCCTCCTTTTGCGGCTGACGCCATCATGGAAGCCGCGGCTGCGGACATTCCGCTGATCGTTTGCATCACGGAAGGCATTCCGGTGCAGGACATGATCCGCGCATTCCACTTTGTAAAGCAGCGAGGCGTCAGACTCGTGGGACCCAACTGTCCGGGCATACTTGCGCCGGGCCTCGCAAAGATTGGGATCATGCCGGCCATGATCTTTACGGCTGGGCCCATTGGTGTAATATCCCGCTCCGGAACGCTGACCTACGAGGCGGTCGATCAGTTGACGCGCGAGGGATTCGGCCAAAGCACGGCCATCGGCATCGGCGGCGACCCGATAATTGGTACGCGGTTTTCGGATGCGCTGACGCTGTTTGAAGAGGATACGGCGACGGAGGCGGTAGTCTTGATCGGCGAGATCGGCGGCACCGACGAGGAACAAGCCTCCCTGTACATTGAGGAAAACATGACAAAGCCGGTTGTCGGCTTCATTGCAGGCGCCACGGCTCCGCCTGGTCGCCGCATGGGTCATGCGGGTGCCATCATCGCCGGCGGTAGGGGAACGGCTACAGACAAGTTTACCGCCCTAGAGGCTGCCGGCGTCCATGTTGTCAGGAACCCGGCCCTGATCGGCCGCGCGCTGCGCAACCTGCGGCTGTAGGACATTTCATGAGTGCGTTGCAGGGCGGGCGCGGCTGTCAGCCCCGGTCCAGACAATGGCCATAACCAGCATCAGTTTCGAGCGCGGAGTGGCGGACTGGGGCCAGTTGCCGGCTGCCGGATTACCGGAAGTGGCCTTTGTCGGCCGGTCGAACGTGGGGAAGAGCTCGCTGATAAACATGCTTGCCGGGCGCAAGCGCCTTGCGAGGACGAGCCGAACGCCGGGCAAGACCCGTGAACTGAACTTTTATCTGGTAGATGGCAAGCTCTATTTCGTGGACTTGCCCGGATATGGCTATGCCAGCGTGGCGCGAAAACAGCGACTCGGCTGGAATCGGCTAATGCACCGCTACCTGCAGCAGCGTGCCGTGCTGCGTGCTTTACTGCTGCTCGTGGATGGGCGGCATGCGCCGATGGAGAGCGACCTGCAAACAGCTGCGATGCTTCGCTCGCTGGATGCGCCCTGGCTTTTGGTGCTTACCAAGTCCGACAAATTGTCGTCCAACAAGCAGCGGGATCGCCTGGACGCAACCGGACGAATCCTGTCCGAGCAAGGCGTGGTCGTGCCGACCATTCTGTCGTCCGCCAGGACCGGCCAAGGCCGAACTGAGGTTCTCTCCTGGTTGAGCGACCTTGCGGCGCTGTGATCCGCGCCAAGATTGGCAGTCAGGGGCTAGTCAAAACGGTGTTCAGATACCTTGACAATAGCAGAGGGGCAACTTAGATTAAGTAGTCACCCGTTTAACCACACCAACAACGCGTATACGGCAGTAGCTACGGCCAATCAATTCCCGGGTAGCTGTATTGTCCTACGGGAGAATCAGCGGAGGGTTACGCGCCAAGGCCCGGGGACGTTACGTTGCTTGATTTCCCAGACCAGCAAGTGCTGGCGCGGGAGTCAGTGTACGCCTATCTCTAGACCATTCACACACCATTTTATCTTCGGAGGTTGATTATGCTACGCAAATGGGGTGCTCTCGTGCTCGCTCTGCTAGTTCTGCCGATAATGGGCTACGCCCAGAACACCGGCAAGATTGCAGGCCGCGTTATAGACAGCTCCACTGGTGAGCCTCTGCCCACTGCCGCCGTAATCGTCGTGGGGACCCTTCTGGGTGCCGCAGCTGACGCGGACGGGGAGTATTTCATCATTGGTGTTCCCGTGGGCACGTACGATGTCTCGGCCCAGTTCGTCGGGTTTTCTACCGAAACGATTGCTGGCGTGGAAGTGAGCACCGGGTATACGCGGGAGCTCAATTTCGAGCTCACGCCCGGCGTTGAACTCGACGAGATCGTGGTCGAGTACGAGCGGCCGCTGATCCAGAAGGATGCCATCGGCGTGCCCAAGATTGTCAACGCCGAGGAAATCACGCAGCTGCCCGTGCGTGGCGCGGCTGCTGTGGCGAAGATCCAGGCCGGTGTAGTGAGCAAGGAAGGAAGCGGCACGCTTAACATTCGTGGTGGCCGCGGCTCCGAGGTGACATACTATGTGGACGGTATCAAGAATCAGAGTTCCGTCCCGCAGTCTGCCATCCAGGAGCAGGAGATGATCATTGGCAGCATTAACGCCCGCTATGGCGATGCCATGTCCGGTATCATCAACATCACGACGAAATCCGGCGGAAGGGAATTCTTTGGTTCTGCGGAGGCAGTCACTAGCCGGGGCTTCGATGATTTTGGCTACAGCCTTGCTTCTGCCACGCTGGGCGGTCCGATCATTCCGGACAAGCTCAATTTCTTTGTTGCCGGCGAGTACAGGGATTCGATAGACGACAGTCCACGGTCCATCGAGACGGCATGGCTCTCTGATGCGCAGCTTGATGGCCTTCGGGATGCACCTTCCGGGCTCCTTTTGACGGATCCGGACGGTGGGACAAGCATCGTGCCTTTTCCCGGATCCGTACCGAGCGGGGCTACTGCGGCTGTAAATGATGATGGTTCCCTCGACCTTAGTGGAGGTGGCGTAACGCTTAGCGACGGGACTATTCTGCCGGTACCGGAAGGCTATACTGTCACACTCAATCCCATTTCGCGCGCCGAGCACTTGACGACGAATGATTTTGAATACCGGCTCCAAAAGCGCGGAAGAGGTTCCAACCGGCTGTGGCTGAATGGAAATGTGACTTGGAATGTCTTCGAGAGCGGTCGCCTTCGCCTTGGAGGCCAATACAACATGTCGAGCGCGGAGAATGTCGGTGGAAATCACGAGATCCTGGCACCGGAGGACCATGGTCTGCGTGATGATAGTCAGCTGCGCGCCTTCGCTACTTGGACGCAGTACCTCTCGCAATCGACCTTCTACCAGCTCCAGGCAGACTTTACCGATTGGAGCTACGAGTCCTATGATTCACGGTTCGGGCCGGGTTTCGGGCCGTTTTTGGACTACGGCGACATCGATAATCCAGTTCATTATGCGATTCGGGGATACAAGAACCTGACGTATACGACCGAAGAGCGCATTGATGACCATGGCACGCCGGACGATCTGTCGGATGACACCACGTTTGAGGTCAGGGTGCCCACCTATGTTCAGCGCTACAATGACGGCCTTGCGATTACGTCGGAAACGACCGCGGGATTGGTCAGCATCTTAGGCGGAAATGGTTCAGGCTATGCGCAATTCAACCGCCGGCAGTTCCGGCTCAGCGCCTCGGCAACTACCCAGTTGGGCCTTAACCAGATCGAGTTTGGCGGCGAATTCGAGCAGCGAACGCAAAGATACTGGTATGTCAACGCCTCGCGCCTTGCGAGATTTGTCGCCGACGGCAACCCAGAGCAGATTGCGGCCGACGATCCCGACCTCAATCCGGAAGGGTATAGCCGGTACGAGGACATTCCAACGCAGCTCCTCGAGGACTACGTATCCTACTACGGCTGGGACATTCGTGGCAACAACCACGTGGACTCAGAGAACCTCGCCAATTTCGCCGATACGGACAAGAACAAGCCCGACAGCTACTACAACATAGCGCCGTACCAGCCCATCTACTATGGGGGCTATGTTCAGGACAAGATCGAATTCCGTGATATCGTGCTGAATATCGGCATGCGTGTCGATATCTTCGACAACAACCAGCGCGTGTTCAAGGACAAGTATGCTCGCCGGCCCATTGTGCGTGCAGGTGCAACGGGGCAGCCGCTACCGACCGGAATTGCGAGTGACTACGCGGTCTACTTCAGTGGGGACGAGATTGTGGGCTACCGTGATCTCGACGGGCTATTCTACACTGCACAGGGGGAGCCGACAACAGCGGGCTCCGTGCTTCTAAACGGACTAGTCCAGCGTGCAGGCGCCACGATTAATGAGAACATGTTCGAGGACTACGAGCCTGTGGTCACCTTTATGCCGCGAATAGGCGTAAGCTTCCCTGTAACAGACCAGGCCCTGTTCTTTGCCAGCTACGGTAAGGTGTCCCAGCGTCCCTCCGGCAGAAACTTTGCTTCGCTGAGGACCCTCAGGGGGACCAGTGGGGCCAACAATAACAATCTACAGCCGGAGACGACGACCAAGTATGAGCTTGGCTTCAGACAGCGACTGGGCGCGCGTTCAGCCCTAACGATTTCCGGCTTCTTCCATCAGATCAACAACCTGATCCAGAGACGGAATCTACGTGATGCCAGTCCGAGTGGATATTCTCGGTACGAGAATGTGGACTTTGGTACCGTCAAGGGCCTGGAATTCGGCTATGACTTGCGCAGGACTGCCGGTGTGGCCATAACATCCAATTACACGCTCTCGTTTGCGAGCGGTACCGGGTCGTCGGACGGCACTACCGGACGCATTGTCTGGGTAGACGAAACTCCGCCCAATTTCATCAGCCCCCTAAGCTTTGATCAGCGGCACAAGCTGAATCTGTCGATTGACTACCGATTGGGCCGTGGCGAGGGACCGACCATGGTGGGGACCAAACTTCTGCAGAATTTCGGTTTCAACATTCTCGGCACCGCAGGAAGCGGCTTTCCGTACACGGGTGTAATCTTCCCCCTTCCCGCAAACGCTTCGCGCGCCCCGGCGCCAAAGGGTGCGATCAACGAGGACAGAATGCCGTGGAGCGGTCGCATAGATATTCGGGTGGATCGCAGGTTTACCGTGGGAAGCGGAGCGAATCTCAGCGCCTTTGTCTGGATTCAGAACCTCCTCAACACGACGACAATCCAGGGTGTCCACCGTTTTTCGGGGCTACCTGACAACGACGGATTCCTGGCGACGCCCGGTGGCGTGCAGTTCCTCGAAAGTGCCGTGCCGGCTTCCGAGGTGTATTACCGGCACCGGAACCGGAACCTTGGCAACGTAGGCATTCCGCGTCTGGTACGCCTGGGAGTGCGGGTAGATTTTTGATGCTGCATCGTAGGTAGCGCAGCCTCCCGTGGCGGCTCGGCAGAGCTGCCGCGGGAGGGTCGCCGGAAACACACACCATCCACGTTGACGCTAAATAGGGATGAACATGATCAAGAGGAAGACAACTGCAGTTATGATCGGGCTCGCCCTGGCCGTGGGCTTTGCCACGGAAGGCCGTGCGCAGACCGGTAACTGCACTCCAGCGCTTGGCGAAGCTTACCTGGACATCAACAACGTCCGGGCCCGGATTCTGAATAACGGCAACCTGTTTTGGCGGGGGGACCCGTTTGTCTACGAAGTGCCCAAGGGTGGCGGTGCCAATGCCATCTTTACGTCCGGAATCTGGATAGGCGGCTTTGTTGGCGGGCAGCTTCGCGCAGCGGCGGCTCGTTACGGCAGTTACCAGTTTTGGGGAGGGCCACTGGATGACAATGGCGCGCCCCCTGCCGACTGTTCGGAGTACGACCGCCTCTACAAGGTGAGCCGGACCGACATCGAAGAGTACGAAGCGACCGGTGTGGCAGCGCCTGACCTCCGCGACTGGCCCACAGGGCTCGGTGCGCCAACCCTGGCTCCGCCAGGCAATGGGATCGATGACGACGAAGACGGCGTAGTTGACGAAGAAGGAGAAGAGTTGCTTTTCGATATCACCGTTCCGCTGGCGCAGCGCATAGACCGCGTGGTGAATCTGGCGGGCGGAGAGCGTCCCTCTTTGCTCGGAGATCAGTCCATCTGGTGGATCATGAACGACAGGGGCAACGAGCACCTGGCGAGTGGAGCTGATACGCCTCCCATCGGCTTGGAGGTGCACGCATTGGCCTTTGCCTTCAATACATCCGGGGATATAGGTAATTCGACGTTCTACAAGTACAACCTGTACATGAAAGGCAATGAACCGCTGACGGATACTTACATCGGGCTGTTTTCCGATCCCGACCTAGGCAACTTCCAGGATGACTGGGTTGGCTCGGATACCGTGCGGGGCATGGGTTTTGTCTGGAACTCGGACAACGATGACGAGGGAGGTGACGGTTACGGGATTCCTCCGGCGGCCGGGTATGACTTCTTCCAGGGCCCAATTGTACCGTCGCCAGGTGACACGGCGTATGTAAGCGGTGAGCCGCGTCCGGATTTCACGAACCTCAAGATGACCCACTTCATCTACTACAACAATGGTGGTGGTGTCACCGAAGACCCGACCGACGGAGAGGACTATTACTTCTACCTGTCGGGAAGATGGAAGGACGGCCAGCGCATCACATTCGGCGGCAACGGCCGTGACTTTTCTGATGAGCCGACTGATTTCATGTATCCCGGCGACCCCGGAGATAACGACTCGGCGTGTCAGTACTGGTCGGAATGCAATTCGGATGATGCCGGAACAGACATCGAGGCGGCTGACCGCCGGTTTGCCATGTCGACGGGACCATTTACCATTAACCCCGGCGATTTCCAGCAGATCGTGTTCGGCATAGTCTGGGCGCAGGGCGAAAACAACTTCGATTCCGTACAGAAGCTGAAGGCGGCTGACGGCTTGGCGCAGGATGCGTTCGACATCAACTTCCAGATTCCGGGTCCGCCGACAGCGCCGTCGGTTACGACCACGGTGCTGGACGGTGAAGTGATTCTGGAATGGAGCAATTCGCCGAGATCGAACAATTACCTCGACACGTATGTGGCAGAAAATCCGTTTGCCCCGCCGGAAGACAACCTGTATGTGTTTGAAGGTTATACGGTCTACCAGTACGAAAGCGCCAGTGACCAGGTAGGGCAGGTAGTGGGCAATTACGACGTGCCCAATGGCATCACGCGCGTCATTGACGGCGTTTTGGGTGAGCCCACCGAAGTAACCGCTGTCGGGACGGACAGCGGACTTCAGAGCTACCACACTGTACGGGGCCTGGTGAACTATACCACGTATCACTTCGGGGTCCAGGCCTATGCCTATAACGAGTCCTCTGCGCCGAAGGTATATCGTGGGCCGATAACCCGCGTTACGGTAACACCGACACGGTCGCCCAGGGTGCTGACCGACGAAGCTCTTGCTGCTGCTGCGGACCCGGATATCGATTTCAATGCGGAGAAGGACGGTATCGGTGACGGATCCGTCTGGGTCAAGGTCGTGAATCCCGCGGCTGTTCAGGTAGGTACGTACACGGTGGAATTCTATGCCATGGAAAGCGGCACTGCGTCGGCGAGTGTGGCCTCTCTGATAGAGGACGCGGACGAAGTGGACGCCCTGCCTCCCGACGAATATGCCGGCAAGGGAATCCAGGATCACCATATCACATATGACATCAAGCGTGATGGCACTGTGATCTTTGACGGCAGCGCCTCCGGCGAGCCGGCTCCCCAGCGTCCCGGTGTTGTCGTAGCAGATGGCATGGAATTCTCCATAGTTGGTCCGTCTCCCGGATTCAAGGACTTCCTGACTGTAGCGAATGCGGCCGGAGCAATAGATCCGCCTACTTCTGCCAACGCAGGTTGGGCGGGATTCCCGTCATCCCTTGGTCTGGGCTCCCCGGCACGGGGCACGCAGCAGTCCTCAAACAACTCGCGCTGGATGTTTAATGCCGGAGGCTCGCACGGCGGTTACGGCCCGCATTCTGATGGAGGCTCCTTCCTTGGCCGCGCTATGAGAGGGAGCAACTTGGCCCGGCTCGGCATCTACGACTACGAGATGCGCTTCTTGCCGGAATGCTTCGACGCCATTGACGGCAATCTGGCTCTCACGGACTGCATTGCCTACCGGCGGTTCTCCGATGGAGCAGGAGTCGAAGTCCCGTTTCAGCTGTGGCGGACGGGTGTTGCAACGCCGGATGACACGAGTGACGATGTCCTGATGGTAGCGGCCATTTGCGACACCAATACGTGTGGTGGAGGCCGTGAGCATGGCGTATATGACATTGGTGGCGACCATCCGCTTTCCAGCGCGGACAACGATCCGTTTACGGACTGGATTTACTGGCTGATACCAAGCAATGACGCACCGGGACGCGCGGGACACGACGGGTTCTATACTGACGACGGTACTACCATAGCGGAAGTCATCGCCCGAACCGTACTTGTCGTACACAACGGCGGGTCGGCTCCGCCCTATGATCCGGACATGGTTGAGCCCGGCACAGTCATCCGCATGGTTACCCAGAAGCCGAACCAGCCAGGGGACGTACACTCGTTCTCTACGGTAGGCTTCGGGGCGGAGGATCCGAGCACGGCGGTACTTCAGGATCGTCTGGACGACATCGGTATCGTTCCCAACCCGTACCTCGGTTCTTCGGCGTACGAAGTCAGTCAGTTGACGGATGAGGTACGGTTCACCAACCTGCCGGACGTGGCGACCATACGGATCTTTACGCTGAACGGCACGCTGATCAGGACCATCGAAAAGCAATCGCCTGGCGTGGCGACTATCTCATGGGATCTGTCGACGGAATACGCTCTGCCTATTGCCAGCGGCGTTTACCTTGTCCACGTTGAGGTTCCCAATGTCGGGACGAAGGTAATCAAGCTTGGCGTGGTCAAGAAACGCAGGCAGCTGAACGTATTCTAGGCAGTCGTTGAACGCCAGAGAACGTGCGGATCGCCGCATGCACACGCACATGATATCTCCAAAGCAAAGGAGGACAACAGATATGAAAACTTGGAAACGTATCGCTTTGGCACCGGCCCTATTTCTGTTGATACTGGGCTCGCTGGGTACGTCGAACAGCGTACTTGCGCAAGGCGGTGGTGACGCTGGCGAGGGCTCCACGCAGGGCGACCAGAATCGAAGCGGAACGGCGGGTGCGGCCGAGCTTCTGGTGCCGCTTACGGCCCGCTATACTGCCCTTGGAAACACCACTACGAGTGGCTTGCCGGATATGAACGGCCTTGAGGCGCTCTACGCCAATCCGGCCGGATTAACCAGCAATACTGGCACTTCCGCCTTATTCAGCAGGGTTGAGTACGTGGCGGATATCGGAGTCAATTACTTTGGTCTTGCCCAGCGGCTGGGGGACAACAACCTGGCTTTTACTGTTTCCTCATGGGATTTTGGCGACATCGCGCTTCAGACTGAAGATACACCGGAAGTATCGGACGTCACGTATCGCATCAATTTCCTTACGGCAGGATTTTCCTATGCGCGGACGCTTACGGACAGGATCGCCGCAGGGGCAACCCTCAAGCTGGTAAACGAGTCGATTGCTGACGTCACGGCAAACGGAGTGGTGGTAGATGCCGGCATGACCTATGTGGTCGGTGAGACGGGCCTGCGATTGGGTGTGGCTCTGAAGAATGTCGGCAGCCAGTTGCAGTACGAGGGAACGGGTCTTGCGCGACGGGTGCAGCTGCGTGAGCAGCCGCCCAATGCCACAAACAATGCCGTGAACATCGAGGCGGAAGGAGTGGAATATCCGACCCTGCTCAATTTCGGAATGGCCTATACGTATAACGTGGCGGCTGGAGCGGTAGTAACAGTGCTTGGCAACTTCCGCTCGAACAGCTTTGACCAGGACCAGTACAGCGGTGGTCTTGAAATTGGACTGCGCGATATCGTGTACGTCCGGGGCGGTATTGAGATGGTACAGGAGAACGACCTGAATTTCTTCCAGGGTTATTCGTTCGGCGGTGGCCTGAATCTCATGTTTTCCGGCCGGAGAGTGAGTGTGGACTACGCTATGATGCCAACGGACTACTTCTCCGATGTACAGTTCATAACGCTTGCGGTTACGCTATAGAACGGTAACGGCATAGCGAAAGACTGCCGGGAGAATTTTCTGGCGATATAGTTGAAGATGAGAAAGGCCCCCGCGGAAGCGGGGGCCTTTTCTTTTTTGCGCAGTTGCGGGCAGGATGCTCCCAGTAGGACGCGCGGCGCCCGGCATATGACTTTCACCGGACACGGGCAGGCTCAACAATTTCGTTGGCGCACGGTGCGAAGGAGGGCAGAGCGCTTACGGTGGCCTGAAGCGCTGCCGGGAAGTGCCGTCAGCCGCGGGCAGCAGCAAGCAGTGAACCTTTGGAAGCGGTGGCGATTAGAGAAAATGCGGGGTGCTTGCGGCCACGCTTCAGCGGCGGAATTCAACTGAATCAGGCATGAAGAAAATTGTCTCATACGCTCTCCTGATGATCTGTGCGTTTGGTGCCATGGCTCCTGCCGGTTGTGGTAGCAATCCAAATGTAGAAGGGGCGAAGCTGGACCTTAGAAACAAGGATTACAACCGTGCCTTGGAAAATATTGCCATCGCATTGAGCGAGGAGCCCGAGAATGCCGAAGCTCTTTCCATAAAGGGCCAGATTCTGCAGGGCATGGCGGCGGATACCGAAGACGTACATGAGCGGGCAGTTCTTTTCAGTGAAATGGCACTTGCTTACGTGAACAGCACAAGGGTGGACTCGACGTTCAAGGGAGACCACGATCGCCGAATGCGGATGGCCTATGTAGAGGAATTCAACGCGGGGATCGAGGAATACGACCGGGCGCAGTACTTGGAGTCGGGTGACCAGGCCGAGGGATTTGAAGTGGCGGCGGCTCATTTTCGCAATGCCACCATGATTTATCCGGACTCTACGGATGCCTATTTCAATGAAGCGTCCGCCTTTTTCAACGCAGCAAGACTCGACGATGCAATCGAGACTTTTCGGCTCGCTCTTGATAAGGGAAATACGGACAGGCAGATGTTCGTCTACCTGGTTAGCACACTGGAACGTGCAGCGGCAGCGACGGACGGCGAAGCCGTAAAACAGCTGCGGTACCGTGAAATGGTCGATGTCCTGGAGCGGGCTCTGACGACATATCCGAGCGACGAAGAGCTTCGAACCATGATGATGAACGCTTTCGTCTTGGCAGAAGAGGAAGAGCGCGCCAAATCCTATTACGAAGAAGAGTTTGCCCGTCAGCAGACCAACAAGACGTTCCTGTACAATTACGGGACTTTGCTGTTGCGCCAGGAAAATTACGATGCGGCAATTGCCATTCTCGCGTCTGCGGTTGAATTGGATCCTGACTACACAAATGCGCAGTACAATCTGGGCGCCGCCTACATAAACAAGGCGGTAGTAATCAGCGATGAGTACCGCGCGCGGGATGAGGAGCTGTTTGAAGCGCGGTCTCGACTTTCGACGGAGGAGGCTGCAAGACGCGAGAATGCGCTGAAGGAGTTGGATGAAGGGCGCACAGCCTTGTTCAGCCAGGCAATCAAGCATTTGCAGGTTGCCAAAGCACTCACGGAGTCGGAATTGGGACAAACCCGGGACATCTGCCGCGCCCTGTACCAGGCATTTGGCCAAACCAATCAGCGGCAGCGGGCGGAGGAAGTGGTTGCGTGCGCTGATCTTGGCAGCATGTGAATGCAGCAATAGGTAGTCGCTGAGTGGAACCGGGTCGCGAAAGCGTAGTCGGGCCACATAGCCAGCCGGGTTGGTACTGGCGCCCCTAATCGTAGTCGGTCGGAGTTACTGTGAAGGCACAATTGATCCAGGAAGTGGGCTTCGCAACTAAGGCCGTCCATGCAGGGCAAGAGCCGGATCATGCAACGGGCTCGGTTGTGCCTCCGGTGTACCTGACGTCCACGTATGTTCAGCAGGCGCCAGGCAAGCACAAGGGATATGAGTACGGAAGGGTGGCCAATCCCACTCGTTCTGCCTTGGAGACAAGTGTGGCTGCTCTGGAAGGCGCTGCCTACTGCAGCGCGTTCGGCTCAGGCATGGCGGCCGCGGATGCCATCTTGAAGGCTCTGCGACCGGGTGACCACATGGTTGTTTCTGGAGATATCTACGGAGGCAATTACCGTTTATTCGATCAGGTGTACCGGCCCTTCGGAATTGAATCGGATTATGTGGACTTGACCGATCCGGTTGCCGCAGAGGAGGCCATTCGCCCCGGCAGCAAACTATTGTGGGTCGAATCGCCGAGCAATCCCCTTATGCGGATTGTGGACATTGGCCGGACACGCGAGCTTGCCCATGCGCATGGAATGGATGTGGTGGTGGACAATACCTTTGCCACTCCATACCTTCAGCAACCTCTGGAACTGGGTGCGGATCTTGTTCTCCATTCGACGACCAAGTATCTCGGGGGGCACTCGGACGTCATCGGAGGAGCAGTCTGTACAAACCGGGAGGACTGGGCACAGCGGCTGGCCTTTCAGGTCAAGTGTACCGGCGCGGTACCGGGCCCGCTGGACTGCTACCTTGTTCTTCGAGGCCTCAAGACGCTGCACGTAAGGATGAGCCGGCATTGCAGCAATGCGCGCCGCATTGCCGCTTTTCTGGCATCGCATCCCAAAGTCGGGCACGTCCATTTCCCGGGGCTTGCTAGCGACCCCGGCCACCAGTTGGCCATGCGGCAGATGAGAGACTTTGGTGGCATGATGTCATTTCAGTTGAAAGATGACCGTGTTGATCTGGCGCTGAAGGTCCTGAAGGCAGCAAGAATATTCTCGCTTGCAGAGAGCCTGGGCGGCGTGGAAAGTTTGATTGGGCATCCAGCCTCCATGACACACGCATCGATTCCGGCGGAGGAGCGGCAGAGAAGAGGCCTGTCCGACGGCCTCATTAGACTGTCGGTGGGAATCGAGGAGCCGGAGGATCTGATAGATGACCTGGACAGGGCGCTAAGCGCTGCTTAGGCACGGCCGCGCGCGGGCGCAAGGTCTGAATCCGCGTGTGCTACGGTCGGGAGGCCTGCGAGGCTGTTGCAGGCGACTGGGCCGGCGCTCGATACTGCGGAGGTACGGAAGGCACCGTCGATTTCTGGCGCGCCAAGGATATGGAAGGCGCCGAAGGGCGATGCTGGAAGGCTAGCGCCCACCCGCCGGCCCTTGGCCAAACGTCCGCAGCGCGAAATGCGGATCAGACTCTTGCGCCGATGGCGCAAGCGCCCAACATCCTTGCATCAGTATGCCAGCAGCGACCGTGCGGCTTCCAGGATATCTTCATCCTGGGGCAGCACCGCATGCTCGAGCGGGACCGAAAAGGGTACAAACGTAAATTCGCCCGCCACGCGTCGAATCGGGGCATCGAGGTACTCGAATGCCCGGTCGGCAATCTGGGCACTGATCTCTGCCCCGAAGCCAATGAACTCGTGGTCTTCGTATGCGACCAGGACCCGGTTGGTACGCTTCACTGAGTCGAGGATGGCTTCGGAATCCAGCGGCATCATCGTGCGCAAATCCAGGACTTCGATTTCGGCACCGTCCTCCTTTGCAATCTGTCTTGCCACGTGGAGACACTTGTGCACCAGCATGCCGTAGGTGACGATGGTAAGGTCGGTGCCCTGCCGCCTTACGGCGGCCTTTCCGAATGGCAATACATAGTTGGGACCCGGCTCTGGCGTTCGAGCGGCGCTACTGCGATAGAGGGCCTTGTGCTCCAGAAACAGCACCGGATCATGCCCCCTGATTGCCGTTTTCAGCAGCGCTTTGGCATCGCCAGCCGTTGAAGGCATGGCGACATACAGGCCCGGAATATGGCCGAAAATGCTCTCGATATTCTGGGAATGACACAGGCCCCCGTGAATATACCCTCCACACGGCACGCGAACGACCATCGGGCAGGACCACCGGTTGTTCGACCTGTAGCGAATCACGGCGGCCTGATTGCGTAACTGCTGCATGCCCGGCCAGATGTAATCCGCAAACTGGATCTCAATGACGGGCCTGTAGCCGGCGGCGCTGAGCCCGACAGCGGTGCCCACTATCGACGCTTCGGCTAGCGGAGCGTTGAAGCATCTGGTCTCGCCGAATGTGGTCGTCAGATTTCGCGTTGCGGTAAAAACACCTCCCTTCTCGCCGGCTACGTCTTCGCCGAAGACTATGACGTTTTCATCCCGCTCCATTTCTTCCATCAGAGCGTGGTTTATGGCGTCAACCATCACCACGGGCTCTCCAAGCTCCTCGTCTGTACTGATTTCGGGCGTCGCAGGACCTTCGTAATACACATGGCTCGTGGCCGATTCAGGGAGCGGATCAGGTTGCGTCTCTGCCCAGGCTGCGGCCTCATCCACTTCCTGGTGAACCGCCGCACGCAATGCTGCCACCGACTCCGGCGTCAGCACTTCGGCACCAAGGAGCGTTTCTTCCATGCGGAAAATGGGGTCGACCTCCCGGTCTTGCCGCAATTCTTCGGACGAACGGTATTTCAGGTGGTTGTCGGATGACGAGTGAGGCAGAAGCCGCACGACGTCAGCAACCAGGCAGACAGGGCCGTTGCCCGCACGAATATGATCAATGGCACTCTTGGCCACGGCAAAGGACTCGAAGAAGTCCGTCCCGTCGACCCGGTAACGCGCCAACCCCTCATATCCTGCGGCCAGCTTGTACGGTGTCCCGCCTGCTACCTGGTCTGCTACCGGGACGGAAATTGCATACTTGTTGTCCTGGATCAGGAACATAATGGGTGCACGCGTTCGAGCGGCCCAATTCAGAGCTTCGTGAAACGTGCCCTGGGATGTTGCACCGTCGCCGCCGCAACACAGCACGTAGGCATCGTTCTGCAGCCGCTGAACAGCTATGGCGGTGCCCAGGCCGGGCAGCCACTGCGCACCCACGGAAGAAGCCACCGTGAAGATGTTCTTGTCGGGGTGGCTGTAGTGGGACGGCATTTGCCGGCCTCCGGAATTTGGAGAATCTGCCTTGGCCAGATGGTCAAGCAGCGTTTCCCTGATTGTCTGGCCTAGCGCAAGCGCCAATGCAAGGTCTCGGTAGTACGGCACAAACCAATCATGGCCCGGGCGAGAAAGCAGCCCGAGGGCTATTTGAATAGCCTCGTGGCCACTACAACCGACATGAAAGTTCCCCTTGCCCTGCTTTAGGAGCGTCATCATCTTTTCGTCGAGACGACGCGCCGTGAGCATGGTGCGGTAAATGCCGACAAGCGTTTCGCTATCAAAACCTCCAATACCTGGAGGGAGAAATCCCGAGCTGCCTTCGACGGCTACGCCCGGATGGGTCAAGGTGCCCAGATCCTGATCTGCCGGGTGGCTGCCGTTCGAGTTGCCAGTCTTGATATTGGTGTCGAAGTCCTGAATCGTATTCCGAGCTTGAGTTACGCGTTCTGCCATTCGGGCCCATTATCTAACGTGATTTGAAAACTCCTCGCACGCATGGTCTCTGGAGGCCCCTCTATTCAAATAGGCTATTCTTGCCGTGACATGAAGCAACGCGGAATTGGGATTTGACTTGAATTTACGAAATCAGGCGCCAAGGGTTCATGTCGCATCGGCCGCCGGAAGATCGAACCAGAAGCGGGTGCCACCGCCGGGCTTGCTGTCTACGCGTATCCTTTCGCCGTGCGCGTGCAGTATCTGCTTGACTATGGAAAGGCCCAGCCCGCTGCCGCCGCTTTTTCGGGTTCGTGCCGGATCCACGCGGTAGAATCTGTCGAAGATTCGCCCAAGATGCTCGTCGCTGATGCCCTGGCCGTCGTCTGCTACCTCAATTCGCACCTTGTCGCCCTGGCGCTGGTACTGGCACTTGACCACGCTAGAATCGCTGTAGGCGACGGCGTTGTCCAACAGGTTTACCAGGACTTGCCGGATCCTGTTGCGGTCCGCGAGTACATGCACAGGATGGGAGCTGGTAGTGAGTCGGATGCCATTTTCTTCTGCCTTCGGGCGCATCGTTTCAGATACCTCGTGGACGAGCTCCGCGAGGTCGATTACCGAGGGCTCCAACAGGTCCTCCCGGTATTCCAGACGCGCGATTTCAATCAGATCGTTGAACAGGTTGCCCAAGCGCTGGAGGTTGACCAGTCCTTTCGCCGCATAGCGGCTGCGTACCGCATCGCTGAGCTGGGAAGATGCGAGTGCTTCCAGATACCCGCTGATCGAGAAGATGGGATTACGCACTTCGTGCGACACGTTGCCAATGAATTCGCTCTGTATCCTTGTCAATCGTTCCAGCTCGCGGATTTTCTGACGGTAGCTAACGGACATGCGGTCCAGATTGGCGGCAAGGTCCTGGATTTCGGCGGATCGTGTCGTCACCTGAATGGGGGTGTCAAATTTGCCTCGCGCGATGTTGTCAGCGCTCTTGCCAATGGCGAGCAGCGGTGTAGTCACGCGGTCAGAGGCTATCCAGCTGCCTACGAGGGCCATCAGCAGCGCCATTATCATGCCCAGTACCAGCGTCCACTGCATGTCCAGCGCAACGGAATGAAAGAGGCGCTCCGGCTGGAGTACGGCTACAAGAAGACCGGAGTCCGGTTGAAGCGCGGCACTGAGAGTGATTCGGGTGCCATCGGGCAAGCGTAGCCGGGAATAGTACTTCTCGTCCGGGTCAAGTCCCGCCGCAAGGTCGGACCTAATGTGGGACACAGCTACGCCTGCCATCTCGGGCCCGCTGGTCCAGATGAGGCTGTCGCGCAGCATGAGCAGGACGCGGATGTCCGAAGAGCGGCTCAGCTGGTCCAAATGCAACAGCTGTTCGGAATGGGGAATGTCGTCGGCAAGCGTCTCAAGAATGTGGTCCAGGTCCGCGCTGTACGTGACTTCTGTCGCTTCCCGTATTTGCGTCCGCAAGGTGAAAAGCACGTAGCTGCCCACGCCCGCCACGGCCAGACCCACGAATAGTGCGAAGGTCAGGAACATCCATGTTTTTGTTTGGGCACGTGGAGGGAAAACCAGCCGCCAGATCCAGGAGATGTAAGCCATGGGAATTCGGGCCTAGACGGGAGCAGAGTAGCCAAGAGTTGTGGTCGGGGAATCAGTGCCAATCCGGCAAACGACGGCGATAGTTTCTCCGGTTCGTGTCAGCGAGCAGGGCGGGCACGTGAATGCAGGCGTCCCAGTGGGAAGGGTAGGCACTTGCAGCGGTGCCGGTGGATTGTGCTGCATACATGCCTGCATGCTCGCCAGACCCGGAGCTGGGGCAACCTTAACTAGGGTGTCGACGCGGAGCGGATTTGGATTATGCCGTGGCCGCCACCGCGTCCGGCTGCGAAGCAGCCATCAGGCTGCGCTCCCGGAATCGGTTGCCTTCTCTTCCGTCTCACTCTCCGGCACGAAGCGGTAGCCGACACCGCGGACGGTTTGGATACAACCGGCCAGATGGCCAAGCTTTTCCCTAAGGTTCTTTATATGGGCGTCAACCGTGCGTTCGGTTACCATCATGGCATCCTTCCAGATGGTGTGCAGAAGCTGTGTCCGGCGGAAGGCCTTGCGCGGATGCCTGACAAGGTATCTAAGTAGCTGGAATTCTGTCAGCGTCAGCCCCAGGTCCTCGTCGTCAAGAGAGGCTCGGTATTCTTCCTCATAAATGGTCAGTGATTCAATACGAATGACCTTGCTCTCTTCGTATCCCGAGCGTCTCAGCACTGCCTTGGCATGTGCCACGATAACCTGGGGTGGCACCGGCTTGGTGAGATAGTCATCGGCGCCAAGCATGAGCCCCTTCACCTGGTCCTCCTCTTCTATCTTTGCACTGAGGAAGATTATGGGTATCTGTTCGGTTTCCGCCCTTGAGCGAAGTCTCTGGCAGACTTCAAATCCGTCAGCGCCGGGTAGCATTATATCCAACACAATCAGATTCGTGTTTTTCGAGACCAGGTCCAGGGCCTCCTCGCCGTCGTAAGCCTTGACAACCGTGAATCCTTCCTCTTCCAGAAAGTGACTTACTACTTCCACGACATCCTCTTCATCATCAACGACGAGTATCTGGATCTCGGCAGGATCTGTTGCGGTAACCGGCATCTCAATGCAAATAAAGTGACAGGGAGATTGTCGCGGTCCGGGATGTCCCCGCACCAAATGGTTAAATCTACCAAAATCGGGTATTACTGGCTACCCGAATCGTGCCGTAGGAGGCCCCCGTTCGTGGCCGAAGGCCCGTATGGATACGGATTCGGCGGTATGAAGGCCCAGGCGGACACCCGATGCTTGTGCGAATCCGGTTGTCGACGTGGACGACTGTCCACAAAAATGCCATTATACCCGGCTTTGAAGCGCGTTTCGTTTGCATGGCAATAGATCATATATTTGGGCAACGAGAATCCGCCGGACCTTACCAGACGTGATAAAGCCGGATCTGCTCCTTCGCAACGGCACGCTCGTTGATCCGGAAACCGGATCTTGCAGGAAGGCCGATGTCCGCATTTCAGACGGTGTAATTGCGGAAGTTGGCGAGAAGGTGGAACCCCGCGGCGAGGCTGTCTACGAGGCTGACGGCCGACTGATTTCACCCGGTTGGATGGATATGCACGTCCATCTAAGGGAGCCAGGATTCGAATACAAGGAATCGATAGAGTCAGGTTGCGGTGCTGCTGCTGCTGGGGGTTTTACGGCCGTTGCCTGCATGCCCAACACCGACCCGCCGATTCACACACGAGACGTAGTGGAGTTTGTTGTCCGGCGCGCGGAGGGGCTTGCGGTTGATGTACATCCCATAGCTTGTGTTTCAAAGGACCGGTCAGGAAAAGAGTTGGCAGAATTGAGCCAGCTTGCAGAGGGCGGGGCGGTTGCCTTTAGTGACGACGGCGCGCCCGTGCAAAGCAGCAGTCTCATGCGCAGGGCGCTTGAGTACGCCTCCATGCTTGGCAAGCCCATCATCAACCATATGGAGGACCTTGGTGCGGGACCAAAGGGACACATGAACGAAGGGCTTGTCGCGACCCGTCTGGGCGTGCGGCCGGTACCGGCCTTGTCCGAGGAGCTGATGATCGCCCGAGACCTGCTGCTTGCCGAGTTGACAGGCGGGCGCCTCCATGTAGCACATATTTCCACGGCAAGGTCCGTGGAAATGGTGCGGCATGCCAAGGCACGAGGAATTCTTGTCACCGCCGAGGTCTGTCCGCATCATTTTGCTCTGACGGACGAGGCCGTCATGCAGACCGGGTTCTCGACTGCGACTAAAATGCATCCTCCCCTGAGGACTCGCCCGGATGTCATAGGCATTACAGAAGGACTGGCCGATGGCACAATTGATGTCATCTGTACGGACCACGCCCCGCATGCATCTTTCGAAAAAGACGTAGAATTCAGTGCAGCACCGGACGGCATTCTTGGGCTCGAATCGGCCTGGGGACTGGTGGGCCGCTATCTGACGGGCCCCGGCATTCTATCCGTCGAACAGGCAGTATACAAGATGTGCATTGCGCCCAGGCAAATACTGAATCTCGAAGTTCCCGGTCTGCTGGAAGGGAAGCCGGCGAACCTGACCGTATTCGATGCTTCAACAGAGTGGGTCTTCGATGAGTCGTCCATTCACTCCAAGAGCCGCAACACGCCGTTTCTCGGGATGGCCATGCGCGGCAGGCCGTGGGCCATCTACAATAACGGGCAGCTCAAGGAGAATCCTCTTCCCGGTGCCTGAATTGCACACAGCCAGGCTCGCTGCACGGATCCAAGGCGCTGCCGGCCAGGATAGCGTTGCAGGAACGACGCTTGCTTTCGGCCCGATGCCGAAGCTGAAAGGCGTGGTGCGGAGTCTGCCATGATCCAATCAGCGCAGCGTATCCGGTTGGGTCTGCTCTATGGTGGCATGTCGGCTGAGCACGCCGTGTCGCTGGTTTCCGCCAGAAACGTGTACGACGCACTGGACAAGAGTCGCTATAAGGTGACTCTGCTCTGGATTGACGAAGCGGGCAAGTGGCATACCATGGACTCGCCGGGCCACTTGCTAGGCGAAGTCACGCAGGGAACTCCGGTTCTGCTATCACCACATGGCGGCGAGGGAAGGACCTTCCTGGCGGTGGATGGCACGCAGAAGCGCAAATTGGCTCTGGACGTCGTCTTTCCGGTTCTCCATGGCACGAATGGCGAAGACGGGACCGTGCAAGGGCTCTTGCAGATGCTGGGAGTCCCGTATGTAGGGGCTGGCGTACTTGCCTCCTCGGTCTGCATGGACAAGGAAATTGCAAAACGGCTGCTCTTGGCGGCAAGTCTGCCGATTGCAGACTTCGTAGTATTGAAAAGGGGACAAGGCAGCAGTCAGGGATACGAGGCGCTTGAAGCCCGGCTCGGGACACCGTTTTTTCTGAAGCCAGTGAATACAGGCTCCTCTGTAGGTATAAGCAAGGTGTACGGCCGGGACGGATTCGCGGCGGCTCTTGACCATGCTTTCGCGCATGACAAGAAGGTACTCGCTGAGCGGTTTATCTCTGGAAGGGAGCTGGAATGCGCCGTAATCGGAAACGAAAACCCGCGGGCCACCGAGGTTGGAGAAATCATCACGGGCCATGACTTCTATTCCTACGAGGCCAAGTACCTTGACGAGGAGGCGACCCAGCTCATCCTGCCCGCGCCCATAGCTTCACCCGTATCTGAAATGATTCGCAGCCTAGCCCTTGAAGCCTATAGGGTGCTGGAATGCGAAGGGATGGCGAGAGTGGATTTCTTCCTGGATGAGGACGACGATGTATATATAAACGAGCTCAACACCATTCCGGGATTCACTTCTCAGAGCATGTTCCCTCTTCTGTGGCAGCACTCCGGAGTGAGCTTCTCGCGGCTCATCGATTTGCTGATTGAAGCGGCCTTCGAGCGGCACGCGGCCGACATGGCCCTCCGCCGCCACCGTTAGGTTGACAATGGCATACTCCAAGGACACGCGTACCATTGCTCCCGGGGACACTTACGTTGCGATAAGGGGTGAGCGTTACGATGGGCATGAGTATGTGCGCGAGGCCGTGCAGAAGGGTGCCTCAGCGGTTGTAGTCGAGCGCCCGGTTGCCGGTCTTCCCTCTGATGTGCGCGTCTCACTCGTTGAAAACAGCGAGAAGTATCTGGCGGATCTTGCCTCCCAAAAGGTTTTGAATGCAGGGGCGAGGGTAGTGGGCATAACCGGGTCGATGGGCAAGACCAGCACAAAGAATGCCATTGCTGCTGTCCTGTCCCGCCGGTCTACCGTCCTTTCTACCCCGGGCAACCTGAATACGCCGCTGGGCGTGTCGCTCACTGTTCTCAACGCCCAAATTGATAGGGGCACCATCCTCGTGCTTGAAATGGGCGCTACGCGAAAGGGCGATATCGCAGAGCTTTGCAGGTACTTTCGCCCGGTCGTCGCGGTAGTAACCAACGTTTACGGGGTGCACTTGTCGAGCTTCGGCTCTGTCGGAAACGTGGCAGAAGCCAAAGCCGAGATCATTCGCTCCCTCTCCTCCACGGGCACCGCTTGCCTGAATCATGATGCCCCGCTGGTTCGCAGCATGATCCGTCATCACGGAGGAAAGACCATCTACTATGGTCACGACGCCGGTTGTGAAGTGAGGCCCGAGCATATCACCGCCACCATGTCGTTGCTGGGACCGCATGTCGTCTACATTGCTCTTGCGACATTGGCGGCGGCCCGTGCTCTTGGAGTCGACGACGATACTGCCAACGAGGCCCTAGCCGGCCTCAAACCCGAACGAGGTCGCCTGAACGCACTACCGGGAATAGGCCAGTCTACATTGATAGACGATACTTACAACGCGTCGCCCGTCTCCACCGAAGCTGCGCTGACGGCGCTTGAAGCCTATCCGGCGCAACGCAGGATAGCGATCCTGGGTGACATGCTGGAGCTTGGAGGCGAGGCCACGAGGGCACATGCTGCCGCCATTGGAATGGCAGTGACAAAGGCGGACAGGGTAATCCTCGTTGGACCGCTCATGAAGCGGGCCCTTTCGTCGATGCCGGATCTGGCCAGTGGCCCACTGCAGCACTTTGCCCTGTCTCGCGACGCTGCTCTGGCCGTAGCTTCCGAAGACGGACTCCATCTAGGACCCGGGGACGTTGTGTTGCTCAAGGGTTCCCAAGGGGTGCGGATGGAGCACGTCACGAAGGCCCTGCTGCGGCGCGACATCCTGCCGGGCGAAGTCCTTGTGCGGCAGTCCAAGAGTTGGCAGCAAGTGTAGGATTGGGATCGGAGGAAGCTCTCGAACAAGCAGCCATATTTCGCGTACAAACCAGTCATAATTTCGCCTCTGTGATGGATCACCGTGTGCTGCGGGCGCTGTTAGACCGGGATCGCTTTGCAATAACAACGCACGTTAGGCCGGACGGAGATGCAATTGGCTCCCAGTTGGCGCTCGGGCTCTTTCTGCGCAATTTGGGCAAAGACGTCGCGCTGATTAACAAGGATCCTGTCCCGGACAATTTTGCCTGGATGCCGGGTGCAGACTTGATAGAGGAGTATTCGGGTTCAGTCGACCATCTCGAGCGGTTTGCTGAGGCGCAGGCGATAGTTGTCGTCGACTGCAACGTCAGCGACCGTTTGGGCAAGAGAGTAGCTGGTGCTGTCCTTGATTCAAGGGCCTGCAAGATACTGATCGACCACCATACCGATCCGGATGCCTGGTTTGACTTCGTGTACCGCCGGGAAGACGCGGCCGCAACGGGTGAATTGGTGCTTGAACTGATTCGGAGCCATGATCCGAATTGTGTCACGCGTGAGATTGCCATGGCATTGTACGTGGCACTGATGACGGACACGGGATCGTTCCGCTTTGACAGCGTAAAGCCGGCGATTCATCTGATGGCGGCTGATCTGTTGAGGCTGGGGGCTATTTCCCCGGCAAAGGTATACGGTGCCGTCTACGAGACGAGGGAACGTCACTGGGCCAGACTTCTAGGACGGGCCCTGGGCACGCTTTCCCTGGCGCAGGGAGGCCGGTTGGGGTACATGTACGTGTCCCGAAGCATGTTTACGCAGCTTGGTGCAGACTCCACCGACACGGAAGGCTTTGTCGAGTATCCGCTGGCAATTGACGGCGTGGAGGTTGCACTCCTGTTTACGGAAACGGCGAGTGGTACAAAGATCAGTTTTCGATCAAAAGGGAACCGGTTTGTCCACCATTGGGCGAAGGTATATGGCGGAGGCGGCCATCGAAATGCCGCCGGTGCATACGTGCGCCGGCCGTTGGATGAGACCATTCAGGACGTGCTGGACTCCGCCGATCGATTTCTTGGTTCTGACGAGCCTGCTCACGGCCGCGGACTCGATGGTGAAGACTTGGCATATCTATCCTCTCTACTGGAAGTCACGCGCTAGATGAAGGTATCCGTAACTACGCTTTCCCTGATTGATCTGGATGTAGACCTATTGCTCTTGCCGGTTTCGGAGACACTGCGGGCAGAGACCGCAGCGGCCGTTGGAGAGCAGGTGCGGGAGGCCATGGAAAGGGCGGGACACGACTTCAAAGCAGCCGCCGGCGAAGTTCTGCTGTTGTATCCTGCCGGGGGGCGCGCTCGGCGTGTAGGCCTGATAGGCCTGGGAGATTCGTATGACCTGGATGCGGAGGCCCTCCGCAAGGCCGGGGCAAAGGGGGCAGAGATCGCCGCGCGTACCCGGGCTGCTACCGTTGCGCTGCGCGTGCCACCTGTCCGGGTCGAGGCGGAAGTCCAGGGCCAGGCTCTTGTCGAGGGATTCTTGCTCGCTTCCTATAAGTTCGTCCGCTACAAGTCGGAAGAGGATGGCCATGAAAACCGTGTGGAAAGGCTCGTGTTGCATGCGGCCACGGAGGAAAAGGCTGTACGCCGTGGCGCCGAGCGCGGGCGCATCGTGGCCGAGTCTGTGATAACCGCTCGCGACCTGGTCAATACCTCGCCACACGAGAAAACACCCACTCTGCTGGGGAAAGCCGCGGAGCGTCAGGGCAAGAAATATGGCTTCGAAGTCTCGGTCTGGGACAGGGCCGTAATTGAGGAGGAAGGCATGGGTGGCCTCCTGGCGGTAAACCGCGGCAGCATGGAGCCGCCTGCATTCATTGAAATGACCTGGTGTCCAAGCAAGGCTGCGGGCACGCAGCCTGTCGTGCTTGTTGGCAAGGGAGTGGTTTTTGATACCGGCGGGCTTTCACTGAAGGGGACAAAGGACTCCATGGACCACATGAAAGCGGACATGGCCGGGGCGGCGGCCGTGATCGCGACCATGGAGGCATTGGCTCGGCTTGAGTTGCCGGTGTACGTGATCGGCCTGATACCTGCTACGGACAACAGGCCGGGCCAGAATGCCTACGTACCGGGCGACGTGCTGACCATGCACTCCGGCAAAACGGTGGAAGTACTGAACACGGACGCCGAGGGCAGGCTGATTCTCGCGGATGCTCTTTCCTATGCCAAGCTCTACCGTCCTCAGCTGGTTATCGACATTGCCACGCTGACGGGTGCGCAGGTTGTGGCACTGGGTAGCGAAGTGGCGGCCGTGATGACAAATGCGGTGGAGGGGGCCGAGGAGCGGTTGGCCTCGATTACTGAGGCTGCAAGACGAAGCGGTGACCTCGTGCATCCCATGCCCATGGACGAACACTTTGGGGAGGCGCTCAGCAGCAACGTTGCCGACATCAAGAACATTGGTAACCGGGAGGCTGGCACTATTACGGCCGCGAAGTTCCTCGAGCATTTTGTGGATTACCCCTGGTTGCATGTAGACGTAGCCGGTCCCGCGTTTCTGGCTAAGGAGAAACCTTATCGGCCGAAGGGTGCCACAGGTTTTGGAGTGAGGTTGCTGGTCGAGTTACTCAGGCTACGAGCACATCCAAGAAGGCGCTGAGGTCCGGGACGGCAAGCTTGCACTAGGGGCGACACATGGAGCGAACGCGGCTTGCCATCTCACTGGGTGATCCCAACGGAATCGGGCCGGAGGTAATCCTGGGAGCTTTGGCCGACGAGCGCATATTGCGCTATGTAGAGCCCCTGATCGTTGGCTCGTTGTTTGTACTCGAGTCGCATGCGGCACGGCTCAAAGTGAGGCCGCCCCAGCTGAAGGCGATTGGATCCGCCGGGGCACCCGTGCCCGAAGGAGCGTGCGCGGTGCTTGAAACAGGAGGCGATCGGAAGCCCGCTGTCAATTTCGGGAAGATTACCAAGGCTTCGGGAAGGCTTGCCATGGAAGCTGTAGAGGCCGCAATGGACACGGTGTGCAAGGGGAACGCGGATGCCTTGGTCACTGCCCCCATATCGAAGGAGGCAATATCACTGGCGGGCTACGATTATGCCGGGCATACCGAGTTCCTTGCCAACCGTCTGGTGAGCGGCTCCGTGGTTATGATGCTGGTCGCCGACAATCTGCGCGTCGGGCTTGTCAGTGTGCATGTGCCGGTGAGCGAAGTCAGTGGGCGCGTTACCACAAAAGCGGTCACAAAGCACATAAGGGCGATGGGCGCGAGCCTTTCCCGGGACTACGGCATCACAAAACCAAAGATTGCAGTTCTGGGATTGAATCCGCATGCGGGGGATGGAGGCGTTATCGGAGCCGAAGAGCAGGAATTCATTGCTCCAGCCATCGAGCAATGCTGCAAGGAAGGTCATCTGGCCTTTGGTCCCTTTTCTTCGGACGGGTTCTTTGGAGCAGGCACCTACAAGCAGTATGATGCCGTTCTCGCCATGTACCACGACCAGGGTCTTATACCCTTCAAGACGCTGGCCTTTGGCCGAGGCGTTAACCACACGGCGGGCTTGGCCATAGTTCGCACTTCACCCGACCACGGAACGGCATTCGACATCGCAGGCCAGGGTATTGCCTCTGCCGCCAGCATGCGGAGCGCCATCTACCTCGCGCGAGACATCGTGCGCCGCCGCCGGTTGAGCGCATCTTACGGATAGCCAACGCAGCCGTTTGCCCTGCCACACTCTGCACTATATATTGGGCTCTTGCTCCAAATGACTTACCTACCTGATACATGGAATTCATAACCGGCATTCAGGGCTTCGTCGATGAGCTCCTGAAGTATCCGCTCCTGGTGATGTTGCTGGGCACGGGTGTTTTCCTGACGATTCGACTCGGGTTTATCCAGTTTCGGCGGCTGGGCCACGGCGTCAAGGTTACGATGGGCAAGTTCGATGATCCGGACGATCCGGGCGATGTCTCGCACTTTCAGGCGCTCACGACTGCGCTTTCCGCAACCGTTGGGATTGGCAACATCGCCGGCGTTGCGATCGCGATTCACTGGGGCGGTCCGGGAGCCATTTTCTGGATGTGGATGACGGCCCTTCTGGGCATGACGACGAAGTACACCGAGGTTACGCTCGCGCAGCGCTTCCGCGTGGTGGAAGATTCCGGTGGCAAGATGGTAGGCACGGTATCGGGTGGCCCGATGTACTATATCGAGCGGGGCCTTGGCTTGAAATTCAAGCCTTTGGCTCTGTTCGTAGCCTTTGCGCTCATGCTCACGGCCTTCCTGAGCGGCAACGCTATTCAGGCGAACACGGTGGCTGATCTTATGGAAGCAGAATTTACCATCCCGGTCTGGGCTACCGGTTTGACTACTGCTGCCATTGTCGCCCTTGTAATCCTGGGTGGAATTCGTCGCATCGGGCGCGTTACGAGCATTCTGGCGCCTGCCATGGCGGTCATTTACGTGGCGGGTGGTCTGGTCATTCTGGGCATACACTATGACGGGATTCTCCCCGCGTTCGGGCGCATCTTCACGGAGGCGTTTTCGCCCACGGCGGGCGTGGCAGGCACGGGCGTAGGCATCTTTATCCAGACCATGCTCTGGGGAGTGCGCCGGGGCCTGTTTTCCAATGAGGCCGGTCAGGGCTCGGCCCCCATCGCACACTCGGCGGCCAAGACGCAGGAGCCCGTATCGGAAGGCGTCGTGGCTCTTCTCGAGCCGTTTATCGACACGATCGTGATATGCACGATCACGGCGCTGGTAGTGCTCACCACGGGCGTATGGAATGATACTACGCAGACGGAAATCACCCTCCAGGGTGGGGATCTTTCGTACGTCGAGGAAACGGATAGGGGATATGTGCCGACGGATCAGCCTCCCGCCGAGATTGCTGTTCGCGAAGGACAACAGGCGACCGGACCAGGCGCTGTGCTGTTGGCCTGGCATGAAGTTCCAGTGTTTGACCTGTACACGGACGAGGCTCAGACCATTCCGTTTTCCGGGCGCATCATTCCGGAAGTAGGTGTTGCTACGGCAGATGACGGATCCACCTTCACGTCGCTGCATGGCCCCGCCGTGGAGAGTGGAGCTCCCCTGACCGCGCTAGGGTTTTCCAGGGGGCTGGGCGGTGCAGGGAATATGATCGTGATCATCTGCGTGCTTCTTTTCGGCATTTCCACGGCGATCTCCTGGAGCTACTACGGAGACCGCTGTGCCAATTACCTGTTTGGGAGGCGTGCCATCCTTATGTACAAGCTCATATTTGTCGCAATGCACTTCTTCGGCGCGGTGACCGAGCTTAACACGGTGTGGAGTCTGGGCGACACGGCACTTTCACTGGTGACCATACCCAACGTACTTGCGCTGCTCCTGCTTTCTGGCGTGGTCAAGAAGCTCACGGACGACTACTTCAAAGACTTCAAGCCGGGGATTACCAAGGAGGAGTACCTGCAGAAAGCCCGTGAGCGGCGAATGGGTAGCGGGGAGGCCTAGCATATCCGCAGGCGGGACACTATGGAAGAGAAGACGCGCGTCAAACCTACCTTGCTCCAGGCGGTAATGCCTGTGGGCTTCCTGGTCTTGATGCTCGCCTCTTCCGTTGCACTCTTCGGGGCGGATTCATCTCAGGGTCCGAACCAGATCGTGCTCATATTGTCAGCCATGGTGGTTGCGATTTTGGGCATGCGCCTCGGTTTTTCGTGGCGTGAGCTGCAGGATGGCATGGTGCACGGAGTTTCCCTGGCCATGGGCGCCATCTTCATCCTCCTGGTTGTGGGCTCGTTGATCGGGACGTGGATCATGGCCGGGATTGTCCCCACCATGATCTACTACGGCCTCCAGATTCTGAATCCTCAGGTATTCTACGCCGCGTGCTGCGTGATCTGTGCCCTGGTTGCGGTGTCGACGGGGAGTTCATGGACTACTGCAAGCACAATCGGCATCGCTCTTGTCGGCATTGCGGCTGCCTTTGGACTCAATCTGGGCATTGCTGCCGGGGCCATTATCTCTGGAGCGTATTTCGGCGACAAGCTCTCTCCTCTGTCGGACACCACCAACCTTGCGCCTGCGATGGTGGGAACGGACCTGTTCACGCATATCCGTCATATGCTCTGGACCACGATTCCGAGCTTTGTCCTGGCCGTAATCCTGTTCACGGGAATCGGTGTATTCGGCCCGGAACCGGGAGGTGAGGCCAGTCTGGGTATCATGCTGGAGGCCCTCCGCAACGGCTTCAATATCGCTTGGTATCTGCTGTTGCCCGTCGCAGTCGTGATCTTTGTCATCTCGAAGAAGGTCCCGGCATTTCCGGCTCTTCTCATTGGTGCGTTGCTCGGGGGCATCTTTGCCGTCCTTTTCCAGCAGGAGGTCGTGCTCGCTTACGTTGGTGAGACTGACCTCCCGCGTGCTCTAGCGCTTGTCAAGGGACTCTGGAAATCTCTCTTCACCACATTTACGGCACAGACCGGCAATGCTGACCTGGATGTGCTGCTGTCCCGCGGCGGCATGGCAAGCATGTTGAACACCATTTGGCTAATCGTAACGGCCATGATGTTCGGTGCGGCGATGGAGAAGACCGGCATGCTGGGGGTGATTGCCGCCAGCGTGCTGGGAGCGGCCAGGAGTACGGGCAGTCTTATCCTGGCCACTGTCGCCACGAGCATTGGTGCCAATATCGTGGCATCGGACCAGTACATTGCCATTGTGGTGCCGGGGCGGATGTTCCGTGCAGAGTTTGCCAAGCGAGGCCTGGACACCCGAAATCTATCACGTGCCCTGGAGGATTCAGGCACACTGACTTCGCCGCTCGTTCCGTGGAACACGTGTGGTGCGTTTATGGCGTCGGCGCTGGGTGTGCCCACCTTTGCCTACCTGCCGTTCGCGTTCTTCAATTTGACCAACCCCGTCCTATCGGTCATCTATGGATTTACCGGATTCAGCATTGTCAAGACTACGCCGGAAGCGAAGGTACTTGTCCAATCCTGATGCCGGTCGCGCCAAAGCCCGCCGGCCCGGATTCTGACCTGGTGGATGGTCGTGCACGCGCTCGTCGCTGCAAGGACGGCGCAGGCCTTCGGTCTCCAGAGTAAGAAGGGGCACCACGAGAATGTCCGGGATGAGCGTAAGCACATACAGCTCCTCATTGCTACCGGTACCTCCCGAAGCTGACCAGTGCGTCGCGCAAGAGCCCCACAGCGCGCACCGAGGTAGGAGGAGCTTTCACATACTAAATTATGCCCCGCAAGACGCAGGAAAAAGGGCAGTGCGGCTTAGCCGTGCTAGCGTGGTAAGCCGCAAGTTCTGCACGCAAGTCGCCGGGAGCCCACGCCGAGCTTCCTGAGACCGGTACTGTTGGCGCTTCGTCATGGTCAGGCCAGAGTATGGAGTCCGACCGATTCCACCCAGTCAGGTACCGCCTCCCTCACCTGAGCGTAGGCGGCGCAAAATGCTAGAGCCAGCTGGTCTGAAGCACGGGAGACTCGGGAATGATGGGCAGGTGGAATTCCAGATCACGTGTTAGTAACGGCGAGCCAGGTCTGGTCGAGGAGCATGGTGAACAGCACGAGCGGCATTGCACTTCAAGAGAGCATGCGGGATCGGAGGGCGTTACGGGCTGGGCGAATGGGTGGCCTCCAGGCTTGGAATGCAAGGCATTGGGGAAGGAAGGGTCAGACAAGTAAACCATGCCACTAAATTCGCCGTCGCGCCAGGTCCGACGACAGGCCACGCAGCCGGCATGCGAAGACCATGCCTCGCAGTCCCAAAATAATCGCAGCCAAGGCGCAGATGGGAGTATCGAACCCGCCTCGCCCGGATTGTGTATGAACCTCGCGATCTCGGAATTGAATCTGTCGGATGGGCGACGTGCTCGTCCGGACGCGCAGCCTGCCATGTTCCCCAATGCCCTCCCTTCTCATCGCTCAGCCTGCCGAAGGCGTTCGGTTCACGTTGCACGGCGTATCGTGGCTATTGCGACGGGGGTGGAGAGGGGTGGGAGGCCCCGAGATTTGTTTCGGAGTTTGCAGCAGACCGGCTATAATGCCATCAGCACGAAGACGGCGACACCGGCGCGGGCGCCGCTGGGCGCGATCTGCGGGGCAGAGGCTTGCCAGGAGGCGAGACTACTAGGTTCACGCAATCGACGATTGATGAAGAAAGAGCAAGCCGATATCGTCAGTTCGGTCACCTGCCGGGTATACCCGAAACAGGAGGATCGGCTTGTCATGGCCGGGTCACGCATATGCGTAAGTCGGTACAATCGGGCCCGGAGAGCGGCGAAACGCGGACATGACGGTCCCCCAAGCGCACCAAACAAGAGGAGCAATCATGTACAAGGAGCTGGCCGGCGAGATGGCTGCTGATGCAGCGAGGATCGCCCTGGTAGTCAGCCGCTTCAATGCTCCGATTACGGAATCGCTTCTAAAGGGAGCATCGGATGCCCTGCAGGAGCGCGGTGTTGCCGCCGACCACATGACCATTGTGAGGTGCCCCGGTGCTTTCGAGATCCCCATGGTAGCGCAGCGGCTGGCCAAATCGGGCAAGTACCATGCGGTAGTGTGCCTGGGCGCTGTAATTCGCGGGGCCACGTACCATTTCGATATCATCGCCAATGAAGTGGCTTCCGGCCTGATGCGGATTTCTCTCGAAACGGGTGTCCCGGTCACGCTCGGAGTCATAACAACCGACACGGTAGAACAGGCCGTGGAGCGCTCCCGAGAGGGCCCGGGCAACAAGGGCACCGAAGCGGCCGTTGCCGCGCTGGAAATGGCCGGACTGCTCTCGAACCTGCCGTAACTCAGTGTGCCTATGACCAGGGTGCTGCCCGTTGCAATGTACTTGGCCCTAGCTCCAAACTTCGTGGGCCAGCTTTCCGCAATGCAGGCCGATCGGTGGACGGCTCACACTTCAGCTCGTAACGTCCGGGCTCTTGCTGTGGCCGAGGATATCGTGTGGGCTGCGACATCTGGTGGTGTCTTCAGCTACGATGCGACATCGGGCGAGATCGTCCGCTATACCGTAACCGAGGGCCTCCATGACGTGCAGACCGGAGCCATTGCCTTTGACGTACACCGCGGCGTGGTCTGGACCGGGTACGTTGACGGCGTGCTTGATGCTCTTGATGTCGGCACTGGTACCGTCACCACATATTTCGATATCCAGCGAAGCCAGCGGTTTCCCTCTCCGGAAATCCATCGCCTTGCCCTACTTGGTGACTCCTTGCTCGTGGCGACGTCGTTCGGTTTGGTAATATTCGATACGGAGCGGTTGGAAGTGCGCGACACGTACAGCCAGCTGGGCGCACTCCCGGCGGGTACGGCGGTCCGGGACCTGGTGATCGCACCTCTACCTGACGGCAGAAAGGGTATCTGGCTCGGGGCAGAAGGCGGCGTAGCCTACGCGGCTCTTCAAGCCGTAAACCTGCAGGATCCCAACGCCTGGCAGGTGGACACGGCTGTACGGCCTTCCAGAATGGTCGAGGCAATAGCTGCATTTGATGGCCACATTTATGTGGGAACCGATCGCGGGCTGGGCCGCAGAGACTCGCCAACGGCTTACATTTCGCTTGGGCTCACAACCCGCGCAATTACGGACCTCGCCGTTCTTCCGGATCGGCTCCTTGCCATTGATGCCTTCAAGCTGTACGCGGCATTCGCCGGAGGAGCATCGCTAGTGCTCGCGGACGGGTATGCAGACCTGCACGCCGTGACTGTGGCCGACAATGAGACCGTGTGGGTGGCTGATGCCGAGCGGGGCATCAGCCAGTTCGAAAGACCGGCCGGGACAGAGCGCCCTACCCTGCGAATTGCCGACGTTTTCCCCGAGGGACCGTTTGACAGCCCATTTGGGGATCTCGCCGTAGGGCCGGAAGGCACACTGTGGGCAGCCGCCGTAGAGACGGTGCCTGCCGCCGGATTCTATCGACTCGGCAGTGACGGGATCTGGACCAACTTTACTTCGCGTTTCCGGGAAGAGCTTGTTGGCAGAGGCAATTTTCTGCAGGTCCATGCAGATGCACACGGTAGTGTGTGGGCGGCATCTCGGGGAAGCGGGTTGGCGCAGGTCCCTGCCGACGGCACACTTAGCGTATACGACGAGAGCAATTCGAGCCTGCTGCCGGCTGCCGGCACAACGAGCTATGTTATTGTCGGAGGTCTGGGCAGTGAAGAAGATGGAACTCTGTGGGTCACCAATACGACAGCTTCGCGGCCTTTACATGTGCGCACTCCCGATGGGCAGTGGACGGGTCTGCTGCCGCCTTCGTGCGCGGGCACCGCGTCCACGACCGCTCTGGGGTCCCTTTTGATTGACTCCGGCGGACTGAAGTGGATTCTGGTCCAGGATACCGGAAACCTTCGGTTCACTAGAGGGATCTTGGTTCTTGACACGGGTAATACGCCGACGGACCAAACAGACGACTCCTGTCGCTTCTTCGGGCAGCCCGGGGCCCTCGGTCGCGGTCTACCGAGTATTAGGATACATGCGATGGCCGAAGATCGTACCGGCCGCATCTGGATAGCGACCGAGGAGGGTCCGGCCTACTTCTTGGCGGGTATCGGTGCTGCGACGGATGCTTCGCTTGAAGCGACTTGGCCGGTTTGGTCCAGTAGGGAGCAGGGCTCGTATGTGCTCGGAGACCTGCCGGTTACAGATATTGCGGTGGATCCGTCCAATCGCCTTTGGCTTGCCACACAACAGGGGGCATACCTCGTTAGCGAAAGCACGGGCTTTGACCTGGTGCGCCGATTCACGACCGATAGCTCACCAATCCTGTCCAATGTCGTGAATGCCATCGCCGTCGATGGCGCATCCGGTCGGGTATTCCTGAGTACGGACCGCGGGCTGGTCGCATACCAGGGTGATGCCATTGACCCTGTGACAGAGGTTCAGGACCTGCTCATCTATCCGAATCCGGTGGTCATGGCAGGTGATGCTGACCCGGAAATCTATATCGAGGGTCTGGTCGAGGAGACGGAAATCCGCGTAGTTACGCTCGGTGGCGAGCTGGTTGGTCGCCTGGCAGCACGCGGAGGCAGGGCCCGTTGGAACGGCAAGGATCAGAATGCGAGGCCTGTTCCGTCCGGGACCTATCTGGTGATTGCCGTTGGTCAGAATGGAGAGGGAGCTGCATTCGGCAAGGTGGCCATCATTCGGTAGGTCTTGCGAATCCGCCGGAATTCTGCGTAAATTCCGTGCTCTTCTATGGTGACCGTAGCTCAGGTGGTTAGAGCGCCAGGTTGTGGCCCTGGAGGTCGGGGGTTCAAGTCCCCTCGGTCACCCTCATTCAGCCATGCCGCGTTCGTCTAGGGGTCTAGGACGCCGGCCTTTCACGCCGGTAACACGGGTTCAAATCCCGTACGCGGTACAAGCTTCTGGCCAGGACGAGGCCTGTCGTCGAGGGTATTGCGAGCCCGGAGAAAACACCGGAAGGCCAGCAGGAGAAGAAAGGGGACTGCCACCGGCGGCAGGCGGGCAGGCATCAATATGGCCACAATAGCTGTAATGGCAGTGGTTGCCGCTGCAGCATAGAAGTACGGCGGTTGCCAGGATACGCTTCTTCGCCTGGCAATCTTCCAGGCCATGAACAAGTGGAATGGCCACGCCCAGACTACGTGCGGATTGGATCCGGCAGCATCATGCAGCGACACAATCCACAGGAAATACAGTAGCAGGCCGGCGAGGCCTGTCACTGAGAGAAGCACCGTGTCTGCGATGCGCCAAAAGGCGGCGCCCTTGCCTGCCAGGCATACCGCCAGTATGAACAGCAACCAGGACGCTACAACAAGTGGCCAGTCTGTTCCGGTCGCAGGTGCAGCAAGCGATCCGCGAAGCGAATCGGTTCTGGTCACGAGGGGCGCCTCCCGCTCCGGACTTCGGATGGTTGCTTGGTCTGCACTCTCCATCAGCTCAATCGGAAGAAAAAGGCGCTCTCTGCCACCAGCCGCGGCGTCGCCGGGCAATCCGAGAGCAAGGTTCATGACCACGTCCAACGTTGGTCTTTTCCTCGAATAGGGCCGAATGAGCTCGCGGAAGGATGATCCGTCTGGCCTCACCGCCTGAAAAAGCGTCGTATCATTCAGTACAGCCTCCAGGGCATCGCGGATGCGCGTGGAACAGTTGTCGAAGAAGTAATCATAGCGGTAGATCTTGTTTTCGGGTCTGGCATTCCGCTCCAGATACATGAACAGTGTCTCGCGCTGGGCCGGCGTAAGGTCAAGGATTTGCTCGACGACGGCACGGCCCTCCACCTCCCAGGAAATTGTCACGAGGGAGGGAAAACTTTGGCGGCTCAGCGCGTAGTCCAGTTTGCCGTAAAGGAATCTAGCCAGGAATTGCAGCCGGTTGCCAAAGTCGAATGTGCCGTAGTTGTAAGCAATGTCTATTCCCAGCAGCGGATCATGCACGCGCAGGGCACTGTGCCCCCAGAGAGAATAGATGGCCTTTCCCGGCCCAATGGTGATGAGGGATACCTGCGCGCTGTCCGAGAGCTGCGCCGTTGCCGGATTCTGCATTGCCAGGCAAAACAGCATGCCGAAAAGTCTTGCCGTCAGTCTGCACATGGCATTGCCTCTATGCACCCTATCTGGTCGAGAGCGGCATGGTCCCATAGTGGCACTGGCGTCTGAAACGCCGGGATGCGTGTGGGGTAGTAGGGCGCGGACCGTACTTACCGGATAATGAACAGGGTGGAACGAGGGCAAAGGACGCTGGACGGCCTGCGGTCTACCATTCCCAGTCCCCGGAGCGAACTTGATTTCGTAAATGAGTATGAACTGATCGTGGCGGTGATCCTCTCCGCCCAGTGTACGGACGAACGCATCAATAAGGTCACACCTGCGCTTTTTGAGGCTTATCCGTCATTCAACGCCTTGGCGGAAGTTGAGCCGGAACAAGTGTATCCCTTTATACGGTCCGTGTCATATCCGAACAATAAATCCCGCCACCTGGTTCGAATGGCGCGTAAGGTATGCCGGGAATTTAGCGGCCAACTGCCGAGGACCCAGTCGGAGCTGATGAAGCTGCCGGGCGTCGGGCGCAAGACTGCCCAGGTGGTCAGCTCCGTCGCATTCGACGACGATGATGCCCTGCCGGTTGATACGCATGTCTTTCGGGTAGCCAACCGGATAGGTCTCGTGGAAAATGCCGAAACGCCGCTTAAGGTGGAGCGGGGGCTCAAGGCCATATTTCCCGTCGGCACCTGGGGAGAAGCACATCATTTGCTCATTCTGCACGGGCGTTATACGTGCACGGCGCGCTCACCCCAATGTGACATCTGTCCGATCACCCCTGTATGCCGCTATGGGCAGGCCCTGCGCCGGCTCCCGGAGTCGCTGAAAGGGCTCGATGCGCGCAAGGGCCCGTATTATTGCAAGACGCGGGGCCACTACTTTGCGAACCCGGCGGAAAAAAGGGACCGAATGGGGGTGCAGCAGATTGCCTGCCCTCGCTGCGGCTCGATGAATGTATTTCTTGCGAAGACCGGCAGGACAACGAAAAGGATCCGGGACTTTCGCGTTGAGGCCAGGTCTTCTACCTAGCGGCCGGGAATCATGGACCCTTCCAAGCGCCATTTGCTGGTCATTCTAGACGGCTTCGGCATCACGACAGATCCGAGCGTAAGCGCTATCCACGCCGCCCGCACGCCGTTCCTTGATGGGCTCTTTTCGCGGTATCCGCATGGCACCCTGGTTGCCTCCGGCAGGCCGGTAGGACTGCCCAAGGGCCAGATGGGCAATTCCGAGGTTGGACATATGAACCTGGGTGCCGGACGGACGGTCAATCAGGAAATAACCCGCATTGACCTGGCTATCGAAGACCAGAGCTTCTTTGTCAATGATGCGCTAGTGGAAGCCGCGCGCCGGGTGGCGACCTCCGGGAAGCGACTTCACCTGTTGGGCTTGTTTTCGGACGGCGGCGTCCACAGCCACCTGGATCATCTCTTGGCGATCATCAGGCTGGCCGGGAAGCAGGGGCTTACGGATGCGCAGGTTTGCGTACATGCGTTCACGGATGGCAGGGACACGGCACCTGACGCCGGCCTACTATACGTCAAGGAATTCGTTCGAAAGGCGCCTGATTACGGCCCGGGACGCCTGGTCTCCATTGTGGGTCGCTACTATGCCATGGACCGGGATCGAAGGTGGGACCGGATTGAAAGGGCGTACCGTCTGCTTGTGCAGGAAGTGAATCCGGTCTTCGCAGATCCCGTAAGGGCGATGGAGCAGGCCTATGCCGAGGGTACCACGGATGAATTCGTAGCGCCGCGCCGCATTGAGTACGACGACGGTGCAAACACGCGCATCGGGCCCGGCGATGCAGCCGTCTTTTTCAATTTCAGAGCTGATCGGGGAAGGCAGATGGTGCAGGCGCTATCTGGACTGAAGCAGGCGCCGCCCTTTGCGCGGCTTCCACTGCCGGATCTGCATCTCGTGACCCTTACTCCGTACGACGCTGCCTTTGGCTTGCCCGTAGCCTTTAGCACGGTTGACCTGTCTGACACGCTGGGAGAAGTACTGGCACGACGAGGTGCAAGACAACTGCGCATAGCCGAGACGGAGAAGTATCCGCACGTCACGTATTTCTTCAGCGGAGGCAGGGAGGCCCCCTTTGAAGGAGAGGATCGCATTCTTGTGCCTTCTCCCAAGGTGGCGACCTATGACCTGCAACCTGAAATGAGCGCGCCGGAACTGGCAGGGCGCTGCGTGGAGGCGCTGGCGCGCCAGAGCTACAATTTTGTCTGCCTAAACTTTGCCAATCCGGATATGGTGGGTCACACGGGAGTATTCGATGCCGCTGTACAGGCAGTGGAAGCGGTCGATGTGCACTCACGCAGGGTGATCGAGGCGGCACAGGCCAACGGCTACGGCATTACGATCCTGGCCGATCATGGCAACGCAGACCGGATGAGGATGCCGGATGGGTCGCCGCATACGGCTCACACCACAGCGCTAGTCCCACATCTGGTCATAAGGGACGGAGCCGCGGCACCGGTAAGGGCTGGCAAGCTGGGGGATATTGCCCCTACCATACTACAGCTTATGGGCGAGCCCGTGCCGGACGAGATGACCGGGCAGATTCTGTTGGGCCTTTAGCGCAGCTGGAAGTCCAGAGGTACACGTGCTTGCGGCTCCCCTTGCATCCGGATCAGCTCCTCAATCTGGTCGGCTGCCGGCAGCGCAAACGTTCGACGAACGCGCATGACCATGAGATCGCTGAGTTCCTCCATCAGCGTGCGCGGACGTGGCAGCAGGCGCGTGTTCCAGGATTCCAGGCCGGCCATTTCCGCCGCCAACTCAATGGCCGTATCGATGCCGCCCAAGGCGTCTACAAGCCCGACATCCAGAGCTTGCTGGCCGGTCCACACGCGCCCTTTTCCGATGCTGTCGACGGAGGCAGGTTCCATGCCACGCGCCTCGGATACCCGTTCCAAGAAACGGTCGTAAGTGGAGGCAATCGCCCGTTCCAGGATGGCCCGCTCCTCGGGCCGCAGGCTACGTAGTGCCGAGAACATGTCCGCGTAGGGACTTGTCCGCACGCCGTCGGTGGTGATGCCCAGATTGCTTTCCAGCGCCGTTCCCACGTTGAACAGCATGCCAAAAACGCCGATGCTGCCTGTCACGGACGCGGGGTCGGCTACAATGGAGTCTGCGGCCGTGGCAATCCAGTATCCGCCCGATGCGGCAACGTCTCCCATGGATGCGACCACGGGCTTTTCACGTGCAGTCAGATCGATTTCGCGCCACATCGCATCCGAAGCCACGGCCGAACCGCCCGGGGAATTGATGCGAAGCACCACAGCCTTGACTCGCTCGTCTTCCCGAGCCCTCTTCATGGCATTGCGGAATGTGGAGGAACCCACGACAGAAATCCCGGAAGGGCTTGTGCCGGTCAGAATGGTTCCTACAGCGTAGACTATCGCGATCCGGTCGTCCGTGCGAATGCGTTCTCCGGTCGCCTCGGACTCCGGCACACGAATATAGGAGGTCAGGCGGACGGTTCGCAGATCACCGTCCTGGCCTACGCGTTCGCGAAGCAGGTCGCTGACCTCGTCTTCGTACAGCAGTCCGTCCAGCAATCCGGCCTCGTACGCTTCAGCGGCCGTAATCATGGCACCGTCCGTCGTCAGCACTCTTACATGCTCCTCGTCCATCGCCCGGCCTGCGGCAACCGCCTCTACAAGCCGCCGGTTGTATTCGTCGAGCACAGACTGCAACTGGATTTCGTTTTCGCGGGACAGATCAGTGCGCGAGTATGACTCAACAGCGCCCTTGTATTCACCTACGCGAATGATTTCGGGCTCAATGTCGAGCTTGTCCAGCAGCCCCTTCAGAAACATCACTTCCAGGTACATCCCGTTGAATTCGAAGAAGGCTTCCGGCAAGGCAAAAATGCTGTCTGCGACGGTTGCCAGGTAATAGTCGCGTTCCGCCATCATGTACTCGCCACTGGAGGCAAGGAGCGGCTTGCCGCTGGCCTTGAAGGTTTCCAGCGCAAGGCGAATTTCCTGCAGCGTACTCCAGTTCGCTTGCACGCCACGAAGTTTGAGCCACAGTCCGCCGATACGTTCGTCTGCGGCGGCATTGTGCAACGCCTTCCGCAAGTCCTGGAGATCATAGGACGCTTCGTCCAACAGCAGACTGGCCAGGGGATCATGCGATGCGATCTCCGGAACGGGGCCGGATAGCTCCACGACGAGAACAGAGTTGTGGCGCACAGTCGGCGTCGCGCCGGATGTGGACAATAGCGCTGCTGCCAGAGCGGAACCCAGCAGCAGCAATAGGCCCAGTGCAATGAATGTACCCAGGGCACTGGCTACCAAGGAGGAAAAAAAGCGCATCGCGAAGGGAGTAGATTCTGGAATGGTTCCAGATACGCATGCACATTCAAGCTGTTGCGCCCGCTACAGGAAACCGGTCTGCAAGGCTTGCAGTACGCACTTCTGCCGATTCGTCCGGTCACGGCCGTGTTGGCAAGGCTTTTGCTGCGGTTAGATCGGTATGCAGACTCCCCAAGCCACATATGTCCGCCCGCTCGACAAGAGGGAGCGCGCCATTCTCCGGGCCGTAGTGCGCAGCTTTATCGACACGGCGGGACCCGTGGGGTCCCGCACGCTGTCCAAACGTTTTCCGCTAGGACTTAGTCCTGCTTCAGTGCGCAATACCATGGGCGACTTGGAGGAGCTGGGCTATCTGCGCCATCCCTACACATCCGCCGGCCGAATTCCTACCCACCTGGGGTATCGAGCCTTTGTGGATGAGCTCATGGACCTGCCGGACTTGCCCGTCGTGGAGAAGCGGCTGCTGAAGGCAAAGCTGGACCGGCTCATGGGCGATACTGATGAGCTGTTTCGCGTGAGCTCGAGACTGCTGGGTCAGATGTCGAGGCTGCTGGGTGTGGTGCTTAGTCCCCGCATTTCGACGGGAGTACTGGAGCGTCTCGATGTCGTACCGCTTTCTTCTCCATCGGTAATGATTGTCATCAGTGTGCGCAGCCGGCTGGTAAGGACCATCATTTACCAGACGGAAGTGGACCTCAATCGTCGAGACCTTGACAGAATCGTTTCGATTCTCAACGAGCGACTTGCCGGGCTGCCTCTGGACGAAATACGACGGACGTACGCCAGTCGCACACGGGATATCGAGGATGACCGCACGGGGATTGTCCAGTTAATTCTGAACGAATCGGCTGTCCTCTTCAGCGATCCCGTTGAGGGAAGGGTCAGCCACGGCGGTACGGAACTGCTGCTTCGCCAGCCGGAATTTCAGGATACGTCAGATGTGCGGCAATTGGTCAAGCTTATTGAGGATGAAGGTTACGTTGTGAAGCTGTTTGAAGCACAACCTGCTGAAGTCGGCAGCGGCAAGGCTGCCGTCAGCATTGGCAGCGAGATTGACGATGAGTCTGCCCGCAACTATTCCCTCGTTACTGCGCGCTACAACGTGGGTGAGACGGTGGGTACAGTGGGCATATTGGGACCTACGCGCATGGATTACAGCCGGGTCATTGCGCTGGTGGAGAATATGGCAGCCTTGCTGAACAGATCGTCCTTGCGTGTACTGCACTCCAGCGAGTAGAAGAAAAAGCGTGTAACGAGCATGCCAGATACCAACGATCAGGAAACAGCGCAGGCTGTACTTGAAGAGGCGCCGCGGCAGGAAACAGAGCCGGGGCCCGAGCCTCCGGCGGAGGAGCCCGGTGAACCCAAAATAGCAGAGCTGGAAGAGGAACTCGGCAGGGTGAGGGACCAGTTACTGCGCCAGGCGGCGGAGTTTCAAAACTACCGGCGACGGACGGAACGTGAGCGCGCGAATTGGACGCGTCGTTCCCAGGCGCCGGTATTGGAGGCCATGCTCGCGGTACTGGACGACTTTGGGCGCTCACTTGAGGCCTCGTCCAACAACCATGAATCGGGCTCGGCATTTGAGGCAGGAATGAACCTGGTGTACGACAATCTGACTGCGGCGCTGGCCAGCTTTGGAGTCGAGGCCGTCGAGGCCGTGGGTCAGCCGTTCGACGAGAATCTCCACGAGGCAGTGCTTCAGGTTCCGGCTTCGGATGGTTCGGAACCCGGACACGTGCTCCAGGAGGTGCAGCGGGGGTACCGACACGGTGAGCATGTATTGCGCCACGCCAAAGTGGTGGTAGCTGTCCAAACGGAGAGCCAATGAAGAAAGACTATTACGACATACTTGAAGTTGACCGGTCCGCATCGGCCGATGACATAAAAAAGGCCTACCGAAAAAAGGCACTGCATTTCCATCCGGACCGAAATCCGGGAGACAGCAAGGCAGAGGAGAAATTCAAGGAGGCAGCGGAAGCGTACGAGGTGCTTTCGGACAGCGGAAAGAGAGCGCAGTATGACCGCTACGGCCATGTCAACGTGCGCAACGGCGGGGCGGGTTTCACCGATATCAATGACATCTTCAGTGCCTTTAGCGACATATTCAGCGGTGGTGGAGGGTTCAATGAGTTCTTTGGCGGCGGTGCGGGGCGCGCAAGTGCTCGAAGCTCCGGCAGAAGGGGGGAAGCGCTGCGGGTACAGCTTCCCTTGACGCTTGAGGAGATTGCGGAAGGCACCGAGAAGCGTTTGAGGGTGCGCAGATTCGTGGCTTGCAAGCCATGTGAGGGAACGGGCGCGGAGGGCGGCAGCGCGGCTCGAAAGGTGTGCTCTTCTTGCGACGGCGCTGGAGAAGTGCGCCACGCTCGCCAAACGATGCTGGGCCAGATTGTCAGTGTTCAGGCGTGTACGTCATGCCGCGGAGAAGGGCAGGTAATCGAGAAGGAATGCCTTCATTGCCGGGGCAAGGGGCGAGTGCAGGGAGAGACGATAGTCAACGTGAGAGTTCCGGCCGGTGTCGTGGAAGGCAATTACCTGAGCATGCGGGGCAGCGGGAACGTGGGTATGCGCGGAGGTCCTGCGGGCGATTTACGTGTTGAAATCCATGAATTGCCACACAAAGACTTTGAGCGAGACGGCTACGATCTGTACCACGAATGCTACATTTCTATTCCGGATGCGGCATTGGGAACGGAGTTGGAGGTTCCTACCCTCAAGGGCCGGGCGAGGCTGGACATAGATCCGGGCACCCAGTCCGGAAAGATCCTTCGCATGCGCGGCCGCGGACTGACTGAATTGAACACCGGACGACGGGGGGATCAGCTGGTGAGGGTGAATGTCTGGATACCAAGGGAGCTCTCCAGTCAGGATCGAACGCTACTGGAAAAGATGCAGGAATCGCCCTCATTTCAACCCTCGGAAGACTCGAAGAAAGACGGCAAGTCGTTCTTCAGCCGCATCAAGGACGCTTTTGTGTAGGACCGCCATGTCGGAGGAGATCCTTGTCGAGGCGTTCCGCACCGCCATGCGCCGCGTTCCTTCTCCAGTGACCGTGGTAACGGCTGCCGACGGCGGTCAAATGCGTGGCATGACGGTCGGCTCTTTCACCAGCGTTTCACTTGTTCCACCCCTGGTTTCTTTCAATGTCTCCCACGAAGCCCGCATGCACGATTTGATCACGCGGGTCAGACATTTTGCGGTGCACCTGCTCAGCGACGAGCAGGCAAATCTCAGCACCGCGTTTGCAGAGCCCGATCGCAGCGGCGCCCAGCAATTCGAGGACGTACCATACTCGCTGGACAAGAATGGCGTACCCCTCATTGACGGCGCCATCGCGGTCTTTAACTGTACTTCCTATGCCAGGCATCCGGCCGGAGATCACTCACTCATGGTCGGGAGGGTCTTGTCCGTTTCGCCGGCAACAGGCGATCTCCCCCTGGTATACTTCAATCGTGAGTACCGCGTGCTGGGAGAATGCCTAGACATTCCGGTGTGGCCGTTCTAGCGGCGCGGCAGCTGTAGAGCGGCTGCCAGGCACGGAAGCGTTACCCGGGAGCAGGCCCCATATCTCCAATCGCTGATGCCGTATCTTGAGCCGGCTACCTTCGGAGTAACCCGGGAGAGCCGTCGGTATCAGATTTGCCAGTACCAGCAAGACAAGAGAATCTGTTTAGTGCGGGACAATGGCTTCGTATCCGTTCAAGCAAATAGAAGAGAAATGGCAGGTGTTCTGGGAGCGGAACAAGACATTTCGAACACCGGCTGACATTGACAGGTCAAGGCCGAAATACTACGTCCTGGACATGTTTCCCTATCCAAGCGGTAGCGGGTTGCATGTCGGCCACCCGGAGGGCTACACGGCCACGGATATCGTTGCGCGATATAAGAGGATGCGCGGCTTCAATGTGCTTCATCCCATCGGCTGGGACGCCTTCGGCTTGCCGGCAGAGCAGTATGCTCTGAGGACGGGTACGCATCCGCGCACTACGACAGCCGCCAATATCAAGCGCTTCCGGCAGCAGCTAAAGGCGCTGGGCTTTTCGTACGACTGGGACCGGGAGGTCGACACGACGGATCCCGACTATTACCGTTGGACGCAGTGGATTTTTCGGCAGTTGATGGAGCGCGGACTTGCGTATGAGGCAGAAGTACCGGTCTGGTGGTGCGAAGCCCTTGGAACGACACTCGCGAATGAAGAGGTTATAGGCGGCAAGAGTGAGATTGGTGGCCATCCCTGCGAGCGGAGAAAGCTCCGGCAGTGGGTGCTGCGCATAACGGAGTACGCGGAGCGCCTGCTTCAGGGACTCGAAGATGCCGACTGGCCTGCCAGCACGAAGGAAATGCAGCGAAACTGGATTGGCCGCAGCGAGGGGGCCGAAATCGACTTCGCCGTAGAGGGCTCGGACAGGCTCATTCGGGTCTATACGACGCGCCCCGACACCCTTTTCGGTGCAACGTATATGGTGCTGGCGCCCGAGCATGAGCTGGTGGACGTCTTGACGTCCCCGGAACGGCGCGCTGCCGTGTCCGGATACCGGGAGCGGGCGGCACGAAAAAGCGACCTGGAGCGCACGGAACTCCAGAAGGAGAAGACAGGAGAGTTTACGGGGGGGTATGCCATCAATCCTGCCAGCGGCGAGCCCATTCCTGTCTGGGTGGCGGACTATGTCCTCGCGACGTATGGTACGGGCGCCATCATGGCGGTGCCTGGACAAGATGAGAGAGACTGGGCGTTTGCTGCCGCGCATGATCTGCCTATCCTTCGTACGGTAAAGCCGGTGGACGGCTTCGTGGGCAAGGCCTATCTGGGCGACGGTCCGGCAATCAACAGCGGCTTTCTGAATGGCCTGCATGTGAAAGAGGCCAAGGAGCGCATGCTGGAGTGGCTGGAATCAACGGGTAATGGCAGGCGCAAGATCAATTACAAGCTGCGTGACTGGCTGTTTTCCCGGCAGCGGTATTGGGGAGAGCCGCTGCCCGTAATCTATGTGGACGGTGTGGCGAAGGGATTGCCGGAAAAGGCGTTGCCGGTTGCCTTGCCGGAGCTGGAGGAATTCAAGCCCAGCGGAACGCCTGAAGGGCCGCTTTCTCTTGCCGTGGACTGGCTTGAAACGACTGACCCGGAAACTGGACGGCCCGCAAGGCGGGAGACCAACACGATGCCGCAGTGGGCAGGCTCGTGCTGGTATTATCTGCGCTATATCGATCCGCACAACAGCGAGGCCCTGGTAGATTCGGAATTGGAGCGCTACTGGATGCCGGTCGATCTGTATGTCGGGGGGGCGGAGCACGCCGTGCTGCACCTGCTCTATGCGCGCTTTTGGCACATGGTGCTCTATGACGCCGGCCTGGTCAGTACGCCGGAGCCATTTGCCAAGCTCGTTCACCAGGGTATGATCCTGGGAGAGCTGGAGTACACGGCCTACCGGGACGCGGGGACGAATGAGCGGGTATCAGCCGTGGAGGTCAGTGACGGCGCTATCAAGGGCACCGCTAGGAAGGTGGACTCGGAGAAGGTAGGCGAAGGCAAAGTAGAGAAAGTAGGAGAGCACTTCGTACTGCGCGAAGATCCGGACATTCGTCTGGACGTCCGCGCGCACAAGATGAGCAAGAGCCGCAACAATGTGGTCAATCCGGATGAGGTCGTGAGAATCTTCGGCGCCGACGCATTCAGGCTGTACGAAATGTTCATGGGGCCACTCGAGCAGGTTAAGCCCTGGAGCACCCAGGGCGTAGAAGGCACATTCAGATTCCTGAATCGTGTTTGGAGGCTCCTCGCGGATGATCACAGCGGCGCGGGCGCATTGGTGCGCGAAGTGGAGCCCTCACAGCCGCAGCTGCGCCTTCTGCACAGGACGATTCAACGCGTGACTGACGATATTGAGGCGCTGCGCATGAATACTGCCATCTCGGCACTCATGGAGTTTGTTAATGCCGCCTACAAGTGGGATTGCGTTCCCCAACGTCTGGCAGAGGATTTCGTGCTCTTGCTGGCGCCATTCGCACCGCATATTGCCGAGGATCTGTGGGAGCGACTGGGACGCGGCGACAGCCTGGCCCATGAGTCTTGGCCGGCGCTGGACGAAGCCTATCTGGTTGAAGATACCGTCAGGATTGCCGTACAGGTAAACGGCCGCGTTCGGGCGACTATTTCTATCAGCCCGGAAGCGGAACGCGAAAGCGTGCTGGAGACGGCAAGGTCCCAGGACAATGTGGCCCGGTATCTCGGAGATGCTCCGCCACGCAAGGAGATTTACGTTCCAGGGCGGATAGTGAACTTCGTGGCCGGTTGACATGTCCGAGCATCTGGATGTCCTCGGGATAGCCGCCCATCCGGACGATGTTGAATTGAATGCCGGGGGCCTGCTCTGTCTCTTGGCGAAAGCAGGCTACAGGACAGGGATCCTGGACTTGACCAGGGGTGAGCTGGGCTCGCGAGGAAGCATCGATCAGCGTGCACAGGAGGCGGCAGCCGCTGCCCGGATCCTGGGCTTGTCCTTCAGGGAGAATCTTGGAATACCGGACGGCAATATTGCGCTGAGCCTGGAAAACCGCTTGCGGCTCGTTGCAGTAATTCGGCGCACGCGACCTCGAGTTGTATTAGTTCATCCCGTAGTGTGCAGGCACCCGGATCACACGCGCGCAGCGCGATTGACGGTGGAAGCCTGCTATTCCAGCGGCTTGGAAAAGGTCCAGACGGATCAAGTCCTGGACATTGCCCCTTGGCGCCCGCAGCATATTCTTCACTACGCGGAGGTGCTCCCGATGGAGCCCACCTTTGTGGTGGATGTGACGGAATCGTGGGGGCAACGCATGCGCGCCGTACGCGCATTTGCCACCCAGTTCCACGACCCGGAGCACGAGGGTCCTGAGACGTTTATTTCAGATCCGGCCTTCCTGCGCTGGGTCGAAGCCCGTGCGGTCACCCTTGGGTTTTCAATCGGGGCACGCTACGGTGAAGGCTATCTCTACAGAGGAAACCTCGGGGTGGCGGACCCTACGGTTCTGTTCCCTCGCCGGCCGCCACCAGGTTAGGCGCGGGCGCAGACGGCGCAATTGTGGCGCAGACACCAACCCGCCCGAGTGCGCAAACAGCGCGGAGTCGGAGGGCGCAACGGTACCGGCAGGCGAGGCTCAGGCCCCGAAAAGCGGGCCCCGTTGGCCTTTGCAGCAACGGCGACCGTGCCCTATATTTGCTGATCACACAACCGGGATACATGGCGTCAACGACGGATTTCCGCACCGGGTTTACGATGGTCCTTGGCGACGGGATTTGGCAAATAGTCAAATTCCAGCATGTAAAGCCTGGTAAAGGAGGTGCGTTTGTTCGGACGACACTGCGCAATGTGCGCACGGGCCGCGTTGTAGACAAGACGTTTCGAGCCGGTGAGAAGGTGGCGGAGGCTCGCGTGGAGCGGAGGGCACATCAATATCTGTACGAGGATGCGCTGGGATTGCATTTCATGAACATGCAGGATTACGACCAGTGTGCCCTGCGGCCGGAGATGGTGGAAAAGCGCGAGTTCTTGAAGGAAGGGGGGATGATAGACATACTTTTTCACGCTGAAACCGAGGCGCCAATCCGGGCCGAGATTCCCAAGAGCGTGGACCTGAACGTGGTACGGGCTGATCCCGGGCTGAAAGGTGATACTGCCACGGGTGCAACCAAGGCGGTCACACTTGAGAGCGGCGCCGTGCTGAACGTGCCGCTTTTTGTACAGGAAGGTGACACCATCAGGGTCAATACGGACACGGGCGCCTATATCACGCGTGTAGCGTCGTGACAGCCCTGCACTGACGGTTTCAAACGGCATGCCTGACATGGACCTGGCCAGGATACGCGAACTGATAAAGGCAGCTTCTGAAAGCGACGCGGCAGAAGTCGAGATTGAGGAGCACGGCGTGCGTATTGTTGTGCGCAAGAATTCGCCGGCTGTTACCCTCCAGCCGCCGCTCATGCTGGCGCACTACCCGCCGTCGGTCTTGCCAGGGGCCGCTCCCCTTGCCCCGGCTGGCACGGCAAGTCCCCCTTTGTCGTCGCTGCCATCGCAGAGCCCGGCAGAAGAGGAACAGGCCGCGGATGCCCGTTCGGGTTTCACCGTTGAGGCCCCTACACCGGGTACCTTCTATGCTGCACCTTCTCCGGATGCCGAACCCTTCGTAGCGCCCGGGGATGCTGTAAAGGTTGGAGACACGCTTTGCATTATTGAGGCGATGAAGCTGATGAATGAGATAGAATGCGAAGTGGCAGGTACCATAGTCGAGGTCTTGGTCAATGACTCCGAACCAGTTGAGTATGGCCAAGCCCTGTTTGTAATCGATCCGGCGTAGGCGTGCGCACTTCTTGCCGGTAATGGAGCCATGCGCAAGATTCTAGTCGCCAATCGAGGCGAAATAGCTCTTCGAATCATACGGACCTGCCGCGAGATGGGGCTGAAAACGGTGGCGGTGTACTCATCGGCAGACCGCGACACGCTCCACGTGAAGTTCGCAGACGAGGCGGTCTGCATTGGCCCGGCGCCATCCGCTGACAGCTACCTGCGACCTGACCGGATCATCGCGGCAGCTGAGGTGACGGGAGCGGATGCGATTCATCCGGGATACGGTTACCTGTCGGAGAACGCCGTATTCAGCGCCATCTGCGCGGATCACGGCATCACGTTCATTGGACCGGCACCGAACACTATTACTCTCATGGGAGACAAGAGCCGGGCCAAGGAAACCATGCGCGAGGCCGGCGTGCCCGTCGTTCCGGGCTCAGACGGTGTCGTGGAATCGGTTGAAGACGGGATGCATCTTGCTGCGGAAATGGGTTATCCCGTCATGATCAAGGCCAGCGCAGGCGGGGGAGGCCGCGGCATGCGGTCTGTGGAAAGCGAATCGGCGTTCGAGAGGCATTTCTACTCGGCACGTGCCGAGGCAGAAGGGGCATTCGGCAATGGAAGCCTTTACGTCGAAAAGCTGCTGCAGAAGCCCAGGCATATAGAGATCCAGGTGATGGCCGACTCCCACGGCAATACGCACCATATGGGAGAGCGCGAATGCTCCATTCAACGACGCCACCAGAAGCTGATTGAGGAGGCCCCGTCGGCAGTCGTCGACAGTGTGCTTCGTGAGAAAATGGGCCAGGCAGCAGTCCTGGGAGCAGCATCAGTGGACTACGAGGGCGCAGGCACCGTGGAATTCCTGCTGGATGCCGACGGCACGTTTTACTTCATGGAGATGAATACGCGGATACAGGTTGAGCATCCGGTGACAGAAGAGGTGTACGGCCAGGACCTGATCGAGCTGCAGATCCGTGTAGCCATGGGAGAGCGCATCTTCCGACTCGAGTTGGAACCGGCAGGGCACGCCATTGAATGTCGCGTCAATGCTGAAGACCCGGACAGCGGCTTCAGGCCCTCTCCGGGCAAGATAGAATCGTTTCACGTTCCGGGCGGTCCGGGAGTTCGCGTGGACACGCACGCATACGCCGGCTACGTCGTTCCTCCATACTACGACTCGATGATCGGCAAGCTCATTGTACTCGGTCGCAATCGGGACGTGGCCATCCGGAAAATGCAACGGGCTCTGGACGAATTCGTACTTGAGGGAGTCAAGACTACCATCCCTTTCCACCGGGAATTGCTGCGACACCCGGATTTCAGGAGCGGAGACTTCGACACGCATTTTGTTGATCGCCTTGCCGCGGCGGCATAGCAGGCCGCTGGCGCGTTTCGGCACACATACTTCAACGGCTCATGAAACTGCCTGCGGAACTACGCTATACGAAGGATCATGAATGGGTTCGCGTCGAGGATGACGGTGCAACCGTAACCATCGGGATTACAGACTATGCGCAGGGCGAGCTCGGAGACATCGTGTTCGTAGAGCTTGAACCGGTGGGAGAAGACATCGACCGGGAGGCGTCCTTTGGGTCCGTGGAAGCAGTCAAGGCGGTCTCTGACCTGTTCATGCCGGTTTCAGGTACCATTGTGGAGCACAACGGAGCATTGGAGGAGGATCCGTCACTTGTCAACAGCGATTCCTATGGCATGGGATGGATGATACGGGTAAGGATGCGCCAGACGGAAGAGCTGGGCGCGCTGCTGAGTGCGGAGGACTATGCCGGCATGGTAGCCTGAGGTTGATGGACGAGAAGATCCTCATTCTGGATTTTGGCGCCCAGTACACCCAATTGATTGCCCGCCGGATACGGGAAGCTGGTGTGTACTCGGAGATTTACCCTTGCCACGTAAGCTGCAGCAGCGTGGCCTTGATGGCGCCGAGCGGGATTATCCTGTCGGGAGGACCAAGTTCTGTCTATGAGGGGGAAGCGCCTGCCTGGGACGAGGGCATTCTAGAACTCCGACGTGCGGACGGATCAGCAATGCCTGTTCTGGGAATATGCTATGGTCTCCAGGTCATGGCTCACGTTCGTGGTGGGAAGGTGGAAGCTGCGGTCCACAGGGAATTCGGTCGAGCGAGCCTGACCGTTGATGACGATTCGGACCTGCTTGCCGGTATTCCTTCGGGCTCTCATGTATGGATGAGCCATGGTGACGCCCTTAGCACGGTTCCCGCGGGCTATGTACAACTTGCCCATACCGCCAATGCGCCGGTTGCCGCAGTACGTTCATCTTCCAAGCCGCACTTTGGCGTGCAGTTTCATCCTGAGGTCGTGCATACCGATTACGGTGCCCTCATGCTCAGCAATTTTGCACGGGACATATGTCGTTGCGCAGGCAATTGGACGCCCGCCTCCTTCGTGGAGCGCAAGATTGACGAAATAAGGGATACCGTCGGTGACGATACCGTGCTTCTGGGCCTGTCAGGTGGCGTGGATTCGTCTGTTGCGGCCAAGCTACTGCATGAAGCCATCGGAGACCGCCTTACATGCGTCTTTATCAACAACGGGCTGCTGAGAAGCGGTGAATGGGAGCAGGTGCAGAGCACGTTTCATGATACATTCCGGATTCCGTTGCATGCTGTAGATGAATCGGCCTTGTTCCTGAGGCGCCTCCGCGGCGTCACGGATCCGGAGCGGAAGCGTGTGATTATAGGCAATACGTTTGTGGAGGTCTTCGACAGAGAAACACAAGTCATTAGTTGCAAACAGGGAAAGCCTCCTCGCTATCTGGCCCAGGGGACTTTGTATCCGGATGTAATCGAAAGCGTCTCGTTCAAGGGTCCAAGCGCTACTATCAAGACGCATCACAATGTCGGGGGCTTGCCAGACGACCACCGCTTTACGCTGCTGGAACCATTCAGGGAGCTCTTTAAGGACGAAGTCCGGGCAATTGGGAGGTTGCTCGGTCTACCTTCTTCCGTTATCGGTCGTCATCCGTTTCCCGGGCCTGGATTGGCTGTTCGCATCCTGGGTGCCGTGGACGCGGAGACTCTGGAACTCCTGCGCAGGGCCGACCGCATCTTCATAGATGAACTGCATAACTTCGATCTGTATGATCAGGTATGGCAGGCATTTGCCGTTCTGCTGTTGGTTCAGACGGTGGGAGTAATGGGAGACAAACGGACCTACGAGTACGTATGCGCGCTGCGGGCCGTCACGAGTGTGGACGGCATGACAGCTGATTGGGCGCGGCTGCCGCAAGATTTTCTGGCACATGTCTCCAATCGAATAGTAAATGAGGTTCGCGGTATTAACCGGGTGGCGTACGACATCAGCTCCAAGCCTCCGGCAACCATCGAGTGGGAGTGAAGAAGTGCGAGAAAGGGCACAGGCCACACGCGCGCGTGCAGTGCGAAGAGCCGCGTTGGTGGTAGTGCTCCTGGCGGCTGGCGGTTTGCGCACCGTCCTAGCCCAGTATGCACTTCCAGAGGACGAGGCGGCGACCGTTTTGTTTGAAGAGGGCCTGGCAGCTTTCGAGGACGCGAATTATCGCCGCGCGCTGGATTACTTCGAGCGCGTATACGAACGCCGGCCGGCGCACACGCGTACCACGGCCGCAATGGTCATGGCAGGCAAGGCGCTCTATCGCAGCGGAGAATATGAGCGTTGCCTGGAGTTGCTTCACGACTTTGAGCGCAGGTTTCCATCCAGCAACTACAGGAGCGAGGCTGGCAGGCTGAGGTCTTATGCCGAAGTGCAGCTGGAGCATGCCCAGGCTCGTAGCGGGGCATTTAAGCTGGGTGTGGCACTTCCCATGAATCCCGAGGACCGGGCCGTAACGCAGGCGATGTTCAATGGCATTCGTCTGGCGGCGCGGGAGCGCAACGGATCGGGTAACGACCTTGTGCGTCTGGTATTCCGCGACACGGAGCACTCCGTCCAGGGTGCTCGTCGGGCTGTGTCTTCGCTGGTGGACCAGGGTGTGGATGCCATCGTCGGGCCGCTTTACAGCGAGGAAGCAGTTGGAGCCGCTGCAGAAGCTGAGCGCAATGCCATAGTAATGGTTGCGCCGCTTGCCACCGGAGCCGAAATCACGGAAGGCCGACGGTATGTATTCCAGGCCAATCCTACGATTGCACGGAGAGGCGCCTACCTTGCCCGCTGGGGAGTCACGGAGCGCGGGTTTGTCAAAGTGGGGATCGTGGCCGACCGCAACGATGAACTCAGCAGCGAAATGGCGGACGGGTTCTACCGTGAAGCCCGGCGAGCGGGGGCCGACGTGGTATTCTTTGCGCGGATCTACTCCCCGCTGGACTGGTCCAGGATCAATGCATTGGTAGGTCCAGAAGTCCTGAGTGCCGCTGATGCGGTGTTCCTTGCTGTGCACGCGGAACGTGACCGAGAGGCCCGCCGCCTTGCTGCGGAAGCAGTCAGGGAATTGGGTACCCTGGAGCGCCCTCCGTATGTATTGGGCAGCGAAGCCTTCGGCGGAGCATCCTGGGCTGGTTCGCTCCGCGGTTTGGAGATTTCATACGTCGACACCCATGACACAGCCGAATCGGGTATGGAATTGCGGAGGTTCGAGCGCCGCTTCCGTGAATTGAGCCATGGTGCCGAACCCGGTCGCTTCGCCCTGGTGGGCTATGACGTAGCCGGCTTCCTGCTGGACTTGTTACTGGACGATGATTTACCATCGCTGATTCGGCGGCTGGAACAGGCCGGGCCGTACGAGGGACTCGGGACGCGCATGGACTTCACCGGCGGGCAGCGCAATCAAGCCATGTTTCTGTATCACGTCACCGCCGAAGGCCCACGCCTTGCGTGGTAGCTTCTGCTGGAACTGCCAGATTCGCGTCAGGGTAAGTACGCGGAATCTGAAGATTGTCTCTATGCGCCAGTTGATCGTAGTTCTGTTCTTTATTGTGGCCGGCTGTGCCGCGGGTGGCCGTATTCAGTATGAGTCCCCAAGGGAAGCTTTCGAAAAGGGGGAGCTCTATTTTGCCGGCCAGAAGTACGATCGTGCAATTCAGTACTACCGGGGCGTATTTGACTTTGGCCGCACGCATGAATGGGCCAGCGATGCCCAGCTGAAGCTTGCCAGGGCCTATCGATTGAACCGCGAGTTTATTCTTGCAGCGGACGAATACGCGAACTTTGTGCGGCTGTACCGCGCGGATCCCCGTGTGGCGGACGCGGAGTATGAACGTGCGATGACGTTCTATGAGAGGTCACCGAGCTTTGAACTGGACCAGAGCGAGACCGAGCGGGGGATCGAAGTATTCAATGTCTTTCTTCAGCGCTTTCCGGACCACGATTCAGTGGCAGTCGCGACCCAGCGGGTAAGGCAGCTGCGTGACAAGCTGGCCACCAAGGCTTTTCACGGCGGGGGATTGTATGAGCGTAGGCAACTGTTCGAGGCAGCGGCTCTGTCCTATGAGGTGGTATTCGAAAAGTATCCCGATACTCCGATGGCGGATGACGCGCTCCTGGGAGCTATAAGATGCTACATAGAATTCAGTAATCAGAGCGTTGCCCAGCGACAGCCTGAGCGGCTTCAGAAGGCTCTTGACCACTACCAGCGCCTGCTTCAACTCTTTCCTGACAGTCCATTGTTGAAGGACGCGGAGGTGCTGTATTCGCGGGCGGTGGCTCTCATGGATGAGGTGGCTGCAACCTAGGGTCGCTACGACCGTGTCTGCCAGTACCCTGCATATCGGCCTGTTTGGCGGCACGTTTGACCCCCCTCACCTCGGACATCTGGTAATGGCCAATGCGGCCAGGGAGCAGTTTGGCCTGCAGCAGGTCTTGTGGATGCCTGCCCGCCGCCCCCCTAACAAGATGGCCACGCAGCTGAGTGATGCCCTGCATCGCGTGGAAATGACCCGCGCGGCCACGGAGGGGAATGCGGCATTCCGGGTGTCCGAAATAGAGTTGCAGCGCAGCGGTCCATCATTCACCGTGGATACGCTGCTTGCCATCCGCGAAGCCAATCCGGAAGCACGGCTGTTCCTGATAATCGGAGAAGACAACTGGAGCCAGTTTCACTTGTGGCACCAGCCGGAAACCATACGTTCCCTGGCCGACCTGGTGGTTTGCCCAAGGAGAGGAAGGAACCGTTCAATCAAGCCCGACAGGCAAGTTCTCCATGTGGATGTGCCGCTGATCGACATAACCGCTTCCGACATTCGCCGCAGGGTGCAGGCAGGAAGATCCATCCGGTATCTCGTCGCGGACAATGTTCGGGCGTATATTGAGCGATGCCGCTTGTACCAGGCGGGCTAGTATCGGAATTACGGCACCATGGGCCTGTTGGAATTCTTCACCGGCAATCAGCCTCCGCTGGTTAAGGGGGCGCTTGGAGACTTCTGCGTAATGCTCGATACGGGCCGCGACATGTTTGCTGCAGCTTCAGCGTGCTTGCTGGACAATGAGATTCTGGAGGTGGATCTTGCGTCACTCGCTGAACAGATCGACCGCCGTGAGGAAGCTCTCAGACGGGCTGTGCTGGAACACCTGAATGTGGATCCCAAGAGTGAGCTTGTACTTTGTCTGAAGCTGCTTACCGTTGCCCAGGATGCCCAGCTTGTGGGCCAAATAAGTGCATCCATGGCCGAGACTGCCGAACGCGCCGGAAGGCCGCGCATGGGACCACATTCGGACAACCTTCGCAGTATCCGGAACCGCCTGTTGCCACTGTTTGACCAGACACGCGACAGTTTTCTCAAGGGCGATCCGCAAGCAGCCCAATATATCCATTCCAAACAGGCCGAGGTATCCGTCTCGTTGTCGCATTTTGTGGAGCGCCAGGCATCCGACGAGGCAGATCAGGTACTTGCCGTGACGTACGTTATTGCGGCGCAGGCCATGCAGCGTGTATCCGTTCATTTGGCCAACATTGCCGGCACCGTAACCATGCCATTCCATCAGATTCGGGCCTATTCCCCCTAGCTCACCACCACATTCTTTTTCAATCTAGACGCTTGCAATCTCATGGCTCTTACCCATTCCGTAATGATCAAGCTGGGCTCCACGGCTCCTGCGTTCGAGTTGCCTGTGTGCAATCCACAGGCCGATGGCGGGCCCGGCACCACGCGGACCCTTAAAGACTGCATGGGTCCCCGGGGACTTGTAGTGGTTTTCATGTGCAACCATTGTCCCTTTGTCGTCCATATTGAGGACGCGCTGGTACAGCTGGCAGGCGCCTACCTGAAGCGCGGCGTGGGTTTTGTTGGCATCAGCGCCAATGATGCTGAACAGTATCCGGAGGATTCATTCGAAAACATGGCGCGGCGGGCCCGTGACAAGGCGTATCCTTTCGCCTATGCATATGATGAGTCTCAGGAAGTAGCACGGGCCTACGACGCCGTGTGCACTCCCGACATTTTCGTGTACGACACGGATTGCAAGCTAGTCTACCGGGGTAGGTTTGATGAGACCCGTCTAGGCCAGGGCGTAGCCACGGGGACCGACCTGGCGCGGGCCCTCGACGAGCTCTTGGCGGACGGTGCAGTCACGACCGGGCAGTTCCCTTCCATGGGATGTAACATCAAATGGAAGTAAGAGGCGAGCGGCCTGCCGGCGCATGGATTGGATTGTTCTGCTACCGCCCTTTGCGGCTATTGGCCTGGCTCTCTGGACGCGGCAGGTATACCTGTCTCTCGTTGCGGGTCTGTGGATAGGAACCACCATTCTGAGTGCCGGTGATCCTATTGGAGGTCTCCGGTCCCTAGCCGATGTGGTAGTGGACGTGTTCCGAGATGCGTCCAATGCACGCATAGTGCTGTTTAGTCTGCTCGTTGGCGGACTCATCTCCCTGGTGCAAGTATCGGGTGGAGTGCATGCCTTCACGCTCTGGGTACAGAAACGGGGCTGGGGACGCTCCCGGCGAAGTGTGGAGCTGATGGCCTGGGCGGTCGGTATGGTCATTTTCGTGGAGTCCAGCATAACGTCGCTGACCGTCGGAACACTCAGCCGTCCGTTCTTTGACAAGCTCCGGCTGCCGAGAGAGAAGCTGGCCTACTACTGCGATGCAACCAGCGCGCCGGTTTGCATGTCGATTCCGCTCAACGGGTGGGGTGCATTTGTTTTGGGCCTGCTGGTTACACAGGGAATTGCAGACGGTGCAGTGCAGTTGTTGGCTCGCTCGCTCCTATTCAATTTCTTCAGCCTCTTTGCCATCATTTTCGCCCTTGTGCTCGCTCTGACCGGCTGGGGGTTTGGAAGCATGCGTCGTGCGGAAAGGCGCGCCGCCGAAACAGGGGCGGTAACAAGGCCTGGCTCTACACCCATGATTGCCGAGGATGTCGCATCTGTAGCGCCGCTCAGGCCCGAGAAGGCCACGCTGGCAGACTTCCTCGGACCGATCGCTGTAATGATTGCCATGATCTTTGTAGGTCTGTATGTCACTGGCGAGGGCAGGCTTGTTGAAGGCAGCGGTTCAACCGCGGTGCTGTGGGCTGTGGGTGCGGCCATCGGGGTGGCCATGCTGCTGTATGCTTTACCGAGACCGCTCAACGGTGGAAGGCCACTGCTCTCTCCGGTAGAATCCTCAGACTACATTGTCAAGGGAGCATCGGGTCTGGTTGGCGTGGTGGCCCTCCTCGTCCTGGCATTTGCGCTGGGAGCCGTGTCCCGCAGCCTGGAAATGGGACCCTATGTGGTAGGTCTGGTAGGCGAGGAATTGCCCGTCTGGTGGCTTCCGGCCACGATTTTTGCCGTCGGCTGCTTTGTCTCATTTACGCTGGGGTCGTCCTGGACCACGTTTGCCATCCTCATTCCGCTGGCACTTCCGCTGGCAGAAGGCCTGGACATTTCCCAGGCGTTGATGCTCGGTGCCGTGCTCTCAGGCGGCGTATACGGGGACCACGCCTCGCCGCTATCGGACACCTCTATCATTTCTTCCATGTCCGCGGCCTGTGACCATGTGGACCACGTCAATACCCAATTGCCGTATACGCTTACGCTGGCAGGGATCTCTTTCATGGCCTTTCTGGTGACTGGCCTGGTATTGTAAGAGACTGGTGATGGCTAGAGTGGCATGCGTGCCACAGCGTGGATATCGCGGTGGCGGAATTCGATTTGCCCGGATGCATCATCGCGCGGCCCGGGTTGGGCTAGGGCCGGCATTGCGTGCCTGCCGCCCCCCGATACGCAGGACGGACGATTCATGCCGGTCCCGCTGAAATCCACGTCATTCCCTTGCCTTCGCACGGAGCCGTGCATCCGATCCGATTAGTCGCCGAGCACCAGATGGACAAAGCGGCGCAAAAGCTTGTTCGTCTCGGGCGTTTCGACCAGCGTCCGACGGAGGTCTTCGTAGGGCACGTCCGCAATACGAGTGACATACTCCGAGTAGCGTTCGAAGCGCATGTAAATATCGGCCAGGCGCAGTTCGGGATGAAACTGCGTCCCGTACATGGGGGCACGCTTCATCTTCAAGGCCTGGTTCCTGGTTCTCTCGGAGAAGGCCAGCCAAACGGCGTCAGGGGGCAATTGCATTACTGTGTCCTGATGTCCGCAGTGAGCCAGAAATGGTGAACCTACCGGGCCAAAAACCGGATCACGCATGCCTTCTTCCGACAAGTGGAGCTGCAGCGCTCCGATTTCGGCGTGCACGGGATGGGTTTCAACCTTCCCTCCCAGAGCGAGCGCAATGGCCTGGAAACCCCAACACGAGCCAAACGTGGGTTTGCGCGTGACATACATTTCGCGAATCGAGTCCAGCACGCTTTCAAGCCAAGGTCCGCCCGTTACGGCGGAGTAGTCACCGCTGCCTCCTATAAGCACCATGTCCGCTCTCTTCAGACGCTGTCGATCTGGACGCTCGGCCAGAAAATTCAAAGCATCGATCTGAGCGCTTGCGCATCCAAGTGCCCTGGCAAAGGACTGGATCTCATGGACGCGCATGGGATCATCCGGATTGCGGGCCTGAAGCAGCAGGTAGCGAATCTGTCTCGACATGGAATAGACTGGATTGCGGCTCCCTAATTTACGTGCGCAGCGCATCATTCGGCAGGGTTGCGTACCATAGTCCGGATGGGCGCAGGACAGATTGGATTCTGATTCGCGGGCTGGGGGAAGCGAGGCGCCTGCGGCCCTCGGTATAAGGCCCTCTGCTTACAGTGCATACTCATCCGACCTGGGGCGAACTGCTGGGTGAATCCGTCAGCGTGCTGGCCTTGGCCCGTGTGGATGACGGCCGCCGGATCGCGCGCTGGATCTGCGCGGACGTGCTCGGATGTGGCATTGCCGAACTATTGGCCCACCCCGACCGCCAGGCTACACGGGTGCAGGCGGAATTTATAAGAAGCTCCAGCCGCCGCTGCGCCGGTCGCGAACCGGTACAGTATGTTCTAGGGTATTCGGAATTCCTTGGTCTGCGCATTGGCCTGACGCCTTCTGTACTGATCCCGCGCCCGGAAACGGAACAGGTAGTGGGGGCCGCTCTTGCGACCATCAAAGGCATTCACAGCCCCCGTGTGCTGGACATTGGAACCGGCAGCGGGTGCATTGCCCTGGCCATAAAGAAGGCACGGCCGGATGCATGTGTCACGGCCTGCGACGTTAGCGCGGATGCACTGCAAGTGGCACGTCGCAACAGCTCCGACCTTGCCCTCTCCGTCAAGTTTGTCCAGGCAGATGCCCTTGCCGAAGGATTTCTGGAAAAGGTCGGCGGGGATTTCGAACTGGTGGTCTCCAATCCACCGTATCTTGCCCGCGCCGAAATGGAAACCCTGGAGCCGGAAGTTCGCGACCATGAGCCGCATTCAGCCTTGTTTGCTGGTGAAGACTCCCTTGTGTTTTACCGGCAAATCGGAGCTCGCCTGGCTCCTGTATTGCTCTGCCCGGAGGGCAGCCTCGTGCTGGAGACCCACGCGTATCGAGCGAAGTCAGTGTGCAGCATTCTGCGCCATGCGGGATTCGGCGCCGTATACGCACTTCCCGACCTGGCCGGGCTGCCCAGAATAGTGTGTGCCGGCAGGTTCAACGAACGTGGTCCCTCACTGCCACCAAACAACGTCCAGAATGACTAGGATTGCGCTTGTGCAGCAGCGTGCCACGGACGACCTGGCGACCAACTTGCGCCGCGGTCTCCGGGCGGTTGAGGAAGCTGCGAGTCGGAATGCTGATTTGGTAGTCTTTCCGGAGCTTGCCTTTACACCATTCTACCCGCAGCACCGGGCGGGCCCTGACGTGCTGAAGCTGGCGGAGCCGGTGCCGGGCCCCACAACCGATGCATTTAGCGAACTTGCGGCGCGACTTGGCGTCGTCATCGTGCTAAACGTCTACGAAAGAGCCGGAAGAAAGGCGTATGACACGTCGCCGGTCATTGACGCCGATGGCAGGCTCCTGGGCATTGCGCGCATGATGCATATTACGGACTATGAGGGCTTCCACGAACAGGGGTACTATGCTCCGGGTGATGTAGGAGCGCCGGTTTTCAGTACAGCGGTCGGGAATTTGGGAGTGGCCATTTGCTACGACCGGCACTTCCCGGAATACCTTAGGGCCTTGGCCCTGGCCGGTGCCGAACTCGTGGTTGTACCGCAGGCAGGGATCGTTGGGGAATGGCCTGAGGGGTTGTTTGAAGCCGAATTGCGTGTCGCTGCCTTTCAGAACGGCTATTTCATGGCCCTGGCTAACCGCGTTGGCCGGGAAGATGTGCTGGAATTTGCCGGAGAGTCGTTTGTAGCGGATCCCTTTGGCCGCGTCTTGGCCAAGGGCCCGGAAGCGGAGGAAGCCATTGTATACGCAGATCTGGACCTCGAAATGTGCGCGGCATCACCCGCGCGCAGGTTGTTCATGCGCCACCGCCGACCGCAGCAATACCGTAGCGGGGCCGTTCGTGCGCCGTCGGACTAGCTGTCCGTCCCCGCAACGTAGTGCTCAAACGTCATTTCCTGGTAGGCTCCGCTTGCAATGTAGCGAACGGCCTTCCCGAATGGTTCAAGTGCCCAGTAACCGTCGAGCTTCGTGATGTAGTCTCCGTTGGCTTCCATGAAGACCGTGGTGGGTGTTCCCTGAGCACCCAGCGCATATCCAAGCTCTTGCGAGGAGAGCACGTAATCCCTGAAGGAATGCTCCGTTTGGCTGTCGTCCAGATTCAGGCGCCCATATTCAAAATTCTCTCGCACAAAGGATGCCAGGACCTGGTTGCCGTAAACCTCCTCCTGCATTCTTCTGCACCATCCGCACCAGGGGGCGTAGACATCAATCAGAATAGGCTTCTGGCTCTGGGATGCAGACGCTACCGCTTCGTCAAATGAAGGCCAAACAAAAGCACCGGCGGCAGCGACCTCAGACTGTGCCGGCTCCTGTGCGCAGCCGGCAGCAGCCGGCAGGACAAGAAGAATCAGAAAGGGTAACAATCGCCTCATTTTCCCAGCAGATTCTGGTACGCTGAGCGGAAGCGTGCGGAGGCTTTTTCCCAACTGAATTCGGAAAACACCCTTCGCGAATTACCAGCCCACTTCGCGCGTGCACCAGTGTTATCCACCATGTATTGTATAGTTTCGGCCAGCGCAGCCGTGTCCACCGGGTCTACCGTCATGCCAACTTTAAAGCGGTTGACAAGGCCACCTACTTCCGGAAGGTTGCTGGCCAGTACGGGCAGGCCCGCCATCAGATACTCGAACAGCTTGTTGGGCAGTGCAAGACGATGATTCAGGCAGGTATCCTTCAGCAGCGTAATGCCTATATCGGCGCTGGCCGTTAGCGATAGCAGCCCTGCCGGCGGAACGGGATCAATGAATCGTACCCATTCAGCAAGGCCCTTGCGGTCCACCTTGCGCCGCATTTCCTCCTTCAGCGGTCCGCCGCCGAGAAAGATGAGCATCGCACCTTCAACACTTGGCATGGCATCCACCAGAAGTGAGCATCCGCGGTGCTTCTGGATATTGCCCTGATGCAAAAGAAGGACAGTATTCACGTCCGCTCCAGTCATGGTGCGCAGGGCATCCGAAGGCGCTGGCTCTGCGTAATCCGGGACATTATGAATTACAATTGGGCGCGCAATGCGATAGAAACGACACAGGACATCCGCGATTGCGTCGCCTACCGTAAAGACGGCGTCTGCACGACGTATGTGCCTGTGCTCAACGGCCCGCCAGACGGCGCGGACCCAGGGCCTGCTGGCCGTGGATGCCACATGCGGGTACAATTCTCGCGCGTCGTATGCAAGAAGCCCGTCGCGCTCGCTCGCGGCACGCCCCATGGCTGGCAGGGTGTACAGGTCACTTGCATGGTAGACCTTGCTTTGGAAGGCTCTCGCTGCTTCTGAAAACCTGCGATGAACAGCCGCAAAGAACCTGGGACCACTGCCGGCCGGTCGCTGAATCGCTCTGACGCTTACTCCATCGGGCATGCCGCAGACGCTGTCAGAGCCCAGATGCAGCACGGCTACGCTTGCGCCCAGCGAGACCAGCTCTCGAAGCTGTTTCTGGGCCCGCGAGTTGCAGCCGACGTCACCCGTCAGCGAGAATACGATTTCTGGACTGCGCATCAATCGCAGGCGTTGTGGTTGCCAGCCACGGGAGCTCGTTCAAAGATAAGCGGCGCAGCCGCAGCATGAACAGCGGAACGTTTGACTCGGCCGCGGCTAATTCTGACTGGGGACATGGGAATCCGGGTGGTTTCATGCGAGCCGCGTATAGAGCAATAGCGTCATTTCTGGTGGTCGTCACCTTTACCTTCCGCACATCCGTGGCGGCGCGCCGACAGGCGCCGCACCATCGCCCGTCCTTTCGCGTCCACAGACAAATGATGTGCGCTCGCAAGGTCTGCCGGATCCTGGGCATCCGTGTTGACATCTTGGGCGCGGTTCCAGAGAATCGCGCCATGCTCTATGTCTGCAATCATCTGACGGCGCTGGACCCCGTGCTGATCGGCTCTCAGATGCCCGTATGTTTTGCAGGAAAGGCGAGCATTGTGAATTGGCCAGTGCTGGGCTGGGTTTGCCGGACATATGGGATGCTCACCGTAGATAGAAGTCGGGCGTCTGCAACGCAACGGCTTGTCGTGGAGATTCTGGATCGGTTTGACAGCGGCGTGTCGATGCTGGTGTTTCCGGAAGGCACAACGAATTGGGGGCACGAACTCCACAGGTTCAAGACAGGAGCATTTGAGGCAGTCGCGGGAAGACAGGGGGCAGCTGTCCTGCCGATTTTCATGGACGTTGTCGCCATCGATGGCACTCACTGCGAAGGAAGTTCGGGGCGCCGCCGCCTGTCCCATAATCACCGCCCGACACTGTTAAAGCACCTGTTTCACACATTTGGCTATCGCAGCATACATGTAATCCTGCGCGTTGGTCATCCCATTGAGAGCGGCAACCTGGACAGGAAGCAACTTGCGCGCAGGGCTCATGGTGCCGTGAGCGCAATGGCCTAGCCGACCCTGTCGCCAGAAACAATCAGGCATGCGGCTGGTACGGAATCTCCAGGGGAACTGGAGTTTCATGGATGGGCCCGGCAAGCAGCATTATGCCAATATTCTGGTCGCGGTAGGCCTGGTAATTGCAGGCTTGCTAGGTGGCATAATGATCATGCTGATCGTCGGTAGCCCGGGTCAGCCCAGTCACACGGAATTTCGTCTTGTTGAGCAGGTAGATCTCTATGAGGCGGGACGTGACTCTGCGGACGGGTCGAGAATTGCCGGCGCGCTCGAACTGAATGAGGTGTTCAAGGACGTGGCCAGCCACGTAACCTCAGCGGTTGTATCGATCGAAGGCTCAGGGGGCTGGCGAGAAATGGCGAGGGAGAGCGTAGGGAGTGGTGTCGCCATAAGCCCGCAGGGATACGTAGTTACCAATTTTCACGTAGTCGACAATACGAGCGGCTTCCGAGTCACGTTTACCAGCAAGGCAGAGTATGATGCGCGCGTGGTGGGAGTGGACGAGTCTACCGATCTTGCCGTTCTCAAGCTCGAGATGGGACCTGACGAGGAGATACCGGTCATCGTGCTCGGCGATTCGGACAAGGTTGTAGCCGGAGAATGGGTCTTGGCCATCGGCAACCCGTTTCGGCTCAATTCCACCGTGACTGCAGGCATTGTAAGTGCCCTTGGTCGCCGGGTCAACCTCTTTGAACGCGAATTCAGCATTGAGGACTTCATTCAGACGGACGCTGCGATAAATCCGGGCAATTCCGGGGGCGCATTGGTCAACCTGAATGGAGAATTGGTCGGAATCAGTACAGCCATTGCCACGGAAAGCGGGACGTATGAAGGCTACGGCTTTGCCATTCCGTCGTCGCTTGTAATGCACGTCGCACAGGACTTGATCGCATACGGGGAAGTTCAAAGAGGCTATCTCGGTGTGAGCTTGGCAGACGTCAATGCCTCGAGAGCCAGTTCTCTTGGTTTGGATGGCATCAGGGGCGTGTTCCTGAACTCCGTGGAGAAAGGCGGTGCGGCAGACAGAGGGGGATTGCGTGCCGACGACGTGATTCTGAGTGCGGATGGTCGGGCAATAAACGAATCCAATGTCTTGCAGAGCGTAATCGCGAGGCGGCGGCCGGGAGACATGGTCGCCGTGGAGGTCTGGCGTGACGGCGATACCAGGCAATTTGCGGTTGAGCTCATGGGAAAGGACGATCCGGCCACGGGTGCCTGGCTCGCAAGCCTTGGTTCAGTCCCAAGTCCGGCGCCGGAGGATTTAGCCGAAGCGTATCACGTGGGGGAGTGGGGGCTTCGGGTTCGAGAGCTGGAATCGTGGGAGCGGGAAGAGTTTGGCGCGGAAGATGGCGTCTACGTATACGATGTCCTAGAGGGCTCGGTAAGTAGCGCGGCCGGCGTCCCTGATGGCGTGGTTCTCGAGAGTATTGACGGCCAGTCCGTTTCAAGGGTTGAGGATTTAATACGACTGCTGCCCGAACTTGCCAGGACGGGAGCCCCCGTGACGTTCCTGGTGCGCAGGAGAGACGGTTTGACCAATAGCATTGAAATCGAGCCCCCGGCCCGCTAGGCGCGTATGTCCTCCAACGAACCGAATCCGGTCGCGGGATGCTTCGATACCTGACAGCGGGCGAATCGCACGGAGAAGCACTGATAGGCATAATCGAAGGCATGCCGGCTGGCGTGCCGCTAACGGAGGAGGACATCAATGTCCACCTCGCACGTCGATGGCTCGGTTTCGGGCGCGGCGGCAGGTCAAAGTTCGAGCGAGACCGCGTCCACATTTATTCAGGGATACGTTTCTCGAGCACGATGGCAGGACCGATTGCGCTTCGCCTGGACAATGCAGCGTACGTGCGGGACCGCTCGGGCTGGCCGGATATCATGTCAGTCGCGGGCTCAGGTGAGGGTGTCGAGAAAGTAACGCTGCCGCGTCCGGGTCACGCGGACCTGGTGGGTGTACAGAAATATGGATTCGACGATATTCGTCCTGTCATTGATCGCTCCAGCGCACGCGAGACCGCCATGCGTGTGGCATGTTGCAGCGTGGCCCGGCAACTGCTTAAGCAATTCGGAATAGAGATCGGCAGTCATGTTGTTCGCATTGGCAGTGTTGGCTATGACAGCGCCCAGGCGTGGAGGGAGCGCGTCGATACGCTGGCTGAAGCCGGGGCGGAAGCCGTGAGCTACGCTGCTGACGCGAGCGATGTCCGCATGTTGGATGCGGACCTAACGCAGAAGTGCATCCAGCACATCGTTGACACCAAGCAGGCAGGAGATTCCCTCGGCGGAGTCTATGAAGTCATCATTACGGGTGTGCCCGCGGGACTGGGATCATACGTGCATTGGGATCGACGTCTGAATGGCCAGCTAGCCCAGGCAATTCTCTCGATCCAGGCTCAAAAGGCTGTTGAGATAGGGGATGGGGTGGAGGCGGCGCGCACTCCCGGCTCTGAATTCCACGATACCATTTATCACGACGGGACGACCTACAGGCGGCGCACCAACCGTGCGGGCGGGATCGAGGGGGGAATTTCCAACGGAATGCCGATCCTTGTGCGAGGTTACATGAAGCCGATTCCCACGCTGATCAAGCCGCTCGAGACCGTGGATCTCGAGTCCGGACAATCGCAGCCCACCCGGTACGAGCGAAGTGACGTGACCAGCGTGCCTGCGGCGTCCACTGTTGCTGAGGCCACAGTCGCATTCGCTGTGGCCAACGCGTTCCTGGACAAGTACGGGGGCGACAGCCTGGCCGAAATACGTCGGCGATACACGGCTTCATAGTAGGAATCGGAACAGCACGGAGCCTACCCCGGTAAGTCCGCGCCGCCGCAATTGTCAGCGATCCCCGGTACGAAATGCACAGTTTGCTCGCCTGATGGACACACGACAGAAGGCTGCTAAAGGGAAGTCCGGCGTCTATAGCCCAAAGGAGATAGAGGACCACTGGTACCGGTATTGGGAGGCCAACGGTTTCTTTGAGGCCTCCCGAAGTGCGAACAAGCCGCCTCACGTGATCATGATGCCGCCCCCCAACGTGACAGGGGCTTTGCACATGGGGCACGCGCTGCAGGATACCATTCAGGACGTACTGACCCGAATTCGGCGCATGCAGGGCTACGAAGCGCTGTGGATGCCGGGTAAGGACCACGCGGGGATCGCTACCCAGAATGTGGTGGAGCGAACGCTGACTGAGGAGCGAGGGCAGTCCCGGCATGATCTGGGCCGTGAGGCATTTGTGGGAGAGGTATGGAAATGGGTTGATGATTATGGTGACCGCATTCTTGCCCAAAAGCGGCGACTGGGGGACTCCTGCGACTGGCGACGGGAGCGCTTCACCATGGATGCCCGATACGTGGAAGCCGTTCGGCACGTGTTCGTGAAGCTTTACGAGGACGGCTTGATATACCGGGGGCACTACCTGGTCAACTGGTGCCCCGTGGACCAGACAGCGCTATCGGACGAGGAAGTCGACAACGAAGAACGTGATGGCCGCCTGTGGCATATCCGGTATATGCTGGAAGACGGAACGGGCAGCATCACTATTGCTACCACCCGCCCGGAAACGATGCTCGGGGATACGGCCGTTGCCGTGCATCCGGACGACAATCGCTATGCGCACCTGGTAGGCAAGACCATCATCGTACCGCTGGTGGAGCGGCCTGTACGCATAATTGCCGATGCCTATGTTCGCCGCGATTTTGGGGCGGGAGCACTCAAGGTGACTCCGGGACATGACAAGAATGATTTCGATATCGGGCAGCGCCACGGCCTGCCGGTACTTAGCGTAATAGAAACAGATGCGACGATAAACCATAACGGCGGCCGATTCGCGGGCCTGGACCGATTCGAGGCACGCCGCCAGATCGTGGATGCACTGCGGCAGTCGGGCCTGCTGCTCAAGGAGGAGCCATACCGCGTCTCCGTCCCTGTTTCCCAGCGTTCAAAGGCCATCATCGAGCCCCTGTTGTCCCGTCAGTGGTTTGTCCGAATGAAGCCGCTGGCGAAACCTGCCATCGATGCCGTTCGCAACGGGGACATCCGATTCTATCCCAGGCGCTGGGAAAACGAGTATTTCCGGTGGCTGGAAGAGATTCGGGACTGGTGCATCAGCCGGCAGCTGTGGTGGGGGCATCGTATTCCCGTATGGTATCACGCGGATGCCGAAGGCAATCCGGATGAATCCCGCGGATTCGTGGTGTCGGTCCGGCAACCGGCAGAAGGCATGGTACAGGACAGTGACGTCCTTGATACCTGGTTTTCGTCCTGGCTCTTTCCATTTGCTACACTCGGATGGCCGGCGGACGACGAGGAGACCCGGAGCGATCTGAGCTACTTCCATCCGACGCGGGTGCTCGTATCCGGTTATGACATTCTCTTTTTCTGGATAGCTCGCATGATCATGTCCTCGCTCTATACGATGCGCGAGGTGCCGTTCCGGGACATTCTGATTACCGGGATGATCAAGGACCGTTACGGGAGATGGATGTCCAAGAGCCTCGGCAATGGCATTGATCCACTGGACATGATCGAGCAGTACGGGGCGGATGCAGTGCGGTATTACCTTACGGTTCTCTGTGCCCAAGGCCAGGATATCCGGCTCAACGCGGATGGATTTGAAGGGGGCCGCAATTTCTGCAACAAGATCTGGAATGCCTTCAACGTCTTCGGTCGGTTCATGGAGCCCGGGAAGCAGTACCGGCGCACGCGCAGCTTTGCGGAGCTGGAGCTGGTCGAAAAGTGGATGCTTTCGCGGCTGAATTCGTGCATCGAATCCGTGGACGCGGACATCGAGCGTTATCGCCTGAATGAAGCGCTGGTCAAGGTCTATAGCGCATTCTGGGGGGAGTTTTGCGATTGGTATCTGGAGCTGATAAAGCCGCGGGCGGGCGAGCCGATGGCGGATGATACTGTTGCTCTCGCGATCGAGATCTATGAACGGCTCCTGCAATTGCTGCATCCCTTCATGCCTTTTATCACAGAGGAGCTGTGGCACCGGCTACGTGCCCGCGCGCCGGCTGAAGCTTGCATAACCTCCGCCTGGCCGCGACCCGACAAGGACCGCGATGAGAATGCGTGTGAGGTTTTCAGTCTTGTTCAGGAGATCGTGACCGGTGTTCGCAACGTCAGGAATCGCTACGGAGTCAATCCAGGCCGCTATATCAAGGCCACGCTCAACTTGCCGCAGGGGGCGAACGGACTGGCGGAAGGGTTGGCCGATTGTACATCGTATTTCCATCGTCTGGCCAGGATAGGAGACTTGGCCATTGGTTCAGGGATGGCGCGGCCCCGAACCTCTGCTGCTGTCGTCATCCGCGATATCGAGGTCTTTCTCCCCCTGGAAGACATGATGGACCTGGAGATGGAACGTGCCCGATTGCGCAAGGAAGCGGACCAGAAGCGGGCCTTTCTTGGCCAAGTGAGAAAGAAGCTCTCCAACGAACGGTTCCTGGAGCGAGCACCCGCAGCAGTGGTCGAGCGTGAGCGGCAAAAGGAAAGGGATGCCGCCTCCGAGGTAAAGCGGCTTGAAGCCAGCATGCAGGAGCTGGCTGACGGCAGTTAGGAGCACTTCGTCCCGTGCAGCCGTGAATGTTCTGGGTATATCCTGCTGGTACCATGACGCGGCAGCCTGCCTGCTCCAGGACGGGGCAATTGCCGCCGCCGCACACGAGGAGCGCTTTACGCGCCGCAAGCACGACGCGTCGTTCCCGCGCCATGCGATCGGCTATTGTCTGAATACCGGTCGCGTATCGGCATCCGATCTCGACATCGTTGCATTCTATGACAAACCGTTCTTGAAATTCGAACGGCTTCTGGAGACCTATCTGAGCTATGCGCCGCAGGGGCTGAAATCATTTCTGGCGGCCATGCCCGTGTGGCTCAAGGAAAAGCTGTGGATACCTGACCTGGTGAAGAAGGAGCTGGGCTACGGAGGTCGGATACTCTTTCCCGAGCATCACCAAAGCCATGCGGCCAGTGCGTTCTTTCCTTCGCCATTCGAACGCGCGGCCTTCCTTACGACGGATGGCGTAGGAGAGTGGACTACCACTGCGTTCGGTACGGGCAACGGAAGCAGGCTGCGGGTAGAGTCTGAAATCCGATTTCCCCATTCCCTTGGACTTCTCTATAGCTCCTTTACCTACTTCTGCGGCTTCAGGGTGAACTCGGGCGAATACAAGCTGATGGGTCTGGCGCCCTACGGCGAACCCACTTATGCAGACATCATCCTGGACGAGCTGCTGGATCTGAAACCGGATGGTTCGTTCCGGCTGAACATGGATTATTTTACCTACGCAGCCGGCCTGAGGATGACCGGCCGCAGGTTTGCGCGGCTGTTCGGAGGCCCACCCAGAGAGCCTGAAAGCGACCTTACTCGCCGCGAAATGGACCTCGCGCGGTCGGTGCAGGTGGTCCTGGAGGAAGCCATGCTCCGCATGGTGCGGCACGTAAGGAGGAGGACGGGTGAGTCGAAGCTCTGCCTTGCAGGCGGCGTGGCGCTCAATTGCGTAGCCAACAGCCGGATTCTGTCTTCAGGTGACTTTGACGAGGTGTGGATACAGCCGGCTGCCGGGGACGCCGGGGGAGCCCTGGGAGCCGCGTACATGGCCTGGCACGAGTACCTGGAACAGCCACGCCAGGCGGCCTTGCCGGATGCGATGCAGGGTGCGTTCCTGGGACCGGCGTATTCGGACTCGGAGATCAGGGCGTTCCTGGAGGCTGAATCCGTGCCCTACGAGGAGCTCGACATGACCTCGCTCTGCCAGCGCGTTTCAGACCTGCTGGCGGACCAGAAAATTGTGGGATGGTTTCAGGGACGCATGGAGTACGGTCCCAGGGCGCTGGGCGCCCGCAGCATACTCGCTGACCCGCGCGGGAGCCACATGCAGCGGCGCGTGAATCTGAATATCAAGTACCGGGAGAGCTTCCGCCCCTTTGCGCCTTGTGTCCGGGCAGAGCGGGCGCGGGACTGTTTTGCCCTGCAGACCGACAGTCCGTACATGCTGCTCGTTGCCCCTGTTCTGGGCGCAACGGCCGACCGGTCAGCGTGGGGTCGCAGCGTTGAATCTCCCGTCCCGGCCGTCACGCACGTGGATGCTTCGGCCCGTGTTCAAACGGTAGACAGGCGCACCAATCCGCTCTTGTGGCAATTGCTCAGTGTATTCGAAAAGACGACGGGTTGCCCCGTACTGATAAACACCAGCTTTAACGTTCGTGGCGAGCCCATGGTGTGTTCACCGGCGGACGCGCTCGCCTGCTTTCTGGCTACGCACATGGATGTGCTCGTGCTCGGCTCCTGCATCATACTGAAGAGCACACTGCCGGATGCAGAGCGCCGCATACTGTCGGCCGAACAAATGGCAGCCGTCCATGGCCTGGACTAGAGCGCGGGGAAGCCTATAGTTCGCTCAATAGGTAGGCACGCTCGGGTCTATTTCCCGGCTCCACGCCAGGATTCCGCCCTTCAGATTGACGGCTTTGCCATAGCCGGATGCCCGCAGGTACTGTACCGCTCTCGCCGACCGTGCTCCTGACCGGCAGTGCACGACGAGCAGCTCTCCGGGAGCGGCTTCCAGCTCGCCAATCCTTTCAGCCAGCGCTTCTACCGGAATCAATTGGTCGGCGTCGATGCTCGCGATCCCTTGTTCGAAGGGCTTCCTTACGTCCAAAAGGAATGGCTTTTGGCCGTTTTGCCGCATTGCGTAGAGTTTCGATACGGTAATTTCCGGGACAGTCATGGTCGTAGTATCACAGGCGTATGAGGAGTCCGGTAACGATAATTCTTTCTCTGCTACCCCGCAAGCCCTGCAGGTTCGCTCACGAGGTACGTGCATAATGCGAAATTCCCCCGTCAATCCATCAAGCAAGAGCATCCTGCCAACAAGCGGTTCGCCGATTCCCAGCAGCTGCTTTATGACTTCGTTGGCCTGCAGCGAACCTACGATGCCTGGGAGCACTCCCAGGACGCCTCCTTCCGCGCAGGACGGGACCAGCCCTCCGGGTGGCCGCTCCGGAAATATGCACCTGTAGCATGGGCCCTCAGGATGGGCAAAGACGGCCACCTGTCCTTCGAACTTGTAGACCGATCCATACACATTGGGTCGCTGTGCCACAATGCACGCATCATTTACAAGGTAGCGTGTGGGAAAGTTGTCCGAGCCGTCTGCGACGATATCATAGCCTTGTATGAGCCGTACGGCGTTGTCGCGCGTTAGCCGTACCGCATGAGCCTCAAGGGAGACAAACGGATTGATTTCCTTCAGGGTGTCCATCGCTGAGGACACCTTTTTTCTGCCGATATCCGACGTGCCGTGCAGCACCTGGCGATGCAGGTTGGACGCGTCCACCACATCGAAATCCACAATTCCCAGGCGGCCGATGCCGGCTGCCGCCAAGTACATTGCGAGCGGAGACCCCAGACCGCCGGCACCGACAATCAACACCGATGCGGCCTTGAGAGTACGCTGGCCGGACAGCCCAACATTCTCGAGCGAGAAATGACGCTGATAGCGCCGCTTTTCTTCTGAACTGAGGCGGAGATCTGGAGTACGAGCAGCCTTGTCCATTGCCCCACTGCAATCGGGATTCGGGAAATAACAGCAGGCCTGGTATCTGGCTGGCCATTGCGAATCGCCGGCACCCTGCCTATGTCTTGGCGCTTACAATCGCGGTTGCGCAGTACTTGTTTCGACCACTGCTCACAAGAAGGCCTGTCTTTACGTTGGGCGCGACGGTTACACGCAGGATGACATGATGGCTTGGCAATGAAGTCTTCTGATTCCCGGTCCATGGTGCCGGCACAAGTTCGTGTCAAGGTCTGCTGCATCGCCAGCCTGGGGGAAGCCCGAACTGCGGTCACCTTCGGGGCCTCTGCACTCGGCCTGGTCTCGGCCATGCCGAGCGGCCCGGGGTGTATAGAGGAGGACCTGATCGCGGAGATTGCCAGGGAAGTGCCGCCACCCGTCGCAACCTTCCTGCTGACTGCCCATCAGGAGCCAGCCGCGATCATTGACCAGCATCGCATTTGTCGTACGACTACCATCCAGTTTGTGGACAGTCTGGATGCGACAGCCTATCCGGTGCTCCGGCAGCACTTGCCCGGCATTGGTCTCGTCCAGGTGATACACGTCAGGGACAAGGCGGCAGTGGAGCACGCACTGGCGGTAGCCCCGCACGTGGATGCCTTGCTGCTGGATTCGGGTAATCCCTCTCTCAAAGTAAAGGAGCTCGGAGGTACGGGGCTGGTTCACGACTGGTCGATCAGCCGGGAGATTTGCCTCAGGTCCCGGCGGCCCGTCTTCTTGGCCGGTGGTCTGCGTCCCGGCAATGTGGCGGAGGCTGTATCCATCGTGCGGCCATTCGGTGTGGACCTGTGCACGGGCATCCGTACGGACGGGGCCCTCGATGCGTCCAAGCTCAAGCGCTTCATAGATGCCGTAGTTGGCGGCAGCGCGCGCTGAAATTGCCTGTGGTTCAGTCGGTCCGGCGCAGCGGTCGCCACTTGGTGCGCGCGTCGTTGACACCCAGGTGCGCGGGGAACGGTGCTGCGTGAGCCTTGCCGCACAAGCGGCCCGGGTTGTACGAATGCCGCAGTGCCGCCATCGACTGCAACGTCTTTGCGGCTGCGTCGTCTATTAGTCTTTCCGATCCCCAAACCTCCGGATGAACATGAACCACTTTGCTGCCAAATCCATTTCTTTGCTGGGAGTCATTCTGCTAATCCTGCCCGCGCAGCGGCTTTCGGCGCAAAGTTCAGAAGACGAAGTTCGCGCAGTAATTGATCAGCTGTTTGACGGCATGCGTGCCGGTGACAGCAGCATGGTGGCAAGCACATTCCGCGAGGGTGCGCAAATGGGTCGTGCGCTGGAATCCGAATACCGGCTGGGCTCAAATGAGGGGTTCATTCGATCCATTGCTGCACCAAGGGACCGGATTTTTGACGAGCGGATCTGGGATGTCCGGATACACGTGGACCAGCGACTCGCTTCGGCGTGGATGGAATACGCTTTCTACCTCGGTGACGAGCTGCACCACTGTGGTGTAAACTCCATGCTGTTCTACAGAACAGACGATGGATGGAAGATCACCAAGCTGGTAGACACCGACCGGGGGCTAGACTGCAACATTCCTGCCGAACTGCAGAAGTAACCACGTTCAGACCACGTAGGGCCGCCGCCCGCTAGTCGAATTCTTCTTTGGTCACGCCAAGATCGACCGGAACGGGATACTTGGCCGTGAAGCACGCATCACAAAACCCCCGCTCTTCCTTGCTGGATGACCGCACCACCTCATTCATCCCGTCGACGGACAGGTACGCCAACGATTCTACGCCGAGCCAGGCACCTATGGCATCCGCATCATCGAAATGGCTGGCAAGTAATTCCTCACGACTAGGAAAATCCATCCCGTAAAAGCATGGACTGACCACTTTTGGCGAGGCCACGCGGAAATGGACTTCGCGTGCGCCGGCATCCCGTATCATCTTGACCAGCAGGCGAGCCGTCGTGCCCCGAACAATTGAGTCGTCCACTACCACCACAATGCGATCCTTGAGCAGACCCTCGACCGTATTGAATTTGCATCTGACCTGCATTTCCCGCTTGTCCTGACCGGGAGCAATGAACGTGCGGCCGACATAGTGATTTCTTATCAGGCCGATTTCATATCTGCAGCGATAGCCAAGCTTGAGACATCCGTTGACATATCCCAGAGCGGCCGTATTGGAAGAGTCGGGCACAGAAACAACAATGGGCGCCTTGGCCTCCGCCGGTACACGTGGTACGGGGGCATCGTGCGCCAGTTGTTCGCCAAACCGGCGTCTGATCTTGTCTACCATTTCTCCATAGACCTTCGAATCAGGCCTGGAGAAGTAGATGTACTCAAAAATACACTGTGAAATGCCGTGGCGGTTGGGCAGCTGAATGCTGAGGAAATCCTCCTCCTCACAGCTTTCGCGGTCGATGACCAGAACCTCTCCGGGGGCAATGTCCCGCACAAAGGTGGCGCCTATCAGGTCAAAGGCGCACGTTTCACTGGCAACACAGAACGCCTTGCGGCCGCTTCCGTCAGGATGGTCATAGCGACCCAGTGCGAGCGGCCTGAATCCATTGGCATCCCGCGTTGCGACAAGAAAGTCGTCCGTCAGGATCAGCAGGGCGAAGCCGCCTTCCACCTGCGTAAGGGCACCCAGTATTTGGTCAATCTGCTTGCGTCGCCGGCTCTGCGCTATCAGGTGCAGTATTAGCTCGCTATCGGAGGTAGTCTGAAACAAGGTGCCGCGGTCACTGAACGCGCGCCTGAGTTCCCGTACGTTGGATAGATTGCCGTTATGGGCGATCGCCAGGTTTCCCTGTTTGTATTGCACCCGAAAGGGCTGGATATTCGCTCGACTCTGGGAAGCCCCGCTGGTGGAATAGCGGGTATGGCCAATGGCCGCGTCGCCCAGCAGCGTGGAATTAAAGATGTTGGGATTGCTGAATACGTCCAGGACTAGTCCGAAGTCCTTGTGCACCGGCATGATTGGGCGTTTGCGGTGCTCATCAAAAGTCGACGTGACAATTCCGCAGGACTCCTGTCCTCTGTGCTGGAGCGCGTGTAGCCCGAAATAAGTGAGCCGGGCTGCGTCCGGAACGTTATAAATGCCAAATACGCCGCAGTTATCGTTTACAGATCGCATACCAAGAGGCGTATTGCCAACAACCGATTAATATACGAAAGTAATGGGATCGGGTGTGCTGCGGAGGCTGCCATCCGGCTAGCAGCACCAGGCGAATAAGGCCATTTCAGGCCAGCGGTTTCAGTCTGGCCCGGATCGTGGTGCCACGGCGGCTTCTACGATGCGGATGCGATTGCTCTCGACAACCTCAACGGTGAGTGAAAGCCTGCCGTACTGCACCGAGTCTCCTTCTCGGGGGATGTCGCCTGCCAGGTGAAAGACCAGTCCGCCGAGGGTTTCGAAGTCAAAGTCCTCCGTGTCCAGGTCAAGGTTCAGCACTTCGCTCAGATCGTCCAGATTCATGCGGGCATCAATGCGGTAGCGACCATCCTCCATTCTTTCGTATTCCGGACCTTCGTCCTCGTCGTGCTCATCCCGGAAGTCTCCCACAACCTCCTCCAACACGTCCTCCAGCGCGACGAGTCCGGCCGTTCCGCCGTACTCATCCACGACAATGGCGATGTGGGTCTTGCGCCGCTGAAAATCCTCCAGCAGATCGTCAAGCTTCTTGCCCATAGGGACAAACATGGGCGGACGCATCAGGCGAGTCCAGTCCGGCCGGGAGGCGGCCTGACCGGAGGGGAGGTAGGGCAGCAGATCCTTGGCGTGGATGATGCCGAGGATATTGTCCAGATGGTCCACATACAGCGGCAATCGGGAGTGGCCGGAGGTTCGAATGAGTTTGAGAGCCTCGGACATGCTCGCCGTAACGGGAAGAGCCACGATGTCGAGCCGATTGATCATCACGGCTCGAACTGGTGTGTCGCCGAAGTCGACTATGGACTGGATCCAAGCGTGTTCGTCATCCTCGAGGGAGCCGTGTGCCCGTCCGATTTCAGCCATCATCTTGACGTCGTCCGGCGACAGCACGTCGGGACGCATGAACCAGCGGGTGAAACCGCGCTGGGTCCGCCTCATCAAGAGCGCAAAAACAGCTACAACCGGAAAGAGCAGGCGGTAGAGTAGCCGGAGGGGTGTTGCGACAATGCGGCTGTAGGTTTCGGCGTGGCGGGACGCGATCAGCTTTGGTGTGATTTCGCTGATTACCAGGAGGACAAAAGCGAGCACCACGACCTCGACAACAAACGTTGCTGCAGTACTCCACTGCTGCGCCTCGGCCACGCCTGCCGTTACCAGGGCAGCGAGAACCGCTGCGGTAACGTTAATGACCGTGTTGAGAATCAGGATGGTAATAAGAAGGTGCTGAGGCCTCGACAGCAGCCTCAGTACTTCGCGGCTTGCTTTGTCACTCCGCCTTGAAAGCGATTCCCGGGCGGCAGCGTCGAGGGAAAACAGTGCGACCTCCGACCCCGATACCACGGCCGACGCCAGGAGGAGTGCAACAATGGCAATGATCGAACCTGGTTCGATCAAGGATTCAACCGTCTGCAGGACGACGACACGGCCAGGCCTGGTGCATACAACGCTCTATCCCATGATACGGTAAGGTCCCCGAAGGGTTTTCTGCCGCGTAGTGTGCAGGGCCTAGAAGTAGGTGCCGGTAAAGATGATAAAGAGCAGGGTGACAAGAACGGCCAGGGGACAGATCACCTTGACCAAGAAACCCAGTACCGGAGCGCCCGGCAGAGGGAATCCTGCGCCGGGGCCTTCTTCCAGCGAAGCTACGAGCTTGGGTACGCCCCACTTCCAGCCGGCAAACACGCAGATCAGGATTGCCCCGATGCTGAGGGCATAGTTGCCCCAGAGATTATTGTTCAGTGTCAGGAAGTCCCAGCTTCCGAAAATGCCGCCTTCTCCGAGCCACGATACGGCTCCGGTTGCCAGGGCAGACGGCGCAGCAAGAAAGAAGCAGGCCCCTCCTACGAGTATGGCTGCCTTCTTGCGAGGCCAGCCCCTCTCGTCGATAAAGTACGCCACCACAACTTCCAGCAGACTGATGGTGGAGGTCAGGGCCGCGATGGAAAGAAGCGCGAAGAAAGCCACCGCCACCACCGCGCCGGCGGGCATCGCATTGAATATCGTTGGGAGCACTACAAATACCAACCCGGGGCCGCTGCCGGGTTCGGCACCGGCAAAAAAGAGCGCCGGGAAGATGATAATGCCGGCCAGAATGGCAATCATGGTATCAAACAGGGCGACCGAGGCGCCTGCCTTCCACAGGTTCTCCGATTTGGATACGTAGGAGCCATACGTGATCATGGCCCCCATTCCCAGGCTGAGACTGAAGAGGGCCTGTCCGAGCGCGCCCATGACGACGCCAAAGGTCAGCTCCGAAAAATCCGGCTTGAATAGATACGCCAGGCCTTCTCCGCCGCCTGGCAGCGTAACTGCCCGAACTGCGAGAACAACCAGCAAAACCAGCAGCACAGGCATCAGGATCTTTGTTACCCGCTCGATTCCACCGGATACGCCTCCCTGGACTACCAGCACTGTAAGGGCCAGGAATGCACCAGCCAGAAGGAGCGCGAGCCATGGATTGCTGACAAAGGCGCTGAATATGGAGCTGCTCGCTTCGGCGTCGACAGCTGTAGTCAGGCCTCCGGTCAGGGTCATGTACAGGTATCCGAGTGTCCAGCCCGCGACGACCGAGTAGAAGGCAAGAATGGCAAAGCCGGCAAGTACACCCAGGCCTCCCACATAAGGCCAGAGAGAGCTGGGAACCAGCCGCTTGAAGGCACCGACAGGATTGCTCTGTGTATGCCGTCCGATGGATAGCTCCGTCAACATGACAGGAAGCCCGATTACCAGGACGAAGGCCAGGTAAATGACGACGAATATGCCTCCACCTCCCTCTCCTGCGGAGTACGGGAAGCGCCAGATATTGCCGAGGCCAATAGCCGATCCCGCCGCGGCGAGAATAAATCCAACACTACCGCTCCATTGTCCGCGCGAGGATGTAGTAGCCATTAGAGATTTCCGGTTTTTGAATTGCGGGGAGTGGGAATTACACGCTTCGGCGGCTTAAATGCAAGGAATGCGCGCGCCGCTCTCTCCGCACGAGTTCGTGGCTGGACTGAAGAATCAGTGCTGCGCCGAGTACGGCCACTTATGTCAGGACAGTTATGATTATATTAACCGTTGCCCTTCCATTCGCATTGCAGGTAAGTCATGAAGAAACTTTTCGTGGGCGGTCTCTCCTGGGGAGTAACCGAGGACGAGCTTCGCCGTCATTTTGAACAATTCGGTTCAGTAACGGACGCTCGCGTCATTTACGATCGGGAGACAGGTAGGTCCAGAGGTTTCGGATTTGTTACATACGAAGATGCTGATGCTGCCGAGGAGGCCAAGAAACAGTTGGACGGGTCGGTTCACGAAGGTCGGACCATTCGGGTGAATGATGCCGAGGAGCGCAGCCGTCCTCGCGGCAACCCGTTTAGCCATGGCAGAGGCGGACCCCGGGGCGGGGCCCGCCGCGGCGGTTGGGATTAGATGAGCGGCAGGCCTGATGCTAGAAGGGAAGATCATCTATTGGATCCCCTGACCCATCTTCAGTGTCTTCGAAGGAAGCAGGCCGTGAGGAGCCGTACGATGGTGATGCATCGCGGCCAGATCCTCCAGGCCCCGACGGTTTGGGCGCATTCTGGCGAGGCTGCGCCGCGGCATACTGGCGCGAAGCCCGTTGCGGCGCCGAATCCCCCTGGCTGTCGAGCATCAGCATGGATACTCCTCTGACCTCGGTCTTGTACCGGGTGTTGCCGTCCCGGTCTTCCCACGATCGCGTTTGCAGAGAGCCCTCTACGTATATTTTCGACCCCTTGCGCAGGTATTGGCCACAGATTTCAGCCAGTCTGCTCCAGAATACGACGCTGTGCCACTCGGTTTTTTCCACCAGTTGGCCTTCGCGGTCCTTGTACACGTCCGTTGTGGCCAGCCGCAGATTGCAGACAGGCGTTCCGCTGCCTGTATAGCGCAGTTCCGGATCTTGTCCGAGATTGCCGATCAGGATGACCTTGTTGATTCCTCGTGCCATGAATTCCTCCTCGTTTGGCGTCCCGGATGCGTACCGGGAGGGTTCGCGGATTGAACTCCGGGACTTGCGATCGCCTCTGCCCGGGTTCTGGTCTCTCGTGTGCATGGTGATTTGCCAACGATTGCGTGCAACGTACGGACGGGCCTGTGACATCATTGTGTCATAGGCCCAAAAGAAAATCTGCCGCTACCGGAATCAGATGTTAATTATGTTTAAAATATATGGAATTTCACTGTGAGTGACAAGGCTTACGATGCCGCATACGCGAATCCGGATGATCGACCGGATATCTACGCAGACTTCGTGGCCGTGGTGCGCCAGCTTCGCAGCGAGTGCCCCTGGGATCGGGAGCAGACCCATGAATCGGTTACGCATCTGCTCATCGAAGAGGCATACGAAGCCGTTAGGGCCATCGAATTGGGGGATCTGGAAGAACTCAAGACGGAATTGGGTGATCTGCTGCTTCACGTGGTGTTTCACAGCGTGATGGCGCAGGAAGCGGGCGGATTCGGGATGAAGGAAGTGATGGAAGCCGAAATCGCGAAGCTGGTCCGCAGGCATCCGCATGTGTTCGGCGCCGTCAAGGCGGAAAGCGTGGAGGAGGTGCTTGCAAACTGGGAGGACATAAAGCGCAAGGAGGGCGAACGCAAGTCTGTGCTTGCTGGCGTTCCGGACACGTTGCCTGCACTCTTGGGCGCATATCGCATGCAGGAGAAGGCTGCCGGCATCGGTTTTGACTTCGCTTCAGCGGAAGATGCAATGGAAAAGGTCGCAGAAGAAATCGAAGAGTTTCGTGACGCGGGGTCGGCAGATGAGTTTGGCGATTTGCTCTTTTCCATTGTGAACTACGCGCGCTTGATGGGCATAAATCCCGAGAATGCCCTTCGTCGTGCGAACGAGCGATTCAAGCGCCGCTTCCAGCATGTGGAATCCAGGCTGGCCGACCATCCTGATGAGGATCAGGGTTTGGAAGAAATGGATGTCTACTGGGAGGAAGCCAAACGTCTGGAGCGCCATGCGTGATGGATGCAAACGGCGCCAATGCCCGGTGCGAAGACAGGGTTCCGCTCCGGCAATCCAAGTCTGATTGAAAATGACTGGTCGCAGATTCGTCGCCGTTGTGATTCTCGCAGCCGTGACCCTCGGCGGCGCGCCGCTTTCCTATGGTGCACAGCAGCAGGATGCATTCATTCCTGGCCAGGTTCTGGTACAATTCCGAGAAGAGGCGCTGCCGCAGGCAATTGGCGCAAAGACAGGACTGGCAGATTTTGATCGCATTGCCGCGCGGTTCGGCGTAACGGAAGTTGCGCAGGCCTTTCCATCCATAGAAGCCGCGGCGACGGCGCGCAAGATTTCGGACGCGGCACAGGAACTGCGCCGCGTATACGATATCCGCTACAGCGCACCATTGGATCCGGGCCTGGTGGCAGAGGAATTCGGGCGGTCGCCAGAAGTGGTGCATGCGGAGCCCCGCGTAGCCTATCGCCCCTCCTGGGATGACGAGCTGTCCCATACGCCCCGGGTGGAGCCGAACGATCCGGGATTCCGCCGCCAGACTCATTTTGACAATCTTCGCATGACAGACGCCTGGAATGTCGCCAGAGGCGAGAACAGCAGCGTGGTAATTGCCATCGTGGATGGCGGAACGGACTGGAACCACCCGGATCTGAGGGAAAATGCCTGGACGAATCCCGGAGAGATTGCAGGTAACGGCGTAGATGACGACGCCAATGGCTACGTTGATGACATCCGAGGCTGGAATTTTGCCAACAGCAGCGCCGACCCGAAGGGATTGCCGAATACGCCGGAGAACGCCGCGCACGGGACTTGGGTAGCCGGAGCGGCCGCTGCGGTTACCAACAATTCCCTAGGCATCGCAGGTACAGGATGGAACGCCCGGTACATGGCGCTGAATGCCAGCTGCTCTCAAGGTGACCTGCTGTGTCACACCACCGACGGCGTCGTATACGCCGCCATGAACGGGGCCGACCTGATTACGGCAAGCTGGGGTTCCTCGACCGAGTCCATCTTTCTCAAGACGGCCGTGGAGATGGCGCTCGAAGAGGGAGCCCTGGTTGTGGCAGCGTCTGGGAACGAGGCGGCGAATGTGGATGCGCAAGCCCACTATCCCGCTGCTTACGGCGCAACGCTTAGCGTAGGAGGTACGAGAAAGAACTCGGACAGAAATGTTTTCAACTACGGGCGAAGCGTAAACGTCTTTGCTCCCGCGCTTCAGATCGACGCCACAGCTCCCGGCGACGGGTATGCCCAGAAGTCTGGAACTTCACTGGCCGTACCCCTGGTGGCGGGCATAGCAGCGCTGGTCAAGACGGCAAACCCGAATTTCAGTCCGCAACAAGTGCGGGAACGGATAAGGCTTACGTCGGACAGCATCGACGACGTAAACCCCCAGGAGTTTTCAGGTCTATTGGGAAGAGGGCGTGTAAACGCGCACCGCGCCGTGACGGAAACTACGCCGCCGGCCATCCGACTTGAACAGTGGGAGTGGGCAGACAGTGACGCAAACTACGACTTGCGAAGCCTGGAGACGGTGCAGGTTACAGCTATCTTCACCAACCACGGTGGTGATGCAGGAGCGCTCAGGATTGGTCTTGAGTCACCGAGTCCATTCCTCGATTTCAGTCGCCCGAGCGAAGAAGTCGGGGCGTTGGCCCACGGAGCCAGTCATACTGCGACGTTTGAGTTTACGCTGGAGTCCAACACGCCAGACAACTATCAGGCGCTTGTGTACACGACCATTGGTTCCGGTGAATTCGAGGACGGACCGGACATTCTGCGATTCAGCGTCAACGAGGTAAATGTCGCCACACACAGCACAGGCGCGTTGGTCGCGTCGATAACCAACGAAGGGAACGTTGGTTACGTCGAGTTCAAGGGGGATTCCAACGGCCGCGGTTTTCGGGTACGAGACAGCCGCGGGCAGCAGCGGGATCTGCTCTTCGAAGGGGGACTGCTTCTTGGCACGGGGCCGGATAGCGTTTCGGACTGCGTTCGCGGCGTCGATGTCGGCCCCGGTACCAGCCAGCACAAGGATCTGATACTGAAACCGGGCACGAGTCTTCTGGTCTCCACGCCAGGGCAGTTAACGAGCCAGCAGGGCCGGGTCGAGCTCGTGGATACGGAGGCCAGCAATCCCCTGGGCGTGACGATTGTACAGGAGAGTTACGTGGATTCTGCGCCCGAGTTCGAAGACTTCATGGTCCTAAAGTACACCATTACCAATACCGACGAGGAGGCCGTATTGTCAGATCTGCACGTCGGCTTGTTTTTCGACTGGGATGTAAATGCTGAGAGCGCCGGTCTGGATATTGCCAACTTTGATGACGGGCGCATGGTGGGGTATGTCCTGGACCGGGCGGACCCTACGGTGCTGGTCGGTGTCAAGGTCCTTACCGGCCACGCAGGGATTTCCTACGAGGCCATCAGCAACCCGGAAATAGTGTATCGCACCACGCCGGACGGCGGATTCACAGAGCAGGAGAAATGGGCGTTTCTTAGCGGAGGAATCGGAACGGTGACGATAGGCCCTACGGATGTGTCGCAGCTCATGGGCACGGGGCCTTTTTCACTCTTGCCCATGCAAAGCGTAGTCGTGGCCTTCGCCGTAATCGGGGGAAGCAGCGAGGCCGACTTCCTTCAGAACACAGACAATGCCCAGGAGCTTTGGGACTCCGTATTGAACGTCGAACGAACGTTTGCCGAGTCCGGGGCAGGCGACCCGATAGGCTTTTCGTTTGAACCCGTATTCCCCAATCCCGGTAGCGCTGCCCGAACGCTGCAGTTCAGGCTGCCGGCTGCATCAGACGTAGAGCTCGCGATATACAATTTGCTCGGGCAGAAACTGGGGACCATCGCAAGCGGGAATCGGTCTGCCGGATCCCACCGCGTATTGTGGGACGGCAGAGATGTCGGCGGGCGGATAGTGGCTAGCGGGGTGTACGTAGCCCGCCTGGCTGCACGGGGGCCGGGCGGCGTATTCCGGGAATCGCAGCCCTTGGTTGTACTGCGCTAGTTGTGCTTTTGCAGACCGGGACGGCGCTGCAGGAACTCGTCGTACAACTCAGTGTGGCGGCTGGACAGGGGAATCTCGTAGCCGTCAATAAAGACGTAGCGCACATCTGTCGAAGTCTCGAACGGGTCGCCGTCCGTAACAAAGAGCGTGGCCTTCTTGCCTGGCTCCAGTGACCCCAGGTCCTCCGCCACGCCAAAAATCTCTGCCGGCACGATGGTGACGGCGCGCAATGCCTGCTCTGTACCCATGCCGTACGCCGCAGCAAATCCGGCGTTGTACGGCAAGTTGCGCGCATTGGCCGTTTCGCCGGATCGCAGGGCCACCTGCACGCCGGCTGCATGCATAAGGCCGGCATTGGCGTAGGCCTTGTCAAATCTGTCGCTAGACCGGGTTGGCACCGAAAGAACCGGACCAACGAGGCAGGAGATTCCGGCCTCGGCAATCTTGTCGGCGACTCGCCAACCTTCCGACAGGCCGGTAAAGATCACGTGCTCCAGGTGCTGCTTGCCCACCCAATCGATAGCAGCCTCAATGTCGCGTGCGACGTTTACGCGCACAACTAGTGCTTGCTCGCCGCGCAAGACCGGCAACAGCGCTGCTACGGAGGGCACATACTCCGGCTTGCGCTGCACCGCAGGATTGGCCTGAAATGCGGAGTCAATGCGGTGGTACAGGCGCGCGCTATCAAAAGCGTCATCCAGTTTCTTGAGCGCAGTCCTGGATGCCTTCTCAATGTCCTCGTCCGAGCGCCGATCAAAGCTGCCACGTCTGCCCGTGGCAGGGAATTGCAGCACGACGCCCTCGAATCCTGCGAACATCTGCTGTGGCGTGTACCCATGCAGGTTAATGAGCGCGGATTGACCGGGCAGCATGTTCCCGGAGGGCTCGGTGAGCACGGTGGTGACACCGCTGACACGTGTTACCGGGATGGCGACGCCATTGGGGTTGACGGCAGTCAGCGCCTTCATCTGCGGCGAATACTCACCCAGCTCTGAGGCGTCCCTGGTCTCCGCAAGCGAGCTCACTTCAATGAGCCCCATTTGCGTGCCGGAATCGATGAGTCCGGGATAAACCGTCAGTCCATCGCAGTCAATGACGCGGGCACCTTCAGGAATATCGACATCCGACCCCAGGGCCACGATACGGTCCTGCTCCATAACCAGCGTGCCGTCTTCGATTACCCCGCTGGTTACGGTAACGATACGTGCATTGACAAGGGCAACGGGCGTCCTGGACGGATCAGCAGGTGCTGCCAACAATGATGCGGCAAGGAAAGCCGCCAAGAACGTCATCATGGGATTGCCTATTCGGAGTCAACAAGAAAGCCGTACAGGTCCAGGGCGCCATCATGCATGCAGGAATCGCTGTGGGAGCCGTCCTGCAACACCGCGGTATCGACGGCAGCTTCCGGATCCGTAATCAGCCGCATGTCATCCGCATCGATGTCGATGTCGAAGTATACCTTGCCATCGACAAGGGTCTTCTGGGCGATCGCATAGACGGACAAAGGATGCTTGTCGAACAACGCGACATCTCCTTCCTTTCCGACTTCCAGAGACCCCACACGATCGTCAATTCCCAGTTGTCTCGCCGGATTGATAGTAATCATCGATAGTGCTTCGTCGTCGCTTAGGTCACCGTACTTCTGTGCCTTGGCAGCTTCATGATACAGGTGGCGATTGAGCTCCCCCGAGTCCGAGTTTATCGAGGTCAGCACACCGTTCTGGGCAAGAATTGCAGCGTTGTAGGCCGTCGAATAATAGACTTCAAACTTATAGGCCCACCAGTCTGCAAACACGGACGCCGCGGCACCAGCCGTACCGAACGCTGCCAGCTCGGGCGCGATCTTGAAGCCTTCATTGACGTGCTGGAAGGTCACGCGGTCAACCCCGAAATCCTCGAGCACCTGCATGAGCATAAGGATTTCGTCTGCGCGATAGGAATGGCAGTGAATGAGGATGTCCCCCGACAGAATATCGCTCATCACTTCCAGCTGGCCGTTGTAAGGCGGCGAAACAGCCCGCGGGTTGGTTCTGAGCTCCGCTTCGTACTCCCGCCAGGCTTCCGTGTAGCGCTGCGCCTTGCTGAACGTCTCGCGGAGTACATATTCCACGCCCATTCTGGAGGCCGGACGCATATTGGAGCCGCGACCGTGCACACGTGTGGGATTCTCGCCGAGAGCAAACTTGATGGTCCGTGGAGCACCCGCCATGCGCAGCTCGTCCGGATCCGTCATTCCCCAGCGGTGCTTGATCGTCTCGTTCTGGCCTCCGATGACATTGGCGGAGCCGTGCATTACGTGTGAAGTTGTGACTCCGCCGGCAAGCGCACGGTAGATGGAGATACTGTACGGGTTAAGGACATCTCCAACGGAGACCTGTGCGGTAACCGGTGCCGAACTCTCATTCACGTTGCTGATGCCGATATGTGAATGGGCATCGATGATGCCGGGCATCACGTACATGCCGCCGGCGTCTATCACATGAGTGCCTTCCGGTGCATCGAGGTCGGTCCCTATAGCACTGATTCTGCCGTCGAGAATCAGCAGGTCGGAGTTTGCAAGTGTTCCCTGGGTTACGGTTAGCAGCGTGCCACCGCGCACCAGTACGTTACCGCTATCCTGGGCAAGCGCGGAAGGCGCAGCCAAAAGCGCCAGCGCCAGCGCAAGGTCTAAGTGCTTCATTTTCTGATTCAGTCTTCCGGTTCGCGATTGCCGGTTATGGGCATCGGGCCAACTTCCGCAACGACAGCCTCGCCTTCGACCTGGTCACCCGTGACGGAAAGGCTGACAACCACAGGGCCCAGAGTCGGCTCATCGAACGCAAACGAAACTCTGCTGCCGACAATCTCGATGCTGCCCAAGGTCATCGAAGCGTCCGACAATTCGTGGGTGATGCTGCCTGTCCACGCGCCTTGCTCTTCTTCCAGAATAAACTTGCCGCGGACATTCCCGTCCGGGCTGGATACTACGAAGGACCACGTACCTGCCACGACCAGGTCTGTGCCGGCAGTATCGGCAGATGCAGCTTCGAACTCGAACTTTCGCCCGTACACAAAGACCATGCGGACCTTGCTACCTTCATCAAAGACGGGACCGTCCGTCACGACCAGATTGGCCATCTTGCCCGCCTCCACCGTGCCCATGATCGTCGAGAGGCCGAGTATACCGGCGGGTCCCGTAGTAAGGGCACCCAGCGCGGCATCCTCGGGCAGTCCGTGCTCGACCATCTTCCGGATATTTTCCGCGATGTCGGAGGACTTGGTGTCGAGGGTAGTGAATCCGAATGCCAGCCCCGCCTCGTGCAGCAGCGCCGCGGTGCCTACATGTCGCTCGTACTCCTTCCGCCGGCGTGCCTCCAAGTTCTTCTTTTCGGCAGCAGTGTCCAGATACGAGAGCGTCCGGAAAGTGGCGTCGTATTCCTGCTCCGCCGCTTCTGGCAACTCTGCGGGTGCGTCCGAAGGCGGGGTAGCCTCAGTGACTTCCGGCTCCTTTTCCGAGGTGGGCTCCTTTGGCAGGCCGAGTGTCAGCAGAAGTGGATGGCCGGCCGACCTGAGCAGGTCTACAGCCGCATAGCTCTGCTCCAGGCCAGCAAGTACGATGGAGAATCCCAGTTCTTCCTGAAGCGCGAGCGTGCGGTGCAGATCCAGTACACCTTCGGTTTTAAAGTATACGGGCTGCGAGCCGTCTATTACCGGAAAGAGGGCATAGTGCGCCGGGTTATAAAGCGGACGCTGCAGCCCCGTCGGATCTTCACTGTAAAGCCGCTCGATTTGCTGGGCTCTCCGGGCATCATGGTGCAATTGGCGCCATTTCGCCAGCACTGCCATATCTGTTCCAGGGTACATGCGGCGGGCGGGTGCAAGCTGCGAATAGGTTGAGGCGTTGCCCCTGATCACAAGGTCATTGGCGCTGCCCTCCGTCAGGAGTATCACGGCGCCTTGTCCGGGCAACATGCGCCCACGCGGCACCACATGCGCTGCGGTAAAACCGATCGCTCTAAGGTCCTGGATTCGCTTGTCAGACGCATCCAACATCGTGCGAACATCACGGTCGGGCTGAATTCCGGCCTCCGAATCAGGAGGATTGCCGGGATCGTCCGGGCGATCGCGATTGGGTTCGTCTTCGGGCTCGGGAATCCCTGCGTGCGAAAGTCCGTCGATGAAGCCTGCATAAACCGAGAGCGAATCGGCCGCGATGCGCTCGGCGTCAAACGGAATGCTCTCATCTGGCGCAACCGCCACAATCAAGCCATCCCGGATCAGTACGGTGGCCCGCTCCAACACCAATCCCGGCGCCTGTACGACGCGGGCATTCTCCAACGCGTAGGAACGCGTGACATCCGGGAGGCGCTCGCCGCTGTCAACCTGGGCGTATCCCGGCTGGAGGCCTGCGAGAACTACGGCGACGAAAAGCGAGCATGCCAATCGGGCACTGGGCATGAGTAATAGTCCGGTTCTTCCTGATTGTTATTGTCGGGCAATCTGGCCCGCGCGACGGACCGGTCAGCCCTTCGGGCATCCGGTGCCCGGCAGGCCGACAATTACAGCATTGTGCGTCACACTGTCAAGGCACGGTTACCAGGCTGCTTGCTTCCCTGGCGGCGCCGTCAGCTCTCGAACGTGCGCTTTGCAATGAACCGGGTTCCGTGTGCGGTTGCAGTTTGCAGACTCAGGCCACCAGCATCTTGAGATCGGCCAGGCGCTGCACCACTGCCTCCCGGTCAAGATGCCGATACTCTTCAGGCAGCAGCTCCCGGCTTGTACATTCCACCACGGCCGACAGGGTTTGCAATTCCACCTCCACCGGATAGGTGGGGGGGATGAAATCTTCCACCACGGATTCGAGCATGTCCGGCGTAACCGGAGCTCCGGCGTCCTCGGAAGCGGCAGCCCGGAACTTGGCCCGCGTAAGCAGTGCCTCCATATCCGCGCCGCTGAAAGTGCGCTCGCCGTTCAGCAATTGCTCGGGAATCTCGGACATGGAAAGCTCAACGCCGGTTCTTCGCATCATAACCCGCAAGAGCTCCTCACGGCCTTGCCTGGTTGTGGGGTAGAAAAGGGCGATGTGCTCCTCGGCCCGGCCTTGACGCTTCAGGTCTATCGGCATCAGGTCGGGTCGGGCCGTAACCAGGAAAAAGAGAATGCGACCACGGTGTTGTGGCATGCTCATGAATGAGGCGATCTGACCGAAGACGCGCTTTGAGACGCCGGAGTCACCCTGCGCGTCCCTGTTTCCGAGGGCCGCGTCGGCTTCATCAATCATGACGGCGATCGGTGGCATGGCCTCAAGAAGGTGGAGAATCTTCTCCAGATTCCCCTCCGTCTGTCCTTGCCATTGCGACCTGAAGTTCTTCAGCTTTACCATAGGGATTCCGATTTCCCCGGCAAAGCACGTTATGAGAAAGGTCTTGCCCGTACCTACCGGGCCGCTGACGAGGTAGCCCATGGGGAGGACATCGGGCCTGTTGTTGCGGAGGGCACGCGCCGCGTCGCGAAGGTGCTTCTTGGCCTCATCGTGGCCGGCCACCATGTCGAGATCGAATTCGGTCTCCACGAATTCCAGCATGCCGAAGGCCGCCTCCTCGATCATTTCCTTCTTCAGCTCGGCGAGCTGCTCGAAGGTCATTCTGACGCGGTTTTCTATGACATCGGCAAGAATGGTTCTGAGCTGGATATAGCTGAGTCCCGCAGTATTGGTGGCCAGTACTTCAATTGGAATGCCGGCGAGGTCCTCGAATGAGGTGCCCTTCGAGGCTGCATACCATCGGGCAAGGTCCAGCCTGTCTTGCTCAACAGGGAGTGGAATGTTGATCTCTGCGGTCCAAGGGCTTTGGACGTGCTGCTGATTCAGGTCGCTGAGATTCTCGGCAACCAGACACACTGTGAAATCACTCTTCAGAAACAGCTGGTCGTGGGCCCATCGCTGCAAGAATACGAGTGCGTTTCGGTCCTCGGACGAATACATCGATGCCTCGGCCATGGGAATGATGGTCTCGGCAAAGTCGATAATGCAGGCGATCCGCTTCCCTTGGCCAATGCGAATCCTGAAGAAGTTGTCCAGGAGGGAAAAGACACGAACGGGGTCCTTCGGCATTCGCTGTGCAAATGCGGTTCCAAATATGGTGTCGTAGCCGGTTACAGCCCTGTTGAAATCCCGCTGCGACTCTTCATTGGTAAAGTGAATGCCTGCAGACCGGTCGTACAGGATCACGATATCACGAGAGGCGAACAGATCTCCCGTCAGGAATTCGGTGAGTGTGACATACTCCGGATCGTCCTGCGAACCTACAGTACGAACAAGGTCGCGAACATTGCCGTGCAGGATAAACTGGTTCAGCGTCTTCGTGAAATACTTGCGCGCCAGCTCCTGCGCCCAGGCAGGGAATCGGTCGGCATCTGACGCCCCCGATTCTGAGCCCGATGTGGATTCCTCGATTTGCGTTGGTGGAAGATCAGCCATCCCTACTGGGGCACGTCAACAGACCGGCACTGATCGGATCCCTGACTACGCTACGGTCACAGACTTGTCCAGGTAGACATTCTGGATTGCGTTCAGGATACCGATGCCTTCCTGCATGGGCCGCTGGAAGGCCTTCCGCCCGGAGATCAGCCCCATTCCTCCGGCCCTTTTGTTGACTACAGCCGTCGTGACGGCCTGCAACAGGTCATTGGCGCCCGAAGCTCCGCCGGAATTGATCAGGCCGCATCTTCCCATATAGCAATTCGCAACCTGATAGCGGGTGAGATCGATCGGATGGTCTGATGCGAGCTTTGTATAAATGCGCTCGTCGAATTTGCCGTAACGGGCGCTGCCCTGGTTGAGCGCGGCATAGCCGCCGTTGGAGGTGGGCTGCTTCTGCTTGATTATATCGGCCTCAATAGTTACGCCAAGGTGATTGGCCTGTCCCGTCAGGTCCGCTGACGCCTCGTGGTTAACACCGTTGACCTTGAATACACTGTTGCGGACGTAGCACCAAAGGATGGTGGCCATCCCGAGCTCGTGTGCATGAGCGAATGCCTCTGTTACTTCCTGCAATTGCCGGTTCGAGTCAGCAGAGCCGAAATAGATTGTGGCACCTACGGCAACGCATCCCATGTCCCAGGCATTGTCAATGCTTGCAAACAGGATTTGATCATGCGTGTTGGGATAGGAGAGCAGCTCGTTGTGGTTGAACTTCAGAATGAACGGGATCTTGTGGGCATACTTTCGAGCCACCGAACCGAGTACGCCAAACGTGGAGGCCACCGCGTTGCAGCCTCCCTCGATCGCGAGACGCACAATGTTCTCCGGGTCAAAGTAAATTGGGTTCTTGGCGAAGGATGCCCCGCCTGAATGCTCGATTCCCTGATCCACGGGGAGAATGGAGAGATAGCCGGTGCCGGCAAGGCGGCCGTTTCCAAACAGCGTCTGCAGGGCGCGCAGCACGCGAGGATTGCGATCTGAGCCTCCCCATACCTCATCTACAAAGTTCGGCCCCGGCAGGTGCAGGTTCTCCTTGGGGATGGTCCGGCACTTGTGGGCAAGGAGCTCGTCGGCAGAGCCCCCCAGGATGTCGGCTGTCGATTGTAAGGCTACGTCTAGCATCTGTCTTTAGGAAAAGTGATGGAGTGCAATTCGGACGGTCGGTACGGTTCCCATTTCCGGAATTGGCAACAAACTAGAAACGCCTCACATCACCGTGTGTGCCTGCGCAGCCAAGAAGCCTTGAATTACGGATGCGCTGCGGGACGCGGCTACGCATAGGAGACCCTCAGCTCCGGCGGAATGCTCTCCGGACAGTCCAGATAGCCGGCGATTTCCCGACCGATGAGAGCCGAAAACATGATCCCTTTTGAGCCCATGCCGGTAAGCACCCAGAGCCCTTGGCTGTCAGCCACGGGTCCAACCATCGGAAGGCGTGTGCCGGGAACCGTCACCCTGGCTCCTGCAAACTGCTCCAGCACCGGGGCTCGATTCAAGGCCGGCACCATCAGGGCCGCCTCGTTGAGGATAGTGCGCGACCGGGCGAGGGAAGGCTGCAGGTCGGTGAAACCTCGCTCGTACGTTGTGCCCACGACTACGGTGCGCCCGGCGGGCACTACATAGCCGCTGCCGGTCAGGGGGACTTCAGTCCTGAGCGCGGAAGGGCGTGGACTGAGGACCAATTGCCCCTTGTTGGTCTTCAGGTTAAGCTGCCGGAGCTTCCTGAAATGCTGAAATCCGTAACCCAGTGCAAATATGATAATCCGCGCTCGAATGCGGCCTTTTTTCGTGGATACGAAGCGCTCGTCGCCGTCTTCTCCCCAGGACTGGACGCGCGTTCGCAGGCAAAGGTCGGCTCCATTCCGGCGCGCCGCTTCCAGTAACGCATCTGTATATGCCCGCGCGTTGAGAGTACCTCCCTGTCGCACGAACAGGGCTCCGAGCGGAGCGTGGACTCCAGGAAATCGCTCGCATACGGCGCCGTGCGAAAGCCAGGTCGCTGATTCGGGCAAGCGCGAGGCCAAGGCTTGAAAGTCTGATGCCTGCTTTGTGTCCAGGGCGCATCTCAAGACACCTTGCCCTTTGAAAAGGTGCGGGCATCCTGCTGCCGCAAGGGTTTCGCAAAGGGCGTCCAGAGCGGCAAATGCTTTCCAGACTACCCTTGCGTGCCGTCCTGCCAGCGGATTGACTATGCCCGCAGCGATCCTTGAGGAGCCGCCTCCTGCGTCAATAAGAAGGAGTTGGCAGCGAGAAGATAGCCGGAATGCCGCCGTCGCCCCGGCCAGTCCGCCTCCTACTATTATGCAGTCATAGCGTGCGTTCACGGGCTCAGCAGAGGAACCGGCTGTATACGGGATTCGTTTTTGCGATCACGTGCCCGTAGCTCAGCTGGATAGAGCGTCTGACTACGGATCAGAAGGCCGGGGGTTCGAATCCTCCCGGGCACGCCAATTCCTGATTAGCGCCTCCTGGAGTGAGTATTCAGAGTCATATTGGGTGGGACCGGAGCGTGCTTTGCCTGCACAACGCGCGGATAAACGCGTGGAAATGCGCGGAAATGCGCAGATAAATGCGCGGAGCCGGTCAATTGACGACAGGCCTCTTCAATTTCCAGGAAGTACCGCACCCGCTTCCAGCGCTCTCTACCAGCTTGATCTTCCGAAGAAGAGCGAGGTGTTCCTGTACGGTTCGGCTGGCGGGCCGATTCCGAAGCAGACTCTCAATTGTAGAGATCGAATTGGGACCATTTGCGGCAAGTACTGCCAGAAGGTCGCGCCGGAGCGGGGAACAGTCATGGGAAGCACCACCGAGTGTGACGTAGGCTCAAGGCCGAGGACGCATCTGGACAGCTACGGTCCATCCTTTGAATTCGATTGGGGTTGGCTTTCGCTGCCGAAGCCGCCGGTCTTCGCTATCCCCGTGCCCCGGTAGGCACCGAGCCAGCCGCACGCGGACTACTAGTGCACTCTGGCGACCGTGTTAGCCGCCACCAGCCGGGTCAGGATGTTTTCCTGCGTGCGTCCTGCCAGGGAGAGGCCGTGGGAGCCAAACCTGTGAATGCAGGCCGCCAGCCTACGGCGTCTCAATGTCCTGGCG